>NZ_FMUH01000007.1 GCF_900101025.1 Klenkia marina | reverse complement strand
CGGGGCGGTGCGGGCGGGGGAGGTGCGGGGCGGTGCGGGCGGGGAGGTGCAGGGGGGAGCGGTCAGGCGGTGGCGAGCTGGTGGAGGGCCTCGGTGACCCGGGCCGGGGACGGCGCGGCGCGGGCGCCCTCCTGGGTGCACGAGAGGCTGGCCGCGACGCCGGCCCGGGTGGCGGCCTCGACCGGGCCCAGGCCGGCGGCGAGCCCGGCCAGGTGGGTGCCGACGAAGCAGTCGCCGGCGCCGGTGTCGTCGACGACCTCGACGGACAGGGCTGCCCCGGAGGCGATGCCGTCGGGGCCGGCCAGCTGCCACCCGGCCGGGCCGTCGGTGACCACCAGGGTGGTCCGCGGGCCGCGGTCGGCCGGGGTCAGGCCGAGCAGCTCGGTCAGCCGGGTGCGTCCGACGACGGCGTGGTCGGCGGCGGCCAGGGCGGCGCGGGCGACGTCGGGGTTCTCGCAGCCGTCGAGGTCGACGGTCAGCACCACACCCGGACGGGCGGCCGCGGGCAGCTGGGCTGCGCGGTAGCCGTCGAGGTAGAGCAGCCCGCCGCCGAGCCCGGCCAGCCGGTCGGCGGTGCGGGCCACGTGCTCGGCGTCGAGGGCGTCGTCCTGGCTGACCACCGAGCGCCGGCCGGCGCCGTCGACCAGCACGATGGCGGTGGACAGGTAGCCGGTGCGGTCGGTCCAGCCGGCGTCGACGCCCTCGAAGGCCAGCTGGGCGAGGAAGAGGTCGCTGGCCGGGTCGGTGCCGACGACCCCGGCGAACGCGGTCGTCGCGCCGGCCCGCGCGCAGGCCACGGCGGCGTTGGCGCCCATGCCACCGGGCAGCTGGTCGATGGCGGTGGCGTGCACGCGCTCGTCGGGGGCGGGGAACCGGGGCACCCGGCCGACCACGTCGAGGTTGGCGTAGCCGCAGAAGACGACCGGGGCGCCGGGCGTCACTTGCCGGCCGCCCGGGCGACGGCGCGCACCTTCTCCGGGGCGACCCGGCCCCACCAGCGGCCGTTGTCCTTGGCCGCCGAGGCCACGATCGCGCCGTCGCACTCGGCGAGCAGGGCGGCGGCGTTGGTCGGGTCCACCCCGCTGCCGATGATGACCGGCAGCTGGGTGTGGTCGCGGATGCCCACGACCTCCTCGACGCTGGTGGCGTGGCCGGTGCGCGACCCGGTGGCGATGAGCACGTCGGCGTCGAAGAACTCGGCGTCCTCGGTCTGCTCGGCCAGCGTGCGGTCGGCGACGATCGCGTGCGCCCCGTGCTTGACGTGCACGTCGGCGAACACCTTGAGCGGGTCGGCGCCGATGCCGTGCCGGTAGCGGCTGGTGCGGGCGGCCTGGCCCTCGATGAAGCCCTCGTTGGCCACGTAGGCGTTGACCCACTGGTTCACCCGGACCCAGCCGGCGCCGGCGGCCCACGCGCTGGCCACCGAGCACTCGCCCGCGTTGGACAGCACGCTCACGCCCACCTTGCTGCCGAGCTCGGCGACGACGGCCGCGGTGATCACGCCCATCGAGGCGGCGACCTCGTAGCCGTGCTCGCCGGGCTTGAGGAAGGGCAGGTCCCAGTGGTTCTCGACGATCACCGAGTCGAACCCGTTGCCGGTGTAGGCCAGGGCCTCCTCGACGGCGTAGCGGGCGATCTCGGCCACCGGCTGGCCGCGGTAGGCCGGGCTGCCGGGCAGGGCGGGGAGGTGCACGGCGCCGATCAGGGCGGTGCCCTCCCCGAACAGCTCGGCGGTGGCCGAGGGCTTGCGGGGGTAGACCCCGAGGGGGGAGGACACCGTCGACACCATCCGTGTAATCGATTGCCAAGACGTGACGGACGCTACATCGCACTCCCCTGCCGGCGTCAATGGGCAAACGATTACTTTCTTGTTCCGCCTGGTCAGGTCGATGACACACGACCGACACGAGCGCATGTCGACGCCGTCGGACATGATGGGCGCACGGCCCGGAACCGGGCCGGGACGGGGGGACCGTGGGCCGGGTGACCATCCGGGACGTCGCCGAGCGCGCCGGCGTCTCGACCGCCACCGTCTCCCGTGCCCTCTCGGGGGCCCGACCGGTCTCGCCGTCGGTGCACGAGCAGGTCACCCGCGCCGCCGACGACCTCGGCTACTCCGGCAACGGCATCGCCAGCGCCCTGCGCCGCAGCCGCACCGACACGGTCGGCATGGTGGTGCCCAGCATCGCCAACCCGTTCTTCACCGCGCTGGTCGAAGGCGTCGAGCACGCCCTCCAGCAGGCCGGGCGCCAGCTGTTCCTCTGCTCGTCCCGCTCGGACCCCGACCTCGAGGCGCAACGGCTGCGCAGCCTGGTGGCCCGCCAGGTCGACGGCATCGTCATCAGCCCGGTGCACGGGATCCGCAGCCTCGAGGCCGTGTCCTGGGCAGCCGGTCAGCTACCGCTGGTGCAGGTCGACCGCTACGTCGCGGGCGTCGACAGCGACTGGGTCGGGGTCGACGACGACCTCGCCCTGCAGCTGGTCGTCGACCACCTGGCCGACCGCGGAGTGCGCTCGGCGGCGTTCGTCAGCTCCACCCTGACCAACTCCTCCACCGAGCTGCGCGTCGCAGGCTTCCGCGAGCACACCGCCCGACGGGGGGTCTCGGTCGACCAGGTGCTGCTCGGCGACTACTCGATCGGCTGGGGCAGGGAGGCCATGCAGCGCCTGCTCGCCGCCGGCCCGCTGCCCGACGCCGTGGCCTGCGCCGACGACCTCATCGCGCTGGGCGTGCTGCAGGTCTGCGCCGAGGCCGGCGTCGGCGTCCCGGGTGACCTGCTGGTGACCGGGTTCGACGACATCCCCTACGCCGCGCTGTCGGACCCACCGCTCACCACCGTGCGACAGCCGCAGGACGACATCGCCGACGAGGCCGTGCGGCTGCTGTCGGCCGCCCTCGGCCCCGACCGCGCGGCACCGGCCCGGTCGGCCCTGGCGCCCTCGCTGGTCGTGCGGGCGAGCACGGGCCTCACCCCCAGCGGCTGACCACCTCGCCGAACACCCGCACCGCCTGCTCCAGCTCGGCGACCTCGACGTACTCGTCGCGGGCGTGCATCACCGCGGGCGTGCCCGGGCCCCACACCACGACCGGCGCGCCGTCGGCGACCGGGCCGAGCACCGAGGCGTCGGTGAAGTAGGTGGCCGGGTCGGGTCGGACCACCGCCGGCAGCGCCCGCACCCACGGGTCGTCAGCGGGGGTGCGCAGCGGCGGCAGGTCGACCCGCACCTCGACGTCGGCCACCTCGGGCTGGGCCCGCCACCAGGCCTGCAACGTGGCGCCGTCGCCGACCGTGCGCATGTCGACGACCACCTCGGCGGCGTCGGGGACCACGTTGGGCACCGTGCCGCCGGCGATCACCCCCGGGTTCCAGGTCTCGGTGCCGAGGAAGTCCTCGGTCGCCAGCGGCAGCCCCGCGCCACCCGGGCCACCGGCCCGGGCCAGGACGGCGACCAGGTCGAGCACCGCGTTGTGGCCCAGGTGCGGGGTGCTGCCGTGCGCGGCCCGCCCTGCCGCTCGGACGGCGAGCCACAGCGCGCCGCGGTGACCGAGCACCACCTCGTTGCCGGTGGCCTCGGGGACGACGACCGCCCCGGTGCGCGTGCCGGCCAGCGCGGCCGCCGCCACCTGGGCGCCCCGCGAGCCGATCTCCTCGTCGCTGGTGAGCAGCAAGCCCACCGGCACGTCGGGGTCGGCGGCGGCCACCGCGGCGACCGCGGCGACCAGCCCGGCCTTCATGTCCGACCCCCCGCGGCCCCAGACCCGGCCCCCGTCGGCGTCGGCGCCGAACGGGTCGCGCTGCCACTGCGCGGCGTCGGCGGCCGGCACCGTGTCGACGTGGCAGGCGAACAGCAGCCGCGGCCGGTCGGGGTCGGTGGGCGTGGTGAGCAGGGTCCAGGGCTGGTCGGGGTCGTCGCCGGTGCGCCGCTGCAGGTGCGGGGCGTGCGCGGTGAGCACCTCGGTGACCAGGCCCATCACGTCGCGCTGCGGGCGGGGGTCACCGGAGACGGTCGGCCGGCGCACCAGCTCGCGGACGAGGTCGACGGGGTCGATCGGTGCGGGGTCGGTCACCGGGCCGAGGGTTCCACGTGGAACCGGCGGTCACCAGGTGGGCGGCGTCCCGGGGTGCCCGCCGGACGGGCCGCTGCGCACGTGGTCGACCCAGCCGCCGACGACGGGCAGCCCGGCCAGCACCGCCGCGATCGTGGGCACCGGCAGCAGCAGGACGACGAGGAACGCCTGGCCGAACGCCGAGCCGTAGGAGGTGGCCGCGCTGACCACGGCCTGGGCGAGCACGGCCAGCGCGAGCGCCGCGCCGCCGCCGACCACCACCCAGCGGTCGGCCCCGGCCAGCAGCCGGGTGCCGCCGGCGATGAGCGCGACACCCGAGGGCAGACCCACCGCGACGCCCAGCCAGCTCGCGCTGCCGCCGTCGGAACCGGCCAGCAGCACGATGCCCACCAGGCCCCACATCAGGGCGATGCCGCCGGCGATGAACGCGAGCGTGGCGGCGGCGCCGGCCTGCTGCGGCCGACCGGGGCCGTTCGGCCACGAGGGCGGCGGCGGCGCGGGGGGCGTCCACCAGCCCGGCTGCGCCCCGTACGCCGGGGCGTACCCGGGTCCGTAGGCCGGTGGGGGCCCGTAGCCGGGCTGCGCACCCCAGGGCTGAGCCGTGCCGGGCTGGACCGCCCCGGGCTGGGCTCCCCACGGCTGCCCGGCCGGCGGGCCCGGGGTGGACGGCGGCGGGCCCGCGTAACCGGGGTGGTCGTCGTGGCCGTGGTCTGCGCTCACCGGCCCAGTCTGTCCGACGCCCCGTCCGCGGTGGTCAAGTGCGCTCCGGCGCCTCGTGCCGGCCGTGCCGGGGTGCGTGCCCGGTCGGCGGCGCGGGCGCGTCCTCCGGCGCCTCGTGCGCACCCCGGCCGGTGGCGGGGACACCGAGCTTCGCCCCCTCGACGTCCAGGTCGGGCAGCACCTTCTCGGCCCAGCGCGGCAGCCACCAGGCCGAGCGCCCCAGCAGCACGAGGACGGCCGGCACCAGCGTCATGCGCACCAGGAAGGCGTCGACCAGCACGCCGACGGCCAGGCCGAACGCGATCGACTTCACCACCGGCTCGTCGATGGTCAGGAAGCTGGCGAAGACCGAGAACATGATCAGCGCCGCGGCCGTGACCACCCGGGCCGCGTGCCGCATGCCCTCCAGCACGGCCTCGCGCGGGGAGGCGCCGTGCACGTAGGCCTCGCGCATCCGCGAGACCAGGAAGACCTCGTAGTCCATCGCCAGGCCGAACAGCACCGCGATGAGGATGATCGGCATCAGGCTGACCACCGGCCCGGCGCTGGCCACCCCGAACAGGTCGATCAGCCAACCCCACTGGAACACCGCGACGACCGCGCCGAACGAGGCCACCACCGACAGCAGGAACCCCAGCGCGGCCTTGACCGGCACCAGCACCGAGCGGAACACCAGCAGCAGCAGGACCACCGACAGCCCGACGACCACCAGGGCGAAGGGCACCAGCGCGGCCCCCAGCGTGCTGGAGACGTCGATCGCCACCGCGGTCTGGCCGGTCACCGCGATCGTGCCGCCGGTCTGGCGCTCCAGCTGCGGCGCCAGGTCCCGGATGTCGCCGACCAGCCGGGTGGTCGCCTCGTCCTGCGGTCCGCTCTCGGGGATGACCTGGATCAGCCAGGTGGTCTCGCCGAGCTGCTGGGGGACCGCGGCCAGGACGTCGTCCAACCCACCCGTTGAGGTGCCCGGCAGCAGCCCGGGCGTGCCCCCGACGGCCTCGGCGACGGCCTGCGCCCCGGCCTGGCCGCTGGCGGCGTCGACGCCGTCGAGCAGCACGACCAGCGGGCCGTTGAGGCCGGGGCCGAAGTACTCCGCGACCGCCTCGTAGGTGGTCCGTTGCGAGCTGCCCTCGGCGGCGGTGCCGTTGTCGGGCAGCGCCAGCTCCAGCTTCGTGGTCGGGATCGCGACCACGAGCAGGCCGGCGACGACGAGGAGCGCGGTCAGCCACGGCAGGCGGGTGACCAGGGCGGCCCACCGCACCCCCATCGACCGGCTGCCCGACGCGCTGGCCTCCTCGAGGCGTGCGGCCCGGCTGCCCGGCTCCGGGGTCAGCCGCGCACCGGCGAAGCCCAGCAGCGCCGGCACCAGCGTCAACGCCACCGCGACGGCGACCAGCACGGTGCCGGCGGCCCCCAGGCCCATCACGGTCAGGAACGGGATGCCGACCACCGAGAGCCCGGCGAGGGCGACCACGACGGTGAGGCCGGCGAAGACCACCGCGGAGCCCGCCGTCCCCACGGCCCGGCCGGCGGATTCCTCGGGATCGGCGCCGGCGGCGAGCTGGGTGCGGTGCCGGGACAGGATGAACAGCGTGTAGTCGATGCCGACCGCCAGGCCGATCATCAGCGCCAGCGTCGGGGCCGACGAGGACAGGGTGGTGAAGCTGCCGATCGCGAGGAACCCGAGCAGCCCGACGGCGACGCCGACCAGCGCCGTCAGCAGGTTCATCCCGGCGGCCAGCAGCGAGCCCAGGGCGATCGCGAGGACGGCGACGGCGACCGCGACGCCGACGAACTCCAGCGGCCCCACCGTCACCGCCGTCGTCTGGAAGGCGTTGCCGCCGACGTCGACGGTGAGCCCGGCGTCCGAGGCGGCCGCGGTGGCGTCCTGCAGCTGCTCCAGGGCGTCGTCGGCCAGCAGGGTGTTGTTGACCGTGTACTGCACGTTCGCCAGCGCGGCCTGGCCGCCGAGGCTGACGGCCTGCGACTGGAAGGGGTCGACGACGGCGCCCACGTCGGCGACCTGGCCCATGGCCTGGACGGTCTGCTCGATCGCCTGCTGGAAGTCGGTGACGCTCTGCCCGTCGGGGGCGATGAAGACCACCTGGGCGCTGGCCCCCGCCGCCGCGGGCGAGACCTCGGTGAGCCGGTCGAGGGCCTGCTGGGACTCCGACCCGGGGATGGTGAACCGGTCGTCGAAGGACAGCCCGCGCACCAGCACGGCCGCGGCGACCCCGGCCAGCACCACCAGCCAGACGGCGACGACCACCCATCGGTTGCGGAAGGAGGCGCGGCCGAGCCGCTGCAGCAGAGTCGACACGGGAGAGCTCCTACGACGGGGAGGCGGGCGAGGCGGTGACGCCGCGGACGAGGGCCAGGAGGGCGGTGCGCTCGAGGGACGCCGTCGGGACGCCGGGGGAGCAGGCGGCGGACAGCGCGAGGCCGTGGTGCAAGGCGAGGAACGCCTGCGCGACGTCCGTGACGGGGACGGTCAGCGTGAGCCCGAGCGTGCCGGCCGCGCGGGAGAGCAGGCCGGCGACCTGGGTGGCCATGCCGTCGGCGAACCGGTCGAGCAGGGCCGCGGCGTCGGCGTCGCGGGCGGCCAGCAGCTGGTACTCGGTGAGCACGAGGGTCCAGGTGCGGCTGGCGGCCAGCAGCTCGCCGACGCGGTCGATCGCGGCCACCAGGGGGTCCGCGGCACCGGACACCTCGGCCACCAGCCGCTCCGCGGCGGCGAGGTCACGGGCGGTCTCGCGGGTCATCAGAGCAGCGAACAGCTCGTGCTTGGTGCTGAAGCTGGAGTAGAAGGCGCCGCGGGTGAACCCGCCGCGGCGGCAGACGTCCTCGACGCTGGCCGCCGCGAACCCGGCCTCGGCGAAGGTCTCCAGCGCGGCGTCCAGCAGCCGCTCGACGGTGATCGCCCGGCGGCGGGTCGTCGGGGCGCTCACGATGCACGACTGTATTGGATGCATCCGTGCATCGCTTCGCCGCCACCGAGGCAGGGGATCCCTCCCCGACGGATGCCGGTCCGATCGGTACGGAAGGGATCCCCTACCCGGCGCGGGCAGCGGTCAGAGACGGCGGGCGGCCCCGGTCAGCTGCTCGACCACGTCGTTGCCCAGCTTCTCCAGCGCGGGCTTGAGCAATGGGCCGGCCAGCGCCGCGACGCCGTGGAAGTCGAACTCGGCGTGGTAGGTGACCTCGGTGGACGCGGCGTCGACCGCACGCAGGGTGATGTCGTCGTGCGAGGTCACCGTCTTGTTCTCCCCGACCAGCCGCACGTGGCCGGGCTCCCACACCTCGAGCCGGTACTCCAGCTCGGTCTCCCGGCCCATGAACTCGCTGACGTTGCGCCACCGGGACCCGACCTGCACGGGCTGCCCGTCGACCGGGGTGCAGGTCTTCGTCCCCGGGTCCCACTCCTCGGCGTTCGCGAAGTCGGCGAGGTAGGGCCCCAGCTTCTCGACGGGGGCAGGGACGACGAAGGTGCGCTCGACGGTCGGCATGCAGCCGTCCTTCCCCCGGATCGCACCCCGCCAACCACCGGTTCCGCAGGTCAGCCGACCGGACCCCGCGCACGCGAGGACGACGGGAGGGACCCGAGGAACGAGCGGTCCCTCCTCGAGGACGAGCAGCAACGGCTCAACGGCCCCCGACCCGGCACCTGGCCGCGGTCGGAGGCCGAAGGCCGACCATGTGCTCAGACCAGGGCTCGACCGACCGCCACGGCGCGGGTGTCCGGGGCGGCGACGCGCACGGCGTCGGCTGCCTGGTCGTCGGCCTCGGTCTGCGAGCGGCGCTCGGCCTCGACGCGGGCGGCGTAGGCGGCCACCTCGTTGGCGACCCGCTCGTCGTCCCACCCGAGGACGCCGGCGACGGCCTCGGCGACGGCCTGCGCGGACTCGGTGCCGCGGTGCGGGGTCTCGATCGAGATGCGGGTGCGCCGGGCGAGCAGGTCGTCCAGGTGCAGGGCGCCCTCGTGGGTGGCGCCCCAGACCATCTCGACCATGAGGTACTCCTCCGCGCCGGGCACGGCCTGCAGCAGCGACCGGTCGTCGGCGGCCAGGGCCAGGACGTCGGGGGTCAGCGAGCCGTAGCGGTTGAGCAGGTGCTCGGCGCGGTAGGCGCCGATGCCCCACTGCTCGGCCAGCCGGTCCAGGGAGTTGACCATCGCGTGGTAGCCCTCGGCCCCGACCAGCGGGATGTCCTCGGTGACGCTGGCCGGCACGGCGCGGGTGACGTCCTCGGCCACGGCGTCGACGGCGTCGGCGGCCATCGGGCGGTAGGTCGTGTACTTGCCGCCGGCCACCGAGATGACACCGGGCGAGGGACGGGCCACGGCGTGCTCGCGGGACAGCTGGCTGGTGTCCTCGGACTCACCCGACAGCAGCGGGCGCAGGCCGGCGTAGACGCCGGAGATGTCCTCGTGGGTCAGCGGGGTGGCCAGCACCTTGTTGACGTGCTCGAGGATGTAGTCGATGTCGGCCTTCGACGCCGCCGGGTGGGCCTTGTCGAGGTCCCAGTCGGTGTCGGTGGTGCCCACGATCCAGTGCGAGCCCCACGGGATCACGAAGAGCACCGACTTCTCGGTCTTGAGGATCAGGCCGGTCTCGCCGTTGATCCGGTCGCGCGGGACGACGATGTGCACGCCCTTGGAGGCCCGCACGTGGAACCGGCCGCGGCCGCCCACGAGGGTCTGCAGGTCGTCGGTCCAGACGCCGGTCGCGTTGACCACGACCTGGCTCCTGACGTCGACCTCCTGGCCGGTCTCGACGTCGCGCACCCGGGCGCCGACGACGCGGCCGCCCACGCGGGTGAAGGAGACGACCTCGGCGGAGTTGAGCACGGTGGCGCCGTACTTGGCCGCGGTGAGGGCGACGGTGAGGGTGTGCCGGGCGTCGTCGGCCTGGGCGTCGTAGTAGCGCACGGCGCCGACGAGGGCGTCGGGCTTGAGCGCCGGGAACAACTTGCGGGCGCCGGTGCGCGAGAGGTGCTTCTGCGAGGGCATGGGCTCGCTGAGCGCGCCGAAGCGGGCCAGGCCGTCGTACAGCGCCAGGCCGGCGGTGACGTAGGGCCGCTCCCAGACGCGGTGGGTCAGCGGGTAGAGGAACGGCAGCGGCTTGACCAGGTGCGGGCTGATCCGGTTCACGGCGAGGTCGCGCTCGTGCAGCGCCTCGCGCACCAGGCCGAAGTCGAACTGCTCCAGGTAGCGCAGGCCGCCGTGGAACAGCTTGGACGAGCGGGACGACGTGCCGGAGGCGAAGTCGCGGGCCTCGACCAGCGCGGTCCTCAGGCCACGGGTGGCGGCGTCCAGCGCCACGCCGGCGCCGGTGACGCCACCGCCGACGACCAGGACCTCGAACTCCTCGGCGGCCAGCGCGGCCCAGGCCGCGGCACGCGCTTCAGGACCCATCGGGGGGACGGCGGACATGCGCACTCCTCGGTTCGGTGCGGACCGGGAGCCTCGGTGCAGCCCGGTCGCTCGCGTTCCACGGTAGGACCGGGCACGGGCCGCGGCGACGCGACGTGTACGACCATGTCGAACAGCCACACTGCCCGTGTGCACGGGGACGACGCGCTGCGGCGGAGGTTGGGCACCCGTGACGCCGCCGTCCTCGGGCTGGGTTCGATGCTCGGCGCCGGGGTGTTCGCCGTGTGGGCGCCCGCCGCGGCCGCGGCCGGGTGGTGGCTGCTGGCCGCGCTGGCCGTCGCCGGTGGGGTGGCCTGGTGCAACGCCACCAGCACGGCCGCGCTCGCCGTCCACCTGCCGGTCTCCGGCGGGGCCTACGCCTTCGGGCGGGCCCGGCTCGGGCCGTGGTGGGGGTACCTGGCCGGCTGCGCGTTCCTGGTGGGCAAGACCGCCTCGGCCGCCGCGATGGCGCTGACCATCGGCACCTACCTGTGGCCGGGGCAGGCGAGGGTGGTCGCCCTGGTCGCCGTCCTGGTGCTGGTGGCCGTCGACGCCGCCGGCATCACCCGCACGGCCCGGGCCACCCGGGTGCTGCTGGCGGTCACCCTGCTCGTGCTCGCCGTGGTGGTCGCACTGGCGCTCGTGGCGGCCACGGTCGGTGACGGACCGGTCCGGACGGCGACGCCGACCGGCGGGCCCGGCGGCGTGCTCGCCGCCGCGGGCCTGCTGTTCTTCGCCTTCGCCGGCTACGCGCGCATCGCCACGCTGGCCGAGGAGGTGCGCGACCCGGCGCGCACCATCCCGCGCGCGGTGTCCGTGGCGCTCGGCGTGGCCCTGGCGGTGTACGTCGTGGTCGGCGTGGCCCTCCTGGTCGCGGTGGGCCCGGCCGCCCTGGCCGGGTCCGACCGCCCGCTGGCCGACGCGGTCGCCGCCGGCCCCGCGCCGGCCCTGCGCTGGGTGGTCACCGTCGGCGCGGTCGCGGCAGCCGGGGGTGCCCTCCTCGGCCTGGTCGCCGGGCTCACCCGCACCGCCCTGGCGATGGCTCGCGAGCGCGATCTGCCCGCCCCGCTGGCCCGGGTCGACGCCCGCCGCGGCACACCCCTGGTCGCGCACGCCGCACTGGCCGTCGCGGTCGGCGCGCTCGTGCTCACCGGCGGCCTCACCGCGGTGGTCGGCGCCTCGTCGGCCGGGGTGCTCGTCTACTACGCCGTCGCGAACGCGGCCGCGTGGACCCTGCCCGCCGGCGAGCGGCCCGCCCGGTGGGTGCCGGCCGCCGGGCTGGTGGCCTGCCTGGTGCTCGTGGCGGCCCTGCCGGTGCGGTCGGTGCTGGTGGCGCTCGGCGTGCTGGCGGTCGCCCTGCTGGTGCGCGTGGCCCTGCGGCGCTAGTCGGCGCCCCAGGCGATCGACAGCCGCACCGCCTTCTCCCAGGTGGGGTACTCGGCGTCGAGCTGGGCGGCGCGGGCCGGCACCGGGCTCCACTGCGCCGAGCGGTGCCAGTTGCGGCGCAGCGCCTCGACGTCGGCCCACAGCCCCACGGCCAGGCCGGCGGCGTAGGCCGCCCCCAGCGAGACGGTCTCGCCGACCATCGGCCGCACCACGGGGGTGTCCAGCACGTCGGCGACGAACTGCATGAGCAGGTTGTTGGTGGTCATCCCGCCGTCCACGCGCAGGGCGGGGAGCGCCAGGCCGGAGTCCGCGGCCATGGCCAGGACGACGTCGCGGGTCTGCCAGCCGGTCGCCTCGAGCACCGCCCGGGCCAGGTGGCCCTTGGTGACGTAGGAGGTCAGCCCGGCGACCAGGCCGCGGGCCTCGCCCCGCCAGTGCGGTGCCAGCAGGCCGGAGAACGCCGGGACGACGTAGCAGCCCCCGTTGTCGTCGACCGTGCGGGCCAGCGTCTCGATCTCCGGGGCCGTGCCGATCAGCCCCAGGCCGTCGCGCAGCCACTGCACGAGCGCCCCGGCGACCGCGACTGAGCCCTCGAGCGCGTAGTGCACCGGTTCACCGGCCAGCTGGTAGGCCACCGTGGAGATCGAGCCCGAGCGCGTGCGCACCAGCTCGGTGCCGGTGTTCTGCAGCAGGAAGCTGCCGGTGCCGTAGGTGCACTTGGCCTCGCCGGGGGCGAAGCACGCCTGCCCGAACAGCGCCGCCTGCTGGTCGCCCAGCGCCCCGGTGATCGGGATCGGCTGGCCCAGCGCGGTCGCCGTCCCGAGCTCGCCGACCGACGGCCGGACCTCGGGCAGCAGGGCGGCCGGGATGCCGAAGAACTCCAGCAGCTCCGGGTCCCAGGCGCAGGTGCGGCAGTCCATGAGCGAGGTGCGGCTGGCGTTGGTCACGTCGGTGACGTGCACGCCGCCGTCCGGGCCGCCCGTGAGGTTCCAGATCAGCCAGGTCTCCATCGTCCCGAACAGCAGCTCGCCGCGCTCGGCCCGCTCCCGCGCCCGCGGCACCGCGTCCAGCACCCAGCGCAGCCGGGGACCGGCGAAGTAGCCGGCGATGTCCATGCCGCTGCGCTCGCGCACGATCCCGGCGTCCGGCCGGGCGGTCAGCCGGGTGACCAGGTCCGCCGTCCGGGTGTCCTGCCAGACGATCGCCCGGGTGATCGGGCGACCGGTGGCCCGGTCCCACACCACGGTGGTCTCGCGCTGGTTGGCGATGCCCAGCGCCACGACCTCACCCGCCGACGACGCCGCGTCGCGCAGCGCCTGGGCCGCCGTCCGCTGGGTGTTCGCCCAGATCTCCATCGGGTCGTGCTCGACCCAGCCCGGCCGCGGGAAGAACTGCCGGTGCTCGCGCTGGCGCACCGAGACCATGCGGCCACCGCGGTCGAAGACGATCGAGCGGGTGGACGTCGTCCCCTGGTCCACGGCCAGCACGAAGCGGTCCATCACGCCACCCCCGTGGCGGCGACGTCGGCACCGGGCCGGCGGGCCGCGGTCAGCCGCACCGCTGCGCGGTCAGCCATGCCAGCCCAGCTCCCGCGAGATGGCCTGGGCCGACTCGGTCACCATCGCCACCAGCCGCGGGCGGGCGCCGCGGTGCCCGTCGAGCACCGTCTCGGCCGGACCGCTGATGCCCAGCGCGGCGACCACGAGGCCGGTCGAGCCGCGCACCGGTGCCGCCAGTCCGGCGGCCCCGGCCTCCCAGCCGCTGTCCTCGACCGCCCAGCCCCGGGCCCGCACGGCCGCGACGTCGGCGCGGGCCGGGTCCACGCCCCGGACGGTGCGGTGCGGTGCGAAGGCGACCAGCACCCGGCCGAGCGCGGTGCGGTCGGCGGGCAGCACGGTGCCGACGTCGAGCACCTGGGCCGAGTCGTCGGGCCGGAAGACGTGGTGGACGACGACCACCCGCTCCCCCTCCAGGGTGGCCAGCCGCACCGCCTGGCCGCTGCGCGAGGCCAGCGCATCGGTCCAGTTCGAGGCGCGCGAGCGCAGCTCGTTGACGTCCAGGTGCCCAGTGCCCAGCCGCAGCAGGCCCTGCCCCAGGGCGTAGCGGCCGGCCCGGTCCTGCTCGACGAACCGGACGCCGAGCAGCGTGCGCAGCAGGCTGTGCGCGGTGGTCTTGGGCAGGCCCACCGCCGCGGCGATGTCGGTGACGCCCAGCGTGCCCCCGCTGCCGGCGACCACCTGCAGGATCGCCGCCGCCCGCTCGAGGGACTGCACGGTTCCGGGCACACCGCGGACGGTAGGGCATCCGGTACGCCGTCGTCCTGTCCGACCATGTCGTACGAGATCGCTTCCGCCCGGTGACGGGCGCCACCTAGCGTCCAGTCGCCGGGGTGATCGGGGACACAGGCGGGACCCCTGGCACCGGACCGCCCGCACCGCCGCGGGCTTTCTCGACAGGAGTTCCCCTTGGACCAGACCACCAGTCTGCTCACCGTCTTCGGCAGCGAGGTCACCGGAACGGCGATCCTCATCCTGCTGGGCGTCGGCGTCGTCGCCAACGTCCTGCTCGCCAAGTCAGGTGCGCTCGGCGGCGGCTACATCGTCATCATCTTCGGCTGGGGCCTCGCGGTCTTCGCCGGCGTCTACGCCGCGGCGACGTCCGGCGCGCACCTGAACCCGGCCGTCACCATCGGCCTGCTCGTCAGCGGGGCGGACAGCTACGCGCCGGGGGTCGACGTCACGGTGGCGTCGACGCTGACCTACTTCGCCGGTGAGTTCGTGGGCGCCTTCCTCGGCGCCGTGCTGGCCTGGCTGGCCTTCCGCAAGCACTACGAGGCCGAGACCGACGCCGGCACCATCCTGGGCACGTTCTCCACCGGTCCGGCGATCAAGAGCACCGTCGACAACCTGATCACCGAGGCCATCGGCACGTTCGTGCTGGTCTACATCGTGATCCGGTTCGGCGACACGCCCACCGAGATCGGCCCGCTGGCCGTCGCCCTGCTGGTCGTCGGCATCGGCGCCTCGCTCGGCGGCCCCACCGGCTACGCCATCAACCCGGCCCGCGACCTCGGCCCCCGCATCGCCCACGCCATCCTGCCCATCAGGAACAAGGGCGTCAGCAACTGGGGCTACTCCTGGGTCCCGGTCGTCGGCCCCGTGATCGGCGCCGTGCTGGCCGGCCTCTTCGCCCACGTCGCCATCTGACCACCGCAACCCCTACTCAGAGCTGAGGAGACACCCCATGGCAGGGAAGTACGTCGCCGCAATCGACCAGGGCACCACCAGCACGCGCTGCATCCTCTTCGACCACGACGGCAAGATCGTCGCGACCGGGCAGAAGGAGCACGAGCAGATCTTCCCGCGCGCCGGCTGGGTCGAGCACGACCCGATGGAGATCTGGGCCAACACCCGCGAGGTCGTCGGCCAGGCCCTGGCCCGCGGCAACGCCTCGACGTCGGACATCGTCGCCGTCGGCATCACCAACCAGCGCGAGACCACCGTGGTCTGGGACAAGACCACCGGCCAGCCGGTCTACAACGCCATCGTCTGGCAGGACACCCGCACCGGGAAGATCTGCGACGCCCTCGCCGCCCTGGGCGGTGGCGACGAGCGCTACAAGGACCGCGTCGGCCTGCCGCTGGCGACGTACTTCGCCGGGCCCAAGGTCCGCTGGGTGCTGGACAACGTCGACGGCGCCCGGGAGAAGGCCGAGGCCGGTGACCTGCTCATGGGCACCATCGACTCCTGGCTGATCTGGAACATGACCGGCGGCACCGACGGCGGCAAGCACCTCACCGACGTCTCCAACGCCAGCCGCACCATGCTCATGGACTACCGCACCCTCGAGTGGCTGCCCGACATCGCCGAGGAGATGGGCATCCCGATGTCCATGCTCCCCGAGATCCGCAGCAACTCCGAGGTCTACGGCGAGGGCCGGGCGTCCGGCTTCCTGGCCGGCGTGCCGATCTCGGGCTCGCTGGGCGACCAGCAGGCGGCCACCTTCGGGCAGGTCTGCTTCGAGAAGGGCATGGCCAAGAACACCTACGGCACGGGCAACTTCATGCTGCTCAACACCGGCACCGAGGCCGTGCCGTCGGAGAACGGCCTGCTCACCACGCTCTGCTACAAGCTGGGCGACGAGGCGCCGGTCTACGCCCTCGAGGGCTCGATCGCAGTCACCGGGTCGCTCGTGCAGTGGCTGCGCGACAACCTGGGCATGATCTCGGCCGCCCCCGAGGTCGAGACGCTGGCCGCCGGCGTGGAGGACAACGGCGGGGCCTACATCGTCCCGGCGTTCTCCGGCCTGTTCGCCCCGCACTGGCGCTCCGACGCCCGCGGCGCCCTGGTCGGCCTCACCCGGTTCGTGAACAAGGGCCACATCGCCCGCGCCGTGCTGGAGGCCACCGCCTTCCAGACCCGCGAGGTGCTCGACGCCATGAACGCCGACTCGGGGGTCGACCTCACCGAGCTGCGCGTGGACGGCGGCATGGTCGGCAACGAGCTGCTCATGCAGTTCCAGGCCGACGTGCTCGACGTCCCCGTCATCCGGCCCGAGATCGTCGAGACCACGGCGCTGGGTGCCGCCTACGCCGCCGGTCTGGCCGTCGGGTTCTGGGGCTCCCTCGACGAGCTCACCGCCAAGTGGGCCGAGGACAAGCGCTGGGAACCGCAGATGGCGGCCGACGAGCGTGAGCGCAACTACCGCAACTGGCAGAAGGCCGTCACCAAGACCCTCGACTGGGTCGACGACGACGTGAGCTGAACACCTGCCGACCCATGGACGTCGAGGGCCCAGAACCGCACCGGTTCTGGGCCCTCGACGTTCGAGGCTCAGCTGCCCAGCGCCGCCGACACCACGGCGCGGGCCTCCTCCTGGACCTGGGCGAGGTGGTCGGGGCCGCGGAAGGACTCGGCGTAGATCTTGTAGACGTCCTCGGTGCCCGAGGGGCGGGCGGCGAACCAGGCGTTCTCGGTGGTCACCTTGAGGCCGCCGACCTTCGCGCCGTTGCCCGGTGCCTCGGTGAGCTTGGCGGTGATCGGCTCGCCGGCCAGCTCGGTGGCGATGACGTCGGCGGGGGAGAGCTTGCCCAGCTTCGCCTTCTGCTCGCGGCTGGCGGCGGCGTCGACCCGGGCGTAGGCGGACTCGCCGTGCTTCGCGGTCAGCTCGCGGTGCAGCTCGCTCGGCGACGAGCCCGTCACGGCCTGGATCTCCGACGCCAGCAGGGCCAGCAGGATGCCGTCCTTGTCCGTCGTCCAGACGCTGCCGTCACGGCGCAGGAAGGAGGCCCCGGCCGACTCCTCGCCGCCGAACCCGACCGACCCGTCGATCAGCCCCGGCACGAACCACTTGAACCCGACCGGCACCTCGCGCAGCTCGCGGCCGAGGTCGGCGACCACCCGGTCGATGAGCGAGGACGACACCAGCGTCTTGCCCACCGCGGTGGACGGCGCCCAGCCGGGCCGGTTGGCGAACAGGTAGGAGATGGCCACCGCGAGGTAGTGGTTCGGGTTCATCAGCCCGCCGTCGGGGGTGACGATGCCGTGCCGGTCGGCGTCGGCGTCGTTGCCGGTGGCGATCTGGAACCGGTCCTTCTGCTCGATGAGCGAGGCCATGGCGCTGGGGGAGGAGCAGTCCATGCGGATCTTGGCGTCCCAGTCCAGCGTCATGAACCGCCAGGTGGCGTCGACCAGCGGGTTCACCACGGTCAGGTCCAGCCCGTGCGCCTCGGCGATGCGGCCCCAGTAGTCGACGCTGGCCCCGCCCAGGGGGTCGGCGCCGATGCGCACGCCCGCCGCGCGGACGGCGTCCAGGTCGAGGACGTCGGGGAGGTCGGCGACGTAGTCGCCGGTGAAGTCGTGGCCCTGCGCGGCCGCCCGGGCCCTGGCGAACGGCACCCGCCGGACGCCGTCCAACCCGGCCCGCAGCAGCTCGTTGGCCCGGTTCGCGATCCAGCCGGTGGCGTCGGAGTCGGCCGGGCCGCCGTGCGGCGGGTTGTACTTGAAGCCGCCGTCGCGCGGCGGGTTGTGGCTGGGCGTGACGACGATGCCGTCGGCCAGGCCGGAGGTCTTCCCCCGGTTGGCCCGCAGGATCGCGTGGCTGACCGCTGGGGTTGGGGTGTAGCGGTCGGCGTCGTCGACCAGCACGGTGACGTCGTTGGCCACCAGCACCTCGAGCGCGCTGACCCACGCCGGCTCGGACAGCCCGTGGGTGTCGCGGCCGACGAAGAGCGGGCCGTCGAAGCCCTGGCCGCGCCGGTACTCGACGATCGCCTGGGTCGTGGCCAGGATGTGCGCCTCGTTGAACGCGCCGTCGAGGCTGGACCCGCGGTGCCCGCTGGTGCCGAACACCACCTGCTGGTCGGGGTTCTCCGGGGCGGGCTGGGTGGAGTAGTAGGCCGTGACCAGGTGCGGGACGTCGACCAGGTCCGACGGCTGGGCCGGGGTGCCGGCGCGCTCGTTGCTCATGCGGTGATCCTGGCCCGTCCCGGCCGCCCGTGGCGACCGGGACCGCTCAGGAGGTGGACCTGCTGATGCCGATCACGAGGACGAGCAGGAGCATCCCGAGCCCGACGTAGCCCAGCACGATGCCGGCGATGGCCATGCCGTCGCCGGCCTCGCCCCGCTGCCTGATCTGCTGCCGCGCCACGTAGCCGAACACCAGCGCGAGGACGCTGCCGATCCAGTAGATCCAGAGGATGCCCAGAACCATCGAGGCGACGGCCATGCCGTTCGTCGAACGCTGGACGACGTAGGCCGGCTGACCGTAGGGCGCGTACGGGCCCGGCCAGGCCTGGGGGGCGCCGTACCCGGCCGGTGGTGCGCCGTACCCGGGCTGCGTGCCGTACCCGGCGGGTGCCGGGTACCCGGGCGACTCCCCGAACCCGGCGGACGTGCCGTACCCGGACGGCGCGGTGTACCCGGACGGCGCGGCGTACCCGGACGGCGCGGTGTACCCGGACGGCGCGGCGTGCGGCTGGGCCGGTTGCGTGCCGTGGGGCTGCCCGTCGTGCGGCAGCGCGCCGTGGGGCTGCGGGCCGGTCGGCTGCTGGTCGTCCCGCTCGGTCATCGGTCCTCGTCTCGGGCGCACAGGTGGGTCCCGCAGCCTACGGCGCAGCACCGACACGACCCGGTCCGGAGTCCACACCCGGGTGCCCTGTCCACACCTCCCGGCGACGGCCCCCGCCTGTCGGTGCCCGTGGCTACCGTCGTCGTCGTGACCGCAGCGCTCTCCCTCCCGCTCGACGAGGAGTTCCTGGTGTCCTGCTTCGGGGACGCCGTGACCTTCCGCGGGCGCGAGTGCCTGCGCGAGCGCAAGGTCCGCTCGGTCACCGTGCACGCCGGCGACCACGTCGGCGGGGTGGTCGCCGGGTCGCGCGGCGAGGTCTACCAGGTGGCCGCCTTCGCCGACGTCGACGAGTGGGTCAGCCGGTGCACGTGCCCGGTCGTGCAGGACTGCAAGCACGCGGTCGCCGTGCTGCTCAGCCTCGGCCCCGACGGCCAGGGCACGGCGGTCGACCGGGCCGGCGGGGTGGTCGAGGCCTGGCCGGCGGCGGCGCAGCCCGCGGCCCCGCGGGTCACCAGGCCCCGGCCGGCATGGGAGACGGCGCTGGCCGACCTCGTGCCCGACGCCGCCGTGGCCGACCTGGTGCCGGTGGGCCTGCAGTTCGAGCTCAACGCCGCCACCGGCCGGGCGGGCCAGCGGGTGCCCGTGCAGGTGCGGCTGCGCCCCGTCGTGCCCGGTCGTGCCGGGCGGTGGGTGCGCACCGGGGTCTCCTGGCGCGACCTGCCCTTCGAGCACGGGCCCGTGCGCCGGGTCCCCGAGCACCGCGACGTGCTCGTCGAGCTCTACCGGGCCGCGCAGTCCACCGGGTCGTCGGGGTACGGCTACTACGGCACCACCGACGCGGTGTTCCTCGACGACGTCGGCCCCCAGCTGTGGCGGCTGCTGCGCGAGGCCCAGCGCGCCGGCGTCACCTTCGTGACCGCCAAGACCCCGGCCGACCGGGTGGTGATCGAACCGCCCGCCGAGCTGCGCATGCAGGCCTCCGCGTCCACTGCCGGCGACCTGCTGCTGGAGGCGGTCGTCGACCGGGCGGGCGGGCTCGGGCCGCTGGCCGACCTCACCCTCGTGGGCACCCCGGTGCACGGCGCCTTCGTGGTGGTGGGCGACGCCCTGCGCCTGGTGCCCTTCGCCGGCCGGGTGCCGGCCGAGCTGTCCCGCATGGTGTCCCGGTTCCCGCGGCTCGAGGTGCCCGCCGCCGACGTGCCCCGGGTGCGGGCCGAGCTGGTGCCGGCCCTGCAGCGCATGGTCACGCTGGTGTCCCCCGACGGTTCGGTCGAGCTGCCCTCGGTCGAGCCGCCGGTGCTGGCGCTGACCGTCAGCCACGCCGAGGGCGCCCGGCTCACCCTCGAGTGGTCGATCGTCTACCCGGCCCGGCCGGCCGAGGGTGCGGGCATCCCCGAGGGCCGGTCGGTCCCGCTGACCGGCTCCGGCACCGACCCCGGCCGCGATCCCCGGGCCGAGCGGGCCCTGCTCGGCGGGCTCGTGCTGCCCGACGGCCGCTTCCCCCAGCTGCGGCAGGCCACCGTGCACCGCGGCCTGACCCCCTCGGTCGAGCTGCGCGAGCTCGACGCCGCCGTCTTCTGCGAGGGCGTGCTGCCCTCCCTCCGCGAGCAGGGGGTGCGGGTCGCCGAGCGGGGCGAGGCCCCCGACTACCGGGCCGCCACCTCCGCCCCGGTGGTCAGCGTGTCGGTCACCGACACCGCGGCCGAGGGCGCCGACTGGTTCGACCTGGGCATCACGGTGACCGTCGACGGCCAGGACGTCCCGTTCGCGCACCTGTTCCGGGCGCTGGCCACCAAGCAGAAGCACCTGTTCCTGCCCGGCGGCACCTACTTCCCCCTCGACGGGCCCGAGTTCGCGGTGCTCGCCGACCTGATCGCCGAGGCCGGGGCCATGCAGGACCCCCGCAAGCCGCCCACCCGCATCAACCGGTGGCAGGCCGGGCTGTGGGGCGACCTGCGGCAGCTGGGCGTGGTCGCCGAGCAGAGCGCCCGCTGGGAGCGCAGCACCGCCGCGCTGCTCGAGCTCGACGAGCTGCCGGTACCCGAGGTCCCGGCCGGCATCACGGCGCAGCTGCGGCCCTACCAGCTCGAGGGCTACCGCTGGCTGTCCTTCCTCTGGGACCACGACCTCGGCGGGGTGCTCGCCGACGACATGGGCCTGGGCAAGACCCTGCAGGCGCTGGCACTGCTGCAGCGGGCCAAGGACGCCGGCGAGCTCACCGCGCCGGTGCTCGTCGTCGCCCCCACCAGCGTGGTGGGCAACTGGGTGTCCGAGGCCGCACGCTTCGCCCCCGGGCTGCGGGTCACCGCGGTGGAGGAGACCACCGCGAAGGCCGGGGTACCGCTGGCCGAGCGGGTCGCCGGCGCCGACCTGGTGATCACCTCCTACACCCTGCTGCGCCTCGACGAGGACCAGTACGCGCAGCAGACGTGGCGCGGCATGCTGCTCGACGAGGCCCAGTTCGTGAAGAACCGGCAGGCCAAGGCCTACCGGGCGGCCCGCACCGTCGACGCGCCGTTCAAGCTGGCGATCACCGGCACGCCCATGGAGAACAGCCTGATGGACCTGTGGTCCCTGCTGTCCATCTGCGCGCCGGGCCTGTTCCCCGACCCCGAGGGCTTCAACGAGCAGTGGCGGCGGCCCATCGAGCGCGGCACCGACCCCGGTCGGCTGGGCACCCTGCGGCGGCGGCTGCGCCCGCTGATGCTGCGGCGCACCAAGGAGCTGGTGGCCGCCGACCTGCCGCCCAAGCAGGAGCAGGTGCTGGAGGTCCGGCTCACCGGCAGGCACGAGACGCTCTACCGCACGGCGCTGCAGCGGGAGCGCCGCAAGGTGCTGCGCCTGGTCGAGGACATGGACGCCCACCGGTTCGAGATCCTGCGCTCGCTGACCCTGCTGCGGCAGCTGGCGCTCGACCCGGCGCTGGCCGACCCCGAGCACGACGCCGTGCGGTCGGACAAGACCGAAGCCTTCCTCGAGCACCTGCGCGAGGTGCTGGCCGAGGGCCACCGGGTGCTGGTGTTCAGCCAGTTCACCGGCTACCTGGCCCGCATCCGCGCCCAGCTCGACGCCGAGGGCATCGGCTACGCCTACCTCGACGGCAGCACCCGGCAGCGGCCGGCGGTCATCGAGAGCTTCACCGCGGGCCAGGTGCCGGTGTTCCTGATCAGCCTCAAGGCCGGCGGGTTCGGGCTCAACCTCACCGCCGCCGACTACGTCTTCGTGCTCGACCCGTGGTGGAACCCGGCCGCCGAGGCGCAGGCCGTCGACCGCGCGCACCGCATCGGCCAGACCCGCAACGTGATGGTCTACCGGCTGGTCGCCAAGGACACCATCGAGGAGAAGGTGATGGCCCTCAAGGCCCGCAAGCAGGCCGTCTTCGACCAGGTGGTCGACGACGACGGCGTGCTGTCCGCCCCGCTCACCGCCGACGACATCCGGGGCCTGTTCGCCTGACCCGAGCGCACGATCACCACGGGTCAGGCGCCGCCTCGGGGGCCGCGAGGCAGCACCCGACCCGGGATGATCAGCCCCCGACCTGCACCAGGAAGCGGCGGACCGCCTCGGTGAACACCTCGGGCGCCTCCGAGTGCACCCAGTGGCCGGCGTTCTTCACCCGCACCAGGCGCACCCGCGGGAAGAGCTCCTCCATCCGGGGCCGGTCCCGGTCCAGCACGTAGGTCGAGTCGGCACCGGCGATCCACAGCACCGGACCGTCGAACACCGCACCCGGCGGCGGGTCGGGGAAGCCGCGCAGCACGCCCAGGTCCTGGCCCAGCACCTCAAGGTTCAGCCGCCACCGCCATCCCCTGCTGCCACCCGCCCCACCACCCCCGACCGCTCCGTCGCGGACCAGCGACTGCAGCAGGAAGGCCCGCACCATGTCGCTGGGCACCGCCGCCCGCAGCGCGGCGTCGGCGTCCTCGCGCGACGCCAGCCCGTCCAGGTCGATCGCCTGCATGGCCGCGATGAACGCGGCGAACGGCGACGCCTCCTCGTCCGGGTCGTCGGTGCGGCCCCCGGTCTCGGGGTAGACCGACGGCGAGATGTCCACGACCACCAGCCCGCGCAGCAGCTCCGGGTGCCGCAGGGCCACCTGCATGGCCACCTTGCCGCCCATCGAGTGCCCCACCAGCGTCACCTGCTCGCCGAACCCGGCCAGCAGGTCGGCCACCGCCCCGGCCATGTCGACGTAGTCCACCCGGTCGGTCCACGGCGAGTGACCGTGGTTGGGCAGGTCGACCAGCGTCACGCGGCGCCCGGGGCCGCCGTCGGCGGGCTCGGCCAGCCGGCGCGCGATCGTCGTCCAGTTGCGGCCCTGCCCGAACAGACCGTGCACGAACGCCAGCCGCGGGCCGGCGTCGCCGATCGTGCGGGTCGACAGTTCGAGGTCGGCGCTCACGCGGCGCCGCCGGCGGCCAGCGCGGTCAGCAGCTCGACCGGTGGGGTGGTCGAGGGCCGGTCGCTCACCTGGCCGTCGCCCAGCTCGACCACCCGCCACCGTCCGTCCGCCCGGCGCACCAGGTCGACCGTCACGAACGGCAACCCCAGCGTCGCCACCGCCGGTGCGGCCAGCTCGAGGTCCGGGTCGGCCGGCAGCTCGTCGGGGGTGTCGGGGTGCGCGGTCACCAGCACGCAGCGGCCGCCCACCCACCAGGTGCGCGCCTCGGGCCCGATGAACTCCTCGAACCGGCGGACCACGACCGACCCCACCAGGTCCTCCCCGCGCAGCTCGCGGAACCTCGCCACCACCCGCTGCGCCGCCGCCGCGTCGGTGACGTCGGGGACCAGGCACGCCTCGGACCAGGCGTGCTTGAGCGACTTCGTGTGGTCGCGCAGCACGGCCGCGCCGCTGCCCAGCCAGCCGACGTCGCCGTCGGTGTCCCACCGCGACTCCGGCGTCACGTCCGACAGTGCGGCGTACCAGCCCGGCAGCTCGTGGGCGGCGCGGTACTGCTCGGGCGAGGTGCGCAGCCGCACTCCCCGCGCCGCCAGCGCCCCGGCCATCGCCGCGTACTGCTCCGAGCGCAGCATCCAGCCGCGGTAGACCGCGTCCGCGTCGGCCGGGACGCCGCGCACCGCCCGCGCCGGGTCGGGCTCGGTCGCGGTCAGCTCGTCGTGGTCGACCAGCGCGGTCGGCAGCCCCAGCTCCGCGGCCGCGGCCGCCTCCGGGGCGAAGTGCTCGTCGGCGCGGCGGGGCGCGAGCGGGTCACGGGGCAGGAGGAGCAGCACGGGACCAGTGTGACCGCGACCCGCGCCCGGCAGCCGTGTCGTGCTCCGGCGACGGCGCCGCAGCCGCCCATGGTGATCGGCGTGGTCGACGAGGCGGTGGTGTGGGCGGGCAGCGGTACGGCCTGGTCGGGGGTCGGCTGGGGCGAGCCCCTCGCCGATCTGTTGGCCGCGCTCGGCTGGCGGGTCTCGCTCGTGCCGTGGGGTGATCCCGCCGGTGAGCACCGGGGCCGCACCGACGTGCTGCACGTGTTCAGCGGCGGCCTCGAGGCGGTGGACTCCGGGACGGCGGCCATGGCCGAGCGCCTGGACGCCGTCCGCGCCGCCCTGACCGCCGCTCGCGAGGGGGACGCCGCGGTGCTCGGGGTCTGCCTGGGCGCGCAGATGCTGGCCGCCGTCGCCGCGGGCACCGGTCCGCTGCCGGTGAGCTGCGGCGGCGAGGCCGGGGTGACCACCGTGCGCGGCCACGGGGTGCCCGACCTGACCGTGCCCACCGCGCACGTGCAGGAGGTGCCGGCCGGGGTGCTCACCGACCCCGACGTGCGGCTGCTGTGGAGCAGCCCGGTCAGCACGGTGCAGGGCTTCGCCGTCGGCACCCGGGCGGTCGGCGTCCAGTTCCACCCCGAGCTCACCGCCGAGCAGTGCGAGCGGGCCACCGCGGCCTTCCGCACGATGCTCGACGTGCCCGACGCGCCGCCGGCCTCCGGCGAGGTCGACCCGGTCCGGGCCCTCACCGCCGTGCTGTCCGCCGCCGGCGTCGCCCGGCCGCTCGGCGCGCTCGCCGCCTGACCGCCGTCGGGCCCGGCGGCACGTAGCGTCGGACGCCGTGCCCGGACGCCGCAGGACCACCCGCAGGACCACCCGCACGGCCGCCACCCGCACGGCCGCATCCGGCGCGGCCACCACCGGCACGGCTGCGACCGCGGCGAAGAAGGCCGCGAGCACGGCGGCCCCGAAGAAGGCGGCCCCGAAGAAGGCGACCCCGAAGAAGGCGACGACCACGGGCGCAGCTGCCCGGAAGGCCGCACCCCGCTCGGCCGCGCCCCGCACGGCAGCTGCTCGGAAGGCACCGGCCGGGAGGCCGGTCGCCGGGCCGGGGGAGCGGGTCTGGGTGCTCGCCGTCCCGTTCCGGGCCCCGGCCCCGGGTGCGGTCTGGGACAAGGACCTGCAGGCCCACGTCTGGGTCGGGACCAGCCCGCCGCCCGAGCTGGCCGGCTACGTCCCCGGACCGCACACGTTCGAGCGGTTCCTCGAGGACGAGCTGAACGAGACCCCCCGCCCGCTCCCTGCCGGTGACCGGATGACCCCGCGCGCCGAGCAGGTCACCGGCGCCGAGGTGGTCGCCGCGCACGAGGCCGCCGGCGGGCGCATGTTCCTGCTCGGCGACGACCCCGGCGTCGGCAAGACCGGCACCGCCGTGCTCGCCGTCCAGCAGATCGCCGCGCGCCGCGGTGCCCGCAGCGTGCTCGTGGTCGCCGACCGGCCGGCCGCCATCACCGTCCCGCACTGGACGCGCTCCATCACCGCCTTCGGCGCCGGCGACCTGCGTTGGTGCGTCACCACCTGGGACCGGCTGGCGAAGGTCCGCGACCTGCACTTCGACGTCGTCGTCGCCGACGAGGCGCACATGGTGCGGCACACCACCACCCAGCGCTGGAAGCACTGGAAGGCGGTCTCCGGGTCGGGCCGGGTCAAGGACGCCCCGTTCGTGCTGCTGGCGACGGCGACCCCGGCGCACTCACCGCTCGAGCTGCCCTACCTGGCGCCGCACTTCGCCACGCTGCACGGCGAGCCGCTGCGCGCCTGGGCCGACCTGCCCGCCCGATTGGCCGAGCACGGGTTCCACGTGGAACGCGGTCGCTACGGCAGCACCTGGACCGAGGACCCCGACGAGCGCCGGGCCGACCTCACGCTGCTGCGCAGCTGGCTGGCCGACACCGACCCGCCAGCCACGCTGCACCGGCCGGCACCGTGGGGCGACGTCCAGGTGACCGGGACGCCGGTGGCGCTCACCCCCGCCGAGCGGGCGGCCTACGAGCAGGAGTGGAGCTCCTTCAGGGCCGAGATGCAGCTGGCCCGGCGGGCGAAGCAGACCGCGCGCGGGCGGGCGGCGCTGCTGCGGTTCCGGCAGAAGGCGGGGCTGATCCGGGTGCCGGCCACCGTCGACTGGGTGAGGGCGCAGGTCGAGGCCGGCCGGCAGGTCGCGGTGTCGGTGGAGTTCGTGGAGACCGCCGCCGACCCGATCCGGGAGGCCCTGCTGGCCGCCGGCATCGGGGTGTCGGGGATCTTCGGCCGGGACCGGTTCGACGTCGAGGCCGAGCGGCTGCGGTTCCAGACGGGGGAGTCGCAGGTGTGCGTCTTCACCGTCACCGCCTCGATCAGCCTGCACGCCGGTGAGCAGCTGCCCGGCGGACGGACGGCCTCGAGCACCCCGCGGGTGGGCCTGTTCCACCAGCCGCGGTTCTCCGGCATCGCCGCCCGGCAGGTCACCGGCCGCACGCACCGCGACCACCAGGTGTCGCCCTGGCGCATCGCCTACGCCGAGGACACCGTCGAGGAGCAGGTGGCCAAGGTGATGGTCGAGCGCCTGGCCGTCACGGGCTCGACCGCCGGCGGCGACACCGCGGGCCTGCAGCAGATCGCGGAGCTGCTGGACGCCGACTGGCTCCCGCAGGCCTCCCTCACCGGCGCCGACTGAAGCAGGGATGTCTGTCGACCATGCAGAACCGCACCGACGACGCGCCGGTGCACGGCGTGGCGGCGTTGCCGTTCTGCATGGTCAACGGGGGAGGGGGGCGACCGTTCGCATCGGGAGGTGGGGGATGCCGTCCTCGACGTAGTCCGGACCGGACCGCCCGAAGCCGAACCTCGCGTACCAGGTCTCCAGGTGGGCCTGGGCGCCGATGTCGACCGTGCGGCCGGCGCACACCTCCAGGCCCCGCGCGACCAGCTGGGCGGACAGGCCCCGGCCCCGGGCGGACGCCGCCGTGGCGACCCGCCCGATGGCCCGGTCCTCGCCGTTCTCCAGCACGCGGATGCAGGACAGCACCTCGCCGCCGTCACCGGGCACCCAGACGTGCAGGGTGCCCGGCTCGGCGTCCCGGCCGTCGAGCTCGGGGTAGGGGCAGGTCTGCTCCACCACGAACACGTCGACCCGCAGCTTCAGCAGGCCGTACAGCTCGGCAGGGGTCAGGTCGGCGAACCGCTTCTCGACGATCACGCCGACCATCCTCGCCCGCCGGTCAGCCGTGCGTGCCGTCGCCGTCCACGGCCACCTGCTGCGCCGGGGCCGCGCCCATGCCCTGGGCCGCGGAGCCCGAGAGCCGCTTGAGCAGGGCGGGCACGTCGATACCGGTCAGGTCGCCGGACAGCTGCAGGCCCTGGGCGACGTTCGAGGCCACCGACTTCGACAGCGACCCCGGGCCGTCGGCGCTGATCACGGTCATCTTGTCCACGCTGGACAGCGGCGCGGCCGCGGCGGAGACGACCTCGGGCAGGACCTTGACCAGCAGGTCGAGGATCGCGGCCTCGCCGTAGGTGCTGAACGCCTGCGAGCGGGCGTCCATCGACTCGGCCTCGGCCTTGCCCTTGGCCAGGATCGCGGCGGCCTCGGCGGCACCCTCGCGCTCGACGGCGTCGGCGATGGCCTCGCGGCGCAGCTTCTCGGCCTCACCGCGCTTGGCGCCCTCGATGGCCTCGGCCTCGGCCAGCGCCGAGCGGCGGGCCCGCTCACCCTCACCGGACAGCTTGGCCTGCTCGGCCGCGGCCTGGGCGGCGGCGATGGTGGCCTGCCGGTCGGCCTCCGCGGTGAGGATCTTCGAGTTCTTGCGGCCCTCGGCCTCCTGCTCGACGCGGTACCGCTCGGCGTCGGCCGGACGGCGCACCTGGGTGTCGAGCTGGGCCTGGGTCAGGGTCGCGGTGCGCTCGGCGACCTTCTCCTGCTCGGCGAGCACCTGCTGGTCCTGGGCGGCCTGGGCCAGCGGACCGGCGGCCGCGGCGCGGGCCTTCGCGGCGTCGATCTCGGAGTCGATCTCGGCCTGCTTGAGCGCGAGCTGACGCTGCGACACCGCGATCGCCTCGTCGGCGAGCAGCTGCTCCTGCTGGGCGGCCTGGCGGGCGCGGGCCTCGGCGATCGAGGCCTCCTTGAGAACGCGGGCGGCCTCGGGGCGGCCGAGGTCGGCGAGGTAGGTGCCCTCGGCCTGGATGTCCTGCAGCTGGAAGGTGTCCAGCACCAGGCCCTGGCCGGTGAGCGAGGTCTCGGCCTCCTCGGCGACGGCGGAGGCGAACGCGGCGCGGTCGCGGATGATCTCCTCGATCGTCAGCCGGCCGACGATCGAGCGCAGCGCACCGGCCAGCACCTCCGAGGTGAAGGTGTCGATGCCCTGCTGCTGCTGCAGGAAGCGCTGCGCGGCGGCCCGGATCGAGGACTCGTTGCCGCCGACCTTGACGATCGCGACGCCCTCGAGGTCGCACTTCACGCCCTGCTTGCTCACCGCGCCGCGGATGCCCACCGGGATGCGGCGGCTGGAGAGGTCGAGGGTGTGCAGCTTCTGCACGACCGGGAGCACGAAGACGCTCGCGCCCATGACGACCTTCTGCCCGCTCATGTCGCGGCTGACCGTGCCGTCGGCGCCGGTCACCGAGCGGCCCTGCCGCCCGGTGACCAGGAACGCCTGGTTGGGCCCGGCCACCTTGATGCGGGAGAGCACCAGCAGCACGAGCAGGACGACGAGGACGGCGATGCCGCCGATCGCGTAGAGCAGGGTCACGGGATGGTGCCTCCTGACGGGTCCGGGGCGGTCGAGACGACCTCCACCGAGGTCGGCGACGGGGTGTCGACGACGTAGACGGGTGTGCCGGTCGGCAGCGGGACCTCGCTGCGCGCGGCGTACTTCAGCTGTTGCCCGTGCAGGGCGAGCCGCACCTCGCCGAACCCGCCGGCCGGGACGGCGGAGACCACCACGCCCTGGGCGCCGAGCAGGTCGCCGCTGGTGAGGGTGGGCGTGGTGTTCATGTCGCGCAGGGACGACGACAGCTTGACCGCCCCGGCGGCCAACGGGAGCGCGACGACCAGCCCGACCAGCAGGCACAGCAGCACGGTGATCCCGCCGGGCAGGGCGGGCAGCAGGGCGGAGGCGGCGGCCCCGCCGAACCCGACCCCGCCGAGGAACGCCGCGATAGCCGGCAGCGAGAAGGGGCCGTCGGCGTCGCCGTGGCCGAGGTCGCCCAGTTCGCCGACGACGAGCGAGAGCAGCAGGACGCCGACGCCGACGCCGCCCACGGCGAGGAACGCGATCGCGGTGGCGTCCAACGGTCTCCTCCCGGGCGGGCTGCGGGCGCCCAGCCTCACAGAGCGCCACCGATGCGAGCAAGGCGGGTGCCGGAACCCCGGCCGCGCTCACCCGTCCGGGGGAGGCGTGCCAGGATCGGCGGCGACACGGGGTGCCCCCACCGAGGGGGCTGAGATGACACCCGTCGAACCTGCTCCAGCTCGTACTGGCGAAGGGATGTCGAGCTCGATGGATCCTGCTGACCTGACCGCGGCGCGCACGGGGGTCGCCGGCACGGCACCGCTCGTGCAGTGCCTGACCAACACCGTCGTCCAGACCATCAGCGCGAACGCACTGCTGGCCGTGGGCGCCTCCCCGGCGATGGTGGACAACCCGCACGAGGCCGCCGACTTCGCCCGCATCGCCTCCGCGGTGCTGGTGAACCTGGGCACCCCGCACGACGACACCGCCGAGGCGATGCTGCTGGCGGTGCGCGCGGCCGCCGAGGCCGGCACGCCCTGGGTCCTGGACCCGGTGGCGGTGGGTGGGCTGCGCTGGCGCACCGACCTGGCGGCCGAGCTGCTCGAGCTGCGGCCGGCCGTCGTCCGCGGCAACGCCTCCGAGGTGCTCGCGCTGGCGGGCGCCGGCGCCGGGGGCCGGGGCACCGACAGCACGACCAGCTCGGACGACGCCGTGGACGTCGCCGACGAGCTCGCCCGGCGCACGGGCGGGGTGGTGGCGGTCAGCGGGGTGACCGACTACGTCACCGACGGCGCGACCGGCGTGCGGGTCGGTGGTGGGCACGTGTGGCTGACCCGCACCACCGGCGCCGGCTGCGCGCTCGGCGCGGTCGTCGCCGCCTACGCCGCGGCCGCCCCGGGGCTGGTCGGCGCGGTGGCCGCGCACGCGCACGTGGCGCTGGCCGCCGAGCGCGCCGCCGCCACCGCGGGGGGCCCCGGCTCGTTCGCGACCGCCTGGCTCGACGCGCTCGACGCCGTCGACGACCTCGCCGCCGCGGACCTGCGGTGAGGTTCGACCCCACCCTCTACCTGGTCACCGACACCGCCCTCTGCGCCCCGCGCTCGGTGCCCGAGGTGGTCGCGGCCGCGGTCGCCGGCGGGGTCACCGCCGTCCAGGTGCGGGACAAGACCGCCTCGCGGCGCGAGCTGCTCGCGCTGACCCGGTCGGTGCAGGCGGTGCTCGCCGACCGGCGCGACGTCGCGGTGGTCGTCGACGACGCCCTGGACGTCGCCCTGCTGGCCGGGGCGGACGGCGTGCACGTGGGCCAGTCCGACCTCCCCGTCACCGACGTCCGGGCGCTGGCGCCCCGGCTGCACCTGGGGTTGTCCGTGGGCGCCCCCGACGAGCTCGCCGCGGCGCTCGCCCTGCCGGCGGGCACGGTCGACCTGCTCGGCCTGGGCCCGGTGTGGGCCACGCCGACCAAGCCGGAGGCCACCGCGGCCCTGGGCCCCGAGGGACTGGCCGAGCTGGTGCGCGGCGCCGGTGGGCTGACCACGGTCGCGATCGGCGGCATCCACGCCGACCGGGCCGCCGCGGTGGCCGCCACCGGGGTCGACGGGATCTGCGTGGTGAGCGACATCTGCGCCGCTGCCGACCCCCGCGCCGCCGCAGCCGCCCTGCGCAAGGCCCTGCGATGAGCGCGCGGGTGGCGCTGACCGTCGCCGGCTCCGACCCCAGCGGGGGCGCCGGGATCCAGGCCGACCTGGCGACCTTCGCCGGGCGCACCACCTACGGCTGCGCCGTCGTCACCGCGCTCACCGCGCAGAACACCCGCGGAGTCACCGGGGTCCACCCGGTCCCGGCCGCCTTCGTCGCCCAGCAGCTGGAGACCCTGCTCGACGACGTCACCGTGCACGCCGCCAAGACCGGGATGCTCGGCTCGGCCGACGTGGTGCACGCGGTCGTCGACGTGCTCTCGCGACGGCCGGTGGGCCCGCTCGTCGTCGACCCGGTGATGGTGGCGACCAGCGGGGACCAGCTGATCGACGACGACGCCGTGGACGCGGTCCGCACGGCGCTGCTCCCGATCTGCGACCTGCTGACGCCCAACGTGCCCGAGGCGGCCCGGTTGTTGCACGTGGAACAGGCCCGCGCCGTCGACGACCTGCGCGACCAGGCCGTCGCGCTGCTCGACCTCGGTCCGGGAGCGGTCCTGGTCAAGGGCGGCCACCTCGCGCACGCGCTGGGCGAGAGCACCGACGTCCTGGCCGTGCGCGGACCCGGCGGCGGGACGTCGGTGCACCTCAGCCGTCGTCCGCTGGTCGCCACCTCGAACACCCACGGCACCGGCTGCACGTTGTCCGCGGCGCTCGCGGCCGGGGCGACCACGGCCGGCACGACCGGCGCCGCCCCGGACTGGCCGGCGCTGGTCGAGGAGGCCCGGGACGTGCTGCAGGCAGGTCTGCTGCACGCCGACCGGTTGGGCGTCGGGTCGGGCAACGGACCGGTGTCCCACGGGGCGTACGCCTGGGGCGAGCTGTGAGCGTCACCGACGACGCCTGGGCAGCCACCGCAGCCGTGCGCGCCGAGATCGACGCGCTGCCCTTCCTGGCCGAGCTGGCCGACGGCACCCTGTCGTCGGCAGCCTTCCGGTGCTACCTCGAGCAGGACGCCCTCTACCTGGCCGGCTACGCCAAGGCTCTGGCGCTGCTGGCGGCCCGCGCCCCGGACCCGCAGGCGGCGTCGTTCTGGGCGAGCTCGGCGCACACCGCGGCGGTGGTCGAGACCGCGCTGCACGGCGACCTGCTGGAGCTGCTCGGCGGGGGCGAACGCACCACGGAGCACAGCCCCACGTGCCTGGCCTACGTCTCCTACCTGGTGGCCACCACCGCGACCGAGCCCTACGCGGTCGGGTGCGCGGCGGTGCTGCCCTGCTTCTGGGTCTACGCGCACACCGGCGCCCGGCTGGCCCCCGCGGCCCGGGCGGTCGTCGACCACCCGTACCTGCGCTGGGTGACCACCTACGACGACCCCGCGTTCCAGCAGTCGACCCGGCGCGCCCGCGAGCTCACCGACGCCGCGGCCACCCCGGAGACGGCGCCGGCGATGCTGCGCGCGTTCGCGATCGCCACGGCCTACGAACGCGACTTCTGGTCGTCGGTGCCCCGCCAGTCGGGGGGATCGGCCGGGCTCAGGTCGGGGTCGTCGGTGGCGTAGGTGCGCACCGGGCCGGGCGGCGTCCGCGGACCCTCGAAGCGCACCGTCACCCGGCCCAGGCCGCTGCCCCACACCCAACCGCGGCCCATCCGGGCGTGCTCGACGTCCTGCCCGGGATGCCACACCGGCGCCGTCGGACCGGGGTGCGGGTCGTCGGGGACGACGTCGCCCTCGGCGGCCCCGTCGGCCCCCGTGTCGACATCGGGCAGGTCGTCGTCCGCGGCGAACAGGTCGCCCTGCACGTAGTCGGCCAGCCCCGAGACGCCGACGCCGAGCAGCCGGACGCCGCCGGTGCGGTCGATGCCGGCCAGCAGCCGGCGGGCGACCTCGGCGATCGTGCGGGCGTCGTCGACGGGTTGGGGGAGCGTCTGCGAGCGCGTGAGGGTGGTGAAGTCGTAGCGGCGGAACTTCAGCGTGACGGTGCGGCCGGCCGTCCCGTCCTTCTGCAGCCGGGTGACCACGCGGTCGGCCAGCCAGCGGATCTCGGACTCCAGCCGGCCGAGGTCGGTCAGGTCGGTGGCGTAGGTGCGCTCGGCGGAGACGCTCTTGGCCTCGCGGTCGGGCACGATCGGCCGGTCGTCCAGCGCCCGGGCCAGCCGGAACAGCCCGCTGCCGTGCGCCTGCCCGACCAGTGTGACCAGGTCGGCCAGGGACCTCTCGTGCAGGTCGGCGACGGTGCGGACGCCGACCGCGGACAGCCGGTCACCGGTGGCCGGGCCGACCCCGGGCAGCGAGCGCACCGGCAACGGGTGGAGGACGTCGAGCTCGGTGCCGGCCGGGATCACCCGCAGCCCGTCGGGCTTGTCCAGCTCGCTGGCGATCTTGGCCAGGGTCTTCGACGAGGCGATGCCCACCGAGGCGCGCACCCCACCGGTCGCCTCGTGGATGCGCTGCTTGACGTCGGCACCCAGGGCGGTGAGCCCCTCGGTGCCGAGGTCGTGGCCGCCCGCGGCGAGGTCGACGTAGGCCTCGTCGACGCTCACCTGCTCGACCAGCGGCGACAGCTCGCGCAGCTGGTCCATCACCACCCGCGACGTGATCGAGTACGCGGCGAACCGTCCGCCCAGGAACGCCGTCCCCGGGGGGCACCGGCGGCGGGCCTCGCCGCCGGACATCGCGCTGCGCGCCCCGTAGGCACGGGCCTCGTACGAGGCGGTGGCGACGACGCCGCGACCGCCGGTGCCGCCGACGATGACCGGTCTGCCGCGCAGCGAGGGCTTGTCGCGCTGCTCGACGGCGGCGAAGAAGGCGTCGAGGTCCAGGTGGAGCACGCTGGCCTCGGATCGCACCCCGTGCATGATGCCCTCGGGTGGCGGTCAGGCGCCCATGACCCGAGGAGAGCCCGTGCCACGAACCCGCCGTCAAGCTCCCCGTCCGGCCGAGCTCCTGGAGCTGGTGAGGTTCAAGAAGCCCGAGCTGAACGGGAAGAAGCGCCGCCTGGAGTCGGCGCTGACCATCGCCGACCTGCGCACGATCGCCCAGCGGCGCACCCCGCGGGCCGCCTTCGACTACACCGACGGTGCCGCCGAGGGCGAGCTGTCCCTGGCCCGCGCCCGGCAGGCGTTCGCCGACGTCGAGTTCCACCCCGACGTCCTGCGGCCCGCCGTCGACGTCGACACCTCGGTCGAGGTCCTGGACGGGCCCAGCGCCCTGCCGTTCGGGATCGCCCCGACCGGGTTCACCCGGCTGATGCAGACCGAGGGCGAGTCGGCCGGCGCCGGCGCCGCGGGCGCGGCGGGCATCCCGTTCACGCTCTCCACGCTGGGGACGACGACCATCGAGGACGTCCGGGCGGCCAACCCGCACGGCCGCAACTGGTTCCAGCTCTACGTCATGCGCGACCGGTCGATCTCCTACGGCCTGGTCGAGCGCGCGGCGGCCGCCGGGTTCGACACCCTGCAGTTCACCGTCGACACCCCGATCGCCGGCGCCCGCCTGCGGGACAAGCGCAACGGGTTCTCCATCCCGCCCCAGCTGACGGCCAGCACGGTGCTCGACGCCGCCGTCCGACCGTGGTGGTGGTTCGACTTCCTGACCACCCCGAAGCTCGAGTTCGCCTCGCTGTCGACCACCGGGGGCACCGTCGCCGAGCTGCTGGACTGGGCGATGGACCCGACCATCAGCTACGACGACCTCGACGTCATCCGCGGCATGTGGCCGGGCAAGCTGGTGGTCAAGGGCGTGCAGTCGGTCGCCGACGCCGCCAAGCTCATGGACGCCGGGGTCGACGGCATCGTGCTGTCCAACCACGGCGGCCGCCAGCTCGACCGCGCCCCGGTGCCCTTCCACCTGCTGCCCGCGGTGCGCAAGGAGCTCGGCGCGGACGCCTGCGTCATGGTCGACACCGGCATCATGAACGGCGCCGACGTCGTGGCCGCCATGGCCCTGGGCGCCTCGTTCACGATGATCGGCCGCGCCTACCTCTACGGCCTCATGGCCGGCGGGCGCGAGGGCGTCGACCGCACGATCGAGATCCTGCGCACCGAGGTCGTGCGCACCATGCGGCTGCTGGGCGTCAGCTCGATCGCCGAGCTCGAGCCACGCCACGTCACCCAGCTGCACCGCCTGCTGCCCCGGGGCTGAGGATGGGGGACGTGGAGGACAACGCCAGCTGGGCCGAGATCGTCGCCGCCGACCCCGACCACTCGCAGTGGTACGTCGACCGCTTCCGCGGCCTGGCCGCCGAGGGCGCCGACCTCGACGGCGAGGCGCGGCTGGTCGACGCGCTGCTGCCGCGCGGCTCACGGGTGCTCGACGCCGGCTGCGGGCCGGGCCGGGTCGGCGGCGCGCTGCACCGCGCCGGCCACGTCGTCACCGGTGTGGACGGCGACCCCGTGCTGGTGGCCGCCGCCGAGGTCGACCACCCGGGCCCCCGCTGGCTGGTCGAGGACCTGACGACGTTCGACCTCGGCGAGACCTTCGACGGCATCGTGTGCGCCGGCAACGTGATCACCTTCGTCCACCCCACGTCGCGCCGTACCGCGCTCACCCGGCTGCTGGCCCACCTCGAGCCCGGTGGACGCATGGCGATCGGGTTCGGCGACCACCGCGGCTACGGGTTCGACGAGTTCCGCGCCGACGCCGCCGCGACCGGCTGGGCCGAGGACGTGCTGCTGTCCACCTGGGACCTCCGCCCGTTCACCGCGGAGTCCGACTTCCTCGTCGCCCTCCTCCGCCCCGCGTAGCCGTCGCCCCAGCGTGGATCAGACCAACCGCAGCCGGCGGGGCGCCCGGCCCACGGTGACCTGCTGGCCCCAGGTCAGCGTGAGGTGGTCGTCCTCCAGGCCGTCGCCGAAGGCCACCAGGCGGTCGCTCTCGACGGTCAGCGCCAGCTCGTCGTCCGGGCCGAGCAGGCCCTCGGTGCAGGTCGTGCCGGTGACCGGTGACGGCCACGCCTCGCGCACGAACCAGGCCAGCGCCGGATCGGTGGGCCCGGGCAGGGCGAGGGCGCTGTGCCGTTCGAGCCAGGCCGACCGGCACCACCCGGTGGCCCCGGTGCCGGTCGACACCAGCAGCCCCGACGACGCCTGCCGCTCGGGCTCCCCGCCGGGGGCGCGCAGCCGGTAGCGGGCGGTCTGGTGGGTGGGCTGGCCCAGGTAGACCTCGTTGAGCGCGGTCAGCACCTGCCCGTCGTCGGTGCGCGCCTGCACCATCGTCAGCGCGTCGGCGCGGTCGCGGGCCGCCAGCAGCTCGCCGACCTCCTCGGCCCGGTGCCGCACCAGCACCCCGGCGTTGCGGCCGGGCTCGGGGTCGACACCCACCACCGGCTGGCCGTCGAGGTACTTGGCCACGTTGGCCACCAGGCCGTCCTGCCCCACCACGAGGACGACGTCGTCGGGCGCGAACAGGAACCGTGGCAGGTCACCCCGCTCGACGCTGCCCCGCCGCCAGTCCAGCGGCACCTGGGCGAGCGCCGCGGCGACCGCGGCCTGCTGGGCGGCGTCGCGTGCGGCCACCTCGTCGACGTCGCGGCCCCGGCTGCGCAGGAAGAACGCGGCCTGCCCGCGGGTGCCGTGCCGGGCCACCAGTTCGGTGAGCTCGGTGGCCCGGGTCACGAGCACCACACGGGGGGCCAGGCTCACCGGTCGGTCCCGAGCTTGGCCAGCAGCCCGGTCAGCATGTCCGGGGTGACGGTGAGGTTCTGGATCTGCGGCAGGTTGCTGGCCAGCTGCCGCAGGGCCAGCGCGTGCACAGTCTCGACCGGCATGTCGACCCAGACCGCCCACTCGGCGCGGTTGGCCGCGCCGCGGGCCTCGCCCTGCACCCGGGTGCGCTCGGCCTCGACCACCGCGGCGGCGCGGTCCCGGCGGGCCTTCGACTCCGCGGCGACCTCGGCGGCGGCTGCGGCGTTCTCGGCCTCCCGCCGGGCGTTGACGCCGCGCTGGCCGACCAGCTCCTCCTCGCGCCGGGCGAGCTCGACCTGGTTGGCCAGCTCGTTCTCGCTGATCGCCCGCTCGCGCTCGACGGCCGTGGCCCGCCGGGCGTAGGTCGCGGCGTCGGCGTCGGCCTGCACCTGCTCGCGGGTCGGCGTCCGCAGGGCCCGCTCCATCTCGGGTTCGGGCCGGATCGCCACCACCCGGACGTCGACCACCACGATGCCGGTCTCCACCAGCCGCGGGTCGGCGGCCAGACCGGCGGCCACCGCCTCCCGCACCGGCCCGACGCCACCGGTGAGCGCGGCGGTGAGCACGGCGCCGGCGAGCAGGTCGATGGCGTGCTGCTGCGCCGACTCGGTGAGCAGTCCGGCGACCTGCTCGAGGGGGGTGCCGCGCCACAGGCCGGTGTCGGGGTCGATCGAGAAGTCCACGCGGCCTGCGGCCAGGGCCGGGTCGGCGAAACGGAAGGTCAGCGTCATCTGCACGGTGACGTCCTGGAAGTCCGCCGTCCGGGCGTGGAACAGCAGCGGGAGCTCGCGGTCGTCGACCGGGATCTCGCTGAGCACGGCCGAGAGCGGGCGGAACCAGAAGCTGGCCCCGGTGCCGGCGTGCCGCGTGCGGCCGGCGGTCACGTGCTGCACGTAGGCGGTCGCCGAGCCACGGAGGTGGCGGGTGAAGGGATAGCGGGCGATGTCGGCCATGACGTCCTCCTCGTTCGTTGTCGTCATCACGACGATAAGCACGAGAAGACCTTGTCGTCAACTTGACGTTAGGGTGGCGGCATGGCGTTCCCCCCGTTCGCGGTGACGGTCGACCTCGTGGTGCTGACCGTGCGCGGCGACGACCTGTGCGCCCTGCTGGTGCGCCGCGGCGAGGAGCCCTTCCTCGGGCGCGATGCGCTGCCCGGCGGCTTCGTCCGGCCCGACGAGGACCTCGCGGCAGCTGCCACCCGGGAGCTCGCCGAGGAGACCGGCCTGGACGTCGGCCACCTCGAGCAGCTGGCCTCCTACGGCGCCCCCGACCGCGACCCCCGCCAACGCGTGGTCACCGTGGCGCACCTGGCCCTGGTGCCCGACCAGCCGGCGCCCACCGCCGGCACGGATGCCGCCGACGCCCGCTGGGTGCCGGTGGCGCAGGCCCGCGAGCTGGCCTTCGACCACGACCGGGTGCTCGCCGACGGGGTCGAGCGGGCCCGCGCGAAGCTCGAGTACACCGCCCTGGCCACGGCGTTCTGCGGCCCCGAGTTCACCGTCGCCCAGCTGCGCCGCGTCTACGAGGTGGTCTGGGGCCGGGCGCTGGACCCCCGGAACTTCCACCGCAAGGTCACCGGCACCCCCGGCCTGCTCGACCCCACGGGGGAGACCACCACGCGGGACGGCGGCCGCCCGGCCCAGCTCTACCGCCGCGGCCCGGCCGAGCAACTGCACCCCCCGCTGCTGCGCGCCGACACCTGAGCCCTGACCCCCGTGCCCGAGTCGATCACGGACCTGTGCGAGCGCCGCGCCGTGCTCAGGCGTCCCGGGGTCCGTGGTCGCTGCGCACCTTCGGCGGGGCCATCACCTGCCAGGCGTCCTCGACCAGCTCGGTCAGCAGCGTCCCCTCGACGTCGTCGAGCCTGACCAGGACCGCGGGGAAGCCGTCGAAGTGCGGGACGGTGAAGCAGACCTCGGGCTCGGCGGCCAGCAGCTCGGCCTTGCCTCCCTCGCCGTCCACGCGCACGGCCATGACCTCGCCGTCGGGCACGGCGTCACCGAGGTCGGCGCGGTCCTTCTTCCCCAGCGGCCGCACCCACACGAAGGTCTTCCCGCCGACCTTCCAGCAGCGGTTGCCCCAGGTGGTGCTCTCCTCGACCGCCGGCAGTCCGGTGGCGATGCGTTCGACGTCCGCCCAGGTGGCCATGCCGCCCACCCTGGCCTCCGTCAGGGCTGGGGGGCAAGGGCTGCCCGGACGCGGTCGGCGACCTGGGCCATGGTGTCGCGGGCCCGCACCGGGTCCTCGGTCAGGAAGTAGTGGTCGACGCCGGGGGTGTCGTGGTGCCAGACGTCGACCCCGGCCTCCCGCAGCCGCTGGGCGTAGGCGACACCGTCGGGTCGCAGGGTGTCCCGGCCGGCGGTGAGCACGAGCGCCGGGGGCAGGCCGGTGAGGTCGGGGGCCAGCAGCGGTGAGGCGTAGGGCTCGCGGCGGCTCGCGACGTCGGGGAAGTAGACCCGGCGCACCAGCGCCCGCAGCGACGGCGAGATCATCCCGGCGCCGGCGGGCACCTCGGAGGCCATGTCCAGGGCCGGGATGCCCAGCACCTGGAGGGCCGGGGTGAACGAGCCCAGGTCGCGGGCCATCAGGGCGACCGCCGCGGCCATCCCTCCGCCCGAGGAGAACCCGCCGACCGACGTGCGGGCGTGGCGTGCGGCCACCCACGCGGCGACGTCGTGCGCCTGCTCCTGGGCGACCGGGTAGGCGACCTAGGGGCCGGCGCGGAAGTCGACGTCGTGCACCACCGCACCGGTGGTGGCGGCGAGGTAGCGGCACCACCAGTCGTCCATCTGCGGGTACCGCATGAGCCAGGCGCCGCCGTGCAGGTGCACGTGCGCCGAGGTCCCGCCGTCCGTGCCATTGCCGTACACGTGCACGGGCACCCGGCCGTGCCGGGTGCCCACCCGGACGACGGCCGGCGCGGGCAGCTCGGACCCCGCGAACCGGAGCTCCTCCCCGTACCGGACCGTCCAGCGCGCGGTCGCGTGCATCGCCATGGCCTGCAGCCGGTCGCCGATCCGCACGCCCGGGGTTCGCGTGCACGTGCCCGACCGGTTCGGGTAGGACGAGCGCATGAGCTACCTGCCCGGCGCCGCCACCGTCTCCCGGCACGCTGACCAGGAGGTGGCGGGCCGGACCCGCTTCGTGGCCACCGGCGCGCAGACCCAGGGCGACTTCGGGCTGTTCGAGGTCACCCTGCCGCCCGGTGGCGGCGGGCCGGGGCCGCACGTGCACCGCACGTTCAGCGAGTCGTTCCACGTGCTGGAGGGCCGGCTCGCGGTGCTCGACGGCGACACCTGGACGACGGCCGGGCCGGGCGACCTGGTCTACGTCCCCCGGTCGGGGGTGCACGGGTTCCGAGCCGCGGACGACGACGCCGGGTGCCGGTTCCTGATCCTGTTCACCCCCGGCGCACCGCGGGAGGACTACTTCCGCGGCATGGTCGAGCTGCGGGCCGGCGGGCGGGTGCCGACCACCGAGGAGCTCGACGAGCTGGCCGCCCGGTACGACCAGCTCAACCTGCGGGACTGATCTGGCCGGGCCGGTCGCGGTCCTGCCAGGTGCACACGCAGACCTCGTTGCCCTCGGCGTCGGCCAGCACCCAGAAGGCGCGGGCTGCGTCGGCGGACAGCAGGGTGCCGCCCGCCGCCAGGGCCGCGGCCACACGCTGCTCGGCGACGTCGTGCGGCACGGTGATGTCGAGGTGGATGCGGTTGCGCTGCGGCCGCTCGGCGTCCATCTGCTGGAACCAGACCGCGGGCAGCCGACCGGCCGGGTCGACCAGGGCATCGTCGTCGCCGGGCTGGGGGACCATCCCCAGCACGGCGGCCCAGAACGGGCGGACGGCGGCGACGTCGAGCGCGTCGACGGCGATCTCGAGCTCCTGCACCGGGTCGGTGCGGTGGTCGCCCACCGGAGTCATCGGCCGGTCGAGCACGCCGGTCACCCGCAGGGCCAGGGCGAGATCGGCGGCGGTCACGCGCCCGCTGGCCCGGTGCTGCAGGGCGAGCCGCAGGCGGTCGGGTCGCAGGTCGGCGCGCAGGTGCGCGTCGCCCCCGGCGCCCAGCTCGGCCGTGACCGCGGCCAGCAGGCCGGCGCCCTCGGCGAGCGAGTCCAGCGGGACGACGGTGACCAGCTCGCCGAGCAGCAGCCGCCACCCGAGCTCGGTCACGGCGCCCTGCGCCTCGGTGCGGGTGATCGGCGTGGCGTCGTCGTCCATGCCGGGCATGCTGCCCCCTGGGTCCGACGAACCGGGTCGGGTGCGGCCCCCGAGCACGACCGGGTAGGACTTCTCAGGTGCGGGCCGGGCCCTGCGGTGACGCTGGACGTCATGACCCGCGCCCCCTACCTCGGTCTCTCCGTCGTCTGCGCCGCCGGCCTGAACACCGTGTCGCTGGCCGGGATGGCCCGACGACTGGCCACCGCCGCGCCGCTCGTCGGCGGCGACCTCGACGCCGCCGTCCGGTGGTACGCCGGCGCGATCGCCCTCCTGCCCCTGACCGCGGGCGGACTCGCCTTCCTCGGCCTGGCGTTGGCCGCACCTGGTCACTGCGGCACGGGCGGGCGGCCCTCGCCCGGACGGTGGCCATGCTGCTGCTCCCGGCCACGGCGGTGACCTCTTGGAGCGCTGGCTCCACTGCCTGGCAGGGGATCTGCGTCGTGACCGCCGCGCTGTGCCTCCCGGTGCTGGGCCACCGCGGGCGGCTGGCCGTGCAGGACCCGCTACCGGCCGTTGAGCAGTGCCGTCCGAGCGCGCCGCTGCTCACCGTGCAGCGGTGAGCCCGGGTCGGTGATCAGCGCCTTCCACAGCGCCCAGCCGCGGGCGCGGGCCCAGGTGCCCTCGTCGAGGTCGACGGCGTCGCGGAACGCCGCACGGCCCGCGTCGCCCAGCCAGGTCCAGGCGATGACCAGGTCGCAGGCGGGGTCCCCGACCCCGCAGACGCCGAAGTCGATCACCGCCGACAACCGCCCGCCGCGGACCAGCAGGTTGCCCGGGGCCAGGTCGCCGTGGAACCAGACCGGGTCACCGGACCAGGAGGTCGGTTGCGCGTCGGCCCACACCGCAGCGCAGGCGGCCTGGTCGACGGTGGACCCCAGCCGCGCCAGCGCCGCACGCACCTCGCCCTCGTAGCGGCTCGGGTGCCGGCCGCGGTCGAACGAGTGCGCGCCGGCCGGCGGCCCGCCGGTGGCTGGGGTGCGCTGCAGCTCGCGGAGGAAGCCACCCAGGTCGGCGCCCAGCCGTGCGTCGTCGACCGGGCCGGCGGCGGGCAGGACGTCTCCGGGCAGCCAGCGCCGTACCGACCAGGAGTGGGGGTAGCCCTGGCCCGGACGCCCGGTCGCCACCACCTCCGGGACGGCGACGGTGACGTGGCGGCCGATCACGGGCAGCCAGCGGTCCTCCTTCTCGACGGCCGCGGCGTACTCGGGCCCGGCCGGCAACCGGGCAGCCAGTCCGTCGCCGAGTCGGAAGGTGCGGTTGTCGTTGCCCTGCTGCGCCACGGGGGTGACGGACAGGTCCGCCCACTGCGGGAACTGCTCGGCGACCAGGGCGCGCACCGTGCCCGCATCCATCAGCTCTCCTGCCGGCTCTGCCTGATGGTGGACCGCGGGCCCGGTCCCCGGGGTCAGTTGGCCATGTCGACGAAGCGGGAGTAGTGGCCCTGGAAGGCCACCGTGACGTTGGCGGTGGGGCCGTTGCGGTGCTTGACCAGCATGATGTCGGCCTCGCCGGCCCGCGGGGACTCCTTCTCGTACATGTCCTCGCGGTGGATCATCATGACCATGTCGGCGTCCTGCTCGATCGAGCCGGACTCACGCAGGTCGGAGAGCATCGGCTTCTTGTCCTGGCGCTGCTCGGAGCCACGGTTGAGCTGGCTCATCGCGATCACGGGGACCTCGAGCTCCTTGGCCAGCAGCTTGAGCGCACGGGAGAACTCCGAGACCTCCTGCTGGCGGGACTCGACGCGCTTGCCCGAGGTCATCAGCTGCAGGTAGTCGATGACCACCAGCTTCAGGTCGTTGCGCTGCTTGAGCCGCCGCGCCTTGGCCCGGATCTCCATCATCGTCATGTTCGGGGAGTCGTCGATGTACAGCGGGGCGTCGGCGACCTCGCCCATGCGGCGGGCCAGCTTCGACCAGTCCTCGTCGCTCAGCGACCCGGCGCGCATGTGGTGCAGCGGCACCTTCGCCTCGGCCGACAGCAGACGCATGGTGATCTCGTGCTTGCTCATCTCGAGGGAGAAGATGCAGGCGGCCTGGTGGTGCTTCACCGAGGCGTTGCGCGCGATGTCGAGCCCCAGCGTGCTCTTGCCGACACCGGGGCGGGCCGCGATGACGATCATCTGGCCGGCCTGCAGGCCGTTGGTGAGCTCGTCGAGGTCGCGGATGCCGGTGGGCACACCGCGCGCGGTGCCACCGCGGCTGGCGATGGCGTCGAGCTCGTCCATGGTGGGCTGCAGGACGTCCTCAAGACGCGAGTAGTCCTCGCTCATGCGCTTCTCGGTGACGTCGTAGATCTCCTGCTGGGCCCGGTCGACGATGTCGTCGACGTCGCCCTTGCCGCCGGCGGCGCCGTAGCCCAGCTGGACCACGCGCGTGCCGGCCTCGACCAGGCGGCGGAGCACGGCCTGCTCGGCGACGATCGCGGCGTAGTAGCCGGCGTTGGCCGCGGTGGGCGTGGACTGGATGAGCGTGTGCAGGTAGACCGCGCCGCCCATCTTGGACAGCTGGTCGGTGCGGTTGAGCTCGGCGGCGACGGTGATCGCGTCGGCGGGCTCGCCGCGGCCGTAGAGGTCGAGGATGCAGTCGAAGACGACCTGGTGCGCCGGGCGGTAGAAGTCGCCCCCGGCCAGGACCTCCACGACGTCGGCGATGGCGTCCTTGCTCAGCAGCATGCCGCCCAGGACCGACTGCTCGGCAGCGACGTCTTGAGGGGGCTGACGGTCGTACTGGGGAGGCGTGGCCACCGGCCTGCTGATGTCGTCGACCACTGCCACCTGAGGAGACTCCCGTCCTTCGTCGTTCACCCACCATCGCCGCGCACCCGGGGGGCGACGGCGTGGTCCCTTGCTACCGCGGGGCACCGACAGTTCCTGCTCAACAGCCGCCCCGCCGGCACCGGGGGAGGACGTTATGCACAGCGGGGGCCGTCGTCCACGAGCGCTGTGCACAGGGCTCTGCACAACTTGTGGACGGACCCGTGGACGGGGTGGGTAGCCGTGTGGAGGGCCGCGGGACGGGCTCCCGTCACCTGACGGAAAGGGGCCCGTCACCTGCCCCGCGGCTGTCCCCCCGCTGTGGACGGAAGATAAATCTCGCTCGCGACCACGCCCGGGCGCGTCGTCGTCCCACCTGCCCCAAGCGCCGTCCGACCACCGTCTCCCTCCACGGAAGTCCGTCCCCATCCACGAGATCCGGTGGAGGGGGACGGACGATCGTGCACCCCCCTGATCAACGCTGGGCGGGAGACCCCGGGAACGCCGAAGGGGCGCCGGACCTCGCGGTCCGACGCCCCTCCGGGGTGGTGCTGACTACGCGGCGACGACCTCGATGGCCAGCGTGGCGCTGACCTCGGGGTGCACGCGCACCGTGACGGTGTGCGAGCCGGTCGACTTGATCGAGCTGGGCAGCTCGACGCGACGACGGTCCAGCGAGGGACCACCGGCGGCGGTCACCGCGGCGACGACGTCGGCCGTGGTGATCGAGCCGAACAGGCGACCGCCGTTGCCGGCCTTGGCCGGGACGGTGACGGTCAGGCCGGCCAGCTGGCCGGCGACCTGCTTGGCCTCGTCCAGCGTGGCGACGTCCCGGGCGGCCCGGGCGCGACGCAGGCCGGCGACCTGCTTCTCGGCACCGCGGGTGGCCACGATGGCCAGGCCGCGGGGCAGGAGGTAGTTGCGGGCGTACCCGCCCTTCACCTCGACGGTGTCCCCGGCGGAACCGAGGCCGGTGACCTCCTGGGTCAGGATCAGCTTCGATGCACTCATGATCAGCGCGCCGTCGAGGTGTAGGGCAGCAGGGCCATCTCGCGGCTGTTCTTCACGGCCACGGCGACGTCGCGCTGGTGCTGGGAGCAGTTGCCGCTGACGCGACGGGCACGGATCTTGCCGCGGTCGGAGATGAACTTCCGCAGCAGGGTCGTGTCCTTGTAGTCGACGCCGGTCGCCTTGTCCTTGCAGAACTGGCAGACCTTCTTCTTCGGCTTGCGAATGGGAGGCTTGGGCACAGGTTTCTCTTTCTAGGGCTTTGCTACGAGATCAGAACGGGGGCTCGTCGGACGACGACGCCGGGGTCGACCAGGGGTCGCTGGAGGAGTTGCCGCCCCCGCCGCCGGAGGAGCCGAAGCCCCCGCCACCGCCGGAGCCGCCACCGAACCCGCCGCCGTCGCCGCCGCGGTTGGCCTTGGTGACCTTCGCGGTGGCGTAGCGGAGCGAGGGGCCGATCTCGTCGACCTCGAGCTCGATGACGGTGCGCTTCTCGCCTTCCTTCGTGTCGAAGGAACGCTGCTTCAGACGACCGCTGACGATGACCCGGGAGCCACGGGTGAGCGACTCGGCGACGTTCTCGGCCGCCTGGCGCCACACGTTGCACCGCAGGAAGAGGGCCTCGCCGTCCTTCCACTCCGACGTCTGACGGTCGAAGGTCCGCGGCGTGGAGGCCACGGTGAAGTTCGCGACGGCGGCGCCGGACGGCGTGAAACGCAACTCCGGGTCGGCGGTGAGGTTGCCGATGACGGTGATGACGGTTTCGCCGGCCATGGTCAGTGGACCTCGGGCCGCATCAGCTTCGTGCGCAGGATGGACTCGTTCAGGTTGAGCTGACGGTCCAGCTCGGCGACCGCAGCGGGCTCGGCCTGGATGTCGACGATGGCGTAGATGCCCTCGACGTTCTTCTTGATCTCGTACGCCAGGCGGCGACGGCCCCAGATCTCGGTCTTCGCGGTGCCACCGGAGTTGGTGACGACGGAGAGGAACCGATCGAGGCTGGGAGCGATCGAACGCTCCTCCAGCTCGGGATCGAGGATGATCATCAATTCGTAGTGACGCACGGAGAACCCCACCTCCTCTGGTCTCGGCGGCTGCAGGATGTCTGCAGCAGGAGGGCTAGCACGCGTCGCGCCCCCGACGGCCCGGAACTGCAACCGGTCAGGAGCGCAACGGCCAGGTTAGCAGGCCGTCAGCGCTTGGCGGCGCGCTGCGCCAGGTGGGTGCGCACCAGGGCCGCGGTGACCCCGGCCAGCGCGACCACCGCGGCCAGTGCGGGCACCGACAACGCCGGGTCCGGGCGGCTGGAGGTGTCCGACGCGATCTCGACGTCGTCGCCACCGCTGGGCAGCGACGAGCCGTTCAGCCCGGCCAGCTGGCCGAAGACCGGCACCGAGGCGCCGTCGTAGCTGCCCGGGCCGCCGCCGCCACCGCTGCGGGCCGAGGAGGCGGCGTCGCTGGTGGTGAAGCGGGAGGGGTCGAAGGCGGCGGCGGCGGAGGTGTCGACCGGCGCCAGCTGGCCGCCACCGGAGCCGGGCAGCGAGTACTGGTACCCGGTTCCGTCGCCGGCGGCCGGGGCCTCGGTCGCGGGCTGCTCGGCGACCGGCGCGGTACCCGGGTCGGTGCCGGTGACCGGCGGTGCGGTGGGAGCGGTACCCGGTGTGGTCGGCACCGCGACGTTCACCGGCGGCAGCGTGGGCAGGTTGGCCGAGGGCAGGTTGGGCAGCGGCACCAGGGTGTTGACGACGAAGGGCGTGCCCACCGGCAGCGGCGGGAGCGTGCCGACGATGCCGTTGACCAGCTGGTTGAGCACGGCCGCGGACAGGTTGGTGCCCGAGACCACCCGGTAGGTGTAGGTGATCGACCCGACCGTGCTGCCCGGGAAGGTGTAGCTGGCCGACTGGCCCGGCTGCAGCGTCTGCGTGCTGCCGTTGAAGCTGACCGCGATGTCGGTGTACACCGTCGCGCCCAGGGTGCCCACCAGCGGCAGGGTGATGCTGGCCGGGTAGGAGGCCACCGAGTTGACGAAGGTGGCCGTGCCGCCGGCGTCGATGCTCACCACGGGCGGGGTCAGCGTGCGGATCTCGACCGTCGCCGTGGGCGCCGCGCTCGCCGTGGGCGCGGCCAGCACCGAGCCGGCCATGGCCAGCAGCCACCCCAGCGTGAGGACGGCGACCCCGCGCCGTGCCGTCCGCCCGATCCGTCCGCTCTGCATCGTCCTGTGCCTCTCCGTCGAGACCCGAGCCTGGTTACCCGTTGGTAGTACCTGTGAGTAACACCTATCACATCCCAGAACGAGTGTGTGACCTGCGAGATACGCACGCATCTCGACGTCGGACCCACCGCCTACGGTCGGGAGCATGTCGTCACAGCCGGTAGGAGTGCACGTCGGTTCCGGTCTCACCGAGGACGGCGAGGTCGCGGACGACGGGGTGCTGGCCCGCGCCGCGGAGGTCGACGCGAGCGCCGTCCAGGTGTTCCTCGCCGACCCGCAGGGCTGGAAGGCGCCCAAGCCGCGTCCCGACGCCGAGGAGCTGCGGGCCGCCGACCTCACCGTCGTCGTGCACGCGCCCTACGTGCTCAACGTGGCGTCGACGAACAACCGCATCCGCATCCCCAGCCGCAAGCTCCTGGGTCAGCACGCGGCCGCGTCGGCGGCCATCGGTGCCGCCGGCATGGTGGTGCACGGCGGGCACGTGACCGGCGGGGACGACCCGGCCGCAGGCTTCGACAACTGGCGCAAGCTCTTCGAGCGGCAGGCCGACGACGGCGGCTTCCCCGTGCCGGTGCTCGTCGAGAACACCGCCGGCGGCGAGAAGGCCATGGCCCGCGAGCTCGAGGCGCTGGCCCGGCTCTGGGACGCGGTCGGCGAGTTCGGGGCGGGGTTCGTGCTCGACACCTGCCACGCCTGGGCGGCCGGCTGGGACCTCGCCACCGTGGTCGACGACGTGCGGGCGATCACCGGCCGCATCGACCTGGTGCACCTCAACGACAGCCGCGACGAGGCCGGCTCGATGCGCGACCGGCACGCCCCCCTCGGCGAGGGGCAGATCCCGGTGGACCTGCTGCTCGAGGTGGCGCGGACCGCCGGGTGCCCCGTCGTCCTCGAGACCCCCGGCGACGGGCCGAGCCACGCGGCCGAGATCGCCATGGTGCGCCGAGCACTGGGCTGAGGTCGGCCCACGACATCGCGATCCTCCGGATCGCACCGCGATCAGGTGCCGTCCCCCACCGCCGACGAGCGCGTCCGTCCCTCCTCGCGGGACCCTCCGAGCCCCCCTCGTCGGGACAGCACCCACCGGTCGTCGGCGCCGTCCAGGACGCCGCCGGCGGGGTCGTCGGTGCCCGGCCAGCTGCGCCGCACGCGGTCCAGCTCGGGGTGCCAGACGTCGCGCAGCACGAGCCCGACCAGCACGAGGACGGCGACGTCGCGCACCCCGACGGCCAGGAAGAACCACTGGACGTCGACGCCCTTGTTGTCGGTGCCCAGGTACCAGAGCATCCGGGGCACCCAGACGAGCGCCTCGGTGACCTGCCAGGCCAGCAGCGACCGCCAGGCCGGGCGGGCCAGCACCGCCAGCGGCAGCAGCCACAGCGAGTACTGCGGGCTCCACACCTTGTTGACCAGCAGGAACCCGGCCACCAGCAGGAACGCCAGCTGGGCCACGCGCGGCCGCACCGGCGCCGCCAGCCCCACCCAGCCCACCGCGGCGCAGACAGCCACCGTGGCCACCGCCACCCAGGTGTTGAGCACGGTGGGCGACTGACCCGCGGCGAGCGGGCCGTCGAACAGCCGGAAGTCGGTGGCGTTCAGCGCGATGTTCCACAGCGTGTCCGGGTCGGCCGGCCGGCTGTCGTTGAGCGTGAAGAACTCCCGCCAGTTCTCCGGCGCCAGCACCGCGATCGGTGCGTTGACCAGCACCCACGCGCCGACGGCCGCGACGGTGGTGACCGCCCAGGCCCGCAGCTTGCCGGTGCGCAGGCAGAGCACGAGCAGCACGCCCAGCAGCAGCACCGGGTAGAGCTTGGCCGCCGTCCCGAGGCCGACGAGGACGCCGGCCAGGGCCGGGTGCTCGCGCGCCCACGCCCACATCGCCAGGGTGGCGAGGGCGACCGCGAACAGGTCCCAGTTGGTGAAGGCGTGCACGACCAGCAGGGGTGAGAGCCCGATCATCGCGGCGTCCCAGGGACGGCGACCGGCCAGCCCGACCACCGAACGCGTGATCAGCAGCGCGCAGATGCTGAGCATCAGGCAGGTGACGACGTAGTAGCTCTGCACGGGCACGACCGTCGGCAGCAGGCCCACGGTCGAGGCCAGCGAGTCGTAGCCGCGGGCCAGCACCGAGGCCACCCACATGAAGCCACCGGTGAGCACCGGGTACTCCAGCGGCGACTCCAGGTAGGGCACCCGGCCCTCGGCCAGACCGCGCAGGCCGAACAGCGGCACGGTGTCGGAGTAGCAGAGGTGGGTGTACTGCTTGGAGCCCGTCCAGTCGCCGTCCGCGCACGGGTTCTGCTTGGCCCAGGCCAGCGCCAGGCCGACCACGCAGAACAGCAGGCAGGCGCGCAGCGGCGTCCAGAACAGCGCGCGCCCGGTGACGGCGTGCCGGCCCCACGGGCCGCCCACGGCCTCGCTGGCCTGGGCGGCGACCCGGTCGGTCCAGGTGGGCACCACCCGGTCGGGCCACGGCGGGGCCGCGATCTGCGGCGGGGCACTGCGCTGGGGGAGGGGCTGCGGGGACGGCGCGGGCCCGCCCTCCGGCTGGTCGGCCGGGGACGGGCCCGTGTCGTGCGTGCTCACGGCGTCATCCTGCCGTGCCGGGTCGGTCAGCCGCCCCCTTGCCCGTTGCCGGGCTGCCCCGGCACCGGGACCAGCCCGCCCCCGCCCCCGCCGGGCGCGGGCTGGGTCGTCGGGGGCGCCGTGGTGGGCGGCGCCGTGGTCGGGGGCACCGTCGTGGTCGGGGCCTCGGTGGTCGGGGCCGGAGCCGGGGCCTGGGTGGTGCTCGGCGCCGGCGCCTCGGTGGTCCGCGGGGCCTCGGTGGTGGGGTCGGGGACGGCGTTGCTGTTGCCCGTGTCGCCGTCGATCAGCTGCTCGGTGGGCAGCTCCTCGACCGGGGTGCCGTCGAGCACCCGGTCCATGAACTCCTGCCAGATCTGCCCCGGCAGTCCCGACCCGAAGATCGGCCCGCCGCTGGCGTTCTCGATCGCCGACGGGGTGTCCGAGCCCATCCACACCGCGGTGGAGATCGACGGGGTGTAGCCGACCATCCAGGCATCGGTGTTGTCGCTGGTCGACCCCTGCAGACCCTGGGTACCGGTCTTGCTGGCCACCGGGCGGTCGCCGTCCAGGCTGCGCTTGGAGTACGCGGCGACGCCCTCGGTGGACAGCGTGGTGTCGCTGGCCACGTCGGCCGGGATCGCCTGGGTGCCGGCGTCGACCACGGACTCGGGGGAGACGACCACACCGCCCTCGGAGTCGGTGACCTGCTGGATGAAGTGCGTGGCGTGCCGGACCCCGCCGTTCGCCAGCGTGGCGAAGCCCACCGCCTGGTCGATCGGGCGGACCTCGTACTCACCGATGCCGATCGCCGAGCCGGTGAAGCCCTCGCTGTTGGCCAGCGTCTTCGCGCCGGCGAGGGTGCCCGACTGCCACGTGTCGCCCAGCCCCATCGCGGCCAGGGCGGTGGCGCGTACGTTCTCCGGGCCGACCTCGAGGGCCAGGCCGTAGAACGTGGTGTTCAGCGATCGGGTCATCGCCTGCACGAGGGTGCAGTCGCCGCAGGAGGCCCCACCGGAGTTGCGCACCGGCTGCTCACGGTCGGAGAAGGTCTGCGGCGAGCTGCCGTCGCGCCGGGAGCTGATCGAGATGCCCTGTTCCAGCGCGGTGGCCATCGCGTACGGCTTGAACGACGAGCCCGGCGGCCGCTGCGCCTGCGCGTAGTCGAAGCCGGTGCCGGTGGTGCCGCCGTAGTAGGCGAGCACGGCTCCGGTGCGCGGCTCGACGGCGACGAGCGCCTGGCGCAGCGTCTCGGGCTCGCCCTCCATCACCGAGGCGACCGTCTCGACGGCGGCCTGCTGGTAAGCGGGGTTGACCGTGGTCACGATCCGGTACCCGCCGCTCAGGACCTCGTCCTGGGTCAGGCTCAGCCGCGACTCCATCTCGGCCAGCGCCTGCTGCACGATCAGCCCCTCGGGGCCGTCGGGCAGGCCGAGGGAGGACCCGGTCACCGGCAGCACCGCGGGGTAGGTGGAGGCGTCGCGGTCGGCCTGGCTCAGCCAGTCCTGCTCGACCATGCCGTCGAGCACCAGGCCCCACCGGTCCTGGGCGCCCTCGGGGTTGTTCGCCGGGTCGTAGGCACTGGGGCTGCGGATGAGGACGGCGAGGACGGCGCCCTGCTGGGCGGTCAGCGCACTGGCGTCGACGCCGAAGTAGGTCTGCGCCGCGGCCTGGATGCCGTAGGCCCCGCGACCGAAGTAGATGGTGTTCAGGTAGCCCTCGAGGATCTCGTCCTTCGAGTAGTTGTTGTCCAGCTTGACCGCCAGGAACAGCTCCTGGAACTTGCGGCTGAACGTCTGGTCGGCCGTGAGCAGCGTGTTCTTCACGTACTGCTGCGTGATCGTCGACCCGCCCTGGGTGGCACCACCGGTGAGGTTGTTCCAGGCCGCCCGGGCGATGCCGGTGACCGAGATGCCGGGGTCGGAGTAGAAGTTGCGGTTCTCCGCGGCGAGGATCGCGTCGCGGGCAGGCTCGGAGACCTGGTCCAGGCTCACCGCGATGCGGTTCTCGCTGCCCAGCCGGGCCATCTCGGTGGTGCCGTCGGAGTAGTAGACGATCGTGGTCTGGGCCTGCGAGACGTCGTCGAGGCTGGGCACCTTGGTGTTGGCGTAGACCACGCCCACGAAGACCCCGAGCAGCAGCAGGCCACCGAGCACCAGCGAGGCGAGGACCTTGTAGACCCGCCGCCGCTTCTGCTTCGCCGTGCGCTTGCCCTTCGCGCGCTTCTTCCCGGGCGCGGGTCGGGCCGAGACCTTCGCCCCGCCGTCGGTGCGCGCCGCGGTGGTGCGGCCGCGGTCGCCGCGGCGCGCGGTGCGCGGGTCGGGACGACGCGGGTCGGGGCGGCCGCCACCGCCCTCGCGACCGGCGCGGGCGGGCGGGGGACGGCGCACCGAGCCGGCGGGCAGGCCGACGGGTGAGGTCTCGTCGTGGGGAGGCACGGCGGTGGCCCCTCTCTCGGTTCGGTGGTGCGACATCGCCCCTGGTCACCGACCGGGGGACGCCACCAGGATGACGGGTGATGCTGTGGACGACCCGGACCGTTCCGTCCGGGCGCGGTGCCGGTCGGGGCGACCCGGTGCCCGACCGGACGCGGTGGGCGGCGCCCCGGCCCGCTGACGCGCCTGGTCACGGGCCCGGTCCCCGGGCCCGACCTGGACGTCGACCGCGCGCGGACCACCACGGTAACCGCCCGGCGCCGGCCTCCGGGGAGTCCGCCGCGCACCTCCGCGGCCGGGTACCCGCTGCGGACCGGACAAAGGGGTCGACATGCAACGTGACAAACGACCCCGTATGTTCACCTCGACGCGGGGCAGGTCGACCGCGGTCCCGGCAGCGCGGCCGGGTCCGCGACGGCACGGCTGCCCCACACCACAACCAGCCGCGCACCGTCGCCGGCATCGAGGAGGACCCATGGGATCGGTCAAGGTCGCCGTCGTCGGCGTCGGGAACTGCGCCGCATCGCTCGTGCAGGGCGTCGAGTACTACAAGGACGCCGACGAGACGCAGAGCGTCCCCGGCCTGATGCACGTCCGCTTCGGCGACTACCACGTCTCCGACGTGCAGTTCGTCGCCGCGTTCGACGTCGACGCCAAGAAGGTCGGCCAGGACCTGTCCGCGGCCATCGGCGCCAGCGAGAACAACACGATCACGATCTGCGACGTCCCGCCGCTGGGCGTCACGGTGCAGCGCGGCACCACCCTCGACGGTCTGGGCAAGTACTACCGCGAGACCATCGAGGAGTCCGACGAGCAGCCGGTCGACGTCGTCGCAGCGCTGCGCGAGTCCGGTGCCGACGTCCTGGTCTGCTACCTGCCCGTGGGCTCGCAGCAGGCGGCCGAGTTCTACGCCCAGGCCGCCCTCGACGCCGGTGTGGCCTTCGTCAACGCGCTCCCGGTGTTCATCGCCGGCACGAAGGAGTGGGCCGACAAGTTCACCGCCGCCGGTGTGCCGATCGTCGGCGACGACATCAAGAGCCAGGTCGGCGCCACCATCACCCACCGCGTGCTGGCCAAGCTGTTCGAGGACCGCGGCGTGCAGCTCGACCGGACGATGCAGCTCAACGTCGGCGGCAACATGGACTTCAAGAACATGCTCGAGCGCGAGCGCCTGGAGTCCAAGAAGATCTCCAAGACCCAGGCCGTCACCAGCCAGGTCGACCGGGACATGGGCAAGGACAACGTGCACATCGGTCCCTCGGACCACGTGCCGTGGCTGTCGGACCGCAAGTGGGCCTACGTGCGGCTCGAGGGCCGCGCGTTCGGCGACGTCCCGCTGAACCTGGAGTACAAGCTCGAGGTCTGGGACTCCCCGAACTCCGCCGGCATCATCATCGACGCCGTCCGCGCTGCCAAGATCGCCCTCGACCGCGGCATCGGGGGCCCGATCCTGTCGGCGTCCTCGTACTTCATGAAGAGCCCGCCCGTGCAGTACAGCGACTCCGAGGCCCGCGACGCCGTCGAGGCCTTCATCGCCGGCACCGTCGAGCGCTGATCCACCGGGCCGGCATGGCTTCGTACGCTGGGGTCATGCCGGCCCGACCACGTCTGCTCGCCCTGCTGCTCGTCCTCGCCGTCGCGGTGCTGACCGGCTGCAGCGACGGGTCCTCGGCCACCCGCACGCCCGGCGACCCGGTCACCGAGGAGGAGGCCGCCACCCTCGCCGGGCTGCTGCACCGCAACTTCGAGGCCGGCGGTGCCGACGTCACCGTCACCGCGCCCTACGCCGAGGGCACCGTGCTCACGCTCACCGGCGAGATCGACTTCCGGCAGGGCAACGGCCGGGCCCAGGCCGTCACCACGTTCCGCGACCGGCCCGACGACTCCCGCACGTTGTTCTTCAGCGGCACCGACCTCTGGTACGGCGACGTGCCCGGGCTCACCGAGGCGCTCGCGGCCGCCGGCCGACCCGACACCACCTACCTGCGCCGGCCGCTGACCACCACGCGCGCGGACGGGACGTCGTCCCTGGTCGACGTCCTGGTGCAGTTGCTGCCCCGGCTCTCCCAGCGGGCCGACGACGACCCCCGCGCCATCCTCGAGCGGGGCTACACCTGGCAGGGCCAGCAGACCGTGGACGGCCAGCTGTGCGCGGTGTACCGCACGGGGTCCGGCGCCACCGTGGTCGTGTCGGCGTCGGACCAGATGCTCGTGCAGTACCAGACCCGGCTGCCCGACCAGACCTTCGACGTGACCATCACGCTGGGCGACCCCGGCCCGCGCACCATCACGCTGCCCGGCGACGCCGAGACCGCGAACGCCGCCGACTACCCGCAGGTGACCGCCGAGCTCGGCTTCTGACGGAGGGCGTCGTCCCGTCGGGCGGCATGGAAACGGGAGGGACGGTCTCTTCCCCAGACCGTCCCTCCCGCAGCCCTCAGTCTGCCAGAACCCGCGCCGCCGTGCGAGACCCGTGGGACGGGTGAGACCACGGGTCGGCCCCCTCGCCGGGTCCCGGCGCGTCGGAGCCGTGCTGGGGGGCGACGGGGTCCTTCCTCAGTTCTGGGTGGGGTCCGGGGTGGCGGTGGTGAGGACGGCCCGCGGGCCGCTCTGCCGGGCCAGCACCCGGTGCCAGGCACGCATCCCCTCGTCGCCGGCCAGCACGTCGGCCGGGAGCCCCGGCACGCAGGCCCAGGCCCCCTCGGCGAGCTCGCCGCCCAGCTGACCGGGCGACCACCCCGCGTAGCCGGCGAACACCCGCAGGCCGTCGACGGCGCCGGACACCTCACCGGGGTCGACGTCGAGGTCGACCAGGTGGACGCCGTCCCCGACCGGCTGGAGACCCGGCCCACCACCGGGGCCGGCGGCCAGGCACAGCGCCGTCTCGCTCTCGCACGGCCCGCCGACGTGGAACATCCCGGGCGGCACCGCCAGGTCCGCCCAGCCCGGGAGGACGTCGGCGATGCGCACCTCGCTCGGGCGGTTGAGCACCACCCCGACCGTGCCGGTGCTCGAGTGGTCGACCACGTAGACGACCGTGCCGGCGAAGTTCGGGTCGGTGAGCAGCGGCATCGCGACCAGCAGGCAGCCGGGCCGCACGTCGCCGAGCCGACCGATCGTCAGCGGCGGGACGGCCGCGCCGGGTTCCCGGCCCGCGGCCGAGCCGGCGGGTCGGCGGTCCGGGTCGGGCGACGGGGGCACCGCGTTCATCGGGCCCAGTGTGCCCCAGGACCGGCCCCGGTGGGGTGGCCCGTCGCCGCCGTAGGGTGCGGGTGTGGCGGGACGGGGGGCGGTGGCGCGCCGGTTGCTCGGGCGCGCCGACTTCCGGCGACTGCTGCTCACCCGGCTGGCCTCGCAGTTCGGCGACGGCATGTTCCAGGCGGCGCTCGCCGGGACCGTGCTGTTCAACCCGCAGCGCGCCGCCGACCCGGTCGACGTCGCCGCGGGGTTCGCCGTCCTGCTGGTGCCCTACTCGGTGCTCGGTCCCTTCGCCGGCGTGTGGCTGGACCGGTGGAGCCGCCGGCAGGTGCTGGTCGTGGCCAACGTCGTCCGGGCGCTGCTCGTGGTCGGGGTCGCGGCGCTCACCTGGGCCGGCATCGGCGGGCCGGCCTTCTACCTCGCCGGGCTGGCGGTGTTCTCGGTCAACCGGTTCGTGCTGTCGGCCCTGTCCGCCGGGCTGCCGCACACCTGCGACCGACCCTCGCTGGTCTCGGCGAACGCCCTCAGCACCACCGCGGGTGCGGTGTCCACGGTGGTCGGCGGCGGGGTGGCCATCGGGGTGCAGTCGTTGCTCGCCGACGGCGACACCGGCTACGCGCTGCTGGCCCTCTGCGCCGCCGGCCCGTACCTGCTCGGCTCGGCCATCGTGGCCGGCTTCGCCCGCCCCTACCTGGGCCCGGACCACACCTCCCGGGCGGCGACCGTCTCGGCCCGCGACGTGCTGCACGGGCTGCAGGCCGGCGCCCGGCACGTGCTCGGTTCCCGTCCGGCCACCTGGGTGCTGACCCTGATGGCCGTGCACCGGGTCTGCTTCGGGCTGCTGACCCTGCTCACGCTGCTGCTCTACCGCAACACCCTGGAACCGGTCGGGTCGCTGTTCCCGACCGGTCTGCCCGGTCTCGCCCAGGTGCTCGCGGCGGGCGCGGTGGGCACCCTGCTGGCCGCCGCGCTCACCCCGCCGGCGGTGCGCCGCTGGGGCAAGGCGCGCTGGACGACGGCGGTGCTGCTGCTCGGGGCGGCCGGCCAGCTCGGCCTGGGCCTGCCCTTCCTGGCCCCCACCATCGTGGCCGCCGGCTTCCTGCTCGGCTTCGTCGCGCAGGCGGTGAAGATCTGCGTGGACAGCACCCTCCAGGAGGTCGCGCACGACGACTTCCGCGGGCGGGTGTTCTCGGTCTACGACGCCGTCTTCAACGTCACCTTCGTCGCAGCGCTGGTGGTCGGGGCGCTCGCCCTGCCGGGGTCGGGGGCCAGCGTCCCGGCGCTGGTGCTGGTCGCCGTCCTCTACCTCGCCGCGGCCGTGGCCAACACCGTGCGGCGCCGGGTGTGGACCGACCAACCCGTCGCGGTCAGCGCGAGCGCCACCAGCTGAGCAGCTCGGCCTCGGCGTCCTCGGGGGCCAGCGGCCCGCGCTCGAGCCGCAGCTCCTTGAGGAACCGCCAGGCCTCCCCGACCTCGCGGCCGGGCTCGATGCCCAGCAGCTCCATGATCCGGTTGCCGTCGAGGTCGGGCCGCACGCGCGCCAGGTCCTCGGCCGCCGACAGCTCGGCGATGCGCTGCTCCAGCGAGTCGTACGTCGCCGACAGCGCCGCGGCCCGCCGCTTGTTGCGGGTGGTGGAGTCCGACCGCACGAGCTTGTGCAGCCGGGGGAGCAGGTCGCCGGCGTCGGTCACGTAGCGGCGGACGGCGGAGTCGGTCCACTCGCCCGAGCCGTAGCCGTGGAAGCGCAGGTGCAGGAAGGTCAGCCGCGAGACCTGCTCGACGACCTCCTTGGGGTACTTCAGCGCGGTCAGCCGCTTGCGCACCAGCTTGGCGCCGACCACCTCGTGGTGGTGGAAGGACACCCGGCCCCGCGGTTCGTGCCGGCGGGTGGCCGGCTTGCCGATGTCGTGCAGCAGCGCGGCCAGCCGGAGCACGAGGTCCGGCGAGGGCGACTCCGGGTCGGCCAGGTCGAGGGCGATCGCCTGGTCGAGCACCGTGAGGGAGTGGGTGTAGACGTCCTTGTGCTGGTGGTGCTCGTCGATCTCCATGCGCAGGGCCGACAGCTCGGGGAGCACGACGTCGGCCAGCCCGGTGGAGACCAGGAAGTCCAGCGCCGCACGCGGGGAGTCGTTCAGCAGCGTGCGGGAGAACTCGTGCTGCACCCGCTCGGCGGTGATCCGGCCGAGCTCGGGAGCCTGCGCGGTCATCGCCGCCACCACCTCGGGCGCGGGGGTCAGCCCGAGCTGGGCGACGAAGCGGACCGCCCGCAGCATGCGCAGCGGGTCGTCGGCGAACGAGTCCTCGGGGCGTCCGGGCGTGCGCAGCCGGCCGGCCAGCAGGTCGCCCAGCCCGCCGAAGGGGTCGGTGACCGTGCGGTCGGGGCCCAACGACACCGCCATCGCGTTGACCGTGAAGTCGCGGCGGGCCAGGTCGTCCACCAGCGAGGCGCCCCAGGCGACCTCGGGGTTGCGGGACTCGCGGTCGTACCGGTCGGCGCGGAAGGTGGTGATCTCCAGCCGCTCGCCGCGCACCTCGGCACCCACCGTGCCGAAGGCGATGCCGGTGTTCCACGTGGAACCGGCCAGGCCGTCGAGGACGGCGAGGGTCTGCTCCGGCGTGGCCGACGTCGTCAGGTCCAGGTCCCCGGGTCGGGCCGCGCCCGACCCCGCCGCGAGCAGGGCGTCGCGGACCGATCCGCCGACCAGGTGCACCTCGTGGCCGGCCGCGGTGAACCGCTCGCCGACCAGGCCGAGGACGGGCGTGAGGTCGACCAGGTCGCGGACGGTCTGCTGCACGGCCTCGGGGACCGGCGCGGGTTCGGGACGCGGGCGCTCGTCGGACACGACCGCCCAGGCTACTGAGGTCGGTCGCGCTACCCTGCACAGCATGGCTCCGACGGGCGGACGACGACGCCCGGGCCGACGTCTGCGCCGGGTCGACGAGACCTCGGCCGGCGGGCTGGTCGTGGCCGACGACGACGGCACCGGCCCGCGCGCAGCCCTGATCGGCCGCACCGATCGGCGGGGCCGGCTGCTCTGGTCGCTGCCCAAGGGCCACATCGAGGCCGGGGAGACCCCCGAGGACACCGCCGTGCGCGAGGTGGCCGAGGAGACCGGCATCCAGGGCGAGATCGTCGCACCGCTGGGCATCATCGATTTCTGGTTCGTCGCCGACGGCCGGCGCGTGCACAAGACCGTGCACCACTTCCTGCTGCGGGCCACCGGCGGCGAGCTCTCCGACGAGGACGTCGAGGTCACCGAGGTGGCCTGGGTGCCGCTCTCGGAGCTGTCCGAGCGGCTGGCCTACGCCGACGAGCGGGCCCTGGTGGAGCGCGCCCCGGGCCTGCTGGCCGACAGCGCGTGATGCGGCGGACCCCCGGCCGCCTCCCCACCTCCCTGCTGGTCTGCCTGCTGACGTGCCTGGCCGCGCTGGGCACCGTCCTCGCGGGCCCGGTCGCCCCCGCGGCCGCCGCGCCCGGTGACCAGACCACCAGCACCGCCGGCCCGGTCCAGGTCACGCTGTCGGTGCTGGAACCCCGCACGGTGACCGCCGACAGCGTCATCCAGGTCAGCGGCACGCTCACCAACGCCGGCGACGACACGATCACCGACGTCTCGGTCCGGCTGCAGCGCGGTGACCGGCTGACCTCGCGGCAGGCCCTGGCCGAGGACGCCGCCCGCCCCTCGGCCGGCACCACCGCCCAGGCGCCGTTCCTGCCGCAGAGCGGGGTCCTGGACCCCGGCGACGACATCCCCTTCGCCTACAGCACCACCGCCGCCGAGCTCGGCATCACCGCCGCCGGCGTCTACCCGGTGCTGGTCAACGTGAACGGCACCCGCGGCGGGCTCGTCGAGCGGGTCGGCGAGCTGCCCACCTACCTGGTCGCGCCCGGTGCGCCCACCACCCCCACCTCGGTCGCGTGGCTCTGGCCGCTCACCGACCGGCCCCACCGCGACGCGGCGGGCCGCTTCACCGACGACGACCTCGCCGCGGAGCTGTCCGCCGACGGCCGGCTCGACCGCGCCCTGCAGGTGCTCGAGGACCTGCCCGACGGCGGCCGCGGGGTGCCGGTCACGCTCGCCGTCGACCCCGCCCTGGTGCAGGAGCTGACCGCGATGGCCGGCGGCTACACCGTCGACGGCGTGGCCGGTGCCGGCGTGGCGGCCGCGGCGACGTGGCTGGACCGGCTGCGTGCGCTGGCCGCCGTCCACCCGGTCCTCGCCCTGCCCTACGCCGACGTGGACGCCGACGCCCTGCAGTCGGCCGGCCTGTCCGACGTCGTCCTGCGGGCCCTGCCCGGCACCCCGGCCGGCGGGGGTGCCGGTGAGGAGGGTGCCGACGGCGAGGGGGCGCGGATCCTGGCCGACGCCCTGGACACCCAGCCCCGCACCGACCTCGTGTGGCCCGCAGGCGGGGTGCTGCGGGCCGACACCCTCGCCACCCTCCAGGCCGCCGGGGTCGACCAGCTCGTGCTGGCCCAGGGCGCCTACACCGACTCCGACGCCGCCGTGGGCCGCACCGGCCGAGCGGCGGCGGCCCGGGTGCCGGTCGACACCGCCGCCGGGCAGCTCACCACGCTGGTGGCCGACACCGCCCTGGGCGACGTCGTGGCCGGCGCGGACACCGCGCCGGGCGGCGCCCGGGCCGCCGAGCAGCGCTACCTGGCCGAGCTCGGGGTGCTGACCGACCAGCTCGCCGCCGTCGACCCGGCGGTCGCGCAGACCGTGCTGGTGGTGCCCCCCCGCGAGGTCGAGGCCGACCCGAGCTGGGCCACGCCCATGCTCGCCGACACCGTCACCCAGACCTGGCTGGCCGGCGCCTCGCTGACCGACCTGGCCGCCGGGCCCTCCGCCGAGGCCGGCACCCTCGTCGCCCCCACCGACACCACGGTGCTGGCCGGGGAGGGCCTGGTCGCCCTCGCCCGCGCGGACGCCGTGCGCGCCGACCTCGCCGCGGCCGTCGGGGACGAGGCCGGGGACGTGCTCGCCGAGCAGGACGACGCGATCGCCCGCGCCTCGTCCACCGCCTGGCGGGGCGACCCGGCCGGCTTCGCCGCGGCGGCGGCCGACGTGGAGCAGACCATCGACGGCCTGCGCGGGCAGGTGGGCCTCGTCGTCCCCGCCGACGGCACCTACAGCCTGGCCTCCAGCGATGCCCCCCTCGTGCTCACCGTGCGCAACGACCTGCCCTTCGCCGTGACCGTGGTGCTCGACCTGCGGGCCCGCAGCGGGGTCGGGTTCACCGCGGGGGACGTGCCCCCGCAGCGGTTGGAGGCCAACTCCCGCACCGTCGTCACGGTGCCCACCACCGTCCGGCAGTCCGGCGGGTTCACCGTCGTCGCACGGCTCACCACCCCCGCCGGTGGCGTGCTCGGTTCGGAGGTCGAGCTGCGGGTCACCAGCACCGCCTACGGGCCCATCACGCTGGCGATCACCATCGGCGCGGCGGCCCTGCTCGGGCTGCTCTTCCTCCGCCGGCTCGTGCTCTTCGTGCTCCGCCGCCGGCGCGGCGAGGCCCGACCGGTCGACGACGACGTCCTCGTGCCGGCCGACGGCGGCCCTGACGCCGACCACCCCGCACCCACCACCCGGAGCCCGGTGTGACCGGCGGCAACCACCGGCCCCCGCCCCCCGGCGGGCCGGCGTCCGAGGAGGCGCCCACCGTCGCCGAGCTGGTCGAGCGGACCGGCACCGAGCGGACCGGCACCGAGCGGACCGGCACCGGGCGGGGCGGGACCGAGCAGACCGGGACCAGCCGGCACAGCCGTGAGCAACCGGCCGCCCGGCCCGCCCGCCCGTCGTCCTCGCCCCTGCCCCCCGCGCCCTACGGGGCGGTCCCGCCGCCGCTGGCCGCCCCCTCGGCGAGCGCCCTGGCGGGCCACCCGACCACCGACGACCCCGTCGTGCCGCAGCAGCGTCCGGTCCGGTCACCGCGGCGCCCGCAGACCGACGGGTCGGCACCGGCCACCCGGGTCAGCCCGCTCGGCTCGGCCCTGGCCCCGCCCTCGCGCCCGACCCCCGCCGTGCCGCCACCACCGGCGCCGCAGGCCGCACCGCATGCCCCGGCCCTCCCGCCGCCGCCCCGGCCGCGGTCGGGGGAGCAGGAGTCGTTCCGCAGCCGCTTCGTCCCCGGCCCCGACGACACCCAGATCATCCCGGTGCTCCCGCCCGTGCCGGCGACCGCGGACGACAAGGACACCGGCGTCCACGAGGCCCGCGAGGGCCGGCCCGGGGGCAGCCGGGGGATCCTGCGCGCCGCCGGCACGATGGCCGTCGCCAGCCTGGTCTCCCGGATCACCGGGCTGCTCCGCACGGTCGTGATCACGGCTGCGCTCGGGGTGGCCGCGGTGAACGACGCCTACAACACGGCCAACACGCTGCCCAACATCGTCTACGAACTGCTCCTGGGCGGGGTGCTCACCTCGGTCGTCGTCCCCCTGCTCGTGCACGCCCAGGAGCGGGACCGTGACGGTGGGGTCGGCTACGCCCAGCGGCTGACCACCCTGGCCATGGCCGGGCTCGTCGTGATGACCGGTGTCGCGGTGCTGGCCGCACCGCTGCTCACCAGGGCCTACGGCATCACCGGCGACCCCGACCAGGTCGCGCTGGCCAACTGGCTGGCCCGGCTGCTGCTCGTCGAGATCGTCTTCTACGGGCTCGGTGCCCTGGTCACCGCGATCCTCAACGCCCGCGGGGTGTTCGGCTGGCCGGCCTGGGCGCCGGTGCTCAACAACGTCGTCGTGATCGCCACCGCCGGGCTGTTCGTCGCGGCCAGCGGGCCCGGTCCGCTCACCCCCGTCTCGATCACGCCGGTGCAGGTCTGGCTCCTCGGCGTCGGCACCACCCTGGGCATCGCGGTCCAGGCCCTCGTGCTGGTGCCGCAACTGCGCAAGGTCGGGGTGCCGCTGCGCCCCCGCTGGGGTCTGCGCGGCTCGGGCCTCGGCGAGGCCGGCACGCTGGGCCTCTGGGTCATCGGGTACGTCGCGATCAGCCAGGTCGGGGTGCTCGTCGCCACCCGCGTGGCCAACGCCGCCGGGCGCGTCTCCCAGGAGGCCGGTCAGACCGCCGGGCTCGGGTCGGCCGGCTTCGCGAACGTGAGCCTGCTGTTCCAGATGCCCTACGGGATCATCGGCGTCGCGCTCCTCACCGCCCTCGTGCCGCGGATGAGCCGCGCGGCGAGCCGGCACGACGTCCCCGGGGTCGCCGCCGACCTCGGGTTGGGCATGCGCCTGTCCGCGGTCGGTCTGCTGCCGGTCACCGCCCTGCTCGTCGTCCTGGGGCCGGCGCTCACCACCGTCGCGTTCGGGCACGGCGAGACCTCGCTGGAGCAGGCACGGGCGATGGGCACGGCCCTGGCCCTGGGTGCGTTCGGCCTGCTGCCGATGGCCGTCACGCTGCTGCAGCTCCGTGTCTTCTACGCGATGAAGGACGCCCGCACGCCCACCCTCATCCAGGTGGTGATGGTCGCCGTCCGGGTGCCCCTGCTGCTGCTCGTGCCCGCCGTGGTCGAGCCGGAGCACGTGGTCGCCGGCCTGGTGGTCGCCACCTCCCTGACCTACGTCGCCGGCTGGGTCGCCGGGGACCTCGCGCTGCGCCGCAAGCTCGGCGCCGTGCGCACGGGGGACACCGCCGGTCCGGTGGTCAAGCTGGCCGTCGTCTCCGCCGTCGCCGGGGGCATCGGGTGGGGTGCGGTGCACCTCGTCCAGGGTGTGGCCGGGACCTCGGTCGCCGGGTCGCTCGTCACCCTGCTGGTCGGTAGCCTGGTCATCGGCGTCGTGGTCGTGGTCGGCGTCGTGCTGGTGAAGGTCCCGGAGGTCTCGGGGCCGGTCGCCGCCGTCCGGGCTCGCCTGGGCGGAGCACGACGGTGAACCCCGGGTCGGCGTCGCGACCGGCCCGAGAGGCGGCTGGCAGACAACCGGGAGGTCGGCAGCGTCCGTGACGTCGACGACCACCGGCCTCCCCGACCGCTACCGGCCCATCGACCAGCTCGCCCCCGACGAGCCGACGGCCACCGGGGTCATCCGGTCCTGGCGGGCCCGCGACCGCGTGCTGAACCGCGACGTCGCGCTGCGCGTGCACACCCCCGGCGGCCCGGCCGCCCGCGGCTGGATCGCCCGGGCGCTGACCGCCGGCGGGCTGGCCACCCCCGCCCTGTCGATGGTCTACGACGCCGCCGAGGGCACGCCCGACGACAGCCCCGCCGCCTACGTCGTCAACGAGTGGATCGACGGCCAGACCCTCACCGACCGGCTCGCCGCAGGGCCCCTGCCCGAGCGCGAGGCCCGGGCCGTCGTCCGCCGATTGGCCGAGGGCGTCGCCGAGGCGCACCGGGTCGGCCTCGCCGTCGGCGGCCTGACCCCCGACCACGTCGTCCTGCGGCCCGGTGGCCTGGTGGGCCTGCTGGCCGTGCCCGCCGCCGAGGGCACGGTGCCCGGCGACATCGCCGCCCTGGGTGCCCTCCTCGAGCTGTGCCTCACCGGGCGTCGCGGCGACGAGCCCGGGGTGACCCCGCCGGTCATCGTGCAGCCCGACCTCGCCGCCCTGGTCCGCCGGGCCCGCTCCACCGAGCCCGGCACCGCGCTGTCCTCGGTCGCGGCCATGGCCGCCCTGCTCGGCGAGCGCCCCCGCACCGGGAACACCGACCCGCACCTGTCGATCCGCGGCGAGGAGTCCGAGAGCGGCTGGCTGCGCAAGCTGCGCGACCGCCGCGACGCCGAGGACGCCGCCCTGGCCGCCGGACGCCCCCTGCCGCGGGTCGACGACGCCGTCCCGCTGACCCGGGACAGCTACCCGCCCGTGCCCGCCGTCGTCGCCGAGGACACCGCCGAGGACGACGAGCTGGACTGGGCGTCGACCTACGACGAGGACGACGTCGTCGACGACGAGCCCGAGGTCGCCGGGTGGCGGCGCCGGCTGCTCGTGGTCGGCCTCCCGCTGCTCGCCCTCGCCATGGTCATCGCCGCCGGATGGTGGCTGGGCAACAACGTGATCTCCGCGGCCAGCAGCGTCGACGACACGCAGGGCTCCCGGCCCAGCACGGCGGCCCCCAGCGACGACGGCTCCGGCGGCGACACCGGCACCCCCGCCGGCACGCCCCTGCAGATCTCCACGGCCACCGTCTTCGACCCCTTCGGCGACGGCGAGCCCGAGAACGACGACGACGTCCCGCAGTCCTTCGACGGCGACCCGGCCACCGCCTGGCCGACGCTGAACTACCGCGGGTCGGCCGACTTCGGCAACCTCAAGCCCGGCGTCGGCGTCCTCTACGACCTCGGGTCCGAGCAGCCGCTCTCGGCGATCTCCGTGACCGGCTCGGAGGGCGCCACCGTCGAGGTGCGGACCGGCGACGGCGGCGACGACCTCGACTCCTACGCCGTCGGCGCCCAGGGCGAGCTCACCGGCGGTGCCGACGTCCTCTCCTTCGAGAGCCCGGTGACCACCCGGTACGTGCTGGTGTGGGTCACCGGCCTCGTCCCCGCCGACGACGGCTTCTCCGCCGACCTCGCCGAGGTCGCCCCGCTGTCGGCCGGCTGACCGCCGGCCCCACCGCAGGCAATGGTCCACCGCCCGGGAATGCCGGCCCTAGGCTGGCCGTTGTGCCGCCCGTGACGAACGACCAGCCCACCCCCGGCCCCGCGGTGTCCGCCCCCGGCGACCCCGGCCAGGCCCCGGCCACGATCCCGCCCGCGGAGGGCGGTGGCGTCCGCGACCTGATCATCATCGGGTCCGGTCCGGCCGGGTACACCGCCGCCACCTACGCCGCGCGCGCGAACCTGCACCCCCTGGTGTTCGAGGGGTCCCAGTTCGGCGGTGCGCTGATGACCACCACCGAGGTCGAGAACTTCCCCGGGTTCCCCGAGGGCATCCAGGGCCCGCAGCTCATGGACGACATGCGCACCCAGGCTGAGCGCTTCGGTGCCGAGCTGGTCCCCAGCGACGTCACCGAGGTCGACCTCACCGCCACCCCCAAGGTGGTCAAGGTGGGCGACGAGGTGCACCTGGCGCACGCGGTCATCGTGGCCACCGGGTCCAAGTACCGCTACCTCGGCCTGGAGAACGAGGCCCGGCTGCTCGGCCACGGCGTCTCGGCCTGTGCCACCTGCGACGGCTTCTTCTTCCGCGACCAGGACATCGTCGTCGTCGGCGGCGGGGACTCGGCGATGGAGGAGGCCACCTTCCTCACCCGCTTCGCCAAGTCGGTCACCGTCGTGCACCGTCGTGCCGAGCTGCGGGCGTCGAAGATCATGCAGAAGCGCGCCCAGGACAACGAGAAGATCCGCTGGGCGCTGGGCAAGCAGGTCACCGACGTGCACGGCGAGAACCAGGTGCAGTCGGTCGAGCTGACCGACACCGAGACCGGCGCCACCGAGACCATGGACGTCAGCGGCCTGTTCGTCGCCATCGGCCACGACCCGCGCAGCGAGATCTTCGCCGGGCAGCTCAAGCTCGACGACGAGGGCTACATCCAGGTCGAGCACCCGACGACCCGCACGAACATCGACGGCGTCTTCGCCTGCGGTGACGTCGTGGACCACATCTACCGGCAGGCGATCACCTCGGCGGGCACCGGAGCCGCCGCGGCGATCGACGCCGAGCGCTGGCTCGCCGACACCTTCGACGAGCGCTAGAAGGACCCGACCTCCCCCCACCACTCGCAAGCTCGCGGCGGGCCCCTGAGGCCGCGCCGTTCCATCCCCCACCAAGGAGTCCGCAATGGCCGGCAACACCGTGACCGTGACCGACGACAGCTTCGCCACCGACGTGCTGGGCAGCGACAAGCCCGTGCTGGTCGACTTCTGGGCCGAGTGGTGCGGCCCGTGCAAGATGGTCGCCCCCGTGCTCGAGGAGATCGCCGGCGAGCACGCCGACAAGATCACCATCGCGAAGCTCAACATCGACGAGAACCCGCAGATCGCCCGCGACTACCAGGTCATGTCGATCCCGACCATGACCGTCTTCCAGGGCGGCAAGCCGGTCAAGAGCATCATCGGCGCCAAGCCCAAGGGCGCGATCCTCTCCGACCTGGCCGACTACCTCTGAACCTCGGGTAGCCCCAGCGCGTCACGGGGGGCACGGACGACCACTCGTCCGTGCCCCCCGTCGCACGTCCGGGCCCCCGGGTGTCGCCGTACCGCCCGGCAGGGACGACAATCAGACGAACCCGTACCGATCGACAGCCTGGGAGCGACCCCCGCGTGCAGCCCCTGCAAGCCGGTAGTGCCGGTCCCGCCGTCACCGAGGTCCAGGCCGCGCTCCGCGCCCTGGGCCTGCTGACGACCGAGCCCACCGGCGCCGACGTCTACGACGAGGCCACCGCGCTCGCCGTCCGGCACTTCCAGCAGGTCCGCGGGTTGTCCGTCGACGGCCGGGTCGGTGAGGAGACCTACCGGGCGCTCACCGAGGCCCGCTGGTCCCTCGGCGACCGGGTGCTGCGCTACGACCCCGAGCGGCCCATGCGTGGCGACGACGTGCACGGCCTGCAGGAGCGCCTGCTCGAGCTGGGCTACGACGCCGGGCGGGCCGACGGCATCCTCGGCGCCGAGACCGAGGTGGGCCTGCGCAGCTTCCAGCGCGACTACGGCCTCACCGTCGACGGCACCTGCGGCCCGGGCACGCTGCGTGCCCTGCGGCAGCTCGGCCGGCGGGTCACCGGGGGTCGTCCCCAGCTGCTGCGGCAGAGCGCCGGCATGGTCGAGTCCGGTCCGCACCTCATCGGCCGGGTCATCGTGATCGACCCCGGCCACGGCGGCGAGGACACCGGCTTCACCGCCGGCGAGACCACCGAGGCCGACCTCGTGTTCGACCTCGCCTCCCGCATCGAGGGCCGCCTCGCCGCCGCCGGGGCGACCGTCTACCTGACCCGCGGACGACGGGGTGGCCCGTCGCTGGCCGAGCGCACCGCCTTCGCCAACTCCGCCCGCGCCGACCTGTTCGTCTCGCTGCACATGGAGGCGCACGGCTCCCGGCACGCCCGCGGCGTGGCCAGCTACTACTACGGCACCGGTTCGGGCGCGTCGTCGACCGTGGGCGAGGAGTTCGCGAACCTCCTGCGCCGCGAGGTCATCGCCCGCACCGGCATGCTCGACTGCGGCTCGCACGCCAAGACCTGGGACCTGCTGCGGCTCACCCGCATGCCGGCCATCCGGCTCGACTGCGGGTACCTCTCCCACCCGGTCGACCGCCAGCTGCTGCTCGACGCACGGCTGCGCAGCACCGTCGCCTCCAGCGTGCTGGCCGCCGTCCAGCGGCTGTTCCTGCCCGCCGAGGCCGACCCGCCGACCGGCACCTACCAACTGTCCACACCTGCCTGACGGTCGGCTTCTACACTCGGACGATGTCCTCCCTGACGCCTGACCCCTCGGTCAGCGCGTCGGCACCGGTCCCGGCGCGTCACCCGCGGCTGGACCCGCTGGCCGACCGCTACGCCGCCCGCACCCACGGCATGAAGAGCTCGGAGATCCGGGCCCTGTTCTCCGTGGTCAGCCGCCCCGAGGTGGTCTCGCTGGCCGGGGGCATGCCCGCGGTCACCGCCCTGCCGCTGGACGCCGTCGGCTCGATGATCGGCGAGCTGGTGTCGGGCATGGGCGCCCAGACGCTGCAGTACGGCTCCGGCCAGGGCGACCCGCGGCTGCGCGAGCGGATCTGCGACGTCATGGCCCTGGAGGGCATCACCGACGCCTCGCCGTCCGAGGTGGTGGTCACCGTCGGCTCCCAGCAGGGGCTCGACCTGGTCACCCGCGTCTTCGTCGACCCGGGCGACGTCATCCTGGCCGAGGCGCCGTCCTACGTCGGCGCGCTGGGTGTCTTCCAGGCCGCGCAGGCCCGAGTGCAGCACGTGCTCATGGACGACGACGGCCTGGTGCCCGAGGCGCTCGAGGACGCCCTCATCGAGTGCCGCGCCCGCGGCGACAAGGTCAAGTTCCTCTACACGATCCCGAACTTCCACAACCCCGCCGGCATCACGCTCACCGAGGAGCGCCGTGCGAAGGTCATGGAGATCGCCGACCGGTACGACCTGCTCGTCGTCGAGGACAACCCCTACGGCCTGCTGGGCTTCGACCGCGAGCCCATGAAGGCGTTGCGGGCCCGCGACGCCGAGCGCGTCATCTACCTGGGCTCGTTCTCCAAGACCTTCTCCCCGGGCCTGCGCGTGGGCTGGGTGCTCGCACCCCTCGCCGTCCGCGAGAAGCTGGTGCTGGCCACCGAGGCCCAGGTGCTCTGCCCGCCCTCGCTCACCCAGTACGCCGTCGCCCGGTACCTGGACACCCAGCCCTGGCAGCAGCAGATCAAGACCTTCATCGAGCTCTACCGCGAGCGCCGCGACGCCACCCTCGACTCGCTGACCGCCCTGATGCCCCCGGGCACCAGCTGGACCAGGCCCGACGGCGGCTTCTACGTGTGGCTCAAGCTCCCCGCCGGTCTCGACGCCAAGCGCATGCAGCCCCGCGCGGTCAGCGCGCACGTGGCCTACGTGCCGGGCATCGGCTTCTACGCCGACGGGCAGGGCACCGAGTACATGCGGCTGTCCTACTGCTACCCCGAGCCCGACCAGATCCGCGAGGGCGTGCGCCGGCTGGCCCGCGTCGTCGAGGCCGAGCTCGACCTGCACTCCACCTTCGACACCGTCGACACCGGCCGCTTCCGCGCCGTCCGGCCGGCGACCCCGCAGGTGCCCGTGGTCGAGCCGATCACCGGCCCGGCGTCGTCCGACACCGTGGGGGACCAGCCGTGACCGCGCACCCGGCCGACACCGGCACCGACCTGCTGCAGGCCGTCGTGCTTGCCGGTGGCCTGACGTTCGAGCGCGAGGTCAGCCTGTCCTCGGGCACCCAGGTGGTCGAGGCCCTGCTGCGTGCCGGGCTCGACGCCGAGCTGCGCGACGCCGACGGCGACCTGCTGCCCGGCCTCGCGGCGAGCCCCGCCGACGCGGTGTTCATCGCGCTGCACGGCTCCACGGGTGAGGACGGCGCCGTCCGGGCGGTCCTCGACCTGGCCGGCATCCCGTACGTGGGGTCCCCGGCCGCGGCCTGCCGGCTGGCGTGGGACAAGCCCGCTGCCAAGTCCGTCGTCCGCACCGCCGGCGTGACCACCCCGGACTGGGTCGCCCTGCCGCACTCCACGTTCCGCGAGCTGGGCGCCGGCGCGGTGCTCGACCTGATCGTCGCGCGCCACGGGCTGCCGCTGATGGTGAAGCCCGCCTCGGGCGGCTCCGCGCTCGGCGCGCAGAAGGTGACCCGGGTCGAGGACCTGCCCGCCGCGATGGTCAGCTGCTTCGCCTACGGCGACACCGTGCTGGTCGAGCGGTTCGTCGAGGGCATCGAGGTCGCCGTGTCGGTGGTCGACCTGGGGGAGGGCCCGCACGCCCTGCCCGCGGTCGAGATCGCCCCCGAGTCCGGCGTCTTCGACTACACGTCGCGCTACACCCCGGGCCTCACCGAGTACCACACGCCGGCCCGCCTGTCCGACGAGCTCGCCCGCCGGGTGGCCGAGGTGGCGGTGACCGTCCACGAGGTGCTCGGGCTGGCCGACCTCTCGCGCACCGACCTCATCGTCGACGCCGCGGGCACGGTGCACTTCCTCGAGGTGAACGTGTCGCCCGGGCTGACCGAGACCTCGATGTTCCCGATGGCCGTGGAGGCAGCGGGGCACCGGCTAGGCGACGTCCTCACGACCCTGCTGCGCCAGGCCGCGGCCCGCCGCTGAGGCTGGGCCCCTCCGGGGAGGGGCACCACCACCAGGACGGTTGCGTCAGTGACGCAACCGTCCTCCTCACCCCTGGGGCTTGCTCCGGCCGGTGATGTCGGGCGCCATCATGCCCACGATGCGCTGCAGGTCGTCGACCGAGCCGAACTCGACCACGATGCGGCCCTTGGCCCGGCCGATCTGCACCTTGACCTTGGTCTCGAACGCGTCGGACAGCCGGTGGGCGAGGTCCTCGACGCCGGGGGCGGTGATGGTGCGACCGCTCTTGCGCTTGGCCTCGGGCTCGTGGGCGACAGCCAGCGCGACGGCCTCCTCGGTGGCCCGCACGCTCATGCCCTCGGCGACGATGCGGGTGGCCAGGGCGTCCATGGCCTCGTTGGTCGGCAGGCCGAGCAGGGCGCGGGCGTGCCCGGCCGAGAGCACACCGGCCGCCACCCGGGTCTGCACCTTCACCGGCAGCTTCATCAGCCGGATGGTGTTGGTGACCTGGGAGCGGCTGCGACCGATCTTGCTGGCCAGCTCCTCGTGGGTGGCGCCGAACTCCTCCAGCAGCTGCTGGTAGGCCGCGGCCTCCTCGAGCGGGTTCAGCTGCACCCGGTGGATGTTCTCCAGCAGGGCGTCGCGCAGCATCGCGTCGTCGGAGGTGTCCCGGACGATGGCCGGCACGGTCTCCAGCCCGGCGGCGCGCGAGGCCCGCAGCCGGCGCTCGCCCATGATGAGCTCGTACCCGCCCTCGGACCGCTCGCGGACGACGATCGGCTGGAGGAGCCCGAACTCCTTCACGGAGTGGGTGAGCTCCTCGAGCGCCTCGTCGTCGAAGACGTGCCGCGGCTGCTTCGGGTTGGGGACGACGTCGGTGACGGCCACCTCGCGCAGGGTCGCGCCGGGGATGCCGGCCACCTCGACCGGGAGGTCGGCGACCGGCGCCAGCGCAGCCGGTGTCGACCCGGTCTCCAGGCCCGCGGCGGCCCGCTCGGCGGCGGCCTCCACCGCCTCGGCGGCCTTGGCGGCGGGGGTCGCGGTCGGCGCCGGGGCGCTGGTCGGGATGAGGGCCGCCAGGCCGCGGCCGAGGCCACCACGCTTGCTCATGAGTCCTCCTGGGTTGTGGTCGCCACGGACTGACCGAGGACGAGCGCGTTCAGCGGCGGGGCCGCGGGGGGCGGCGCAGCCGCCGGGGTGGGCTGGACCGGGACGAAGGGCGGGAGGGCGGCACCCCGGACGGCGAGCTCGCGCGCTGCCTCCACGTAGCTGGTGGATCCACGTGAACCCGGGTCGTAGGTGAGCACCGACTGGCCGTAGCCCGGCGCCTCGCTGACCCGGACGTTGCGCGGGATGACCGAGGTGAGCACGAGCTCGCCGAAGTGGTTGCGCACCTCGTCGGCGACCTGGTCGGCGAGCTTGGTGCGCCCGTCGTACATGGTGAGCAGGATGGTGCTCACCGCGATGCCGGGGTTGAGGTGGGCGCGCACCAGCTCGATGTTGCTGAGCAGCTGGCCCAGGCCCTCGAGCGCGTAGTACTCGCACTGGATCGGGATGAGCACCTCGTCGCCGGCGACGAGCGCGTTCAGGGTGAGCAGCCCCAACGACGGCGGGCAGTCGATCAGCACGTAGTGCGGGCGCTCGTCGGCGGGCAGCGCGTGCAGGTGGGCTTCGATCGCCCGCCGCAGCCGGTGCTCGCGGGCGACCACGCTGACCAGCTCGATCTCGGCGCCCGCCAGGTCGATGGTCGCCGGCACGCAGCGCAGGTTGGGGGAGGCCGTCGTCGGGTGCGTGACCTCGGCGAGCGTCGCCTCGCCGACGAGGGCGTCGTAGACCGACGGGGTGCCCACCGTGTGCTCGACCCCCAGGGCGGTGCTGGCGTTGCCCTGCGGGTCGAGGTCGATGACCAGCACCCGCAACCCGAACAGCGACAGCGCGACCCCGAGGTTCACCGTCGACGTGGTCTTGCCTACGCCGCCCTTCTGGTTCGCGATCGTGAGCACCCGGATCCGACCGGGGGCCGGGAAGGGGTCCTGGTCGTCGGCGTGCAGCACGCGGGTGGCCCGCATGGCCTCCATCGCGATGGGGCTGTCGAACTCGACGGAGGCGGACGGCGGGAGGTCGGCAGCCAGGCTGCTGCGCAGCCGTTCGCCCGGGTCCGTCATGCCGAAGTCCTCCTCACCCGGTCGTGTTCCACGTGGAACAGATCGGGTCGCTGTAGCCAGTTCCACGTGAAACGAGCGCCGTGGACGTGTTCGTCACCAGCCTACGGGTCGACGAGTCGACGCCGAACCCGCCGATCAGCGGCCGCTGCGCGTCATGACGACCACCTGCGTGGCGGCCTCGCCGAGCGACGCACCGACCGCGCGGACCTCGATGTCGCGCATCCCGGCCGCGGTCAGCTCGGGCACCAGACCGGGGACCTCGGCGGCCGCCGAGCTGCCGATCAGGGCGACCAGCTGCGCGCCGGGGCGGAGCAGACCGCGCACCCAGCCGACCAGCCGGGGGAGCGGGGCCACCGCGCGGGCGGTGACGACGTCGACCTCCCCGACGGTGCGGACGACCTTCTTCTCCTCGGCCCGGCCGCGGACCACGTGCCAGTGCTCGCCGAGGTCCTCGGCGACCAGCGCCAGGAACTCGACCCGGCGGGCCATCGGCTCGACCAGGGTCAGGGACAGGTCGGGGCGGGCCAGGGCCAACGGGATGCCCGGCAGACCGGCCCCACTGCCCACATCGACCACACGGGCCCCGTGCGGCACGGCCTCGGCCACGGCCACGGAGTTCAGGACGTGCCGTTCCCACAGCCTGGGCACCTCGCGCGGCCCGATCAGGCCACGCACCACGCCCTCGCCGGCCAGGAGCTCGACGAACCGGCGGGCAGCGGGCAACCGGTCGCCGAAGGCGCCCGCGGCGAGCGCGGGCTCCTCCGGCAGCTCGGGTGCCGTCACGAGCCCGGCAGGACCACGACGCGGCGGTTCGGCTCCTCGCCCTCGGACTCGCTGTGCACCCCGGGCGCCGCCGCGACCACGTCGTGCACCACCTTGCGCTCGAACGGGTTCATCGGGGCCAGCCGCTCGGCCGTCCCGCTGGCCGCGACCCGCGACGCGGCCTCGCCGGCCAGCGTGGTCAGGTCGGCACGCCGCTGCGCCCGGAAGCCGCCGATGTCCAGCATGAGCCGGCTGCGGGTGCCGGTGGACTGCGCCACGGCGAGCCGGGTGAGCTCCTGCAGCGCCTCCAGCGTCGCGCCGTCCGGCCCGACCAGGGTCTTCAGGCCACCGCCGACGACCGCGACCGAGGCCCGGTCGCCCTCGACGTCGAGGTCGATGTCGCCGTCCACGTCGAGGATGTCCAGCAGCTTCTCGAGGTAGTCGCCGGCGACGTCGCCCTCCTGCACGAGCAGGTCGTCGACCTCCTCGTCCTCGGTCTCCTCGTCGGCGGCGTCGTCGGTCTCGTCGACGACCTCGACCGGCTCGACCACGGCGTCGGCGTCGACCGGGTCGGCGTCGGGCAGGTCGGTGGCGTCCTCGGCCCTGCTGTCGGTGCTGCTCTGCGGCGTGCTCATGGGGGTCTCCTCCTGAAGGAGTGCCGGCGGCCGGGGCGGGCCCGGAGGTGGGTGGCGGCGCGGCCAGCGCGCCGCGGTGGGGTCAGCGGCGCTTGCGCTTGCCCCGGTTGGCGGGGCCTGCGGACCGGTCGGGGCCACCGGGTCGGGTGCCGCTGCCGGTGCGCCGTCCGCTCGACCCGGCGTCACCGGTGCCGGCGTCCGCGCTGCCGGCGTCCGGGGCGATGGGCGCCGTGCCGGTCGAGCCGGTGCTGGTCGTGCCGGTGCCCGCGTCCGCGATGTCCTCGGCGTCGACGGCGGAGCTGGGCGCGGAGGTCGCGGGGCCCTTCTTCGGCCGCACCGGCTTGGCACCGGGCTTGGGCGCGAGCAGCTTGGGGTCGATCCTCGGCTTGTCGGCCTCGGCCTTGGCCAGCGCGGCCGGCGACCCGGGCGGGGGCAGCTTCTTGAGGATGTAGAACTGCTGGCCCAGGGTCCACAGGTTGTTGGTGAACCAGTACAGCAGCACCAGGATCGGGAAGAAGAAGCCCGAGACGAAGAGGCTGATCGGCATGCCGTAGAGCAGCAGCTTCTGCACGGTGGCGGCCTGGCCCTCGACCGGGCCGGAACGCCGCTGGATCTGCTTCTGCGTGTAGAACGTCGTGAAGCACATGATGATGATCAAGATCATCGCCACGACGCGGATGTTCGTGTAGCTGCCGCCGGTCAGGCCGAGGATGGCCTGCTCCTTCTCGCCCACCATGTTGAACGAGGCGGCGATCGGGGCGCCGAAGAGCTTGGCCTCGGCGGCCTGCTGCGTGAGGGCGAAGTCCCAGCTGTAGAGGCCTTCCTTGCCCGGGGCGATGCGCCGCAGGACGTGGAACAGGCCGATGAAGATAGGGATCTGCGGCAGGATGGGCAGGCAGCCGGCCAGCGGGTTGACCCCGCGCTCCTTCTGCAGCGCCATCATGGCCTGGCTGAAGCCCTGCTTGTCCGAGCCGTACTGCTTGCGCAGCTTCTGGATCTCGGGCTGGATCTCCTGCATCGCCCGCTGGCTCTTGACCTGCTTGACGAACAGCCGGAAGAGCAGGATGCGGATGGTCACCACGAGCATGACCACCGACAGCGCCCAGGCGATGCCGCCGGCCGGGTCGAGGAAGGTGGAGAACAGTGCGTGCCACTGCTTCATCACCCACGCGATCGCGGTGTACAGCCAGTCAAGCAACGCGTGCCTCCGAGGAGCGGGCGGACGGGGTCGCAGGACGGACCCCTGTGTCCGACGAGTGGATCAGCTGGGCGGTTCCGCGGGCGGCGGGGACCAGGTCGACGCCGCCGCGGTGCCACGGCGCGCACTTGGCGATGCGGACGGCGGCCAGCCACCCGCCGCGGGCCGCACCGTGCACCTGCACGGCCTCCTGCGCGTACTCGCTGCAGGTCGGCGTGAAGCGGCACCGGGGGCCCAGCAGCGGGCTGATGCCGCGGCGGTAGAAGCCGATGAGGCCCAGCAGGGCCCGGGCGCCGGTGCTCACGAGCGGTCCAGCACGCGGTCGAGCCCGCGGGCGAGGTCACGCCGCAGGACGGCGACGTCGGCGCCGGCCGCGTCGGGGCGGGCCCGGACGACCAGGTCGGCCGTCGTGGGCAACCGGTGCAGCTCGTCGCGCACCAGGTGCCGCAGCTGGCGGGTCACGCGGTGCCGGCAGACCGAGTTGCCCACGGTCTTGCCCACCACGAAACCGGCCCGTGGTCCGGTCGGGGGGTCACCAGGACCCCCGCCACGGACGACGGGCCGTTCGGGGAGGTAGTGCACCACCATGGTGGGACGCCCGGCACGCCGGCCGGAGCGGACGACCACGGTGAACTCCGGACGCCGGCGCAGGCGGGCCTGCGCAGGCAGCACGTCAGGCGGAGAGCTTCTCGCGGCCCTTGCGGCGACGGCCGGCAAGGATGGCGCGGCCGGCACGGGTACGCATGCGGAGCCGGAAGCCGTGGGTCTTGGACCGGCGACGGTTGTTCGGCTGGAACGTGCGCTTGCTCACGAGGTACTCCCACTGACGACGACGATGCGGTGCCCGGCGGTCGGGCCGGACACGCGGCGGCACCGGCACGGGGCTGCCCGGACGGTGTGCCGGACCCCTGCCAGCACCGAGGCTGGTGGCGCTGCGGGCAGCCGCGGTCGACCTCGTGCCGGGCACGCGCCAACCGTCCGCTGTCCACAGACCGGTCGAGCATAGCCGAGGAACGGACCGCGCCGGCGGACGGGCCGGTGGCGGACCCGCCATGCTGCACCGGTGCGTCCCGGCAGCGGCCGTCGACCCGCCGGGAGCGGGCCCGCGCACGGGCCCTCCACGGGCTCGCCGAAGCACACCGGTGTCGTTGCCCGCCTGTGGATTGTGCTGTTAGCGTCGCCTCGCTCGCCACCGGTCGACACGGTCTCGGGACGCGGACCGGAGACCCTCGGCCCGCCCCCGGCACCGGGCTCGGTCCACACCCACCGGCATCGCGCTGACCTGGGCAGACCGTTCTGACACCGCCGTCCGGACCGGCCTCGACCACACCCCGTCCCCACCTCTCGTGCACAGTCTGTGGACAGTCGTGTGGACCGGTGGTCCGCACCGGTCCACAACGGTGGACGGACCGGGGGACGACGGGCACGACGGCAGCCGCCACGACAGGCGCAGCGAGACCACGGGGACGAAGGGACGACACGTCGATGGCCGACACCACCGGAGACCTGGGACCGGTCTGGGACCGGATCCGGGAGCGGATGGCCGGCGACCTCACCCGGCAGCAGAACGCGATGCTCAACCTCACCCGCCCGCTGGGCCTGGTCGAGGGCGTGTTCGTGCTCGCCGCCCCCAACGAGTTCACCCAGACGGTGCTCGAGTCGCGCATCCGCACGGCGCTGAACGACGCCCTGTCGGCCGAGTTCGGCCGGGAGACCAAGGTCGCCGTCCAGCTCGAGGACGCCCCCGCCGCACCCCCCGCGCCGGCGGCGCCCGCTCGGGTCGAGGAGCCCCGCCGTCCGGAGTGGGAGCGCGAGGACCGCGACGAGCTGGCCGTCCGCGACACCCGTGACTCCGACGCCCGCGAGCGCGCCGAGCGCGACCGCGACGCCGAGGACCGCGCCGCCCGGGCCCAGATCGACGACGGCCGCAGCGCGTTCGGCGTCCGCACCGATGCTCCGCGCAGCGACGTCTGGCTGCCCGAGTCCGGCGACGGCCGCGACTGGTCGCGCGGCAACGGCGCCCCCGGGGCCCCCGCCTGGGACCAGCCCCGCTCGGACCCGCGCCGCCCCGCGCCCTGGGACACCGACGGCCCCGCTACCGACGACGGCGGACGGCGACCTGCGGCAGCCGGCGGCTCGTCGTTCGGCGACCGCCGCTCCGGCGGCAGCGACCTGGGCCTGAACCCCAAGTACGTCTTCGACAGCTTCGTCATCGGCAACAGCAACCGGTTCGCCCACGCCGCCGCGGTCGCGGTCGCCGAGGCGCCGGCCCGGGCCTACAACCCGCTCTTCGTCTACGGCGACTCGGGGCTGGGCAAGACCCACCTGCTGCACGCGATCGGGCACTACGCGGCGCGGATGTTCCCCGACGTGCGGGTGCGCTACGTGTCCACCGAGGAGTTCACCAACGAGTTCATCAACCTGGTGCACTCCGGCCGGGCCGAGGACTTCCGCCGTCGCTACCGGGACATCGACTTCCTGCTCATCGACGACATCCAGTTCCTGGAGCGCGCCGAGCGCACCCAGGAGGAGTTCTTCCACACCTTCAACACGCTGCACAACGCCAGCAAGCAGATCGTGATCACCAGCGACCGGCCGCCGAAGAAGCTGACGACGCTGGAGGACCGGCTGCGCACCCGCTTCGAGTGGGGCCTGATCACCGACGTCCAGGCGCCCGACCTCGAGACCCGCATCGCCATCCTGCGCAAGAAGGCCTACGGCGAGCGGCTGCAGGCGCCGGACCCGGTGCTGGAGTTCATCGCCAGCAAGGTGCAGACCAACATCCGCGAGCTCGAGGGCGCGCTGATCCGGGTCACCGCCTTCGCCAGCCTGAACAAGCAGCCGGTCGACCTCGCGCTGGCCGAGCTGGTGCTCAAGGACCTCATCAGCGACGAGCAGGGCCCGCAGATCACCGCGGCGATCATCATGGCCGCCACCGCCGAGTACTTCTCCGTGACGATGGAGGAGCTGCAGGGCGCCAACCGCTCCCGCACCCTGGTCAACGCCCGGCAGATCGCGATGTACCTGTGCCGCGAGCTGACCGAGCTGTCGCTGCCCCGCATCGGTGCCTCGTTCGGCGGCAAGGACCACACCACGGTCATGCACGCGGTCAAGAAGATCACCGGCCTGATGGGCGAGCGTCGCGCGACCTACACCCAGGTCACCGAGCTCACCGCCCGCATCAAGTCCCGCGCCCGCCAGTAGGAGAAGGACCTCCTCGCCCCCCAGCACTCGCAAGCTCGCGCCGGGCCCCTGCGAGCAGGCCGTTCCATCGGGCTGCGGTCGTCGACTCCGTCGACTTGTCCCCAGATCTGTGCACAGGTTGGGGACTGCGCATCCCCATGTCGACCCCGTGCGTGCCCAGGTCGTGCACGGGTTCTCCCCGGTGCATCCCCCGGACGGGTGCGTTGGGGATCCACCGGGGGTGGAGGCGGGACAGGACGTGGACCAGGGGTGGACGCCGGGGGTCACCGGTGGATCCGGGACGACGAATCCCCATGTCGACCCCAGGCGCACGGTCACCGGCCCACACCGCACGAACAGGGGCACTCGCGCCCTGACCTGCACGGACGGGCTCGGTCCCCAGTACCCACACCTGTGATGACGGTGATGAGGGATTTCCCTCGAGGAGTCCTTGAACCACACACTGGGTGTGCACGTGCGGTCGACGAGTCGACCTGGATCAGCAACAGGAGCGGTCACGGGGCCGTTCGACGCGGACGGTGGCCACAGGGGAGACTGTCGCCCGCAGCGGAGACGCAGCAGAGACGCAGCAAGGACGCAGCAGGGACGCCGGACGACGAGCAGGGGTGGACGACGAGATGAAGTTCCGGGTGGCACGCGAGGTGCTCGCCGACGCGGTGGCGTGGACGGCGCGCAGCCTGCCGCCGCGGCCGTCGGTCCCCGTCCTGGCCGGGATCCTGCTGGAGGTGCAGGGCAGCGCCCTGTCGGTCTCCGGCTTCGACTACGAGGTGTCCGCCCGCGCCGAGGTCGACGTCAGCTCCACCGAGGACGGCCGCGCCCTGGTGCCGGGCCGGCTGCTGGCCGAGATCACCCGTGCGCTGCCCCCGCACCCGGTCGAGGTGACCGCGGAGGGTGCCCGGTTGGCCATCTCGTGCGGCAACGCGAAGTTCTCCCTGCCGACGCTGCCGGTCGAGGACTACCCCTCCCTGCCGTCGCTGCCCTCCACGGCGGGCACCGTCGACAGCGACGCCTTCGCCGAGGCCGTCGGCCAGGTCGCCGTGGCGGCCGGCCGCGACGACACCCTCCCCATGCTCACCGGTGTCCGGCTGGAGATCGAGGACGACCGGGTGACCCTGGCCGCCACCGACCGCTACCGCCTCGCCGTCCGCGAGTTCGCCTGGCGCCCGGAGACCCCGGGGTTGTCGGCCGCCGTCCTGGTGCCGGCGCGCACGCTGGCCGACGCCGCGAAGACCCTGACCAGCGGGCCGGAGGTCACCATCTCGCTGTCCTCGGGCGGCTCCGGCGAGGGCATCCTGGGCCTGTCGGGCAAGGACCGGCAGACCACCACCCGGCTGCTGGACGCCGAGTTCGTCAAGTACCGCGCGATCATGCCGGCCGAGTCGGCCGCGCACGCGCTGCTGCCGGTGGGGCTGTTCACCGACGCCGCCAAGCGCGTGGCGCTGGTCGCCGAGCGCGGCACCCCGCTGCGCTGCGAGTTCACCCCGGGCCAGGTCACCCTGCGCGCCGGCGGCACCGACGACGAGGGCCAGGCCGAGGAGCGCTGCGACGTCGAGTTCGACGGCGACCCGCTGACCATCGGCTTCAACCCGACGTTCCTGCTCGACGGCCTGGCCGCCGTGCACACCGAGCGCGCCCGGATGGACTTCACCAGCGCGCTGAAGCCCGCCGTACTGTCGCGCTACGAGGAGCCCACCGAGGACGGCGCGGTCCGGCCGGGGAGCTACCGCTACCTGATCATGCCCGTGCGCCTGCCGGGCTGAGACGAGGAGAACCGCTGTGCAGCTGGGGCTGATCGGACTGGGCAAGATGGGCGGCAACATGCGCGAGCGTGTCCGCCGGGCCGGGCACGAGGTGGTCGGCTACGACCGCTCGCCCGAGCTGCAGGACGTCGACAGCCTCGAGGCGCTGGTCGGCGCGCTGCAGGCCCCGCGCGTGGTGTGGGTGATGGTCCCCGCCGGTGACCCCACCCGCGAGACCGTCGAGGCGCTGGGCAACCTGCTCGAGGCCGGCGACGTCGTGGTCGACGGCGGCAACTCGAAGTTCACCGACGACAAGGTGCACGCCGACCTCTTGGCCACCAAGGGCATCGGCTACGTCGACGCCGGCGTCTCCGGCGGTGTCTGGGGCCTGCAGAACGGCTACGCGCTGATGGTCGGCGGCTCGAAGGAGGACGTGGCCAAGGTCCAGCCGATCTTCGACGCGCTGAAGCCGCCGGTGGACAAGGAGAGCGACTCCCCGGCCGGTGAGGGCGCCGGCTTCGTGCACGCCGGCCCCGTGGGCGCCGGGCACTTCGCCAAGATGGTCCACAACGGCATCGAGTACGCGATGATGCAGGCCTACGGCGAGGGCTACGAGCTGCTGGCCGCCGTCGACCTCATCGAGGACGTCCCCGGGGTCGTCGCCTCCTGGACCCAGGGCACCGTGATCCGCTCGTGGCTGCTGGACCTGCTGGTCCGCGCGCTGCAGGAGGACCCGGGCCTCGACGACATCACCGGCTGGGCCGCCGACTCCGGAGAGGGCCGGTGGACCGTCGAGCAGGCCATCGAGCACGCCGTCCCGATGCCCGCGATCTCGGCGTCGCTGTTCGCCCGGTTCTCCTCGCGGCAGGACGACAGCCCGACCATGAAGGCCGTCGCCGCCCTGCGCAACCAGTTCGGCGGCCACGCCGTCCAGGCCGCCAAGGCCCGCGAGGTCGAGGACCCCGCCTGACGGCAGCGTCGACGACACCGACCGGATCGGCCCCCTCGTAGGGGCCCGGACCGAGCTTGCGAGGTTCGGGGGGCGAGGGGGTCCTTCTCTTGTACGTCAGGCATCTGCAGCTGGGGTCCTTCCGGAGCTGGGAGGCCGTGGACCTGGCGATGACGCCGGGGCCCACGGTCTTCGTCGGTCGCAACGGCCAGGGCAAGACGAACCTGGTCGAGGCGGTCGGCTACCTGGCCACGCTGGGCAGCCACCGGGTGTCCTCCGACGCCCCGTTGGTGCGGCACGGCGCCGAGCAGGCGGTCGTGCGTGCGGCGCTGCGCAAGGACGACCGCGAGCTGCTGGTCGAGGTCGAGATCAACCCCGGGCGGGCCAACCGGGTGCGGGTCAACCGCTCCCCGTTGCCCCGCCCGCGCGAGCTGCTGGGCCTGGTCAAGACGGTGCTCTTCGCCCCCGAGGACCTCGCCCTGGTGCGCGGCGACCCGACCGAGCGCCGCCGGTTCCTCGACGACCTGCTGGTCAGCCGCACGCCGCGGCTGGCCGGCGTGCGGTCGGACTACGAGCGGGTGCTCAAGCAGCGCAACGCCCTGCTCAAGACCGCGAAGATGGCGCGCGGCGGGGCGCTGGCCACCCTGGAGGTGTGGGACGGCCACCTCGCCGACCTCGGCGGGCAGCTGCTCGCCGCTCGACTGCAGCTGGCCGCCGACCTCGACCCGCACGTCACCGCCGCGTACGAGGGGGTGGCCGGCGAGGGGGCGGACCGGGCCCGGCTGGGCTACACGAGCACGGTGCCGCTGGCCGGGGACGGGACGGCGTTCCTGCCCGGCATCGGCGTACCCACCGCCGCCGACCTGACCGCGGCGCTGGCCCGCCGGGTCGAGGAGCGCCGCAAGGACGAGGTCGACCGCGGGGTCACGCTGGTCGGCCCGCACCGCGACGACCTCGTGCTGCACCTGGGCCCCGCCCCGGCCAAGGGGTACGCCAGCCACGGCGAGTCCTGGTCGTTCGCCCTCGCGCTCAAGCTGGCCTGCTTCGCGCTGCTGCGCGCCGACGGCGAGGAGCCGGTGCTGGTGCTCGACGACGTGTTCGCCGAGCTCGACGCCGGGCGTCGCACGGCCCTGGCCGAGGTGGCCGGCACCGCCGAGCAGTGCCTGATCACCGCTGCGGTCGCCGAGGACGTGCCGGTCGCGCTGCGCGGCACACGCGTGCAGGTCGCGGCCGGGACGGCGACGGTGCTCCCCGACGAGGACGATGGCCGGCATGGCTGAGCAGACCCCCGAGCGCCCGGCCCGGCCCAGCGACATCGCCCGGGCCGCGCTCGACGCGGCCCGGGCCGCGTCGGCCGCTCGGCCCCGGCCGACCCGCCGCCGGGTGGCCGGTCCGCGCCGGTCGTGGAGCGGGCCGCACCCCGGCGCCGACGACCCGCAGACCCTCGGGTCGCTGGTGGACTCGCTGGTCAGCGCCGAGGACTGGAGCGAGCGCACGAAGGTCGGCTCGGTGTTCGGCCGCTGGGACGCCCTGGTCGGCGCCGACATCGCCGCGCACTGCGCCCCGCAGTCGCTGAGCGAGGGCGAGCTGACGGTGGTCGCGGAGTCCACGGCCTGGGCCACCCAGCTGCGGATGATGGCCCCGACCATCCTCGGCAAGCTGCACAACCAGGTCGGCGGGGACGTCGTGACCCGGTTGCGCGTTGTCGGTCCGACGGCACCGAGCTGGAAGAAGGGTCCCCGCACCGTTCGGGGACGGGGGCCGCGGGACACCTACGGGTAGACCGAGCCCCACCGACCGGCCCCACCGACCGGCCGCACCGACCACGACGAGGAGAGCGAGCACCGATGAGCACCCCCCGGAGCGGAGACGGCTTCGACGACCGGCCCGAGGACCAGCGCGGGTGGTCCGAGCCCACCCACCTCGGCGGCGCGGACCAGGGCCAGGGCCAGGGCCAGGGCCAGGGCCAGGGGCAGGATCGACAGGGCCCGGACGCCGGGCCGGACCGGGCGTGGGAGCCGCCGGGCTGGTCGCTGCCCGACGCCGCACCCGACCGCCCCGCGCAGCAGCCGCCGCCGGCCCGGCAACGGCCGCCGGCCGAGCCGGAGTGGGAGGCCACCCCGCCGCCTGCGCACCAGCAGCAGCCCTGGGGCCCGCCGGCGCAGGAGCAGCCGTGGGACACCCCGGCCCCGCAGCAGCGCCAGCCGTGGGACCCACCGGCGGAGCAGGACCCGCCGCAGCAGGAGCGTCGTGGCGGCCTGTTCGGGGGCCTCTTCGGCGGCGGCCGGGCGCGGGCGCCCCGTCAGCCGGGGGCCATCGAGCAGGTGTTCACGCCCAAGGGCGGGCCGGTCGGCCCCGGTGACCTCGCCGCCTGGGGCCAGGCGTTCGGCTGGTCGGTGTCCGACGGCACCGGCCCGCAGGACGCCCCGCTGGTCGAGCTGACGCAGTCGGCCCCGGTGCGCCCGGCGAAGTCCGAGGTGCCCAGCAACGTGCTGCGCGGCCGTGCCGACGGCCTGGACCTGGTGGCCTTCGACATCGTCTCGCCCTACGGCCGCGGTTGGGTGGCCACCCACGGGGTGACCGCCGCCCCGGTGCTGGGCTCGGTGCCCTCGTTCCGGCTGAGCCCGGCGCGGCTGTGGCGGCACGGCACCGGTGGTCTGCTGCAGATCCCCAGCGGCGACCCGGAGTTCGACACCCGGTGGACGCTCATGGCGGCCGAGGACGGGCCGCAGGTGCGCCGCGTCGTCGAGAGCCCGCTGGTCCGCCAGCTGCTGCTCGGTTCCGACGACGGCGACGAGCTGTGGACGGCGGCCGGGTTCGCCGCGGCGATCCGGCCCGACGGCAACCGCCCGCAGCTGATCGAGCACCACGCCCGCATCCTGGCCGCGGTCGTGGCGGCCATGGGGACCCAGCACTGACCGAGACCCCGACGGGGGCCGCGGCCCCCACCGCCGGGCTGCGTGAGCTGCTGCCGCTGCTGCGCCCGCACCGGCGGGCCCTGGTCGCGGCTGCGGTGCTGTCGTTGGTGGCCGCCGCTGCGGCGCTGGCCCAACCGCTGCTCGTCTCGCGGGTCGTCGACGCGGTCGGGTCCGGTGCGGCCCTGCTGCCCGGGGTCAGCACGCTGGTCGTCGTCCTGGTGGCGTCGGCGGTGCTCAGCGCCGGCCAGCAGTACCTGCTGCAGCGCACCGCCGAGGGCGTCGTGCTCACCACCCGCCGCACGCTGGCCGACCGGCTGCTGCGGTTGCCGGTCGCCGAGTACGACCGGCGCCGCACCGGTGACCTCATGAGCCGGGTCGGCTCGGACACCACGCTGCTGCGGGCCACCGTCACCAGCGGCGTCGTCGAGGTCGGCGGGTCGCTGGTGCTGGGCATCGGCGCGCTGGTCGCGATGGCGCTGGTCGACGTGTGGCTGCTGCTGGTCACCCTCGCCTCGGTCTCGATCGGCGTCGGGACGGCGATCGCGGCGGCCCGACGGGTGCGGGTGCTGTCCCGCCAGGCGCAGGAGCAGGTCGGCGCGATGAGCGCCGCTGTGGAGCGGGCGCTGTCGGCGGTCCGCACCATCCGGGCCAGCGGTGCCACCGGCCGCGAGGTGGACACCGTCGGCTCCTCGGCGCAGAAGGCGTTCACCGCGGGGGTCGCCGTCGCGCGGCTGCAGGCGCTGGTCGCGCCGGCCACCGGGATCGCGATCCAGGGTGCGTTCCTGGCCGTGCTGGGCGTCGGGGGCTACCGGGTGGCCAGCGGCGCGATCGGCGTCCCCGACCTGATCGCGTTCATCCTCTACCTGTTCCTGCTCATCCAGCCCCTGGGTCAGGTCATCCGCGCCTACACCGAGCTGCAGACCGGGCTGGGTGCGCTCGCCCGGGTGCAGGAGGTGCTGGCGCTGGACCCCGAGGACGACGACCACCCGCAACGCCCCGGGACGACGGCCACCCCGCGCGTGCCGCCGGCCGGCGACGCCACGCCGTTGCTCGAGCTGCGCGACGTCGACTTCGACTACCCCGACGGCACCCGGGTGCTGCACGGGGTCTCGTTCTCGGTGGCGGCCGGCACGCGCACGGCGCTGGTGGGCCCGTCGGGCGCGGGCAAGTCGACGCTGCTCGCGCTGGTCGAGGGCTTCTACCCGCTGAGCGGTGGCGCGGTGCACTGGGCCGGCACCGACGTCCGGGACCTGCCGCGCTCGGTGCTGCGGGCCCGCATGGGCTACGTGGAGCAGGAGGCCCCGGTGCTGGCCGGCACGGTGCGGGAGAACCTGCTGCTGGCCGCGCCGGGCGCGCCGGAGTCCGCGCTCTGGCGGGCGCTCGCCGACGTCGGCCTCACCCCGGTGGTCGAGCGCTCGGAGCTCGGGCTCGACGTGCTGGTCGGCGACGACGGCGTGCTGCTGTCCGGCGGCGAGCGGCAACGGCTGGCCATCGCCCGCTCGCTGCTGGCCCGGCCCGCGCTGCTGCTGCTCGACGAGCCCACCGCCAGCCTCGACGCCCGCAACGAGACCCTGCTGCGGCAGACCTTGGACACCGCCGCGCAGGACCGCGCGCTGCTGGTGGTCGCCCACCGGCTGTCGACCGTGCGCGACTCCGACCAGATCGTCGTCCTCGACGGCGGGCGCGTGGTCGCCACCGGCACGCACGACGAGCTGGTCGAGACCGACCCGCTCTACCGCGAGCTGGCCACCGCGCAGCTGCTGGTCTGAGGGGCCCGCGCGCGGCAGCCGGTCACCTGATGCGCAGCCGGTCACCTGGCAGGGATCCGGTCACCGCGCACGATGACCGGATCGCTGGGCGGTGACCGTCTGCACCCGCGGTGACCGGGTCGCTGACCGGATCGCGGGAGGCTCAGCCGGCGAGGGCCGCTCGCACCGCGTCCTCGAAGCCCAGCCGGGGTGGTGACCCGATCAGTCCGGCCAGGTCGTCCTCGGCCGCCACCACCGTGTTGGTCAGCGACTCCACCAGTGCCCTGGCGAGGTCGTAGGAGACCGGCGCGACCAGCGAGGCGCCGGCGGCGGCCAGGGCCGGGACGTGCACCGGGACCGGCACGAACCACCGCCGACCCAGCCCGGCGACCGCGGCGTAGCGCTGCACCAGCTCGGCGTAGGTCATGACGTCGGGCCCGGCGACGTCGAAGGCCCGGTTCTCCCCGGCGGGCAGCCCGGCGCAGCCGACCAGTGCGGTGACCACGTCGCGCAGCGCCACGGGCTGCACGCGGGTGCGCACCCAGGCCGGGGCGGGCAGCAGCGGCAACCGCGCGGTGTGCCGGAGCAGCTCGAAGCTGGCCGACCCCGGGCCGACCACCATCGCCGCGCGCAGCACCGCCGTCGGCACGCCCGAGGCCAGCAGCAGTGCACCGACCTCCTCGCGCGAGCGCAGGTGCGCCGACAGCGGCTCGTCGACCGGCCGCGGACCGCCCAGGTAGACCAGCCGGCCCACCCCGGCCCGGCGGGCGGCCCGGGCGAAGGCCCGTGCGGTGGCCCGGTCGGCGGCGGCGAAGGCGGGGCCGGCGTCCAGGGCGTGCACCAGCCAGTAGGCCGCGTCGCCGTCGGTGCAGGCCACGGCCAGGACGTCGTCGTCGGCGGCGTCCCCGACCACCACGTCGACGTCGGGCAGCCACGGTCGCCCGGCCAGCCGGGCCGGGTCCCGGGTCAGGACGACGACGGCGTGACCGGCGTCCAGCAGCGCAGGCACGAGGGCGCCTCCGACGTGGCCGGACGCGCCGGTGACCAGGGTCCGCACGCGGCCAGTGTCGGCGCGTTCCACGTGGAACGCGCCCCGAGCGGTGCCGGTGACCCCGCTGGTCGACGGTGCGCTGGCCTGCGCGTACCTGTCCACGCCGTGGGCCGGGCGGCCCGTGGAGCAGTACCGGACCGCCGGCGCGCTGCTCGTGATCGGCGTCGTGCTGCCGGGCGTGACGGTGCCGGTGGACAGTTGCGCCGGGGCGACGGAGCGGCCGGACCCCGAGTCGCTGCAGGACCGTCGCACCGAGCGTCCCGACCGCGGCCGGGTGCCGGGGCGCCTGTCGTTCGCGTTGTGAGTCCGTGACGGACGACGGGGCAACACCGGTGGTGGTCGAGCTCCTCCTGGTGCGGCAGGGGTGACGTCAGGGCCTCGGCGACGCGGTTCTGTCGGGGGGACCCGGTACGATCGAGGGGTCGTACCGCCAGCAGCCCGCTGAGCGTCGTCCTGAGCGTCCCGCCCATCCCGGCGGCCCCCTCCGGGCGGCCGGCGGCCTCGCGAAGAGAAGGGCCCCACGTGGCTGGATCCAAGCCCGCCGACCAGAACGCCTACTCCGGCAGCTCCATCACCGTGCTGGAGGGCCTCGAGGCGGTCCGCAAGCGCCCGGGCATGTACATCGGCTCCACCGGTGAGCGCGGCCTGCACCACATGGTGTGGGAGGTCGTGGACAACGCCGTCGACGAGTCGCTGGCCGGGTTCTGCGACACGGTACGGGTCACCCTGCTCGACGACGGCGGCGTCCGGGTCGAGGACAACGGCCGCGGCATCCCGGTCGACGAGCACCCCGTGCAGAAGCGCCCGACCGTCGAGGTCGTGCTCACGATCCTGCACGCCGGCGGCAAGTTCGACGGCAAGAGCTACGGCGTCTCCGGTGGTCTGCACGGCGTCGGCGTCACCGTCGTCAACGCCCTGTCCACCCACCTCGACGTCGAGATCTGGCGCGACGGCGTCGAGTACGCCCAGCACTACGCCGAGACGGTGCCCGGTGAGCTGCGCACGATCGGGAAGACCGACAAGCGCGGCACCGCGATCACGTTCTGGGCCGACCCCTCGATCTTCGAGACCACGGTCTACAACTACGAGACCATCCGCCGCCGCCTGCAGGAGATGGCCTTCCTCAACAAGGGCCTCACGATCATCCTGCGCGACGAGCGGCGCAGCACCGCCGCGGCCGAGGCCGCCGCCGAGGAGCTGCTGACGCTGGAGGCCGAGCCGGTCGAGGCCGACGAGAAGCCGTTCGAGGCCACCGAGGTCACCTACCGCTACGACGGCGGCCTGTCCGACTACGTCAAGCACGTCAACGGCAAGAAGAACCCGATCCACAAGTCGGTCATCGCCTTCGCCGCCGACGGCACCGGCAAGAACGACACCGCGATGAGCCTCGAGGTCGCGATGCAGTGGTCGGAGTCCTACTCGGAGTCCGTGCACACCTTCGCCAACATCATCAACACCCACGAGGGCGGCACGCACGAGGAGGGCTTCCGGGCGGCGCTCACCTCGATCGTCAACCGGTACGCCGTCGAGAAGAAGATCCTCAAGGACAAGCCCGAGGACAAGCTCTCCGGCGAGGACATCCGCGAGGGCCTGGCCGCCATCGTCTCGGTCAAGCTCGGCGACCCGCAGTTCGAGGGCCAGACCAAGACCAAGCTGGGCAACACCGAGGTCAAGGGCTTCGTCCAGCGGGTCTGCAACGAGCAGATCGGGCACTGGTTCGAGTCCAACCCGGCCGAGGCCAAGACCATCATCACCAAGGCCAGCTCCGCCGCCCGCGCCCGCCGGGCCGCCCAGGACGCCCGCAAGCTGGCCCGCAAGAGCCTGCTCACCGTCTCGGGCCTGCCGGGCAAGCTGAGCGACTGCCGCTCCACCGACCCCGCCCGCAGCGAGGTCTACATCGTCGAGGGCGACTCGGCCGGCGGTTCGGCCAAGAGCGGCCGCGACTCGATGTTCCAGGCGATCCTGCCCATCCGCGGCAAGATCATCAACGTCGAGAAGGCACGCATCGACCGGGTGCTCAAGAACACCGAGGTCCAGTCGATGATCACGGCCTTCGGCACCGGCATCCACGACGAGTTCGACATCGCCAAGCTGCGCTACCACAAGATCGTGCTGATGGCCGACGCCGACGTCGACGGCCAGCACATCAGCACCCTGCTGCTGACGCTGCTGTTCCGCTTCATGCGTCCGCTGGTCGAGGGCCAGTACGTCTACCTCGCCAAGCCCCCGCTGTACAAGATCAAGTGGGGCGGCAAGCACGACGACGAGTACGCCTACTCCGACCGCGAGCGCGACGCGCTGGTCAAGGCCGGTGCGGCGGCCGGGCGCAAGGTCAAGGAGGAGATGATCCAGCGCTACAAGGGTCTGGGCGAGATGAACGCGGGCGAGCTGTGGGAGACCACGATGAACCCCGACACCCGCATCCTGCGCCAGGTCACCCTCGAGGACGCCGCGGCCGCCGACGAGATCTTCAGCGTCCTGATGGGCGAGGACGTCGAGGCCCGCCGCTCGTTCATCACCCGCAACGCCAAGGACGTCCGCTTCCTCGACGTCTGATCGGGCGCTACCGGGCCCGTTCGGGCCCGGTAGCGGCGTGCGGACACCGGGGCGCCACCCGGTAGCCACCCGGACGTCGTCCAAACCCCTTGTCGACCTGGACTTTTGTCCACCGCTGTGCACTCACCTGTGGAGAACCGAACCGTGACCGAGCCCGTGAGCACCGACCGCATCGAACAGGTCGATCTCCAGCAGGAGATGCAGCGCAGCTACATCGACTACGCGATGAGCGTGATCGTGGGCCGCGCGCTCCCCGAGGTGCGTGACGGCCTCAAGCCCGTGCACCGCCGCGTGCTGTTCGCCATGTACGACCAGAACTTCCGCCCCGACCGCGGCTACGTGAAGTGCGCGCGCCCGGTCGCGGAGGTCATGGGCAACTACCACCCCCACGGCGACACGGCGATCTACGACGCCCTGGTCCGCCTGGCCCAGCCCTGGTCGATGCGCTACCCGCTGATCGACGGCCAGGGCAACTTCGGCTCGCCGGGCAACGACCCCGCGGCCGCCATGCGCTACACCGAGTGCCGCCTCACCCCGTTGGCCATGGAGATGCTGGCCGGCATCAACGAGGAGACCGTCGACTACCAGGGCAACTACGACGGCCGCACCGAGGAGCCCGTCGTCCTGCCCGCGCGGGTGCCCAACCTGCTGATCAACGGCTCGGCCGGCATCGCCGTCGGCATGGCCACCAACATGCCCCCGCACAACCTGCGCGAGGTGGCCGAGGCCGTCTACTGGATGCTCGAGCACCCCGAGGCCGCCGCCGAGGAGGCGCTGGCCGCGTGCATGGAGCGGGTCAAGGGCCCCGACTTCCCGACCCACGGCCTCATCGTCGGCCGCGACGGCATCGAGGACGCCTACCGCACCGGCCGTGGCTCGGTGCGCATGCGCGCGGTGGTGAACGTCGAGGAGGACTCCCGCGGTCGCGTGCAGCTGGTCGTCACCGAGCTGCCCTACCAGGTCAACCCGGACAACCTGGCCGAGAACATCGCCGAGCAGGTCAAGGATGGCCGGCTGCAGGGCATCTCCGAGATCGCCGACGAGTCCTCCGACCGCGTCGGCCGCCGGCTGGTCATCACCCTGCGCCGCGACGCCGTCGCCAAGGTGGTGCTGAACAACCTCTACAAGCACACCCAGCTGCAGACCTCCTTCGGCTGCAACATGCTCTCGATCGTCGACGGCGTGCCGCGCACGCTGCGCCTGGACGAGCTCGTCCGCAACTGGGTCGTCCACCAGATCGAGGTCATCCAGCGGCGCACCCGGTACCGGCTGCGCAAGGCCGAGGAGCGAGCGCACATCCTGCGCGGCTACGCCAAGGCCCTCGACCAGCTCGACGCCGTCATCGCCCTCATCCGGGCCAGCGCGTCGGCCGAGGCCGCCCGCACCGGGCTGATGGAGCTGCTGGAGGTCGACGAGGTCCAGGCGCTGGCCATCCTCGACCTGCAGCTGCGCCGCCTGGCCGCGCTCGAGCGCCAGCGCATCCTCGACGAGCTGGCCGAGATCGAGGCCACCATCGCCGACCTGCAGGCCATCCTCGAGTCCCCCGAGCGGCAGCGGCAGATCGTCCACGACGAGCTCAAGGAGATCGTCGACAAGTACGGCGACGACCGGCGCACCCAGTTCGTCGCCCACGACGGCGACGTGTCGATGGAGGACCTCATCGCCGAGGAGCAGGTGGTCGTCACGATCACCCGCACCGGCTACGCCAAGCGCACCAAGGCCGACCTCTACCGCTCGCAGCGCCGCGGCGGCAAGGGCGTCATGGGGGCCACCCTCAAGCAGGACGACCTCATCCAGCAGTTCTTCGTGGGCTCGACCCACGACTGGATCCTGTTCTTCACGAACAAGGGCCGGGTCTACCGGGCCAAGGCCTACGAGCTGCCCGAGGCCGCCCGCACCGCCCGCGGCGCGCACGTGGCCAACATCCTGGCCTTCCAGCCCGACGAGAAGATCGCCCAGGTCATCCAGATCAAGGACTACGGGGTCGCCCCGTACCTGGTGCTGGCCACCGCGAACGGCCAGGTCAAGAAGACCCGGCTGGCCGACTTCGACTCCCCGCGCAGCGGTGGCGTCATCGCGATCAACCTGCGCGAGGGCGACGAGCTGGTCGGCGCGGCCCTCATCGACCCCGAGCAGAACCTGCTGCTGGTCACCCGCAAGGCCATGAGCATCTGCTTCAAGGCCGACGACGCCCAGCTGCGCCCCATGGGCCGGGCGACCGAGGGCGTCCGCGGCATCTCGCTGGCCGACGACGACCGGCTGCTGTCGATGATCGTGGTGACCGAGGGCGTCGACGTGCTGGTGGCCACCGAGGGCGGCTACGCCAAGCGCACCGGCATCGAGAACTACCCCGAGCAGAACCGCGGCGGCAAGGGCGTGCTCACCGCCGACCCGAAGGCCCGCAAGGGCGTGCTGGTCGGGGCGCTCTCGGTGGTCCTCGGCGACGAGCTGTACGCCATCACCTCGACCGGCGGGGTCATCCGCACCCCGGTCAACGGCGTCCGGCACAACAAGGACCGCGCCACGATGGGCGTCAAGCTCATGAACCTGCCCGAGGACGTCTCGATCGTGGCGATCGCGCGCACGACGGACAACGACGAGCCGGTCGATCCGGCCCAGCCCCTGCTCTGATCGGCAAGCCGCACACCTTGCCCACGGCGAGGTGTGCGGCGTGCCGGTCCGGCAGCCGGCGCCCGGCGAGGCTGCTGGCGCCTAGGCTGGGGCGGATGCCGTGCCCGGGACGCGCCGCGAGGCGCCGACCGGCCGGCGGATCGACGACCGATGTGCGGACGTCGCCCTCCCGGGCGGCGCCGGGCGCGACGGGGGCGAGACGATCGCCCCTGGGACGGAGAGCGGCATGAGCGACCGGACGCAGGGCTCGGTGCGGACCGACGGCAACGCCTCGGACGAGGACCCCCAGACCGCGGCCATCCCGGCCGAGGAGCCCGCTGCCGGGAAGTCCGCCGCCAAGCCCGCCGCGGGGGCCGCCCCCGGGTGGGGCGGAGCCACCCCGTCGGGCCGCCAGGCGCCCGCCACCTCCCAGGCCCCCGCCGCCCGTCCTGCTGGTCAGCCCCCGGCGGGCCCGACCCAGCCGGCGGCGGCCAAGCCCGCGGCCGGCAAGTCCGCCGGCGGGAAGCAGGCGCCGGCCAAGCAGGCTCCCCCGAAGCAGGCATCGGCCTCGCAGGGCCAGCAGGCCACCGTGGGTGCACGGGCCGCGGCCCCGCAGACCGGCGCCCGCCCCGCCAACCGGGACGCCGCCGGTGCCCCGCGCCAGGGCGCCGGCCGTCAGGGCGGCGCCGCGGTGCGTCCGGCCGAGGTCTCCGGACGCCCGACCGGTGAGGGTGACCGCCCCGGTGGAGTGCGCGCCGTCCGCGGCTCGGGGGGCAAGGGTCCGCGTCGGGCGCGCCTGCAGCTGCGGCACATCGACACCTGGTCGGCGCTGAAGATCTCGCTGGTGCTGGCCATCGCGCTGTTCTTCGTGTGGATGGTCGCCGTGGGCGTGCTGTACGGCGTGCTCAACGGGCTCGGTGTCTTCACCACGCTGAACGACCTCATCGGTCAGCTCGGCAGCTCCTCCGGCGACAGCGGTGGCAGCGACGTCATCACCCCGGGCATCGTGTTCGGCGGCGCGGCGGTCATCGGTGCGGTCAACATCGTCCTGTTCACCGCGCTGTGCACCGTGGGCACCTTCATCTACAACCTCTGCGCCGACCTCGTCGGCGGCCTCGAGGTCACCCTCTCCGAGCGGGACTAGGGGTCGGCACCCCCGGGCGACGCAGTCGCCCGGGGGCCACGTATGCTTTCCGAGGTTCACGGGCCTGTAGCTCAGACGGTTAGAGCGCATCCCTGATAAGGATGAGGCCGGAGGTTCAAGTCCTCCCAGGCCCACCGTGCACTGCTCCACCCACGCACCCCACGGCGAGGAGGTCGGCACCCGTGCTGAAGTCGGTCGCCGCTGCGGCACTAGCCGCCGGAGCCCTCCTGGCGCTGCGCAAGCGCTCCGCGGCCAAGGGGGACGACGACCTCTGGGCCGAGGCCACCCGGGCCCCCGGCGCAGTCCGCACCACCCAGCGCTGAACCGCGACGAACCACCCCTCGGGGACGTAGCTCAATTGGTAGAGCACCGCCTTTGCAAGGCGGGGGTCAGGGGTTCGATTCCCCTCGTCTCCACGATGTCGCGCCGCACGATGCTCCTGCCCGCCGTGGCCCTGCTGCTGGCCGCGTGCGGCGGCACCGCCGAACCCGCGCCCGGGTCGCCCGCCGCCACCACCAGTGCGGCCCCGGCCACCACCTCGGCGACGCCGGCGCCGACGACCGCCGCCGAGCCGGTCACGACCGAGCAGGACTGCCCCTACCTCGACACCACCACCGTCGAGGACGTCGTCGGGCAGAAGACCCCCACGGTCACCACGACCGGCGTCCCCGGTGGCCCCCCGCCCTCGTGCACCTTCGCCAAGCCGAACGGGGAGGCCGCGCTCACCGTCGAGATCAGCCAGGCCGCCGACTCCGTGGCCGCGCGCACCGCGGCCGTCGAGCGGGTGGCCGGCATCGGGGGCACCGCGGTCACCGACATCGCCGACGGCGGCGGCATCGCCGTCGGCCAGCCCACCGTGCTGGCCGTCGCCGACGGCACCCTGGTCGTGGTGGTCACCATCAACCAGGAGTCCAGCCTGCAGGCGCGGGAGATCGCGCAGGCCGTCGTCGGGGCGGTCTGAGCGAGCCATCACCGCAGGTGGGACGATGGAGCGCGTGACCGAATCGACTCCTGCGCGGCGCGCAGTCCTGCACACCAACCACGGCGACATCACCGTGGACCTGTTCCCGGACCACGCCCCCAAGACCGTCGCCAACTTCGCCGAGCTCGCCGAGGGCAGCCGCGAGTGGGTGGACCCCCGCACCCGGGCCAAGACGACCGACAAGCTGTACGACGGCACGATCTTCCACCGGGTCATCGACGGCTTCATGATCCAGGGCGGTGACCCGCTGGGTCAGGGCACCGGCGGCCCCGGCTACCGCTTCGGCGACGAGTTCCACCCCGACCTGCAGTTCTCCAAGCCCTACCTGCTGGCCATGGCCAACGCCGGCCCGGGCACGAACGGCTCGCAGTTCTTCATCACCGTCACCAACACCCCGCACCTGAACAACAAGCACACGATCTTCGGCGAGGTGGCCGACGACGCCTCCCGCCAGGTCGTCGACGCCATCGCGAAGGTCCCGACCGCGCGCGGCGACAAGCCCCTCGAGGACGTCGTGATCACCTCGGTCGAGGTGCAGCGCAGCTGAGCACACCCACCGGACCCGGGGGTGCGGGCGAGCAGCCCGCGCCCCCGGTGCCCACCTGCTACCGGCACCCCGACCGGCCCACCCGCATCTCCTGCGTGCGCTGCGGCCGGCCCATCTGCCCCGACTGCATGCACCCCGCCTCCGTGGGCTTCCAGTGCCCCGAGGAGATCGCCGACGCCCGCCGCACCGTGCGGGCCCCCAAGCGCACCACCGGCGTCCGGGTGGCCGGTCGCCGCTGGGGCGTCGTCACCGTCGTCCTCGTCGCCCTGAACCTCGCGGTCGCCGTCGGCACCGCCGTCTCCGCGCTGCTGGTCGGGGGCAACCCGATCAGCTCCTTCTCGTCCCCGCTGCAGTCCGAGCTGCTCACCGCCCCGGTGCTCGTCGACGCGGGTCAGTGGTGGCGGGTGGTCACCAGCGCCTTCACCCACGCCGGCGTGGTGCACCTGGCGCTCAACATGCTGGCCCTGCTGCTGTTCGGCTCCGAGCTCGAGCGCACCATCGGCAAGGCCCGCTACCTCACCGTCTACCTGGTCTCGGCCCTCGGCGGCGCGGCCGCGCTGCAGCTGTTCGGCGAGTACCTCGGCGGGGTCGTCGGGGCCTCCGGCGCCATCTACGGCCTGCTCGGCGCCTTCGGCGTGGTGCTGGTCAAGCAGAAGCAGGACCTCCGCGGCCTGCTCACCCTGCTGGCCATCAACCTGGTCATCAGCTTCCTGCCCGGCGTCTCGCTGCTGGGCCACCTGGGCGGCCTGGTCGCCGGTGCGGCCACCGCCGCCGTGCTGCTGTGGGCCCGCAGGCGCACCGCGCTGGCCGTGGCCGGGGTCGCCGCCGTGGTCGTCGTCCTGCTCGTGCTGACCTTCGGCGGGATCCGCTAGACCGGTCGGTGCCCGAGCAGCTGGGCGCCCACCTGCTCGGGGTCGGCGCCCAGGTCGCGGCGGCCGAGCACGAGCAGCACGGTCTCGTCGGCGGTGTCCTCCAGCTCCAGCGAGGTGCTGCGCACCCCCAGCCGTCGCCCGGTGCGCACCCGGGCGCGCAGCCGTGCCCGCGGGATGGTCGTGGTGCCGCCCAGGCCCCGGACGGCGACCGCGGTCTCGTCGGCCCGCAGCCGCGGCCGGAGCCGGAGGTCCCGGACGACGACGCCCACCAGGAGCAGCACCGCGGCACCGACGAGCAGCCGCCCCGGCACGTCGAGCAGCAGGAGCACCCCGCCCAGGACGACGGCTGCGGCCGCCGCGACGGCCGTCTCGACGGGACGTGTGGACCAGTGCACGGCCCCCATCCTCCCCGGTTGTCCACAGGCCGGTGCGCGGACACCGCGACCCGCGGTCCGACCTCGTCTTTCATGCTGTGGGCGACGGTTCGGACACGCCCGGTGAGGGGGCCCCCGGACGGGGTCGTCACGGTCCACGAGTCGATTCGTCCACACCTGTGTGCACAGGTGGGGACAGAAGAACAGGGATGTAACTACGCGGGTGGTCCCGTCGTCCCACTGGTCACACGGTGGGCGATCGCGCAGGTCAGCGGCCTGCGGTGGCCGCGGCGCTCTCCACACTCGGTGGACAAACCTGGGGGCGGTCGGTCAGCGGCGTTGTGGATCAGGTCAGCGGCCTGTGCACACGTGACCCGCCGTCCCGGGGTCGACTTCTCGACCTCGACCGGACCGGTTCGTCGCACTCGTCCTGCGCGGGGCGGTGGCAACCGCGAGGGTGGACGGGTGCAGGTTCTGGTGACGGGTGCGTCCGGGTTCGTGGGTGGTCGGCTGGCGCCGGCCCTGGTCGAGGAGGGCCACGACGTGCGGGCGATGACCCGCCGTCCCGAGGCGTACGGCGGGGCCGGGGAACCGGTGGCCGGCGACGTGTCCGACGAGGCGTCCCTGCGGGCTGCGCTCGAGGGCTGCGAGGCCGCCTACTACCTGGTGCACTCCCTCGGCGACGCCTCCTTCGTCGAGGAGGACGCCGCAGCCGCCCGGCGGTTCGGCCGGGCCTGCGCCGCCCAGGGCGTGCGGCGCATCGTCTACCTGGGCGGGCTCGGGGACGACGCCGACGACCTGTCCGACCACCTCCGCAGCCGGCGCGAGGTCGAGACCCTGCTCGGCGAGGGCGGGGTGCCGGTCACCGTCCTGCGCGCCGGCATCGTCGTGGGCCACGGCGGCGTCTCGTGGGAGATGACCCGCCAGCTGGTCGCCCACCTACCCGCCATGGTCACCCCGCAGTGGGTGCACACCCGCACCCAGCCCATCGCCGTGGACGACGTCGTGCGCTACCTGGTGGGCGTGCTCGAGGCCCCCGAGGCCGAGGGTCGCGTGTTCGAGGTGGGTGGCCCCGACGTCCTGGAGTACCTCGAGATGCTCACCCGGGTCGCCGAGATCCAGGGCCGGCACCTGTTCGTGCTCCCCGTGCCGCTGCTGAGCCCGCGGTTGTCCTCGCGCTGGCTGTCGCTGGTCACCGACGTCGACCTGCAGACCGGCCGCAACCTCATCGACTCGATGAGCAACGAGGTCGTGGTGCACGACGACGCGATCCGGCAGGTCGTGCCCTTCGAGCCGATGGACTACGACAGTGCGGTGCTGCAGGCGCTGGGCGAGCGTGCCCGGGAGCGTCGCGAGGTGGCCGGGCAGCGCAAGCGGCACGGCGGCCTGCTGGCCCGGGGGGCCCGGTCGTGACTGCCGGACGGCGGATGGGCCGGCTGGTCGACCGCCTGGTCGCCAGCGCGCCGGCCTGGCTGGTGGACCCGGTGCCGCGCGACCACCTGGAGACCGACGCGGCGTTCCGGCGCCGCCGCCGGGTCACCGCCGCGGTGGCGGTCACGGGCGCCGGGCTGCTGGGGGTCTCGCTCTCCCAGAAACCGGACTCCAAGGAGTTCTACGCGCTGACCATGGCCGTCGCCGGCACGTGGGTGGCCGGCGGGGTGGCCTCGGGGCCGCTGCACCGCGGGTGGATGCGCTCCTCGCGCGAGACGCTGCACCGTCCGGTCATCACGCCGGTGGTCACCGGCGCGGGGGTCTTCGGGCTGTTCTACGGGGCGGCCCTGGTGTCCAAGCGCATCCCGGTGCTCAACGCGGCGGTGACCCGCATCCTGCGGTACGCCCACCAGGGCAACCCGGCGCTGGTCACGATGACCACCCTCACCAACGGGGTCGCCGAGGAGGTCTTCTTCCGGGGTGCGCTGTACGCCGCCGCGGGCACCGGCAACCCGGTGCTGAAGTCGACCGCCGTCTACGGGCTGGCCACGACCTCGACCCGCAACCCGGCCCTGGTGCTGGCCTCGGTGGCCATGGGGCTGTTGTTCGGCTGGCAGCGCAAGATCACCGGCGGCATCCAGGCCCCGGTGCTCACCCACCTCACGTGGTCGGCGCTGATGCTGCGCTACCTGCCGCCGCTGTTCGCCGACCAGCCCTCGATCGACGCCGAGGTACCTCAGAACTGAGGGGTCAGCGCCAGCGCATGCTCATGACCAGCCCGGCCACCATGGCGCCGAAGCCGATCGCGAAGTTCCAGGCCGACAGCGACACCATGAACGGGATCTGGTCGCCGGCCACGTAGTAGACGACGATCCAGACCAGCCCGAGCAGCATCAGGGCGATCATGACCGGCGCGTACCAGCGGGGGCTGGGCGCAGCAGCGCGGGCTCGGCTGGCGCTGGAGGGGAGCACGCCCTCCGGCGGGGTGTACACCGACTTCTTGCGCACCTTGCTCTTGGGCACCGCGACGACTCCTCGAACCGACCTCACGGTCCGCCCAGCTGGGCGGACCTGCGCAGGACCGGCCGTCGTGGCCGGTCCGGACCGCCCCCAGCCTAAGCTGCAGGTGGCGCGACGGCGGGCAGACGGCCCGCACCGGGCGCCGTCGTCCCCCTCCGGAGGTGGTCCGTGCGCCGACGTCGACCCACCGTGTGGGGCGCCCTGGTGCCGGTGGTGGCCCTCGCCGCGGGCCTGCTGTTCGCCACGTCGGGGCAGACCGCCCGCGGCACCGATCTGCGGGCCGGTGACGTCACCGAGCTCTCCGAGCTGATCCGCCAGCTCGAGACGGCCAACGACGCCACCGAGGCCCAGCTCAGCGTCCTGTCGGCGCGGGCGCAGGCGCTCACCGACGCCGAGGCCGGCCGCAACGGGGCGGTCGCCGCCGCCTCGGCCGCGGGTGCGGCGGAGGAGGCCTCCGCCGGGTTCACCGCGCTCAGCGGCGCCGGTGTCGAGATCACCCTGGACGACGCCCCGGACACCGCCAGCGGCGACCTGCCGCGGGGAGCCGGGCCCGACGACCTGGTCATCCACCAGTCCGACGTGCAGGGCGTGGTCAACGCCCTGTGGGCCGCGGGTGCCGACGGCGTCACGATCATGGGCCAGCGGCTGATAGCCACCAGCGCCGTGCGCTGCGTCGGCAACGTGCTGCTGCTGCAGGGGCGCACCTACTCCCCGCCCTTCGTGATCACCGCGGTCGGCGACGCCGACGCGATGCGCGACCGGCTCGGCGAGTCCTACGAGGTCTCCCTGCTCCAGCAGGCCGTCGACCGGTTCGGGCTCACCTACCGGGTGCAGGACCGCTCGGAGGTCACCCTGCCCGCCTACGATGGCGCGCTGGACCTGCAGTACGCCACGGCCGCCGGCTGAGGCTGCTCGGGCACGGGGAGGAAGCATGGACGACGCGCAGACCGGCGGTCCCCGCGGCCGCCATGCTCCCGAGGAACCCGCCGCACCGCCCCCGCCGCCGCCCGCCGACGACGCCACGGTCTGGACCGACCGCGTGCCCGCCGTCCCGTCCGTGCCCCCCGTGCCCCCTACGGCCTCCGCGTCCTCGGCCGAGGGCGACGGCACCGAGGACGACGCGAGCGCGGACCGCGTGACCGAGGACCGCGTGACCGAGGACGACGTGGCCGCGGACCGCGCCACCGCGGACCACGCGGTCCAGGAGGACGAACCCCGGGCGGTGCGGCGGCCCGAGCGCACCACGGGCGACCTGGTGCGCACCGGCATCCGCGGCGTGGGCCAGCTGCTGGTCACCGCCGGGCTCGTCGTGCTGCTGTTCGTCGTCTACGAGGTGTGGGTCACCGACCTCACCAGCGACCGCAAGCAGGACGCGCTGTCCAGCGAGCTCCGCGAGGACTGGCAGGGCGACGACCCGACCGTGCCGACCCTGCCCTCGGGCGGGTTGTCCGAGGTGCCGCTGGGCGAGGGCTTCGCCTTCATCCGCATCCCGCGCTTCGGGGCCGACTACGTCAAGGTGGTGCTCGAGGGCACCGACGAGGACGAGCTGGTCGAGGGCCCCGGCCACTACGTCGACTCCGCCATGCCCGGCGAGCAGGGCAACTTCGCCCTCGCGGGCCACCGGGTGGGCAAGGGCTCGCCGTTCCTGGACCTCGACCAGCTGCAGGCCGGCGACCCGATCGTCATCGAGACCCAGACCGACTGGTACGTCTACCGGGTGCTGGGTGCCGACGACCCCAACGGCGTCCCCGGTCAGCAGATCGTGCTGCCCACCGACGTCTCGGTCATCGCGCCCACCCCCAACGGCCCGCTCGACGGGCCGGCCAGCGGCGCCTACCTGACGCTGACCACCTGCCACCCCAAGTTCTCCGCCCGCGAACGGCTCATCGTGCACGCGGTGCTCGACGGCGCGGCAATCCCGAAGGCCGAGGCCCCCGACGGGCCGCCGGCTCTGAGCGAGGGCTGATGTACACCTGGATCTGGCGGCACCTGCCGGGCGGGACCGCCCTGAAGACCGTGCAGGCGCTGGTGCTCGTGCTGGCGGTGTGCGCGCTGCTGCTGTTCGTGGTCTTCCCCTGGGTCGAACCCAAGCTGCCCTTCAACGACGTGACGGTGGACCAGTGACAGCTCGTGTGCTCGTGGTCGACAACTTCGACAGCTTCGTCTACAACCTGGTCCAGTACCTGGGCCAGCTCGGCGTCGCCAGCGTGGTGCGCCGCAACGACGCCGTCTCCACCGACGAGCTCGCCGACCTGGACGTCGCCGGCGTGCTGCTGTCCCCGGGACCCGGCACACCCGCCGACGCCGGGGTGACCGTGCCGATGGTGCAGGCCGCCGCCGAGGCCGGCCTGCCCGTGCTGGGCGTCTGCCTGGGCCACCAGGCCATCGCCGAGGCCTTCGGCGGCGACGTCGTGCGCGCCCCCGAGCTGCTGCACGGCAAGACCAGCCAGGTCGTGCACGACGGCGCCGGGGTGCTGGCCGGCCTGCCCTCGCCCTTCACCGCCACGCGCTACCACTCGCTGGCCGTGGAGTCCGAGACGTTCCCGGACGAGCTCGAGGTCACCGGCCGCACGCCGTCGGGCATCGTCATGGCGCTGCGCCACCGCGAGCTGCCCATCGAGGGCGTGCAGTTCCACCCCGAGTCGGTGCTCACCGAGGGCGGCCACCAGATGCTGTCCAACTGGCTGGACCAGTGCGGCTTGGCCCCCGACCCCCAGCTCGTCGAGACCGCCAGCACCGCGGCCCGCAAGCTGCTCGTCTGAGGCCGGGCTGATCGCGGTCCTGCGGACCGCACCTCGGCCAGCAGCCGTCCCCGGCGTGCGCTGAGCCCACTGCGCTGGGCGCATGCCCTCCCGTGGGTGGCCGGGTCGGGCCAGCACCGTGCGTGCACAGCGAGAACGGGGTTCGGGGGCTCGTGGTCGCCGCCGAGGCCCCCCAGACCCCGTCCTGGCCGGCCGCCGAGGGGTGCGGGCCAGGGACGGGGTGTGGGTGCACGCCGGGTGCGGGGTTCCCGCCCCCTCAGCGGCCGGTCGGAGGACGAGAACCCCGCAACCCGTCGGCGGGGCACGTGCGGGCTCAGCGGAGGTCGGGCACGGCCCCTGGCCGGGGTGCGATCCGGAGGATCGCGATGTGCACCCCTCAGTTGTTGGGGGCGGTCGGGATCGGGATGCCCGTGCCGGTGGGCGGGGCGGTCGTGGTCGGCGGGGCGCTGGTGGTGGTCGGTGCCGTGGTGGGCACCGGCACCGCGATGAGCACCCGGATCTCCTCGCCGGCGGTGGCCTGCTGGTTCGCCTCGGGCTCGGTGCCGATCGCCTGCCCCTGGGGGACCTCGTTGCTCTCGGCGTTCTGCTGGGTGATGTTGGTGAACCCGGCGGCCTGCAGCGTGGCCCGCGCCTGCTCGAAGGTCTGCCCGCGCACGTCGGGCACCGGCGCACTGCCGGTGGAGACGCTGAGCGTGATGGTGGTGGTCTCGGGGTTCTGCTGGCTGCCCTGGCCCGGGTCGACCGCGGTGACCTCGCCGGCCGGCGCCGTGGAGGGCACCTGACGGCTGTTGACCCGGTCGAACCCGGCGTTGGTGAGGTTGGAGCGTGCCGCGTCCTCGGTCAGGCCGACCACGTTGGGGACGGCCACGGTGTCGGGTCCGGCGCTGACCACGAGGGCGACCTCGGTGCCCTCGTCGACGGTCTGCCCGGCGGCGGGGTCGGAGCTGATGACCGAGCCCTCGGCGACCGTGTCGCTGGCCGCGGAGGTGACCGCACCGACCGCCAGCCCCTGCTGCTCCAGCGCCGCCTCGGCGGCGGCCTGCGTCTGGTCGACCAGGTTCGGCACCTGCACGCTGGCCACGGTGGGCTCGGTCGGGGTGTCGTCGCCGCCGCTGTTGAGCGCGATCAGCAGCACGACGAGCCCGGCGAGCACGAGCACGCCCGCGACCACGAGCGCGATGATGCCGCGCTTGCGCCGCTTGGCCGCGGCCTCGTCGTCGGCGTCCCAGTGGTCGTCCTGGCCGGGGTAGCCGGCGCCGGCGGCACCGATGTAGGAGGTGCGCTCGGCGTCGCCCATGACCGGGGTGGCCTCGACCCGCTGCCCGGCGACGGCGCGCAGCAGGTCGCTGCGCATCTCGGCGGCGGACTGGTAGCGGTTGGCCGGGTTCTTGCTCATCGCCTTGAGCAGGATGGCGTCGAGCTCGGCCGGCACCTCGGGGTTGATCGAGGACGGCGTGCGGGGGTCCTCGCGCACGTGCTGGTAGGCGACGGCCACCGGGGAGTCGCCGGTGAACGGCGGGGCACCGGTGACGAGCTCGTAGAGCAGGCAGCCGGCGGAGTACACGTCGGACCGGGCGTCGACGCCCTCGCCGCGGGCCTGCTCGGGCGACAGGTACTGCGCGGTGCCGATCACGGCCGCGGTGGAGGTCATGGTGGCCGCGGAGTCCGAGACGGCCCGGGCGATGCCGAAGTCCATCACCTTGACGGTGCCCTGCGGGGTGATCATGACGTTGCCGGGCTTCACGTCGCGGTGGACGATGCCGTTGCGGTGGCTGAAGTCCAGCGCTGCGCAGATGTCGGCGGTGAGCGACATCGCGCGCTCGGGCTCGAGGCGGTTCTCGCGGCGCAGGACGTCGCGCAGGGTCTCGCCCTCGACGTACTCCATGACGATGTAGGGCGTGGCGCCGGTGGTGGTGCGGTCCTCGCCGGTGTCGTAGACGGCCACGATCGCCGGGTGGTTCAGCGAGGCCGAGGCCTGGGCCTCGCGGCGGAACCGCACCTGGAACGAGGGGTCGCGGGCCAGGTCGGAGCGCAGCACCTTGACCGCCACCTCGCGGCCCAGCCGGAGGTCACGGCCGCGGTGCACCTCGGCCATCCCGCCGCGGCCGAGGACGCCACCGATCTCGTAGCGCTCGCCGAGCACCTGCGGGGTGGTCATCGGGGGTCCTCTCGAGGTGCGGCCGGGGCCGGTCGGCCACCGGGCAGCGTAGGCGATCCGGGTGACACGACCGGGCTGTCCGCGGCCGCGTCGGGTGAGGAGACGGTCACGTCGTGGCCCCCGCATCGGGCTGGCCGGGCGCCACGGTGGTCTCCGCGGGGGTGGTCGTGGTGGGGGTCGTCGTCGGCGCCGGTGGTGTCGTGCTGGTGGGCGCCGGGGTGGTGGGGCGGGGCGTGGTGCGGGGCGTGGTCGTCGTGGCGGGGGCCGGCGCCTGGGTGGTGTCCTGCCCCGGGTCCTCCGTCGGTTCCTCGCCGTCGTCGTCGCCGCCGGTGGTCTCCTCGGCCGTGCTCTCGCCCGCCGAGGTGCTGGGGGCGGTGGAGGTGGCCGGCGCCGAGGTCGAGGTGGCCGGGGGCGTGGTCGTGGTCCCGGGGGAGCGTTCGGCGTCGCCGTCGCCGTCCATGAGCGTGAAGGCCAGGACGGCGCCGAGCACGAGCAGCAGCACCGCGGCGGCCGCGACCCAGGGCCACGGCGAGCGGCGACGGCGGGTGTCGTCGTCCCAGTCGTCGACGTCCTCGTCGACCGGGGAGGCCTGCAGCGGGGGCATGGTGCGCGGTGCGGTGGACGGGCCGGTCGCCGGGCCCGCGGCGGCGCCGGCGGCGCCGATCATCTGCGTGCCGTCGCCACCGACGGCCGGGATGTAGGTCGTGGCGGCCGACGTCTCGGGGCCGGGGCCCCCGGCGGCGACCCGGCGGGCGGCGGCGGCGAAGGCACCGCCGTCGGGGAAGCGCGCGGCCGGGTCCTTGGACAGGGCCTTCTCGACCAGGGCGCGGACCGGCGCGGGCACCTCGGGGGGCAGCGGCGGGGGCGGCCGGTTGATCTGGGCCAGTGCGATGGCGACCTGGGACTCGCCGTCGAAGGGGCGGTTCCCGGCCAGGCACTCGTAGCCCAGGATGCCCAGGGAGTAGACGTCGGAGGCGGCGGTGACCTGGAAGCCCTGCGCCTGCTCGGGCGAGAGGTACTGGGCGGTGCCCACGACCATGCCGGTGCGGGTGAGCGGGGCGGCGTCGCGGGCCCAGGCGATGCCGAAGTCGGTGAGCTTCACGACGCCGTCGGGGCGCACCATGAGGTTGCCGGGCTTGATGTCGCGGTGCACGACCCCGGCCCGGTGCGCGGCGGAGAGGCCCTCGCCGGCCTGGGCGAGGACGTCGAGGGTGCGCTCGGGCGACAGGGTGATCTCGCGGTCGAGGATGGCGACCAGCGGCTCGCCCTCGACGTACTCCATCACCAGGAACGCCAGGTCGCGGCCGTCGTCGTCCCGGGTCTCGCCGTAGTCGAAGACCGAGGCGATGTTCTGGTGGGTGAGGCCGGCGGTGTGCCGGGCCTCGTTGCGGAACCGCTCGAGGAAGTTGCGGTCGCCGGTGTACTCGCTCTTGAGCACCTTGGCCGCGACCGTGCGGCCCAGCGTGCGGTCGGTGGCCCGCCACACCTCACCCATGCCACCGGTCGCAATGGGGGCGGTGATCTCGTAGCGCCCGGCCAGGACGCTGCCGACGTGCAGTGCCATCTAGTTGCCCCCGTCGGCGGCCAGGTAGGCCGCCATGACCTGCTGGGCGACGGGCGCGGACAGGTCGCCGCCGGTGCCCTGCCCGCCCTGGATGAAGACGGCGACGGCGATCTGCGGTTCGCCCTCGGGGCCGGCGAAGCCGACGAACCACTGGTTGTCGTCGCCGTCGGCGGTGGTCTGCGCGGTGCCGGTCTTGCCGCCGACGGTGTAGCCGTCGATCTGCGCCCGGCGACCGGAGCCGCCCTCGACGACGCCGACCATCATCTGCTGGAGCTGGGTGGCGACGTCGGCGGAGACCGGTCGGCTCTGCTCCTCGGGCTCGGTCTGGTCGATCACCGTGAGGTCGGGCGCCTGCAGCTGGTCGACCAGGTAGGGCTGCATGAGCGAGCCGTCGTTGGCGATGGCCGCGGCGATCATCGCCCCCTGCAGCGGCGTGATCTGCACGTTCTGCTGACCGATGGAGGCCACCGCCAGCTGCGCGTCGCCGTCGATGTCGCCCACGGTGCTCTGCACGACCGGCAGCGGCATCGGCTCGGGCTCCTCGTCGATGCCGAAGGCCTGGGCGGTCTCGCGGATGCGGTCCTCGCCGAGCTCGACGCCCAGCTGGGCGAAGGCGGTGTTGCACGAGATCCGCAGGGCGTCGGCGAGGGTCTGCTGCCCGCTGGGGTCGCACACCTCGCCGCCGAAGTTGGACAGGTCCCGGCTGGTGCCGGGCAGCCGGTAGGTCTGCGGCGCCGGGACGACCGAGTCGGAGCTGTAGCCGTCCTCGAGGGCGGCGGCCGAGGTGATCAGCTTGAACACCGACCCGGGGGAGTGCCGCTCGTCGACCGTGCCGTTGACCCGGGGGTCGGGGTCCATCGCGCCGAGGGTGTCGGAGTAGGCGCGGATGGCGGCGGGGTCGTGGCTGGAGAGCTGGTTGGGGTCGTACCCGGGGCTGCTGACCATGGCCAGCACCGCGCCGGTGCTGGGGTCCAGCGCCACGACGGACCCCTGGACGCCGTCGAGCCCGTCGAAGGCGGCCTGCTGGGCGGCGGGGTCGAGGGTGAGCTCGACGTTGCCGCCGGAGGGGTCGCGACCGGTGAACAGGTCGGCGATGCGGCGGAAGGCCAGGCGGTCGTCGGAGCCGGAGAGGATCTCGTTCTCGGCGCGCTCGATGCCGGTGTTGCCGTAGACCAGGGAGTAGTAGCCGGTGACCGACGAGTACAGCTCGCCCTGCGGGTACTGCCGCAGGTAGGTGAGGGCGTCGTCGGTGCGCACGGAGGTGGCCACCGGGTTGCCGTCGACGACGATCTGGCCGCGCTCGCGGTCGTACTCCTCGGCCAGGATGCGGGTGTTCGAGGGGTTGGCGCGCAGCTCGGACGACCGCACGACCTGGATGTAGTTGGCGTTGAGGATCAGCAGCGTGAACAGCACCAGGACGCTGATCGACACCTTGCGCAGCGGCGAGTTCACGGCTTGACCACCTCGGTCAGCGCCTCGCCCAGCTTCGGGGCGGGCGGCGCCGGCGGGGCGGCCGGGCGGCGGGCGGCGTCGCTGATCCGCACCAGCAGCGCGACCAGGCCGAAGTTGGCCACCAGCGACGAACCGCCGTAGGCCACGAACGGGGTCGTGAGGCCGGTCAGCGGCAGCAGCCCGGTGACGCCGCCGAGGACGACGAACACCTGCCAGGCGACCCCGAAGGCCAGGCCCGCGGCCAGCAGCTTGCCGAAGCCGTCGCGCACGACGAGCGAGGTGCGCAGGCCGCGCTCGACCAGCACGAGGTACAGGACGACGACGGCGACCAGCCCGAACAGGCCGAGCTCCTCACCGATCGCGGCGGCGATGAAGTCGCTCTTGGCCACCGGCACCTGGTCCGGGCGCCCGCCGCCCAGGCCGGCGCCGAACAGGCCACCGGTGCCCAGGCCGAACAGCGACTGCACGACCTGGTAGCCGCCGCCGTCGGGGTAGTAGGCGAAGGGGTCCAACCAGGTGTCCACCCGCACGCGCACGTGGCCGAACAGCTGGTAGGCCACGGTGCCGCCGACGGCGAACAGCAGCACGCCGATGACCAGCCAGGATGCCCGCTCGGTGGCGACGTAGAGCATGACCACGAAGATCCCGAACAGCAGCAGCGAGCTGCCCAGGTCGCGCTCGAAGACCAGCACGAGGATCGACACGCCCCAGGCCACCAGGACCGGGCCGAGGTCGCGGGCGCGCGGCACCTCGAGGCCCAGCACGCGGCGGCTGGCGAGGGCGAGGACGTCGCGCTTGTCGACCAGGTAGGCGGCGAAGAAGATGACCAGGCAGATCTTGGCGAACTCGCCGGGCTGGATCGAGAACCCGGCCACCCGGATCCAGATCTTGGCGCCGTTGACCTCCGACAGCGCCGAGGGCAGCACCGCGGGGATGGCCAGCAGCACCAGCCCGACCAGGCCGATCGTGTACGCCAGCCGGGAGAGCGCACGGTGGTCGCGCACCACGGTCAGGACGGCGACGAACAGGACCATGCCGACGGTGGCCCACAGCAGCTGGGTGGGGGCGTCCTCGCGGGCCGACACCGACTCGCCGAGGGCGTTGGCGGCGATGTCCAGGCGGTGGATCATCGACAGGCCCAGACCGGTGAGCACGGCGACGCAGGGCAGCAGCAGCGGGTCGGCGTAGGGCGCGAACCGGCGCACCACGAGGTGCGCCACCACCCACAGGCCGGTGAACCAGAGGCCGAACGTGGCGATCTCGGGGCTGGGCGACCCGGTGACGGTGATGTCGACGATGGTCTGCGCGGCGAGGGTGATGACGACGGCGAAGGCCAGCATCACCAGCTCGGTGCCGCGACGCTTGGGCGGGGTGGTGACCCCGGGGGCGCCCTGCTTGGGGTCGGTGCCCGGGCCCTTGACCGGACCGGCGGCGGGGGCCGCCATCAGTCCGCCTCCCGGCAGTCCACTCCCGGCTCCTGCGCCCGGGCGGACGTCGACGGCTGCGTGGTGGTGGGGGGCGTCGTGGTGGGCGGTGCCGTGGTGGCGGTCGCGCCCGGGTCGACGGTGGTCGGGGCTGCCGAGGTGGTCGGGGCCGACGAGGTGGACGGGGTGCTGGCCGAGCGGCACAGCGGCAGCCGCTGCTCGAGCAGATTGTCCAGGATGCGGTCGGCGTCGGCCCGGTCGCTGGCCTCGATGCCGGACTCGACCCGGTTGCGCGCGGCCTGGGTCAGGTCGTCGAGGGAGAGCTCGGTGGCCGTGTCGAGCCGGTACAGGTCGACGCCGGCGAGGGAGGCGTTGATGCCGCGGTAGACCGCGACGTCGCCGCCGTCGACCGAGCGCACGAACCAGTGGTTGCCCACGAAGGCGTAGAAGCCCACGGCCGCGGCGGCCAGCACGACGACCGCGGCCAGGGCCAGCAGCGCGGTGCGCAGCGGACGGCGGCGCTTCACCGGGGGGCTCGCGGTGGCGGCCGAGACCGGCGGCGGGGTGGGGCGCGGGTCGGCGAGCGCGGCGCGGCCGGCGGCCGACCGGGGGTCGACCTCCCGCTGCCCGCGGTTGTCGCCCGCGGCGCCGTCGACGACCGGGTCGATGCGGGAGCTGCCGTCGTCGTCGACGACGTCGGCCACGATGCAGGTGATGTTGTCCGGGCCACCGCTGCGCAGGGCCAGCTCGATCAACCGGTCGGCCGTGGCCTGGGGGTCGGGGTCGCGCAGCGCCTCGGCCATGGTCTCGTGGCTGACGACGCCGGACAGGCCGTCGGAGCAGAGCAGGTAGCGGTCGCCGGCGCGGGCCTCGCGCATGGAGAGGTCGGGGTCGACGTCCTGGCCGTTGAGGGCGCGCAGCAGCAGCGAACGCTGCGGGTGGCTGTTGGCCTCGTCCTCGGTGATGCGGCCGTCGTCGATGAGGGTCTGCACGAACGTGTCGTCGTGGGTGATCTGCGAGAGCTGGCCGCCGCGCACGAGGTAGGCGCGGGAGTCGCCGACGTGGCACAGCGCCAGTCGGCCCCCGGCGAAGAGGACGGCGGTGAGGGTGGTGCCCATGCCCTCGAGCTCGGGGCTCTCGCGGATGACCTCGCGCAGGTGCTCGCTGCCGTCGAAGACCGCGTTGCGCAGTGCGGCGAGCATGTCGCCGGAGGGGGTGTCGTCGTCGAGGTGCTCCAGCGCGGCGATGACCACCTTGCTGGCGACGTCGCCGGCCGCGTGGCCGCCCATGCCGTCGGCGACGGCCAGCAGGCGCGGACCGGCGTAGACCGAGTCCTGGTTGCTGCCGCGGATGAGGCCGCGGTCGGAGCGGGCGGCGTACCGCAGCACCAACGTCATGAGCGGAGCTCCAGCACGGTCTGTCCGATCCGGATCGGTTGGCCGGGGGCGACCAGCAGCGGACCCTGCACGCGCTGCTGGTCGAGGTAGGTGCCGTTGGTCGAGCCGAGGTCCTCGACGTACCAGGCACCGCCACGGTTGGTGAGCCGGGCGTGCCGGGAGCTGGCGAAGTCGTCGGTCAGCACGAGGGTGGAGTCGTCGGCGCGGCCGATGAGGATGGCCTGCTCGCCGAGGGTGATCTTGGTGCCGGACAGCGGGCCGGCGGTGACGAAGAGGTTCTTCGGGCCGCGGTTGCCCTTCTTCTTGCCGGCCTGGGCACGCGGGGGCACCGAGGACACGCGGCCGGTGCGGCCGCCCAGCAGGTCGGCGCGCACCACCCGGAAGGCGGCGAAGATGAACAGCCAGAGCAGCAGCAGGAACCCGAACCGGAACGCCTGCAGCACGATCTCGGCGGTCATGCGCCGTCCTGCCGGTAGACCAGCACCGAGTGCCCGATGCGGATGACGTCGCCGTCGGACAGCGGCTGACGACCCACCCGGCGACCGTTCACCAGGGTGCCGTTGGTCGAGCCGAGGTCGTGCACCGCGGCGACCGGGCCCTCGAGCACGACGTCGACGTGCTTGCGGCTGACGCCGGTGTCGGGCAGCCGGATGTCGGCCTCGGTGCCGCGGCCGATGACGTTGCTGCCCGCCGACAGCACGTGCCGGGTGCCCGGGCCGTCGACGACCAGGACGTGCGTGACCCCGGGGCGCTGGCCCGAGCGGCCGACCACGGCGGGGCCGGCCGGCTCGCGCCCGCGCAGCGGGGGCAGCGGCGGCACCGGTGGGCGACCGGCCGGGGCGGGCACGGGCGGGGCGGCGTTGACGCCGGGGACCGGGCCGCCCCAGTCGTCGGACAGGTCGGTGCTGTAGCGGGAGGGGCGGTCGGCGCGCGGGTCGGCGACGTGCGAGGCGACCTCGAAGACGCCGGTGTGCAGCTCGTCGTCGCGCTCGAGGCGGACCTGGATGTCGCCGAAGGTCTGGAAGCCCTCGTCCTCGACGTGCTCGGCGACCATGTCGGCCAGCTCGGCGGCCAACTGCTCGGACCACTCGGCGAGGTTGTCGTAGTCGGCCGGGCCCAGCCGCACGTCGTAGACGTTGGGGACCAGCACACGGCCCTCGCCCATCACCTTGCGCTGCTCGGTGGCCTCGCGCTGCAGGGCCTTGGCGATCTCGGCGGGGTGGACCTTGCCCTTGAAGATGCGGGCGAACGCGAGCCCGACCATGCCCTCCAGCCGTCGCTCGAAGCGCTGCAGCACACCCACAGTCGCTCCCTACGCTCGGCTGACCTCCCACGAACTCCGACGGCGATCGTAACCGGGACGGGGCCCGTGGTCCGGTCGGCGAGCCCGCGACGCCCCGGCGGAATGTTCTCCGGAGGGGGCTGCTAGTGTTCTCCTCCGCCAGGGCAAGTGGCGGAATGGCAGACGCGCACGGTTCAGGTCCGTGTGTCCGAAAGGACGTGGGGGTTCAACTCCCCCCTTGCCCACAGTGCAGACGAGAGGCCCCACCCGATCCGGGTGGGGCCTCTCGTCGTCGGTGGGTCAGCGGCGGGCGAGGGCGCCGCGGGTGCTCAGCGTGCGGGCGACGAGGACGGCGCCCCAGGGGCCGACGACCCAGACCGGCCAGGGGTAGCCGAACCCGCCGGCGACCGAGGACGCCAGGTAGACCGCCCAGACGATGAGCGCGACGGTCAGGTAACCGCGCCAGGCATTGCGCAGGTCGCCGTCCCCGCCGCAGCTGCCGTAGGACACCGGTGAGGTGGTCGCCGGGGTGGGCAGGTCGGCGGTGAGGACGGCGAGGTCGGCGTGGGTGCGGGCGGCGTAGGCCGAGGCGAGGCGCTCGTCGTACTCGGCCACGGTGAGGCGACCCTCGTGGAGGGCCCGGCCGAGGGCCTCGGCGACGGCGGTGCGGTCGGTGTCGGCGGCGCGGAGCTCGGTGGCGGGCATGCCTGGAGTCTTCCCTCCGGGAGGACCCCGTACCACTGACGTCCGTCATCGATGTGCCCTCGCTGCCGTCACGGGTACGGGGTGGCGATGACCCACCGCGACACCGCCGCCGCCGTCCTGGAGAAGCACGGCACCACCTACGCGACCGACGCCGGCATCCGGCTGGCCGACACCCCCGCGCCGCTGTGGCAGCTGCTGGTGCTGGCCGAGCTGCTCAGCGCCCGCATCGACGCCGGCATCGCCGTCGCCGCCACCACCGAGCTGCTCGACGCCGGGCTGACCACCCCCGAGCACATGCTCGAGGCCAGCTGGCAGGACCGGGTCGACGCCCTGGGCCGCGGCCACTACCGCCGCTACGACGAGCGCACCTCGCGCCAGCTCGGCGACCTCGCCACCCAGGTGCGCGACCGCTGGCACGGCGACCTGCGCCGGCTGGCCGCCGAGGCCGACGGCGACGCCGACCGGGCCGCTGCGCTGCTGCAGGAGTTCCCGGGGTTCGGGCCCACCGGTGCGCACGTGTTCCTGCGCGAGGCGCAGCAGGTGTGGCCGTGGCTGCGCCCGCACCTCGACGACCGCGCCGTGCGCGGCGCCGAGCGGGTGGGGCTGCCCACCGACCCCGCCGCGCTCGCCGGGCTGGTCGACGGCGACGACCTGGCCCGCTTCGCCGCCGGCCTGGTGCGGGTGTCGCTGCTCGGGAAGGGCGAGGACCCGCTCGCCGGGTGACCCCGCACGTGGTGAGGTGACCCCGTGCCGATCGACCCGCACTTCCCGCCCTTCCTCGAGCGCCTCACCGCCGCCGGGGCCACCCCGCTGGTCAGCGGCGACGCCGCCGTCGACCGCGAGCGCTACCGGGCGCTGTCGCTGGCCCGCCGCGGCGACGGCTACCGCCCCGAGCCGGTCGCCGACGTCGAGGACCGCACGATCGAGGGCCCGGGCGGCGAGCTGTCGGTGCGCATCTACCGCTCGGGGCTGGGCCGGGTGGGCGACCGCACCCGTCCGGTCGTCGTCTGGCTGCACGGGGGCGGCTGGGCGGTCGGCGACCTCGACACCCACGACCCCGTGTGCCGAGCGGTGGCCAACCGGCTGGGCGCCACCGTCGTCGCGGTCGACTACCGGCTGGCCCCCGAGCACCCGCACCCCGCACCCCTGGAGGACAGCCTGGCCGCCGTCCGGTGGGCCGCGCGCCGCTGGCCGACCGCGCCGCTGGTGGTGGCCGGCGACAGCGCCGGCGCCGGGCTCGCGGCCGGGGTCGCGCTGCGCTGCCGCGACGACGACGGACCGGTGCTGGCCGCCCAGCTGCTGGTCTACCCGGGCCTGGACCCGACCATGGCCATGCCCTCGACCGAGCAGAACGCCACCGGGCTGTTCCTCGAGAAGTCCGACATGCGCCGGTTCTGGGACTGGTACGTGCCCGACGGCGGCGACCGCTACGTCGCCCCGCTGGGCACCGACCTCACCGGGCTGCCGCCGGCCGTGGTGGCCACCGCCGAGTTCGACCCGCTGCGCGACGAGGGCGACACCTACGCCGTCGAGCTGGCCGCCGCCGGGGTGCACGTCGTCCACCTGCCCGGGCCGGGGCTGGTGCACGGCTACTTCGGGCTGACCGAGATCGCGCCGGCCGCCGCCGTCCGCCGTGCCGAGGTGCTCGACGTGCTGGCCGACCTGCTCGGCACCCCGGGCATCACCCCTGACCCCGAGGCCTGGCCGACCACCGAGCCGCTGGGCGCCTGGCTCGAGCGCGGCGCCGCCCGGGTGGCGGTCGACCTGCGCGGAGGAGGGCTGCGACGGCTCGCCGTCGGCGACTGGGACGTGCTCGACGGCTACCGCACCGGCATCGTCCCGAAGGGGCGCCGGGGTGGCCTGCTGCTGCCGTGGCCCAACCGGCTGCGCGACGGGCGGTGGTCCTGGGGGGACAGCGACCTGCAGCTGGACACCGCCGCCGAGGGGTCGGCCATGCACGGTCTGCTGTCCTGGCAGCCGTTCACCGTGCTGGCCCGCACCCAGGACGCCGTCACCGTCGGCACCGTGCTCGAACCCCGTTCGGGGTACCCGTTCCGGCTGGCCGTCGCGGTCGACTACGGCCTGGAGCCCGACCGGCTGACCGTCACGGTCCGGGTGCGCAACGTCGGCACCCACGACGCGCCGTTCGGCGTGGGCATGCACCCCTACCTGCACGTCGGGTCCGGCCAGGACGGCGACGTGGGTGCGGCCACCCTCGACGTCCCCGCCCGCACGGGCCTGGACCTGGACGGCGGCCTGCCCACCGGCGGGCGGCACCCCTTCGACGGGGCGGTCGGCACGATCGGCGACCGGGCACTGGACGACGCCCTCACCGACCTCGTGCGCGACGACGACGGCTGGGCCCGGGTGCGGCTGGCCGGCTCCGAGGGCGAGCTCGAGCTGGCGGTGGACGCCGCGTGGCCGTGGCTGCAGGTCTACACCGGCGACACGCTGCCCGAGGGCCAGCGCCGGCGCAGCGTCGCGGTGGAGCCGATGACCTGCCCGCCGAACGCCCTGGCCGACGGCACCGACCTGGTGGTGCTCGCCCCGGACGAGGCGTGGTCGGGCAGCTGGACCTTGTCCTGGCGGCCGGCCTAGAGGTCGCCGCGCCGGGCCAGCTGCCGCAGGCGCTCGAACACGCGACCGCGCAGCTGGTCCTGCGCCTTCTCGGGCCAGCCCACGAACTCCAGCGACGCCTCGACCCGTCCGTCGGTGGTCGGGTAGGCCCGGCGCACCCGGGCCGGGCCGGTGAGGGTGCGGGCCTCGGACAGCACGACCGTCAGCACGACCTCGTCGCCCACCGCCGGCCACCCGGACTCCAGCGGCCAGCGCCCCCGCACCCCGGTCTCGCTGAGGTCGAGGCTGGTGCCGGCCGCCGTCCGGCTGCCGTCGACCAGCGTCACGGGCAGGCCCACCTCGGCGCGCACGGCGCCCCGGCGCTGGCCGTCGCGCACCGTGCCCAGGGGCTCCAGGCGCCACACGGGCTCGCCGGTGGTGACGACCTCGACCACCCGGGCGCTGCGGGCACGGGGTCCGCGGCGGCTGGACCAGATGAGCTCCACGGTGTCGCCGACCGGCACGCGGATGCGGCGCCCGGTGCGGTCCTGGGCCACGGTCACGACCAGGACGCCGTCGTCGGGCTGCTCCTCGGGGACGAAGGAGATGAGCAGGTCGTCGCGGTCGGGCACGTGCACGTCGAGCACGCTGCGGGGCCCGGGGAGGTCCTCGCCGTCGGTCATCTCGTCCACTCCTGGTCTCGAAGGCGGCCCAGGTTCGCACGGCGCCGGCGGCCGCGGGGGGATCTGCGGCGCGGCACACTGCTGGCATGCAGGTCATCGAGCTGTGGCGCTACCCGGTCAAGTCGTTGCAGGGGGAGCGGTGCGACGCCGTCGAGGTCGGCGCCGAGGGGATCGTCGGCGACCGGGCCTGGGCGCTGTTCGACACCGCGACCGGGTTCGGGCTGACCGCCCGGCGGGTGCCCGACCTGCTGTTCGCCGCGGCCCGCACGACGGGCGGCCGGCCGGACGTCGTGCTGCCCGACGGCACGGTGACCAGCGACGACGCCGTCCTGTCGGACTGGGTGGGCAGGCCGGTCGAGCTGCGGCCGGCCAGCTACCCCGGACCGCGCACGTACGAGAACCCCGCGGACCTGGAGACCGAGTCGCGGTGGAACCCGTTCTCCGGTGCCGACGGCGCCTTCCACGACAACGCGAACTCGCGGATCACGCTGCTGTCGACCGGGTCGACGGGGTCGTGGGCGCCGCGCCGGTTCCGGGCCAACGTGCTGCTCGAGGGCTCGGGCGAGGACGCGCTGGTCGGTCAGCGGGTGCGGTTGGGGACGACGGTGCTCGACGTCTCGGCCCGCGTGCCGCGCTGCGTGATGACGACGCGGCCGCAGCCCGGCGGCGTCGGGCGGGACACCGGGGTGCTCAAGAGCATCCACCGCGAGCGCGACGGCATGCTGTCGGTGGGCGCGATGCCCTCGACGGGTGGCCGGATCGCGGTCGGCGACGAGCTGCAGGCATGGTGAGCGGCATGCAGACCGTGGAGCTCCGTGCCGGCGAGGACGTCATCCGGCTGGGTCAGCTGCTCAAGCTGGTCGACGCCGTCCCGACGGGTGCGCAGGTGAAGGACGTGCTGACCGACGGCGTGGTGCAGGTCAACGGGGAGCCCGAGGACCGCCGCGGCCGCCAGCTGCGCGCCGGCGACGTCGTGACCATCGAGGGCCTGGGCGACTTCCGCGTCGGCTGACCGGCTGCGGTGCACTCGAATCCACCCCTGCAGCTGTCCCGGGCGCCTCGAGACCACCGCAGGGGTGCGGTCGGCGCGGTGCTGTGGCGCACGGCGTGCGGTCACGCGGGGCCGAAGGCGGGGACCGGATCGGCAGGTCGAGCCGGGGAGGCCCTCAGTCCTGGTCGAGGTGGAAGGTGAGCGTCTCCCACCACATGTGCGGGACGTGCAGCTCCCAGTCGCCCGCGTCGCCGTCGCGAGGGGGGACGGAGCCGCAGACCACGAAGCCGACGTCGGCCCAGTCGGCATGGCTCTTCCGCCACCGGAACGGAATGCAGGCCCCCGGCTGACCCCTTCCTCCGTACGGGTCCGGGGGGACGACGTCCGGTCCTGGTGGCAGGGAGGCGAGCTGGTCGGGCGGAGGCAGATCCGGGCCGGACCATGCCAGCCGTTGCAGCACCACGCCGACCGACCCGGTGAACCGGTCCTCCGGGGTGTGGACGACCCGCAGCACCACCACGTCGCCGTCGCTCCTCCTCCAGGCGAGGACGGTTCCCACGGTGAGGTCCGTGACCCAGCGCCACGGGCGCCTCACCGCCTTCCGGGTCGGCTGCGGTCCGGTCAGCCGAGCGCGGAGATCGGCCAGTGCACCGGCCCGGGCGACGACCCACTCGTCCCCGAGCTCGCTCCAGGACTCGAGATCCCGACCGGTGTCGATGACCTCGAGCGCGCGGCGGAGGACCGAGTCGTCGAGCCGACCCACCGACGACTGGGTGGCGGCCAGGGCCAGCCAGAGCCGCGGCTCCTCGTCCGGCCCGAGGTCGGCCCAGCCAGCGATCGTCTGCCGGGTCGCCTCGTCGTCGGGGACCCGGTCCTGCAGCAAGCGCCGGTAGGTGTCCCGGACGTCGCACGTGAGGTCGTCATCGAAGACCCCCGGGCCGTTCGCGCTCATGGCGCCATGATCGCCGAGTGCACTGCTGCGGTGGACTCCGGCGGCCCGAGACCACCGCCGTCGTGCACTCGGCGCGAGCTCAGTGGGGCTGCTGGAAGGGCCCCGTCGCCCCCCGCGGCACGCTGCGCGCGCCCCGGAACCCTGCGACGGGGCCAACGCCGACGTCCCTAGCGGGGCTGACACCCTGGGCACCACCAGACCTTGCGGGTCCCCATCTCGGCGACCTCGACCGGCGTCCCGCAGCGCAGGCAGCCCTCGCCCTCGCGGCGGAAGACGTAGAAGGCGTCGTCGCGGCTGACGTGGCCGTCGGTCTGCGGCCGGTCCTCGGGGTCGGTGGTGATCTCCGTGCCGCCGCGCTCGACGGCGCCCTTCATCACCCGGCGCATCTCCGACCACATCGTCGTGAACTCGTCCTCGGTGACGTCGACGCCGGGGCGGTGCGGGTCGACGCCGGCCAGGAACGGCACCTCGGCCCGCCAGATCAGCCCGGCGCTGGCGGTGACGGCCTGGTCGAGCAGCAGGCCCCCGATCGGCTTCCTCGACTTCCGCACCTTGGCCCAGGCGACGTCGGGGTCGGCGTCGTCGCGCAGCGGGTCGGGGCCGAGCTCGGCGACGGCGGAGTCCAGGCCCTCCTCGTCGACCAGCGTGCAGGTGATGGCCCCGCGCAGCTCGGCGCTGCGCTCGGCGTCCCCCCGGCCCGAGCGCAACCGCAGCCGCACGTTGCTGTCGTCGGCCTCCACCACCGGCCGGCCCGCGAGCTGCTGGTGGTCGCGGTCCCACCAGGTCCAGCCGCCGATGAGGCCCAGGTGCACGTGCAGGTACTGCGGTGAGTCGCCGGAGAACCGCAGGAAGAGCAGAAGGACCCCGCCGCCCCCCACCGCACGCTCCGCGCACGCCGGGCCCCTGCGGCGGGGCCGAACGGGCTCTCGGCGTGCACCACGTGGCCACCCATCGCCTCGGCGAACCGGCGGGCGTCCACGTGGATCATGTGTCCCTCGGGCATGGCCTCTGTCCACCCGGTGGCGCACCGGCCCGCGTCCTGCCATTCTCCGGATGTACGTAATTCCGGATGAACGGGGAAAGACGATGCGCCGCCTGCTCACCGCCCTGCCCGTCGGCCTGCTGATGACCGCCTGCACGGCCACCCCGGCCGCCGAGGCGACGGCGTCCGGGTCACCGACCCCCACCGCGTGCACGGCCTCGCCGACCCCGGGCACGACCACGCCCGAGGACTTCCTCGGCTGGCTGGCCGCGCACCCCGACGACGCCTCGCTGGTGCTCGACGACGGCGATCGGGTCGAGCACCTCGGCGACCGGGCCCGGCCGCTCGCCTCGGCCCGCAAGGTCGTGCACCTGGCCGCCTGGGCCACCCTCGTCGAGGACGGTCGCCTCGCCCCCGACGCCTCCGTGCCGGTCGGGCGGTGGGAGCGCTGGTACCTCCCCGGCACCGACGGCGGCGCGCACGTCGCCGCGCTCACCCGGCTGGGCATCGCCACCGACGGGGTCCGGGCGACGGACCCGGCCACGCCGGTGCTGGTCTCCGACGTCGTCTCGGCGATGGTGCAGGAGAGCGACAACGCCGCCCCCGACCTGCTCCGCGAGCTGCTCGGTCCCGAGGTGCTCGCCGCCACCGCCGCGGACCTCGGCTGGGACGGCGCCCCCACGGGCAGCTTCCTCGGCGACCTCCTGCGCGTGCTGGAGCCAGGGGTCGACCCCGAGACCGCCGCCCAGCGCTACGTCGACGACCCCGCCGAGGCTGCCCGCGTCCAGGCCCTGCCGTTGCCCGACCCCGCCGCGCAGACCACCTGGGCGGCGGACTCGGTGGCCGGCACGGCCGAGGGTCTCGCGGCGGTGCACGCCGCGATCGGCGCGGGAGCGCTCCCGGCGGCCCGGGCCCAGCTCGAGTGGCAGGGACCGCCCGAGGGGTACGCCGGGCTGGGGTTCAAGGGCGGCTCCCTGCCCGGGGTGCTGACCGAGGCCATCGCCCTGCGCACCGCCGACGGCGAGGTCACCGTCGGTGTGCTCCTCGTCGAGGGCATGGCGGTCGGCGAGTGGGCCGGGGCGCTGACCTCCGGCCTCCCGCAGCAGCAGGTGCTGCTCGCCGCGATGACCGACCCCGACGCCCGGGCGCAGCTGGAGTGCGCGCTGCGCTGATCGACGGGTGTGAGCATGGTGCCGTGACGACGGAGGAGCTGGCCGCACGGCTGGCCGAGCTCGAGGCCCGGGTGGCCGCGCTGGAGGGCGCGCCCGCTCCGGGCGGTGCCGGCGACGCGGGCACCGTCACCTACGGCGGCCAGGTGCGGCTGCACGGCGAGGTGGCGTGGGAGATCGGCTACGACGCAGACGCAGTGCTCGGGCTGCCGCCCGCAGCGGGGGTCCGGGTGCTCGCGGCGCTCGGGCACGCCGTCCGGCTGGAGGTCGTGCGCCACCTGCTGCGCGGTCCGGCCAGCGTCGCCGAGCTGGTCGAGGCGGTGGGCGGGTCGTCGTCCGGGCAGCTGTACCACCACCTGACGACCCTCACCGGCGCCGGTGTGGTGGAGGCCGACGGCGGCGGGCGCTACCGCGTGCCGGCCACGGGCGTCGTCCCGGTGCTCGTGCTGCTGCTGGCCTCGGCGGACCTGGGCGGCGTCCTGCGCTGAGGTCGTCGTTCCACGTGGAACGTGCGGGTGTGCCACGGTGGCGGGGTGGCTCGCGTGCTGAAGGTGTCCGGTCCGCTCGACTTCGCCGCGGTCCGGGCGGAGTTCGAGGTCCCGGCCGAGTTCCCGCCCGACGTCCTGGCCGAGGCCGACCGCGTCGCAGCCGCGCCCCCGTTGCCCGACCACGACGCCACCGACCTGCCGCTGGTCACCGTCGACCCGCCGGGCGCGCGCGACCTCGACCAGGCGATGCACCTCGCGCGACGGGACGGCGGCTACCGCGTCTCCTACGCCATCGCCGACGTCGGCGCCTTCGTGCCGCTGGGCAGCGCGGTCGACGCCGAGGCCCGTCGTCGTGGGCAGACCGTCTACTGCCCCGACGGCCGCACCCCGCTGCACCCGCCGCAGCTGAGCGAGGGCGCGGCCAGCCTGCTGCCCGACCAGCTCCGCCCCGCCGCGCTGTGGACGATCGACCTGGACGCCGCCGGCGAGATCACCGCGGTCGACCTGCGGCGGGCCCGGGTGCGCAGCCGTGCCCAGCTGGACTACGTCGCGGTCGGCGCCGACCTGCCCGCCGAGCTGGAGCTGCTGCCCGAGATCGGCCGGCTGCTCCAGGCCCGCGCCCGCGACCGGGGTGCGATCGAGCTCGGGACGCCGTCCCAGGAGGTCGAGCCCGGTCCGGACGGCGGCTGGACCGTTGCGTTCCGTGGCCAGTCCGACGTCGAGGGCTGGAACGCGCAGATCTCGCTGCTGACCGGCCGGTGCGCGGCCCGGCTGATGCTCGAGGGCGGGGTGGGCATCCTGCGCACGCTGCCCGCCCCCGACCCGGGCGCGGTCGAGGCCCTGCGGCGGCTGGCCCCCGGCCTGGGCGTCGCGTGGCCCGACGGCGCCGGGCCCGGCGAGGTGATCGGGACCCTCGACCCGGCCCGGCCCCGGCATGCCGCCTTCCTCGACGCCGCGACCTCGTTGCTGCGCGGCGCCGGTTACACCGCCTTCGACGGCGAGGCCCCGGCTGAGCCCGGGCACGGCGGGGTCGGCGGGCCGTACGCCCACGTCACCGCCCCGCTGCGCCGGCTGGTCGACCGCTTCGGCACCGAGGTCTGCCTGGCGCTGGCCGCGGGGGAGCAGCCCTCGGCCGAGCTGCGGGCCGCCCTGCCGGAGCTGCCCGCGCTCATGGCCGCCTCCGACCGGCGCACCCACGCGGTGGAGCGGGCCGTCGTCGACCTGGTCGAGGCCACGATGCTGTCCGGTCGGGTCGGCGAGGTGTTCGACGCCGTGGTGCTCGACGCCGAGGAGAAGCGCTCGACCGTCGTGCTCGCCGACCTCGCCGTGCAGGCCCGCTGCGACGGCCGGCTGACCCCCGGGGACGTCGTCCGGGTGCGGCTGACCGAGGCCGACCCGGCCACCCGCACCGTGCGGTTCGCGCCGGCCTGACCGGTCACCCGTCCCGGGCCTAGACGACCTTGCCGGGGTTGAGGATGCCGGCGGGGTCCAGGGCCTGCTTGACCGCACGCTGCATCGCCATCACCGCCGGGCCCACCTCGTCGGCGAGCCCGGGCCGCTTGAGCAGGCCGACGCCGTGCTCGCCGGTGACCGTGCCGCCGGCGGCGAGCGCCGCCACGATGATCTCGTCGAAGGCCAGCATCGCCCGCGCCCGGGCCGGCTCGTCGCCGGGCGGCGTGATGATCAGCGGGTGCAGGTTGCCGTCGCCGGCGTGGGCGATGTTGGCGATGAGGACGTCGTGCTCGGCGGCGATCTCCTCGATGCGGCCCAGCACCGACGGCACCGCGGCGATGGGCACGCAGACGTCCTCGGTGAGCACCGGACCCAGCCGCTCGAGCGCCGGGTAGGCCAGCCGGCGGGCGGCGAACAGTGCGTCGGCCTCCTCCTGGTCGGTCGAGCGGGCAGCCCAGGTGGCGCCGGCGGACTCGAAGCAGGCCAGCAGCGCGTCGGCCTCGGCGTCGCCGGCCGCGCCGGGGGTGTCGGTGCGGCCGAGCAGCACGACCTGCGCCTCGGTGGACAGGCCCATGTTCTTCCAGGCGTCGACGGCGGCCAGGCAGTGCCGGTCGACCAGTTCGAGCGCCGACGGCGTCAACCCGGCGGCCCCCACCGCCCGGACGGCGTCGCCCGCGGCCACCACCGAGTCGAAGTAGCCGGCCACCGTGTGCTCGGGCAGCCGGGCCGGGCGCAGCCGCAGCGTCACCTCGGTGACCACGCCGAGCGTGCCCTCGCTGCCCACCATCAAGCCGGTCAGGTCGTAGCCGGCCACGCCCTTCGCCGTCCGGCGGCCCAGCCGCACCACCTCGCCGGTGCCGGTCACGACCTCCATGCCGAGCACGAAGTCGCGGGTCACGCCGTACTTCACGCAGCACAGGCCCCCGGCGTTGGTGGCCACGTTGCCGCCGATCGTCGACCAGGGCGAGGACGCCGGGTCCGGCGGGTACCAGAGCCCGAACCCGGCCACGTGGGCCCGCAGGTCGTCGTTGACCACACCGGGCTGCACCACGCACAGCCGCTCGACCGGGTCGACCTCGAGCACCGCGGTCATCTGCTCGGTGCTGAGCACGACGCAGCCCTCGACCGCGTTGGCCCCGCCCGACAGCCCGGTCCCGGCGCCCCGGGTCACCAGCGGGACGCGGTGCCGCAGGCAGGCCTGCACGACCGCCTGGACGTCGGCGGTCGACCGCGCCCGGACGACGGCCAGCGGCGTGCCGTACGGCGCCCACTCGGCCTCGTCGTGCCGGTAGGACTCGGCGATCTGCGGGTCGTCGACGAGCTGTCCGTCGGGGAGCGCCGCGCGCAGCTCGTCGACCAGGGAGGTGGTGGACGTCGTCATGCCCCCGAGTGTCGCCCCGATCCACCGCTGCCGCCCCGGCCCCGTGTCGCCCCGCCCCCGCCCGCAGGCGTCATGTGACGCCCAGGACCCAGAACGCGCCCGGAACGGGTCCTCGGCGTCGTGCGACGGCTCACGGCGTGCGTGTGGCGGCGGGAGCACACTCGGGGGATGGCGGGGTTCACGGACTACCGGGGCGACCCGATCGCCGTCGACGACCGGGTGCGCATCGCGCCCACCCGCACGCGTCGAGGGGTGCCCGCCTACCTGGGCGGCGAGGTCGGCCGCATCGCGTCGCTGGGCCGGTCGAAGGTGACGGTCGTGCTCGACCGCTACCCCGACCGCCCCTGGGTGGTGCCGCCCGACGTGCTGGTCAAGGTGGCAGGCTCGACCGCGTGAGCACCCACCTCGCCGCCCGCCTGCAGGGCTTCGGGACGACGGTCTTCGCCGAGATGAGCGCACTGGCGGTGGCCACCGGCTCGGTGAACCTCGGGCAGGGCTTCCCCGACACCCCCGGGCCGGCCGAGGTGCTCGACGTCGCGCGCGCCGCGATCGGCACCCCGCTGGACCAGTACCCGCCCGGCCCCGGGCTGCCCGTGCTGAGGGAGGCCATCGCCGCCCACGTGCAGCGGTTCCGCGGCCTGGCCTACGACCCGGGCAGCGAGGTGCTGGTGACGGCGGGTGCCACCGAGGCCCTGGCCGGGGCGATGCTCGGGCTGCTCGACCCGGGCGACGAGGTCATGGTGCTCGAGCCGCTCTACGACAGCTACGCGGCCGGCGTCGCGATGGCCGGGGGCGTCGTCGTCCCGGTGCCGCTGCGGCCCCCGCCGGTCGCGCCGGGCGAGGTCTCCACCGCGCCGTGGACGTTCGACCCCGACGAGCTGCGCGCCGCGGTCACCCCGCGCACCAAGCTGGTGCTGCTCAACACCCCGCACAACCCCACCGGGAAGGTCCTCGACCGCGCGGAGCTCGAGGTGGTGGCCGACGTCGTCCTCGAGCACGACCTGCTGGCCGTCACCGACGAGGTCTACGAGCACCTGGTGTTCTCGGGCGCCGAGCACGTCTCGCTGGCGCAGCTGCCGGGCATGCGCGAGCGCACGCTGGTGGTCGGCAGCGGCGGCAAGACCTTCTCCACCACCGGCTGGAAGGTCGGCTGGGTGTGCGGGCCGGCGGGGCTGGTGGCCTGCGTGCGCACGGCCAAGCAGTTCCTCACCTACGTCAACGCCGGACCCTTCCAGCCCGCGATCGCCGCCGGCCTGGGTCTGCCCGACGCGTACTTCACGGGGGTGGCCGCCGAGCTGGAGGGCAGGCGTGACCGCCTGGTGGCCGGGCTCGCGGCCGCCGGGTTGCCGGTGGTCAGCCCGCAGGCCACCTACTTCGCCACCGCGCGGGTCGACGGCGACGGGCTGGCGTTCTGCCGCGAGCTGCCGCACCGGGTGGGCGTCGTCGCCGTCCCGATGTCGGCGTTCTACACCCCGCAGCACGCCGGCGACGGCCGCGACCTGGTGCGGTTCGCGTTCTGCAAGCGCGACGAGGTGCTCGACGAGGCAGTCCGGAGGTTGACCGCATGAGGATCGCCGCGATCCAGCACGACATCGTCTGGGAGGACCGCGCCGCCAACCACGCGGCACTGGCCGGCCACGTGGCCCGGGCGGTCGAGCAGGGCGCCGAGCTGGTGCTGCTCAGCGAGACGTTCTCCACCGGGTTCTCCATGACCCCGGGCATCGGCGAGCCCGAGGGCGGGTCGTCGGCGCAGTGGCTGACCGAGCAGGCGCAGCAGCACGGGGTCTGGGTGGGCGGGTCGTGCGCGGAGATCGCCGTCGGCGAGGAGCTCCCGTTCAACTCCTTCGTGCTGGCCGGGCCCGACGGCACCGTGCACCGCTACCGCAAGCAGCACCCGTTCACCTACGCCGGCGAGCACGAGCGGTACCGCGCCGGCTCCGCGCCGCTGACCGTGCAGGTCGGTGACCTGCGGGTGACCCTGTTCGTCTGCTACGACCTCCGCTTCGCCGACGGTTTCTGGGCGCTGGCGCCCGACACCGACGTCTACCTGGTGCCGGCCAACTGGCCGGCCGCCCGCCGCGAGCACTGGACGACGCTGCTGCGCGCCCGGGCCATCGAGAACCAGGCCTACGTGGTGGGCGTGAACCGCGTGGGCACCGCCGGCGACGGTACGCAGCACAGCGGCGACAGCCGCATCGTCAGCCCGCTGGGCGAGCTGCTGGCCGAGGCCGGCGACGGCGAGATGGTGCTGCTGGCCGACGTCGACGCCGCCGAGGTCGCCCGCGTCCGCGCGCGGTTCCCCTTCCTCCAGGACCGCGGCTAGGGGAGGGACCCCCTCCGGGCTACTCGTCGGTCTCGACGCCCAGCAGGCGGACCTCCTCGACGTCGAGCTGGGCCGTCAGCCGGCGCAGCACGCCGTCGTCGATGGTGTGCTCGTCGCGCAGCCGCACCACCGCCTCGCGCTTGTCGGCCAGCAGGGCCAGCCGCAGCTGCGACTCGGCGGCCGCGTCGGCGAGCACCCGGCGCTTGGCGGCGACGTGGTCGGGGTCGGTGACCCGGCCGTCGGCCAGCACCTGCTCGACGTGCTGCTGGCGCATGCGGGTCTCGTAGGACTCGCGCACCCGCTCGACCACGACCTCGGGCACGCCCAGCTCGGTGGCCCGCTGCTCGATCGCCTCGGCGCCGGCCCGGGTCATCTCGCGTTCGGCGAGGAGCCGTTCCTCCTCCTCGGCGGGGTCCTGCTGCAACCGGGAGAACCGGATCACGGCCGGCAGGGTCAGGCCCTGCACCACCAGCAGGACGGTGATGACGCCGAAGGTCACCAGCAGCACCAGGTCCCGACCCTCCAGCGGGGTGCCGTCGGCGGTCGTCGTCGGCACCGCCAGGGCCGCGGCCAGCGACACCGCGCCGCGGAACCCGGCCCACTGGGTGGGCAGCCGACCGCGGAACCCGACCCGACGGGCGCGCTGCGCCGGCCGGCGGTCCAGCGCCCGGATCACGAACGGGGTGGTGTTGCCCCACACCAGGCGGGTGCCGACGACGGTCAGCGCGATCCACAGCGTCGCCACGACGCCGGACCACAGCTCGTCGGCGGTGCGGCCCTCGACCACGGCGTGCAGCTCGAGGCCGACCAGCACGAACAGCGCCCCGTTGAGCAGGAACGTGGTGAGGGTCCAGAAGCTGGTGGACTGCACGCGGGTGCGGGCCGAGATCACCCGCGTGGAGATCTGGGTGAGGGTCAGGCCGCAGGTCACCACGGCGACGACGCCGGAGACGCCCAGAAGCTCAGCCGGCAGGTAGGCCAGGAACGGGGTGAGCACGCTGAGCACGTTCTCCAGCCGGGTGTCGTGCAGCCGTCGGCGCACCGCGACCACGGCGAAGGCAAGCGCCAGCCCGACCGCGATGCCCCCGGCGTAGGACAGCACCAGCCGCCACGCGATGCCGCCCGGGCCGACGTCCAGCGTGCCCACGGCCACGCCGACCGCCACCCCGAAGACCACCAGCGCGGTGCCGTCGTTGACCAGGCTCTCGGCCCGCAGGATGGTGCGCGCCCGGCGGGGCAGCAGCCCGGCGACGGTCGACACGGCGGTGGCGTCGGTGGGGGCCAGCACCGCGCCGAGCACGAACGCCATCGGCCAGTCCAGCCCCAGGGCGTGCGCGACCACCGCGACGGTGCCGGCCGTGATCAGCACCAGGGCGATCGACATCAGGCTGATCACCCGCAGGTCGGCGCGGATCTGGCGCAGCGAGATGGTCAGCGACTCCCAGTACAGCAGCGCCGGCAGGAACAGGAACAGGACGACGTCCGGCGGCATCTCGACCCCGCCGACCCCGGGCAGGAAGCCGACGACGGTGCCCAGCGCCAGCAGCACCAGCGGCGGGGGCAACCGCAACCGGCGGGCCAGCACCGAGCCGACCAGCACCAGGACACCGACGACGACCAGGACCTCGAGCGCGCGCACCGCTCGATCCTCGTGCCTACCGGGCCGGCAGCACCAGCTCCGCCGCCAGGGCCCGGTGGTCGCTGCCGGGCAGGTCGTGCACCGAGAACGCCGCCACCCCGACCCGCCGGTCGGCCAGCACGTGGTCGATGGTCAGCCGGGGCTGCGGGCGCTGCTCGGGGCTCCAGGTGTGCACCAGCGCCCGCCCGGTGCGGGCGCCGGCGTCGGCGTAGCCCCGGGCCAGCAGCCGCCGGAACGTGGCGTGGTCGGGCGTGGCGTTGAAGTCCCCGGCCAGCACGCGAAGGACGTCGTCGGTCGCCCCCGGCAGCTGGGCCATCTCGCGCTCCCACCGGCGGGTGCGCGACCGGGTCACCGGGGGGTCGGTGTGCACCGCGGTCACCTCGAGGTCGGGCGCCCCCGGCACGGCCAACCGGACGACGGGCTGTTCGAACCGGCCCGGCGCCCCGCCCCGCTCGAGCACCTCGAGGCGGGTCCACACCGCGCCCCCGGCTGCCGGCGGCGCGCCCGGCCGGTGCCCGCGCACGTGCTCGTGCGGCAGCAGCTCGGGCAGCCCGGAGGCCCGGAACGCCTCGTCGGCGGCCGGGGTCAGCTCGACCAGGCACAGGACGTCGGCGTCCAGGCGGCGCACCAGGTCGACGACGGCGCGCGGGTCGGCCCGGCCGTGCAGCAGGTTCGCCGACACGATGCGCACCCGCGGGCCCGGGCCGGCGGCTGCCCCGCCCCGCCCGCGGGCGGCCACGGCGCCGGCCAGCACCCCGGCCGCGGCGGCCGACACCGCGGTCGCGACGGGGGACCGGCGGGCCAGTGCGACGCCCAGCGGCAGCACCGCCGAGGCCGCCGCGTAGGGCACGAACGACATCGCCGGGACCAGCGGCCAGCCGCGCTCGGCCCCGGTCGCGCGCAGCCCCGCGCACACCGCCCAGGGGGTCGCGAGGGCCAGGGGCAGGAGGTCGCGCCGCACGGTGCTCATCGCAGCCATGATCGGCCACGGGGTTGCCGTTCACCTGGTTGCGGTAGAAAGCGCACCTCAACCCGTTGATCAGCAGGAGTGGATGCGCCGTGGCGACCGAGCACACCGAGATCGAGCGCAAGTTCGACGTCGAGGAGACGTTCGTGGTGCCCGACCTCTCCGGGGTGCCCGGGGTGGCCTCGGTCGGTGAGCCCGTCGTGCACGAGCTGTCGGCCACCTACTACGACACCGCCGACCTGCGCCTGGCCCGCGCGAAGATCACCCTGCGCCGGCGCACCGGCGGCACCGACGCGGGCTGGCACCTCAAGCTCCCCGCCGAGGCCGGTGCCCGCCGCGAGCTGCACTCGCCGCTGGGCCGGGCCGTCAAGGCCCCGCCCCGGGCGACGCTCGCGCCGGTGCTCGGCGTGGTCCGGCGCGCCCCGACCGCCCAGGTCGCGACGCTGGCCACCCGCCGCACCCTGACCACCCTGCTGGCCGAGGACGGCCGGGTGCTGGCCGAGGTCGCCGACGACCAGGTCACCGGCACCGCCCTGCCGGCCACCCCCGGCGACGCGGTCGTGGTCACCACGTGGCGCGAGGTCGAGGTCGAGCTGGTCGACGGCGACGAGGGGCTGCTCAGCGCCGTCGGCGCCGAGCTCGAGGTCTCCGGTGCCCGGCCGTCGGCCTCGGCCGCCAAGCTCGCCCGCGTGCTCGCCGACCGCCTGGCCGGCCCGCCGCCGGCCGCCGTCCAGGACGAGGACGACGACGAGGACGACGAGGACGACGCTGCCGAGGACGCCGTCGCCGAGGGCGCGGCGGCCGACGGCGCCGACGACGCGGCCGCCGGCGAGCAGGACGGCGTCGTGGACGACCTGTCCGAGCAGCCCGTCCCCGAGGAGCCGCTGCCCACCGGCAAGAAGGCCCGGGCCAAGGAGATCGCCCGTCGTGCGGCGGCGGCGAAGGCCGCGGCCAAGGCCGCCGAGAAGGCGGCGAAGAAGACGGCGAAGAAGGACGCGAAGAGGGCTGCGAAGGCGCAGGAGGCCGCCGAGCACGAGGCCGCCGAGCAGGCCCGGCTGGCCGCGGTCCCCAAGGCCGGGGACGTCGTCGTCGCCGCGCTCGCCGGGCAGCTGGCCGCCCTGCAGCGGGCCGACCTGATGGTGCGCACCGACGTCCCCGACGGCGTCCACCAGGTGCGCGTCGCCGCCCGCCGGCTGCGCAGCATCCTGGCCGCCTACCGGCCGGTCATCGACCGCACCCGCACCGACGCCGTCCGCGACGAGCTGCAGTGGCTGGGCCAGGAGCTCTCGGGCACCCGCGACGCCGAGGTGTCGGTCGAGCACCTGCGCGAGCTGGTCGCCGCGCAGCCGGTGGAGTTCGTGCTCGGCCCGGTGGCCGCCCGCCTGCAGCAGGCCGAGCTCCAGGGCGGCACGCAGGGCGCCGGGCACGCCGTCGCCGCGATGAGCACGCCGCGCTACCTGACGCTGCTGGACACCCTGCACGCCCTGGTCGACCAGCCCCCGCTGACCGAGCTGGCCGCCGAGCCGGCCGAGGAGGTCCTGGCCGCGGTGCTGCGGCGCACGGTGAAGCGGCTGCAGAAGCTGGTCGACACCGCCGAGGACGCCGAGTTCGCCGAGGACGGCCCCGCCGGGCACGCGCTCGCCGAGCACGGTGCGGCGGAGAGCCCCTACGAGCTCGCGCTGCACGAGGTGCGCAAGGCCGGCAAGCGGGTGCGCTACACCGCCGAGGTCGCCGCGCCCGTGCTCGACGGCGGCGGCAAGAAGAAGAACGGCGCCGCCATGGGCGTGGTCGACGCGATGAAGCAGCTGCAGGACGTGCTCGGTGACCGGCAGGACACCGTGGTCACCCGCGAGCTGTGCCGCACCCTGGGGCTGGCCGCCTTCGCCGCCGGCGAGAACGCCTGGACCTACGGCCGGCTGCACGCCCTGGAGGAGATGCGGGCCATGCAGGCCGAGCGCGACTTCTGGGCGCTGTGGCCCACGCTGGGGCCCGTGCTGAACGGGGTCACGCGCAAGCGCTGACAATGGGGCGGTGATCGCCTTCGGTGCCGTCGTCGCCCTCGCGATGGTGCTGCTGCACGGCTGGCTGTGGTTCCGGCTCGTGCGCAGCACCACCCGCCCGGGTCGGGTGCGGCGGTGGCTGACCGTGCTGGCCGTCGTCCTGGCGCTGCTGCCCACCGCAGCCGTGCTGGGACGGCGGTCGCTGCCCTTCGCGGTGCAGGCGCCGCTGGACTGGGTCGGCTACACCTGGCTGGGCGTCGCGTTCTACGCCTTCCTGGCGCTGCTGGTGCTCGAGCCGGTGCGGTGGGTGCTGCGGGCCGTGCAGCGCCGTCGTCCGGCCGCGGTGGAGGCGGCACCCGCCGCACCCGGGGCGGAACCGGCTTCGGCACCCGAGCCCGCGGCCGAACCGGTCGACGTGTCCCGGCGGTTGTTCCTGGCCCGGTCGCTGGCCGTCACGGCCGGCGCGGCCGCGGTCGGCACCGCCGGGTACGGGCTGTGGGCGGCCAACTCGGCGCCCGTCGTGCGCCGGGTGCCGATCGCGCTCGCCGGACTGGACCCGGCGCTGGCCGGCTACCGCATCGTCACCTTCTCCGACGGCCACCTCTCGGCGACCTACGGCGGGCGCCGGTTCGAGCGGCTGGTCGAGATGGTCAACGCGCAGTCCCCGGACGCGGTCGCGGTCGTGGGCGACCTGGTCGACGGCGAGGTGTCCGAGCTGCGGCGGGACGCCGCCCCGCTGGGCGACCTGGTCAGCCGCGACGGCGCCTACTTCGTCACCGGCAACCACGAGTACTTCGTCGACACCGACGCCTGGCTGACCCACCTCGACGGGCTGGGCCTGCAGGTGCTGCGCAACGAGCGCGTGTCGCTCCGCCGGGGCGCGGGTGCTTTCGACCTGGCCGGCATCGACGACCGCACGGCCGCGGCGTCGGGGCTGCCCGGGCACGGCGCCGACCTCGACGCCGCGCTCGACGGCCGCGACGACTCGGTGCCGGTGGTGCTGCTGGCCCACCAGCCCGTGCAGGTCGAGCAGGCCCGCCGCGCCGGGGTCGACCTGCAGCTGAGCGGGCACACCCACGGCGGGCAGCTGTGGCCCTTCGACTACGCGGTCACCCTCGACCAGCCCGCCGTCGAGGGCCTGTCCCGCCAGGGCGACACGCAGCTCTACGTGACGTCGGGGGCCGGGTACTGGGGGCCGCCCATGAGGGTCGGCGCCCGGCCGGAGATCACCGTCATCGAGCTGCAGCCCGGCTGAGTCACATCGACCGCAGCGCGGCGAAGGCCTCGTCGACCAGGTCCGGCAGCGGGTGGCGGCCGTCGGCGGCGGCCCAGCGGACCATGGCCGCGGTGGCCGCCCGCAGGCAGGCGACGACGACCACGACGATCGCCGACCCCGCGGGCGTCGCCGGGTCGACGCCCAGCTCGGCCACGACCACCCGAGCCGAGTGGTTCTCGCGCTCGGCGGCGCGCATCTGCAGGCCGGGGTCGGCTTGCACGTAGCGCCAGCGGCGCAGCGCGAGCTCCTCCTGCTCCCGGGTCAACCCGGCCACCAGCGTCCGCAGGCCCAGCCGCAGCTGCTCGGGCAGCGGGAGGTCGGGCGGCTGCGCGGCCAGGTGCCCGGCGATCCAGTCGAGGTCCTGGTCGGGGAGCACGACGTGCTCCTTGGTGCGGAAGTAGGCGTAGAAGGTGGGCACGGAGACGCCGGCGCCGTGCGCGATGTCCCCTACGGAGACGGACGAGTAACCGCGCTCGTCGAACAGCGCGAAGGCCGCCGCGGTCAGCCGCGCACGGGTCGAGTCCCGTTTCTGCGCCCGCCAGTCTCGCTCCGCCACCGGGGCATCGTCCCAGGTCCGCTGCCGCACGTCGCCGGTCAGGGGCGCAGGTGCGGCGCGACGAGCACGGTGAGCAGCTGCTCGACCAGCACGCGCTCGCCGGCCTCGTCGCCGTCGGGGTTGGTGAACCAGCGGGCCATCACGGTCGAGCAGGCGGCCTGCACCACCAGCGGGTGCAGGCCGTCGGCGGCCACCTCACCGCGCCGGCGGGCCCGGTCCAGCATGTCGAGCACGGCCTCGTTCCAGGCCTCGACCGGCCCGATGGGCAGGCTGCCCGCCAGCGGCGAGTCCACCCCGAGAGCCGGGACGGTGCGGCGCCAGGCCCGGGCCCGGGGGCTGCGCAGCGCGGCGCCCAGGGCCAGCAGCAGCCGGCGGCAGTCCTCGACGAGCGAGCCGACGTCCTCGGTGGGCACCAGGCCGAGGTCGGTGCCCTCGAAGGCGTCGCGGACCAGGTCGTCCTTGCTGGGCCACCGGCGGTAGATGGTGGCCTTGCCGACCCCGGCCCGGCGGGCGACCTCGTCCAGCGCGCAGGCCTCGAGCCCGCCCTCGGCGAGCAGGTCGAGGGCCGCCCGCAGGATGGCGACGTCGAGGGCGGGGTCCCTCGGTCGACCCACGGGTCGGGGCGACGTCGAGGTGTCGGTGTCCAACGCACGCTCCCGGGGCAGATCGGAACAAGCCGGTCTGAAAATAGGGGTTGTGCGGCGACGCCGCCAGAGGCGACGGACGGGACCGGGACATCATGACGTCTAGACGTCTGCCGATCGAGTACCTTTCCGGTGTGGACGTCGACGGACCAGCACGGTGAGCCCGGACGCCGGCCCCAAGTACCTGGCCGTGCGCGAGCACCTGCGCCGTCGCGTGGCCGACCTCGCCGAGCACACCCTGCTCCCGCCCGAGCCGGTGCTGTGCGAGGAGTACGGGGTCAGCCGCATCACGCTGCGCCGGGCGGTCGACGGCCTGGTCGCCGACGGCCACCTCGTGCGCGAGCAGGGCCGCGGCACCTACGTGACCCGACCCGGCATCCGGCACGAGTACCGCGAGAGCTTCGTGCACCGCATCGCCGGCTTCCACTCCGTGATGACCGAGCAGGGTGCCCAGGTCGGCACCACCGTGCTGGGCCAGCGGGTGCTCGCCGCACCGCCCGCCGTCGCCGCCGAGCTGCGCCTGGAGCCGGCCGACGAGGTGGTCGAGCTCGTGCGGCTGCGCTCGGTCGACGGGCTGCCCAACCACGTCGTCCGCTCGTTCCTGCCGGCCGAGGACTACCCGAAGGCGGCCACCGAGGACTTCGGCCACGGCTCGCTGTACGAGTTCCTGCGCCGCGAGTACGAGGCCGACCTCGCCCGCGCCCGCATCGTGGTCGACGTCGGCACGGCCGGCGCGGAGGAGGCCGACGTCCTGCAGGTCGTGGCCGGGTCGCCGCTGCTCGTCGTCCGCACGACCGTGCTCGACGGCTTCGGCAACCCGCTCGTGCACTCGTTCTCGCGGCTGCGCCCCGACGTGAGCCAGGTCGAGTTCGAGGTCTCGGTCAACGGCCGCTGACGGCGCGCCCGGGGCGTCGTCCTACCGTCTGGGGTGTGACCACAGCCAGCGGAACCCGCCGGGTACCCGAGCGCCGTGCGGACGTGTGGGCCGCGCTGGCCGTCCTGCACCCCTACTGCGCGGTCTGCGACGTCACCTACGTCGTCGACGGACCCACGAAGCAGGGCACGACGTTCCTCTGCGCCCCCGGTGAGGGCGCGACGCCCGGCGCCGGGGCGCCGAAGGGCACCATCGTCGAGTGGACGCCGGCCCGGGTCGTGGAGACCCGGCTCGAGCTCACCCCCGAGACCTGGACGACGCGCATCGAGCTCGCCGACGTGGGCAAGGGCGGCGCCGACGGCACCGACGTGACGATCACCGTCACCCACGAGCCGGTCGGCGGGTCGCGGCTGGTGCGCTTCGTGCAGCGCAGCGGCATCACCCGTCTGGTGCAGCGCACGGTCGACAGCGAGCTGGCCAAGCTGCCCGAGCACCTCGCCCAGGCCGGCGCCCAGGCCCGGACCCAGCTCAGCGACGACGCGTGACGGTCGGCTCGTAGTCGTCGTAGGTGGCCAGCACGTCCTCGATCTCCACCATGTCGGGGAAGTCGGGGATCTCCTGGTGCTTGCGCAGGAAGTCGACGGTCTCGGCGACCAGGTCAGCGGCGTCGTCGGTGCCCACGCCCAGCTGCTCCAGCACCGACGGGGTCAGCCGGAACCAGACCTCGGCGTCCTCCTCGCCGTCGCTCAGCCGCACGACGTACTGCAGGTCGCCCTGGTCCTCGATGTCGTAGTCCTCAACAGGCATGGGCGGGCCCTACCCGAACTGGCCGCACGCACTCAGATGGTGACCGACTCCCCAGGGGACAACCGGCGGTAGCTGCCCGGGACGCCGGGGCCGTTCTCGCCGAGGAAGTTCGCCCCCACCATCAGACCGGTGTCGTTGAGCAGCCCGTCGTGCACCGCGAACGACCGGGCCGGTGCGACCTCGCGGACGTAGTCGATGAGCTCGCCGGTCTTCGACCACGGGGCGTGCAGCGGCAGCAGGAGCGTCTCGACGTCGGACTCCGGGACGGTGAGCGCGTCGCCGGGGTGGAAGACCCGGCCCTCGACCACGAAGCCGATGTTGGCGATGCGCGGGATGTCGGGGTGGATCACCGCGTGCCACTCGCCCTGCACGCCCACCTCGAAGCCGGCGGCGGTGAAGGCGTCCCCGTGGCCGACCACGTGCACCTGTTGGCCGGCGCCCAGCTGCTCGGCGACCGAGCGGTTGGTCCACAGCTCGAGGGCCGGGTCCTCGGCCAGGGCGCGCGTGGTGCGCTCGACGTCGAGGTGGTCGAAGTGCTCGTGCGTGATGAGCACCGCGGTGGCGCCCGCCCAGGCGGACTCCTCGGTGAAGGCGCCGGGGTCGAGGAGGAGGCGGCGCTCGCCGTCGGAGAGGACGACGCAGGCGTGCCCGTGCTTGGTGAGCTCCATGGCTCGACCGTGCCATGCACGCGTGCGCACCGCACGACGTGGTCCAGCCGGACCCGCAGCTGCTGACCGGCACCCGGACACGCCGTCCTCACCTGGGGGTTCCTGAGCTTGATGGTGCACAAGTGACCAACCCGGACGGGTGATTCGTGCGCCCCGTCCCTGCACGCACCCCCGGTGGGCGCCGAACGTCAGGTCATGAGCGAACTCGTCCTGACCCTCGCTGCCGCCCAGGGCCGCAGCACCGGCACCTGGCACGCCGTGGAGCTGCACCGCAGCCCGTCCGAGGTGGACGGCGCCTGCGAGGTGGCGGTGTGCGGCGCCCTCGCCCGCGTCGACCTCGATCAGGTCTGGGACGGCGCCGACGAGGACAGCTGCGAGTCCTGCGCCGACCTCGTCAGCTGACCCGCAACCCCACCCACCCCCACCGAGCCGTCATGTGACGGCTGGGACCCAGAACAGCCGCGGAACGAGTCCTGAGCGTCAGATGACGGCGCGCGGTCGCTCGATACGGGACAGGCGGGCCCAGTAGGCGGCCGCGATCTCCGCGCGGGCAGCGGCCGGCGCTTCGTGCGCGCGGCGGAAGTCGATCCGCAACGTCGCCCAGTCGAGCGCCAGTGCTGCCGCATCGCGCCGCCGGTCACCCGCCCAGTTGTCCGGACTGCGGTGGTAGGCGGCCCCGTCGAGCTCGATGCCCAGGCGGGCCCGCGGGAGAGCGCCGTCCAGGTGGATGGTGCCGATCGCCGTCTCGAGCGCGTACTGCCTCTCGACCGGCGGCAGCCCGGGGATGTCGAAGAGGTGCTGCAGCCCCCAGATCTCGAACTCGCTGTGCGATCCGCTGCCCGCCAGCTCGACGAGGTGGAGGAGTTCTGCCCTCCCGGGCAGACGTGTGTTCAGCTCCAGCGCGGCGACGAGGAAGGCGGGGTCCACGCGTCTCCGCCGGATGGCCCCGATGACCGTCGACCGGGCCACCTCCACCTCCCGCGCCGTCCCGCGACTGCCGTGTGCGAACCCCCACGCATCGAGCAGGGCTGCGACGTCGTCGACGACCGCGAGACCCCTGCGCACCAGCCCGGACAGCTCGCGCCGTACGTGCACCACCAGCCACGGCGGACGGGTGACCGCGACGTGGCGTGACGGCGGCACCCCGATGTGCACCCGGGGGCCGGGCTCACCCAGCAGGTCAGCCAGGTGCAGGGCGCTGCGACCGGTCAGCCGCCCACCCGACCAGAGGACGGCGGCGGCTGCGCGGACACGCCAGTCCTGCGCCCGCGCCGGGTCGACGAGCACCCCGGGGAACGGTCGGAGCAGCCGGCCGCTGCGCACCCACCGGACCACGCTCGAGCGACCGGAGACGAGCACCACCTCGCTGCTGCGGCGTGCGCCGTCACGGCCGAGCAGGGTCGTCGGGTCCACCACCATGCCTGGACCCTCCGCGACCGCGAGCACACCGGGGCGTGCCGACGCAGACCGGTGGACAGAGCCCCCACGTGTGGACGACGACGAGCAGCGAGTCGTCGGACGTGCTAGCGAGCACCCGACCCATCGGTTCGGAGTCGTCATACGACGCTGGAGACCCAGAACGAGGCCGAACTGGGTCTTGGGCGTCACATGACGCCTCCGGCGGGGGGCTAGTTGCCCCGGAAATCGGGCTTGCGCTTGCTCAGGAAGGCTTCGACGGCCTCGCTGTGGTCGTGGGTGTGGCCCAGCTGCGCCTGCAGGCGCGCCTCGTGGGCCAGGGTGGTCTCGAGGGAGTCGGTGGCCGCGGTGGCCAGGACCTCCTTGACCGCGCGGTAGGCCGCGGTGGGGCCGGTGGCCAGCTGGGCGGCCAGGCCCTGGGCCGTCGCCAGCACCTCGTCGGCCGGCACCACGCGGTGCACCAGACCCCAGTTCGCGGCGTCCTCGGCGGTGAACGGCGTCGGGAACAGCAGCAGCTCGGCCGCCCGGGAGCCCCCCACGCAGTGCACCAGGCGCGAGGCCAGCGCCGAGTCGCTGCCCAGGCCCACCCCGACGAACGCGGTGGTGAACTTCGCGCCGGCCGCGGCCACCCGCAGGTCGCCGCCCAGCGCCAGCCCCAGCCCGGCACCCGCGCAGGCGCCGTTGACGGCCACCACGACCGGCACCCGCAGTGCGGCCAGCGCCAGGACCATCGGGTTGTACTCGCTGACCACGACGTCGAGGGCCGGCTTGCCCGCGCGGATCTCCTCGACGTGCTGGGCGAGGTCCTGACCGACGCAGAACGCCTTGCCCGTGCCGGTGATGACCACCGCCCGCACCGACTCGTCGGCCGCCACCGCCCGCAGCTGGTCGATCATCGACAGCCGGATCTCGTGGGTGAGCCCGGGCGCGGGCAGGGTCAGCGTGGCCACGCCACCGTCGTCGGTGCGCTGCACGGACATCGTCGTCTCCTCAGCTGTAGTCGTGGAACCCGCGGCCGGTCTTGCGGCCCAGGTCACCGGCGGCCACCTTGTCACGCAGCAGCTGCGGGGGAGCGAACCGGTCGCCCAGCGTGGAGGTCAGATACTCGGCCACGGCCAGCCGGACGTCGAGGCCCACCAGGTCGGTCGAGCGCAGCGGGCCCATCGGGTGGCGGTAGCCCAGCTCCATCGCGGTGTCGATGGCCTCGGCGTCGGCCACGCCCTCCTCGAGCATGCGGATCGCCTCCAGGCCCAGCAGCACGCCCAGCCGCGACGAGGCGAACCCGGGGGAGTCGCGGACGACGATGCCGGTCTTGCCCAGCTCGTCGACCCACCGCCGGGCCGTCTCCACCACGTCGGGCGCGGTCTCGGCGGCGACCACCACCTCGACCAGCTTCGACGACGGCACCGGGTTGAAGAAGTGCATGCCGACGAAGCGGGCCGGCCGGTCGAGCGCGGCGGCCAGCTCGGTCACCGACAGCGAGCTGGTGTTGGTGGCCAGCACCGCGTCGGGGCCGATGGCGCCCTCGACCGCCCGCAGCACCTCGACCTTGAGCGCGGGGACCTCGGGCACGGCCTCGACGACGAGCACGCAGTCGCCGGGCAGCTCGCCGGGGGTGTCGACCATCGACAGCCGGGCGGCGGCGTCCTGGACCGTGCCCTCGAGCTTGGCGCGTCGGGCGGACTCCTCGAGCCCCGCCACGATGCGGTCGTGCGCGGCCTGCGCCGCCTCGCTGCCGGCCTCGACGACGTGCACGTGCGCCCCGGTGCCGAGCAGGCCCTGGGCGATGCCGCCGCCCATGCGCCCGCCGCCGACGACGCCGACCGTGCGGGCCATCAGACGCGCTCGACGAGCATCGAGACGCCCTGGCCGACGCCGACGCAGAGGGTGGCCAGCCCGCGCCGGCCGCCCTCGCGCTCGAGCCGGCCCATGAGGGTGACCAGGAGGCGGGCGCCCGAGCAGCCCAGCGGGTGGCCCAGGGCGATGGCGCCGCCGTCGGCGTTGACGATCTCCTCGTCGATGCCCAGCCGGCGCAGCACGCCCAGTGACTGCGCGGCGAAGGCCTCGTTGAGCTCGACGGCGTCGAGGTCGGCGACCGACCAGCCGGCCTTGGCCAGCGCCTTCTCGGTCGAGGGCACCGGGCCCAGGCCCATCACGTTGGGGGCGACGCCGGCGGAGGCGGAGACGACGACGCGGGCGCGGGGGGTGAGCCCGTGCCGCTCGACGGCCTCGGCGGAGGCCAGCACCAGAGCGGCGGCGCCGTCCGACAGCGGGGAGCTGTTGCCGGCCGTCACGATGCCGCCGGACCGGAAGACCGGCTTGAGCTTGGCCAGCGACTCGATGGAGGACCCGGGTCGCGGCCCCTCGTCGCGGGTGACGGTGACGGTCTCCTTCCGGCCGACGACGTCGACCGGCACGATCTCGGCGTCGAAGCGCCCGGCCTCCTGCGCCGCGACGGCGCGGGCGTGGCTGCGGACGGCGAAGGCGTCGCACTCGTCGCGGGTCAGCCCGTCGAGCGCGGCGATCTCCTCGGCGGTCTCGCCCATCGACAGGGTGATCTTGCGGGTGCGGGGGTCCTCGGGGTGCTCCACGGCGCGGTCGTGCGCGGCGAAGGTGGGGTTGACGAACCGCCAGCCCAGCGAGGTGTCCACGACCTCGCCCGGGCGGGCCCAGGGGGTGCCGGGCTTGGCCATCACCCAGGGGGCGCGGGTCATGGACTCGACGCCGCCGGCGATGGCCAGGTCGAGCTCGCCGGCCCGGATCGCCGCGGCGGCCGAGGCGGTGGCGGTCAGCCCCGAGGCGCACAGCCGGTTGGTGGTGTACCCGGGCACGGTGTCGGGCAGGCCGGCCAGCAGCACGGCCATGCGGGCGACGTCGCGGTTGTCCTCCCCGGCCTGGTTGGCCGCACCGAGCACGACCTCCTCGACGGCGTCGGCCGGGGCGCCGGAGCGGCGCAGGGCCTCCCCGACCACGAGCGCGGCCAGGTCGTCGGGCCGGACGCCGGCCAGCGCGCCGCCGTACTTGCCCTGGGGGGTGCGCACACCGTCGACCAGGTAGACCTCGGACGCCATCGTCACTCCTCGACTGGGTTGCTGACCGTCCGGTCAGGTAATCGGACGGACGGCGACCGGGCAAGCCCACCTCCCGACCAGTGGACGCCCGGTGTTCATTTGACTCGTTCAAGATTGCACGGCAGGGTGGACGACGTGATGTCGACGCCCGAGCTGGAGCAGGCCCTGCGGGGCGCCGCGCTCCGGGTCACCCGGCCGCGGCTCGCCGTCCTGACCGCCCTGCACGGCCACGCCCACGCCACCACCGACGAGGTGCTCGGTCTGGTGCGCCAGCAGCACCCCGAGGTCTCCCACCAGGCCGTGTACGACGTGCTCCGGGCGCTCACCACCACCGGCCTCGTGCGCCGCATCGAGCCGCAGGGCTCGGTCGCCCGCTACGAGCTGCGGGTGGGCGACAACCACCACCACCTGGTCTGCCGCTCGTGCGGCTCGATCGCCGACGTCGACTGCGCGGTCGGCGCCGCCCCCTGTCTGACCCCGTCCGAGGACCACGGGTTCGTCGTCGACGAGGCCGAGGTCATCTACTGGGGTCTGTGCCGCGCCTGCGCGGCACCCACCGTCCTGCCCACCCTCGAACCCCCCGCAGAGAGAGGCACGCGATGAGCGAGCACGACAAGTCCACGGTCGCCGCCGAGGACTACGACAAGACCGAGGTCGCCAAGGCCGAGTCGGCCAGCACCAGCGAGAGCGAGAACCCGGCCATCAAGTCGCCGGAGCCGGTGCACGGCGGTCGCCCGCGCACCGAGCAGGACTGGTGGCCCAACCAGGTCGACCTCCGGGTGCTCGACCGCTCGGTCCCCGAGGCCGACCCCTACGGCCCCGACTTCGACTACGCGGCCGAGTTCGCGAAGCTCGACGTCGAGGCCCTCAAGCGCGACCTGGTCGAGGTCATGCACACCTCGCAGGACTGGTGGCCCTCGGACTGGGGTCACTACGGCCCGCTGTTCATCCGCATGTCCTGGCACGCCGCGGGCACCTACCGCAGCGCCGACGGCCGCGGCGGCGGCGGCGAGGGCGGGCAGCGCTTCGCCCCGCTCAACAGCTGGCCCGACAACGCCAACCTGGACAAGGCCCGCCGCCTGCTGCTGCCGATCAAGCAGAAGTACGGCCGCAAGATCTCGTGGGCCGACCTGCTGGTGCTCGCCGGCAACGTGGCGCACGACGACATGGGCCTGAAGACGTTCGGCTTCGCCTTCGGCCGCAAGGACCAGTGGAAGCCCAGCGAGGTGTTCTGGGGTCCCGAGGACACCTGGCTCGGCGACGAGCGCTACGCCTCCGAGAGCGACCCGCTCGACCTGGACGAGGGCCACCTGGCCGCGGTCACCATGGGTCTGATCTACGTCAACCCCGAGGGTCCGCAGGGCAAGCCCGACCCGATGGGCTCCGCGCACGACATCCGCGTCACCTTCAGCCGCATGGGCATGAACGACGAGGAGACCGTCGCCCTGGTCGCCGGCGGCCACACCTTCGGCAAGACCCACGGCGCCGGCAACCCCGAGCTCGTCGGCCCCGAGCCGAACGGCTGCCCGGTGCACGGCAACGGCCTGGGCTGGATCAGCCAGTACGGCACCGGCAAGGGTGCCGACACCATCACCAGCGGTCTCGAGGGTGCGTGGACCCCCACGCCCACCCAGTGGGACAACACCTACTTCGAGATGCTGTTCTCCTACGACTGGGAGCTCGGCGAGAGCCCGGCCGGCGCCAAGCAGTGGGGTCCGAGCAACCCCGAGGCGCAGGAGCTCGTCCCCGACGCCCACATCGAGGGCAAGAAGAACCCCCCGATGATGAGCACCGCCGACATGGCCCTGGTGGTCGACCCCGGCTTCCGCGAGATCTCGAAGAAGTTCTACGAGAACCCGGAGTACTTCGCCGACGTCTACGCCCGCGCCTGGTTCAAGCTGCTGCACCGCGACATGGGCCCGACCTCCCGCTACCTGGGCCCCGACGTCCCGTCCGAGGAGCTCGTCTGGCAGGACCCGGTCCCGGCCGTGGACCACGAGCTCGTGGGCGAGGCGGAGATCGCCGACCTGAAGGCGCGGCTGCTGGCCGCCGGCCCGACGGTCTCCCAGCTGGTGCACACCGCCTGGTCGGCCGCGGCGTCCTACCGCGACACCGACAAGCGCGGCGGCGCCAACGGCGGCCGCATCCGCCTCGAGCCGCAGCGCGGCTGGGCGGCCAACGCCGGCGTCGACGAGGTCATCCCGGCCATCGAGAAGGTGAAGGCCGACTTCGAGGCCGAGACCGGCAAGCGCGTCTCCTTCGCCGACCTCGTGGTGCTCGCCGGCACCGCCGCCGTCGAGAAGGCCGCCGCCGACGCCGGCGTCCCGGTGACCGTGGGCTTCACGCCCGGCCGCACCGACGCCACCCAGGAGCAGACCGACCCGGAGAACTTCCGGTGGCTCGAGCCCAAGGCCGACGGCTTCCGCAGCTACCTGCTGCCCGGCAGCAAGCTGCAGCCCGAGCAGCTGCTGGTGGACAAGGCCTTCACCCTCGGCCTCACCGCCAAGGAGATGACCGTGCTCGTGGGCGGGCTGCGCGTGCTGGGCGCCAACACCGGCGGCGTGCAGCACGGCGTGTTCACCGACCGGGTGGGCGTCCTGAGCCAGGACTTCTTCCGCACGGTGCTCGACCTGGGCATCCAGTGGCGCACCTCGCGCGACGCGGAGGACGTCTACGAGGGCGGGGGCGCCGACGGCTCCGTGGCGCACACCGCCACCGCCGCCGACCTGGTGTTCAACTCCAACGCCATCCTGCGCGGGATCGTCGAGGTCTACTCCTCCGACGACGCCGCCGAGCAGTTCGCGCAGGACTTCGCGAAGGCGTGGACGAAGGTCATGGACAACGACCGCTTCGAGCTGAAGCGCTGATCTGACCGGCCGGGGGCCTCAGGGAATTCTCAGCCAACTGGGAACTTCCTGGGGCCCCTGGTCGTACCGGCGACAGCGCGCCTAAGGTATGCCTGCCCTCAGCGTCCTGCTGGGGGCATTCATCCGTCCGGAGGCTGCCGTGGGTGCGCTGTTCTTCCCCAGCTACCTGATCGGCCTGCGCGAGGGCCTGGAGATGGTCCTCGTCGTCAGCGTGCTGGTCGCGTACCTGGTCAAGACCGGCCGGCGCCAGCACCTGCTGCCGGTGTGGGGCGGGGTGGCCGCGGCCGTCGTCCTCTCGGTCGGGTTCGGCGCGGTGCTGTCCTACGTCTCCTCCACCGTGCTCGGCGGGCCCGGCCAGGAGCTCTTCGACGCCATCACCTCGGTGATCGCCGTCGCCCTGGTCACCTGGATGATCTTCTGGATGCGGCGCACCGCCCGGCAGCTGTCCGGCGAGCTGCGCGGCAAGCTCGACGACGCCGTGGGCCTGGGCCTGGGTGCCGTCGTCGGCATCGCGTTCGCCTCCGTGGTGCGCGAGGGCCTCGAGACCACCCTGCTGTTCTTCGCCTCCGCCCAGGGCGCGGTGAGCGCCACCCCGCTGGTCGGGCTGGCCGCCGGGCTGGCGACCGCCGTCGTCCTCGGGTTCGCGCTCTACGCCGGCGCGGTCCGGATCAACCTGTCGAGGTTCTTCACCATCAGCGGTGTGCTGCTGGTGTTCGTGGCCGCCGGCATCTTCAAGTACGGCGTCCACGACTTCCAGGAGGCCGGCGTCCTGCCCGGCCTGACCACCTACGCCTACGACGCGTCGGCGTGGCTGCAGCCGGGCAGCTGGTACGGCGCGGTGCTCGACGGCGTGTTCCACATCTCGGCGCAGCCGACCGTGCTCGAGGTCGTGGCCTACCTGGCCTACCTCGTCCCCGTGCTGACGCTCTTCCTCCTCCCGGGCCGCTCGGCCCGGACCACCCCCACCACCCGCTCGGAGCCCGTCGATGCGCACGCGTAGGACCCCTCTCGTCGCGGCCGGAGCCGCCGCCCTCGCCCTGCTGGCCGCCTGCGGCGGCGGGGAGGACGCCGGCAGCGGTGGGGGCGAGGCCTCCGACGACATCGCCGTGGCCGCGAGCGACACCAGCTGCGACGTCGACGCCACCGAGCTCGAGGCCGGCACCCACGAGTTCACGGTGACCAACAGCGGCAGCTCGGTCAACGAGTTCTACGTCTACGCCGAGGGCGACCGGATCATGGGCGAGGTCGAGAACATCGCCCCCGGCGTGGCCCGCTCGCTGCTGGTCGAGCTGCCCGCGGGGCAGTACCAGACCGCGTGCAAGCCGGGCATGACCGGCGACGGCATCCGCACCGACCTCACGGTCACCGGCGAGTCCGAGCAGCTCTCCGACGACGAGGCGCTGCAAGCCGCCGTCGCCGACTACACCCGGTACGTGAGCAGCCAGGTGACCGCGCTGCAGGAGCAGACCCAGGCGTTCGTCACCGCGGTGCAGGCCGGGGACGTGGCGCAGGCGCAGGCCCTGTACCCCGTGGCGCGCACCTACTGGGAGCGGATCGAGCCGGTCGCGGAGAGCTTCGGCGACCTCGACCCGCGGGTCGACGCCCGCGAGAACGACGTCGAGCCCGGCGACACCTGGACCGGTTTCCACGTGCTCGAGCGCGACCTGTGGGTCACCGGGGACCTGTCGCAGTCCGGCCCGGTCGCCGACCAGCTGGTCGCCGACATCGACGAGCTGGCCACCCGGGTGCAGGACCTCCAGCTGCAGCCGCTGGACCTGGCCAACGGCGCGCTCGCCCTGCTCGACGAGATCGCCAGCGGCAAGGTCACCGGCGAGGAGGAGCGGTACTCCCACACCGACCTGTGGGACTTCCAGGCCAACCTCGACGGTTCGCAGGCCGCCGTCCAGTCGCTCCGCCCGGCGATCGCCGAGGCCGACCCCGACCTGGCCACCGCACTCGACCAGGCCTTCGCCGCGACCCAGGCCGAGCTCGCGCAGTACGCCAGCGGCGACGGGTTCGTGCTCTACACGACGCTGACCCCCGAGCAGGTGCAGGGCCTGTCGGACTCGCTCAACGCCCTCGCCGCGCAGGTCAGCCAGGTGCCCGCCGTCGTCGCGGGCTGATCGGGGACAGTGGGGTCATGAAGCTCTCCCGGCGCGACTTCTTCGGCGCGGCGGGCGTCGGTGCGGCCGGTGTCGTCGCGCTCGGCGCCGGCGGTGTGGCCGCCGGCCGGGCCGCCGCGGCCGACGACCCGGCGGCCGCGGGTGGTGCCGGCGGCGTGGTGCCCTTCCACGGCGACCACCAGGCCGGCATCGTCACGCCTGCGCAGGACCGGCTGCACTTCGTCGCCTTCGACGTCACCACCACCGACCGCTCGGCCCTGGTGCGCATGCTGCAGGCCTGGACCGAGGCGGCCCGCCGCATGACCCGCGGCGAGGACGCCGGACCGATCGGCGCGGTGGCGGGCGACGAGTACGCGCCGCCGGACGACACCGGCGAGGCCCTCGGCCTGCCCCCGGCGGGGCTGACGATCACCATCGGCTTCGGGCCCACCCTGTTCCGCACCGCCGACGGCGTCGACCGGTTCGGGCTGGCCGACCGGCAGCCGGCCGAGCTGGTCGAGCTGCCCGCCTTCGCCGGCGAGGAGCTGCGCCCGGAGATCAGCGGCGGCGACATCTGCGTGCAGGCCTGCGCCGACGACCCGCAGGTCGCCGTCCACGCGGTGCGCAACCTGGCCCGCATCGGGCAGGGCGTGGTCGGCGTCTGCTGGTCGCAGCTGGGGTTCGGCCGCACCTCGTCGACGACGTCGGACCAGGCCACCCCGCGCAACCTGTTCGGGTTCAAGGACGGCACGGCCAACCTCAAGTCCGACCAGCCGCAGGCGCTGGACCGCTTCGTGTGGGTGTCGGGCACCGGCACCTGGATGGACGGCGGTTCCTACCTGGTCAGCCGGCGCATCCGCATGCTCGTCGAGGTGTGGGACCGGCAGAACCTGCGCGACCAGCAGGACACCGTCGGCCGCACCAAGGGCAGCGGCGCCCCGATCGGCCGGACGGGCGAGTTCGACCCCGTGGACCCCGCGACGCTGCCCGCCACCTCGCACGTGGCGCTGGCCCACCCCAGCAGCTCGGGGACGGCGATCCTGCGCCGCGGCTACAGCTTCGTCGACGGCTCCGACGGGCTCGGTCGGCTGGACGCCGGGCTGTTCTTCCTCTGCTACCAGTCCGACCCGTCCACCGGGTTCGTGCAGGTGCAGCGCAACCTGCGCACCGACAAGATGAACGAGTACGTCAAGCACACGTCGTCGGGCGTCTTCGCCTGCCCGCCCGGCCTGACCGGCGACGACGACTGGTGGGGCTCGGGCCTGTTCGCCTGATGGACCACGCCGGCGTGGACCTGTCCCTGGACGACGTCCGGGCCGTGGCCGCGTTCGCCGCCGACTGCGCCGAGCTCGTGCTCCCCGGGTTCGAGGCAGCGGTGCCCGACGACGTCCGACCGCGGGAGGCGCTCGACGCGGCGCGGGCGTTCGCCGGGGGCGGCCCGCGCACCCTTGCGCAGCGGACGACGGCCGTCGCCGCGCACCGCGCCGCGAAGGCCGCGCCGACCGAGGTCGCCCGGCTCGGCGCGCAGGCGTGCGGGGACGCGGCAGCGGCGGCCTACCTGCACCCCCTCGCGCAGGCGACCCAGGTGGGGCACGTCCTCCGGTCGGCCGCGTGCGCCGCGCGGGTGGCCGAGCTGACCGGCTCGGGCGCGGGGGTCGCGGAGCTCGCCGGGCGTGCGGGCCCCCGGGTGCGTGCGGTGCTGCTGCGCTACCCGACCGCACCGGCCGGGCGGTCCCGGCCGGCCCAGCTCGTGGCCGAGCTGGACGCAGCGGTGCGGGACCTGCCCGGCTGACCGGTGTCGCCGGGACGGCGGAGCGGGGGCAGCATGGTCGGGTGTCCTCGGCGATGCAGGTCCTCGGCGGTCGGTACGAGCTGCGCTCGCTGGTCGCCACCGGCGGCATGGGTCAGGTGTGGCGTGCGCACGACCAGCGGCTGGGCCGGGCGGTCGCGGTCAAGGTGCTGCGCAGCGAGTACGCCGGGGAGCCCGAGTTCCTGGCCCGCTTCCGCGCCGAGGCCCGGCACGCCGCCCTGCTCGGCCACCGCAACGTCGTCGCCGTCTTCGACTACGGCGAGACCACCGCTGCCGACGGCGAGGCCCTCGCCTACCTGGTGATGGAGCTGGTGCCCGGCGAGTCGCTGGCCGCCGTCCGCCGGCGGATGGGTGCCCTCCCGCCCGAGCAGGTGGTCGAGGTCGTCGCCCAGGCCGCGGCCGGGCTGGGGGCCGCGCACGAGCTGGGCATCGTGCACCGCGACGTGAAGCCGGCCAACCTGCTGCTGCGGCCGGACGGGTCGGTCGCGGTCACCGACTTCGGCATCGCCTGGTCGGCCGAGAGCGTCGCGCTGACCCGCACCGGCCAGGTCATCGGCACCGCGCACTACCTGTCACCCGAGCAGGCCCGCGGTGGGACCGCTGGCCCGGCCAGCGACGTGTACGCGCTGGGCATGGTGGCCTACGAGCTGCTCGCCGGCCGGCGGGCCTTCGACGGCGCCAGCTCGGTCGCGGTCGCGCTGAGCCAGATCAACGACGAGCCCGACGAGCTGCCCGACACGGTGCCCGCCCCGGTGCGCGAGCTGGTGGCCGCGATGCTGGTCAAGGACCCGGCCGGCCGGCTCGCCGACGGCGACGCCGTGGTGGCCGCGGCGGGCCGGGCCCGGGCCGCCACGGGCGACGAACCGACCGAGCTGCTCGACCTGGTGCCGCCGCCCGGGGTCACCGCGCTGCTGGACCCCGCCCTGGTGCCGGCGGCCACCGCCACGCCGACGACCGGCACGTCGACGACCGCCGCGCCCGCTCGCCGCCGTCACCGCGGCCTGCTGCTGGCCGGGCTGGCGGCCGCGCTGCTGCTGGTCGGGGGCGGCACCGCGCTGCTGCTCGGCCTGGGCGGGTCGAGCGCCCCCGCCGATGCGGCACCCACGACGTCCTCGGCCACCGCGGCGACCCCGTCGACGGTCGCGTTCGACGCCGCGGACTACGTCGGGCGACCGGTCGCCGACGTGACCGCGGAACTGACGGCCCTGGGGCTGGACGTGTCCACCGAGGAGGTCCCCGGGGACGGGTCGGACGCCGGGCTGGTCACCGGGGTCGACCCCGCCGGCGGTCCGGTGGCCCTCGGCAGCGCGGTCACGGTGCGCTACGGCTCGGCCGCCCCCAGCTCGGCTCCGGCGCCCGAGCCCACCACCGCGGCGCCGGTCACCGAGGTCAGCACCGCGCCGCCGGTCACCGAGGACCCTGCGCCGGCCACGACGGACGCGCCGGCCGGCCCGGGCAACGGCAACGGCAACGGCAACGGCAACGGCAACGGGAACGGGAACGGTGGTCCGGGCAACGGTGGTGGACCGGGGAACGGCGGCGGCCCCGGCAACGGAGGGCCCGGCCGGGGTGGACCCGGGGGCGGGCGGGGCTGAGCCCCGCCCGCCGCGTCAGGCGCTGCGGCGGCGGGCCAGCCAGACGCTGCCGGCCACCAGGGCGGTGGCCAGGGTGAGCACGAACCCGCGGTTGGTGCCACCGGCGCCGGTGAACACGACCACGAGCAGCCAGGAGACGACGACCCCGGCTGCACCGGCGACACCCACCTGCCAGACCTGCGCGGGGCTCAGCCCGCCGCGGCTGGGCACGTGCGGCACGAGGGCGACGAGGGCGGCCAGCGTGGCGAACACCGCCCAGGCGGGGATGGCCGTCCAGGACGACGGGCCGCCCTCGAACAGGTTCATCGACAAGCCGGCCACGAGCAGGACGACGCCGAGGGCGCCGAGCACCAGCGCGGTCAGGGCGGCCCGGTCGGCGGTGCTGCGGCGGGCCGGCCGCACCCCGACGCGCGGGCCGGTGGACACCTCGGGACCGGGGAGCGGCGGCGGGGGTGCGGGGAACCCGCCGTCCATCGGACCGGTGGGCTGCGGCGGGTAGGCCGGGTCGTAGGCCCGCTCGGCCGGGCGCGGCGGACGCGGCGGGTCGTAGCCGGGCTCGGTCGGCTGCGCCGGGTGGGCCGGGTCGTACGGCGGCTCCGGCGCGCGGGCCGGGTCGTTCTCGGCCGAGGGCTGCGGGGGGTACGGCGGCTGGCTCACGCGGGCCACCGTAGTGGCGCCTACTGTCGGCCGTGTGGGAGCACGCGCAGGGATCGTCGTCACCGGCACCGAGGTCCTGACCGGCCGGGTCACCGACCGCAACGGTCCGTGGCTGGCCGAGCAGCTGCGCCGGCGCGGCCTGGACGTCGGCCAGGTGGTCGTCGTCGGCGACCGGCCCGACGACCTGCGCTCGGCGCTGGCCTACCTGGCCGCGACCAACGACCTGGTGCTCACCTCGGGCGGTCTGGGCCCCACCGCCGACGACCTGACCGCCGAGGTGGTGGGTGACTTCTGCGGCCGCCCGTCGGCGGTCGACGAGGCGCTGGCCGGGCGGATCACCGCGATCGTCGAGCGGTTGATGTCCCGCCGCGGGTGGCGGGTCGACCCGGCCGCGACCGAGGCGGGCACCCGCAAGCAGGCCCGGGTGCCGCACGGGGCCGTGGTGCTGGAGCCGGTGGGCACCGCGCCGGGTCTCGTCGTCCCCCCGGCCGAGGGGGACGGGCCGCCGGTCGTCGTCCTGCCCGGGCCGCCCAGCGAGCTGCAGGCCATGTGGCCGGCCGCGCTCGAGGCCGCCCCGGTGCGCGCCGTGCTCGACCGGGCGGTCGAGCTGCGCCAGGACACCCTGCGGCTGTGGGGCACGCCCGAGTCCGAGCTGGCGGCGACGCTGCGCCGGGTCGAGGACCAGCTGGCCGGCCTGGAGATCACCACCTGCCTGCGCGACGGCGAGCTCGAGATCGTCACCCGCTACGCCCCCGACGCGGCCGCCGCCTACGCGCACCTGGTCGACGCGGTGCGCGGCGACTACGCGGCGACCCTGTTCAGCGAGGGCCCCGACGTCGACACCTTGGTGGCCGGCGCGCTGGAGGAGCGGTCGCTCACCGTGGCCACGGCTGAGTCGTGCACGGGTGGCCAGCTGGTCGCCCGGCTCATCGACCGGCCCGGAGCCTCGGCGTGGGTGCCGGGCGGGGTGGTGTCCTACGCCAACAGCGCCAAGGAGCAGCTGCTGGGCGTCTCCGCCGAGACGCTGGCGACCGTCGGCGCGGTCAGCCCCGAGGTGGCCCGCCAGCTCGCCGACGGTGCCCGGGCCCGGTTCGGCGCCGACGTCGGCATCGGGGTCACCGGCATCGCCGGGCCCGGTGGTGGCAGCCCCGACAAGCCGGTGGGCACCGTGCACCTGTGCGCGGTCGGCCCCGACGGGGTGGTCACCCGCTCGCTCGTGGTCCCGGGTGACCGGGCGGCCTTCCGCAAGCGCACCGTCACCGTCGGCATGCACCTGCTGCGCGCCCTGCTGCTCGGCGGCCCGCCGGCCTGATCACGTTCCACGTGGAACCGATCGGGATACAGGGGTGCCCATGAGCTCGATGCGCCTGCACGCGACCGGTCTGGTGGACCCCGAGGAGGCCTGGGACCGCTACCTGCACCCGGCCAGGTGGTCGGACTGGTCGCCGCAGATCCGCGGCGTCGACACGGAGTTCGTGCGCATCGACCCGGGTGTCACCGGCCGGGTGCTGGGGCCGTTGGGGTTCTCCGCCCCGTTCGTCGTCGACGCCGTGGACGACGCCGCCCGCGAGTGGCTGTGGTCGGTGGACATCGGCATCGGCACCCTGCAGCTCATGCACTGGGTGCGCCCCGGCCCCGAGCGCGGGACGACCACCGGCCTGACCGTCTCGGGCCCGCTGCCCCTGGTCGTCGGCTACGTGCCGCTGGCCGCCGCGGCCCTGCAGCGCCTGGTCCGGCCCTGACCCGGGCCTGACCCGTCCGGGCCACCAGGTCCCGGCCGTACGGTCACGGGGTGAACGCGACCCACACGGTGACCAACCAGGTGCCGCCGCTCGTCGGGCACGACCCGATCGCCGGGGACACCGCGCTGGTCGAGGCCTGCCTGCGGCACGCCGACGAGCTCACCCTGGACTCCCTCGAGGACCTCGGCGCCCTGGCCGGCAGCGAGCAGGCCGCCGAGTGGGGCCGGCTGGCGAACGAGAACCCGCCGCGGCTGCGCACCCACGACCGCACCGGTCACCGCATCGACGAGGTGGAGTTCCACCCCGCCTGGCACGAGCTGATGAGCGCTGCCGTGGGCCACGGGCTGGCCGGCACCCCGTGGGCCCTCGCCGAGGCCGGCGACGCGCACGCCCACGTGCGCCGTGCGGTGGGCTACCTGGGCTGGACGCAGGTCGAGGCCGGGCACGGCTGCCCGGTGACCATGACCTACGCCGCCGTCCCCGCCCTGCGCCGGGCGCCGGAGCTGGCGGTGGTGTTCGAGGCGGGCCTGACCTCGACGTCCTACGAGGTCGGCCTGGCCGACCCGCGCGCCAAGGCCGGGCTGGTCGCCGGCATGGGCATGACCGAGAAGCAGGGCGGCTCCGACGTGCGGGCCGGCACGACGAAGGCCGTGGCCCGCATCGACGGCACGTACCACCTGACCGGGCACAAGTGGTTCACCTCGGCGCCGATGAGCGACGTCTTCCTGGTGCTGGCGCAGACCGAGGAGGGCGTCTCCTGCTTCCTGGTGCCGCGCATGCTGCCCGACGGCGAGCGCAACGTGTTCCGGCTGCAGCGGCTCAAGGACAAGCTCGGCGACCGCTCGAACGCCTCGTCCGAGGTCGAGTTCGACCGCACCGTGGGCTGGCTGGTCGGCGAACCCGGCCGGGGTGTGCGGGCGATCCTCGAGATGGTCACCACCACCCGGCTGGACTGCGTGCTGGGATCGGCGTCCACCGTGCGGGCGGCGCTGACGCAGGCGCTGCACCACGCCCGGCACCGCTCGGCCTTCGGCGCCCGGCTCGTCGACCAGCCGCTCATGCAGAACGTGCTCGCCGACGTCGCGGTCGAGAGCGAGGCGGCCACCGCGCTGGCGATCAGGCTCGCCGCCGCGCAGGACGCCGGCGAGACCGACTTCCTGCGGCTGGCCGGCGCGGCGGGCAAGTTCTTCGTCTGCAAGCGCACCCCGGCCGTGGTCGCCGAGGCGCTCGAGGTGCTCGGCGGCAACGGCTACGTCGAGGAGTCGGTGCTGCCCCGGCTGTACCGGCAGTCGCCGCTGAACTCGATCTGGGAGGGCAGCGGCAACGTCATCGCCCTCGACGTGCTGCGGGCGATGGAGCGCGACTCCGCCTCCGTGGCCGCCGTCCTGGCCGAGGTCGAGGCCGCCGCCGGCGCCGACGACCGGTTCGACGCCGCGGTCGCCCGCCTGCGGGCCGAGCTGGCCGACCCCGCCGACCTGCCGCTGCGTGCGCGGCGGGTGGCCGGCCAGCTGGCCCTGTGCCTGCAGGGCTCGCTGTTGCTGCAGCACGCCCCCGGGGCGGTGGCCGACGCCTTCTGCGCCACGCGGCTGGCCGGCGACTGGGGAAGCGTGCTGGGCACCCTGCCGGCCGGCACCGCGGTCGCCGAGATCGTCGACCGGGCGGTGGTCGCGCCGGTCTGACGCTGGGACGATCGGTGGGGTGACGCAGCGCAAGCCCGAGGGCATGGCCTTCGAGACCTGGGTCGAGCACCAGATCCGGACGGCGGACGAGCGCGGCGACTTCGCCGACCTGCCCGGCGCCGGCAAGCCCCTCCCGAAGCGCGACGGCCCCGAGGACACCTACGCCTGGGCGCTGGCCTGGGCCCGCCGGCAGGAGCCCGACGCCTCGTTCCTGCCGCCGTCGCTGGCCCTGGGCCGCGAGCGCGACGACCTGCCCCGCCGGCTGGCCGCACTGACCAGCGAGGACCGGGTGCGCGCCGCCGTCCGGGAGTTCAACGACCGCGTGGCCGCCGCCTGGCGGCAGCCGCTGGACGGCCCGCCGCTGGTGGTGCGCATGCACGACGAGGAGGAACGGGTGGCCGAGTGGTGGGCCGACCGGCCGGCCCCGGTCGAGGTGCCGCCCGCGCCGGAGCCCCCGGCGCGACGGTCCTGGTGGCGCCGGTGGCGCTGAACGGCGGCGTTCCGACACGGCGGGCACACCGGCGGTGACCCACCGTGCGGGGCGGAGAGGCTAGCGTGGGGGAGATGGCGATCGACCTCAGGCGGCGGCTGGCCGCTCCGCGTGCCGTGCCCGGCCCGGGCCGGCAGGAGGTCGTGCCACCCCTGGTCACCCCGCGGCTGCGGCTGCGCCCCATCCGGCCCGCCGACGGCGACGCCGTGGTCGAGCTGCACGGCGACCCCGAGGTCATGCGCCACCTGGGCACCGGCCGGCCCGTGCCGCCGGCCCGCGTGCGGCACCGCGACCTGCCCCGGCTGCTGGCCGACCACGGCCCGCTGCCGCTGGGCTACTGGGCCGCCGAGGACCGGGCGACCGACGCCTTCGTCGGCTGGTTCGAGCTGCGGCCGATGGTCACCGAGACCATCGCCGCGGTCGAGCTGGGCTACCGGCTGCGCCGGTCGGCGTGGGGCCGGGGGCTGGCCACCGAGGGGGCCCGCGTTCTGGTCGACGCCGCGTTCACCGGCACGGACGTCGACGAGGTCGTGGCCACCACGCTCGCGGTCAACGCCGGCAGCCGCCGTGTCATGGAGAAGGTCGGCCTGACCTGGCGGCAGACCTACATGGACGACCGCACCGCCCCGATCACCGGCGCCGAGTTCGGCGAGGTCGAGTACGCGCTCGCCCGGGCCGAGTGGCGTCCGCGCCGTCCCGAAGCGTTCCACCGCCGGCAACCCCGCCGGTGGCCCGCCCGCCGTGCCTGAGCGTCAGGCCCGGTCCAGCAGCAGCAACGCGTAGGCGGCCAGCGTCGAGGCGTCGGTGATCCCGCCGTCCCGGATGCGGGCGACCAGCTCGGTCTCGGGCACGAAGGCCTGCACCATGTCGGCCTCGCTGGCCTCGCGCGCCGCCGGCCCCGGCGTCAGTTCGGTGGCCAGCCAGACGTCGAAGCACTGCGTGGACAGCCCCGGGGCGTCGTCGAGGCGGCCCAGGTGGCGCAGCCGACCGGCCCGGAAGCCGGTCTCCTCGGCCAGCTCGGCGCGGGCGAGGTCCTCGGCGGTGCCGGAGTGGCCCGCCGGCCAGCTGCCCTGCGGGAACTCCCAGCAGCGCCGGCCGACGGGGTGCCGGTACTGCTCGACCAGCCAGAACCCGTCGTCCTGGGCGGGGATCACCAACCCGTAGTCCGGGCGCACCACCACCCCGTACAGGCCCGCGCTGCCGTCGGTCAGGCGCAGGGTGTCCTCGCGGACGACGGTCCAGGGGTTGCGGTACACCTCACGGCTGCTGGTGGTCTCCACCGCCCCAGCCTGTCAGGCTCCGCTCGTCAGGTCTCGGCGATGACCCGCATCGTGTCGGGCAGGTCGGCGAGGTCGGGCTCGGCGCGGGTGGCCACCTCGAGCACCGCGTTCAGGTGCCGGGGCAGGTCGCGCTCGAGGCTGGCCAGGACCTCGGCCGGCGGGGTGCCCCCGATGATGCGGCGCCGTTGCACGTAGGCGTGGGTGCGGGTGATGGCCACCAGCAGGGCCGCGGCCAGCCAGCCGTCGACGCCGGGCACCTGCTCCTCGAGCACCGCCGCCAGGTCGCCCTCCGAGTGCGCCAGCAGGGTGCGCTCGTACTGCGCCAGCGCGGGGGAGGAGTCGACCTGCGCGGCCATGGCCAGGTTGTCCGGGTCCTCCAGCGAGCGCAGGTAGCCCAGGGTCTGCTCGGCCAGCTGCGCGACGAGCACCTCGGCCGCCGTGCGGTCACCCGTCGGGTCCACCGGGCGGGTCATGGCCTCCAGGTACGGGATGCGGCCCAGGAAGAACAGCGCCTCCTTGCTGGGGGCGTGGTTGAACACCGTCTGGACGGCGACGTCCGCGGCCTCGGCGATCTGCAGCACGGTGGTGCGCTCGAAGCCCTGGGCCAGGAACAACCGGCGGGCCTCGGCCAGGATGTGCTGGCGAGTCTGCTCGCGCTTGCGGTCGCGCCGTGACGACTGCATGCCTGTACCTCGTCCCGTTCGGTTCCGCTTCGTCCCGGAACTCTATGAGATGTCAATGAAGAACCGTGCGCGACCACCCGCTCGCCGTGCGTGCGGGGCTGCCACCATGGACCGGGTGGAGCCCTCCGGTCGACGTCGCTCGCGGCGGGCGACGTCCCCTGCCGGACCACCCTCGCGGGTGGCCGACGTCCGCACCTGGTCACCGGACCCGGACCCGACGGGGCACACTGGCCCGGTGAGCGCGCCCGTGAGCACCGACGCCGAACCCGCCTGGTCGCCCGCGGACGACCGCGGCCCGGACGGCCGCCCCTCGCTGGACCTGCTGGTCTGGGACGCCCCGAACATCGACATGACGCTGGCGACGGTCATCGGCGCCCGCCCCACCGCGGCCTCCCGGCCGCGATTCGACGCCATCGCCGCCTGGTTCGTCGGCGGGGCCGACGCCGACGACGTCGAGGCGTGCGTCTTCGCGAACGTGCCGCCGCAGCACGTCACCACGCTGCGCGGCTGGGTCGAGGCGCTGCGCAGCTTCGGCTACTCGGTCTTCGCCCGCCCCAAGAGCCGCCCCGACGACGACATCGACCAGTCGATGCTCGACCACATCGAGGTGCGCGCGCACAGCCACCAGCTGCGCCGGTTGGTCGTGTTCTCCGGCGACGGCCGCAACTTCGCCGAGCCGCTGGAGGAGCTGGCCCGTGCCGGCACCGAGGTCGTCGTCGTGGCGTTCTCCGAGGTGGCCGGCTACGCCAGTTCCTCGGAGCTGCTGCGCTTCGTCGACATCGAGGACGTCCCCGGTGCCTTCGCCGCCCCGCTGGACCGGGTGCGGCTGGACTCGCTGCCGGTCGACGGCGCCTGGCTGCGCCCGACCAAGAGCCTGCGCGACGCCGCGGCCGCCTACGCCACCAAGCACCCGTGACCACCACCGACCCCGAGACCGATCCGGAGACCGGCGGGTTCGCCGCCGCCGTCCCCAGCGTCCACGAGCCGGTCGACCCGGCCCCGGCGCCGGGCAGCGTGCTGGTGCCCGGCGAGACGGTCTGGCGCATCGAGCGGGCCACCCAGCACGCGGTGTTCGTCGACGCCGCCGACTACTTCGCCACCCTCAAGCAGGTCGTGCTGCAGGCGAAGCGGCAGGTGCTGTTCATCGGGTGGGACTTCGACCCCCGCATCCGGCTGGACCCGCGCTCCCCGGGCCGGGGCCGCGACGACCGCGTGGGCCGGGTGCTCGAGGCCGCGGTCGAGGCCAACCCCGACCTCTTCGTCGGGGTGCTGCAGTGGGACCTCGGCATGCTCGAGGCCCTCGGCCGCGGGCTGGCGCCGATCGTGCTGCTGAACCGGCGCACCCCCGACCGGTTCCAGATGAAGGTCGACGCCTTCCACCCCCTCGGCGGGGCGCACCACCAGAAGATCGTCGTCGTCGACGACTGCCTGGCCTTCGCCGGCGGCATCGACGTCACCGCAGACCGCTGGGACACCTCCGAGCACCTCGACCGCAACCGGCACCGGCACCGGCCGCGCTCTCCGCGCACCACGCAGCCCTGGCACGACGTCACCAGCCTGGTGTCCGGACCGGCGGCCAAGGCCCTCGGCGAGCTGGCCCGCCGGCGGTGGGCCGCGGGCACCGGTGAGCAGCTGGACCCGGTCGAGGACGTCGAGCACTGCTGGCCCGAGCAGGTGCCGGTGCTGCTGCACGACGTCGACGTGGCCATCTCGCGCACCCGGCCGCAGCACCGCGAGTGGGAGCTGGTGCACGAGATCGAGGACCTCTGGCTGGCGATGGTCGCGAGCGCGACCACGGCGGTCTACATCGAGAGCCAGTACTTCGCCAACCGCCGCGTCGCCGAGGCCATCGCCGCGCGGCTGGGCGAGGAGGACGGCCCCGAGTTCGTGGTGGTCAACCCCGAGACCGCCGACGGCTGGCTCGAGGAGAAGGCCATGGGCACCGCCCGGGCCAAGCTGCTGGGCATGGTGCGCGGGGCCGACGTGCACGACCGCTTCCGCATCTACGTGCCGGTCACCGAGCAGCGCGCGCCGATCTACGTGCACGCCAAGGTCTGCGTCGTCGACGACCGGCTGCTGCGCATCGGCTCGTCGAACCTGAACAACCGCTCGATGGGGCTGGACACCGAGTGCGACCTCACCATCGAGGCCGGCGCCGACCACGCCGACCGCGCCGAGGTCGCCGCGGCGGTGCTGGGCATGCGCGACCGGCTGCTGGCCGAGCACCTCGGGGTGCGGGCCGAGGACGTCGCCGCCGCCGTGGCCGCCCACGACGGTTCGCTCATCGGGGCGGTCGAGCACCTGCGCCGCGACGAGGGCCGCTCGCTGCAGCCCTTCCAGCCCCCGCGCCAGGGCATCATCGACACCCTGCTGGCCGACACCGAGCTGCTGGACCCCGAGCAGACGCCGAACCGGGTGCAGCGCGTGGTCGGTCGCGTGCAGCGCCGGGGGCACCGCCGCACGCGGGCCTGAGGCCACCACCGGGCTGGGTTAGGGTGCCCTCACTCATGAACGGGCACCCCACCACCGCGACCGGCCTGCTGCGTCGCGCACTGCACCGGCACCCCCGGCAGCTCGGCGCGGCGACCCTGCTGCTCTCGCTGCACCAGGCGTGCGAGGCGCTGGTGCCCGTCGCCATCGGCGTGACCATCGACCGTGCGGTGAGCACGGGCTCGGTGCCGGCCCTGCTGGCCTCGCTGGGCGCGACGGCGGTGCTGTTCGTGGTCCTGTCGCAGGCCTACCGGTTCGGCGCGCGGCACGTGGTCGCCGGCTGGTTCACCGAGACCCACCAGCTGCGGGTCGAGGTGGCCGCCCGGGTGCTCGACCCGCACGGGCTGCGCGGCACCCCGCCCACCGGCGAGCTGCTGAGCATCGCGACCAACGACGCCGAACGGGTCGGCCGGGTGGTGGAGGCGGCCTCGCTGGTGGTCGCCGGGACGACGGCGCTGGCGGTCTCGGCGGTCGGGCTGCTCACCATCAGCGTGCCGCTGGGCATCGGCGTGCTGCTCGGTGCGCCCCTGCTCGTGGGTCTGCTGCAGCTGCTGTCGCCCTGGCTCACCCGGCGCACCGCCACCCAGCAGGAGGACGTCGCCCGCACCGCCGGGCTGGCCACCGACCTCGTGCGCGGCACGCGCGTGCTGCGCGGCATCGGCGCCGAGGACGCCGCCACCGAGCGCTACCGCCGCACCAGCGCCGCCGCGTTGGCCTCGACGCTGCGGGCCGCCGGCGCCGTCGGCACCTACCGCGGGGCCACCGTGCTGGGCAGCGGGCTGTTCCTGCTGGCCGTGGCCGGGGTCGCCGGGGCGCTCGCCCTCGACGGCGCGATGACCGTCGGCCAGCTGGTCACCGTCGTGGGGCTGGCCCAGTTCCTCGCCGAGCCGGTCGGGCTGCTCGGGTTCGCCGGCCAGAAGGTCGCCGAGGCGCGCGCGTCCGCGGCCCGGGTGGTCGGGGTCCTGGCCGCCGAGCCGCTGCACCCGACCGGGGTGCCCCCGCTGCCGGGCCCGGGCCGCCTCGAGCTGCCCGCGCTCGGGTTCCACGTGGAACCGGGCCGCACGACCGGGGTGGTGACCACCGACCCGGCCGACGCCGAGGCCCTGGTCGCCCTGCTCGGTGGTCGGCGCGCCGCCCTGCCCGGGGAGCTGCTGCTGGACGGGCAGGACGTCGCCGGGCTCGACCCCGCCGCCGTCCGGGCGCGGGTGCTGGTCGAGCCGCACGCCGTCGTGCTGTTCGAGGGCACCCTGCGCACCGCCGTCGACCCGGCGGGTGCGGCGGACGAAGCAGCCTTGCGCACGAGCCTGACCGCGGCGGGGGCGGCCGACCTCGCCGACCTCGAGCTGGCCGTCGCCGACCGCGGGCGCTCGCTGTCGGGTGGGCAGCGGCAGCGGGTGGGGCTGGCCCGGGCGCTGCTGCGCGGGCCCGACGTGCTGGTGCTGCACGACCCGACCACCGCGGTGGACGCGGTGACGGAGGGCGAGATCGCCGCCGGGCTGGCGCGGTTGCGCGCGGGCCGCACGACCGTGCTGGTCACCAGCAGCCCGGCGCTGCTGGGCCGCTGCGACCGGGTGGTGGTGCTGCGCGAGGGCGCGGTCGTCGCCGAGGGCCCCCACCACGAGCTCGCCGGCCGTCCGGACTACGCCGCGGCGGTGCTGCGGTGAGCGACCAGCTGCTGCCCGTCTCGACCGGACGGCGCGCCGGCCGTGTGGTGTGGGACGTCCTCCGTACCCGCCCCGTCGCGACCGCGGTCACGCTGCTCTCCGCCGTCGCCGCCGCGGCGTCCGGGCTGGTCGCCCCCGCGGTGCTGGGCCGCCTCGTCGACGCCGTCGACCGGCAGGAGGGCTCGATCGGGCCGTTCCTGGTCGCGCTGCTGGCCGCGGCGCTGCTGACCGCCGTCCTCACCGGGGTCTCCGTCGTGCTCATGGCGCGGCTCGGGGAGACCGTGCTGGCCCGGCTGCGCGAGCGCGTGGTCGACCGGGCGCTGCACCTGCCCTCGGCGACGCTGGACCGGGTGCGCGGCGGTGACCTGCTCTCGCGGGTCGCCGACGACGTCGCCAAGGTGGCCGAGGCCGTGACCAGCGGGCTGCCGCAGGTGGTCGGCGCCGGGCTCACGGTGCTGCTCACCCTGCTGGGGCTGGGGGCCCTGGACTGGCGGTTGGCCCTGGCCGGGCTCGTGGCCCTCCCGCTCTACGTCGCCGCCCTGCGCTGGTACCTGCCGCGGTCGGGCCCCCGGTACGCCGCCGAGCGCGTCGCGATGGGCGAGCGGTCGCAGGCCCTGGTCAGCTCGGTGCAGGGCGCCGACACCGTGCACGCCTACGCCGACGAGGCCCGGCACCGCGCGGTGGTCGACGACCGGTCGGCCCGGTCGCTGTCGATCACCCTCGACGTCTTCCGGCTCTACACCGACTTCGGGTGGCGGACCAACCGCGCCGAGTACGTGGGCCTGGCCGCCGTCCTCGCGGTCGGGTTCGTGCTCGTGCGCGCCGACACCGTGACGGTCGGTGCGGTGACGACGGCGGCGCTGCTGTTCCACCGCCTGTTCGGGCCGCTGGGCCTGCTGCTGTTCACCTTCGACGACATCCAGTCCGCCGGGGCGTCGCTGGTGCGCATGGTCGGGGTCGCCGACCTGCCCGACGTCCCCCCGGCGGCCCGGGCCCGCTCGACCACCCGCCCGGCCGTCGAGCTGCGCGGGATCCGGCACAGCTACGGCGGGCCGGCCGTGCTCGACGACGTCGACCTCGTGCTGGCCCCCGGGGAGCACACGGCGCTGGTCGGGGCCTCGGGCGCGGGCAAGACCACCCTGGCCGGGGTGCTGGCCGGGGCCCTCGAACCGTCTGCGGGCCGGGTGCTCCTGGACGGCGCACCCGTCGAGGACCTGCGGGCGCACGTGGGTCTGGTCAGCCAGGAGGTGCACGTCTTCGCCGGCACCCTCGCCGACGACGTGCGGCTGGCCTGCCCCGACGCCACCGACGCCGAGGTGACCGCGGCGCTGGAGACCGTCGGTGCGGGCTGGGCGGTCGCGATGGGGCTGGGCACGCTGGTCGGCGAGGGCGGCCGCGAGCTCACCGCCCCCCAGGCCCAGCAGCTCGCCCTGGCCCGGTTGGTGCTGGCCGACCCGCCTGTTGCCGTCCTGGACGAGGCGACGGCGGAGGCCGGCAGCGCAGGGGCCCGGGACCTCGAGGAGTCCGCCGACGCCGCCGTGCGCGGCCGCACCACGCTGGTGGTGGCCCACCGGCTCAGCCAGGCCGCCCGCGCCGACCGGGTGGTGGTGCTGGCCGCCGGGCGGGTGGTCGAGCAGGGGACGCACGACGAGCTGGTCGCCGCCGGGGGTGGCTACGCCCGGCTGTGGGCCGCCTGGAGCGCCCGCGGCTGACGGCCCGCTCGGCGTGGATCAGCTGCGTCCACCGGCCTCCGTCCTGGCGCACCGACGCCGGTGAGCCAGGACGGAGTCGGATCAGCTGAGCTGATCACCGCAGCTCACATGCGGGCGGCGGCGGCCTTGATCGCCTCCCGGATGCGGCTGTAGGAGCCGCACCGGCAGACGTTCTCGATCGCGTCGATGTCGGCGTCCGTCGGGTTCGACGTCCGGCGCAGCAGCGCGACCGCGGCCATGATCTGGCCCGGCTGGCAGTACCCGCACTGGGCGACGTCGCGCTCGAGCCAGGCCTCCTGCACGGGGTGCAGCTCGTCCGGGTCGTCGGACCAGGTGCCGGCCAGCCCCTCGATGGTGGTGACCTCGCGGCCGGCCACGTCGGCGGTGGGGGTGACGCACGGGTTGATCGCGGCGCCGTCGAGGTGGCTGGTGCAGGCCTTGCAGACGTCGATCCCGCAGCCGTACTTCGGCCCGGTGACGCCCAGCTTGTCGCGCAGCGCCCACAGCAGCGGCAGATCGGCCGGGGCGTCGACGGTGACGGTCTCGCCGTTGAGCTGGAAGGTGTAGTTCGGCATCGCGGTCGTCTCCTGGCTCAGCGGGGGAAGGGGTCGAAGTCGACCGGGAAGTTGATCGGGAAGCTGCGCGGCTTCGTGCCGGTCGCGCGGGCGTAGGCGTTGGCGACCGCGCCGACGGCCGCGGGGACGCCGAGCTCGCCGGCACCCCCCGGTTCGCCGTCCGAGGGCACCACGAACACCGACGTGCGCAGCGGGCTCTCGGCCTGGCGGGTGTAGTGGAACTGCGAGTAGCTGCCCTCCAGCGGCAGGCCGGCGTCGATGTGCAACCCGGCCCGGAACGTCGTCCCGATGGCGTCGGTGAGCCCGCCGATCAGCTGGGACTCCAGGCCGCGCGGGTTGATCACCCGGCCGACGTCGGCGGCGATGGTGGCCCGGGTGACCCGCGGCGCACGGGGGTCGGTGGCGTCGACCTCGACCAGGCACGCGGTGCACGACTTGTACTCGGCGTGGAAGGCGATGCCCTGGGCCGTGCCGCGCGGCATCGAGCGGCCCCACTGGCCCTCCGTGACCACCTTCTCGAGCACCGCGCGGAACCGGTCGCTCTTGAGGAACTCGCGGCGGAAGGTCACCGGGTCCTTGCCGAGCTTCGCGGCGATCTCGTCGATGAGCACCTCCTCGGCGCCCCGGGTGTTGGCCGAGTAGACCGACCGCCACGAGCCGGTGTGCATCTGCAGCGGCACCTCGTTCAGCAGGTGCGTGGTCGCGCCGAGCTGGTAGGGCGAGTGCACCGTGGTCAGGAAGATCGTCTGGGCGAAGCTCAGGTTCCCGCCGACGGGCAGGCTGGCCGCGACCGCGGTGAGGATCTCGCCGAGTCCGTGCTTGGTGTCGGTCTCGCCGCTGGCCACCCGGTGCTCGAAGGTGAGCACCTGGCCCGCGGCCACGGTCGCCCGGATGCGGTGGAAGCTGGCCGCGCGGGCCCGCCCGTGCCGCATGTCGTCGATCCGCGACCACATCAGCTTCACCGGCTTGCCGGCCGCCTTCGAGATGCGCGCGGCCTCCAGGGCCGCGTCGAAGAACAGCCGGCGACCGAACGAGCCGCCGCCCTGGGTGACGTGCACGGTGACCGCCGACTGGGGCAGGCCGAGCTCGGCGGCGATGGTCTGCTGCGCGACGATCGGCGACTTCAGCCCCGACCAGATCTCGGCCCGGTCGCGCCGGACGTCGGCGATCGCCGAGTTGGTCTCCATCGGCGCGTGGCTGACCATCGCGAAGTCGAACTCGGCGTCGACCGTGGTGGTCAGCAACGGCGGGACGACGAAGGGCAGGGTGGCCGCCCGCAGCTTCTGCTGGATCGTCGCGTTGCTCTCGCCGTCGACGGTGCCCGGGCCCCAGGTGACCTCCAGGGCCTCCTTGCCGGCCAGTGCCTGCCCGAAGGTCTCGGCGAGCACGGCCACGCCGGTCGCCACGGTGACCACGTCGACGACGCCGGGCATCGCCCGCACCGCGGCCTCGTTCTGCACCGACCGCACGGTGCCGTTGATCGTCGGCGGGCGGCGCACCATCGTCGGCAGCGCGCCGGGCACCACGTCGAGGTCGAGCGTGTACTCCATCTGCCCGGTGACCATGCGTCGCGCGTCGACCCGGTTGGTGGGGGTGCCGACCAGGGTGGCGGCCGAGGGGGGCTTGGGCGTGGCCAGCACGACCGACAGGCCGGGGTCGGCGGCTGCGGCGGAGAGCTCGCCGTAGGTCGCGCTGCGCCCGCCGGGGCCGGTGACGACACCGGCGGACACGGAGAGGACGGACGGCGCGGTGCCCCAGCGGGCGGCAGCCGCGGCGAGCAGCCGGGCGCGGGCCTGGGCGGCCGCCGCCCGCACCGGGCCGTAGACGCTGCGGATCGTGTTCGAGCCGCCGGTGAGCTGGTTGAACACGAGTTCGGGCCGGGCGTCGGCGAGGGTGACGTCGACCTGGTCCAGACCGACGTCGAGCTCGTCGGCGATCAGCATGCCCACGGCGGTGGTGATGCCCTGCCCGACCTCGGCGCGGGGCAGGGCCAGACCGACCCGGCCGGTCTCGTCGACGGTGACCACGATGAGGTTCGCGGTCGGGGCGGCCGCCAGGATCAGCGCGTCGCCCAGGTCCAGGATCTCCGCCGGGGCCGGCAGCGACGGCACGGCGGCCTGCGCCGAGGCCGGGGCGAGGCCGTCGGCGCCGATGCGCGCGGCGACGGCCAGGGTGGGTGCGGCCACCAGGAAGGTCAGGAAGCGGCGGCGGCTGTGCTCGCGCGCGGGTTCGGCGATGTCGTGCTCAGGCGTTCCCAGGCTCACAGGTGACTCCTTCGTCAGCTGTCGTCGGTGGCGGAGCGCTGCGCACCGTCGTCGAGCGGGCGCACAGCGTCGACCTGTCCAACGCCCAGGGGTGGTGTGCGTCACGGCCGTTCACGTACAAGTTGCGCCGACCTGGCCGTGAACCGTGATCATCTCCGTCGGTGCGGACGGCTGGCGACGCACGATCCGCTGGTGCGGTAAACGGTCGGACGGCATGCAACGTCCACGGCAACGTCGGGTCGATGACCTCCGCGTGCGCACCCGGCGAGCCACCGCGCCGGCATGCGGCTCATCGCCCCCGATGACGGGCGCAGCGACGCGCCCACCTCGCGGGTGCGCTGGGGTGCGGGTCATCGAGCTGGGAGACCCGCGTGGGAGCGCAGCAGGTGGCTCGGTGCGCGGGGGGCGTCAGCCGCAGGTGCCGACGGAGATGCCGTGCGAGGTCAGCCAGGGCACCGGGTTGCGGCGGTCGGCGTAGAGGCCGCCGTAGTGCGTCTCGACGTGCACGTGCGGACCGGTCGACTGGCCGCGGTTGCCCACGGTGGCGATCTGCTGGCCGGCGGACACGACCTGCCCGGCCCGCACGGTGAACGTGTCGACGTGCCCGTACAGGGAGACGACGCCGTCGGGGTGCTGCACGTACACGGCCTGCCCGAACCCGTTGGCCGGCCCGGCGTCGAGCACCACACCGCCCTCGGGGACGTAGATCGGGGTGCCGATGGGGGCGGCGATGTCGACGCCGTAGTGCGTGGTGCCCCAGCGCGAGCCGTAGCAGGAGGTGACCCGACCGGCGACCAGCGAGCCGTCACCCACCGACGTCACGCTGACCTCGGCCACCGCCTCGGCGGCGGCCGCCTGGGCCGCTGCGGCGGCGTCCTCGACGCCCTGGGCCTCCAGCAGCGCGGTCTGCGCGGCGAGCAGCTGGGCGTCGAGGCCGGCCTTCTGCGCGGCCACGGCGTCGTAGGACTGCTGCGCGGCGGCGACCTGCTGCTGCGCGGCGGTGTCGGCCTCGGCGGCGGCGGAGGCCGCGGTGCTCAGCTCGGCGACCGCCTGCTGGGCCGCGGTGTCGGCCGCCTGCTCCTGGTCGCGCACGAGCTCCACGGCGTCCAAGCGCTGGGCACGGTCCTCGCCGAGCTGCGCCAGGGTGGCGGCCCGCTGCAGCACCTCCTCGGGGCTGCCCGAGTCCAGCAGCACCTGCGCGGTGCCGAACCCCTGCTGGCCCATGAACGCCTCACGGCCCAGGGTGGCGACGTCGGCCTCGGCGGCGACGGTGTCGGCCTGGGCCCGGGCCAGCGCCGCGGCGGTGGTGACCTGCGCGACCTGGGCGGCGAGCAGCTGCTCCTGGGCGGCCCGGTCGGCGTCGGCGGCCGCCTCGGCCAGCACGGTCGAGCGGGCCAGCTCGTCCTCGGCGGCGCGCACGAGGGCGGCGACCCGGTCGACCTCGGCCTGCGCGGCGGTGACCGCGGTGGCGTCGACGGGGGCGGCGTACGCGGGGGACGTCGCTGCGGTGAGAGCCACCACTGCCCCGGCGACGAGGACGGTCAACCGGCGGCGCATCGTCACGACGCTAACCGACCGTGACCCCGGGTGTCACGGACGGGTGACGAAGACCCAGGTCAGGCGAGGCTGCCCCGGGGGGCCGGGGTGGCGTCGGGTGCCGGGACGCCCGAGGCCAGCCGCGCCCACACGTGCTTGCGGTCGTGCGCGATCGCGTAGCCGTGCTCGACCGAGAGCTGCGCGACCATCGGCAGCCCCATGCCGCCGAAGGCGGGGTCGCGGTCGACGGCGGGCACCGGCGGCCGGTCGACGGCCTCGTCGGACAGGCTCAGCACCCAGCCGGACCCCGGGGTGGCCACGATGACCGCCTCGACGGCCCCGCCGCCGTGCCGCAGTGCGTTCGACGCGAGCTCCTCGAAGGCGAGCAGCAGGCCCTCACGGGCGTCCTCGGTGGACGACGACGCCAGGGAGGGGTGGGCGAGCCGGGCGCGGAGGTCCATGCGCACGCGGGAGGCGTCGTGCACGCTGGGCAGCTGCCAGCGCCAGACGTCACCGGGGATGTCGGGGACCGGCGCGTGGGGCCACGAGGAGTCGGCGTGCACGGGGTGGCGTCCTCTTCTCGTGCGTCGGCGGGGCGCGGTCGGACCCATCCTGACCGACGCGGTCCGGACGCGCAGCGGGAGCAACCGGGGGAGACTTCCCCGGTGACCCTCCCCGAGGAGCTCGACCGGCTCCGCGACCGCGTCGACGCCCTGCCCTGGCGGCTCGCGACGCCGGGTCGTGACGGAGCGGTCAGGGCCGTGCGCTCGGTCGTCGACCAGGTCGAGGACTACCTGCTGCCCCGGCTGCGCGACCTCGACGCCCCGCTGCTGGCCGTGGTGGGCGGCTCGACCGGCGCCGGCAAGTCGACGCTGGTCAACAGCCTGCTCGGCGAGCAGGTGAGCACGGCCGGCGTGCTGCGCCCGACCACCCGCACCCCCGTGCTGGTGTGCGCCCCCGCCGACCGCGGCACCTTCGCCGACGGCCGGGTGCTGCCGGTGCAGGTGACGGTGACCCCGGCCCTGCCGCCCGGTCTCGCCCTGGTCGACGCCCCCGACGTCGACAGCGTGGTGGAGAGCAACCGCGACCTGGCCGGGCAGCTGCTGGCCGCGGCCGACCTGTGGGTGTTCGTCACCACGGCCGCCCGCTACGCCGACGCCGTCCCGTGGGACCTGCTGCGCACCGCCGCCGACCGGGGGACGGCGTTGGCCGTCGTCCTGGACCGGGTGCCGCCGGAGGCGGCGGAGGAGATCGCCGCCGACCTGACCGGGATGCTGGCCCGCGCCGGGCTGGGCGCCGCGCGGCTGTGGGTGGTGCCTGAGGTGCCGCTGCGCGACGGCCTCCTGCCCGAGGAGCAGGTGGCCCCGCTGCGCGGTTGGCTGCACGGGCTGGCCGCGGACGCCGGTGCCCGGGCGGAGGTGGTGCGGCAGACCCTGGCGGGCGCACTGGCCAGCCTCGACGAGCGCATCGCCGGCATCGCCGCGGCCGGGGACGAGCAGGTCGCGGCCGCCGCGGCGCTGCGGACCGCCGCGGACGCCGCCACCGCACGGGCGGCTGCCTCGGTCGACGAGGGCGTGCGCAGCGGCACCCTGCTGCGCGGTGAGGTGCTGGCCCGCTGGCAGGAGTTCGTGGGCACCGGTGAGTGGATGCGCTCGCTGCAGGCCGGCATCGGGCGGCTGCGCGACCGGGTCACCGCCGCGGTCACCGGCCGCACCACCCCGGCCGAGGACCTCGCCGGGGCCCTCGAGAGCGGCGTCGAGCACCTGCTGCGCTCGGCCGCCGAGACCGCGGCCGAGGAGACCGTCACCGCCTGGCGGGCCCTGCCCGGCGGTGCGGCGCTGGTGGCCGGCCGGGAGCGCGAGCTGGCCACCGTGGGCCCCGGGTTCACCGAGGCCGCGGGCCGCACGGTGCGCGACTGGCAGGGCGCGGTGCTCGAGCTGGTGCGCGGCGAGGGCGCGGGCAAGCGCACCCGGGCCCGCGTGCTGTCGTGGGGGGTCAACGGCGCCGGCGCCGTGGTGATGGTCGCGGTGTTCGCGCAGACCGCGGGTCTGTCGGGTGCCGAGGTCGCGGTCGCCGGCGGCACGACGGTCGTGGGGCAGCGGGTGCTGGAGGCCGTGTTCGGCGACTCGGCCGTGCGCCAGCTCGCCGACCGGGCGCGCCGCGACCTCGACGAGCGCACCGAGGCCCTGCTCGCCGCCGAGCGGGCCCGGTTCACCGAGCTGCTCGCCGGCACCGCCTCCACCGAGGACGTCGCCGCCGTGCGTGCGGCGGCCGAGGCGACGGCCCGGGCACGTGGCTGACCTGACCACCCGGCTGGCCGGGTTGCGGGAGGCCGTCGAGCTGGCCGAGGGGCGGCTGGCCGTCCCCGAGGTGGGCCGGGCGCGCACGCTGCTGGCCAAGGCCGGTGCCCGCCAGGCCCTGGGCGAGGCCACGGTGGTGGCGCTGGCCGGGGCGACCGGCAGCGGCAAGTCCACCCTGTTCAACGCGCTGTCCGGTGCCCACGTGAGCACCCCGGGCGTGCGCCGCCCGACCACCGGCGTGGCCCACGCGACCGTCTGGGGGCCGCCGCAGGACGCCCTGCTCGACTGGCTCGAGGTGCCCCGCCGGCACCGGCACGACGCCGACCCCGCCCTGGACGGCCTGGTGCTGCTGGACCTCCCCGACCACGACAGCGTGCGGCTCGAGCACCGGCTGGAGGTCGACCGGCTGGTCGAGCTGGTCGACGTCCTGGTGTGGGTGCTCGACCCCGAGAAGTACGCCGACGCCGCCGTCCACGACCGCTACCTGCGGCCGCTGGCCGGGCACGCCGGCACGCTCCTGGTGGTGCTCAACCAGGCCGACCGGCTGCCCGCGGCCGACCTCGAGGCCTGCCGCGCCGACCTGCGCGGGCTGCTGGACGCCGAGGGCCTGGCCGACGCCGCCCTGCTCACCGTCAGCGGCCGCACCGGAGCCGGCCTGCCCGAGCTGCTGGCCGGGCTCGCCGACCGGGTGGCTGCGCGGCGGGCGGCCACCGAGCGGCTGACCGCCGACGTCCGCGGGGCGGCCCGGGCGCTGCAGGTGCACTGCGGCACCACGTCGGAGGTGCGGGCCGACGAGCGGGGGTTGACCCGGGCGCTGGCGGCCGCGGCCGGGGTGCCGGCGGTGGTGTCGGCGGTCGAGCGCTCGACGGTCAAGGCGGGCACGGCGGCGACCGGCTGGCCCGTGGTGCGGTGGGCAGGCAAGCTGCGCCCCGACCCGCTGCGCCGGCTGCACCTGGGCGATGCGGCGGCCCGCAGCTCGCTGCCCACCCCCGGGTCGGTGCAGCAGGCCGCGGTGGCCACGGCGGTGCGGCGGGTCCGCGACGACGCCGGCGAGGGTCTGCCCCTGGCGTGGTCGGACGACCTGCGGCGCACCGTCGAGGTGCACACCGACCGCCTGGCCGACCGCCTCGACCAGGCCGTGACCGGAACCGACCTCGGGTCCGAGCGCACCCCGCTGTGGCAGCGCGGTGTCGGGGCCCTGCAGTGGGTGGTCACCGCGGCGGCGCTGGTCGGCGCGCTCTGGCTGCTCCTGCTGGTCGTGCTGGGCTGGCTGCAGTTGGCCGACGTGGTGCCGCTGCCCCGGGTCGAGGGGCTCCCGCTGCCCACGGTGCTGCTGGTGGGCGGTCTGCTGGCCGGGCTGCTGCTGGCCGTGCTGGCCCGCCCGCTGGTCGGGGTCCGGGCACGGCGCCGGGCGAGGCGGGCCGGCCGCAGGCTGGAGCGGGCGGTCTCCGAGGTCGGGCGGGCCGAGGTGCTGGACCCCCTGCGTGAGACGGCCGACGACCACGCGAAGTTCTGCGCCGCCCTGGCCCGCGCCGCCGGCTGACCGGCCGGCGGCGCGGGGGAGTCAGTTCAGCGGGCGGACGCCGTCGGGCAGGTTGCCGCCGCGGATGGCCGAGACCGCGAAGTCGGCGAACGCGGTCAGCGCCAGGCGCTGGGTCCACGGGCCGAACGAGACCCGGGCGACGCCGAGCTGCTGCAGCCGTTCCTGGGGCAGCGAGCCGGGCACGTTGATGACCGAGACGCGGCGCTCGCCGATGCCCTCGACCAGCTGCACCACGGTGGGCTCGTCGAGCTTGCCGGGCACGAACACGCAGGTGGCACCGGCCTCGAGGAAGGCCTTGCCGCGCTCGACCGCGTCGGCGACGACGTCGGCCCGCGGGCGGTCGCCGGCCTTGACGAAGGCGTCGGTGCGGGCGTTGAGCACGAACGGCACGCCCTCGGCCTCGCCCGCGGCCACCACGGCCTCGACGGCGGCCACGGCCTGCGCCAGCGGCTTCATCTGGTCCTCGAGGTTCGCGCCCACGACGCCGACCCCGATGGCCTTGCGGGTGGTCTCACCCGGGTCGCCGTAGCCGGCCTCGAGGTCGGCCGACACCGGCTGCGCGACGGCGGCGGCGATGCGGCCCACGGCCTCGATCATCGTGTCGACCGGGATCTGCTCGCCGTCGGCGTAGCCGTAGGAGGCGGCGATCGAGTGGCTGGCGGTGGCCAGCGCCTTCGTGCCGGCCAGGTCGGCCACGACGGTCGCGCTGATGACGTCCCAGACGTTGACGACGGTCAGCAGCTCGGGGTCGGTGTGCAGGCGGGCAAGGGTCTCGGCCTTCTCGCGGTTGCTCATGGAGCCAGTCAATCCGACGGCGGCACGGCGGGCGCGGTGGGATCGGCCGGTGGCACGGACCCCGGCGGCATGCCCGAGACGTCCAGCCGCAGCAGCAGGCCGGTCATCTCCAGCGGGCCGGTGACGATGCGGCTGGTGGCGATCACCCGCACGTGCTTGCCCTCGGCCTCGGGGTGCTGGCTGAGCCACACCAGCGCGGTCACCCCGGCCGAGCCGAAGAAGACGACCTCCGACAGGTCGACGACCAGCCGGTGCGGGGCCCGGCGCAGCGTCTCCAGCAGCTCGCGCTGCAGCTGCGGGCCGTGCGCGGCGTCGAGCGTGCCGGCCACGTGGGCCACCAGTTCGCCGTCCCCGCCCTCGGCGGTCGACAGCGCGAAGCCCCCGTCCCGGTGTTCTCCCACGACATGGTCCTTGAGCCGCCGCGGCGCCCGGCAAACCTGGTCCGTGACCACATCGTGACCCGCTCCACCGTGCGACGGGTGGGGCTGCTGTGACACGGTCGACGTCCAATATTCGGATCGGGTGGTTCCCGGTACGTCGTCCGGGAGGTCAGCGACCGTGTGGCAGTACCTCGTGGACCGGCGCGAGCTCATCGCGTTCCAGGCCTACCAGCACGTCAGCCTGGTGGTGCAGTGCGTGGCCCTGGCCACCGTCCTCGCCGTCGGGCTGGCCGTGCTCGCCTACCGCAGCCCGCGCATCACGGGCCTGGCCAACGGCATCTCGGCCATCGGGTTGACCATCCCCTCGTTCGCGCTGCTCGGCCTGCTGCTGGCCCCGTTCGGCTTCGGCATCACCCCGGCGGTCGTCGCGGTGGTCTTCTACGCCGCGCTGCCCGTGCTGCGCAACGCCGTCGTCGGGCTGGCGGGGGTCGACCAGTCGCTGGTCGAGAGCGCCCGGGGGATCGGCATGAGCCGCTGGGCCACCCTCCGGCGGGTCGAGCTGCCGCTGGCCTGGCCGGTGATCCTGGCCGGCGTCCGGGTCTCGACCCAGATGGTCATGGGCATCGCCGCCGTCGCCGCCTACGTGCTGGGCCCCGGCCTCGGCAGCCTCATCTTCTCCGGGCTCTCCCGGCTGGGCGGCGCCAACGCGCTGAACGCCACGCTCGTCGGGACCATCGCGATGGTCCTGCTGGCCCTCGTCCTCGACGTGGTGCTCGTGCTGGTCGGCCGCCTGACCACCTCGAAGGGCATCCGTGTCTGAGACCACCGTCCAGGACCAGCGCACCGTCAGCGGGGTCGCCATCCGGCTCGAGGGCGTCACCAAGCGGTACCCGGGCCAGCAGAAGCCGGCCGTCGACGCCGTCGACCTCGAGATCGCGGCCGGCGAGACGGTCATGTTCGTCGGCCCCTCGGGCTGCGGGAAGACCACGCTGCTGAAGATGCTCAACCGGCTCATCGAGCCCAGTGGCGGCAAGATCTTCCTGGGCGACGAGGACGTGACCGGCCAGGACCCGGACAGGCTGCGCCGCCGCATCGGCTACGTCATCCAGGCCGGCGGCCTCTTCCCGCACATGACCGTCGGCACGAACATCGGGATCGTGCCCGGCATGCTCGGCTGGGACAAGAAGAAGATCGCCGAGCGCACCGACGAGCTGCTCGACCTGGTCGGCCTGGACCCCGAGGTCTACCGCGACCGCTACCCCAAGGAGCTCTCCGGCGGCCAGCAGCAGCGCGTCGGCGTGGCCCGCGCGCTGGCCGCCGACCCGCCGGTGCTGCTCATGGACGAGCCCTTCGGGGCGGTCGACCCGATCACCCGCCAGCGGCTGCAGGACGAGCTGCTGCGCATCCAGGAGGAGCTGGGCAAGACGATCGTCTTCGTCACCCACGACTTCGACGAGGCCGTGAAGCTCGGCGACAAGATCGTGGTGTTCGACGTCGGCGCCCGGGTGGTGCAGTACGACACCCCCGAGGCGATCCTGGCCGAGCCGGCCGAGGACTACGTCGCCGACTTCGTGGGCGCCGGCGCCACGCTCAAGCAGCTCACCCTCACCCGGGTCGCCGACACCGAGCTGCACACCCCGATCACCGCCCAGGTGGGCGAGGACAGCGCCGCCGTCGTCGCCCGGGCCACCGAGGCCGGTGAGCAGTACGTCGTGGTCACCGACGGCCGCGGCCGCCCGGTCAGCTGGCCCTCGGTCGCCGAGCTCTCCCGGACGACGTCGGTGCCCGGCACCCGCGACGACCGGCTGCCGGTGGTGGGCCTGCGCTCCACGCTGAACGACGCCCTCGACACCATGCTGGCCGCCAGCCAGGGCGGCGTCGTCGTCACGGGACGCCGCGACTCGGTGGCCGGCGTGCTGGTGGTGGAGCAGGTCATGGCCGCGATCCAGGCCACCCGCGGGGAGACCCGCGGATGACCAGCGCGACGGACCCGGCGGTCGACCCGGCCGTCGACGCGCAGGCCGACGTCGAGCCCGGCGGGCGGCGGGACGGCTTCTCCTGGCGCGGCCTGCTGCTGCAGCCGGTGCTGGTGCTGGTGGCCCTCGGCGCGTTCGCCGTGTGGCGGGCCACCGCCGACCTCACCGACGCCGAGGCCCGCCCGCTGGCCTGGAGCGCACTGCTGGGCAGCATCGTGGACCACCTCGAGCTCGTCGCCGTCTCGGCGGTGGTCGTCCTGGTCATCGGCATCCCGTTGGGCGTGCTGCTGACCCGCGGGCCCTTCCGCCGGGCCACCCCGCTGGTGCTGGGCATCGCCAACACCGGCCAGGCCGCGCCGGCGATCGGGCTCTTCGTGCTGCTGGCCACCTGGCTGGGCTTCGGCTTCCGGTCGGCGGTGGTCGCGCTGGTGCTCTACTCGGTGCTGCCGGTGCTGCGGAACACGATGGTCGGCCTCCAGGGCGTCGACGCCCGGCTGGTGGAGGCCGGCCGCGGCATGGGCATGAGCGCGCTGGCCGTGCTGCTGCGCGTGGAGCTGCCGCTGGCGGTGCCGGTGATGCTCTCCGGCGTCCGCACCGCCCTCGTCCTGCTCGTCGGGACGGCGACCCTGGCCACCTTCATCGACGGCGGCGGCCTGGGCCTGCTCATCACCACCGGCATCAACCTCAACCTCGACGCGCTGCTCTACAGCGGCGCCCTGCTGGTCGCGCTCCTCGCGCTGGCCGTCGACTGGGTCGGCCGGGTCGTGGAGACCGTCGCCCGCCCGAAGGGACTCTGATGCGCCGCGCCGCGACCGCCCTGCTCGCCGTCCCCCTGCTGCTGGCCGGGTGCGGGCTGCAGGCGGCCAACCAGTACACCCCCGAGGCCTCGCCCGGTTCGATCCAGCCGGTGGACGGGGCCGAGGGCGTCGAGCTGGTGGTGGGCAGCAAGAACTTCACCGAGCAGCTGATCCTGGGCAAGATCGCCGTGATCGCGCTGCAGACGGCCGGGTTCGACGTGCTCGACCGCACCAACATCCCGGGTTCGGTGCCGGTGCGCACGGGGGCCACGTCGGGCGAGATCGACATGAACTGGGAGTACACGGGCACCGCCTGGCTGACCTACCTCAGCGAGCCCGAGGGCATCCCCGACCGCACCGAGCAGTACGAGTCCGTGCGCGAGGCCGACCTGGCCAACGACCTCACGTGGCTGCCGCCGGCGGAGATGAACAACACCTACGCGTTCGCGATCCGCAGCGAGGCCGCCGCCGAGCTGGGCGTCGCCTCGCTGAGCGACATCGCGAACCTGCCGGTCGAGGAGCGCACGTTCTGCGTCGAGGCCGAGTTCGCCAGCCGCAACGACGGCTTCGTGCCGATGCTCGAGGCCTACGACCTGCCGCTGGGCAGCCCGGACGGCGTCCCGCGCGACAACGTGTCGACGCTGGACACCGGCGCGGTCTACACGGCCACCGACCAGGGCTCGTGCAACTTCGGCGAGGTGTTCACGACCGACGGCCGCATCGAGTCCCTCGACCTCACGGTGCTGGAGGACGACCGGCAGTTCTTCCCCGCCTACAACGTGGCGCCGGTGCTCTACACGCCGACGCTGGAGGCGCACCCCGAGCTGGCCGACGTCTTCGCCGAGATCACCCCGCTCATCACCGACGACGTGATGATCGAGCTGAACCGCCGGGTCGACGTCGACGGCGAGGAGCCGGTCGACGTGGCACTGGACTGGATGCGCAGCGAGGGTCTGGTCTCCTAGAGGGGTGCCGAGCTTCGACGACGTCGCCGACCAGCTGTACGCGGTGCTGCCGGCGGAGTTCATCGCGGCCCGCACCGACGCCGTCGCCGCGGCCAAGGGCACCGACAAGGGGCTGGCCCGCCGGATCGGCGAGCTGGGCAAGCCCACGCTGGCCGGCTGGGTGGTGAACCTGCTGGTGCGGGAGGCCGGTGACCAGGTCACCGAGCTGGTCGAGCTGGGCGACCTGCTCCGCCGAGCGCAGGACGACCTCGACCCCGATCAGCTGCGCGCCCTGGACAAGCAGCGTCGCCAGGTGGTGCGGGCGCTGGCCCGGGAGGCCGGCAAGCTCGCCCGCCGCGCCGGGCACGCGGTCAGCGACCAGGTGCTGGTGCAGGTGGAGGAGACGCTCAAGGCCGCCGTCGCCGACCCGGCCGCCGCGGAGGTGGTGCTGGCCGGCCGGCTGACGGGGGCGCTGACCTACAACGGGCTGGGGACGCCGGAGGCCACGTCGACCACCGGGCGTCCGCCCCGCCGTCCGGCCGCCGCGGCACCCGCCGAGCCGCCCCCGCCGCCGGTGGACCTCGACGCGGCCCGCGCCGCCAAGGCCGACCGGGCCGCCCGCCGGGAGGCGGAGGAGAAGCTGCGGGCCGCCCGCACCACGCTGCGCACCGCCCGCACGGCCGTGGACGACGCCGCCGGCGAGCTGGACGAGGCCACCGCGGCCGCCCGCGAAGCCGCGCAGGCCGCAGCCGCCGCGGGCAAGGCCCGGGACGACGCGCGCGCCCGGGTCGCCGAGCTCGAGGAGGCGCTGGCCCAGGCGCGCGAGCGGGCCGACCAGGCGGACGAGGACGCGACCACCGCCGAGCACGACGCCGAGCAGGCCGACGCCGACCGGGCCGCCGCGGAGGAGGACCTGCAGCGCGCCGAGGCCGACCGCGACCGCGCCCAGCAGGTGGTCGACGAGCTCAGCTGAGCGCGGCTGCCAGCCGGGCGCGGTCCAGGCCCAGCCCGGTGAGCACGCCGTCGGCCGGTTCGCCGACGAGGACGGCGAGCAGCAGGTGCCCGGGGGTGATGGTCGCGTCGTCGGTCCGGGCGGCCCGCTCCAAGGCGGCCTTGGTGGGGGAGTCGAACGGGATCAGCGCGGGCGGCTCACCGGTGCCGGTGCCGCACCGCGCCCGGGCCAGCTCCTGGGCCTGGGCGGGGTCCACGTCGAGGGCGCGCAGCTGCTCGCGCACGCCGTCGTCGTCCAGGAGCGCCACGAGCAGGTGGTCGGTGCCGATCTCGCCGGCCCGCGCGCCGCGGGCGGTCTCCTGAGCGCCGATGACCGCCCGCCGGGCGGGTTCGCTGAAGCGCTCGAAGGGGTTGCTGCCCTCCTTGGGCACGAACCGCTTCTGCGCGGCCTGCTTGGTCACGCCCATCCCCGCACCGATCTGGGTCCAGGACAGACCGGCCCGGCGGGCCTCGTCGACGAAGTGGCCCACGAGGTGGTCGGCCACCTCGCCGAGGCGCTCGCCGATGGCGACCGCGCCGCCCAGCCGGTCGAGGGGGTCGGGGTGCATCTGCTCGACGGTCTCGATGAGGTGGTCCAGGCGCACGGGGGAGGTCATGCCGTCAACCGTAGGTTGACGAAGCCTCATTCGTCAACCATGGGTTGACGGTCAGTTGTCGATCTCGGCGTGTTCCACGTGGAGCAACGCGGTCAACCGGTCGCGCCAGCCCTGCAGCGCCTCCGGGGTGAGCCGGGTCCAGCCGTCGACCTCGCGGACCACCCGCAACGGGTCGGTGCTGCGGTAGGAGCGGGTGGGGTTGCCCGGGAACTTCTTGTCGGTGACGTTGGGGTCGTCCTCGAACGCACCGGTCGGCTCGACCTCGTACACGTGCGGGGCGGCCGGGCCCGACGTCAGCTCCACGGCCACCTCGGCAGCCAGCCCGGCGCCGTCCACCAGTGCGGTGAAGTAGACGTGGTTCATCGTGATCTCGGGCCGGTAGTTCGACGGCCGTCCCGCGGTGAGCAGGTCGCCCGGCCGCAGGTCCGCGGCGGTGCCGTGGAAGAAGGGTCCGGTCTCGTCGGCGGCGGCCATGCCGACATGCTCCCGTCCGGGCCCGGCGTGCGGTAGACCGTCGTCGTGCTGCTGACCCCGATGCGACCGCGCGACCCCCACGAACCGGGACGGACCGCCAGCTCGCTGGAGCTCTTCTTCGACCTGGTGTTCGTGGTCGCGGTGAGCATCGCCGCCGTCGACCTGCACCACGAGCTGACCGAGGGTCATGTGCTGGCCGGGGTCGGTCACTACCTGATGGTGTTCTTCGCCGTCTGGTGGGCGTGGATGAACTTCACCTGGTTCGCCACGAGCTTCGCCACCGACGACTGGCTGTACCGGGTGCTCACCATCGTGCAGATGGCCGGGGTGCTGGTGCTGGCCGCCGGCATCGACGCCGTGTTCGCCGGCGACCCGATCACCGTCGTCGTGGTCGGCTACGTGGTCATGCGGGTGGCGATGGTCGCCCAGTGGTTGCGCGCCGCCCGCGCCTCGCCCGAGCACCGTCGCACCTGCCTGACCTACGCCGGCGGCATCGCCGGGCTCCAGGTGCTCTGGGTGGCCCTGCTCGCCCTCGACGGCACGGCGGCCGTCGTCGGCTACCTGGTGCTGGTCGCCGGGGAGCTCGCCGTCCCGGTGGTCGCCGAGCGGCAGGGGACGACGCCCTGGCACCCGCACCACCTCACCGAGCGGTTCGGGCTGTTCACCCTGATCCTGCTCGGTGAGAGCCTGCTGGCCAGCGCGAACGCGGTCATCGAGGCGCTGCACGACGACGAGGCCCTGGCCCCGCTGATCAGCACCGCCGTCCTCGCCCTCGTGGTCACCGCGGGACTCTGGTGGGTCTACTTCTGGCCCCCGCACCACCACGCCATCGGAACCCTGCGGCAGTCGCTGAGCTACGGCTACGTGCACTACGCGGTCTTCGCCGCCGCCGGGGCCTTCTCCGCGGGTGTGGAGGTCGAGATCGACAGCCAGACCGGGGGCTCGCAGCTCTCGGAGGTCGCTGCCTCGTTCACCGTCACCGTGCCGATCGCGGTGTTCCTGCTCGGCACCTGGTGGATCGCGGTGCGCCCGGTGGCCGACGGGCTGGTGAACGCGGTCGTCCCGGCCGGCGCGGTGCTGGTGCTGGCCGACCCGCTGCTGCCGGTCCCGGTGTCGCTGAGCGCTGCGGTGGTCGTCGCGGTCGTCGTCGTCCTGGTGGTCAGGCCGCCGGTCGGCCCGACCCCCGCGGGGCACTGAGCGGGGGCTGCTCGAAGAGCAGGTCGGCGAGCACGGCGACCTGCCGGGCCAGCTCGCGACGTCGGTCCTCCAGGCGCTGGACCTCGTCGCGCAGCCGTTCCTGCAGTGTCCGGTGCGACGCAGGCGCCGAGCTGGTGCTGAGGCCGTGGCGGTCGGTCGACTCCCGGCTCGCCGAGCCGGCCGGCCTGCAGGTCGCCCTGTTCCAGGAGACCGCGGTGCGGGACTGGGCCTCAGGTCCCGTAGGAGCTGAGGCGCTCGACCAGGAACTCGACCGCGGCGGCGCTGTCGACGGACTCGGCGACCTCGACCCCGTGCCCGGCCACCGCGCGGCGGTCGACCAGCGTCTGGCCGCGGCCGGCACCCAGCGTGGTGTCGACGACGACGTCCCGCCGGGTGGTGGTCAGCGTGCCGGGCACGATCGCCTCGGTCAGCGCGAGCGCGTCGTGCACCACCACGCCGTCGATGCCGTAGCGGTCGCGGGCGGAGTCGACGTACTGCCGCAGGATGCCGGCGGCGGTCTTTCCGACCCGCCCGCCGGTGTCGCGGAAGCGCTCGATGCCGGCCTCGGTCAGCACGGTGGGCATGGTGACGTCGAGCCCCACCATCGTCACCGCGAGACCGGAGCGCAGCACCGCCTGCGCGGCCTCGGGGTCGGCCCACGCGTTGAACTCGGCCGCGGCGGTGACGTTGCCGCCGCGGGTGGCCGAGCCGCCCATCCACACGACCCGGCCGATGCGGGCCGCCGCCTCCGGGAACACGTGCAGCAGCAACGCGATGTTGGTCAGCGGCCCGATCGGCGCGACGGTGACGGTGCCCGGCTCGTGGGCCATGAGCAGGTCGGCCAGGGCGACCACCGCGGGCCGCGGGTCCACCGTCGCGGGCGAGGCCGGCAGCTCCACGCCGCCCAGCCCGGCGGCGCCGTGCACGTGCCCGGCACGCTCGGGCAGCGGGTGCACCAGCGGGCCGGCGGCACCGGCGGCCACCGGGACGTCGGGGCGCCCGGCCAGGTGCAGCACCCGCAGTGCGTTCTGCGTGGTCTGCGCCAGCTCGACGTTGCCGTGCACCGTGGTGACCAGCTGCAGGTCCACCTCCGGGCTGGCCAGGGCGAGCAGGATCGCCAGGGCGTCGTCGATGCCGGGGTCGGTGTCGATGACCAGAGGGGTGCGTGCCGTCACGTCGGAGAGCCTGCCGCACTAGGATCCGGGCCATGCACCAGGGCATCGACGACTTCGCGATGCCCGACCCTGCCCAGGTGCGGGAAGCCACCGACCTGCTGCGCATGCTCAGCGACCCCACCCGGTTCTCGGTGCTGTGGGCGCTGGCGCAGGGCGAGAGCAACGTGGCGTGCCTGGCCGAGCTGGCCGGCACCTCGGCCACCGCGGTGAGCCAGCACCTCTCCAAGCTGCGGCTGGCCGGGCTCGTGCAGGGCCGCCGCGAGGGCACGTTCGTCTACTACACGGTCGCCGAGGGTCCGCTGGGTGCGCTGCTGGTGCAGGCGCTGCGCGCGGTGGGTGCCGACCCCGCCGTCGCGCACCACCGCTGACCCCCTCCGTCACACGCGACACGCCCGCCCCACCCGACGCGTCCTGGGGTCACCGGCTGGCGTTCACAGTCCGACCTGCGAAAACACCGATTCGGGTCGACATGTGAACCGCCGGACGGGCTGGTCACCGGCCCGCGGCGCGGCCCGCGCAACGGTTCGGTCACGCGCCGTCGGTGACGTGTCGCGGACGACCGTTCCCGTGCGCCCCACGAGCCACTCTTCTCCCTGACCGCAGTCCCTTCCCCGGCTGCGGCTCACGCTTCGAGCAGGAGAGGAGAACCCCATGTCCGAGACGCTGCAGTACCCGGTCATCCGGCCCAGCAGCGCTGCTCGGCTGCGGGCAGCGGCAGACCACGACGCCCGGCAGCGGGCGGTCGCGCTGACCAGCTTGTCGTCGGCCGAGCGGGTCGCCCGGGCACGGGCCGCGGTGGAGGGCCAGCAGACGTTCACCGTCGCCCGGCTGGTCCCGGCCCACCCGCGCCGGCCCCGGCGGTCGCCGGTGCTGACCCTGACCCGGCTCATCACCTGGGTCCGCGCCGCTCTGCACCGCCTGGCCTCCTGGGGTGCCGGGCCCGACGGCGAGAACCTCGCCTGGGGCCGGCCGGCCGCCGCGGCCCTGGCGGCCGCAGCGGCGCAGGCCGAGCTCGACCTGCGGCACCGCGCCCCGGACGACGACGACCCGGTGCCGATGCGCGAGCTGCCCAGCACGCCCACGGCCTCGCCCGCGTCCCGGCACCGCGCCCCCGACGACGACCCCGCACCGATGCGGGAGCTCCCCGGGCCGACGTCGCCCCGGCCCGCCAGCTCGACCCGCGCGTTCCCGGCAGGGGCGCCGCTGCGCCGGGTGACCGCTCCCGCGCCGGTCCCGGCGTCCCGTCCTGCAGTCAGGACGCGACGTCGTGCGGTGGTGCGGGGAGTCGCCTGGACCTCGTGCACCTCGGGGTCGGGCAGCCTGCGACCCAGTGGTGGGGCTCGTAGGTTGGACCGGTGTTCACGACCCGTCCCGAACTCGCCGGCACCTTCGGCATGGTCGCCTCGACGCACTGGCTCGCCAGCTCAGCCGGCATGGCGACGCTCGAGGCCGGCGGGAACGCGTTCGACGCCGCTGTCGCTGCCGGCTTCGTCCTCCACGTCGTCGAGCCGCACCTCAACGGCCCGGGTGGCGAGGTCCCGATCGTGTTCGCCCGCGGCGGGGCCGGTGGGTTCGCGGGCCGGGCCGCCGTGCTCTCGGGCCAGGGGATCTCCCCGGCCGCAGCCACCATCGAAGCGTTCGAGGCACTCGGTCTCGAGCTGGTCCCCGGTACGGGCCTGCTCGCGGCCACCGTCCCCGGTGCTGTCGGTGCCTGGCTGACCCTCCTCCGCGACCACGGCAGCCTGCCGCTGGACGCCGTCCTCCGCTTCGCGGTCGAGTACGCCGAGTCCGGCCACCCGCTCTCCCCACGGGTGGCAGCGACCGTCGCCTCGGTCTCCGAGCACTTCTCCACCCACTGGCCGACCTCGGCCGCCACCTGGCTCGCCGCCGACGGAGCTCCTCCGGCAGCGGGCCGCCTGTTCCGCAACACAGCTCTCGCCTCCACGTACCGCCGGCTGCTCGACGCAGCGCGCGGACCCTCCCGGGAGGCAGGCATCGATGCGGCGCTCGCGGCCTGGTACTCCGGATTCGTCGCCGATGCGATCGACGTGTTCTCCCGGCGCCCCGTGCGTGACGACTCCGGTCGCGACCATGCGGGCTTCCTCACCGGGCACGATCTGGCCAGCTGGCAGCCGACGTACGAGCCCCCGGTCACGACCGACTGGCGAGGGTGGGACGTCTCGAAGGCCGGGCCGTGGTCCCAGGGACCGGCGATGCTGCAGACGCTGGCGATGCTGGACGGTGTGCCCGCACTGGCACCGGGCGAGGGAGCAGGGCAGCAGGCGCCATCGGCCGAGGTCGTCCACGCCACCGTCGAGGCGGTCAAGTTGGCCATGGGCGACCGCGAGGCCTGGTACGGGGACGTGCCCGACGTCCCGCTCGATCACCTGCTCGACCCGCAGTACACCGCTGAGAGGCGGGCGCTCGTCGGTGACACCGCAAGCCTGACCTTGCGGCCCGGGTCACCCGACGGGCGCCCGCCCCGGCTCCCCCGGCACGTGACGGACCCGTCCGGCAGCTTCGCCGTCGGGGCCGGCGTCGGCGAACCCACCGTCCAGCGCACCGGTGAGCAGATCACCGAGCGCGACGGCACCACCCGCGGCGACACCTGCCACGTCGACGTCGTCGACCGCTGGGGCAACGTCGTCTCGGCCACCCCCTCGGGCGGGTGGCTGCAGAGCTCTCCGACCATCCCCGAGCTGGGCTTCGCGCTCGGCACCCGGGCGCAGATGTTCTGGCTCGACCGCGGCCTGCCCAACTCCCTGGCCCCGGGCAAACGGCCGCGCACCACGCTCACCCCGACCCTGGCGCAGGACCGCAGCACCGGCCGCTGGCTGGCCTTCGGCACCCCGGGCGGTGACCAGCAGGAGCAGTGGCAGCTGTGCTTCTGGCTCGCGCACACCGTGCGCGGGCTCGACCTGCAGGCCGCGATCGACGCCCCGGCCTGGCACACCACGAGCTTCCCGTCGTCGTTCTACCCCCGCGAGACCGTGCCCGGCGAGGTGGTCGTGGAGTCGCGGGTGGGCGAGCAGGTGATCGCCGACCTGCGCCGCCGCGGGCACACCGTGGTGGTGGCCGACGCCTGGTCGCTCGGCCGGCTGTCGGCGGTGAGCGCCGACCCGAGCACCGGCCTGCTGACGGCGGCTGCCAACCCCCGCGGCATGCAGGGCTACGCCGTCGGCCGCTGAGGTCCGGCGCCGGCCCCCGCGCCGGGCCCGGCGACGGCGTCCGCGACGGGGTCAGCGGCGGACGTCGGCCGGGCCGCGGTCGACCGGGAACCCGGCATCGCGCCAGGCGGCGAACCCGCCCACCAGGTCGGTGGCCCGGTGCAGGCCCACCGCGCGCAGGCTCGCGGCGGCCAGCGACGAGCTGTAGCCCTCGTGGCAGACGACGACCACCTCGACGTCCCAGCCGGTGGCCTCGGGGATGCGGTGGCTGCCGGTGGGGTCCAGCCGCCACTCGAGCACCGTGCGGTCGATGACCAGGGCGCCCGGGATCTCGCCCTGCTCGGCGCGCTGGGTCTCGGTGCGGGTGTCGACGACCAATGCACCCCGGCCCAGCGCCGCGGCGGTCTGCGCCGGGTCGAGCCGGACGACGCCCTCGCGCGCGCGGGCCAGCACCGCGTCGACGCCCTCGGTCACCGGGGGAGCAGGGCCCAGACGCTCTTGGCGCGGCCGTGGGTGTGCCAGCCGTGCGCGGTGGCCATCTCGGCGATGAGGTGCAGCCCGAGCCCGCCCTGGCTGGGGTCGCGGTCGACCGCCGGGGTGGGCGGGGAGACCGGCGCCTCGTCGCAGACCTCCACCAGCCAGGAGGCGCCGTGCGGCGCCACCCGCGCCACCACGCCGCCGCCGCCGTGCCGCAGGGCGTTCGACGCCATCTCGTCGAAGGCCAGCACGAGCTGGTCGTCGAGGTCGGTGGACTCGGGGGTGGGGTCCTCGCTGCGGCCCTCGGCCAGGTGCCGGCGCAGCTGCGCGCGCACCCGGGGGAGCTGCGACACGTGGTCCAGGCTCCAGGTCAGGCCCTGCTCGGCGGCCGGCGGGGGAGCCGACGGCCACACGGGGCTCGTCGGTTCGCGGTTCACGCGGACCCTCCTCGTGGTCGACCCGGCCGTCGGTCTGCAGCGCGGGTGGGCCTGGACCCGCGCCATTCGACCACGTGCGGGGCGGGGCGGGGCCCCGGGGTCCCCGGGGCGGGTGCCTCGGTCACGGCGTCCCGGCCAGCTCGGCGACCCGGCCGACCGTCGTCCAGTTGCGGCCGGTGCCGGCCGTGCCGAGCAGGCGGTCCCACCGCCAGCCGCCGACCGGAGTGCCGATCACGCCGTCGGGCAGCCAGAGGTGCAGGTCGCGGCCGACGAGAGCCCACGCGCCGTCCCCGGGGCCGGCGACCGGGACGGCGGCGGCCGCCGCCGGCGCGGGCACCGCGGTGAGGAAGGTGACCAGGTAGCGCTTCGGGGCCAGCTCGGTGCCCGCGGGCAGGGCGACCGGCCCGCCCGCCACGACGTCGGCCAGCTCCGCCCCGGTGCGCACGACGACGTCGACGTCGTGCCCGAACTCCTCCCGGACGCAGGCGTGCACGTCGGCGGCCAGGGCGGCCTCGTCGAGGTCGGTGTCGAGCACGACGTTGCCGCTCTGCAGGTGGGTGACGACGGCACCGTGGCCCCGGGCGGTCAGCGCCTCGCGCAGCGGGCCCATCGCGATGCGCTTGGCGCGGCCCACGTTGATCCCGCGGAGCAGGACGACGGCACGGGTCACGTCCGGCACCGTAGCGCTCCGGAAGGGGGTTCTGGGAGGGTGTCGGGCATGCGGTGGTGGGCGGTCGAGGGTGCCGCTCCGCAGGTCGGCGCGGCAGCTCCGGGGATGCCCCGGGGACCGCACGCAGCCTCCACCACCACGCCTCCGGCGTGTCGGTGCGCTCCGCGCACGCGTACGCCGGGACGACGGGTCAGGTCGACCCCCACCACCGCACCCCGCTGTTCCACGTGAAGCAGCCCCCCGAGCAGCGCACCGCGCGGGCGCTGGCCACTGCCTTACTGGCCGACGGACCCTGGACCGTCGAGGGCCTCACCGCCCGGGGCCGCCGCGCCCTGGATCCCGCGCCCGACTGGCTGCCCGCCCTGGCCGCGGCCACGGTGGCCGCCTGGCGGGAGCCGCCCCGCGACGCCCCGGGCGAGTTCGCCCGCTACCTCAGCGCCGCCCGGGAGCACCCGCCCGCCGAGCCGCCCGGGTACGACGACGAGGAGGACCTGCCGCCGCCGGTCCCCGAGCCCCGGGTGCGCGAGTGGCTGCCGACGGCCACCCGCATGGGCCGCGCCCGGTGGCCGGTGCACCCGCTGCACGACCTGTCCGACGTCGCCGAGCTGCTGGCCACCGACCTCGACCAGCTGCGCTGGTACGCCGACCCCCTCGACCGGCAGCGCACCGAACCCGCCGGCCACCTCCAGCTGTACCGCCGGCACTGGCTGGCCCGGCCCGGCCGGGTGCCCCGGCTGGTGGAGGTGCCCACCCCGCGGCTGCGCCGGGTGCAGCGGGTGCTGCTCGACGCGGTGCTCGCCCCGGTGCCGCCGCACCCGGCAGCGCACGGCTTCGTGGCCGGCCGCTCGGCGCTGACCGGCGCCCGGCAGCACGTGGGCGCCGAGCAGCTGCTGACCATGGACCTGGCCGCCTTCTTCGCGACGGTCCGCTCCGGCCGGGTGTTCGCGACCCTGCGCAGCGCCGGCTACCCCGAGCCGGTGGCCGCGCTGATCACCGGCCTGTGCACCACCCGGGCCACCCGCGACGACCTGGCCACCATGCCGGCCGGCGGCACCCCCGGGGCCCGCGACCACGTGCGCGCCGCGCTCGCCCTCCCGCACCTGCCGCAGGGGGCGCCCACCTCGCCGCAGCTGGCCAACCTCGCCGCCCACCGGCTCGACCGTCGACTGGCCGGGTTGGCCGCGTCGGCCGGCGCGGTCTACACCCGCTACGCCGACGACCTCACGTTCTCCGGCCGGCGCGGCACGGCCGGGCTGCGGCACCGGGTCGCGGCCGTGGTCGCCGAGGAGGGCTTCACCGTGCAGCCCACGAAGACCCGCGTGCGCGGGCGCGGTGCCCGGCAGACGGTGACCGGCGTCGTCGTCAACGACCGGACGTCCCTGCCCCGGGCCGAGCTCGACGCCCTGCGCGCCCGGCTGACCAACGCCGTCCGGCGCGGGCCCTCGGCGGCCGACCTCGCCGCGTTCGACGGCGACCGGCACGCCCTGCGCCGGCACCTGGCCGGTCGGGTCGCCTGGGTGGCCCAGGTGCACCCCGCCCGCGGCGGGCGCCTGGCGGGCCTGCTGGCCGCGGTCGACTGGAGCGGACCCGACACGGATCTGTGACCCGGCTGTGACCGGGACGGTGCAGTCTCGCCCCACGGCGGGACGGCGGGTCCCGCACGAGGCAGGGGGATGCGCGACATGGCGACGACGAAGCCCGCGAAGGTGCGGCGGGACCCCAGCGACCCCGATGCGATGCCGCCGTGGGGCGTGGCCGTGCCGCTGGGCCTGCAGCACGTGCTGGCGATGTTCACCTCGAACCTGACCCCGGCGATCCTGCTGGCCGGCGTCATCGGCGCCACCACCGGCGAGGCCGTGCTGCTGGTCCAGGCCGCGCTGCTCTGCGCCGGGCTGGCCACGCTGCTGCAGACCATCGGGATCGGCCCGGTGGGCAGTCGACTGCCGCTGATGATGGGGTCGGGGTTCGCGTTCATCGCGGTCGCCGTCCCGCTGGCCGCCGAGCGCGGGCTGCCCGCGGTGCTCGGCGGCGTCCTGGTCACCGCGCTGGTGCAGGTGGCGATCGGCCTGGGCATCCACAAGATCGCGTTCCTGTTCCCGCCCGTGGTGACCGGCACGATCATCCTGGTCATCGGCCTGGGCCTGCTGCCCAGCGGCATCAACCTGGCCGCCGGCGGGGTGGGCCGTGAGGGCTTCGGCTCGTGGACCAACTTCGGCGTCGCCGGGCTCGTGCTCGTGCTCACCGTGGTGCTCAACCAGTTCGCCCGCGGGCTGGCCAAGGCCGCCTCGGTGCTCATCGCGGTGGTCGTCGGCTACGTCGTGGCCATCCCGCTCGGCCTGCTCGACCTCTCCGGCGCGGCCGACCGGCCGGTGGTCGCCTTCCCGTCACCCTTCGAGTTCGGGGTCTCCTTCGAGGTCGTCGCCATCGCCTCGATGGCCATCGTCGGCGTGGTCAACATGGTCGACTCGGTGGGCACCGTGCACGCGGTCACCGAGGGCGGGGCCGGCCGGCCGGCCACCCGCCGCGAGCTGCGCGGCGGGATCCTCGCCGAGGGCGGGTCGGCCGTGCTGGGCGGGGTGTTCGGCGCCCTGCCGACGACGATGTTCAGCCAGAACATCGGCCTGGTCGCGCTCACCAAGCAGATGAGCCGGCACGTGGTGACCATCGGCGCCGTCGTCCTCGTGGCCCTCTCACTCCTGCCCCAGCTGGCCGCGGTGCTCGCCGCCGTCCCGCCCGCGGTGCTCGGCGGTGGCGTGCTCGTGCTGTTCGGCATGGTCTGCGCGATCGGCATCGAGCTGCTCAGCAAGAACGGTCTGGACACCCGGTCGCTGCTCATCGTGGCGCTGTCGATCGCGCTGGGCCGGGGCATCGCCTCGGCGCCCGACGCCATCGCGGGCATCGCCGGGGAGTGGGGCGCGCTGTTCAGCTCGGGCATCGTCGTCTCGGCGCTGGTGGCCATCGTGCTCAACCTGGTGCTGCCCGGCCGCCCGGTGCCCGCGCCGGAGATCCCCTCGCCGGCCGAGCCGTTCGTCGAGGCCGCGGTCGAGACCCGCGAGGAGCAGCGCCGCACGGAGTGACCCGCCCGGCCCGGTCCGGTCCCGCCCGGGACCGGACCGGAGGCCGACCGGGCACAGGTTCGGCCCCTAGGCTGCCGGCGATGGCGAAGACCGGGCTGCTCGAGGTGCACGACCTGTCCGTCGGCTACGGCGGCGAGCCCGTCTGCGCCCCGGTGACCGTCGCCGTGGCGGCCGGCACCGCGCTCGGGGTCATCGGCCCCAACGGCGCGGGCAAGTCCACGGTGCTGCAGACCCTGGTGGGGTTGCTGCCGCCCATCGGCGGGACGGTCGAGTTCGACGGCCGGCCGGTCGACGAGCGCGAGGCCGCCTTCCGCCGCGACGTCGTCACCGTGCTCGACGACGACGCCTTCTTCCCCTCGCTCACCGGGGCCGAGCACCTGCTGCTCACCGCACGCGGGCACGGGGTCGCCGACGCCGACGAGGTGGTGGCCGAGGAGGTCGAGGAGTTCGGGCTCACCGAGCGGGCGCACGCCCTGCCCTCGGCGCTCTCGTCGGGCCAGCGACGGCGCCTCGCGCTGGCCGCGGCGTTCGTGCGGCCGGCCCGGCTCATGGTGCTCGACGAGCCCGAGCGGCGGCTGGACGCCCAGATGCGCCGCCAGCTCGCCGCCCGCATCGCCGCCGACGTCGCCGACGGCCTCACCGTGGTGTTCGCCAGCCACGACGCCGAGTTCCTGTCCACCGTCGCCCGGCGGGTGCTCGTGGTCGACGACGACGCGTGCACCGTGGTCTCGCCGAAGGCCGCCGTCGCGATGCTGCACGAGTGATGCATGCGGACCCGACCCGCGAGCTCACCGGGGCCGGCGTCCGGCGGGCCACCCGGCAGGCCACGGCCGCCCGCGCCGACACCAGCTGGCTGACCCTCGGCGGCGACGTGCTCAGCGCGCTCACCGTCGCCGGCGTCGTGGTGGCGGTGTTCGGCGGTGCCTTCTCCGCGCTGCGCGAGCGCATCGCCGCCCGCCCCGAGGCCGCCGCCACCCACCTGCCCGGCGAGCTGACCGCGCTGGTCGCTGCGCTGCTGGTCGCCGCCGGGGTGGTCGCCCTGCTGTCCCGGCTGGGCCCGGTCAGCGCCACCCCGGCCACCGCGGCCTGGTGGCTGCCGCTGCCCGCCGACCGCCGCGGCCTGCTGCGCGGCGAGCTGGTGCGCACCTGCTGGGTCGCCGTCGTCGCCGCCGTGGTGGTGGCGCTCCCGGTCGTGCTCGCCGCGCCGACCGCGCCCACCGTGCCCGAGGTGGCGGTCGGCGTGCTGGCCGCGGTGCTGCTCGCCCTGGCCGCCGTCGGGGTGCTGGTGGTGCTGCAGGCCCGCGAGCTCACCGGCTGGGTGGCGCCGGCGGCCGGGGCCGTCGCGACGGTGGCCGTCGTCGTCCCGGCGGTGGTGGGCACGATCGGCACCTGGGGCTGGGTGCCCAGTGGCCCCGGCGTCCCGCTGCCCGTGCTGGCCGGGGTGCTCGTGGCGCTGGCCGCGGCGGCGCTGCTGGCCGCCGACCGGGTCACCGGGCGGCTGCGGGCCGGTGCCCTCCGCGACCGCGGCGCGGCCGTCTTCGTCGCCTCGGCCTCGGCGCTGTCGCTGGACACCCGTGAACTGGGTCGGGCGATGGGCACCCCGGTGCACCCGCCGCGGCGCACGCGGACCTGGGCCTGGGTGCGCCAGCCGTGGCAGGCGGTGGTGGCCGGTGACCTCGCGGTGCTGGCCCGGTCGCCGTGGCGCTGGGGCCAGCTGGCCATCGGCACCGCGCTGCCGGTGCTGGCGGCGCGCACCGACGGCCTGGGCGGGGTGCCGGCACTGGTCGCGGTGGCGGTCGTCGTGGGCTGGTCGATCGCCGCGGTCGCGCTGGGCGAGCCGTCGCGCAGCGCGCACGCAGCACCCGCCGCCGACCGTGCGCTGCCGCTGGGGGCCAAGGACGTCGTCCGGGCCCGGGCGATCGTGCCCACCGCGGCGCTGGTGCTGGTGTGCGCGGTGTCCGCCGGGGTGGCCGGGCTGGGCTGGCAGTGGGCCGCGCTGGGGGCCGCGACCGCACCGGCGTGGGCCGGCGCCGTCGTCCGCGGGGGGTACCGGCCCGAGCTCGACTGGTCGGGGCCCGTGCTGTCGTCGCCGATGGGGGCCGTGCCCACCAGCGTCACGGTCACCCTGGTGCGCGGGCTCGACCTGGGCATCCTGGGCACGGTGCCGCTGATCATCGGCCTGCTGCTCGGCGACGTGCCCGACCTGCTGCTGGCCGTCGCCCTGGGCTGGTCGCTGCTGCTGGCCCTGATCTCGGTGGAGACCGCGCAGAAGAAGGCCTGAGTCGACACCTCTCCGGGGGGGTCAGGGCTGCACGGCGCGGGGCCAGGCGTGGGGGCCGGGGACCTCGCGGATCGGTCGGCTCAGCGTCGCGAGCAGTGCGGTGCCCGCGGTCGCGGCGAGCAGGACCGCCGTCGCGGCGCGGCCCCCGAACGCCTCCAGCAGCACCCCGCCCAGCACCGGGGCCAGCGGCATGACCGAGCTGGACAGGAAGCTCGACGCCGAGCTGACCCGACCCTGCAGGCGGGCCGGGGTGACCGCGATCCGGTAGGCGGCGATGCCGGCGTTGCCGGCCGGGTTCAGCAGCAGGACGACGAACAGCGCCGCACCGGCGACGACCGGGTGCGCCCACCACACCAGCGGCGCAACGGGCACGACGACCGACCAGGCGATCAGCACGGTGAGCCGGCCGGTGGCCACCCGGGCGACGAGCCACGGCGCGAGCAGGGCGCCGAGGATGCCGCCCACCCCGGCCGCGGCGCTGGCCAACCCGATCTCCGAGGGGTGGGAGCCCGCCCGGGCCATCCTCAGGACGACGACGAACAGCAGCGCGTTCAGCACCAGGTTGACCAGCGCCGCCCAGAGCGCGAGGTGCCGGAAGAACGGTCGGGCCAGCACGAACCGCACCCCCTCCCGCAGGTCGGCCAGCCACGGGGAGCCCCGGCCGGCGGTGGCGGACAGGTCGGTGCGGATCCGGCTCAGCGTCCAGCAGGACACCGCGGCGGTGGTCGCGTTGACCGCGAAGGGCAGGCCGCGGGCGACGGCGAGGAGGAGGCCGCCCAGCGGCCCGCCGAGCAGCCCGGCGACGTGCTGCCGCGCCTCGTTCTGGCTCAGGGCCGCCGGCAGCAGCGCGGTGGGCACCACCGACCGGATGGCCGAGATCTGCGCCGGCCCGAAGACGCCGACGGCGGCCCCGGCGACGAGACCGACGGCCACCAGGTGGGGGATGGTCAGCACGCCTGCGGAGGCGGCGACGGCGAGCGAGCCGTAGCAGAGCCCGCCGGTGGCGCTGGCGGCGATCATCAGCCGGCGCCGGTCGAACCGGTCGACCAGCACGCCGCCGGGCAGCAGGGTCAGCACCGTGCCGAGCAGGTAGGCCGCCTCGGCGAGCGAGGCGGTGACGGCCGAGCGGCTGATCGCGAGGCCGACCAGCGGGAGGACGAACGTGCTCATCCGGGTGCCCAGTTCGTTGACCGTCTCCCCGACCCACAGCGTCGTGAAGTCGCGGTTGCGGGCGAGCGCGCGGAGGCCGGTCATGATGCGCACCGTAGGGTGCGCAAGACTTGTTGCGCAATGATGCGTGCGCAACTGGGCCGGTAGCGTGGTCGGCGTGGCGGACGACGAGGACCCCGGCGGCGTCCGGCCGGTGCACGACCCCCGGGTGCTGCGCGGGCTGGCGCACCCGGTGCGCGGCCGGATCGTCGACGAGATGAACGCCACCGGCCCCGTCCGGGCCGCCGACGTCGCCCGTGCGCTCGGCATCCCGGCCAACCAGGCCAGCTTCCACCTGCGCCAGCTGGCCAAGTACGGGTTGGTCGAGGAGGCCGAGGGCGAGGGCCGGGACCGCCGGGACCGCGTGTGGCGGCTGACCGCGGAGCGCGGGTTGAGCATCGACCTCACCGACCTGGAGTCCCGCCCCGGTGGCCGGGCGGCCGTGGGTGTCTGGCGCACGCAGAACCGGGCGTGGGCCCACGGCGTGGTCGACGCCGCCTACGCGCACCCCCCCGACGACGACCGGACGACGCACATCAGCAGCGCCACCCTGCGGCTGACGAAGCAGGAGGCCCGGGAGCTCGCGCGGGACCTCGACGCCGTCGTGGCCCGGTGGGCCGACCGCACCCGGGGTCTGGACGACGGCCGGCGCACGTACCTGCTCGCCGAGTTCCTGCAGCCCTACCCGGAGCTGCCCCCGCCCGGACGGTGACGGTCAGCCGCCGACGAACAGCGGGGCCCAGGTGCCGGCCAGCACGCTGGTGGTCACCGCGGCGGCGGCCACCACGACGGCGGCGGCCACGAAGACGTGGTCGCGGGCGCGCAGCACCGACCCGCGGGCGTTGGTGCGCGCGATGCCGGAGTCGAAGCCGCGGGCATCCATCGCCGTCGCCAGCCGCCCGGCCCGGCGCACCGCGCCCACCAGCAGCGTGAACGCGACCCCGGCCAGCAGCCGCACCCGCGCCAGGGGGTTGTGCCCGGCCTCCACCCCGCGGGTGCGCCGGGCCAGCTGCACGGTCTCGAACTCGGCCACCAGCAGCGGCACCAGGCGCAGCGCGGCCAGCGACCCCACCGCGACCCGGGGCGGGAAGCGCCAGTGCACGGTGAGCGCATCGGCCAACCGCACCGGGTCGGTCGAGGCCACCAGCAGCACGCCGGGCAGCGCCAGCCCGACCACCCGCAGCGCGATGCCCAGCGCGCCGAGCACGCCGGCGTCGCCCAGCACCAGGTTGACCACGGCCAGCGTCGCCGCGCCCAGCAGCAGCGGCCAGGTGCGCAGCAGCAGGGTGCGCAGGGAGGTCAGGCCCGCCGCGGGCAGCAGGCACAGCTCGGCGGCCACCACCACCGCCGGGGTGACGACGTCGAGGGTGGCCAGCAGCACCAGGCTGACCACGACCGACGCGAGGATCTGCGCGCACGGGTTGATCCGCGACAGCGGGACGTCGGGCGCGGGCCCGAGCGCCAGCGAGGCGGTCACAGCGCGACCTCCTCGTCGGCCAGGACGTCGACCAGGTCGCGGTCGTGCGTCACGGTGCAGACGGCGCACCCGGCGGCCCGCTGCTCGGCCAGCAGGGTGACCAGCTCGCGCCAGGTCGCGGCGTCCTGGCCGAAGGTCGGCTCGTCGAGCACCAGCACGCGCGGTGCGGTGGCCAGCGCGGTGGCCACCGACAACCGGCGCTGCTGGCCGCCCGACAGCGTGTAGGGGTTGGCGTCGGCGAAGGGCGCCAGCCCCAGGCGCTCCAGCAGCTCCTCGGCCCGGGCCCGCGCGGTGGCGGACCCGGTGCCGCTGCGCAACGGACCCAGCTCGAGCTCGTCGCGCAGCCGGCCGGTGAGGAACTGGTGCTCGGGCTGCTGGAAGACGGTGCCGATGCGGGTCACCACCGCCCCGGCCCGCCACCGGTGCGGACGCCGCTCGCCGCGCACCGCGAGGTCGGCCGACGCCAGCACCGAGCCCGTGGTGGGTGCGCGCAGCCCGGCCAGCAGCAGCGCCAGTGTCGACTTCCCGGTGCCGTTCGGGCCGGTCACGGCGGTCACCTGCCCGGGGTGCAGCGCGAGGTCGGTCGGCGCCAGGGCCGGCGTCGTCGTCCCGCGGTAGGTGAACCCGGCGCCCGCGGCCACGAGCGCGGGGTCGCGGCGCCGACCAGCTGGGTCCACCGGTGGGGGGCCTGGCTCACCGGCGTCGGTGATCCCGGACGGAGGTGGGTGGACGGGGCTGGTCCATGCCGGGGCCGGGGGCAGCACCAGGCCGGCGGCGCGGGGGAGGGGGCGCCAGCCGGGCGGGTGCTCGGCCAGGCCGCCGTCCCGGACCTCGACCACCCGGTCGACCAGCGGCAGCCAGGGGGCGGCGTCGTGGTCGACCACCAACAGCGTCGTCCCGCGGGCGGCCACGGCCCGGGACACGGCGTCGCGCACGACGTCCGAGCCGGCCGGGTCCAGCTGCGCGGTGGGCTCGTCCAGCAGCAGCAGGCCGGGACGGCGGGCCAGGGCGCCGGCCAGCACCAGGCGCTGCTTCTCCCCGCCGGACAGCGCCTGCGTGGCCCGCTCCCGGCTGTACCGCCAGCCGACGTCGGCGAGGGCGGCGTCCACCCGCGGCCAGATCTCCGCCGGGGGCAGGCCGGCGTTCTCCAGCCCGAACGCGACGTCGTCGCCGGCGCGGGTCATGACCAGCTGCGAGTCCGGGTCCTGCATGAGCAACCCGAGCCGGTCGCGGGCCGCCCGCGGAGGTTCGCCGTCCACCGTGAGCTCGCCAAAGACCTCGGCGGCCTCGGGATCCAGCAGCCCGGCGACGGCGGCGAACAGCGTCGACTTCCCGGCCCCGGACGCCCCGGTGACCAGCACCCGCTCGCCGGGCTCGACCACGAGGTCGACGCCGGTCAGCGCCCAGGCGAGCCGGGAGGCGTGCCGGACCGCCAGCCCGCGGGCGACCAGGCGGGCCGAACCCGGGCCGACCACCTCAGACGCGGCTGCGGCCCGAGGCGAAGGCGCTCAGCGCACCGGTGCGGGCCAGGGCGCGCACCAGCAGCAGGCCCAGCACCCCGGCGACCACCACGCTGCTCAGCACGGTGAGCGCGCCGTAGGGCACCTTCACCGCCCAGAAGGACACCGCGGGGTAGTAGATCGTCATGTCCAGCACCGTGGTCGCCAGCCCGGCGGTGACCGCGGCGAGCACGGCGGTGCCCCAGCCGAAGGAGCGGTAGCGGGCCAGCGCGAAGCCCAGCTCGGCGCCCAGGCCCTGCACCAGGCCGTAGACCACGATGATCCCGCCGTAGGGCGAGGCCAGCAGGCTCACCGCGGCGGCCAGGGTGGAGGCGAAGGTCGCTGCGCCCGGCTTGCGCACCAGCAGGCCGGCGACGACGCCGGGCAGCAGGTAGACCCCGTTCATGATCCCGCCCACCGGCGGGACCAGGGCCACGGCCGAGTTGACCAGGTTCCAGAGGATGAACACGACGCCGAAGGCCACCCCGAGCACGGCGGTGGTCACGATGTCGACGGTGCGCCAACGGGTGCTGACGGTGGTGCGGTCCTGCACGGACACGGTGCTGCTCCAGACTCCCTACGCCGGCATGACCCGGTTCAGGTTCGAGGGTCTGCGGTTGCCCGCACTCTCAGCGCCGAGGCGCTCCCCTGTCGTGTGTTCGGTTGTGCCGCAGATGGTACGCACGCCGCGCAGAGGGTCACCCCACGGTCGTCGGGTCGCGTCGCGACGCGACCCGACGACTGCCAGGTGACCCGCCGTCATCGCGAGCGCGGCCGCGGGGCGAAGACCGCGGTGTACCGGCGCGTACCCGGGGGTGAGAGAGCCAGCATCGCGACCAGCCGCTCGACGGCCCTGGACCAGGCCCGCGGTTCCAGGTCCTCCGCGGCCACCCGCCAGAACCGCAGGCCGGCAGCGGTCAGCTTCTCGGCCCGGCGCTTCTCCTCCCAGACCTTCTGCTCCGCCGACCGACCGTGCCACGGGTCGCGGGTCTTCACCCGCCCGTCGGACTCCTGGACGATGCCCTCCTCTTCCCAGAGCCCGTCGGGGTAGAAGTGCTCGCCGTCGAGGTCGATGCGCATGCCGCGCCGGGGCAGGCGCACGCCGGAGCGGATCAGCCCGAGCCGGTGCCGGGTCTCCAGAGGGGACTCCACGTGCTCCACGGCCAGGTCAGCCAGCCGGCGGGCGTCGGCAGCGCGCGACCACCCCGCAGCCGCGCCGGCGGCATCGCGCAGCAGCTCCGGGGTGACGAGCTGGGGCAGCCGGTGCAGGGCTGCATCGGCGGCGACCACCGCGTCGGTCAGCGGCAGGGTGCGGGCGAGGTCGACCAGGGTGCGGGGCAGCGTCGTCACCGGGATGGCGCGCAGCCGGGTGACGTCGCCGTCGGGCAGCGGTGCGCGGTGGATGCGGTACCCCTCGCCGGTGCGGTTCTGCGCCGGGTCGAGGAGGGCGACGGTGCGGTCGACGGAGCGCGGGAGGGGCAGCCCGTACAGCGTGGCCGCGCTGTGCCGCCCCACGACGGCACCCGGACGCCCCAGCGCGAGCACCACGGCGGCCGTGTCGAGCAGGTGCCGGCCGGCGGCGTCCAGACCCGCGAGGTGGGTGGCCTCGGCCAGGACACCGCGCCGCAGCCGGACCCACTCGCCCCGGCGCAGCTGCCGGCGCACCTCGGCGTCGGTGATCCCGGCCCGGCGCAGGTCGGCGGTGACGATCAGCCCCATCCGTCGGGGGCGGAGCTCGTCCAGGAGCGGGTGCACGCCCGCACCGTGCCGGATGGGCGGCCGGGGCGGGGGTCGTCGTCCACACGCGGTTCGTCCGTCCACAGATCCGGCCGTGGCCTGGACGGACCGCGGATCCGTGCGCAGGGGCATCCCACGGTCATCGGGTCGCGCCACGACGCGACCCGATGACTGCGGGGTGATCCAGGAGGGCGTCCGGCCCGCGTCGCGCCGTCCCCGGGAGCGGCTGGTAGAGATCTCGTGAGACGTACTCACCGGTAGTGGAGGAGCAGGCAATGGCGCAGGCGCAGCGGACGGCGATCGTGACGGGTGCGGCCCGGGGCATCGGGGCGGCGATCGCCACCCGGCTGGCCGCCGACGGCATGTCGGTGGCGGTGCTGGACCTCGACGAGGGTGCCTGCGGCGCCACCGTGGAGAAGATCAAGGCCGCCGGGGGCGACGCGATCGCGGTGGGGGCGAACGTGGCCGACGAGGCCAGCGTCACCGCCGCCGTCGAGCGGGTCGCCGAGGAGCTCGGCGGGCCTACGGTGCTGGTGAACAACGCCGGCATCACCCGCGACAACCTGCTGTTCAAGATGGGTGTCGACGACTGGGACGCCGTCATGGGCGTGCACCTGCGCGGGGCGTTCCTCATGAGCAAGGCCGCCCAGAAGCACATGGTCGCTGCCGAGTGGGGCCGCATCGTCAACCTGTCCAGCGTCTCGGCGCTGGGCAACCGCGGCCAGGCCAACTACTCCGCGGCCAAGGCCGGCATGCAGGGCTTCACCAAGACCCTCGCCATCGAGCTGGGCCGCTACAACGTCACCGCCAACGCGATCGCCCCCGGCTTCATCGAGACCGAGATGACCGCGGCCACCGCCGAGCGCGTGGGCGTGCCCTTCGAGGACTTCAAGAAGATGGCCGCCAAGGAGATCCCGGTGGCCCGCGTCGGCCAGCCCGAGGACATCGCGCACACCGTGTCGTTCCTGACCAGCGAGGGCGCGGGCTTCGTCTCGGGCCAGGTCATCTACGTCGCCGGCGGCCCGCGGGCCTGACCTCGTCGTCCGCAGGTGGGACCCGCTCCCACCTGCGGATGGTTGGGCACCGCGACCCCTCGGGTAACGGGCGTCGCAGAGCATTGCGGCTGGAGACCACGGCCGGGACGTCACCGCCGGGCCAGCAGGGCCAGGCGGAACCCGACCGGGGAGCTGCCCATGCCGTTCGACTGCACCGCCGAGTCCCAGCACTTCGGCTGCTCCCTGGGCCTCGTGCTGCGCCAATACGCCCGCGAGCTCGACTGGGCCCGCGACGGCGTCGTCGAGCTCGGCACCGGTGACGCCTCCGCGGTGGCCGGCGTGGTCGCCGGGGTGCCCGGCCTGCGCGTGCGCTCGTGGGACGTCGACGCCCCCTCGGTGGTGGCCGCGCGCGCCACGATCGCCGAGCACGGCGTGGGTGACCGCTACACCGTCGAGCACGGCGACTTCTTCGCCGGCAGCGCGGGCAGCCCCGCCCGCACCGTGATCACCAACCCGCCCTACCTGCCCGCCCCGGACGGCGACCTCGAGCTGCCCGGCCTGTGGGGCGGGCCCGACGGCAACGCCCTGCTGCTGCGCCTGCTCGATGGCCCGTGGGAGCACGTGGTGACCGCGGTGGCCAGCTACGCCGACCCGGTCGGCACGCTCGAGGCGGCCGCCGACGCCGGGTACCGGGTGACCAGCTTCCTGGCCATGCCGCTGGAGCTGGGTCGCTACAGCCGCGAGCCCAAGGTGCTGGCACGCATCCGCGAGCTGGTCGACGCCGGGCGCGGCTGGGCCGACGAGGACTCCTACATGGTCGCCGTCGCGCTGCTCACCCGGTCGCCGGCGCTGCGCGGGGACCGGGCGGCCGAGCTGGCCGGCGCGCTGCAGCTACCCCTCGTCCCCGCCCTCGCCGCCGCCTGACCCCACGGCCGGCCGGCGCACCAGCGTCCAGATCGGCAGTTCGTGGTCGACCGCGGTGCGGGTGGCGTGGGTGACCGCGAACCCCTGCCGCTGCGCCCAGGTGACGGCCAGCCGCGTGTGCACGGTGACCGCGGCCGGCGTCCCCTCGGCGTCGCAGCGCTCGAGCACCGGGCGGGCGACCTCGGCGGCCAGACCTGCGTGCCGACGGTCGGCCAGGGTGCCCAGGGAGACCAGCCGCCAGTGCGGCTCGTCGGGCAGCCCGAGCGCGCCGAGCCGGTCGCTGGCCAGCACCACGGGCTGCCGGCTGCCCAGCATCCGCGGCAGGTCGCGGTCGAGCACGGCCTGCAGGTCGGCGGCGACCGGCGGGGGGGACGGCGGCGTCCACACGGCCACGCTCGCGCCGTCGTCGGTCGTCCAGACCGAGTCGGTGTCCAGGCCCTGCAGGACGGCGAGCTCGCACCAGCGGTGCAGCCGCTGGGCCCGGCCGTCCTCGGGGAACGCCCAGCTCGACCAGCGGTAGTCGGACCAGGCGCGGGCCAGGGTGGCCGAGGTCCGCGGGACGTCGGGACGCCGGGCGGGGCGGACGGTCACGGCCGGATGACCAGGATCGAGCTGGTGGCGGTCGCCAGCAGGCGGTCGTCGGCGTCGGTGAGCCGGGCCTCGGCCAGGGCGGTGCGACCCCCGAGGTGGGTGACGGTGCCGGTGCAGCGGACCACCCCGGTGCCGGTGGTCATGGCGCGCAGGAACTTCACCGTGAGGTCCAGGCTGGTGTAGCCGACGCCCGCGGGCAGCATCGAGTGGACGGCGCAGCCGCAGGCCGAGTCGAGGATCGTGGCGTAGACGCCGCCGTGCACCGAGCCGATCGGGTTGTAGTGGAACTCGGCCGGCTCGATCGTGAAGACGACCTCCCCGGGCTCGACCGACTCCAGGCCCATGCCCAGGGTGCGGGCGATCGGGGCGGCGGGCAGGCGGCCCGCGGCGATGGCGCGCAGCACCTCGATGCCGGCGCTCGTGCGCACCTCGGCGGCGGACTCCATCGGGTCGCCCCAGGTGTAGGTGCGCTGTCGGGTGGGCTCTCCGGTCATGCCCGGAACGTAGACGGTGCTGGACACCGGTCTCATTGAAATGTTAGATGTCAGTCGTGACCACGCCCCGGGTGCTGCTGCGCGACCAAGCACTCGTGCTGATCCGCGAGGCGATCGTCAGCGGTGACCTGCCCCCGGGGGAGGTCGTCAAGGACGCCGCGCTCGCCGGCCGGTGGGGGCTCTCGGTGGCACCCGTGCGCAGCGCGCTGGCCAAGCTCGCCGACGAGGGGCTGGTCGAGTCCAAGCCGCAGAGCCACACCCGCGTCACGCCGCTGGTGCCCGCGGTGGTGCACGACGCGGCGGTCGTCGTCCGGGCGATGCACGAGCTCGCCGTCCGCACCGCCGTGCCGCGCGTGGACGCCGCCGACGTCGCGGCCATGCGCGACGCCAACGCCCGGTTCGCCGCCGCCGTGGCCGCGGGCGACGTCGACACCGCGCTGGCCTGCGACGACGAGCTGCACGACGTGCTGCTCGACCGGGCCGGCAACGGCGCGGTGCGGGCGACCGTCGACCGGTTCGCGCCGCTGGTGCGCCGGCTCGAGCGGCTGCGGTTCGCCGCCGCGCACGCCACCGACTCCGTCGACCTGCACGACCAGCTCATCACCGCCTGCGCCACCGGCGACGTCGACGCCGCCGTCGCCACCACCACCGAGATCTGGACGGCGTTGCTGTCCGGGCTGACCGAGGAGACCGCATGACCACCACCGCCCCGACCACCGCCCCGACCACGCTGGCCGACTTCCCCCGGACGAACCTGCTGTTCGGGCCCTCGCCCGTGCACCGTCTCGACCGGCTCACCGAGCACCTCGGCGGTGCCGCGGTCTGGGCCAAGCGCGAGGACTGCAACTCCGGCATCGCCTACGGCGGCAACAAGACCCGCAAGCTGGAGTACCTCGTGGCCGATGCCCTCGCGCAGGGTTGCGACACCCTCGTCTCGATCGGTGGCGTGCAGAGCAACCACACCCGCCAGGTCGCCGCGGTCGCCGCGCACCTCGGCCTGAAGTGCGTGCTGGTGCAGGAGAGCTGGGTCGAGTGGCCCGACGCGGTCTACGACAAGGTCGGCAACATCCTCATCTCGCGGCTGGCCGGCGCCGACGTCCGGTTGGTGAAGGCCGGGTTCGGCATCGGGTTCAAGGAGTCGTGGGAGACCGCGCTCGCCGAGATCGAGGCGCGCGGCGGCAAGCCCTACGCCATCCCGGCCGGGGCCAGCGACCACCCGCTGGGCGGGCACGGCTTCGCCGGCTGGGCCTACGAGGTGGCCGAGCAGGAGGCGCAGCTAGGCGTCTTCTTCGACACCGTCGTGGTCTGCTCGGTGACCGGGTCGACGCAGGCCGGCATGGTGGCCGGGTTCGCCAAGCTCGAGGAGGACGGCGGACGCAAGCGCCGCGTGCTCGGCGTCGACGCCTCGGCCAAGCCCGCCGAGACCCGCGACCAGGTACTGCGCATCGCCCAGCGGACGGCGTCCGCCATCGGCCTCCAGCGCGAGCTGACGCTGGAGGACGTCGAGCTCGACGAGCGCTTCCACGCCGGCATCTACGGCATCCCCGACGACACCACCCTGCGCGCCATGGAGACCGCGGCCCGCATCGAGGGCATGGTCACCGACCCCGTGTACGAGGGGAAGTCGATGGCCGCGATGATCGAGCTGGTGCGCTCGGGCGAGATCGCCCGCGACGCGACGGTGCTCTACGCCCACCTCGGTGGCCAGCCCGCCCTGAACGGGTACAGCGCCCTCTTCAGCTGAGGCGTCCGCGCTGACCGTGCAGTCGGGGTCGCCCGCCCGGGCGTGTCCGGGGTGTCGGCGACCGCCACTGCACGGTCGGCCCGACAGGGCCGGGAATCGACATGTGAACCGGAACGTGGTCGTTCCATCGAACGAATATTCGTGCATGCCGTTTTCGTGTTCAAACGGGACGCGGACGGTCGTTAACCCCCGTGCCTGAAGCAGCCGGGCCCGGTACATCGACCACCCGTCTGGAGACACCATGTCCCGCTCCACCACCGCCGCGCGCTTCTGGGCCGACCGCAGCGTCAAGGTCAAGGTCCTCACCGCCGTCGCCACCGCCTCCGCCGTCGCCGCCGCCGTGGGGGTCGTGGGGATCGCCGCTCTGGGCGAGAGCGCTGACATCACCCAGCGGATGTACGAGAACAACGTGACCAGCATCATCTCGATCAGCCAGATGCAGCAGGACGCCGCGAACATCCGGATCGCCAACCGCAACGCGGTCCTGGCCCTGGACGAGGCCGGTACGCAGTCCGCCCTGCAGGCTGGCGACGCAGCCTTCGAAGCCTTCGCCGAGCACATGGCCGACTACACCGCGTTCGGCATGGACGACGACAAGTGGGAGCTGCTGGACGACGCCACGGCCAACATGGAGCAGGCGCGCGCCGTGGCCGACCAGAGCCTCGAGCCGCTGGCGTTGGCCAACGACTACGACGGATGGGTCACCACCAACACGGCAGAGGTCAAGCCGCGCTTCGACACGGTGGTGGCCGACCTCAACGAGTTGGCCGAGATCGAGCGGACCCAGGCGGTGGCCGCTGCGGAGAGCGCACGGGACTCGGCGTCGGCCTCCCGCACCGTCAACCTGGTGACGCTCCTGGTCGGCATCGCGGCCGCGGTGGCCATCGGCTGGCTGGTCGCCAGCAGCGTCGCCCGCAACCTGCGGAAGGTGCAGGACGCGACGGACAAGCTGGCTGCCGGTGACCTGACCGTGCAGGTGGGGCTGACCAGCCACGACGAGCTGGGCCGGATGAGCGCCTCGCTCGACGCGGCGATGGTGAACCTGCGCGGGGTGATGACGAAGGTCGCCGGGGCGTCCGACGCGGTGGCGGCCTCCAGCGAGGAGCTGTCGGCATCGGCGGCGCAGATCTCGGCGTCGTCGGAGGAGACCTCGGTCCAGTCGACGGTCGTCTCCGGTGCCGCCGACGAGGTCTCCCGCAGCGTGGCCACCGTGGCCGCGGGTGCCGAGGAGATGAGCGCGTCGATCCGGGAGATCGCGCAGAACGCCAACGAGGCTGCCCGGGTCGCGGCCGCGGCGGTCAGCGAGGCCGAGACGACGAACCAGACCATCCAGAAGCTGGGGCTGTCCTCCAAGGAGATCGGCGACGTCGTCAAGGTGATCACCAGCATCGCCGAGCAGACCAACCTGCTGGCCCTGAACGCGACCATCGAGGCCGCTCGCGCCGGTGAGGCCGGCAAGGGCTTCGCCGTGGTGGCCAACGAGGTCAAGGAGCTCGCGCAGGAGACCGCCCGCGCCACCGAGGACATCGCCCGGCGGGTGGAGTCGATCCAGGCCGACACCGGTGGTGCGGTGGCCGCGATCGGGCGCATCGGCGACGTGATCGGGCAGATCAACGACTACCAGCTGACCATCGCCTCGGCGGTGGAGGAGCAGACGGCCACGACCAACGAGATGTCCCGGTCGGTGGCCGAGGCCGCCGGTGGGACGACGGAGATCGCCGCCAACATCAGCGGGGTGTCCACCGCGGCCGACTCGACGACGCAGGCGCTGTCCCAGACCCGCGTCGCCGTCGACGAGCTGTCCCGGATGGCGGCCGACCTGCGCACCAGCGTCGGCTCCTTCCGGTACTGAGGAGCTGCCGGGCTCGCACGGATCCACGTGGAACATGCGGGCACGCCGACGGCCCGGTCGTCGCGAGGACGACCGGGCCGGGGCGGGGCCGCCTAGCGGGTGGAGCGACGGGCCGCCCCCACCAGGCCGAGGCCCGACAGGAGGGCCAGCAGCCCGGCGAGCAGCGCGGTGCCGAGCTCGCTGCCGGTGTAGGCCAGCGAGCTGTCAGGGACCGAGCTGCCCGACGCGACCGGGGTGCCGGCCGCGACCGGGGAGCCCTGCAGGACCACCGGGGTGATGCCCTGCGGGGTGCTCGGGCTCTGCGGCGTCCCGGGGGTCTCCGGGGTGCTGGGGATCTCCGGGGTGGTCGGCGGCGTGGTGGGCGTGCCGCAGTCGGCGGCGGCCGAGCCGAGCAGACCGATCCCGTTGCCGCAGACGGTCACGGGGACGTCGACGTCGCCGCCGCCCCCGCCGGCCGGCAGGGTGCAGGTGCCGGCGGCGTCGCCGAGCAGGCCGATGCCGTTGCCGCAGACCGCCACCGGGACGTCGACGTCGAGACCGCCACCGGTGCTGGGGGTGCCACCGGTGCCGGTGCCCGGGGTGGGGCCGGAGGTGGTGCAGGTGCCGGCAGCGTCGCCGAGCAGGCCGATGCCGTTGCCGCAGGCGGTCACGGGGACGTCGACGTCGATGCCGCCGCCGTTCCCGCCGGTGCCGGCAGCCGGGGTGGTGCCCGTGCCGGTGGTGGTGCCGGTGCCCGTGCCGCCGACGGCGCCGACCCCGTTGCCGCCGATCAGCACCGGCACGTCGACGTCGAGGCCGCCGTCGGTGTCGTCGGTGGCCGGGGCGGGGGTGGTGCAGGTGCCGGCGGCGTCGCCGAGGACGCCGATGCCGTTGCCGCAGGCGGTCACGGGGACGTCGACGTCGATGCCCCCGCCGGTGCTCCCGGTCGACGCCGGTGCCGATCCCTGCGCCTCGGCGTCGCCGAGGACGCCGACCGCGTTGCCCGTCACCGTCACGGGCACGGTGAGGTCGATGCCGCCGCCGTCACCGGCCGGGGCGGGTGCCGGAGCAGCGGGTGCCGGCGCCGGCTGCGTGCCGGCGTCGCCCAGGACGCCGACCGCGTTCCCGGAGACCGTGATCGGGACCGAGATGCTGAGTGCGCCGGCGTCGACCGTCAGGGCCGCGTCGGGTGCGGGGGCGGGGGAGCCGGAGTCCGCGGTGCCCAGCAGGGCGATCGCGTTGTCGGTGACGGTGACCGGGACGGTCACGTCGAGGCCGTCGTCGGCGGAGGCGATGCCGCTGCCGACGGCCAGCAGGCCACCGGTGAGCAGCGCCGTCTGCAGGCCGCGCTTCATCCACACGTTCATGAGGGGTTCCTTCTCGAGGAGAGCCGATTGAGGGAGCCGACCGCAGGGGTCGGGTCGAGCCGGGCCGCGGCGCAGGGGCCGGGACGGGCTGCTCAGTCGGGCGAGAAGGAGGGGTCGAACGCGGGGCCGCCCGTGGCGTCACGGGCGGTGTCGGCGGCCGCGAGGAGACCCGCGGTGCCGGCGGCGAGGGGCGCGGCCGAGAGGTCGGCGGCGGCCTGGTCGTGCTGTGGGGTGCCGCCGACCGTGCCGCCGACGGGGGCGGTGGCCGGCGGGACGTCGCCGGGGGTACCCGGGACGGGCAGGTCGGACGGCGCCGATCGCGGCAGCACCTGGCCCCCGGCGTCGCCCCGGACGGCAGCGGAGCCGGCGGAGGAGGCCGCGGTCGAGGCGGTCGCGGAGGCGGAGCCACCGAGCACCAGGACGGCGGACGCCGCCGACGGGTCACCGCCGACGGTGGGCTGCAGGAGGTCGGCCGCGGCGGAGGGCGCGGGGGCCAGCACCGGCCCGGTGACCGGCGCCAGGGCGTCCACCACGGGGTCGAGCGCAGGGTCGAGCGCTGCGACCACGGGGGTCAGCGCGTCGACGACGGGGGACACGGCGTCCACGACCGGCGACAGCACCCCGACCACGGGGGCGACCGCGCCGACGACCGGCGCGACGGCGGACGCGACCGGCGTGACGACCGAGCCCACGACCGGGCTGACCGCCGTCACCACGGGGGTCGCGGCCCGCACGACCGGAGCCGCCGCGGGGGTCACCGCCTGGCTGATCACGGGTGCGACCGGTGCCGTGGCCTCCCGGACGACGGGTGCGACCGGGACGCTGATCTGCTCGACGACCGGGGCGACCACGGCGGTCACCGGCGCGGTCACGGCCGTCACCGGCGCGCTGACCTGGGCCACCACCGGGGCGACCGGCGCGGTCACCGTGGACAGCAGGCCGCTGACCGGACCGGCGGGTTCGTCGGCCTGGGCGGCGGCCTGACCGGCCAGCCAGACCCCGGCACCCACACCGGCGACCACGAGGGCGCGCCCGGCGAGGCGGCGCAGGTGGGGACGACGACCAGCACTGGCCACAGCTCCCACCTCCACCCTGAGTGACGGAACGACAACACTCAGTACAACGAGACGGAACCGTTTCCGCCACCGCCACGACGTCGTCCGATGGGGTGAAACGAACGGTCACGTTCCGTCAGGAGGGGATGGTGGCGGGGTCCCCGGCCACTGCCTCGGCCAGCATCGGCACCAGCTCGTCGAGGACGTAGGGCAGCGAGAGCGGGCTGGTGAAGTAGATGGCACCGGCCAGCGTGCCGTCGGTGAACGCCAGGTGCCCGCCCTGCACCGCCGTCAGCGACCGGTACACCTCCAGCGACTCGAGCGCGGCGCGGTCGGCCGGTCCCTCGGTGCCCCAGACGAGCACCTCGGCCTCGTTCAGCACCGATGCCTGCTCGAGCGGGATGTAGGCCTGCCCCTCGGTCGCGAACCGGTCGATCGCCGCGGGCACCGTGAACCCCAGGTCGGTGAGGAAGGCCGTCGACAAGCCCTCCTGGTAGGCGATGAGGTCGCCGTCGTAGACCGCGTTCTGCAGGAAGACCGCCGGGACGCCGGCGAACTCCGGGTGCGCGGCCGCGGCCTCGGCGAACTGCCGGTGCAGGTCGTCGACGATCTCCTGGGCCTCCTCGGCCTTGCCCAGTGCGGTGCCGATTGCCAGCGTCTGCACGTCCCAGGCCTCGAAGTACCCCTGCTCGGTGTGCGCCACGACCGGGGCGATCGCCGACAGCGTGTCGTAGGACTCCTGGTCCAGGCCTGCGTTGGTGGCGACGATCAGGTCCGGGTCGAGCGCTGCGACGGCCTCGTACTGCAGGCCCTCGGCGGTGGACAGCACGGTGGGCTCGGCGTCCCCGAGCTCGTCCTGCGCCCACGGCCAGGTGGCGTACGGCTGGTCGCCGTACCACTCGGTCACCCCGACCGGGACGACGCCGAGGGCGAGCAGGGTGTCCTGCTCGGTGACGCCGACGCTGACCACGCGGGTCGGTTCCGCCGGGACGGTGGTGCTGCCGAACGCGTGCTCGACGGTGACCGGGAAGACCCCGTCCGCCGCCGTCCCCCCGTCGTCCCCGGACGGGGCCGAGGGCGACGAACCGCAGCCCCCCAGCAGGACGACGGCGAGGCAGGCTGCGGCGAGACGGACGACGGGCGGGCGCACGGGCACTCCTGGGACGACGGGTGGGAACCGGCAAAGGTTAGGCTGCCCTTGCTCGACCGGGACAGCACCGCAGCGCCCCGGACCAGGAGCCCAGCGCTCGCCAGGAGGCCCGGTGACCGTCGTCCCGTCCATCGACCACGACGGCTCCGCCCTGCGTGACGCCTGGACGTGCGCCTTCGACGCCGAGGAGCCCGGCGGCTGGGGCCAGCACCGGCACGACCAGCACCAGCTGGTGTGGACGGCGTCGGGCTCCGCCCTGGTGCTGGCCGGTGAGCGCTCGTGGGTGCTGCCGCCGTCGCGGGCACTGTTCGTCCCCGGCGGGGTGCCGCACGACGTCGTCCTCCGGCGTCCGGCCGCGCTGCACTGCCTCTACGTCTGGCCGCGCGCCTGCCCGCTGCCGTGGACGGCGCCGACCGTCGTGGCCGTGTCGGCGCTGCTGCGCGAGCTGCTCCGGTCGCTGGGGGGTGCCGGCGGCGACGGGCCCGTGGCCGCGGAGGCACTGGCGCTGGTGCTGCACGAGCTGGGTGGGGCGGCCACCGCCGACGACGGTCTGCCGTGGCCGGTCGACGGTCGGGCACGGGCGGTGGCCTCGCGGCTGCTCGCGGCGCCGGCCGACCCCACCCCGCTGGCCGACTGGGCCGCGGCGCTGAGGGTGGGGGAGTCCACCCTGCGCCGGGCGTTCGTCGAGGGCACCGGGCTGACGTTCACCGAGTGGCGCAGCCGGGCCCGGCTGCAGGCCGCGCTGCCGTTGCTCGACGCCGGTCTCCCGGTCGCGGCAGCGGCCGCCCGCGTGGGCTACGGGTCGGTCAACGGGTTCGGGGCCGCCTTCCGTCGCAGGTACGGCACCAGCCCGGGTGCGCGCCGGGGCTGACCGCGTGACCTGCGTCGCGCTCGTCCGTGGGCGCGTCGCGCCGGGCCGGTCCGACCCGGACGACGGGCAACGCCCCCGGACGGCGGACGACGTTCACCTCATCGGGCGCAGGCCTGGGCGAGTACGGTGGGTATCGCTACGTTCGGTCACCAGATGCACGGCTGATTCCCCGCCCGGGGCATCGCAAGGACCCGAGCAAGTACGGAGCGTCATGATGCGACAGTTGCCGACCACCCCGGTGGTCACCGGTGCCACCTGCACCGAGGAGCCGGTCTGCACGCTGGTCGTCGCGGCCCGCGGGACCACCGGGTGGGGGTCCACCCGATGAGGGTCGAGCGGCTGCAGACGGTCCCGGCCGAGCTCGTCGAGGGCTTCTACGTCCTCTACGCCGATGCCTTCGAGCCGCTGCGCGTGCTGGCCGCGGCCCGCCACGTGCTCTCGCCCGCGGAGTTCGCCGAGGAGATGGCCGACCAGCGCATCGACAAGTACGTGGCCTTCGACGACGACGGCACGGCGGTCGGGCTCACCACCTTCACCGGCGACCTCTCGTCGGTGCCGTGGATCGAGCCGGCCTACTTCGCCGCCCGGCACCCCGAGCACGCCGCCCGCGACGCGATCTTCTACCTCGGCTTCACCCTGACCGACCCGCGGGCGCAGCGGGGGCGGGTCTTCCGGGTCACGCTGCAGCCGATCATCGACCGCATGGTCGCCGCCCGCGGTGTCGTCGCGTTCGACATCTGTGCCCACAACGACACGGTGAAGCACCTCAGCCGCGGCATCGAGCGCTCGATGAGCGCGGCGTGCGAGATCAGCATGCAGCCGCAGGACGTGCAGACGTACTACTCCGTCGAGTGCCACGGCCCCAAGGCCGCGGTCGCGACCCCGGCCGCCGCCGCAGCCTGAACCCTGGGTGCAGGGGACGACCCGGCCGGTCGCGGACGAGGGGCGAGCGCCGTTCGCCGGGGGAGGGGCACCAGCTCCTCGGCCGGTCGGGGGCGGCCGAGGAGGTAGCCCTGACCGAGCGGCGCCCCGAGGGCCAGCAGCTGGTCGCGCTCGGCGGTGCTCTCGATGCCCTCGGCGACGAGGGTCGCGCCGGTCTCGGCGGCGTAGGCGATGAGTGCGCGGGCGACGGCTCGGCGGTTGCGGTCGGTGTCGATGTCGCGGACGAGGGCGATGTCGAGCTTGATCACGTCGGCGTCGAGCCGGGTGATGTGGGCGAGGCTGGCGTAGCCGGACCCGGCGTCGTCGATGGCGATGCGCATGCCGCGACCGCGCAGGTGCTCCAGGTGCCTGGTGAGGGCCGGGTAGTCCAGGACGGCGTCGTGCTCGGTGATCTCCACCAGCAGGCGGTGCGCGGGGACGGTCGCGAGCAGGTCGTGGGTGGCGGGGTCGGTCAGCGCATCGGGGGACAGGTTGACCGAGAGGTACCTGTCCTCGGCGATCCGGGGCAGCAGCGCCAGTGCCGAGGCCAGGGCGCGCTGCTCGAGCCGTACACCGAGGTCCAGCCGGGCGGCCTCGGCGAAGACGAGGTCGGGGCGCAGGGGCCCGCCGTAGGTGTCGGTGAACCGGGACAGCGCCTCGTAGCCCACGGTGGTGCCGCTGGCGAGCTCGACGATGGGCTGCAGCACGGTGGTCCGGCGGGATCCGTCCAGCAACGGCTCCAGCAGGGCCCGGTCGACGGCGGTGCGCCGTCGTTCGGCGAGGTGGCGGTCGACCTGGAACGCGACCAGGCGGGCCAGCACCTGCAGGGTCTCGGTGCGCGCGGCGCCGTCGGCTGTGCTCGTGGCGGCCCGGTCGAGGGTGCACAGGGTGCCGTGCACGGTGCCGTCGGCCAGGACCACCGGCACGCCGTTGTAGGAACCGACCCCGAGTGCGGCCGTGACCGGCATGGCCGCGGTCACCGGGTGCTCGGTGGTGTCGGGCACGCTGGAGGGGAGGTCCCCGCGCAGCATCGCGCTGCAGTAGCCGGCCTCCTCGGGCAGGCACAGTCCCTGCTCCGGCGACGGGCCGCCGGGACGTGAGCTCACGTGGGTCCAGGTCTGCTGACCGCCGGCCAGGTGGGACAGGAAGGCGACGTCGACCCCGAGCACGTCCCGGGCGGACGCGACGAGGTGGTCGATGGACCCGGTGGTGGCGGGGGACGTCTCGGTGAGGCCCAGACCCATGGTGGCCAGCCCGTCCAGGACGTCGCGGTGCCCGTTCATGCGTCGCCGGACGACCACGACCAGGCCGGCCAGCCGCGCCAGGGCGCACGCGGCCGCCTCCTCGTCGGCGGTGAAGGGCGGCTGCTCGGGGGTGCGGGCGAGGTACAGCGCGCCCAGCACGGCGTCGTTGACGGTGACCGGGGTGGCCAGCAGCGGCCCCATGGGCACGTGCCCGTCCGGGAACCCCACGGCGGCCGGGTGGTCGGCCATCCGCTCCAGGCGGAGGACCTCCCCGGCCAGGACGGCGCCGATCAGCCCCACGGGCCGCGGCAGGCGGGGCATCGCGCCGACGTCGACGGGGCTCATCCCCTGGTGGGACAGCGCAGTGGTTTGCCCGTCGGCGCCCACCAGCAGTGCGATGCCGAACTGGGCGGAGAGCAGCCGGCGCGACGAGGCGACCAGCTCGTCGAGGATCCCGGCCTCTCCGGGCACCTCGGCGATGGCGACCATCGACCGGGCCATGTCCACGGGTTGCACACGTCACCCATCGGCGTCCGGCCGCCGGGGTGCAGCGGATCGCGGAGGAACTCCCCCTTCGGGTGCACCCGGGGTGCTCGTCCCGGGAGCGGGCACGCCCGGGCCCCGCGGTCGCGATCGCGGGGCCCGGGTGTGCTCGGTGGGTGGTCGGTCAGCCGGTGACCACGGCGATCTCGACGGGGGTGACACCGAGGTCGCCGGTGGCCAGGACCTCACCGGTGGCCAGGTCCACGGCGTGGACGGCGTCGGCGGCGGGGTCGGTCACGTAGGCGATGCCGTCGTGCACCTTGAGCGCCGGGTGGGGGTCCTGCCACTCGGCGGGGCCCTCCCACGCGTCGATCACGGGGTAGCTGGCGGTCAGCTGACCGGTCTGCTCGTCGATGAGGTGCAGGGCGCCGTCGGTGCCGAGCACGACGGCTTCGTCCTGGGGCCCGCGGGCCAGGTCGCGGAACGTGTACGCGACGCCGTCGGGCAGCGGGACGACCGTGAGCTGGTCGGTGGTGGTGTCCACGAGCGCGACCCGGGTCAGCTCGTAGCCCTCGGCGTCGGGGTCGTCGTTGTAGTCACCGACGGCGACGGGGGAGTCCTCGGTGGTGAAGATGTTCCCGGTGCGGCCGTAGGTGTCCGGAGCGGTGAGCTTGGTGAACTCGCCGTCGTAGATGAGGATGCCGTCCTCGCAGCCGAAGACGGCGACGTCGCCGGCGACGGTGCCCTCCCCGTGCACGCCGGGGCACTGCTCGTTGCGGGCGGTCTCCTGGCCGTCGGCGTCCAGGACGCGGACTCCGGTGCGGCCCTCCTCGTCGCCCAGGGTGGACAGCAGGGTGCCGTCCTCGAGCTCGATGGCCACGCCGTGGTGGGCGGCCTCCGACGTCCACTCCCGGGTCTCGGGCAGCCCGTCGGCGGTGAGCAGGTCGGCGGTGGTGAAGGAGGTGATGTCGCCGGTGCCGTCGGCGAAGAGCACCGTGCGGTCGCCGTGGACGACGACGTGGCCGGCGGTGTCGGCGGCGAAGACGTCGTCGGTCAGGGCGGAGGGCCCGGCCCAGGACTGGCCGCCGTCGGTCCACACGCCGGCGTCGAGGACCTGGAAGCCCTCCTCGGTGGTGACCAGGGAGTGGCGGCCGTCGCCGGCCGCGTTGACCCGGAGGAAGCCGTCCAGCGCGTGGTCGCCGACGACCTCGAGGGTGTCGGCGTCCAGGACGAGCAGCCCGCCGTCGTAGGTGAGGGTGATGCGGGGCTGGGGAGCGGCGACGGACTCGGCGGACGCGGCCGCGGACGACCCGGGGGCCGAGCCGCTGGCGTCGTCGGCCGGGGACGAGCAACCGGCGACCAGGAGGCCGACGGCGCCCACGGTGGCCAGGCGCCACGGGGAGGTGAGGCGAGCTGTGTTCATGTTGTGCACTCTAACGGCAATGACAATCATTCTCATGGGGCGGGTCACCGGAGTCCCTCGACGATGTCCTCGGTGTTGGCCCGCATCATCTGCAGGTAGGTCTCCGCACCCCCGCCTGCGGGGGTGAGGGACTCCGTGAACAGCGGGACCACCGCGACGTCCAGGCCCGCCTGCTCGGCGAGCACCTGCACGAGCCGGTCGGGCTGGGAGGAGTCGGCAAACACCGTCGGGACACCGGCGTCCCGGACCGCCGTCGCCAGCTCCTCGAGGTCGCGGGCGCTGGGGGAGGCCAGTGTCGAGCCGCTGGGGACGACGGCGCCGACCACGGTGTAGCCGAAGCGCTCGGCGAGGTAGCCGAAGACGTGGTGGTTGGTCACCAGGTTGCGGCGCTCCGCGGGGACCGAGCCCAGCTGCTCGGTCATCCATGCGTCCAGGTCCTCGACCTGGGACCGGTAGGCGTCGGCGTCCTGGGTGAGGCGTGCGGTGTCGACACCGGCGACGTGCTCGTCCACGGCGTCGGTGACGGCGTCGACGACGGCGACCATCTGGCCGGGGTCGGTCCAGAAGTGCGGGTCGGTGCCGGTGTCGTCCTCGGTGCTCCACTCCACGGGGTCCACGACGTCCCCGGCCTCCAGCACCGGGACGCCGTCGGCGCGGGCCGCCTCGACCTGGGCCAGGACGCCCTCCTCCAGTCCCAGCCCGTTGGCCACGAGCAGGTCGGCCTCCCGCATCCGGGCCGCCTCCTGGGCGGAGATCTCGAAGGAGTGCGGGTCGGCCCCGGCGGGCATCAGCGTCACCACCTCGGCCTGGTCCCCGACGACCTCGGTGACCACGTCGCCCAGGATGTTGGTGGTCACCACGACCAGCGGCCGGTCGTCGCCGCCGGCGGTGCAGCCGGCCAGTGCGGCGGTGCCCAGCAGGGCGGCCGCCAGACCGCCGGCGATGCGCGGTGCGCAGCGCCTCATCGACCGGTCTCCGCGAGGTGGGCCGGGTCGACCGCCGTGGGGAACGTCCGGGCCAGCCGGACGTCGTCGGCGTAGTCGATCTCCAGGAGCTGACCGGCGCCCGGCACGTTGACGTAGGCGCGGTCGGGGTCCACCTGCAGGTCGACCTCGTCGAGCCGGTCGACGGGCAGCAGGGGCTCCGAGGCCGTCGTCGTCCCCGATGCAGGCTCCAGCACGACCACGCGGCCGGCGGTGTCGACGCCCACGACGCGGTCGGCGTCGTCGTCGGCGGCCACCGCGGTCACCCAGGGGGTGTCGGTGGGCAGCAGTTGCCACTCCCGCGCCCGGGTGTCCAGCAGCCAGACCCCGCCGGTGCCGGCGGGGGCGGCCACGGAGGGTCGACCGGGCCGGTTGTCCAGCGCTGCGGCGCGGTCGGCGTCGGCGACGGGCGCGGGGTAGGGGATGCGCTCGAAGTCGACGCCGTCGTCGGTCCCGGTCGCCAGCACGGCACCGTCGGCGCAGGACACCACCACCCCCACCCGGGTCGCGAGACCGCCCCGGGGGTCGATGCACTCGACGCCGTCCCCCGGGAGGGGTTCGCCCGAGGAGTCCAGGGCCGTCACCGAGGTGGGGTCGGTGACCACCACCCGGTTGCCGAGCGGGATGACCGCTCCCCGGTGCGGGCCGGTGTCGATGCGGGCCAGTTCGGTGACCTGGCCGCTGCCGAGGTCGGCGCGGTCGAGCAGCACCCCGGTGCCGGTGGTGGGGGAGAAGACCGCGGTCAGCGTCTCCGAGGACGCGGCCTGCACCTCGCCGGACCAGTCGAGGGTCCCGGCCACCTGTGCCGGGGCCCGGTAGTAGTGGGTGTGGTCGCCGTGGTCGACGGTCCAGGTGCCGGTGTCGACGATCGTCATCTCGCCGGCGTCCTCGGACACCGCGAACAGGAAGCGCCCGTCGCTGGCGAACGCATCGGCCGCGCCGGTCTCGCCGAGCTCGGTGTCGTCCTCGGTGAGCAGGTCCAGGGCGTGGGCGGAGCCCTCGGCGTCGAGGTAGGACAGCTGCAGCTGGGGTTCGGGGAGCTCCTGCGCACCCGCGACGTACCCGTGCGGGGTCGCGGAGGCCGACGCGTCGTCGGCGGGCTCGTCGGCGGGGTCCGCGCCGCAGGCGGTGAGGGTGAGCGCGGCGAGGAGGCCGAGCGGGACGGGGAGCGCCCGGCGTCGGCCGGGGCGGGTCAGGGGGTGGTGCACGGAGGTCCTCCTGGAGTCGGGGTGGGTCGCCGGGCGCTCGTCGAGCGGCCGGCCGGACGAGCTCGGGACGAGCGGTCGGTGAGGGAGCGGGCCGCGACGGACAGGCCGGTCAGGGCCACCGAGCAGGCGGCGATCGATGCCCCGCCCGCGGTGCCGGCGTGCCAGGACAGCAGCAGCCCCGCGAGGACGGCGACGGCGCCGAGGACGGCGCCCAGGGCCATGGTCGGGGCCAGTCGGTGGGTCCACTGCCGGGCCGCCGAGGCCGGCGCCAGCAGCAGCGCCACGACGAGCAGTGCGCCCAGGGCCTGGTAGGACGTGACCACCGCCCCGGCCACCAGGAGCACGAGTGCCAGCTGGGCCAGGTCGGGGCGCAAGCCCAGGGTGGTGGCGGTGCGGACGTCGAACGCCAGTGCGACGAAGGGTCGGTGCAGCGCCACCGAGATGGCCGTCAGCGCCACCAGCGCGCAGCCCAGCAGGACCAGGTCCGCCGGGCGGATGGCCAGGACGTCGCCGAAGAGGATCGCGGTGATGTCGGTGGCGAAGGACCGTGACCTGGACACGATGAGCACGCCCAGGGCCAGCATCCCGGCGAAGACCAGGCCGATGCCGGTGTCGTGGGACAGCCGGCCGCGGCGGGACAGGGCGGTCACCCCGACCCCCATGACCCCGGCGCTGAGCGCAGCGCCCAGGACCGGTGGCCAGCCGGCCAGCGTGGCGACGGCGACGCCCGGGAGCATCCCGTGGGCCAGCGCCTCGCCCAGGAAGGCCATCCCGCGGGTGACGACCCAGGTGCCGACCACCGCGCACATCACCGCGGCCAACAGGCCACCGAGCAGCGCGCGCTGCATGAACGGCAGCGTGAAGGGGTCGAGGAGCCAGGTCACGACGGGGCACAGTACTAGGAATGATTCCCAGTCCCGCTAGGGTGGGGTCGTGCCCGCCCCCCCGCTCCGCATCGAGCACCTCACCGTCCGGCGAGGCGACACCCTCGCCCTCTCGGAGGTCAGCGCGGTCGTGCAGCCCGCCGCGGTGACCGCGCTCGTCGGCCACAACGGGGCCGGGAAGTCGACGCTGCTCGACGTGCTGGCCGGGGTGCGGACGCCCACGTCAGGTGGGGTCGCCGGCCTGGCCGGGGCCAGCGTGGCCTACGTCCCCCAGCGCAGTGCCGTCCCCGACGACCTCCCGGTCACCGTCGGCGACACCCTGGCCATGGGTGCGTGGCGCCGGGTCGGGGCCTGGCGTCGACTGCGCCGCAGCGACCGCGACCTCGTCGCCGGGACCGCATCCCTGCTCGGCCTCACCCCGTTGCTGGCGGCCCCGCTGTCCTCGGTCTCCGGCGGGCAACGGCAACGCGCGCTGGTCGGCCAGGGCCTGGTGTCGCGGGCCGACGTGCTGCTCGTGGACGAGCCGACCGCCGGCGTCGACGCCGACACCCGGACCACCGTCCTCCGTGCGCTGGCCCTGGAGGCGCAGCGGGGTGCCGTCGTCGTGCACGCCACCCACGAACCGGCGGCGGTCGAGCACGCCGACCACGTGCTCGCGCTGGTGGCCGGGCGCGTGGCGGGCTAGGCGGGCTGGGCGGGGAAGGGGTTCCGCGCCAGGCCGAGCTGGCTCACGCCGAGGTAGCCCGAGCGGAACCCGGCCTCGCAGTAGGCGAGGTAGAACTCCCACATCGCCCGGAACGTGCCGTCGAAGTCCCCCGTCAGCGTCGGCCAGGCGTCCAGGAACCGCTCGCGCCACAACCGCAGCGTGTGCGCGTAGTGCGGGCCCAGGTCGCGGCGCTCGACGATGCCCAGACCGGTGTGCTGGGCGAGGTTGTCCTCGATCGAGCGGATCGAGGGGATGATCCCGCCCGGGAAGACGTACTTGTGGATCCAGGTGTAGCTGCGCCGGGTGGCCATCATGCGGTCGTGCGGCATGGTGATCGACTGCAGGCCGACCCGACCGCCCGGTGCGAGCAGCGTGTCCAGCGCGGTGAAGTAGGTGGCCCAGAACTTCTCGCCGACGGCCTCGATCATCTCCACCGACACGACGGCGTCGAACTGGCCGCGGGCGTCGCGGTAGTCGCACAGCTGGACGTCGACCAGGTGGTCGACCCCGGCGTCGGCGGCACGCACCCGGGCCAGTGCCTGCTGCTCGGTCGACAGCGTCAGCGTGGTCACGCGGGCGCCGCGCTGCGCGGCCCGGATCGCGAGCCCGCCCCAGCCCGAGCCGATCTCCAGCACGTGCATGCCCTCGCCGACCCGGGCCAGGTCGAGCACGCCGTCGATCTTGCGCCGCTGGGCGTCCTCGAAGCTGTCGCCGGGCTCGAACCAGGCCGACGAGTAGCTCATGGTCTCGTCGAGGAAGGCCTCGAAGAGCTGGTTGGACAGGTCGTAGTGCCGGCTGATGTTGTGCCGGCTGTTCTCCTTGGTGTTCTCCTCGCCCATCGGCTGGGTGCGCTCGACCAGGTGGCGCACCCGCTGCAGGGCCGGGTGCACCAGCGAGGACATGCGCGCGGCGAACGGGGTGAGCAGGTCGGCGAGGTCGGTGTCCGGCCCCGTCGTCCAGTCGCCGGTCATGAACGCCTCGCCGAACCCGATCTTGGCGTCGGCGCCCAGGCGGTGGAAGACGACCTCGGGGCGCACGAGGCGCATCACGGGGGACTGCCGGTCGCCGGCGCCGAGCACCGTGCCGTCGGGCAGCTCGACCCGCACGGGGAGCGTGGACACGGCGTGCCGGAACAGCCGCTCGGCGACGCGGGCCCGCAGGGGAGAGCGCGGCGGGGTGGCCAAGCCGGGCCAGTGCGCCTCGTCGGGACGCGGCACGGGGAAGCGCGCGTCCTCGGTCCGGTTCGCGTTGTGGTGCACCGTGGTCATGACCTGTCCTCGATCGTCTGCAAGGAGTGCTGCTGGCGAGGGGTGTTCGCAACGACCCCCGCCGGTGGATCGTGCGGGGGGCGGGGCACCACCGGCAACCTGCGCGCCCACAACCGGATGCCCTGCCACCGGATGAGCACGGCCACCCACAGGCTCATGAGCGGCCAGCGCGAGATCGTACGGACGACGGCTGCGGTGCTCGCCCGCCGAGCCCGGCCGCGCAGGGTGGCCACGAACGGCGTGCGCCCGCCGACCTGCAGCGCCATCGTCACGTGCAGCCGGTCGCCGGGGCCGGTGAACCGCATGAGGTAGCGGCCGTCGACGGTGTTGAACGGCGAGACGTAGAAGTCCTTCTCCGCCTCCGCACGCCCGGCGTCGTCGGGGTGCAGCAGGTAGGCGTGCCGCTCGCCGTAGGTGTTGTGCACCTCGGCGACGATGCAGGCCAGCGACCCGTCGGCCCGGTAGCACCAGTGCGTCGACAGCGGGTTGAACACGTGCGGCCCGCTGCGGGCGTTGGCCATCATCACGACCCGGGCGACGTCGCCGACACCGTGCAGCGCGGCGAAGCGCACCACGTTCTCCTTGATGGAGGACGCCGGGTCACCGAGGTGGTCGGCCGCGTCGAAGCGGGCGGCCCAGCCCAGCCCGCGGGGGAGCCGGGGCAGGTCGTCGAGGTCGACCACCCAGAGGTAGCCGCCGTACTCGAAGGAGTTGCGCAACGGGTGCGACCGGGTGTGCCCGACCCGCACGTCGTACAGCGCGGGCAGGGCCGTCGGCGTCCAGTCGACGGACCCCGCGCTCACCAGCCGCTGCCCAACGACTCCGCGGCCCGCACGCCCGACGCGCAGCCGTCCTCGTGGAAGCCCCAGCCGTGGTAGGCGCCGGCGAAGGCGGTGCGCCCGGTGTTCAGCTCGGGCAGCCGGCGCTGGGCGGCGACCGAGGTGGGGGTGTACTCGGGGTGGTCGTAGACCATGCGGCGCAGCACGGTCGCCGGGTCGATGCGGTCGGTCGCGTTGAGCGAGACCAGGTAGTCGACCGGCTCGTCGATCGCGTGCAGCTTGTTCATCCAGTAGGTGACCTGCACCGACGAGGTGTCGGTGGCGCAGCCGGGCATGCGGTAGTTCCACGACGCCCGGGCCTGGTCGGCGACCGGCATGATCGAGGCGTCGGTGTGCAGCAGCGTCTCGTTGCGCGAGTACGAGAAGGCCCCCAGCACGTCGCGCTCGTCGTCCGTGGGGTCACCGAGCAGCGCGAGCGCCTGGTCGGGGTGGGTGGCCACGACGACGACGTCGGCGGCGTGCCGCTGGCCGTCGACGTCGGTGAGCTCGACGCCGTCGACGTGCCGGGTGAGCGACCGGATGCCGGTGGCGGTCTGCACGCTGGTCAGCCCCTTGGCGGCCTTCTCCACGTAGGCGCGGGAGCCGCCGGTGACCGTGCGCCACTGCGGCGAGCCGGTGACCGAGAGCATCCCGTGGTTGGCCAGGAACCGGAACAGGTAGAGCGCGGGGTACTGCAGCGAGGTGCCCGTGCCCGAGGACCACACGCACGAGACGACCGGCACCATGAAGTGGCGCACGAAGTAGTCGGAGTAGCCGCCCAGCGCCAGGAACGCGCCGAGGGTCAGGCCGTCGAACTGGCCCGTGCCGCCGGCGCCGCGCTCGTGGTCGGCGCCGGCGAGGTCGAGCAGCCGGTGGGCCTGCCGGTGGAACTTCTTCACCTCGACCAGCATGCGCAGGTAGGCCGGGTTGGCCAGCTGCTTGCGCTGGGCGAAGACGCCGGGCAGCCCTCGGGCGCCGGCGTACTCGAGCCCGCACCCCTCGCAGACGATCGACATGCTCATCTCGGTGGGCTGGGTGGCCACCCCGAGCTGGGCGAAGAGCTTGAGCAGGTTCGGGTAGGTGCGCTCGTTGTGCACGATGAAGCCGGTGTCGATCGGGATCACCCGGTCGTCGGGGGTCTCGACGTCGTGGGTGTGCGCGTGCCCGCCGAGCCGGCCCTCGGTCTCGAAGAGGGTGACGTCGTGGGTGCGCTGCAGGAGGTACGCGGCGGTGAGGCCGGAGACCCCGGAACCCACGACGGCGGCGGTCGGTCGATTGTGCACGGCGGACATCTTCTTCTCCTCGGCAGTCGGGGCGCCCCCCGGTACCGCTCGGAGGAGTCAGAGCGGTACCGCGAGGCCCTCCGGGCTGGGCAGCTGGAGGGCGTTCGCCACGTCGGCCCGCATCGGTTCGAGTCCGGTGCCCGCCAGCACGACGTCGCGGGCGAACGCGTGCCATGTGTGGGCCCGCCGCAGCATCGAGTGCCCGCCGGGGACGGTGAACCGGGCCACCCGGGCGCCGGCCCGCCGGGCCCGCACGGCGAAGTCGGCCGAGAGCTTGGCCGGCACCCAGCGGTCGCCCGAGCCGTGCAGGATCGCCACCGTCTGCTCGCGCAGCTGCATGACGGGCTCGCCGGGCGGGGTCCACGGCGCCAGCGCGCAGACGGCGGTCACCTGCGGGTCGCCGCCGGCCTTGAGCGCAGCACGACCGCCCATCGAGTGGCCCACCAGCACGACCGGCACGTCCTTGCCGAGGTCGGCGCGCAGCTGCTCGATCGACCACCGCACGTCCTGGTAGGCGTCGGCGGCCTCGCCGTTCCAGCCGGCCACCCGGTAGCGCACCAGCGCCGTCTCGACCCCGCGGCCGCCGAGGTCGTCGCGGACGAACTTCTCGAAGGCCCGCATGCGCACCAACGACAACGCGCGGTCCTTGGGCGGGGCCTGGCTGGCGGCGGTGCCGCCGTGGCAGAACAGGGCGACCCCACGGGTCTCGCCGTCGACGGGGTGGCGCTCGAGCTGAGGATCGGTCACCTGCACCGTTCGATCGTGGGCGCTCGACGGTTCGCCCGCACCCCAAAGGGTGATCCGGCACCCGTCGGGCTCGACCCCGGTCGCCGGGCTGCCGAGGTGGAGGCATGACCTGGGAGCTCGGCCGACGGCGCGGCGGCACGTCGCTGACCGCGGCCGAGTGGGAGTCGCGGCACCGCTGGATCGTCCGCGGTGCCCTCTGGCAGGCCGTCGTCCTGGCCCTGACCACCGGCGCGCTCGGCCACGGCCGGGGTGCGGCGGCCCTCGTGCTGGTCGGCACCGGGCTGCCCGCGGTGTTCGCCGCACGGCCGGCCTGGCCGGCGCGGCTGCGCACCGTCCTGGCCACCCTCTCGCTGACCGCCGGGGCGGCCGTGCTGGTGCCGATCACCGGCCAGGGCGAGGCGTTCAGCTGGATGCTGCTGGCCATCGCCGTGTGCGCCCTCTACCAGGACTGGGTCATCGTGCCCACCGCCGTGGTGGTCGCGCTGGTCGACTTCGCCGTCGTCGTCTTCGGCTCCCACGACATCGACCCCTTCGACCTGCTCCCGGTCGCGGCCACCCTGCTGGTCTGCCTGGTGCACCACCGCACGTGGCAGCTGGCCGAGCACGGCGCCCGCACCGACCCGCTCACCGGGCTGGGCAACCGCCGGCGGCTGGCCGAGGCCACCGTGGGGCTGCTGCGCGGCGACGGGCCGCTGTCGGTGCTGTTCCTGGACCTCGACGGCTTCAAGGCGGTCAACGACGGCCGCGGCCACGCCATCGGCGACGCGCTGCTGGTCGAGGTGGCCGACCGGCTGCGGGCCGGGGTCCGCAGCGACGACCTGGTGGTGCGGCTGGGCGGCGACGAGTTCGCCGTCCTGGTGCCCGGACCGGCCAGCCACGCCGCCGAGGTCGCGCACCGGCTGCAGGCCGCCGTCCGCTTCCCCGTGCAGCTCGGGGGCCGGCCCGTGTCGGTCACCACCAGCGTCGGCATCGCCGGCACGGGCACGGCCGGACGCCGGGACGCCGACCTGCTGCTGCGCAACGCCGACCTGGCGATGTACCAGGCCAAGGCGGCCGGCCGGGACAAGGTCGTCACCTTCGCGCCCGGCATGGCCGAGGCCGCCACGGACCGCGCGGCGCTGGCCGAGGACCTCACCGCCGCGATGGCGTCGGGGGACCAGCTGTCCGTGCACTACCAGCCCGTCGTCGCCCTGCCCGACGGGCAGGTGCACGGGTACGAGGCCCTGGTGCGCTGGCGGCACCCCACCCGCGGGCCCATCGCGCCCCTGCAGTTCGTGCCCCTCGCCGAGCAGACCGGCGCGATCTCCGCGCTGGGCACCTGGGTGCTGCGCCGGGCTGCCCAGGACGCCGTGCGGGGTCTGGGGGAGGAGGTCGGCCCCAGCCGGGTGGCGGTCAACGTGTCCGCCGTCCAGCTGGCCGACCCCGAGTTCGTGCAGACGGTGCGCGACGCCCTGGCCGACAGCGGGTTGCCGGCCCAGCGGCTGGTCCTGGAGGTCACCGAGAGCCTGCTGGCCGACGACCTGGACACCGTGTCCGGCCGGCTGCAGGAGCTGCGCGACCTCGGGGTGCGCATCGCCATCGACGACTTCGGCACCGGGTACTCCAGCCTGTCCTACCTGCGCCGCCTGCCCGCCGACATCGTCAAGATCGACCGCAGCTTCGTCGCCGACCTGTACCGCGGCGGCGCGGCCACGACCCTGGTCGCGTCGATCGTCGAGCTGTCGCGGAGCCTCTCGCTGGACGTCGTGGCCGAGGGCGTGGAGACCCAGGCGCAGCAGGCCACCCTCGTGGAGCTGGGCTGCACGTTCGCGCAGGGGTACCTCTTCGGGCGGCCCGCCGCCGTCCCGGCGCGCACCCCGGTGCAGGGCTGACCGCTCGGTTGCGGGCCGGTCCTACATTCGGGGCATGTCGTTCTTCTCCCGTGCCAAGACCCAGTCGGTCACCGCGGAGGACGCCCTGCCGGGCCGGTCCCAGGTGCTGCCGCACATCCCCGAGCTGCACGCGGTCAACGGCAACCGCATCCAGCCGCCGTTCCCCGAGGGCCTGCAGACCGCCGTCTTCGGCGCCGGCTGCTTCTGGGGCGTGGAGAAGGTGTTCTGGCAGCTGCCCGGCGTGTACTCCACCGCCGCGGGCTACGCCGGCGGCTTCACCCCGAACCCCACCTACGAGGAGGTCTGCTCGGCGCGCACCGGGCACACCGAGGTCGTGCTGGTGGTCTTCGACCCCGCGGTGATCTCCTACGACGTGCTGCTCAAGGAGTTCTGGGAGGAGCACGACCCCACCCAGGGCATGCGGCAGGGCAACGACGTCGGCACCCAGTACCGCTCGGCGGTCTACGTGACCGGCCCCGAGCAGCAGGCTGCCGCCGAGGCGTCGCGGGCGGCGTACCAGGAGCGGCTGACCGCGGCCGGCTACGGCGCGATCACCACCGAGATCGAGCCGCTGGGCGACTTCTTCTACGCCGAGGACTACCACCAGCAGTACCTGTACAAGGTCCCGAACGGCTACTGCCCGGTGAACGGCACCGGCGTGAGCTGTCCCGTGGGCCTCACCGGGGTCTGACCCCCGAGCGTCGATCAGGGGGGTGCGCAGAAGTCCGTCCCCCTCCACCGGATCTGGTGGAGGGGGACGGACCTCCGTGCCGGAGGACGACGGGGTCTAGCGTCGTCGCGGTGCCCGACCCCTTCTTCGACCAGCTTCGCCGCGCCCCCGACGTCGAGGCGCCCGACCTGGTGGCGGTCGACGCCACCGACCGGCTGCTGCTCGACGAGGCCGCCGCGGCGATCGCCGTCCACCCCGACGGCGTGCTCACCGTCGACGACACCCACGGGGCACTGACCCTGGGTGCCGTCGCGCTGCACGGGGCGACCGGCGTGCGCGCGCACACCGACCTGCGGGTCGCCGAGCTGGCTCTGGCCGCCAACGCCGAGCGCACCGGGGTGCAGGGGTTCACCGTGCTCCCGCAGCTCGACGCCACCGGCGCCCGGGTCGTGCTGGTGCAGGCGCCCAAGTCGCTCGACGCGCTGCGCGAGGTCGCCGAGGTCGTGGCCGCCGGTGCGGACCCCTCCGTCACGCTGTTCGTCGGCGGCCGCGTCAAGCACATGACCCGTGCGATGAACGACGTGCTGGCCGACTCGTTCGAGCACGTGCACGCCACGCTCGCCCGGCAGAAGTCCCGCGTGCTGGTGGCCACCGGCCCGCGCCCGGGTCCCTCGTCGTTCCCGCGGGTGGCCGAGCACCCCGACCTCGGGATCACCGTCGCGGCGCACGGCGCCGCGTTCGCCGGCACGAAGGTCGACATCGGCACTCGCGCCCTGCTCCGCCAGCTCCCGGCCGAGGGGCCGGGTGTAGCGGTCGACCTCGGCTGCGGCACCGGCGTGCTGGCCGTGGCGCTGGCCCGCGCGGGGTTCGCCGTCCTGGCGTCGGACGCCTCCGCCGCGGCCGTGGCCTCGGCACGCGAGACCGCCGTCCGCAACGGGGTGGCCGACCGCGTGACCGTCACCCGGGACGACGCGCTGGCCGGCGTCGAGCCGGGCAGCGTCGACCTCGTCGCGTGCAACCCGCCCTTCCACCAGGGGACGACGGTGCACGCGGGCATCGCCGAGCGCCTGTTCGAGGCCGCGGCGCGGGTGCTGCGCCCGGGTGGTCGGCTGCTCACGGTCTACAACTCGCACCTGCCGCACCGGCCGGCCCTGCAGCGCCTGGTGGGGCCGACGCGTCAGCTCTCGCGCGACCCGAAGTTCACGGTGACGGAGTCGACCCGCCGCTGACCGCTCAGTGCGCGAGTCCGCCGCGGCGGTTGACCACCGGGGGCTGCACCGACCAGGGGAAGTCGATCCAGGCGTCGGTGCGCTTCCAGACGTAGTCGCACTTGACCACCGAGCGGGGCTTCTCGTAGACCACGGCCGAGCGCACCTCGGCGACGTAGCCGGCGCAGAAGTCGCGCACCAGCTCGAGGGTCTTGCCGGTGTCGGCGACGTCGTCGGCGATGAGCACGTTCGCGCCGGTGAGGTCCACCCGGTCGAGGTTGGGCGGCAGCATCACCGGCAGGTCGAGCCGCTCGTCGACGCCGGTGTAGAACTCGACGTTCATGACGAACAGGTTCTTCACGTCGAGCGCGTAGCCCAGCGCCCCGCCCAGGAACAGACCCCCGCGGGCGATGGCCAGGATCAGGTCGGGCTCGAAGCCGTCGTCGGCGACCTGCTGGGCGAGGTCGCGCCCCGCCGTCCCGAACAGCTCGTAGGTGAGCACTTCCCGCGGGGCCGTCTGCTGCTCGGTCACGCCGCTCATCCTGGCACCCTGGCCCACGACCGTCACACGACGCCGAGGACCCAGAACCAGCTGGTCCGGGTCCTCGGCGTCAGGCGGCGGCTGGTGGGGTCAGGCCTCCAGCAGGGCCTTCGCCACCTGGGCGGCGATCGCGGCGTTGTTCTCGGCCAGCGCGAGGTTGGCCGGGATCGACTCGCCGTCGGTCTCGGCCTCGATGCGGGCCAGCACGAACGGGGTCACCTTCGGCCCGCGGACACCGGCCTCGTCGGCGGCGGCCAGCGCACGCAGCATCTTCGCCTCGATCTCCTCGGCCGGGATCTCGGCCGACTCGGGGATCGGGACGGCGAGCAGCACGCCGTTGTCCGGGCGCAGCCGGTTGCGCAGCACGCCCGCGACGGTGGCGGCGTCCTCGACGCGGTGCGGCACGGCCAGGCCGACCGAGCGGGAGTAGAACGCGGGGAACCAGTCGTGCTGCCAGCCCAGCACCGGGACGCCGATGGCCTCGAGGTGCTCGAGCGTGCGGGGCAGGTCGAGGAAGGCCTTGGCGCCGGCGCACACGGTGACCACGGGGTGGCTGGCCAGCGCGTCGAGGTCGGCGGACACGTCGCCGGAGAGCTCGACGCCGCGGTGCACGCCGCCGATGCCGCCGGTGGCGAAGACCTCGACGCCCGCGGCGTGGGCGAGCGCGACCGAGGCCGACACGGTGGTCATGCCCTCGGCCCAGCGCTGCGCGATGGCCACCGGGACGTCGCGCTCGGCGACCTTCGAGCTGCCGGTGAGCACGCGGTCGACGTCGGCGGCCGACAGGCCCACGCGCGGGCGGCCGTCGAGCACGGCGGTCACGGCCGGGACGGCGCCGGCGCCGCGCACGGCGGCCTCGCACCGGTCGAAGGCCTCGCGGTTGCCCGGGGCGGGCAGGCCGAGGTTGGAGAAGATGGTCGACTCCATCGCCACGACGGGGGTGCCCTCGGCCAGGGCGGTGGCGACCTCGTCGGCGACGACCAGGCCGATGCGCTCGGCGGTCTCGGTGCGGTGGGCCATGGGGGTTCTCCTCGGGTGGGGTGCGGGATCAGGCGAGCCGGGCGCCGGGCGAGGCCAGCACGCGGGCGGCCAGCCGGTGGCCGGCCAGGGCTGCGGCGGGCGGCGCCGCGCCGTCGAGCAGGGCGGACAGGTAGCCGGCGGCGAACGCGTCGCCGGCCCCCGTGGTGTCGCGGACGGCGGCGACCGGCTCGGGCGCCACCTCGTGCCGGGTGCCGTCGGGTGCGAGGACGACGGCGGTGCCGGCCCCGGCCTTGAGCACCAGGGTGGTGCCGGGCAGCGCGGACGACGTGCCCAGACCGAGCGCGGCGGCCTCGTCGGCGTTGGCGAACAGCAGGTCCGGGGCGATCGCGCGCAGCAGGTCGGCGAAGGCCTCGGCCCCGACCCGGCGCACCAGGTCGACCGAGGAGACGTCGACGCTCACCAGGGCGCCGGCGGCCCGGGCGGCGGTGAGCAGCTCGCGGGTGGTGGCGCCGATGGGGCCGTCGAGCAGCGAGTACGCCGGGGCGTGCACGACGCGGGCGCCGGCCAGCCAGTCGGCCGGGACGTCGGCGAGCTCCGCGGCGGCTGCCCGGTCGGGGAACATCGTGCGCTCCCCGTCGGGGGCCACCAGGACGACGATGCTGCCGGTGCGGCCGAGGTGCTGGAGCCGGGGCTCGACGCCGTCGACGGTCAGCTGCTCCTCCAGCGATCGGCCCAGGGCGTCGTCGCCGACCCGGCCGACGAACCGGGTGGGCGCACCGGAGGCGGCGGCGAAGACGGCGACGTTCGCCGCGCTGCCCCCGCGGGTGCGCACGATGCGCCCGGGGTTGTCGGTGCCGTGGTGCAGGGGTGCGTCGGTCCAGATGACGACGTCCTCGACGACGTCGCCGATGCAGACCAGCACAGCGTTCCCCTCGTTGACGTTAAGCGCTTAACGCCGACGCTAGCAGGCCGGTCCCGTGCTGTCACGGACCACGAGCCGGGCCGGCAGCACCACCGGGTCGCCGGGCTCGGTGCGGTCGCCGGCGATCACCCCGGCCAGCAGCACCGCGCCGCGCCGGCCGAGCTCGCGGGCCGGCAGGGCCACGGTGGTGAGCGGCGGGGCGGACACGGCGGCGAAGGGGATGTCGTCGAACGCGGCCACCGACAACCGCCCGGGCACCTGCACACCCGCGGCGGCGAGCCCGGCCAGGACGCCGATGGCCTGCAGGTCGGTCGCGGCCACCACGGCGGTGACGCCGTCGGCGAGCCACCGCTGCGCGTGCTCGCCGGCCAGCTGCACGCCGGCCGCCAGGTCGATGTCGCACCGGTCGTCGAGCACGACGGCGCCGGGGGCCACCGCGGCGAGCTCGGCGGCGAAGGCGTCGCGGCGCTGGGCGAAGGTGGACCAGGGTCGGGGGGTGCCCAGGTAGAGCACGCGGCGATGGCCCAGGCCGGCGAGGTGGCGGGCCAGCTCGCGGGCGCCGACCTCGACGTCCATCGAGACCTGGTGCCCGCCGGCGGCCGGGTCGTCGAGGTGCACCACCGGCAGGTCGGGCCGGCCGGCCGGCAGCGTGCCGGGGTAGTTGATGAGCACGCCGTCGACCGTGGCCGCGCCCACCGGTTCGACGTCCGGGCCGGTCTCGTCGGACCCGAGCAGGAGCAGCAGGTGCCCGGTGCCCTCGGTCGCCTCGGCGATGCCCGCCGCTGCGCCGGCCGCCACCTGCGCGGTGAACGGGTTGGTCATGTCGTGGGCCAGCAGCGCGACCTGGCGCCGGCGGCCGGTGGCCAGGGCGCGGGCGGAGGCGTCGGTGACGTAGCCCAGGGCGGCGATGGCGTCGAGCACCCGCAGTCGGGTGGCGGGGGAGACCCGGCCCTCGGCCTTGCCGTTGACGACGAACGAGACGGTGGCCACCGAGACGCCGGCGTGGGCGGCGACGTCGACCGCCCGGGCCCGGCGGGGCGGTCTGGTCATCGTGCGGGTCCTCCGAGCTCGTCGCACCACGTGCTCGGTGCGTACCGCAACGTAGCGCGCCCCGCACCCACCCGCTCAGCGTCGATCAGGGGGGTGCACGGACGTCCGTCCCCCTCCACCGGAGTTCGTCGAGGGGGATGGACTCCGGTGGAGGGGGACGCGCCCGGCTCGGCGTGGATCAGCTCGGTTCACCATCGGCCGTCCTGGCTCACCGACGCCGGTGAGCCAGGACGGCGTCCCGTGAACCCAGCTGATCGAAGCCGAGCGCGCTGGGTGTCAGGAGCGGCAGCCGAGGGCGCTCAGACGAAGCCCGGCGTGCCCTGCCAGGCGACCTCGGCGGCCGGCACGTCGTCGCGCAGCACGGTGCCCTCGATGAGGCCGTAGGGGCGGTCGTCGGCGTGGTAGACCACGTCGGGGTTGTCCAGGCCGAACGCCGAGAGGTCCTGCAGGAAGTGGTGCTTGTTCGGCATCGACAGCCGCACCTCGGCCACCTCGGGCACGGTCTCCAGCACGGCTGCGCCCATGGCGTGCAGGGTCTGCTGCAGGGCCAGCGAGTGGGTGGACGCGAAGGCCTCGAGCATCGTCGTCCGCACGGTGTCGTACGTGGTGTGCCAGTCGAGCCCGGTGCCCGTGTACCGCCACCGGGCGGTCACGGCGGTGGCCAGGATGCGGTCCCGGGTCTCCTTCAGTGTCGTGTACGCATCGCGCGGGAAGCCCCAGAACTCCGACCCGGTGGTCTTGAGCACCACGAGGTCGGTCAGCCCGGCGACCACGTGCAGGTCGCCGTCGTCGGCGGTGACCACCGCGGTGCGCACCTCACCCCCGGCCCGGCGGAACGCGTGGTCGTGGGGGGCGCCGTCGACGGCGATGCGGTCCCACCCGTAGGACTCGACGGCCACCCGCGCCCCGCTGATCCAGGGGTAGGAGCCGGCGAAGTGCGTCGCCAGCCGCAGCGCGAAGGCCTCGGGCGAGGCCACGCCGTCGCGGGCGAAGGCGAACACCGTGTTCTTCTGCGCGTCGGTGGTCAGCACGTGCGCGTTGTCGCCGGTCAGGTGCGCGGCGGAGAAGTCGCCCCGCAGCGCGGAGCTGACGTTGAGGTCCACGAGGGTGTGCCGGGGGGTGGAGCGGTCGACCGCGACCACGCGCACCTCGGCCTTCCCGTACTGGTTGGGTCCGAGCACGATCGCCATGGGTGCACCTTCTCCGGTCGGGATGTCAGCGGTGTTGCACGTGGAACGTCAGGAGCCGCGGTAGGTCGAGAACGCGAAGGGCGACAGGAGCAGCGGCACGTGGTGGTGCGCGCTGCCGTCGACGACGGTGAAGTCCAGCGTCACCGACGGGTAGAAGGTCTCGCGCCCCTGCTCGGCGAACCAGGCCCCGGTCCCGAACACCACCCGGTGCGGCCCGGTGCCGGTGTCGCGGTCGGCCAACCGGAACCGGCCGTCGGCGTCGGTGACCCCCTCACCGATCAGCGCGTCCCCGGCGAACAGCTGCACGACCACCCCCGCCGCGGGCCGCCCCAGCACCGCGTCCAGCACGTGCGTCGACACGCTCACGAGACCAGCCCCCGCACGCGCAGCTCGGTGATCTGGGCCAGCTGCTCGACCACCTCGGGCCGTTCCTGGTCGGGCGTGTGCGACAGGCGGCGCCGGAGCTCCGCGAGCATCTCCTCCGGCGACCGCCCGGCGGCCCGGACCAGGAACACGTGGTCGAACCGCTCCTCGTAGTCCCGGTTGCCAGCCAGGATCGCGTCCCTCACGGAGGTCTCCGCGGTCGACATGGACGCCTGCTCGCGGCGCGACGACGCGGCCTCCGCCGATCCCCCGGACACCCGGTCGCCGATGCGCGGGTGCGCGGCCAGCGCGTCCTCGACCTCGGCCCAGGCCAGCGCCCGGGACACCTCACCGGCCCGGGCGACCAGCGCGTCGACCGACCCGTACGGGCGACCGGCGACGACGGCGGGGGCGAACGAGGCGGCTGCGTTGCAGGCCACCAGTGCGCTGGTCAGCCGCTCGTCGTCGGCTGTGTTGAACTCGGCGAGGTCCACGGGACGAGAGGATGCCAGCCGATGAGCCTCACCGACGACGTCTACGCCGAGCTCGACCGCCGCCTGGCCCCGGTCGACGCCGCCCGCACCGCCGCGTACCCGGGTGAGCGGTCCACCCGTCAGCCCGTGCACACCTGCTACGTGCCGGCCGACGCCGTCGTCCCCGGGCTGGTCGCCTCGTGGGGCGAGGGGGCGCTGGCCGCCCTCGACGAGCACGGCCTGCCCGACCTCGGGCTCGACCCCGGCCTCATCGAGCAGGTGCTGCCCCGGGTGCGCGCCAAGCTCGAGCGCGAGCCGGTGGAGGACCTCCGGGTCGACAGCGAGGACGGCTACCGCGGCCCGCCCGACCGCGAGGACGACGACGTGCGGACGGCGGCCGCCGTCCTCGCCGCCGAGCCCACCCTGCCGCCGTTCTGGGGCACCCGCGCCAAGTCCCTGGAGGGCCCCACCCGCCGGCGCGGCGTCCGCTCCCTCGACCTCTTCCTGGCCGGCCTCGCGGGCCGGGGGAGTGCCGTCGTCACGCTGCCCAAGGTCACCGCGGTCGAGCAGGTCACCGCGTTCCTGCCGGTGCTCGACGCCCTCGAGCAGGCGCACGGGCTCGGCCTGGACCTCGAGCTGCAGGTCGAGACGCCGCAGGCGGTGCTGGGTGCCGGCGGCGCCGCCACCCTCGCCGCGATGCTGCACGCCGGGGGTGGCCGGGTGACCGGGCTGCACTACGGCACCTACGACTACTCGGCGTCCCTCGGCATCGCCGCCGCGCACCAGGCCAGCGACCACCCCGCCGCCGACCACGCCAAGGCGACGATGCAGGTGGCCGTGGCCGGCACCGGGGCGCGGGCGGTCGACGGGTCGACCAACGTGCTGCCGGTGGGCTCGCGCGAGCAGGTGCACGCGGCGTGGCAGCTGCACGCGGGGCTGGTGCGGCGGGCGCTGGAGCGCGGCTTCTACCAGGGCTGGGACCTGCACCCGGCCCAGCTGGTCACCCGCTACACGGCGACCTACGCGTTCTTCCGGGCCGCACTGCCGGCGGCCGGCGCGCGGCTGGCCGCCTACGTCGCGCGCGTGGACGGCGGGGTGCTCGACGAGCCGGCGACGGCGAAGGCGCTGGCAACCGTGGTGCTGCGGGGCCTGGACTGCGGGGCGCTCGACGTCGCCGAGGTCGAGGTCGCCGCCGGGCTGGACCGGGCCGCGCTGGACCGGCTGGCCGGGCGGACGTCGGGCTGACGAACGAGGACGGCCGGGCTAGCATCTCGTCCGGTGCTCCTGCGAGCCGGACCCGTCGTGCACGACCGGAAGCGGCACAATGGGTTGAACGGTCGGCGGAGGGAGTCGGGTGGGCGCGGAGGCGGTGGCTCGGGAGCGGGTGCACGCGCTCGCCGCACCCGCCGACGACGACGAGCTCGTCGCGGTCGCGCTCGACTGGGCCCGACGCGGCGAGGCCGAGGGCGACCTGGTCGTGGCCGCCGTGCTGCCCTGGTTGGCCGAGCACCTGCGGGCCGCCCTGCCCGGCGTCGAGGTCGCCGAGCTCTGCGCCCCCACCCCCCGCGGACCCGAGGGCATCGCGTGGCAGCTGGCCGTGCACGCCCGGGCACAGGCCGAGGGGCGCCGGCTGCGCGTCGTCGGACAGGTCCTGGGCGACGACCGGCGGGGCTGGGACGAGTGCGTCCGCAGCGAGGCCGCCTACGAGCACATCCTCGGTCGGGCGCACACGGCCACGCTGTGCCTCTACGACCGGCGCACCCCGTCCGACGTCCTCGACGAGGCGCTGCGCGTCCATCCCCACCGGATGGTGGGTGGCCGCGTCGTCGACAACGCCGGGCACGTCGAGCCGGCCACGTTCGTCTCCTCCCTCGGCGTCCCCGCCGAGCCGGTGCAGCAGGGCGAGCCCGTGCTGGCGATCGACGACGCACCCTCCCTCGCCGACCTGCGGCACGCCCTGGCCACGGCGCTGCGCGGCCGGCTGGGCCACCGCGACGCCGACGACGACGTCCACCTGGCGGCCAGCGAGATCGCCGCCAACGCCTTCCGGCACGGGGTGCGCCCGGTGTCCGCACGCGTGTGGGCCTCCGCCCAGCGGGTCGTGGTCTCGATCTCCGACGGCGGACAGGCCTTCGTCGGGCCCCTGGCCGGCTACCGGCCCGCACACGGCGACGACCTGTCCCGCGGCGGCATGGGCCTGTGGCTGGCCCGCAAGCTGTGCGACCACGTCGACCTCGAGCAGACCGAGCGGGGCCTGACCGTCCGGCTCACCACCGCCGTCCGCCGACCGGCCTGAGCCAGGGCTCGCCGGGCCGGGCTTGACGGCGCGGTCCCTCACCGCTGAGGTAGTGACGTGATCGTGGTGACGGCCGCCGGGGGCGGCACGGGGACGGCGGTGGTGCGCGAGCTGCGGGCCCGGGGCGAGCAGGTGCGCGCCGTGGTGGGCAGTGCGCGGCCCCGGCCCGAGCTCGACGCGCTGGGTGCCGAGGTCGTGGTCGGCGACCTCGTGGGCGACCCGGCCGGCCTGCCGCTCGACGGCGCCGACGCCCTCTACCTGATCTGGCCGAACTTCGAGCCCTCCGAGGCCGCCGGCGCCCCGACCGCGTTCCGGGCCGCCCGCGACGCCCGGGTCGGCCGGGTGGTCTACCACTCGGTGCTGCGCCCCCAGCTGCGCTCGATGCCGCACCACGCCGCCAAGGACCGCGCCGAGGAGGCCCTCGACGCCGCCGGGGTGCCCTGGCGGGTGCTCCAGCCCTGCGCCTACGCCGACAACCTCGACGCGGCGCTGACCAGCGCCGCCGAGACCGGTGAGCTGCGCAGCGCGTGGGGCACGACGCAGGCGCAGTCGCTGGTGGACCTGCGCGACGTCGCCGCTGCGGCGGCCGTGCTGCTCACCGAGGACGGCCTGGACGGCGGCACCTTCGAGGCGGTCGGACCGCAGCCGCTGACCGCGGTCGACGTCGCCGCGGCGATGGCCGAGCACCTGGGCCGGCCGGTGCGCGCCGTCGACAGCCGGGCGCCGGAGCAGGACAGCTACGCCGGGCGGTGCCTGCGCACGATGTTCGAGCACTACCGGGCGCACGGGTTCACCGGCAGCCCCCGGGTGCTGACCGACCTCATCGGCCGGGCCCCGCGCACCTTCGCCCAGCACCTCGCCGAGCTGCCCCGATGAGCACCGGGGCGTCCTCCGGCGATGCGATGGACGTCATCCTGGCCCAGTGGGCCCGCGAGCGGCCCGACCTCGACTGCTCCCCGATGGGCGTCATCGGCCGCATCTCCCAGCTGCAGCGCGAGGTGTTCCTGGCCCAGCGGTCGACGTTCGCCAAGCACGGGCTCGACGCGCCGTCCTTCGACGTCCTGGCGGCGTTGCGCCGGGCCGGCGAGCCCTACCAGCTCACCCCGACCGCCCTCATGCGCACCGCGCTGGTCACCAGCGGCGCCATCACCCAGCGGCTGGACCGGCTCGAGGAGAAGGGCCTGATCACCCGCGGCCGCAGCGAGGCCGACGGCCGGGCCGTCGTCGTCACGCTGACCGAGGCAGGGCGGTCGGCCCTGGACGCCGCGCTGCCCGACCACCTCGACACCGAGCACGCCCTGCTGGCCGGCCTCAGCGACACCGACCGCGAGCAGCTGGCCGAGCTGCTGCGCCGGTTCCTGGTGGCGCTGGGCCGGGTGCCCTCAGCCGAGCAGGTCGGCGGCTGAGGTCCAGGGGAGGTCGTGGGCGGCGGCCACCGGCTCGCTGGTGAGCACGCCGTCCAGGCTGGTCAGGCCCTTCGCCAGAACCGGGGAGGTCGCGGCCGCACCGCGGACGCCGTGGTCGGCGACGGTGACCAGGTACGGCAGGGTCGCCGAGGTCAGCGCGAGGGTCGAGGTGCGGGCGACCGCGCCGGGGATGTTCGCGACGCAGTAGTGCACGACCCCCTCCTCGACGTACGTCGGGTGCGAGTGCGTGGTGGGCCGGCTGGTCTCGAAGCAGCCGCCCTGGTCGATGGCGATGTCGACCGCGACGCTGCCCGGGCGCATCGAGGCGACCATCTCGCGGCTGACGAGCTTCGGGGCCTTGGTGCCGGGCACCAGGACGGCGCCGATCAGCACGTCGGAGTCGGCGACGTAGGCCGCCAGCCGGGCCCGGTTCGGCTGCACGAGGTCCAGCCGCCCGTCGAAGACGTCGGAGAGGTAGGCCAGCCGCGAGGGGTTGGTGTCGAAGACCCGCACGATCGCGCGCATGCCGACGGCGATCTTGGCCGCCTCGGTGCCGGAGACGCCGCCGCCGATGATGGTCACCTTCGCCGCCGGCGTGCCCGGGACGCCGCCCAGCAGGATCCCCGCGCCGCCGGCCGGGCTCTCGAGGTGGTGCGCGGCGGCCTGCACGGCCATGCGGCCGGCCACCTCGCTCATCGGCGTCAGCAGCGGCAGCCGGCCGTCGGGGGTCTGCACGGTCTCGTAGGCGATCGAGTCGATGCGCCGCTCGACGAGGAAGTCGGTGAGGGAGCGGTCGGCGGCGGCGTGCAGGTAGGTGAACAGCTGCTGCCCGGCGCGGAAGCGGTGGTACTCCTCGGGCACCGGCTCCTTGACCTTGACGACGAGGTCGGCCCCGGCGAACACGGCGTCGGCGTCGGCGACCACCCGCGCCCCGGCGGCCTCGTACTCGGCGTCGGCGAACCGCGAGCCGACGCCCGCGCCGCGCTGCACCAGCACCTCGTGCCCGTGGTGCACCAGCTCGGCGGCGCCGTCGGGCTGCAGCGACACCCGCTGCTCGTTGTCCTTGATCTCGCTGGGGATGCCGATGCGCACGGGGTCCTCCTCGGTGACGGGTGACACCATCCACCCACCGACTGCGGTGGCGGACCAGAGGAGACGAACAAGTGCGCAGACTTCGGTCCCACGACCGCAGGATGTTCGGTCTGGGCGGGTCGCAGTGCTGACCGGCCGAACGCTGGACGACGTCGACCGCCGGCTGCTGGAGCTGCTGCGCGCCGACGGACGACGTCCGAACAACCAGCTGGCAGCAGCGGTGGGCATCTCGCCGTCCACCTGCCTGGCGCGGGTGCGCGCCCTGGTGGCCGACGGCGTGATCACCCGGTTCACCGTCGACGTCGACCCCGACGCCTTCGGGGAGCCGCTGCAGGCGCTGGTGTCGGTGCGGCTGCGCCCGGGCGCGCGCCACCAGCTCACCGCCTTCGCCGACGGGCTGCGCTCGCTGCCGGAGGTGGCGCAGTTCTTCTACCTGGCCGGCGCGGAGGACTTCGTGGTGCACGTGCGGGCCAGCGACACCGCGCACCTGCGCGACTTCGTCACCGACCGCATCTCCACCCAGCCGATGGTCGCGGCCACCAACACCAGCTTGATCTTCGAGCACGACCGGGGCGGCCGCTGAGCCCCGGTGCCGTGATCAGCGGCCGGGGTGCTCCGCCTCGGGGACGAGCAGGTCCGCGGCCGGGAGCTCGACGCCCGGCACCCAGGTCACCGCGCCGTCGTCCCCGAGGACGGTGATCTCCACGACCTCGCCCGGCAGGCCGGCGCCGGCGACCAGGCCGGCCACCGCCAGCCCGCTGGAGGTCAGGGCGGTCGCGAGGTCGGGGGCCTGGACGGTCGACTCGACGTAGTGGGTCCCCGGCACGTGGGGGTCCTCGCGGGTCGTCGTGCCCTCGGGTGCGTCCATGCGCAGGGCGAGGTCCATGCCGAAGGAGTACGCCTCGGGGGTCTGCACCACCGCGCAGGTCAGGTAGGTCGGCACCAGGCTGCTCCACATCTCGACTCGGCCGGGGGCGATGTCCGGGGGCCGCCGCCCGTGGTGTGGCCGTCCGTTCGACCCGACATCGTGAGCGCACCATGCCCACCGCCGCCGTGGACATACCTCAGCGCTGAGACATCATCGGTACGAGTGAGGTGGTCGCACCACATGTGGGGTCGTTCCACGTTTGAGGCGAGCCTGCCGGGGCCATCAAGACCCCGACGCGCCTTACGTTGTAGGAAAGGTGGGGCGCGACCGATGGCGGAGCGGGTCGCACGAGCGGCCCGACCGCCGCCCCGCCGGCGGGGGACCGCGGCGGGACGCGTCGTCCTGTGGAGGAAACCGTGTGGGCTCTGCTGTCCAGTCGATTGCGCACCTGGCTGCTGCTGACCGTCGCCGTGCCGCTGGTCTCGCGGCTGCTGCGCACCGCGGGTCAGCGCCTGGAGGCCCGCCGCGGCCCCAGCAACCTCTCCCGCGGTCTGCGCAAGGCCGGTGACCTGACCGGCCGGGTGGCCCGCAAGGGCGCCGCCACCGCGGCCGACGCCGCCACCGGTACCCGGCGTGCGGCATGAGCGCCGCCCCCGCGCAGCCCGCGCTGCCGATCCGCGCCCTCGCCGAGTTCCTGGGCACCGCCCTGCTGGTCGTCGGCGGTGTCGGCACGGCCGTCGCCGCCCCGGACACCGGCACGGTGGGCATCGCGCTCGCCTTCGGCCTGAGCCTGCTGGTGCTCGCCTACACGATCGGCCCGGTGTCGGGCTGCCACATCAACCCCGCCGTCACCCTCGGCGCCCTCGTCGCCAAGCGCATCGAGCCGGTCGCGGCCGGCGCCTACGTCGTCGCGCAGGTGCTCGGCGGTCTGGCCGGCGCCGGGGTCGTGCTCGGCTTCCGCTCCGCCGACCCCACCTTCGACCTGGCCGCCGACGGACTGGGCACCAACGGCTGGGGTGAGGCCTCGACCGGCGGCTACGGCATCGGCGCAGCGATCGTCGTCGAGCTGGTGCTCACCGCCCTGCTGGTGATGGTCGTGCTGGCCGCCACCGCCCGGACGTCGAACGCCGCGGTGGCCGGCATCCCGATCGGCCTCGCGCTGGTCGTGGCGCACCTGGTCGCCGTCCCGGTCGACGGCACGTCGGTCAACCCGGCCCGCAGCCTGGGCCCGGCGCTGCTCTCCGGCGGCACCGCACTGTCGCAGGTCTGGCTGTTCGTCGTCGTCCCGCTGGTCGGCGCGGTGGTCGGCGCTGTGCTGCACCGGGTGCTGTGGAGCGCCGACGGCGGCCACGCCGTCACCACCGCGACGCCCGACCCGACCACCCCGGCCGCGACGGAGCGCACCGCCCGGCACTGACCAGCTGCGATCACCATCGTCCGTCCTGGCTCACCGACCCCGTGAGCCAGGACGTACCCCGGTGCACCCGGCTGATCGGCGTCCGGCGTCCCCTGCGGGTGGCCGCTGGAGCGGGGACAGTGGCCTCGTGACCGACCCCGCCGCCGCCTACCGGTCCGCCCTCCCTCCGGGGCGGACCACCGAGCTCGACCTGCGCGGGTACGACCGCACCGGGGTGCCGGTCACCGCGACCGTGTGGCGCTCGGCGGACGGCACGCGATCGGGCCACGGGGTCGGGTACGGCACCACCGCCGAGGCCGCCGCGATCGGCGCCTGGGGCGAGCTGGCCGAGCAGGTGCTGCTCGACGACCGGTTGTTGCACGTGGAACCGCGCACGGCCACCTACGCCGAGCTGGTGCGCGAACGGGGTCCCGACCGGGTGGCTGATCCGCTGACGCTGGTGCTGCCCGCCGGCGCCGACGTCGACCGGCCCCTGCGCTGGCTGCCCACCGTCCGCTGGGCCACCGGTGAGGAGGTGCTGGTGCCGGCCGAGTTCGTCGCGCCGCACGCCGGCGGCATCGCCGCACCCCCGCCGGACGGCGGCTGGCTGGTCACCCCGATCACCAACGGCATGGGCGCCGGCGACACCGCCGAGCGGGCCGTCGCGCACGGCATCGGTGAGCTGCTCCAGCGCGACGGCGACACGGTGGACTTCCGGGCGCTGGACACCGGCCGGGTGATCACGGGGATCGACGACCCGCGGACCACCGCGCTGCTCGACGAGTTGGCGGCGGCCGGTCTCGAGGTCACCGTGAAGCTCGACAGCACGGAGTTCGCGGTGGTGGTGCACGCCGTGGCCCGCGACCCCCGGGCCGACCCGCCGGTGGTGCTCAGCGCGATCGGCGAGGCCGCCGCCCCCGACCGCGCCGAGGCGGTGCGCAAGGCGGTGCTCGAGCTGGCGTCGTCCCGGGCCCGGCGGGCCTTCGCGTTCGGCCCGCTGGACCGGGTGCGCGAGCTGCACCCCGACTACCTGGCCGCCGAGCTCGCCGTCCCGCTCGGACCGCAGGAGCCGCGCGCACTGGCCGCGATGCAGGACTGGGCCGACCTGACCACGGACCAGCTCGACGACCTGCTGGCCCCGCTCTGGCGGCGGACGACGGAGGTCGCGTACGCCGACCTCCCGACCTCCGACGTCGTCGGGCCCACGGCCACCCTCGCCCTCCACCGGGAGCGGCTCGCGGGGTTCGACCTCCTCGTCGCCCCGGCCCGGGTCGGCGACGTGCACGTGGCCAAGGTGGTGGTGCCCGGGCTGGAGGTGGAGACGCTGTCCTACGGGCGCATCGGTGAGCGCGTTGCCCGCCGGCTGCTCGACCGCGGGTCCGAGCTCGTCGGCCGGGGCACGGCCGACGGCGCCGACCGGCGGCAGGTGCGGCTCACCCCCGAGGCGACCGAGCGGCTGGGCGGGCCGGTCTGGCTCGACGTCGCCGCCGTCGACCGCACGGTCGGCCGGCTCTACCCGCTGTACCGCGAGCCCACCCGGCACGCCCCCGAGCGGCTGGGCTGATCAGCGCAGGCCGCTGCGGGCGACGCCCTCCACGAACTGCCGCTGGAAGACCGCGAAGACCACGAGCACCGGCAGGGTGGACAGCAGGGCCATGCCCATGAGGGCCGGGTAGTCGGTGCCGTACTCGCCCTGCAGGAACGACAGGCCGATCGGCACGGTGAACAGCTGCTGGTCGTTGAGCACGATGAGCGGCCAGGCGAACTCGTTCCAGCGGTACATGAACGTGAGGATCACCAGCACCGCGATGAGCGGGCGGCTCATCGGCAGCACGATCGACCAGAAGATGCGCAGGTGCCCGGCGCCGTCGAGGCGGGCGGCCTCGAGCACCTCGTCGGGGATGCCGAGCATGAACTGCCGGCACAGGAAGATGCCGAACGCCTCGGCCGCCCGCGGGACGATCACCGCCCAGTACGAGTTGATCCAGCCCAGCCCGGCGACCAGCTGGAACTGCGGCACCATCACGACCTGCACCGGGATCATCAGCGTCGACACGATCATCACGAAGACGACCTGCTGCCCGCGGAACCGGTACTTGGCCAGCACGTACCCGGCCAGCAGGTTGAGGGTCACCGACAGCGCCATCGCCACCAGCGCGATGGCGGTCGAGTTGAGGAAGAACTGCCCGAACGGCAGCAGCTCGAAGGCCCGGCGGAAGCCGTCGAGCGTCGGGTCCTCCGGGAAGAACCGCAGCGGCCCGCTGGTCAGCGCGCCCTGCCCGCTGAACGCCGTGATGACCATCCAGTACAGCGGGAAGAGCATCACCAGCGCGCCGACGACCAGCGCCACGGCCTGCCACGAGGCCCAGCCGGCCCCGCCCCGGGCCGACCCGCGGCGTGCCTTCGACGAGGTGCGGACGGCGGTGCTCACAGGTCGGCCTCCTGGGCGCGCTGCCGGCGGTACCAGAGCGCGGTGAGCACGGCGATGAACAGGTAGGTGACGACGCCGATGGTCGCCGCGTAGCCCTGCCGGCGGGCGTCGAAGCCCTCGGCGTAGGCGTAGGTCACCAGCATCTCGGTGGCGTTGCCGGGCCCACCGCCGGTGAGCACGTAGACGATGTCGAACACCTGGAAGCTCTCGATCACCCCGAGCACCACCAGGAAGATCGTCGTCGGCTTGAGCAGCGGCACCACGATGTAGCGCAGCCGCTGCCACTTCCCGGCACCGTCGGTCTGCGCGGCCTCCAGGTACTCGGCGGGGATGGACTGCAGGCCGGCCAGGTAGACCACCATGACGAAGCCGATCTTGGTCCAGATGCTGATCAGCACCAGCGAGCCCATCGCGCCCACGGCGTCGCTCTGCCACGGGACGCCGTCGAGGCCGGCCGAGCGCAGCAACCGGTTCACCACGCCGACGTTCTCGTTGAAGATCCACCGGCCGGCGACCGCGACGACGACGCCGCTGATCACGTAGGGCACGTAGTAGATCGCCCGCAGCACCCCGCGGCCGCGCAGCGGCCGGTTCATCGCCAGCGCGATGCCCAGCCCGATCACCAGCGAGACCGGCACGGTGAGCAGGGCGTACAGGCCGGTGTTGGCGGTGGCGCGCCAGAACGTGGAGTCCCCGAACAGCTCGGTGTAGTTGTCGGCTCCGACGAACTCGCGCGGCCCGAAGCCCGAGGACGAGTAGAGCGACAGCCACACGGTGGCCAGCAGGGGGACGAAGAGGAAGACGGTGAAGACGACGAGGTTGGGGGAGAGCAGGCCCCAGGCGGCGACCGTGTCGCGGGAGACCCGTCGCCGGCGGGGCGGGGGGTCCCCGGGCACGGGGGCGGTGACCGCGGCCGGCGCCGCCGTCGTCACGAGAGCCGCCCGGCGACGTCCTCGGCGAGCGCGGCCAGCACCTCGCCGGGGTCGTCACCGGCCAGGAACGCCTGCTCGAGCCGGTCGACGATCGAGGCGTTCACCGCGTTGAACTGCGGCACGGTCACCTGCGCCGACAGCTGCGGGGTGATGGTGGTCGCCTGCTCCACGAACAGCTCCATGAGGTCGGGGCGCACGGCGTAGTCGAGCCGTTCGCCGAGCAGGGCGGTGCGGGTGGGCAGCACGGTGGCCTGCTCGCAGAACAGCGCCTGCTGCTCGTCGTCGGCCAGGAACGCCAGGAAGTCCGCGGCCGCCTCGGGGTTGACCGACTGCGCGGTGGCGACGACGGCGTTGCCGCCCAGGTCGGCCGAGGCCCGCTCGTCGGCGGGCAGGAACGTCGCCCCGTACTCGCGGCCGGCCGAGACGAACGCCGGGTCGATGGTGGGCAGCAGGAAGTCGCCGGCGAAGACCATCGCGATGGTGCCGGTGGTGAACAGCTCGTCGACGTAGGAGCCCTTGGTCGACGTCGTCGGCGGCACCAGTCCGTCGGTGAAGAAGCCCTGCGTGAAGGCCAGGGCGTCGCGGCCCGCGCGGCTGTCGATCGCCGGTTCGTCCAGCCCGTCGGTGAGCAACCGCCCGCCGCGCTGGTCCACCCAGTTCAGCCACCGGTAGGCCCCGGCCAGCTGCCAGTTGACCCCGAAGGCGAACTGGGCGTCCCCGGTGGGCAGGCCCGCCGCGATCGACCGGAACTCGTCCCACGTCCACGCCTCGTCGAGGCTGGTCGGGATGCGCGCGCCGGCCAGCGCCTCGGTGTCGTAGAGCACCAGCGAGGTGTCGGTGTGGTGCGGGACGCCGTACACCCGGCCCCCGCTCTGCACCGCCGACACGAACGCCTCGCCGAAGCCGTCGACGTACCCGGCCGGCAGCAGGTCGGTGAGGTCGAGCAGCGCGCCGCCGGCGGCGTAGATGCCGATGTCCTGGTAGGTGACCCGGAACAGGTCGGGCCCGCGGTCGCTGGCCAGGTTCGCGTCGACCCCGGTCAGGGCCTCGGAGAACGGGACGACGTTGAACACGACCGGGATGCCGCTGGAGGCGGTCCACCGCTCGGCGACGGTGCGGAACGCGGCCAGCTCGGACTCCCCGGCCCACAGCGTGAAGCTGAGCCGCCCCTCGCTGCTGCCGGTGCCGTCGCCGCGCTGCAGGGCGAAGCCGGTGCCGCACCCCGAGAGAGCCAAGGCCCCTGCCGCGGTGGCGCCGAGGAACCCCCGCCGGGACAGCCGTGAGCTGATCACCGCACGACCTTGCGGCTTGGGGGGCCCCGGCACCAGTCGATCTTGTGAACGGCCTTTGCGCTGTCAGGCCAGCCGTTCCAGCGCGGCGTTCGACGTCCACAACCGGATGCCGGCGGCGGCGACCGCGCCGTCCCCCGGGGCGGTCGGGTCGAACGGGGTGCCGCCCAGCCAGGCCCAGCCGGCCGGACGTCGTCCGATCGCCTCGGTCAGCCGGGCCAACGGCCGGGTGACCTGTCGCTCGACGTCGGCCGGGGTGCGCACCGATGCCGAGCTGGCGTGGGTGGCCGAGTGGCCGCAGACGACGTGCCGGGTGGCGAGGTCGGCCAGCGCGTCCCAGGTCATGGCCAGCGGTGCGTCCCCCGCGAGGTCCTCGTCCAGCACCCCCAGGTCGTGCTCGGCGGCGAAGGCGCGCTGCTCCCCGGGTGGGCAGTCCAGGAACTCCGTCGGCGGGTAGAACCAGCCGACCAGACCGAGCTCCTCGCACAGCGGGGCGGCCACCTGCGCGGCGCTGGCGAACCCGTCGAAGAACGCCGGGACGACGCCGGGACGCGCGTCGGCCCAGCGGCCGGTGTCCAGCGCGGCGTGCAGGTCGGCCTCGGTGACGGGGGAGAAGCGGTCGGCGTACCAGGCCAGCTCCCGGCGCAGCTCGGCCGAGTGCGAGGCGGGCGTGTTGTGCCAGTTGACGACCCGCAGGTGCCGCCCGTGCAGCACGGCGTCGACCACCCGGGCTGCCTCGGCGTCGCGGGCGGCGGCGTCGGGCCGGTCGCTGTCGGCCGGCCGCCACGCCGCCAACCCCGGCGCCGACCCACCCGGGGTACCGGGAGCTCCACCCCCCTCATGGGGCCCGACAGGGGGCGCAGAGCTTCCGGTACCCGGGGCGTCCGGGCCCGGGGGGCGGAGGCGGAGGTGGGCCAGGGCGGCCAGCGCGTCCTGGACCGTGGTGTCCGGGTCGGCGTCGCGCAGCACCTCCCACGCCCGCCCGACGTCGGCGGCCAGCTCGGCGTCCGCGGTGCGCCGGACGACGTCCGGGTCCGGCCGGGTGCGGTCGTGCAGCGCGACCAGCATCGCCACGCCGGCGCGGTCCTCGTCCTCGGCCGCCACGGCGTGGGCGGCGGCCAGCAGTTCCTCGTGCCCGATCGTCACACGCCGATGCTCCCGTGCCCGAGGGGGAACCGGGCGGGACCTAAAGTGCTTTTCATGACCGACCCCGCCAAGCCGGCGACCATCTACGACGTCGCCGAGCACGCCGGGGTCAGCATCTCGACGGTCTCCAACGTGCTGAACAAGCCCGACCGGGTCGCCGTCGGCACCCGGCGCAAGGTGCTGCAGGTCGCCGACGAGCTCGGCTACCTGCCCAAGGCCACCGCCATCGACCTGGCCCGCAAGCAGGCCGGACGCATCGGCGTCGTCGCGCCGTTCTCCACCTACCCCAGCTACCTGCGCCGGCTGGTCGGCGTCATGCGGGCCACCAAGGCGCAGGCGGTGGACATCTCGCTCATCGACCAGGAGTCCGCGGCCACCGCCAGCTCGCCGCTGCTGGCCAGCATGCCCATCCGCGGGGTGGTCGACGGGCTCATCGTCATGGGCGCCCCGATCGAGGAGTCCACCGAGGAGCGGCTGGCCACCCGCGGCCTGCCGGTGGTGCTGGTGGACGCCGACAGCGACCGGTTCAGCGTGGTCAACATCGACGACCACGGCGCCGGACGGCGGGCCGCGCAGCACCTGCTGGCCCTGGGCCACCGGCGCATCGGCTACCTCTCCGAGCAGCAGGCCTCGGACTACGAGTCGCAGGCCCGGCGTCGGCTGGGTGGCTTCCGCAGCGAGCTCGCGGCGCACCCGGACGTCGTCCTCACCGTCGCGCAGGCCGAGGGCACGATGGCCGCCGCGCGGGAGGCCGCGCTCACCCTGCTCTCCGGCCCGGACCGTCCGACGGCGGTGATGGCGCACTTCGACGACCTGGCCCTCGGGGTGGTGCACGCCGCCGCCGAGCTGGGTCTCGACGTCCCCGGGGACCTCTCGGTGCTCGGGTTCGACGACGGGCCGGCGGCCGAGGCGGCCGGGTTGTCCACCATCCGGCAGCCCTTCGAGGAGTCGGGCGCAGTGGCCGTGGGGCTGCTGCTGGAGGCCATCGCCGGGGCCACCCAGCGGCGCATGACCCTGCTCGACTGCACGGTCGTGGACCGCCGGACGACGGCCCCGCCGCCGCTGTGACCGGACCGTTGTAAAGAGCTTTACTCGAAGTTCTTGACGGTGTGAGGCGCCCCACTTACGGTCACCGTGCTGCCCGCGCGCCGCGGCCAGCTCGACACGAAGGAGTGGCGTGTGAACACCCGAACCGGGCGCAGCCTGATCACCCGGGCCGCCGTGGGCGCCTCGGTGCTCTCCCTGGCCGTCCTCACCGCGTGCAGTGCACCCGGGGCCGACAACACCTCCGCCGGGCAGGACGAGGACCGCGAGATCAGCACCGAGCTGACCAGCGAGGACGTCGAGCTCGACTTCTACATCGAGACCGGCTTCCCGATCGCGCAGGAGCTGGCCGACGAGTTCACGGAGCAGCACCCGAACATCACGTTCAACATCCGCAGCGACCAGTTCGCCGTGCTCACCGAGAACGCCTCGCGCGTCATGGCCTCCGACGACGCCCCGGACCTCATCCGCCTGCCGCAGCTGGTCGACCCGGCCCGCGACGGCCTGCTGCTGGACTTCGACCCCTACTTCGACGCCTACGGCTGGGACGCCTTCCCCGAGTCGCAGCTGCAGCAGATGCGCATCAGCGACGACGCCCGCGGCACCGGCTCGCTCTACGGCATGGGCATCGGCTACTCGGTGACCGGCGTCTACTGGAACAAGGCGATCGCCGCGCAGCTGGGCATCACCGAGGCCCCCGCCACGATCGAGGAGCTCGAGGCCGACATGGCCACCGCGAAGGCGGCCGGGCAGCAGCCGATCATGCAGTTCAACGACATCGGTGGCATCGCCTTCCCGTTCCAGGCGCTGTACAACCAGCTCGCCGACCCCACCGACATCGCCGACTGGACCTTCCAGCAGCCCGGGGCCACGATCGACAACCCCGAGGCCACCGAGGCCATGGCCACCATCCAGGAGTGGGCCGACGCCGGCTACTTCCCGTCCGACGCCAACAGCCTGGACTACACGACCATGATGGGCCGCTTCTCCGGCGGCGAGGGCCTGTTCATGTTCAACGGCGACTGGGAGTCGGCCAACCTCAGCGAGTCGATGGGCGACGACGTCGGCTTCTTCCTCATGCCGGGCACCGAGGAGGGCGCCGCGCCGGTCGCCATGGGTGCGCCGAACACCTACACGATCCCGGCCAAGGCCGAGCACCCCGACGAGGCGGCCTACTTCCTCAACTGGCTGCACACCGACGAGACCGCGCGCGAGATCATCGTCAACTCCTCGGGCGCCAACCCCGGCGGGCCCTCGGACCTCGAGATCCCCGAGGCCGCCAACCCGCTGACGCAGCAGACGCTGGCCGCCGGCCAGACCGTCGGCGCCGACGGCACGCTGGTCGACTTCGTCGCCAACGCCACCGCCGGCATCTACGCCGGGTCGATCCGCCCCGAGCTGCAGTCGCTGATCGACGACCGCACCACCCCCGAGGACGCGGTGGCCGCCATCCAGGCCGCGTACGAGGACGAAGTCGGCCCGTGACGTCGTCCGCCGTGGTCGCCTCGGTCCCGTCCCTCGTGGACGGGGCCGGGGCGGCCGCCCCCCGGCGCCGACCGGGCGGGCGTCGTCGCTGGGGCCAGCTGGTCTGGGTCGCCCCGGCCCTGGCCGTCTACGCGTTCTTCGTGCTGCGCCCGCTCATCACGTCGGTGCAGTACTCGCTGTACGAGTGGAACGGCATCGGCGTCGCCACCTTCGTCGGCGGGGACAACTACGCGAAGGTCCTCACCGACCCCGACCAGCTCGGCATCATCGGCAACGCCATCGTGCTGGTCCTCTTCTTCACCGTCATCCCGGTGGCCCTGGGCCTGCTGGCCGCCGCCCTGATGCACGGCCTGCCGCGCGGGTCGTTCACCACCGTCTCGCGGTCGGTGCTCTTCATCCCCCAGGTCATCCCGCTGGTCGCCGCCGGCATCGTGTGGGACTGGGTCTACTCGACCAACGGCATCGCCAACCAGATGCTGTCGGCCGTCGGCCTCGACGGCATCGCCCGCCCGTGGCTGGCCGACTTCGACACCGCGCTGCCCGCCGTCGGCCTCATCGGCTCGTGGGTGCAGCTGGGTCTGTGCACGCTGCTGCTGCTCACCGGCATCGCCAAGATCGACCCCTCGCTCTACGAGGCCGCCCGGCTCGACGGCGCCAGCGGGCTGCAGGTCTTCCGGCACGTGACGGTGCCCGGTCTGCGCCGCGAGATCGGCGTCTGCGTGACGGTCACGATGATCGCGGCGCTGGCCAGCTTCGACATCGTCTACATCACCACGCAGGGCGGACCGGGCAACCAGACGATGGTCCCCGGCGTCGAGATCTACCGGCTGGCGTTCTCCGAGCGCGAGGTGGGCCAGGCCTCGGCCATGGCCGTCGTCCTCATGGTGCTCGTGCTGGTCGCGATCCTGCCCGTGCAGCGCCTCACCCAGCGGAGCGACCAGTGAACCCGAACACCCGCAGCACGCTGGCCGGGCGCGGCCTCCTCGTGGTCTTCATGGTCGCGACGCTCATCCCGTTCGTCACGATCTTCTCCACCGCGCTGCAGCCGCAGGGCAGCATCCCCACCGGGGTCAGCTGGCCCAGCGATCCGCAGTGGCACAACTTCGTCGACGCGTTCCAGGTCGCCAACCTCGGCCCGCTGCTGGGCAGCAGCCTGCTCATCGTGCTCGGCGTCGTCCCGATCTCGCTGCTGTTCGCCGCGTTCGCCGGCTACGGCCTCGCGCAGCTCAAGGTGCCCTTCGCCGGCGCGCTGTTCCTGGTGTTCGTCGCCGGGCTGACCATCCCGTTCGAGTCGCTGATCACGCCGCTCTACTACCAGATGCAGGAGCTCGGGCTGCTGAACACGCGGTGGGCGATCATCCTGCCGCTGATCGCCTTGTTCATGCCCTTCGGCGTCTTCTGGATGCGGGCGCACTTCCAGACCGTGCCGGTCGAGCTGAGCGAGGCCGCAGCCCTCGACGGCGCCGGCCCGTGGGGCGCGTTCCGCCGCATCCACCTGCCGCTGGCGGTGCCGGCGCTCTCGTCGCTGGCGATCCTGCTGTTCCTGTGGACCTGGAACCAGTTCATCCTCGCCATCGTCATGGTCGACGACCCGCTCAAGCGGACGATGGCCGGCGCGCTGGGCGCCTTCCAGGGCCGCTACGGCACCGACATCGTGCTGCTGTCGGCCGGCGCGCTGCTGATCATGGCGCCCACGATCGCGGTGTTCCTGCTCTTCCAGCGCCAGTTCTCCCAGGCCCTGCTCCAAGGCGCCGTCAAGGGCTGACCGCCCTCCACCCGACAGGACCTCCCCGTGCCCCAGTACGACCTGCCCCTGCCCGAGCTGCTGCGGTACCGCAGCGCGGTCACCCCTCCCGCCGACCTCGAGGAGTTCTGGACCCGCACGCTGCGCTCGGCCCGCGAGGTCGCGTCGCCGCCGAAGGTGCAGCCCGTCGACAGCGGCCTGACCCTCGTCGAGGTCTCCGACGTCACGTTCAGCGGTTTCGACGGTGATCCGATCAAGGCCTGGTACCGCCGGCCGGCCGGGGTGGACGGCGACCTGCCGGTCGTCGTCCGCTACCAGGGCTACACCGGCGGCCGCGGCCTGCCGCACCAGACCGGCCCCTACCCGCTGGCCGGGTACGCCGTGCTCGAGGTCGACAGCCGCGGCCAGGGCACCGGCTACGGCTGGGTCGGTGACACCCCCGACCCGCACGGCCACGGGCCCTCGTACCTGGGCGGGTTCATGACCCGCGGGATCCTCGACCCGGAGGACTACTACTACCGCCGGCTGATCACCGACGCCGTCCTCGCCGTGGACGCCGCCCAGCAGCTGCCCGGGGTCGACCCGTCGAAGGTCGTCGTGGCCGGGATCAGCCAGGGCGGCGGCATCGCGCTGGCGGTGTCCGCACTGCGCGACGACCTCGCCGGCGTCATGGCCGACGTCCCGTTCCTCTCGGACTTCCCGCGGGCGGTGGTCACCGCCTCGGCCGGGCCGTACCCGGAGATCGCGGCCTACCTGGCCAGCCACCGCGACCACGCCGCCGCCGCCTTCGCGACGCTGGCCTACGTCGACGCGGCGGTGCTGGTCACCCGCTCGACCGCACCGGCGCTGTTCTCCGTGGCGCTGATGGACAACGTCTGCCCGCCCTCGACGGTCTACGCGGCGCACAACGCCTACGCGGGGGAGAAGCAGATCCGCAGCTACCCCTACAACGACCACGAGGGCGGCCAGTTCCACCAGGAGGCCGAGCAGCTGGCCTGGCTGCGCGAGCTCCTGCACCCCTGAGACCCCGGTCGTCGCCGGTGCCCGCCGCCCGGCGACGACCGGCCCCCACCGTCGGCCGGACGACCGTCAGGGTTGTCGGGCCACCCTGGCGGAGTGGTGGTCGCGGGCGCGGCACCAGCGGCCGATCCCCACGTTCACGAGGGTGGCCACGGCGCCCCAGGCGATGACGATCAGCGAGTCCATGCCCCCAGTGGGCGCCGGCCCCGGCCCGCACGCCAGGCCCTTGACGCGTCCCTGACGGTGCTCAGGTGCTTCCTGACGGTCACGCCCACATCTGGGTGCAGGGGGAGAGCCCCGACGATCGACGTCCGGGGGATGCTCTCCCCGTGACCGTCATCGACGCCCTCCTGGCAGCCCTCGAGGCGGGGGAGGTCGAGATCATCGACCTGACCGCCCCCTTGTCCCCCCGGACCCCTGTGCTCCAGCTGCCTCCGCCGTTCGCCAACACGATCCCGCTGTCGCTGGAGAAGGTCAGCGACTTCGACGACGACGGCCCGTTCTGGGGCTGGAACAACATCCACACCGGGGAGCACACCGGCACCCACGTCGACGCCCCCGCGCACTGGGCCACCGGCCGCGACGGCCACACGGTCGACCTGATCCCTCCGCGCCGCCTGATCGGCCCGGCCGTCGTCCTCGACTTCACCGACGAGGCGCAGGCCGACCCCGACCTCCTGCTCGAGCCCGCGCACTTCGAGGCCTACGTGGCCGAGCACGGCCCGCTCCCCGAGGGCGCCTGGCTGCTGTTCCGCAGCGGATGGAGCCGCTTCGGCGGTGACGCCGCAGCCTTCGCCAACGCCGACGACAACGGCCCGCACACCCCCGGGGTCTCCGCCGCCGGTGCGCAGTGGTTGGCCGCCTCGCGCATCTCGGGCTTCGGCGTGGAGACGGTGGGCATCGACGCCGGCCAGGCCGGTGGTCTCGAGCCGCCGTTCCCGGTGCACCACTTCCTGCTCGGCGCCGACAAGTACGGCCTGACCCAGCTGCAGAACCTGGACAAGCTGCCGCGCACCGGCGCGGTGCTCGTGGTCTCGCCGCTGCCGGTCGTCGGCGGCACGGGCTCACCCGCGCGCGCCTTGGCGATCGTTCCCGCCTGAGCGGGTTGAGCCGGGCCGCGGTGGGGGAGGACGTCCCGGTGAGCGTGGACAGGGCGAACCTCAAGCGGGTGGTCGGTGCGTCGGCGGCGGTGGTGACCGCGCTCCAGGCGGGCACCGCCGCCCTGGCGCTGCGGAAGGGACGGCGCGACTACGCCGACGGCGTGTGGGGCCCGGGCCTCGCCGCGGTGGCCATCACCGGCGCGGCCCTGGGAACCGGTGACCCGTGGCGCCGCTGGACGACGGCCGCGATCACGACCGGTTGGGCCGTGCGCCTGGAGACGCTGATGCTGCGGCGGCTGCGCGGCAGCGACACCGAGGACGAGCGCTACACCGAGTTCCTCGAGGGCGCGTCCACCCCGACGGTGCTGGCCAAGGTGTTCGGCACCCAGGCGGTGGCCCAGCTGCTGGTCTCGGCGCCGCTCCAGCTCGCCGCGGCCAGCACGCTGCCCCGCTCGGCCCGCCGCTGGCTGTTCCCCGTCGGTGCCGCGGTGGCGGTGGCCGGGGCCGTCGTCGAGGCGGTGGCCGACCGGCAGAAGGCCGCCTACTCCGCGCGGGACCGCGACGAGCGGCCCGACGTCCTGGACACCGGCCTCTGGGGTGTCTCGCGGCACCCCAACTACCTGGGCGACTCGATCACGTGGGACGGCATCTGGCTGGCCGGGGCGGCGTCCGCACCGGGGGCCCTGCTGTTCCCGGCCCCGGCCGCGATGACCTGGTTCCTGGTGTTCGCCACGGGCGCGAAGCGCACCGAGCGCCGCATGGCCGACCGCCCGGGCTACCGGGACTACCAGCGCCGCGTGTCGTTCTTCTTCCCCGGGACCTGATCGAGGTCCATGCTGGCGCGGTGGCGAAGCTGCTGTACTCCGCGATCTGCTCGCTCGACGGCTTCGTGGCCGACGCCGGGGGTGACTTCGGCTTCGCCTTCCCCGAGCCCGAGGTGCTGGCCGCGGTCAACGCCGACACCGCACGCATCGGCACGTTCCTGCACGGCCGCCGCATGTACGAGCTCATGCAGGGCTGGGAGACCGACCCCTCGTGGGCCGAGGGCGACGCCGGCGAGGCCGAGTTCGCCCGGCACTGGCAGCGGGCCGAGAAGGTCGTCGTCTCCACCACGCTCCAGGACGTCGTCACCGCCCGCACCCGGCTGGTGCGCTCGTTCGACCCCGCCGAGGTGGCCGCGCTGGTGCGCGACGCCGAGCTCGACGTCACCGTGGACGGGCCGACGCTGGCCGCGCACGCCTTCCGCGCCGGCCTGGTCGACGAGGTGCACCTGCTGCTGGCCCCCGCCGTCGTCGGCCGCGGCCTGAGGGCGCTGCCCGACGACGTCCCGCTGGCCCTGGAGCTGCTCAGCACCCGGCGGGTCGGCGGCTTCGTCGCCGTCCGCCACGCCGTCCGCCGCTGACTCAGACGTGCACCGGCTGGCCGGTGGCCTCCAGGACCGAGAGCCACAGGTCACCGCGCGGGTCGACCTGGTTGCGGGTGCGGGTGACCAGCGGGATCGGCAGGTTCACGAACCGGCCGTGCCAGCGCCCGGCCACCGTCGCCGTGCGCCCGGCCATGGCCGCGTGGACGGCGGCCTGCGCCAGCCGGGTGCAGTAGACCGAGTCGTGGCTGTTGGCCGGCACGCTGCGGATGGCGTAGCCGGGGTCCACGTAGCGCAGCTGGAACGGCACGCCGCTGGCGTTCAGGTGGCTGCTCAGCTCGTCGCGCAGCTTCTTGCCGATGTCGAAGAGCTTGGCGTTGCCCGAGGCGTCGGCGCCGCCCTCGACCCCGGCGAACATGTCCTGCCCGTAGCCCTCGGCCACCACGATCACCGCGTGGCCCTGCTCGTCGAGCACCCGCTGCACGTGCGCCAGCACGCCGCGGTCGCCGTCCAGGGGCATGGGGACCTCGGGGATGAGCACGAGGTCGACGTCGTCGCTGGCCAGGGTGGCGTAGGCGGCGATGAACCCGGAGTGCCGGCCCATGAGCTTGACCAGCCCGACGCCGCCGCGGTGCGAGCGCGCCTCGGTGGCCGCCGCACGGATCGACTCCGCGGCCCGGCCGAAGGCGGTCTGGAAGCCGAAGCTGCGGTCGATCCAGGGGATGTCGTTGTCGATGGTCTTGGGGACGCCGACCACCGCGATCGCCAGACCCTGCCGGGTGGCCTCGTCGGCGATGGCCTGGGCGCCGCGCAGCGACCCGTCGCCGCCGATCACGAACAGGATGTCGATCTGCCGCAGCCGCAGCGTCTCGACCATCACCTTGGGGTCCTGGCCGCCGCGCGAGGTGCCCAGCACGGTGCCGCCCTGCTGGTTGATCCAGCGCACCGACTCCGGGGTGAGGTCCAGCGGCTCGTCGCCGTCGGGGGTCAGCCCCAGGTAGCCGTCGCGGAACCCGAGCACCGAGTGCACGCCGTAGTGCTCGGCGAGCTCGCCGACCAGGCCGCGGATGACGTTGTTCAGACCCGGGCAGAGGCCGCCGCAGGTCACGATGCCGACCTTGGTCTTCTTGGGGTCGAAGTACAGCGAGCGCCGCGGGCCGCCGGGCTCGAAGGTGGGCAGCTCGTCCACCGGCACGCCCCGCCGGGCGGCCACGCCCAGCGTGCCGTCGACCAGCACGCGGTCGTGCTCGCCGACGTAGTGCACCGACTCGCCGCGCTCGAGCAGGCCGCCGTCGAGGGGGGAGGGGACGGTCAGCTCCCCGAGGGTGCGGACGGCGAGGTTCTCCGGGGTCAGCTGGAGCTGCTCGTCGGTGTCCATGCCTCCATGGTGCCCTGTCCCGCGCCCCGGCGGGGACCCCGGCTCGCCGCTGACCTGCACGAACGGGGTAGACGTCCCAGACGTGTTGCCGGCGCGGAACAGGGCGGTGACCGGGCCCGTTCGACCACCGTGAGCTTCTCCCTCGCCGTGCTCGGCGACTCCATCGCCTTCGGCACGGGGGCCGCCCGACCGGCCGACGCGATCGGGCCCCGGCTGGTCGCCGCGCTGGCCGAGGACGGCGTCGACGCGACGCTGCAGGTCGTGGCGGTGCCGGGTGCGGTGTCGGCCGCCCTGGCCGGGCAGGTGCGGTCGGTGACCCGGTGCGACCTCGCGCTGGTCGTGGTGGGCGCCAACGACCTGACCCGGTTGGTGCCGCCGGCCACCGCCGCCGAGCAGCTGGGCGCGGCGGTGCAGGACCTCCGGCTCCTGGGCGCCGACGTCCTGGTCGTCCCGGCGCCGGACCTCTCGACCGTGCCGTGGGTGCCACCGGCCTTCCAGGCCCTGGTGGCGACGGCGAGCGCCGAGCTGCAGCGCCGGCAGACCGGGGCCGTGCGGGCCGCCGGAGGGGTGGCCGTGCCGATCGGCACCGAGCTCGGCGAGCGGTTCCGGGCGCAGCCGGCGCTGTTCTCGGCCGACCGGTTCCACCCGTCGTCGGCCGGCTACGCGCTCATCGCCGAGGCGCTGGCCCCGGTGGTGCGGGCCGTGGCCCGGGGGCGCACCGCAGCCTGAGCTCCGGTGGCCGGGCCGGGCGCGAGGTCCCCATGATGACCGGTGGGTCGAGTCCGCGCCCTCGTCGTCCCCACTGAAGAGGCGCTGGTGCTCGCTGATCCGCCGTCCCGCTGGACACCCCTGGCCGCCGTCGCCGCCCGCGCCGGGGCGGCGCTGCCGCCTGCCGGCCCGGTCGTGGACGCCCTCGTGATGGATTCCCGCCGGGTCGCACCGGGCGACCTGTTCGCCTGCGTGCGCGGCGCCCGGTCCGACGGCCACGAGCACGCGGCGGCCGCCGTGGCCGCCGGTGCCGTCGCGGTGCTCGCCGACCGGCCCGACCGGCTGCCGCACGACCTGGGTGTGCCGGTGCTCGTCGTGCCCGCCGTGCGGGCGGTGCTCGGCCCGGTCGGCGCGCTGCTGGCCGGGGACCCGGCCGACCGGTTGCGCGTCGTCGCGGTCACCGGCAGCAACGGCAAGACGACGACGAGCACCCTGCTCGCCGGGGCGCTGGGCGGCCGGTGCGGGCTGCTCACGACGGTGGGCGCGACCGTCGGCCGACACACCCGCAGCACGGCGCTGACCACCCCGGAGGCGCCCGACCTGCACCGGCTGCTGCGCTGGATGGTGCAGCGCGGCGCCACCACGGCGGTCGTCGAGGCGTCCTCGATCGCGGTCGACGTCGGACGGGTCGACGGCCTGTGCGCCGAGGTCGCGGTGTTCACCGGGTTCGAGCCCGACCACCTGGACCACCACGGCACCCTCGAGCAGTACTGGGCCAGCAAGGCCCGGCTGTTCACCCCCGACCGGGCTCGAGCCGCCGTCGTCGTCACCGACGACCCGTGGGGGCGGCGGCTGGCCGACCAGGCGGTGGTCCCGGTGACCCGCGTCGGCCACGACGCCGACTGCGACGTCCGGGTGCTGCGCGGCACCAGTGGCGCTGCGGGCACCGAGGTGCTGCTCGAGCACGACGGAGGACGCCACCTCGTGCGCAGCCCCGTCGTCGGCCGGGTGCACGTCACCAACCTGGCCGCCGCCTGGGCCGCCGCCGTGGCGATGGGGGTCGCCCCGGCCACCGCAGCGCGCCGCTTGGCGTCCGTGGCGCCCCCGGACGGGCGGAACACCCTGCTCACCGCCCCGGGGTCACCACTGGTGGTCGTCGACTACGCGCACACTCCCGGGGCGTTGGCCGACGCGGTGGCCACCGCGTCGGAGCTGCGCCCGTACGGCGAGGTGCACCTCGTGCTCGGGGCCCGCGGGGCCCGGGACCGGTGGAAGCGGCAGGGGCTGGGCACCGCGGCCCGGGCCGCCGACCACGTCTGGCTCACCAACGAGGGCAGCCACGGCGAGGACCCGGCGGCCATCGTCGCCGAGCTCGCGGTGGGCCTGCTCGGGTCCAACGCCCGGGTGCGCACCGTGCTCGACCGGCGGGCGGCGATCACGGCGGCCGTCGACGCGGCCGGGCCGGAGGACGTCGTCCTGGTGGTCGGGCGTGGGCACGAGACCCTGCTGCAGGACGCGCCCGGGGCACTGGACCCGGCGACGGCGCAGCGGTTCGCCGACGCCGACGTGGCGCGGGCCGCGCTGGGGGAGGGCCGTCGCCGGCTGGCGGGTTAGTCGCCCTGCTCGTGGTCCTCGGCCTCGTGGGCCTTCAGCTCGCGGGTGGCCATGCCGCCCTCGCCGCCCTCGTCGCGGGGGCCGGGGTGCAGCTGGGCCTCGCCGTCGGACGAGGTGCCGGACGGGTCCTTCTCGGGGTCGGTCATGCCCCCAGCGTCAGGCGTAGGTGTCGATCGAGCCACCCGAGACGCCGGCCTGCTGGGCCTGGCGGAGCTGGGCGTCGGCAAGGGCCTGCGCGGCGAGGGCGACCCGCTGCCGGGCTGCGGCGACGGCGTCCTGGCCGGCCTGGCTCTGCTCGGCCTGCCGCAGCGCCGCCTGGGCGGCGTCGAGGTCCGCGCGCAGCGCCTGGAGCGCGGCGGCCTGGGGGCTGACGGCGCCCTGCTTCGCGCCCGGGGCGTCCTGGGCGGCCTGGGTCGTGGTGGCGGAGGCGCGCACCGACGCCATGAAGGTGGCCTGCGGGGTGCCGCGGTCCACGGTCAACGCGTTGATGTCCATGCCCGCACCGTCGGCAGCGCCGCCACGTGGTCAAGCCGAGATGATCACCATCACCCCCCGGGACGACGACGGCGCCGGCCCCCAGTGGGGGACCGGCGCCGTACGGGGTCCTCCGTCAGAGGACGTCGAACTCGTTGAACGCCGCGCCGCCGGACAGGGTGGCGTAGCCGGGACCGCGGTCGAAGAACGGCTCCTCGCCGGTGCGGGCGGCCCGCATCTCCTCGCGCAGCGCCTCGGTGGCGGTGAGGTCGGCGTCGCCGTCGGCGTCCACCACCACGCCGTAGTCGCGACGGGCGCCCTCGACGCTCACCTTGAGCCACGCGATGTCCTGGAGGACCTCCTCGACCGGCCGGTCGAGCGGGTCGCCCCAGCCACCGCCGCCCGTCGTCCGCACCCGCACGACGGTGCCGGCCTTCAGCGGCTCGGCGTCGGCGAGGGCGTCGACCTCGTGCTCGTCGGGGCCACCCGGGTCGACCGTGATCTGGAACGGTCGGCCGGCCTTGCCGCCCTTGACGCCCCAGCAGGCCAGGATCGAGCGGTCGGCGATGGACATGAAGTGCGCGTCGCGCAGCACCCGGATGTGCTTCTCGTAGCCGCAGCCACCGCGGTATCGGCCGGGGCCGCCGGAGTCCAGGGCCAGGCCCAGGGCCTCGATGCGCAGCGGGAAGCGGCCCTCGGTGAACTCCGTGGGCAGGTTCCGGGAGTCGGGGACGACGTGGATGGTGTCCTCGCCGTCGGCGTAGTACCGCCCGCCCGAGCCGCCGCCGAGCACCTCGCGCATGAGGTAGGGCTCGCCGTCGAAGTCGGTCCCGTACACACCGGTGTACCGGATCGTCTCCTGGTCGGCGGGCATGCGGCCGCCGGTGGCCTTGGCCAGCACCCCGGCCAGCACGCCCAGCAGCCGCAGGATCACGAACGTGCGGGCGTTGGTGGGTGCGGGGAACACCGGGGTGAGCAGCGTGCCCTTCTCCGGGAAGCGCATCTCGATGAGCGGGACGACGCCCTCGTTGACGTCGAGCTCGGCCATGCGCTCGGGCGTCGCCGCCAGGTTGCGCAGGATCGGCGCGAGCCACTTCTTGAGGAAGTTGCCGTCGGAGTAGTCGCCGCAGTGGTTGATCGGGCCCTTGGCCTGCGGCCCGGTGCCGGTGAAGTCGATGACCAGCGGGACGTCGGCGGTCGAGTCCATGATCAGCGTGATCCGCTGGCGGTGCAGCATCGGCTCGTCGACGCCGTCGTGCTCGGCGTAGTCCTCCCAGACGTAGGTGCCGTCGGGGATCTGGCTGAGGATCTCGGTGCGGTAGACCTCGGTCGAGTTGGCCAGGATCGCGTCGAAGCACGCCTCGACCGCCGCGACCCCGTAGCGCTCGAACAGCTCGCCCAGGCGGCGGGCGCCGGCCAGGCAGGCCGAGCACTCGGCGTCGAGGTCGGCGGCCAGCGAGTCGGGCATCCGCGAGTTGCGGGTCATGATCTTCAGCGCCGACTCGTTGGGCACGCCGCGGTCCCACAGCTTGATCGGGGGGACCATCAGGCCCTCCTCGAACATGCTGGTCGCCGCCGAGGGCATGGAGCCGGGGACGGCGCCGCCGATGTCGTCGTGGTGGCCGAACGCCTGGATGAAGGCGACCACCTCGCCCTCGGCGAACACCGGGACGGTGACGCAGAGGTCGGGCAGGTGGCCGATGCCCCCCTCGGAGAGGTAGACGTCGTTGTGGAAGAAGACGTCGCCCACGTTCATCTGGTCGATCGGGTAGTCGCGCACCACCGGCTGCACCAGCGCGGAGTACGAGCGGCCGGTCAGCTTGCGCAGCTGGCGGTCGTGGATGCCGGCCCGGAAGTCGTGCGCGTCGCGGATCATCGGGGAGCGCGAGGTGCGTCCGATGGCGGTCTCGACCTCCATCTCGATCGCGGCCAGCGTGCCGGCGACGATCTCGACGAGGACCGGGTCCGCGGCGGTGGTCTGCTCGGGGGTCTGCGAGGCGGTCATCGCGCGGTCTCCTTGGTGAGCAGCAGGTTGGAGTAGCTGTCGACGGTGGCGACGAAGCCGGGGTGCACCGGCACCGTGGAGCCGAACTCCTCGACGATCGCCGGGCCGACGACGACGTCGCCGGGCTGCAGGTCGGTGCGGGTGTAGGTGGGGGTGTCGACCCACTCGTCGAAGAACACCCGCCGCGAGCCGCTGACGGCGTCGGCGACCGACCCCTCGGTGCGGTCGGGCCGGGCCACCAGGTCGGGACGGCGGATCGGGCCGATGCCGCTGACGCGCAGGTTGACCCACTCGACCGCCTGGCGGGGGTCGGCGGCGAAGTCGTAGCCGTAGAGCTGACGGTGCGCGGCGTGGAACGCCTCGGCCACGGTGGCCAGCGCGGCGTCGTCGAGGTCGCCGTCGGGCACGGGGACCCGCACCTCGAAGGCCTGCCCGACGTAGCGCAGGTCGGCCGTGCGCTGCATGCGCTGCTCGTCGCGGGCGAAGCCCTCGCCGTCCAGGGCGGTGGCGGCCTGGGCCTCCAGGTCGCCGTAGGCGGCCGCCACGACACCCGCGTCGAGGGCGGCGTGCTTGGTGATCATGGTCTGCACGTAGTCGTTGCGGACGTCGACCGTGAGCAGCCCGAACGCGCTGACGTTGCCCGGGTTCGGCGGCACCAGCGTGCGCGGCAGGCCGAGGATGTCCATCAGCCGGCAGGCCAGCAGGGAGCCCGAGCCGCCGAACGTGGTGAGGGTGAAGTCGCGGACGTCGAGGCCGCGGGCGACGGTGACCTGGCGCAGGGCGTTGGCCTGGTTCCACGCCGAGATCTCGAGGATGCCGGTGGCGGTCTTCTCCATGGCCAGGCCGAGCTTGCCGCCCAGGGTCTCCAGGCCACCGGTGGCCGCCTCGACCGACAGCGGGATCTCCCCGCCCAGCAGGTGCGGGGGGATCCGGCCGAGCACGACGTGGGCGTCGGTGACGGTGGGCTCGGGGCCGCGGCTGGGGTAGCACATCGGGCCCGGGTCGGCGCCGGCGCTCTTGGGGCCCACCTTGAGCGTGCCCTCGGGGGCCAGCCACGCGATGGAGCCACCGCCGGCGCCCACGGTGACGACGTCGATCATCGGGATCTTCGACGGGTAGGCGCCCACCGTGCCCTCGGTGGTGAGCGCGGGCTCGCCGTCGATGACCACGGTGACGTCGGTGGAGGTGCCGCCGCCGTCGCAGGTGAGGATGCGGTCGAACCCGGCGGTGCCGGCGATGAGCGCGGCGCCCAGGGCGCCGGCGGCCGGGCCGGAGAGCATCGTGGTGATCGGCTGGTGCACGACCTCCTCGGCGCTCAGCACGCCGCCGTTGCTCTTCATGACGTAGAAGGGCACCTCGGGGGCGAGCTCGTCGAGCCGGGCCCGGATGTTGGTGACGTAGGCGCCGACCTTGGGCTTGACGGCGGCGTCGACCAGCGTGGTGACCGAGCGCTCGTACTCGCGGTACTCGCGCAGCACGCCGGAGCTGATCGACACGACGCACTCGGGGTGCACCTCGCGCAGCACCTCGAGCATGGCCTGCTCGTGGGCGTCGTTCGAGTACGCGTGCAGGAAGCAGACGCCGACGGTGGTGATCCCGGCGTCCTTGAAGAAGGTGGCCGCGGCGACGGCCTGCTCGCGGTCGAAGGGCCGCACCTCGGCGCCGGTGTGGTCCAGCCGGCCACCGACGGTCTTCACCAGGTCGGCCGGGACGATGCGGGGCGGCTTGACCCAGAAGTAGCTGTTGCCGTAGCCGTCGGGCACCGACTGCCGTGCGATCTCGAGCACCGAGGCGTAGCCCTCGGTGGTGATGAAGCCGATGCGGTCGAGCTTGCCCTCGAGCAGCTGGTTCGTGGCGACGGTGGTGCCGTGGCTGACCGCGGTCACGGCCTCGCCGGTGAGGCCCATGAGGTCGAGGACCTTCTGCACCCCGGCGAGGAACCCGTCGGCCGGGTTGCCCGGCGTCGAGGGGGTCTTCGTGGTGGTCGTGGCGCCGGACTCCTCGTCGACCGCCACCACGTCGGTGAACGTGCCACCGGTGTCGATGCCGATGCGTACCCGCCTGCTCGTCATGGCAGAAACCTTAGCGCTGAGATACCTGGCGGGGAAGGTGTCGAGGGGAGAAGATCGGCGGCCGATGAGGGTTGGGTCACACTTCGTCCGGGAAGATGTGTCGCGGGGTTGCAGGTAGGTGTGGCATGGGCCATCCTTGTACATGTAACCGGGTGTTACACGCAACGATCACGGAGGGCCGTTCCATGACCAGCACGCTCCCGAGCACCGACCAGCTGTCCGCCGTCTTCGGCGCCGGCCAGCGCGACGGCGAGGCGGTGTCGGCTCGCCTGCTGGACTCCGCGGCGCAGCTGTCCTACGACCCGACCACCGAGGTCGACTGGGACGAGCCGCTCGACCCGGCCCTGCACGGCCTCAACCCCGAGTGGAGCACGCTCTACGGCACCGAGCTGTGGGACGAGATGACCGACGAGCAGCGGGTCACGCTGACCCGGCACGAGGTCGCGTCGATCATGAGCACGGGCATCTGGTTCGAGATGATCCTGCAGCAGATGCTGCTGCGCGAGCACTACGCCGGCGACACCACGCGCAAGGACTTCCAGTTCGCGCTCACCGAGATCGCCGACGAGTGCCGCCACTCGATCATGTTCGCCCGCGCCTGCGAGAAGCTCGGCGCGACCGGCTACGCACCCAAGCGCAGCGGCATCGAGCTGGGCCGGTTCTTCAAGTCGTTCGCCAGCGCCGAGCGGGCCTTCGCCGCCGCGCTGGTCGCCGAGGAGGTGCTCGACGTCATGCAGCGCGACTGGATGCGCGGCGAGGACGTCCTGCCGATGATCCGAACCACGAGCCGCATCCACGTGGTCGAGGAGTCCCGGCACATGACCTACGCCCGCCAGGAGGTGCGCGAGAGCCTGGTCGGTGCCAGCAGGGCCCGCGTCCGCTCCTCGGCGCTGCTCATCGCGATCGTCACCCAGGTCGTGGTGACCAACCTGGTGCACCGCGACGTCTACACCGCCGCCGGTCTCGACGCCGACCGCGCCGTGCGCGAGGCCAGGGCGAACAAGCACCACCACGCGATGATGCGCACCAGCAGCCGGCACCTCATGGCCTTCCTCGGCGAGTGCGGCTTCCTCACCGGGCCCGCGGTGGCGATCTACCGCCGCCTGCACATGATCTGAGGCACGGTCATGGCGTTCGCGATCACCCAGAACTGCTGCTCGGACGCCTCCTGCGTCTCGGTGTGCCCGGTCAACTGCATCCACCCCACCCCGGACGAGCCCGAGTTCGGGCACACCGAGACCCTCTACGTCGACCCCGACACCTGCATCGACTGCGGCGCCTGCGCCGACGCCTGCCCCGTCGACGCGATCGCGCCCACCTGGGTGCTGCGCCCCGACCAGCAGGTCTTCACCCAGATCAACGCCGACTGGTACGCCCGCCCGGACGCCGTCCCCGCCCCGGCCTGGGGTGCGCCGCGGTTCCCCAGCGTCGACCTGTCGGCCATCGGCCGGCTCGACGTCGCAGTCGTGGGCACCGGCCCCGCGGCCGTCTACGCCGCCCAGTCGATCCTGCGGGCCACCGACGCGCGGGTCACCTTCCTCGAGCGGCTCCCGACCCCGGGCGGGCTGGCCCGCTACGGCGTCGCCCCCGACCACCCCGGCACCCGTCGCGTGCTCGAGCACACCACCGCCGTGCTGCGGCACCCCCGGGTGACGCTGCAGCTGGGCGTCGAGGTGGGCCGTGACGTCACCCCCGCGCAGCTCGCCGAGCGGTACGACGCCGTCCTGTACGCCACCGGGGCCGCCGGTGACCGCGCCCTCGGCGTCCCCGGCGAGGAACTGGCCGGCAGCGTGTCGGCCCGCGAGGTCGTCAACTGGTACACCGGCCACCCCGAGGCCGCACCGGTCGACCTCTCCCGCGTCCAGCGGGCGGTCGTCGTCGGCACCGGCAACGTGGCGCTCGACGTCGCGCGCATGCTCGCCGGCCGAGCCGACCGGCTCGCCAGCACCGAGACGTCCCCGGCGGCGCTCGCCGCGCTGCGCACCAGTGCGCTGCGCGAGGTCGTCGTCCTCGGGCGTCGGGGTGCCGCGGACGCCGCCTGCAGCAGCTCCGAGCTGCGTGCGCTCACCCATCTCCCGGGTGTTCGCACGGTGCTCAGCGGCAAGGCGCCAGACGTCGTCGAGCCGGGGTCCAAGGCCGAGCTGTTCGCCGGCCTCGACCGGTTCGACGACGACCTCTCGGTCGCCCCCGAGCCCGGCCGGCGCATCGTGTTCGCGTTCGGCCAGGCGACCCGCGAGGTGGTCGGGTCCGACGGGCGGGTCACCGGCATCGTGCTGGGCTCGACCGACGGCGACGTCACGGTGCCGGCCGAGCTCGTCGTCCGGGCGATCGGGCACCGGGGCACCGAGCTCCCGGGGTTGCCCTTCGACGCCGAGGCGGGCCGGGTGCCGCACGAGGCCGGCCGGGTGGCCGGCGCACCGGCCGGGACCTACGTGGTCGGCTGGGCCAAGCGCGGGCCGGCCGGTGGCATCGGCGCCAACCGCACGGACGCCGAGGAGACGGTGGACTCCCTGCTCGCCGACGCCGCCGCCGGGAGGATCGGCCGCCGCTGACCGCTCCTTCCGCGGTCGAGCATCGGCAGGGGGCTGACGCGACGGCGTGCCGGGCAGCCCCCTGCCGACGATCAACCCGGAGTCTCGACCTCGACCACCTCGTGGGCGACCGTCGCCGTCACCTGGGTCTCGCCGGGCACCCACGCGGTCACCAGGCGGACGCGCTCGACCGGGACGGACCGGACCGTCACCACCGGCTCGTCGGCGTGCAGCGTCAACCACCCGGACGCCGTGGCCGGGGCACGTTCCACGGGGGAGGTGTCCGGCGGGGGACCCATCTCCACGCGCACCCGCTGACGGGTGACCCGGACGGGGACGAGCACCTCCTCGGTGGTCGTCTCCACCACCAGGCGTGCCCGGCCGACCGGGATCACCTCGACGCCGACGTCCAGACGTTCCTCGGCGCGGGTGACGGCGTGCTCACCGGACACGGTAGTGCTCCGCTCGGCAGGGAGGTGCCGGGGTGGGCGGGTGCCCACCCCGGCCGGTCGGGTCAGCGACGGGTGTCGCCCGGGACGTCGCCGCGGGCGCCGCCCTCGACCTGCTCGATCTCCTCGTGCGCGACCTCCGCGTTCACCTGCTGCTCCTCGGTGACGGTGTCGGTGGCCAGGCGCACCCGCTCGACCGGCACGGTCTCCTTGTCCACCACCGGGCGCTCGGCGTGGAGCGTCACCTCGTGCTCCTCCTCCGACAGCGCGGGGCCGTCGAGGGCGTCGCCGCGGTTGGCGTCGGTGATCGGCTCGCGCTCGATGCGCACCTCTTCGTGGGTGACCGGCACCGTGCGGGTCACGTTCTCCGTCACGACGTGCTTGCGCAGCCGGGCCCGGCCGGTCTCCACCGCTTCGGTGCCCACGGACAGCCGCTCCTCCGAGCGGGTCATCGCGTCGTCGGTGATCGGGCCCGAGGTGTCCCGGCCGACGGTCCCGGCGTCGTTGCGGGTGCCGGTCAGGGTGCTGTCGTCGTGGTCGCCGGCCCGGGCGACGTGCTGACCACGGTCGTCGAGGTCGTCGCCGAGGCGCGCGGTGCCGCCGGCGGTGCGGTTGCCGCGGTCGTCGAGGTCGTCGCCGAGACGCGCCGTGCCGGCCTCGGTGCGGCCCTGGTCGCCGACCATGCCGGTGCCGTCACCCACGCCGTAGTAGCGGTACAGCTCGCTCTCCTCGGCGGGGGAGAGGTGACCCTCGGCCTCGATGGTGGGGGCGTCCTTGACCATGGCCTTGTCGTACGGGAAGCGCACCGAGCCGTCGTCCAGCTGGGCCTCGCGCAGCGGGATGAAGGTCTCGCGGGTGCCGAACAGGCCGGTCTTGACGGTGGCCCACTCGGGGCGGCCGCTCTGGTCGTCGAGGTACACCTCGCTGACCGATCCGATCTTGTCGCCGTCGGAGTCGACGGCGGTGGTGCCGATGAGGGTGTCGATGTCGCGCTCGGTGATCACGTGCGGGCTCCTGCCTGTGGGCGGTGCTGACGGATCCCCGCGTAAGCCGGCGCACGGGTGGTCACCGGCTGTGGGGCGGGGGGTGACCTGGCGGGCCCACCTCGTGGTCTGGAGCGGGAGGGCCAGGAACGGACACGCAGCCACTTCCCGGCCGCCGAAGGGGTTGAAACGACACGCCGGTGTTTTCCCCCGAACCCGTTCCGCCACCGATCCGTGCGGCGGTGATCAGCTGGGTTCGGCCGCGTCCGTCCTGGCTCGCCGACGCCGGTGAGCCAGGACGGACACCCGTGGACCCAGCTGGTCCACGCCGGACCGCCAGCTGCCGGGCCGGACCGCCAGCTGCCGGGCCGGCCGCCTACCGGGCCCGGCGAGCGCCGGGTCAGCCCTGGGCCAGCTCGGCGATGTGCTGGGTGTCGCGCCAGCCCTGCAGCCGCGACTCGTAGTCCTTCTCGGCGATGCCCAGCGGGGCGGTGCCGAAGAACACCCGCAGCGGCGGGGTGTCCATGTCCACCAGCTGCAGGACGGCGGCTGCGGAGGCCTCCGGGTCGCCGGGGCTGGAGACCCGGGCCGCGCGCTGCTCGGCGGCCTTCACGCGGAATCCGTCGTAGACCGGGTTGGGGGTGGCGTGCTTGGCCGAGGCGCCCGGCCAGTCGGTGTCGAACCCACCGGGCTCGATGAGCGTGACGTGGATGCCGAAGTCGGCGACCTCCGCGGCCAGTGCCTGCGAGAAGCCCTCGAGCGCCCACTTCGACGCGTTGTAGATCCCGATGTTCGGGAACGCCGAGATGCCGCCGATGCTCGAGACCTGCAGCACGTGCCCCGAGCCCTGCTCGCGCAGGAAGGGCAGCGCTGCCTGGGTGACCCAGAGGGCGCCGAACACGTTGGTCTCGAACTGCGCGCGGGCCTCGGCCTCGGAGATCTCCTCGACCATGCCGAACTGGCCGTAGCCGGCGTTGTTGACCACGACGTCGAGCCGACCGAAGTGGGCGTGCGCCCGCTCGACGGCGGCGAACACCGCCGTCCGGTCGTCGACGTCGAGCTGCACGGGGAGCACCCGGTCACCGAAGCGGGCGACGACGTCCTCCAGCGACGCGGTGTCGCGGACGGTGGCGGCGACGGAGTCACCGCGCTCGAGGGCGGCGATGGTCCAGGCGCGGCCGAAACCGCGGGAGGCGCCGGTGATGAACCAGGTCTTCGACATGCCACGGCCAGCGCCTGCCGGCCGTGGCATGTTCCCGTCAGCGGCGCTGGTCGTCCGGCGGCGGCGTGTCGTCGGTGATCCGGGGCAGCTGGGCCGTGCCCGGGTCGTCGGTGCGGTCCTGCTCCCAGATCGGCGGCTCGTCGGTCGGGACGGGCGGTCGGTCGTAGGCCTGCTGCGGGTCCGGGGCCGGCGCGCCGCCGGACCACGGCTGCGGCGAGCCGTACTCCTGGTCCCCGTACTGCTGGTCCCCGTACTGCTGGTCGCCGTACTGCTGCTGGTCCCCGTACTGCTGGTCGCCGGGCTCGTAGCGGGTGGCCCCGGGCTGCTCGGGGGTCGGCTGCTGGTAGGGGTCGGCGGTGGCGGAGAAGACCTGGGTGGGGTGGGCACCCCCGTCGGTCTGGCCGTACCCGGGCGGAGCAGTCGGGGCTCCGGCCTGGGCCGCGGCCTGGGCCTGGGCCTGGGCCTGGGCCTGCTGAGCTGCCCGGTCGGCGGCGGCGCGCTCCGCTGCTGCCCGCTCGGCCCGCCGACGCTCCTCCTCGGCCTGCAGGGCGCGCTGGCGCTCGGCCTCGGCCCGCTCGGCCTCCTGGCGGGCGCGCTCGGCGGCCTCCTGCTCCTCGCGGGCGCGCCGGGCCTCGGCGGCGATGCGGTCGCCCTCGGCCTTGAGCACCTCGGACGCCGGCCGGGCCTGCTGGGCCTCGCGCCGCATCTGGGGTGCCTCGGCCTCGACCTTGGTCAGCGCGTTCTCCCAGCGCTGCCGCATCGGGACGATGCCGCCACCGCCGACGGCGACCACGACGACGCCGACCAGCGCCACGAGCACCGCGTACAGGACGGCGTTGACGACGTCCGGCGCGATCTCGAGCTGGTTCAGCGCGGCGACGACGCCCAGCGCCAGCACCACGGTGGAGGCGACGGTGGCCAGCGTGCGGGCGTAGGAGAGGGACCCCAGGGCGTTCTGCACGACCAGCCTGACCGCGGCGGCGATGGCCGCGGCGATGACCAGGATGAGGATCGCCACGAAGACCTTCGGCAGGTAGCCGATGATCGCGGCCAGGTAGTCGCTGATGGGGTTCTGCCCGAACACCCCGAACGCGGTGGAGAGCACGAAGAGCATCACCGCGTAGAGGACGATCTTCGCGAGGATCTGCGAGGCGTCGTACTGGGAGCCGGCGAGCAGCTTGCGGATCCCGCCGCGCTCGACGGCCCGGTCGAAGCCGACCTTCTCGAGCACCTTCACCAGGAGCTTCTCCAGCGCCTTGGCGATGAACCACCCGACCACGAGGATGACCGCGGCGAGCAGGAGCTTGGGCACGAACGACACGACGTCGCCCAGTGCGTTGCGGACCGAGTCGCCCATGGTTGGAACCTCCGAGATCGACGGCGTGCCCGGGCCACGATGCCCGAAGTCGGCCCACCCCACCTGTCGAGCCGCGGAGGCAGCTCAGTCGGTGTCGGGGCGGCCGATGCCTGCGGCGTAGAGGGTCGCCAGCACCGCACCCGGCGCCAGCACGAACAGCGGCCAGGGGAACACCAGGTCGGCGGTGCCGAGGCTGACCGATGCCCAGGTCACGATGTTCACCACGAGCACGCAGGCCCAGATGATGGTCAGCACCCGCATGGCGGTGCCGCCGCCGGTGTCGCTGAAGACCTGTCGCCGTCCGCGTCGGGCGGGGTGCCGCGAGGCCGCCGTCACGGCCGGGGCGGGCAGTGGCCCGAGGTCCGCCGTGACGGCGTCGAGGTCCCCGCGCGTCTTCGCCGCCCAGGTCAGGGCGGCACGCTGGTCGAACTCGCGCAGCTCGAGCTGGCCGATCTCGACGGACCGCCGCAACCGGGTCTCGACCAGTGCGCGCTCGGCGTCGGAGACCCGCAGCTGCGAGGGGGGCACCGAGTCGCTCACGTCCGCATCCTGTCAGCCGGGCCGACGCCCGCCCAGTGCGCAGCCAGGCCGGTCATCCGCGGGGATGACCGGCCTGGCTCAGCGCTCGACGAGGGGGATCAGCTGCGGCGACCCAGCAGGTAGCCGACCAGGACGCCGAGCAGCGTGAGCACGCCACCGCCGACGGCGGCCAGGGCCAGCTCGGCCGGGGCGGACCCGCCCGCGGAGCCCGCCGCCGCCGGTGCCGAGAAGCGCACCGGGGACGCCGAGGAGGTGCTCTCCGGGGCCGACCCACCGTGCACCGCGGTGTCGCTGACCGCGGCGGCCGACGGGGTGACATTCGTGTTCGCCGGGGCCTGCACGGCGGGGGCCTTCCCGGTCAGCTCGGCGTCGATGGCGGAGAAGAACTGGCCGGCCAGCCGCTTCGCGACGCCGGTGATCATCCGCTGACCCACGCCGGCCACCGCACCGCCGACGACGGCGTCGGCGTCGTAGGTGAGCTTGGTGCCGCCGTCGACGGCCTCGAGGGTGATCGGCACGGTGGCGCGCACCGAGCCGGGCCCGCCCGAACCCGAGGCGTGCATGACGTACCGGGTGGGCTCGGTCTTGTCGGTGAGCTTCACCTCGCCGGCGTAGACGCCGCGGATGGCGCCGACGCCGACCGAGACGGTCATGGCGTACTCGTCCTCGCCGGTGCGCTCGAGGCCCTGGCACCCGGGGATGGTGCGGGCCAGCACGGCCGGGTCGGTGATCGCCGCCCAGACCTTCTCCGGGGGAGCGGACAGGGTGGCGGTGCCGTCGAGCTTCACGCGGGGACTCCAGTGGTAGCGGCGGGGACGCGCTCGGCGTCGGGGTTGCGGACCAGGTCGTAGAGCTCGGTGGGGGAGATGGGCATGGCCGCGATGCGGCGGCCCACGGCGTCCTCGATGGCCGAGGCGATGCACGCGGTGCCCGGGATGACGCCGGCCTCGCCGGCGCCCTTGAGCCCCAGGGGGTTCAGCGGCGACGGGGTCTCCTGGTGGTCGATGACCACGTCGGGGACCTCGCTGGCGTAGGGCATGAGGAAGTCCATGAACGAGGCGTTCTGCAGCTGGCCGTCGGCGTCGTAGGCCATGCGCTCGTAGAGCGCGCCGCCCACGCCCTGGGCGACCCCGCCGTGGACCTGGCCCTCGACGATCATCGGGTTCACGATGTTGCCGCAGTCGTGCACCACGGCGTAGTCGACGACGTCGATCTCCCAGGTGGTCGGGTCGATCTCCACCACCGCGGCGTGCGCGCCGGAGGCGAAGGTCGACCGGATGGGGGAGTAGTAGTCGACGTGCTCCAGGCCGGGGGCGTCGCCGACGGCCACGGGGGGCTTGGAGTCGTCGCCGGGCCCGGCGAACTGGGTGGCCTGACGCGCGGCCTCGTCGAAGGCGTAGCGCAGCGGGTTGGACAGGACGGCGACGGTGCGCAACGGGATCGAGGCGCCCGGCGTCCCCTTGACCTGGACGACGCCCTCGTCGATCTCGAGGTCGTCGACGTCGGCCTCCAGGACGTCGGCGGCGATGCGCAGCGCCTTGGCGCGCACCCCGCGGGCGGCGAGCGCGATGGCGTTGCCGCTCATCACCGCCGCCCGGGAGGCGAAGGTGCCCACCGCGTAGCCGAAGCGCCGGGTGTCGCCGGTGACCACCTCGATGTCCTCGATGGGGACGCCGAGCTCGGAGGCGACGATCTGGGCGAACGCGGTCTCGTGGCCCTGCCCCTGCGAGGTGAGGCCGGTGGAGACCAGCACCTTCCCGCTGCCGAGCACCTGCACGTGGCCGCCCTCGTAGGGGCCGGGACCGGTGCCCTCGACGTACATGGCCATGCCGATGCCCAGCTGCTTGCCGCGCGCGGCCGCCTCGGCCCGGCGCTCCTCGGCCCGGTCCCAGCCGACGAGCGCGACGAGCTTGTCGAGCAGGCCCTCGTAGTTGCCCGAGTCGTAGATGACCGGCCGGCCGTCCTGGAAGGTCAGGTGGTGGTCGTAGGGGAACTGGTCGGGCTGGATGAGGTTGCGCCGGCGCACCTCGGCCCGGTCGAGCCCGAGGTCCTGCGCGATGCGGTCCATCGTCCGCTCCATGGCGTAGCAGCCCTGGGGCCGCCCGGCGCCGCGGTACGGCGTGACGATGACCGTGTTGGTGTAGACGCTGTCGATGCGCACCCGGTAGACGGGGATCGCGTACGGGCCGACCAGCTGGGTGGCCGTCACGATCGGCACGATGATCCCGTAGGGGGTGTAGGCGCCGTTGTCGTGCCAGCCGCGCACGTCGAGCGCGGTGACCCGGCCCTCGTCGTCGTAGCCGACGGTGATCTCCTGGCGCTGCTCGCGCTCGTGCGCGGAGGAGATGAAGTGCTCCCGGCGGTCCTCGGCCCAGTGCACCGGCTGGCCCAGGGCCATGGCGGCCATCGGCACCAGCAGCTCCTCGGGCCACGGGTGCACGATCTTGACGCCGAACCCGCCGCCGACGTCGGGGGCGACGACCTCGACCTTCTCCAGCGACAGCTGCAGCTTGGCCGCGATGGCCGCGCGCACCGAGGTGGACGCCTGGGTGGAGGTGTGCACCCGCAGCGAGGAGTCGTCGTGGTTCCAGACGGCGTGCACGCCCTTGCCCTCCATGGGCATGCAGGCGCTGCGCTCGATGTACTGGGTGAAGCTGAGCGTGTGCGCCGAGGCGGCCAGCGCGGCCTCGACGTCGCCGGTCTCCTGGTGGTGCCGGGCGGCGACGTTGTCGGGGACGTCGCTGTGGACGCTGTGGACGGCTTCCCTGGCCGCGTCGACGCCGACGACGACCGGCAGCTCCTCGTAGGAGACGGCGATGCGGTCGCAGACGTCCTCGGCGACGTACCGGTCGGTGGCCACGACCATGACCACGGCCTCGCCCACGTGCTGGACGACGTCACGGGCCAACGGGTAGCCGGTGCGCGGCGCGGTGAGCTGCGGGTGCGGGATGAGCACCGGCAGCGGCTCGGCCATCGGGCCGTACAGGTCCTCGTAGGTGTAGACGGCGACGACGCCCTCGACGTCCAGCGCCGCGTCGACGTCGATGTCGAGGATGCGGGCGTGCGCGTAGGGGCTGCGCACGAAGGCGGCGGCGAGCGCGCCGTGGCCGATGTCGTCGGTGTAGCGGCCGCGGCCGGTGATCAGCCGGAGGTCCTCGCGCCGGCGGACCGGCTCGCCGAACAGCTTCGTGGTCACTGGCCGGCCTCCTTCATGAGCCCGGCGGCGTGCCGGCAGGCCTTCTTGATGTTGGCGTAGCCGGTGCACCGGCACAGGTTGCCGCCGACGATCTCGTCGACCTCCTCCTCGGTGATGTCGGCCGAGGTGTCGCGGGCCTCGAGGCCGGCGGCCATGGTCATGAGGAACCCGGGGGTGCAGAACCCGCACTGCAGGGCGTGGCACTCGCGGAAGGCCTCCTGCACCGGGTGCAGGATCTCCCCGCCCCGGCCGTCGTCGCGGGCCAGGCCCTCGACGGTGGTGACCTCCTTGCCGTCCACCTGCACGGCGAGCACGAGGCACGACCGCACGGGGGTGCCGTCGACGAGCACGGTGCAGGCACCGCACACGCCGTGTTCGCACCCGACGTGGGTGCCGGTGAGCTGCAGGTCGTGGCGCAGGGCGTCCGACAGCAGCCGGCGGACCGGCACGGTGGTTTCACGTGGCACACCGTTCACGGTCACGGTGATGGCCCGCTCGGTCTGGACGGGGGTGCTCATGCGGTCCTCCCAGCGGCTTCGGCACCCGCGCGGGCGAGGGTGCGTTCGGTGAGGACGCCGACCAGCAGCCGGCGGTAGTCCGCGCTGGCGTGCAGGTCGCCGTCCGGGTCGACCAGGGTGCGGGCGAGGTCGCCGGCAGCGGCCCAGTCGGCCTGGTCGACGGTACGACCGTGCACGGCCTCGGTGAGGTCGTGCACCTCGGGCACGAGCCCGACGGAGATGTAGGCCGCCCGAGCCGAGACGACCCTCGAGTCGTCGTCGAGGGTCACGGTCACGCCGGCGCCGCAGACGGCGTAGTCGCCCTTGCGGCGGGACACCTCCTCGAAGGCGGTGCCCGAGCGCGGCGGCAGGGCGGGGAAGAAGGCGTCGGTGACCACGGCGGGGCCGTGCACCGAGGTCTCGAGGGGGCCGACGAAGAAGTCGGCCCAGTCGACGGCGGAGGAGCCCTCGGGCGTCGCGACGGTGACGGAGCCACCGGTCAGCGCCAGCACGGAGGTCATCTCGCCGGAGGGGTCGGCGTGCGCGATGGAACCGACGGTCGTGCCGCGGTTGCGGATCGCGGGGTGGGCCACGTTCGCGGTGGCCCGGGCCAGCAGCGGTTGGACGCGTGCGGCCTCGGGGTGGTGCAGCAGCTGCGCGTGCCGCACCAGGGCCCCGACCCGGACCCCGTCGCCGCTGACGGCGACGGTGTCCAGGCCGGGCACCTTGTTGATGTCCACCAGCGTGGCCGGGGAGGCCAGGCGCATGGACAGCAGGGGGAGCAACGACTGCCCTCCGGCCAACACCTTGGCGCCGTCCTCGGTCAGGAGGGTGAGCGCCTCGTCGAGCGAGGTGGGGTCGGCGTAGCCGAAGGGCGCGGGCTTCACGGGTTGCGGGTCTCCCTCTCGATCGTCTGGGTGGTGCCCGCCGTCTCGTCCACCGAGGACGGGTCGGCGGTGCCGTTGCCGGTACCGGCGGCGGCGGTGTGGGCACCGGTGACCCCGAGGGCCGGGCCGGTGCCGTGGGCGAAGCCGTCCTCGGCCAGCAGGGACTGCTTCATGTCGGCCGGGGCCAGCGCGCGGGCGAGGTGCCAGCCCACGACGGCCACGATCGAGCCGAGGGAGATGCCGCCCAGCGCGAACTCGTCGGTGACCTGGAGGTTGACGTTGCCGACGCCGATGATGATCCCGGCCGCGAGCGGCACGAGGTTGATCGGGTTGGCGAAGTCGACCCGGTTCTCCTTCCAGATCTTGGCGCCCAGCAGACCGATCATCCCGTAGAGGACGACGGTGATCCCGCCGAGCACCCCGCCCGGGATGATGTTGACCAGGGCGCCGAACTTCGGGCACAGGCCGAGCAGGATGGCCACGATCGCGGCGACGTAGTAGGCCGCCGTCGAGTAGACGCGGGTGGCGGCCATGACGCCGATGTTCTCGGCGTAGGTGGTGGTGGGCGAGCCGCCGACCGAGGTGGCCAGCACGGTGCCCACGCCGTCGGCGAAGATCGCGCGGCCCATCACCGGGTCGAGGTCGCGCTTGGTCATCGCGGCGACGGCCTTGACGTGCCCGGCGTTCTCGGCGATGAGGGCGATGACGGCCGGCAGCACGAGCAGGCTGAAGTTCAGCGAGAAGCTCGGGGCGGTGAACGACGGCAGGCCGATCCAGTCGGCGGCGCCGACGGAGTCGAAGCTGATGCGGTCGTGCGTGCTGACCACGCCGGCGCCGTCGGGGCCCGTGATGGGGCCGGCCGCGACGTCGAGCACGATCGACAGCACGTAGCCGAAGACCAGGCCGAGCAGGATCGAGATGCGGGACCAGAAGCCGCGCAGCAGCAGCGAGGCCACGATCACGAACACCATGACCGACAGGCCGACCCACTGGTCCTGGGGCCAGTAGGTGTTGGCCACGACCGGCGCCAGGTTGAAGCCGATGATGATGATGACCGCGCCGGTGACGGCCGGGGGCAGGATGCGGTTCACCCAGATCGGGCCCGCGTAGTGCACCGCCAGCCCGACCAGGGCCAGCACGACGCCCGAGACGAGGATGGCGCCGACGACGTCGCCGGAGTCGCCGCCGTTGGCGCGGACGGCGACCACGCCGCCGACGAAGGCCGCGCTGGTGCCCAGGTAGCTGGGTACCTGGCCCTTCACGATCAGCAGGAACACGATCGTCGCGATGCCGCTCATCATGATCGCGAGGTTGGCGTCCAGGCCCATGATCAGCGGGAAGACGAAGGTGGCGCCGAACATGGCCACCACGTGCTGCGCACCGATGCCGATGGTCCGGGGCCAGGACAGGCGCTCGTCCGGGGCCACGGCCTCACCCAGCGGCGGGGTCTTCCCGTCGCCGTACAACTTCCACCCGAACGCCATGACGTTCCTCCTGCTCGGTGCGGCCGGGTTCGTGGCCGCAGACGCTCTCCGGTGGGCTCGATCCCACCGGGCGCGGCCACTGTGACACCCACCACCGACACAACGGAAGTACCTCAGCGCTAAATCTTCGTACCCGTGATGTTGCCACGAGATTTCCCTTACCGCTGAAATACTTTCCGGGTAGCGTCGCAGCCGTGAGCGACTCCGTGCACGTCTCCCTCCGCAGCGGCGTCTACGCCGACTCGGTCAAGCTGATGCAGGTCAGCAAGACCGTGGGTGCCCGCGACGGCGTGGTCGCCGTCCTGGTCGCCATGGCCACGCCGCTGAACCTCGAACTCGCCGCCGGCATGGGCCTCTCGCCCGAGGGCGACCCCAAGCCCGACCAGCTGCTGATCGCGCTGCGGGCCACCGACGACGCCGAGCTGGCCGCCGCGGTCACCGCCGTCGAGGCCGCGCTGACCGCCCGCGAGGAGCGCGGCTCGGCCGACGCCATCCCCCCGCGCACGCTCGGCTTCGCCATGGGCGAGGACCAGGACGTCCCGCTGGCCGTCATCAGCGTCCCCGGCCCGTACGCGGTCGCCGAGGCGATGGACGCCGTCGCCGCCGGCCGCAGCGTGCTGGTCTTCTCCGACGGCGTCCCGGTCGAGCACGAGGTCGCGCTCAAGCAGGCCGCCCACGAGGCCGGCGTGCTGGTCATGGGCCCCGACTGCGGCACCGCGATCGTCTCCGGCGTCGCCCTGGGCTTCGCCAACGTCGTCCGCCCCGGGCCGGTCGGCCTGGTCGCCGCGTCGGGCACCGGCGCCCAGCAGGTCAGCTGCCTGCTCGACATGGCCGGCGTCGGCGTCAGCCACGTGCTCGGCACCGGCGGGCGCGACCTGTCCGCCGCCGTCGGCGGCCTGGCCACCCTCGACGCGCTGCGCATGCTCGACGCCGACGACGCCACCGAGCGGGTGCTGCTGGTCAGCAAGCCGCCGGCCCCCGAGGTGGCCGCCGAGGTCACCCGGACGGCGGCCGAGCTCGGCACCGTCTTCTCCAGCGCAGCCCTGAGCGCCGACAGCCCCGACCTCACCGCCGCGGTGGAGGCCCTGCTGCGCGACATGGGCACCGAGGTCCCCGCCTGGCCGACCCGCGCCGGCGCCGACCGCCCGACCCCCGCGGGCGCCGTCCTCAAGGGCTTCTACTCCGGCGGCACCCTGGCCGACGAGGCGATGCTGGTCGCCGCCCCCGCGCTGGGCGACGTCCGCAGCAACACCCCGCTGAAGCCCGAGCTCGACCTGGGCGCCGAGTTCGGCGCCACCGGGCACGTCGTCGTCGACTTCGGCGACGACGCGCTCACCGTGGGCCGGGCGCACCCGATGATCGACCCCACGCTGCGGCTGGAGGCCGTCGCTGGCCTGGCCGCGAGCGGCGAGCCCGCCGTCCTGCTCATGGACGTCGTCCTCGGGTACGGCGCCGACCCCGACCCGGCCGGCGCGCTCGTGCCGGCCATCCGCGACCTGGCCTTCCCGGTGGTCGTCGCGCTGGTCGGCACCGAGGGCGACCCCCAGGGGTGGTCCCGCCAGGCCGATGCGCTGGCCGCCGCCGGCGCGCACGTGTTCGCCTCCAACTCCGCGGCCACCCGGTTCGCGCTCGACCTGATCGGGGCCTCCAAGTGAGCAACCTGCTGAGCGGACGCCCGGCCGTGGTGGCCGCCGGCGTCGACGTGTTCTCCGACGCCCTGCGCGCCCAGGGCGTGGCCGTCACCGACGTCGAGTGGCGCCCGCCGACGATCGGGTCCGCCGACGACCTCACCCAGCTGGCGCTGGACCCGCGCCGCGCCGCGGCCAACCGGGTCGCCGTCGAGCGGGTGCTGGCCAGCCGGTCCACCCTGACCGACGTCCGGCCGGCGTCCGACGTCCTCGGGCTGTCCGGCCGCATCCTGCTGCACTCGGGCCCGCCGCTGACCTGGGAGACCGCCTCGGGCCCGATGCGCGGAGCGCTCATGGGTGCCTGCCTCTTCGAGGGCTGGGCCGACACCCCCGAGGCCGCCGAGCAGCTGCTCGCCTCCGGCGGCGTCGAGCTCGACAGCTGCCACCACCACCGCGCCGTCGGCCCGATGGCCGGGGTGACCAGCCCGTCCATGTGGATGTGGTGCCTCACCGACCCGACCGACGGCCGGCAGGCGTTCAGCAACCTCAACGAGGGCCTGGGCAAGGTGCTGCGCATGGGCGCCTACGGCCCCGAGGTGATCACCCGGCTGCACTGGATGACCGACGTGATGGGCCCGATCCTGCAGGCCGCCGTCCGGTCGCGGCCCGAGCCGCTCGACGTCACCGGCGTGCTGGCGCAGATGCTGCAGATGGGCGACGAGGCGCACAACCGCAACCGCGCCGGTTCGCTCATGACCCTGCGCGAGCTGTCGCCGGCGATCGTCGCCGTCGACGCCCCGAAGGACGACATCGCCGAGGTGCTGCGCTTCATCGGCGGCAACGAGCACTTCTTCTTGAACCTGGGCATGCCCAGCGCCAAGCTCGCGATGGACGCCGTGGGCTCGATCCCGGGCTCGACGATGGTCACCACGCTGGCCCGCAACGGCACCGAGTTCGGCATCCGCACGGCGGGCACCGGCGACCGCTGGTTCACCGCCCCCGCGAACACCCCGGTCGGCCTGTTCCTGGGCGACTACGGCCCCGAGGACGCCAACCCCGACATTGGCGACTCCGCGATCATGGAGACGTACGGCATCGGCGGGTTCTGCATGGCTGCTGCCCCGGCGATCGTGCGCTTCGTCGGCGGCACCGTGCCCGACGCGCTGGCCACCACCGAGCGGATGTACCAGATCACCCTGCAGGAGAACCCGGCCATGCAGGTGCCGATCCTGGGCTTCCGCGGCGCCCCGACCGGCATCGACGTGCTGAGCGTGGCCCGCACGGGCTGGCTGCCGCAGATCAACACCGGCATGGCCGGTCGGGTCGCCGGCACCGGCCAGGTCGGTGCCGGCCTGGTGCAGCCCCCGGCGGCCTGCTTCGAGCAGGCCGTGGCCGCCCTCGCCGAGGAGTCCCGCGCCGCCCTCGCCTGAGGACGGCGCGGGCCCGGCCCGTCAGCGGATGAGCGTGCCCAGGTCGACGGGCAGCTGGATCCCGGTGACGTGCCGGGCCTCGTCGCTGGCGAGGAACGCGACGGCGTTCGCGATGTCCTCGGGCTCGGACACCTGGTCGGGCAGCGCCTGCATGAAGATCGGCGCCAGCGTCTGCGCGTGCGCGGCGATCAGCGGGCCCAGGTCGTCGACGGTCATGCCGGTGGCGACACCGTGCGGGTGCACCGTGTTGACCCGGATGCGGTGCTGCGCCAGCTCGTTGGCCAACGACTTCGCGTAGCCGACCACGCCGTGCTTGGTGGCGGCGTAGGCCGACAGGAACGGCAACCCGCGCAGCCCGGCCACCGAGCTGGTGATCACGATCGAGCCGCCGGTGCCCTGCTCGAGCAGGGTGGGGATGGTCGCCTTGCAGGTGTGGAAGACGCCGGTCAGGTTGACCGCCACGGTCTCGTTCCACTGCTCGAGGGTGATCTCCCAGCTGTTGCCGGCCGAGCAGATGCCGGCGTTGGCGACGACGACGTCCAGCCGCCCCAGCTCGGCGACGCCCTCGGACACCGCGGCCGACAGCCCCGCGAAGTCGGCGACGTCGGCCTGGCGGGCGACGACCCGCCGGTCCTGGGCCTCGACCAGCCGCACCGTCTCGGCGAGGTCGTCGGCCGTGGCGCCGGCGTAGTGCGTGGTCACCGGCTGGGCGCAGACGTCGACGGCGATGACGTCGGCCCCCTCCGACGCCAGCCGGACGGCGTGCGCCCGACCTTGCCCGCGCGCGGCCCCCGTGATCAGCGCGACCTTCCCTGCCATCCGACCCGCCATGACGCCTCCCGAGCGTGTTGGTTGCACTGAGTGCAACGTGAGCGGGGTCACCCTAGCGGTGCCGGGCTAGGGTGCGCACCGTGCCTGCTCGCGAGGACCAGCGACGGGCCACCTGGCTGGCCCTGCAGGCCGCGGCCGTCGACCTGGTGGGCCGGCACGGCTTCGCCGCCGTCACGGTGGACGACGTCGCCGCTGCCGCCGGGGTGTCCCGCCGCACCTTCTTCAACCACTTCCCGACCAAGGCCGCAGCCCTGTTCGACCCCGAGCCGGACGCCGAGCAGCGGTTGGCGGCCCTGCTGGAGGCCGCCGACACCACGGCGGGTGCGTGGCCGGCCCTCCGCGGCGTGCTGGTGGCCTTCGCCGCCGGTGAGGTCGGTCCGCTCGCCGTCCGGCGTCGGCTGGTCGCCGAGCACCCGGAGCTCGACGCCTACGTCCGCTCCGCGCACGCCTACGTCGGCGGCGCCGTGGGGGCCTGGTCGCGGCGGCGGCTGCCCGACGACCCCTTCGGGGCCCGGCTGCTCACCGAGACCGCGGGTGCGGTGCTCTCGGCGGCGTTCGCCGTGTGGCAGCCCGACGACGACCCCGCCCACTTCGCCGAGCTGGTCGCCGCCGGCGTCGACCGGGTGACGGTGAGCACGGTCGGCTGACCAGCGGGAACAGTCGCCGGCGCCCCCGCCTTCCTGTCTGCGGAGATCATCCGCGACCCCTGGAGGAACCACCGTGCCCGCTGCCTACACCGCCATCGCCACCGCCACCGGGGACGGCCGCAACGGCCACACCCGCTCCTCCGACGGCCTGGTCGACCACGACCTCGCCACCCCGGTCGAGCTGGGGGGCGCGGGCGGCGCGACCAACCCCGAGCAGCTGTTCGCCGCCGGCTACGCCGCCTGCTTCCTGAGCGCCCTCAAGGTGGTGGCCCGGCAGGAGAAGGTCGACCTGGTCGACGCGGCCGTCACCGCCGAGATCGGCATCGGGCCGAACGGCGAGGGCGGGTTCGGCCTCGAGGCGGCCCTGCACGTCGAGCTGGGCGGCGGGATCGACCAGGCCGCCGCGGAGAAGCTGGTCGAGGCCGCCCACCAGGTCTGCCCGTACTCCAACGCCACCCGCGGCAACATCCCGGTGGCCCTCGAGACCACCGTCGCCTGAGCGCCCCGCGGACGCACGAGCGGCCCGCACCCCGGTCGGGGTGCGGGCCGCTCGCGTAGGGGGATCAGGCCTTGACGATGGCGGCGACGGGACCGCCGCCCGAGGGGCCCTGGTGCACCGCGGCGACGGACACGAAGACCGCCGGGTCGCCGGTCACCGAGGCGGCGACGCCGCCGACGGTGGCCTTGATCTGGCGGTGCCAGAACACGTCGGAGTCGTCCAGCATCGCGTTGCGGCGGCCGCGGACGTAGCCGGTCGGGTCGGCCTCGCACTTGAGGAACACGTTGACCAGCTTGTCGCCGAGGTCGGAGACGTGCGGGCGCTCGGGCAGCTCGAGGCCGGCCTCGCGGATGGCGTCCCAGATGCCGTCCTGGTCGAGGGCGTCCTTCATGACCGAGTGGCCGATGCGGTAGTTGCCGCCCTGGCCGCGGGCGTTGCCGACGACGACGATCTGGGCCTGGTCGAGCTCGACGCCCGAGGAGCAGGAGGCGACGGCGGAGAACAGCGAGAAGTCGCGCATGACCTGCTCCTGCTTCGGGAGCTCGATCTCGCCGAGGGCCAGGGCGATGCCCAGGGCCGTCGTCCCGTTCGACAGGTCCATCGAGCCGTGCGGCTCGTCGTAGTAGGTGTCCTTGCCACGGGACTTGGCGTCGCGGATGGTCTCGATGGTGAGCAGCGGGGTCTTGGTCTGCACGTAGTGCACGTCGGCGGGGTCGGTGATGCCGGCCTCGGCCATCGCACGCTTCACGCCCTCGGCGACCTTCTCCACCATCGAGATGCGGCCGATGTCCTCGGGCAGCAGGACGTCGCTCATCGCGAAGCCGACGGTCAGCCGGGGCTCGTCGGTCTTCTCGACGGCGTCCTCGGGCAGCGTGGCGAAGATGGTGGCGTGCGGGCTGATGACGCCGTCGGTGCCGCCGGACCACACGATCGGGATCTGCTTGACCTCGGCCTCGCTGCGCGTGCCCTTCTCCATCAGCACCTCGCGGAACGCGCGGTCGGCGATGATGCGGGTGTAGTCGTTGACGCCGCCGTTGCCCTCGGTCTTGCCGATGACGGCGATGACCCGGTCGGCCTCCATGACGCCTTCGTCGATGAGCTTGGCCAGCTCGGAGGCGTCGCTGACGTTGTGCAGGGGGACCTTGCGGACCTCGATGGGTGCGGGCATCAGGACTCCTCGTGGTGGGTGATGACGGTGCCGACGGCGTCGCCGTCGACGGCTGCTGCGATGTTCTGGAGCGAGGTGACGACGGCGCGACGGCCGGGCCCGCCCTCGACGAAGCGGAGAGCTGCGTCGACCTTGGGTCCCATGCTGCCGCGCGCGAACTGGCCGGCTGCGGCGTGCGCACGCAGCTCGGCGGTGGTGACCCGGCCCAGGGGCCGGGAGTCGGGGGTGCCGAAGTCGACCATCACGTGGTCGACGTCGGTGGCGATCACCAGCGTGTCGGCGCCGAGCTCGGCGGCCATGAGCGCGGCGGTGAGGTCCTTGTCGATGACGGCCTCGACGCCCCGCAGTGCGGCGCCGTCCTGGCCGTCGTCGACGACGGGGATGCCCCCGCCGCCGGCGCAGACCACGACGAACCCGGCGCCGGCCAGGGCGCGGATCGCGGGGGAGTCGAGCACCGAGCGGGGCTCGGGCGAGGCGACGACGCGGCGCCAGCCCTTCTCGCCGCGGTCCTCCCAGTTCTGCCCGAGGTCGACGAACTGCTGGGCGCGCTCGCGCGGCAGGAAGCGGCCGACCGGCTTGGTGGGCTCGCTGAACCCGGGGTCGTCGGCGTCGACGAGCGTGCGGGTGACCAGGGCGGTGGCCCGCTGGGCGAGGCCGCGTGCGGCGAGGGCGGCGTCGAGCTCGTCGACGACGGTGAACCCGATCGTGCCCTGCGTCTGGGCCACGTTCCAGTCCAGCGGCACCGGGGGCACCTCGTGCGCCGAGAGCTCGTTCTTCACCAGCAGGTTGCCCACCTGGGGGCCGTTGCCGTGGGTGACCACGACCTCGGCGCCGGTGGCCACGACGCCGGCGACGTGCCCGGCGGCGACGGCGATGGCGGCCCGCTGGGCGGCCGGCGTGGCCGAGCCGTCGGGGCCGGTCATCGCGTTGCCGCCCAGGGCGATCACGACGCGTCGTTGCGAGGTCATGCGCAGACCCTAGCGGGATTTCTCTTAGCGGTGAAGTAGTTCGTTCATCGACGCCAGAAGTCGAACCGGTCGCGCCCGGGCCGGAACCCGGCTGCCTCGACGACGTCCACCGCCAGGTCGAAGCGCTGACCCACGGCCGTGGGGGTGTGCGCGTCGCTGCCGAAGCTCACCGCGGAGCCGCCCTCGTCGCGGAACCACCGCACCAGCTCGACCGAGGCCAGCGGGCTCGTGGTGTTGACCTCCAGCGCGCGTCCGGTCTCGGCGAGGGCCCGGAACACCTCGCGGTACTCGGCCTCGAACGGTTGCTCGGCGTACCGGTTCGAGCCCCCGGGCCAGTAGCGGCGCGGGAAGTCGACGTGGGCGAGCACCTCGAAGACGTCGCTGTCGCGGACCATCTGCGCCATCTCGCCCAGGTAGCGCCGCATCGTGGCGTCGGCGCCCGAGGCGGTGAGCATGCGGCTGACCCCCACCAGCCGGTCGCCGTCGGTCAGCGAGTGCAGCGAGCCGAGCACCCGGTCGACCGGGGCAGCGGCCAGGTGCGCGGCGATGCTGCCGGCGAACAGGTGCGGCTCGCCGGCCTCGACGCCGGAGACCACCCGCAGCTCGGGGAAGCGGTCTCGGCACTCGGCGATCGACGCGGCGTAGGCCTCGACGTCGATGGGCTGCTGGTGGGCGGGGTGCCGGTCGACGATCCCGTCGCGGGTGGCCCGGTCCTCGGCGGCCCAGACGGTGAAGTCCAGGTGCTCGGTGAACGCGACGGCGGGGAGCCCGACGCGCACGGCCCGCTCGCACGCCTCCACCATCGAGGCCCAGGGCCCGGTGTCCCACGAGAACTCGCTGTGCACGTGGTTGTCCGGCGGCAGCATCACCGTGCATCTTCCCCGCCGTCCACAGGTCCCGCCTCCCGGGCCCGGAGTGTCGGACCCGGTGCCTACTGTCGGTCCCATGAGCAGCGCCGTGGTGGAGACCGCACTCGCCGACGAGGCCCTGGCGGTGCTGCGGGAGCTCACCGGCCGCCCCGATGCGGTCTTCCGCGAGGGGCAGGACGCAGCGGTGTCCGCGCTGGTCGAGCGCCAGCAACGGGCCCTGGTGGTGCAGCGCACCGGGTGGGGCAAGTCGGCGGTCTACTTCGTGTCCACCGCGTTGCTGCGCCGACGGGGCCGCGGTCCCACCCTGCTGGTCAGCCCCCTGCTCGCGCTGATGCGCGACCAGGTGGCCGCGGCGGCCCGGGCGGGCATCAAGGCCGTCGAGATCTCGAGCGCGAACGCCACCGAGTGGGACGACGTCGCCGCCCGCCTCGCCGCCGACGACGTCGACGTCCTGCTGGTGTCGCCCGAGCGGCTCACCAACCCCAGGTTCCGCGACGAGCAGCTGCCCGACCTCGTCGAGCGCTGCGGCCTGCTGGTGGTCGACGAGGCGCACTGCGTCTCCGACTGGGGACACGACTTCCGCCCCGACTACCGGCGCATCCGCGAGCTGCTGGGGCGCCTGCCGGCCGGCACCCCGGTGCTGGCCACCACCGCCACGGCCAACGAGCGGGTGGTGGCCGACGTCGCCGAGCAGCTGGGCACCGGGGGTGTCGAGGTCACCACGGTGCGCGGCCCGCTGGCCCGCGACTCGCTGCGGCTGGGCGTGCTCCGGTTGCCCACCGACCGCGCCCGGCTGGGGTGGTTGGCCGCCCACCTGGGTGACCTGCCGGGCAGCGGCATCGTCTACGCGCTCACCGTCGCCGCGGCGGAGGAGACCGCGGCACTGCTCCGCGACGCCGGCTACGACGTCCGCGCCTACACCGGCCGCCTCGACGACGCCGACCGCAAGGAGGCCGAGGAGGCCCTGCGCGAGAACCGGGTGAAGGCGCTGGTGGCCACCTCGGCGCTGGGCATGGGGTTCGACAAGCCCGACCTCGGGTTCGTCGTCCACCTGGGGGCGCCGTCCTCGCCGGTCAGCTACTACCAGCAGGTCGGCCGCGCCGGCCGCGCCGTCGAGCACGCCGACGTCCTGCTCCTCCCCGGCCCCGAGGACCTCGCGATCTGGCAGTGGTTCGCCACCTCGTCCATGCCCCGGGAGGACCACGCGGCCGCCGTGCTCGGCGCCATGTCCGACGGCAAGGCCTGGTCGGTCGCCCGGTTGGAGACCGTGGCCGACGTGCGCCGCTCCCGGCTCGAGCTCCTGCTGAAGGTGCTCTCGGTCGACGGCGCGGTCGAGCGGGTGCAGGGCGGTTGGCGCGCCACCGGGGTGCCGTGGGTCTACGACGCCGACCGCTACGCCCGGGTCACCCGCACGCGCGAGGCCGAGCAGCGCTCGATGATCGCCTACGCGCGGCCGGTCGAGGAGGCCGAGTGCCGCATGGCGTTCCTGCAGACGGCGCTCGACGACCCGACAGCGGCGCCGTGCGGTCGCTGCGACGTCTGCGCCGGGCCCTGGTACGCCACCGACGTGCCCGCCGACGCCGCCGAGGCGGCCACCGCCCGGCTGGACCGGCCCGGGGTCGAGCTGCCGCCGCGGGCGCAGTGGCCCACCGGTGCCGACCGCCTCGGGGTGCAGGTCAAGGGCAAGATCTCGCCCGACGAGCAGGTGCTGCCCGGCCGGGCCGTGGCCCGGCTGACCGACCTGGGCTGGGGGCAGCGCCTGCGCACCCTGCTGGGCGACGACGGAGTGGGTGGGGTGGCCACGTTGGCCGAGGAGCTCGAGGCCCCGCCGCTCGAGGAGGACCCCGATGCCGCGTTCGACGTGGCTCGCCGGCAGGAGCACCCCGTTGCCCCCGACGACGCGCAGGCTCACCGCGGGCCCCTGCAACGGGGCCACGACGCACCGCCGTCGGACGAGCTGGTGCAGGCCTGCGCGCGGGTGCTCAAGGCCTGGGACTGGGCCGACCGCCCGGTCGCCGTGGTGTCGGTGCCGTCGCGTCGCCGGCCGGCCCTGGTCCGCGGGGTGGCCGAGGCGCTGTCGCGCATGGGCCGGTTGCCCTACCTCGGGGAGCTCGAGCTGCAGCACGGCGGCCCGACCGGGGGGCCGGGAGGCAACTCGGCGTTCCGCCTGGCCGGCGTGTGGCAGCGCATCACCGTGGGGGAGCAGCTGCGCGAACGGCTCGCCGGTGCCGACGGTCCGGTGCTGCTCGTCGACGACCTGGCCGACTCGCGCTGGACGATGACGGTGGCCGGTCGAGAACTGCGCCGCGCGGGGGCCCCGGGCGTGCTGCCGTTCGTGCTGGCCCTGTCCGCCTGATCCACCGTCCACAGGGTTCCGCACACCTGTTCGAAACCCAGGAAAGTTGTCCACAGACTTTCGCACACCTGTTCGAAACCCGGTCTAGGCTGCGGGGATGACCGTGGCGCACCAGCCCTCGATGTGGGACATCGGCACGACGGCGGCGACGACGCCGCTCGCGGGGCGGGTCGTCCGGCACCGCTTGGCCCACGGCGCCTGGGTGGACCACCTACCCGGCTGGGTCGAGAGGTCCGACGAGGTGCTGGAGGTGCTCCTCGGTGACATCGGGTGGCGGGCCGACCGGCGCCAGATGTACGACCGCGAGGTCGCCGTGCCCCGCCTGCTCCGGTGGTTCGGTGCCGGCGAAGCATTGCCGCACCCCGCACTGATCCAGGCCAGGCGGGCGCTCGACGCCCACTACCTGCCCGAGCTGGGCGAGCCGTTCGTCTCGGCGGGCATGTGCCTGTACCGCGACGGGCGCGACTCCGTCGCCTGGCACGGCGACCGCGTCGGCCGGGGGCGCAGCCAGGACACCTTGGTCGCGATCGTCTCCTTCGGCTCGCCCCGAGCCTTGATGCTTCGGCCGGTCGGCGGCGGTGCGTCGGTGCGGTTCTCGCTGGGGCACGGCGATCTGGTCGTGATGGGCGGCAGTTGTCAGCGCACGTGGGAGCACTGCGTCCCGAAGACGGCCAAGCCCGTCGGGCCGCGGGTGAGCGTGCAGTTCCGACCCCGCGGCGTGGCCTGACGGTTGCGTACGGCCTGCTCGACGGCCTGTGCGGGGCTCGACGCAGGGGAGCTGGACCCCCCTGCGGGGACCCCCCTGCACGACTCTCTGAGAGCCGTGTATGGTTCTCCCTGCACCGCGAAACACCGGCAAGGCCGCGAGGCCGACACCGCGAGCGAAACCCCCCGGGGTTGACGAACTCGGATCGTGGAGTAACGTGTAGTAGCCGCCAGAAAGCGAAGGCCGGAAACGGCCGGAGGTTCTGCGCGTCCGCTCTTTGAGAACTCAACAGCGTGCCGAAAGTCAGTGCCATATGTTTGATCCCCGCCTCCTTTTGGGGGGTGGGTGTTGGGTTGATTGATATCGAGAGTGCCAACTCTTGGTTCTCGGCCTTGGATCGAAATTCATCTACGGAGAGTTTGATCCTGGCTCAGGACGAACGCTGGCGGCGTGCTTAACACATGCAAGTCGAACGATGAAGCCAGCTTGCTGGTGGATTAGTGGCGAACGGGTGAGTAACACGTGGGCAACCTGCCCCCGGCTCTGGGATAACTCCAAGAAATTGGTGCTAATACCGGATATTCACGCTTCCTCGCATGGGGTTGTGTGGAAAGTTTTTCGGCTGGGGATGGGCCCGCGGCCTATCAGCTT
>NZ_FMUH01000006.1 GCF_900101025.1 Klenkia marina | reverse complement strand
CGTCGGCGGATCAGCCCGCAGGAGGTGCTCGTCGGCCTGGGCTCGTTGCTCGTGGTGGCTGCAGCGCTGGCCCTCGTCGCGGTCGCCTGGACCCGCCCCGCAGGCCCCCGTCCCGCCCGTGCCGGGCCCGCCCGTCCAGGGCCCCCCGGTGCAAGGCCCCCCGGTGCAAGGCCCCCCGGTGCAAGGCCCCCCGGTGCAAGGCCCCCCGGTGCAAGGCCCCCCGACGCAGGGCCCGGTCCAGGACCCGCGGTCGCCGCGTCGGCGGATCAGCCCGCAGGAGGTGCTCGTCGGCCTGGGCTCGTTGCTCGTGGTGGCTGCAGCGCTGGCCCTCGTCGCGGTCGCCTGGACCCGGTTCGGCCTCGGCTTCCAGGCCGCCGTGATGGGCACCGCCACCGCCGCGGCCGCAGCCGGGTCCGGCTGGACGGCCCGCCGGGGCCTGCGTGCCACCGAGGAGGGCCTGGCCGTCACCGCCACGGCGCTGCTGGTCATCGACGTCACCGCAGCCCGTGCGCTGGGTCTGCTGGGCCTCGACGCCGTCGACGGCCTGCTCCACGGCGCGCTCGCCACGGCCCTGGTCGCCGTCCTCACCGCGGGGCTGGCCCGCACCACGCGCACCACCCTCGTCTGGCCGGCCGCTGCCCTGTTCGCCGCGCAGCCCGTGCTGCCCCTGCTGGCCGGGTACTCGGGCGGCGGCGCGCTGACCGTGGCAGCGCTGCTGGCCCTGGGTGCCGCGGACCTCGCGGTCGCCGGACGACTCCCCCGCTGGACCGCCGAGGTGGCCCGCGTGCTCGCCGGCACCACCGCCGCCCTGGCCGTCCTGCGGGGCACCGAGCTCGCCTGGTCGGGCGACCTGCCCGACGGCGTCGCCGCCGCCGCGCTGCTCGTCGGGGCGGCCGCAGGCGCCGTCGTCGTGGTGGCGTGGCGGGCCGGACGCGGCCTCGGGGTGCCGTTCCCGTTCGTCGCCGGGGTGCTGGCAGCCGCGCCGTCCCTCGCGGTGGCCGGGCTGGTGCTGCGCAGCGGCCCGGTCGGCGGACCGGCGCTGGGCCTGGCCGGCGTCGTCCTGGTGACCGCACTGGTGCTGGTCCGCCGCGACCCGTTGCGGCGGGAGCTGGCCGGGGGGTCCGGTGCGGTGCTGCTGCTCGTCGGGCTCGGCGAGCTGGTGGTGACCGACCGACCGGCGGCCCTGGCCCTGGTGGTGCTGGCCGGCACCGGCCCTGCCGCGCTGGCCGCCGTCCTCGTGCCCGCTGCGCGGCCCGCGGCGACGTCGGCGGCGCTCGCGCTGCCCGGGTTGGCCGCCCTGGCGGCGCGGGCCGGCGACGTGCTGCCGGCCCCCGCGACCGGCCTGCTGCTCGCGTGCCTCTCCGCCCTCGCACTGGGGGTCGCGACGCTGCGCACCGGGCACCCCGAGGAGTGGGCCGCGGCCCTGACCGCGCCGGTGCTCGCGCTGGCCGCCGCCGGCACCGGGGTCTCGATCGGGGCGTGGGGCCAGGTGGGCGTGCAGCTGGGCCTGGTCGGCGCGGCCGGGCTGGCCTACGGCCTGGCCGCCGGGCGCACCGCCGTCCGCTGGGCGTCGTTGGGCGACCTCGTGCTGGCCGGGTGGATCGCGCTGGCCGGCGCGGCCGTCACGACGCCGGAGGCCTACAGCCTGCCCCTGGCCCTCGCACTGCTCGCCGCTGCCGGCCCGCGGTTGCTCCGGGGGCCCTCGTGGGCCGGCTGGGGCCCGGGACTGCTGGTCGGCTTCGCCCCCTCGGTGCTCGCCGCCGTGGCCGACGACGGCCTGCTGCGGGTCGTGCTGGTGCTGACCGCCGGTGTCACCACCGTGGTGGCCGGGGCGCTGACCCACCGGCAGGCACCGTTCCTGGTCGGCGCCGGGGCCCTCGCCGTCCTGGGCACCGTCGAGCTCGCCCCCGTCGTCTCCCGACTGGACAGCTGGGTGCCGCTGGGTGCCGCCGGGCTGCTGCTGCTGGTCGTCGGCGCCACCTACGAGCGGCGTCGTCAGCAGGCCCGCGAGGCGGTCGCCTGGGTCGGGCAGATGAGCTGAGGGGCTCCCGAGCCCCTACCGTGGCGGGATGCAGGGGCGCCCGCGGTCGAGCGACGCCGAGGCCTACCCCCCGCCGCTCGGCGCGTACCCGCCACCCGTGCGCCCCGCCCCGCTCCCCGACCGGGTCACCCCGCAGCAGCTGCTGGTGGGCGCGGGTGTGGTCGCCGTCCTCGGCGCGACCCTGTCCACCTTCGCCGTCGGCACCCCGGCCGGGGTGGTCGCCGTCAGCGTCCTGCTGGTCGTCGCCGCGGCCCTGGCGGTGCTGGCCGGGCACGCCGGGGGCCCGACGGCGGGCGAGGGTCTCGCACTGGGCGCGGTCGCCGCCGCCGGCACGCTGGTGGCGGTCGGGGCACTCACCGCGCCGGACCCGGCACTGGCGGCCGGCACGCTCAGCGGGTTCGTCGCCGTGGCCACCGCGGCGCTGCACCTGGTCGGACCGCAGCTGCGCACCTGGCCGGTGGCCTCGTGGCTGGCCGCCCAGGCCGCCGTGGTGGCGGTGCTGGTCAGCACGTCGCTGCCGGTGGTGCTGACCGCCGGTGCGCTGCTGGGCACCGCCCTGGCGGGGCTGGCCATCGCCTGGTTCGGCGACGGGCCGCGGCACGGGGTGCTCAGCCGCGCCGGCCTGCTGGGCAGCGTCCCGTGGTGGGCCGTGGGCGTCTGGGTCGTGGAGCGGGCGGCCTGGGCCGGGGAGGGCGTACCCCTCACCGCCGGCCTGGGCGTCGCCGCCGCCCTGGGTCTGCTGGTCACCACCCACCGCCGCGTGCCCGAGCTGCCGGTGGCCGGCGCCGCCGTCCCGGTGCTCGCCGGCGTCACCGCGGGGTCGGTGCTGGCCGGCGCCGCCTCGTCCGCCGGGCCGGACTGGGTGCTGGGCTCCGGGTTCCTGGGCCTGCTGCTGGCCGCGGCGGTCGCGGTCGCCGCCTCCCGCGGCCCGGCCTGGGTCCCCCGCGACGCCGGTCTCGCCGCCGCGGGCACCCTCACGCTGCTGGCCGCCCTCGGCACCGGGTGGGCCGGACGCTGGAGCGACCTCGGGCTCCTGCTGGTCACGACGGCCGCGGCCGCGGTCCTGCTGTCGGTCCGCGACCGCGACACGCGCCCGTCCACCGTGCCGGTGGCGGTCGGCGCGTTGGCCCTCGCGGTCGTCACGCTGACCGACGACGGGCCGCTGACCGGCGCCGGGGTCGGCACGGCGCTGGTGGCAGTGGCCGTGACCGCGCTGGCCGAGGCCGTCGTCCTCGCGGTCGTGCTGCCCCGGCGGGCCGGGCAGCGGGTGCGCGCGTGGGTGCGGGCCCGCACCGGTCGCACCGCACCCGTGCCGCCCCGCGATCCGGTGCGCGACGTCCGGGACGCCTTCGCGTCGATCGACACCGGACGACCGGCGGCACCCCCCGCCGACGGTTCGGTGCAGCCGCTGGACGCGCCGGCCGGGTCCCCCGACGAGCGGGCCGCCACCTCGGCTGCCGGCACCGGCACGGTGGTCGGGCTGCTGGGGGTCGCGACGGCGGCGTCGTCCGGCTCCTACGGGACGACGGCCGCGCTGCTCGCCGTCCTGGGGCTGGCGCTCATGGGCCACGGCGACGTCCTGCGCGGCACGCGGCTGCCCGGCGTCCCCGAGGAGGAGGTCGAGGTGCGCGGCCGCGGTACCCGCACCCTCGGCGGCCTCGCCGTCGTCGCGGCATGCGCGACTGGTGCGGCGCTGGCGGGGTGGACGGCGTGGGAGACGGTCACCGTGCCGGCCGGGGTCGTGCTCCTGGCCGGGCGGTGGCGGTCCCTGCCGCACGGGCCGTCGCCGCGCACGTGGGGGCCGGGACTGGCCGTCGCGCTGCTGCCGTCGGTGCTGCTGACCGTGGCCGACCCGACGCCGGTCCGGCAGGTGACGGTGCTGGTCGTCTCGCTGGTGATGGTGCTGGCCGGTCTCGGGTGGGCGGTGCGCGCCCCGTTCGTGCTGGGCCTGGTCGGGGTGCTCGGGGTGACGGCGGGGTGGCTGCTCGACGACGCCCCCAGCCCGTGGGTCGTGGCCCTGCTCGTCGTCGGCGCGGCCCTCATCGGGGCCGGGGCCGTGCGCGAACGCCAGCGCCGCCGCGGCGAGCCCGTACCGGCGCTCGTGCGCACGTTGCGCTAGGTGCCGAACAGGCTCTCGGCGCAGACGACGCGGTAGCCGGCGGCGAGGAAGCTCCGCATCGAGGCGGTGTTGGCCGGGGCCACCTGGGCCCACAGCGCGCCGTCGACCATCGGCGCGACGTCAGGGGCCCGCGGCGTGCGAAGCGCGTCGTGGGGGGACGTCGGGTCCTTCTGCTCCCACCGCCCGGCCAGGCCCCGGCCGAGCACGAGCACCGCAGCGCCGTCCGGCGTGCCCAGCACCTGCACGTCGGTGCGGTGCCGGTGCGCCCGCTGCACTCGGGGGTGGTCGGGTCGGTGCAGTGGCTGCAACGGGATGACCGGGTCCACCGGCGCCGTCGGGGCGACGAGCACGGCGTCCACCACGCCCGGCTCCACGCCGGTCTCGTCGGCCAGAGCGGCCAGGAACCGGGCCGACAACGGCGCCGCGATCGGGTCGGGCGCGGCGGCGATCCACCCCTGCACCCACCGGGGGTCGACGTCGGCGGCCACCCACGCCCACGCGGTCCCGCCCACGACGACGGCCCGCGCCCCGAGGGGTGCGGGCCGTACGGTCACGCTGCCGTCGGCTGCCGGATCACGACCTGCGGCCAGCGCGTCGAGGAGCTCGTTCAGACCCGGAAGCCGAGGGCGCGCAGCTGCTCGCGGCCGTCGTCGGTGATCTTGTCCGGGCCCCACGGCGGCATCCAGACCCAGTTGATCCGGATGTCCTCGACCAGACCGGGGCCGGGGCCGCCGGTGAGGGCCTGGCGGGCCTGGTCCTCGATGACGTCGGTCAGCGGGCAGGCCGCCGAGGTCAGGGTCATGTCGATGACGGCGACGTTGGAGTCGTCGACCTCGATGCCGTAGACCAGGCCGAGGTCGACGACGTTGACGCCGAGCTCGGGGTCGACGACGTCGCGCATGGCCTCCTCGAGCTCCTCGAGGTCGGCCTTGATCACCGGGGCCGCCGGGGCGGTGGTGGGGGTGCTCTCGGTCATGCTGCGGGTCCTCCCCAGGCTCGGGCGCTGGCGTCCTTGAGGGCCATCCAGCTCATCAGCGCGCACTTGATGCGCGCGGGGTACTTCGACACACCGGCGAACGCGACGGCGTCCTCCAGGGTGTCCTCGAGCTCGTCGGCGACCGACTGGTCACCCTTGGCCTGCATGAGCTTCATGAAGTCGTCACCGGTGGCCAGGGCGTCGGTCACGCTCTTGCCGACCACGAGGTCGTACATCGCCGACACCGACGCCTGGCTGATCGAGCAGCCCATGCCCTCGTACGAGACGTCGGTCAGCGTGTCGCCGTCGACCTTCACGCGCAGCGTCACCTCGTCACCGCACGTGGGGTTGACGTGGTGCACCTCGGCGTCGAACGGCTCGCGCAGACCGCGGCCGTGCGGGTTGCGGTAGTGGTCCAGGATGATCTCCTGGTACATGTCCTGCAGCTTCATCAGGCCTCCTCAGGAGCGTCAACACCGAAGAAGCGCTGGGCATGCCGCACGCCCTCGACCAGCGCGTCGACGTCGTCGTACCCGGTGTGCACGTAGAACGTGGCCCGGGTGGTGGCCGGCACGCCGTAGCGGCGCACCACCGGCCAGGCGCAGTGGTGGCCGACCCGGACGGCGATGCCCTGGTCGTCGAGCACCTGGCCGACGTCGTGCGGGTGGATGCCCTCGACGGTGAAGCTGATGGCTCCCCCGCGGGCCACGGTGTCGACCGGGCCGATCACCGTGACGCCGGGGATGGCCTGCAGCTGCGCCAGCGCGTACTCGGTCAGCGCCTCCTCGTGGGCCAGCACGTGCTGCATGCCCAACCCGGTGAGGTAGTCGCAGGCCGCGGCCAGCCCGATGACCTGCGCGGTCATCGGCACGCCGGCCTCGAAGCGCTGCGGCGGCGGGGCGAAGGTGCTGCCCTCCATCCGCACGACCTCGATCATCGAGCCGCCGGTGAGGAACGGCGGCATGGCCGCCAGCACCTCCGACCGCCCCCACAGCACGCCGACGCCGGTGGGCCCGAGCATCTTGTGCCCGGAGAACACCAGGAAGTCCGCGTCCAGGGCGGCGACGTCGACCGGCTGGTGCGGCACCGACTGCGCCCCGTCGACCATGACCAGCGCACCGACCTCGTGGGCCCGGGCGATGATCGGCTCCAGCGGCGGCATCGTGCCCAGGATGTTGGACTGCTGGGTCACCGTGACGAACTTCGTGCGCTCGTTGACGACCGTGTCGAGGTCGGAGAGGTCCAGGCGGCCGTCGTCGGTGAGCCCCAACCAGCGCAGGGTCGCGCCGGTGCGCTCGCACAGCTGCTGCCAGGGCACCAGGTTGGCGTGGTGCTCCATCTCGGTGACCACGATCTCGTCGCCCTGGCCGACGGCGTACCGCCGGAAGTCGGGCTCCTTGGCGGTGGCCGCGTTGGAGAAGGAGTAGGCCACCAGGTTGATCGCCTCCGTGGTGTTGCGGGTGAACACCACCTCGTCGGGCTGCCCGCCGATGAACGACGCGATGGTGGCCCGGGCCGCCTCGTAGGCCTCCGTGGCCTCCTCGGCCAGGGCGTGCGCGCCCCGGTGCGGAGCGGCGTTCACGTTCTCGTAGAACCAGCGCTCGGCGTCGAGCACCTGGCGGGGCTTCTGCGAGGTCGCCCCGGAGTCCAGGTAGACCAGCCGCTTCCCGTCCCGGACCGTGCGGCCGAGGATCGGGAAGTCGGCGCGCACCGCCTCGACGTCCAGCGGGAGCGGTGCGCGCTCCGTGGCGCGCGAGGCGGTGACGGTCATGAGATCGCCGCGGCCTCGGCGTCGGCCTTGAGGTAGGAGGCGTAGCCCTCGGCCTCGAGCTTGTCGGCCAGCTCCTTGCCGCCCTCCTCGACGACCCGGCCGGCCACGAACACGTGGACGAAGTCGGGCTCGATGTAGCGCAGGATGCGGGTGTAGTGCGTGATGAGCAGGACGCCGACCGCGCTGTTCGCCTTCGCCCGGTTGACGCCCTCGGAGACGACGCGCAGGGCGTCGACGTCCAGGCCCGAGTCGGTCTCGTCGAGGATCGCGATCTTCGGCTTGAGCAGGCCCATCTGCAGGATCTCGTGGCGCTTCTTCTCGCCGCCGGAGAAGCCCTCGTTGACGTTGCGCTCGGCGAAGGCCGAGTCCATCTCGAGGGCCTCCATCTCGGTGCGGACGTCCTTGACCCAGGTGCGCAGCTTCGGCGCCTCGCCCGAGACCGCGGTCTTGGCGGTGCGCAGGAAGTTCGACACCGAGACGCCGGGGACCTCGACGGGGTACTGCATGGCCAGGAACAGGCCGGCGCGGGCGCGCTCGTCGACGGTCATCTCGAGCACGTCCTCGCCGTCGAGGGTGACCGTGCCGCCGGTGATCGTGTACTTCGGGTGGCCGGCGATCGAGTAGGCCAGGGTCGACTTGCCCGACCCGTTGGGGCCCATGATCGCGTGGGTCTCGCCGCTGCGGATGGTGAGGTCGACGCCGCGGAGGATCTCCTTGGTCTCGTCGCCCTCGCCCACGGTGACGTGCAGGTCGCGGATCTCCAGCACGCTGCCGGTGCTCTCGGTCATCTGGTGGTGCCTCTCAGTCGGTGTCGGCCGCGGAGGTGTCGACGAGGACGTCGTCGCCCTCGACGCGGACCGGGTGGGTGGTGACCGGCTTGTTCGCCGGCAGGTTGGTGGGCGCACCGGTGCGCAGGTCGAAGCACGACCCGTGCCAGGTGCACTCGATGGTGGGGACGCCGTCGACCATCTCGACCTCGCCCCCGTCGCTCAACGGGTAGTCCTGGTGCGAGCAGAGGTCGGTGAGGGCGTAGACCTGCCCGTCGTGCCGGGCGAGCACGAGCTCGACGTCCCCGACGACGACGGGGACGGCTTCGCCCTCACCGATCTCGCTGAGCGCACAGGCCCGCTGGAAGCTCATGCCGGCTGCAGCTCGCCCTCGGGGTGCTCCTGCTCCTCGAGACCGGGCAGCGCGCCGAGGCGCTGCTCGATCGAGCCCATGAGCCGGTCGGCCAGGGCCGGGACGCCGATCTTCTGCACCACGTCGGCGAAGAAGCCGCGCACCACGAGGCGGCGGGCGGTCTCGGCGTCGATGCCGCGCGAGCAGAGGTAGAACAGCTGCTCGTCGTCGAATCGGCCGGTCGCGCTGGCGTGCCCGGCGCTGACGATCTCGCCGGTCTCGATCTCGAGGTTCGGGACCGAGTCGGCACGCGCGCCGTCGGTGAGTACCAGGTTCCGGTTCAGCTCGTAGGTCTCGGTGCCGGTGGCGGCCGGCCGGATGCGGACGTCGCCGACCCACACCGTGTGCGCCTGCTCGCCCTGCAGCGCGCCCTTGTAGACGACGTTGCTGGTGCAGTTGGGCGTCGAGTGGTCGACCCAGAGCCGGTGCTCCTGGTGCTGGGTCTCGTCGGCGAAGTACACGCCGGAGAGGTCAGCGGTGCCGCCGGTGCTGGTGTAGTCGACGTTGCTGACCAGGCGGACGAGGTCGCCGCCCAGGGTCACCACGACCTGCGTGTAGGTGGCGTCGCGGCCGACGACGGCGTCGTACTGACCGCCGTGGACGGCGCCCGGCGCCCAGTCCTGCACGCTGACCAGCTCGACCCGCGCGCCGTCGCCGACGACCACGGCGACCCCGCCGGAGTAGTTCGCCCGGCCCGAGTGGTCGAGCACGACGGTGGCCTCGGCGAACGCGCCGACCTCGATGACGGTCATGCCCCAGACGACGTCCGCGGCACCGCTGCCGCGCATCGACAGGGTGACCGGGCGGTCGAGCTGGGCCTCGGCCGGGATGCGGACGACGGTGGCGCCGCCGGCGTTGACCCGGGTGAGCGCCGCGAGGCGGTCGACCGGCTCGGGCAGACCCTTGAGCAGCGGGTCGTCGGCGCCGACGGTGGTGAGCTCGACGCCCGCGGGCAGGTCGGTCTCGACCTCGAGCCGGGCGCCGCTCGCCGCACCCTCGAGCAGCGTGCGGACCCGCTTCAGCGGGGTGAAGCGCCACTCCTCCTCACGACCGGTGACGACCGGGAAGTCATCGGGGTCGGTGGAGGTGAAGCGCTCGGCCGGCGAGCCGGTGGGCGCGGGGCCGCCGTGGCTGTGCGCCCCGGCCGGGCCGCCGGTGCCCTCGGCGGGCGTGGTCGGCGGCCCGGCCTGCGCGCCGACGCCGTCGGCGAACAGCTCACTGGCCAGGGCGGCGGACTCGGCCGGCCCGGCGATGGTGTCGGGGGTCTGGTTCTCCGGCATCAGCCGACGGCACCTTCCATCTGCAGCTCGATCAGGCGGTTCAGCTCGAGGGCGTACTCCATGGGCAGCTCGCGGGCGATCGGCTCGACGAAGCCGCGCACGACCATCGCCATCGCCTCGTCCTCGGACAGACCGCGGCTCATCAGGTAGAAGAGCTGGTCCTCGCTGACCCGGGAGACCGTGGCCTCGTGGCCCATGGACACGTCGTCCTCGCGGACGTCGACGTAGGGGTAGGTGTCGGAGCGGCTGATGGTGTCGACCAGCAACGCGTCGCACTTCACCGTCGACCGCGAGCCGTGCGCACCCTCGTCGATCTGCACGAGACCGCGGTAGGAGGTGCGTCCGCCGCCGCGGGCGACGGACTTGCTCACGATGGTGGAGGAGGTGTGCGGCGCGGCGTGCACCATCTTGGCGCCGGCGTCCTGGTGCTGGCCCTCGCCGGCGAAGGCGATGCTCATGACCTCGCCCTTGGCGTGCTCGCCGGTCATCCAGACGGCCGGGTACTTCATCGTCACCTTGGAGCCGATGTTGCCGTCGACCCACTCCATGGTCGCGCCCTCGTGGGCCACGGCCCGCTTGGTGACCAGGTTGTAGACGTTGTTCGACCAGTTCTGGATGGTCGTGTACCGGCAGCGGGCGTTCTTCTTGACGATGATCTCGACGACGGCGGAGTGCAGCGAGTCGCTCTTGTAGATCGGGGCGGTGCAGCCCTCGACGTAGTGCACGTAGGCGCCCTCGTCGATGATCATCAGGGTGCGCTCGAACTGGCCCATGTTCTCGGTGTTGATCCGGAAGTAGGCCTGCAGCGGGATCTCGACGTTGACGCCCGGCGGCACGTAGATGAACGAGCCACCGGACCACACCGCCGTGTTCAGCGCGGCGAACTTGTTGTCACCGGACGGGATGACCGAGCCGAAGTACTCGCGGAAGAGGTCCTCGTGCTCGCGCAGCGCGGTGTCGGTGTCCAGGAACAGGACGCCCTGCTCCTCCAGGTCCTCGCGGATCTGGTGGTAGACCACCTCGGACTCGTACTGCGCGGCGACACCGGAGACCAGGCGCTGCTTCTCGGCCTCGGGGATGCCGAGCTTGTCGTAGGTGCTCTTGATGTCGGCCGGGAGGTCGTCCCAGGTGGCCGCCTGCTTCTCGGTCGACTTCACGAAGTACTTGATGTTCTGGAAGTCGATGCCGGAGAGGTCGGAGCCCCAGTCGGGCATGGGCTTCTTGCCGAACAGCTTGAGGGCCTTGAGGCGGCGCTCGAGCATCCACTCGGGCTCGTTCTTGCGGCGGGAGATGTCGCGGACGACGTCCTCGTTGATCCCGCGGCGTGCGGACGCGCCGGCGGTGTCGGCGTCGGCCCAGCCGTACTTGTAGCGGCCGAGCTGGTCGATCTGCTCGTCCTGCGTCAACGGCGTGCTGGGCTGCTGGGTGGTGGTCATGCGGGCGTCCTCTCCCGGGCTGACTGGGGGGTGGGGCTCGGTGCGGGGCGGCGCTGGGCCGCCCGCTCGGTAGGTGAAGGGCGCTGGACCCGGCTGGTGTTCCCCGGGACGTGGCTCGCGGGGATGTGGGTGGTGCAGATCCCGTCGCCGTGGGCGATGGTGGCCAGCCGCTGCACGTGCGTGCCGACCAGCCGGCCGATGACCGCGGTCTCGGCCTCGCACAGCTGCGGGAACTCGGCCGCGACGTGCGCCACCGGGCAGTGGTGCTGGCACAGCTGCCCGCCGCTGGAGATCGCCGAGGCCGAGGCAGCGTAGCCCTCGGCGGTCAGCGCCTCGGCGAGCACCTGGGCGCGGTCGACCGCCTGGTCACCGGCGGTGCTGCCGGCCCGCTCGACGGCGTCGGAGCACCGCTGCTCGAGACCGGCCAGCTGCTGCTCGGCGACGTCGCGGACGGCGTCGGGACCGCCGTGGGCGGCGACGAACCGCAGCGCGGTCAGCGCCAGGTCGTCGTAGGCGTGGGGGAAGCCGGCGCGGCCGGCGTCGGTCAGCACGAAGTGCCGGGCCGGGCGGCCGCGACCGCGCACGGAGCCGGGCAGGGCGCGCTCGGCCGCCCGCCCCTCGGCGACGAGGGAGTCCAGGTGACGGCGGACGGCGGCCGGCGAGACGCCCAGCCGGCCGGCCAGCTCGGTGGCGGTCTGCGCGCCGTGCTCGAGCAGCAGGCCGGTCACGCGGTCGCGCGTGCGCCCGTCGTCGGCACTGGCCGACGGCCGGGCGGACTGCGCCGCGCTGGATTCCACAACACGAGTGTGCGCTATTTCGACGACGTCGCAAGCAAGGCCGCCCTAACCCGAACGCCCAGCCCAGCGCCGGTGTGACGAACGACGCGGCGCCGATCCGGGAGGCGTCCCGGTCGGACCGGGCGGCCACCTACCCTGGGTACGTGCCGGTCTCCCCCGTCGTCGTCCGCCGCGTCGCCCTCGCCAACGCCGTCGCCAACGGCCTCATCGTCGTCACCGGCGGTGCGGTGCGGTTGACCGGCAGCGGGCTGGGCTGCCCGACCTGGCCCGAGTGCACCGACGGGTCGATCACCCCGACCGCCGAACTGGCCGGTCACGGGCTCATCGAGTTCGGCAACCGGCTGCTGACATTCGTGCTGGCCGTCGTCGCCATCGCCACCGTCGTCGTGGTGTGGCGGTCGACCCGCCGCGAGCTGCGGAAGTGGGCGGTCGGCAGCTTCCTGGGCATCCCCGCGCAGGCTCTGCTGGGCGGGGTCACCGTGCTCACCGGTCTGAACCCGTGGACCGTCGCGGCCCACTTCCTGGTGTCCATGGTGCTGGTCGCGGTGGCGACCACGCTGTGGCTGCGCTCGCGCGAACCCGGGGTGGGTGGCCTGCTCGTGCGCCGCCCCGTCGCGCACCTGGTCACCGGCATCGCGGTCACCGTGGCCGCCGTCCAGGTGTTCGGCACCGTCGTGACCGGCTCGGGCCCGCACAGCGGCGACCCCGGCGCCGGGCGCACCGGCTTCGACCCCGAGCTGGTGAGCCAGCTGCACGCCGACGTCGTCTTCCTGCTCATCGGGCTGACCGTGGCGCTGCTGGTGGCCCTCCACGCCACCGACTCCCCCGGTCGCGTGCGCCGTGCCGCCCGCGACCTGCTGATGGTCGAGCTCGCCCAGGGCGTCATCGGCTACGTGCAGTACTTCACCGGGCTGCCGATCGTGCTGGTGCTGCTGCACATGGCCGGCGCCGTGCTCATCACCGCCTACACGGCCCGGCTGGCCTGGTCGGTCCGTGGCCCGCGCACCGAGGTCGAGGTCCAGCCCCCCGCCGAGGCCTTCGCCACCACCCGCTAGGCCTCCCGGCCGCCCTGTCCAGGGCTGCCCGCGCACCCGCGGCGCGGGCGCGCCGGCACGGGGGTCCGACACCCCGACGACCCGTCCCCCGGCGCACCCGGAGCCCGAGGGCGCTCCCGCACGGCCCGTCCCGCGCCGCAGGGCGCACCGCAGGGCGCCGTGTGGTCAGGCGCGCTCCCGTGCGGGCTCGAGCCGCGATGGGCGGGTGGGGCGCCGCGCCGAGGTGGCCCGACCTCCCCCAGGGTCTGCGCACCCACCATCAACCGGCCACCGCCAGGGGTGTCCGGCCACCCCACCGGCAGGGGTGGGCGGTGACGTCACCGGCGGCGACCCGGGCACGGCTCAGCGGACGTCGGGCACGGCCGTCGGCCGCGGTGCGATCCGGTGGATCGCCATCAGACGAGGACGTCGACGACCAGCGCGATGCTCAGCAGGGTCATGTAGGTGATCGACACCGAGAAGAGCTTCATGGGCCGGTCGGCGCCGCCGCCGCGGATGCGCCGCAGCCAGGCGTGGGACTCGGCGACGTACCAGATGCCGAGGGCCACGATCGGGGCGCCGGCGATCCAGCCCAGCTGCGGGGTGACCGGGACCATGAGGGCGGAGACGGCGAGCGTGCCCCACGCCCAGGCGGCGGACTGCTTGCCGACGCTGACCGGCCCGGCGACGACCGACAGCATGGGGACGCCGGCGCGGAAGTAGTCGTAGCGGAAGCGGCTGGCCAGTGCCCAGAAGTGCGGCATCTGCCAGCAGAAGACGATGCCGAAGAACACGACGGCGGGCCAGGCCAGCGAACCGGTGACCGCGGCCCACCCGATGAGCACCGGGGCGGCGCCGGGCAGGCCGCCGAAGACGGTGTTGTGGTGGGTGCGGCGCTTGAGCACCATCGTGTAGAAGACCGAGTAGGCCAGCATGGCGACCGCGGCCAGGATGGTGGCCAGCGGCGTGGTGAAGACGCCGAGCACCACCAGCGAGATCCACGCGAGCATGACGCCGAACGTGAGCGCGGCCCGGGGCGGGACGACGCCGGTGACGGTCGGCCGGTCGCGGGTGCGCGACATGATGCGGTCGATGTCGCGGTCGTACCAGCAGTTGATGGTGTTGGCGGCGCCCGCGGCGAGCATGCCGCCGACCATCGTGGCGACGACGAGTCCGGTGCCGGGCCAGCCGCCCGCGGCCAGCATCATCGCCGGGAGGGTGGTCACCAGCAGCAGCTCGACCAGCTTGGGCTTGGTCAGCGAGACGTAGGCGCCGACCAGGGCCAACGGCCGGGTGCGGTGGCCGACGGCAGGCCGTTCGGCGATCGCGGTCACGAGTCGATCCACACCATTCAGACCGGGGCGGGCACGGGTCCTGACCACTGTAGACCCGCGCGGCCGTGACGAACGCCCTGTACCACTAGGGTTCGACCACGTTGATGGTGCGCACCCGGCGGGTAGGGCCCAGGTCGGCAACGACGACGACCGGCTGCAACCCCGGCATCGCCCCGACCCCGTAGACACATCCGCAAGGGAGCACCCGCCTGATGGCAGACAAGAGCACTCCGTCCGAAGCGCCGGCCGAGGCCGCCACGGACAGCCCCACCGGCTCGCCGGCCCAGCCGAACCCCACGCTCCCCGAGGGCTTCACCGAGCTCGACCGCCGGGCCATCGACACCGCCCGCGTGCTGGCGATGGACGCCGTCCAGAAGGTCGGCAACGGCCACCCGGGCACCGCGATGAGCCTCGCGCCGATCGCCTACCTGCTGTTCCAGAAGTGGATCAAGCACGACCCGTCCGACCCGGACTGGGTCGCCCGCGACCGCTTCGTCCTGTCCCCCGGGCACACGGCACTGACGCTGTACACCCAGCTCTACTTCTCCGGCTACGGGCTCGAGCTCGACGACCTCAAGGCCCTGCGCACCTGGGGCTCGAAGACCCCGGGGCACCCCGAGGTCGGCCACACCACCGGTGTCGAGACCACCACCGGGCCGCTGGGCCAGGGCGTGGGCAACGCGGTCGGCATGGCCATGGCCGCCCGCCGCGAGCGCGGCATCTGGGACCCGAGCTCGGCCCCCGGTGAGGACAGCGTCTTCGACCACACCATCTGGGCGATCGCCTCCGACGGCGACCTCCAGGAGGGCATCTCCGGCGAGGCGTCGTCGCTGGCCGGCACGCAGCAGCTGGGCAACCTCGTCGTCGTCTACGACGACAACAAGATCTCCATCGAGGACGACACGACGATCGCCTTCACCGAGGACGTCGCCGCGCGGTACGAGGCCTACGGCTGGCACGTGCAGCACGTGGCCGACAGCGAGGACCTCGCCTCCCTCGACGCCGCGCTGGCCGCCGCCAAGGCCGAGACCTCGCGCCCGTCGCTGATCGTGAGCCGGTCGATCATCGGCTGGCCGTCGCCGAACAAGCAGAACACCGGCGGCATCCACGGCTCCGCGCTCGGCGACGACGAGGTCGCGGCCACCAAGGAGGTCCTCGGCTTCGACCCCGAGAAGACCTTCGACGTCGCCGACGAGGTCATCGCGCACACCCGGAAGGTGATCGAGCGCGGGCAGGCCGCGCGCGCCGAGTGGCAGCCCGGCTTCGACGCGTGGCAGTCCGCCAACCCCGACCAGGCCGCGCTGTTCGACCGCATGCGCACCCGCACCCTGCCCGAGGGCTGGGCGCAGGCGCTGCCGACCTTCGACGCCGACCCCAAGGGCATGGCCACCCGCAAGGCCTCCGGCGCCGTGCTGGCCGCCATCTACCCCGAGCTCCCCGAGCTCTGGGGCGGCTCCGCCGACCTGGCCGAGTCCAACAACACCGCCGTCGAGGGCGAGCCGTCGTTCCTGCCGCCGAGCCGGCAGACCAAGACCTGGAGCGGTGGCCCCTTCGGCCGCACGCTGCACTTCGGCATCCGCGAGCACGCCATGGGCTCGATCATGAACGGCATCGCGCTGCACGGGGGCACCCGCGTGTACGGCGGCACGTTCCTGACGTTCTCGGACTACATGCGCCCCGCCGTCCGGCTGGCCGCGCTCATGCAGCTGCCGGTCACCTACGTGTGGACCCACGACTCCATCGGCCTGGGCGAGGACGGCCCGACCCACCAGCCGATCGAGCACCTGGCCGCGCTGCGCGCCATCATCGGCCTGGACGTCGTCCGCCCGGCCGACGCCAACGAGACCGCGGTCGCCTGGCGCACGATCCTGCAGAACAACGACCGCCCGGCCGGCATCATCCTGTCCCGGCAGAACCTGCCGGTCGTCGACCGCAGCGTGTTCGGCTCGGCCGAGGGCACCGCGAAGGGCGCCTACGTCCTGGCCGAGGCCAGCACCGGCACCCCCGAGGTGATCCTGATGAGCACCGGGTCCGAGGTGCAGATCGCCGTCGCCGCCCGCGAGCAGCTCGAGGCCGCCGGCACGCCCACCCGGGTCGTGTCCATCCCGTGCCAGGAGTGGTTCGCCGAGCAGGACCAGGCCTACCGCGACGAGGTCTTCCCCCCGTCGGTCCGGGCCCGGGTCAGCATCGAGGCCGCGATCGCCATGGGCTGGCGGGACTTCGTCGGCGACGCCGGCCGCATCGTCGCGCTGGACCACTACGGCGCCAGCGCCTCGTTCCAGAAGCTGTACGACGAGTTCGGCCTGACCGCCGAGGCCGTGGTCGCCGCCGCGCGCGACAGCATCCAGGCCGCGTCCGGGGCTCCCCGCCTCGACACCGGCGCCGACGTCGTCGGTGGCCTGCAGACCAGCCGCACCGCCGACCAGTGAGCGAGAGGGACACCATGACCCAGAACGAGAACCTGAAGGCACTGTCGGAGGCCGGCGTCAGCGTCTGGCTCGACGACCTCTCGCGCGACCTGATCCACGGCGGCGAGCTGCAGCGCCTCGTCGACGAGAAGTCCGTCGTCGGCGTGACCACCAACCCCTCGATCTTCGCCGCGGCCATCAGCGGTTCGGACTCCTACGACGACCAGCTGCACGCCATGGCCGTCCGCGGGGTCACCGTCGAGGAGGCGCTGCGCACCATCACCGCCGCCGACGTCCGCGACGCCTGCGACCTGCTCACCCCGGTGTTCGAGCGCACCGGCCGCGACGGGCGCGTCTCCCTGGAGGTCGCCCCCGGGCTGGCCCACCACACCGACGCCACCGCCGCCGAGGCCGCCCACCTGTGGTGGCTGGTCGACCGGCCGAACCTCTACATCAAGATCCCCGCGACGGTCGAGGGCCTGCCGGCCATCACCGAGACCATCGCCAACGGCATCAGCGTCAACGTCACCCTCATCTTCAGCCTCGAGCGGTACAAGGCCGTGATGGAGGCCTACGTCGCCGGGCTCGAGAAGCGTGCCGAGGACCCCGAGGCGAGCTTCGAGGGCATCGAGAGCGTCGCGTCGTTCTTCGTGTCCCGCGTGGACACCGAGATCGACAAGCGCCTGGACGCCGCCGGCGCCGACGCCTCGCTCAAGGGCAAGGCCGGCATCGCCAACGCCCAGCTGGCCTACCAGGCCTACGAGGAGGTCTTCTCCTCCGACCGCTGGGCGGCCCTCGAGGCCCGCGGGGCCAGCAAGCAGCGCGCGCTGTGGGCCTCCACCGGGGTCAAGAACCCCGAGTACAGCGACACGATGTACCTGTCCGAGCTGGCCGCGCCCGACACCGTGAACACGATGCCGGGCAAGACCATGGACGCCTTCGCCGACCACGGCCAGGTCGGCCGCCCGGTCACGGAGACCTACGCGGACGCCGAGAAGGTGCTGCAGTCGGTGCGCGACGCCGGCGTCGACCTCGACGACGTGTTCGCCGTGCTCGAGAGCGAGGGCGTGCAGAAGTTCAACGACGCCTGGGATGAACTCTCCACCTCGGTGGCCGAACAGCTCCAGGACAAGAAGTAGAGGACCTCCCTGCCCCCCACCACGAGCACGCTCGCGGCGGGGACCCTGCAGGGAGGCCGACCCCGGGACCGGCGCACCGCCGCGTCGGTCCCGGGTGCTCCATCCATCCTCTGGAAGGGCCCATGAGCACCAACCCGTTGCGTGACCCGAGGGACCGGCGGTTGCCCCGGGTCCCCGAACCCTGTGCCCTCGTCGTCTTCGGCATCACCGGCGACCTGGCCCGCAAGAAGCTCCTGCCCGCGGTCTACGACCTCGCCAACCGCGGCCTGCTCCCCACCAACTTCGCGCTGCTGGGCTTCGCCCGCCGCGACTGGGACGACATCGACTTCGCGGAGCTGTCCCGCAGCGCCGCCCGGGAGCACGCCCGCACCCCGTGGCGCGAGGAGGTCTGGGAGCGGCTGTCGAACTCCGTCCGCTTCATCCAGGGCTCCTTCGACGACGACGCCGCCTTCGACGAGCTCGCCCACACCCTCGGCGAGCTCGAGGGCAGCCACGGCATCGGCGGCAACGCCGCGTTCTACCTCTCGATCCCGCCGAGCATGTTCTCCGTGGTGCTCAAGCAGATGCAGCGCACCGGCATGGCCGAGAGCACGTCCGACCGCTGGCGCCGCGTCGTGGTCGAGAAGCCGTTCGGCACCGACCTGCCCTCCAGCCGCGAGCTCAACGGCCTGGTCGACTCGGTGTTCAGCGCCGACGACGTCTTCCGCATCGACCACTACCTCGGCAAGGAGACGGTGCAGAACCTGCTCGCGCTGCGGTTCGCCAACACCCTCTTCGAGCCGGTCTGGAACGGCGCGCACGTCGACTCCGTGCAGATCACCATGGCCGAGGACGTCGGCATCGGTGGCCGCGCCGAGTTCTACGACCGCACCGGCGCCGCCCGCGACGTCCTGCAGAACCACCTGCTCCAGCTGCTGGCCCTCACGGCCATGGAGGAGCCGGTCGAGTTCTCCGCGGAGGAGATCCGCACCGAGAAGCTCAAGGTGCTGCGGGCCGTCTCCGTGCCCAAGGACATGGAGCGCTTCGCCGTCCGCGGGCAGTACGAGCAGGGCTGGCTGGCCGGGCAGCGGGCCAAGGGCTACCGGCAGGAGGACGGCGTCAGCGCCGATTCCCGCACCGAGACCTACGCCGCCGTCCGGCTGGGGGTCGAGACGCGGCGCTGGGCCGGCGTCCCGTTCTACCTGCGCACAGGCAAGCGGCTGCCCCGCCGGGTCACCGAGATCGCCCTGTCGTTCCGCAAGGCCCCGCACCTGCCCTTCGCGCCCACCGACACCGAGGAGCTGGGGCACAACCAGCTCGTCGTCCGCGTGCAGCCCGACGAGGGCGTGACCCTCAAGTTCGGGTCGAAGGTCCCCGGCAGCGTCATGGAGGTCCGCGACGTGTCGATGGACTTCCTGTACGGCGAGCAGTTCACCGAGTCCTCCCCCGAGGCCTACGAGCGCCTGCTGCTCGACGTCCTGCTGGGCGACGCGACCCTCTTCCCCCGCAACGCCGAGGTCGAGGCCTCGTGGGCGGTCATCGACCCCCTCGAGGAGTACTGGGCCTCCACCACGCCGTTCTCGTACCGGGCCGGTGAGTGGGGTCCCCGCGCGGCCGACGAGATGCTGGCCTCCGAGGGGCGGGCATGGCGCCGACCGTGATCCCGACCCGCCCCGCGACGACCGAGGAGACCGCCCGATGAGCACGCTCTGGGACACCAACGGGTCGGCGATCGTCAAGGAGCTCGCCGCCCAGCGGCGCACCGGCGGCGCCGTCATGAGCGGTGTCGCGCTGACCCTCGTGGTCGTCGCCGACGAGGACCGCGTCCTGGAGGCCGAGGCGGCCGCCGCCGCAGCGGCCGAGGTGCACCCCTGCCGACTGCTGATCGTCGTCCGGCGCCAGGTCGAGGCGCCCGCGCCGCGGCTGGACGCCGAGGTGCTCATCGGCGGGCGGCTGGGCCCCGGCGAGGCCGTGGTCATGCGCATGTACGGCCGGCTCGGCCTGCACGCCGAGTCCGTCGTGCTGCCGCTGCTGGCCGCCGACGCACCCGTCGTCACGTGGTGGTTCTCCGCCCCGCCCGAGCGCATCGAGACCGACGCCCTCGGCGTCATCGCCAACCGGCGGATCACCGACAGCCTCATGGCCGACGACGGCGTCGCCGCCCTGCACCGCCGCGCCGAGGACTTCGCCCCCGGCGACACCGACCTGGCCTGGACCCGGAGCACCCCGTGGCGCTCCACCCTCGCCTCCACCCTCGACGCCGTCGTCGGCCGCCGGGGCGGCCCGGTGCAGGTGCTCGGCGGACAGGTGGTCGGCGACCCCGAGAACCCGACCGCGCAGCTGGTCGCCGGCTGGCTCAGCGCCCGCTGCGGGTGCTCGATCACCGTCGAGGCCGGTCAGCGCAGCACCGGGTCCAAGGGCATCGACACGATCGTGCTGACCCTCGACCAGGACGAGGAGGTCCGGCTGACCGACGACCGCAAGGGCGGCGCCGTCATCAGCCAGCCCTACCGACCCGATGCCACCGTCGCGCTGCCGAAGCGGTCGCTGGGCGAGCTCATCGGCGAGGAGATGAAGCGCCTGGACAGCGACGAGCCCTACCGCGAGGCGCTCGAGGCGGCCACCGGCACCACCGGCCTGGCCGACCGTGCCCCGGTGCGCGAGCACGTGTGGTTCGACCCGATGCGGCCGACGCCCACGGCCCCCGTCGTCCCGGCGGACTCCGTGGACGACGACGAGGTGGCCAGCACCGGGACCACCGAGAGCGGGACCGGTGGTAGCAGCGCTGCCGACGGCGGGGACGACGACGGCGGGGACGACCAGCCCGCGGACGCGTCATGAGCGCCCCGGAGGTGGTCGTCCAGCCCGACGCCGACGCCCTCGCCACCACCGTCGCCGAACAGCTCGTGGCCCGACTGGCCGCGGCGCAGGCCCGGCACGGCAGCGCCTCCGTGGTGCTGACCGGCGGCGGCATCGGCACGGCCGTCCTGCGGGCGACCGCCGCCGCGGGCGGTGACGTCGACTGGGGCCGGGTCGACGTCTGGTGGGGCGACGAGCGCTGGGTGCCCGCGTCGGACGGCGACCGCAACGAGAAGGGCGCCCGCGAGGCCCTGCTCGACGTCGTGGGCGTGCCCGCCGACCGCGTGCACCCGATCCCGGCCTCGGACGCCGGGTACGCCGAGCCCGAGGACGCCGCGGCCGCCTACACCGCGCAGCTGCTGGCGGCCGGGGGCGGCACGGTGCCCCGCATCGACGTCCTCATGCTGGGGGTGGGCCCCGAGGGCCACGTGGCGTCGATCTTCCCGGACTCCCCCGCGGTCACCGACGACCGGCCGGCCCTGGCGGTGCGCGACTGCCCCAAGCCGCCCCCGACCCGGGTCAGCCTGGGCTTCGGCGCCATCACCGCCGCCGAGGAGGTCTGGCTGCTCGTCTCGGGCGAGGGCAAGGCCGAGGCAGTGGCCCGGGGGCTCTCCGGTGAGGAGACCCCGGCGTCGCTGCCCGCGGCCGGCGCGGTCGGGCGCCGAGCCACCCGCTGGCTGCTCGACGCCGAGGCAGCCTCCCGGCTGCCCTGACCCGCCGGGACGGCCCCGTCGCGGGGTCCTGGCCGGCGCGGAGCGTGGGCCGGGGGGCGACGGGGTCCTACCCGCGCCGGGCGCGCAGCTTGCTCAGGGCCTCCTCGAGGAGGGCGTCGCCGTCGGCGTCCGACCGCCGTTCGCGCACGTAGGCGAGGTGGGTCTTGTACGGCTCGTTGCGCGGGGGCGGCGGTGGGTTCTGCTCGTCCTGCCCGGCCGGGAGGCCGCAGCGCGGGCAGTCCCAGGTCTCGGGGACCTCGATGCCCTGCGCGAAGGCGATGCACGTGTCGTGCCGGTTGGCGCACCAGTAGGCCACGCGCACCCGGGGGGCGGCCTCCCCGCGCTCGGACTCACCCATCGGACCTGCCCCGACCCGGCTGCCCCGGATCGCGCTGCCACCTGCCACGTGCGCTCCCACCCTCGGTGTCGACGAACCAGCAGGGTGAGTCTAGGCCGACGCAGGTGACGACCACGTCACGACCGTGCGTCGAAACCGCAGGTCAGACCCGTGGTGCGCCACTCGGTGGTGGCCGTCAGACCTTGAGGAGGATGCCCAGGGCGATGATGCAGACGGTCCAGATGGCCGCGGTGAACACGGTGAGCCGGTTCAGGTTCTTCTCCACCACGGAGGACCCGGACAGCGACGACGACGCGGCGCCGCCGAACATCGACGAGAGCCCACCGCCCTTGCCGCGGTGCAGCAGGATCAGCACGATGAGCAGCAGGCTCGTCAGCACCAGCAGCACGTTCAGGACGATCTCGATCACAGGTTCTCCACTCCGAGCGGGCAGCGACGGATCAGCCTACGCCGACGGCGCTCAGCCGCCGCCGACACCGGCCGTGGCCACGTCGTAGCCGTTGTAGGGCAGCATGACCACGCCGTTGCGCAGGCGTTGCCCGGCCAGCAGCTGGGCCCGGTTCTCCACCAGCGGCACGAAGGCGTGGGTGGCCAGGGCGGCCGTGGACACCGCGGCCCAGGCGGCCGGGTCGCCGCCGGCCGTCGCGGTGTCCACCGCCGCGTTCACCGCGGGGTCGTCGAGCAGCGCGTAGTTGGCGTTGCCCGCCTCGGGCGAGATCGACCGCCCGTCGACCAGCGGCACCAGGAACGACGCGGGGGTGGGCAGCACGGCGGCGTAGGTGGCCAGCACCATGGCGTACGGACCGGCCGCGATGGCAGCCGGCGACCCCACCCCGGCGGTGTAGAACGTCGCCGGGTCCAGGGCCTGCACGGTGACCACGATGCCCACCTGGGCCAGCTGCCCGACCAGGGCGTCGGCGACCTTCCGGGTGCCCACGACGTCGGGCACCGCCATGGTCACCGCGAAGCCCTCCGGGGTGCCGCACGAGGTCAAGGAGGCACGGGCGGCGTCGAGGTCGGCCGCCGCGTCGGTGTCCTCCGGTCCACCGGGCAGCGCACTGGGCCAGAGCACCGAGCGGCGCAGCGCGTCGTCGGGGCCCCCCAGCTCCTCCTGCACGGCTGCGCGGTCGACCACCGCGGCCACCGCGGCGCGGCAGTCCGGGTTGGCCATCGGGCCCACCGTCGTGGGCAGGGCCAGCATGCGCAGCGACCCGGTGGCCAGGTCGTCGACCCGGTCGGTCAGGCCCGGGTCGTCGGCGAAGCGGTTCAGCGTCGCCTCCTGCACCCCGTTGCCGGTCAGGTCGGCGTCGGCCGAGCCGGCCAGCAGGGCCTGGTCGCGGTCCAGCCCGGTCAGCCCGGTGCGCACCACCACCTGGTCGGGCAGCGCCGTGCGCACCGGGTCGCTGTCGGGGCTCCAGGCGGTGTTGCGGTCGAGCACGATGCCGGTGAGCGCGTCGACCGAGGTGATCGCGTACGGCCCCGACGAGACCGGGTCGGCGCCGTAGGCCGCACCGGTGTCGTTCTCGACCGGCACCGGGCTCGACGACGGCAGCGCCAGCACGTACGGGAAGTCCGGGTCGGCCCGGGACAGCGTGAAGGTGATGGTCGCGTCGTCCGGCGTGGAGATCGTGGTCAACCCGAGCTTGTCCGGCGACTCGTCCTGGTAGGGGCCGGCGTAGAGGCTGTCGGGGTCGAGCAGGTCCAGCACGAAGTTGGGCCCGCCGCTGACGACGTCGACGGCGAACGACCGCTCGATGCCGTACTTGAGGTCGCGGCTGGTGATGGCGCGGCCGGTCTCGAAGGTGCCGCCGGGGCGCAGGGTGAACGTCCACGTGCGCCCGCCGTCGGGCGTCGTCCCGAGGTCGGTGGCGAGGTCGGGGACGAGCTGGTCGGTGCTGCCCGGCTCGCTGGAGTAGGTGACCAGGGTGCGGGTGTAGAGCCGCATGAGGTTCCACACCGCCGGCACGTACGAGCGCTGCGGGTCCAGGCTGTCGACCTGGGAGGTGACCAGCCGCAGCGTGCCGCCGGCGGCGTCCGACGGTGCGCGGACGCCGTCCAGTCCGCCGTCGCGTGCACCGGACTGGGTGGGGACGGCGGTGTCGGCCGGGTCGCCCCCGCTGCAGCCGGCCAGCAGGGCGACCAGCAGGAGCAGGGCGAGGGCGGCACGCAACCGGTGCGGGTGGGGCCTCACGGGGGCGGCGGTCCTCCGGTGGGTGGGCCGCCGCCCCTGCGGGTCAGCGGCTCTCGGCTGCGGCGCGGCAGATGGAGACGAACTCGTCGGCGTCGAGGCTCGCGCCGCCCACCAGTGCCCCGTCCACGTCGGGTCCGGCGAGGATGCCTGCGGTGTTGCCGGCCTTCACCGAACCCCCGTAGAGGATACGGACGACGTCGGCGGTCTCCGGGCCGAAACGCTCGGCGAGCCGGGCACGGATCGCCCCGCAGACCTCCTGCGCGTCGTCGGGAGTGGCCACCTCGCCGGTGCCGATGGCCCACACCGGCTCGTAGGCGATGACGATGCCCGCCACCGTCGCCGCGTCGAGACCGTCGAGGGCGGCGTCGACCTGCGCGGTGGTGTGGGGCACGTGCTCGCCGGCCTTGCGGACGTCGAGCCCCTCCCCCACGCACAGGATCGGGACGAGGTCGTGCTCCAGGGCCTTGCGGACCTTGGTGGCGACGACCTCGTCGGTCTCGGCGTGCAGGGCCCGCCGCTCGCTGTGCCCGACCACGACGTAGGTGCAGGCCAGCGCCTTGAGCTGCGCACCGCTGACCTCACCGGTGTAGGCACCGGAGTCGGCGGTCGAGAGGTCCTGACCGCCGAAGCCGATCTCGATCTTGTCGCCCTGCACCAGCGTCTGCACGCTGCGGATCGCGGTGAACGGGGGGACGACGACGACCTCGGCCGCCTCGAGCTCGGGCTCCTTCAGACCGAAGGCGACCTTCTGCACCAGGCCGATGGCCTCGAGGTGGGTGAGGTTCATCTTCCAGTTGCCCGCGATGAGCGGACGCCGGCCCTCGTAGACCTTCCCGGACTTCGTGCGGGCCATCAGGAGGCCCCGCCCGACAGCACGGCCAGGCCGGGCAGCTCGCGGCCCTCGAGGAACTCCAGGGACGCACCGCCCCCGGTGGAGATGTGGCCGTAGCCGTCCTCGTCGAGCCCCAGCTGGCGGACGGCGGCGGCCGAGTCGCCACCGCCGACGACGGACAGCCCGTCGACGGCGGCCACGGCCGTGGCCACACCCCGGGTGCCGTGGGTGAACGGCGCCAGCTCGAAGACGCCCATGGGGCCGTTCCAGAACACGGTGTGCGCGTCGGCCAGGTGGCCGGCGAACAGCTCGACCGTGCTCGGGCCCACGTCGAGCCCCTTGAGCCCGTCGGGGATCGCGTCGACCGGGGTGACCTTGACCTGGGCGTCGGCCACCAGGGCCTCGGCGCAGACGACGTCGACCGGCAGCACGATCTTGTCCCCGGCCTCGGCCAGCAGCCGCCGGCACGTCTCGACCTGGTCGGACTCGAGCAGCGAGTCACCCACCCCGTGGCCCTGGGCAGCCAGGAAGGTGAAGCACATGCCGCCGCCGACGAGCAGCTTGTCGACCTTGGGCAGCATGGCCTCGATGACGGCCAGCTTGTCGCTGACCTTCGACCCGCCCAGCACGACGACGTAGGGCCGCTGCGGGTCCTCGGTCAGCTTCGTGAGGACGTCGAGCTCGGCGGCCACCAGCCGGCCCGCCGCGTGCGGCAGCCGGGTGGCGACGTCGTAGACCGAGGCGTGCTTGCGGTGCACCGCACCGAAGGCGTCGTCGACGTAGAGGTCGGCCAGGGCGGCGAACCGGTCGGCCAGTGCGCCGCGGGCGTCGTCGTCCTTCGCTGTTTCGGCAGCCTCGAACCGGACGTTCTCCAGCAGGCAGACGTCGCCGTCGCTCAAGGCGGAGACCGCGGCCTGGGCGCCGCTGCCGGCGGTGTCGGTCGCCAGCGGGACCTCGACCCCCAGCAGCTCGGACAGCCGCGCCGCGACCGGGGCCAGGCTGTACCGGTCGTCGCGCTCGCCCTTGGGCCGCCCGAGGTGGGCGGCCACGACGACGCGGGCGCCGGCCTCGCGCAGGGCCTGCAGGGTGGGCAGGCTCGCCCGGATGCGACCGTCGTCGGTGATGACCCGCTCGCCGGTGGAGTCGTCGAGGGGGACGTTCAGGTCGGCGCGCAGGAACACGCGCCGACCCCGCACACCCTCGGCGATGAGCTCGTCGACGGTGCGCATGCTCAGAGCTTCGAGCCGACGAGCGCGGTGAGGTCGACGAGGCGGTTGGAGTAGCCCCACTCGTTGTCGTACCAGCCGACGACCTTGACCTGGTCGCCGAAGACCTTGGTCAGGCCCGAGTCGTAGATGCACGAGGCCGGGTCGGTGACGATGTCGGAGGAGACGATCGGCGCGTCGGTGTAGACCAGGTAGGGCGCCAGCGGGCCCTCGGCGGCGGCCTTGTAGGCGGCGTTGACCTCGTCGACGGTGACCTCGCGGGACAGCGTGACGGTGAGGTCGGTGGCCGAGCCGGTCGGGACCGGGACGCGCAGGGCGTAGCCGTCGAGCTTGCCCTTGAGCTCCGGGAGCACCAGGCCGATGGCCTTGGCCGCACCGGTGGAGGTGGGGACGATGTTCAGCGCGGCGGCGCGGGCGCGGCGGAGGTCCTTGTGCGGGCCGTCCTGCAGGTTCTGGTCGGCGGTGTAGGCGTGGATCGTCGTCATGAGACCGCGCTCGATGCCGAAGGCGTCGTTGAGCACCTTGGCCAGCGGGGCCAGGCAGTTCGTGGTGCACGACGCGTTGCTGATGATGGTCTGCGAGCCGTCGTACAGCTCGTGGTTGGCGCCCATGACGATCGTGATGTCGTCGTCGGTGGCGGGCGCGGAGATGATGACCTTCTTGGTGCCGGCCTCGACGTGCTTGCGGGCGTCGGCGGCCTTGGTGAAGAAGCCGGTGGACTCGATGACCACGTCGACGCCCAGGTCGCCCCAGGGCAGGTTGGCCGGGTCGCGCTCGGCGAGCGCGGTGATGGTCTTGCCGCCGACCGTGATGCCGTCGGCGGTCGAGGAGACCTCCTCGGGGAACTTGCCGAGGACCGAGTCGTACTTGAGCAGGTGCGCGAGGACGTCGTTGCTCGTGAGGTCGTTGACCGCCACGATCTCGATGTCCTGGCCGCTGGCGGCGACCGCGCGGTAGAAGTTGCGGCCGATGCGACCGAACCCGTTGATGCCGACCCGTACCGTCACTGGGACCTCCGTGGGTGCCTTGTGGGTGCTCTGTGGTGTGCACTGCTGCTGGCGTCGGGGGGCCGCGCGGGGGTGCGCGACACCGCCTCGGTGAGAACCCTAGCCGTCGCCACCGACAGCGCAGTACAGGACCGTCCCCGCTGGTCAGGACGGGGACAAGACGTCGTGGACGTCTGCGGCGCCGACCTGGCGGGCCGCCGGGGGCACGGCATCGGGTGCCGCGAGCTCGACCCGGTCGCGGCCGGCCGCCTTCGCGGCGTAGAGCGCCTGGTCTGCGCGGGCCAGCGCGCCGTCGGCCCCCACGGCCGCCGACCGGACGACGGCGACACCGGCGCTCACGGTCAACGTCAGGGGGTCGGGCGCCACCGGGTGCGCACGGTCCGCGCAGCGCGCCCGCAGCTCGTCCGCGCGGGCCAGCGCCGCGTCCTCGTCGGCGCCGACGAGGACGAGCACGAACTCCTCCCCGCCGACCCGGGCGATCGTGTCCCCCGACCGGGCCGCCGCGCGGAGCTCGTCGGCCACGGCCCGCAGGACGTCGTCCCCGGCCGCGTGCCCGAACCGGTCGTTGACCGACTTGAAGTGGTCGACGTCGACCGCGACCAGCGCGACGGGCTCCCCGGACCGCTCGGCGTCGGCCAGCGCCCGGCCGAGCACCCGGTCGAGGTGCCGGCGGTTGTGCAGGCCGGTGAGCGGGTCGCGGACGGCCTCCTCGGCCAGCGTCGCGCGCAGCCGGTCGACGGTGGCGACGTGCTGGGCCAGCTCCTCGTTGAGCCGACGCAGGTCCGCCTCGCGGCGCTGCTCGGTGCTGACGTCGCGCACCACGGTGAGCCTCCCCGCACGACGTCCGCGGCCGACCGGCACCGTCTGCACGTCGAGCCAGAGGTCCGCACCCGCCTGCACGACGGCGTGCCCGGCCGCGTACGTGCCGTCGGCGGCCGGGCCGGTGGGCAGCACGGCGGCGAGCAGCTCGGGGCCCACCAGCGCGCTGAAGTCCGCCCCCAGCACGTCGGGACCGGCGGCGGGGCGCAGCTGCTGCAGCAGGCGCCGGGCGGCGGGGTTGAGGTCGACCAGCCGACCGAGCCGGTCGCTGACCAGCACGGCGTCGGTCATCGTCTCCACGACCTGGTCGCGGGCCACCGGGACGACGTCGAGCAGGCCGGCCCGCAGCACCGCCCACCCCGCCACCAGGCCGGTCACGGCGAAGAAGATAGGGGTCAGGTCGACGACGCCGTCCCCGCGCATGCCCGCGGTCATCACCACGTTGCCCAGCACCGGCGGGAGAGCCGAGGCCAGCATCACCACGGCCTGGCGGCGGACCACCGGCGGGCCGGTGCGGGCGGCGCGGACCAGCCGCAGGAGGGACGTGGCGATGAGCAGGTAGCTGTACACGGTGTGGACGGCGAACAGCGGGCCGCCCACGAGCTGTACCTCACCCGTGGCGGCGGTGAGGTCGGTGCGCCCGAGCACCAGGTCGGCGGTCGCCGGCAGCACCGCGAGCACCGCCAGCGCGACCGGTTCCGCGGCCAGGAGCAGCGCGACCCCGCGGCGCAGGCGCCACCGGGGGTCGGCGATGAGCTGGGACAGCGCCCAGAACCCCACCACCGTGGCGCCGACGGACACGAAGACCAGTGGGTACCCCAGGGCCCGCTGCGCCTCCGGGACCGGTGCGGTGATCCAGGCGTTGGCCAGGGACCACCCGGTGGAGCCGGCGAGGGTGAGGGCGAGCGCCCGGGCACCGGGGTTGTCGCGGCGACGGCTCCAGGCCGCGCTGCCGACCACGGTGGTCAGCAGCGCCGCCAGCCCGTAGGCCAGCACCCACAGCGCGCCCACCGCGTCGTCCCCCGTCCCCGCTGCCGTGGTTCGGCGCGGTCCTCGTCACCACACGTCGGCATCCCGGCGCCCGACCAGGAGCGCAGCGCCACCCGGTCGACCCACCCGGGTGAGGTCCACCGTGCTCGGTCGGTCAGGGACCGATCATGTCGTCGGTGACCACCGACTCGGTGTCGGGGATGCCGAGGTCCTTGGCGCGCTTGTCGGCCATCGCCAGCAGGCGCCGTATCCGCCCGGCGACGGCGTCCTTGGTCATCGGCGGGTCGGCCCGCTGGCCGAGCTCCTCGAGCGAGGCCTGCCCGTGCTCCAGGCGCAGGCGGCCGGCCACGAGCAGGTGCTCGGGGGCGTCCTCGCCGAGGATCTCCAGCGCCCGCTCGACGCGGGCACTGGCGGCGACGGCGGCCCGCGCCGAGCGGCGCAGGTTGGCGTCGTCGAAGTTCGCCAGCCGGTTGGCCGTGGCGCGGACCTCGCGGCGCATGCGCCGCTCCTCCCACGTGAGCACGGCCTCGTGCGCCCCCATGCGGGTGAGCAGCGCGCTGATCGCGTCGCCGTCGCGGACGACGACCCGGTCGGCGCCCCGCACCTCGCGGGCCTTGGCGGCGATGCCGAGCCGGCGGGCAGCGCCCACGAGCGCCATCGCGGCCTCAGGGCCGGGGCAGGTGACCTCGAGGGAGGAGGACCGGCCGGGCTCGGTGAGCGAGCCGTGGGCGAGGAAGGCCCCGCGCCACGCGGCTTCGGCGTCGTTGAGCCCGCCGGACACGACGGCCGGGGGCAGGCCGCGGACGGGCCGGCCCCGCTGGTCGACCAGCCCGGTCTGCCGGGCCAGCCCCTCGCCGTGCTTGGCGATGCGGACCAGGTAGCGGACTCCGCGCCGGATGTTGCCGCCGGCCAGCACGCTGACCCCGCTGGTGTAGCCGTAGACCTCGCTGATGTCGCGGCGCAGACGGCGGGCCACCGAGCCGGTGTCGAGCTCGGCCTCGATGACCACCCGTCCACCCACGATGTGCAGGCCGCCGGAGAAGCGCAGGAGCGCGGTCACCTCGGCCTTGCGCTCGGAGGTCTTCGTGCACTCCACGCGGGAGAGCTCGTCCTTGACCATCGCCGTCATCGCCATGCGCTGCCCCTCTCCCCCTCGGTCGGTCCGGCCCCCGCCGGCCGCACGGGGTGCGCGGCGACCCCGGGCGCGACCGTCGAGGTCCGATACTGCCGCACCCGGGGCCGGCACGGGCCCTCCGGGTTCACCGCCGGACCTCCGGCACCACGCCGGGCAGCACGGCGGTCAGGGCCGCACCGAGCAGCCCCGGGTCGTGCCTCGGGGGCCCGTCCACCGCAGCTACCGGCGCCAGCACCAGTTCCGCCCCGAACTCCCGCACAGCTGACAGCAGACCACGGCGGTCAACCACCGACGACTCATCGGCGACCACGGTGTGCAACGGCACGCCCTGGAGGTGGTCGTGCAGCACGCGCAGGTGCTGCTCGGGCGAGAAGTCGTCGGTCTCCCCCGCCTGCGGCTCGAGGTTCAGCACGACGACGACGTGCGCCGAGGTGTCCGCGAGCGCCGCCCGCAGCCGCGGCACCAGCAGGTGCGGGAGCACCGAGGTGTACCAGGAGCCCGGGCCCAGGCACACGACGTCGGCCCGGGCGATGGCGGCCAGCACGTCCGGGTGCACCGGCGGGTCGGCCGGGGTGACCCGGATGGACCGCACGCGGTCGGGGCTGGCCGCGATGGCCACCTGGCCGCGGATGTGCCGGGAGCGCTGCGGGTCGTCGGGGTCGACGGTGTCGACGATGGCGACCAGGTCCAGCGGCACGTCGGCCATCGGGAGCACCCGCCCCCGGGCACCCAGCAGCCGGCACAGGGTGTCCAGGGCCCGCACCGCGTCGCCGTCGTGCATCTCGGTGAGGCCGGTGAGCACCAGGTTGCCCACCGGGTGCCCGGCCAGCACGCCGTTGCCGCCCAGCCGGTGCTGCATCAACGCGGCGAGCTCCTGCAGCCGGGCGTCGTCGCCGGCCAGGGCCGCCAGCGCCATGCGCAGGTCACCGGGGGGCAGCACGGGCATCTCACGGCGGATGCGACCGGAGGACCCGCCGTCGTCGGCGACCGTCACGACCGCCGTGAGCTCACCGGCCAGCGGGCGCCAGGCGGCCAGCGACGCGGCGAGGCCGTGGCCCCCGCCCAACGCGACCACCGCCGGGCGGGCGCTCACTCGCGGCCCAGGTCGCGGTGCCGGGCGCTGGCGGTGACCCCTTCGGCGGCCAGCCGGCGGGCGAACTCCTCGGCGATGGCGACCGAGCGGTGCTTGCCGCCGGTGCAGCCGACGGCCAGCGTGAGGTACTTCTTGCCCTCGCGGCGGTACCCCGGCACGAGCAGGCGCAGCACCTCGAGGTACCGGTCGAGGAACTGCTCGGCGTCGGCGGCGCCCAGCACGTGGTCGCGCACGGCGGCGTCGCGACCGGTCAGCGGGCGCAGCTCGGGCACCCAGTGCGGGTTGGGCAGGAACCGGGCGTCGACCACGAGGTCGGCGTCCAGCGGCAAGCCGTACTTGAAGCCGAAGCTCAGCACCGTCGCCGTCAGCTCGGGCACCGCGCCCTCGCTGAGGAACGCCGCCTCGAGGGTGGCGCGCAGCTGGTGCACGTTGAGGTCGGAGGTGTCGACCCACAGGTCGGCCTCGCCGGCGATCCCGGTCAGCAGGGCGCGCTCGGCGGCGATGCCGTCGGAGAGCCGCCCCGACCCCTGCATCGGGTGCTCGCGGCGGTTGGACTCGTAGCGGCGCACCAGGACCTCGTCGCGGGCGTGCACGTACACCACCCGGGGGCGGTGGCCGGCCTCGCTGAGACCGCGGATCGCCTCGGCCAGGTCGCTGGAGAACGCCCGGCTGCGGACGTCGACGACCGCGGCGAACCGTCGGACGTCGCCGCGCGACCCCAGCTCGACCATCGGCGCCAGCAGCGCCGGCGGCAGGTTGTCGACGACGAAGAACCCCAGGTCCTCGAGCACCCGGCCGGCGCTGTTCTTGCCGGCACCGGACAAGCCGGTGACGACGACGACCTCGAGCGGACCACCGGCCGGCTCGTCGGGCGCGCTGGTCTCGGGCAGATCGGTCACGGCACGGCTCCGGTGGTCTGCGGGACGGTCGGAGCGCCATCATCCCCTGCCGGGTCGGCCACCGGACCCGTGGGCGGCTCGGCCACCGAACCCGTGGGCGGCTCGGCCACCGAACCCGTGGGCGGCTCGGCCACCGAACCCGTGGGCGGCTCGGCCACCACGGCCAGCACCGCCTCGGCCGTGCGACGCCCGATGCCCGGCACCCGGGTCAGGTCGTCGACCGACGCCGCGCGCAGCCGCTTCAGCGACCCGAACTCCTTCATGAGCGCTTTGCGCCGGGTGTCGCCGAGCCCGGGGACGTCGTCGAGCAGCGAGACGAGCATGCCGGCCGACCGCTTCTGCCGGTGGTAGGTGATGGCGAACCGGTGGGCCTCGTCGCGCACCCGCTGCAGCAGGTAGAGCGCCTCGGACGTGCGCGGCAGGATGACCGGGTCGGGGTCGTCGGGCAGCCAGACCTCCTCCATGCGCTTGGCCAGCCCGCAGACCGCGACGTCGTGCACCCCGAGCTCGGCCATCGAGCGGGCCGCCGCGGCCACCTGGGGCTGCCCGCCGTCGACGACCAGCAGGTTGGGCGGGTAGGCGAACCTGCGCGGGCGGCCCTCCTCGGCGGCGACGCCCTGCTCGTCCCTGCGGTCCTCCTCGTCCTTGAGGTGGCGGGCGAAGCGGCGGCGCACGACCTCGGCCATCGCCGCGGTGTCGTCGGTGCCCTGGGCGACCTGGAACCGGCGGTAGTCGCTCTTCTTGGCCAGGCCGTCCTCGAACACGACCATGCTGGCCACCACGTTGGTGCCCTGCACGTGGCTGACGTCCATGCACTCGATGCGCAGCGGTGCGTCGGGCAGGTCGAGGGCCTCCTGCAGCTCGGACAGCGCCAGCGAGCGGGCGGTGAGGTCGCCGGCCCGCTTGACCCGGTGCCGGGCGAAGGCCTCCTTCGCGTTGCGCTCGACGGTCTCCATCAGTGAGCGCTTGTCCCCGCGCTGGGGCACCCGCAGCGAGACCCGCGACCCGCGGAGCTCGCTGAGCAGGTCGGCGTACACCTCGTGCTCGGCCGGCAGCTCGGGCACCAGCACCTCGCGGGGCACGGCCTCCCCCGCCTCGCCGACGCCGGTCTGCTCGTCGACCCCGCCGTAGACCTGCAGGAGGAACTGCTCGACCAGCTCGCCGGTGCCGACGTCCTCGACCTTGTCGATGATCCAGCCGCGCTGGCCGCGGACCCGGCCGCCGCGCACGTGGAAGACCTGGACCGCGGCCTCCAGCTCGTCCTGGGCGAAGGCGACGACGTCGGCGTCGGTGCCGTCGCCGAGGACCACGGCCTGCTTCTCCAGCGCGCGGCGCAGCGCCCCGAGGTCGTCGCGCAGCCGGGCGGCGCGCTCGTACTCCATGGCCTCTGCCGCGGCGGCCATGTCCTTCTCCAGCCGCCGGATGATCTGCTCGGTGCGCCCGCCCATGAAGTCGCAGAAGTCGTCGACGATGTCGCGGTGCTCCTCGGCGGAGACCTTGCCGACGCAGGGTGCCGAGCACTTGCCGATGTAGCCCAGCAGGCAGGGTCGGCCGATCTGGCCGTGCCGCTTGAACACCCCGGTGGAGCAGGTGCGCGCCGGGAAGACCCGGGTGAGCGTGTCGAGCGTCTCGCGGATCGCCCAGGCGTGGGCGTAGGGCCCGAAGTACCGCACGCCCTTGCGCTTGGGCCCGCGCATGACCTGCAGCCGCGGGTACTCCTCGTTCAGCGTGACGGCCAGCGACGGGTAGCTCTTGTCGTCGCGGTACCGGACGTTGAACCGGGGGTCGAACTCCTTGATCCAGTTGTACTCGAGCTGGAGGGCCTCGACCTCCGTGCCGACGACGGTCCACTCCACCGACCCGGCCGTGGTGACCATCTGCCGGGTGCGCGGGTGCAGCCCGGCGATGTCGGCGAAGTAGCTGTTGAGGCGCTGGCGGAGGCTCTTGGCCTTGCCGACGTAGATGACCCGGCCGTTCGGGTCGCGGAACTTGTAGACCCCCGGGGACTCCGGGATGCTGCCGACGGCCGGCCGGTAGGTGGACGGATCGGGCACGGCTCCCCGATCAGCCCGCGACGGTGCCGGTGACGCCGGCGTCGGACCGGGCCGCCGCGACCTTCTTGCGGGGCTTCTTCTTGCCCGCCGCGGCGATGTGGGCGGGGTCGAGGATGTCGGCGAGGAACCGGCCGGTGTGGCTCTCGGGGATGCCGGCGATGAGCTCGGGGGTGCCCTCGCCCACGACCGTGCCGCCCCGGAAGCCGCCCTCGGGGCCCATGTCGATGAGCCAGTCGGCGCTCTTGATCACGTCGAGGTTGTGCTCGATGACGATGACCGAGTTGCCCTTGTCGACCAGGCCCTGGATGACCAGCAGCAGCTTGCGGATGTCCTCGAAGTGCAGGCCGGTGGTCGGCTCGTCGAGCACGTAGATGGTGCGCCCGTTGGACCGCTTCTGCAGCTCGCTGGCCAGCTTGACCCGCTGCGCCTCGCCACCGGACAGCGTGGTGGCCGGCTGGCCCAGGCGCACGTAGCCCAGGCCCACCTCGGTGAGGGTGGTGAGGTACCGGGCGATGCTGTTGATCGGGGCGAAGAACTCGGCGGCCTCCTCGATCGGCATGTCGAGGACCTCGGCGACCGTCTTGCCCTTGTAGCGCACCTCGAGCGTCTCCCGGTTGAACCGGGCGCCCTTGCAGACCTCGCAAGGCACGTACACGTCGGGCAGGAAGTTCATCTCGATCTTGAGGGTGCCGTCGCCGGAGCACGCCTCGCAGCGCCCGCCCTTGACGTTGAAGCTGAACCGGCCCGGCTGGTACCCGCGGACCTTGGCCTCCTCGGTGGAGGCGAACAGCTTGCGGATCGCGTCCCAGACGCCGGTGTAGGTGGCCGGGTTCGAGCGCGGGGTGCGACCGATGGGCGACTGGTCGACGCCGACGACCTTGTCCAGGTGCTCGAGGCCGGTGACGGTGCGGTGCCGGCCGGGGACCATGCGGGCGCGGTTGAGCTGGTTGGCCAGCACGGTGTAGAGGATGTCGTTGACCAGGCTGGACTTGCCCGAACCCGAGACCCCCGTGACCGCGACCAGCATGCCGAGCGGGAAGGTGACGTCGACCCCCCGCAGGTTGTGCTCGCGGGCGCCCTTGACCACCAGCTCGCGGCCGGGGGTAGGCACCCGCCGCTCGGCCGGGATGGCGATCTCCTTGCGGCCCGAGAGGTAGGCGCCGGTCAGCGACCGCTCGCTGGCGAGCAGGTCGTCGTAGGTGCCCGAGACCACGACCTCGCCGCCGTGCTCCCCGGCGCCAGGCCCGATGTCGACGATCCAGTCGGCCTGCTTGATGGTGTCCTCGTCGTGCTCGACGACGATGAGGGTGTTGCCCATGTCGCGCAGCCGCACGAGGGTCTCGATCAGCCGGACGTTGTCGCGCTGGTGCAGCCCGATGGAGGGCTCGTCGAGGACGTACAGCACGCCGACCAGCCCGGAGCCGATCTGCGTGGCCAGCCGGATGCGCTGGGCCTCGCCGCCGGCGAGGGTGGCGGCCGGCCGGTCGAGGGACAGGTAGTCCAGGCCCACCGAGACCAGGAACGACAGCCGCGCCTGGATCTCCTTGAGCACCCGGTCGGCGATGGCCCGCTCGCGCTCGCCGAGGACCAGCGCCGACAACCACTCGGAGGCGTCGCCGATGGACAACCCGGTGACCTCGGCGATCGACCGGCCGTCGAGCTTCACGGCCAGGATCTCGGGCTTGAGGCGGGTGCCGTGGCAGACCGGGCAGGGGACGTCGCGCATGTACCCCTCGTACTTGTCCCGCATGAAGTCCGAGTCGGTGTCCTCGTGCCGACGCTCGAGGAACGGCAGGACGCCCTCGAACGCGGCGTAGTAGCTGCGCTCACGGCCGTAGCGGTTCTTGTAGCGGACGTGCACCTGCTCGGGCGACCCGTGCAGCACGGCCTTGTGCACCTTGGCCGGGAGCCGCTCCCAGGGGTCCTTCATGGAGAATCCGAGCTGGTCGGCCAGGCCACCGAGCAGCCGGATGAAGTACTCGTTGCTCATCGAGCCCGCCCACGGGGCGATCGCGCCGTCGGCCAGGCTCTTCTCCGGGTCGGGCACGACGAGGTCGGGGTCGACCTCCTTGCGGGTGCCGATGCCGGTGCACTCGGGGCACGCACCGAACGGCGAGTTGAAGGAGAACGACCGGGGCTCGAGCGCCTCGAAGCTCAGCCCGTCGTCGATGCAGGCCAGGTGCTCGGAGAAGGTGCGCTCGCGCTCGGGGTGGTCCTCGTCGAGGTCGACGAAGTCGAGCAGCACGAGACCACCGGCCAGGCCGAGCGCGGTCTCGACCGAGTCGGTGAGCCGCCGCTTGGCGCTCTCCTTCACGGTGAGGCGGTCGACGATCACCTCGATGGTGTGCTTCTCCTGCTTCTTGAGCTTCGGCGGCTCGGTCAGCGAGTGCACCGTGCCGTCGACCCGGACCCGGGAGAAGCCCTGGGTCTGCAGCGAGGAGAACAGGTCGACGTACTCGCCCTTGCGGGCTCGGATGACCGGCGCGAGCACCTGGAAGCGGGTGCCCTCCTCCATCTCGAGCACCTGGTCGACGATCTGCTGCGGGGTCTGCCGGGCGATCGGCTTGCCGCAGTTGGGGCAGTGCGGCTGCCCGGCCCGGGCGTACAGCAGGCGCAGGTAGTCGTAGACCTCGGTGATCGTGCCGACGGTCGACCGGGGGTTGCGGTTGGTCGACTTCTGGTCGATGGACACCGCCGGGGACAGGCCCTCGATGAAGTCGACGTCGGGCTTGTCCATCTGGCCCAGGAACTGCCGGGCGTAGGCCGACAGCGACTCGACGTAGCGGCGCTGGCCCTCGGCGAAGATGGTGTCGAAGGCCAGGCTGGACTTGCCCGACCCGGACAACCCCGTGAACACGATCATCGCGTCGCGGGGGAGGTCGAGCTGGACGTCCTTGAGGTTGTGCTCGCGGGCGCCGCGGACGACGAGCCGGTCCATGTGGGTCCCTGTCTGTGTGGTCGTGGGAGAGCAGTGCGGGGTGCCGCCGGGCAGAGCTCTGCTCAGCCGCCGGCGGCGGGGTCGAAGACGGGGGCGTGCCGACGCCAGGGTTCGTGGCGCTCCAGCTCCGCAGCGATCCAGAGTAGTCGCGTCTCGGCGCCCGGGGGGCCCACGAACTGGACCGCCAGCGGGGTGCCCGAGGACCGCACACCGGCCGGCAGCACGAGCGCCGGCAGGCCGGCGAGGTTCCACCCCGACGTCCACGGCGCCCACCGGGCGTTGGCCGTGACGTTGGCGAGCCACCCCCGCTCGTGCCAGGGCCGCGCACCCAGCGGCTGCCCCGTGGTGACCGGGGTCAGCAGGAGGTCGACGCCCGGGTCCGCGGCGGCCACCGACCCGGCGAACCACGCCTCGACGAGGGCCCGGTAGCGCCGGGCCGAGGCCGGGCGCACCAGGCCCGCCCGGCGTGCCCACCGGCCGCACCGCGCGTGCACCCGGGTGCGCGGCTGCAGGTCGTGCGGGTGCAGGCCGCGGTGCTCGGCGTCGTCGGCGGCACCGGCGAACCACCGGGCGAGCACCGCCACGGCGGCCGACGTGGGCACCGGCGGGTCGCGGTGCACCACGGTGTGCCCGAGCTCGCGCAGCCGGGCGGCGACGGCCTCGACGGCGGCCCGCCCCTCGGCGTCGAGCCGTGCCCCGGGGACGGCCGACCGGGTGGAGACGGCCACGACCAGGGCGGCGGAGTCGTCGTCGAGGGGCTCGGCGGCCGGCGCCTCGGCCAGGACGGCGTGGCCCAGCGCGAGGTCGGCGGTCGTGGTGGCCAGCACGCCGTTCTCGGCCATGCCCGACCACGAGTCGGCGCCCAGCCCGGCCGGGACGACGCCGCTGCCGGGCTTGAGCGTGACCAGCCCGCAGGCCGCGGCGGGCAGCCGAAGGGACCCCATGCCGTCGTTGCCGTGCGCCAAGGGCACGCCACCCGAGGCCACCGTGGCCGCGCTGCCCCCCGACGAGCCCGCCGGGGACAACGCGGTGTCCCAGGGGTTGCGGCTGACGGTGCCCGGGCCGTCGGTGGCGGCGAAGACGCACAGCTCGGGCACCCGGGTGATGCCCACGACCACGGCGCCGGCGGCCCGCAGGCGGGCGACGACGGGGTGGTCGGCGGTGGCCGGCGGCCCGGGGAACGCCGTGCCGTCGGTGGCGGTCTCGCCGCGCACCGCGACGTTGTCCTTCACGGCGACCGGCACCCCGGCCAGGGGCAGCCGGGCGCGGTCGGGGTGGGCGTCGACCGCGGCGGCCTCGGCGAGCGCGGCCTCGGTGCGAACCACCCGGTAGGCACCCACCCGGGCCTCGACGGCGGCGATGTGCGCCAGGTGTGCGCGGACGACCTCGACCGCGCTGACCTCGCCCCGGCGGACCCGGGCGGCGAGCTCGACGGCGGGCAGCCCGACCAGCTGCCGGGACCGCTCCCCCGAGCCGTGCGGGCCGGCCGTCACTAGGTTGGCGTCCATGCCGTCGAACCTAGACGGACCCACCGACACTCTCAGATCGGAGCGAGCCAGTGCCGAGCTACACCGGTGACGTCGAGGTCGGCGGTCCGGCCGACACCCGCGAGCTGCCCGGCCTCACCATCACCAAGCTGGCGGTCAGCGAGATGGCCAACAACGCCTACCTGCTCACGTGCACCGCGACCGGCGACAGCGTGCTGGTGGACGCGGCGGCCGAGCCCGAGGCGCTCCGGTCGCTGATCGGCGACGCCCGGGTCACCGCGGTCGTCACCACCCACGGCCACTGGGACCACCACCGCGCCCTGCCCGACGTCGTGGCCTCCACCGGCGCGGCCACGATGGCCCACCCCGCCGACGCCCCCGACCTCCCCGTGCCGGTCAGCCACCCCGTCGAGCACGGCGACACCGTGGCCGTCGGCGACCAGGTGCTCGACGTCGTCCACCTGCGCGGCCACACGCCGGGCTCGATCGCGCTCGTGTGGCGCGGCGGCGAGGCCGGCACGCACGTCTTCACCGGCGACTCGCTCTTCCCCGGCGGCGTGGGCAACACGCAGAAGGACCCCGAGCGCTTCGCCCAGCTCGTCGACGACGTCGAGGAGCGGCTGTTCGGCACGCTGCCCGACCAGACGTGGGTCTACCCGGGCCACGGCAATGACACCACCATCGGCGCCGAGCGGCCCCACCTGGCCGAGTGGCGGGCCCGCGGCTGGTGACGCCGGGGGGTGGCCCGACGTCCCCGACGGTGTGCGCACGTCGGTAGGCGCACACCGCAGGAGATGTCCGGCCACCCCGGCCGGCCCTCAGCGCCGGTGCTGCAGGTACCAGCCGATCAGCGCCCTCGTCGACGAGTCCTGCGACCGCAGGGCCTCGTCGTCGCCGGTGAGCGCCGGGGCGATCTGCAGGGCGAGCTGCTTGCCCAGCTCGACGCCCCACTGGTCGAAGCTGTCGATGCCCCACACCGCCCCCTGGGTGAAGGTGATGTGCTCGTACAGCGCGATCAGCTGACCGAGCACCGACGGCGTCAGCGACGGGGCCATGATCGAGGTGGTCGGCCGGTTGCCGGTGAACACCCGCGCCGGGACGACGTCCTCCGCCGTCCCCTCGGCGCGCACCTCGTCGGCGGTCTTGCCGAACGCCAACGCCTTGGTCTGCGCGAAGAAGTTCGACAGCAGCAGGGCGTGCACGTCGGTGTCGCCGTCGGTGAGCGGGTGCTGCGGGGTGGCGAAGGCCAGGAAGTCGGCCGGGATGAGCCGCGTGCCCTGGTGGATGAGCTGGTAGAACGCGTGCTGGCCGTTGGTGCCGGGCTCGCCCCAGAAGATCTCCCCGGTGTCGCAGGTGACGGCCTCGCCGTCCCAGCGCACGCCCTTGCCGTTGCTCTCCATCGTGAGCTGCTGCAGGTAGGCCGGGAAGCGGTGCAGGTACTGGCTGTAGGGCAGCACCGCGTGGGTGTGCGCGCCGCGGAAGTTGACGTACCAGACGTTGAGCAGCCCCATGAGCAGCGGCACGTTGCGCTCGAGCGGGGTGGTGCGCACGTGCTCGTCGACGGCGTGGAAGCCGGCCAGGAACTCGGCGAACCGCTCGGGCCCGATCGCCACGGCCAGCGAGGTGCCGATGGCCGAGTCGACCGAGTAGCGGCCGCCCACCCAGTCCCAGAACCCGAACGCGTTCTCGGTGTCGATGCCGAAGTCGGCGACCTTCTCCAGCGCCGTGGAGACCGCGACGAAGTGCTTGGCCACGGCCGAGCGGCGCTCGTCGTCGGAGTCCGGCGTGCCCAGGCCGTCCCACAGCCACTGCCGGGCCAGCCGGGCGTTGGTGAGGGTCTCCAGCGTGCCGAAGGTCTTCGAGGCGACGATGAACAGAGTCGTGGCCGGGTCGAGGTCGCGCACGGTCTCGGCCAGGTCGGTGGGGTCGATGTTGGAGACGAACCGGCAGCTCAGGCCCTGCTGCCGGTAGGCGGCCAGCGCCTCGTAGGCCATCACCGGGCCGAGGTCCGAGCCGCCGATGCCGATGTTGACCACGGTGGCGATGCGCCGGCCGGTCACCCCGGTCCACTCCCCCGACCGCACCTTCTCTGCGAAGGCGTAGACCTTGGCCAGCTCGGCCTGCACGTCGGCGTCGACGTCCTGCCCGTCGACGTGCAGCGGGTCGAGACCAGCCGGGCGGCGCAGCGCGGTGTGCAGCACCGCGCGGTCCTCGGTGACGTTGATGTGCTCGCCGGCGAACATCGCCTGCAGCCGGTCGGTGACACCGGTCTGCTCGGCCAGCTCGCGCAGCAGGCCCAGGGTCTCGTCGGTGACCAGGTTCTTCGACAGGTCGACGTGCAGGTCGGCGACGTCCAGCGTGAAGCGCTCGGCCCGGCCGGGGTCGGCGTCGAACCAGCCGCGCAGGTCGGGGGTCAGCGCGTCGCGGTGGGCCAGCAGCGCCGTCCAGGCGGCGGTGGACGTGGGGTCGTGCGAGGGGGTGGCCACGGGGAGGACTCCTGGGGTCGGGGCGGACGCCGACGACGCTAGGGCAGGCGGGCCCGCGACGCTCGGGCGGCGCCCCCGGGGTCAGGTCGCCGGGTCGGCCCGGTCGGCGCGCAGCTGGGTCCGGATCTCGCGCAGCAGCCGCAGCTGCTCGTCGGACTCCTGGGAGAGCTCGACCTGCTCCTCGTGCGTGAAGTCGTCGTGCGTGCGGATGACCACGGCGGCGATCCGGCCGACGATCACGCCGATGCCGATGATGCCGGCGAACATGGTGAGCACGCCGATGACCCGGCCGGGCACGGTGAGCGGCGACAGGTCGCCGTAGCCGGTGGTCGTGGTGGTGACGAACGCCCACCAGACCGACTCACCGATGCCCCAGCCCTCGAGGGCGCTGACCGAGACGGCCGACAGCAGCACGACGGTCAGGTAGACCGCGATGGCCAGCGGGGTGCGGTTGGCGCAGGCGATCAGCGCCGTCGTGGCACGAGCGAGCACGGTGGACCTCCTCAGTCCTGGTAGCCCTGGCGCAGGTCCTCGACGACGAGCGGACGGTCCAGCGTGCTCGGCGCGAGGTCCAGCGGTGGGCGGTCGGGTGGGAAGACGGCGGCGGTGGCCAGCACCGCGTCGTCCAGGAAGCGCGGGTCGGGCCGGTCGGCGGCGAGGGCCAGCGGGGGCGGCGCGCTGCCGGCCCCGGCCAGCACGAACCCCCAGTCGCCGAAACTGGGCACCGCCACGTGGTACGGCGTGGTGGCCAGCCCGGCGCTGCCGACGGTGGCCACCGTGCGCCAGAAGGCGGTGGGCGTGGAGTACGGGCTGCCCGCCTGCACCGCCACCAGACCGTCGGGGGCCAGCACGCCGCGCACGAGGCCGTAGAACTCGGTGGAGTACAGCCGCCCGAGCGCCGGCACGTCCGGGTCGGGCATGTCCACGACCACGGCGTCGAACAGCCCGGACGGCGGGTCGCGCAGCCACCGGAACGCGTCGTCGACCACGACCTGCACCCGGGGGTCGTCGAGGGCACCCTCGTTGAGGTCGGCCAGCCGGGTGCGGGCCAGCTCCAGGACGGCCGGGTCGAGCTCGACCTGCACCACCTCGGTGACCGAGGGGTGGCGCAGCACGTCGCGGGCGGCCAGCCCGTCCCCGCCCCCGAGCACCAGCACCCGCTGCGGGTCGCGCGCCAGCACGGGGAACACCAGCGACTCGGTGTACCGGTACTCGTCGACGCTGGAGAACTGCAGGTCACCGTCGAGGTAGAGGCGGACGTCGTCCCCGCGCTCGGTCACGACGATCTCCTGGTAGTCCGACCGCACCGCGGCGACGACCGGGTCGTCGTACAGCCGCTGGCGCGCGCCGAGCTCGATGTCGCGCGCCTGCACCAGCAGCGTGGCCAGCAGCGCCGCGGCCAGCAGGAGCGCCACCGCCGAGGCGCGCCGGGCCCGGCGGCCCAGCTGGTCGCGCACCAGCAGCCCCGCGACGACGGCGGCGGCCAGCAGGTTGACCATGCCGGCGACGGCCGCGCCGCGCACCTGGCCGGCCAGCGGCAGCAGCAGGAACGGCCAGGCGAGACCGCCGATCAGCGCGCCGGCGTAGTCGGCGGCGTTGAGGTCGGCGAGCAACCGGCCGCTGCCCTCGGCGTCGACCCGGTCGGCGCCGCGCTGCAGGAGGGTCATCAGCAGCGGGACCTCGGCGCCCACGAGCATGCCGATGACCGCGGTGCCCACCACCAGCACGGGGCTGGCCGCACCGTAGAAGCTGAAGCTCACGTAGAGGGTGACGGCGGAGAGGCCCCCGACCACGCCGAGCGCGATCTCCACGGCGACGAAGGTGACCGCCGCCCGGCCCAGGAACGGCTTGACCAGCAGCGCCCCGACGCCGAGCGCGGCGACGAACCCCGCCACGATGAGCGAGGTCTGCGTGATCCCGCCCCCCGCGAGGCTGGCCGACAGCGTCAGCAGCACCAGTTCGTAGACCAGCCCGCACGCCGCGCACACCGCGACGGCGGCCAGCAGCAGCGGTCGGGTCCAGGCCCGGCGCGACGCCGGACGGTCGAGCACGGCCATCAGCGGGTCAGGAAAGCGCAGCGGCGTTCACGACGCCGATGGCCAGCAGGCTGGCCGCCACCGCCCACGCCGCACCGCTCATGCGCTCCTCGTCGACCAGCGCCCGCAGGTGGCCGGGGACGAAGGCGTCGAGCACCCGCAGCGCAACCGCCTGCAGGACCACCCCGAGGACGCCGTACACCGCCGAGTCGACCAGCCCCTGCAGCAGCGAGTCCGAGCTGGTCATGATCGCCGTGGTCACGATGACGGCCAGGGCCAGGTGGTTGGCGCCCAGCAGGATGGCCGCGTTGGGCTTGCGTTGGGTATAGACCTGGCTGCGCAGGTTGCCCGGTGTGAGCAGGTCCAGGGCTAGGAAGCCCAGGCCGAGCACGCCGACGCCGACCACGAAGTACAGCAGCGTGGCCACCACGCCGTCGACGAGCGTGCTGCCGTCCAGGGAACCGAAGGTCACGAGGTGCTCCTGCGCTCGGGGGTGGGAGGGGTGCTCACTTGCCGTCACCGGGGCCGCCGTCGCCCCCGGAGGACGCCGGGGAGCCGGGCCGGAACCCGGAGCCCAGGTAGCTGTAGTAACCGCGGCTGTAGCGGCCGTCGACGTCCTCGACCCGCACGGTGCTGCCGGTCGCCGCCGCCGAGACGATCACGATGTCGTCGTCGTAGCGCAGGTACTCGGCGCCGCCGTCGCTCTGCCGGGCGGACGGGGGCACGGCGTCGGCGATGTCCGCCGCGGTGGTGCCGACCGGGTCGGGCGAGGTGAACGTCTCGCCGTCGGAGTCCCGCCCGGTCGAGCGGTAGGTGTCCTCGATGAAGTCGTCCGGGTCCCCCGCGCCGCACCCGGTCAGGACGGCGCCGCCGCCCAGCAGGACGGCGAGCAGGGTGGTCAGCGGACGTCGGCGCGGGGTCATGCCGGGCTCCAGTCGGTGTCGGTGGTGACCAGCTCGCCGGCGGTGGCCCCCGGGTAGAGGTGCCAGGTGCGCCAGGCCCAGCCGGTGGCCGTGGACCGGCCGGCCAGAGCCGTGACGGCGGCCGGGTGGCCCGGGAAACCGGCGCAGATCCGGTCCGGGCGACCTGCGGACTCCTCGTGCAGCTGGGCCGCGGTGGCCGCGAGGTCGGTCGCCGCGAGGCGCTCGACGGTGGCGGTGAACCGGTAGCCGGGCCGGTCGGTGCGGGTGGGCAGCGGGACCCCGCCGGCGGCCACGGCGTCGCACGAGACCTGCTCGGTCAGCCGGTGCGGGCCGCGCGTGGCGGTGACCACGTGCGAGGCACCGAGGACGGCGAGCACGAGGCTGCCGTGCTCGCCGGGCACCTCGAGGGTGGCCAGCGCCTCGGGCGCCGGGGCGTCGAGGAGCAGTCCGAGCGTGGCGGCCGCGACGTCGCGGGGTGGGACGGCGAGCTGGAGCGAGCTCATGCCTCGGGCGCGGCGTGGTAGACGGTGAGCTCGGCGGGGGTGACGCGACGCCCCCGCGAGACCTCCCAGGACTGGGTGGGCGCCCAGCGCTCGAACGCCAGCAGCCCCACCTTGTCGCGGGTGGCGTAGTCGGCGTAGTCCATGGTGCCGCTGGCCGGCGTGCCGGTGGTGCCCTGCGCGGTGAAGCTGGCCCGCCCGCGCTCGAGCTGGCGGTGCACGACGTCGTCGACCACGACCTCGCCGTCGGGGGTCAGGTGGGTGCCCTCGACCCGCTGCCACAGGGTCAGCTCGAGGTCGCCCTCGTCGTCCTCGACGGTCAGCCAGCGCCGCCCGGTGGAGCCGTCGAGCAGGTGCTCGTACCAGCTCGTGCCGCCCTCGCTGAGGGTGATCGTGCCGCGCACGACGTGGTCGATGCCGGCGTAGCCGATGACGTCGCCGGGCCCGATGCGCATCGGGTCCCAGGTGTCGGGCTGGCCGGCCAGCGGGTCGACCCGCCCCGGCGCCGGACGGCGGGGCCGTCGCCCGCGCAGCACCAGGACGACGATGACCACCACGGCGGCGCTGAGCAGCAGGACCAGCAGTGCCTCGGTCACCCGGCAGTTCCTCCTCGGTCGGCGGTCGCCCGGGGACGGTATCGGACCCGGCGAGTCCGCGCACAGCCGGTGCCCAGGTCACCGGTCAGGACGCGGTCGGCTCCGGCTCCGAGCCGGCGGGCAGGGCCGCCGCGGTCGAGTTGCCCGGGGTCGGCAGCCACCGGCCCCACCAGCGCAGCACGTGCTCCAGCCGGGCCAGGCGGTGCCGCGGGCGACCCGACCGCGACAGCTCGTGCCCCTCGCCGGGGAACAGCAGCAGCTCGGTGTGCACGCCGCGACGCTTGAGCTCCACGTAGAGGCGGGTGCCCTGCTCGAGCGGGCAGCGCCAGTCCTCCTCGGAGTGGATCACCAGGGTGGGGGTCGTGATCCGGTGCGCACCGGCGAGTGCCGACTGCACCGCGATGCGCTCGGGGTCGGTGCCGACGTACTGGTCGGCGAAGAAGTACCCGATGTCGCTGGACCCGACGAAGCTCACCGGGTCGTTGAACGCCCGCTCGCTGATGCCGGCGGCGAACCGCTGGGTGCGACCGAGCAGCAGCGTGGTCATGTAGCCGCCGTAGGAGCCGCCCATGATGCCGACCCGGGTGTCGTCGAGGTCGGGTTCCTGCAGCGCCTCGTCGAGGAAGGCGACGACGTCCTCGGCGTCGAGCTCGCCCAGGTGCTCCTTGACCACGCGGCCGTGCTCCTGGCCGTAGCCCGACGAGCCGCGGGGGTTGCACTGCAGGACGGCGTAGCCGGCCTCGACGTACACCTGGGTCTCGTCCAGCAGCGACCACCCGTACTGGCTGTACGGCCCGCCGTGCACGGTGAGCAGCACCGGGTGCGGCCCCGGCCCGGACGGCGTGGTGATCCAGCCGTGCACCGGGTAGCCGTCGGGGGCCGTGGCGGTCTTCTCGCGCATCGCGTGCAGCCGGCCGGTGGCCTGCAGCCGGCTGCCGAACGCGGTGAGCAGGCGCCGACGCCCGGGCGTGATGGCCAGCAGCTCACCGGCGGAGCGGTCGTGCGCCACGGTGCCCACGACGACCCCGCCGCCCACGCCGATGCCGCGGGTGGTGAAGGGGCCGTCGACCAGCGGCTCGGGCTCGCCCCCGGCCAGCGGCACCCGCAGCAGCTCGACCGCGCCCTGCTTCTGGACGGCGACGAACGCGTCGCCGTCGGCCACCACGACCCGGCCGAAGTCGGCACCGAGGTCGTGCCACTCGGGGTCCAGGAGCGGCTGGGGGTGGCCGCCCGCCGCGTCGACCCGGCACAGGGTGGTGTTGCGCGCGACGAAGTCCACGCCGTCGGGGCCGAGGTCGACCTGGGCTGCGAGGTAGATCGTGCGGCCCTGCGGGTCGTCGGGGTCGTAGGTGGGCGCCGAGCACGCCGCGCGCGACTCGGTGACCCGGCGCAGGTGCGACCCGTCGGGACGGCAGGCGAAGAGGTCGGTGACCAGGTCGCGGTCGGCCCGGGCGTGCCGCGCCGACACGAAGACCAGCTCGGTGCCGGCCGGGTGCCAGGCGACGTCGCTGTCGTCGTGGTCCCCGGAGGTCACCTGCACCGGTTCCGGGACGGGGACCACGTCGTCGTCCGCGCCCGGCAGGTCGAGCACGAACACGTGCCGGCGGCGGTCGGTGGTGAAGCCGACGTCGTCGGACCGGTAGTGCAGCGTGGTGATCAGCCGCGGCGCCTCCGCGTCGGCGTCGACGTCGTCGGCCGTGCCGTACCGGCCCGGCTCCGGGACGCGCGCGGTGTAGGCCAGCCGGGTCGAGTCCGGCGCCCAGACCGGAGCACCGGCACCGAGCGGGTGGTCGGTGAGGCGACGGGCCTCGCCCCCGCCGGTGGGCAGCAGGTGCAGCTGCGGGGTGCCGCCGCTCTCGGCGCCCAGGAAGGCCAACCACCGGCCGTCCGGCGAGAAGACGGGGGCCGTGTCGCGGTGGCCGTGGGTGAGCGGTCGTGCCGGCGCCGACGCGTCGGTGGGGACCGCCCACAGCTGGCTGCGGTACTCGTCGGCGTCGAGGTCCAGCCGGGTGACCGCGACGACGGCGGTGGAGCCGTCCGGGGACACCGTGGCCACCCCGGGCGCGCGCAGGAGGTCGAGGTCGGCGGGCCGCATGGCGCAGACGCTAACCCAGGACTGTCGATGAGCAGTGCTAACTGTCTAGGGTGCGGGCATGACGCGACGCGTGTTCGTGGGCGGCCTGGTCGTGGACGGCACGGGTGCGGCTGCCGCGCCCGCCGACGTGGCGGTGCAGGACGGGCGCGTGGTCGACGTCGGACCGGACCTGGACGGCGACGAGGCGGTCGACTGCACCGGGGCCACCGTGCTGCCGGGCCTCTTCGACTGCCACGTGCACGTGCTGATGAGCGGGGTGGACACCCTCCGCCAGCTGCAGACCCCCTACAGCCAGGTGTACTTCGAGGCGGTCCGCAACCTCCGCCGCACCCTGGCCCTGGGCATCACGTCGGTGCGCGACGCCGCCGGTGCCGACCTCGGGGTCGCCGAGGCGGTGCGCTCGGGGCTGGTGCGCGGTCCCCGGATGCAGATCTCGCTGGCGATGATCAGCCAGACCGGTGGGCACGCCGACGACTGGCACGTCTGCGGGGCCGAGACCCCGCTGCTGCCGCCCACCCCCGGACGCCCCAGCGGCATCTGCGACGGGCCCGACGAGGTGCGCCGAACCGTGCGCACCCTGGTCCGGGCCGGCGCCGACGTGCTCAAGGTGGCGACCAGCGGCGGCGTGCTGTCCCCGCGCGACGATCCCCGGCACCCGCACTTCCGGCCCGCCGAGCTCGCCGTCCTGGTCGAGGAGGCCGACGCGGCTGGGTTGGCCGTCATGGCGCACGCCCAGGGCGCCGACGGGATCAAGAACGCCGTCCGGGCCGGCGTCCGCTCGATCGAGCACGGCATCTTCCTCGACGACGAGGCCGTCGACCTCATGCTCGAGCACGGCACGTGGCTGGTGCCGACGCTGTCCGCGCCCCGGGCCGTGCTCGCCGCCGTCGCGGCCGGGGCCGCGCTTCCGCAGGCCGTCGTGGACAAGGCCGTGGCGGTGCAGGCGCAGCACGACGAGTCGGTGTCGCGGGCGCACGCGGCCGGGGTGCGCATCGCGATGGGCACCGACTCCGGGGTGGGCCCGCACGGCGAGAACCTCGGCGAGCTGCAGCTGATGGCCGACCGGGGGATGTCCACCGAGGACGTCTGGCACGCCACCACGCTGTCGGCGGCACGGCTGCTGCGGGTGGACGACGAGCTGGGCTCGCTGGAGCCGGGCAAGCGGGCCGACGTCGTGGTGCTCGAGGGCGCCCCCGACGACCTGTCCGGCCTGGCGGGGCGGGTCCGCGAGGTGTGGCAGGACGGCGAGCGGGTGGTGGCCGGCGGCCGGGTCGCCGACCCGGCCGCCTGAGCCTCTGCCGGTCCGCTACTGCTCGGTGCCGCCCCGCTGCGCGCGGGCTTTGGCCTCGAGGGAGGCGGTGTGCTCGTCGGACGACGGCTCCGCGGGGCCGACCCCGGTGCCCTCGGCCGGCGGCAGCTGGCCCCGGGTCTTGAGCAGCGAGGCCACGGTGGCGATGACCAGGACGCCGAGGATGACGGCCAGGGACAGCCAGATCGGGATCTCGGGCACGGCCTCGATGGGCTGGCCGCCGTTGATGAAGGGCAGCGAGTTCTCGTGCACCGCCTCGAGCACCAGCTTGACGCCGATGAAGGCGAGGATGACCGCCAGGCCGTAGGACAGGTAGACCAGCCGCTTGAGCAGCCCGCCCAGCAGGAAGTACAGCTGCCGCAGGCCCATGAGGGCGAAGACGTTGGCCGTGAAGACGATGAACGCCTCGCGGGTCAACCCGAAGATGGCCGGGATCGAGTCCAGCGCGAACAGCAGGTCCGTCGTCCCGAGCGCGAGGAACACGACGATCATCGGCGTCCAGAGCCGCTTGCCGTCGCGGTGCACCCGCAGCTTGTTCTCGTGGAACTCCGCCGTCATCGGCAGGACCTTCTTCAACCGCCGGATGAGGGCGTTCTCCTCGTAGTCCTCCTCCTGGCCGTGGCTGCGCACCAGGTTGATCGCCGTGTAGACGAGGAAGGCGCCGAAGATGTAGAAGACCCAGGTGAAGCGCTCGATGACGGCGGCGCCGAGCAGGATGAAGATCCCGCGCAGCACCAGCGCGATGATGATCCCGACCATCAGGACCTCTTGCTGCAGCTTCCTGGGCACCTTGAAGCGGGCCATGATGATCACGAAGACGAAGAGGTTGTCCACCGACAGCGAGTACTCGGTGAGCCAACCGGCGTAGAACTGCGTCGCGTAGTCGCCGTTGGTGACCACCAGCAGCACGAGCCCGAACACCAGGGCGAGCGCGATGTAGAAGGTCACCCAGATGCTGGCCTCGCGCACCGACGGCTCGTGCGGGCGGCGGGCCACCAGCGCGAGGTCGGCGAGCAGCAGGACCGTGAGCGCGATGAACGTGCCGACTTCGAACCAGACCGGGAGCTCCACGTCGGGCCACAGTACGGCTCCGGCTTTGTGGGCGCTGTGCGGTCGGCAGTGGTGTCCGCCGCACACGACCGCACCACGACGAGGGGCCCACCGGACTGCTCGTCCGGTGGGCCCCTCGGGTGGTCCTGGCGGTCAGCTGTCGGAGCGGCCGTCCGTCACGCCGGCCGTGCGACCGGTGGCGGGGGCGTCCCCACGGGCCCCGGCCGGGCTGCCGTCGCGGTTGCCCGGACCCTCGGCCTGCAGACCGTCACGGCCGGCACCCTTGTCCTCCAGGCCGGTCGGGCTGGCGTGCCCGGCCGCGGCGTCCTTCTTGTTCTTCCGCAGGCTGAGCACCGTGGTCACGACCAGGGTGAACAGGATGACCAGCAACGAGAGCCAGGTCGGGATCTCCGGGATGAGCGTGATGTGCTCACCACCGTTGATGAACGGCACCTCGTTGGTGTGCAGCGCGTGGATCACGAGCTTGATGCCGATGAACCCGAGGATCACCGCCAGCCCGTAGGCCAGGTAGACCAGGCGGTCGAGCAGGCCGTCGATGAGGAAGAACAGCTGGCGCAGGCCCAGCAGGGAGAACGCGTTGGCGGTGAACACCAGGAACGTCTCCTGGGTCAGACCGAAGATCGCCGGGATCGAGTCGACGGCGAAGATGATGTCGGCGGTGCCGATGGCGATCAGCGCGATCATCAGCGGGGTGATGAACCGCTTGCCGTCGATCTTCGTCGTCAGCCTGTCGGAGTGGTACTCGTCGGTGGTCGGGATGACCTTGCGGACGAGCTTGAGGACCCCGTTCTCCTTGTACTCCTCGTCGTCGTCGTGGCCGCCGCTGCGGGCCTGCACGACGGCCGTGTAGATGAGGATGGCGCCGAAGAGGTAGAAGACCCAGCTGTAGTTCTCGATGGCCGCGGCGCCCACGAAGATGAAGACGGTGCGCAGGGCCAGGGCGAACGCGATGCCGAACAGCAGCACCTTCTGCTGCAGCTCACGGGGCACCCCGAAGCTGGCCATGATCAGCACGAACACGAACAGGTTGTCGACCGACAGGGCCTTCTCGGTCACGTAGCCGGCGAAGTACTCACCGCCGTAGGTGCCGCCGGCGAAGACGAGCACGCCGAGGCCGAACAGGATCGCGATGCCCACGTAGATGGCCGACCAGGTGGCCGACTCCTTGAGCGAGGGGGCGTGAGGGGTGCGCACGTGGCCGACGAAGTCGAAGACGATCATTCCGACGATCGCGGCCACCGTGACAGCCCACACCCAGAAGGGGACGTCCAACGTGTTCCTCCGGTGTCTGGTGCAGAACGCCGGAGGTCTCTCCCACCGCCCCCGGGGGGACGGCCGGCAGTGCCGGAGGCCGATGGCGACCTCGTGCTGACGACAGCTGCCGCGGGGGATACTCCCCTCCACGCGAGCCGGTTGTGCGCGATCGAGGCCGTGTGCAAACGGCAACCATCACCACGACCGACTCGTGGGGGTGAACGAGCACCACTCCCCCACGGTTCCCGGGTCAGCCGGTGATCGACGTCACCGGCAGCTGGACCCGGAAGCGCGCCCCCCGCTCGGCCGGCAGGCAGACCACGTCGCCGCCGTGCGCTCGGGCCAGCGCCCGGGCGATGGGCAGGCCCAGCCCCGCGCCGCCGTCGCGCACCCGGGCGGCGTCCAGCCGGACCAGCCGGTCGAAGATGCGCTCGCGCTGGTCGGCTGGCACCCCGGGACCGTCGTCGGTGACCACCAATAGCGCCGTCGTCCCCTCCCCCGCGACGTCGACCCACACGTGCCCGCTCGGCCCGGCCGCCCGCACGGCGTTGCGCACCAGGTTGTCCAGCACCTGCCCGACGCGGTCGGGGTCGACGGCGGCGTGCACGACGTCCCCGGTGACCTCCACCGGTCCGCCGACCCGGCGGGCACTCGCCCGGGCCAGCTCGAGCAGGTCGGTGGGTCGAGGGTGCAGGGTCGGGGGGTCACCGCTGTCGAAGCGGGCGACGTCGAGCAGGTCGGCGACCAGCCGGCCCGAGCGCTGCAGCTCGCGCACTGCGCCGGCCAGCAGCTCCTCCCGGCGTCCCCGCTCGGGGTCGGTGCGCAGCACGGTCTCCACCGAGGCCTGGACGGCGGCCAGCGGGGTCCGCAGCTCGTGGGCGGCGTCGCCCAGCAGGTCGCGCATCCCGGCCTCGGCCCGGCGGGCAGCGCGCTCGGCGCCCTCGAGCTCGTCGAGCATGTCGTCGAAGGCCGCGGCGGTGCTGCCCAGCTCGGTGGTCGGACGGTCCGGGCGCAGCCGCCGGCCGCGGTCGCCCGAGGTGATCGAGCGGGCCAGGGCGGTCATGCGGTCCAGCGGCCGGAGCCCCAGCCCGACGGTGGCGCTGACCAGCGCGGCAGCCAGCAGCAACGTGACCGCCGAGCCCAGCACGAGGATCCAGCGCAGCTGGGTCACCGCGTCGGTGATCGGCGACTGGTCGGCCACCAGGGTGAGCCGCGACCCGTCGGACAGCTCGGTCTGCAGCACGTAGGCGTCCCCGGTGTCGACGACGGCCCCGGCCGGCGGGGCCGGTCCGGGACGGCCGCCGGGTCCGGGCGCCGGGGCGGGCGCGGGCGGGTCGGGGATGCTGCCGACCTCCTCGCCGTCGGCGGTCTGCAGCTGCGCCTGCACCGTGTCGCCGGTGACCGCCTCCAGGACCTCGGCGTCGGAGCGGCCCTGCTCGACGAGGCCGGCAGCGATCTCGGCCCGGTCCGCGAGCCGGTCACGCAGCTCGCTGCGCAGGTTCGCCCCGAGCACGAGGTCGACGGTGACCCCGAGGACGACGAGCAGCACGGCGAGCAGGCCGAGCACCCAGAGGCTGAGCCGGCGGCGCAGCGAGGCCGTGCGCAGGTGCGGTGCGGTCACGGGCGCACCGTGTAGCCCAGGCCGCGGACGGTGTGCACGAGCCGGTCGCCGTGCGCCTCGAGCTTCCTGCGCAGGGCGCTGACGTGCACCTCGACCAGGTTGGGGTCGTAGTCCCCGTAGCCCCACACCTGGGTGAGGATCTGCGTCTTGGACACCGTGCGGCCGCGGTTGCCGACCAGGTAGGCCAGCAGGCGCAGCTCGGTGGCGGTGAGGTCGAGCCTGGCCCCCGCCCGCGTGGCGGTGCCCGCGGGTTCGTCGACGACCAGGTCGCCCACCTCGATCGCGGACGGCCAGCGGCCGCGCCGGTTGAGCACGGCCCGCACCCGGGCGACCAGCTCGGCCATCGCGAAGGGCTTGACCAGGTAGTCGTCGGCGCCGGCGGCGAACCCGGCCAACCGGTCGGGCACGGCGTCGCGGGCGGTGAGGACGACGATGCCCGCGTCCCCGGCCCGCCGCACGTCACCGGCCAGCTCGAGCCCGTCGCGGCCGGGGAGCATCACGTCGAGCACCACCAGGTCGGGCCGGAACCCCTCGAGGTCGGCGGCCAGGGTCGCGCCGTCGCGACGACCCTCGACGAGGCAGCCCTCGTCGGCCAGCGCGGTGACCACGCCGTCCCGGATGGCGGCCTCGTCCTCCACGACCAGCACGCGGGGGCGGGGGGTCCGGTCGGTGCGCACGGCAGCGATGGTGCACCGCGGTGGCTGAAGCCGCGCTGAAGAAGCCCGCCGCTTCAGGGTGGGTTCAGGGTCGCCGCCCACGGTGGGGTCATCGCCACCCCGGCACGGAGGTGGCCCTGTGCACCAGGAGGAACCGTGAACAGCTCCGCCCGCACCACCCGCTCCCGCCGGTGGACCGCCGCCGTCGTCGGCGGCGCCGCCGGCGCCGTGCTCCTCGGCGGTGGCATCGCCCTGGCCGACGGTCCCGGCTCCGACACCGGATCGAGCACCGTCCCCGGCGGCTCGGGCACCGGCGCGCCGGCCCCGGCCGACGACCACCTGGTCGGCACGATCACCGCCGTCTCCGACGACTCGCTGACCCTCACCGACGACACCGGCACCTCGCACGACGTGGCGCTGACCGACCAGACGCGCTTCGGCGGCCCCGGTGGCCCGGGTGCCGGTGGCCCCGGCGCAGGTGGCCCCGGCGCAGGTGGCCCCGAGGCCGGCGGCCCCCGCGCGGGCGAGCCGGGTGCCGGGGCCCCGGGCGCTGGCGGCTCGGGTGCTGACGGCTCGGGCGCTGACGGCTCGGGCGCAGACGGCTCCGGTGCGCCGGAGGCGCCCGGCGCGCCCGGCGACGCATCAGGGCCGGCAGCCCCCTCGGACGGGTCCGTCCCGCCTGCCCCCGCGGACGGGTCCACCCCGCCCGCCCCCGCCGACGGCACCGCTCCGCCCGCCCCCTCGGACGGGTCCACCCCACCCGCCCCCGCAGACGACGCCACCCCGCCCGCCCCCGAGGACGGCACCACCCCGCCGGCCCCCGTGGACGGCAACGGCGTGCCGGCCCCGGCCGACGCCCCTGCACCGCGCGAGGTGGGCGCCGCGGACGACCTCGCGGTCGGTGACCGGGTCGAGGTGCGGGTCTCCGACGGGACCGCCCTGGCGGTCCGTGAGGTGCACGCCACGCTCGACGGGACCGTCGTGGCCGTCGACGGGACCGACCTCACCGTGGTCACCACCCCCGGTCTGCGCGTGGACGTCGACGCCGGCGCGCTCCCGGCCGTGCCCGCCGTGGGTGATGACGTGCACCTGCACGGCACCGTCGGCGAGGACGGCCGGACCGTGGTCGCCGACGAGTCGGACCACGCGCCGCGATGACCCCCGCCCTCTGGGTCGACCTCGTGCTCGTGCTGCTGCTGGCCGGCGGTGCGCTCGCCGGCTGGCGGCGGGGCGGGCTGCGGCTGGCCGGGTCCGTCGCCGGGCTGCTGCTGGGTCTCGCCGTCGGCACCGCGCTGGTGCCGCTGGTCACCGCCGGCCTGGGGGCGGGCACGCGCGTCGTCGTGACCGTGCTCGGGGTGCTGGTCGTGGCCGCCGTGGGCTCCGCGCTGGGCCGAGCGGCGGGCGGTCTGCTGGCCGGTGTGGTCGCCCGGCTGCACCTCACCGTGCTGGACCGGGCGGCGGGCGCCGTGGGCGGCCTCGTGCTCGCCTTCGTCCTGCTCGGGGTGGTGCTGTCGGTGCTCACGCTGGACCCCGGTACCGGCGGCCCGTGGCTGGCCACGGCCCGCGACTCACAGCTCGGCGGCTGGGCCTCCTCCGCCGCCGACCAGGCGCTGCACGTCGTCCGGTCGCAGGCGCCGGGTGTGCCGCTGCCCGCCGTCAGCGGGCCGCGATGAGCTGGCGGGACGGCGACACTGCAGAGTTCCCCGCGGTCGGGGACGGGCTCCCGGGCAACCGCCGGCCCACCCACGTGGTGGGGCCGTGGGCACTGGGTGTTCGGGACGACCCCACCGCCGAGTTCGTCTCGCCGACAGCGGGCCCGCCGGCCGGTTGCGGCCAGGGCGGTGCGGCCGGCGCCCCGGAGGCAGGGGCACCCACCGGCTCGGCGGCGTCGCGCACCTCGACGGCCGATCCGCGTCGTCGGAGGGCAGTCCTCGCCGCCGCCGCTTTGGCTGCCGCGGTCGTGCTGGGCGCCGGGGGCGTGGCCCTCGGCGCAGGGCTGGACGACGGCTCAGCCGGCTCGACCGGCTCGACCGGCTCGACCGGCTCGACCGGCTCGGTCACGGCGGGCGTGGTGGACGGCGGGAGCGGCGAGGACAGCGGCGGCGTCGACCGCGTCCCTGCCGAGCCTTCGGCCGGGGCCGGTCCGTCGACCGGCCCCGACCGGGACGGCGGAGGCAGCGACACCGGTGCCGGGCCAGGAGGCTCGACCGACGCCGACGCCGACGCCGACGCCGACGCCGACGCCGACGCCGACGCCGACGCCGATGCCGATGCCACGACCGGCGGCACCGGCCCGGCCGGCTCGGCGAGCGAACGGCCGCCCGCGGGGAACGGTCCGGCCGGCCAGGCAGGCCCACCCGGTGGTCGCCCCGGCCCCGGCCCCGGCCCAGGCGGTCCCGGACCCGGGTGAGACCCGGCACCCACGCAGCACCGTCGAACGTCCGCGGCCCGTTCCGACCCCTGGAACGGGCCGCGGACGTTCGACGCTCAGCGCACGCTGTCCACCGCGCCCCCGGCGAGCCCACGGCCGAGGTCTCCGCGCGGCAGCGGTGAACGCCCGCGGCCGCTCCCACGTCGGGAACGGACAGCGGGCGTCCGACCCTCGACGGCAGCCGCGGACGCGGCCTCAGCTCACCGGGTCAGGCGTGGGCCTGGTCGAACTGGCGCAGCTCGCGCTTGAGCTCGTTCAGCTCGTCGCGCAGGCGGGCGGCGACCTCGAACTGCAGCTCGCGGGCGGCGGCCAGCATCTGGTCGTTCATCTCGGTGATCATGTCCGCCAGCGCGGCCCGGGGCAGGCCGTCGACGTCGATCGAGCCCGCCTTGGCCTTGCCCTTCGCCTTGGACGACAGACCCGGCACCGGGGCCTTGCCGCGGGACTGCTGGCGCCCGGAGCCCCCGAACTCCTCGGTGGCCTTCTCGGCGTCCTCGCTGGCCTTGTAGATGCCGTCGAGGATGTCGACGATCTTCTTGCGCAGCGGCTGCGGGTCGACGCCCTTCTCCTTGTTGTAGGCGATCTGCTTCTCGCGACGCCGCGCCGTCTCGTCGATCGCCAGGGCCATCGAGGGGGTGATCTTGTCGGCGTACATGTGCACCTGGCCCGACACGTTGCGGGCGGCGCGACCGATCGTCTGGATCAACGACGTGCCCGAGCGGAGGAAGCCCTCCTTGTCGGCGTCGAGGATCGCCACCAGCGACACCTCGGGCAGGTCGAGCCCCTCACGCAGCAGGTTGATGCCGACCAGGACGTCGTACTCGCCCTGCCGCAGCTCGCGCAGCAATTCGACCCGGCGCAGGGTGTCGACCTCGGAGTGCAGGTACCGCACCTTGATGCCCAGCTCGAGCAGGTAGTCGGTGAGGTCCTCGCTCATCTTCTTGGTGAGCGTGGTGACGAGGATGCGCTCGTCCTTCTCGGTGCGGGTGCGGATCTCGTGCACCAGGTCGTCGATCTGGCCCTTGGTCGGCTTGACGACGATCTCGGGGTCGACCAGCCCGGTGGGGCGGATGACCTGCTCGACGAACTCACCGCCGGTGCGGCCCAGCTCGTAGTTGCCGGGGGTGGCCGACAGGTACACGGACTGGCCGATGCGGTCGGTGAACTCCTCCCACTTCAGCGGGCGGTTGTCCATCGCCGAGGGCAGCCGGAACCCGTGGTCGACCAGGGTGCGCTTGCGGCTCATGTCGCCCTCATACATGCCGCCGATCTGCGGCACCGTCACGTGCGACTCGTCGATGACCAGCAGGAAGTCGTCGGGGAAGTAGTCGATGAGGCAGGCACCGGCCGTGCCGGCGCCGCGGCCGTCGATGTGCCGGGAGTAGTTCTCGATCCCCGAGCAGAACCCGACCTGGCGCATCATCTCGATGTCGTAGGTGGTGCGCATGCGCAGCCGCTGGGCCTCGAGCAGCTTGCCCTGCTTGTCGAGCTCGGCCAGCCGCTGCTCGAGCTCGGCCTCGATGCTGCCGATCGCCCGCTCCATGCGCTCGGGGCCGGCGACGTAGTGGGTGGCCGGGAAGACGAAGAGCTCCTCGACCTCCTTGACCACCTCACCGGTGAGCGGGTGCAGGTAGTACAGCCGCTCGACCTCGTCGCCGAACATCTCGATGCGGACGGCGAGCTCCTCGTAGACCGGGAAGACCTCGATGGTGTCGCCGCGCACCCGGAACGTGCCGCGGGTGAAGGCGAGGTCGTTGCGGCTGTACTGCTCGGTGACCAGGGTGCGCAGCAGCTCGTCGCGGTCACGCTCCTCGCCGACGCCGATCTTGAGCGCCCGGTCGACGTACTCCTGCGGGGTGCCCAGGCCGTAGATGCAGGACACGGTCGAGACCACCACGACGTCGCGCCGGGTGAGCAGGCTCTGCGTGGCCGAGTGCCGGAGCCGCTCGACCTCCTCGTTGATCGAGGAGTCCTTCTCGATGTAGGTGTCGGTCTGGGGGACGTACGCCTCGGGCTGGTAGTAGTCGTAGTAGGAGACGAAGTACTCGACGGCGTTGTTGGGCAGCAGCTCGCGGAACTCGTTGGCCAGTTGCGCGGCCAGGGTCTTGTTCGGCGCCATGACGAGCGTGGGCCGCTGCACCTGCTCGATGAGCCAGGCCGTGGTGGCCGACTTGCCGGTGCCGGTGGCGCCGAGCAGCACCGTGTCCTTCTGGCCGGACCTCACCGCCTTCGCGAGCTCGGCGATGGCGGTCGGCTGGTCGCCCGAGGGCTGGAACTCGCTGACCACCTGGAAGGTGCCGCGGGTCGGCCGGAGGCTGGTCTGCGTGCTCACGTCCCCGAATGTAGGACGGGGGTACGACAAGAACCGGGTGAGGGAGAACTACACGGATGTGATCTGCGGTCTTGTGCCCGCGCGACGGGGTCCTTACCGTGGCGCGTGCAGGCCAGCGGGGACCACCGGTACCGCCCGGCACACCCGGGCACGGCCGGTCGCCCCGTACCTGCAGGTGCGGCGTCCTCGCCGTCCACGACGCCCCTCCGGCCCCGGCCGCGAGGGGCGTCGTCGTCCGCGGGCCGGCGACCACGGTTGCGCCCCGCACACCCGGCGGACCGGCGCCGGGCACGGCAGACTGCCGTCGACCGCCGTGACCGGATCGTCACCGGCGAGGCGTGTACGCCTCCCCGGCCCGGGGCACCGCCGCCCCGGCAGGTCATGGCATCCGCAGCGCCGCCGCACCAGCACCGCCCACGGTCCCGGACGTCCCGGGGCCGCCCAGCGCAGGAGGAACGCCACCACATGACGACCCAGGTCTGGCCCGGTACCGCCTACCCCCTGGGGGCGACGTACGACGGCACCGGCACGAACTTCGCGATCTTCAGCGAGGTGGCCGAGAAGGTCGAGCTGTGCCTCTTCGACGACGAGGGCAACGAGGAGCGCATCCGCCTTCCCGAGATGGACGCCTTCGTCTGGCACGCCTTCCTCCCGGGCGTCCAGCCCGGTCAGCGCTACGGCTTCCGCGTGCACGGGCCCTACGACCCCGAGCAGGGCCAGCGCTGCAACCCGAACAAGTTGCTGATGGACCCCTACGCCAAGGCCGTCGACGGCGGCATCGACTGGGACCCCTCGGTCTTCGGCTACGACTTCGAGACCAAGGAGCGCAACGACGACGACTCCGCGGCCCACATGCCGAAGTCCGTCGTCATCAACCCCTACTTCGACTGGGGCAGCGACCGCCTCCCCCGCACGCCGTACCACAAGTCGGTCATCTACGAGGCCCACGTCAAGGGCCTGACGATGACCCACCCGCGGGTGCCCGAGGAGCTGCGCGGCACCTACGCCGGCATCGCCCACCCCGCCGTCATCGAGCACCTGCAGGACCTCGGCATCACCGCGATCGAGCTCATGCCGGTGCACGAGTTCGTGCAGGACGACACCTTGCAGCAGAAGGGCCTGCGCAACTACTGGGGCTACAACTCCATCGGCTTCTTCGCCCCGCACCACGAGTACGCCAGCAACCAGAGCCCCGGCATGGCCGTGCAGGAGTTCAAGGGCATGGTGCGCACGCTGCACGACGCCGGCATCGAGGTCATCCTCGACGTGGTCTACAACCACACGGCCGAGGGCAACCACCTGGGCCCGACCCTGTCGTTCAAGGGCATCGACAACCAGGCCTACTACCGCCTGGTGGCCGACGACAAGCAGTTCTACATGGACACCACCGGCACCGGGAACTCGCTGAACGTCGCGACCCCGCAGTCGCTGCAGCTGATCATGGACTCGCTGCGCTACTGGGTCACCGAGATGCACGTCGACGGCTTCCGCTTCGACCTCGCCTCGACGCTGGCCCGGCAGTTCCACGAGGTCGACCGCCTGTCGGCGTTCTTCGACCTCGTCCACCAGGACCCGGTCGTCAGTCAGGTCAAGCTCATCGCCGAGCCCTGGGACATCGGCGACGGCGGGTACCAGGTGGGCAACTTCCCGTCGCTGTGGACCGAGTGGAACGGCAAGTACCGCGACACCGTCCGCGACTTCTGGCGCGGGGAGGACGCCACGGTCGGTGAGTTCGCCAGCCGGATCACCGGCTCGGCCGACCTCTACCAGCACTCCGGGCGCCGCCCGGTGGCCAGCATCAACTTCGTCACCGCGCACGACGGCTTCACGATCAACGACCTCGTCTCCTACAACGAGAAGCACAACGAGGCCAACGGCGAGGACAACAACGACGGCGAGAGCCACAACCGCAGCTGGAACTGCGGGGTCGAGGGCGAGACCGACGACCCCGAGGTCCTCGCGCTGCGCGCCCAGCAGCGCCGCAACTTCATCGCCACGCTCATGCTCAGCCAGGGCGTGCCGATGCTGCTGCACGGCGACGAGCTCGGCCGCAGCCAGGGCGGGAACAACAACGGCTACTGCCAGGACTCCGAGCTGACCTGGATCGACTGGTCCTCCGTCGACGAGGGCCTGGTCGAGTTCACCAAGCTGGTCACCCACCTGCGCCACGACCACCCGACCTTCCGCCGCCGCCGGTTCTTCAACGGCCGCCCGGTCCGTCGGGCCGAGGGCGACCCGGTGCCCGACATCGCGTGGCTGACCCCGGCCGGCGAGCTGATGACCGAGGACGACTGGGACGCCCACTACGCCAAGAGCATCGCGGTCTACCTCAACGGCCACGGCATCCGGTCGACCGACGAGCGGGGCGAGGACGTGGTCGACGACTGCTTCATCCTCGCCTTCAACGCCTGGCACGAGGACATCGAGTTCACCCTGCCCAGCGCCGAGTACGCGCAGGCCTGGACGGTCGTGGTGGACACCGCCGAGTTCGGCCCGGTCGAGCCCAACGAGAGCCAGGCCGGCGACCTGATCACCGTCAAGGGCCGGGCCATGGTCGTCCTGCGCAGCGTCTCGTGACGGGAGCACCGCCCACCGGCACCTACCGCCTGCAGTTCCATGCCGAATTCACCCTCGACCAGGGCGCTGAGCTGGCCGGTTACCTGGCTGACCTCGGGGTGAGCCACGCCTACGCCTCGCCGCTGCTGCGGTCGGCCGAGGGCTCCAACCACGGCTACGACACGACCGACCACGCCCACGTCGACGAGGCGCGTGGCGGTCGTGCGGGCCTGGACCGGTTCGTGGCCGCGCTGCACGAGCACGGCTTGGGGCTCGTGCTCGACCTGGTGCCCAACCACATGGGCGTCGAGGACGCGCACGCCTCGGCGTGGTGGTGGTCCCTGCTCGAGCTGGGCCAGGACAGCCCGCACGCGCACGCCTTCGACGTCGACTGGGCCGCCGGCGGCGGTCGGGTGCGGCTGCCCGTGCTCGGCTCGGCCGACGACCTGGCCGAGCTGCGCGTCGAGGACGGCGAGCTGCGCTACTACGACCACCGCTTCCCCATCGCCCCCGGCACCGGGGACGGCACCCCGCAGGAGGTGCACGACCGTCAGCACTACGAGCTGGTCGACTGGCGGCGCGCCGACGGCGACCTGAACTACCGCCGCTTCTTCGCCATCAACACCCTGGCCGGGCTGCGGGTCGAGGACGAGCGGGTCTTCGACGCCACGCACGCCCTGGTGCGCGAGCTGCTGCAGGCCGGGTACGTCGACGGCCTGCGCATCGACCACCCCGACGGCCTCGCGGACCCCCGCGGCTACCTCGACCGGCTGGCCGAGCTGTCGGACCACCGGTGGACCGTGGTCGAGAAGATCCTGGAGCCCGGGGAGGACCTGCCCGAGAGCTGGGCCACCGCCGGCACGACGGGCTACGACGCCCTGGCCGAGGTCGACGGCGTGCTGGTCGACCCGGCCGGCGAGGCCGCTTTCACCGCCCTGGACGCCGAGGTCGCCGGCCACCCGGTCGACTACGCGGAGCTGGTGCACACCGCCAAGCGCGAGGTCACCGACGGCATCCTCGGCTCGGAGGTCTCGCGGTTGGCCCGGCTGGTCGGTGACCTGCCCGGGGTGCCCGACGGCGAGGTGCGCGAGGCGCTGGCCGATCTCCTGGCCACCTTCGACGTCTACCGCACCTACCTGCCCGACGGCCGCGCGCACCTCGACGCGACCGTGGCGGCGGTGCGCGGGCGCCGTCCCGACCTGACCCCTGCGGTCGACGGGCTGCACCCGCTGCTGTCCACCCCGGGCACCGAGCTGGCCACCCGCTTCGAGCAGACCTCGGGCCCGGTCATGGCCAAGGGCGTGGAGGACAGCGCCTACTACCGCTGGTCGCGGTTCGTGATGCTGAACGAGGTGGGCGGCGACCCGACCCGTTTCGGGACGTCGGTCGCCGACTTCCACGCAGCCCAGCAGGCTCGGGCGACGCACCGGTCGGCGTCGATGACCACGCTGTCCACCCACGACACCAAGCGCAGCGAGGACGTGCGGGCCCGCCTGGCCGTGCTCGCCGAACTGCCCGAGGAGTGGACGACGCTGGTGCGCGGCTGGCTGGCGCGTCACCCGCTGAGTGACCGCCCGGTGGCCCACCAGGTCTGGCAGAACCTGGTCGGCGCGTGGCCGATCTCCCGCGAGCGGGCGCAGGCCTACGCCGAGAAGGCCGCCCGGGAGGCCGGGACGTCGACCACCTACACCGCCGTCGACGAGGAGTTCGAGGCCTCGCTGCGGTCGATGGTCGACGCCGCGTTCGACGACCCGACCACCCAGGCGGAGATCGAGGCGTTCGTCGAGCGCATCGCGCTGTCCGGCCGGTCGAACTCCCTGGCCCAGAAGCTGCTGCAGCTGACCGTCGCCGGGGTGCCCGACGTCTACCAGGGCTCCGAGCTGTGGGACCTCTCGCTCGTCGACCCCGACAACCGTCGTCCGGTCGACTACGCCGAGCGCCGCCGGCTGCTGGCCGACCTGGACGCCGGCACCCTGCCGGCGGTCGACGCGACCGGGGCGGCGAAGCTGCTGGTGGTGTCGCGGGTGCTCCGGCACCGCCGTGACGCCGCCGAGGCGTTCGCCGGCTACGCGCCGGTCGAGGCCACGGGCGCAGCGGCGGACCACGTCGTGGCCTTCGACCGCGGCGGGGTCGTCGCCGTCGCCACCCGGCTGCCCGTGCGGCTGGCCGCCGCCGGCGGCTGGCGGGACACCGCGCTCCCCCTGCCGGCCGGTGGCTGGCGTGACCTGCTCACCGGCACCCGGGTGGTCAGCGACGTCGGCGGTGCCGCCGTCGCCGAGCTCCTCCAGCACTTGCCCGTCGCCCTGCTCGTCCGAGACTGAAGGCCACCACCAGCATGAGCACCCAGCCCACCGAGTTCGCCGTCTGGGCCCCGTTGCCCGAGCGCGTCCGTCTGCAGGTCGACGGCGACGTCCACGACATGGTCCGGGACGACGACGGCTGGTGGCGGACCACGGTGCCCGCGGCCGCCGAGGCGGACTACGGGTTCCTGCTCGACGACACCACCCCGGCGCGGCCCGACCCGCGGTCGCGCCGGCAGCCCGAGGGGGTGCACGGGCTGTCCCGGCGCTTCGACCCGGCCGCGCACGCGTGGGGCGACGGCGCGTGGACCGGCCGCCAGCTCGCCGGGTCGTCGGTCTACGAGCTGCACGTGGGCACCTTCACCACCGAGGGGACCTTCGACGCGGCGGCCGCCAAGCTCGACCACCTCGTCGACCTGGGCGTCGGCTTCGTCGAGCTGCTGCCGGTGAACGGGTTCAACGGCACCCACAACTGGGGCTACGACGGCGTCGCCTGGTACGCGGTGCAGGAGACCTACGGCGGGCCGGCGGCCTACCAGCGGTTCGTCGACGCCTGCCACCAGCGCGGGCTCGGGGTGATCCAGGACGTCGTCTACAACCACCTGGGCCCGTCGGGCAACTACCTGCCCGAGTTCTTCCCCGTGTTCAGCGAGGGCGGCGCCAACACCTGGGGCGACTCGGTGAACCTGTCGGGTCCGCACTCCGACGAGGTGCGGCGCTACGTCGTCGACAACGCACTGATGTGGCTGCGTGACATGCACGTCGACGGCCTGCGCCTGGACGCCGTCCACGCACTGGTCGACGAGCGAGCCACCCATGTGCTGGAGCAGATGGCCGCCGAGGTCGACGCGCTGAGCGTCGCGCTCGGACGGCCGCTGACCCTCATCGCCGAGAGCGACCTCAACGATCCGCGGATGGTCACCCCGCGGACGTCGGGCGGGCTGGGGCTGACCGCGCAGTGGAGCGACGACTTCCACCACAGCCTGCACACGGTGCTGACCGGCGAGGGCCAGGGGTACTACCGCGACTTCGCCGACGCAGGGCTCGCCGGGTTGGCGAAGATCCTCACCGGGGCCTTCTTCCACGCCGACGACTGGTCGTCGTTCCGCAAGCGGCACCACGGCAGGCCGGTGGACACCGCGGCCCTGCCGGGCTGGAAGTTCCTGGCCTACCTGCAGGACCACGACCAGATCGGCAACCGGGCCACCGGCGACCGCATCTCGGCCACCCTCGGGCCCGAGCTGCTGGCGGTGGGCGCCACGATCACGCTGACCAGCCCCTTCACCCCCATGCTCTTCATGGGCGAGGAGTGGGGGGCCAGCACGCCGTGGCAGTTCTTCACCAGCCACCCCGAGCCCGAGCTCGGGAAGGCGACGGCCGAGGGCCGGATCGGCGAGTTCGCCGAGCACGGCTGGGACGCCGACGAGGTGCCCGACCCGCAGGACCCCGAGACCTTCACGCGCTCGAAGCTCGACTGGTCCGAGCTGGAGCAGGCGAACCACGCCGGGCTGCTGCGGGTGCACCGCGAACTGCTCGCTCTGCGCCGCACCCACCCCGAGCTCGCCGACGCCGACCTCCGCCGGGTGCAGGTCTCCTACGACGAGGAACAGCGCTGGCTGGTCGTCCACCGAGGGTCGCTCCGCGTGGTGGCCAACCTCGCCGGCGAGGCTCGCGAACTCCATCTCGACCGCGCGGCCGGCGAGGTGCTGTTCGGCACCGGCGAAGTCCCCACCGTCGACGCCCGGTCAGTCAGGGTCCCTGCTCGGTCGGCCGCTGTGCTGACGACGCACTGAGGCTCGGGGCTCGACGAACTGGGCGGGCCCGCCACGACTGAACCGACCGGACCAGGGGGCGATGTCGCCTGCTCCGGCCGGCCTGCGATCGGGGGTGCGGTGTGCGCCGTACCCCCGATCGTCGGATCAGACCGTCGCCTGGTTCAGGACGAAGATCCCCCGGAACACCAGGTTGTCGCTCTGGATCTGGTTCTGGTTCTCGTTCGTCAAGGGGATGTTCAAGACGTACACCGTGCAGATGCCCTGCCCCTCCGCCACCGGCTGGTCCGCGTAGATGGTGTTGCCGTTCAGGTCCGCCACGTTGAAGGGGCCCGCGACGCCTCCTGGGCGAGCACCGGCGTCGCAGGTGGCCGCGTCGGCGACGGGGCCGTAGTAGACGGTCATCTGGGTGGCCTTGGCCAGCTCGCCGAATCCGACGCCAGCCGTGCCGCAGGTCGTGTCGACCGCAGCCTCAGCTCGGTTGCAACCGGTCTCGTCGTTGTTGGTCAGGTCGTAGGAGGCGCGGAGGGTCCCGGGCAGCGAGCCGCCGTTCTCCAGGTAGCTGGTGTAGGTGACGCTCTGGCCCGGGGCCAGGTTGGTGGCATCGAACCCGGACGTCTGGACGGTGTCGTCGAGCTCCAAGAACAGCGTGCCGGCCTCGGCCACCTGAGACTGGAACTGGTCCTGGTCGCTGAAGGCGGCGAAGGTGCCGGCAGCGCCGAAGGCGACGAGGGCAGCGCCGCCCATGGCGGCCGACGCGAGGACGATCTTCTTCACGGTGGTTCTCCTGACGTGTTCGTCGCTCTGCGACGCCTCCTCGCCGGCCTGCGCTCGGCGAACGGATCGAGACTGGCTCGGGGCGCACAGGCGGCACATCGTCAGTTCTGTGGACGTCTCAGCGAGCTCGCCGAGCGTCGTGACGCAGTGATCAACAGTGCTCACTCTCAGCTGATGGACTGTCCCCCGAACGTGTGATGTCGTTCGCAACGACCACGGGGGGGTCGTGCGATGCGAGTCGGTAGGGGTGCGCGCAACGGTGCGCATGCAGGGCAGGTCGTCGAACGGGTGCTGCTGCGCCCGGGCGGAGCGCTCGTGGTCGGCGCCCTCGTGCTGCTCGCCGTCGCTCCCGGCGACGACCAGCACCAGCTGCTCGCCGTGGCCGCCGCCCTCGCGTTCCTCGCCGCCGGTGCCGCGCACCTGCTGCGCAGCCGGCTCACCGGCAACGCCACCAACCGGCAGATCGGACTCGCGCTGGTCGCCCTGGGCCTGCACCTGCCCGCCGGTTTCGCCGTCCGGGTGCTGCTGGACGAGGACGGCACCGTCCTGGCCCAGGGCGTCGAGGCCGCGGTCATCGCCGCCGCCGCCGTCTGGGCCCTGCGCGGGCTGGTCCCCATGGTGCGCCCCCTCGTGCGGCAGGGCTTCGTCGCCGGCGTGGTCTCGGTGGCCGTGGTCCTCCTCGGGCTGCTGGCCTCCCCCGACCGCGCCGTCGTCCAGGGTGTGCTCGCCGCCGGGTACCTGGGGACGGCGCTGCTGTGGGCCGCCGTCGCCGTGGTCGCCGACCGGGTCGACCCGCTCGGCGACAGCGGCCGGTCATCCTCCCAGGCCATCGCGTTGGTCGCTGCGGCCGTCGCCGTGGGCACCGCGTGCACCGGCGTGGCCGCGGTGGTCACCCCGGGCCACCTCGTGCGGGTGCTCGTCGACGTCCTCATGCTCGTGGCCGGGCTGGTCGCCGTCGTCAGCGCGCTGCGCCGCATCGGGGACGCCCTCGACGGCCAGGAGCGCTACGTCGCCGCCCTCGTCGAGCAGCTCGCCCACCACGAGCTCGTGCTCCAGCAGACCCGTGGCTGCCTGCACGACGCCCGGTCGGCCCTGGCCGGGATCCAGGCCGCGACCTCGGCCACCCACCACCCGGCCGTGCTGTCGGACCCCCGCCGCCGCCAGCAGCTCGAGCGCGCCGCCGTCGACGAGATGCACCGCCTCCAGCGGATGCTGCGCATGCCCGACCGCACGCCGCACGTCACGGAGGTCGACCTCGACGCCCTGCTGGGCAGCCTGGTCGTCGTGCACCGGGAACGCGGGCTGCGGGTGCGCCGGTCGGGTGACTGCCCCTCCGTGCAGGCCGACGGCGACGCCGTCGCGGTGATCGTCGGCAACCTGCTCGGCAACGCCCTCGTGCACGCCCCGGGTGCCCTGGTCACCGTCGACGTCCGGGTCGCCGACGGGCTCACCATCACCGTCGGCGACGACGGCCCCGGCCTGACCGACCTGCAACGCCTCGGCGTCTTCGAGGCCGGCGCACGGCGCGACGGGAGCCCCGGGGAGGGCATCGGGCTGGCCGTGTCGCGCGACCTGGCCCGCCGGCACGGCGGCGACCTGGTCGCCCGCCCGTCGACGACCGGAGCCGTCTTCCGGCTGACCCTGCCGCTGCACGCCGCCGTCGAGCCGGTGCACCCCGTCCCCGGCACCGGCGACCTCGCCGACCTGCCCGGCCTGCGGCTCGCGGGGTGAACGGGCCTGTCCTGGTGGTCGACGACCACGTCCTGTTCGCACAGTCGGTGGCGCTCGCCCTGGAGTCCACGGGCGCGGTCGTGCAGATCGTCGCGCCGACGTCGGCCGCCGAGGTCCTGCGGGCCGCGCGGGACGCGGCGCCGGCCACCGTGCTGCTGGACCTCCGGCTCGGGCCGGCCGGGGACGAGCCCTCGCTGAGCGGGCTGGACCTCGTCGGACCGCTCGTGGCGGCCGACTGCCGCGTGCTGGTGCTCACCGGCGAGCGCGGCGACGACGTGTGGGGCACCGCCGTGGAGCGCGGCGCCCGTGCCGTGCTGCCCAAGGACGTCGACCTCGACGTGCTCGTCGCGACGGTCGCCCGGGTGCAGGCCGACGAGGAGGTCCTCGACCCCGGACGACGGCACGAGCTGCTCGCTGCCGCCCGACGAGCCCGGGACGAGCGCGTGGCCCGGTTGGCGCCCTTCGAGCAGCTCAGCCCGCGCGAGGCCGAGGTGCTCCGCCTGCTGGCCGCGGGCCAGGCCGCCGCCGGCATCGCTCGGGCTGCCCACGTCAGCGAGGCCACCGTGCGCACCCAGATCCGCGCCGTGCTCAGCAAGCTCGAGGTGCAGTCGCAGCTGCAGGCGGTCGCCCTGGCCCGACGAGCGGGGTGGCTGGACCTCGAGCCCTGACCGGGCTCAGCCCTCGGCTGCCGGCTCCCCCGGTGCGACCCCGCCGTCCGCGGTCTGCTCGGCGGGTACGCCAGCGCCTGCGTCGGCCTCCGGCGCTCCCTCGTCGACCGGGGCCGACGGCGGCGGCACCGTGCCCGTCGACTCGGGCGCCTGGCTCTGCGTCCCGGCCTGCGGCGCCGCACCGGCCGTCGAGCCGTCCAGACCCGCGGAGGCCGACGGCGGACCGGCTGCCCCCGGCCGACCCGCCGTCGGGGACCCGCCGCCGCTGCCACCGCCGTTGCCCGCGCCGCCTCCGTTGCCCGGCCCGGTCCCCGGCCGGGGGCCGTTGCCCGCGCCGTTCCCCGGGCCCGTGCCGTTGCTCGGCGCGCCGGGACCGCCGGACGCCGGCGGGCCGGACGCCGAGCCGCTCCCACCGGGAGCCACGAGCTCGAGGGGGAGGTCGACGACGTCGCTGAACCCACCGGGGAGCTGCTGGAGGGTCACGCGCAGCGCGCCGGTCCACACCCGCGGCTGGGGAGCGCCGTCGCGCTGGATCGTCAGCGCACCCGTCGTGGCCCCGCTGCCTTCCCGGACCAGCACCGGGCACTCCCCCGCTGCTGGCGTCGACGGCGTTCCGAGATCGGAGGTGATGCGGAGTTGGCCCGCGACACCGCAGTCCGGCGTGCCGGAGCTGTCGACGGACTCGATGCGGAGCGACCACGCCAGGTCTCCGGCCGTGGTGACCTGCACGGTGCCGCGGTCGCCCATGGCGAGCACCAGACCGGGTGCCACCGCCACCGCCTCGACGCCCAGGGACCCGGCGCCGGCCGAGGACTCGACGGTGGCCTGGTCGCTGAGCAGCGCCATCGTCCCGCTCGTCGGCGCCAGGGCTGCAGCGGCCAGCGCCCCGCCGAGCACCAGCCCGCCGATCGTGGTCCTCATGCTCACGACTGCTCCCTCCGACGTCGGCGCAGCACCAGGAAGAGCACCCAGAACAGCGCGGTCAGGCCGAGCAGCAGCGCACCCAGGGCCAGCGGGACGTCCAGCACCGTGCGGGTGGAGCCGGTCTCGGTGGTCTCGGCGCCCACCTCGACGTCGGCGGTGGTCGAGCCGACGTCGCCCCGCACGGTGCCGCCGCGTACGGCACCGCCCGCCGAGGAGGTCTGGTCGCTGCGGGGGTCGACGCGCTGGCCCCCGGTGGGTCCGCCGGGGCGCTGGCCCGCGGCCACTCCTCCGGCCCGGGACCCGTCGGTCGCCGAGCCCGGACCGGAGCCGACCGAGCCGGTACCGCCCGAGCCCGTGCCGCCCGAGCCGGAGCCGCCCGAGCCCGTGCCGCCCGAGGTGGTGCCGCCGGAGGAGGTCCCGCCGTTGGTGGACGTCGTGGGTCCCGTCGTCCCGCCGCCGGTGAGGCCGCCACCCGGCCCACCGGCCACGAGGGACAGGGTGAACCCCAGGGCGTCGGACTGGGCCAGGTCGTCGTCCTCGCCGTCGGGGAAGTCGAGCACGACCAGCAGGCACTCGGGGCCGGTCACCGTCAGCCGGCTGGTGGTGGCGCCGAACAGGTCCAGGGGCTGCGCCGCCGTCGTCGGCTCGCAGTCCCCGCCGGTGTAGCGCCCCGCGGCCACGGAGGCCACCACCTGCTCGGCGAGCTCACCCTCGTCGTCCCCGCAGGTGTCGTCGCCGGCCCGCACCTCGGGCGGGGTGCAGCTGTGCTCCTGCTGCCGCAGCTGCGCGACCGTCACCCCGAGCTGGTCAGCCCGGTCGGCCCAGGCGTCGGGGAGGTCCACGGTGGTCGCCCACTGCCCGCCGGGCAGCAGCGGCCCAGCACTCGCCCAGCCGGCGGGGACCACCACCAGCGCCGCCACGGCGGCCGTCACCGCGCAGGCCCGCAGGGCCAGGGGTCGTCGGGGCACGGGCACCATGCTCGGATGCCCACGCGCGGGCGCGCATCGTCGAAACAGACGATGCGCACGAGGCCTCGGGTGGTGAGCATCGGCGTGTGACCTCCGCCGTCCGGCTCGCCCGCCAGGTGCTCACCGTCGTCCTGGGCACGGTGCTGCTGGCCGTGACCTCCGTCGCGCTGCTCGTGGCCCTCTACCCGCGGGTCACCGACGGGCAGGCGCTCGCGGTGCTCAGCGGCAGCATGCGACCGGGCATGGAGGTGGGCGCCATGGTCTTCACCGAGCGGGTCGACCCGGCCACCCTCGGGCCGGGGGACGTCATCACCTTCGTGCGGCCCGGTGGGCAGGGCGAGTTGGTCACCCACCGCGTCGTGGCCGTCGACACCACCTCGGGGTCCCCGGCCTTCACCACCCGGGGCGACGCGAACGACGTCGACGACCTGGATCCGGTGCCCGCGGCCTCCGTCGTCGGCGCCCCCCGCTGGGTCGTGCCCGAGCTGGGCCGCTGGGCCAGCGTCGTGCACAGCCCCAAGGGGTTCGGGGCCCTGGTGCTGCTGACCTGTGCCGTCATCGCGCTCTCGCCGGGCCGCCGACCGGTCGAGCCCGACCCGGTCGAAGAGCCAGCCCTGACCGAGCCCGCACGGCTCCGTCTCGTCTGACCCGCTCGGCACTGCTTGACTGCAGCCGTGGACCTGCCCGTGATGCCCCCGGTCAAGCCGATGCTCGCCAAGGCGGCCACGAAGGTCCCCGAGGGCGACTTCTTCTACGAGCCCAAGTGGGACGGCTTCCGCTGCATCGTCTTCCGCGACGGCGACGAGGTCGAGCTCGGCAGCCGCAACGAGCGACCCCTCACCCGCTACTTCCCCGAGGTGGTGGAGGCGGTGAAGGCCCAGCTGCCCGAGAGGTGCGTGCTCGACGGCGAGATCGTGGTGCCGCGCGGGGACCGCCTGCACTTCGAGTCGCTGCTGCAGCGCATCCACCCGGCCAAGTCACGGGTGGACAAGCTCGCCGCCGAGACCCCCGCCTCCTTCGTCGCCTTCGACGTCCTGGCCCTCGGGGACGAGTCGCTGCTGGAGCTGCCCTTCCGCGAGCGCCAGGCGCGCATGCGCCAGGCGCTGGCCGGGGCCCGGGCCCCGGTGCACGTCACCACCCTGACCACCGACCCCGCGGTGGCCCGCCGGTGGTTCGAGGAGTTCGAGGGCGCCGGGCTCGACGGCGTCGTCGCCAAGCCCGCCGACGCCCCCTACTCCCCCGACCAGCGCACGATGACCAAGGTCAAGCACGTCCGCACCGCGGACGTCGTGGTGGCCGGTTTCCGCTGGCACAAGACCTCCACGCCGGAGAACCCCCTCGTCGGCTCGCTGCTGCTGGGCCTGTGGCGCGGCGACCACCTCCAGCACATCGGGGTGGCGGCCTCCTTCACCACCAAGCGCCGCGCCGAGCTGGTCTCCGAGCTCGAGCCGTACCGGGCCGACGCGGTCTCCGGCCACCCGTGGCAGGACTGGGCGAACGCGCAGGTCGAGGCCACGGGCGAGCAACGCATGCCCGGGGCGCAGAGCCGCTGGAACGCCGGCAAGGACCTCTCCTGGGTGCCGCTGCGGCCCGAGCTGGTCGTCGAGATCCGGTACGACCAGCTCGAGGGCGAGCGGTTGCGCCACACCGGCCAGTTCCAGCGCTGGCGACCGGACAAGGACGCCGCCGACTGCACCTACGACCAGCTCGACGTGCCGGTGCGGTACGACCTGGCGGAGGTGCTCGGCGGGCAGCAGGGAAGTTGAGAGGCTGACCACCTGTGGCCCGTGGAACGGGCGCGACGGACGAGACCCTCCTAGGGTGGACGACCGTGACTGCCGCTCCTCGCCGTCCCGCCGTCCTGGTGGCCCTGCTCGCCGTGCTGCTCGTCGTCGTCTCGGCGTGCTCGTCGGGCGACACCACCGAGCCGGCCGCGACCAGCTCGTCGGCTGCTGAGACCACCCCGACCGAGCTGCCGGTCGAGGCGGTCGAGTGGACAGACTGCACCGCCGACATCGCCCCGATCATCGCCGGCCGCCCCGGCTCCGACCGGGCGCTGACCTTCGGCTGCGGGCAGATCGAGGTGCCGCTGTCCTACGACGACCCGACCGGGCCGACGCTGTCGCTGTTCGCCGTCCGCGCCGTGTCGGCCACGCAGGCCGACCGCATCGGCTCGCTGGTGGTCAACCCGGGCGGGCCGGGGCTGTCGGCCACCGACGCCGCCGTGCAGTCCGCACTCACCCTGCCCGACGGCGTGCTCGGCCGCTTCGACGTCGTGGGCGTCGACCCCCGCGGCGTCGGGCTGTCCCAGCCGGTCGAGTGCATCCCGGCCGACACCAAGGACCAGCTCACGGCCGCCGACCCGCGGCCCACCAGCGCCGACCAGCTCGACACAGCCTTCGCCCTCGCCGACGACGTCGCCGAGGGCTGCGTCGACCAGTACGGCGCCGGCCTGGGCGCGTTCTCCACCGTCGACTCCGCCCGTGACCTCGACCGGGTGCGGCAGGCCGTCGGCGACACCCAGCTGACCTACCTGGGCTACAGCTACGGCACCACCCTCGGGTCGACCTACGCCGAGCTGTTCCCGCAGAACGTGCGTGCGCTGGTCCTCGACGGCGCGGTCGACCCCGACGCCGACCGCCAGGAGGCCGCCGAGGCCCAGGCGCAGGGCTTCGAGGCCGCCTTCGACGCGTTCGCCGCCAACTGCACCTCGCTGGTGGGCGGCTGCCCCGTCGGCGCCGACCCCCGCACCTTCGTCGGCGACCTGCTGACGCAGTCGGCGACGACCCCCATCCCGAGCAGCCGCGCCGGTGAGACCCGGCAGGCCACCCCCGGCCTCGTGCTGGCCGCGGTGCGCTCGGCGCTGTACAACCCCGCTGCCTGGCCGCAGCTGGCGCAGTCGCTGGCGTCCGCCCAGGCAGGGGACTCCGCCGGCGTGCTCACCCTGGCTGACACGTTCACCGGGCGGGCCGACGACGGCACCTACACCAACACCATCGACGCCAACATCACCATCAGCTGCTCGGACACCGAGGAGTCGTACTCGCAGTCCGACGTCCGCGCACTGGTGGCCGCGTGGGGCACGCAGTACCCCCTCTTCGGGGCCGATGCCGCGCTGTCGCTCTACACCTGCACGCCGTGGGACGCCCCCCGCACCCCGCTGCCCGAGCGGACCGCCGAGGGCGCCGCGCCGATCCTGGTCATCGGCACCCAGGGCGACCCGGTGACCCCGCTCCCCGGCGCCGTCGACATGGCTGCCGACCTCGAGTCCGGCGTGCTGCTCACCTGGCAGGGCAGCGGCCACACCGCCTACCCGAAGAACCAGTGCGTGGTCGACACGGTGGACGCCTACCTCGTCGACGGCACCGCGCCGGCCGCCGACGTGACCTGCCCCGCCTGACCGGACCCGCCCGGCCCGCCTAGGGTCGACCCGTGGCCAGCAGCAAGGACGCGGTGGTGCTCGAGGTCGGCGACCGGGAGGTCCGGGTCTCCAGCCCGGGTCGCGTCGTGTACGACGCGACGGAGACCACCCCGCAGGTGACCAAGCTGCAGGTCTGCGAGTACGTGGCCGCGCTCGCCGGCCCCATGCTGGCCGCGCTGCACGACCGCCCGACCGCCATGGAGCGCTGGCCCGACGGGTGGCACGAGGGCATGCGGCTGGCCACCGGCCCCCGTGACCCGGACGCCGACGGCTTCTACCAGAAGCGGCTGCCCAAGGGCGCTCCCGACTGGATCAGCACGGCCCGGATCACCTTCCCCAGCGGCCGCACCGCCGACGAGCTGTGCCCCACCGAGGCCGGCCACCTGGTGTGGGCCGCGCAGATGGGCACGCTCACCTTCCACCCGTGGCCGGTCCGCCGCCCCGACGTCGACCACCCCGACGAGCTGCGCATCGACCTGGACCCCCAGCCGGGGACGACGTTCGCCGACGTCCGCCGGGTTGCCGACACCACCCGCGAACTGCTCGCCGAGCTGGGCCTGCGCGGCTTCGCCAAGACCAGCGGCAACCGCGGCGTGCACGTCTACGTGCGGATCCGTCCCGAGCACTCCTTCGAGGACGTGCGGCACGCCGCGATCGGGCTGGGCCGCGAGCTGGAGCGCCGGGACGACGGCGTCACCACCGCGTGGTGGAAGGAGGAGCGCGGCGAGCGCGTCTTCGTCGACTTCAACCAGAACAACCGCGACCGCACGATCGCCGGCGCCTGGAGCCTGCGGGCCCGCCCCGGGGCACCGGTCAGCACCCCGCTGACCTGGGCGCAGCTGGCCGAGGTCGACGACCCGGCGGCGCTGAACCTGCACACCGTGCCCGAGCGGCTGGCCGACGGCGACCCGTGGGCCGGCATGGACGACGACGCCCACGACCTGGCCCCGCTGCTGCAGCTGTGGGAGACCCTGCCCGGCGGCGAGCTGAACTTCCCGCCCGACTACCCCAAGATGCCCGGCGAGCCCCCGCGCGTGCAGCCCAGCAAGAAGGTGGCCGCGCACTGGGACGACGCCGGCAACCGCGTCGAGGACTGAGGCCCGCAGCCACCCAGCCGCGGCTCCTCGGGCACCCGGAGCCCGTGCGCTGAGCGGCCGGGCAGACTCCGGGCGTGCGGTTCCTGCCCCTGACCGTCGTCTCGGGCGCCCTGCTGCTGTGGGGTGTGCTCGTCGTGCCGCTGCTGCCCGAGGGGCCCGGCGCGCGCACGGCGGCCAACCTCCTCGCGGTGGCGGCGCTGCTGGCGCTGACCCGGCTCCCCCGCGCCGAGCTCGGCCTGGCCCGCGGGCACGTCCGACCGGGCCTGCGGTGGGGTGGCCTCGTGCTGGCCGTGGTCGGTACCGGCTACCTCGTGGCGCTCGCCGTGCCCCCGGTGCACGCGCTGCTCGACGCCGCAGCCGAGCTCGGGACCACCGCCGAGCTGCTGCTGCGGCTGCTGGTGTTCATCCCGCTGGGCACCGTGCTGGCCGAGGAGCTGGCCTTCCGCGGCGTGCTGCTCGGGATGGCGCTGCGCCGGCTGCCGGTGCGCTGGGCGGTGGTCTGGTGCTCGGTCGTGTTCGGTCTGTGGCACGTGTCCACCGCCCGCACCCCCGACGCAGTCGACGGTGCGCCGGCGACGACGCTGGCCGTCCTCGGGACGGTCGTGGCCACGGCGGTGGCGGGTGCGCTGTTCGCCTGGTTGCGGCTGCGCAGCGGCAGCCTGCTGGCCCCCGTGGCGGCGCACCTGGCCACCAACGTGCTCGGGCTGGTGGCGGTGGCGGTGGCCGCCCGATGACGCGCCGGACACCCCGGTGGGGGGTGCGGTGCAGACGGGGCTGGACACGTGTGGTTAGGCTCGTGTCGTCGGGAAGGCTCTGTAAGTGGCAGGACCCCGACGCACGACCTCAGCAAGGAGCGAGCAATGCCCGAAGGAACTGTGAAGTGGTTCAACGCGGAGAAGGGGTTCGGCTTCGCCACCCCTGACGGCGGCGGCCCGGACGTCTTCGTCCACTACTCGGCGATCCAGACCAGCGGGTACCGCTCGCTCGACGAGGGTCAGCGCATCTCGTTCGACGTCGAGCAGGGCCAGAAGGGCCCGCAGGCTGCGAACGTCAACCCGGTCTGATCTCCTGACCGGGGGCTGACCTCAGCCACCTGAACCACCAGCAGCGCCCCTCGACCTCCGGGTCGGGGGGCGCTGCTGCGTCCGGCCTCAGTGCGCCCGGGGGACGTAGCCGCCGATGAGGGCGCTCATGAGCAGGGCGCCGTCGTGCTCGCCCACCGCGGTCGCGGCGTCGGCGAGGGCCTGCCAGCGGGCCCGCTCGACGTCGGTGGGCGCGTTCGCCGCCCGGGTGGCCAGCTGCTCGCCCAGCCGCTCCCACTCCGACTGCGGCGTGGGCCAGAGGCCGGTCAGCCGGCGGGCCTCGCCGGAGATGCCCGTGATCCGGACGACGTCGCCGGCCACGTTGGTCAGCGCCGCCACGTAGCCGGTGTCGACCAGGCCCCGCACGGCGGCGACCACCTGCGGCCGGGGCAGCCCGCTGGCCGGGACGACCTGGCCCAGGTACGGCGCACCCCCGTGCTCGGGGCTGTCGACCAGCCGGGCGATCGCCCGCAGCACGGGCAGGTCGCGGGTGAACCAGGAATCGGGCAGCAGCTCGGGCACCGGGCCACGCTACGCGGTGCCCGGTCCTGAGCTGGGCTCATGAGCGGTGCGAAAAGTCGTCACCTGTTGTTCATGGACCTGCGCACAGCCCGCTGACAGGATCGAGCGGACCCCCGACCTGCCACGGCCCACCGGCCAGCTGCGAGGAGAACCGTGTCCACGAGCAGAAGGGCGCCGGTCCTCGGCGTCGCCGTCACCGCCCTGGTGGCCTCCGGGCTGGCCACGGCCGCCCCGGCCGCCGCCGTGTCCCCCGACGTCGTCGTCGGCGAGGCCTACGGAGGTGGCGGCAACAGCGGCGCCACCCTGACCAACGACTTCGTCGAACTGCGCAACGACGGCCCGACGGCGGTCGACCTGTCGACCTGGTCGGTGCAGTACCTGTCCGCCTCGCCGACGGCGACCAGCCGCTGGCAGGTCACCGCACTGACCGGCAGCATCGCCCCGGGCGGCAACTACCTCGTGCAGCAGGCGGCCGGCACCGGGGGGACCACCCCCCTCCCCACCGCCGACGCCACGGGCACGACCGCGATGGCCGCCGCCTCGGGGACGGTCGCGGTGGTCCAGGGCACGGCCCCGCTGACCTGCCTCACCGCTGCCGACTGCGCCGCCGACGGCAGGGTGCGCGACCTGCTCGGCTACGGCAACGCCGCCGTTCGCGAGTCCGCACCCACGGGCACGCTGAGCTCGACGACGTCGGCCTCCCGCGGCGCCGGGCCGGACACCGACTCCAACGCGGCCGACTTCTCGGTCGGGGCCCCCACCCCGACCGGCTCCGGGGGCACGACCCCCGAGCCCGAGCCGGAGCCCGAGCCCGAGCCGGCGGGGCCGGCGTGCACCGCGCCTGCGCAGACCATCGGGTCGGTGCAGGGCAACGGCGCCACCAGCCCCGTCGCCGGCACCCGGGTCACCGTGCGCGGCACGGTGGTCGGCGACCTGCAGGCCGGCGGCCTGGGCGGCTTCCACGTGCAGGACGCCGGGGACGGCGACCCCGCCACCTCCGACGGCGTGTTCGTCTACGCACCGGGCGGGCGCGACGTGGCCCTGGGCGACGTCGTCACCGTGACCGGCACCGTCGCTGAGTACAAGGCAGCGAGGGACGAGCTGCCCGGCACCGCCACCCAGCTGACCTCCCCCGCCTTCACGGTCTGCGGCACCGGAGCGCTGCCCGAGCCCGCCGAACTGCCGCTGCCCTCGACCACCGAGCAGCGCGAGGCGCTCGAGGGCATGCTCGTCACCCTCCCCGCCGACCTCACCGTCACCGAGGTCTACGCCCTGAACACCTTCGGCGAGCTGCAGGTGTCCTCCGGCGGCCGGTTGCTCTCCCCCACCGAGGCCGTCGAGCCCGGGGACGCCGCCCGCGCCGTGGCGGCGGAGAACGCGCAGCGGTCGATCACGGTCGACGACGCCGTCAGCGCGAACCTGTCCACCAGCGGCGCGGCCCCGCCGTACCTGACCGCCACCGACCCGGTGCGGGTCGGTGACACCGTGGCCGCCCTGCAGCCCTCGGTGCTGGGGTACGGCTTCGACGCGTACCGGCTGCAGCCCGCCGACGGCACAGCCGACGGCACCACCTTCACCGCCACGAACCCGCGCACCGATGCCCCCGCGCCGGTGGGCGGCGACCTGCGCATCGCCGACTACAACGTGCTCAACTACTTCGTCACGTTCGGCGGCCAGTCCCGCGGGGCGGGGAACGCCGAGGAGCTCGCCCGCCAGCAGGCCAAGATCGTCGCCGGGATCACCGCCCTGGACGCCGACGTCATCACCCTGCACGAGATCGAGAACTCCGCGGTGACCACCCCGGCCACCCCCTACCGGGCGGTCGAGACCCTGGTCGCCGCGATCGAGGCAGCCGACGGGCAGGACTGGGAGTTCGTGCGGGCCCACGAGGACACCGACGTGATCACCAACGCGATCGTCTACCGCACCGACGCGGTGACCGCGGTCGGCGACCCGCAGGTGCCGGCCGACCTGACCGCCTTCGACAACGCCCGCAGCCCGATCGCGCAGACCTTCGCCGCACGGGGCGAGGTGTTCACCGTGGTCGCCAACCACTTCAAGTCCAAGGGCTCGGGCAGCGGCGCCGGCAACACCGACACCGGCGACGGCCAGGGCGCCTCGAACGCCGACCGGGTCGAGCAGGCCACCGCACTGGTGGCCTTCGCCCAGCAGCTGGAGGCCAGCACCGGCGACCCCGACGTCCTGCTCACCGGTGACTTCAACAGCTACCGCTACGAGGACCCGCTGGACGTCGTCCGCGCCGCCGGTTACCAGGACATGGGCCCGGTGCTGGCCCCCGACCAGTACAGCTACGTCTTCGACGGCGGGTCCGGGTCGCTGGACCACGTGTTCGCCTCGCCGTCGATGGCGCAGCGGCTGACCGGGCTGACGGTGTGGCAGACCAACGCGGTCGAGTCCTACGCCTACCAGTACGACGGCTACGGCCCGTTCTTCGCCCCGGACCCCTACCGGGCCAGCGACCACAACCCGACCGTGCTCGGCGTCTCGCTGGCACCGGTCGACCAGCCGGCCACGGCTGCCGTCGACGAGACCCGGCCGTTCCGCGGCGACCGCGTCACCGTCACGGGCACGGGCTTCGCCCCCGGTGAGCGGGTCACGGTCACCGTCGCCGGCCGCCCGTCCGGGTCGGGGACGGCGGACGACGCCGGGCAGGTCGTGCTGCGGCCGCGGGTGCCGGTGGTCCTGGGCGCGGGCGAGCAGCCGGTCGTCCTGACCGGGGGCTCCGGCGAGACCGCGACCACCACGATCACGCTGCGGTCGTTCTTCCAGGAGCTGGTCGACCGGTTCCTCCGCCTGTTCGGCTGAGCCACCCCGCACCGGCCCGTCACCCCGCGCTCCGGCGTGCGGGGTGGCGGGCCGGTCGTATCGTCGGGTGCATGACCCAGCACGTGGACCGGCAGCCCAGCGTCGTGAAGACCGACGAGGAGTGGCGCGCCCAGCTCACCCCCGAGGAGTACGCGGTGCTCCGGCAGGCCGGCACCGAGCGGCCCTGGATCGGTGAGTACACGGACACGAAGACCGTCGGCGTCTACCACTGCCGGGCCTGCGGGGCCGAGCTGTTCCGGTCGGAGACCAAGTTCGACTCGCACTGCGGCTGGCCGTCGTTCTACGAGCCGACGAGCGCGGACAACGTGGTGCTGAAGAGCGACCGGTCGCTGGGCATGGTGCGCACGGAGGTGCTGTGCGGCAGCTGCCACAGCCACCTGGGCCACGTCTTCGACGACGCCCCGCAGACCCCCACCGGTGACCGGTACTGCATCAACTCGGTCTCCATCACCCTGGCCCCTGCCGAGGGCTGAGCCGCATCCCCGGGCGCACCTGAGCAGTCCTGCTCAGGTGCGCCCGTCCACGGGTCGCGCATCCTGTGACCCATGTCCAGCGATCCTGCACGCCGTCGTCCCGGCCCGGCCGTCGTCCTGGGGGTGCTCGCCGGCGGGGTGACCGCGCTGCCCGCGCTCGCCGTCGGGCCCTGGATGCTCATCGGCCTCATGGCCGGCTTCTCGGGCACCGACCTCGGCACGGGCGAGCCGGGCCCGACCGACTGGGGAGCGGTGGTCATCTGCTCCGTCGGCCTGGTGCTGTGCGTCGCAGTGCCGCTGCTGGTGGGTTGGGGCACCTGCCGGCTGCTGGACCGGCTGGTCGTGGGCCGGCACCGGGGCGCGGCCGACCACCCCGACCGCGTCGGGCGCTAGGCCGGACCTCAGGCCAGGCCGGCCACCAGCTCCGAGGCCGACCGGCGGGCGCCGGTGTAGAACGGGATCTCCTCGCGCACGTGGCGCCGGGCCCGCGAGGCGCGCAGGTCACGCATGAGGTCGACGATGCGGTGCAGCTCGTCGGCCTCGAAGGCGAGCATCCACTCGTAGTCGCCCAGCCCGAACGAGGCCACGGTGTTGGCCCGGACGTCGGGGTAGGGCCGGGCCTGCATGCCGTGCTCCTTGAGCATGTCGCGGCGCTCCTCGTCGGGCAGCAGGTACCACTCGTAGGAGCGCACGAACGGGTAGACGCACACGTAGGCGCGCGGCTCCTCGTCGGCCAGGAACGCCGGGATGTGCGAGCGGTTGAACTCTGCCGGGCGGTGCAGGGCCATCTGCGACCACACGGGCTCCAGCCGCTGGCCGAGGGCGGTGCGGCGCAGCCGGGTGTAGGCCTCCTGCAGCGCCTCGGGGGTCTCGGCGTGCCACCAGACCATGAGGTCGGCGTCGGCCCGCAGGCCCGCGACGTCGTAGAGCCCGCGGACGACGACGTCCCTGCCGGCCAGCTCGTCGACCAACGAGCCGAGCTCGTCGGCGGCCTGCTGGCGGGGCTCGTCGCCGAAGGGGCGGGCGAGCCGGAACACCGACCACATCGTGTAGCGGATGGTGGCGTTGAGCTCGTTGGCCCGCTTGCCGGTGCTCTTCTGCTCGGGCTGGTCGGTCATGCCCGCCATTCTCCCCCGTGGCGCGCGGCCGGTCAGGTGAGGGTGGCCACGGCCCGACGGGCACTCGCGATGCAGGCCGGCACCCCGACGCCGTCGTAGGCCGCACCCGCGACGACGAGTCCGGGGACCTCGGCGACGGCGGCCCGGACGGCGGCCACCCGCTCGACGTGGCCGACCAGGTACTGCGGCAGCCCACCACCCCAGCGCACCAGGCGGGTCTCGACCGGCTCGGGGTCGGTGAGCGCCAGCAGGTCGACGACGTCGGCCACCACCGCGGCCACCAGCTCGTCGTCCGGGCGCTGCAGCTGGTCCTCCTCGAGGTACCGGCCCACCGACGAGCGCACCCGCAGCAGGCCGTCGCCGTCCAGGTGCGGCCACTTCTGCGACGAGATCGTGACGCCCTTGACCAGCCGGCCGGTCACCGGCGGCACGAGCAGCCCGGACCCCGGTGCGAGCGGCTGGCCGCGGAAGGCCATCGCGACGACCGCCATCGAGGCGTACGGGATGCCCTGCAGGGGCTCGACGGCGCCCGGGGCGACCTCGGCCAGCAACCGGGCGGCCTTCCCCGCCGGGGCGGTCAGGACGACGGCGTCGGCGGTGAGCGGCTCGTGCCCGGCCCCGACGGTGAGCTCGAGGCCGCCCGCCGTGCGGGACAGCGTGTGCGCCGGGGTGCGCAGCCGGACCGAGCCGGGCGGGAGCGCGGCGGCCAGGGTGTCGGGCAGCGAGCCCACGCCCCCGGGCAGGGTCACGAACACCGGACCGTCGGGGGTGCCGGCGGCGGCCTCGCGGCTGCGCGCCCCGGCGTCCCGGGCGGCGGCCGCGGCGGCCAGGACCGTGCCGTGGTGCGGCAGCTGCGCGGCCAGGGCGGGCATCGTCGCGGTGACCGACAACCGGTCGGCCTGGCCGGCGTAGACCCCGCCGAGCAGGGGCTCGACCAGCCGGTCGACGACCTCGTCGCCCAGCCGCTCGCGCAGCAGGTCGCCGACCGTGCGGTCGGTGGTGAACCGCAGCGGCGGCAGCGACGCCTCGGCCCGGACCCGCTCCACCCCGTCCGGCGACAGCAGGCCGTCCAGGCCGTCGGCGGAGGTGGGGACGCCCAGCAGCGTCCCGGCGGGCAACGGGTGCCGGCCCGAGGGCAGCACGACCGAGGCCGACGTCGTGCGCGGGGCCAGCTGGGTCAGCCCCAGCTCGGCCATGAGGTCGACGGCGTGCGGCACCCGGGCCAGCACGGCCTCGGCGCCGGTGTCGTACCAGGTGCCGGACAGCTGCACCCGACCCAGCTTCCCGCCGACCCGGTCGCCGGCCTCCAGGACGACGACCTCGTCGCCGGGGTGCTCCCGGTGCCAGGCGTACGCCGCCGTGAGACCGGTGATGCCGGCCCCCACCACGACGCAGCGGCTCATGCGCGGGAGGTCAGCTCGTGCACCAGCTCGACGACGTGGGTGATCGCCCCCGGGTCGGTGTCGGGGAGCACCCCGTGGCCCAGGTTGAAGACGTGGCCGCGGGCGGCTCGGCCCTGCTCGACCACGCGGCGCACCTCGGCGTCCAGGGTGTCCCGGTCGGCCAGCAGGACGGCGGGGTCGAGGTTGCCCTGCAGCGAGTAGCCGGGGCCGACCCGGCGGGCGGCCTCGTCGAGGGGGACCCGCCAGTCGACGCCGACCACGTCGGCGCCGGCGGACCCGATGAGCGGCAGCAGCTCGCCGGTGCCCACCCCGAAGTGGATGCGCGGCACGTCGCGCTCGCCGGCGGCCCGGTCGCCGAGGCCGTCGAGCACGGCCCGGGAGTGCGGCAGCACGCGGGCGGCGTAGTCGGTCGCCGACAGCACGCCGGCCCAGGAGTCGAACAGCTGGACGGCGGAGGCCCCGGCGTCGACCTGGGTGCGCAGGAAGACCGCCGCCGACACCGACAGCTTGGTGAGCAGGCGCTGCCAGGCCTCGGGCTCGGCGTACATGAACGCCTTGGTGCGGGCGTGCTCCTTGGAGGGGCCGCCCTCGATGAGGTAGGTGGCCAGGGTGAACGGCGCCCCGGCGAACCCGATGAGCGGTGTCGGGCCGAGCTCGGCGACCAGCCGGCGCACGGCGGTCACCAGGAAGCCGAGCTGGTCGGGGTGCAGGTCGGGCAGGGCGTCGACGTCGGCCACGGTGCGCACCGGCTCGGCGACGACCGGACCCACCCCCGGCTTGATCTCGATGTCCACGCCGGCGACCACGAGCGGCAGCACGATGTCGGAGAACAGGATGGCCGCGTCGACCCCGTGCCGACGGACCGGCTGCAGGGTGATCTCGGTGACCAGGTCGGGGTCCTGGCAGGCCTGCAGCATCGCGGTGCCGGCGCGCAGGGCCCGGTACTCGGGCAGCGACCGGCCGGCCTGCCGCATGAACCACACCGGCGTGCGGTCGACCGGCCGCCCGAGGGCGGCACGGACGAGGTCGGAGTCGGCCGGCGGCGTCGGGCTGCTGGTGTCGGCTGTCGCTGGGGTACCCACGACCAGCCATCCTCCCAGACGGCGGCGGAACCCACCGGCGGGCTCCGGTCGACCCGCCTGGGTCGACACGCCGGCCTCGGTGACTCTCCGTGCTGGGGTAGTTGGCGCGTCGCACAGGCGGTGTGTCGGTACAGCGACCTACCCTTCGGACGTGGATCCGCAGCGCAGGCCTGGTCGCGCCCCGGCAGGTGACGCCGAACGTCCCCCGCCGCCGGCCGAGTTCCAGGCCGCCCTCGACTCCCTCGCCACGGTCCGTGCCCGCGCCGAGGTCGTCCTGGAGCACATCCCCGCGCCCCAGCGACTGGCGCCGTGGTCGCACGCCATCGGGGCCCGGGTGGCCGAGCCCGCCGAGCTGCCCGGCGAGGACGACGTCGAGGTGGCCAGCGGCCGTTTCATCGTGCTGCACGACCCCGCCGGCCACGACGCCTGGGACGGCACCACCCGCTGCGTGGGCTACGTCTCGGCGGTCACCGACGAGTCGATGGTCGACGACACCATGTTCTCCGAGGTCGCCTGGAGCTGGCTGGTCGAGGCGCTCGCCGACGCCGGCGCCGCGCACCATTCCCTCGGCGGCACGGTCACCCGCACCGCCTCCACCCGCTACGGCGACATCGCCGGTCCCGAGCACTCCGTCGACGTCGAGATCCGGGCGTCGTGGACCGCGGGCGACACCGACCTCGACCGGCACCTCACGGCCTGGCTCGAGGTCCTCGGCAACGCCGCGGGGCTCCCGCCGCCGGGCGTGCACCTGCTGGGCTCGGTGGGCAACGGCCGGGCGACCGGCAGCGCCGGCTCCTAGAGTGGGTGCGTTGCTCCATCCGGAGCAACGTCGGATGGGCCGATCGCGGCGGTTCGCTGCGGGGCCCGAGTGCGGGAGCGGTCAGCGGTGACGTCGGTGCACGGGCGGGGCGAGTCGACCGTGCTCCCCCCCGACGCCAGTGCGCTCGTCGTCGACACCGCCCCCCTCGTCCGCGAGGCACTGGGGACGCGGCTGCGGGCCCTGGGTGCACGCGACGTCGAGGAGGCCGCCGGGCTCGAGGAGGCCCGCGTGCGGGCGCACGTCTCCGGCCCCCGCGCGCTCTGCGTGCTCGACGTCGACCTCCCCGACCCCACCCTGCCCGCGCACGACCCGGCCCGTGGCCTCGAGCTGCTCCCGGTGCTCAAGGCCGACGGCTGGCCGGTCACCGTGGTGCTGACCGCGGTCACCGACCCCGCCGTCGTCCGCGCCGCCTTCCTGGCAGGGGTCCGCGGGTACTTGCTCAAGTCCTCACCGCTCGCCGTCCTCACCGAGGGTCTGCGGGCGGCGCTGTCCGGCGGCGACGTCTACGCCGACCCCGGCATCGCTGGGAGCCTGGCGGTCGGGCTGCTCCGCGGCGCGGTCGACCACGGCCCCGCCACCCTCTCGGCCCGCGAGGTCGACATCCTGCGGCTGGTCGCCGAGGGACACACGAACAAGGAGATCGGTGACGTGGTGGACCTGTCCGCGCTGACGGTGAAGAGCCACCTGGCGCGCATCGCCCGCAAGCTGGGCACCGGCGACCGGGCCCACATGGTGGCCCTGGGCATCCGCAGCGGGGTGATCTCGTGACCACCCCCTCCCCCGAGAGCACGGTCCCCGACGGCGCCGCGCCCGAGAGCCCGGCGACCCCGCTGCTCGCCCCCCGCGACGGGTTGCCGCCGGTCATCGAGACCTCCACGGCCCTGGTCGACTACGCCGCCGCGCTGCGCGGAGGCAGCGGACCGGTCGCCGTCGACGCCGAGCGCGCGTCGGGCTACCGCTACGGGCAGAAGGCCTACCTCGTGCAGATGCGCCGGGCCGGCAGCGGCACCGGGCTCATCGACCCGGTCCCGCTGCCCGACATGGGCCCGGTGCAGGACGCGATCGGCGACGTCGAGTGGGTCCTGCACGCGGCCAACCAGGACCTCCCCTGCCTGGCCGAGATCGGTCTGGTGCCCACGACGCTCTTCGACACCGAGCTCGCCGCCCGGCTGGCCGGGCTGCCCCGGGTCGGGCTGGGGGCCGTGGTCGAGTCGCTGCTGGGTCTCACCCTGCAGAAGGGCCACTCGGCCGCCGACTGGTCGACCCGCCCGCTGCCCACCGACTGGCTGGTCTACGCCGCCCTCGACGTCGAGGTGCTGGTCGAGCTGCGCGACGCCCTGGCCGCGCTGCTCGACGAGCAGGGCAAGACCGAGTGGGCCCGCCAGGAGTTCGCCGCCATCGTGGCCGCCGGTCCGCCGGCCCCCCGCGTCGACCCGTGGCGGCGCACATCGGGCATGCACGGCCTGCGCAGCCGGCGGCAGCTCGCCGTCCTGCGGTCGCTGTGGGAGGCCCGTGACCTGCTCGCCCGCCGCCGCGACGTCGCCCCGGGCCGGGTGCTGCCGGACTCGGCGATGGTGGCGGCCGTCGCCGCGGACCCGGCGACGGTCGAGGCGCTGGCCGACCTGCCGGTGTTCCGCGGGCGGGCCAACCGCAAGATCGCCGGCACCTGGTTCTCGGCGATCCAGAAGGGCCGCGCCCTGCCCGACGAGCAGCTGCCCGCGCACAGCCTGCCCGGGGACGGTCCGCCGCCGGTGAACCGCTGGGCCGACCGCGACCCCGAGGCCGCCCAGCGGCTGCAGGTCGCTCGGTCCGGTCTGGCCGCGCTGGGCGAGCAGTGGTCGGTGCCGGTGGAGAACCTGCTCTCCCCCGACCTCGTGCGCCGGCTGATGTGGTCGCCGCCGGCCGAGGTCTCGCCGGAGTCGGTGGCCGGGTTCCTCCGCGACGGCGGGGCGCGACCGTGGCAGGTCGACCTCACCCGCGACCTGCTCACCGAGGCGGCCACCACCGCCTGACCGCCCGCGCCCCCCGCCCCCGGCCCCGGCCAGGCCCGGCCCCCGGCTCCGGCCCCCGGCCCCCGGCCAGCGGAAGCAAGGAGCCCTTTCCCCACGCAACCGGCCCGGTCGTGGTGGAAGGGCTCCCCTGCCTGCCCGGGACGGGGTGGGGCCGGGCACCTGGTTACCGACCGGTAACTTGGGGCGCGACGCGGTCCGACACCACGGCCGCGGCCGCGAACCCCCGGAGGTCCCGTGTCCCGCTCCCTGCGCGAGGTCGTCTTCGTCGACGGCGTGCGCACCCCGTTCGGCAAGGCCGGCCCGAAGGGCATGTACGCCGAGACCCGCGCCGACGACCTGGTCGTGCGCTGCATCCGCGAGCTGATGCGCCGCAACCCCGAGCTGCCGCCCGAGCGCGTCGACGAGGTCGCCATCGCGGCCACCACGCAGATCGGCGACCAGGGCCTGACCATCGGCCGCACCGCCGCCCTGCTGGCCGGGCTGCCGACGAGCGTCCCGGGCTTCGCGATCGACCGCATGTGCGCCGGGGCGATGACCGCCGTGACCACCACCGCCTCGGGCATCGCCTTCGGCGCCTACGACGTCGCCATCGCCGGCGGGGTCGAGCACATGGGCCACCACCCGATGGGCGAGGGCGTCGACCCCAATCCGCGGTTCGTCAGCGAGAAGATCGTCGACTCCTCGGCGCTGGTGATGGGTTCGACCGCGGAGAACCTGCACGACCGCTTCCCGCACCTGACCAAGCAGCGCGCCGACGCCTTCGCCGTCGGCAGCCAGGACAAGTACGCCGCCGCGCTCGCCGCCGGCAAGATCGGTCCCGAGCTGGTCACCGTCGCCACCCGCTCGGCCGAGCAGGGCTGGGGCCTGGCCACCGCCGACGAGCCGCCGCGCCCGGGCACCACCGTCGAGGGCCTGGCCGGCCTGAAGACCCCGTTCCGCCCGCACGGGCACGTCACCGCCGGGAACGCCGCCGGCCTGAACGACGGGGCCACCGGGTGCCTGCTGGCCGCCGAGGACGTCGCCACCGAGCTCGGCCTGAAGGTCGGCATGCGGCTGGTGGGCTTCGGCTTCGCCGGCGTCGAGCCCGAGGTGATGGGCGTCGGCCCGGTGCCCTCCACGCTCAAGGCGCTGGCCTCGACCGGGCTCACCATCGAGGACATCGGGCTGTTCGAGCTCAACGAGGCCTTCGCCGTCCAGGTGCTGGCCTTCCTCGACCACTTCGGCATCGCCGACGACGACCCGCGGGTCAACCCGTGGGGCGGCGCGATCGCGGTGGGCCACCCGCTGGCGTCCTCGGGCGTGCGGCTGATGACCCAGCTGTCGCGGCAGTTCGCCGAGCGCCCCGACGTGCGGTACGGGCTCACCGCCATGTGCGTGGGCATCGGCATGGGCGGGACGGTCATCTGGGAGAACCCGAACTGGGAGGGCGAGAAGTGAGCGAGCAGTTCCCCGACGAGGTCGTCACCAGCGCCCTGACCCGGCTGGTCGCCCTGCCCGGGGTGGACAAGCCGCTGGCGCTGATCACGCTGGACAACGGGCACGACCACACCCGGCCCTCGACCTTCGGCCCCGGCGGCCTGGACTCCCTCGACGCCGCCCTCGACGAGGCGCTGGCCGCCGACGTCTCGGGCATCGCGGTCACCGGCAAACCGTTCGTCTTCGCCGTCGGCGCCGACCTGTCCGGCGTGCCGAGGATCGCCGGCCGCGACGAGGCACTGGAGATCGCCCGGCAGGGGCACCGGGTGTTCGCGAAGCTGCGCGACGCCGACGTCCCCACCTTCGCGTTCGTCAACGGCGCGGCGCTCGGCGGCGGCCTGGAGCTGGCCCTGCACGCGCAGCACCGCACCATCTCGGCCGGGGCGTTCGTGGCCTTCCCCGAGGTCTTCCTCGGCCTGGTACCGGGCTGGGGCGGCACGCAGCTGCTGCCGCGGTTGATCGGCATCGACGCCGCGGTGTCGGTGATCGTGGAGAACGCGCTGGCGCAGAACCGCATGACGTCGGGTCCGCGGGCGGCGAAGCTCGGCATCGCCGACGCGCTCTTCGAGCCCGCCGACTTCCTGGAGCGCTCGCTCGAGTGGGCCGCCGGCGTCCTGACCGGTGCGGTCACCGTCGACCGCCCGGACGTCGACGCGGCCACCTGGCACGACGCGGTCGCCCGCGCCCGCCAGGTGGTGGCTGCGCGGACCCGCAACGCGTCGCCGGCCGCCGTCCGGGCCGTGGACCTGCTCGAGCTCGCCCGCACCGCGTCGTTCGCCGACGGCACCGCCGCCGAGGACGAGGCGCTGGCCGACCTGATCATGACGCCCGAGCTGCGCAGCTCGCTCTACGCCTTCGACCTGACGCAGAAGCGGGCCAAGCGACCGGCCGGTGCACCGGACAAGGCGCTGGCCCGGAAGGTCACCAAGGTCGGGGTCGTGGGGGCCGGGCTGATGGCCTCTCAGCTGGCGCTGCTGTTCCTGCGCCGCCTCGAGGTGCCCGTCGTCCTCACCGACGTCGACCAGGCGCGGGTGGACAAGGGCGTGGGCTGGGTGCACGGCGAGCTGGACAAGTTCGCCGGCAAGGGGCGGCTGTCCCCCGACGCACTGAACCGGCTCAAGGGCCTGGTCTCCGGGTCGCTGGAGAAGAGCGCGTTCGCCGACGCCGACCTGGTCATCGAGGCGGTGTTCGAGGAGCTGTCGGTGAAGAAGCAGGTGTTCGCCGAGGTCGAGGCGGTCGTGTCCGACACGTGCGTGCTGGCCACCAACACCTCGGCGCTGTCGATCACCGAGATGGCCGCGGACCTGCAGCACCCCGAGCGGGTCGTGGGCATGCACTTCTTCAACCCGGTCGCCGTCCTGCCGCTGCTGGAGGTGGTGCGGGCCGGGCGGACCGACGACGCCACGCTGGCCACCGCCTTCGCCGTCGGCAAGCAGCTCAAGAAGTCGTGCGTGCTGGTCGCCGATGCCCCGGCGTTCGTGGTCAACCGGCTGCTCACCCGGTTCCTCGGCGAGGTCACCGCGGCCGTCGACGCCGGCACGCCGGTCGACGTCGCCGAGCGGGCGCTGGACCCCCTGGGCCTGCCGATGACGCCGTTCGAGCTGCTGTCGCTGGTCGGCCCGGCGGTCGCGCTGCACGTGGCCGAGCGCATGCACGAGGCGTTCCCCGACCGGTTCGGCGTGGGCACCGGGCTGCGCCGGATGGTGGAGCTGCGCAAGACCAGCGTGTTCAGCGAGCCCGGCGTCGTCGACCCCGAGCTGGCCGACGCGTTCGGGGCCGGCACCGGGGGCCCGGACGCCGAGGAGCTGCGGGTGAACGCCGAGCGGGCGCTGGCGGAGGAGATCCGGCTGATGCTCGACGAGGGCGTCGTGCAGGCGGTGGAGGACATCGACCTCGCCATGCTGCTCGGCGCCGGCTGGCCGTTCTGGCTCGGCGGCATCAGCCCCTACCTGAAGCGCATCGGCGCGCTGTAGGCCCGGTGCGTCCGTCCGCATCCCGGGGCCGGGGTGCGGACGGGCGTACTGCCCAGGCGGGCGACCTCCGGCGCCCCGCCCGCTTGAGCAGCACGCCATCATCGACGGGTGGACGTCGAGGTGAACGCGCTGGCGCTGAACGTGACGATCCCTGCGCACCTGCGGTGGACCGACGTCCGGCGGGGCGAGGAGTTCACGCTGCAGACGCTCACCGTGCGGCTGCTGCCCGAGGGGACACCCGCCGCCAAGGCGTACGGCCGGCCCACCGCGGGCGGGCGGGGTGCCTACGTGTCGTTCCCGGTGCCCGACCGCCCCGAGCTCACCGAGCTGGTCCAGGCCGCCGCCGCCCGCGCCGCCGAGCTCTGGGCAGCCGCCGGTCGTTGATCATGCAGAACGGCGACGCCGACACGCCGCACACCGGCGCGCCGCCGTTGTCGTTCTGCATGATCGAGAACGAGGTGCGGCGCGGGCGGGGTCAGCGGAAGCGGTCGGTGAGGGAGTCCATGGTGCGGTTGACCTCGGCGACCTTGATGTGGCTGATGCCCGCCGTGGCGCCGGCGGCCAGCATCGCCTCGTGCACGCCGCGCAGGGTGGCCCACACCTGGTCGGCCTCGCCCTCGAGCGTGGTGCCCAGCGCGCCGACCTCGTAGCTGAGCCCGGACGCCTGGATGACCGCGATGGCGGCCTTGACGTGGGCGTAGGCGTCGTCGGGCGTGCCGGGCGGCGACGGCGCGACCTGGATCTCAGCGATCAGCACGGTTCTCCTCGGGCTGGGCGGTGCGGTCGGCGATGCGGGCGGCCCACTCGATGATGCGACGGGCGACGTCCTGCTCGGTGAGGCCGTGCTCGGCCAGCACCTCGGCGCGGGTGGCGTGGTCGAGGAACACCTGGGGCAGGCCCAGGCAGCGCACCGGGACGTCGACCTCGGCGTCGCGCAGCGCGGCGGCCAGCGTCTCGCCGACACCGCCCGACCGCCCACCGTCCTCGAGGGTGACGACCAGCTTGTGCCCGGCGCACATCTCGACCAGCTCGGCCGAGGCGGGCAGCACCCAGCGGGGGTCGACGACGGTGACCTCGATGCCGTGCTGCGCGGCCCGCTGGGCGGCGGCCAGTCCGGCGGGCACCAGCGAGCCGCAGGCGACCAGCAGGACCTCGGGGGTGGCACCGCGGTGCAGCACGTCGACCGGGCCGACCCGCTCGACCGCCGGCACCGAGGCCAGCACCGAGCCCTTCGGGAAGCGCAGCACGGTGGGGCCGTCGGTGACCGTCAGCGCTTCGCGCAGCTCCTCCTTCAGCGTCTCCTCGTCGCGCGGCATGGCCATGCGCAGGCCCGGGACGACGGCGCAGATCGAGGTGTCCCACATGCCGTTGTGCGAGGCGCCGTCGGTGCCGGTGACGCCGGCCCGGTCGAGGACGACGGTGACCGGCTGGCGGTGCAGCGCGACGTCCATGAGCAGCTGGTCGAAGGCGCGGTTGAGGAAGGTGGAGTAGACCGCGACCACGGGGTGCAGCCCGGCCATGGCCAGACCCGCGGCCGAGGTGAGCGCGTGCTGCTCGGCGATGCCGACGTCGAAGGTGCGCTCGGGGTACTGCTCGGCGAAGGCGGCCAGCCCGGTGGGGTGCAGCATCGCGGCGGTGATCGCCACGACGTCGCTGCGCTCACCGCCGACGGCCACCAGCTCGTCGGAGAACGCCGTCGTCCAGTCGCGGCCGGCCGAGGCCGAGCTGACGCCGCTGTCGGGGTCGAAGACGCCGGTGGCGTGCCAGGCGTCGATGGTGTCGCTCTCGGCCGGGGCGTACCCGAAGCCCTTGACCGTGACAGCGTGCACGATCACCGGCCCGCCGAAGGCCCGGGCCCGGCGCAGCGCGGACTCCATGCCCGCGACGTCGTGGCCGTCGACCGGGCCGACGTACTTCATGCCGAGGTCCTCGAACATGCCCTGCGGGGACAGGACGTCCTTGAGGCCCTTCTTGATCGCGTGCAGCGCCTCGTACAGCGCGGTGCCCACCACCGGGGTGCGGGTGACCGACTGGCGCACGGCCAGCAGGGCCTGCTCGTAGCCCGGGCGCAGCCGCAGGGTGGCCAGGGCGTCGGCGACCCCGCCGATGGTCGGCGAGTACGAGCGGCCGTTGTCGTTGACCACGATGACCACGGGGCGGTCCTGCGCGGCGGCGATGTTGTTCAGCGCCTCCCAGGCCATGCCGCCGGTCAGCGCACCGTCGCCGATGACCGCCACCACCGGACGGACGTCGCCGCGCACGGCGAACGCCTTGGCCAGCCCGTCGGCGTAGGACAGCGAGGTGGAGGCGTGGCTGTTCTCGACCCAGTCGTGCTCGCTCTCGGCGCGCGAGGGGTAGCCCGACAGGCCGCCGCGCTGGCGCAGGCCGGTGAAGCCCTCGAGCCGGCCGGTGAGCAGCTTGTGCACGTAGGACTGGTGGCCGGTGTCGAACACCACGGGCTCGCGCGGGGAGTCGAAGACCCGGTGGATCGCGATGGTGAGCTCGACCGCGCCGAGGTTGGGCCCGAGGTGGCCGCCGGTCTTGGCGACGCTGGTGACCAGGGCGTCGCGGATCTCGGCCGCCAGGGTGGGCAGCTGGTCGGGCGCGAGCTCCCGCAGGTCGGCGGGGCCGGTCAGCGAACGCAGCAACGACACCGCCCGATGGTAGCCGCGGATCATGGTCGGCCTCGGGTCACGGCCGAGGTCGGGCCCGAGGTCACAACCGCGGGGCCCAGCGCTCGCCCCGCAGCGCCCCGCCCACGACCTCGACGCCGCGGGCGGCTGCGGCCAGCCGGGCACCCTCGCGCTCGTAGGCGGCCATGGCGGCCTCCATGGCCTCGGGCGGCAGCTCGTCGGCGAGCTCGACCCGCACCGTGCGCCACCCGGCCCGGGCGGCCTCGAGCCCGGCACCCACGTGGTCGGCGGCGAAGCGGGCCAGCAGCACCGGGTACCGGCGCAGCACCTCGTGCGAGCGGTACTCGGGGGGCACCAGGTCGTAGAGCCAGGCGATGGCGGTGCGCTCCCAGTCGGGGGCACCGGGCGGGCGCACCGGGTCGGGCCACCCGGGCGGGGCGGTGCCGTCGCGACCCGCACCGCGCTCGGGGTCACGAGCGGCGTCACGGGCAGCACCACGGCCGGGGGGAGGCACGTCAGGCAGTCTGCTCCGGGGGTCCGACATCGGCGGCGTCGTCGGGCCGGTCCGTGGCCGGGCCCGGGACCGGGGAGGGCGCCGGCACGGAGACGTCGTCGGGGTCCAGCACCGCCTCGTGCAGGGCCACGCCGATGCGCGCCGAGGCCTCCTCGGTGGGGTGCACGCCGTCGAGGGTGGTGCCGGCCCGGTAGTCGCCGTCCTGGTCGCGCACGTCGGTCATCGGGTCGACGAACTGCCAGCCCTGCCGGGCGGCCAGCCCGGCCAGCGCGTCGTTGAGGTCGGCGACCTCGGGGCCCAGGCCGTCCTCGGGCGCCACCGCCGACAGCACCACCCGGGGCACCCCGACCACGTCGGCGATGGCCACGAGGTGGTCGAGCACGGTCCTCGTGGGCACGGTCCAGTCGATGTCGTTGTTGCCGAGCATGACCACCACGGCGTCGGCCTGCATCGGCTGCACCTCGGCCAGGGCGTCGGCGGTGGTGGCCCCGGAGTGCGCCCACCCGCCCAGCACGTCGACCCCGTTGCCGGCCGCCCACCACGCCCACGAGCTCTGGTCGACGTCACCGGCGTCGAAGTCGGGGCTGTCCATCTCGGTGATCGAGTCCCCCACCGCCACCACGCGCACCTCGGCGGGGCCCGGCGTGCCGCCGGCGGTGGTCGCCGCGGTCGCGTGCGGGGCGGCGGCCCCGCAGCCGGCGGCCAGCAGCGGCACCAGCAGGGCCGTCCCCGCCCACCGCCCGGACCGGGTCACCGGCTGCCCGCCTCGACGAGCGGGGCCGCCTCGGTCGACGGGGTGGGGCCGGCCGGGACGGTCCTCGCCGGCGTCGCGGGCCGCGGGGGCCTGCGACGCCCGGCCAGCAGGGCCCGACCCAGCCGCACGGCCTCCCCCACCGACAGGTGCGGCAGGTAGGCCAGCGACACCGCGCGTGCGATCCGGGGCAGGTCGGCCGGGTCCAGGTGCACCAACCACAGCGGCCGGTGCCGGGGTTGGAACTTGGCCTTGAACGACAGCAGCGAGCGGAACCCGTAGACGGGCTCCATGAGCCGGCCGGTGGCCTCCAGCAGCCGGGCGAGGGCGTCGGCGTCGCCGTCGCCGTCCGGGAAGGCGAGCGGGGCACCGGACAGGCTGACGAACTCGCAGCCCTCCTCCTGGAAGGTCAGCGCCGCGGTGCCCACCAGGAACTCCATGGTCCCCGGCGGGCAGCCGGGGCTGCGCCGCATGAGGTCCAGGGTCCAGCCGACCCGCACGCCGTCGCGAGTGGCCGGCAGCCAGCTGGTGATGCCGTGCACGCGGCCGTCGACCCCCACCGAGAGCAGGCAGCGGACGGCGGGGTCCGCCAGCTCGTCGAGGCCCCCGAGGGTGAAGCCCATCTCGGGCAGCCCCTTGCCGGCCAGCCACTCCTCCGACGAGCGGGCGACCTGCTCGCGCAGGGCCAGCGGCGCCTCGTCCCAGCGCAGCCACACGGCCTCCACGCCGTCGCGGGCCGCGCGGTTGATCGCCGTCCTCACGTCCTGCCACTTCTTGCCGGTGTAGGCCAGCTCGCCCAGCGGCAGCCAGGTCTCGCTGGCCACCTGCAGCCGGCGCCCGCCGGGCAGGGCCCGGGCCACCTCGTCGGTGACGGAGTACCAGCAGGGTGTCCAGCCCCGGGCCAGGCACCAGGCGGTGAACTCCGGGACGGCCGCGGCGCGCGCGTCCGACGGCCCGATCGGGTCGCCGGTGGTCAGGGCGACCCCGCCGACCACGCGGAAGGCCACCACGGCCCGGCCGTCGGCGGTGAACCACCAGCGGTTGCCCGTCCAGGTGGTCATGAACGACAACGCGCCCTCGCCGTGCCGGTCGACCAGGGCGCGGGCCCGGGCGGCGTCGCCCTGCGGCACGGCCGGCCGGACGACGGCCCACGCCGTGCCGACCAGCACCGCCCAGCAGAGCACCCCGGTCCAGTTGGCCAGCACGCGTGCGGCGCCGCGCAGCGGGGCGACCTGGGGCAGCACCTCGCCCAACCAGCCCGGCGGGAGCATGCGCGCAGGCAGGTCGGCGAGCAGCCGGGCCACCGTCGGCGGCTGCGCCCAGTCGCTGCGCAGCAGCACGCCGGCGCCGACGTAGACCAGCACGACGACGCCGAGACCGGCCGCGGCCAGCGTGACCCAGCGACGGACCGAGCCGGGGGCCGCGGGCACCGGGAACCGGTGGCGGGTGGCCAGCAGGAGCACGAGGACGGCACCGGGTGCGGCCACCGGCGACCACAGCGCCACCGCGGGCAGCCCGGCCCGGGCGGTGTGCAGCACCACGACCGCGGCGTCGGGGTGCCGCAGCACGACCGCGACGACCACCGCACCGACCAGCGTCAGCACACCGCTGAACACCACGGCGCCGGTCCACGCCGCCCGGCGGCCGCGGCGCAGCCCCTCGGCGAGCACCAGCTGGAGCAGCACGGGCAGCACCGAGAGCAACGCCGGGCCCGCGCCGCCGAGGCGGGCGCGCTCGAGCAGGACCCGGCACGTCGCGGCGTCGCCGTCGACGCAGATCTGCCGGACCAGGTCGGCGCCGGGCCGCCCGGAGACGAACAGGTGGCTCACGACGGCCCACGGCCCCTCGGGGGTGCGCGACAGCGCGGCGACGAGGGGTCCGACCGCGGCCGCGGCGACCACGAGGGCCACCAGCGCTCGGGACTCGCGGCGGCTCACCGGGCCGCGCTCGGGCCGCACGCCGGTGCGGCGGGCCCGCCAGCGGGCGGCGAGGACCCCGCCGGTCAGGCCCAGCAGCCACCCGGCGAGGCGGTGCAGGTCCCCGGCGGTGCCGGAGTAGAGCACCTGCATCACCAGGACGACGCCCAGGACGACCCGGGTGCGTCGGCGCAGCAGCGGGGTGGCCGTGGCGGTGGCGGCCCCCACGACCACCAGCACACCGGGCAGCGGGCCGCTGACGACGGCCTGGACGAGGAACCGGCCCCACCAGGCGCTCGTGTCCTGCAGGATGCCCGCGGCCAGGGTGGCCAGGAGGCCGGCGGCGGCCTGCCCGGCCACCCACGTGCCGGCGGTCCAGCGGCTGCCCCGGCGGTGCTCCACCGGGGCCATCAGCGCGGCGACCAGCAGCACCCCCACGACCGCCTCGCGCGGCCCCGACGTCACGAGGCCGGAGGTGAGCAGGGTCCACCACCGCCCCTCACCCAGCGGGTGCACGCCGGTGCCCCACCGGGTGCGGTCGGCCACGAATGCGGAGGCGACGAGGACGACGAGCAGGCCCGCGGTGAACGGCACGCGGCGGAGCAGCCGGGCCGCGGTGCCGACGGTGCCGCTCACGAGGGGAGCCCCGTCCGCAGGGCCAGCCAGGGCAGCGCGCCCTGGAAGCCCGGACCCCAGACGTCCCAGGAGTGCCCGCCGGGCACCCGGGTGCTGGTCACGCTCGCCCCCGCCTTCTTCAGCGCGGCGACCACCTCGTCGGCCTGGGGCCGGTAGTCGTGGTCACCGTCCCCGACCACCACGTAGGCGCCCAGGTCCGGGTAGCGGTGGGCGGCGAGCAGGTGCAGCGGGTCCACGGCGTCGAAGGCGGCCGCATCACCGCCGAACGTGGCCTGCAGGGTCGTGGTGTCGTCACCGAGCGTCGGGGCGCGCTGGCCCGAGGCGATGAACGCGGTCGAGAACAGGTCGGGGTGGTTGGTGGCCAACTGGAGGGCGCAGGTGCCGCCGTAGGAGAAGCCCCCGACGGCCCAGTCGGCGTGGTCGGTGTCCACCTGGAGGTTCGCCGAGATCCAGGCGGGGACGTCGACGGCCAGGTAGGTGTCGGCCTTGCCCAGCGCGGAGTCCATGCACAGCGGGTTGCTGGCCTCCCCGCCCAGGTCGTCGGGCATGACGACGACCGGGGCGAGCCCGTGGTGGGCGTCGGCCCAGGCGTCCAGGCGCTGGGCGATCTGCCCGCCGTCGATCCAGTCGCGGGGGCTGCCCGGCTGCCCTCCCAGCATCACCCACACCGGCAGCGCCGGGCGGTCCTGCACCAGGTACGCCGGGGGCAGGTAGACCCAGGCCGGCCGGGCCGCGAAGCCCGACCGCGTCGCCGGGATGGTCACCTCCGACAGCGCGCCGGTGGTGGGCATGTCCGCCGGCGGGGTCCAGTCCGCGAGCGAGGCGGTGGAGACGGTCGTGTCGGTCAGCACGTCGGCGGCGTCGACCTGGTCGTAGGGCGGCAGCTGGAGGGCGGCGGCCACGGTGGGGAACGGCTGGTAGACCTGGTTGACGGCGTCGGCAGCGCCGAGGACGACGCCGACCAGCGCCACCACGGTGAGCACCCGGCGCCACCAGCGCTGGCCCGACCAGCCGACCACCGCGAGGGTGGTGCCCAGCAGGCCCAGGCCGATCCAGAAGGGCACCAGCCACGGCAGGCCGTCGGGGAACGGCTTGGTGATCACCAGGAGCAGCTGGGCCACCCCGAGCAGCACGGCAGCGGCCACCAGCGCCAGCGGGACCCGCCGGGTGAACCAGCGCCGGTCCCGGTGGGCGACCAGCAGCACGGCCAGCCCCACGAACAGCGCGGCCAGCAGGCCCACGTACAACGGGCCGGACACCAGCTTCAGCGCGACGAACGACCGCCACAGCTCCGCGAACACTTCCGCCCTCCCAGGTCGACGGCGGTCACCGTCCAGGAGCGGCCTGCATGATCACCCGGGGATCCCTGTGAGCCTCCTGCACATCGGGGGGACAGCCGGTGGTCGGGGAACCCACAGCCGGTCGGGAGGCCGCGTCCAGTCGGCGCGGACACGATCCCCAGCCGTGACCGTGCTCGACGCAGCCCCCACCGCCCCCGCGCCCCCGGAGAAGGCCCCGGACCGGGCCCGGTCCGCCCGCCGGCCCCGCCCGGACCAGCTGGCCCTCGCCGCCGTGCTGGCCGGTGCCGCAGCGCTGTACTCCATCGGCCTCGCTCGGTCCGGCTGGGGCAACGCCTTCTACGCCGGCGCCGCGCAGGCCGGGTCCAGCAGCTGGTCGGCCTGGTTCTACGGTGCCTCCGACGCGCCGGGCTCGGTCACGGTGGACAAGCCCCCTGCCGCGCTGTGGGTGATGGGCCTGTCGGCCCGCGTCTTCGGGGTGTCGCCGTGGTCGGTGCTGCTGCCCCAGGCCGCGATGGGCGTGCTGGCCGTGGCCCTGCTGGCGGCCACCGTGCGCCGGGCGGTGGGCCCGTGGCCGGGGGTGCTCGCCGGACTGCTGCTCGCGCTGACCCCGGTGGCCACCCTCATGTTCCGCTACGACAACCCCGACGCCCTGCTCACGCTGCTGTGCGTGCTGGCCGCCTGGGCCGTGGGGCGTGCGCTGGCCGACGGCCGCACCCGCTGGCTGGTGCTGGCCGGGGCGGTGGTCGGCCTGGCCTTCCTGACCAAGTCGCTGCAGGCGTTCCTCGTGCTGCCCGGGCTGGCCGGTGCCTACCTCGTGGCCGGGCCCCCCCGGTCGCCCCGCCGCCTGCTGCAGCTGGTGGCCGCCGGCGCGGCGCTGCTGGTGTCGGCGGGCTGGTGGATCGCGGTCGTGCGGCTCGTGCCCCGGGCGGACCGCCCGTGGGTCGGCGGCACCACCGACGACGACCCGCTGAGCCTGGCCCTCGGCTACAACGGGCTGGGCCGGCTCAGCGGCGACGAGAGCTCCGGCGGGGGCGGGGTGCACCGGTCCTCGTCGAGCATCTGGCGGCTGGTCGGGTCCGGGGGCGACGAGGCCGGCTGGCTGCTGCCGGTCGCCGTCCTGGCGCTGGTGACCCTGCTCGTGCTCACCGCGCGGGCCGGCCGCACCGACCGGGTGCGGGGGGCGGCGCTGCTGTGGGGCGGCTGGCTGCTCGTCACCGCCGGCGTGCTGAGCGTGATGAAGGGCATCGAGCACAGCTACTACGCCGTGCAGCTGGCCCCGGCCGTCGCAGCGCTGGTCGCCCTCGGGGGCGCCGAGCTGTGGCGTGCGGGCCGTCGCCGGCTGCTGGCCGCAGGCCTCGCGGTGGCCGTCGCCACGGCCGGCGCGACCGCGGCCCTGCACTGGCACCACCCAGCACCCTCGGCGGTACTGGTCGCCGTCCTCGTGGTCCTCCTGGTGGTCGCACTGGTCGGGCTGCGCCGCGGCCGACGCCGGGCCTTCCTGGTGCCGGCCGTCCTCGCGCTGTGCCTGGGGCCGTCGCTGTGGTCGGTGAGCACGGCCGCGGGCCAGCACCAGAGCAGCAACGTCTACGCCGACCCGCCGCCGGTGACGGCCGCCGGCTGGCACGTGGGCCGGCCCGACGGCGCCGGGGTCACCGCGGCCGCCGCAGACCTCGTGCGCACCGGGGGCGCGGGCTTCACGTGGGCGGCGGCCACCGTCGGCCACCACGGCGCGGACCTGCAGCTGGCCACGGGGCAACCGGTGATGGACATCGGTGGCTTCTCCGGCCAGGACCCGACCACCACGCTGCCGCAGTTCCAGGACGACGTCGCGCAGCACCGCATCCACTACTACGTGGCCGGCACCGGCGGTGGACCGGACTCGGTGCGGATCCTGCACTGGGTGCGGGCGCACGGCACGAAGGTCGACGTCGGCGACACCGAGATGTACGACCTGTCGGGGCTGGCCGCCCGGGGCTAGCGGGCGGGCGGCTCCAGGAGGGCCACGCACTCGACGTGGGCGGTCATCGGGAAGGCGTCGTACGCCCGCAGCCCGGCCAGCCGCCAGCCGGCCTCGGCGAACACGGCGACGTCGCGGGCCAGCGACGCCGGGTCGCAGGCCACGTACACGACGGCCCGGGCCCCGGCGTCGGCCAGCACGGCGCTGACCTCGCGGCCGGCACCGGACCGCGGCGGGTCCAGGACGACGACGTCGGGCGGGCCGTCGAGCTCGGCCAGCAGCTCGGTCAGGCCCTCGGCGTCGACGTCGCCCTGCCAGACCTCGGCCTGCGGCAGGTCGGCCAGGTTGTCCGCGGCCGCCGCGCACGCCCCGGGGTCGCCCTCGACGCAGACGACCTGGCCCTCCGGGCCCACCCCGGCGGCCAACGACCCGCCGAACAGCCCCGCCCCGGCGTAGAGGTCGAGCACCCGCTCCCCCGGCGCCACGGCGGCGAACCCGGCGACCGCGCCGACGAGGGCGTCGGCGGCGGCCGGGTGCACCTGCCAGAAACCGGTGCCCTCGACCTGCCAGTCGCGGTGCCACGCCTTGCGCTCGGCCCGCGTGCCGCTGGCGGTGGCGCCGGTGGCCCGCACGACCTTGGTGGCCTGCGGGTGCCCGCGGCGGTCGAGGGTCGTGGTGGTCACCCCGCCGACGGAGTCCACAGCGACGTCGACCGCGCCGGCGCCGTCCCACCGTCGTCCCAGGACGGCCGCCACGGCTGGCTCGACGGTGATCGGGCAGTCGTCGAGGACGACCACCTCGCGCGAGCGGTGCGGGCGCAGCCCGGGCCGTCCCGACCGGTCGACGGCGAACCGCGCCCGCGAGCGCCAGCGCAGCGGCCCGCCGGGCAGCTCCTCGACGTCGAGGGAGACGTGCATGCCGGCCAGCCGGGCGAACTGCTCGGTGACGACGTCGCCCTTGAGCCGGCGCTGCGCCGCGGGGTCGACGTGCTGCCAGTCGCAGCCACCGCAGCGGCCCGGGCCCGAGGCAGGGCAAGGCCGCTCGACGCGGTCGGGCGAGGCGTCGAGCACCTCGACGGCGTCGGCGCGGCAGTAGCCGCGGTGCCGGTCCTCGGTGACCACGGCGACGACGCGCTCGCCGGGCAGTGCGTGCCGCACGAAGACGACGCGGCCCTCGTGCCGGGCCACGCAGTGCCCGCCGTGCGCCACCGGCCCGACGGTCACCTCGATGCGTCGTCCGGCCCAGGTCCCGGCGTCACTGCTCACGGGCGCCAGGGTCCTCGGCCAGGCCGCGGCGCAGGTCGCCGGGGGCCACCCCGGGCCGCTCGGTGTCCTCGCGGTCGCGCGAGCCCTCAAGCTGCCAGGGCACCGTCGTGATCATCACGCCGGGCTGGAACTGCAGGCGGGCGCGCAGGCGCAGTGCGCTCTGGTTGTGCAGCACGTTCTCGAACCAGTGCCCCACCACGTACTGCGGCACGAAGACGACCACCAGCTCGCGCGGGCTGTCGCGGCGGATGTCCTTGACGAACTCGAGCACCGGCCGGGTGATCTCCCGGTAGGGCGACTCGAGCACCGTGAGCGGCACCGGGATGTCGTAGCGGTCCCAGTCGGCCTGCAGGGCACGGGTGTCGGCGTCGTCGACGTTGACGGTGAGCGCGGTGAGCTGGTCGGGCCGGGTGGCCCGGGCGAAGGCCAGCGCCCGCAGCGTGGGCTTGTGCACCTTGCTGACCAGGACGACGGCGTGCACCTTCGACGGCAGCGTGCGGGAGTCGCCGCTGGGCACCAGCTGCTCGGCCACCTGGGTGTAGTGCCGGTTGATCTGGCGCATCAGCAGGTAGATGAAGGGCATCGCGACGATGACGATCCACGCGCCGCGGGTGAACTTGGTCAGCACGATGATGACCAGCACGATCGTGGTGATCGAGCCGCCGAGGGCGTTGATCACCTGCGAGCGCCGCATGCGGGCCCGTTCGGCGCCCTCGACCAGCTTCATCTCGCGCTTCCAGTGCCGCACCATGCCCCACTGGCCGATGGTGAAGCTGGTGAACACGCCCACGATGTAGAGCTGGATCAACCGGGTCGAGTCGGCCTCGAAGGCCACGATCATGACGACCGCGAAGCCGGCCAGCAGCAGGATCCCGTTGCTGTACACGAGCTTGTCGCCGCGGGTGTGCAGCTGCTTGGGCATGTACCGGTCCTGGGCCAGCACCGAGCCCAGCAGCGGGAAGCCGTTGAACGCGGTGTTGGCGGCCAGGATGAGCACCAGCGCGGTGGCGGCCTGGATGTAGAAGAACCCGATCGAGCCGTCGCCGAACACCGCCTGGGACACCTGGGCGATGACGGTCAGCTGCGGCTGGGTGTCGCAGTTCGCGAAGCCCTCGAGGTCGCAGGGGAACTCGGCGTACTTCACGTCCGCGAACAACGCCAGCGCGGTGACCCCGGCGAACATGGCGGCGGCGATGCCGCCCATGAGCGCCAGCGTGGTGGCCGCGTTGCGCGACTTCGGCGGGCGGAAGGCGGGCACCCCGTTGGCGATCGCCTCGACCCCGGTCAGCGCGGTGCAGCCCGAGGCGAAGGCCCGCAGCACGAAGAAGATCAGTGCGACGCCGGCCAGGTTCGAGTACTCCGGCTCGGGCGTGATCGTGTACGCCGCGCTCTGGGCCACCAGCGAGGCGTCGGTGAAGAAGTACTTGATGAACCCGGTGACGACCATCACCAGGATGCCGGCCACGAACAGGTACGTCGGGACGGCGAAGCTCTTGCCCGACTCGCGCACCCCGCGCAGGTTGGCCGCGGCCAGGAACGCCACCAGCCCCACAGCGATGAGCACGCGGTGCTCGGCCAGCTGCGGGAACGCCGAGATGATGTTGTCGGTGCCCGAGGCGACCGAGACCGCCACCGTCATGACGTAGTCGGTGAGCAGCGCGCTGGCCACCACCAGCGAGGCGAACCGGCCGTGGTTCTTCGCGGCCACCTCGTAGTCCCCGCCCCCGGAGGGGTAGGCGTGCACCACCTGGCGGTAGGACAGCACCACCACCACCAGGAGCAGGACGACGGCGACGGCCAGCCACGGGGCGAGGAACAGGAAGGCCGACCCGGCGAGGGTCAGCACGATGAGGATCTCCTGGGTGGCGTAGGCCACGGAGGAGAGCGGGTCGCTGGCGAAGATCGGCAGCGCCAGACGCTTGGGGAGCAACGACTCGCCCGCCCTGTCGCTGCGCACGGGGCGGCCGAGGACGAGGCGCTTGGGGAGTTGTCCGAGGTCGGACAGCGAAGGCACGCGGCGATGGTACGGACGGGAGGGGCCCGGCCCGCCCCGGCGGCGTCACCGCGCCGGTGTAACTTCGCCCGCGGTACGCCCGGGCGGTCCACGCCCGGGCGCGGAGATCCCCTCGGGAGCGCACGTGCACGTGGTCGTCATGGGCTGCGGCCGGGTCGGATCGGCCATCGCCCGCCGCCTGGAGGAGATCGGGCACAGCGTCGCGGTCATCGACCAGAACGCCGAGGCCTTCCGCCGGCTGGGTCCGGAGTTCACCGGGCGGCAGGTCACCGGGCTCGGCTTCGACCGGCAGACCCTGCTGGACGCCGGCATCGACGCAGCCGGCGCCTTCGCCGCGGTCAGCAGCGGCGACAACTCCAACATCATCAGCGCCCGGGTGGCCCGCGAGACCTTCGGCGTCCAGCACGTCGTGGCCCGCATCTACGACTCCAAGCGGGCCGAGGTCTACGAGCGCATGGGCATCCCCAGCGTGGCCACGGTGCCCTGGACGGTGAGCCGCCTCATGCGCGAGCTGCTCAGCGTCAAGGTCACCGAGATCTGGCGCGAGCCCACCGGCAAGGTGCTGCTCATGCGGGTCACCGTCACCGACGGCTGGGTGGGCCGGCCGCTGGCCGACCTGGAGAAGGCCTCCGGCGCGCGCGCGGCGTGGCTGGTGCGCTTCGGCGAGGCGCAGCTGCCGCGGCCGGGCACGGTGCTGCAGTCCGGCGACCACCTGGTCGTCGCCGCCACCGACGAGATCGCCGGCGCGGTGCACGACGTGGTCGAGAACACCCCCGTGGGAGGGCAGCACTGATGCGCGTCGCCATCGTGGGCGCCGGGGCCGTGGGCCGCTCGATCGCCGGGGAGCTGCTGGGCAACGGCCACGCCGTCATGCTCATCGAGAAGAACGGCGCCAAGGTGCGCACCAAGGCGGTGCCGGGCGCGGAGTGGGTACAGGCCGACGCGTGCGAGGTCACCGCGCTCGAGGAGGCCCACCTCGCCTCGTGCGACGTCGTGATCGCCGCGACCGGCGACGACAAGGCCAACCTGGTCGTCTCGCTGCTGGCCAAGACCGAGTTCGCGGTCAACCGGGTGGTCGCCCGGGTCAAGGACCCGCGCAACGAGTGGCTCTACACCGAGGCGTGGGGGGTCGACGTCGCCGTCTCGACCCCGCGGGTGCTCGCGGCGCTGGTCGAGGAGGCCGTGACCGTCGGCGACGTCGTCCGCCTGATGAGCTTCCGGAAAGGTGCGGCGAACCTCACCGAGATCACCCTGGCCGAGGACACCCCGTGGGTCGGCCGCCCGGTGCGCGAGGTGCCCCTGCCGCGGGAGACCGTGCTGACGGCGATCCTGCGCGGCGAGCGGGTCATCACCCCCTCCCCCGACGAACCGCTCGAGGCCGGCGACGAGCTCCTGTTCGTCATGCACGGCGACGTCGAGGAAGATCTGCAGGAGGTCCTGTCCGGCAAGCGGGTCTGATGCCCCGTCCCGAGGCTCGCCCCGAGCTCGCGAGGGGTGAGGAGGACGGGGTCCTTCACCTGCAGGAAGTCCCGTCCGGCAAGCGGGTCTGAGCTATGCGGTGCGGTGGCGGTGCAGGCGGGCGACCACCCAGAGGGTGACCACCAGGGCCAGGCCGGTCACCGGCAGACCCAGCACCAGCGACGAGGTGCCCAGCAGCGCCACCTCGTCGCGCCAGTACAGGAACCCCTGCACGGCCGCGCGCACCAGGAAGGTGCCCGCCCACAGCACCGTCAGCCAGGTGTAGGCCCGCAGCATGCGGCGGTCGGTGCGCCAGTGCCGCTCGGCGGGGGCATCGGGGGTGGGCTCGGCGTCGTCCGCACCCGTCTCCGCCCCGCGCTCCTCGGCCCGCTCGGCGGCCTGCAGCACCGCGGCGCCCCGGGAGCGCATGCGCCCGGCCAGCTTGCCCGTGAGGCTGTGGTCGGCCATCGACCCCAGGTGGCTGGGCGCCAGGAACTCGGCGGCCACGCCGACCAGCGGCCAGCGCACCAGCACCGAGCCCAGCAGGACGACGCCCAGGCCGGCGTTGCGCACCAGACCCAGCACGAAGAAGTCGCGTGCCTCACCCGACGCCCGGGCGATGGCCACCGCGATGGCGACGCCGATCAACCCGCTCACGGCCTGCTGGACGGTCTCCTTGCGGACCAGGCGCAGCCCGAACACCAGGACGGCGGCCCCCAGCGCGGCCCAGATGCCGGCCGTGAGGCCACCGAGGGAGTTGGCCACCACGAACGCGATGGTCGGCAGCGACACGTCGACCATGCCGCGCCACCCGCCGAGCGAGTCCAGCACGAGGGCCCGGTCGAAGGCCACGGACGAGCGGCCGGACGACGAGCTCACCCGAGGCCCAGCTCGTACCAGGGGTTGTAGACGACCTTGCGCCCCTCGAAAGAGGCGAACCGCCCGCGGGCGGTCAGCGTGCGACCGGGCTCGATGCCCGGGATGCGCCGACGCCCCAGCCACACCAGCGTGACCGACCCCGACCCGTCGAACAGCTCGGCCTCCAGCGTGGGCACGGTCTCCCGGGGGGTGTAGACGACCGACCGCAGCCGGCCGGTCACCGAGACGACCTTGCCCTTCTGGCAGCTGCTGACCGGCTCGCAGCCGGAGCTGACCACCCCGCTCTGCAGCTCCTGGGCGTCGATGGTCGCGTCGTCGGCGGTGAGCTTGGCCAGCCGCTTGGCCAGCCAGCCCTGGGGACGGGTCTCGGTCACGCGTCCAGGGTAGGACCGCTGCGCTGGCGGGCGGCGGCCTGCTGGGCGGCGACCTGCTCGGCCGCCTGGGCCGGCAAGGTCATGGGCAGCTGCTCCCGCACCGGCATGGGCTCGGTGCCGCGGGCGACGACGATGCGGCGGAACGCCGCCTCGAGCGCGGCACCCGCCTCGGGGGTCTCGGCCGCCGGGCCGCTGATCATCCCGCGCAGGAACCACCGGGGGCCGTCGACGCCGACGAACCGGGCCGCCCGGCGCACCGGCGCGGCCGGGGCGGTCTGCCCCGGCTGCGGCGGCGGGGAGGCCTGGACGAACCCGAACAGCTCGGGACCGAAGGGGCCCTCGCGCTCGGTCAGCGACCCGCCCTGGCCGCTGGCGCTGGTGGCCAGGTCGGCGCGGACGCCCTCCCAGATGCCCCCGGCCCGCGGCGCGGCGAAGGCCGACACCTGCAGCAGCGAGTCCCCGGCCCGCAGGCTGGCCCCGACCACCTTCTGCTGGGCGTTGACGTCGACCCGCAGCTCGAGGCCGGGCACCGCGGGGATGCGCAGCGCACCGAGGTCGATGCGGGGCACGCCGTCCTCGGGGGCGTCGGCGGCGTCGAAGGGACCGGTGGTCTCCTCCTGGTCGCGCTCGCGCACCTGCGGCTCGGGCGGCACCCCCCGCTCGCGCACGCTGCGCTCGATCCGGTTGCGCCGGCGTCCGAACGGCATCTCAGTCCTGCCCCTCTGTCGTGGATGTGGTGGCCGCGCCGAACCCGCCGGTCGAGCCGTGGCCCTCGGCACCGCGCTCGCTGGCCGGCAGCGCGGCCACCGGCGTGAACACCGCCCGGACCACCGGCTGGACCACCAGCTGCGCGACCCGGTCGCCCCGGCGGAGCCGGATCGTCGTGGTCGGGTCGGTGTTGACCAGGTTGACCTTGATCTCGCCCCGGTAGCCCGCGTCGATGGTGCCCGGCGCGTTGACCATGCCCAGGCCGTGCCGGTGCGCCAGCCCCGACCGGGGGTGCACGAAGCCCGCGTAGCCCTCGGGGATCGCCACCGACACCCCGGTGCCCACCAGCGCGCGCTGGTGCGGGGCGAGCTCGACGTCCTCGGTCACCGCGAGGTCGGCGCCGGCGTCACCCGGCCGGGCGTAGGCCGGCAGCGCGGCCCCCGCGGCCAGGACGACGGGGACCTCCAGCGGTGCGGGTGAGGACGACACGGCCGAAGGCTAGTGCCGGCCGGGTGCGCGGTGCCCGGGTGCGCGGAGGTCGGCGAGCACGGCCTGCGCCAGCTGCGCGGTGGCCTTGCGGTTGCTGCGGGCGGCCAGCCCGGCGCCGAGCAGCAGCGGGGCCGCCGAGGAGACGTTGCGGGCCAGCCGGCGGGTGACCCGGCGACGGAGCGCGTTGACCCCGGCGCTGCCGAGGGTGGCCACGAGACCGCCGCCGCCGGGGCCGGACTCCACGGCCCGCTGCCGGGTCCAGCTGGTCAGGTAGGCACCGGCCCGGGCGGCCGCGTCGCCCGGCGCGGGCCGGCCGTGCAGCTCGTGCAGCTCGCCGATCAGCACCACCTCGACCGCGGCGACCAGCACCGTCTCGGCGCCGAGCTCGAGCGGCAGGGCGATCATGGAGGGCGGGGCGAACCACTGCGCGGCGGTCAGCCCGCCGGTGGCCGCGCCGATCCCGGCGGTGATGCGGGAGTACCGGGTGACCAGGGCGTCGGCGATCGCCGCGTCGTCCAGGCCCGGGTGGGCCGCGCGCAGCCGGTCGCGGTCGCGGATCGGCAGGCGCGGGGCGGCGGCGTGCAGCAGGTCGGTGAGGACGCCGACGGGGCGCCAGCCCGCGCCGTCGTCGGGGTCGCCGGCGGATGCGCCGTCGCGGCCCCCGGCGGGCCGGCCGGCGCGGGCGGCCCCGCCGACGGCGGTGACCACGTCGCGCAGCACCGCCCCGGCCCGGCCGCCCTTGCCCGCGGGTGCGGTGCCGCCGTCGTCGTCGTCGGGCCGGTCACCGAGCAGACCCCCGACGGCGTCGGCCACCACCCGGGCGGCCCGCGCCAGCGGGTGCCCGGGCTCGTCGGGGTCGGCGCCGACCGGCCGGGGACGCGGGACGTCCCGGGCCGGTGCGGTGCGGGGTTCCTCGGCCATCACCGTGCCCGGACCGCGCTCAGGCGCAGTCGCGGCAGACGAGCCGGTCGCCCTTGGTGCTGGCCAGCCGGCTGCGGTGGTGCACCAGGAAGCAGCTGGAGCAGGTGAACTCGTCCTCCTGCTTCGGCAGCACCCGGACGGTGAGCTCCTCGTTGGAGAGGTCCGCGCCGGGGAGCTCGAGGGCCTCGTTGAAGTCGGTCTCGTCGACGTCGACCGAGGAGGACTGCGCCTCGGCCCGGCGGGCCTTGAGCTCCTCGAGCGAGTCCTCGCCGAGCTCGTCGGCCTCGTTGCGGCGTGGGGCGTCGTAGTCGGTGGCCATGGTGTGCCCCTCTTCCTTCGTCGTGCGGGCCCTCGTGGGGCCCGTGTGCTGTGTGCCGCTGCCCCCGGCCGCCACGGTCTCGGGCCGGCCGGGGGAGCCCCCCGCGGAGATGTGCCGTGGGGTACTCCGGCAGGCCCCCCAACGCGGCGGGCCCCGCGTTTGTGCCCGGTGGGCCGACGGTCACACACCGCATCGGAACTTGATCGGTGCGTACCGTCCCACAACCTCAGAGCAGGGGCGCCCGGGGCAGGGGCGGCAGAGGTTACCCTGCGCCGATGACCGCCACCGTGGGTGCTGATCCAGGGGTCGTCGGCCCCTACCTGGCCACCGTCCTGCACGACGACCGATGGCGTCAGGTGCAGGTCGACCTGATCGCCGCGGGCATGTCGAACCTCACCTACACGGTCACCCCGGCCGGGGGCGGGCCGGCCGACGCGGTCATCCTGCGGCGCCCGCCCACCGGGGCCGTCCTGGCCACCGCGCACGACATGGCCCGCGAGCACAAGGTGATCAGCGGGCTGGCCGGCACGCCGGTGCCGGTCCCCCGCACCCTGCACCTGTGCACCGACACCGAGGTGCTGGGTGCGCCCTTCTACGTGATGGAGCGGGTCGAGGGGGTCCACGTCGTCGACGCCCTCCCCCCGGGCTACGCCGACACCGAGCCCGAGCGGCGGGCGCTGGGCGACGGCCTGGTCGACGTCCTGGCCGACCTGCACACCGTCGACCCCGACGCGGTCGGGCTGGGCGACTTCGGCCGCCCCGAGGGCTTCCTCGCCCGCCAGGTGCGCCGCTGGACCACCCAGTGGGAGGCCACCCGGGACACCGACCGCCCCGGCCTCGACGCGCTCGCGGCCCGGTTGGCCGAGACGGTGCCGCAGACCCAGCGCTCGGGCATCGTCCACGGCGACTACCGCATGGACAACTGCCTGCTCGACCCGCACACCCCCGGCCGGGTGCGGGCGGTGCTCGACTGGGAGATGTCCACGCTCGGCGACCCCCTCACCGACCTGGGCATGCTCTTCGTCTACTGGCCGCAGGCCGGCGAGGACCGCGGGGTCGCCCTCTCGGCAGTCACCACCCTGCCGGGCTTCCCGACCCGCGCGCAGGTCGCCGAGCGCTACGCCGCGCGCACCGGCACCGACCTGGGTGAGCTGAACTGGTACGTCGGGTTCGCCTACTTCAAGTTCGCCGCGATCATCGCCGGCATCGTCGCCCGCTCGGCTGCCGGAGCCATGGCCGGCAAGGACGCCAGCGGCTACGCCGACAAGATCGACCCCTGCGTCGAGCTGGGACGCGCCGCGCTCGAGGACGGTGCGGTCTGAGCCGGCACCGCGCCACTAGGCTCTCGGCGATCCCGATCCACCACCGGGTGGAGCGCAGCCGAGCGGAGCCCCGTTGAGCGAGACCACCGAGCGCCGGCCGGTGCGCCCGCGGCGCGACCGCAGGCCCCTCCTCCCGCTGGTGTTCCTCCTGGTGCTGGCCGTGGTCGCGCTGGGCGTGTGGTGGAACGTCTTCCGCGACGCCGCCGCGGCCGACCGGGACGCCGCCGCGGCGTGCACGAGCGCCGGGCAGGCCCCGCCCTCCCTGGACCCCAGCAGCCTCGAGCTGCGCGTGCTCAACGGCACCGACACCGCCGGGCTCGCGCAGACCGTGGCCACCACGCTGCAGTCGCGCGGCTTCGTGGTCACCGAGATCGCCAACGACCGCTCCGGCCGCGAGGTCACCGGCGTCGGCGAGCTGCGCTACGGGCCCCGCGGCGAGCAGGCCGCCCGCTACATGGGCCTGTTCCTGGTGGGCGCCACCGACTACGAGGACACCCGCGCCGACGCGACCGTCGACGTCGTCGTGGGGCCGCAGTTCACCGAGCTGGCCCCCGCCGAGGCCGTCGCGGCCACCCTCGCCCCCGTCGCGAGCGCCACCGCCGGCTGCTGAGCCCCGCGCCGCGGGTCGGGCCGGCCGGCCCGGCTCAGCCGGCGGCGTGCAGCTCGACCAGCAGCGCGTCCAGCTCCTCGGCCACCCCGGGCGGGAAGGCCTGCACGAGCGGGTCGGCCGGGCCGTACCCGGTGCGCACCCGCACCTGCAGCCCGGCCTCGGCGGCGACCAGCGCGGCCGCCGTCCAGTCCCAGGGCTTGAGGTCGAGCTGGTAGTACCCGTCGACCCGCCCGGCCGCGGCCAGGCACAGCTCCACCGCCGCCGACCCGAACCGGCGCACGTCGCGCACGTGCGGCAGCAACCCGGCCAGCACCCGGCCCTGACGAGCCCGGATGCCCGCGTCGTAGGCGAAACCGGTGGCCAGCAGCGTCTGCTCGACCGACGGCGGCGCCGACGCCCGCAGCGGGGTGCGGACGCCGTCCCGGGTCGACCAGGCACCTCGCCCGCGCACGGCCGCGAACACCTCGCCGGTCGGCACGTCGACGACGACGCCCACCTCGGTTGTGCCGTCGACCTCGGCGGCGATGCAGACGGCGAAGGAGTCCAGCCCGTAGAGGAAGTTGACGGTGCCGTCGATCGGGTCCACCACCCACCTCACCCCGCTGGTGCCCGTGCGCGAGGCGCCCTCCTCGCCCAGCACGCCGTCGTCGGGTCGGGCTCCCAGCAGCCGGGAGACGACGAGCTCCTCGCAGGCACGGTCCACGGCCGTCACGACGTCGACCGGGTTGCTCTTGGTGTCGACCTGGTCGGCGGCACCGGCGCGGCCGGCCCGGACGAGCTCGGCGGCCGCCCCGGCCGTCTCCAGGGCCAGCGCGAGCAGCTCGTCGGCGAGGGGGTGGGCGTCGCGGGTGGTCACATCGGGGGATCCTGCCGCACCGCCCCCGCGCTGGAGGGCGACGAGTGTCACTAGCCTGTCCCCGTGCAGGGCTTCGGAGTGGACGTCGGCGGCAGCGGCATCAAGGGATGCCTGGTCGATCTGGATCGGGGTGAGCTGGTCGGCGAACGGGTGCGCATCCCCACCCCGCAGCCGGCGATGCCCGATGCGGTGTGCGACGTCATCGGCGAGGTCGTCGGCCAGTTCGGCTACCAGGGCCGGGTCGGGGTGACCTACCCCGGCGTCATGAAGAGCGGCGTGGCCTACACCGCCGCCAACATGGACTCCTCCTGGATCGGCACCGACATGGCCAAGGCCGTCGAGGCCCGGGTGCCCGGCACGGTGCAGACGCTCAACGACGCCGACGCCGCCGGGCTGGCCGAGATGGCCTACGGCGCCGGCAAGGGCCAGCGCGGGCTGGTGCTCATGCTGACCTTCGGCACGGGCATCGGCAGCGCGCTGTTCATCGACGGCCGGCTCGTGCCCAACACCGAGTTCGGGCACATCGAGGTCGACGGCAAGGACGGCGAGAAGGCCGCCTCCGCCGCCGCCCGCGAGCGCGAGGACCTCTCCTACCCCGACTGGGCCAAGCGGGTCGACCGCTACCTCGACACCCTCGAGCGGGGCCTGTGGCCCGACCTCATCGTGGTCGGCGGCGGGGTGAGCAAGAAGGCGCACAAGTGGGTGCCGCTGCTGTCGACGCGCACCCGGGTGGTGCCCGCCGAGCTGCTCAACGACGCCGGCATCGTCGGCGCGGCGCTCGCGGCGGAGCAGCGCATCGGGCAGTAGCCCGTCCGGGTCCAGCTTGCGGAGCGGGGCCGTCCCGGATCGCGGTCGTCCGCGACGTGATGCTCGCTACACTGGCGGCGCTCCTCGCGTCGCCGGCCGGACCGGCGCCAGCCCGGGGATCGCGTCGCAGCCCGGGAAGGAACGCCAGTGCCCGCCGCCAAGCCCCGCACACGGTCCAGCACGACCAAGCCGACCATCTCCCCCTCCCCCGGCCAGGAGCCGACCGAGGGCACCGTCCTCACCGCCGTCGCCTCCGAGGGCGCCACGGTCGCCGTCGTCGGTGGCAAGGAGGGCCTGACCCTCGACGAATCAGCCGTCGTCGGGACCGACGGCCCCGAGGTGGCCGGCGATGACAAGGACGACGACGCCGCCGCCCCCGCCGCGGAGGACGAGTGGGAGGACGAGGAGGAGTCCGAGGCCCTGCGCAAGGCGCGCAAGGACGCCGAGCTCACCGCCTCGGCGGACTCGGTGCGGGCCTACCTCAAGCAGATCGGCAAGGTCGCGCTGCTCAACGCGGAGGAGGAGGTCGACCTCGCCAAGCGCATCGAGGCCGGTCTCTACGCCGCCGAGCGGCTGCGCCAGCTGGCCGAGGCCGGCAGCAAGCCGAGCACCCAGGTGCGCCGGGACCTGAACTGGATCGTGCGCGACGGCGAGCGGGCCAAGAACCACCTGCTCGAGGCCAACCTGCGCCTGGTCGTCTCCCTGGCCAAGCGGTACACCGGGCGCGGCATGGCCTTCCTGGACCTGATCCAGGAGGGCAACCTGGGCCTGATCCGTGCGGTGGAGAAGTTCGACTACACCAAGGGCTACAAGTTCTCCACCTACGCCACCTGGTGGATCCGCCAGGCCATCACCCGGGCCATGGCCGACCAGGCGCGCACCATCCGCATCCCGGTGCACATGGTCGAGGTCATCAACAAGCTCGGCCGCATCCAGCGCGAGCTGCTCCAGGACCTGGGCCGCGAGGCCACCCCGGAGGAGCTGGCCAAGGAGATGGACATCACCCCCGAGAAGGTGCTGGAGATCCAGCAGTACGCCCGGGAGCCGATCAGCCTCGACCAGAACATCGGCGACGAGGGCGACAGCCAGCTCGGCGACTTCATCGAGGACTCCGAAGCCGTCGTCGCCGTCGACGCGGTGAGCTTCACGCTCATGCAGGACCAGCTGACCTCGGTCCTGCAGACGCTGTCCGAGCGCGAGGCCGGCGTCGTGCGGCTGCGCTTCGGGCTCACCGACGGCCAGCCGCGCACGCTCGACGAGATCGGCCAGGTCTACGGCGTGACCCGCGAGCGCATCCGCCAGATCGAGTCCAAGACCATGAGCAAGCTGCGCCACCCGTCGCGCTCGCAGGTCCTGCGCGACTACCTCGACTGACAGAAGGACCCCCTCCCCCCGACCGCTCGCGGGCTCGCGGTGGGCCCCTGCGAGGGGGCCGGGGTCACGAAGTCATCACATGTGGCTGTGGGATCTGGTCGTGCGGGGTTGACGGCGGCAGCGCGCGGGCATCGGTTGTAGCGTGGAGCCGTCCAGAGAGCAGCGGAACCACGTACCACCGTTCGACCCAGTGCGATCCCTGCTCACCCGCTCCACCAGGTCCAGGAATTCCCCGGCGCACCGTCCGCGGCGCGTCGAGGGTCATCTGGACCGGAACGGGAACACCGGGGGTCATCCTGGCGCTGTGCAGGAGGCCGACCCGCGAACGCGGGTCCGTGCGACGGAGAGCGAGTGATGACCAGATGAGCCAGACCCTGACGACGAGCCCCGCCACCGATGACCTGGTCGTTCCCTTCCACTGCGACCGTTGCGGCGCGCTGGCCAAGGTCCGGGTCGTGCTGGCGAGCGGTAGCGACCTCGTGTTCTGCGGGCACCACGCCCGCGAGTACGACGCCAAGCTGCGCGACATCGCCGTCGACATCATCGACACCGAGCGCGAGCAGCCCGTCCCCGCCTGATCGAGACGCTATCGTCGCGCTCAGCGATGAAGCGAGTACATGACGACGCCGCCGGCGCCCACCCGGGTCCCGGCGGCGTCGTCGTGCGCGGGGCAGGACGCCCCGCCCGACCGACAGCGAGCGTGACCTCCCGATGAGCGACGAGACGAACCGGCCCGAGCCCGACCAGGCCCCGGAGCCCGACCGGACCGCCCGTCTCGAGCCCGACGGCACCATCGGGTCCGGGCGCCCCGCCGCCCCCGGTGGGGTGTCCCGTCCGCAGCCCCAGGCCGCCGGATGGGGTGGTCAGACCCCTGAGCCGGTGGTCCCGCCCGGCCAGCCGCTGCCGGTCAACCCGCGCCGCCGGGCGGCCGACGAGGCGACCCCGCCGCCGGTCGCCGACGACGACGCCCCCACCGGCCGGATCAGCCGCGCGACGGCGACCCCGGTCGGCCCGTCCACCGCTCCCGTCGACGGGGCCGAGCCCGCCGTCCAGCAGCCCGTGGTCGAGCAGTCCGTCCACGGGCAGCCCGTCGACGAGCGACCGGCCCCCGATGCCCCGGCCGAGCAGGACGCGGCCGAGCAGGACGCGGCCGAGCAGGACGCGGCCGAGCCCGACGTCCCGGACGGCGACGCATCGCAGGACGACGCCGCGGAGCACGACTCGGACGCGCCCACCGCCGCCGTGCCCGCCGTCGTCGTGCCGGCCGACGTCTTCGACGAGCCCACCGTCGTGCGCACCGCCGAGCCCGACGAGTTCCCGCCGGCCGACCGGCGCAGCCCCGCCTCCGCCGAGGACGACGAGCCGCCCCGCACCGGTTCGGGACACCTGGTCGGGCCGTCGGAGCACGGGCGCAGCCGCTGGCGCCGTCCGGCCGTCCTGGTGCCGCTCGGCGTCCTCGCGCTGCTGGGCGTGGTCTGGGGCGCCGACCTGGCGCTGGCCGGCGACGACGTCCCCCGCAACACGGTCGTGGCCGGCGTCGAGATCGGCGGGCTGTCCCCCGCCGCCGCGGCCGAGACCCTCTCGACCGAGCTCGCCCCCCGGGTCACCGCGGACCACGTGATCGTCGCCGACGACGTCGAGGGCGTGCTGTCCCCGGCCACCGCCGGCATCACCCTCGACGTCGACGCCACCGTCGACGCCGCCTCCGGGCAGCCGCTGAACCCGTGGACCCGGCTGGTGTCGCTGTTCACCGAGCGCACGGTCGAGCCGGTCATCACCGGCGAGGAGACGGCCCTCGCCGCCCAGATCGACGCCTTCGCCGAGACCGTCGACCGTGCCCCGGCCGACGCCACGATCGCCGTCGAGGGCACCGACGCATCCGTGGTCCCCCCGGTCACCGGCCGCCAGCTCGACCGCGACGGCGCCGGGGACGCCGTCACCGACGCACTGGCGTCCGGCGGCGACCCCAGCACACCCATCGAGCTGCCCGTGGACACCACCGACGTGCAGGTCGACGAGCAGGACGCGCAGCAGGCCCTCGACGACGTGGTCACCCCGGCGCTGTCCGCGCCGGTCACCGTGCGCGGCGACGACGGCACCACCGCCGAGCTCGACGTCGCGGGCATCGCGTCGGCCCTGCGGTTCGCCCCCGGCACGGACGGCGCCCTCGAGGTGACGCTCGACCCGGCGGCGCTGCGGACCGCGCTGGGCGACCAGCTCGGCGAGTTCGGCACCCCCGCGCAGGACGCCCGCTTCCAGATCACCGGCGACGCGATCGCGGTGGTGCCCTCGGTCGACGGCACGGGCATCGACCCGGCCGCCCTCGCGACGTCGCTGCGGCCGGTGCTGACCCAGCCCGCGCCCCGCGAGGTCACCGCCAGCCTGGGCGCCGTTCCGGCCGACTTCACCACCGACGAGGCGAACGCGCTGGGCATCGTCGAGCCGGTCAGCTCGTTCACGACCAACTTCACCAACGGCGCCAGCGGCACGAACATCCGGGTGGTCGCCGAGTTCGTCGACGGCGCCGTGGTGCTGCCGGGCGAGACGTTCAGCCTGAACGGCTACACCGGGCCGCGCGGCGAGGCGCAGGGCTACGTGCCCGCCGGCGTCATCAACAACGGCGAGTTCACCCAGGCCGTGGGCGGCGGGATCAGCCAGTTCGCCACCACGATGTTCAACGCCGTGTTCTTCGCCGGGCTCGAGGACGTCTACCACAAGCCGCACAGCTACTACATCAGCCGGTACCCGGCCGGCCGCGAGGCCACGGTCTACTACGACTCCATCGACCTGAAGTGGCGCAACGACAGCGAGACCGGCATCTACGTGCAGACCCAGTGGGTCGCCGGGGGGTCGATCACCGTGACGTTCTGGGGCACCAAACGCTACGAGATCGAGTCGGTGAGCAGCGAGCGGTTCAACGTGCGCACCCCGGTGGTGCAGGAGAAGCCCGACGACGGCAACTGCAACCCGCAGGGCGGCGCCAACGGGTTCGACATCACCGTCACCCGCATCTTCGAGGACCCGACCACCGGCGCCCAGCTGCGCACCGAGCAGTTCAACACCCGGTACGCCGCCGAACCGGTCATCCGCTGCATCCCCGTGCCCGAGCAGGCCCCGCCGGGCACGGCGCCGGGCGCGCCGGCCCAGCCCACCGGACGGCGCCCGCGCTCGGCCCCCCGACCGGTCGGGACCTGACCCCTCCGGGTGGGCGTGTCGACACGCCCACCCGGGCGCTCCGGCACACTGGGCGGGTGGCCACCGTCGTCCCCCCGCGCACGCCGGCCGCGGCCGACGGTGCCGGAGCGGGTTCCGGCGACGACGACCCCACCAGGGACGACGAACCGGCGGTCGGTGACGCCACGCCCGTGGCCGACGACGACCCCGCCCGGGACGTCGACCCGGCACCGCCCCGCCGCAGCTGGCGACCGGCCGATCTCGTGGCCCGCTCCCCCGCGCCCGTGCGGGTCCCGCTGCAGGTGCTCGGCCGCACGGTGGCGAAGGCCTGGCAGGACCGCATCCTGGGCCTGTCGGCCGAGGCGTCGTTCTGGCAGGTGCTGTCCGTCCCGCCGCTGCTGATCGGGCTGTTGGGGTCGCTGGGCTACCTGGGGTCGTTCATCGGCCAGCGCTCGGTCAGCGAGATCGAGGCCCGGCTGGTGCAGCTGGCCTCCGAGGCCCTGACCCCCACCGTGGTCGACACCCTGGTGCAGCCCACCCTGACCGACATCCTGGGGTCGGGCCGGCTCGACGTGGTCAGCGTCGGGTTCCTGGTGTCGCTGTGGGCCGGGTCCTCGGCGACGGCGACCTTCATGAACACGATCGTGATCGCCTACGACCAGCGCGACGTGCGCGGGCCGATCCGCACCCGGCTCATGGCGCTGGGCCTGTTCGTGGTCGCCCTGGTGGTGGCGGTGCTGTCGCTGCCGCTGCTGGTGCTGGGCCGCACCTCGCTGGTGGCGCTGCTGCCCACCGACTTCCAGGGCACCGCCACCGTGCTGGTCAACGCGGTCTACTGGCCGCTGGTGCTCGTCGTCCTCGTGCTGGCGCTGACGAGCTTCTACCACGTGACGCTGCCCCGCCGGCTGCCGTGGCTGCGGCACCTGCTGGGTGCAGCGTTCGCGGCGGGGTTCTTCCTGAGCGCGGCGCTGGTGCTGCGCACCTACGTGGCCGACGTGCTGACCACCGCGCTGCCCTACGGGGCGCTGGCCGCACCCATCGCCGCGCTGCTGTTCTGCTTCTTCCTCGGCATGGCGATCCTGCTCGGCGCCGAGCTCAACGCCACCGTCGAGGCCCGCTGGCCCAGCGGCCAGCGGCGGCACGACCGCCGCCGCCGGCGCCGCCGGGCCGCCAAGATCGAGCTCGAGGCCCGCAAGCTGGGTCTGCGCTAGCTCACTTCTTGAGCTGGGCGTAGACCTCCTTGCACGGCTCGCAGACCGGGCTGCCGGGCTTGGGGCTCTTGGTCACGGGGAAAACCTCACCGCACAGGGCCTCGACCATCGTGCCCATGACCGCGCTCTCGGCGATCTGGTTCTTCTTGACGTAGTGGAAGACCTCGGGCGGCTGCGAGGTAGTGTCTTCGCGGACGTCAGGGCGTTCCAGGGTCTCGGTGCTCACGGCTCGGAGTCTATGACCCGTCCGCTGCTGGGCCGGGCCTCGAGGATGCGGTCGGGAGCGGGCACCCGGTACCGGTTCACGTCGAGCTTCTTCTTCGGCGGACGGTCGTTGGCCATGACCACCGCGATCCACGGCAGGATCGTGCCCAGGACGGCGAACACCGCCATCAGCCACACCGTCTGGTAGAAAGCCGCGGCCAGCACCACGCTCACGATGCGGATCCCCATCGTGATCACGTAGCGCTTCTTGCGCGCCGCGTGCTGGTCACCCAGGCTCGGCTGGGCCTCCGTGATGAGCACCGGCTCGTTGCTGGTCTCGCGGCTCGACGTCACACGGCCCATCGTGCCACCGGTTGGCGTCCTGCCGCCGGGCGTGGCGGGAAATCTCGTTTCAGCTGGTCTTGTCGGCCTTCGCGGCAGCCTTCGCGGCCTGCTTGAACGCCCGCACCTCGGCCAGGCTGGTCGGGTCGACCACGTCGGCCACCGAGCGGCGAGCACCGTCGGTGCCGTAGTCCCCTGCGGCCTCGCGCCACCCCTGCGGCCGCACGCCGTACTGCTTGCCGAGCAGCGCGACCATGATCTTGGCCTTCTGCGCCCCGAACCCGGGCAGTTCGCCGATGCGCTTGAGCAGCGTCGCCCCGTCGGGCGCGTCGGCCCACAACTGCTCGGCCCGGCCGTCGTAGCGCTCGACCAGCAGCCGGCAGACCGCCTGTGCGCGCTCGGCCATCGACCCGGGGTAGCGGTGCACCGCCGGCGGCCCGGTGAAGGCGGCCTTGAGGACGTCGGGGTCGGCGTCGGCGATGGCCGTCGCCGACAGGGTGTCGACCCCGAGCCGCTCGGCGAGCAGCGCCGGCCCGGCGAAGGCGCGCTCCATCGGGAACTGCTGGTCGAACAGCATGCCCAGCAGCAGCGCCAGGGGATCCCGACCGAGCAGGTCGTCGGCGGTCGATTCCTGGGCGATCCGGATGGTCGGCACGCCGGCAGTCTGCCCGACCGCGCCGACCTCCCGGCCCGGCGGTCCGGCGTCGCGGCCCCGGCGGGAGGATCGGGGCGTGCGAGCAGTCGTGAGCCGGGTGGCCAGTGCGTCGGTGGAGGTCGAGGGGTCCGTCGTCGGCGAGATCGGCGCCGGGCTGCTGGCCCTGGTCGGCGTCACGCACGCCGACACCCCGGCCGATGCCCGCGAGCTGGCCCGCAAGATCCACGAGCTGCGCATCTTCCCGGGCCCGGACGGTGAGCGGTCGGCGTCCGACCTCGGCGCGCCGATCCTGGTGGTCAGCCAGTTCACCCTGTACGGCGACACGCGCAAGGGACGCCGCCCCTCGTGGGCGGCGGCAGCGCCCGGCCCGGTGGCCGAGCCGCTGGTGGACGCGGTGGTGGCCGCACTGCGCGAGCGCGGGGCCGAGGTGGCCACCGGGGTGTTCGGCGCCTCGATGCAGGTGGCGAGCGTCAACGACGGTCCGTTCACGCTGCTGCTGGAGGTCGGAACCACACCGGTGTGATTCGGCACGCACCTCGCGGGTACCGCTGCACCTGTCGAATCGCTGTGTGACGGATCGGTCAGGAACACCGGAGGTGGTGTCGGCCGTTGTGCAGGACGTACCACACGGGATCACGGATCCCGCGGACGGGGCAGACCGGCGATCCCGGCGTGTTCCGCTCCGACGACGCCCGGGTGACCGGCCAGCACGACCGGCGGCCATCCGACTCCCGAGGCAAGGACGAAGACTCACCGTGACGCTGCTGCAGTCCTCCCCCACCGACACCCTGAGCGTGCGTGCGCCCCGTCGCGCCGCCGACACCAGCGGCCTGGTGTCCACCGACCTGGTGCGCGTCTACCTCAACACCATCGGCAAGACCGCGCTGCTGACCGCCGAGCAGGAGGTCGAGCTCGCCAAGCGCATCGAGGCGGGGCTGTACGCCGGCCGGCTGCTGGCCGAGAAGAAGCTCACCCCCGCGGTGAAGCGCGACTACGGGCTGCTCGCCGCCGACGGCAAGGCCGCCAAGCAGCACCTGCTGGAGGCCAACCTCCGCCTCGTGGTCTCGGTCGCCAAGCGCTACACCGGTCACGGCATGACGTTCCTGGACCTCATCCAGGAGGGCAACGTCGGCCTGATCCGTGCGGTGGAGAAGTTCGACTACACCAAGGGCTTCAAGTTCTCCACGTACGCCACGTGGTGGATCCGCCAGGCGATCACCCGGGCCATGGCCGACAGCGGCCGCACGATCCGGCTGCCCGTCCACCTGGCCGAGCAGGTCAACAAGGTGGTGCGCACCCGCCGCCGCATCCACCAGGAGCTCGAGCGCGAGCCCACCGCCGAGGAGCTCGGCCTCGAGCTCGACATGACCCCCGAGCGGATCACCGAGCTGCTGGAGTACAGCCGCGACCTGGTGTCGCTCGACCAGACCGTCGGTGCCGACGAGGAGTCCCGGCTCGGAGACTTCATCGAGGACACCGACGCCGCCGTCGCCGAGGACGCCGTCGCCTTCCAGATGATGAAGGGCGACGTCCGCACGGTGCTCGGCACGCTGGAGGACCGCGAGCGCGACGTCGTGGTCATGCGGTTCGGTCTCGACGGCAACCAGCCCCGCACGCTGGAGCAGATCGGCAAGCAGTTCGGCCTGTCGCGCGAGCGGGTGCGCCAGATCGAGCGCGAGACGATGAGCAAGCTCCGCTCCCCCGAGCGCGCCGACGCCCTGCGCGACTACCTGGCGTAGCTCACGCGGTGAACATCCGCCGAGGCCCGGGGTCGACCCGGGCCGTCGGCGGGCCCACGCGCACGGCGGCGCCGGCCACCACGAGCGACCGGCCGCCGTGCCACGGGTTGGGCGGGCCGACGATCACCGGCTCCAGCGACAGCGAGAGCACCTCGGGCAGGTCGTCGGCCAGCCGGGCGACCCGCAGCAGCAACTGCTCGACCGCCTCGACGTCGACCCGCTCGGCGCCGCGGTAGCCGTCGAGCAGCGGCCACGCCCGGATCTCGCGGACCATTTCGCGGGCGTCGGTGTCGGTGACCGGCAGCGTGCGCAGCGCCCGGTCGCCCAGCAGGTCGCTGGCGAACCCGCCGACCCCGAAGCTGACCAGGGCACCGAACGACGGGTCGTCGAGCACCTCGACCACCACGGTCACCCCGGGAGCGGCCATCTCCTGCACGATGACCGGGTCGTCGGCGGGGATGGCCGCGAACCCGGCGCGCACGTCGTCGGCGTCGCGCAGGTCGAGCCGGGTGCCACCCAGGTCGGCCCGGTGCCGCAGCCACGGGGCGGTGGACTTCAGCACGACCGGGTAGCCGACCTCCTCGGCGGCGGCCACGGCCGCCTCGGCGTCGTCGGCCCGTCGGGTGCGCAGCAGCGGCACGCCGTAGGCGCCCAGCAGGGCGATGACCTCGTCGTCGGTGAGCTCGCGCCCGCCGTCGGCCAGAGCCGGCTCCACGACGTCACGGGCGGCGGCTTCGTCGACGTGCTCCAGCTCGGGCACCGTGCCGGCCGGACGCCGCCGCCAGGCCGCGTACTCCGACACCCGCGAGAGGGCGATCACCGCCCGCTCGGGGGTGGAGAACGACGGCACGGAGCCGCGGGCGGGCATGCCGTCCTCGCCCCGCACCACCAGGACGTCGGGGATGCCGTCGGTGGACAGGAAGTTGGCGACCAGCGGCTTCTCCGCCCCGGCGGACACCTCGCGCAGCACCCGGCCGAAGGGCTCGGTGTCGTGGGCCAGGGCCGGCAGGTAGACCGCCACGACGGCGTCGACCTGCTCGTCGGCCAGGGCCGCCTCGAGCGCCGCACGGAACTCCTCGGGCGGCGCCGAGGTGCCGATGTCGACCGGGCGCTCGTGCGCCAGCTCGAGGCCCTGCTCCAGGACGGCGTCGGCCACCAGGACGCCGACCGCCGTCGAGTTGCCCACGACCGCGACACGGGGACCGGCGGGCAGCGGCTGGTGGGCGAGCAGGGTGCCGACGTCGAACAGCTCGGCCAACGTCTGCACGCGGATCACCCCCGCCGAGGCGAACAGCGCGGCGACGGACTCCTCGGGCACGGTGACGCTGGTGCCGGCCAGCCCGGCGGTCATGCCGACGTGCCGCCCGCTCTTGACCGCGACCACCGGCTTGTCGCGGCCGACCCGGCGGGCCAGCCGGGCGAACTTGCGCGGGTTGCCGAAGCTCTCCAGGTGCAGCAGCACGACCTCGGTGCCGGGGTCGGTGGCCCAGTACTGCAGCATGTCGTTGCCGCTGACGTCGGCGCGGTTGCCGGCCGACACGAAGCTCGAGAGGCCGATGCCGCGGTTGCTGGCCCGCTCGAGCAGCATCACGCCCAGCGCCCCGGACTGGGCGAAGAACCCCATGCGGCCCCGGCCCGGCACCCGCGGGGCGAGGCTGGCGTTGAGATTGACCGAGGGGTCGGTGTTCACCAGGCCCAGGCAGTTGGGACCCACCACGCGCATGCCCGACGCGCGGGCGGCTGCGACGAACTCGCGCTCGGCGGCCCGGCCCTCGGGCCCGGTCTCGCCGAACCCGCCGGAGATGACCACCAGGCCCTTGACCTGCTTGCGCCGGCAGGCCTCCACCACCCCGGGCACCTCGGTGGCCGGGACGGCGAGCACCGCGAGGTCGACGTCGTCGGGGATGTCCTCGATGGTGGCGTGCGCGGGCACGCCCGCGACGTGCCGCACGGCGGGGTTGACCGGGTAGATCGGCCCGGCGAACCCCTGGTCGAGCAGGTGCCGCAGCACGGCGTGCCCGATCTTGCTGCGGTCGTTGCTGGCGCCGACGACCGCGACCGAGGTGGGGTTGAGCAGCCGGCCGATGGAGCGGGACTCGCTGCGCTGCTCGCGCTCGTAGGTGACCGCGAGGGCCTGCTCGGTGGGCGCGATCGGGAAGGTGAGGTGGACGACGCCGTCCTCGTAGGAGCGGCGGGCCTCGTAGCCGGCGTCGAGGAAGACCCGCACCATGCCGGAGTTCTGGCTGAGCACCTCGGCGACGAACCGGGTGATGCCGCGCTCGCGGGCGGCGGCGGCCAGGTGCTCGAGGAGCACCGAGCCCAGACCGCGCCGCTGGTGGGCGTCCTCGACGAGGAAGGCGACCTCGGCGTCGGAGGTGTCGGGGTAGCGGTCGTAGCGCCCGACCCCGATGAGCACGTCGCCCAGCAGGACGACGAAGGCCACCCGGTCGACGTGGTCCACGTGGGTGAAGCGGTGCAGGTCCTTGTCGCTGAGCCGCTTCATCGGCCCGAAGAAGCGGTAGTAGCGGGTCTGGTCGGAGCTGCGCTCCATGAGCCCCTGCAGGCCGTCGGCGTCCGCGGGGGTGATCGGGCGCAGGTGCACGGTGCCGCCGTCGGCGGCCACGACGTCGGCCTCCCACCCGGGCGGGGGCGCCGGGGCGGCGGACGTGTCCGGGGCGGTGTCCTCGGCGTCAGTCACGGGGATCGTCCGGGTCGAGGCCGAAGAGGGGGTAGGCAGCGGTGCGGGTGCGCGAGATCGCCCGGTCGACACGGTTCTCGGTGAAGGGGTCCCAGTGCTGGAAACCGGTCCAGCCCCCCTCGGTCATGGAGCCCGGGGGTTCGATGCGCAGGCCCTGGGACAGCACGTCGCGAGCCCACGAGTCGGGGATCGGCGTGCTCGGCGGCACCGGCGTGCCGGCGGCCTCGGCGATGAGGTGGGTCCAGGCCCGGGGCACGCACCGCACGAGCCCGTAGCCGCCCCCGCCCAGGGTGAGCCACCTGCCCTCGCTCACCTCGTGGGCGAGTTCGTGCATGGCCTTGTAGGCCGCGCGCTGGCCGTCGACGGTGAGGCCGAGGTCGGCCATCGGGTCCTCGTGGTGGGTGTCGCAGCCGCACTGGGTGACCAGGATCTGCGGGGCGAAGGCGCGCACCACCCCCGGCACGACGGCGTGGAAGGCGCGCAGCCACCCGGAGTCGTCGGTGCCGTTGGGCAGCGCCAGGTTGACGGCCGAGCCGGGCGCCTTCTCGGGGTCACCGGTCTCCTCGGCGTACCCGGTGCCCGGGAACAGGGTGAGCGGGGTCTGGTGGATGCTCACGGTCAGCACCCGGGGGTCGCTCCAGAACGCGGCCTGGACGCCGTCGCCGTGGTGCACGTCGAGGTCGACGTAGGCGATGCGCTCGTAGCCCTGGCCCAGCAGCCAGGCGATGGCGATGGCCGCGTCGTTGAAGACGCAGAACCCGCTGGCGGCGTCACGCATGGCGTGGTGCATGCCGCCGGCGATGTTCACCGCGTGCTGCGCCTTGCCCTCGTGGATCAACCGGGCCGCGGTGACCGAGCCGCCGGCGATGAGCGCGGAGGACTCGTAGATGCCGTCGAAGACCGGGTTGTCGGTGGTGCCCAGCCCGTGCCCGACGCCGGTGGGGTCGCCCGGCGCCCGGCGGACGGCGTCGAGGTAGGCCGGGTCGTGGACCAGGGTGAGGAGGTCCTCCCCCGCCGTCTCGGGCCGCACCACCTCGATGCGCGGACCCGACAGCACGCCGAGCGTGTCGGCCAGCCGCATCGTGAGGTCCAGCCGCACCGGGTGCATGGGGTGGTCCCCGCCCCACGTGTAGCCGAGGTAGGCGTCGTCCCAGACGACGCTGACGGCATCGCTCATGGTGCGCCCTGCGGAGCCGGCCTCATCGCCTGATCACCCCCGCGACGCTACCGCCCGGCGCGGTTCGCCGCGCCCGGTCCGGTGGCGCGGTGCCCGTACGCTCGTGGCAGACCCCTGCACGGAGGAGCCTGGCGTGAACGACCTCATCGACACCACCGAGATGTACCTGCGGACGATCTTCGAGCTGGAGGAGGAGGGCATCACGCCCCTGCGCGCCCGCATCGCCGAGCGCCTGCACCAGAGCGGCCCCACCGTCAGCCAGACCGTGGCCCGCATGGAGCGCGACGGCCTGCTCTCGGTCGAGGGCGACCGGCACCTCGCGCTGTCGGAGGAGGGTCGGGCCCTGGCCACCGCGGTCATGCGCAAGCACCGGCTGGCCGAGTGCCTGCTCGTCGACGTCATCGGGCTGGACTACGCCGACGTGCACGAGGAGGCCTGCCGCTGGGAGCACGTGATGAGCGAGGCCGTCGAGCGCAAGCTGCTCACCCTGCTCGGCAACCCGCAGGTGTCCCCGTTCGGGAACCCGATCCCCGGCCTGGCCGAGCTCGGCGCGACCACCACCTCGCAGCCCGACGCCCTGCAGCTGCTCTCGACCGCCGCAACCCCCGAGGGCGCCCCGGTCGTGGTGCGCCGCATCAGCGAGCAGCTGCAGGAGCACCAGGACCTGCTGCGCTCGCTGGCCGACCAGGGCGTGCGGCCGGGCACGACCGTGCGGGCCACCCTGGTGAACGGCTCGGTGAGCATCGACGGCACGGTGCTGCCGACCGGGGTCGCGCAGCACGTGTTCGTCGCCCCCGCGGAGGAGACGGTGCCGGTCGGCTGAGCCCTGGGCGGAATCCTTCGCCCGGCTCACGATCTCGGCACTAGGCTCGGCTGCGTGACGCAGCCACCGCAGGACGCACCGGTCGACGCCCCCGTGGGCATGGTCGACGAGATCACCGCCCAACCGCTGGACGCCGGCACCCCGTTCGGCCGGCTGGCCGACGTCATGGCGGTGCCCCGCCTGTCCGGGCTGGCGCTGTCGGCCGACGGCACCCGGCTGGTGACGTCCGTGGCGACGCTCTCGCCCGACCGCACCGCGTGGCGGACGGCGCTGTGGGAGCTCGACCCGACCGGCCGGCGCGACGCACGGCGCCTGACGCGCAGCAGCCCCGGTGAGTCCTCCCCCGTCTTCGCCCCCGACGGCAGCCTGCTGTTCACCTCCGCCCGGCCCGACCCCGACGCCGGCAAGGACGCCGGCGAGCCCACGCCGGCGCTCTGGGCGCTGGACGCCGCCGGCGGCGAGGCGCGGCTGGTGCTCCGCCGCCGGCACGGCATCGCCGGCGTGTCCGTCGCCGCAGACACCGGCGACGTCGTGGTGGTGGCCTCGACCACGCCGGGCGCGGCCGACGACGAGGCCGACGCCGCCCGGCGCAGCGCCCGCAAGGACGCCGGCGTGACGGCGATCCTGCACGAGAGCTACCCGGTGCGGTACTGGGACCACGACCTGGGCCCGGCCGTGCCGCACGCCCTGTTCGTCGGGCAGCTCCCCGCCGAGGGGGCCGAGGGCACCTGGCGTGACCTCACCCCCGACGCCGGTCCGCCGAACGGCTCGGGCTCCGACGTCGCGCTCTCCCCCGACGGCCGGTGGCTGGCCCGCGCCGAGGAGGTGCCCGACGGCCCGGCCTCGTGGCGCAACCGGCTGGTGGTCACCGACACCGCCACCGGGGAGACCCGGGTGCTCGTGGACGACGGGGCCGCCGACCTCGGTTCGCCGGCCTGGTCGCCGGACTCGACGCAGGTGGTGTGCGTCCGCGAGTCCACCACCACGCAGGCCGAACCGCCGGACTACACGCTCCTGCTGGTCGACGTCGCCGCCGGCTCCAGCAGCGACCTCACCGCCGGGTTCGACCGCTGGCCGTCGGCCCCGCAGTTCGCCGCCGACGGGGAGGCCGTGTACTTCCTGGCCGACGACGACGGCCGGCACGCGGTGTTCCGGGTCGTGCCGGGCCAGGCCCCGGTGCGGCTGACCCGCGACGGCGCCTACTCCGACCTGCAGGTCGCCCGCGACGGCTCGGCCCTCTACGCGCTGCGGTCGGCCTTCGACCACCCGTCGGCCCCGGTGCGCCTGGACCCGCGGGCCACCGACCAGCAGCCCGACCCGTTGCCCAACCCGGGCACGGTGCCCGAGCTGCCCGGCACCCTGCGCGAGCTGCGGGCCACCGCGCCCGACGGCGTCGAGGTGCAGTCGTGGCTGGTGCTGCCCTCCGGGGCATCCGCCACCTCGCCGGCTCCGCTGCTGCTGTGGATCCACGGTGGCCCGCTCATGAGCTGGAACTCCTGGTCGTGGCGGTGGCTGCCGTGGGTCATGGCCGCCCAGGGCTACGCGGTGCTGCTGCCCAACCCGGCCCTGTCGCAGGGCTTCGGGCAGGACTTCGTCCGCCGTGGCTGGGGCAGCTGGGGCGGGGCGCCCTACACCGACCTCATGGCCGCCACCGACGCCGCGGTCGAGCTGCCGGAGGTCGACGGCACCCGCACGGCGGCGATGGGTGGTTCGTTCGGCGGCTACATGGCCAACTGGGTGGCCACCCAGACCGACCGTTTCGACGCGATCGTGACCCACGCCAGCCTGTGGCACCTCGACGGGTTCATCGGCGCGACGGACGCGGCCTACTACTGGGAGAAGGAGTTCGGCGACCCGCTGACCTCGCCGGCGCGCTACGAGCAGAACTCGCCGCACCGCTTCGCCGACGCCATCACCACGCCGGTGCTGGTGATCCACGGCGACAAGGACTACCGCGTGCCGATCGGCGAGGGCCTGCGGCTCTGGTACGACCTGCAGAAGCGCGGGGTGCCCTCGAAGTTCCTCTACTTCCCCGACGAGAACCACTGGGTGCTCTCCCCCGGCAACGCGGTGGTCTGGTACGAAACGGTGCTGGCCTTCCTCTCCGAGCACGTGCTCGGGCAGGGCTGGTCACGCCCCGAGCTGCTCTGAGGCTCCCGCGCCGGCCTGCTCGCCGGCCCGGGTGAGCAGGCCGCGCAGGGCCGACGGCGGGAAGCCGGTGTGCAGGGCCCGCTCCAGCAGCCGGGCCAGCGTGCAGGCGGGTTGGCTGTCCAGCGCCCGGGACAGCGCGATGGCGGCCGTGGCGCCGTCCCCGCGGACGTGCGCGGCGGCGGCCAGCAGCGTGGCCGGCGTGGCGTCCAGGGGCACCGGCAGCCGCCGGACCAGCTCGGTCCACACGGCCTCGGCGGCCGACGCCGAGGGTCCGGCCGAGAGCCTCAGTGCCCGGTCGCGCACCTCGATCGCGGTCACCGCCCACCCCAGCCGGGCGACCTCGACGTCGGTGAGCGCCGCCGTCGTGCCCGGCCGGTGCCGGGCGACGGCCTCCAGCACCCGTCGCCAGGACCGCTCGGCCAGCCGGTCCCAGCCCAGCCGGCGCAGGTCGTCGGCCTGCTCGACGCCCACCTGGGCGCAGGCCCGGCCCATGGCCAGCAGGGCGGCCCCGGTGGGCGGGGCCAGGCGGGTGACCACCTCGTCGCGGTCGGCGGCCACGGCCCGTCCATCCAGCACGGTGGCCGCCGCCAGTCGGCTGGTGCCACCGGGCAGCACCTCCCCTGCGCCGGGGTCGCAGCAGGCGTCGGGGCAGTCGTAGTCCCAGCAGCGTCCGGCGCGCACCAGCAGCGTGTGCAGCAGCGGGACCCCCGCGCCGGCCAGCACCCGGGCCACCTCGCCCACGACGGCACGGCCCGGCAGGTCGGTGCTCGTGCGCAGCGCCCGGAGCTCGACGGCGTCCAGCTCGTCGACCCGGCGGTCGAGCAGGTCCGCCCCCGCCTCGACCGGTGCGGGGACGTCGTCGGCCTCGGTGACCACCAGTGCCGCGACTGCGGCCGGCCGGCTCGGACCCAGCCGGGCGACGGCCTCGGCGACCACGTCGGCGGCCGGGCCGGGCGCGGGCAGGTCGACCCGCAGGGTGACGCCGACCCGCGCCTCGTGGTCGCCGGTCAGCGCGACCAGCACCAGGGACTCGTGCGGGACGAAGCCGATGAGGTACGGCAGCGCCGCGGCCAGCTCGGCACCGCCGGCGAGGGTGATGGGGAGGTCGTCCGGGGACGCGTGGGGAGCCATGCCGGCACGATGCCGCGCGGTACGGCGCCGCGGATCCGCTCGGGCACCGCCTGTGGATCGGGCCCCCCGATGTGGACGACGGCGAGCGGGATGTCGGTGCCGCCTGCTAGGCCGCCGTCAGTCGAGCTGCTCGGCCTGGTAGTCGTAGGCCTGCTGCAGCAGCGCGGCGAAGGACGCGGGGTCGAGCGTGCCGCCCACGGTGGTGCTGAGCAGGGTGACCGCGCGGTCGCCGTCCCGCACCACGCCCACCTGCGCCGGGATGGCCAGCTGCGTGCCGTCCGGCCCGGTCACGGTGGTGGTGTAGCTCAGCGCTGCCGAGCCGTCGCCGATGTCGGGCACGTCGAGCACGGCGAAGGTGATCGTGGCGGTGCCGATCTCGGGCGAGGTGACCGTGGCCTGCGGGCAGCTCTGCACCGCCGACGCCAGGTCCGCCGCGGGGTCACCCGGGGCACCCTCGGTGATCACCTGCACGGTGATGGTCGTGCCGGTGGTGCCGGTGGTGGCGGCCTGCGCCGCGAAGCCGTCGAGGTCCTCGACGGAGGGCTGGCTCTTCTGCACCGCCGCCGCGCACGCCTCCGGGGTGACGGTGGCACCGTCCAGGCTCCCGGCCGCGCTGCCGGCGGCGACGTCCGCCTCGGTCACCGGGGCCACCGTGGCGCCGGCCCCGAAGGCGTCCTCCGGGAGCAACCCCGCGCTCAGGTCACCCGACCCGCTCGACCCGCCCGACGAGCTCGGCGCGGACGAGCTGCTGCTCGACGAGGACGAACCGCCCTCGCCGGTCGGGGACGGCGACGCCGTGCCCTCGACGGTGGAGCTGCACCCGGCGAGGAGGAGACCGGCGGCGGCGAGGGCGAACGGGGCGCGGCGGATCGGCTTCACCGGGCCATCCGACCACGGATGCCCGCGGCCCGCCCGCAGTGCCCGCCCCGCGGGCGCGTCAGTCCAGCGTGTCCGCGGCGTGCTGGTGCGCCTGGGCCAGCAGCGCCTCGAACGCAGCCCGGTCGGGCGCGGTGCCCAGCCCCGCGGTCCCCAGGGCGAGCATGCGCTCGCCGTCGGAGACCACGCCGACCAGCGCCGCGCCGGTGAGGGGCGGACCCTCGCCGCGGGTCACCGACACGGTCACGGGGACGACGGCCGCGGCGTCGCCGAGGGCCGGCTCGGTGACGGCGCCGAACGTGACCACGGCCTGGCCCTGCGGGCCGTCGACCGTCGCCGTGGGGCAGGCCGCCACCGCGTCGGTCAGGGTGCCCACGACGGTGGCGGCCGGCCCGCCGGTGCCCAGGAGCTCGGCGGTGCCGCCGAGACCGCTGCGGGTGTACTGCCCCGCGGCGTCGTCGACGTCGGCCGGGTCGCCGAGGGCGGTGCGGGCCACCTCGAGGGCGTCGGTGCACGCGGTCGGGGTCACGGTGTACTGCGCGGGGTCCACCTGGTGGTCGTGGCCCAGAGCGGCGGTGACATCGCCGGGGGTCACCTGCGTGACCGCGCCGCCGCCGGGGGCGAACTGCGCGGCCGGCAGCAGCCCGTCGGCCAGCGGCACGGCCTCCTGGGTGGCGGCGGCCGGGGTGACCGCGGTGTCGGCGGCGCCGCACCCGGCCAGCAGCAACGACGCGGAGGCGGTGGCGACGAGGAGCGGGGTGCGGCGCATCACCCCACGGTAGGCGCTCGCGCAGAGCTGTCGCACGCGCTGGCTACAGTCCGCGGCATGGGACGGTCGCTGCGCATCGCACTGCTGTCCTACCGCTCCAAGCCGCACAGCGGGGGCCAGGGCGTCTACGTGCGGGCGCTGTCCCGTGAGCTGCGCGAGCTGGGTCACCGGGTCGAGGTGGTCAGCGGCCAGCCCTACCCCGAGCTCGACCCCGGCGTCCCGCTCACCCGGCTGCCCAGCCTCGACCTCTACCGCGAGCCCGACCCGTTCCGGCGCCCGCACCGCAGCGAGTTCCGCGACTGGGTCGACGTCGCCGAGTACGCCGCCATGTGCACCGCGGCGTTCCCCGAGCCGCTCACCTTCTCGCTGCGGGCCGCCGGCATGCTGCGCGCGCGCCGGGGGGAGTTCGACGTCGTCCACGACAACCAGTGCCTGGGGTACGGCCTGCTGCGCACCGGGCTGCCCACCGTGGCCACCGTCCACCACCCCGTCGCCGTCGACCGCGACCTCGAGCTGGCCGCCGCCGGGTTCCGCCGCTCGATCACGCTGCGCCGCTGGTACGCCTTCACCCGCATGCAGGCCCGCGTCGCCCGCCGGCTGCCGGCGATCACCACCGTGTCGGCCAGCTCGCAGCGCGACATCGAGCGGCTGATGGGGGTGCCGGCGGCCCGCACCGAGGTCATCCCGGTGGGCATCGACCCCGGGGTCTTCTCCCCCGCCGACGGGCCGCGCGACGCCGACCACGTCGTGGTGACCACCTCGGCCGACGTCCCGCTCAAGGGGCTGGTGCCGCTGCTCGAGGCCCTCGCCAAGCTGCGCACCGAGCGTGAGGTGCGGCTGACCGTCGTCGGCTCGGCGCGCCCGGGTGGGCCGGCCGCCTCGACCGTCGAGCGGCTGTCGCTGGCCGACGCGGTGCGGTTCACCGGTCCGCTGCCGCAGTCCGAGCTGGTCGGGTTGCTGCAGCGGGCGACCGTCGCCGTCGTCCCGTCGTTGTACGAGGGCTTCTCCCTGCCCGCGGTCGAGGCCATGGCCTGCGCGACGCCGCTGGTGACCACCGACGCCGGGGCCCTGCCCGAGGTGGTCGGGTCGCACGCGGCCGTGCAGGTGCCCGCCGGCGACGTCGACCGCCTGGCCGGCGCCCTGGGCCTCGTGCTCGACCAGCCCCGGTTGCAGGAGCAGCTGGGCCGGGCCGGGCGGGCCCGGGTGCTCGAGCACTTCACCTGGCGCTCCACCGCCGAGCGCACCGCCGCCTGGTACGAGCGGGTGCTGGCCGGGAGTCCGGTGCCGTGCTGACCGTCGACTACGACCGGCTCGACGTCCGAGCCGGGCACACCGTGCTCGACCTGGGCTGCGGCGAGGGCCGGCACGCCTTCGAGGCCTACCGGCGCGGCGCCCGGGTGGTCGCCCTGGACTGGGGGCGCGACGAGGTCGCCACCACCCAGCACTGGCTGGGGGCGATCGGGGCGGCGGGCGAGGCGCCGGTCGGGGCCTCCGCGACCGCCGTGCGCGGCGACCTGCTGCACCTCCCGGTGCCCACGGGCTCGGTCGACCGGGTGATCGCCTCCGAGGTGCTCGAGCACATCCCCGACGACGCGACCGCCTTCGCCGAGATCGCCCGGGTGCTCAAGCCCGGCGGCCGCGTGGCGGTGACCGTGCCGCGGTACGGCCCCGAGCGCGTGTGCTGGGCCCTGTCGGACGCCTACCACGCCAACGAGGGCGGGCACATCCGCATCTACCGGCAGACCGAGGTGCGCGAGCGGTTGGCCGCGGCCGGCCTCGTGCCGGGCTCGAGCCACCACGCCCACGCGCTGCACGCGCCGTACTGGTGGCTCAAGTGCGCGGTCGGCGTCGACCGCGACGTCGCGCCCGTGCGCGCCTACCACCGCCTGCTGGTCTGGGACCTGGTGCACCGGCCCTGGGCGACCCGGGCCGCCGAGACGGTGCTCGACCCGGTCATCGGCAAGAGCCTCGTCGTCTACGCGACCAAGCCCTGGTGACCCTGCTGCCCGAGGTGCCCGGCGTGCTGTCCGGGGACCAGGTGGCCGCCACGGTCGCCGCGATCGCCGCGGAGCAGGCCCCCGACGGCATGCTGCCGTGGTGGCGCGGTGGCCAGCTCGACGCCTGGGACGCCGTCGAGGCCGCGATGGCCCTGACGGTCGGCGGCCGGGTCGAGGAGGCCGCCGCCGCGCTCGACTGGCTCGGCGCCCGGCAGCTGCCCTCGGGCGGTTTCCCCTCCCAGTGGCGGGACGGCGCGGTGACCGCCCCGGGCGTCGAGGCCAACCACGCCGGCTACCTGGCCGTCGGCGCCCTGCACCACGCCCTCGTGACGGGCACCTCCGGCACCCGGTGGTGGACCCCGGTGTCCCGGGCACTGGACCTCGTCTGCGGCATGCAGCTGCCCACCGGTGGCATCGGCTGGGCGCTGCGCCCCGACGGCACCCCCGACGACACCGCCCTGCTCACCGGCTCGTCCTCGCTGCTGCAGGCGCTGCGCTGCGGGCTCGCCCTGGCCGCCCGGGTCGGCGAGCACCGCCCGCACTGGACGGCGACCGCGGCCCGGCTGCAGGACGCGGTGGCCGACCGACCCGCGGCGTTCGCCGACCGCGCCCGGTTCTCGATGGACTGGTACTACCCCGTGCTCGGCGGCGCGCTGACCGGGCCCGCCGCGCTCGCGCGCCTGGCCGCCTCCTGGGACGCGTTCGTCGTCCCCGGGCTGGGGGTGCGCTGCGTGGCCGACCGGCCGTGGGTCACCGGCGCCGAGACCTGCGAGCTCGCGATGGCCCTGGCGGCGGCGGGCCAGCCCGACGCGGCGACCGAGCAGCTGGCCGCGATGCAGCACCTGCGCCACGACGACGGCGGCTACTGGACCGGCTACGTCTTCGCCGACGACGCCGTCTGGCCGGTCGAGCGCACCACCTGGACGGCGGCCGCCGTCGTCCTGGCCGCCGACGCGCTGGCCGGCGCGACCCCCGGTGCGGCCCTGTTCACCGACCCCGCGTTCCTGGCCGCCGAACCCCGGTGAGCGACCCGGGCGGGCTGCGGCGGGCGCTGGACTGGTCGCTCGCCGACCGGACGCGGGCCGACCGGCGGTGGACGGTCGCGCAGTGGCCCAACGCCGCGGCCTGGGCGTTCCTGGCCCTGACCCTGCTGCAGCAGGTGGCCGACGAGGGGCCGTGGGGCACCGCGGTGTTCGTCGGCACCCGTGTCGCGCTGGTGTGGTGGGCCGGCGACGAGCTGCTGCGCGGGGTCAACCCGTTCCGGCGCGGGCTCGGCGCGGTGGTGCTGGTCTCCACGGCGGTGGGCCTGCCGACCCGCTGAGGTCAGGCGTGGGCGATGCAGGTGCGGGCGGCGGGACGGGCCTGCAGGCGGGCCTCGCCGATCGGGGCGCCGCAGACCTCGCAGCGGCCGTAGCTGCCGTCGGCGACCCGGGAGACCGCGGCGTCGAGCTCGGCCAGCCGGGTGCGGGCCTGGTCGAGCACCGAGGCCAGCTGGGCCCGCTCGAACCCGATGGTCTGGCCCTCGGGGTCGTGCTCGTCGTCGGCGTTGGACCCCCGGGACGCCTCGACGACGGAGGCGTAGTCGGCCGTGAGCGCGGCGATCTGCTCGCGGGTCTCGGCGCGGGCCCGGCACAGCAGCTCCTCGGGGGCGGTCATCGCCCCATCGTGCCCGCCTGCTCAGCGGTCGCGGCGCAGCAGGCGCAGCGAACCGGTGCCCGGCAGCTCGGTGAACTCCCCCGTGGCCATCGCCCGCTGGTGGACCCCGAACGGTGCCTGGCCGCCGTCGGCGGGGTCGGGGAACACGTCGTGGATCGCCAGGGTGCCGCCGACGGCGAGCTTCCCGACCCAGGCGTCCTGGTCGCGGCGGGCGCTCTCCTCGGTGTGCGACCCGTCGAGGAACAGCAGCGCGAGCGGCGTCGTCCAGAGGGGGGCGAGGACTTCGGAGCGGGCGACGACCGCGACGACGACGCCCTCGGCGGGGTGCACCGTGCGCCGGAACGACGGCAGCGTGTCCAGCAGCCCCGTGCCCGGGTCGACCAGCTCGGGCTGGTGGTACTCCCAGCCGGGCTGGTGCTCCTCGGAACCGCGGTGGTGGTCGACGGTGACCACCGTGCGGCCGGTCTGCACGGCCGCCGCGGCCAGGTACAGCGCGGACTTGCCCATCCAGCTGCCGATCTCCAGCAGCGGTCCGGGCACCCCGACGGCCAGGGCGGCCTCGTGCAGCGCCCGGCCCTCGTCGGGCGGCATGAAGCCCGGGGCGGCAGCAGCCGCGGCGAGCAGCTCGTCGGCCCGGCTCACCGGCCCAACCTCGCCAGCAGCTTCGGCGCCGGCTTGTCGCCGGCGGCCTTGGCGAAGAACGCGCCGGCCGCCGTCGTCACCGGGACGGCGAGCACCAGCGCGATGGCGCCGACCAGCGTGCGGATGACCTCCTCGCCCACCTGGGTGCCGGTGAGCACGGTCCACAGCGGCCGGTCGTAGATCTCGATGAGCAGCAGCACGGGCAGCGAGGCGCCCGCGTAGGCGAAGACGATCGTGTAGATGGTCGAGGCGATGTGGTCGCGGCCCACCGTCATGCCCCGGGCGAACAGCTGCCGGGCGGTCATCGTGGGGTCGACCTCGTGCAGCTGCCAGATCGCCGACGCCTGCGTGATGGTCACGTCGTTGAGCACGCCGAGCCCGGCGACCGTGATGCCGGCCAGCAGCAGACCGGAGAAGTCGAGCGTCGGGTCGTAGGTGAGCAGCTGGACGGTCTCCTCGCTGCTGAACCCGAGCAGCTTGGCCGCCGACACCGACACCGCGCCCAGCACGGCGACCAGGATCAGCCCGAACAGCGTGCCGATGAGCGCGGTCGTCGTCCGGGCGCTGAACCCGTGCGCCAGGTACAGGACGACGAACATGATCGCCGCGCTGCCCACCAGCGTGACCAGGGTCGGCGACTCCTCGGTCAGGATCCCGGGCAGGATGAACTGCAGCAGGACGACGAACGCGACGCCCAGCCCGACCAGGGCCGCGATGCCGCGCAGCCGGGCCACGGCCGCGACCACCAGCACGAAGGCCAGCGCCAGCGTGATGATCGGGGTGTCGCGCTGGAAGTCCGAGAACTGGTAGCTGGCGTCGCCGGTCGTGGTGTCGATCGTGCGGGTCAGCACGAACCCGTCGCCCTGCTCGACGTCGGTGGCCACCACCTCGGCCGGCAGGTCGACCGACACGAAGTCGCCCTCGCCGTCGCCCTCGGTCACCTCGACCACCGCGGTGCCGCAGGTCAGCTGCTGGCCCGAGGCCGATCCGTCGGAGCAGTCGTAGGTCTGCAGCGACTGCACCGTGGCGTCGGGGTAGGTGGTGCCCGGCGGCTGGAACGACTCGGCGGCCTGCTGGGCACGCGAGGCGTCGCCCGAGGGCCACAGCGCGATCAACCCCACGACCGTCGCCAGCGCGATCGGGACGAGCACCAGCAGCATCAGCCAGGTGGCCCGGCGGCGGCGGGTGAGGATCTCGGGGGTCGGCGGGGTCTCGTCGTCGTGGACGTGCGAGTGGGAGTGGGCCGGCACGTCGGTCAGGCTAGGTGCCGATCAGCTCGGCACCCGCGAGGTACCCGGCCAGCAGCGCCGTGGCCACCTGGCCCACGGCGTCGTCGCCGGGCAGGAACCGGGGCGAGTGCAGGCCCGGACGGCGACCGCGGTCGTCGGCCGGTCCGCCGTCGACCCCGAGGAAGAGCATCAGCCCGCGCGCGTCGGCGCAGTAGTGGCTGAAGTCGTCGGCGCCGAACGAGCGCCAGGTGTCGTCGACGGCCACCCCGGCCCGCTCGAGCCACGGCAGCGCCGCACGGGCCAGCTCGGCGTCGTTCTCCAGCACCGGCTCGTTGCTCTCGGTGTGCACCTCCGCCGTGCAGCCGTACGCCGCCGCGGTGTGCTCGGCGACCTCGCTCAGCGCGGTGAGCAGCGCCGTCCGGTCGCTCTCGCGCATGACCCGCAGGCCCCCGCGGGCGCGGGCGGTGACGGGGACGACGTTGAAGCTGCTCCCGGCGTCCAGCTGCGTCACGGCCAAGACGGCGCCGACGGTCGGGTCCACCCGCCGGCTCACCAGCTGCTGCAGGTTCACCACGACCGCGGCCAGGGCGAGCACCGGGTCGTGCGTGGTGTGCGGGTAGCCGCCGTGGCCGCCGTGCCCGGTGACGGTGATCGTGAACTCGTCGGTGGCGGCGTTGACCGGGCCGGGCGTGGCGTTGACCACGCCGGCGGCCAGCGCCGGCTGCACGTGCGCGGCGACGACGGCGGTGACCTGCTCCTGCGCGAGCAGCCCGGACCCCACGACGTCCCGGGCGCCCGACGGCGCGGACTCCTCGCGCGGCTGCAGCAGCGCCAGCAGCGGCGCGGGCCCCCCGACCCGGGCCACCGCCCGGCACACCGCGACCAGCCCGGCGAGGTGGGCGTCGTGGCCGCAGGCGTGCATGACCCCGCCGGTGGACGCCCAGTCGATGCCGGTCCGCTCCTGCACGGCGAGCCCGTCGAGCTCGGCGCGGAGCGCGACGGTGGGCCCGGAGGCGGTGCCGCCGGCTGGCCGGATGCGCACCAGGCGACCGGTGCCGGCGACCTCGCGGCCCTCGCCCTGCCCCAGCGCCGCGACCACGGCGGCGGCGGTGTCGGCCTCGTCGCCGGAGCGGCGGGGGTCGGCGTGCAGGGCGTGCCGCAGGTCGACCGCGGCCGGCAGCTCCTCGAGGACGGCGGCGTGCAGGCGGTCGTACCAGCTGTCGAGGTCGGTCACCCCGCCATGGTGCCGGTGGCCCGGTGCGCGGGCGTCACGGGCGGGGGGTCACGGGCGGGGCGTCACAGGCGGTAGGCCCGGCGGGCGTTCTCGGCGCCGACCAGCCGGGCGACCCGGTGGGCGTCTGCCGCCGTCCAGGCGCCGTCGTCCGTGCCCTGCTGCAGGTACCCGGCCAGTCCGCGGCGGAAGAGCTCCGTGCCGAGCAGGTACAGCTCGGCGAGGCCGAAGGCGTCGGAGGAGAACAGCACCTTGCCGAAGGGCGCCAGCTCCAGCAGCTCGGGGATCAGCGCGGCCGAGCGGGCGCCCAGGTTGTGGGTGGCCAGGCCGACGTCGACGAAGACGTGGCCGAACACCTGGGCCAGGAAGCCGGCGTTGCGGTGGAACGGGTAGGTGTGCAGCAGCATGATCGGCACGCCGTGCGGCTCGGTGGCCCGCAGCAGGTCGGTCATGAGCAGCGGGTCGCCGCGGTGCAGGTCGGTGTCGGCGTCGCCGTACCCGATGTGGAACTGGACCGGCATCTGCAGGTCGATGCCCGACCAGACGAGGAACTCGTGCAGCACCGGGTCGGCCACCCGGGTGCTGCCCGACCGCAGCAACCGGTCGGCCGCGGCCACGACCTGGACGTCGGTGGGGCGCTGCCCGCCCAGGGACAGCCCGGCCCGGTAGGCGGCGATCGACTTGACCCCGACGGCCGTGGCGCAGCGGCGGGCCAGCTCGGTGCGGAACCGCTCCGGGAACGACCCGGCACCGTCCTCGAGCACCTCGGCGGCGACCAGCTCGAGACGCACGACCTCGTGCCCGCGCCCGCCGGTCAGCGCGGCCAGCTCGGTCGGGGTGGTGATCGGCTCGGGCAGGTAGCCGGTGTCGACCAGGAAGGTCTGCGTGCCGGCGGCCGCCATCATCCGGCGGTTGACCTCGGTAGCGCCCAGCTCGGCGCGGCGGGCGAGGTAGGCGTCGGGGTCGGCGTGCGGCTCGAGGTCGAGCACCGGCGGGCAGAACCGGCGCAGCGCGAACCCGATCTGGGAGTCGAACAGCGACCCACCCAGCGCGCTCGGCGCGGCGGCCTCGGTCATGAGCGACTCGAACTCCGGCCGGTCGAGGTCCCGGGTGACCAGGCCGTGGCAGTGGTGGTCGACGAGGTCGAGCTCGGAGAGGTCCACGGGCGCATCCTCCTACCGTGGTGGCATGAGCACCCCGTGGAGCACCGCCGACATCCCTTCCCAGGCCGGCCGCACGGCCGTCGTCACGGGGGCCAACTCGGGCCTGGGCCTGGCCACCGCCCGCGCGCTGGCCTCCGCCGGGGCGCACGTCGTGCTCGCCGTCCGGGACGTGGGCCGCGGTTCGGCCGCGGCGAGCTCGATCAGCGGGGACGTCGAGGTGCGCCGGCTCGACCTGGCCGACCTCTCCTCGGTGCGGGAGTTCGCCGACGCGTGGACCGGCGACCTGGACCTGCTGGTCAACAACGCCGGGATCATGATGGTGCCGGCCGGGCGCACCGCCGACGGCTTCGAGCTGCAGTTCGGCACCAACCACCTGGGCCACTTCGCGCTGACCAACCTGCTGCTGCCGCACGTCACCGACCGGGTCGTCACCGTCTCCTCGGGCCTGCACCGCAGCGGCACGATCGTGCTCGACGACCTCAACTGGGAGCGGCGCCCCTACTCGGACACCGGCGCCTACGGGGCGTCGAAGCTGGCCAACCTGCTGTTCGCCCTGGAACTGCAGCGCCGGCTCACCGCCGCCGGCTCGACCGTGCGCTCGATGGCCGCACACCCCGGGTACGCCGCCACCAACCTGCAGTCGCACACCGGGAACCGGCTCAAGGACGCCGTCATGAAGGTGAGCAACCGGTTCGTCGCCCAGTCCGACGCCGACGGCGCGCTGCCCACCCTCTTCGCGGCCACCGCCGACCTGCCCGGCGGCAGCTACGCCGGCCCGTCGGGGTTCCAGGAGATGCGCGGGGCCCCGACGCTGGTCGGCCGCTCGCGCGCGGCCTCCGACGTCCAGCTCGCGAAGGACCTGTGGACGGCGTCCGAACGCCTCACCGGCATCACCGGCTGACCGCGGCGACGTAGCCGTCGGGGCGGACGACGAGGCTCGGGCCGCCGTCCGTCCGGTCGGCGGCGGGGACGGTCACGAACCCGGCTGACCGCTGACGCTCGGCGAGGCGGGGACCCCGGAGCGGGACACCGGCCGCACGGGTGCCGACCGGACCGGGTCCCGGGTAGCGGATCGCGATGCCGGAGAAGATCCCGGCGCCGCGACGGGCGACCGGCGGCAGCCTCAGCACCCCGCGCAGCGCGACCGCCCGAGCGACCCGGCCGCGCACGCCGCCCAGCGTCATCAGCCGGATGGTCGGCCCGCTCGACCGCAGCACCGTGCGACCGACCGGGTGGCGTTCGCGCTCGTAGCCGTCGAGGTCGTCGGTGGCCAGCCGCCAGCCGAGGTCGAAGGCGTCCTGGATGCCGGTGTTCATGCCCTGTCCCCCTGCGGGTGAGTGCACGTGCGCGGCGTCGCCGGCCAGGAACACCCGCCCGGCGCGGTAGGTGGGCGCCTGCCGCTCGTCGCTGGCGAACCGCGAGCTCCACCGGACCTCGCCCAGCGGCAGTCCGAACACCCGGTCGAGCAGCCCGGCCACCTCGGCTGCGTCCACCGGAGCGTCGGTGGCCGGCTGGCGCCGACGGTCCCAGCCGATGAGCCGGAACCAGCCGTCGCCGAACGGGGCGAGGAAGCCGAAGCCGTGCTCGTCGACGTCCACCCGCAGGTCACCGGGCGGCAGGTCGAGCCGGACGTCGGCCAGCACCACCGAGCGCAGCACCGACCGGCCCGGGAAGCCGATCCCGGTCAGCTGCCGCACCGTGCTGTGCACGCCGTCGGCGCCCACCGCGTACCGGGCGCGCCAGGTGCGGTCACCGGCGGTGACGGTGACGCCGTCGTCGTCCTGCTCGAGGCCGGTCACGCGCACGCCGCGCTCGACCTGGACACCGCTGTCGCGGGCCCACCGCTCGAGCAGCCGGTCGACGTGCACCTGCGGGGTCATGAGCACGAAGGGGAAGCGGGTCGGCAGGTGCGACAGGTCGATGCCGGCGCGGCCGACGAGCTGCAGCCGGTCGACCGGGGTGCCGGTGGCGACCAGCTCGTCGGCGAGACCGCGGCTGTCGAGCTGCTCGAGGGTGCGGGCGTGCACGCCGAAGGCCCGCGACAGCGGGCTCGGTGCCTCGTGCCGGTCGAGCAGGGTCACCCGCGCGCCCGTGCGGGCGACCTCGGCGGCCACCGCGCAGCCGGTAGGCCCGGCCCCCACCACCACGACGTAGTCCATGGCCCGCCTCCGTGTCATCGCTCGATGACTCCGAGGCTAGCTTCCGTGTCAACGATCGATGACCTAGCCTCACCTCCGTGTCCACGAGCGATGACATGCCTGCTCGGCCCCGCGACGGCGCCGCGACCCAGCAGCACCTGCTGGCCGCCGCGCGGCGCCGGTTCGCCGCCGACGGCTACGACCGGACGACGATCCGCGCGGTGGCCGGCGACGTCGGCGTCGACGCCGCGCTGGTCATCCGGTACTTCGGCAGCAAGGAGGGCTTGTTCACCCGGGCCGCCGACCTCGACCTGGGGCTGCCCGACCTGACCGGCGTGCGGGCCGGCGACCTCTCGAAGGTCCTGGTGGGCCGCTTCTTCGCGGTGTGGGAGGACGACCCCACGTTCCTGGCGCTGCTGCGGGCGGCCGCCACCAGCGACGTGGCGGCCGAGGCGATGCGGGGGGTGTTCGCCCGGCAGGTGGGTCCAGCGCTGGCCGCGGTCACCGACGACCGCGCCCCCGAGCGCGCCGCCCTGGTCGCCGCCACCGTGCTCGGCTTCGCGATGGCTCGCTACGTGCTGCGCTTGCCACCCCTGGTGGACATGACCCGCGACCGGGCCGAGGCCTGGCTCGGCCCGACGTTGCGTCACTACCTGCTGGACTGAGCACCGAGCGCGCGACTGCGGTGGTCCCGGTGGCCGGGAGACCACCGCAACCGTGCAGTCGGGGGTCTCGACCGAAGAGCGGCGCGTCTGCGTCGTCCCCGGGTCCCCTCGAGCGCGATCAGCCGTCAGTCGGTGCGCCGGGCCAGACCTGGGCCAGGAACCTCCGGAGCTCGTCCACCAGGAGGTCGGGGACCTCGATGCCGGGGAAGTGGCCGCCGCGGGGCAGCTCGGTCCACGACACCAGGTTGACCGCAGGCTCCACCGCCGCGCGCACCGGCAGGCGCAGGTCGTGCGGCAGCACGCACACCCCCGTCGGCACGGTGGTCGACCACTCGTCGCCCGGGTGCGCCCGGCGCTCCCAGTACAGCTGGGACGACGACCCCGCCGTGCCGGTGAACCAGTAGACCGCCACGTTCGCCAGCACCAGGTCCAGCAGCTGCGGCCCGAGCACGTCGGACGCCGGGTCGGTCCAGTCGCGGAACCGCTCGGCGATCCAGGCCAGCTGCCCGACCGGGGAGTCGGTGAGCCCGTAGGCAAGCGACAGCGGCTTGGTGGCCTGCGTCTTGAAGTACCCCGAGAGCTCCTCGGCGTACCGGCGCGCCCGCTCGGCCGCCCGCTCGTCACCGCCGTCCGCCGGCTCGAGACCGTTCGTCATCGTCACGTGGATCCCGGCCACGTGGTCGGGGTCCACGACGGCGAGGTCGCGCGCCACCCGCGAACCCCAGTCCCCGCCGTGGGCCACGTAGCGGGTGTACCCCAACCGGGCCATGAGCTCGGCGACGGCGGCGGCCATGCGCTGCGACGTCCAGCCGCCGGTCGGGGTCGGCCCGGAGAACCCGTACCCGGGCAGCGACGGGACGACGACGTGCGCGGTCCCCGACAGCGGACCGATGACCCGCAGGAACTCCACCACCGACCCCGGCCACCCGTGCAGCAGCACCACCACGGGCGCGTCCTCACGTGCAGCCCGCACGTGGACGGCGTGGATGCGGGTGCCGTCGATCGTGGTCGCGACCTGGGGGAAGGCGTTGAGCGCGGCCTCGTGCTCGCGCCAGTCCCACGCGCCGGACCAGTGCTCGACGAGCCGGCGCACCTCGTCCTGGGTGATGCCGCGCTCGCCGTCGAGGTCCTGGGCGGGGGCCCAGCGGGTGCGGGCCAGCCGCAGGCGGAGGTCGTCGACCTCCGCCTGCGGCACCTCGACGCGGAACGGGACGACGTCGCTGTCGGTCATGGCACGACCCTGCCCGCTGCCCTGCCGCCCCGCCCGCCGGAGGTCCTCGGGGCGCAGCTCGTGCTCTGCGCACCCAGGCGACGCAGAGCACGACCGGTGCCCCGAGGACTACCGAACCGGCTGCCGGTCGCCCAGCTCGGCGGCCATCAGCGCCTGGCCGGCCCGTCGCGCGACCGCCGGCACCGCCAGGACGACGACCAGACCGGCCAGCAGCCACACCCCGGCCACCACCGGGAACCAGAACGGCGCCCCGTCGGCGTAGGCCGGGTACGGGACGACGTTGCGCACGATCGTGTAGCCGAGCACCACCAGCGCCGCGACCGGGACGACCACCTGCCACATCGGCACGTGCGGCATCCGGCGCTGCACGAACACCAGGCGGATCGCCCCGACCGTGGTGAGCACGTAGGCCACGAGCAGGATCAGCGTGCCGATCGTGCCCGACCAGAAGAACGTGTCGCCGGCCTCGGCGCCGAACACCAGCGCGCTCACCAGCACGATCAGCCCCATCACGACGACCGAGGCGAGGGCGGCCCGGGCCGGCACGCCCTCCCCGTTGACCGCGGCCAGGCCCGATGCCGAACGGCCGGCCGGAGCGGTGTCGCGGGCGAAGGCGAAGACCAGCCGCGAGGCGCCGACCACGCAGGCCAGGCAGCAGCCGAAGGCGCTGATCGCCGCACCCAGGGTGATGACGTCGCCGATCCAGGAGCCGATGTAGGCGGTGCCGATGTCGCCCAGCAGCGACGGCGAGGCGGCGAACGCGGCCACCCCGGCGTCGTCGGTGCCGAAGGCCATCATCTCGACCGCGGTGACCACCACGAAGTACACGCCGCCGAACAGCGCCGTCCCGAGGATGGCGCGGGGGATGTCCCGGCGCGGGTTGCGGGCCTCCTCCCCCAGTGTCGCCGCGGCCTCGAACCCGGCGAAGGACAGGAACCCGAACACCACGCCCAGGAACACCGCCGAGAGGTCGGTGCCCGGCGCGACGGTGAAGACGTCGAAGGTGAACGACCCGCCGCCGAAGGTCCCCTCGTCCGGCGTGGAGCCGCCGAGCAGCCGGACCAGCACGACGGCCACGATCACCAGGATCAGTGCCACGGTGACGCCCTCGACCGTGAGCAGCACGCTGGTGCCGCGCTTGGCCGGGACGACGGTGAGCAGGAAGGCGCACACCAGCGCCAGGGCGACCAGCACGAAGGGTCCCCACGCCGGCGGGTTCGGCCAGATGCCGACCTCCTGCAGGAACGCCGTCCCGAAGATGCCGGTGGCCGAGGCGGTGACCACGCCGTAGAAGCAGTAGGTGCCCAGCAACCCGAAGCCGGAGAACAGCCCGGCGCGCGGGCCGAGGGTGGCGCCGACGAAGGCGTACACCGAGCCGGCGTGCTGGAAGTGCTGGCACAGCCGCACGAACCCGTAGGCCACCAGCAGCACACCGACCGCGGCGAGCAGGAAGGCCAGCGGCACCGCCCGGCCGACCGTGCCGGCCGTGGCCTGGGGGTTGATGTTGGCCGCCATCGACGGCGCCATGAGCGCCACGGACAGGCCGATGGCCTGCCACACCGACAGCGAGCGGCGCAGGCCGCCCGTCGACTCCACCGGAACGGCCATTCGCTGCACTCCTCGCACGACGTTGCACCAGGCAACGGGAGTGTGCGGGTCGTCGGCCCCGGGCGGAAGAGGTGCGCGGGTCCGCCGCGCAGCCGTCACACAGCCGTGACGCTCAGCCCTTCGCGGCCGTGGCCAGGCGGGCGAGGGCGTCGATCATCGGCGGGGTGTCGTCGGCGTCGAGCACCGCCCGCACGACGTGCATCCGCCCGGTGTCGGCGAACGCGGCCTCCAGGGCGGCGGTCAGCTCGGCACCGGTGGTCGCCTCGGCGTAGGCGGCCCGGCCCCCGGTGAAGCCGGCGAGGAGCATCCCCCAGTCCCAGGCGGCCACGTCGTTGTAGGCCGCACGCGGTGACTGCAGCGCCCGCTCGATCGTGTAGCCGGCGTTGTCGATGAGCAGCACGACCGGGGTCAGCCCGCGGGCGGCGATGGTGGAGAGCTCCTGCACGGTCATCTGCGCCGCGCCGTCGCCGATCACCAGCACCGGACGGCGGTGGGCGTCGGCCATCCCCTGCCCGAGCACCGCGGGCAGCGCGTAGCCGATCGAGCTCCAGATCGGCTGGCCCGACAGGGTGGTGCCGGCGGGCAGGGGCAGGTCGAGCGCGCCGAACCAGGCGGTGCCGGTGTCGGCCAGCAGCGCCGTGCCGGCGGGCAGCTGCTCGGCGAGGGCGTGCCACAGCTGCGCCTGGGTGAGCTCGCCGTCCGTCGTCGGCACAGGGGCGGGGGTGGACGCGGCGGGGCGGACGAACCGCGGGCCCACCCGGCCGGCGAGCGCGCGGTCCAGCGCCGCGAGCGCGTCGGGGAGCAGCACCCGACCGCCGGGCTCGTCGCCGAACCCGGCGGTGGCCGCGGCCAGGAACGGGGTGCCGGCGTCGGGGCGGCGGTGCGAGCCGAAGCCGGTCAGCTCGGCGGTGAGCACGGTGCCCACGTGGACCACGACGTCGGCGCCGGCCACCACGTCGATCGCCGGGCCGCCGAGCATCGTGCCGGCGTAGTCCCCGGCGGAGCAGGGGTGGTCGGCGTCGAGCACGCCGCGGGCCGACACCTGGGTGACCACGGCGACGCCGTGCCGCGCGGCGAGGTCGGCCAGCTCGGCGGCCAGGCCGAAGCGCGGCACCAGCTGGCCGACCAGCAGCACCGGACGCTGCGCCTGGGCCAGCGTCGCGGTCAGCTGCTCCTCGAAGACGGCCAGCGCGGCCGGGTCGGAGACCGGCACCAGCCGCTGGGCCAGCGGTGCGGCGTCGATCTCGGCGAGCGCGAGGTCCTGCGGGACGGCGAGGTAGCCCGGCTTCCGGTGCGTGACGGCGGCCAGCAGCACGGCGTCGATCTGCTCGGCGGCGCGGTCGGCGGTGAGGGTCTCGGCGGCCATGGTGACCTCGGCGGCGGCGCGGGAGAAGTGCTCGAACTCGCCGTCGGCCAGCGTGTGGTGCACCAGGGCACCGGCCTGCACGGCCGCCCGGCGCGGGGCGCCGACGACCTGGACGAGCGGCACGTCCTCGGCGTAGGCGCCGGCGAGGGCGTTGATGACCGACAGCTCACCGACGCCGTAGGTGGTGACGACGACGCCCAGGCCACGCACCCGGGCGTAGGCGTCGGCGGCGTACCCGGCGCCGAGCTCGTTGGGCGAGCCCACCCAGGCGGGGCCACCGTCGGCGAGCCCGTCGAGCAGGTCGAGGTTGAAGTCGCCCGGGACGCCGAACAGGTGGTCCACGCCCAGCTGCCGCAGCCGGGTCGCGAGGTAGCCGGCCACGGAGACCGTGGTGGTCGGCGTGGAACCGGCAGCGGGTCGCTCGTCCAGGGCAGTCATGAGGAGAACGGTCGACGCCGCCGACCATCTGCGCAACCATCGTGCGACACGATGAGCGATCTGCCCACCGTGGACCCGCCGACCAGGGAGCGAGCTGCGCACCGTGCACACCCTCGACGCCACCGACGCCCGCATCCTGCTGGCCCTCGACGACGACCCCCAGGCCTCGACCATGGCGCTGGCCACCCGGCTGGGCCTGGCCCGCAACACCGTGCACGCCCGGCTGCGCCGCCTGGAGGACGACGGCACCCTGCAGGCGCACAGTCGCCGGGTCGACGCAGGCGCGCTCGGCCGCCCCCTGCTGGCGTTCATGACGCTGTCGGTGACCCAGCGCGACGCCCAGGCCGGGACCGCGGCAGCCCTGGCCGCGATCCCCGAGGTGGTCGAGGTGCTGGCCACCACCGGTGACGCCGACCTGCTGGCCCGGGTGGTCGCCGTCGACACCGCCGACCTCTACCGGATCACCGAGCTGGTGCTCGCCGCCCCGGGCGTCGAGCGGGCCAGCACCTCGATCGCGCTCGTCGAGGTGGTGCCGCTGCGCATCGCCCCGCTGCTGCACGAGCGCGCCGACTGAGGGTTGTGGCCCGGCTCACCCACCAGCTACGGTCGTGCTCGACAGGCGAGCGCGTTGCTCGCATTACGAGCATGGAGGCACTGTGGCCAAGCCGTTCGCATCGTCGGCCGACCTCGGCGCGAAGGAGCAGACCCTCGAGGTCCTCGCCGACGGCGTCTACGCGCTGACCGCCGAGGGCGACCCCAACCTCGGCGCGGTCGAGGGCGAGGACTTCCTGGTCTGCTTCGAGGCGCTGGCCACCCCGGTCGCCGCCCGCCGCTGGCTGGCCAAGCTCCGCGAGCACACCGACAAGCCGGTGCGCTACCTGGTGCTCAGCCACTACCACGCCGTCCGGGTGCTCGGGGCCTCCGCGTTCGACGCGGAGATCATCGTGAGCAGCGAGCAGACGAAGGGGCTCATCGCCGAGCGCGGCCAGCAGGACTGGGAGAGCGAGTACGGCCGCATGCCGCGGCTGTTCGAGGAGCCCGAGTCGATCCCCGGCCTGACCTGGCCCACGATGACCTTCCGCGACAGGTTGACCATCGAGCTGGGCGGCGACCGCGGCGAGCTGGTGCTCGAGCACGTCGGCCGCGGCCACACCGAGGGCGACATCGTGGCCTGGCTCCCGAAGCACGAGATCCTCTTCGCCGGCGACCTGGTCGAGAGCCAGGCCGCGCTCTACACCGGCGACGCGTTCCACTTCGACTGGGCGGCCGGCACGCTCGACCGGGTCAAGGCCTTCGGCGCCCAGCAGCTCATCGGCGGCCGCGGCGCGATCGCCCGTGGCCGCGACGAGGTCGACGCCGCGGTCGAGCAGACCCGCGCCTTCCTCACCACGATGCACGACACCGTCGGCACCGCGCACCGCTCGGGCGGCACCCTCAAGGACGCCTTCGACGCCACCCACGCCGCGCTGGCCCCGAAGTTCGGGCACTGGCCGATCTTCGAGCACTGCCTGCCCTTCGACGTCTCGCGGCTGTGGGACGAGTTCGAGGGCGTCGAGCGCCCGGTCATCTGGACCGCCGAGCGCGACCGCCAGGTGTGGGACCAGCTGCAGTCATGACCGCACCGGTTCTCGTCGTCGGCGCGGGGCCGGTGGGGCAGACCACCGCCCTGCTGCTGGCCCGGTGGGGGTTGCCGGTCGTCGTCCTCGACGCCCGGTCCGAGCGCGACCTGGTCGGGTCCAAGGCGATCTGCCAGCAGCGCGACGTGCTCGACGTGTGGGACTCCGTCGGGGTGCAGGTGGCCCCGCACGGGGTCACCTGGACGACGGCGCGCACCTTCCACCGCGACCACGAGCTGTTCTCCTTCGACTTCGTCGACCGCGGCGCCTCGCCGTTCCCGCCGTTCGTCAACGTCAGCCAGTGCCGCACCGAGGAGCTGCTGGACGACGCGATCGCCGCGCAGCCGCTGGTCGAGGTGCGCTGGGGCTCGCAGGTCACCGGCATCGACCAGGACGAGGACGGCGTCACCCTGCGCTGCACCGACGGCAGCACGCACCGCGGCAGCCACGCCGTCGTGTGCGGGGGCGCCCGGGCCGAGCTGCTGCGCCGGGAGCTGGGCCTGACGTTCGAGGGACGCACCTTCGGCGACCAGTTCCTCATCTGCGACATCCGCACCGAGCTCCCCGGGTGGGAGACCGAGCGCAGGTTCTACTTCGACCCGCAGTGGAACCCCGGCCGGCAGGTGCTCATCCACCCCTGCCCCGACTCCACCTTCCGCATCGACTGGCAGGTGCCGCCCAGTTTCGACCTCGACGCCGAGGAGGCCTCCGGCGGTCTGGACGCCCGCATCCGGATGGTCGTCGGCGACCGGCCCTACGAAGTGGTCTGGAAGTCGGTCTACCGGTTCCACTCCCGGGTAGTGGACCGCATGCGCGTGGGCCGGGTGCTGGTCGCCGGCGATGCCGCGCACCTGGTCTCGCCGTTCGGCGCCCGCGGGCTGAACTCCGGGGTGCTGGACGCCGAGAACGCCGCCTGGAAGATCGCCTTCGTGCGGCGCGGGCTGGCCGGCGACGAACTGCTGGAGAGCTACTCGGCCGAGCGGCACGCCGCAGCGGTGGAGAACCTCGACGTCACCGGCGCCACGATGCGGTTCCTGGTGCCCGGCAGCCCCGAGGAGGCCGCGCACCGGCTCGAGGTCCTCGAGCGCGCCGGCACCGACCCGGCGGCCCGCGCCCAGGTCGACAGCGGCCGGCTGGCCGAGCCGTTCTGGTACGTCGACTCCCCGCTCACCACCCCCGACCCGCGGCGACCGTTCGCCGGCCGGCCCGCGCGCGGCGACGTCCCCGAGCCCGCGCCCGGTGTGCTGGCCCCCGACGTCCCGGTGGTGGTCGCCGGTCGGCCCGAGCTGACCCGGCTGCGCCAGCTGGCCCGGGAGGGCCTGACGGTGCTGGTGGGTCGGGACGTCGACCTGCCCCGGACCGACGGCGTCGCGCTGCACCGCATCGACGACCTGGACGCCGGCGGTCTGCTGGCCACGGCGCTGGGGGCACGCCCCGACGAGCTGTGGCTGCTGCGCCCGGACGCCCACGTCGCCGCCGTCCTCACCGACCCGGCCGACCTGCCGGCCGCCCTCGCCCGCATCGTGACCCCCGCCGTGGCAGAAGGACCCCACTGCACCCCCGCCCTCGCAGGCTCGGGCCGGGCCCCTGCAGCGAGGTCGGCCACCACCCGATTGGAGTTCTCCTAGATGGCGTTCTACCGGCAGGTGGGCAGCGTCCCGCCCAAGCGGCACACGCAGCACCGCACCCCCGAGGGCGCGCTGTACCGCGAGGAGCTGATGGGCGAGGAGGGCTTCTCGTCCGACTCCTCGCTGCTGTACCACTCCGGCGTCCCCAGCTCGCTCGTCGACGCCCGCACCTGGGAGCTGCCCGATCAGGCGCTCACCCCGAACGCCCCGCTGCTCCCCCGGCACCTGAAGCTGCACGACCTCGCCTTCGCCACCGACGCCGACCCGGTGCTCGGCCGGCGGCTGGTGCTCGGCAACGCCGACGTCCGCATCCACTACTCGGTCGCCTCGTCGCCGAGCCCGTACTACCGCAACGCCACCGGCGACGAGTGCGTCTACGTCGAGCGGGGCTCGGCCGTGGTCGAGACCGTGTTCGGCGCGCTGACCGTCGGCACCGGCGACTACGTCGTGATCCCCCGGGCGACCACGCACCGCTGGGTGCCCGACGGCGAACTGCGCACCTACGCGGTCGAGGCGAACAGCCACATCGCCCCGCCGAAGCGGTACCTGTCGAAGTACGGGCAGCTGCTCGAGCACGCGCCCTACTGCGAGCGCGACCTGCGCGGACCCACCGAGCCGCTGGTCGTCGAGGGCACCGACGTCGAGGTGTACGTCAAGCACCGCGGCGACGGGCCCGGCGGGCTGGCCGGCACGGTGCACGTGGTGCCCGAGCACCCGTTCGACGTGGTCGGCTGGGACGGCTGCCTCTACCCCTACGCGTTCAACATCAGCGACTTCGAACCGATCACCGGGCGGGTGCACCAGCCACCGCCGGTGCACCAGGTGTTCGAGGGCGGGGGCTTCGTGATCTGCAACTTCGTGCCGCGCAAGGTCGACTACCACCCGCTGGCGATCCCGGTGCCCTACTACCACTCGAACGTCGACAGCGACGAGGTCATGTTCTACGTCGACGGCGACTACGAGGCGCGCAAGGGCTCGGGCATCGGCAAGGGCTCGATCTCGTTGCACCCCGGCGGGCACAGCCACGGCCCGCAGCCCTCGGCCATCGAGGGCTCGCTGGGTGCCGAGTTCTTCGACGAGCTCGCGGTCATGGTCGACACCTTCCGGCCGTTGTCGCTCGGCGAGGCCGGCACCGCCTCCGACGACGGGCACTACGCCTGGACCTGGTCGGGCCGCGGGCCCGCGTCGTGACGTTCGCGGGGTTCCTCGACGACGCGGCGGTGTTCCCGCCCGGCGACGCCCCGATGGCGGTGGCGGTGCCGGCGCACGCCCGGCTGGTCGCCGAGCTCGGGGACCTGGTCGGGCCGTTCGTGGTGCCCACCGCCCGCCTCGACGAGCTGGCCCACGTCCTGCAGGACGACGGGCTCGGGGACGACGGGCTCGGGGACGGCGGGCTCGGGGGCGGCAGGCTCGGGGGCGGCAGGCTCGCCGTCTCGGTGATCGCCGCGCAGCCCGACGTGCCGGCCGCGGTCTCCCGCGTCGCCGCCGTCGCCGGCCTGCGCCTGGCCGCCGTCGAGGTGCCCGGGGTGACCGAGGCCGCCCAGTGGGGCCGTACGGCCCGGGGCGCCCGACACCCGGACCCCGAGCGAGCCCTCGACGGGGTGCCGGCCGACGTCCCCGTGTTCGTCGAGCTGCCCCGGACGGCGGCGCGCGACGACCTCCTGGACGCCCTCGCCGCGACGGGCACGCGGGCCAAGCTGCGCACCGGCGGCCTGCGCGCCGACCTCTTCCCGTCGGCGGCGGAGCTGGCCGGCACCATCACCGCCTGCGCGCAGCGCGGCGTGCCGTTCAAGTGCACCGCCGGCCTGCACGCCGCCCTGCCGCACACCGACCCGGCCACCGGCTTCGCCCACCACGGGTTCCTCACCGTGCTGCTGGCCGCGCACGCCGCGGCCACCGGCGGCGACCCCGAGGCGTGGCTGCGCGAGCACGACGCCGAGCGGGTGGTCGCGGGGCTGCGTGCCGCCGACCTCCCCCGCGCCCGCGCCGCCTTCACCTCCTTCGGCACCTGCAGCGTCACCGAGCCCGCCGGCGACCTGCGCGCCCTCGGCCTCCTCCCCGCACCCGATCGGATCCCCGCATGAACCCGCTCGACCTGCCCGAGGGCACGCTCTTCGGCGCCGACAACCTGCCGTACGGGGTGTTCTCCACCCCGGGCAGCACACCGCGCACGGGGGTGGCGATCGGCGACCACGTGCTCGACCTGGCCGCGGCCACCGGCGACGGCGTGCACGCCACGGGCAGCCTCGACGCCTTCCTCGCCCGGGGGCCGCAGGCGTGGGCCGCCGTCCGGGCGCAGCTCGTGCGGTGGGTGACCGAGGACGCCGCGGCGGTCGAGCCGCACCTGCTCCCCCGGGACGCCGTCACGATGCACCTGCCGTTCACCGTGGCCGACTACGTCGACTTCTACAGCTCCCAGCACCACGCGGAGAACATCGGGTGCATGTTCCGGCCCGACTCCCCGCCGCTGACCCCGAACTGGAAGCACCTGCCGATCGGGTACCACGGCCGCGCCGGCACCGTGGCCGTCTCGGGCACCGACGTCGTCCGGCCGAGCGGGCAGCGGAAGGCGCCGGCGGACGACCTGCCCACCTTCGGGCCCAGCCGGCGGCTGGACATCGAGGCCGAGGTCGGGTTCGTCGTCGGCGTGCCCTCCGACGGCCCGGTCACCGTCGACGCGTTCGCCGAGCACGTGTTCGGGGTCTGCCTGGTCAACGACTGGTCCTCCCGCGACCTGCAGGCCTGGGAGTACGTGCCGCTGGGCCCGTTCCTGGGCAAGTCGTTCCTGACCTCGGTGTCGCCGTGGGTGGTGCCGCTGGCCGCGCTGGAGGCCGCCCGGGTCGACCCACCGGCGCGGGAGCCCGCCGTCCTGCCCTACCTCGACGACGCCGGCCTGCGCTGGGGCCTGGACCTCGCCCTCGAGGTGCACCTCAACGGCGAGCACGTCAGCAGCCCGCCGTTCGCGCAGATGTACTGGACGCCGGCCCAGCAGCTGGCGCACATGACGGTCAACGGGGCCACCCTGCGCACCGGCGACCTCTTCGCCTCCGGCACCGTGTCGGGCCCAGGTCGCGACCAGCGGGGCTCGTTCATCGAGCTGTCCTGGGGCGGGGCCGAGCCGCTGACGCTCGCCGACGGCTCCACCCGCTCGTTCCTCGAGGACGGCGACACGGTGACCCTCACCGCCACGGCCCCCGGCACCGGCGGCGGCCGCATCGGCCTCGGCGAGGTGACCGGCACCGTCCTGCCCGCCCGCTGATCCCCCCTCCGAGCCCCTGACGAGCCCCGCCGAAGCACCGCCGAACCACCGCCGAGGAGCGCACCGTGACGACGACGTCCGACCCCCGCCCGACCACCCGCGAGGAACGCAAGGTCCTGGCCGGCACCCTCGCCGGCACCACCATCGAGTGGTACGACTTCTTCATCTACGCCCAGGCGGCGACCCTCGTGCTCGCGCCGCTGTTCCTGGCCCCGGTGAGCGAGGGCAACGAGGCGCTGGCCACCGTGCTGTCGCTGGCCACCATCGGCATCAGCTTCCTGTTCCGACCGCTGGGCGCGATCGTCGCCGGCCGCTACGGCGACCGGCTGGGCCGCAAGAAGATGCTGGTGTTCACCCTGCTGCTCATGGGCGGCTCGACCGCGCTCATCGGGCTGCTGCCCACCTACGCCTCGATCGGCGTCGCCGCGCCGGTGATCCTGGTCGTGCTGCGGGTGCTGCAGGGCTTCTCCGCCGGTGGCGAGTGGGGTGGCGCCGCGCTGATGGCCGTCGAGCACGCGCCGTTGTCCAAGCGCGGGCTGTTCGGCGCCTACCCCGGCGTCGGGGTGCCGCTCGGGCTGATCCTGGCCACCGGCGTGCTGCTGCTCATGACGTCGGTGACCACGCCCGACCAGTTCCTCGAGTGGGGCTGGCGGGTGCCGTTCCTGCTCTCGATCGCGCTCATCGGCATCGGGTACCTGATCCGCCGCTCCGTCGAGGAGAGCCCGGTCTTCCGCGAGCTGCAGGAGCGCAAGCGCGAGTCCTCGGCCCCGCTGCGCGACCTGTTCGCCACGAACACCAAGCAGGTCGTGCTGACCGCGCTGGTGTTCGTGGCCAACAACGCCGCCGGCTACCTCGTCATCGCCTACTTCATCGGCTACGGCACCCAGACCCTGGGCCTGGCCCGCGGCCCGGTGCTCACCGCGATCGTGGTGGCCTCGGCGTCCTGGCTGGTGTTCACCCTGTACGGCGGCGCGCTCAGCGACCGCATCGGCCGGGTGCGCACCTTCCAGATCGGCTACGCGCTCGTGTTCGTCTGGATGATCCCGATGTTCCTGCTCGTCGACTCGGCGAACATCTGGGCCTTCGGGCTGGGCGTCGTCGTCCTCACGATCGGGCTGGGGCTGTCCTACGGGCCGATGTCGGCCATGTACGCCGAGCTGTTCCCGGTCGCCGTCCGGTACTCGGGGGTCTCCATCGGCTACGCCCTCGGCGCGATCCTCGGCGGGGCGTTCACACCGGCGATCAGCGAGCTGCTCGTGCAGCGGACCGGGACCGGCATCTCGGTGGGCGTCTACATGATGGTGCTGGCCGCGATCTCCTTCGCCGCGGTCACGGCGATCCGCGAGACCCGCGGCGCCGACCTGGGTGTGGACGGCCACTGACATGCTGACCCGGTGACCGCGCCGCAGTCCCAGACCCTCGACCGGGGTCTGCGCATCCTGGAGCACCTGGCGGCCACCGGGTCGCCCCGGCCGGTCATGGAGATCGCCACCGCGGTGGACCTGCACCGCTCGATCACCTACCGGCTGCTGCGCACGCTGGAGGACCGCGGCTTCGTCGAGCGCGACGACGCCGGCCGGTTCGGACTGGGGCTCACCGTCTCGGTGCTGGCCCGCGGCGTGCGCACCAGCCTGCAGGCCGCGGCCAACGCCCGGCTCGCCCCGCTGGTCGAGCGGTTCGGGTGCACCGGGTTCCTCGTCGTCCGGGCCGGGGACGACGCCGTCACCCTCACCAGCGTCGAGCCCCGCGACGTGCCCAGCCACGTCACCCGGCGTCCGGGCACCCGGCACCCGATCGGCCGCGGTGCCCCCGGGCTCGCGCTGCTCATGCCCGACCCCGACGCCGAGCACGACCGCCCCGAACTGCGCACCGCCCGGGCCACGGGGTGGGCGGTCAGCGAGGGCGAGGTCATCCCCGGGGTCCGCTCGCTGTCGGCGCCGGTGCGCGGGGCCGCCGCGGCCGCCGCGGTGGTCTGGACCGGGCATCGGGACGACGAGGCCGAGCTGGGCGCCGCCGTGGTGGCCGTCGCCCGGGCGATCGCCGCCGATCTCTGACGCCCCGGGCGCCCAGGTGTGAGACTCCCGGCATGGACCAGCTCGACACCGCCACCCGGGACGCCCGCCGCTCGGCCGCCGAGGCCCTGCTGCCCGAGCTCGAGGACGCCGGGGTCACCGCCGTCGCCCTGCCCTGGGTCGACACCTCGGGCATCACCCGGGTGAAGACGGTGCCGCTGGCCAAGCTGCCCTCGGCGGCGCAGTGGGGCGTGGGCATGAGCCCGGTGTTCGACGGCTTCCTGCTCGACGACTCGATCGTCGCCGGCCGGTTCGCCGGCTCGGCGATCGGCGACCTGCGACTGCACCCGGACCTCGCCCGGCTCACCGTGCTGGCCGGTCAGCCCGGCTGGGCGTGGGCGCCGGTGGACCGGTACACCCAGGCGGGGGTGCCGCACGTGCAGTGCTCCCGCTCGCTGCTGCGCCGGATGGTGTCGGACCTGGGCGACCTGCACGTGCGGGCCGCGTTCGAGGTCGAGTGGGTCGTGTCCCGCCCCGACGGCACGCCGGAGGACGCCGACGCCTTCGTGCCCGCGCTGTCCGGCCCGGCGTACGGCATGACCCGGCTGGCCGAGGTCAGCGACTACGGGCGCGACCTGCTCGACGCCCTCACCGAGCAGGGTGTCGCGGTCGACCAGTTCCACCCCGAGTACGCCGCCGGCCAGCTCGAGGTCTCGGTAGCCGCCCAGGACCCGGTGGCCGCGGCCGACACCGCCCTCCTGGTGCGTGCCACCATCACCGCGGTGTCGGCCCAGCACGGGCTGCGGGTGTCGTTCTCGCCCAAGGTCACCGCGGACGGCGTGGGCAACGGCGGGCACCTCCACCTGTCGCTGAACCGGGGCGAGGAGAACCTCATGAGCGGGGGCGAGGGCACCTTCGGGCTGACGCCGGAGGGCGAGGGCTTCACCGCCGGGCTGCTGGCCCACCTGCCCGGGCTGCTGGCCGTCGGCGCGCCCTCGGTCGCCTCCTACCTGCGGCTGGTGCCCTCGCACTGGGCCGGCGCCTACGCCGCGTGGGGCCTGGAGAACCGCGAGGCCGCGCTGCGGTTCGTCACCGGCCCCGACGGCAACCGGCAGGCCTCGGCCAACGTCGAGGTCAAGAGCCTCGACCTGGCCGCCAACCCCTACCTGCTCATGGCCGGGTGCCTGGCCGCGGGGCTGGCCGGGGTGCGGGCGGGGGCGCGGCTGCCCGACCCGGTGGGCGTCGACCCCGCCTCGCTGACCGACGAGGGCCGCCGCGAGGCCGGCATCCGCCCGCTGCCCGCGTCCCTGGCGGAGGCGGTGCAGGCCTTCGAGTCCGACGAGGTGCTCACCGGGGCCTTCGGCGAGGAGCTGTCGGCGACGGTGGCCGACGTCCGGCGGGGCGAGATCGCCCTGTTCGACGGCGCCTCCCCGGAGGCCGTCTGCCGCGCGGTGCGCTGGAAGCACTGACCCCGCACCGCGCCCGCACCCCTCCCCCTTCCGCCCTGCCCCGCCCCTCACGCGCCTGCCCGCCGTTGATCTTGCAGAAGCGCAACGGTGGCGCGCCGGGGTGCGGCGTTGCGGCGTTGCGGTTCTGCAAGATCGACGAATTTTCCGTGTTTGCCATGCGGCGCGGTGTAGGTATTCTGTAGTCGTCGCTGGAGGTTCAGCGACTGGACAACAGCACAGCTCTTCCGGAGGTGTCTTCCTGATGCTCACCGCGTACGACCCGTTCGGCTCCGCCAGCCCGCTCTCCTCGGCCTTCCGTGCCCTCGACCAGCTCACCTCGCGCGCCGGCACCACCACCGCCCGCGCTCTGGCCGGCATGCCGATGGACGCCTACCGCGTCGGCGACCAGTTCGTCGCCCACTTCGACCTGCCCGGCGTCGACCCGGGCTCGATCGACCTGTCGATCGAGGGCACCACGCTCACCATCTCGGCCGAGCGCTCGGTGCCGCAGCTCGAGGGCGCCGAGTGGTCGGTGGCCGAGCGGCCCTTCGGCAGCTACACCCGCCAGCTGGTGCTCGGCCGCAGCCTGGACACCGAGCGCCTCGAGGCCAGCTACCACGACGGCGTGCTGACCGTCAGCATCCCGGTGGCCGAGAAGGCCAAGGCCCGCAAGATCACCGTGAGCCGGTCCGACACGCCCGCCACGATCGAGGGCGCCGCACCCCAGGCCGTGGAGAGCTGACCGCCGACTCGTCGGAGGGGCGGGCCCACCCCGCCCCTCCGGCACCTGATCCCCTGGCCCGGTTGGACGACCCCGACCGGGCCACGTTCACGATCGGCCAGGCCGCCGAGCTGCTCGGCGTCCAGGTCGCGTTCCTGCGCAGTCTCGACACCGCCGGCGTCGTCGAGCCGGCCCGCTCGGCCGGTGGGCACCGCCGCTGGTCGCGCGCCCAGCTGGTGACGGCGTCTCGCATCCGCCTGCTCCTGGACGACGGCCACAGCCTGGTCTCCGCCGAGGTCATCGTGGCCCTCCAGGACGACGTCGCCACCCTGCAAGCTCGTCTCGACACCCAGACCTGACCCCGCCGTCCGCCCACCCCGCGCTCCTGCCCGCCCGCACGCATCCGCCCGCTCGGTGTCGTCGATCTTGCAGAAGCGCAACGCCGACACGCCTGCCGCCGGCGAGCCACCGTTGCGGTTCTGCAAGGTCGACGAGTCGGTCTGGCCCCGGACGGCGTAGCAGGTTCGGCTCGGGGGCGCTGGTCGGCGTCCACATCGCCGGGTGCTGTCCACAGATGTCGCCTGGGCGCCCGTCGCGGGCGAAGGTGGCCCCAGGGTCGCGGCATGGTCGAGCACCCCACCGCCTACAGCCGTCGATCGGCCCTCGCCGCCGGCTGGACCTGGCGGACCGTCCAGGCCGACGGCGTCCGCGTCGGGCGCGGTGCTTGGCTCTCGCGATCGGTGGACCCCACCCTGCTCAACGCCTGCCGCGCCTGGGCCACCGTGCTCCCCGCGACCGCGACGTTCGGTCTGCAGACCGCGGCGGCCCTGCACGGGGCGCCGGTGGTCCGCACACCCACCCGACCCCAGGTCGTCGTGCTGCCGGGCACCGCGCCGCCCCGCCACCGCGGACTCGTCGCGGTCAGCCGTGACCTCACCCCGAGCGACGTCGTGGTGCTGGTCGACCGGGTGACCCGAGCTCCCCTGCTGCGGGTGACGTCCGGCGCCCGCACCTGGCTCGACCTGGCAGCGACGACACCGGACGACGAGCTGGTCGCCATCGGTGACGCCCTGCTGCGCAGCGGCCGCATGACGGCCGAGCAGCTCACCGACCTGCTGGCCCGCTCCGACCGCGTGCGCGGGGTGCGCCGGGCCCGCCACCGGGCACCGCAGCTCGACGGGCGCGCCATGTCCCGCCCCGAGAGCCTGATCCGGGTGTGGTTGCTCGACAGCGACCTGCCCGACCCGGAGATCCAACCTGCGGTCCTCGACCGCAACGGCGACGAGGTCGCGCACAACGACCTCGGGTGGCGGCGCTACCGGGTGCGCGTGGAGTACGAGGGCGACGGCCACCGCTCGCCCGAGCAGTTCGGCCGGGACGTCGACCGGTACACGAACATGGCGGCCGACGGCGAACTGGTCCTGCGGTTCGCCAAGCAGCACCTGCACCGGCGCACGGACGTCGTCGACCGCTGCCGCCGGGCCCTGCTGTCCCGCGGGTGGACCCCCGACGCTCCGTGATCTTGCAGTTCGGCAACGGCGGCACGCCGTCCGTCGGCGTGGCGGCGTTGCCGAACTGCAAGGTCAACGGGGGGCGGATCGGGCCGGGGCGCGGGAGCCCGACGCGGGAGCTCGACGCGGCGCGCGTCAGACCAGGGCGGGGAGCAGGAGCAGGGCGGTCGGGAGCAGGAGCAGGGCAGCCGCCGCACCCACCGCCAACGGCCTCGCCCAGCGCGGCAGGGGCTCGGGTGGGTCCAGCAGGCGGGTGACCCGGGTCGTCAGCACCCCGCCGTTCACCGCCAGCGCACCCCGTGGGGCACCACCCTCGGCGGCGGCGACGATCGCCCTCGCCAGGGTGCGCCGCGGGGCGGGGTCGGCCAGCGCCCGGAGGGCTACGTCGTCGGCGCGCATCTCGACCAGGTCGCGGACGGCGTCGTGCGTGCGGTCGGCGGCCGGCAGCACGGGCAGCGCCTCGCGCCAGGCCACGAAGGGCAGCAGCAGCAAGTGGTGGCGCTCGCCCAGGTGCGCCCGCTCGTGCGCGACCACCGCCGCCAGCTCCGCGGGGGCCAGCTCGGCCACCATGCCCGACGAGAGCACCAGCAGGGGCCGCGCCCCGGGGATGCAGAAGGCGGCGGGCACCGGCGACTCGAGCACGCGTGCGTCGACGCCGGGCACCGGGTCGACGATCAGCTCCAGCAGCGCCCGGTGCCGGGCCCGGGTGCGGGCGGTGCGCACCAGCGAGAGCACCAGCACCCCGAGCAGCTCGAGCGCCAGGACGGCGGCCAGCGTCTGGGCCACCCAGTGGTCCCCGCGCACGGGCTGCTGGGGCAGCTCGCCGGTGAACCAGTGCTGCGCCCACGCCCACCACGCCGCGGGCAGCGAACCGCCCCACGGCGAGAGACCGTGCACGAGCAGGGCGCCGATCATCGAGAGGCCCCCGGCCAGGCCGATCGCCTGCCAGAGCACCAGCGCGGACACCGGGTCCCGGCGCGGCCAGCGCGCCCGGGCGAGGACCGCCGGCACCGGCCAGGCGAGCGCGAACGCCAGCAGGCCGAGCAGGACGGCGGTCAACGGCAGCACGGGGTCAGCGCCGGACGGTGGAGGCGGCCAAGGCGGACGAGATCGAAGGGGTCAGCACGGCAGCCGGCGTCAGGGGGTGTCGGCGAGCAGGGCGCGCAGCATCTCGGTCTCGCCCGGGGTGGCCGAGCCGATGAACCGGGCGAGCACCGCCTGCCGGTCGGCGGCCTGGCCGAGCACCTCGTGCATGAGGCCGGCGGCGTGCTCCTCGCGGCTGGCGACGGCGGCGAACCGGCGCGGCCGGGCGTCGTCGTGCTGCACGAAACCCTTGCCCTCGAGGCGGCTGAGCACGGTGTGCACCGTGGTCAGCGCCAGCCCCCGGTCGGCCAGCGCGTCGCGCAGCTCGGCCGCCGACAGCGCGGCCCCCTGCGCCCAGAGCCGGTCCATGACCGCCCGTTCGAGCTCCCCCAGCGACTCCACGTCCGCCCCCCTGTCTCGTACATCACCGGCGCGTCTTCTACGCACAGTAGAAATTCTGGTTCTACATGGCGTAGAAAGAAGTCGACCGATCGTACGACAGGCAGAGAGGCCGCCGCGGTGGACGTGCTCGAGATCGCTCGCTGGCAGTTCGGCATCACGACCGTCTACCACTTCCTGATGGTCCCGCTGACCATCGGACTGGGGCTGCTGGTCGCCGTCATGCACACGATGTGGGTGCGCACCGGCCGCGCCGAGTGGCTGCGCATGACCCGGTTCTGGGGCCGCATCTTCCTGATCAACTTCGTGCTCGGCGTGGCCACCGGCCTGGTGCAGGAGTTCCAGTTCGGGCTGGCCTGGAGCGAGTACTCGCGCTTCGTCGGCGACGTCTTCGGCTCGCTGCTGGCGCTGGAGGCCCTGCTCGCGTTCTTCCTCGAGTCGACCTTCCTGGGCCTGTGGATCTTCGGCTGGGGCCGCATCCCCAAGAAGCTGCACCTGGCCACCATCTGGGCTGCGGCCGTGGGCTCGGCGATCAGCGCCTACTTCATCATCGCGGCGAACTCGTGGATGCAGCACCCGGTCGGCGTCGTCGTCGACCAGGAGACCGGCCGCCCCCGCCAGGTCGACTTCTGGGCGGTGCTGACCAACAACACCGCCCTGGCCGCCTTCACCCACGCGATGGTCGCCGCACTGCTGGTCGCCGGCACCCTGCTGGTCGGCATCGGCCTGTGGCACCTGCGCAAGCGCAAGCTCGCCGAGAAGAGCACCGAGGACGTCGACCACGCCGTCTGGCGCCGGTCGGTGCGCCTGGGCGGCTGGGTGGCCCTCGCCGCCTTCGCGCTCACCGCCCTCACTGGCGACTGGCAGGGCAAGCTCATGTACCAGCAGCAGCCGCTCAAGATGAGCTCGGCCGAGGCGCTGTGCGAGACCGAGGCCCCGGCGTCCTTCTCGATCTTCGCGTTCAACAAGCTGGGCTCGAACGAGTGCGACGACGTGCACTCGTTCACCATCCCCTACATCCTCAGCTTCCTGGCCCACAGCGACTTCGAGAGCCCGGTGCCCGGGGTCAACCAGCTGCAGGAGCAGTACGCCGCCGAGTACGGCGCCACCTACCCCGACGACCCGAGCTTCGGCGACAAGGCCGGCGAGCCCATCGACTACACGCCGGTGCTCGCGGTGACCTACTGGGGCTTCCGGCTGATGATCGGCATGGGCATGGTGGCCGCCGCGGTCGCCGCCTACGCCCTCTGGTCGACCCGGAAGGGCCGGGTGCCCACCTCGCGCATCGGGGTGTACGGCTCGCTGCTGGCCGTCGGTGCCCCGTTCGTCGGCAACGCGGCCGGGTGGATCTTCACCGAGATGGGCCGCCAGCCCTTCGTCGTCTACCCCAACCCCGACGTGCCACGGGCCGAGCAGGTGTACTTCTTCACCGCCCAGGCCGTATCACCGGGCATCACCGCCGCCGAGGTGTGGACCTCGCTCATCAGCCTCGCCGTGCTCTACGGCGTGCTGGCTGTCATCGAGGTCGGGCTCATCGTGCGCTTCGTGCGCAAGGGCGTGACCGAGGGCGACACCACCGCCGCCCCGGGCATCGGCGGCGGGAAGAGCAACGACGACGACGACACCCCACCCCCCACCCGACCGGACGACGACGCCAGCGACGACGTCCTCCAGTTCGCGTACTGAGGAGCGAGACGTGGACCTCCCCACCCTGTGGTTCATCGCCGTCGCGGTGCTCTGGACCGGCTTCCTGCTGCTCGAGGGCTTCGACTTCGGCGTCGCCGCGCTGCTGCCCGTGCTCGCCCGCGGCGACGCCGACGAGAAGCGTGCCGACAAGAACCTGATGCTGCGCACCATCGGCCCGGTCTGGGACGGCAACGAGGTCTGGCTGATCACCGCCGTCGGCGCGGTGTTCGCCGCCTTCCCCGGCTGGTACGCCAGCTGGCTGCCCTCGATGTACCTGGCCTTCGTGCTGGTGCTGCTGGGCCTGATCATCCGGGCCGTCGCCTTCGAGTGGCGGCACCAGGAGCACGACGAGCGGTGGGACGCCGCCTGGACCCGGGTCATCACCACCGGCTCGCTCATCGCCGCGGTCGGCATCGGCGGGGCGCTGGGGGCCACCACCCTCGGCCTGCCGATCGGCGCGGACGGGTACCGCGTCGGCGGTGCGTTCTCGTGGTTCGGCTGGCCGGTCCTGCTCGGCGGCGTCGCCGTGCTCGCGTACTCGATGGTGCACGGCGCGGTGTTCCTGGCGCTGAAGACCGAGGGCCCGCTGCGGCTGCGGGCCCGGACGTTCGCGCTGCGCTGGTCGCCGCTGGCCGCGCTGCCGCTGCTGGCCTGGGCCGGGCTGGTCGTGCTGCGCTCGGGCGGGCTGGTCTCGACCGTGCTGTGGCTGCTGGCCGCGCTGGCCGTGGTGGTCACCTGGACCCGGCTCAAGGTCGACCGCGAGGGCCAGGCCTTCCTCGGCTGGGCGCTGGTGCTGCTGGCCTCGACGGGGGCCATCTTCGGCGCCGGGTACCCCACGGTGCTGGCCTCGACGGTCGACCCCGCGTTCGACGTCCTGGTGAGCACCGCGTCGGTCAGCGACTACACCCTCACCGTCATGACCTGGGTCGCCGCGTTCGGCCTGCCGGTGGTGCTGGGCTACCAGTCGTGGACCTACTGGGTGTTCCGCAAGCGGCTCACCGCCGAGCCCGAGCTCGACCACGCCGCGGCATGAGCTCCGGCACGAGCGGCGGCACGACCGCCCGCGGTCCGCTCGCCCCGCTGGACGGCGTCCCCGGGGTGACCGGGGCCGTCGTCCGGGCCGGGGTGGTCGCCCTGGTGCAGACCGTCGGGATGGTGGCGCTGGCCGCCGGGCTGGCGCAGGGCGTCGCCGCGGTGGTCGACGGCCGGTCGCCGCTGGCCGCGCTCGCCCTGGCCGCCGCGGGTGCCCTGGTGCGCGCCGCGGCCGGGTCGGTGGGCGCGGTGCTCGCCGCCCGCGACGCCCGGCGCAGCGAGGACCAGCTGCGCGGCCGGCTGCTCGACCGGCTCACCGCCTCCCCCGCCGCGGTCGAGGCCGCCGGCGGACCCGGGCCGGCCGCCGTGCTGGTGACCACCCGCCTGCACGACCTGGCGCCGGCGCTGGCCACCTACCTGCCCGCGTTCGCGCAGACCCTGGTCGTGCCGCCGGTGCTGCTGCTCGTGCTGCTGGGCACCGATTGGCTCTCGGCGGTGCTCATCGCGCTCACGCTGCCGCTGGTGCCGGTGTTCATGGTGCTGGTCGGCAAGTACACCGCCGACCGCACCGCCGACTCGGCCCGGGCGCTGGACCGCATCGCCGGGCACGTGGCCGAGCTGGTCCGCGGCCTGCCGGTGCTCACCGGCCTGGGCCGGGCCGCCGAGCAGACCGCCGCCCTGGCCCGCCTGGGCGAGGACCACCGCCGGACGACGACGGCCACGCTGCGGTTGGCCTTCCTCTCCTCCCTGGTGCTCGAGCTGATCGCCACCCTCTCGGTGGCCCTGGTCGCGGTGACCGTGGGCCTGCGCCTGGTGCACGGCCACCTCGGGCTGGGCATCGGCCTGACCGCGCTGCTGCTGGCCCCCGAGGCGTTCGCCCCCCTCCGCGCGCTGGGCGCGGCCTACCACGCGAACGCCGACGCCGGGCAGGCCGCGGCCGACGCCCGCGCCGTGCTCGCCGCCCCCGCTGCCGCCTCGACCGCCGGAGCGGTCGCCGCCACCACGACCTCCGCAGCTCCCGTCGCCGCCACCGCGACCTCCGGAGCCCCCGTCGGCACCCCCGCGACCTCGGCCCCCGTCGCCGGGTCCCACGACGAGGACCCCCGCGGGGCCGACCTCGTGGTCGAGGACCTCGCCGTGAGCCATCCCGGCCGCACCGCCTCCGCCCTCCCGCCCACGTCGCTGCGGGTGCACCCTGGCCAGCTGGTGGCGCTCACCGGCGCCTCGGGATCGGGCAAGTCGACGCTGCTGGCCGCGCTGGCCGGCACGCTGCCCAGTTCGGCGGAGGTCACCGGTGCCGTGGCCGGGGTGCCCGCGCGCGTCGCCGTCGTCCCGCAGCACCCGCGCACCGTCGGCGACACCGTGGCCGACGAGCTGCGCCTGCACGCCGGGATCGACGTCGCCGACCCGCTCGACGCGGTCGTCGCCGAGGGGCTCGTGGTCGACGCCCTCGCCCGGGTGGGCGCCGGATCGCTGGCGGGGCGTCGCTGCACCACCCTCTCCCCCGGCGAGCTCCAGCGGGTCGCCCTGGCCCGCGCGCTGGTGCGGGTGCGGCGCGGGGCGGGCCTGCTGCTGCTCGACGAGCCCACTGCCCACCTGGACGACGCCGCCACGGCCCGGGTCACCGCCGTCCTCACGGCCCTGCGCGGCACGGTGACCACCGTGCTGGTCACCCACGACCCGGAGCTGGCCGCCCTGGCCGACCGCGAGGTGGTCCTCCCCGCCCTCGCCGCACCGCCCGCCCCCGCATCGCCCGTGCCCGGGCCTTCGACCGTGCCTGCGACTGTGCAGTTGCGGTCGGCGACCCGCACCGCCGCGCCGACGCCGGCGACCGCAACTGCACACTCGGCCGCCGCCGACGCCTCCGGCGTTCCGGACGGGTCGGGCGGCACCGACGCTGCCGGGTGGCCGCGGGCGGCGCTCGCCCGGGCGGTGGGCACCGGCACGGTCACCGCGCTGGCCGGCGTGGCGCTCACCGGGTTGTCGGGCTGGCTGGTGGTGCGGGCCGCCGAGATGCCGCCGGTGCTGACGCTGCTGGTGGCCATCGTCGGCGTCCGCGGCTTCGGGCTGCTGCGGGCGGTCGCCCGGTGGGCCGAGCGGTTGGCCGCCCACGACGCGGCGCTGCGGCTGGCGTCGAGCACCCGGGTGTCGGTGTGGCGGGCGCTGGCCCGGCAGGGCATCGCCGCCGAGCGCACCCCCGGCACGGCACTGGGCCGCGTGGTCGGCGACGTCGCGCTGCTGCAGGACCTCTCCGTGCGCGTGCTGACCCCGCCGGCCGTGGCCGCGGCCACCGCGCTGATCGGTTGCGGGGTGCTCGCGCTCCTGTCCCCGGCCGCCGCGGCCGGCGTGCTCGCCGTGCTGCTCGTGGTGGCCGGCTCGGTCGTGCTGCTGCACCGACGGGTGGACGCCGACGCCGCCCGCGCCGAGGCCACCCTGCGGGTGACCGCGCTGGAGGGCGCCAGCACCGTGCTCGAGGGCGCCGCCGACCTGCGGGCGCACGGGCTGGCCGTGGGCGCCGGCGACCGGGTGCGCGGGATCGCCGCCGCCCAGCGAGCCGCCGCGCTCGGCGCCGCCCGCACCGGCGCGCTGGCCGACGGCGTGGTGTCGGCGGGCACGGGGCTGGCCGCCGTCGTGGCCGCCGGCCTCGGCTGGGCCACCGGGCTCACCGGACCCGTGCTGGCCGTGGTCGCCCTCGCGCCGCTGGCCCTCGCCGAGCCGCTCACCGGCTGGGTCGGGTCACTGCAACGACGCGGCGCCTGGGACGACGTCCGGGCGCGGGTGGACGCCGTCCGCACCGCACCGGTGGCACCGGACCCGGCCACCCCGTCCGCCGTCCCGGTGCCCGTGGACCGGCTGACCACCGAGGCGCTCGTCGCCGGCTGGCCCGGTGGACCGGACGTGCTGCGCGAGGTGTCGTCGACCGCCGACCGCGACGGGTGGCTGGTGGTGCGTGGCCCGTCGGGGGCGGGCAAGTCGACGTTGCTCGCGGTGCTGCTGGCCGCGCTGCGGCCGCGGGCGGGCCGCTACGACGTCGCCGGGACGCCGGCCACCGACCTCGTCGGCGACGACCTGCGGACGGCGATCGCGTGGGTGCCGCAGGAGGCGCACGTCTTCGCGTCCTCGATCCGGGCCAACCTGGCGCTGGCCGGGCCACGGGGCTCGGTCGACGAGGTCGCGATGATCGGGGCGCTGACCGTGTGCGGGCTGGGTCCGCTGGTCGCCGGGCTGCCCGACGGGCTGGACACCGCAGTCGGGTCCGGCGGGGCCGCGCTGTCCGGTGGCGAGCGGCGTCGGCTGGCCGCGGCCCGGGCCCTGTTGGCCGACCGCGACGTGGTGCTGCTCGACGAGCCCACCGCCCACCTGGACGGCCCGACGGCCGCCGCGCTGGTCGCCGACCTGCGCCGGGCCCTGGCCGGGCGCGTGGTGGTCTGCGTGACCCACGACGACGCCGTCGCCGGCCCCGACGACACGACCCTCACCCTCGATGCGAGGGTGAGGGTCGGGGTCTGACGGGGTGATGCCCGCCGGCACCGGGGGTGGGGGAACACCCCGGTGCCGGCGGAGTCGGTGGGCCGGCGACGTCGGTGCGACTCAGCGGGTCAGCGCGTGCCGGAGTAGTGCACGACGGCGTTGGGACCGCGGTGCCGGGCGGCGTCCAGGCACAGCAGGGCACGGCGGGTCACCTCGTGGGCGGTCAGCCCGTCCTCGAGGGTGGCCACCCCGGCGCAGGCGTGCAGGCCGGTGACGGCACCGGTGACGACGCCGGTGAGCCGCTCGGCGACGGTGTCGGCGTCCGCGGGGCTGCCGGTCACCAGCACGCCGAACTCGGTGTGGTCCTCCCGGGCCAGCCAGTCCTCACCGCGCAGGGCGCCGGCGAGCAGGGCGGTGACTGTGGTCAGGGCACCGGCGGCCAGTGGCCACCCGGTGTCCTTGCGGAGCAGACCGACGACCACCAGGCAGCCCGGCTGCGCGGCGGCCGCGGCCAGGCGCTCCTGCAGGCGGTGGTGGAGCGCGGTCGGGCCAGGCAGCAGCGCGGCGTCGAGGTCGACGGCCGGGGCCGCGACGGTGAGGGTGGTGGTCATGCCCGCGATGTCGGCCGCGACGCGGGGAAGGTTGCGCCCAACCTTCTCCGCGTCCCCCCATCGGGTGGGGCCACGGTTGGACCGCCGGCCGGGCGGGAAATGTCGGAGGCCCGTGCGAGGGTGCCGCCATGACGTTCACCGGTCACGTGTTCCTGGGTCTCAGCGTCGACGGCTTCATCGCCCGCCACGACGACGGCCTCGACTTCCTCGAGACCACCGACGGGTCGGGCTCCCCCGGCGACGCCGGCTTCACCGCGTTCGTGGAGTCCGTCGACGCGCTCCTCATGGGTCGCGGCACGTACCGGGTGATCGAGCCGCACGGCGAGTGGCCCTACCAGGGCAAGCCCGTGCACGTCGTCAGCTCCACCCTCGACCCGGCGGCCGATCCCCGGGTCGTGGTGCACCGCGACCTCGACGAGGCGGTGGCCGCGCTCGAGGCGGCCGGGTACGGGCGGGTCTACGTCGACGGCGGCCAGACGGTGCGCACGATGCTGGCCTGCGGCCGGGTGCAGACGCTCACCCTGTCGCGGGTGCCCGTGCTGGTGGGCGAGGGCTTCAGCCTGTTCGGCCCGCTGCCGGGCGACGTGCACCTCGAGCACACCTCCACCGAGGTGCTCGGCGGCGGCATGGTGCAGACGACCTACCGGGTCCAGGGCCCGGCGGCCGGCACGTCGACGGCCACCTCGGGCCCCAACCGGGCGTCCACCAGCTCGAGCCGGTCGCCGGACCAGAAGCTGCCCGGGTCGTAGGAGTTCAGCGGTCGCCCGGCCGGCAGCAGGCCCATCGCGGTGTAGGTCGCGGCCACCAGCTCGGCGCAGAAGACCGTCTCGGCGTCGGTGCTGCGGTTGACCAGCCCCTTCGCCCAGCCGCGGGCCAGTCGGGCGGTGGTCGGGAAGGGCCGGCCGTCGTTGCGGGCGATCGCCCGCAGCACGGCGTCCTCCATCGCGGGGGTGACGCCGCCGTCGTCGGCCGGGCCGACCAGCTGGCGCAGCCAGGCCCGCTGGCCGTACTTCTGCCGCCACACGCAGACCGCGTCGCGCAGGTCGTGCAGCTGCACGCCGCGCTGGTGCTCCCCGGTCCAGGCGTCGGGCAGCGACTTGCCCAGCTCGGCGTGCCACAGCAGCGGCGGGAGGTCCTCGAGCACGACGGCCATGCCGACGTGGTTGACCGGCGAGTTCGTCAGCGTCTGGATGGCCCGGTCGGCGACCGAGGCGCCCCGGAACAGCCACACGTCGCCGGTGCGGGTGAGGTCGACGGCGGCGTCCAGGCTGAGCACCGGGTCAACCTAGCGCCGGCCCGGTGCGCGCCGACGGCGGTCAGGCGGCCAGGCGGTCAGGCGGTCAGCGAGGCGTCGGCCGGGCGGGCGACCTCGGCCCACACGGTGTCCAGCGACACCCCGAGCACCTCGGCCACCGCGGCCACCGTGGTGAACGCCGGGGTGGCCACCCGGCCGGACTCGATCTTGCGCAGCGTCTCGGGCGAGATGCCGGCGGCCAGGGCGGTGTCGAGCATCGACCGCCCGCCGCGGGCCCGGCGCAGCAGCGCGCCCAGCCGGCGGCCGCGCTCGACGTCGTCGGGGGTGAGGGGCAACCGGACCATGACCGGGATACTAGTACCGGGATAACATGACCGGCGTGATCGAGATCCTCTCCCCGTCCCAGGTCGCCCGCGCCCGCGAGACCGGCGCCCTGGTGGCCGACATCCTGCAGTCGCTGAAGAGCCGCGCGACGGTGGGCACCAACCTGCTCGAGATCGACCAGTGGGCCAAGGAGATCATCCTCGGCGCGGGCGCCACCTCCTGCTACGTCGACTACGCGCCCTCGTTCGGCCGCGGCCCGTTCGGCCACTACATCTGCACCTCGGTCAACGACGGCGTGCTGCACGGCCTCCCCCACGACTACGCACTGCGCGACGGCGACCTGCTGAGCCTCGACCTGGCCGTGGTGCTGGGCGGGGTCGCCGCGGACTCGGCCATCAGCTTCGTGGTGGGCGATGCCCGCCCGGCCGAGAGCGTGCGGCTGATCCAGACCACGGAGAAGGCCCTGGCCACGGCCATCGCCACCGCCGGTCCCGGGGTCAAGCTGGGCGACATCTCCGCGGCGGTCGGCGAGGTGCTGCGCGGGGCCGGCTACTCGGTGAACACCGACTTCGGCGGGCACGGCATCGGCACGACCATGCACCAGGACCCGCACGTGCCCAACGACGGCCGCGCGGGGCGGGGCATGAAGCTGCGCCCCGGTCAGCTGCTGGCACTGGAGCCCTGGGTCATGACCGACACCGACGAGCTGGTCACCGACGACGACGGCTGGACGCTGCGCAGCGCCACCGGCTGCCGCACCGCGCACAGCGAGCACACGGTGGCCATCACCGAGGACGGCGTCGAGGTCATGACCCTGCCGTCGGGCCGCTGACGATGGCCCGGGTGAGCCGATCGACGGTCGGCCGGCTGATCGGGCTGGCGGGCCTGGCCGGGGTGGCCGCGACCGGGGTGGTGCTGGCCCGCGACGAGCGGCAGCGCCGCGCGTACACGCCGGACGACGTCCGGGCGCGGTTGCACGCCCGAGCCGAGGCCGCGGAGGCCGCCCCCGCGGAGACCGAGGCGTCCCTCGAGGTCGTCCCCGCGCCGACCACCCGGCGCGGTCGGCTCGCCCAGCGCGCCCGCGGGCAGCTGCGTCACCTCCCCCACTGGCTGCAGCGCAGCGACCCGCTGCCGGGCCCCGACGGCGCAGGTGCCCGCCGCGGCGGCGGATGACACCGCGGCTGGAGTTCTGGCCCGAGCGCAGCGCCGGGCCGCTGTGGGACGCCCGCGGCCGGGCGGTCGACCCCGCCGCGCTCGGTCTGCCGACCGGGCTCGTCGAGCAGCTCCACGCCTTCACCGCCGCCTACGCGGAGGACCGGCTGCCGGTCGTGGGTCCCGGCGACCCGGCCTACCTGGCCCTCGGCGCCCGGCTGCTGCACGACGTCCGGGCCGCGCTGGCCGGCCGGTTCGACGTCGTCGTCACCGAACCCTGGTTCGCCCCACCCGGTTGACCGACGACGGCGGACCGGGCGCCCGACAGGCCATCAGCCGAGGAGCGCGCGGGCCCGGGCGACGTCGAAGGACCAGTCGGCGGGCAGATGCCACTCGCCGTCCCAGTCGTCGAGCTCCTCCTCGGGCAGGTCGAGCTCGGTCTCGCGCATGTCGACGGTGCGCCCGCCCGCGAACCAGGCGGTGCTGGCGTACTCGGTCTCGCAGGTGGTGAGCGCGTGCGCCACCGTGCCCGGGAACGCCGCGCTGAGCGTGGCGAAGGCCGTGTGCGGCGGGGCCCAGGGCGTGTCGACCTGGTAGACCAGCCGGTCGCCGAGGTCGGTGAGCGCTCCCCCGGGGAGCTCGGGGCGCCCGCACCCCCACAGCGCGGTGGCCCGCTCCCAGTCCCAGGCGTCCAGGGCCAGGCCGGTGGGCACGGCCGCTTCCAGCGAGAAGACCGCCTCCGGGCCGGCGACCCGGGCGCGGTAGGCCGCCAGCGCGCCGCGGTCGGCCGACCAGACCGTCAGCGTGGTGGTCGCGTTGGTGGACACGCCCCCGATCCTGTCAGCCGGCGCCCGGGGGCAGCGCCGTCCCCTCGTCCTTGAGCACCACGCCCGACGCGCCCAGCTCGCGCGAGGCCAGCAGCAGACCGGCGAGCGTCTCGGCGGCCTGGGCGTAGCCGAGGCCGTGCGGCGGGCGGACGTTGGAGATGCAGTTGCGCTCGCTGTCGGCCCGGCCGGTGCGCGGGCCCCAGGTGAGGTAGAGCCCCAGGGAGTCCGCCGACGACAGCCCCGGCCGCTCGCCGATGAGCACCACCACGATGCGGGCGCCCAGTGCCTCGCCGATCTGGTCGCCGATGGCCACCCGCGCCTGGGTGGCCACCACCAGCGGGGCCACCGACCACCCGGCCAGCCGCTCGAGCACCGCGGCCACGGTGCCCGCGGCGTGCTCGGCGACGGCGAGCGGTGAGAGCCCGTCGGCCACCACCAGCGCGAGGTCGTGCTCACCTGCCGGCAGGGAGGTGCCGGGGGCGAGCTGGCGGCCGAGGTCGGGACGCTGCAGGTAGGTGGCCCGGTCCGGCGCCGCGGAGGTCACCGTCAGCACGTCGAGGCCGGTCTCCCCGAGCTCGGCCACGACCGCGTCGACGTCCAGGGGCGTGTGGACGGCGTCGCGCGCGGCGGCGTGCGCGGCGCGGAACTCCAGCAGCCGGTCGGTGGGCAGCCCGTCGCCGGCCCGGCCCAGCGCCACCCGCGCCCGGGTGGCCGCCCGCAGCACCTCGAAGGCGTCGCTCATCGGGCTGCAGCCAGCAGTGCTCGGGCCTGCGGGGCGTCGGCGGTCAGCTCGCGCACCCGGCCGGTGTGGTCGACCAGGTCCATGCGCTGCAACCAGGCCTCGAACTCCGGCGCCGGGCGCAGGCCCAGCACCTGGCGGGTGGTGAGCACGTCCTGGAACGACAACGACTGGTAGTGCAGCATCACGTCGTCCGAGCCCGGGACGGCGATGACGAACGAGCACCCGGCCGCGCCGAGCAGCAGGGTGAGGGTGTCGGTGTCGTCGGGGTCGACGTCGGTGTGGTTGGTGTAGCAGACGTCGACGCCCATGGGCAGGCCGAGCAGCTTGCCGCAGAAGTGGTCCTCCAGGCCGGCGCGGATGACCTGCTTGGCGTCGTAGAGGTACTCGGGGCCGATGAACCCGACGACGGTGTTGACCAGCAGCGGGTCGTAGTGCCGGGCGACGCCGTAGGCGCGGCACTCCAGTGTCTGCTGGTCGACCGGGCGGCCGCCGACGCCCAGGTGCGCGCCGGCCGAGAGCGCCGACCCCTGCCCGGTCTCGAAGTAGGTGACGTTGCGCCCGACGGTGCCCCGGTTCAACGCCAGGGCCGCGTCGCGGGCCTCGGTGAGCAGGTCGAGGGTCACCCCGAAGCCCTCGTTGCCGCCCTGCGTGCCGGCGACCGACTGGAACACCAGGTCGACCGGGGCGCCCTTCTCCAGCGCCCGCAAGGTGGTGGTGACGTGGGCCAGCACGCACGACTGGGTGGGGATCTCGTACCGGCTGATCACCGCGTCGATGAGCTCCAGCAGCGCGATGGTCTGCGCCGGGGAGTCCGTGGCCGGGTTGATGCCGATGACGGCGTCGCCCGAGCCGTGCAGCAGGCCGTCGAGCAGCGAGGCGGTGACGCCGACCGGGTCGTCGGTGGGGTGGTTGGGCTGCAACCGCGACGCCAGCCGGCCGGGGAGCCCGATGGTGGAGCGCAGGCCGGTGATCACCCGGGTGCGCCGGCCGACGGCGACCAGGTCGGCGTTGCGCATGAGCTTGGAGACTGCGGCGACCATCTCCGGCGTGAGGCCCTTCGCCAGCCCCGAGATGGCCGGTTCGTCGCCCAGCGCGGCGCGGGCGAGCAGCCACTCGCGGAACCCGCCGACGGTCAGCGCCCGCACCGGAGCCAGGGCGTCGGCGTCCAGGGTGTCGAGGACGAGCCGCGTGACGTCGTCCTCGTCGTAGCCGACGACCTGCTCGTCGAGGAACGTGGTGAGCGGCAGGTCGGCGAGCACGGTCTGGGCCGCGACCCGCTCGGCCTCCGACGTCGCGGCGCAGCTGGCGAGCACGTCGCCCGAGCGGGCGGGCGTGGCCTTCGCCATCACCTCGACCAGCGTGGGGAACTCGTAGGTGTGGCCGGCCACCGTTGCCCGGCGCGCGGTCATCGGACGTCGTCCTCGGCCGCTGCCAGGGCGGCGAACTCCTCCTCCGGGGCGGCGGCCACGAGGTGGTGCCGGCTGTACAGCGCGAAGTACGCCATGAAGACGCCGAACGCGACCAGCGTCAGCCCGGCGGCGAGCGGGTCGACCAGGAAGGTGGCCAGCACCGCGAGGACGGCGAGCACGAGGGCGATCCCGGTGGTCGTCATCCCGCCCGGGGTGCGGTACGGCCGTTCCAGGTCGGGTTCGCGGCGGCGCAGCACGATGTGGCTGGTCATCATCAGCACGTACGACAGGGCCGCGCCGAACACCGCCATGTTGAGCAGGGTCGCGCCCTGGCCGGTGAGGGTGAGCAGGAAGCCGACGACGCCGGGCACGACCAGCGCGAGCACCGGGGCCTTGCGGCTGTTGGTGACCGACAGCGAGCGCGGCAGGTAACCGGCGCGGGAGAGGGCGAAGGTCTGCCGGCTGTAGGCGTAGACGATGGAGAAGAAGCTGGCCACGAGCCCGACCAGGCCCATGTAGTTGACGACCGTCTGCAGGGTGCCCGGCTGGAGCCCGTCGACGGGCGGGTTGGCCGACTCGGAGATGAGCTGCGCGCCGCCCGCGCCCGTGGTGAAGAGCAGCATGAGGACGGCGAGGGTGGCCAGCACCGCCATCGCGGCGACGATGCCCTTGGGCATGGAGCGCGCGGGGTCCTTGGCCTCCTCGGCGGCCAGCGGCACGCACTCGACGGCGAGGAAGAACCAGATCGCGAACGGGAACGCCGCCCACACGCCGAGCAGGCCGAACGGCAACCAGTCCGAGGCGCCGGCGGCGTCGGTGGGCGCGATGTCGGTGAGGTTGGCGGCGTCGAAGGCCGGGATCGCGCCGAGCAGGAACAGCACGAGCCCGAGGACGGCGACCGCCGCGATGGCCATCATGACCTTGAGCGCCTCGCCGACGCCCATGAGGTGCACGCCGATGAAGAGGGCGTAGACGGCGAGGTAGACCCACCAGCCGTCGGTGATGCCGAACAGGCCCAGCGACTCGACGTAGCCGCCGATGAACGTGGCGATGGCGGCCGGGGCGATGGCGTACTCGAGCAGGACGGCGACGCCGGTGGCGTAGCCGCCCCAGGGGCCCAGGGCGCGGCGGGCGAAGGTGTAGCCACCGCCGGCGGTCGGCAGCGCGGCGCCCAGCTCGGCGAGGCCGAACACCATGGCCATGTACATGATCCCCATGAGCACGGTGGCGATGAGCAGCCCGCCGAACCCGCCCTCGGCCAGGCCGAAGTTCCAGCCGGCGTAGTCGCCGGAGATGACCGCGGCGACGCCGAGCCCGGCCAGCAGTGGCCAGCCCGCGGTGCCGGTGCGCAGTTGGCGCTTGGCGAGGTACTCGCTGGTGCCGGTCGTGGTGGTCGGTTCAGCGGTCACGAGCTGCCTCCGGCGGGGTCGGGTGGCGCTCACTGTGGCCCTGCTGTGTTGCGCTGACAATGCCCGCGCGTTGCGCGCGTGCGGCGCGCGCGTCCACCGTGCGCCGACTGCTGTTCCCGGGCCCCGCCGACGACGAAGGCTGCTCACTCGACGGCGGCCCCGGGGCGGTAGGTGAGCACCAGGTGGCCGGTCGGGGACGTGGTGCTGCTGGTCAGCCGCAGCGCGGTGGCGGGCACCTCGTCGAGCAGCCGCCGACCCGTACCGGCGACGTGCGGGGCCACCACGAGCCGCAGCTCGTCGACCACGCCGGCCGCCAGCAGCGCCTGCACCACCGAGATGCTGGCGTGCACGCCGATGTCGCCGCCGGGCTGGGCCTTCAGGTCGCGGACGTGGGCCCCGAGGTCGCCGTCGACCACCGTGCTGTTCGCCCACGGGGTCGTCAGCGGGGTGGAGGTGGCGACGTGCTTGGCCACCCCGTTGATGAAGGTGGCGAACGGCTCGACGTCGCTGGTCGGCCAGTAGCCGGCCCACTCGTCGTAGCTGCGCCGGCCGAGCACCACGGCGTCCTGGGTGGCGATGACGTCGGCCAGGTTGGCGTCGAGGACGTCGTCCCAGGTGGTGATGAAGGTGTCCGGGGCCTCGGCGACGCCGTCCAGGGACACGAGTTCGTACGCGACCACCCTGCGCATGCGTTGCTCCTCGTCGTGGGTTCGGGGTGGGGACGGCGCGCGCGGGTGGAACTCATCGGTGCCGCCGGGCCGTGGTCGGGGATCATGGGCCGGCACCGATGACCCGAGCGAGGAGACCCCCGACGTGTTCCGCCAGGTCCCGGTGCTGCCGGTCGTCGTCCCGCTGGGCGCGGTCGTCCTCGCTCTGCTGCTGTGGTCGCTGCACCGCAGCGGCCGGTGGAGCGTCCCGCGTGCCGCCGTGGCCGTCGCGCTGAGCGTGTACGCCGCCGGCATCGTCGCGAACACCGTGTTCCCGGTGTTCCTGGACAAGCCGGGAGCCGACGTGCCCTGGACGGAGTACCTCGTGCTGGACCCGACCACGGAGTACGAGGTGTCCGACGCCGTCATGAACGTGCTGGTGTTCGTGCCGCTGGGCGTACTGGTGGCGCTCGTGCTGGCGCGGCCGTCGTGGCTGCGGGTGGTGGCCGTCGTGACGGCGGCGAGCCTGGCCATCGAGGTGACGCAGTACCTCACCGCCCACCTGCTGGGCGGGGGCCACATCGCCGACGTGCACGACCTGCTGTTCAACGTCGCGGGTGGTGCGCTGGGTCTCGGTCTGCTCCAGCTCGCGTCCCGCCTGCCGGGCCTGGCCGGGTTCGTCGACCGCTTCCGGTGGCAGCCCGCGCCCTGAGCGGTGGTCAGACGGCGGTGCCGCCGACCTCGAGCAGGTCGCGGACGACGGCGCCCGCGTCGCCGGTGCGGTGCATGGTGCGGCGCTGCCGGGCGGCCGACGTCCCGCGGGCCAGGAGCTGCTCGGTGAGCGCGGTGACCTCGTCGAGGTCGCCGCGCTCGTCGAGGTCGTCGCGGACGACGGTCAGCAGCGACCGGACCGCGGTCCCGGCAGGCACGAGCTCGGTGGTGGCCGGGTCGAACAGCTCACCGGTGAGCCCGGCGCGGGCGGCCTTCCAGCGGGCGGCGCGCAGCACCTCGGGCCGGATCTGCGGTGCCGGGGCGGTGTCGCGGGCGAGGACGGCGACCAGCGAGCGGCACAGCGCGGCGTGCAGGACGACGTCGTCCAGGTCCGTGCAGACATCGGCACCGCGGAACTCGACGGTGGGCACGTGGGTGGAGGGCCGCAGGTCCCAGTAGAGCTGCGAGCCGTCGGGCACCATGCCGCTGGCGACGAGCTGCCGGACGACGTCCCGGTACCCCGCTGCGTCGCCGAGCTGGTCGGGTGGGCCGGAGACCGGCCAGCGCGACCACCAGACGGTGCGCCACGACTCGTAGCCCGTGTCGGCGGCTTGGTGGAACGGAGAGCTGCCGGTCATGGCCAGCAGCAACGGAAGCCAGGGGCGGGCGCGGTCCATGACGTGGACGGCGGTGTCGAGGTCGTCGACGCCGACGTGCACGTGGGTGCCGCAGATGTCCTGACCGGTGGCCAGGCCGGCCCAGCGCTCCACCATGACGCGGTAGCGCGGGGCGTCGGTGAGCACGAGGTCGCCGACCGCGGACGACGGGTGCGTGGAGGCGGCGAGCACGGTCAGCCCGTCGCTCTGGGCCGCCTTCACCGCTTCCCCGCGGGTCTCCTGCAGGGCGGCGCGGACCTCGGCGAGGGTGGTGCACACGCCGGTGGCGGTCTCGAGCTGGGTCGTGGAGATCTCGGGCTGCACGTGCGGCCCGGCCTGCCCGAGGACGGCGGCGTCGGCGACGGTCGAGCTGGCCGCGAGTGCCCCGGTGGCGGGGTCGACGAGGTGGAACTCCTCCTCGACGCCGAGGGTCTGTGCGGTCATGCGGTGTGCTCCTGGCGCGCGAGGGATGGCCCGCGAACGGTACGGGGGTCAGGCCGATCACGATGGGGTCGGGTAGACACGACGACGTGGCAGCTCCCGATCTCTCCCTCGGCGACGACCTCCGCGCGTTCGTGGACGCCTCGCCCTCCCCCTCGCACGCGGCGGCGGAGATCACCCGCCGGCTGCGCGAGGGGGGCTTCCGCGAGCTGTCCGAGACGGCGGTGTGGGACCTGTCCCCCGGCGACCAGGTGTTCACGGTGCGCGGGGCGAGCGTGGTGGCCGTCCGGGTCGGCTCGGACCCGGTGGCCGAGGCCGGGCTGCGCATCATCGGCGCGCACACCGACTCCCCCACGTTCCGGGTGCGCCCGCGGCACGACGTGCGGCAGGCCGGCTACCGGCTGGTCGGCGTCGAACCCTACGGCGGCGGGCTCTGGCACACCTGGCTCGACCGCGAGCTGACGGTCGCGGGGCGCCTGGCGCTGCGCGGTGGGACGACGACGCTGGTGAAGCTGCCCGGGGCGCCGCTTCGGCTGCCGTCGCTGGCGATCCACCTCGACCGGTCGGTGCGCGAGGGTCTGACGCTGGACCCGCAGCGGCACCTGCAGCCGGTGTGGGGGTCGGAGCTGTCGACCGAGCCGGGGCTCTTGGAGGCGCTGGCGGCCGAGGCCGGGGTCTCGGCGGCGGACGTCGTGGGCCACGACCTGGTGCTGGCCGACACCCAGCCGGCCGCGCGGGCGGGTGTCGACGGCACGTGGATCGCGGCGCCGCGGCTGGACGACCTGGCCTGCTGCCACTCGGGCCTGCTGGCACTACTGCGCGTTTCCGCGGAAACGCTCGCTGGTGTTTCCGCGGAAACGCGGCACACGCAGGTGCTGGTCTGCAACGACCACGAGGAGGTCGGTTCGGGCTCTGCGTCGGGGGCGCGGGGGTCGTTCCTCGAGGACGTCATCTCCCGGCTGGCCGGCTCCGAGCCGCAGGCGTTCGCCCGGACCATTGCGGCGTCCAAGCTGGTGAGCGCGGACATGGCGCACGCGGTGCACCCGACCCGGTCGGAGCGGCACGAGCCCTCGCACCAGCCGGTCCTGGGCGGCGGGCCGGTGCTGAAGCTGAACGCCAACCAGGCCTACGCCACCGATGCGGTGTCGGGTGGCTGGTTCACCGAGCGCTGCCAGGAGGCCGGGGTGCCGGTGCAGCACTTCGTCTCCCGCGCCGACCTCCCCTGCGGCTCCACCATCGGCCCGCTCACCGCTACCCGCCTTGGTCTGTCGACGGTCGATGTCGGTGCACCGCAGCTGGCCATGCACGCGGCGCGCGAGCTCGCCTCCGCGGTGGACGTACCGCTGATGGTCGACGCGTTCCGAGGGTGCCTGGCGGTCTAGCCCACCCGCGGACACTGCTCACCACAGCGCGTCGAGCGCGACCGGGGGCGCGACCTGCCGGTCGCGCCCCCGGCGTCGTCATCCCTGCCCGAGGGCGGCGAACAGCTGCTCGTACCGCTGCGCGGGGTCCAGGTGCAGGCCGCGCTTGACCAGCCGCGCCCAATCGTCGGCCAGCACCTCCTGCGCGCCGGACTCGACCGCGTCCAGCGCCGCGTCCGCCAGCTCCGCCGGCGCGATCTTGGGTGCCTGGATCTCCGCTGCCATGTCGGTGTCGACGAGACCCATGTGGACGCCGACGACGTGGGTGCCCTGGCCAGCGAGCTCCAGCCGGGTGCTGTCGGTCAGCATCCACGCCGCGGCCTTGGACGCGGCGTAGGCCCCGGACCCCGGGGTGGCGAACCACGAGAGCGCCGAGACCACGTTGACGACCGCGCCGCCCCCGTTGGCGGCCAGCACCGGGGCGAAGGCGCGCGTCATGAGCAGCGGCCCGTAGAAGTTGGTGTCCATCTCGCGCCGGATGGCCTGCTCGTCGCCGATGACCAGCCCGGTGCCGGTGGAGATCCCGGCGTTGTTGACCAGGATCTGCACGTCGCCGGCGGCCCGGGCGGCGGCAGCGATCTGCTCGGGGTCGGTCACGTCGAGCTCGACCGGGTGCACGCCGTCCGCCTCGATGGTGCGCACGTCCCGCGCGGCGGCGTAGACCTTGCCCGCCCCGCGCGCCTTCAGCTGCTCGACGAACCGGGCGCCGATGCCCCGGTTGGCTCCGGTGACGAGCACGACTGCGTCGTGGATCTGCACGACGTCCTCCTTGTGTAGTGATCGCTATGGAATGACGTCGACCTTAGCAGCTTCTGTAGCGACCACTAGGTAAGGTGGTGGCGTGACCGGGCGACCCCGCAGCTTCGACCGCGACGCCGCGCTGGCGGCAGCTGTGGAGCAGTTCTGGCGGGTGGGCTACGACGAGACCACCATCGCCACCCTGACGAGTGCGATGGGCGTGACGCCCCCGAGCCTCTACGCCGCCTTCGGCGACAAGGAACGCCTGTTCCAGGAGGCGTCGCGCACGTACTTCGCGCGCACCTGCGAGGGCATGGACGAGGCCGCCACCCGCCCCACCGCGCACGAGGCCATCGCCGAGATGCTCGACGGCACGGCGCGGGCGCACACCGACGCAGCGACCCCGCCCGGCTGCCTGGTGCTCACCGAACCCCGGCTGGGCAGCCAACGCGCCGCCGTGCGCGAGCGCCTGCGGAGCCGGCTCGACCGCGGCGTGCGCGACGGCGACCTGCCGGCGGCCACCCCGACCGACGAGCTGGCCGGTTTCCTGCTGGCGGTCATGCGGGGCATGTCCGGTTGCGCACGGGACGGCGGCTCCGCCGAGGACGTGCTGGCGATCGCCCGGACCGCGCTGCGGGCCCTGCCGCCACCCGTCGACCGCGGACCTCTGCCCCCCGACTGATCGTGCTCGGGCGTTGTGGAGATGCGCCACAACGCCCGCGGAACACTGGTGACCTGCTTCACACGGCATGGCTCCCGGGCCGCCGATGGTGGACGCATGGCATCCCGGCTGGCAGCGCTGCCGAACCCCGCCGCGCCCGCGCCGTCCCAGGACTGGTGGCGCGACGCGGTCGTCTACCAGGTCTACCTGCGGTCGTTCGCCGACTCGAACGGTGACGGCATCGGCGACATCGCCGGCCTGCGGTCGCGGCTGCCCTACCTGATCTGGCTCGGCGTCGACGCGCTGTGGATCAACCCGCACTACCCCTCCGGCGGCGCCGACGGCGGCTACGACATCGTCGATTACCGCGCCGTCGACCCCGACTACGGCGACCTCGATGACCTCGAAGACCTCATCGCCGACGCGAACCAGCTCGGCCTGAAGGTCATTCTCGACGTCGTCCCCAACCACACCTCCGACCAGCACCCCTGGTTCCAGGCAGCACTCCAGAACCCCGACGGCCCCGAGGCCAGCCGGTACCACTTCGCACCAGCCAGCACAGAGCCCCCGAACAACTGGCAGTCGCTCTTCGGCGGCCCCGCCTGGTCGCGCACCCCCGACGGCCGGTGGTACCTGCACCTGTTCGCCCCCCAGCAGCCAGACCTGAACTGGCGCGACCCCGCCGTCGCCGACGACTTCGACGCGACGCTCCGCTTCTGGCTCGACCGCGGCGTCTCCGGCTTCCGGGTCGACGTCGCCTACGGCCTGATCAAGGACGAGCAGCTCCGCGACAACCCCGGCGCCTACTCCCCCACCCTCTTCGGCCACGGCCCCGAGCAGGCCATGACCTGGAACCAGCCCGAGGTCCACGACGTCTGGCGCCGCTGGCGCGCCATCTGCGACGAGTACCCCGACACCATGCTCGTCGGCGAGGTCTGCCTGGCCGACCTCGACCAGGTCGCCCTCTACTCCCGCCCCGACGAGATGCACCAGTCGTTCAGCTTCCGGCTCATCAAGTCCGGCTGGGACGCCGCCGCCTTCGCCGACGGCGTGCAGACCGCCCTCGACGCCTTCGCCACCGTCGGCGCCCCGGTCTCCTGGGTGCTCGGCAACCACGACAAGGACCGCCAGGTCACCCGCTTCGGCGGCGGCGCGCTCGGCACCGCCCGCGCCCGGGCCGCCGCCCTGCTCATGCTGTCGCTGCCCGGCTCGCCCTACCTCTACGCCGGCGACGAGCTCGGTCTGCCGCAGGCCGTCGTCCCCGATGCGGCCAAGCTCGACCCGATCTTCCACCGCAGCGGCGGCGCCCGGGCCGGCCGTGACGGCTGCCGCGTGCCCATGCCGTGGAACGAGGCCGACGGCGTCGGCTTCTCCCCCGACGGCGCAGCCGAGCCGTGGCTGCCGATCCCGGACGGCTGGTCGCAGCACGCCGTCTCCCGGCAGACCCGCGACGGCGGCTCCACGCTCACCCTCTACCGCCGGGCACTCGCCCTGCGCGCCGCCCACCCGGCGCTGGGCTCGGGCTGGGCGACGGTGAGCACGAGCGGCGACGTCCTCACCGTGCGCTGCGTCGGGGACGACGAGACCGTCACCTGCGTGCTCAACATGGGCACCGATACCGCCCTCGTGCCGCACGCCGGCTCGGTCATGCTGGCGTCGAACACCCACGTGCGCGGCGCGCACGGCACCGTTGCGCTGCCCGCCGACACCGCCGTCTGGCTGCTCGAGGACTGACCGCTCGCCGAGTTCGGGGTTCGGGGGCTCACCGGCCCCGCTGAGGCCCCTCGAACCCCGAACTCGAGGCGAGAGCTACCCCATCCAGCGCGGCCCGGTGGGGAGCTTGGGCGCCGGCTCGCCGAGCAACGACGCGGCGGCCTCGGCGACGTCGTCCGCGGTCAGCGTGCTCACCTCGGTGCGGCCCAGCGAGGCCACGCTGCCGTCGCGGGTGAGCCGCAGTGCCTGCCGGTTGAGCGCCTGCTCGAACAGGGTGCGGGCGAAGCGGGCGTTGCCGGTCTCCTCCCCGGCGCGGATGCCCGAGAGGGTGCCGCGCAGGGTCTCGACCGCGCCCGGCTCGAGCTCGTACTCGTGCTGCGCCACGATGCTCACGAAGATGGCCTCGAGCTCGGCCGTCGAGTAGTCGGGGAACCGGATCTCCCGGCCGAACCGCGACCGCAGGCCCGGGTTGGACGACAGGAACGCCTCCATCAGCCGCGGGTAGCCGGCGACGATCACCACCATGCGGTGGCGGTGGTCCTCCATGCGCTTGAGCAGCACCTCGATGGCTTCCGGGCCGAAGTCCTGCCGACCGTCACCCTCGGGGGCCAGCGAGTACGCCTCGTCGATGAACAGCACGCCGTCCAGCGCGCTGCGCACCACCCGGTCGGTCTTGATCGCCGTCGCCCCGACGTGCTGCCCCACCAGCGCGGCCCGGTCGACCTCCACCAGGTGCCCCTTGGCCAGCAGCCCGACCGCCCGGTACATCTCGGCCAGCAACCGCGCCACGGTGGTCTTGCCGGTGCCCGGGTTGCCCAGGAACACCAGGTGCTGGGACGTCGCCGCCTCCGGCAGCCCGTGCTCCTTGCGGCGGGCCTGCACCTGCAGGAACGCCACCAACGCCTGCACCTGCTCCTTGACCGCCTCCAGCCCGATGAGCCCGTCGAGGTCGGCCTGGATCGCTAGCAGCGGTCGGCCGGGGGCGGTGCGTCCGCCGAACAGGTCGCCGACCAGCTCGTCGACCCCGCGTCCACCGGGCCGGGGCAGCTGCTCGCCCAACCGGCCCACGGTCTCCCGCAGCTCGTCCAACGGCCTGCGGTACGACGACATCACCCGAATGTAGGCGCGCCACCGCCCGTGCCCGCCCACCGAAATCGGGGTTCGCGGGGTCATGGCTCGGCCGCACACCCCTCGAACCCCGTTCTCGCCGCGCTGCGCAGGCCCCGGTCGAGCAGGTCGACCAGCCACGCGAAGCTCTCGTCGACGTCGGCCGACCACTGGAACCCGTGCGCCGACTGCAGCGTCGCGTAGCCGTGCAGCGCGCTGCGCAGCGTGCGCAGCGCGTGGTCCTCCTGGGCGGCAGGCAGCTCGTAGCCCCGCAGCACCGCCCGGAAGGCGTCGAGCGCCCGCGAGCCGGCGACAGCCAGGGGGTCGTCGGGGCCGGTCGGCTCCACCCCGATGGTCGCGGCGTACCGGCCGGGGTGGGCCAGGACGAAGTCGCGGAACGCCCTCGCCGCCGCGGCGAGCGCGTCGCGCCCGGACAACCCCTGGATCGCGCCGCCGATGGCCTCGGACGCCTGGTCCAGCGCCAGGACGGCGATGCGTCGCACCAGGTCGTCCTGCCCGCCCACGTGCTTGTACAGCGACGGGGTGCGCACCCCCACCCGCTCGGCCAGCCCGCCCATGGTCAGCCCGGCGAAGCCCACCTCGTCGGCGAGCTGCGCCCCGGCCGCGACGACGGCGTCGGGGTCGAGCCCCGCCCTAGGCATCGACGCCGGCCAGGAACGGGAGGACGACGGCGGCGACCTCGTCGGGAACCTGGTGGTGCGGGTAGTGGCCGGTGCCCTCGATGACCGCCAGCCGGCCCCGGCCCGCGGGCAGCTCCGCCACGATCGCCTCGCCCTCGGCCCGCGGCGAGGCCCAGTCGGGGTCGAGGCCGCCCTGCACGACGAGCACGGGGCACCGCACCCCACCGAGCAGCGCACCGGCGTCGGTGGCCGGGGTGGTGCCCATCCCCTTCAGCGCCTTCATCCGGCCGGGCTCGCGCAGCTTGGCCTCGAGGTGGTCGAGCCGCTCGGTCCAGTCGGCCGGCTTGGCGCCGGGGTAGGCGACGTCCAGGTACTTCCGCCACGAAGCCACGCTGCCGAGCACGCCCGCGCCGAGCAGGTGGCGCATGCCGCGACGGAAGCGGGCCGAGCGCAGGTCCCGCAGCGAGATGGCCTGCTTGCGGGTGAACGGGGTCAGCTCGACCAGCGCGGTGACCAGCTCGGGCGCCTGGGCCGCGGCGATCGTGACCGCGCCGCCGGAGATCGAGTGGCCGACCAGCACGGCCGGGCCGCCGAGGTGGCGCACCAGGGCGAGCAGGTCGCCGGCGATCGCCGTCCGGCTGTAGGTGGGCCACTCCGCCGAGGATTCGCCGCACCCGCGCAGGTCGACGCTGGCGACCCGGTACCCGGCAGCGACCAGCTGCGGGGCCAGGTGCCGGTAGGCGGTGCGGTCGGCACCCATGCCGTGCGCCAGGACGACGAGCGGGCCGGTGCCGGTCACCTCGTAGGCCAGCGTGCCGTCGTCGAGGGTGAGGAACTCGGTCATGTCGTTCTCCTTGGCTAAGGGCGTTAGTCCCAACGCTAAGGGCATTAGCCAACGGGTGTCAACCGCCCCGTCAGGAACCGGGCCGTGGGCGTGTCCGCCGCCGCCACCTGCTCCGGCGTCCCGGCCGCCACCACCTGTCCGCCGGCGTCGCCCCCACCCGGGCCGAGGTCGAGCACCCAGTCGGCCTCGGCGACGACGTCCACGTCGTGCTCCACCAGGACGACGGTGTTGCCGGCGTCCACCAGCTGCTGCAGCTGGCGCATCAGCACCTCGACGTCGGCGGGGTGCAGGCCGGTGGTCGGCTCGTCGAGCAGGTAGAGCGTGTGCCCGCGCCGGGCGCGCTGCAGCTCGCTGGCCAGCTTCACCCGCTGCGCCTCCCCGCCCGACAGCTCGGTCGCCGGCTGGCCCAGGCGCAGGTAGCCCAGGCCCACCTCGTGCAGCGCCCGCAGGCTGCGCGCGGCCGCGGGCACGTCGGCGAGGAACCCCTGCGCCGCCTCCACGGTCAGGTCGAGCACCTCGGCGACGGTCTTGCCGCCGACGGTCACCTCGAGGGTCTCGGCGTTGTACCGGGCGCCGTGGCAGGTCGGGCAGGGCGCCCAGCTGCCGGGCAGGAACAGCAGCTCGACGGTCACCGCGCCCTCGCCCTGGCACGTCGGGCAGCGCCCCTCGGCGACGTTGAACGAGAACCGCCCCGCCGACCAGCCCCGGGCCTTCGCCTCGGCGGTGCCGGCGAACAGCTTGCGGACGACGTCGAACAGCCCCGTGTAGGTCGCCAGGTTCGACCGCGGCGTGCGACCGATCGGCTTCTGGTCCACGCGCACGAGCCGGTCGACGGCGTCGAGGCCCTGCGCCTGCACGGGGTCGACGTCGTCCTCGTCCTCGGTCCCGAGGTGCCGGGCGACGACGCCGGCCAGCACCTGGCTCACCAGCGTCGACTTGCCCGAGCCGCTCACCCCGGTGACCGCCGTCAGCACGCCGAGCGGCACCTGCACCTCGACGTCCCGCAGGTTGTGCCGACTGACCCCGGAGAGGGTCAGCACGGACGACGGCTCCCGCCGGGTGCGGACGGCGGGCTCCCGGTCGGCCAGGAAGCGCCGGGTCACCGACTCCTCGACGTCGGCCAGCCCCGCCACCGGGCCGCTGTGCAGCACCCGCCCGCCGTGCACCCCGGCCCGCGGACCGACGTCGACCACCCAGTCGGCCCGCCGGGCCACCGCCATGTCGTGCTCGATGACGAACAGTGAGTTGCCCGCGGCGATCAGCTGGTCGAGCACGCCCAGCAGCTGCTCGGTGTCCGCGGGGTGCAGGCCGGCCGAGGGCTCGTCGAGCACGTAGACGACGCCGAACAGGCCCGAGCGCAGCTGGGTGGCGATCCGCAGCCGCTGCAGTTCCCCCGGCGACAGCGTGGGCGTGGTGCGGGCGAGGCCCAGGTAGCCCAGGCCGAGGTCGGCGAGCAGGTCGATGCGGGCGAGCAGGTCGTCGACGATCCCCCGGCCGAACGGGGGCAGGTCGGCGCCGCGCAGCACCGGGGCCAGCTCGGTCATGGGCAGCGCGGTGAGCTCGGCGATGCTGCGGCCGCCGATGGTGACGGCGAGGGACTCCGGGCGCAGTCGGGTGCCGCCGCAGACCGGGCAGGCGCTGGTGAGCACGTACTGCAGCACCCTGCGGCGCAGCGTGGGGCTGCTGGTGTTCGCCAGCGTGTGCATGACGTAGGCCCGGGCGCCCTGGTAGCGGCCGACGTAGTCGCGCTGGATCTGCCCCGGCCCGCGCACCGGGTGCACGGTGACCTCGGGGGTCTCGTCGGTGAACAGGATCCAGTCGCGCTCGGCCTGCGGCAGCTCGCGCCAGGGCCGGTCGATGTCGTGCCCGAGCTCGGTGAGGATGTCGCGCAGGTTCTTGCCGTGCCACGCGCCGGGCCACGCGGCGACGGCGCCGTCCCGGATGCTCAGCGACGGATCCGGCACGAGGCTCTGCTCGGTGACCGTGTGCACGATGCCCAGGCCCGAGCACTCCGGGCACGCGCCGGCCGCGGTGTTCGGGCTGAACGCGTCGGAGTCCAGGCGCTCGGCGCCCTCGGGGTAGCGCCCGGCGCGGGAGAACAGCATGCGCAGCGAGTTCGACAGCGTCGTGACCGTGCCGACGGTCGACCGGCTGCTCGGCGTGCCCCGGCTCTGCTGCAGCGCCACGGCCGGCGGCAGCCCGGTGATCTCGCGGACCGCCGGGGCGCCGACCTGCTGGATGAGCCGCCGGGCGTAGGGCGCCACCGACTCGAAGTACCGGCGCTGCGCCTCGGCGTAGATCGTGCCGAACGCCAACGACGACTTCCCCGACCCCGAGACACCGGTGAACACCACCAGGGCATCGCGCGGGACGTCGACGTCCACGTCCTGCAGGTTGTGCTCCCGCGCGCCGCGGACCCGGACCATGCCCTCGTCGCTCATCCGGCCAGCCTGACCCACAGGGCCGGGCGCCGCTCAGGTCAGGGCAGGGAGCGCCCCCACCTCGACGTCGCCGACCGTCCCCGTCGTGTCCAGGTCGGGCGTGGCCGCGTCGTCCCGGAGCACCCGCTCGACGACCGGCGTCCAGAACCCCCGGTCCGCGATCACGACGGTTGCCAGAGCTCGACGCGGTTGCCCTCGGGGTCGATGACCCAGCCGAAGCGGCCGACGCCGTCCATGTCCTGCACCTCGTCCGAGACATCGGCACCGGCGGCGCGCAGCTGGGCGAGCATGGCGTCGAGGTCGCGCACCCGGAAGTTGAGCATCACCTGCTGCCGGGCCGAGCCGAAGTAGTCGGTGTCGGCGTCGAACCCGGAGAACACGGTGGGCCCGGACTCCTGCTGCCACGGCTGGTCGGGGTCGACGCCGATGCCCAGGTGGTCGCGGTACCAGGCGTTCAGCGCCCCCGGGTCCGCCGACCGCACGAAGTACCCGCCGATGCCCAGCACGCGTTCCACCCCCGCATCCTGGCCCGCTGAGCTGCGCCCGTCACGTCCCCGGTCTCGACCACGACCCGAGGCCGACCCCGCAGCGGCGGGCCTCAGGCGACGGCAAGGATGCGGAGGTCGCCGGCGGCGCGGTGCACGGGCGCCAGGTCCAGCGCCGGGACGGCGGGCAGCCGCACCCGGTCGCCGTCCACCAGGGCGACGAGCACCGCGGCCACGACGGCGAGCAGCGCCACCGTGCCCAGCGCGACCGGCAGCCCGGCGTGCGAGGCCAGGAACCCGATCGCCGGCGGACCGCCCAGCAGGCCGGTGTACCCCACCGTCGTCGACAGCGCGATGCCCGTCGAGCCGCCCAGCGCGCCGGCCCGGGCGATGGCCAGCGGGAACACGTTGGCCAGTCCCAGCCCCACGACGCCGAAGCCGAGCAGCGCCACCGGCACCGAGGTCGTCGTCACCGCGAGCAGCGCACCGAGCGCGGCGAGTGCGGTGCCGCCGATGAGCAGTCGCCGCTCCCCCAGCCGGGCCACCAGGTACCCCCCGGCCAGCCGCCCGCACGCCATCGTCAGCGCGAACCCGGCGTACCCGGCCGCCGCCAGCCCGGAGGCGGCGCCGAGGTCCTCGCGCAGGTGCAGTGCGCCCCAGTCGGTGAGCGCGCCCTCGCCGTAGGCCGTGGCGCCGGCGATGCAGCCGAGCACCACGAGCACCGCGGTCGGACGGCGGCGCGGCTCGACCCGCAGGGTGGGCGCCAGCACCGCACGGGTCGACGCGTCGGCCCCGACCAGCACCGGCACGAGCGCAGCGGTGAGCAGCAGCCCGGCGCCGGCGACCACCACCAGGTGCGTCGGGACGTCGAGCGACCCCGCCACGAGACCGCCGAGCAGCGCACCACCCAGGCCGCCGAAGCTGAACGCGGCGTGCAGGCCGGACAGGATGGGCCGTCCGGCGCGCGCCTCCACCTGCACCCCGACGCTGTTGGCTGCCACGTTCACCATGCCCGTGGCCGCCCCGAAGGCGAGCAGCGCCGCGCACAGGGCCGGCACCGACGTCGCGAGCCCGGGCAGCACCGCCGTCGCGCAGACGCCGACGGCGGCCACCGACGCGACCAGGCCGGGCCCCAGCCGGGCCGCGAGCGCACCGGTGAGCTGCATGCAGGCCAGCGCGCCCAGCGAGAGGCAGAGCAGCGCGGCGCCGAGGGCGGTGTGGCCGGCGCCGACCTGGGCGCTGACGTCGGGCACGCGGGCGGCCCAGGTGCCGAACACGAAGCCGTCGAGGGCGAACAGCGCCGCGACGGCGGCGCGCAGCCGGCCCAGCGACGGCTCGGGGGCACGCCGGACGAGCCGGCCGACGGGTTCGCGGGCACGCAGGAAGAAGGGTGCGGACACGGCAGGACCTCGCAGAGAAGAGTGGGGCGCGGGTGGCGGGGATGGGCACACGACCTCGGGCGCAGGTCTCCACGGTGCCAGCCGAACCTGGCCGTGTCCTGCGAAACGCGCAGGTCGGGGCCGTGATGGTCCGCACGTGAGCCACCACACCGAATTGCCGACGACGGATCCAGGCCGCAGGGTCGGCCCATGACCGGGTCCTTCACACGGGGGCTGGCCGCGGGCGCGGCCGGCACCACCGTCCTCAACGCCGTCACCTACCTCGACATGGCGGTGCGCGGCCGCGACGCCAGCAGCACCCCCGAGCAGACCATCGACGCCCTCGCCGACGTCGCCGGTCAGAAGGTCCCGGGGAAGAAGGGCGAGCGCGACAACCGCCGCACCGCCCTGGGCGCGCTGTCGGGCATCGCGAACGGCGTCGCCGTCGGCGTGCTGGCCAGCGTGGTGCGCACGGCCGGCGTCCGGCTGCCCACGTCGGTCGGCGCGCTCGCGACCGGTGCCGCCGCGATGGCGCTGACCGACGGGACGACGACCGCGCTCGGCGTCAGCGACCCCCGCGACTGGTCGAGCAAGGACTGGATCTCCGACGCCGTCCCGCACCTGGCCTACGGCGCCGCCGTGCAGGCGGTCATCGAGGCCATCCCCACCCCGGCCGAGAAGCCCCGCCGCAAGGCCTCCGGCGGGCTCACCGTCCGGTCCCTGCTGCTCGGGGCCGCGACCGGCGCCCGCAGCTCGCTGGGCCTGGCCGCACCGACGCTCACCAGCCCCGACCGCGGCGCGGTCAGCAAGCTCGGCGCACTGGGCGCGGTCGGCGCCGAGCTCTACGGCGACAAGCTGGAGAATACCCCCGCCCGCACCGACACCCCCGGTCTGCCGCTGCGATTCGCCTCGGCCGCGGGCGGCGCGGCCGCGCTGTCCACCCGCGAGAACGCCAACGCGGTGGTCCCGGTCCTCGCCGGGCTGCTGGGCGCCGGCGCCGGCTCGTGGGGCGGGATCGGCTGGCGCCGCTGGGCGGCGAAGCGGGTGCCGGACTGGCAGGCCGCCCTCATCGAGGACGGCGTCGCCGTCGCCCTGGCCCTCGCCGCGACGCTGCCCGGCCGCAAGCGCCCCCGCCCGGTGCTGACCCCCGTCTGAGGCGGGTCAGAGCCGGTCGAGCAGCCAGCCGGGGCCGTGCACGGCGGTCCCGGCCGGCAGCCGCTCGCGCAGCCCGCGGTCGGCGGTCACCACCACGACCGGCTCCCCCAGCGACGGCAGGACGGCGACCAGCGCGTCGTCCCCGCTGCCGGTCGCCCGCACCAGCCGGACACCGGGCACCTCGGGCACGTCGCGCGCCCGGCCCTCGACCACCGCCACGACGTCGTCGTCCAGGGTCGCCAACCGCACCAGCAACCGGGACGTCGCCCCGGCGCGGTCGCGCCACCACCCGTCGGGGCGCGAGCCCACCACGTTGGCGACGTCGACCAGCAGCGTCACCCCAGGGCCCGGGCCCCGGTGCGCCAGTAGCCCATGAACGCCACCGCACCGCGGTCGACGCCCAGGTCGCGCACCAGACGCCGGCGCAGCCCCTTCACGACCGCGGCCTCCCCGGCCAGCCAGGCGTAGCAGCTCGTGTGCGCCCCGGCCTCGGGCACCTCCCAGAGGATCTCGTCGCCGTCGTTGGTGGGGTCGGTGGCTTCGGGGTCGACGCCGGGGACGTCGCGGGCGATGCCCAGCTCGCGCAGCGCCGCGTGCACGGCCGCCTCCATCAGCTCTCCGCGCGGGTGGGCGCCGCGGGCCAGCCACCGCACGTCGGCCCCGGCCGGCAGCCGCAGCGACAGGAAGTCCGCGGCCTCGGGCACCTCGAGGACGGCGACCACGCGCCGGTCGTCGGGCAGGGCCTCGACGATCGCCGCGATCGCCGGGACAGCGGTCTCGTCACCGGCCAGGAACAGGGTGTCGGCCTCGGCGGGTGGGGCCCACTCGACGCCCCACATGCGCCCGCTGCCGGGCCGGTCGGGGCCCAGCAGCACGAGCTCGTCCCCGGGCACCGCCCGGGCGGCCCAGGCGGCGGCGGGGCCGGCGTCGGTGCCCACGGTGCCGTCGGGGCCGATGCCGTGCAGCACCACGTCGACGTCGAGCTCGGCGACCTCGGGCCGGAAGGCGCGCACGGTGTAGGTGCGCATGTCCGGACGCGTCTCGGCCGGCAGGGCGCACCACTCCGCGTACCAATCGGGTCCGCTGATGGCGAGCAGGTCCTCGACGGGGCAGCCGTCCTGGGCGATGAGCAGCTTGAACCGCTGGTCGGCACCGCCGTACCCGAAGGTGTCGAGGTCGGGGCCGGTGAAGGTGAGCCGCAGGAAGCTGGGCGAGAGGCGTTCGCTGCGCACCAGGGTGGCCCGGAAGAACCGGTAGACCGGCTGCAGCGTGTCGGTGGCCGTGCTCATGCGCGCTCCCGGGTCGTGGTGACGAAGTGAGGCCACCCTAACCTAACGGGTCCTACGGAACCGACCGGTCCTGGCGGGTGGGCTGCGCCACAGGTGTGAACCGACCGCGGCGACCGCGCCGAACCCCGGGAAGCCACCGGGCCACGGGGCCGGTGGCCGGGCCTCTGTGGGGGGCTCGTGGTCGGTGGCCGGAGGTCTCTCCCCGGTCGCCGACCACCACCCCGTGGTCGACCCCGTGCCCCCGGGTCGGCCACGGGCCCGCTCGCCCCACGACGAGGTGGGCGCCGAGCGCGTCAGCCGGCGACGGGGACCTCGGTCCACCCCGCGGCGGCGTCGCGGCGGGCGCGGGCGACGGCGACCCGTCGGGCGCCGGCGCGGGTGCGCAGCAGCGTCGGGCTGCGGTGGGCTTCGTGGGCCTCGGTCGCGAGCTGCCGGGCGGCGACCACGGATGCCGGCTCGAACGGGGTCGTCATCGCGGGCCCACCTCCTGCTGCGGCTCACCGTGGATCGGGGAACCGTGACGAGACCGTATCGGAGCACCTGGTCGATGCACCATGCCCGTGTCCAATTCGTGACCCTGCGTGGTCACATGCGCCCCAGGAGACCCGCTGATGTGCGCAGCGTCGCGGAGGGTGGCGTGCTCGACGAGCCGACAGAGGCCGTTGACCAGACGCAGCTGTTCCGGGGTGTGCACCGGCGAGGTGAGCAGCGCCGGGCTGCCGACCAGGTAGGCCACCGTCTTCGCCCGGGACAGCGCCACGTTGAGCCGGTGCCGGTCGAGCAGGAAGTCGAGCCTGCGCGGCACGTGCGCACCGCTGGAGGCGGCCAGGCTGAAGACCGACACGGCTGCCTCCCGGCCCTGGAACTTGTCGACCGTGCCCACCTCGACACCGGCGTGCCCGGCCGCGGCCAGCGCCGAGCGGATGCGGTTGACCTGCGCGTTGTACGGCGTGACCACCAGGACGTCGGCCTCGGTGACGACCCGCTCGCCGGACGGGTCGCGCCAGAGCCTCCCGAGCAGGTCACCGACGAGCTCGACCACCACGGCGGCTTCCTCCCCCGACGCCGAGCCGTTGCCCTCGTGCACGACGGGAACCCACCCCACGCCGGCCGGGGCGGCCCACCGGTCCGGCACGTCGAGGGCGTTGCCCGCCGTGGCCGGCGCCGACTGCAGCTGGCCCTCGTAGGACAGCTCCGACACGACGTGGCACAGGGCCGGCGCCATGCGCCAGGACCGGTCGAGGAAGACGCCGCGCTCGGCGGGCAGGACGTCGTCGCCGCCCAGCACGTGCTGCAGCGCCGAGACGTCGGCGCCCTCGGGGTGGATGCCGCGCCCGGGCTGGCGCAGCTGCTGCGGGTCCCCGAGCAGCACGAGGTCGGTGGCGCAGCGCGAGACCGCGAGCGTGTCGGCGAGGGACAGCTGGCCGGCCTCGTCGACCACCAGCACGCCCAGCCGACCGGCCAGCTCGGGGCGGGTGAACAGCCAGGGCGTGCCGGCGACGACGTCGACGTCCCCGGCGTCGAGCCGGTCGACGACGGTGCCGTTGTCGTCGGTGCACTCGACCTCGGGCGAGCTGCAGCGCTGGGCGGTCGACGCCTTCTGCAGGGCCCGCACCGGCACCCCGGCCTCGCGGGCGGCCCGCAGCACGGCGTCGAGCAGGTTGCCGACGACCTTGTGGCTGGTGGCGGTGATGGCCACGGTGCGCCCGGCGCGCACCAGGTCGAGCACGGCCCGGGCACCCGCGTGGGTCTTGCCGGCCCCGGGTGGCCCCTGCACCGCCAGCACCCCGCCGTCGAGGGCGGCGACCAGCCGCCGGGTGCGCGCCGACGCGTCCTCACCCGGCACGACCAGCGGGGTGCCCGGGCGCACCCGCGGCGCGCGCCGGGCGAGCAGGTCGACGGCCGCGGTGCGCACGTCGGGGCCGTCGAGGCCGCCGTCGGCGACCGCCGCGCCCAGCTGCAGCAGCGCTGCCTGCTGGTTGCGGGCCTCCAGCGGACCGGGGGGCACCAGGCCCTGGGCGTGGTCGGCGACCCGGCCGGCGGGACGGGAGAGGACCAGCTCGCCGGTGGCGCCGTCGACGGCGACCACCTCGGCGGTGACGGTGCGCCCGTCGGCACCCGGTGGCACCTGCTCGACCCGGGCGCCGGGGGCCAGCTTGGTCTCCTGGGGCGGGAACCGGTGCGCCACGTGCACCCGGCCGTCGGAGACACCGAGCACCACCGGCTCCTCGAGCGGCCCCAGCGCCGACGTCTCGCGCTCGAGCTCGGGCGGGGTCAGCGCCCGCACCCGGAAGAACTCCCACCACTCGGAGCGCGCCTCGCGGGCGTGCCAGCCCAGCTGCTGGGCGAGCAACCACACGGCCTGCTGGTCCGGGGACCGCCCGGCGGCGCGCTCGGGGACCCCGGCCAGCAGCCGCCGCTCGAGGTCGGCCCGGGCGGTCTCGGCGGCCACCGCGCGCGGGCTGGGGTCGGGGTCGGCGTCGTCCGGGCGCCCCAGCGGCACCCCCGAGGCCACCAGCTCGGTGCGCCGCTGCTCGAGCCAGTCGAGCAGCTGGAGGGTGGAGACGCAGTCGTCGCGGTTGTAGGCCTCGATCTCGTCGAGGAGCCGCTGCTCACCGGTCTGCTGCCACTGCTCGAAGGCGATGATGCTGGCCCCGGCGTCGGACACGGCCTCGCCTGCGGGCCGGGTGTGCCCGCGGTAGAAGTCCTCGAGCTTCTTGATCGAGTAGGAGGCCTTGCTGATCTGCAGGCCCTGCCGCACCACGGCGTAGAGGTCGACCAGGGCGTCACCGCGCAGCAGCCGGTCGACCTCGGCCTGCCGCGTGCCGTACCGGGCCGACAGCGCCTTCAACCGGGCCGGCTCGTAGGGCGCGTAGTGGTAGACGTGCGCGTCGGGGTCGGCGGCCAGCACCGCGACCAGGTGGTCGACCAGCTGCTCGAACCCCTGCCGCTCGTCATCGACGTCCAGGCCCCAGAACGACCGGTACTCCCCCGCCCGGTCGAGCACACCCCACAGGTACTCCAGCCCGTGGTCACCGGTGAACGGGTCGCCCTCGATGTCGAAGAAGACGTCGCCGCGGCTGGGCGGCGGCAGCAGCTCGAAGCCGCGCCCGGGCACCCGGGGCAGGAAGGCGTAGGAGGGCCGGCCGGTGAGCTGCTCGGACCGCTGCAGCGCCGCCTGGCGGGTGATGCGCTCGCGCGAGGTGCGCCCGATCGTGTCCGGCAGCTCGTCGGTGGTGCGCCCGGCCAGCTCGGTGAGGGTGCCGACCCCGGCCGCGGTGAGCGCGACCGCGTGGTCGCGGCGCAGGAAGGCCACCTGCGACAGGTGGTCCTCGGCCTTCCAGCGGGCCGCGCACGTCTCGCGCCACGGGCAGACGCCGCAGTGCGCATTGGGGTAGGGCGCTGCCAGCTGCCCGTCGGCGAGCCGGGCCAGGAAGCGCTGCTCGGCGGTGCGGGCGTAGGCCTCGGCGTCGGAGTACCGGAACACCAGCTCCTGCTGGTCACCGGTCACCACGGTGAGCAGCTCGGGCGGGGCGCCCTGCAGGTCGGTGAGCAGCCGCCCGTAGAGGGCCATCTGCAGGATGGCCGGCACCTTGATGCGGCGGGCGAGCTTGGTGTCGGCGACGTCGTAGGCCCACGGGCCGAGGTCGCTGGACCGGTCGGTGCGCTTGAGCAGGAAGTCGGCGTGCCCGCGCCAGACGACGCCCGCGGCCCGGGTGCCGTAGAAGGTGGCCTGGTAGACGACGTCGGCCCCGGCCCGCATGGCCGCCACGGTCTCGGCCTGGGCCCGGTGCAGGGCCGCCGCGTCGCGGCCCGGACCCGGTTGGGCGACCTCGAAGACGGTGAGCCCGCGGTCGCGCAGCCGCTGCACGTGCCGGGCCTCGTGCGCGATGCCGTGGTCGGCCAGCAGCGCGGTCATCGGGTCGGTCGAGGCCGGCTTGGCGCGCTCGCCCCGGGTGACCTCGAGCGAGAGCCGGGTCAGGTGCTCGCAGGACAGGAAACCGGTGAGGTCGCCGGCGCTGACCACCAGCCCGTCGTCGGACGCGTACACCCGCCACCTCCTGGCCCGCCCCGACCACCGGGGACGGGGGTCACGGTAGGGCGGCCCACCGACAGGACGGGGTTGCGGACGGTCCGGTCCCGTGGCCTCCCGCACCACCGGCCGGTAGAACGGGGACCGATGCCCACCACCCTCACGACCGTGGCCCGCCGCGCCGGGGTGAGCACCAGCACCGCCAGCCGGGCGCTGACCGGCCACCCCGCGGTCGACCCCACCACCCGGCAGCGCGTCGAGGCCGCGGCCGCGGCGTTGGACTACCACCCCAACCGCATGGCCACCGCCCTGCGCACCCGGCGCTCGGGGCTGATCGGCCTGGTGGTGACCAACCTGCGCACGGCGACCTTCCACGCCATCGCCGAGACCCTGCAGGCCCGGGCGGCCGAGCACGGCCAGCAGGTGCTCGTCTGCACGACCGGCGGCGACCCGGCGCGCGAGGCCGCGTTCCTGGACACCGTGCGGGCGCACGGGCTCGACGGCGTGGTGGTCGCGGGCTCGGGGGCCAACGGCCGGCTGGTCAACGCGCTGGTGGCCGAGGGCCGGGCCGTCGTCCTCATGAACCGCGAGGTGGCCGGCGCCCGGGCGCCCTCGGTGATGAGCGACTACGTGACCGCGGCCCGGCTGGCCACCGAGCACCTGCTCGACCTCGGGCACACCCGCATCGGCGTGGTGGGCGCCCCGCCCGAGGTCACCTCGGGGCGGCTGCACCACGAGGGGTTCACCGCCGCGATGGCCGCGGCGGGCGTACCGGTGGCCGGCTCGCTCGTGCGGCGCGGCCCCTTCCGCGCCCGGTTCGGCAACGAGGCCGCCGCCGAGCTGCTCGACCTGCCCGACCCGCCGACCGCCCTGCTGGTGAGCAACCACGAGGCCTCCTTCGGGGTGCTCGCCGTGCTCAGCGGCCGCGCGGTCGACGTCCCGCGCGAGCTGTCGCTGGTGTGCACCGAGGACGAACCGTTCTGGGAGTGGTGGTCCCCGCCGGTGACCGTCGTCGACAACCGGGCCGCCGTGCTGGCCGAGCGGGCCGCCGACCTCCTGCTCGCCCAGCTCGCGGGCACCGTGGCGCCCGCACCGGTCGCCGAGCGGGTCGCCCCCGCCCTCGTGCTGCGCGGCTCGACCGCCCCGCCGGCACGGGGTGGCGCGCCAGCTCAGGCCGCGACCAGGCAGAGCACCCGCGACGGCTCGCGGGACAGGCCGCCGTCGGAGTAGCTCGCCGTCGTGCGCGGGAACACGGCCAGGCAGGCCGGCTGCGAGTCCACCGCCGGGACGTCGTCGAGCACGCCGACGACCTGGAAGGTCGCGGCGGGGTCGTCGCACCCCACCACCACGACCTCGCGGTCGCCGGCGGTCACGCAGTCGCCGACGTCGACGCCGGGTCCCCGGACCAGCAGCACCAGACCGAGGACCGACAGGACGACGACCGCGACGGCGGCCGGCACCAGGGCCCGGCTCGGCCGGGCCGGCGGCACAGGGGCACCCACGGGACCTCCCGCTGCTCGGACGACGGACCCCGACGGTAGGCGCTCGACGCGGACGTGGCCGGGCCCACCGCACCGCGCCCGGTTGAGCGGCACCGCCGCCGGGCATGGCACCCCGAGCCGTTGAGCCACCAGCGGTGACCAGCGCCAACGCCACTTCACCGGAGGCCCGTCCACCGTGCCCGACCAGTACACGTTCACCAACCCCGTCGACCAGTACCGCACCGACGGGTACCCCGAGCAGGGCATCGCCGAGCCGGGCCTGGAGTCCGAGCTCGAGGTGCGCGCCGACCACGGCGAGGACACCTACCGCGGCACCGGTCGCCTCGAGGGCCGCAAGGCGCTGGTCACCGGCGCCGACTCCGGCATCGGCCGCGCCGCCGCCATCGCCTACGCCCGCGAGGGCGCCGACGTCGTCCTCAACTACCTGCCCGAGGAGCAGTCCGACGCCGAGGCCGTGGCCCAGCTCGTGCGCGACGCCGGCCGCAAGGCCGTGCTGGCCCCGGCCGACCTGTCTGTGGAGAGCGAGGCCCGGCAGCTGGTGCGCACCGCGGTCGAGGAGCTCGGCGGGCTCGACGCGATCGTGCTGGTGGCCGGCAAGCAGGTGTGGGTCGACGACCTCGCCGACCTGACCAGCGAGCAGTTCGACGCCACGTTCAAGACCAACGTGTACTCGGTCTTCTGGGTCGTGCAGGAGGCCGTGCCGCACCTGCCCGCCGGCTCGACGATCGTCACCACGAGCTCGATCCAGGCGTACTCCCCCGCCCCCGGCCTGGTCGACTACGCCACCACCAAGGCCGCGATCAACACGATCAGCAAGGCGCTGGCCCAGCAGCTCGCGCCCAAGGGCATCCGGGTCAACGTCGTGGCTCCGGGCCCGTTCTGGACCCCGCTGCAGGCCTCCGGCGGTCAGCCGCCGGAGAACCTGCCCGAGTTCGGCAAGGAGACCCCGCTGGGCCGCGCCGGGCAGCCCGCCGAGCTGGCCGGCGCCTACGTCTACCTGGCGTCGGCGGAGTCGGGCTACACCGTCGGCGAGACCCTCAACGTGAACGGGGGCATGCCCACCCCGTGAGCACGCACCACGAGTCGGCGGGCGTCCAGCGACGAGGCGCCCGCCCCGCCCCCGACGCCCTGCGCTGGGGGCCCACCGGGGCTGCCCCGGTCACCGAGCGCGACGCCGACGGCTACGCCGACCTGCGCAGCTACGCAGCGATCGGGGACGGCCGCACGATCGCGCTGGTCGCCCGCGACGGACGCATCGACTGGCTGCCGCTGCCGGCGATGGACGCCCCACCGGTGTTCGCCGCGCTGCTGGACGCCGAGCACGGCGGGTGCATCGAGCTGTGCCCGGTCGAGCCATTCACCGTCGTGCGCGAGTACGTGGACCACACCAACGTGCTGACGACGACGTTCTCCACCGCCTCGGGCAGCGTGCGGGTCACCGACGCGTTGAACACCGGTGTGGCCGGCCGGCTGCCGTGGTCGGAGCTGGCCCGGCGCATCGAGGGGCTCTCGGGCACCGTGGCGATGCGCGCCGCCGTCCGTCCCGGCACGTGCTTCGGCACCGCGTCGCCGTGGGTGCAGGACACCGTGCAGGGCGCCGTGCTGCGGGTCGACGGCGTGACGATGGCGGTGCGCACGTCGGGCGAGGACCGCGTGCACACCGGCGAGCAGCAGGTCGAGGTCACCTACACCACCACTCCGGGCTCCCGCGCGCTGCTCGGGCTGGTCGCCACCGAGCGGGAGCCGCTCTTCCTGGCCGGCCCCGACCAGCTCGACGCCGGCATCGACCGCACGGTCGCCAACTGGCAGGCGTGGGGCGAGGAGTTCAGCTGGGAGGGCGAGTTCGACGAGTCGGTGCGCCGCAGCGCGCTGGCGCTCAAGCTGCTCATCCACTCCCCCAGCGGCTCGATGGTCGCCGCCGGCACCACCTCGCTGCCCGAGACCCGGGCCGGCGGCAAGAACTGGGACTACCGGTACGCCTGGGTGCGCGACTCGGCCTACGCGCTCACCGCGCTGTTCCGGTTCGGGCTGCGCGAGGAGACGCACGGCGCCATGAGCTGGCTGCTGGGCACCATCCGCCGGCACGGCCCGGAGCCGCGGGTCTGCTACACCCTCGAGGGCGGGCTGACCGACGGCGTGCACGAGCCCGACGTGCCCGGGTGGCGCGGCGTCGGGCCGGTGCAGGTGGGCAACGGCGCCGCCGACCAGCTGCAGCTGGGCGTCTACGGCGACCTGTTCTCGATCGTGGCGCTGTACGTCGAGCAGGGCAACGTGCTCGACGCCGACACCGGCCGCATGCTCGCCTCGGTCGCCGACACCGCCTGCGACCGCTGGCAGCAGAAGGACGCCGGCATGTGGGAGCTGCACGACCCGCAGCACTACACGACGTCCAAGCTCGGGTGCTGGCAGGCGCTGACCAAGGCGGTCGAGCTGTGCGAGGCCGGGCAGATCCCCGGCGACCCGTCCCGCTGGCGTTCGGAGGCCGGCCGGATCCGGCGGTGGGTGGAGGAGAACGCCTGGGACGACGACCGCGGCGCCTACCTCTGGTACCCCGGCAGCGACGGTCTGGACTGCTCGATCCTGCTGCACGCGATCAGCGGGTTCGACCGCGGCGAGCGCATGAGCTCGACCCTCGACGCGCTGCGCCGGGAGCTCGGCGCCGGCCCGCACCTCTACCGGTACACCGGCATGGACGCCGAGGAGGGCGTGTTCCTGGCCTGCTCGTACTGGATGGTGTCGGCCCTGCAGCTGTGCGGGCGCGGCGCGGAGGCCCGGGCCCTGATGGCCGAGCTCGAGGAGGGGACGGCGAACGACGTGGGCATGCTGGCCGAGATGCTGGACCCCGCCGACGGCTCGTTCCTGGGCAACCTGCCGCAGGCGCTCTCCCACCTCGCCCTGGTCAACGCGGCCATCACGCTGGAGGAGCACTCCCCCTGACGCACGACCGCCCCGCAGCCGAGCGGCTGCGGGGCGGTCGTGCGAGGTGCTGGGGTCAGAGCGTCTCGGCGCAGAAGACCTCGCCCTTGTCGCCGGTGTTGCCGTACCAGAGCGACACACCGTCGGTGATGTTGTTCTGCGTCGCGGCGGCCTGGCAGGTGTCGACGTCGGCCCGGAACTCGGACTCGGTCATGTCGTCGTCGGTGCCGAAGATGCGGTACTCGGCGTCGTCGGAGTCGCAGTCGACCACGTCGTAGGACGCGCCGTCGGACTTCACGCAGTCGCCGACCTCGGGGGCGCCGCCACCGAGGAAGCCGCGCACCAGGAAGCCGACCACGATGACCGCGACGACGCCGGCGATGACCGGGAGGATGCGGGCCAGGCCGCTCTTCTTCTGCGGCTGCTGCGGCTGCGCACCGGGCGCGCCCCACGGCTGCTGGCCGGGCTGACCGGGCTGGCCGAACTGCTGGGGCTGACCGGGCTGACCCGGCTGGCCGAACTGCTGGGGCTGACCGGGCTGCTGCGGCTGGCCCTGGGGGGCGCTCCACTGCTGCCCCGACGGGGTCTGGCCGGGCTGGTCGGAGCCGGACGGCGGCTGCTGCCCCCAGCCCTGACCGGAGTTCGGGCCGGGGTTGTGCGGCTGGTCGCCTGAGCCGGGCGTGGTCACGAAGGTCCTCCAGGGGGTTCGACGGGCAGCGACGATCATGCCGGTCGGACCGCCTGGTCCGCACACCGGGTACGCACAGTCTCACTCGTCGGCGGGAACGGTCCCGCGGTGCGGCTCGTGATCTGCACGTGGACGGACTGCGACTGCTGCTCAACCTCGTCTGGCTCGTGTTCCAGGGCTGGGTCCTGGCACTGGCCTACCTCATCGCCGGGCTGATCGCCTGCGTGACGATCGTCGGCATCCCGTTCGGGATCGCGGCGTTCCGGTTGGCGTTCTTCGTCGTCCTGCCGTTCGGGCGCACGACGGTGGCCGACCCGCACGCCGGCCTCGCCTCGGCGCTGGGCAACCTGGTGTGGTTCGTCGTCGCCGGCTGGTGGCTGGCGCTGCTGCACATCGTCTCGGGCATCGCCTTCTGCCTGACGATCATCGGCATCCCGTTCGGCGTCGCCTCGTTCAAGCTCGCGCTCGTCGGCCTGTTCCCGCTGGGCAAGCGGGTGGTCGAGACCCGGGCGCCGCACTCGTGGTTCGGCGCCGGCCAGGCCGTCGCCCGCTGAGCCGGCTGCGGGAGCGGCCGGAGGCGCGGAGAATCGTGGGCATGACCACCGCTACCTGGAACGGCACCGTCATCGCCGAGTCCGACGACATCGTCACCGTCGAGGGCAACGCCTACTTCCCGCTCAGCTCGGTGCGCGAGGGCGTCCTGTCCCCCACCGAGACCACCAGCCACTGCCCGTGGAAGGGCGACGCCAGCTACTTCTCGATCGAGGCCGGCGGGCAGACCAACACCGACGCCGCGTGGACCTACCGCGAGCCCAAGGAGGCCGCGAAGGAGATCACCGACCGGGTCGCCTTCTGGAAGGGCGTCGAGGTCAGCTGAGCGAGGTCAGCTGACCTTCTCGCGCCGGGCGTCCACCCACACGGGCGGGGCGTCCGGCGTCAGGCCGGCGAGCTCGGCGGCGGTCGGGCCGTCGTCGACCGGCTCGGCCACCTCGCCCTGCCAGGGCGAGGGCTGGTCGACGAGCACGAGGGCGTGCTGGGCCATGGCCAGGCTCGGGGCGGCCTCGGCGATGACCGTCAGGTCGGCGTGCAGCTGTCGGTGCACCGTGCCCAGGCGCCGCAGCGCGGCACGGCAGGAGGCGCGGTCGCCGGTCTCGGTCCACACCAGCTGGTCGACCAGGACGCGCTGGTCGGCCACCGCGTCGGCGAACTCCGCCCCGCCGGCGAGCCGGTTGAGCAGGTCGAGGTGGGCCTGGTGCCGGAAGCCGGCGGGCTCACGACCCGGCTCGCGCCCGGTGCCCACCCACGCCTTGTGCGCGGCCAGACCGTGCTGGGCGAAGCGCCGCTCGGCCTTCGCGGCGAACCGCTGGTCGCGCAGCTCCCACGTGGCGTGCGCATCGTCGAAGCGGAAGAACAGCAGCGCGAACCCGCGCCGGTTCAGCTCCCGCATGCGCGAGAACGGCAGGGGGACGACGTCACCGCCGACCGTGCAGCAGTAGAGCGCCCGGTCGGTGAGCACCGCGGTGCGCGCGTCGTCACCGACCGGCACGTCGAGGGAGTCCGTCAGCGGGACGCACTCGGTCACCGCCACCACGGACTCGCCCTCGGCCAGCGCGGACACCAGCCGTGTCGGCGCGCGTCGTGTTCCCCAGCTCACCTCTGCGTTGTCGGCCGACACGCCGGTTCCTGAAGCCGAACCGACCCCCTCGGGTGACGGAGTCCAGCCACGCGGGTGACGGAGGGAAAACCGGAGGCGCGCAGCGTGAGCAGCGGGTTGACTCCACCCCCGGTCGGCGCCGACCACTCCACCCCATCGACCAGGGAAGGACCATGCACACCATCGACGGACGCCTGCTCAGCTGGGCGTCCCTCCTCGAGGACTCCACCCGCGAGCAGGCACAGCGCACGGCCACCATGCCGTTCGTCTTCCCGCACGTGGCCCTCATGCCCGACGCCCACCTCGGCCTCGGCGCGACGGTCGGCTCGGTGATCCCGACCGACGGCGCGATCATCCCGGCCGCGGTCGGGGTCGACATCGGCTGCGGCATGGCCGCCGTCCGCACGCAGTTCACGGCCGCGGACCTCGACGGCCGCGACCTGTCACCGCTGCACGCGCAGATCAGCCGCTCGGTCCCGCTGTCGGCCGGTGGCCGGAACCAGAAGATCCGTGCCTCCGCCGAGCCGCGCATCGCAGAGCTGCGCACGATGCCGGGCATCGACCAGGCCGACGCGGTCGCGAAGCACTGGCCGCAGCAGCTGGGCACCCTCGGCTCGGGCAACCACTTCATCGAGGTGAGCCTCGACGAGTCCGACCGGGTGTGGGCGTTCCTGCACTCGGGCTCGCGCGGCGTGGGCAACAAGCTCGCCCAGAAGCACATCGCGGTGGCCCGCGAGCAGTGCCGCCGGCGGTTCGTCGAGCTGCCCGACCGGGACCTCGCCTACCTCGTGGAGGGCGAGCCCGAGTTCGACGCCTACCTCGAGGCGCTGCTGTGGGCGCAGCGGTTCGCCTTCCTCAACCGCGAGGAGATGATGGACCGGGTGCTCGACCAGCTCGGCCGGTTCCTCGGGGTCGAGGTGCAGGCGCAGGAGGCCATCCGGTGCCACCACAACTACACCGCGCGCGAGCGGCACTTCGGGCGCGAGGTGTGGCTGTCCCGCAAGGGCGCGATCTCGGCACGGGCCGGCGAGCCCGGGCTGATCCCGGGCTCGATGGGTGCGGCGTCCTACGTCGTGGTGGGCAAGGGCGACGTCCGGTCGTTGCACTCGGCCCCGCACGGGGCCGGGCGCAGCCACAGCCGGACGGCGGCGCGCAAGCTGTTCGACCGGGCCGACCTCGACGCACGGATGGCCGGCGTGGCGTGGGGCGAGTCCGACGCGTTCCTCGACGAGCACCCCGACGCCTACAAGCCGATCGACCAGGTGATGGCCGACGCGGCCGACCTCGTCGAGGTGCGGCACGTGCTGCGCCAGGTCGTGAACGTCAAGGGCAACTGAGGACCCGGGCCCGCACCCGTGCAGGGTGCGGGCCCGGTTCGACCCGCGACGTGTGCGGGTAGCGGGTCCGGGCGTCGAGACCGGGCGCCCGTTCCCGACCCGGGAGGCCCCGTGCTGTACGACACCCCGACCCCTGAGCTGCAGACGCTGACGCCCGGCCAGCACGACGTCGTCGTCTTCGCGGTGCTGGCTGCCGCGTTCGCACTGCTCGCCCACACGCTGCACTCGTGGCGGTCGGCGTCGGAGGTCGGTGTCCGGTACCGGCCGGCGGTGGTCGCCGCCCTGTGCATCGGTGCCGTCGCGACGGTGTCCTACGCGCTGGTCCACCACGCCGTCGACACGGGGTTCACCCTGGTCGACGGGGTGTACGAACCCGGGGAGCCGGCCCGCTCGTCGCTGTTCACCCGGTACGTCGACTGGTCGGTGACCGTGCCGTTGCTGACCGTCGAGTTGCTGGCCGTGTGCGCCCTGGCCGGGGCCCGCGCGCGCCGGGTCCGCGCGAGCACGATGGCGGCCGCCTTCCTCATGGTCGTCACCGGCTTCGTGGGGTCGCAGGTCGTGGCCGAGGGCCGGTCCACCGGCGCGCTCGTCGGGTGGGGGCTGGTCTCCACGGCGTTCTTCGGCTACCTGTACGTCGCCCTGGTCGGTGCCGTCCGCGGGTCGCGCGGCTCGATGTCCGCGGAGTCGTTCGCCAGCCTGCGCAACGCCGCGGTCGTGCTGTTGTCCACGTTCGGGGTGTACCCGCTGGTCTACGCGGTGCCGGTGTTCGTCGACGTCACGCCGTCGTGGTTCGTCGGCATGCAGGTGGCCTACTCCGCGGCCGACGTCGTCGCCAAGGTCGGGTTCGGCGTGCTGGTGTTCAAGGTCGCCAAGCTGCGCACCGCCGAGGACCTCGCGGCCGGCGCCGAGACCCACCCGGAACCGGTGTGGGTGTCCTCGGTGCACGAGGCCGACGCGGTCGCGCCGCACGAGCCGGAGCCCCGGCAGCACTGAGGCCCGCACCGCGGGGGGGGTGCGGGCCTCGGTGGACGGGGTCAGCTGACGCCGACGGCCTCCTTGGCCAGGGCTGCCAGCTGGGTCTGGGCGGCGCCCACGACGGAGGAGCGGTTCTTGTTCTCCTCCTCGAAGCGGATGACGGCCTCGATGTCGGCGGCGCTGCGGAGCTCCTTGACGGCCTTGACGGCGTCGGGGCCGGTCAGCTCGCCGTAGCCGGTGATGGGCAGCTCGTCGGCGCGCAGGGCACCCAGCTCGGTGCGGGTGTCGTGGATGACCTCCGCGACCTCGCGCTCGCTGGCCCTGCGGGCCTGTCGCTCACCCTCCTCCAGGGATGCGTTGCGGCCGTCGGCCAGCGACTCGCGCACGGCGCCGGCGAACACGGTGGCCCGGGCGGTGGCGGCGGTGAGCTTCGCGGCGGCGGCCTCGGACACCTGGTTGGTGGTGTCGACGACCTTGTTCACCGCGTCGGCGACGGAGCGGGCCGGCAGCGAGGCCAGGCGGGCGGCGCCGCCGGTGACGCGCTGCACGGGGGTGGGCCGCAGGGCGGCGGGGCCACCGAGCGCGGTCTCGGCCAGGACGACGGTGAGCCACTCGACGGTGGCGGTGTGCGCGGTGACGAGCCGCTCGGCCAGGGCGACCACCCGGGGCTGCTTCGCGGTCTGGGCCAGCACCTTGAGGTAGGTGGCGCGGTCGAGCAGCTGGTGCTCGAGCGACAGGTCGCCCAGCAGTGCCTCGTCCAGCGGGCCGGCCTGCTCGACGGTGGCCTTCAGCACGGCGCCGAGCCGGCCCAGCGCCGGGGTCACGACGTCGGGGACGCCGCCCAGGTCGCGCAGGGTGCGGGTGATCGCGGCGGCCCGGTCGGCGGCGTTGTCGGCGTTCTGCTGCAGCTCGCGGCGCACGGCCTCGGTGCGGGCCTGGGTGGTGCGGGTGCGGGCGATCTGCTCCTCGGTCTGCGTGAGCAGGAGCAGGGCGCGCAGCTGGGCGGTGAGCGTGGCGGTGTCGGCCATGACGACTCCTTGGCTTCTCTCGATTCGCGGTCCACCGATGCATGCCCACTGCTAGCCAGAGCAAGCATGGAGCTAGCGGTGTTCTGCATCACCCGTTGGTGTGACGGGTGGGACCGATGGGGCGCCGGGGGTGGGCCGGGGTCCCGGACACGCAGCGCCTCCCCCGCCCGTCCGCTGCCCGGCGGCACGCTGGGGCGCATGGGGTTCGTCTACCGCACCGCGCGGGCCGAGGTGATGGTCGGGTCGCTGGTCGGCGCCGGCGCCCGGCCGACCCTCATCGGGCCCGCGCACGCCACCATCGGCAGCGCGGCCGGTGGCCGCCGCAACTCGCTGTGCGGCGCCTGGGTCACCCACGACGACGAGCTGCCGTGGCCGCCCGAGCCCGGCGCCGTGGGCGCCCTGTGCCCCACCTGCGCCGAGCTGGCGCACTGGTGACCCTCAGGCGCTGACGGTCTCCATCGCCTCGGCCAGCAGCTGCACCGAGCGCAGCCGCTGCTCGACCGTCGGCGAGGCGTGACCGACGATCAGCTCGTCGGCGTCGGCGAAGCGGCGGAAGTCGACCAGCTGCTCGCGCACCTGCGCGGGGGTGCCGACGGCCGAGTGCGTGAGCATCGAGTCGATCTGGCGCCCGGCGCCGGACTCCATGAGCAGGTCGGTCTCCTCCTCGCTGAAGTCCTTGCCCCGCCCGAAGAGCCGGGTCGCGCGGTCGCGCCGCATGGCCTCGAACTGGGCCCGGGCGTCGTCCTCGGTGTCGGCGGCCAGGACGTTGACCCCGGCGATGACGTGCGGTGCGGCCAGCTGCGCCGAGGGCTGGAAGTCGCGGCGGTACAGCTCGACGGCGGCCTGCAGCGCCTGCGGGGCGAAGTGCGAGGCATGCCCGTAGGGCAGCCCGAGCGCCGCCGCGAGCTGGGCGCCGAAGGTCGAGGAACCCAGGATGTAGAGCGGCACGTTCGAGCCCTTGCCCGGGATCGCGTCGACGCCGGGCACCCGGGTCTCACCGGCCAGGTAGGCCTGCAGTTCCAGCACGTCCTGCGGGAACCGGTCGCTGGAGCGCGGGTCGGTGCGCATCGCGTACATCGTGTTCTGGTCCGAGCCCGGCGCCCGGCCCAGGCCCAGGTCGATGCGGCCGGGGTACATCGCGTCGAGGGTGCCGAACTGCTCGGCGATGACCAGCGGCGAGTGGTTGGGCAGCATGACCCCGCCCGAGCCCAGCCGGATGGTCGAGGTGTGCGCCCCGACGTGGCTGATCAGCACGCTGGTGGCCGACGACGCGATCGAGGCCATGTTGTGGTGCTCGGCGTACCAGACCCGGGTGTAGCCGTGCTGCTCAGCGGCCTGCGCCAGGGCGACGCTGTGCGCGATCGACTGGCCGACCGACTCCCCGGGGGAGACGGGGGCGAGGTCCAGGACGGCGAGCGGGAACGACATGGGTACGGCCTCTCCAGTGGGGTGCTTCATGGAGGCCAGCGCACCACCCCCGCCGCGCATTCCCTACGGGCGCGGACCCGACAGGTCGCGGGCGGTGGCGGCGGCCCCGGCGTCCAGACCCTGGGCGGGGTCGGTGCGGTGCAGCCGGGACTGGTCCTCGATCCACTGGTGGTGGGCGTCCCAGGCCAGCCCGGCGTCGCCGTCCAGGGCGGTGGCGATGTCGGACCAGCTGGCGCCCTCGCGCAGCGCGGCGTGCATGCCCAGGTGCCGGCTGTCGTGGGCCTTGCGGTAGACCACCTCGCCCAGGGCCAACAGCTCCAGCGCCTCGTGCCGGTCGAGCCGCGTGCCGGTGTTGCGCAGGTCGGCCAGGAAGTCGTCGGCGTCGGCCGGGGCGGTCGCCTCGACCACGCCGGCGTCGCGCCGGGAGAGGAAGTCGATGCGGTTGGCGGCCACCTGCAGGGTGACCTCGTCCTCGAGCTCGCGGGGCGTGATGGTCATGCCGACATCGTCCCCCACCCCTAGCGTGGTGCGCATGGTCGCCCGCACCGCCTCCGGTTCCGTCGTCGTCCCCGCGCCCCCGTCCGAGGTGTTCGCCCTGCTCGTCGACCCCCGGCGGCACGCCGAGATCGACGGCTCGGGCACCGTGCAGCAGGTGGTCGAGGCCCCCGACCGGCTCGAGCTGGGGTCGCGGTTCTCGATGGGCATGAAGATGGGCGCTGCTTACCGCACCGCCAACACGGTGGTGGAGTTCGAGCCCGACCGGCGCATCGCCTGGAAGCACTTCGCACCGCACCGCTGGCGCTACGAGCTCGAACCGGTCGAGGGCGGCACCCGGGTCACCGAGACGTGGGACGCCAGCCGCTACAACACGATCACCTTCCTGCCGGTGCGGGCGCTGGGCTTCCCGGCCAAGGCCCAGCAGGGCATCGACGCCACCCTGCGGCGGCTGCGCGAACGCTTCAGCTGACCGGCCCCCGCACGACGACGGCCGCCGTCCCCAGGGGGAGCGGCGGCCGTCGGCGACGAGCGGATCAGTGCTTGCGGCCCCGCTTCGCGCGGGCGTCGGCGATCATCCGCTTGACCTTCGCCTGGTTCTCCGGCTTGCGGGCCGCGGCGATGAGCTTCTGCGCCGCGGCCCCCTTGAGCAGTCCACTGAGCATCCCCACGGGGTGCCTCCTGAGGTCGTGACGGTGATGGACGCACGGGATGCCCCGTGCGGGCCAGGTGCACACGGCAACCTCTTCAGCGGACCGCCCGGTCGAACGCGGCGCACATCAGGTCGTAGGCGGTGCGGGTGACCTGCGCCTGCGGCGCGATGCCGTCGAAGGCGTGCGGGACGCCGGGCAGCAGGTGCAGCTCGACCGGGACGTCGGCGTCGACCAGCCGACGGGCGTGCTCCAGGGCCTCGTCGCGCAGCGGGTCGTTGCCGGCGACCACCAGGAACGTCGGGCAGAGGCCGGTGAGGTCCGCCGTCCGGTTGGGGAAGACGTGGGCCGGGACGTCGGCGCGCCCCTGGCGCACGTTGCGCACCACCTGGGCCACCTGCTCGCCGGTGATCACCGGGAACGCCGGCGCGACCCGCGAGGGGTGCTCGCGGTCGTCGGTGTTCGGGTAGAGCGCCAGGGCCAGCGCCGGGACGACGTCGCCCCGGTCGCGGCCCAGCTGCGCCATCGACAGCGCCAGCGCTCCCCCGGCACTGCTGCCGGTGACCACCACGCGAGCGGGGTCGACGTCCTCGCGGGCGGCGGTCCAGCGCAACGCCGACCAGCAGTCGTCGAGGATCGTCTCGGCCGGGACGTCGGGCGCCATGCGGAAGTCGACGCTGACCCCCACGGCACCGCACCGCCGGGTGAGCTCCAGGCAGCGCGGGTGCTCGGTCTCCAGCGACCCGAACGACCATCCCCCGCCGTGGAACAGCACGTAGGCCGGGCGCTGCGGGGCCGGCGACGTCGGTCGGTAGACCCGCACGGTCACCCCGTGCCCGTCGGACGCCGGCACCGTGGTCTCGCTGATCTCCACGCCCTCGACCGACTCCGGCACGGGGCCGCGCGCCCGTGCGGCGGCGATGAAGGCGGGGTCGGTCATGTCGACCGCGCCGCGGGCGGTGAAGGCGCTCGCGCCCATCGCCGCCGCCAGGTCGTCGTCCCAGGTCTCGCTCGCTCGCATGCCCCGCACCCTGCCACCGCGGGATGTCGTGGGTCACACCTAGGGTCCGGGCATGACGCTCGCGACGCTGCTGACCGGTGGTTCGTTCTTCGAGGGGCCGCGCTGGCACCAGGGCCACTGGTGGGTGTCGGACTTCTACCGCGGCACGGTCAGCCAGGTGAGCACGTCCGGCGAGGAGACCGTCGTGCTCGAGGTGCCCACCCAGCCGTCGGGGTCGGGCCGGCTGCCCGACGGGTCGCTGGTCGTGGTGTCGATGACCGACCAGCGGCTGCTGCGCTGGGACGGCAGCGAGCTGGCCACCTACGCCGCCCTCGCCCCGTACTGCGGCGGGCTGCTCAACGACCTCGTCGTGGACGCAGCCGGGCACGTGTTCGTCGGCGACTTCGGCTTCGACCTCATGGGCGGCGGCACGCCCGGTCCGGCGTCGCTCAAGCGGGTCGACCCCGACGGCTCGATCACCGTGGTCGCCGAGGACCTGCTGTTCCCCAACGGCATGGTCATCACCGACGACGGCAGCACGCTGCTGGTCGGTGAGACCTTCGGCAACCGGTACACCGCCTTCGGCCTCGCCGTTGACGGGTCATTGTCGAACCGGCGGGTGTGGGCCGAGTTCGGGCCGGTGCCCACCGGCGGCACCCTCGACGAGCTGCTCGGCCAGCTGGTGGTCGCCCCCGACGGCTGCACCGGTGACGCCGAGGGCCACGTGTGGGTGGCCGACGCCGTGGGCGGGCGGGCCGTGCGGGTGGCCCCGGGCGGCGCGGTGGTCGAGGAGGTGCGCGCCCCCGACGGGCTCGGGGTCTACGCCTGTGCGCTGGGCGGGGACGACGGCCGCACCCTGCTGCTGTGCTGCGCCCCGGACTTCCTGGAGCACAACCGCCGTCCGGTCCGCGAGGCCGTGCTGCTGACCACCGAGGTGACCGTTCCGCACGCCGGCCGGCCCTGACCCGTCCACCCGTCCCGTGGCCGACGGCCGCGGCCCGCGTCGCGGCCGCTCGCTCGTGCGGACTCGGCGGCCGGGCTAGGCGACGGCGTCGTGTGCGGCCTGCCAGAAGTCCTCGGGGCCGTCGTGCGGCCCGGTCATCAGCCGCTGGGTGAGCAGGACGGCCACCAGGTCCAGGGCCGGGTCCGCGTAGGCGGTCGTGCCCGTGCCGCCGGTCCAGCCGAAGCGGCCCGGCGTCGTCCAGGGGTCGGTGACCTCCAGCGTCAGCTCCAGGTTGCCCGCGGCCCAGGTGCGACCCGGGCCGAGGAAGGCCTGCGCGGCGCGGCGCTGGCCGTCGGTGAGACCGTCGCGCAGCACGTCGGCACGGCGCACCCCGCCGGGGAGGGCGTCGTCGGCGACCGCGCCCAGGAACGCGCAGACGTCGGCTGCCGTGGCGACCAGCCCGCCGCCGAGCGAGGGGAACACCGGTGGGCGGGACCACACGCCGTCGGCCGGGTCGAGCACCTCGAGGCCGTCGTCCCCCGGGGCGTACAGCACCGGGAGCGGCTGGTCCGTCCAGAAGCCGGTACCGGTCAGCCCGAGCGGACCGGTGACCCGCTCGGCGAGCAGCTCGGGCAGGGCGCGGTCGGTCACCCGGGTCAGCAGGACGCCCAGCAGGTCGCTGCCCGTGTGGTAGCGCCAGCCGGCCCCGGGCTGGTCCGCGAGCGGTAGGACGGCGAGCCCCGCCGTCCAGGTGTCCGGGTCGAGCACGGGCGGGAACGGGCCGGGGCTCACGCCCCGCTGCCACATCGCGTGCGCCAGGGGTGAGTCGTCCATCCGCAGGCCCGTGCCGGCGGTCATGTGCAGCAGGTCCCGCACGGTGACCGGTCGCGGCGCGGGGACGGTGTCGTCCAGCGCGGCGTCCGGGTGGCGCAGCACCTGCGGGTGGGCGAGCTCGGGCAGCCAGCGGGCGACGTCGGCGTCGAGGTCGAGCTGGCCGTCGGCGACCAGCGACAGCGCCAGCACGCCGCCGAAGGGTTTGCTCAGCGACGCGATCCGGAAGGGGGTGTCGGCGGTGACCGGTGCGGTGCCGTCGACTGCGAGGGTGCCGGTGGGGTGCACGGTCGTCGTCCCGGCGTGCCGGAGGGCGACGACGGCGCCGGGGTACCGGCCCTCGGCGACGTGCCGGTCGACCAGGTCGAGGACGGGAGCGGGGTCCATGCCGTGCAGACCACCACGGCGCTCCCGACTCATCGGTGCCCGGGCACGGCCACGGCCCCCACGCGCATGCACGTGGGGGCCGAGGCCGTCACCGGTCGGTCAGGTCGGGGTCACCCGTCCGAACGGCGCCGTCCACCCAGCAGCAGGGCCGTCCCGACCAGCAGGGCGAGCCCGCCACCCAGCACCGGGAGCGCCAGGTCGGCCCCCGTGTAGGCCAGACCCGACGGCCCGTACGAGCCGGAGCGCCAGGTGCCGGAGGCCCCGGTGCCGTACGACCCGGTGCCGGCGTACCCGGTGCCGGAGGTCGCGGAGCCGGTGGACCCGGAGCCCGGGCCGCTGGACCCGCCGACCCCGCCGGACGCCGGTCCGTCGGCGTACCGGAAGGGCAACTCGGTGCTGCGACCGCCCAGCGTGGTGACCGAGACGCCGACCGCGCCCGCGGCCCCGGGCGGGGTCACGAAGGTCAGCGTGGTCGGGCTGGTGACCGTGACCTGGTCGGCGGGGAGCACGACCCCCCCGATGGTCACCGTGGTGCCGCCCGGCACGAACCCGGTGCCGACGACGGTCACCGTGGTGCCGCCGCCGGCGGGCCCGGTGGCCGGGCTGATACCGGTCACGACCGGCGCCACCGCCTCGTACAGGAACGGCAGCGCGGTGCTGGCGCCGCCCGGGGTGGCCACGACGACGTCGACGACGCCCGCGACGTGCGGCGGGGTCGTGAACGTCAGCGTGGTCGGTCCGGTGACGGTCACCTGGCCGGCCGGGACGAGGACCCCACCGATGGTCACCGTGGTGGCGCCGGGCACGAACCCGGTACCGGTCACGGTCACCGTGGTGCCACCCGTGCTCGGGCCCGCCGCCGGGGACAACGACCCGGCGACCGGGGCCGCCAGGTAGGTGTAGGACAGCGGCGCCGTCGTCCCGGCCGCCGTGGAGGCGGTGACGTCGACGGTGCCCGCGGCCTGCGGCGGGGTGGTGAACGTCAGGGTCGTCGGCGAGGTGACCGTGGCCGGCACGGTCGCACCGCCGATGGCCACCGTCGTCGCCCCGGGCAGGAAACCCGAGCCGGTCAGGGTGACCGTCGTGCCACCCGTGGTCGGGCCCGACGCGGGGCTCAGGCCGGCCGCGGTGGGCACCACCGGCGTGTACTCGTACGCCAGCGGCGCCGTGCTGCCGCCCGGGGTGGTGACGACGACGTCCACGACCCCCGCCGCGCCCGGGGGCGTGGTGATGGTCAACGTCGTCGGCGACACCACGGCGGTGTCCGCGGCCGGGACGGGCGTCCCGTCGACGGTCACCGTCGTGGCGCCGGGCACGAAGCCCGTGCCCGTCACCGTCACCGTCGTGCCACCGGTCGTCGGCCCCGAGGTGGGGGTCAGCGACGCGGCGACCGGCGCGGCGACGTACTCGAACGGCAGCGGGGACGAGGTCCCGCCGACCGTGCCCACCACGACGTCCGCGGCGCCCGCCGCGCCCGGAGGCGTGGTGAACGTCAGCGACGTCGGCGAGGTCACCGTGACGGCGGTCGCCGGGACCCCGTCGACGGTCACCGTGGTGGCACCGGGGACGAAGCCGTCACCGGTCACCGTGACCACCGTCCCGCCCGCCGTCGGCCCCGCGCTGGGGGTCAGCGACGAGACCACCGGGGCGGCCACGTAGGTGAAGGGCAGCGGAGCCGTGGCCCCGCCGGCCGTGGTCACCACGACGTCCGCGGGACCCGCAACCCCGGGAGGCGTCACGAACGTGAGCTCCGTCGGGGACGTCACCGTGACCGCCGTCGCCGGCACCCCGTCGACGGTCACCGCGGTGGCACCGTCGACGAAGCCGTCACCGACCACCGTCACGGTCGTCCCACCCGCGGCGGGCCCCTCGGTCGGCGTCGACGACGCGGCAGCCGGCGCAGCGACGTAGGTGAACACCAGCGGAGCGGAGGCCCCACCGGCCGTGGTCACCACGACATCGGCCGGACCCGCGACACCCGGAGGCGTCACGAACGTCAGCTCCGTCGGGGAGACCACCGTCACCGTGGTCGCCGGCACACCGTCGACGGTCACCGAGGTGCCGCCGTCGACGAACCCGTCACCGACCACCGCCACTGTCGTCCCACCGGCGGTCGGCCCCTCGGTGGGCGTCAGCGACGTCGTCACCGGAGCCGCCACGTAGGTGAACACCAACGGAGCGGTCGACCCACCCGCCGTCGTCACCACGACATCGGCCGCACCCGCGACACCCGGAGGCGTCACGATGACCAGCTCGGTCGGGGACACCACGGTCACGTCGGCGACCGGCACCAGGACACCGCCGACGGTCACCGCGGTGGCCCCGTCGACGAACCCGTCACCGGTCACCGTCACCGACGTCCCACCGGCGGTCGGGCCCTCGGTCGGCGTCAGCGACGTCGCCACCGGAGCCGCCACGTAGGTGTACGGCAGCGGAGCGGTGGCGCCGCCGGCCGTGGTCACCACGACGTCCACCGGACCAGCGGCACCCGGGGGCGTCACGAAGGTCAGCGTGGTCGGCGAGGTCACCGACACCCCGGTCGCGGGCACGCCGCCGACGGTCACCGCGGTGCCGCCGTCGACGAACGCGTCACCGGTCACCGACACCGACGTCCCACCAGCCGTGGGACCCGACGACGGGGTCAGCAACGCAGCGACCGGAGCCGCTACGTAGGTGAACACCAGCGGGGCGGTCGCCCCACCCGCCGTGGTCACCACGACGTCGGCCGGACCCGCGACGCCCGGAGGCGTCGCGAACGTCAGCGAGGTCGGGGACGTCACCGTCACCGCGGTGGCCGGAGCCCCGTCGACGGTCACGGTCGTGACGCCGGCGACGAAGCCGGTACCGGTCACCGTCACCGTCGTCCCGCCCGCGGTGGGGCCGTCGGTCGGGGTCAGCGAGGTGGCAGCCGGGGCGGCCACGTACTCGAACGGCAGCGCCGGGGTGACGCCACCGGGGGTGGACACGACGACGTCCGCGACACCGGCCGCACCCGGCGGGGTCACGAAGGTCAGCTCCGTCGCCGAGACGACCACGACGTCGGCTGCCGGGACGGCGGTGCCGTCCACGGTCACCGTGGTGCCGGGGACGAACCCGTCACCGGTCACCGTCACCGGCGTCCCGCCGGCGGTCGGACCGGCGGTGGGGTCCAACGACGTCGCGACCGGGGCGGGCACGTAGGTGTACTGCAGCGGCGCCGTCGTCCCCCCCGCCGTGGCGGCCGTGACGTCGACGGTCCCGGCCGCGGCCGGCGGGGTGGCGAAGGTCAGCGTCGTCGGCGAGGTCACCGTGACCCCCGCCGCCGGGACGACGACCGCACCGATGGTCACCGACGTGGCACCGGCGACGAAGCCGGACCCGGTCAGCGTCACCGTCGTGCCGCCGCCGGTCGGACCGGAGGTCGGGGTGAGGGAGGCCGAGACCGGGGCCGGAACGTAGGTGAACTGCTGCGGGGCCGTCGTCCCCCCGGCCGTGGTGGCCGTGACGTCGACGGTGCCGGCCGCGGCCGGCGGAGTGGCGAAGGTCAGCGTCGTCGGCGAGGTCACCGTGACCCCCGCCGCCGGGACGACGACCGCACCGATGGTCACCGACGTGGCACCGGCGACGAAGCCGGAACCGGTGAGGGTCACCGTCGTGCCGCCGGCGGTCGGACCGGCCGTGGGGGTCAGGCCGGTGGCGGTGGGCACGGGCGGGATGTACTGGAAGGTGAGCGGCGCCGAGGTGCCGCCGGGGGCGGTCACGGTGACGCTGGCCGGGCCCGCGGGGTTGGCCGGGGTGCTGAAGGTCAGCGACGTCGGGGAGTTGACCGTGACGGCGGTGGCCGGGACGACCACCCCCCCGATGGTCACCGAGGTGGACCCGGCCACGAAGCCGGTGCCGAGGACGGTGACCGCGGTGCCGCCAGCGACCGGACCGGAGGTGGGGCTGAGGCCCGTGGCGGTCGGCGCGGCCAGGTACTGGAAGGGCAGCGGACCCGACGTACCGGCCGCGGTGCCGACGGTGACGGTGGTGGCGCCCACCGCGCCCGCCGGGGTGGTGAACGTCAGCGAGGTCGGGGAGTTCACCGTGACGGCGGCGGCCGGGACGACCGTCCCGCCGATGGTCACCGTGGTGGCCCCGGCGACGAATCCGGATCCGGTGACGGTGACCTGGGTGCCGCCGGCGGCCGGGCCCGAGCCGGGGGTGAGCCCGGTGGCGGTCGGGGCGACGGCGGTCGGGGTGGTGCAGGTGGCCTGGCCGGCGACGACGTCGCCGAGCTGGATCGTCACGGGGATCGCGGCGACGGTGGCCGTCAGCGACAGCTGGATGCGGAGCGCCGTCGCGGTGGCGGTGCTCCCGACGACGCCCTCGGCGCCGGTGACCACGGAGGCGGTCAGCGTGCCCGACAGCAGCGGCGTGATCTGGACGCCGGTGCTGACGGTCGCGGTGCCGGCGGCGCCGACGCCCTGGCCGAACACCTGCAGGCCGACCACCTCGGTGTCGGCGACGGGGGCGCTGCCCACCGGGCAGCTGGTGGTGCCCGACAGGGTGGTGGCCGAGATCCGCGCCCCGAGGACGCTCAGGTCGAGGCCCTGCACGGTCGAGGTCGCCGCGCTGCCCACGGCGTTGGAGGTCGCCGTCGTCGAGGCCGTGCCGCTGGACGCGCCGACCCCGGTGGCACCGCCGAGGGCGGCTGCGACGCCGAGGCCGGTGGCCGAGTCGCTCGGTGGGGCGTCGACGAAGCCCAGGTCGACGTCGGCGCTCAGGGCCAGGCCCGGGATGGTGCCGGCCCCCACGCCCAGGTCGATGCTGAGCGCGGTGGCGGCGGCGTCGCCGGGGGCGGCGAACGCGGGTGGGGCGAGGCCGAGGAGGGCCACTCCCCCGACCAGTGCGGCCACGCCGGCGCGTGACCAGGAACGACGATGCACGGTGAACCCCTTCGACCCCGTCCGGGAGCCCGCTGCCCCCGGTTCGAACCGTCCGGATCAATTCCGGAACGGATTCGGCGATGGTTGGGGACGAGCTGTGACGGAGGGGTCCGGTTCACCGGTTCGACCACCCCTGGCCGGACCGGATCCACCCACCGGGGTGGATCGCCCCGTGTCGACATGACGCTGTGTCGTCATGTCGACACGGGGTCGGGTTCAGCAGGCGGGGATCACCGGCAGGCCGCGGGAGACCGCTCCCAGCCAGGCGGCGAAGAGCGGCAGGCTCTGCGGCAGACCGGTGACGTGCTCGGCGGGCAGCAGGTCCAGGCGCGTCGTCGCCCCGGCCGAGCACCAGACGGCGTGCAGGTCCTGCGCCTGGCCCAGGGCCACGATCTCGTCGGCGACCGCGTGCGACTGGTAGATCGGCACCGTGGGCACCGGCCGCGCGGCGAGGTCGTTCTCGGCGACGACCGCGGCGATCGCGGGCTCGGCGAGCAGTTCGTCGAGCGTGCTGCCGTCGGCCGTGTAGTCCGCGACCGAGGTGAACGCCGCGGCCAGCGTGCCCGGTCCGCCGACGCACTCGCTGCGCAGCTGCGCGACGACCGCGCGGCCGCGCTCGTTCAACCGGTCCTCGAGCCGGACGGCGTCGGGGTAGGCGGCGTCGAGGCCGATGACGCCGAGCAGGCCGAAGTAGGCGGCCGGGCCGCCGTCGAGGGTCTGCGCCAGCGCGCCCAGGTCGGCGGGCACACCGCCGACGGCCGCACCGGTGACGCGCACGTCCGGTGCGTAGGACGGCGCCAGCGACGCGGCCCAGGCCGCGCCGCCCCCGCCCTGCGAGTAGCCCTGCAGCAGGACCGGGGACGCGTCGGTGCTGCGCGCGCCGGGCACCGCCGACGCGGCCCGGGCGAGGTCGAGGACGGCGTGCGCCATCGACGGCCCGGTGGTGTAGGTCGGCGATCCGCCGTTCAGGTAGCCGTCGTAGTCGGTGACCGCGACCGTCCAGCCCTGGGCCAGGCCGGCGGCGACCGCGCCGAGCTCGTACTCGGTGCCGGCCACGAACTGCTTGCTGGGTGCGCACTGCGGCCCGAGGCCCTGCGTGCCCGGCGCGATCGTGAGCACCGTGCCCGCCCGCGAGGACAGCGTCGGGGTGAACACCGTGCCGGAGACGACCTGCGGCGCACCGGTGGCCGAGGTCGAGGTGTAGAGCACCGTCTGCGCGGTGAACGGCAGCACCCCGGCGAGCGGGACGGCGGCCGGCCGGGTGCGCAGCACGGTGCCGGGCGCGCCGGTGGCCGGCGGGGCGTCGTAGAACGGGTCGGTGGCCGTGGCGGGGGCCGGGACGACGGTGGCCGGTGTCAGGTCCGGCACGGTCGGGGCGGACGTCGCGGGGGCGGCCGACGCCGGGGCGGCGCCCAGGAGGAGGGATCCGGCGGCGAGCAGGCCGACGGCGAGGCGACGGGGCATCAGGCGACTCCGGTGTCGTGACTGTGACTGTCGCTCACATCAACGAGCGGCCGCGCCCCGGGTCACGCCAGCGCCGTGACCAGCCGGTCCAGGAAGGGCAGCTGACCCTTCACCAGCTTGGTGCGGGCGGTGTCGAGGTCGAGCCAGGCGGCGCGGTCGATCTCGGGGAACTCCTGCACGCGCCCCGAGCGCGGCGGCCACTCGAGCTCGAAGGTGTTGCTGACGACGGCGTCCGGGTCGAGGTCGCCCTCCGCGGCCCACACCGTGAGCACCTTCGACCCCCGCACCACGCCCAGCGGGAGCAGGTCGGCGGGGGCGGGGTGACCGGTCTCCTCGGCGAACTCCCGGCGCGCGGCGGCCTCGGCGTCCTCGTCCTGGTCGTGCTCGCCCTTGGGGATCGACCAGGCGTGCTCGTCCTTGCGCGCCCAGAACGGCCCGCCCATGTGGCCCAGCAGCACCTGCAGCTCGGGGTCGCGGCGGTACAGCAGGATCCCGGAGCTGAGGCGTGGCACGGCCCCATCCTGGACCGCGCCGGTCAGGTCGGCGGACCCAGCTCGAGCACGACCGTCGTCCCGTCGTCGCCGTGCACGGTGGCCGACCCGCCGGATGCCTCGGCGGCCCGGCGGGCGATGTCCAGCCCGAGCCCGGTGGACCCCCGCCCCGACACCCCGCGCCGTACCGCGGCGGTGGCCGCCGTCCCGGGGCCCCGGTCGGCCACGGTGACCACCGCGCCCCCGCCCGGCCGGGAGCGCACGGCGACGGCGAACGGCGTGCCGGCCGGGGTGTGCGCGAAGACGTTGCCCAGCAGCGCATCGACCACCGCACCCAGGTCGGCCGCGGGCACCCGCACCGGCAGGGGTCCCGGCACGAGGTCGACGTCCAGGGCGCGGCCCTCGTCCTCGGCCAGCACGGCCCAGAACCCCACCCGGTCGGCCACCACCGCGGCGGCGTCGCTCTCGGCCTGCAGGCCCTCGCGCACCGGGCGGCGGGCGTCGGCGATGACGGCGTCGACGGTGCGGGACAGCTCGTCGACGTCGTCGACCAGCCGGTCCCGGGCCGACCCGGTGGGCAGCGCGTCGACGTCCAAGCGCAGCGCGGTCAGCGGGGTGCGGAGCCGGTGGGCGAGGTCGGCGGCGTTCTCGCGCTCGGCGGCCAGCAGCTCGCCGATCCGCCCGGCCAGCCGGTTCACCGCCGTCCCCACCGCCCGGATGTCGGCGGGCCCGGCGGGCTCGACCCGGGCGGTGAGCTCGCCGTGCCCGAGCCGGTCGGCGGTGGCGGCCAGCTCGGAGACCGGCCGGGTGAGGGTGCGGGCCAGCCGGTCGGCGACCAGCAGCGCGAGGGTGAACAGCACGAGGCCCAGCCCGCCGAGCACCAGCCACGTGCGCAGCACCCCCGACCGCGCGACCTCGTCGGGCACCCGCACCGTGACCACCGCGGTCCCGCCGTCGCGGGCCACCGGTTGGGCCACGACGGTGCCCCCGGCGACGTCGACGGTCGTGGCGGTGGTCGGGACGGCGCTCGGCAGCACCGCGCCCGGGTCGCCGACGACCGTGCCGTCGGGCCAGACGACGGCGACCTGCCGGCCGGCGGCCAGCCCGGCGTCGACCGCCGTGCGGACGCCGTCGGCCCCCGGGGCGAGCGCCACGACGGGCAGCAGGGTCTGCACCTGCTGGCGGGCGGCGTCCAGGGCCCGGGCCTCGGCCACCCGCGACACCAGGGCGGCGGCCGGGAGCAGGAAGGCCAGCAGCACGACCGAGGTGGTGGCCGCGACCAGCAGGGTGATCCGCCGCCTCACGCCGGCCCGGCCAGCCGGACGCCGACCCCGCGCACCGTGTGCAGCAGCCGCGGCTCCCCCGCGCTCTCGCCGAGCTTGCGGCGCAGCCACGAGAGGTGGACGTCGACGGTCTTGTCCGACCCGCCGTAGGGCAGCTGCCAGACCTCGGCGAGCAGCTCGCGCTTGCTCACCACCGTGCCGGCCCGGGCGGCGAGGTGGGCCAGCAGCTCGAACTCCTTCGGGCTCAGCGGCACCTCGGCCCCGGCCAGGGTCACCCGGTGCGTGCGGACGTCGACCACCAGGTCGCCGACGACGATCGGTGCGACGTCGCCGTCGGGGCCGCCGGCCCGGCGCAGCACGGCGCGGATGCGGGCGTCGAGCTGACCGGCCTGGAAGGGCTTGACCACGTAGTCGTCGGCGCCGGCGTCCAGGGCCCGCACGATGCTGCCGTCGTCGTCGCGGGCGGTCGTGACGATGACCGGCACGGCCGACACCGCCCGCAGCATGCGCAGCAGCTCGACCCCGTCGAGGTCGGGCAGGCCGAGGTCGAGCAGCACCAGGTCCGGTCGCCGGTCGAGCACCTGCTGCAGGCCGGCCAGCGCGGTGCCGGTGGACTCCACGACGTGCCCGCGGTCGCGCAGGGCACGGATCACCGCGCCGCGGATGCGTTCGTCGTCCTCGACGAGGAGCAGGGAGGCCACCGGGTGCTCAGGCGCTCAGTCGTCGGAGCCGTGGCCATCGGAGCCATGGCCGCCCGAGTCGTCGCCGCCGTCGTCGTCGGACCCGTGCCCCCCGGAACCGCCGTGGTCGTCGGCGGTCGGGGACGGCGAGGCGGACGGCGACGGCGAGGCGGCCGGCGCGGACGGGGCCGGGGTGACGGCCGGGCGGTCGTCGCCGCCGCCGCCGGAGTCATCGCCGCCCTCGGCGACGGTGAAGACGGGGCCGGTCGGGCCGCAGGTGGCGGTGACGTGGATGCGCCGGTCACCGGCCTTCAGCTCGACGGCGGTCGCGCCGGACGAGTCGTCGACCTCCCACCCCGCGGCCGGGGCGCTGCCGAGCTGGAGGACGCCGTCGACGCACGAGCCGTAGACGGTGCCGCCAGCGGTGACCTGCTGCCCGGTGAGCGGGGCCGCCGGCGACACCTCGGGGGCGGTGGAGCCGGGGGCCGGCGATGCCGGCGGCGACGACGACGGGGTGACCGCCGCCGGGCTGACGGAGGTGGCGGCCGAGGCCGGCACCGGGTCGGCGTCGAGCAGCCCGACGGCGAAGAAGCCGAGACCGACCGCGACGGTGGCGGCGCCGGCCCAGGCGGTGGCGAGGAGAGGTGTGGTTCGCATGCGGGTCACTCTCCGGTCGCCGGGCTCAAGGCCAGGTTAAGGCGTCGCTGTGCCTGCGCCCGGGGTCCAGCCCAGCGCCGGGCCCAACCGGGTGGCCATGTCGGTGAGGATCTGCACGTAGTCCTCGTGCTCGAAGCTGAACGGCAGCGCGAACGCCACCTCGGTGACCTGCCGGAAGCCGGCGTGGGCGTGCAGCTGCTCGGCGATCTGATCCGACGTGCCGACGAGGTCGGGGGCGAAGAGCAGCTTGCCCGGGCCCTGCGGCTCGCGGGTGCGCGGCAGCCGGGCGGCGGCGTAGGCCTCGTACTTCTCCCGCTGCGCGGGCGTCGCGCTGTCGGTCGGGACGACGACGAGGCCCTGGGACACCCGGCCGCCGGGGTTGCGGTCGAGGTAGGCGGTGATCTGCTCGCCCTGGACGGCGGCGAAGTCGGTGCCCGCGGCGCCGGTGACGACGCTGGAGGTGAGCAGGTTCAGGCCCTGCTCGGCGGCCCAGGTGGCCGAGCGCAGGCTGCCCGCGCCGTACCAGACCCGCGAGCGCAGCCCCGGGCTGTGCGGCTGGACGCGGTCGGAGAACACCTCGATGCCCTGCGTGCCCGCGGTGGCCACCGCCTCGCCGCCCACCATGCGCAGGAAGCGGGTGACCCGCTCGTAGCCGAAGTCCTCGACGTCGGCGGTGTCGGGGTAGAGCACGCCCTTCACGTCGTCCCACCGCATGGGTGGACCGACGCTGATGCCCGGGTTGATCCGCCCGCCGCTGAGCAGGTCGACCGTGGCGAGGTCCTCGGCCAGCCGCAGCGGGTTCTCCCAGCCGAGCGGGGTCACCGCCGTCCCCAGCTCGATGCGGCTCGTGCGCTGGGACGCCGCGGCCATGACGGCGACGGGTGAGGAGACGCCGAACTGCAGGTGCCGGTGCCGCAGCCACGCGGAGTCGAAGCCCAGCTCCTCCCCCAGCTGGATCTGGGTCAGCAGCGCCTCCATCCCCGGGCGCGGGTCGGCGCCGTCGAAGACGCCGATGGTGAGGAAGCCGAGCTTCTGCAGGGGCTGGTCAGCGGTGGGCACGAGCCGCACAACCCGGCGGTCGCCCCGTGCCTTCCCGGTCGGGGGCGCGGGTGCCCGGCCTGACCCTGGACAGCCCCCCGCGCAGCCGACAGACTCCGGCCGAGCACCTCCGGGACACCGTCGTCGTCGGGAGACACGCGCATGGGCAACCCGTTCGACACCAGCGGCACCGAGGTCGGCGCCGACGGGATCCGTCGCTACACCGGGCTGCCGCAGAACCTGCTGCACATGCTGCGGCAGGCGGTCGAGGCGCACCCCGAGCGCACCGCGGTCGTCGAGCTGGGCGGCGAGCGGGTGTCCTACCGCGACCTGTGGGACCGCTCCGCCCGGGTGGCCGGTGGGCTGCGCGCGGCCGGGGTCCAGCCCGGTGACCGGGTGGCGATCCGCAAGGGCAACGGCCTCGACTGGGTGCTCGCCTTCTGGGGCACGCTGCTGGCCGGCGGCGTCGTCGTGCCGGTCAACACCCGGTTCGCCCAGCCCGAGGTCGACTACGTGGTCGGGGACTCCGGCGCCCGGTACGTCGTCGAGCCCGACGCCGCGCTGCCCGACGGGGAGCCCCTGACGGTCATCGACCAGGCGCACACCGACGTCGCCGGCATCTTCTACACGTCCGGGACGACGGGGTTCCCGAAGGGTGCGATGACCACCCACGAGAACTTCCTGTCCAACGTGGAGACCTGCCTGCGCTGCCTGTCGCTGGACCGCGACGAGCACCTGTCGACGCTGATCTCGGTGCCGCTGTTCCACGTCACCGGCTGCAACTCCCAGCTGCTGGTGCTCACCGCGATCGCCGGCACATCGGTGGTCATGCCGGTCTTCGAGGTCGGGGCGTTCCTCACCGCCGTCGAGACCGAACGCATCTCGGTGCTCACCACCGTGCCGACCATCTACTGGCTGGCCCTGCAGAGCCCGGCCTTCGCCTGCACCGACACCTCCTCGGTGCGCTCGCTGTCCTACGGGGGCGCACCGATCGCCCCGGACCTGGTGCACCGGATCCAGCGGGCGTTCCCGACGGCGCGGGTGGGCAACGGGTTCGGGCTGAGCGAGACGTCGTCGGTGTCGACGTACCTGCCGCACGAGGACGCCGCCGAGCACGCCGACTCGGTCGGCTACCCAGCACCCGTGGTCGACGTCCGGCTGGACGACGTCGACCCGACCAGCGGTGTCGGTGAGCTGCTGATCCGGGGCCCGCACGTGGTGGCCGGGTACTGGGGCAAGCCGGAGCAGACCGCCGAGGCCTTCGCCGGCGGCTGGCTGCACAGCGGCGACCTGGCCCGGATCGACGACGAGGGCCGCGTGTACGTCGTCGACCGCAAGAAGGACATGATCAACCGCGGCGGCGAGAACGTGTACTGCGTGGAGGTCGAGAACGCGCTGGCCGCGCACCCGGCCGTGGGCGAGGTCGCGGTGCTCGGCGTCCCCGACCCGGTGATGGGCGAGAAGGTGGGCGCCGTCGTCGTCCCCCGGCCCGGCACCACGGTCGTGCCCGCCGAGCTCCGCGCGTTCGCAGCCACCCTGCTGGCGGACTTCAAGGTGCCCCAGTTCGTCGCCGTGCGCGACGACCCGCTGCCGCGCAACCCCGGCGGCAAGGTGCTCAAGCCGACGCTGCGGGAGCAGACCCCGTGGACCGAGATGCAGGAGGCGCGCTGATGCCCACCGTCGAGACCGTCCGCGGCCCCGTCGACACCGCCGAGCTGGGCCGCACGCTCATGCACGAGCACGTGTTCGTGCTCTCCACCGAGCACGTGCAGAACTACGGCGCCGACTGGTGGGACGAGGACGAGCGGGTGGCCGACGCGGTCGCCAAGCTCACCGAGCTCAAGGGCCTGGGCATCGACACGATCGTCGACCCGACGGTGTGGGGGCTGGGCCGCTACATCCCGCGCGTGCAGCGGGTCGCCGAGCAGGTCGACGTCAACATCGTGGTGGCGACCGGGCTCTACACCTACGACGAGGTCCCGCACCAGTACGAGCACCGCGGCCCGGGTCTGCTGCTGGACACCCCGCGCGACCCGATGGTCGACGACTTCTCCGCCGACCTGCGCGACGGCATCGCCGGCACCGGGGTGAAGGCGGCGTTCCTCAAGTGCGTGGTCGAGGCCAAGGGCCTGACCCCCGGCGTCGAGCGCGTGCTGCGCGCCGTCGCCGCCACCCACCGGGACACCGGGGCGCCGATCACCGTGCACACCTAGTCGGCCACCCGGGCCGGGAACCTCATGGTGCAGGTGTTCACCGAGGAGGGGGTCGACCTGACCAAGGTGGTGGTCGGGCACGCCGGGGACTCCAACGACCTGGACTACCTCGGCGGGCTGGCCGACGCCGGCTGCCCCCTGGGCATGGACCGCTTCGGGCTGGACATCTACAACCCGACGGCCGCCCGGGTGGCGACCATCGCGGCCCTCGCCGAGCGCGGCTACGCCGACCGCATGGTGCTGGCGCACGACGCGAGCTGCTACATCGACTACTTCCCCGGCGCCGCCCAGGCCGCCGTCGCGCAGATCGCGCCGAACTGGCACTACCGGCACATCAGCCAGGACGTGCTGCCGATGCTGCTGGAGGCCGGCGTGACCGAGGCGCAGCTGGACCAGATGCTGGTGGACAACCCGCGGCGGTACTTCGAGCGTTGAGCCGTCATCCGCGCGGTGAGCCCGGTCCCGGCCCGTGGCAGGCTCGCGGTCCCGACACGACGGAGGTACCCGTGGAGCTGTTCCCCCCGATCCCCTACGCCGGCTGGTCCGACACCCTGGCCACCGTGCACCGCGTCGCCCAGGTGGTCGGCCGGGTGCGCCTGTTGGCCAGCCCGCGGCGCAACCACTGGTGGAACGTCCCCTTCCACCTGACCGGCCGCGGCATCACGACCCGGCCGATGGGGTTGGACCCGACGTTCACCGTCGACCTCGACCTGCTCGACCACCGCCTGGACATCACCACGGTCGAGGGACGCCGGGTGTCGACCGGGCTGCTGGGCCGCTCGGTGGCCCAGGTGCACGCCGATGTCGTCGCCGGCCTGACCCACCTGGGCATCGACGTCGACATCACCGGGGCGAAGCCCTTCGACCTGCCCGACGCCGACCGGCCCTTCGCCGCCGACACCGAGCACGCCAGCTGGGACGCCGCCGCGGTGACCCGCTACTGGCAGGTGCTCAGCCAGGTCAACCTGGTGCTGGAGGAGTTCGCCGGCGGGTTCTCCGGCAAGACCAGCCCGGTGCACCACTTCTGGCACACCTTCGACATCGCAGTCACCCGGTTCTCCGACCGGGTGGTCGACCAGCCCGCCGGCGCCGACCCGGTCACCCGGGAGGCCTACTCGCGGGAGGTGGTCAGCTCCGGGTTCTGGTTCGGCGACCCGACCTACCCCGACCCGGCGTTCTACTCCTACACCGCGCCCGAGCCCGCGGGCCTGGAGACCGAGCCGCTGCCCGAGGGCGCCTCGTGGCTGGCGCGCGGCGGCAGCCACCTGGCCGTGCTGCCCTACGACGTGGCCCGGGCCGCGGCCGACCCGCGCGCCGCGGTGCTCGAGTTCTTCGAGGCGGCCTACACCGCCGGCGCGACCCGGGCCGGCTGGGACGTCGCCGGGCTCGCCTGCACGAACGGCATCACCGACCCGCACCGCTGACCCACCCGGGCCCCGGGGCGCGTCCTCCCGTCCCGGGGCCCGGGCAAGGGAGCCCCTCCACCACGCATGGGTGTCATCCGTGGTGGAGGGGCTCCCTCGCCTCGGCGGAGACGCCGGCGGGCATCAGCTCCAGCGGGGGTCGGGGGGCAGCCGAGGGTTGAGCAGGTGGGCGACCAACGCCGTCCAGCCGGTCTGGTGGGTGGCGCCCAGCCCCTCGCCGGTGTCGCCGTCGAAGAACTCGCTGAACGTCGGGTGCTCGCGCCACAGCGGGGAGTCGCTGGACTCGATGCGCTCGCCGTCGGCCGGCCGCTTGCCCTCGACCGGCCGGAACAACGCGGTCAGCCCGTTGTCGATGAGGTCGGCGGCGTCGACGAGGGTGCAGTGGTTGCCCGACCCGGTGGGCAGCTCGATGGTGAACGAGTCGCCGTAGAACCGGCCCAGGGTGCGCAGCTTGTCGGCCAGCAGCACGTTGACCGGGAACCAGACGGGCCCGCGCCAGTTGGAGTTGCCGCCGAACAGCGCGGTGCGCGACTCCCCCGGCTCGTACTCGATGCGGGCGTCGCGGCCGCCGACCTTGGCGATGACCTCACCGGTGGACTTCGACAGCGACCGGATGCCGAACGGGGAGAGGAACTCCTCGGTGTCGAACATGCGGGTGAGGATGCGGCGCAGCCGGTCCTTGTCCACCAGCGACAGCAGCATCTTGCGGCCCTCGGGCGCCGAGCGGCTGCGCAGCGGCGCGACCAGCTCGGGACGCCGCCGCTGCAGCCAGCGCAGCCGCTCGGTGACGTCGGGGACCTCCTGGGTGATCCAGTGCGGCACCTCGGTGACGCCCAGGATCGGCAGCAGGCCCACCATCGAGCGCACGCGCAGCGGCTGGCCCTCGCCGTCGGGGGCGACCAGGACGTCGTAGAAGAAGCCGTCCTCCTCGTCCCACAGCGACACCTCGTTCGAGCCGAAGGCGTTCATCGCCTCGGCGATCGACAGGAAGTGCTCGAGGAACTTGGTGGCGGTGCCGTCCCACGCCTTGTCGTAGCGCGAGAGCTCCAGGGCGATCTTGAACATCTGCTGGCAGTAGAACGCCATCCAGCTGGTCGCGTCGCTCTGCTCCAGCCGGAAGCCCGGGGGCAGCGGCGCCGAGCGGTCGAACAGCGCGATGTTGTCCATCCCGAGGAAGCCGCCCTCGAAGACGTTGGAGCCGTCGGCGTCCTTGCGGTTGACCCACCACGAGAAGTTCAGCAGCAGCTTGGTGAACACCCGCACGAGGAACTCGCGGTCGCGGTAGCCGTCGATGCGGTAGACGTGCCAGGCGGCCCAGGCGTGCACCGGCGGGTTGACGTCGCCGAAGGCCCACTCGTAGGCGGGCAGCTGGCCGTTGGGGTGCATCGCCCACTCGCGGCACATGAGCACGAGCTGCTCCTTGGCGAAGTCGGGGTCGACGTGCGCCAGGGGGATGGTGTGGAAGGCGGTGTCCCAGGCGGCGAACCAGGGGTACTCCCACTCGTCGGGCATCGAGATGACGTCGGCCAGCGCGACGTGCCGCCAGGTTGTGTTGCGCCGTCCCTTCTTCGCGCGGTCGGCGGGCGCGGGGACGTCAGGGTCGCCGTCGAGCCACTGCGCGACGTCGAAGCGGTACAGCTGCTTGGTCCACAGCAGGCCGGCGTAGGCGCGGCGGGCCACGTGCCGGTCGTCGTCGGACAGCCCGGGGTGGATGACGGTGGAGTAGAAGGCGTCGGCCTCCTCGCGGCGGGCGGCGAGGACTGCGTCGAAGGACTCGCCGAACATGCCGTCGACCGGCTCGTCGGTGGTCAGCCGCAGCTTGACCGACACGGTCTCGCCCGGCGCGACGGACTCCCACTGGTACCAGAACGCGGCCTTCGTGCCGGTGTGGCTGGGGTTGAGCCGGCTCTTGTCCCCGTGCACGACCCGGCGGTTGACGCCGTCCTTGGGGTACTTGGTGTCGTTGCGCGAGGCGCCGAAGAGGGTGACCTTGTCGGTCTCGTTGTCGCAGCACAGCACCTTGGGCGCGCCCTCGGCGGCCAGCACGTACCGGCCGAGGAAGCCGTGGTCGGCCTCGACGGCCTCCAGGCCCGACGCCGTCAGCGTGGGCGCCAGCAGCTGGGTGAGGTGGCCCTGGCGCTTGTCCCCGCCCCACGACCACGTGTTGCGGAACCAGACCTGCGGCAGCAGGTGCAGCGGTGCCGGGTCGGGCCCGTGGTTGGTGGCGGTGACGGTGATGCAGATGTCGTCGTGGTCGGCCTTGGCGTAGGTCACCTGGACGTCGAAGAAGCGGTCCTCGTCGAGCACGCCGGTGTCGGCGAGCTCGTACTCGCGCTCCATGCGCGAGCGCTTCTTGTTCTCCTCGCGCAGCTTGGCGTAGGGGTACTCGGCCTGCGGGTAGCGGTAGAGCCATTGCACCCACGAGTGGGTGGGCGTGCCGTCGACGGCCCACCAGTGCTCCTTGGCGTCCTCGCCGTGGTTGCCCTCGTCGTTGGTCAGGCCGAACAGCCGCTCCTTGAGGATCGGGTCCTTGCCGTTCCAGAGCGCCACCGAGAAGTTGAGGAAGCCGTAGCGGTCGCAGAACCCGCCGAGGCCGTCCTCGCCCCACCGGTAGGCGCGGGCCACCGCGTGGTCGAACGGGAACCCGGCCCAGGCGTCGCCGTCGGCGGAGTAGTCCTCGCGGACGGTGCCCCACTGCCGGCCGGCGAGGTAGGGCCCCCACATGCGCCAGGGCGAGTTCTGGTCGCCGGACTCGGCCAGCCGGGCGTGCTCGGCGCTGCGCGGGTCGACGGCGTCCTGGGGCCCGGGCGGCGGGGCGACGGGGATGTCCTTGACGCTGGGGACACGTGGGCGGCTGGGAGGCACCGGGACACGGTGCCATGCCCGAGCCACCCGGAGGCCCACCGACGCCACCGGACGTCATGACGACCGGGTGAGCTGGGCCTCAGGCGACCCGTGCACCCCCGCCGTCCCGGTGGACCAGCGGGACGGCGAGCTCGGCTCGGTCCCGGCCGGCCTCCTTGGCCGCGTACAGCGCCCGGTCGGCCCGGCGCATGAGCTGGGCGCCGGTCTCGCGCGGCCCGCGCTCGGCGACCCCGCACGACATGCCGATGTCGGGGTGCCCGACGCGCAGCCGGTCGACCAGCGCCAGCGCCCGCGCGCCGTCGAACCCGGGGAGCAGCAGCGCGAACTCGTCGCCGCCGTGCCGGGCCAGCACCGCGCCGGCCGGGAGCGCCCGCCCCCACAGCGTCGCCACGCGGCGCAGGACGGCGTCGCCGGCGGCGTGCCCGCCGGTGTCGTTGACCTGCTTGAAGTCGTCGAGGTCGAGCAGCGCGGCCGACAGCACCGTGCCCGGGCGCACGAGCTCGCGCAGGGCGTCGTCGAAGCCCCGGCGGTTGGCCAGCCCGGTGAGCGGGTCGAGGCTGGCGCGGGAGGCCTCGTGCACCAGCCGGCGCGTGACGAGCGCGATGGCGGTGACGGCCACCAGCAGCGCCAGGGCGGTGGTGAGCTGGACGTCGCCGCGGGCCAGCAGCGCCGCCAGCACGAGCACCTCGGCGGTCACCAGGTGCAGCACGGCCGGCGGCCAGGCGAAGAAGAAGAACGCGTCGACGCCGACGAACGTCACCAGGGCGCCGATGACGACGGCGGTGACGTCGTCGGGCGCCAGGGCGGCGGCCAGCGCGATGCACCCGGTGGCGGCGGCGACCGGGGCGTGGAAGAACCGGCGCGGGCACCGGGCGCCCCACCGGGCGAGGCCCAGCCCGCAGACGATCGCGGTCACGCCCACGGCCACCACGGCCCAGCGACGGGGCCAGTCCGGGGCGCTGCCCAGGAGCGCGACGAGCCCGCAGGTGCCGCCCAGCGTGTAGAAGACGCCGAGAGTGCGGGCCATCACCTCCGGGGTGGCGACCTCCGGGGCGCGGCGCCTCACGCGGGGGTCCCGGTGGCCGCGGCCAGCTCGACCCGGCCGCGGCCGGCGGACTTGGCGGCGTACAGCGCGCCGTCGGCCCGGCGCATGAGCTGGGCGACGGTGTCGCCGGGCTGGTGCTGGGCCACGCCGCACGAGAGGCCGATGCCGGCCAGGGCGTCGCAGACCCGCCAGACGTCGACGACGGCCTGGTCGCCGTCGCGTCCGGGCAGCAGGAGCACGAACTCGTCGCCGCCCTGCCGGGCCAGCACGGCTCCCGGTGGCAGCACGCGGGCAGGCAGCCGGGCGACCCGCAGCAGCACCCGGTCACCGGCCTCGTGGCCGGCGGTGTCGTTGACCTCCTTGAAGTGGTCCAGGTCCAGCAGCGCGACCGAGAACGTGCCGCCGGCGGCGACCAGCGCCTGCAAGCGGTCGTCGGAGCTGCGCCGGTTGGGCAACCCGGTGAGCGGGTCGCGGTGCGCGCCGAGGGCGCGCTCGGCCAGCTGCGAGGTCACCAGCCCCAGCGCCAGCAGGACGGCGTCGATCGCCAGCACGTAGCCGACGTGGACGTCGCCGCGCAGCAGCAGGGTGCCGTTGGACAGCAGCACGAGCGCGGGCATGTGCCGGCGCACCCAGGCCGCGGGGAAGAAGTAGCTGACCTCGACGACGACCAGGCTGAGCAGCGCCGTGATGGCCAGCGCCGCCTGCGGTTCCTGCGGCACGAGCTGGGCCAGCCCGATGCCGACCCCGCCGGTGTGCACGAGCCCGCCGAGCACGCGGCGCGGCAACGAGGCCCCGCGGACGACGAGCAGCACCGCGCTGGCCCCGGCGACGACCAGCAGGACGACGACGGCGACCGCCCGCGGCCCGTACAGGTCCTGGCCCAGCGCGACGAGGCCACCGGCGAGCGTCACGGCAGCGCAGAGCACGGCCATGGTCTCCGCCATGACCGCCGAGCTGCGCCGCGCCGTCGCCGTCCTCACGCGGGCCCATCGACACGGAGGGCCGACGCCTTGACCGGCGGGTCATCCCCTCGGGTGGGTCATGCGGCAGGGTGGGCGCGTGCACCACATCGGGATCGACCTGGCCTGGGGACTCAAGAACCCGACGGGGCTCGCGGTGCTCGACGACGGCGGCCGGCTGGTGCACGTCAGCGCGGTGCGCACGGACGACGAGATCGCGGCAGCGCTCGAGCCGTGGACGTCGGGGCCGTGCATCGTGGCGATCGACGCCCCGCTGCTGGTGACCAACGAGACCGGCAACCGGCGGGCCGAGCGCGAGCTGAACGCCGACTTCGCGAAGTTCCAGGCCGGAGCGCACCCCACGAACCAGGGCAAGCCCGAGTTCAGCGACGGCGACACCCGCGGCGGGCGGCTGGTGCGCCGGCTGGGTCTGGACCCCGATCCGCGGTCGGGCCGCGCGCGCCGGGCAATCGAGGTGTACCCGCACGCGGCGACCGTCGCGCTGTTCCGGCTGGGCCGGACGCTGAAGTACAAGAACAAGCCCGGGCGCACCGTCGACGGCCTGCGCGCCGAGCTGCTGGTGCTGATGGGCCACCTCGAGGCCGTGCCCGAGCTGCACCTGGGCGCCGAGTGGGTGGTGCTGCGCACGGCGGTGGAGACCGCCCGGCGCAAGAGCGCGCTGCGCGTGGTCGAGGACCAGGTCGACGCGGTGGTGTGCGCCTACGTGGGGTGGGTCGCCGTCCGGCGTCCCGACGACGTGACCACCTACGGCTCGGCGACCGAGGGCGCGATCGTGACGCCGACGCTGCCGCCGGACCTCGTGCCCGGGCCGGCGCCGGTCGCCGTCGACCCGGCCCTGCGGGCGATCCAGGAGTACGCCGACGGGTTCGCCGCGACCGCGGAGGCGGCCGAGCAGGCACTGGCGCTGGTCACCGGCCTGCTCGACGAGGCCGGCATCAACTACCTGTCGATCGCCGGGCGGGCCAAGACGGTGGCCTCCTACGCCGAGAAGGCGATGCGCGAGGTCGACGGCGTGCGGCTGTACGCCGACCCGGCGCGCGACATCGGCGACACCGTGGGCGTGCGGGTGATCCTCTACGTGCAGAGCGACGTCGTGGCCGTCGCCGAGCTGCTGGGCGACCAGGTGGTCGTGCACGACGACCGTGACCTGGGCTCGCAGACCGCCCGCGAGGGGCGCTTCGGCTACTCCAGCCGGCACCTGCAGATCGGGCTGGACGCCGCCCGCGCGGGCGAGTGGCCGGCGCTGGTCGACCGGCGGGTGCAGGTGCAGGTGCGCACCGTGCTGCAGCACGCGTGGGCCGAGTTCGAGCACGACATCCGCTACAAGGGCACGGTGCCCGCCGAGCACGCCTCGGAGTTCGACCGCCGCTTCACCCTCGCCGCCGGGCTGCTGGAGCTGGCCGACCAGGAGTTCACCGCGATCCGCGAACGGCTGCGCTCACCCGAGCCGGCCGACTCGGCGGACGAGGACCCCGACGACCCGCGCATCGCCCCCCGCGAGCTGGCCGCGTTCCTGGCCGGGCAGTACGCCGACGCCGGCTGGTCGCGCCCGGACCACTACGACTGGATCTCCGGGCTGCTGCTCGAGCTGGGCGTGACGTCGCTGGTGGAGCTGGGCGAGGTGCTGCGCTCGGCCGACGACGCCGCGATCGCCGAGCGCATGGGCTACCGCTACCCGCCCGGTGCGGTGCGCCGCCTGGACGACGCCCTGCTGGCCGGCTTCGGCCGCCGCTACGTCGACCTGCACGGCAACGCCGACCGCCGCGACGCCCTGGCCGCCCGCTGGGAGAAGCTCCGCAGCTGAGGGACCTCCGCGCCGCCCCTCGCCCCGGGCTCAGTCGTACGGGTTCGTCAGGACGGCGCGGGCCTCCACCGCGGTCAGCTGCACCGCGGGGCCGTCGGTGGTCGTGGTGCCGGCGACCTCCACCGCAGCGCTGCCGTTGACCGTGAAGGTCCCACCCCAGGTCACCGTCACGAAGGTCGTGTAGCTGCCCGAGGTGTAGTCGTAGGTGACCGTCTGGTTCGGGTACGGCGCACCGGGGCCGTCGGACGTCACCACCGCTCCCCCGTCACCGGTGTGCCAGGTGAACTCCCGCGCCTCGGCGGTGATCACCACCGCGAACCCACGGATGTCCACGGTGAACACCTGCTCGGTCGGGGCGTCGGTGAAGAAGATCGTGGGCAGGCCCACCAGCACGGTTCCGCCCGGCGGCTGCACCGACGTCGCCAACTGCGGCAACGGCAACGCCTGGAAGTACGCGAACACCTCCGCCGGCGACGGTGCCGGATTCAGTTCAGTGACGTCGACACAACCCTGTCGGTAGGTCAGGTAGCCCCCGCGGGCGGCCCCTACGGCGAAGCCGGCAGCCAGGCTTGCGTCGTTGGCGGGGTCACCCGGTGCCAGTTCTGGCGGAACGACGAGGGCCTGGCGCTGCATCACGTAGTACTGGACGACGCGACCCTCTACCGGCGCACAGAACAGGCCTTGCTCGCATCCACCGATGGTTTCATCTGCGACCACGCAGGGCGGGAGCAGCCTGTATCGGTACGACGGGTACGGATCGATTGCAATACGAGAGGCGACCGCGACACCACCGGGCCCATCGATTACAGAAGCCACATCGAATGTGCCCGACCCTGCAGCAACACCGGGCTCCGAGGGGCATTCTGCGTCCAGGCCTCCGCAGGCACTGGCAGCGCCGAACGGCATGAGGAAGCAAACAGCTATTGCCACCAATACGACAAGGGGCACAGTGCGGACTCTCACGCCGCGTCCAGATCGAGCTGGTTCATCACCCACACGGACCGGTCACGATCCCAACTCAGCACGGCGCCGCCGGACAAACGTCGATCGAGCGTGCTGCGGTCGGCGATCACCTGCCCGTCAGCTCCAGTCAGGGTCAAGGCCTTCTGCTCGAGTAGCAGGCCGACACCGGTTCGACCCAGCGAATCCAGCTCGGGCGGCAGGGTGGTGACGGCGACTTCACCACCGCTGTACCTGTTGCCGGCCTCGCGATTGATGTCGATCCCCTCGGCTGTCGAGGTGCACTGCTGGCACTCGACGCTGAGGGCCCTCAGCCAGGTCGTATCGAGTGTGTCGAATGCCCACGCGGTGAGATTCATGTAGTACGAGGCCATGGCCACGGCGCCGGCTTCGGTCTGTTCGCGGGCCTCGGCGGGGACCGGGAAGTCAGCCGGGCCCAGCGGCTCCAGGGTCGGCTCGGCGGAGGTGCTGGCCGCGGTAGGCAGCGTGTCGCTCGGCGTCCCGGGGTCCGAGCAGCCGGTCAGCCCCAGCCCGACAGCCGCGACGACCGCCACCCACCCGCTCCGACGCACCGCACACTCCCGTGATCAACCGACCGGTTCGCGGGAGTCTATGCAGGTCAGGCCAGGTCCGGAACTCGGGTGTGGACAGCGCAACACCCGTCGGAGCAGGCTGCTCACGTGTCCGAGGTCCGGTCCGGCATGGTGCGTCCCGCGCTGCTGGCCGCCGGCGTCGTCCCGGCGCTCGCCCTCCTGGTGCTCCGCGGAACCGGCGACCGGAGCTTCGCCACCGACCCCGTCGGGGCTCTCGCGCTGACCGCCGGGGCACTGGCCACCGCCTTCGCAGCCACCCGTCTCGAACCGCGTGCCCGCGCCACCGCCCGCTGGCTGGCCGCCTCGTTGCTGGCCTACCTCCTCGCCGCGGCCTGGGCGGTGAGCACCGGGGACCCCGTCGCCGTGGCGGTCTGGAACTCGGCGTGGATCCCACCGCTGGCGCTGGCCCAGCTCACCGCAGCGGCCGCCGTCCGGCACACCGGGTCCCGTGCATGGGATGCCCGGCTCGTCGCCGCCGTCCTCACCGCTGCCACCGTCGGCAGCCTGGTGCTGACCACCGCCACCGACCCCTTCGCCGGCGTGCCGACCATCGCCCCCGAGGCCTGGCGCACCGCGCTGGCCCCGGTCGGCGCGGTGCTGACGCTCGCCGCCGCCGCTGCCCTCCTGCTGCTCCCCGTGCGCCTGACCCGGGCGGCGCTCACCTCCGAGGGGCCGGCGCGCGCCGGGCTCGCGGTCGCCGCAGCCGGCACCCTCACCGCACCGCTGGTGGTCGTGTTCTGCCTGCTGCTCGCCGTCGCCCGCGATCCGGGCGCGGTGGCGCCCGAGCTCGGGTCCGTGGCCTTCCTCGTCGCACTGGCCGGCGGCTCGGCGTGCGCGGCGGGCTGCGCAGCGCTCGCGACGCGTGACCCGGGCGGGTCGCTGGCAGGCGTCGTCCGGGCCACCACGACCACGGCCGCCGTCCTCGTCGTCCTCGGCGTCGGCACCGTCCTGGCGGCGCGGCTCGGACCGGTGTCGACGGTCCTGGTGGTCGCCGGGCTCGCGGTGGCCGGTCTCGGCGCCGCCTGGGTGGGCGGGAGCCGGCTGGCCGATGCCCTCGCACCGGCGACGCCACCGGAGCCGACCGGCCGGGTGCCCGGGCTGACGCCGCGGGAGAACGAGGTGCTCGGTCTGCTCGCCACCGGGGCGAGCAACGCGGGGATCGCGGCCCGGCTCGTGATCTCCGAACGGACCGTCGATGCCCACCTGCGGTCGGTGTTCACCAAGCTCGACCTGCGGGCCGACGGCGGCACGAACCGCCGGGTGCAGGCGGCCCGCATCTGGTTGCAGCACAGCCCCTGACCAGCAATTAGGTGGTGAGGCCGATGCGCCGAGGGGACTCTGCGCGCCACGGTGACCTCCTCCCACCGACCTGGAGGTCACCGTGCTGCTGTCCGAGCCCGCCGTCCGTCCCACCACCGGACGCGGCCCCGTCGTCCTGTTCGCCCTGCTCGTCCTCGCCTGCCTCGGGCGCCTGGCGTTCACGATCTGGGAAGGCCCGTTCGACGGGTCGATCAGCGTCGCCGACGCCGCACGCCCCGGGCTGTGGCCGATGAACCTCTACCTCGGCGCCCCGAGCTACATCGTGTCGTTCGTGGCGGTGGCCGTGTTCCTCGTCGTCCTCGGCCGGGCGTCGGTGCTCTCCGTCGTCGCCGGGGCGCTGGTCGGCCTGGGCGGCATCGTCTTCGGCCTGGTCATCAACGCCGAGGTGCTGCCGTTCGTTTACGCGGTCGACCCCGCCGTGCTGCCGGCCGCCGACGGCGCCGAGCTCGTCGCGGCGCTCGACGACCGACTCGATCTGCTGCTGCCCACGATCCTCGGGTCGTCGGCGGTCATCGCCCTCGGCGCCGTGCTCGGCCTGGTGGCGACCGCGCTCGCCCGCACCGCGCCGCGCTGGTTCGCCCCGGCCGCGCTGGCCGGGGTCGTGGTGGCGCAGCTGTTGCCCCAGGTCGGCCTCGTGGCCGTCGGCTACGTGCTGGACCTGGCGGTCATCGTGGGCATCGGCTGGTTCGGCATGCGGGTGGCGCGGACCTGACCCAGGGCACCCGGGCCGACGACCGGCCCTGGCGGGCCCAGCCGGGGTCAGTCGCCCCCGCCACCACCACCACCGCCGCCGTCTCCCCCGCCTCCGCCGCCGTCCGAACCGCCCGAGGACCCGCTGTCGGAGGCGCCCCCGTCGTGCGCGTGCCCGCCGTGGGAGTGCCCGCCGTCCGAACTGCCGTGGTCGTGGTGACCGCGGTGGCCGCCGCCCCCGGACCAGCCGGCGTCGCCGGCGACGTAGGTCCCGCCGTCGGAGGACGACCGCCGACCGGCGGGGCCTCGCACCCCGGGTGCGGACCGGCTGCGCTGGTACGCCCGGACCACGACCACCAGCACCACCACGACGACGGCGACTGCGATGAGCTTGCCCATGCCGCACACCTTGGCGGGCGCGAGCCGGGTGCGCCAGAGCGCGGCTAGGGTCGTCGGTGTGCGCCCGCCCCTGACCGAGGACGACCTCGACGCCACCGAGGGCCACCGCACACCCGCGGCCCACCGCGAGCTGGCGCAGACGCTGCTGGGCTGGGCCGAGGAGGTGCACCCCGACGACGAGGTCTCGACCGCCGCGCTGCTGGCCCAGGCCGGCTGGCAGCTCGACCTCGCCGGGGACACCGACGGCGCGCTCGACGTCTTCCGCCGCTCGCAGGGCGCCCGGGGCACCGTCGAGCCCGACGTCCGCTGCTCGATGGCCGCCGTGCTGCTGGCCTCCGGCCGCACCGAGGAGGCCCGGGCCGTGGCCGAGAAGTTCCGCCGCTCCCGGCCGGCCCCGGCGGAGTGCGCGGCGATGGCCGAGGTCTTCGAGACCGCCGGCGACCTCGACCAGGCCGCCCGCTGGACGGCGATCGGCCTCACCCGCCTCGAGCTCACCGTCGACGACGAGCTCGACAACTGGGAGGCCGAGTACCTGCTGCGCGCCCGCGCCCGCATCCGGGCCGCCCAGGGCCTCCCGCTGGACTGACCGTGCGCACCCCGCTGCTGCTCCTGGACGTCGACGGCGTGCTCAACGCCGTCGGCAGCACCGCCACCGACCGCGAGACCGCCGTCTTCGCCGGGTACACCCTGTCCTGGGACCCCACGGTCACGCGCCGGCTGGCCGGGTGGCACGAGCAGGGCCGTGTCGAGGTGCAGTGGCTGACCACGTGGGCCGGCAACGCCGACGCACTGCTCGCCGAACCGATGGGTCTCCCCCGCGGGCTGCGGGTGCACGAGCGCTCCGACGGCACCGGACCCTCGGGGTTCACCGGCTCGCTGGCCGGGGCCAGCCGCTGGTGGAAGCTCGACGCCGCCCGCGCGGTCGTCGACGAGGACCCGGGCCGCCGCACCGTCTGGATCGACGACGACCTCGCCCTGCGCGCCGACGACGTCCAGGAGTGGCTGGCCGCGCACCCGCACGTGCTGCCCGTGGCCCCCGACCTGGCCACGGGTCTCACCCACGAGCACCTGGACGAGATCGAGCACTGGCTCGACTAGCGGGCCAGGCTGCCGGGCAGGTCCTCGACGGCCGCCCGCGCCTCGGGGACGACGCCCGACCGCAGCACGCACACCACGGTGTGGTCGTCGCGGCGCGAGCGGTTGCCGCCGAACCGCATGCTGGTGGCGGCCACGGCGTCGACCACCCGCTGCGGGTCGTCCGTACCGATCTCCTGCACCGCCCGGCGGATGCCCTCGGTGCCGAACTCGACACCGGCGGGGTCCCGCGCCTCGGTGACGCCGTCGGTGTGCACGAGCAGGACGTCGCCGGCGTCGAGGCCGGTGGTCGTGGTGCGCCAACGCCGTCCGGTGAACACCGAGGACAGCAGCGGGCCGGTGGGCGCCAGCTCGGTCCACCCGCCACCGGCGTCCACGAGCTGACCCGCCGGGTGCCCGGCGTTGGCGTGGCGCACGACGCCGTCGGCGACGTCGAGGACGGCCACGAACGCGGTGGCGAACTGCCCGGCGGGGGCGTCGGCGAGGTCGCTGCACACCGCGCCCAACGCCTCCCCCGGGTCCAGGCCGGCGCGCAGCGCGGTGAGCAGGCTGTGCTTGAGGCGCAGGGCGAACACCGCGCTGGCCGGACCGTGGCCCGCGACGTCGCCGACGACGACGCCCAGCCGGTTCGGCGTGAGCGCGACGGTGTCGAACCAGTCCCCGGCCAGCACGCCCTCGGCCGGGTCCAACCGCCCGGCCACCGTCGTCCCCACGACCTGACCGCCCACGGGTTCGAGGGCTGCGCGCAGGGCGGAGACGGCGGGCCCGGTCTGGGCGAGGGCGTCCAGGGCCCGCTGGGTGCCGTGCAGGTCGGCGGCCAGCCGGTCGCGCATGGCGGTGACGTCGCCGGCCAGGCTGCGCATCTCGGGGGCACCGGTGACCGGCAGGACGGCAGCCAGGTCCCCCGCGGCGACGGCGCGGGTGGCGGCGGCCAGCCGACCCAGCGGCCGGACGACGGCCCGCCACAGCACGAGCGACCCGGCGACGAGGACGACGAGCAGCGTGGAGAGGGTGCCGCCCAGCAGCCACGTCATGCGCCCCTGGAGCGTGGCCAATCGGTCGGCGGCGCGGTCCCCGGCGGCGGTGACCCAGTCGGCGGCGGTGCGTTCGGCATCGCGGATCGCGTCGAAGTAGACCTTGCCCTGCTGGGTCTGCTCGACCGTGCTGGCCGCCTCGGTGCCGGCCTGCCCGACCAGGGCGATCTGGGCCCGGGCGTGGTCGACCCAGGTGTCGTGCGCGGCCTCCAGCTCCTCGACCAGGTCGACCGGCCCCCCGGCCTGCTCCCACGCCGAACGGAGGTCGGTGGTGAGCAGCGGCGTGATCTCGGCGGCGCGCTCGTAGGGGGCGAGGAAGTCGGGGTCGGCGGTGAGCAGGTAGCCGCGCAGGCCGGTCTCCTCGTCGACGTAGCCGGTGAGCAGCTGCGCCTCGATGCGGGCGACCTGGGCGAGGTCGTCGCGGTGCTGCTGGGTGCGCTGCACCTGGGTCTCGGTGGACCACAGGGCGGCCCCGGCGGCCACCGCGAGACCGACGAGGACGACGGTCAAGGCGAGCACCCAGCGCGCCAGGCCGTGCTGCCGCACCGGACCTCCCTCGCCGACCTGCGCCCCCGCGCCGTCCAGCGAGGCTAGCGGGTCAGCCCCAGCTGCCGGCGCGGGCCGCTGCGGTGTTCGGGTTCTCGAGCGGGCGGTTCCACCACCGGCCCGGGACGGCGGGGACGCGCACCGGGGCGGCGCGGTCGCCGTCGGGGTCGTCCTGGGCGGCGGCCTCGCGGGCCTCCCACGCATCCCAGGCGTCGTCCTCGCCGTCGTCCTCACCGGGGTCGGCGCGCCGGACGGCGCCGGACGCGGCCTGCACAAACAGGGTGGCCAGGCCGGCCAGCAGCCAGACCAGCGCCGGCCCGGACAGCGCGGGCACGAACGAGCCGACCAGCAGGGGTGCCACGACGCCCCACAGCAGGGTGCGCGTCGAGACGGGGGCGGCGGTTCGGTCCACGGGGTGCTCCAGGTGAGGCGGGCGGGTCCCCACGGCATCGGGGTGGCGTCACCTGCGGTTGAGCAGCTCCCCCTCGATGGGGGGAGCCCCACTAGCGTCGGGGCGGTGAGCACCCTCGACGACTGGCAGCGCCTGGGCTCCGGGCCGCTGGGCCCCCGCTACGACCGCGCTCTGGCGATGGCCGCCGAGCACCACCGCGCCCAGCTGCGCAAGGGCTCGCGGGTGCCCTACCTGTCGCACCTGCTGTCGGTCAGCGCGCTGGTGCTCGAGCAGGGCGGCAGCGAGGACCAGGCGATCGCCGGCCTGCTGCACGACGCCGTCGAGGACGCCCCCGAGGGGCGGGGCCCCGCCGTCCTGGCCGACATCGAGGCGCAGTTCGGGCCGGCGGTGGTCGCGATGGTCGCCGCGTGCAGCGACAACCCGAACGACGGTTCCGGGGAGCTGCCGTGGCGGCAGCGCAAGGAGGCCTACGTCGCGACGCTGGCCACCAAGCGCGAGGACGCCCTGCTGGTCACCGCCTGCGACAAGGTGCACAACGGCTCGCGCATCGCCGCCGACGCGGCGACCTACGGGCCCGAGTTCTTCACCCGGTTCGCCGGGGGCCGCGACGGGCTGCGCTGGTACTACGCAGCCTGCCGCGACGCGATCGCCGCCCGCATGCCGGGCGCCCCGGTCGTGCGCCAGCTCGACCGGGTCGTCGAGGACCTGGGTCAGAACTCCTCGTAGCGGGTGGGGTCCTGGTCGTAGGTGCGGCCGTCGGGGCGGCCCAGCGCGGTGATGCGGGCGACCTCGTCGTCGGTGAGCACCAGCTCGGCCGCGGCGAGGTTCTCGGCCTGGCGCTGCGGGGACGCCGCCTTGGGCAGCGGCAGTGCGCCGAGGGCGATCGACCAGGCCAGTACCACCTGCGCGGTGGTGGCGTCGTGGGCGGCCGCGACCTCGGTGAGCACGGGGTGCTCGAGCAGGTCGTTGCCCCGGCCCAGCGGCGTCCAGGCCTCGGTGATGATGCCGTGCTCGGCGCCGTAGGCCAGCAACTCGGCCTGCGGGAAGTAGGGGTGCAGCTCGATCTGGTTGACCTGCGGCAGCTCGCCGGTCTCGGCCCTCAACCGGTCGAGGTGCTCGGGCTCGAAGTTGCAGACGCCGATGGCCTTGACCAGGCCGCGGTCGCGGGCCTCGATGAGCGCGCCCCACGCCTCGACGTACTTGTCGACGCCGGGGTTGGGCCAGTGGATGAGGTACAGGTCGAGGACGTCGAGGCCGGTGCGCAGCAGGCTCTCCTCGATCGTGGCGATCGCCTCGTCGTGGGCGTGGTGCCGGCCGGGCAGCTTCGAGGTGATGATCAGCTCGTCGCGGCGGCCCGAGTCGCGCACGGCCTTGCCCACCGCGCCCTCGTTCTCGTAGTTGAACGCGGAGTCCAGCAGGGTCCAGCCGCCGTCGATGGCCGTGCGGATCGCCTCGACCCCGGGGTTGCCGTTGAGCCGGTAGGTGCCGAAGCCGAGCGCGGGCAGGGTGAGCCCGCCGTGGGCGGTGAAGGTCTGCATGCGGGCCAGTCAACCCGCGGGGTACGACATCCGCAGAGCCTGTGGACAAGATCATCGCGGTCAGCGGATCTGCGGCACCCTGCCCGCCATGACCGCGATCCCGCACCCCACCGTCCCCGTCGCCGACGACGCCGCACTCGCCGAGCAGTGGGTCGGACTGCTCGCCGACGAGGCCCCTCCCGCGCAGCGCAGCCTGGTCGTGCGGTGGCTGCGCCCCGACGGCAGCTCGGCGCCGGTGCTCGTGCCGGTCGACGGCGTGCCGTCGGAGCCCGACCGGGCACTGCTGGGGCACCTGGTCGACCTGCACGCCACCGTGGCCGACGAGGAGCACGTGCCCCGCACCGACCTGCACCTCGCGCTCTACCTGCAGCGGCCGGGAGCCGCGGGCCCGCTGCCGGAGGACCACGCCTGGGCCGCGGCGGCCGGTGCCGTGCTGCGCGTGCGCGAGCGGGTCGACTGCAGCCTGCACGTGGGCGACGGGCGCACCGCCGTCCCGCTGCTGCCGAGGTCGTCGTGGCCGGCCCACCCGTGAGCCGGTCGGGTCAGATGGGCCGGGCGACGCCGGGGCGGTCGAGGGCGGCGACGAGGTCGGGCAGGGTCGAGGGGCGCCCGGGCAGCCAGCCCTGGGCGTAGGTGCACCCGACCCGGCGCACCAGCTCGAGCTGCTCCTCGGTCTCCACGCCCTCGGCGACGACGTCCAGCCCGAGGGCCGCGGCCAGGCCCGCGACGCTGCGCAGCATCTGCGCCCGGCGCGGTGAGGTGGTGATGCTGGCGGTGAACGCGGCGTCGACCTTGAGGATGTCGGCGGGCAGGGTGTCCAGCCGTGCCAGCGACGAGTAGCCGGTGCCGAAGTCGTCGATGGAGACCAGCACGCCCATCGCGCGGAGGGCGTGCAGCGACGCGACGGAGGTGAACGAGTCGGCGTCCAGCACCGTCTCGGTGACCTCGATGACGGTCTCGGAGGCCGGCCACCCGGTCTCGGTGAGCACCGCGCAGACCCGCTCGGGGTAGCCGGGGTCGGCGAGCTCGAGGCCGGAGACGTTGATGCCCAGGCGCAGTCGCCGTCCGGTCGTGGCGTGCAGCTCGGCGAGCTGGCTGCAGGCCGACCGGAGCACCGTCTCCCCCAGCCGGCCGACCAGCCCGTGCTCCTCGGCGACGGCGACGAGGTCCTGGGCGGGCACCGGACCGTGGCCGGGGCGGTCCCAGCGCACGAGCACCTCGGCGCCGACCACGGTGTCGCCGTCGTCGGAGAGCTGCAGGATGGGCTGGAAGTGGGTGCGCAGGTCGCCGGCGTCCAGGGCGGCGGCCAGGTCGCGCACCAGGTCGGGGGTCTCGTCGCCGTCCAGGGTGCAGCGGTCGCGGCCGGCGCTCTTCGCGGCGAACAGGGCCTGCTCGGCCCGCCGGACCACCTGCGCGACGCTGTCGCCGAGGACGTACTCGGCCACGCCGCCGGACAGCGGTGGCCCGGCGCGGCCGGTGCGCACGGACTCGACCAGCGCCCACGCCTGCTGGCCGGTGGCCCCGGGCAGCAGGACGGCGAACTCGTCCCCGCCGTACCGGGCGAGCACCGCGCGCGGCGGCAGGCCGCGCCGCCAGGTGTCGGCGACCTGGCGCAGCACCCGGTCACCTGCCTCGGCGCCCAGCGTCTCGTTCAGCTGGTCGAAGTGGTCGAGGTCGAGCAGGGCCACCGAGAGCCGTCCGCCCGTAGCGGGCAGGCAGGCGACCTCCTCGTGCAGGACGCGGTCGAACCCGCGCCGGTTGAGCAGGTCGGTGAGGGGGTCGCGCTCGGCGGCCGAGGCCCGGGCGACGAGCGTGCTGGTGACCACGCCGAGGGCGATGAGGATGGCGTCGAGCCCGAGCACGGTGGCCAGCGGGACGCCGTCCCGGGCGACCAGGACGGCGGTGATCCCGGACAGGGCGAGCAGGGCGTGCCCGGTGGCCTGCAGCCGGTCGACGAAGAGGAAGGCGTCCAGGACGAGGAAGGACATCAGCGAGGCGGCGACCATGGCGCTCACCGGGTCGGGGGCGATCAGCACGGCGCAGCTGATCAGGCAGGTCGCGGCGATCAGGGGTGCGTGGACCGCCTCGCGGCGCCAGTGGTTGCCCCACCGGCGGATGATGCCCGCGCCGACCAGCGCGGTGAGCGACAGGACGAGCAGCGCCTGCGTGCGGGGGTTCTCCAGCCTGCTGCCGGCGACGACGCAGAGGCCGGCCAGCCCACCGACGAGGTAGGACGTCGACATCGTCGCCGCGACGGCGCGCGGGGTCGCCACCTCGGGGGCTCGTCGTCTGTCCACTCGTCCAGTATTAGTGGCAACTGCCGTTCCGCTACGTGAACCGTGCCGTGCGGGTGGGTGATCTGCGTCCGGTTCCGTCACGGGGTGTTGCCCGCGGCCCCCGCCGGGGACGACGCGCTCAGCGCTGGAAGGCGTGCCAGACAGCGGCGACGTCCTCGTCGCCGTGGCCACCGTCGGCCGCGGCGGCGTAGAGCCCGGCCAGGGCATCGAGCAGGGCGGTGTCGACGCCGGGGGTCTGCGCGGCGAGCCGGACGTCCTTCAGCAGGCCGGTGACCTCGAAGGACGGCGTGAAGTCGCGGGCGAGCACGGCCTTGCCCTTCATCTGGAGGTAGGGCGTGTCGACCGCGCTGCCCTCGATCGCGGTGAGCAGCTGCGCGGGGTCGACACCGAGCCGTTCGGCGATGGTCAGCGACTGCCCGATGCCGGCGGTGACGGTGGCGATCCACGCGTTGGCGGCGATCTTCAGCGCGGAGGCCTGCGGGGGTGCACCGACCCGGACCTGCTTGACGCTGATCGCGTCCAGGATGGGCTGCACCTCGTCGACGTCGGCGTCGTCACCGGCGAGCAGCGCGGTGAGCTTGCCCTGCTCGGCGGGGGCCTTGGTGCCGAGCACGGGGGCGTCGAGGAACCGGACGCCGGCCTCTCGGGCCCGGGCGGCGAACTCCTCGGCGGCACCCGGTCCGGTGGTGGAGCTCTGCAGCCAGATCGCGCCGGGACGCATGGCCGGCAGGACGTCGTCGGCCACGGCCCGCACCGAGTCGGCGTCGAAGAGCATGGTGAGGACGGCGTCCGCGCCCTCGACCGCCTCGGCCGCGCTGCCTGCTGCCCGGTCCCCGAACTTCTCCGCCTTCTCGGGGCTGCGGTTCCACACCCGGACGTCGAGCCCGGCGTCCACCAACCGCTGGGCCATCGCGGCACCCATCGTGCCGAGCCCGAGCACCGCCACCGACTGCACTGCCACTGTCTTCTCCTCTGGTCTGCGGATCCTCCAGCGCTGTGACCGTTCTGCGGGTTGTCCACACGTGCGGTCAGGACTGTCACAGATGGCTGCCACGGTGCGCCCATGCCGACGCCGCCACCGCACCCCGGGTCGTCGTCGGCCGTCGTGTCAGCCCGGATGCAGCGGACCCGCAAGCGGGACAACGGGCCGGAGATGGCGGTGCGCCAGCGGTTGCACGCGGAGGGGCTGCGCTACCGGGTGGCCTATCGGGTGCCGGGGCAGCGGCGGCGGTCGATCGACATTGCCTTCACCCGGGTGCGGCTGGCGGTGTTCATCGATGGCTGCTTCTGGCACGCCTGTCCCGAGCACCTCCACTTCCCGCGGGCCAACGCGGCGTGGTGGGTGACGAAGCTGGAGACCAACCAACTGCGCGACCTGTCGGTGACCGCGCAGCTGAAGGGCCTGGGCTGGACCGTGCTCCGCTTCTGGGAGCACGAGGATCCGAACGCCGTCGTTGCCGCGATCGCCGATGCCGTCGAGCGAATGCACTGTCGGAGGGGCCCGGTATGACAGGGCTCGTGGACGACCTACTGCTCGCGACGTGCGGCCCCGACCCGGTTCCGTTCGCCGATGCCGTCGCTGCCGTGCGGGGATATGCCGTGGCCCAGCGTTGGCTTTTCGCGCGGACGCCGAGCCGCCCAGCGGGCCACTGGGTGCGGGTACCGGCCTACCGATTCAGAGTGTTCGATGCCCAACCGGCTGACGACGACGATGAGTCGTTGGCGCTGAGCGTCGGCGCCGCCGAGGGGCTGCACGGAGTTGCCCGGGACCCCGATGTGCGGTTTGGGTTCTTCAGGGAGGCCGACAACCTGAGACCGCTGATTGCGCGTGCCGAGACGGATGCCGCTGGTCGCCCGTTCTGGGAGCTGCCGCCCCGCCGTGCGACCGAAGGGTCCGTGGTGGCGGCGCTCGAGGCGGCCCGCGCGCTGTCGCAACCGGATCACGGCAGTGCTGTCCTGCACCACCGCCGTCCGAGATTGTTCCCGTTGCTTTCTAGGACCACCGCACGCCTCATCGGCACGCTGGCGTCCGCTCATGAAGCGACGGTCTGGGCGTTGATCCACGAGGACCTCGCGCGTAATGCGACCGCATTCGAACTGCTGGAAACCGCTGCCGTTGCGGCGACCGGCCAGTCGATGACGCGCCTACGGCTGCACGACATGCTCACGTGGTTGGTGGTTACCCGCCGGTGGGCCGATGCCATCCGTGAGGGCCATTGGTCTGACCAAGCTGGTCCGGCGCATGTCCGACCGGCGGCCCACGGAGACCGGTCGACAGTAGGGTCCGGCCATGACAGCCCGGACAGCGACTGAATTGCGGGTCGGCGACAAGACTGTTGATCTCGCGAAGGCCGAGGTTTGGGTCAGCAAGTACACAGACGCTGAGGCCAACCGTCGGGCCAAAGCGGCGTACGCATTCCCGGCTTACGACAAGTACATGGCCGATGCCGACCCCGACCATCTCGTGGATGCAGATCTACTCGCACCGGCGCTGCTGAACGTCGGTCTGTCGATCCGCTCCTTCTACGGCCTTCAGAACATAACTGACCAACTCGAGGAACACCTCCGGGCCATCCCTGTCGACCTATGCCTGCAGAATGCTGGCCCCGACACCATTCGCGAGCTCGTCGGCCCGCTGTACGTACTGCTGGACTCTCCGCGTGACCGTCCCTGGGGCGTGCGGGAAACGACGCTGTCGAAGGTGCTTCACCGAAAACGGCCGCACTTCCTCGTACTGCACGACAAGCAGGTGCAGAACTGCTACCGCGGGATGCTCCACATTCCGACCAAGGGCCGATCTTCGGCGGACTACATGATCGAGCTGTCGTCGGCCGTAGCCCGAGACCTGCGCGACCAGAGCAGTGCATGGGACCGTCTGGAGCTGGCAGTCGGCGAGGAAGGACCGATTAGTCGAGTGCGCCTAATCGACATCATTGCCTGGCGAGTTGGCGGCAGGTCAGCAGACGGGTTGGTCCGGTCACCCTCGTTGCAGGCGACAGGCAACGGCATCGCCACCGACCCGCTGGATGAGGTCGAGGTCGCCGCAGACGACCAGTAGGTCCCGCGCCCGGGACAGCCCGACGTAGAGCATCTCCCGCGCTCGCGCTTCGTCGCGGAACCCGTTGATCGCGAGAACCACGGCCGGCCGCTCCAGGCCCTTGAACCCGAGGACGTGCCCGTAGAAGAGGTCCTCGTCGTCCCAGTAGGAGGACCAGTAGGCGTCCTGCCCCTCGGCCTGCCGCTCGATCTGCACCGGGTGTCTGCGGTAGGTGGTGAGCAGCGCGACCGACTGGGTGGGCCAGCCGGCGTCGAGCAGACCGTCGGCGACGTCATCCGCGGCGTCGAGCGCGTCGTCCGTCGCGCAGGGCACGAACCGCACGGGCACGCCCTCGCCACCGAGGAGCTGCATCTGCGCGGTGGTCAGGCTGGAGAACGTGCCGCCGATCTGCTTGGTGTTGCGCAGGTTCTGCTTCAGGTCGTAGCTCTCCAACGGCACGGGCGACCGCCCCTGGCGCGTGAACACCCGTTGCCCCTCGTCGGAGAAGACGTAGAGGCAGCCCTTCTCCGGGTCGCGCAGCGCGGCGAGCACGGCCGGCCACCACGACTGGTCGAAGTCCTGCGCCTCGTCGATGACCACGGCGTCGAACAGCTCGGCGGGCGGGAGCTGCGAGGCGCGGGCGACCATCTGCTGGGGGAGCTCGCGTTCCCAGTACGAGCTGTCGTCGTCCGCCCCGCGTTCGACGCCCCAGGCGATGCCGAGCTCGTGGAACTCCCCCACGTACGCGGGGCGGTGGCGGTCCTTCAGCGACGCGACGCGCCGGCGGAGGAACTCGGCGAGCCCGCGCGAGTAGCAGAGCAGGGCGACCCGGTAGCCGGCCGCGGTCAGTCGACGAGCCTTCTCGACGGCGAGCCAGGTCTTGCCGGACCCGGCACCCCCGCGGATCTCGACCCGGTCGTGGGACTCGAGGAAGTCCAGCAGCCGAGCTTGCTCGCGGGTGAGCAGCTCGACGGCGGCCTCCCGCTCGCCCAGCTGCGCGACGAGGTCGGCCTGCGGGATGAGCGTGCCCACCAGGCAGTCGACCAGCAGCTCGACCTCGTCGGCGGTGGGTGCCTCCGGTTGGCGCTCGGCCTGCCGCAGCGCCGACGCGATGCGGGCGGCGGCCTCCGGGATCTCGGTCTTGTCGATCACCGCCCACCGCGGTGCGTCCGGGGCGGTGAAGTCGCTGGGCAGCGTGGTGGTCGGCAGCGCCACCATGTGCACCAGCCGCGGGTTGCCCCGCGACCAGCGCGGCGCGCGGTACAGGTAGTCGCGCAGGGCGTACTTGCACTTCAGCGCCTGCTCGACCGGGTGGATTGGCTTGCTGGCGCCACCGGTCTGCCACCACTGGCCGTCGCGCAGCGAGACGCTGCCGCCCTTGACCTCGAGGACGGCGACACCGCGCCCGGGCCAGGCCACGATGACGTCGGCCTCCCGGTCGGCGGTCCGGTCGGTGAACCGCTGGTTGCAGATCATCACGGCGTCGTCGGGCAGCTGCTCGCGCAGCGCCGTGGCGAACAGCGCCTCGGCACTCGACTCGAAGCCCGGGTCCGCAGGGACCATCCGCGCCGTCATGCCCGCTCCCCCGCCACCATCGGAACTGTTCCGGACAGCATCGCAGTCGCACCCACGACCACGACGGCGGCGGTCACTACTCGCGCCGGTCGGTCTCGGCGCACGACGCACATGTACCGCGGTACCCGGCGAAGTCCTCGGGCGCGAACGGTCGACGACACCGCCCGCACCACCGGAAGCTCCGCCGTCGCGCCCGGGCGATGTCGTCGGCGGTCCGGGCCAGCAGAGCGGGCGAGCAGAGGACGTCGTCACGCGTGAACGACCGCCCGGTCTCCCAGGCCGCGAAGGGGTCGTCGACCGCCCCGACCGGAGCCAGCGTCAGCATGCCCGGCACGACGCCGACGGCCACCTGGGGCGGCTCGCCACTGGCGAACCAGACGACGTCGGCCAGGTCGGACCCGAGCCGACGCCAGCCCGTGCCGACGGCGTGGGCGAGCTCGCGGTGGCGCACCCCGAGCAGGTCGGCGAGCTGCTGCTCGTCGGTGGTGGGGTCGCCGGCGGCGCCCCACTCGTGGGAACACCCGCGGCAGTGGAAGGCGCCGCGCTCGTCGAGCACCACGCACCCGGCGAGCACGACGAGCCCGCGTTCCGCGGCCGCGGCGAGGGCGGCGTCCGGCATCCCCAGCACGACGGGGACGGCGTCCTCCACCCCGCACTGCGGGCAGACCTGCCCGCGCACCACCCCGACCTCGTCCACGCACACCCCCGCTGTGGCCACCCCGCGATGGCCGGAGGGGCACCGTCGCACGGGGGTCCGACAATCCTCGGAACGCTGGTGGGCGGCTACGGTGCGGCGATGGAGAGGCGACGGCTACCCCGCCCTCCGTGGCGGGTGTAGTCACGGACAGGAGCTGTCATGGCTCACTCCCCGCACCGCCAGTGGAAGGGCTGCCGCGTCTGTCGGCCCTGGAAGGACCGTCGTCTCGGCCGCGCCCGTCGCGAGCCGTTCCGCGACCTGCGCACGATCGGCAAGGTCCGTCGCGTCCGGCGCGGCGACCTCGGCGACCGGGACGAGCGCGACTGAGCGCGTCCGGGTGGTGGGCGAGCGCACCGCCCACCACCCGGGTCAGCTGCGTCGGTACAGCTGGGCCGGCTTCCCGACCGTGCCTTCCCGCACCCCGGGCACCTCGACCAGGAACGGCAGCACCGAGCGCCGGAACGTGTCCGCCGAGTGCGGCAACCCGCCCAGCACGGCCGCGTGCACCACGCGCAGCTCGCGCAGGGTGAACGGCTCGGCCACGAGCCCGGCCGGGTCGGGCCGATCCCGGTAGCCGGCCCGGACGTGCTCGGCGGCAAGCTCGACGATCGCGTCGTGGTCGAACGCCAGACCCCGTGCCTCGGCGCACGGCCGCACCGCGACGTCGTCCGGACGGCGCTCCAGCACCGGCGCCAGCTCGGCCCACGGCACGACGTCGACGTGCGCGACGCTGAGCACCCACCCGCGGTCGTCGCGCTCCGGCGCGTCGAGCACCTGCAGCTGAGCCGGCGACCGCCCGCGCAGCCCGACCTTGTCGACCAGGCTGCGCTGCACCGCCTCGGCCAACCGCTCGCGGGCATGAACGAACGTGCCGGGCAGCGCCCACGCCCCCTCCCCGCGGACCAGCACCACCTCGAGCGCCCCGGACGTCGGCCCGACGGTGAGGACGGCGGTGTCCACCGCGACCGACGGCTGCTCGTAGTCGCTGAGGGCCTTGCCCGACGAGTCCCGGTACACGCCCTTGACATTAACGCAGAACCCGTCTATGTTTTGATCAGCGCAGATGTGCGCTAATCCGAACGGGGTGGTCGTCATGGTTCGTCTCCGCATCCACGTCGGGCAGGGCACGCACCGCGGCCCGCTCACGGTCTTCCCCGTGTGGACCGACGCCCCCACCCTCTCCGGGTTGCTCACCGGCGCCTCGGCCGCGGTCGACGTCGCCGAGCGGGCCGGGTCCCCCGCCGTCGACCAGCTCGTCGTCACCAACCGGGCCGACCGTCCGGCGCTCCTGCTGGCCGGCGAACTGCTCGAGGGCGGCTGGCAGAACCGCACGCTGACCGCCACCACCGTCCTGGAACCCGCCGTCCCCACGGTGCTGCCCGTGCTCTGCGTCGAGCAGGGCCGCTGGGGCGGCGACCAGCAGCACCGCCGGCGGGCCCGGCGCGCGCCCGTCGCCCTGCGCCCGCACCTCGAGCGGGCCGACGCGCAGCACGAGGTGTGGCGGCGGGTGTCCGGGTACGGAGCGGTCGCCGGCCCCTCCCCCACCGACTCCCTGGTCGACCGGCTCGACCGGTCCCGCCGGCACGGCCTCGTCGACGGTCTCGCTCCCCTGGCCGGGCAGAGCGGCGTGCTGATCGGCATCGCCGGACGCCCGATGGCGCTCGAGCTGTTCGGCTCCCGCCGTGCGCTCGCGGCGCACTGGACGGCGCTGCTCGAGGCCGCCGTCCTCGACGCGCTGGGCCGGCCGTCGATCCGCACCTCGGCAGCACTTGCCCGCGGCTTCGCCGAGCGCGTGCAGTCCACCGACCTGGTGCCGATCCGCGCAGCCGGGGCGGGACGACGCCTCAGCGGTGGCGGACGCATCCGGGTGGACGACGTCCGCTGGCGCGACCGCACCGCCCACCTGACCGCCATCGACCTCACCCACCCCGTCCTGGAGGCGTCATGACCATGCCCCGCTCCCACCGTGTCGCCGGCGCGGTCATCGGCTCCGCCGTCGGCGACGCCCTCGGCGCACCCTTCGAGTTCGGCCCCGCCGGGCAGTTCAGCGCCCGGTTCCCGACCGACGCCCGCGGCGCCGCCACCGAGATGTGCGGCGGCGGCGCGCTGCGGTGGGCGCCCGGTGAGTTCACCGACGACACCCAGATGGCGCTGCTGCTGGCACAGTCGCTCGTCGAGCGCGGCGGGCTGGACGAGGCCGACGTGTTCGACCGGTTCCGCCGCTGGGCCGACGCGAACCCGCCGGACATCGGCAACCAGACCCGCGCCGTCCTCGGCTCCGGCCTGCCGTGGGACCGCGCCGCGGCCGAGCACTTCGCCCGCTCCGGGCACGCAGCCGGCAACGGCTCGCTGATGCGGACGACACCCGCCGCCGTCTTCTTCGCCCCTCAGGGCCGGGAGGGGACGATGGACGCCGCGCGCCGCATCTCGGCACTGACCCACGGCGACCCGTCCGCCGGTGAGGGCTGCGCGGTCTTCCACGAGCTCGTCCGCGTCGCCCTGGACGGCGGCGACCCCCTCGCCGCGGTCGACGACGCGCTCGCCGCCGTCCCGACCGAGCACCGCGGGCGCTGGGCGACGGTGCTCGCACCGGAATGGACGCCGGCCGACGCGACCGAGTCCAACGGCGCCGTGTGGCCGACGCTGGGCCAGGCGGTCTGGGCGCTGCGCGGGGCGACCTCGTTCGCCGAGGTCATGCGGCGGGTCATCGACCTGGGCGGGGACACCGACACGGTGGCCGCCGTCGCCGGCGGGCTGGCCGGCGCCGTGTTCGGCATCGCGGGCATCCCGATGCGGTGGACGTCGGTCGTGCACGGCCGCGTGCCCGGGGACGGCGACCGGCGCTGGGACCTGGCCGACCTGCACGCGCTCGCGGCGGCGCTGACCGGGTCACGGTTCGCCCGGCACCGCCCTCCGTCCACCCCGGGGCTCGAGCCGCGGGAGGTCGCCGACGGGGTGTGGGCCAGCGACCTGGACGGCGCCCGGCACAGCTCGCGCGACTTCGCCGTCATCTCGCTGTGCCGCGTCGGCGAGCCGTTCGGCCACCCGGTGCAGCGGTTCGCCTACCTGACCGACGACGACGCCAACAGCGAGCTGGACGCCGTCCTGGCCGATGTCCTCGACGACATAGAGGCGCTGCGGGCCGAGGGCCGACCGGTGCTGGTGCACTGCCACGCCGGCCAGTCGCGGACCGGACTCGTGCTGCGGGCGTGGCTGCGACGCAGCCAGGGCTTGACCGCGCAGCAGGCAACGGACACGGTCGCAGGCAGGTGGCCGCACCTGAGCCGGTGGAACGACAGCTTCACCGCCGCGCTCGAGCGCGTGCACTGACACAGCGCATGGACAAGGTCGATCGCGCCACCGGACGTGGGCTCGACGAAGGACGCCCGAGCCGAGGAGTTGTTGCTGGGGCGCACGGTGCCCGCGACGAGCATGGCGCGGAACTGGAGAAGTGCGACGGCCGACGGAGATCCGGTCGACCGGCCGCCACGCTGGGCCTGCTGCACAATTGGGTAGCCGAGGGGTACGAGCAGACCATGGCCGAGCTCGTCGCGGCGACCAACGTCAGCAGAACCCTGGCCCGATCGCGAATTCCGGTCATTGAGCGAAATTGCGAGGCGATCCGCGCGATCTGCAGGGACGGTGGCGAAGTACGCCCTGCTGAGGTAATGCATCCCGGCGAGGCTTGACCACTCACTCGGGCACCACTATCACGCTGCGCAACCGAGAGCACCCGATACCAATGGCCACGCTGCGAATCGTTGGACTCGTTCAGCTGCCGCGGCGTCGTCCCCGCAGCCCGGTCCTGCCGGCCAGCGCACGCAGCACGGCATCGGCGAGCCGCTCACTCTCGTACAGAATGGTGTCGGGTCAGCTAAATGAACGTCACGACATGCTGTATCAGCCCAGGCGGGGCACTGACGGCTGCCGGTCAGTGACAGGTTGGCGTGCCACCCGCCCATCTGGGGAACGGCTCCCTCAGGTAATTTTGCGGAACTGGCTGCGCCGGGCGAGCGCGTCGGCGGCAGGCAAACATGCCGCTGGTGTAATGATGGAAGCGTGGCAGGAAAACCTCGCATCATTCACGGCGACGATCTTCTCTACCGGTTCTTTCGAGATTCGCTCGAAGGCGAGGGGCGTAAGGACTTTGGACTCGCTCAACAGCTACTTGCGCGAATGGCCGTCTGGCTTCCGATGGAGATCTATGCCGAGTGGCCCATCTTGCTTCCGTGGGTCGTCCGGGATCCGTCCTGCCGGGGAAACCGGAGGAGCGGACTCCCGGACTCATGGGCCAGCCCAGATGCCGACGGATACCTGCGCGACGACAATTCGCTGATAAAGAGCTTGCCTCGCGCCTTGTCCATCCATGGCCCCCGCTCTTCCGGGCTGCGCAGCGCCCGACTAGGTACCGATTTCGTCGCCGCTCACGTTTGGCGGAGATTGCCACATACCGAGGTGCTCGCAAGTCGGTTGCCGGAGCTCAACTCTTTCACTCCTAACCTGGCTTGGCTGCCTCGCCAAATCGCCAAACTAACCGATCGCGAAGGTAGCCACGTCCAGCGAACCTTCCAGGCGATGTCTTGGGCGATCTACAGAAGTGCGCCGGTCAATGCGAGGTTGCAGTGCCGGGTCGAGAAGAGCTGGTCTTCACTGCCAGAGCCCTCGATCTCTATCCAGCCGATCGATCCCGATCAACTCAACTGGTTTGTTCCGACTAAGTCTTTCTTCGACATGCGCGAGCGACGCCTGCGGGCCGTAATCCATGCACTTGAACGACTCGCGGCAGGCGAGGAGTTGCAGGGCAAAGTCATAACAACCAGGTACACTACTGGATTGCCGCTCGTAAGCCAGGCGGCAAGGGCGCATCTCCTTGACCACCTGACACCCTTTCTGACTACTGGCGCGGCCAGCTGAGGGCTTAGCGAATGCCGTCCCTCACACCCCCCATACGCTCCAGCCAGTGGCCTCGACCGCAAATGTAGGGTCCGGCTTGGACTGGCCGGCGACCGGGCGGTCCAACACCTTTCCGCCACCGCGACGCAGTCCGAGTCCGACCCTCAAGACTCAACTGATCCGGCCGCGACGCTTTCGTTCTGCGAACGCCTCATGGCGGATGTGATCGGCCTGCCCCTGGAAAGCCTTCCACTCACCGAGCAGGTATGAGCGCCGACTCGAAGGACCCCGATGCTCGACGTGGAAATCGTGCTGAATCAGCGTGATGCGCTTCTCCACGTCCTCGACGGAGATGCGGCCGCCCAGCAGATTGCTAATGCGATAAGCGGTCATGTACTCCGCGCGGTCCCGCATGACGTGGTAGACCTCATCGTGCATCCGCAAGTCGCCCCGCGGTGCACCTGACGCCTTGTCCTTTCGCAGCGCCCTGGCGATGCTGTCGCCGACCGCTCTTGCTACGGGCGGCGGAAAGGCATTCCCAATCTGCCGGTAGCGACTGGTCTTCCGTCCAGTGAAGTTCCACTCATAGGACGGCTCGTCCAACCAACCTTGCAACCGCTTCACCATGCCCACGGTGAGCTTCGGCCCCCGCGGATTGGTGTCTCTGGCCCAATCCGGGCCGGGAGCTTCGTTAGCCAGTCCGTGAGCGTCGACCCACATCGCTTCCCAGGCGCGCTTTGCCCGCGTCGGGCCGAGGTCGGCTCCACCGTGCTTCTTGCTGCCGCCAACGATGGTCGGCGCAATCTTGTCGGCTCGCTCGACCCACTCATCGAGGTAGGGAAAGCCGTTCGCCCCCATCAGGCCGGCGATGGTTGAAGAGACCGTCGCGCTGGTGGGCTTGGGCTCCGGCCATTCGAAGTAGTCGACGTACTCCTTGCGCAGGGCCACCAGCACCATCCGAGGGCGAAGCTGCGGAACGCCGTAGTCGCGGGCCTCCAGCAGTTTCCAGTCAGCCACATAGCCGTACGCCGCGAGCTGATCGACCACCGCCTGGCGATACCCACCGAAACGGGCGTCGTTCAGTCCGCGGACGTTCTCCAGCAGGACGGCTTCCGGTTGGATCCGACCAGCCAAGTTGACAGCCCAGGCGAAGAGGTCTCGCTCGTCACTGGAGCCCAGCTGCTTGCCAGCAACGCTGAAGGGAGGGCACGGAACTCCACCGGCGAGCAGAGTGACCTCTCCGCGGTGGGCCTCCGGCTGCCACACAGCCTCGCTGGCCACATCGCCGACGGCGACCAGCGACGTCATGTCCTCGTCGGGATGCAGTCGACCCATGTTGGTGCGGAGGGTCTCTGCCGCCGTGGGATCAAGCTCCACCGCCAACCGGTGCCGGAAGCCGGCCAGATGCAGTCCCAGAGACTGTCCGCCAGCGCCTGCGCAGATCTCAACGACGTTGAAGTCGCTCACGCTCTTCCCCTCATCACTTGCCTCGTCGGACGCCGCGCTCGCCCAGGACATCTTGACTCACCAACTGCTTCGGTCCTCCCACGGCGCGCACACTCGACCTGTGCCACAACCCAACGGCGATGCGACAAGGGACCAGCCCCGACCCCAGGCGCTCAGTCCGGGCCGGTCCCGCAACATGCAGGCCAACCGCCGCGTGGACTCGAAGCCCGAGATCAGGCTCCGCTCCGCACTGCACGCTCGCGGCCTCCGCTTCAGGAAAGACCACCGTCTCGACTTGCCCGCCGCCAGGGTCAGGCCAGACATCGTGTTCACCCGGCGCAAGGTCGCGGTGTTCGTCGACGGGTGCTTCTGGCACGTGTGTCCGGTGCACGGACGGCAGCCCACCCGCAACGAGTGGTACTGGACTCCCAAGCTCCGCCGGAACATCGAGCGCGATCAGCGAGCCAACGCCGCGCTTCAGGAGGCCGGCTGGAGCGTCGTCAGGGTGTGGGAGCACGCAGGGCTCGAGGAAGCCATCCAGGCAGTCCTCACGGCGGTTGAACACGCCCCGACGGTACGAGACAGGTCTGACAGTTCCGGCGTCGTTGCCGACCGCCCGACTGCCCAAGCCGCTCCAGCCGCGTCCCGTCTGCCGTAGCCAGACGTCTAGGTCGCCCCACCAGCCTCGTCTCACCCATATGGCTCAAATCCCCGGTCATTGGCCAGGTCGCCCCCCTCTGGCGCTTAGTGTGCCGAGCGTCACGAAGAACATGGGGGCGAGCAATGCCCGACGAGGGGCAAACCTGGGGCTGGGACCAATGGCAGGCCGAGCTGACTGCTGCCTATTTGCAGCCCTCGCCCTCGACGCCCTCGACGCCCTGGGCGTTCTTCCTCGATGAGGCTGAGGCGAGTCGCCTCTGGCCGAGGCTGGACCGACCTGCCCAGCAGCTGGCGCAGTGCGTGAACGCCCGCCTGCGATGGCAGTCCCCAACCGGCCTGTTCGAGAGCCTTGCGACTCCGTGGTCGCAGTGGCGGTTGCACAGCAGCGCTCCGCCGCCGAACCTCCCTGTCCTCGCAGTCTCCGTACTCGCAGCCGCCGCCATGCACCGGGACGCGGTCGCCAATTCCAACGCCTACTTCCTGCGCCTCGCCCAGCTGCTGAGGCCGGAGCTGACGGGTGATGAACTCGTCCGCGCGAAGGATCGGCTCGCACAGAACTTCGACACCGTCGCGGGATGGTGGAAGGACCTGGCGGCCTGGATCGCGGCCAGGGCGGATGAGTTCGGAGAGAGCACCATCCGGCCTCACCCGACCCTGACACGGATCGGGTACCCGCTGTCGCAATCGCTCGTCCGCTTGTCGGACAGAATGCGCCTGACGCACTTTTTCGCAGCCCTCAACATCCACCATCTCGGCGTGCCACCGCGGCCGCAGCTCGTTCGCCACCTCTGTCTTTGGGCGAGTCGCCCTCGCGGCCTCTCCGACGCCTTCACCCGGGCGCTCAGGCACGAAGATCTCCGGCTGCTGATCTGCGAGCATGTCGATCGGCTGGCTCATTCCTGGGACGGCGTGGTCCTCACAGCGCGCGGACGACAGCAACTAGACCTGCGGGTGACGCTCGATCTCGACGAGATGACAGCCGGATGGGCCATTCCGGTGATCGAGGGCATTCCTGAGCTCACCCTCGCCTGCGGACCGAGCACGCTCACCCTGCGTGCTCCGGACTGGGGTGGCCTGTACGACATCGAAGGGCAGCTGCCCAACGTCAGCTCACTGATGGACACCACTGTGAGCGTCTCCAGTGAACGATACGAAGGCTCTTTTCGCTTCTCTCCGCTGGTCGCCTTCCGAGGCCATCCGGACGCCGGATGGATCAGCGTCGACTCGATGCTCCCGTACGAGAAGCACGTCCTCGCAGTGCTCCCGCAGCATCGCGAGACGGTCGAGTCAGTGTTGACCGCGGCAGCTGACTCTTCATTTCGCCAGCTCCGTCAGAACCCAGACAAGGCACTGATCCGCGGGCGGATCATCTTTACGGACGTCGTCCTCACCGACGCGCACGCCTTCGAGTCAGCAGTGAACGGCATCCAACCGGAGTTGGTGTCCCTCCTTCGCCCGGACCCCGGCCCTCGTCCGCAACTGAAGAACGGGCTGCCAGTCGCGCAGGCGATGGGCCGCGGCCACTATCTCGAAGGCGGAGCGCCCGACCTGCTCCTTCCCGCCTCCGACAAGCCGCGGCAGGTACGCGCGGCGCTCGACGGCGTCGAGCAGAAACACCCCTTCGCGGCAACCGGCTTCCCCATTCCGCTTCGAAAACTCGACTTGGAACCGGGGGACCACACGCTCGAGGTCGACGGCATCAAGCTCACGTTCCGCATCTGCCGCGCAGATGAGATCCCTCCGGCTCGTCGGGATCCGTTGACCTGGGACGTGACGTTCGGCCATCCGGTCGCGGCAACTTACAGATTGATTCGTGACGAGCGGAGCTCCGATGGCCTGGCCGGCGCGCTTGTACCAGGGGACGTCCTTGAGCCGCTGCTCTTGCGGCGAGGCCGCAGGGACTTCTGGCTGATTGGTCGCGACGGGCGTGCATGGGGTGTCACCCCTCCGCCGCCGTCCGCCGTGTACGCACGACACGACCTTCCACCGTCTCAGTTCTGGGAACTGCTCCCGCCAACAGAAGCGATGTGGGTCCTCGAGGTGGACCGCCGGACCCAGCAGGCGCGGAAGCCGCACCGTCTCGGATGGATCGAGCCCCACATCACCGAGCTCGACACGACCAGTGATGGTCTATGGGCCGACATCGCAGCGACATGGCGAGGGACTGACCCGATTCTGGATCGGTACATCAGCGCATGGGAGGGCAAGAGCCGTGCTCGGTGACCTCCTGGCTGAATGGCTTGCTGTGAAGGGCTCGGGATCCATCGACCAGTTCCGGCGAACTCACGATTGGATCGCCCGGTCAGCAGACATCATGGCTCCCACCTCCGGAGCTGGACGTTGGCTCCGCGACACGTCGGCGCTCGGCCACATCGAGGTCGATTGGGAGCGCGGCCGCTGGTCCACCACACCAATGGTGGTGACTCGTCTCCCGAAGAGTGATGGCCTCGCGTTGCTGGTGGGTTGCAAAACAGCCGTCACGCTGCAGGCGATTTCCGACCTCGACGTCGAGGTTCTCCAGCTTGATCAGATCTCGCAGACGCAAGGCCTCACCCGTCCGTCCGTCGTCCTCCTGCAGTACGGCGGGCCAGACGACCTCGATGCCGTCAGCAAGGCGCTGAGCGCCGAGTACGTGCCGTGCGCGGCCGAGCAACTCAGCCAGAGACTGATGCCGCCTCAGCTTGGTGAGCCGGCTACCCCGCCCAGTTACCAGCATCAAACTCTCGAGCGCTTCAATCCGCGGTCGCTCCGCTGGGGTCCAGCCGACCGCACGGGTCCTCAGGAGGGCGCCTATCGCTATGAGCACTTCGGCCGTAAGCACCACCTGTTCCTGGGGAGCGACGGGTGGCGGCATGCGGACATGGCCTCCGCCGTCTTCACTACTCTCCGGGAGATCAACGCATCCACGCTCAGGTGGCGTCCTGATGCCAACGGGCGGGATGTCGGCTCCCTGTACGCCGACTGGGGAGCCCCATTGCCGACGCTCCACCAGCGTTGCCTGGTCCTCTGCAGCGGATTCTCTCCACGCTTCTCCGACAGCGCCTTCACGGGCATTTATGACAACGTGCCTCGCTCGATCGCCGACGCCGTCGCGTCCTCGCTCGGGCAGCACCTCGAAACGATCTAGGAGCAGGACGTGGAAGAGCCGAGCACCGGGCTGGATGTCGTAGGCAGCTTTGAGCGGCTGCGAGACGCCTTCTTCAGGTACTACAACACCCCGTTCGGGCTCGCTGATGAAGAGCTGCAGCGCGAACGGCGGGACCTCCTCGACCGGGACAACGGCGTCTACCGACGTCCCTTGATCGAGCTCCGCCCGGAGTACACCCTGGCTGGCCACGACCTGGCCGCATCGGCGGCCGTCGCGGGCGCTGCCCCAGAGCTGGCTGACTTCGCGGCCGCGGGCCTGATCCCCGCGGGACGTCAGCTGTATCGACACCAGGAAGAGGCCCTCGCCGTCGGGCGGCGCGCAGACCGCAACATGGTCATCACCGCGGGCACCGGATCGGGTAAGACGGAGTCGTTCCTGCTGCCCATCCTCGATTCACTTCTCGAGGAGTCGCGCTCATGGACGGGGACCCGCGGGCCGGCAAGTAGCTGGTGGCAGGACGAGAACGGCGCTTTCGTCCCACAGCGCAGGGGCGAGGTGGGGCGCCCACAAGCGGTGCGGGCAATGATCCTCTACCCGATGAACGCCCTCGTGGACGATCAGCTCATCAGATTGAGGAAGGCCCTCGACAGCGACCACTCCAGGGCCTGGCTGGACGCCAATCGCAACGGACACCGCTTCTTCTTCGGTCGCTACACCGGGGCGACACCTGTGACGGGCAGCCCCGACGATAACCGAGCGGTTAGGGATCTCCGCCGCCTGCTCCGCGACCTGGACGGCCGATCCGCGAAGGCGCAAGCGCTCAGCGGCGAGACGCAGTACTTCATGCCGCGACTGGGCGGTGCAGAGATGCGCAGCAGGTGGGACATGCTGGATGCGCCGCCGGACGTCCTCATCACCAACTACAGCATGTTGAACGTCATGCTCCTCCGGGACCGCGAGAGCGCCTTCTTCGAGCAAACACGTCAGTGGCTCCAGTCGGACAACTCGCACCGGTTCACGCTCGTCATCGACGAGTTGCACACCTACCGTGGAACCGCGGGAACTGAGGTCGCCTTCCTTATCCGGAACCTCCGGAACCGACTTGGTCTCATCGAATCCCCCGGACAACTGCGGGTCCTTGCCGCCTCGGCCAGCCTGGACCCTGCTCGGGATCGCAAATACATCCAGGACTTCTTCGGTTTGGACGAGGGCACCTTCGAATTCCTGCAGGGCGACACGGTCCAGCCCAACCCCCTTCGTGCCGACATCTCCCACGCCGCTGAGGACCTGGCGGGAGCATCCGATGCCGGAGAAGCACTGCGAGTGGCAGAAGTGTCCGGCGCTCCCACGGCGCTGCGAAGCGCCTTTCACCTTGGCGCGGACGGTGGCGCCCTTCCCGCCCCCGAGGCCAAAGACGAGCGTCAGCTCGAGGCCCTTCTGTTCGGGCAGGCCGACAGCTCCGTCGCCAAGGCCGCCCTAACGAATCTCCTCGCGGCCGTCCCGTTGAGCGAGGATCGACCGGGCTGGCCTCGTCTGCGCGCGCACCTGTTCTTCCGCAACGTCCCCGGGATGTGGGCGTGCACCGATCCGCGCTGCCCGGACGCGCCGTCACGCACGACGGAGGTTCCTACTGTGGGCCGGCTCTTCGCCGAGCCGACAACGCGGTGTACGTGCGGGGCACGGGTACTCGAGCTGCTCTACTGCCAGAACTGCGGCGACGTCCTGCTCGGGGGGTTCGTGCCCGCTGGCGAGACCCAGTTGAGCCCCTTCAAGAGCCTCATGCTCGCCGACGTGCCTGACCTGGCGAAGATGCCCGACCAGGTCTCGCTCGAGCGGACAGCTGACAACTTCCTCGTCTACTGGCCGCGCACGACGAAGCCAGAGTTGGATGACCTCACCTGGGACGCGGACCAGAAGAAGGTCGACTACGCATACCGGCCCAGCATCCTGATCCCCCCGAGCGGCGAGGTGCGCAACGCCGTGCAGGGCAAACAGCCAACCGGCTGGACCTTCCACGTGACGTCGAAGATCGACCGGAAGACCGGCAGGCCTCAGCGCGACCTCACGTCACTCTCCCCTTTTCCGACCCGCTGTCCCAACTGCGCGGACGACTGGGAGATCCGCCACACAAAGGCCGGGACAGTCCCGCACACCGATCCCTTGCGCCAGCGGAGCCCCATCCGGGGCATGCGCACCGGCTTCGAGAAGATCAACCAGGTCCTCGTCACCGAACTCGTCGAAGGGCTGGTCGACGAGCAGCGCAAGGCAATCGTGTTCACCGACAGCCGGCAGGACGCCGCGAAGCTCTCGGCGGGCATGGGGCTACGGCACTACCAGGACCTCCTCCGCCTCCTCGTGCATGAGCGTGTCGCCGCAGCCACCGATGCCGCGGACGACGTCGCAGCCGCTAAGCGATTCTTCGTAGACCGCGACCGCACCGAGGAGACGCGCCAGGCAACCAAGCGGCTCAAGCAGCGCTTCGACGCGAAGTACGACCGCGCCGCCGAGTTGTGGCGGGATGAAGACGACGAGGCGCACACCGGGGAACTGGCGCAGCTGGAATCGGAACTTGCAGCTGCCACTCCCCTCAGCGACGTCGCCAATCAAGTCGGCGAGACCCTGCTCAGCCTGGGCGTGAACCCGGGGGGTCCCAGCCCTTCCTTGAACTCGGCACACAACGGCAGGCATTACCCCACCCCGTGGTCTGCGCTGTTCGACTGGACGACCACTCCCCCTCACCCTCGCCCGGGACTCGGGCTGACTGAGCTAGAGCTTCTGGGCCGTATCGACGACAACCTGAAGTCAGAGGTCATCGAGGGCCTGTTCTCCGGCGCCGGGAGGGACTTCGAGTCCCTGGGCCTGGGCTGGCTCACCCTTGACTCTGACCAGGCTCGGACGGACCCGGAACCGGCATCCATGCCAGCGATCGCCCGGTCGAGCCTCCGGGTCCTCGGCGATCTACGGCGCTTCTTCGGGCTTCGGGATCCCCGAGACAAGGCCCACGCACGACTCACGGCCTACTGGGATGCGGTCGCGCGCACGCACGGACTTGACTCCGCCGAGGTTGCCAGCGGCGTCCGCGCGTTCTGGTCCGACGCTGTCCGCGACTACCTCATCGACCCCGCTCGAGTCACGATGCGGCAAGCCGGGCAAGAGGCCTGGATCTGCGGGAACTGCCGTCGCCAGCACCTGCATCGAGGTTCCGGCATCTGTACCCGGTGCCGTCAGCTTCTGCCGGTTCAGGGCTCGCCGACCCGTCGCGGACAGGACTACTACTCCTGGAAGGCCACGGAGCGTCAGGGGCGCTTCCGGCTGAACAGCGCCGAGTTGACCGGCCAGACGGACAAGGTGGACGCCCAATCTCGCCAGGCACGGTTTCAGGGAGTTTTCCTCGATGAGGGCGGACGGGAGAGCCGCCTGGCCGATGGCATCGACTTGCTCTCGGTGACCACGACGCTCGAGGCGGGTGTCGACATCGGCGCCCTCGAGCTCGTCGTGCTGGGCAACATGCCGCCCACGCGGTTCAACTATCAGCAACGGGTCGGCCGCGCGGGCCGCCGGACTTCACCGGTGGCTGTCGCACTGACGGTTTGCCGCGGGCGTAGTCACGACGAGTACTACTTCGCCAGGCCCCACTCGATCACCAACGAGCCGACGCCCAAGCCGTACCTCGCGCTCGATCGCACCGAGATCCTGCGGCGGGCGCTCCGGAGCGAAGTGCTGCGGATGGCATTCGCCGAACTGGGCCCACAGCTCATCAGGACAAAGATCTTGTCCGACCTCACCAACAACCCGCACGGTCAGTTCGGTTTGACCGCGGAGTGGCCAGCGGTCAGACACCTCGTGCAGAGGTGGATCGACGAGAGGCGCGACCAGGTCGAGGCGGCAGCCCAGGCTCTGTGCACGTTCGCTCCGGCCGACGTCTCCACGCAGAACTGGGCGGAGTGGGTCGGCGACGACCTGGTGGCGACCATCGACCATGCCTGCAATCCCGATGGCGCCCACGTCGAGCTCAGCCAGCGGCTGGCCGAGGCTGGCGCGCTGCCGATGTTCGGCTTCCCCACCCACGTGCGCTATCTCCACCTCAACCCGCCACAGAACTCCCGGCCTTGGCCGCCGCCCGGCGTCATCGACCGCGACCTGGGGATGGCCGTCTCACAGTTCGCTCCGCTCAGTGAGATCGTCCGCGACGGACAGGTCTACCCCGTCGTCGGAGTGGCCGCGTTCAAGCCAGTGGGGAACAAGCCCGTTGCGGAGGCCGAGCCCCTGGGATCCACGCGGCACCTCGCTGTCTGCCGGTCATGCGCGCACCTGGCCGAGTCCAACGGCAGCGCCGTCGGGGACGAGGACCCGTGCCCCCGCTGCAGCGCCCCTCCCGGCATCTACCAGGGACTCCAGCTCCGGGAACCGCTGGGCTTCAGGGCCGGCCGCCCGAAGGACTTCGACGGCAACTTCTCATGGTCCGCACGCGCCATGGCGGCCCGGGCCATGACGGACCTGTCCAAGCTGACGCGCACGGAGGAGGCGGGCGTGACCGCCTTCAGCGGGCCAGGCACGCGCTACGTCATCAACGACAACGGCGGCAACCTCCACCGCTTCCGCTCGTCTGGCCCGTCTCCCTGGGGCGGGTACGTGTCGGTGGAAGCCGTCGAGAAGGGACTCCTGCCTTCGTCGTTCGCGACGGGAGACGCGATCTCGGTAGCCCTGGGCGCAGTTCAGCCCACGGACTTCCTGTTCGTCGGCTCCCGCCGTCCCGTGATGAGCGATCTCGGATTGCGCCTGGACCTCGACACCAGCGCGATGCAGCTGAGCGGTGCCCCGGAGAGCGCCAACGCCAGGAAGGCCGCCTGGTACTCGCTCGCGTTCCTCCTCAGGACCGCCGCAGCGACCTACCTGGACGTCCAGACGCTCGAACTCAGTGCCGGCATCTACAACGGCCTGGTGGACGACTCCCCCACCATGATGGCCTTCCTCGCGGACACCCTCGAGAACGGCGCCGGCTTTAGCACACATCTCGGCTCGCCAGATGTCTTCGACAAGCTCATGGACGGTCAGGTGCGCGAGTACCTCGCCAGTCTCGAGGAACCAGCTCATGCGACCGAGTGCTTGGCTTCCTGCTACCGCTGCTTGCGGGACTACTCCAACATGGCCTACCACGCATTGCTGGACTGGCGACTGGCACGAGACCTGGTCTCCGTCCTCCAGACCGGCCAACTACCCATTGATCCCGACCGGGAGCGACGGGCCATCACCAGCTGGGCTGAGGCGTACGGCGCTGAGCTGATCGACGAGCTGCCGTACGCGGCAGCCGTCCTGGACAGTCCGCTCTACGGACGGGCCATCGTTGTCGCCAGGCACCCTCTCGAGGCAAGCGAGACCACCTTGATCGCACCCCGTCTCGCCAGCGCGCTCGCTGCCGCAGAGGCCACGGAGCCGCCCGCGGACGCGATCGTCTTCGCCGACACCTTCACGCTGGACCGCGACCCGGGGGGCGTAATCAAGTCCATCCGCGCGGCCACCGGTGGCCGATGAAGGAAGGCGTCCGGCAATTCGGCGTCCCGTGGCTCTCCCCAACGTCGGCAGCGCGTCTTCTGACGTGCCCCGCGTCGGTGGTCGGGCTGATGACAGGGGCTCCGCCCCGAAGCCCCGCACCGTCGACGCGCACGTCCGCTGGCGTCCTGGCGCACGCGGCTCTGCAGCGTTGGGTCATGGCCGATGACTGGAGGTACGGCGACCGCGATGGTGTGCTGATCGACCACTTTCACGCTGTGGCCAAGGATCGCAAGGTCGCTGTTGCCGCAGTCATGGACGGGCGCGTTACGGAGGCGCGCCTTGAGCAGAGGGCGAGTTCGCTCGGCGAGCTCATGCGGCAGGCGGGCGCCGACGCGACGGCAAAGGCGGAGGTCACCCTGCACGACAATGAGCGCCGGCTGTGGGGAACGCTGGATCTTCTCGTCACCTCAGAGCGTGGTGTCTGGCTCATCGACTTGAAGTCGGGGATGGATGCTGCGCAGTCGCTGCTCCCGGCGGTCATCCGGAGCCAGCTGATGATCTACAGCCACCTCGTCACGGCAGTTCACGGGAGGGCGCCGACCTGGATGGGGGTCTTCAGTCTGCGTCAGGGCGCTAAACAAATGCCTGTGTCCCAGTCAGACGACTCGATGTTGCTCGGCCTGCTGGACGAAAGCCGCTCCGCCTGGATGGCAAACGACCGTCCCGCGTTGCCATCGCCAGAGGCCTGCAGACACTGCACCCGACGACCCGGATGCGACCCGCACTGGATCGCTCTCCGGGCATGGGAGGACGCAGACGGTCTCGAAGGTCAGCTGCTGCGCGCCCAAACAGCGGAGAACGGACGTACTGCCCTCCTGGTGCAGAACGGGACTGGCTCGGCATGGGTGTCGAACATGCGCGGTGAGGGCTTACAGGAACTGGTCGGCCACCGAGTACGAGTCATGCGGATTCGGCGGCGTAAGGCCACCGGCCAGTCCAGCGACCCACCGCAGTGGCAGGCCACCGATTCATCCGCAATAGCTTCCGTTGGAGATTGACGATGCAGGACATGATCTGGCCCCCAGCACAGCTGGGGATCGAGTACGAGCCGGTGGTGGAGCACGGGGCGGGCGACCCCGACCTACACCTTGTCCGCCGAAGGCTTGAAGAGCTAGACCCACACGGCGATCGCTTCGCTTCCGTCCTTCGAGACACGCTGGACCAGCTCCTGGATGGTCGACGACGAGGACGGTTTGACTACCGGAACCTCTACAAGACCGAGAAGACGTACATGGGGACCTTGGTGGAGATCAATCTCCAGCGGGCGTTCGACTTCAACGACGGCGACGTCACCGACTACTCGATCGCCGACATCGACGTCGACTGCAAGTTCTCCCAGCGGATCGGCGGCTGGGAACTGGGGCCGGAGATGCTCGACCAACTGTGTCTTGTCGTCCGGTGCTCGGACCGAGAGAGCTCGTGGCGGGCCGGCCTCGTACGGGCGTCCGCAGACGCGCTGCGCGAGACGACCAACCGGGATGCCAAGAGGCGACTCAACGACCTCGGCATGAGCCAGATCCAGTGGCTGTGGCCGGACCACGGTCGCCTGGCAGAGAACCTCCTGCTGCATCTCAGCCCTGAGGTCCGCGACCGGATCATGACGGCGACCGGGCGAACTCGGCGCGCGAACCCGGTACAGGCACGCGTCAACCAGCTGTTCCGTGAGGTGCAGGGACGGATCATCCGTCGTTCGGTGTTGGAGACCGTCGCACACGGAGCCGACGATCCCCTCAAGCGGGCACGTGGGAACGGAGGCGCCCGCGACAAGCTCCGGCCCGAGGGCATCCTCGTGCTGGGGCATCAAGACAACGATCCGTTGGTGGCAGACGCCCTCGGCCTTCCCAGGCCGCGGAAGGGAGAGTTTGTCGCGGCTAGGGTAGTCCAAATCGACGGTCCGACTGCGTCAAGGCCTGCAGCGGAAATTTCGGGTCGATACTACGCCGTCGCCCTCCCTGGCGACGTCGCAGAAGAAGCCCCCGAGGTGCCGCGAAAGCCGCACGCCTCGCCATCTCCCAGTTCCTAGCGGATAAAGCAACCAGGCTAGGAGTAGAGCAAGGTATCTACGAGGTTCTCGTACGGAAGCAAACGCCCCTGAAGGGTCAACTCCTGCCAGATACCACGCTCGGGATTCCCGGAAGGCAGGGCCATCGCTTCCTTGTGGAGCTCCCAGAAAGCGATGTGGTACGTCGCATCTACCTCTCCTGTGCCGCGAGCAATAGCCGCAAGACGGCTGGGCAAGGGCTCTGCGGTCACGCATATCAAGTGAGGGGTCCGTGCGCGTCGGTTGTGGACCATCTTCAGGAACTCGTGGCGCGTGTTCTGCACCCGGTCGGACCGGATGGACCACTTGCAGGAGATAGCGGCATGAAGCATATCTCGCGCGGCGTGCGGCCGAGGGCTCGCAACAGACACTGCAACATCAAGTTTGATGAGGTAATCCATACCCAGGGCTGTTCGCAACACTGGATAGCGATCGACAGCATTCTGAGCTTCCGCCAAGTGGGCGAACTGATCAAAGTCGCTAATGACTACATTTCGACTGACCCGCCACTTGCGTGACTTGTCAGCTTCCTGGAGTTCGGCGCGAAGATCCACCCAAACCGCCGCCTCGAGGTTGCTCCCGAGCGTCTGCCCCTTCTCATGACTGACGCGGGTCACCTCGAGGGAATGGTTCACGCCAGCAGCTAGCTCGACACTAGTCGGATTGTTCTTATCGGAGACATTGGGATATCCATTAGGACGCCAACCATAAAGTCGCTGCGCAAACGGAGCTGCCACGGCTGGAGTTTAGCGGCTGAGTTGACGCAGGCACGCGGGAAAGCGGCAAACGACCCTTCCTGGGGAGGACCTAGTCGCCGTGTCTACTGCAGCACCAAGGGGTCGCCAGAATGACAGATGGGATGCAGGTGGCGGGCGCAACGCCGGGCTGTCCCTGTTCGCGTCGCCGCCTCGCGCCTGCAGATGCAGGGCGGCGCGAGGGGTCGCGGGGCGCCGATGACCGGAAGCGGCGGGGCGGCGGCGCTAAGGCCGGCAGGTGGACCGTTCCCCGGTGCCAGCGATCATCACCCGCAGAGCACAGTCCTCGAACATTTTGGCCGCCGGGCCGCCGTCGGCACGCCGCCGAAGGGCCGCCTCCCAAACCCAGCTCTCAAAACAGAGCCTTAATACCGAAGACTGGATCAGTGAGTCCCCCCTTGGTGCCCGGCGGCCTCGTGCGGTCCGGCGGCCGCACCAAGCAGACCCGTCCGCAATCCAGATTATGAACTGGGCTTGGAACCGTTCTTCGTGGCCAACCCGTAGCCGGAAGCGGCGACGGTGATGACCGCGCCAGCGCCGACCAGCACCTTCTGACCGGCTTCCTTGGCGGCGGCCCGGCGCTGCCGTGGGTCGCCCAGCGCCTCCCCCCATGGAATGACAGCCAGCGACGCACGAGCCGACTCGACCCCGAGAGGGGCGTGAAAGTCGTCAACAATCACTGCCGTCGCGTTGACGGAGTCGATAACGGCTCTGGCGGCTCGCGCGTGGAGGACGATGTTGCCGTTGGCGATCACACCCGCAGCATCCACTCGGGACATCAGCTGCATCGTGCACTCCACGACGCCGGCCCGCCGCTTCTCTCGAGCAATAGAAAGGCCAAGGCGGTGACTTTCGAGCTTCTCCGGCGCTGTGGCAAGTACGTGGTCGAGCTCGACCACCCTGAACTCATCCTGCAGCTCGAAGGAACGAGCCAGGATCGCAAGTTGAACCGCAACCTCACGCTCAATCTCCTGAACGGCCCGCTTCAGCTGCCCCGTCCTGCTCTTGCCATCGACCTTGTCAACGAGTGCACGCAGTTCTAGCAGCGCCTCATCCTGCACGTTCAAGATCGTGTCGGACACGCCGCTTACCTTGTCCCAGAGGGTCTTCGGATCGCCGCCCTGGCCCCGGATGGTCATCGCTTCGTCAATGGCAGCTGCCGCGCCCGTCATCCTGGCGAGTACGGCGTCCCGCTGTGCGCGGCGCACATCGTCGAGCTTCTCGTCGATGCGAAGAAGCAGTGCCCTCAGCTCGTGTGCCTCGGAATGCTGAGCGAACTGACTCATGAGGCCGCCCACACCCGAGAGCACGGCGGGGTTAAACAGCAGGGACCTCGGACCATCTTCCACCTGGAGCCACTTGAGTGACTTCTTGCCCGTCTCGCCGAGCATGGCGTGGCTGATGCCCTTGGTCTTGCTCTTCATGAGACCGCCCGCGTCCTTGAGCCGCTGCGCCGACTCGGGCGTCAGCTTCAGGTACATCGCGGACTGTTCGACTATCCCGGAGACAGTTGTGACGGCGTCAGCCCCGGCTTTGACGACGGTGCTGAGCCTGCTCAAGTCGAACTGCTGAGCCTGCTCCAGGAGACCGGCATGGCCGAGGAATCTTTCGACAGCCGACGGATCTCCCGCGACCACGACTCCTTCGCCGTCACTGAAAAGTTCGACTTCCCCCGACATTTCAACCGACACCCGGCGCTCCCTCCGCTGACTCGGGAGTCGACGGGACGTGGCCGAGAGCCTCCGCCGAGGGCCAGACCTTCGCTGCGATCGCGGCAAGTGCGATCCCCCGCTCCTCGATCGAGACTTCTCCCCACTGCGGTACAGCGGCGATGCCGAGGTTGAGAAGGATGGAGCTCTGCTTTGCGAACTCCGGCTGTTTGTCGGCCCAGCCAAGGTTGGAGACTGAGCCGTTGAAGTACCGAGTCACCAGGGTCAGATTGCCGATCGTGTTCTTGGCGAGGTTTCGTGCGTCCATCGCCTTGATCCGTTCGACCTCACCCAGCGACTCGTCCAGCGGCCAGTGCTTCTCCCACTTGCCTGGCAGGACATGCTCGATCTGGAGCTTGCTGTAGTCCACGGCGGCCGGCGCCTGCTTCGGGTCGTCGGCGCGAAGACGACTGTCCATTGCTCCCAGGACGAGTCGCTGGCGCTTCTGATTCTGTCCGTAGAAGTTGTTGCCCAGCATGGCTGTCCGCAGCTCGTCGTCGGTTGGCCAGCCTGCTTCGTGGAGCGCGGCGACGATGGCGTCGCGCACGCCACCAAGCGGGGCGGCCTTGGCGTCGGCCATCACCTTGACGAAGATCTGACCGTAGTTGCGCGTGCCCCAGCCGGACCCGGCCATCATTCTTCGGACGGTGAACGACTCGACGGCCTGCACTGCGTCGCGGTGCTCATCTGAGCCGACGAAGGTGTCTGGGAGGGTTCGGAGCCAGGTCAGGAGCGGTATAGCGGTCAGGTTGCCGAGCTGGATCAGATGGTCGTACGCCCGACGCAGCACCTCATCCTCAACCTGCCGCTCGGCATAGACCTCTCGATACGCCTCGGCGAACGCCTTGAGGCCTGCAAGCAGCTCCTCGGTCTTCGGCTTCTCCCGGTCGAGGTAGGCGCGCACCTCGCCGTAGAGGTTTCCCACCGATGCGTCGGTTGCGGTGGTCGCCGTGAGCCAGACGGACAGGAGCACGTCGCGCCGACCGCGGGCAGCGTGGCCGGTGCCGACCTTCTTCTTCCACCACGGGTCGTCGAATCCAGCCCAGTACCGGTCGTACATCAACTCGAGGTGCTCGGCCTTCGCGAACTCGGCACGGAGGAAGATTAGGTTCTTGACGAGGTCGGACGCCGACAGTGCCGTCTGCCGACCGTTGAGTACCTCGAAGATCACCTGGGCGTCGTCATTCTTCTCCAGGTCGATGACGACAAGCTTGAAGAGCGTGTCGGCGGCATCGACGAGCGAGCGGACTCGTTCGCCTCGCTCCTCCCCGACGGATTGGCTGAGCGACTCGCGAGCGGCCTCGGCGAAGTAGCAGCGAGCCTGTAGGTACAGGTGATCGCTCTTGCCGTACGCCGGAACGTGATCGGAGATGACCATGGGCCACAACACCCGGTCGTCCCTGCGGGGCCACAGCTTGTAGACGTCCTCAGGGGAGGCCCCGCTGTCCTCGTCGTTGCTGATCATCTTCGACAGGGACTTGGCCTTGCCCTTCAGTTCACCGTCGACGTCCTCTTCCTGCACGACGTCGAGGAGCCCGCGAAGCAGGAGCTGAAGGGTGGTCAGTCGCTGCTGACCGTCGATGACCGACCTGAGGGCGACACCTCCCGCCGGGTACGGCAAGGAATCACAGACGATTGCCCCGAGAAAGTGCGGCGAGACCGACGCCTCGTCCGGTTGCGAATCGGTCATCTTGGCGAACAGCCGCCTCTGGAGGAGCCTGTCCGCTGTGGCCACCAGATCTGCAAAGAGCAGGCGCCACTGCTTCTCTTCGGTCCACTCGTAGCTGCGCTGGAACGTCGGAATGATGTATCGGCGTTCAGGCTTGAGGATCTCTCCGAGCGCCCAGGTCTTGGCTTCCACTCACACCACCCCGTCAAGATGTTCTTCGGCCGACCAGTCGCCGAGTGAGCCAAGATAGGTCACGTTCCGTTCACCGGGGCGACAGCCTGGCCGACGCGACTGAGGTGGATGTTGCCACCGTGCGGAAAGAACTCGCGCCACCGTTCAGCCATCTGGACCGCGACCGCGCCGTACTCGTTGGACAGGAGATCCGTCGCGTCCGGGTCGTAAGGTCGCGGACGTGGCCGAGTAAGCGCAGGACGCGTGTCGGCGGCGCTACGGGCCAGACGTCGCCTGCCCCAAGATCAAGATACTCGTCGGTGAAGCTGCGCCGTTGGGCGTTACGTTGTGCTTGTAGCGCCGCTTCGAGGCCGGCAATCGTTTCTGCCATGACGGCCAGCTCGTTCGCGCCCGCTTCGGCGTCAGCCTTCGCTGCTTCACCTATCGCGCGGGCCTGAGCAACCTCCACCGCCTGCACCTTGTGCTTGGCCTGATACCCGTCAACCGGCGCCGGATCTCCCCGGCGTCCAGCAGCTCGTGCGGCAGCCCCCAATCCCTGGCGGCGCGCAGGCTGCCGGCGACGGTAAGGCTGTCCGGGCGGCCGAGAAACACCCCGCCGGTCAGCGTGATCACGTCGGCGCCGGAGTCGTCGGCCAGCTGGTCCTACAGCTCGTAGGCCCGCAGCAGCAGCGGCACGTAGGCCGGGTCCTCGAAGTAGGACTGCCGGGTGATCCGGGAGCCGCCGTAGCTGGAGACCCGGTCGTGCGCCGGGCCGAACCGCTCCAGGCCGAGCACCCGCTGCTTCCGGCGCGGCGGCCGCGCTACCCATGCCACCGAAGCCCACCCCGATTAAGCCATACGTTGGCGCGCCGCGGTCTTCCTGTGTCGTCGTCAGTGCCGAATCCGCGTCATGCTCGGACCGACCAGCGCATCCTTGGCCACGGCCGCGGCGACTGACCAGGCGCGGGAGACAATCGTCATCGGCGTGCAGAGCACGGCAGCTTGGCGTCGGCAGTCGCCCGACCAATCGGCTGGCCGATCGCCGCGTTCGCCACCTGGCCCCGCCGCCCCGGACCAGTACCCGGCCCATCACCCTTCGACCCGCGGGGCCAGGAGGAAATTGATCCGACGGGACGGTATAGATGGCCGGGCAATATGCGATGGATTGTTCACGCGCCGGCTGACCTCAGCCGCAGCGCTTTGAATTCGGCCGCCTGAGCGGCGATCGCCTTCTCCGTCGGCAGCCGCTCCATCGACGACGCCCCGAAGAACCCGGCCACTCCGGTGGTGCGCTCCAGCACGTACTGCGCATCGGCAGGCTCGGCGATCGGCCCGCCGTGGCACAGCACCAGCACATCGGGGCGCACCGCCACCGCGGCGTCGCGCAGCTCCTGCACCCGCGCGACCGCGTCGTCCAGGGTCATCGCCGTCTGCGCGCCGATGGTCCCGCTCGTCGTCAGCCCCATGTGCGGCACCAGCACGTCGGCCCCCGCCTCGGTCATCGCCACCGCCTGCTCGGCGTCGAACACGTAGGGCGCCGTCACCAGGCCGCGCTCGTGCGCGGCGCGGATCATCTCGACCTCGAGGTCGAAGCCCATCCCGGTCTCCTCGAGGTTGGCCCGGAAGGTCCCGTCGATCAGCCCGACCGTCGGGAAGTTCTGCACCCCTGCGAAGCCGATCCGCACCAGCTCGTCGAGGAACGGACCCATCAGCCGGAACGGGTCGGTGCCGCACACCCCGGCCAGCACCGGGGTGTCCCGCACGACCGGCAGCACCTCGCGGGCCATGTCGACCACGATCGCGTTCGCGTCGCCGTAGGGCATCAGCCCGGCCAGCGACCCTCGGCCGGCCATCCGGTAGCGCCCCGAGTTGTAGATGATCAGCAGGTCGACCCCGCCGTCCTCCGCCGCCTTCGCCGACAGGCCCGTGCCGGCGCCCGCGCCGATGATCGGTCGGCCCGCGGCGGCGGTCTCCTGCAGGCGCGCTCGTGCGGTCGCGGCGTCCATCAGTTCCCTCCAGTGGTGATCAGGGCGTGCAGCCGCTCGGCGGCCAGCCGGCCGAAGCCGGGGTCGTTGATCGCGCCGTCCCAGTCGGTCACCGGCACGCCGGTGCCGGCCAGCCCCTCCCGGACGGCGCCGAACAGCGCCTCGTCGGCAGCGGGGTCGGCGAACGGCCCACCGGGGACGTCGATCCCCGACACCCCGCCCGCCGGCAGCAGCACCTCGGCCGGACCGGTGGCCGCGGCGACCTTGGCCGCGACCCGCCGTCCCAGCTCCGCGCTCTCTGCAGGCGTGGTGCGCATCAGCGTCACGGTGGGGTTGTGCACCAGGAACTGCCGGTCGCCGAACTCGGCGGGCAACGTCTCCCGGCCGCCGAAGTTGACCATGTCCAACGCCCCAACGCTCACCACCTGCGGGATTCCGCGCCTCCCGGCCGCCTCCAGCCGGTGCGGCCCCGCGGTGAGCACCCCGCCCACCAGGTCGTCGGCCAGCTCGGTCGTCGTCAGGTCGAGCACCCCGGCGAGCAGCCCCGCGTCGGCCAGGCCCTCCATCGCCCGCCCGCCGGCGCCGGTGGCGTGGAAGACCAGCACCTCGTAGCCCAGCTCGGTCAGCCGGGCCCGGGCCTCGTCAACCGCGGGCGTCGTCAGCCCGAACATGCTCGCGCCGACCAGCGGCCTCTCGTCGGCCGCCGGCTCCGCCGTCCGTCGCTGGTAGGCCGCCGCCATGCCGGCCGCGGCGGCCGCCGCGTTGCCGAGCACCGCCCGCGAGATCGAGTTCAGCCCCGAGATGTCGACGACGGAGTACATCAGCGTCACGTCGGACTGCCCCACGTAGGGCGACACGTCCCCCGACGCCATCGTCGACACCAGCAGCTTGGGCACCCCGACCGGTAGCGCCTGCATCGCCGGCGCCGCGATCGACGAACCACCCGACCCGCCGACGGCCAGCACCGCGTGCAGCCGCCCCTGCTCGAACAGCTCCCGGACGACGGCCGCCGCGCCCCGGCCCATCGCGTCCACCACCGCCCCGCGGTCCCGCGCCGCCAGCATCGGCCCGACGTCCACCCCCGACCGCCCGGCGACCTCGGCCGACGGGACGTCGGCCGGCGGGCCCTCCGTGAAGCTGCCGACGTCGACCGTCACCACCGCGCACCCGTCGGACTCCAGCTGCGCGCGCAGCCAGCCGTACTCCTCGCCCTTGGTGTCGAGCGTGCCCAGCAGAACCACGGTCGCCATCGACCGCCTCCTGTCGTCGAAAGGGATGGTGGGTCAGCGGCGACGCAGCGAGGCGTCGGTGAGCGCGGGCGGGGCGTAGCCGGCGTCATCCGCACGGATGTTGGTGCCCGGCGGCACGATCGCGTCGATGGCGTCCAGGACGTCGTCCGACAGCTCGACGTCGACCGCCGGCAGCTGGCTGGTCAGCTGCTCCATCGTGCGCGGTCCGATGATCGACGACGTCACCCCCGGGTGCCGGATCGTGAACGCGATCGCCAGCTGCGGCAGGCTCACCCCGGCCTGCTCGGCCACCCCGGCCAGCGCGTCGGCGGCGTCCAGCTTGCGCTGGTTGATCGGGTCCGAGAGGTCGTAGCGCGAGGCCATCCGGCCACCCATCGCCGAGGCGCGGTGGGTCTCCGGCGCGTCGGCGCCCTTGCGCCACTTGCCCGACAGCCACCCGCCCGCCAGCGGGCTCCACACCAGCGTGCCCATGCCGTACTCCTGGGTCACCGGCAGCAGCTCCCGCTCGATCCCGCGCACCAGCATCGAGTACGGCGGCTGCTCGGTCACGAACCGTCCGCTCCGTCGATCGGCAGCAGCCCACTGCGCCTGCACCACCTGCGAGGGCAGGAACGTCGAGGAGCCGAAGTAGCGGATCTTGCCCGCCCGCTGCAGGTCGGTCAGAGCGTCGAGGGTCTCCTCGATCTCCGTCTCGGGTGAAGGCCGGTGGATCTGGTACAGGTCGATGTGGTCGGTCTGCAGCCGCCGCAGGCTGTTCTCCACCTCGGTCACCAACCAGCGCCGGCTGTTGCCCTGCTGGTTGGGGTCCTCCCCCATCGCGCCGTGCGCCTTGGTCGCCAGCACCACGTTCTCCCGCCGGCCCCCGGCGAGGGCCTTGCCGACGATCTCCTCAGACTCCCCCGCCGAGTACACGTCCGCGGTGTCCACGAAGTTGATCCCGGCGTCCAGCGCGGCGTGGATGATCCGCACCGACTCGTCGTGGTCGGGGTTGCCCCACTGGCCGAACATCATCGCCCCGAGGCAGAGCGGGCTGACCTTGACGCCGGTGCGGCCGAGCGTGCGCATCTCCATGGTGGTTGCCCGTCCCCACCATCACGGCTCGGGAAACCGATCTGGGTAGCGCTACGGGTCCCGGCAGCCCCTCCGGCGCAGACGATGGCGGACGTGCCTCCCGCCGACCCCGCCCTGTCGCAGTGCACGCCCCCGTGGCCACCCATGCCCCCGGCGACCGCGCGCCCTCCGGTCCGTCGGTCGACGGCTGGGTGGTGGATCGGGTTCGCCATTGCCTGGGCGGTCGGGTCGCTGATGCTCGTGCTCGGTCACGGCTTCGCCGTGCAGGCCCGCCAGGTGGAGGCCGACGACCCGTTGGCCGAGGTGGCCGGTCAGGCCTTCGTCGGATTGTTCGGCCTGGTCATCACCGCCGGGGCCGCCAGCTGCTTCGTCGCGGCCACCGTGTTCGGCGCCGTCGGGCTGCGCGGCGTCGTCCGGTGGGTCGCACCCCTCGTGTCCGGGCTCGCGGCGCTGGGCTCACTCGTGGCCCTCGGGGCGTGGTTCCTCCCCTGGCTCTTCTGACCACCTGTTGACAGCGAAGCTATCGATAGTGATGCTGTCGACATGCGCATCGCCGAGCTGGCCCGCGAGAGCGGCGTCAGCGCGACATCCATCAAGTGGTACGTGAGCGAGGGCCTGCTGCCCCCTGGCGAACGCACCGGCTACAACCAGACCGAGTACGGCGAGCAGCACCTCGCCCGGCTCCGGCTGATCCGGTCGCTCGTCGAGGTCGGCGGTCTCAGCGTCGCCGCCGCGAAGAACGTCCTCGCCGCGGCCGACGACCCCGCCCACCCGTTCGGCAACACCCTGGGCATCGCCCAGGCCTCGCTGCCCACCGTCACCCACCCCCCGTCGGCGGAGTCGGTGCAGCGGATCGCCGACGTCGCCCGCCGCCAGGGGTGGACGTTCACCGAGGACGGCCCCGGCATCACCGCCGCCGCCACCGTCCTCGACCGGTACCACGCCCTGGGTCGCGACGACCTCGCCGCGACCCTGCCCGCCTACGCCCGTGCCGCCGAGGTGGTCGCCGAGGCCGACCTCGACACCGTCACCAAGAACCTGGACGCCGGCCCCGCGACCGCCGCCCAGACCGTCGTCGTCGGCACCGTGCTGGGCGACGCCCTCCTCGCGGGGCTGCGCCGCATGGCGCAGGCCAACGAATCCGTCCGCCGTTTCGGCCACGTCCCCGGGAACCCGTCATGACCGCCGTCCTCGACCGCCCCACCACCCGCACGACGCCGACGCTGAACCGCCCGCTGCTGGCCCTCGCCGCGCTGATGGGCGTCACCGCGGTGGTCACCGCCGTCCTCGCCGTGGTCGACCCGGTGACCATCACCGGCACGAACGGCTGGCTCAAGCCGCTGAAGTTCTCCCTCTCCATCGCGCTCTACGCGGTGACCATCGCCTGGCTGCTCACCCTGCTGCCCGCCCGGCGGCAGAAGCTGGGCCGCGGCATCGCCTGGGTGGTCGTGGTCGGGATGGTGGTGGAGATGGTCGCCATCGTCGGCGCCGCCGCAGCCGGCACCACCAGCCACTTCAACGTGTCCACCCCGCTGCACACCGCCGTCTGGGCGTCGATGGGCACCGCGATCGCCGCGGTCTGGCTGGTCACCCTGGTGCTGGGCGTCCTGCTGTGGCGTGCCTCGGACGACGCCGCCCGCCGGCTCGCCGTCCGGGCCGGGTTGGTGATCGGGTTGGCCGGCATGGCGGTGGCCTTCTTCATGACCTCCCCCACGCCCGGCCAGCTCGACAGCTTCTCCGGCATCGCCGGCGCCCACACCGTCGGCGTCCCCGACGGCGGTGCGGGCCTTCCGCTGCTGGGCTGGTCGACCGTGGGCGGCGACCTGCGGGTGCCGCACTTCGTCGGCATGCACGCCCTGCAGGTGCTCCCGCTGCTCGCCTTCGCCCTCGAGGCGCTGCGCCGCCGCGTGCCGGCCCTGCAGAGCTCGCGCACCCGGTTCGGGGTCGTCGCGGTCGCAGCGGCGGGCTACGCGGTGGTCGTCGTCCTGCTCACCCTGCAGGCGCTGGCCGGCATCCCGGTCACCTCGACCTTCGGCTGAGAGCTCAGACGAAGGCGCGCTCGCGGATGCGGTCCCCGACGTCGGCGGGCAGCGGGACGTCGATCAGCATCTCGTCCACGTTGAAGAACCCCGCCCGGGCCTCCCGCGCCGCGACGACCGCAGCGGCCTGCTCGGGCGTCAGGTCGCAGCGCTGTGCGATGACCTGCACCGGTGCCGTGTTGATGTCCACCAGGCCGCCGTCGTCGTAGCCGCGCCCGAGGTCCGGCCGGCCGATCCCCAGCTCGCGGGCCATCGAGCGGTCGCGGGCCAGCAGGTCACGGGCGTCCGCACGCTTCTGCCGCCCCGCGAGCACGGCGGCGACGGCCGGGTCGGCGGGCACCGGCGGGGCCGGTACGGGTGCAGGAGCGGCGTAGACCTCGCGGCGCAGCCCGTTGAGGCGCACCGCCGCCACCACCATCGCGATCAGCGCGGAGAACCCGCCGAGCGTGCTGACGGCCGAGTCGACCGGGGTGCCGTCGGCGGCCGGCCGCGGGGTCAGCACCGCCAGCACCACCAGGTACCCGGTGACCGCGGTGAAGGCGACGGCCCAGCGGCGCACGTCGGCCCGCTGCAGACGCTGCGCCGCGTGCCAGAACGGCACGCACGCCAGGAACCCGAACGACAGGACGGCGAGCAGCAGGTACCAGACCCCGCGACCGGGACGGTTCGCGGTCACCGGGCCGCCGCGACGGCGCGGTGGGGACGGACGACGGTGCTGCGCATGGGGACCCCCGTGTTCGGACCAGCGGAACCGATCTGACACGCAACAGTGCAGTGCCCGCGTCCGGACACGCCGAGCGGGTGCTGGTGGGATGTGCGCATGCCGCGTCCCCGGGCCGTCGCCCTCCTCGCCGTCCCGCTGCTGACGCTGGCCGCCCGCAGCACCGACGTCGAGGGTCAGGGCTTCCCGGCCGGGGCCGCGCTGGAGGTCGTCGCCGACGTCGACACCGGGTACGACGGCACCGGGAACACCGACCGCGTGGTCGCCACGATGCTCGACAGCGCTGGCGAGGCGGTCGCGGTGACCTCCGGCGCCGGGGTCGACAGCACCATCCGGCTCGTCCGGTACGGCACCGGTGACGAGGCGGTCCCCGTCGCCGCGGCCACCGGCACGATCTCGGCCGCCGCGATCGCCCCGGACGACACGGTGGTCATGCTCGGCGACGCCGAGACCCCCGGCGTCATCGGGACGTCGGCGGTCATCCGGGTCGCCCCCGACGGCACCGAGACCGCCGTCCCCCTGCAGCTGTCGGACGCCGACCCCATCACCTCGCTGTCGTCCACCGGGATCGTCTTCACCCCGGACGCCTCGCGGGTGCTGCTCCCGGACATCCCCGTCTCCTACGACCAGGGGTTCCCCGAGCTGCAGGGCATCCTCCAGCTCTCGATGGTCGACACGACCAGCGGCGTCTCCACCGGCTACCTGGGCATCCGCTTCAGCGACCCGGTCGCCGACGTCCCGGGCACCACCCCACCGGTCACCCTCGGGCCGGTCGCACTGGCCCCCGACGGCAGCGGCGCCGTCACGGTCACCCTCGCCGACGGCAGCTGGCAGCTGCTGCGCTTCGACACCGCCTTCCAGCTGGTCGGCGACCCTGTGCAGCTCGGCACGGGCTCGGGCTGGATCAGCACGGACGCCGCCGGCACCGTGTACGCCGTCGACGCGGTGCCCGTCGGAGAGGACATCGCCGGTGCCCCGGTGCTCGCGGTGCGCGCCGGCAGCACCGAGGTGGAGACCGTCGGCCAGGTCCCCGCCGGCGTGTTCCAGTTCGCCGGGATGGTCGCCGACCGCGCCGGCACCTTCCTCTACCTCGCGGGCACCAGCGACCTCACCGACGCCGGTGACTTCCCGATGCAGGTGCGGGCGATCGACCTCGCCTCGGGCGCCGCGTCGTCCCCGGTCCAGCTGTGCGCCGAGGGCTACCTCGACCCACCGCGCCTGACCCCGGACGGCGCGGGCGTGCTCATCGCCGCCGAGTGCAACGACGCCGGACTGCTGCAGGACCGGGTCTACGTCCTGCAGCCCTAGCGAGCGGCCTTGGCCGCCTCGCGCCAGCGCCGCCGCGCCTCGGACACCACAGCGTGCATGGGGTGGCCGCGGTTCTCCGCCTGGTTCAGCGGCGGCTCCAGCTCGGCGATGACGTCGGCCTCGACGGTCCACGGGGTCGGGTGCTCGGCCCAGGTGACCTGCAGCCGCTCCGCCATCCACGCCGAGAGCGCCACCTCGTCGCGGTTGACCAGCACGGGCCGCGTCGTCCACCGGCTGTGCCAGCCCTGCTGGTCGGTGAGCAGCGCCGCCAGCGACCGCCGCAGGGTCGACGAGCCCGTCGTCCCGCGGATGTGGTCGCCCACCACCCGCGACCGCAGGGTCGTGCTGGACGTCGTCCCGTTGGGCGCGATGCCGACGTAGAGCAGCTGCGCCGGGGCGGCCGGGTGCTTGGGGCCCGAGATGCCCGGCAGCGCGCCGAACCGGCCCCACCAGGCGTAGAGCCCCGGCGCCTTCGGGACGGCGTCGGGCGCCTCCGGCACCGGCACGGGCGTCGAGCAGAGAGCAGCCACCACGTCGTCCACGCCCCCAGTCAACCCGGCCGCGACGTCGGCGTCGCAGCCGGCGGCGCAGCTCCACCTCCTACGCTGCAGACGTGCCCCAGCCGCCGTCCGACCCACCCCGGCACCGGTCCCCCGTCGTCCGGGTGCTCGGCGCCGTCGGCGCCGTCGGCATGGCCAGCCCGCTGATCTGGGTCGTCGCCCTGGCCCTTCTGTGGCTGTTCGCCCGCGATGCCCTGACCGGTGGGCTCGTCTTCTACGTCTTCGGGTCGACCCTGCTCGCCATGGTCGTCGGCGTCCTGCTGTTCGCCTGGGCCGACCGCCTCGACCAGCGCCACCGGCGCCCGGACCGGGACGTCGGCACCGGCCCGACCTGACCACGGTGGCCTCGGCGTGCCCCGATGCACCTCCGCGGCCCGGAACAGGCCCCCGAGCGGGCCGCCGGAGTTCGACGGTCAGGCGCTGAGCCGGGAGGCCTGGCGCAGCAGGTGGGCGCGCTCGGCGGCGTTGGTGGCGGCAGCCGCAGCCTGCGCGTAGAGCTCGGCGGCGCGGGCCAGGTCGCCGTCCGCCTCGTGCAGGTGCGCCGCTACCGCGGCCCACCGCGGCAGCCCGGGGTCCAGGTCGGCGAGCGCGGCAAGGCCGGCGCGCGGGCCGTCGGCCTCGCCCACTGCCACCGCCCGGTTGAGGCGGGCCACCGGCGACCCGGTGAGCGCGACCAGCTCGTCGTACCACTCCACGACCTGCACCCAGTCGGTCTCGGCGGCCGACGCGGCGTCGCAGTGCAGCGCCGCGATCGCCGCCTGCGCCTGGTACTCCCCCAGCTGGTCCCGGCCCAGCGCGGCCTGCAGGAGCGACACCCCCTCGGTGATGAGCCGGGCGTCCCACAGCGACCGGTCCTGCGACGCCAGCGGCACGAGCGCGCCGTCCGCCGAGAACCGGGCCGGACGGCGGGCCGCGTGCAGCAGCATCAGCGCCAGCAGCCCGGCGACCTCGGGGTGGTCGAACCCACGGTGCAGCTGGCGGGTGAGCCGCACCGCCTCGGCGAGCAGGTCGACGTCCCCGCCGTAGCCCTCGTTGAACACCAGGTACAGCGTGCGCAGCACGGTCGCGACGTCACCGGGCTCGCCGAGACCGACCCCGGAGATCGTCCTCTTCGCCCGGCTGATCCGCTGCGCCATCGTGGCCTCGGGCACCAGGTAGGCCTCGGCGATCTGCCGGGTGGTCAGCCCGCCGACCGCCCGCAGCGTCAGCGCGACCGCCGAGGACGGGGTGAGCGACGGGTGCGCGCACAGGAAGTACAGCTGCAACGAGTCGTCCCGGCCCGGCACCTCGACGGGTTCCTCGGGCACCTCCTCCCGGCGCCGGCGGGCGACGTCGGAGCGGACGGCGTCCAGGTACCGCCGCCACGCGACGGTCACCAACCAGGCCCGGACGTCGCGGGGCGGGTCCGCCGTCCAGGTGCGCAGGCCCTCGACCAGCGCATCCTGGACGGCGTCCTCCGCGGCGGCGAAGTCCGCACCCCGGCGGACGAGCGCCGCCAGCACCTGCGGCACCGCGGCCCGCAGGTCGTCGGTCACTCGGTGACGGTCGGCGGCTCGCTCATCACCGGCCGCAGCTCCAGCCACTCCCCCAGCGGCCGTCCCCCGGCGCCCGGTGCGGCGGACAGCTCACCGGCCAGCTCGACCGCCCGGTCGTGGCTGTCGACGTCGATCATCATCCAGCCGGCGATCAGGTCCTTGGTCTCGGCGAACGGGCCGTCGGTGACCGGCGGCCGACCCTCGCCGTCGAAGCGCACCCACGTGCCCTCGGGCGCGACGGCGTCGGCGGCGACGAACTCGCCGGTGTCCTGCAGCCGGGCGGCGAAGTCGCGCATGTATCGCACGTGGTCGGTCCACTCCTGCGGCGTCCAGCGGTCCAGCGGCACGTCGTTGGTGGGGGCCGGGGCGCCGCGGTAGTGCTTGAGCATCAGGTACTTGGGCATCGGGTTTCTCCTCGCGTCCGTGCGGCCATCCTCGCCGCATCCACCCGGGGGACGGAACCGCAGCGTCCATCTCGACATCGTCGAGCGGAAGACTGCCTAGGTTGGCCACCAGCGCGGCTGGGCCCGCGGGAGGAACGGAGCACGCATGGTCGACGTCGGCGACACCTTCGAGAACGCCGTCACCGGCGAGCGGTTCACGTGGTTGGCCACGAACTCCTCCACCGGCGGCGCGTACTGCGAGTTCGACCTGCACCTGTCCCCAGCCGCGAAGCTGGCCGTCGCGCACCGCCACCCCGGCCAGCTCGAGGCGTTCTCCGTGCTGTCGGGTCGGCTGCACTCCCGGGTCGACGGGGTGGCCCGGGTGGTGGAGGCCGGCGAGGAGCTCGTCGTCCCGGTCGGGGCCGCGCACACCTGGGGCAACCCCACAGACGAGCCGGCCCACGTCCGGGTCCGGCTCACCCCGTCCAAGCTGGCCGACGAGTACTTCGCCGCGTTCTGCCGGATCGCCAGCGAGGGCCGGGCCAACAAGGCCGGGCTGCCGAAGAACCCGCTGCAGTTCGCCGTGCTGCTCGACGCCCACCGCGACGAGTTCCAACTGCCCTCGCCGGCCGCGCAGGTGGTGGCCGCGCCGGTCGTGCGGCTGCTGGCCATGGTCGGCCGCCGGGCCGGGTTCCGGGCCGACGGCACCCGCGCACGCTGACCGGCCCGGTCAGGTCGGGTCGTCGCGCTCCCCGGCGCCGGCCAGCCAGGCGTCCTCGCGGGCGTGGAAGGCGACCAGGTCGTCCCAGCGGTCGTCGCCGAGCAGCCCGCGGTCGAGGGCGACGCCCCGCCGCACCCGGGCCCGAGGAACGGTACGAGGGCCGCAGCGTGGCCAGCAGCTCGGCGTCGAGCTCGGGCACCTGTCCGGCGGTGACCGGGTGCAGCTCGTCCCACTCGACGAGCACGTGGCAGGTCAGGAACCGCCACGCCCTGGCCACCCGCACGGCCCGTCCTCGACATGGGCCGCCGGGTCAGCCGTGCCGCGTGTGGCGGGCGAGACCGAATCGACACCCGGCGGTACCGGACGATGCCGTCTGAGCCGATGACGTCCTCAGCACCGTGCCGCAGGACCGATCAACGGGGGAACCACCATGACGCAACGAGCTCACCAGCAGGACCGACAGCCGACCACGCCGTTCCGCGCGCGCCCCACCGCATGGGCGATCGCCGCGGTCCTGGCCGCGGGTGGCCTCGGCGGGTGCGGCAGCGACGAGCCCGCCGCCGGGGCTGCTACTTCCGCCAGCACGGTCGCAGCCGCCGCCCCGACCACCGAGGCCGCGCCGACCACCCCGGTCCCCGCGCCGGCACCCGCCCCCGCTGCCACCCCGACCACCGTGGCCGCGCCGGTCGTCGACTTCACGATGCCCGACCTGGTCGGCACCGACCTGCAGACCGCGCAGAACACGGTCCAGACCTACGGCGTCTTCTACTCGGTCTCCCACGACCTGCTCGGCTCACGCAACCAGGTGCTCGACTCCAACTGGATCGTCTGCGACCAGAACGTCCCCGCCGGCCAGCAGGTCACCGGCGCGGTCGAGGGCTCAATCGACTTCGGCGTCGTCAAGCGTGAGGAGACCTGCCCGTGACCGCGCCGATCAGCGCCGAGCCCGCGCCCGAGCCGGCGCCCGTCGAGGAGCAGTCGGCCGGTCGCCGCGCCTACCGCTTCAGTCGCGCGCACGTCGCCGTCGCGGCGGGGATCCTCGCGGCGGGCGGGCTGGGGTACGTCCTGGGGCACCAGGCCGGCACGGGCGACGCTGCGGAGGCCTCGTCGGTCGCCGCCGCAGCCGCCGCGGCAGAGGACGACGCCCGTCTGTCCACGGCGTACGAGGCGTGCGAGGGCGACGACAGCACGGGAACGCTGACCCTGTCGGACCAGGGCCGAACGATCGTCGTCGACACCGGCAGCAAGTACGGCAGCACGGCTGGGATGGACTGCGTCCTGCGGGAGCTGTCCACTCCGCAGTCCACGATCGCGGCCATCGGCCGGACGACCTCCCTGATGGGCGTCCAGGACGACGACCAGGACGGGGTCACCTACAGCTGGAGCTACCACCCCGACAACGGGGTCAACATGGTGATCACCCTCGACGACTGACGGGGCGTCGGCTCGGCGCGAGCCGGGCCGCGCACCCAGACTCGGACCCATGACCTCCGTGCTCGTCTCCGGTGCGAGCATCGCCGGACCCACCACCGCCTGGTGGCTCGCCCGCGCCGGCTTCGACGTCACCGTCGTCGAGCGCGCCGACGCACTGCGCGACGAGGGGCAGAACATCGACGTCCGCGGCGCCGCCCGCGAGGTGCTGCGCCGCATGGGCCTGGAGGACGCCGCGCTCGCGCACGGCACCGGCGAGATGGGCACCGTCTTCCTCGGCGCGGGCGGCCGCGAGCTGGCCCGCTTCCCCGCCAGCACCGACGACACCTCCGGGCCCACCGCCGAGCTGGAGATCCTGCGCGGCCGGCTCGCCCAGCTGCTGTTCGAGCACACCGGGGACGCCGTCGCGCACCGCTTCGGCGACCAGGTCACCGCCCTCGACCAGGACCCCGACGGCGTCGACGTCACGTTCCTGTCGGGGACGCAGGAGCGCTACGACCTCGTCGTCCTCGCCGACGGCGTCAACTCCCGCAGCCGCGAGCTCGTGCTGCCCGACGCCCCGCGCCGCTACCTCGGCATGATCATCGCCTACCTGACCATCCCGCGCACCGAGGAGGACACCGACTGGTGGCGCTGGTACGTCGCCGGCCGCGGCCGCGGGGTCAACCTGCGCCCGGACGACGTCGGCACCACCCGCGCGATGCTCAACCTGATGACCGACGTCCGCGGCATCGACGCCCTGGACCGCACCGCCCAGGCCACCCTGCTGCGACGGGCCTTCGCCGGCGCCGGCTGGCAGACCGACCGCGTCCTCGACGCCCTCGACGACGCCCCGATGTACCTCGAGGACCTCAACCAGGTGCACCTCGACCGCTGGTCGGTGGGCCGCGTCGTCCTCACCGGGGACGCCGCCTGGTGCGCCACCCCGGTCAGCGGCATCGGCACCACGCTGGCCCTGTCCGGCGCGTACACGCTGGCTGCGTGCCTGGCTGCGCACGACGACCACCGCGCCGCCTTCGCCGACTACGACGCCCGCATGCGCCCCTTCGTCGAGAAGGGCCAATCGCTGCCACCGGGCACCCCGGGCTTGGCCAACCCGCAGACCGACCTGGGCCGCACGCTCCTGGGGACGGCGCTCAAGCTGGCCGCCAGTCCGGTGGCGACGAAGCTCGGCGGCATCGCCGGCCGGTTCGGCACCCCGCCCGCCGACCAGTACGAGCTGCCGTCCTGGCGTTGATCTTGCAGTTCGGCAACGGCGACGCGCGGGCTGCCGGCGTGTCACCGTTGCCCACGTGCAAGATCAACGCCGGCGGGGGGCGGGGGACGCGCGACACGCCGCGGGCGGGCGCCGGGTGACGACGATCAACGCATGGGGGACGCTCGGGGCATGCGCACCCGAGCTGCCCTCGCCGTCGCCGGGGCCCTGCTGGTGCTGGCCGGCTGCGCGCAGCCGGGCGGGACCGGGGGCTCGGGCAGCACGGGCAGCACGGGCGCGGAGGCCACCGCGCCCGAGCTGCCGACGGACGGCGACGCGCTCGTGCTGCGGGTGACCCAGGACGGCGGCTTCACCCCGGCCGGCGCCGACATCGCCCTGCTCCCCCTGGTCAGCGTCTACCGCGACGGCCGGGTGCTGAGCAACGGACCGGTCGTGGCGATCCACCCCGCGCCGGCGTGGCCCGACGTGCAGGTCAACCGGGTCGACGAGGCCACCCTGACCGAGCTGGTGCAGGCCGCGCAGGACGCCGGCGTCACCGACACCGCCGACCTCGGCGACCCCTCGATCGCCGACGCCCGCACCACGACCGTCACCCTGGGCACGGCCGAGGGCACCACCGACCGCACGGTCTACGCGCTGACCGAGGCGATCGGCGACCCCGCCCTGAGCGCCGAGCAGACCGCGGCCCGCGAGCGGCTGGCCGACCTGGTCGAGCGCCTCACCGACCTCACCGCCACCGAGGCGCTGGGCCCCTGGACCCCGACCGCCGTCGCGGCGCTCACCGGCCCGTACAGCCCGGACCCGTCCATCGCGCGCGAGCCGGTGGCCTGGCCCGGGCCCGCGCTGCCCGGGGAGGACCTCGGCGTCGGGGTGGGCTGCACGGTGGCCACCGGCGAGCAGGCCGCCGCCGTCGTCGCGGCCGCGCAGGGCGCCGACGCGCTCACCCCCTGGACCGACGGCACGAGCACCTGGGCGATCACCTTCCGCCCGCTGCTGCCCGACGAGACCGGGTGCGCCGACCTCACCGCCTGACCACCCGCACCGCGCCGGTCGACCACCCGGGAGGGTGACCCGCGCCGATCGGCGTCAAGACCGGGCCGCCGGTGGTCGAGAAGGCCCACGTGATCCCCGCGTCCGGCCGGCTGCCCCGTGCACTGGCCACAGCCCTCGGGATCGGCACCGGCCTGGCGCTCCCGGCCGCCCTCGTCCCCGCCACCCGGCCCACCGCGGTCGTCGTCATCAGCGTGCTGGCCACCGTCGCCCCCGCCGTCGGCGCCCTGCGGCACCGCGCCGTCGGGCTGCTGCCCTGGGTCGTGGTCACCGGCATGCTCGTCGGCTGGACCCTCTCGATCACCTTCGGCACCCGCTGGCCCGGGTTCGGCGAGCGCGCGCAGGACGCCGGCACCGTGTTCGGCCTGGGCCTGGCGCTCTACCTCTTCACCCGGCACGTGCGCTCGCTGCCCACCGACCGGCGCACCCGCGAGCGCGCCGTCTGGGGCCGGCGCGCCGACCTCGCCGTCCTCGTCGTCCTGTTCGGGCTGGCGGCGGCCCAGGTGGTCACCACCGCGCACGCCCCCGACGCCCCGCCCAGCGCCTTCTGGGCACCGATCGACGTCATGCTCGTCGCGCTCGTGCTGCGCCTGCTGTTCTCCCGTGCGGGGTTGACCACGAGCCTCCGGCTGTTCATCGCCGCCTGCGTCGCGGCCGCGGTCTACGACGCCGTGGCGTCGTCCTCGGGCCTGCGCCTGCAGCCGCTGCACGCCCCGGTCTCGATGGTCTGGGCGCTGGCCATGGCCCTGGTGGTGCTCGCCGCCCTGCACCCGAGCATGACCACCGCCTTCAGCAGCGCCACCCTGCGCCGCCTGCGCCCGGAGTCCGGCCGGGTGCTGGGGCTGGTGGCGCTGGCCCCCGTGCCGCTGGCCCTGGCCCTGCTGCCGGCCCCCGGGCGGCTCCCGCTCATCGTGCACGTCGCCGCCGGCACGGCCGTGTCCGCGCTGGCCATCGTGCGCGGCGCACAGGCCCTCCTCTCCAGCGAGGGCCACGCCGCCCGCGACCCCCTCACGGGGTTGGCCAACCGGCGGGGCCTGCAGATCGCCTTCGACCAGCTCCTGGTCGACGCCCGCCCCGGCGACGCCGAGGTCGGACGGGTGGCGCTGCTGGACCTCGACGACTTCAAGGCCGTCAACGACACCCACGGCCACGAGACCGGCGACCTGCTGCTGTGCGCGGTCGGCGAGCGGTTGTCGGCCGCCGTCGGGGGCGACGGCACCGTGGCCCGCTCGGGCGGGGACGAGTTCGTGCTGGTGCTGCGGCCCGGGGCACCGTCGGTGCAGCAGCTGCTGAGCACGGCGTTCGGCAGCCCCGTGCAGCTGGCCGGCCTGGCCCGGCGCAGCGTCCCCGTGCGGTGCAGCGCCGGCTGGGTGCCGCTGAGCCCCGCCAGCGAGCTGCCGCTGGCCCTCGCCGACGCCGACATCGCCCTGTACGCCAGCAAGGGCGCGCACCGCGGTGCCGCCACCGAGTTCGCCCCGCAGCAGCGCGAGGCGGTGCTGGGCCAGCTCGGCCTCGGCGAGGACCTGCGCCGACTGGTCGCCGGCGACCCCGCCGTCGGGTCCCTGTTCCTGCTGTTCCAGCCGCTGGTCGACATGCGCACCCGCGCGGTGCTGGGCTGCGAGGCGCTCGTGCGCTGGCAGCACCCCACGCGCGGCCTGCTCGGCCCGGACACCTTCCTGCCCGTCGCCGAGCTGCAGGGCCAGGGCGCAGCCGTGGACACCTGGGTGCTCGACCGGGCCTGCGCGGTCGCCGCGACCTGGGCCGAGCAGGGCCTCGAGCGCACCGTCAGCGTCAACCTGGGCCGCTCGTCGATGATCGACCCGGGCCTGTCGGTCCGGGTGCGCCGGGCCCTGCGGTCGACCGGCCTGCCACCGGGACGGCTGCACCTGGAGATCACCGAGCACGACCAGCTGCCCGCCGAGGCCGGCGTCGCCCAGCTGCACGAGCTGGCCGAGCTGGGCGTGCGGGTCAGCCTCGACGACTTCGGCACCGGCTACACCTCGCTGGCCTACCTGCACCGCTACCCGGTCAGCATGCTCAAGCTGGACCGCTCGGTGACCGGCCACGACACCAGCGCCGAGCTCATCTCGGGCATCACCAGCCTGGCCGGCGCCCTGGGCATCGAGGTGCTCGCCGAGGGCGTGGAGTGCGAGGCGCAGCACGCCCGGCTGGTCTCCTTCGGCATCGACGCCGGCCAGGGCTGGCTCTACGGGCAGCCGGTGCCCGCCGACCAGCTGCCCGCGGCCAGCTCCCCCCGGAGGTGACCACCCGGCGCTCCGTGCCGCAGGATGCCGAGGTGGGATCGGCCAGGGGCACGGTGGTCGTGCCCCTGCTGTGCGCCCTCGTGCTGCTGCCGCTGACCGCCTGGCCGCCCACCCGCACCCCGGCCGTGCTGGTGGCCACCGCGCTGGCCGCCCTCGCCCCGCTGGTGGGCGTGCGGCTGCACCGACCCCCCTGGCACCACCCGTGGCTGGCCGTCGCGGCGATGCTGGCCTGCTGGGGCCTGGCGATGGGGCTGGCCGACACCGCCCCCGGGCCGGCCCTCGCGCTGCAGGCCGTCGGCATCGCGGTGGCCGTGGGGCTGTTCGCCGTCCTGTTCGGCCGGTGGTGGCGACGCGGACCTGTCGAGCGGCGCCGCCTCGGGCGGGCCACCTGGGGACGGCGCACGGACCAGCTCGTGGTCGTGGTCGTCGTCACCCTCGCCGTCGGGCAGTCCGCCGCCGCGGCGCTGACCCCCGGCGTCGCGTGGCCGGTGCCCGTCGCGCCCTTCGACCTCGTGCTGGTCTGCCTGCTGCTGCGCTTCGTCGCCTCCCGCGGCGGGCTCGGCCCGGGCATGGTGCTGCTGGTCGCCGGTGGCGTCGGCGCCGCGGTCTACGACTGCCTGGCCAACGACTCCGGCGACCGCATCCCCGGCCCGCAGCACCCGACCGCGGTGCTCTGGACGGCGGCGATGTGCGCCTTCCTCGCCGGGTCGCTGCACCCGAGCATGCGCGCCGCCTTCGACCCGCACGTGCTGGGCCGGTTGCGGTCGGAGTCCGCCCGGCTGGTCGGGCTCACCCCCTTGGTGCTCGTGCCCGTCGCCCTCTCGCTGCTGGGCAGCGGACGCATGCTGCCCGCCACCGTCCACCTGAGCAGCGCCGCGGTGGTCAGCGCGCTGGCCATCGTCCGGGGCGCGCAGACCATCCGCGGCAGCGAGGAGCAGGCCCGCCGCGACCCCCTCACCGGGCTGGCCAACCGGCGGGGCCTGCGGGTCGCCTTCGACGACCTGGTGGGCCCCGGCACCGTCGGGGTCACCGCGCCCGACGCCGTCGTCGGCCGGCTCGCGCTGCTGGACCTCGACGACTTCAAGCACGTCAACGACACCTACGGCCACGAGGCCGGGGACCACCTGCTGGTGTCGGTGGCGCTGCGCCTGCTGGCCGGCGTCGGCGGCGGCGCCACCGTGGCCCGCTCGGGCGGCGACGAGTTCGTGCTGCTGCTCCCGCCCGGCGGCCCGGACGTCGACGACCTGCTGCGCGGGGCGTTCGCCGAACCGGTGGAGCTCGACGGGCGCTCGTTCCCCGTGCGCTGCAGCGCGGGGTGGGTCGAGCTCACCGCGGACAGCAGCCTCCCCCTGGCCCTCGCCGACGCCGACGTCGCCCTCTACGCCAGCAAGGGCACCACCCGCGGCGGAGCCACCCGCTTCGCCGCCGAGCAGCGCGAGGAGGTGCTCGGCAGCCTGGCGCTGGCCGACGACGTCCGCCGGCTCGCCGCCGGTGAGGACGACGTCGGCGAGCTGGTGCTGCTCCACCAGCCGCTGGTCGCCCTGCCCAGCCGCACCGTGCTGGGCTGCGAGGCGCTCGTGCGCTGGCAGCACCCCACCCGCGGTCTGCTGGCCCCCGACACCTTCCTGCCCGTCGCCGAGGAGCAGGGCCACGGCGCCCTGCTCGACGCCTGGGTGCTGCGCACCGCGTGCCGCTCGGCCACCACCTGGCCGGAGCAGTGGACGGTCAGCGTCAACCTCGGCCGCACCTCGATGGTCGACCCGGGGCTGGCCGACGGGGTGCGGGCGACGCTGGCCGGCACGGGGCTGCCCCCGCACCGGCTGCGGCTGGAGATCACCGAGCACGACCAGCTGCCGCCCGACGCCGGCGTCGACGCCCTGCACGAGCTGGCCGCGCTCGGCGTCGGGGTGAGCCTCGACGACTTCGGCACCGGCTACACCTCGGTGGCCTACCTGCAGCGCTACCCGGTCACCGTGCTCAAGCTCGACCGCTCGATCACCGGCTCCGATGCCGCCGGTGCGCTGCTGGGCGGGCTGGTCGCGCTGGCCGCCGCGCTCGGCGTCGACGTCCTGGCCGAGGGCATCGAGGACGACGCGCAGTGCGCCCGGCTCGCCGCCCTCGGGGTGGACGCCGGCCAGGGCTGGCTGTTCGGCCGCCCGGTGCCCGCCGAGCAGCTCGGCACCGCGGTCGGCAACCCCACGTAGCTCACTGGTCACACACCGGAGCGCTGCGCGGGATGTCGCGCTCGGTGGACCTACTGTCTCGCCGTCCACCCGACGTCGACCCGAGGCGGTGCCGTGCAGCTCGACCTGCCCGTCGACGACGTCGTCGCCCTCCAGCAGCACGCCGCCTGGCGGCTGCTGCGGGCCGACGACGCCCCGCTGGTGCTCAGCTTCCTGTCGCGCGTGTTCGTCACCGGCGGCGCGCACGGGCTGCCCGCCGGCGAGCTGGCCGACCGGCTCGGCGACCTGCTGGCCGAGCTCGACGGCACCACCCGCGCCCCGGTCGACGCGCGCGGCTACCTCGACGGCTGGGCCGGCCCGGACGGCGGCTGGCTGCGCGCCTGGTACCCGCCGGGTGCCGACGAGCCGCTCATGGACGCCACGCCCGCCGCCGAGCTGGCCATCGCCTGGGTCGCGGGCCTGGCCCCCCGCCCGTTCGTCGACACCTCGGCCCGGCTGGACTCCGTCGTGGACCTGCTGCGCGCCCTGGCCACCGAGCCGCCGGCCGAGCCCGCGCTGCAGCGCGACCGCTACCTGCACCTGGCGCGCACCGCCCGCGGGCTGCTCGCCGACCTGCGCGCGGTGGAGGCGGTGTTCCGCCGGCGCGACCGCGAGCTGCGCGACCGCATCGCCGGCGGGGACCAGGCACTGGCCCGCGACGTCGCCGCCGGGCGCCGCGGCATCGCCGACTCCGACCAGGGCCGCAGCTTCCACGCCTGCTACGACCGGCTGCTCTCCCCCCGCCTGCAGGAGGAGCTGGCCGACCTCCTCGCCCGGGTGCACGCCCTGCCCGCGGTGCGCACCTGCACCGACCCCCGGTTGCCGCGCCTGCAGCACGACCTGGTCACCGCGGTCGAGCACACCCGGCAGGTGCTGCGCGGGCTCGCCGACGCCCTGCGCACCGGCCTGGACGACCGCGTGGTGCGGGAGAACCGGCGGGTGCTCGAGCTGCTGGACGGCATCGAGGCGCGCGCCGCCCGGCTGGCCGCGGGTCTGGCCGACCTGGACGGCTTCGCCGTCGAGCTCGACGACCTGGCCCCCACGGTCGTGCTGCCGATGGAGCGCCACCTCTACGCCCCGCCGCGGCGGGCCACCGTCGACAGCGCCCGGCCCGAGGCCGGTGACGAGGACTTCGCCGCGGCCGCCCTGTTCGACCAGGTGCAGGTGGACCCGGTGCCGCTGACCGCCCACGTGCGCCGCGCCCTGCTCCAGCGCCCGCGCGTCGAGCTGGTCACCGTGCTCGAGCAGCACCCGCTCGAGCACGGCCTGGCCGAGCTCATGGCCTACCTCTCGCTGCGGGACGACGCCTTCGACGTCGTCTTCCCGCCGCCGGCCGACGACCACCCCGAGGACCACCACCCCGCGGACGACGACACCGTCTGCTGGACCGACCCCGACGGCCGCACCCGCTCGGCGACCCTGCCCCGGGTGGTCTTCGCCCGCCGGGACGCCGGGCCCCGCGCCGGCAGCACCCACCCCGCCGGCCGCCGCGCCCGACCCACCGCCGCCGCCGTCGACGACACCGCCGCCGCAGACACCGCAGAGGACACCCCCCGATGACCGCGCTCCTGCCCGAGGCCACGTCGTCCACCTCGTCGTCCACCACGTCGCCCACCTCGCCGCGCGCCGAGCTCAGCCTCCCCCTGGTGGTCACCTCGCTCATGCGCGGCGTGGTCTACCGCGAGGCCGCGCCGGAGGTGTGGCGCCACCTGGTCGCCCTGCAGCCCGACCTGCGCGACCACGTCGCCACGATGGGCCTGGTCGCGGTGGTCGACGAGGCCGAGGGCTACGCCTTCCTGCGCCAGCGCCCCGAGGAGCCGGCCGAGGGCGGCCCGGCCATTCCGCGGCTGGTGGCCCGCCGGTCGCTGTCCTACCCGGTCAGCCTGCTGCTGGCGCTGCTGCGCCGCCGCCTCGCGGTCGCCGACACCGGGGACACCGGCGGCCGGCTGGTGCTCAGCCGGCTGGAGATCGTCGACCTCGTCGCCGACCTGCTGCCCGACCCCGGCCGGCGCAACCGGCTGCTGGAGCAGGTCGACGGGCACATCGCCAAGGTCGTCGAGCTCGGCTTCCTGCGCCGCATGCCCGGCGGTGCCGGCGGGTCCGACGGCCGGTTCGAGGTGCGCCGCGTGCTCAAGGCCTTCGTCGACGCCCAGTGGCTGGCCGACTTCGACACCAAGCTCGCCGAGTACGCCGCCACCCAGCAGACCCAGCCCGCCGTGGAGGACCTCCCGTGACCAGCGCCCCGCCCGTGCCGCACCTGCTGCTCACCACCGAGGACGACGGGGGCCCCACCCCCGCCGCGGGGTTCCGGCTGGACCGGCTCGAGCTGCTCAACTGGGGCACCTTCGACCGCCGGGTGTGGACCCTGCGCGCCGACGGCCAGAACACCCTGCTCACCGGCGACATCGGCTCGGGCAAGTCCACCATCGTCGACGCCCTGAGCACCCTGCTGCTGCCGGCGTCCCGGGTGTCGTTCAACGAGGCCGCCGGCGCGCCCACCCGCGAGCGCGACCTGCGCTCCTACGTGCAGGGCCACTGGCGGGCCGAGCGCAGCGGCAGCACCGGCGGCACCCGTCAGGTCGGGCTGCGCCCGGGCAGCACGTGGACCGCGCTGCTGGCCGTCTTCCGCAACGAGGGCCTGGGCGAGACCGTCACCCTCGGCCAGGTGTTCTGGCTGCGCGCCGGTGAGGTCGGCCAGCCCGACCGCTTCCACCTCGTCGCCGACCGCGACCTGTCGATCGCCGGCGACCTCGCCGAGTTCGGCAGCGACCCCGCCGCGCTGCGCCGCCGACTGGCCGCCCGCCCCGACGTCGAGGTGTTCAGCACCTTCACCGAGTACGGCCGGGTCTTCCGCAACCGGCTGGGCATCGCGAACGAGCAGGCGATGGACCTGTTCCACCAGACCGTCTCGATGAAGAGCGTCGGCGACCTCAACGCCTTCGTGCGCAGCCACCTGCTCGAACCCGCCGATCCGCAGCGCTGGGTCGACCGCCTGCTGGGCCACGTCGACCAGCTCACCGACGCCCACGACGCGGTCGTCACCGGCCGCCAGCAGCTGGCCGAGCTGGCCCCGGTGCTGGCCGACGCCGACCGGCACGCCGTGCTCACCGAGCAGATCGCCACCGTCGACGCCGACCTCGCCGCCCTGCCCCGCTGGGCCGACGAGCTGCGGGAGAAGCTGCTCTCGGCCCGTGCGACCACCCAGCGGGCCGAGGTCGCCGCCGCCGACCGCGCGCTGACCCAGGGCATCACCAGCCTGGACCTGGCCCGCGCCCGCGAGCTCTCGCTGACCATGCAGCGCACCGGCAACGGCGGCGAGCGGCTGCGCTACATCGACGAGCAGCTGCTCGAGCTCGAGGAGGCCCGCCGCGAGCGGCGCACCCGGGCCGGCACGTTCGCCGCGCTGCTGGAGGCCACCGGCATGGACCCGGTGGCCGACGGCGAGGACTTCGTCGTCCGGCGGACCGAGGTCGCCGAGGCGCTGGCCCGTGCGGTGGAGGGCGAGGGCGAGGTCGACGAGCGGCTCGCCGAGGTCGAGGTCGCCCTGGCCGGGCTGCGCTCGCGGGCGGCCGAGATCGGCCACGAGCTCACCGGGCTGCGCGGGCGCACGGGCGTCGTCCCGCGGGCCTCGGTGCGGCTGCGCGACCGGCTGGCCGCGGCACTGGGCGTCGATCCGACGACGCTGCCCTTCGCCGGCGAGCTCGTGCGGGTCTCCCCCGTGCACGCCGAGTGGTCCGGTGCCGCCGAGCGGGTGCTGCGCGACTTCGCGCTCACCGTGCTCGTGCCGCACGAGCACTACGCCGCCGTGAGTGCCTGGGTCGAGGAGCGCGCGGGCGGTGAGCAGCTGGCCTACCTGCCGCTGCCGGCCACGCTGCCCGCCGCCTCGCCCATGCCGGCCCCGCAGTCGCTGGCCGCCACCCTGGAGGTGCGGTCCACCCCCCTCGCCGCTTGGCTGGAGACCCAGCTGGCGCAGCGCGCGGCGCACCTGCGGGTCGACGACGTCGAGGAGTTCCGCCGCACCCCGGTCGCGGTCACCCGCTGCGGGCAGGTCAAGGACCGCACCGGCCGGCACGTGCTCGACGACCGGTTCCCCGTCGGCGACCCGCTGCACCAGGTGCTCGGCTGGGACAACGCCGGCAAGGTGCGCGCGCTGACGGCTGCGGAGAGCGCCCTGCTCCCGCAGCTGACCGAGCTCACCGCCGCCCGCGACGCCGTCCGGGCCGAGCGGGCCCGCACCGTGGCCCGCGGCCGTGACCTGGCCACCCTGTCGGCGCACGACAGCTGGCGGGCCCTGGACTGGCAGGGCGCCATCCGGCAGATCGCCGAGCTCGGCCGCGAGCGCGACCTGCTGGTCGCCGCCTCCGGCGTGCTGTTCGGCCTCGACGGCGCGATGGAGGACCTCCGCCGAGACATCGTCGGGCTGGCCACCGCCCAGGCGACGCTGCAGCAGCGCCGCGGTGCGGCCGCGCACGCGCTCGGCGAGACGTTCCGGGTGCTGGAGGGCGTGCGCGGCCGCCTGGCCGCGGGCATCGACCAGGACGACCGGATCGACCCGGTGGCCGCCCGCGTCGCCGTGGACGACGGCTCGGCGGTGGCCCGCGCCCTGCGCATCGACCGCTCGCTGACCGCCCCCGAGCGGCTGGACCGCCGGGCGCTGGTGGCCTCGGTGCCGCTGACCGACCTGGACGACGTCGACGAGCGCGAGCGGAACATGCGTGCGGTGCTCGAGCGCGAGCGCACCACCCAGACCTCGGTGCGCGCCGAGGTCGAGGCCCGCATGGTCCGCGCGATGGCCGCCTTCCGGGCCGCGCACCCCTCGGTCGCGGCGTCCCTCGACGCCTCGCGCACGGCCACCGACGCCTTCCGCGAACTGCACGAGCACCTGCGCACCGCCCGGCTGCCGCAGGCCGAGGCCACCTTCACCGCCCTGCTGGAGCAGGACACCGTGCGCGACATCGCCGGGTTCCTGGCCGAGCTCGAGCGGCGGGCCGCGCAGGTGACCGAGCGGGTCGAGCTGATCAACGGCTCGCTGCACGACATCGACTACCACCCCGGCCGGTACCTGGCCCTGGACGCCCGGCGCGCCGACGCCCCGGAGATCGAGGACTTCCGCGCCGACCTGCGCGCCTGCGCCGAGGCCGACGGCACCGACCCCGAGGAGCGCTTCGCCCGCGTCGCCCGCGTGGTGCACCGGCTGCGCGGCCGGTCCGGCCACGTCGCCGAGGACCGCCGCTGGGCCCGGCTGGTGACCGACGTCCGCAACTGGTTCGTGTTCACCGCCACCGAGCGGTGGCGGCACGACGACGCCGAGCACGAGACGCACACCGACGCCGGCGGCAAGTCCGGCGGGCAGCGGGAGAAGCTGGCCTACACGGTGCTGGCGGCGTCGCTGGCCTACCAGTTCGGCATCGACCCGGCGGCCCCGCTGGCCCGCGACTTCCGGTTCGTGGTCGTCGACGAGGCCTTCGGGCGCAGCTCCGACGACTCGACCCGGTTCGCCCTGGACCTCTTCGGCCGGCTGGGCCTGCAGCTGCTCGTGGTCACCCCGCTGCAGAAGATCCACGTCATCGAGCCGTTCGTGGCCTCGCTGGCCTACGTGGACAACCAGCAGGGCGACGAGTCGCGGCTGCAGTGCCTGACCGTCGAGGACTACCGCACCCGGCGCGCCCTGGCCCGGTCGGTCACCGCCTGAGGGTCACCGCCTGAGGGTCTGCTCCAGGGCGACGGCGAAGGCGACCGGGTCGCCGCCCTGGCCCGGGTGGAACCCGCCGTGCCCGCCGGGGAACGTGACCAGCGGCAGGTCGTGCGCGGCGGCGACGGCGGCCGCCGTCCGGCCGGTCATCGCGCCTGCCGACCAGGCCCCGACCCCGACCACGACCTGCCCGGCCGGCAGCGCGCCGACCCGGTGGACGATCAGCGTGCCCAGGCCGAGCACCATGCGGGACATCGAGCGCAGGTCGTCCTCCGACGGCGGCGGCGGCGAGGGCGCGCCGGGCGGCGGGGCGAAGCCGTTCTGCTGGGCGAACAGGCCCATGGCGGCCAGCAGCCCGTGCTCGCGGTGGGTCCGCTGCACCTGGTCGGCGTTGGCCCGCTGCACGGCGGCGTCCTCGGGCTCGAGGTACTCGACCAGCGGCGGCTCGTGGGCGACGACGGTGCGCACCTGACCGGGGTGGGTCGCGGCGAGCTCGAGGGCGGTGATCCCGCCGCCGCTCGAGCCGAACACGTCGGCCGGGACGTCGGTCACCGCGGCCAGCACCCGCGACAGGTCGTCGGCGAGCACGCCGGCGTCGGGCAGCTCGCCCGGGTCGGTCAGGGTGCTGGCGCCGGTGCCGCGGGGGTCGTGCAGCACGACGGTGAACCGGTCGGTGAGCTGGTCGGCCAGCGCCCGGAAGCCGCCGGCGGGCATGGGGTGCCCGATGAGCGCCAGCACCGGGCCGCTGCCGAGCACCTCGTAGGACAGCACGGCGCCCGGGGCGTCGAGGGTGTGCGTGGTCATGCCGGGGAGACTGCCACCGCGCGCCGCACTCATCGGTTCAGAGCTCGGGGACGCACTCCCCCGCGCCCAGGCGGGCCAGCCCGGCGAGGTCGCCGTCGGCGAAGTCCAGCACGCCGCCGCTGGTGGTGGAGGCCATGAGCTGGGTGTCGTCCCAGACGTGGGCGAGGCCGACGACGTGGCCGAGCTCGTGCAGCAGGATCGCGCGGGCCAGCTCGGCGTCGCCGTCCACGAGCAGGGTGGCGTACTCCGGGCCGTCGAGGGTCACGCTGCCGGTCACGTAGACCAGCGGACCGCCCTGCGGCCCGGCCGAGGCGCTGCCGCCCAACCCGGCGACGTCGCCGGCCAGGCCCGGCTCCTGCTCGGGGGTGCGCCAGCCGACCAGCACCGGCGCCCAGCGGTCGCCGTAGCGGTCGGGCTGGTAGGCCGCGCGGCCGCCGCCGGGCGCCTCGTCGGTGGGGCCGGCGTAGCGGAACTGCAGGCCGGTCACCTCGGTCATGCGGGTCAGCGCGTCGGTGAGCATCGCCTCGGCGCCCTCGGGTGCGCCGTCGGTGGACAGCACGACGTCGACCGGCCGGCACGGGTCGTAGGCGACCGGGGTGGTGTCGTCGTCCTGGCGGGCGATGAACGCGAAGGAGTCGCTGTCCGGAGCCGGCGGCGGGGTGCCCAGCGGCTCGTCGGACTCCTGGAACCCCGGCGTGGGCACGGTGCGCGGCGCCTCGACCGGGGCCGTGGTGGGCTGGGTGACCAGCGGCAGCGCCGGTGGCTCACCGCTGCGCAGCCACCACCCGGCGGCGACCAGGCCGACGACGGCGACCAGCACGAGCAGGCTGCGCAGCACCCGGTGCCGCCGCCGCGGGGGCACCGGTGGGTACTGCTGGAGCGGGGGCTGGGGTGGGGGCCAGGCCGGGGGCGCGTAGGGGTACGCGGGCACCCCGGGGGCCGGTTGCTGGTCGTGGTCCATCGCCGTCCAGTGTCCGGTGCGCGGGCGAGCGGGGGCGACGCCCCGCCGTGCTCAGACCCCCAGATGGGCGAGGGCCTGCACCACCAGCGCGCTCTGCCCGTTGGCGAGCTCGGCGAGCACCCCGGGGTCGCGGGCCTCGTCGGGGCTGAACCAGGTCAGCTCGAGGGCGTCCTGCTGGGGCTCGCAGTCACCCTCGACGGGGACGACGTAGGCCAGCGACACGGCGTGCTGGCGGGGGTCGTGGAACGGGGTGACGCCGGGGGTCGGGAAGTACTCGGCGATGGTGAACGGCTGCGGCGCCGGGGGCACCCGCGGCAGGGCCAGCGGGCCGAGGTCCTTCTCCAGGTGCCGCAGCAGCGCCGCCCGCACCCGCTCGTGGTACAGCACGCGCCCCGAGACCAGCGCCCGCTTGATCTGGCCGTCGCTGCCCACCCGCAGCAGCAGGCCCACCTTGGTGACCGCGCCGTGGTCGTCGACCCGCACCGGCAGTGCGTCGACGTAGAGGATCGGCAGCCGCTCGCGGGCGGAGTCCATCTCCTCGCGGGAGAGCCAGCCGGAGTCGGACAGGGTGGTCGCCTCGGTCATGTGCACTGTCTAGCCGACGGCGCTCGGCAGCGGTTGGTCGGGGCAGGTGGCCAGGACGGTGGTCATGGCGTCGTGCTCGGCCTGCGTCGTCCAGAGGCCGTAGGACACCTTGACCGCGACCTGCCGGGCCACGTAGGCGCAGCGGTAGCCGCGGTCGGGCGGCAGCCAGGTGGCGGTGTCGCCGTCGCGCTTCTGGTTGTTGAGCGCCCCGTCGACGGCGAGCAGGTTCAGCGGGTCGTTGGCGAACTGCTCGCGGCGCTCGGCGTCCCAGCCCTGGGCGCCGGTCTGCCAGCTGTTGGACAGCGCGACGACGTGGTCGATCTGCACGAGCTCGCTGGTCCCCTGGCCGCGCTGGAACAGGATGGTGGCGCCGGAGTAGGGGTCCAGCAGCACGCCGCTGGTCACCACGCAGTCGTTCGTGCCGGGGCGGAACTGCTCGGCGGTGAGGTCGCGGGCGAGCACGTCGTTGCGGGTGTCGCAGCCGTTGCGGTCGGTGTCGACCCACCCGTTGCCGTACTGGTCGCGGTCGTACCCGGTCTTCGGGGCACGTCCCTGCACCTGCAGCTCCGCCAGCGCCGCGAGCGCCGAACCCGTGGGTGCGACGACGGGGCCGGGGGGCTGCGTGGCCGGGTCGGCGGGAGGTGCCGACGGCGTCGTGGGGCCCGGGACCGACGGGCTCGGGGACGGTGCCGTCGGCGGAGCGGGGACCGGACCCGTGGTGGGGCCCGGAGCGGGACCGGTGACGGCGGCCCCGGCGGTGGGCACCGGTGCCGGGTCCTCACCGCCCAGCACCCCGAACCCGGCGCCGAGCAGCACGGCGAGCGCCGCCACCGTGGCCAGCAGGGCGCGACGGCCACGGCGGGAGGGGCCGGTGCGGGCCCCGGGCAGCCGGGTGGCGGTCAGGTGCAACGGTTCGCGGGTCATCGCCGTCCAGGGTGCGGGCCCGTGCGCTCGGGGTTCCCGTCCGACACGCTGCTCTGGTTGGATCACCCGCCGTGACCGGCGACGAGGAACTGCACCGGCTGTCCATGACCGTGCTGATGACGCCGGACATGAGCAACTTCTCGGGCAACGTGCACGGCGGGCAGCTGCTCAAGCTGCTGGACCAGGTGGCCTACACGTGCGCCTCGCGGTACAGCCGCACCTACGCGGTGACCCTGAGCGTCGACCAGGTGGTGTTCCGCGAGGCGATCCACGTCGGCGAGCTGGTGACCTTCCAGGCGAGCGTGAACTACACCGGCCGCACGTCGATGGAGATCGGCATCCGGGTCACGACCGAGGACCTGCGCGCGGGCGTGGTGCGGCACACCAACAGCTGCTACTTCACGATGGTGGCCCTGGGTGCCGACCGCCGCCCGGTCGCCGTCCCGCCGTTGGAGCTGGTGACCGGGGACCAGCAGCGTCGGCACGCCGCCGCGGTGGCCCGCCGGGAGCTGCGCCGGGAGTTCGCCGCCCGTTCCGAGGCGATCCGGACGACGACCCCCTGACGGCGCGGGGTTAGCGTCCGCGTCGTGGACGAGATCGCCGAGGCCTTCTACCTGCCGTTGGGGGACGGTCGGTTCGCCCCGACCCGCGCCACGGAGAGCCCGTGGGAGGGCGAGGCCCAGCACGGCGGGCCGCCGTCGGCGCTGCTGGCCCGGTTGGCCGCGGGCGCCGCGGGGTCCTCGGGGCAGCAGCAGGTGCGGGTCTCGGTGGACTTCTTCGGCGCCCTCCCCCGGCGCGAGCTGACCGTCGAGGTCTCGCCCGTGCGGCCCGGGCGGCGGATCGACCTGACCGAGGCGGTGATGACCGTCGACGGGCGCACGGTGGCGGCGGCCCGGGTGTGGTCGCTGGCCCCGGGCCCGACCCCGCCGGTCGTGGCCCCGGCCGTGCTGCCGCCGCCGGTGCCCGAGCAGAGCACCGTGGTGTTCCCGCACCTGCCCGACTTCGGTTACCAGTACGCGCTCGACTGGCGGTACACCGCAGGCTCGCCCGAGCAGCCGGGCCCGGCCGACGTGTGGACCCGCGTGCGCATCCCGTTGGTCGCCGGGACCGAGCTGACCGGCACCGACCGGGTCCTCGTCGCCGCGGACGCCGCCAACGGCATCTCGGTGGAGCTGCCCATCGAGTCGTGGCTGTCCATCCCGCCGGGCATGACCACCCACCTGGTGCGGGAGGCCGAGGGTGAGTGGGTGCACCTGGCCTGCCGCACGTCGATCGCCGACAACGGCCTCGGGCTGTGCACCGGGACCATCTCCGACGCCGCCGGCGTGCTGGGTCAGGTGGCCCAGCCCCTCCTGGTGCGGGGTCGCTGAGCGCCATCCACCAGCGCACGTCCCGGCCGCCGACCGCGCCCCGCGTGGCACCGTCCCGGGATGCGCGACCTGGCGCGCCACGTCCCGTGGGCGTCCGTGGTCGCCATCGAGTTCAGCAAGCCGACCCCGTCGGTGCTCCTGGACTCGGCGACGACGACCTCGTCGGTCGACCGACCCGCCTCGCAGAGCTCCGGGACCAGGGCGTCCTCACGGAGAGCGAGTCCAACTCGGGCAAGGCCGAGCTGCTCGGCCGCTGACGGTCGGCAGATCGCCGGTTCCGACGGGGCGCCGGGGGTACCGGCCGACCATGACGTCGATCAGCCCGGTCCGCAGCGGCCTGCCCGCCCGCAGTCAGCGCCGTGCCCGCACCCGGGCGGTGTCGGCCGTGCTCGGCCTCGGCGGGGTCGCGATGGTGGCGGCGCCGCGGTGGGTGGTGGCGCACCTGGCTCCCGGTCCCGGCGCCCCGAAGAACTGGCTGGTACGGGTGCTCGGAGCCCGCACCGTCGTGCAGAGCGCGCTGCTGCTCGCATCGCCCACCCGCCCGGCCGTGCAGGCCGGGGCCGCAGTCGACGCCCTGCACGCGGCGAGCATGCTGCCGGCGTGGCTGATCTGGCCGCGCTACCGGCAGGCGGCCGCGGTGAGCGGCGGGATCGCGGTGGCGTCGGTGCTGGCCCAGCTGGCGGTGGCCCCGCAGTCCGACGACGCACCGCACGTGCCCGGCGACGTCGACTGAGGCTGCCGCTGACCGGTCCGGCGTCGTCGGCGCGCTGCGCCGGCCCGCGCCCACCGTCCCGGACCACTCGATGGTGTTCCCGCCCCAGCTCGTGCTCTGCGCACCCGGAGTACGCAGACCGTTCTGCTCACCTGGAGTACGCAGAACTGTCTGCTCACTTGAGGCACGCAGAACGGTCTGCGCCCGCTGGGGGCAGCAGAGCACGACGTGGGCGGGGAAGGAGGTGGGCGGCTCAGCCGGGCAACGGCGCGGCGATCTCCCACAGGTGGCCGGCCGGGTCGGCGAAGGCCGCCGTCCGCACGCCCCACGGGCGGTCCTGGGGACCGTTGCGCAACGGCACACCCAGGTCGGCGAGGTCGGCGCAGACCGCGTCCACGTCCTGCACCTCGACCGTGAGCAGGCACCGGGCCGGCCCGGGTGCACCGACGACCCCGGGCTCGACGAGTTCTCCCGCCTGGTCGGCCTGCAGCAGGTTGACGACCACGTTGCCGATCGACAGCGCGGTGGACACGTCGTCGGAGAAGAGCTCCCGGCCGTCGAACACGGCGCCGTAGAACTGCCGGGCGGCGCCCAGGTCCTCCACGAACAGGGTGATGGTCTGCAGGTTGCGCAACGGCACGGTTCCTCCTCGGTCGGCGTACCGGGCAGGACCGGGCAGCGACCCGGAACTCATCGCGGGACCGGCGTCCAGCCCTCCGCCGTCCGCAGCGGGCCCTTGAGCACCTTGCCGCCGGCGTTGCGCGGCAGCGGCCCGTCGAGCACGCGCACGAATTGCGGCACCTTGTAGTCGGCCAGCCGCTCCCGCGCGAAGGCGGCGAACTCGCCCAGGTCGAGCGGCTCGCGCACCAGCAGCACCGCGCCGACCTTCTCCCCCATCACGTCGTCGGGGACGCCGACCACCGCGACCTCGAGCACGCCGGGGTGCTCGGCCAGCGCGTTCTCGACCTCGACGGAGTACACGTTCTCCCCGCCCCGGTTGATCATGTCCTTGGCCCGGTCGACGATCCGCACCAGGCCCTCGGCGTCGATCGTGGCCAGGTCGCCGGTGTGCAGCCAGCCGTCGCGGAAGGTCTCCGCCGTCCGGGCCGGGTCGCCCCAGTAGCCCACGGCGACGTTCTGGCCGCGCACCAGCAGCTCCCCCACCCCCGTGTCGGGGTCGGGCCGGTCGATGCGGACGTCGATCACCGGCGCCGGGAACCCCACGGAGTCGGCGTGCTCGTCGGTCCACGCGTCGGGCAGGAAGGTCGCCAGCGCGCTGGTCTCGCTCATGCCGAACCCGTTGCCGAGCCGGGCGGTCGGGAAGGCCCGACGCAGCCGGTGCACCAGCTCGGGCGCCATCGGCGCACCGCCGTAGGAGAGCGCCCGCACGCTGGAGACGTCGGTGCTGGCGAGGTCCGGGTGGCGCAGCACCAGCTCGTAGATGGTCGGCACGCTGGTGAGCAGCGTGACCCGGTGCTCCGCGACGGCGGCCAGGAACGCGGCGGGTGAGAACCTCGGCATCAGCACCGTGGTGCCGGCCATGAGCACCTGGGTGACCATCTGCGAGCAGCAGCCGGTGACGTGGAACAGCGGCACGGAGATGAGCGAGACGTTGCTCTGGCCCGGGTCGAGCTCGCGGCAGCGCTGCACGTTCTCCGCCGAGCTGACCAGGCACTCCTGGGTGAGCATCGCGCCCTTGGGCCGACCGGTGGTGCCCGAGGTGTAGAACAGCGCGGCCACGTCGGCGGGGGCGGGATCCACCGGGTCGACCGGGTCGCCGTCGGGCAGGTCGACCGAGTCGACCACGACCCCGGCCCCGCTGTCGGCCACGATGAACGCCACCTCGGCGGGCGCGAGCCGGGTGTTCAGCGGGACGACGACAGCGCCGGCGAGCTGGGCCCCCCAGAACGCCTGCATCCACGCCAGCCCGTTCGGCAGGTTGACCGCCACCCGGTCGCCGGGCGCGACCCCGGCGTCACGCAACCCCCCGGCCACCCGGCGGGCGGCGTCCCAGAGCTCGCGGTACGTCGCGCTGGGCCCACCCAGCTCGACCACCGCGGTGCGGTCGGGGTGCGCCTGGACGGTGGCCGCCAACCCGCGCACGACGTTCGGCTGCAGGTCGGTGTACCGGGCGACGCCGTCGTCGTCCCGCTGGATCCCGCTGTTCTCGAAGACCACCGTTGCATCCTGCACCTAGGAGCTGAGGACGACCCACCCGTGGGCCGGCAGCTCGAGCCCACCACCCACCGACCGGGCCGAGCCGGCCAGCACCGCGCCCGGTGCCGGGACCACGGCGGGCGCCCCGGCGACGTTGAGGGCCACCACGAGCGCGTCCTGGTCGGCAGCGACCCGGTACACCAGCTGCTCGTTGGTGAGGTGCAGCTGCTCGGTGCGGGCGCGGTGCAACCACCGGTGCCGGCGGCGCAGCCCGATCAGCTCCTGGTGCAGCGCGAAGGTCGCACCGCCCTCCACGGCGAGCGGGTCAGCCGGGAACTCGGGCCGGATCGCGTCGTCCCCGCCGGCGCGCTGCTCCTTGATGCCGTGCCAGCCGAACTCGTCGCCCGACCACACCGCGGGCGTCCCGCCCGTGGTCAGCAGCAGCACCAGCGCGTGCGGCAGCAGCGCCTCCCCCACCTGGTCGACGATGCGGGTCACGTCGTGGTTGCCGACGAAGGTCCACGGCACGAACGCGTCGAGGAACCCGTCGTGCCGCTGCAGCGCGTGCGCGGTCTCGAACAGGTTGCCCTCGGCCAGGCCGTGCCAGACGCCCTGCCACAGCTCGTACTGGGTCACGGCGTCCATGCCCGACTCGGCGACGACCCCGGCGTAGTCGCCGTGGATCACCTCCCCGACGACGTAGACGTCGGGGAACCGCTCCCGGACGGCGGGCAGCACCCGCGCCCAGAACGCCGGCGGGACGGCGTAGGCCGCGTCCAGCCGCCACCCGTCCACCCCGCGCCCGAGCCAGTGGCACATGACGTCGACGACCAGCGCCACGACGTCGTCCTGGGTGTGGTCCAGCTCGACCAGCAGGTCGTGGCCCTCGAAGGTGCCGGGCCGGTCGCCCTCCCAGCGGATCCAGTGCCGGCGGTCGGGGTCGGAGACCGCGGGGTGCTGGCGGCCGACGTGGTTGAACACGCCGTCCAGCAGCACCCGGACCCCCCGCTCGCGGGCCGCGGCGACCAGCCCGTCGAAGTCCTGGTCGTCACCCAGGCGGGGGTCGATGCGCCGGTGGTCGACGGTGTCGTAGCCGTGCGTGCTGGAGGCGAACACCGGCCCCAGCGCCAGACCGTTGCAGCCCAGCGCCACCAGGTGGTCCAGCCAGCCGGTGATCCGCGGCAACCGGTGCGTGACGGTCTGGACCGCCTCGGCCTCGGCGCCGACGAACCCCAGCGGGTGCACCTGCCACCAGATCGCGTCCTGCACCCAGTCCGGCACGGTCGGCCCACCTCGTCTCGTCGGTCACGGAGTCGTCGCCGGTGCATCCGCAGCGGTGTGCGGACGCACCGGCGACGACCCCCATGGTCGAGGACGACGGACCTCCTCGCTCAGAGGCCGGTCTGACTGACCCCGAACTCTGCCTGCTCCGCGGTGAACCCCTCGAAGACCAGCTGGTCGACGAGCCCGGACCGGGAGAACGACGTGAAGGAGAGGTACTCCTCCGCCTTCTCCGCGGCCTGCTGGTTCCAGTCGACGGTGATGGTGTCGACGGCGAAGGTGGCGTCCTCGACGGAGAAGCCCTCGTACTCCAGCTGGTCGATCAGGCTGGACCTCGAGAAGGCCGTGAAGGACAGGTAGTCCTGAGCCTTCCGCTGAGCGTTCTGCTGACCCGCCGTCAGCTCCGGGGTCGGCGCCGGGGCCTGCGTCGTCACCACGGGGGCCGGCGTCGTCGGAGCGGGGGTGGCCGCTTCGTCCACGACGTCGGCGACGACCGGCGGCGGGACCACGGACGAGATCGGGGCCGACGAGCTGGTGGACGACCCCGCGGCGGACGTCGCCCGGTCCGATGAGGCGCCTCCGCCGGCAGCCGAACCGATGATGCCGACGGCGAGGACCGCCGCTGGGATGACGATCCGCTTGCGCTTGAACCAGGGGCGCGCGGATGGTGCGGTGGAACCGGTCGGGGACGGCTGCGCGACGTGGTGCGGGATCTGCTGGGTCTGGTCCCACTGACCGGTCGGCGGCTGCATCGGGGGACCCCACGGAGTTCGCGGGTCCGGCTGACCGGCTGGCGGGTGGAAGGGCGGCTGGGTCACTTGAATCTCCCCGTGGTGGCGCCGACGACCATCGCCAGCTCCGAAACCGTACGGTTCATCTCCGGAACGCCACGTCTCGGACGTCGTCGAACCGAAGGCCCGTCGCTGGCGCAATCTGCCGAACCAGGACCCGTCCGACCCTCAGGTCACACGATCCCCACGAGCGCCGGCCACGGGTCGTCACCGGCCACTGCGGCGCCGAGCACCCGTGCCCACGTGGTCTCGTTGCCGGCCTCGTCGCGCCAGGACCACATGCGGGTGGTCAGGTGGTGCAGCCGGTGCTCCTGGGTGAAGCCGATCGCCCCGTGCACCTGGTGGGCCAGCCGCGCGACGACGTCGACGGCGGCACCGGCCCGCACCTTGGCCGCGGCGGCCGCCAGCTCCACCGGCTCCCCGCGCTCGAGCCGCTGCACCGCGGCGTCGACCAGGGCCGACACCGCGGTGACCTCACCGGCCATCTGGGCCAGCTGCACCTGGATGCCCTGGAACTTGGCCAGCGGCCGGCCGAACTGCACCCGCTCGCCGGCGTACTGCACGGTCCAGGCCAGCACCGTCTCGGCCGCCGCGCTCAGCTGCACGGCCCGGGCCAGCGCGTACCGCGCCCGCAGCTCGCCGACCGGTCCGACCTGCGCCGGGACCCCGTCGAGGACGTAGGACCCGCGCGGCTCCCCGGCCAGGTTGGCGGCGTCGGACGCCGCCAGGTCGCCGAGGTCGACCAGCGCGAGCACCTCGCCGTCCGGGCCCGCGGCGGGCACGACCAGGTGCCGCACCACCCCGGCCCACGCGACGTCGGTCGCGGTGCCGGACAGCCGACCGTCCTCGACCCGCAGCGCTCCGGACACCCCGACCGACAGCGGCTGGTCGACCGGCGGCAGGGTCAGCCCGGCGGCGAGGACGGCGGGCCCGGCGACCAGCAGCTGCTCGGCCACCGGCACGGCTCCGGCCCCCGCGGCCAGGGTGCCGACGACGGCGACGGCGTCGGCCAGCTCGCCGCCGGACCCACCCGCCTCCTCGGGCAGCCCCACCCCGGTCAGCCCGGCCTGGGCCAGCTCCGCCCACAGCTCGGCGTCCCACCGGCGCTCGGGGGTCAGCGTCGACCGCTCGTGCCCGGCCAGGACGTCCCGCACGGTCTCGACGACCAGGTCGGTGTCGTCCGCGCCGCCGCTCATCGCAGACCCAACCCACGCGCCACGATCCCCCGCAGGATCTCGTTCGTGCCCCCGCGCAGCGTGTAGCCCGGTTGGTGCAGCTGCGCCTCGGCCAACGCCCTCCCCAGCGGGTCGGGCGAGTCCAGGGACGCCGGGACGTCGACCACGCGACGGATCTCCTCCGCGACGTCGGCCTCGAACGTCGTCCCCACGTCCTTGACCAGGGCTGCGGGGATGTCGGGCAGCTCGCCCCGGTCGAGCGCGGCGGCGATGCGGATCGACAGCTGGCGCAGCGCCAGCAGCCGGGCGGAGAGCCGGCCCAGGGTCGCGAGCTCGGCCTCCGACGACGCCCGGCGGGCGAACGCGGCCAGCAGCGGGAACGTGGACAGGATCCGCTCGGGGCCGCTGCGCTCGAAGGCCAGCTCGGCGGTGACCTGGTGCCAGCCCGCGCCCTCCTCCCCCAGCAGCATGTCGCCGGGCACCACCACGGAGTCGAAGACCACCTCGTTGAAGTGGTGGCCGCCGTCGAGGATGCGGATCGGGTTGATCGTGATGCCCGGCAGCGACAGGTCGACCAGCAGCTGGCTCATGCCGGCGTGCCGGGCGGTGGGGTCGGCCGGGGCGGTGCGCACGAGCACGATGGCGTAGTGGCTGTGGTGGGCGTTCGACGTCCAGACCTTGGCGCCGTCGACCACCCAGTCGCCGTCGCCGTTGCGCACCGCCCTGGTGCGGATCGAGGCGAGGTCCGAGCCCGAGTCGGGCTCGCTCATGCCGATCACGAAGTAGCACTCGCCCGCGGCGATGCGCGGCAGGATCTCGCGCCGCTGGGCCTCGGTGCCGTAGCGCAGCAGGTTGGGCCCGGACTGCCGGTCGGCGATCCAGTGCGCGGCGACCGGGGCGCCGGCGGCGAGCAGCTCCTCGGTGACGGCGTAGCGCTCCATCGCGGTGCGCTCGTGCCCGCCGTACTGCTTGGGCCAGGTCATGCCCAGCCAGCCGCGCTCACCGAGCTTGCGGGAGAAGGCGGGGTCGACACCGGACAGCCAGGTGTCCACGTGGGTCTCGAACGAGCCCGCCGCCAGCTCGGCGGCCAGGAACTCCCGGACCTCCAGGCGTACGCGTTCGGCGGCCTCGGACGGCGGTGCGGGGGCGAGCGTCAGCGTCGACGGCATGCCCGCGATGGAACCAGCTCAGCGCACCGTCAGCAGCATCGGCCCCTTGGGCTTGGGGATGGGGATCGGGGAGATGACGACGCCGGCCCTCGGGTCGGCGGTGACCCGTCGGGTGGCCAGCAGGCGGGCCACGATCGCCTTCACCATCACCTCGGCGACGTGGTTGCCGATGCACAGGTGCGCGCCGCCGCCGAAGGGCACGAACAGGTGGCTGTGCTGCTTGTGCTCCTCGCGGCCGGGGGCGAACCGGTCGGGGTCGAACGCGTCGGGGCGGGTCCACCAGTCGGGGTGCCGGTGCAGCGCCAGGCTCGAGACGCTGACCCCGGTGCCGGCCGGCACGCGCACCCCGGTGATCTCCACGTCGGCCAGCGCCCGCCGCGGCGAGAACGGCACCGGCGGGCTCAGCCGCAGCGCCTCCTGCATCGCCCGGGTGGTGTGCACCAGGTCGCCGTGGTCTGCCGGGGTGACGGGGGCGTCGTCCAGCGCCCGCACCTCGGCCGCCACCCGGTCCTGCTCGGCCGGGTGCAGCGCCAGCTGCCAGAGCAGCACCGCCAACGTGGAGGTCGTGGTGTCGTGCGCGGCGAGCATCAGGAAGATCATGTGGTCGACGACGTCGTCGGCCGGGAGCAGCTCGCCGTCGTCGGTGGTGGCGTGCGCGAGCCGCGAGAGCAGGTCCGTGCGCGGCTCCGCCTCGCGTCGCCGGGCGGCCACCAGATCGCCGAAGACCCGAACCAGCTCGGCCCGCCCCTGCAGCCCACGCCGCCACGGCGTTCCCGGCAACGCCACCCGCAGCGGGGTGATGGAGGCGGCGACGGAGTCCTGGAAGGCCCGGTTGACGCGCTCGGAGGCAGCCCCCAGCGACACCCCGACGAACACCTCGGCGGCGATGTCGAGCGTCAGCCGCTTCATGAGCACGTAGACGTCGACGTCGCCGTCGGGCAGGTCGCGCAGGTGCCGGTCGGTCACGTCGTGGATGGCCTCGACGTACCCGGTCAGCGCGGCCCGGCTGAACGCCTGCTGCATCACCCGGCGGTGCCGGTGGTGGTCGTCGAAGTCGCGCAGCATCAACCCGTTGCGGAACAGGTCGCCGATGGTGTTGGACCACCCGCCCTGGCTGGACAGCACCTTGCCCGGGTCGAGGAACACCTCGCGGGTGGCCTGCGGGGTGAGGAAGGTGACGCCGTCGCGGCCGAGCACCCGGCTGCGGTAGACGTCGCCGTAGCGCTGCCGGTTGCGCTCGGTCAGCCCCCGGGCGTCGCGCAGGAACATCAGGGTGTGCCCGACGAGCGGCCACCCCCGGTCACCGGGCACGTGCGCGAGCGGGTCGTGGGCCACGTCGACCACCTCCGCCGGGGACCTTAGCCACCGACGTGGCCCAGGTCACTCCCCGAGGCGCGGGGCACCCGGAGGACCGACGAGTTGCTGTCGGTGCACCCGCCTACTCTGGCGGTACGCCCGTCCGCCCACGCTCTGCCCACGCGAGGATGCTCCCCTGTGACGATCGCCCCCGCTCCGATCGTGAGCCGGCCTTCCCCGGTTCACGTGGCCGAGAAGGGTTCGCGGCTCTCGATGATGCTGCGGACCACGGACCACAAGACCATCGGCTTGATGTACCTGGCCACGTCGTTCTCCTGGTTCATGATCGGTGGCCTGATGGCCATGCTCATGCGTGGTGAGCTGGCTCGTCCGGGTCTGCAGTTCTTGTCCAACGAGCAGTACAACCAGTTGTTCACCATGCACGGCACGGTGATGCTGCTGTTCTTCGCGACGCCGTTGTTCTTCGCGTTCGCGAAC
>NZ_FMUH01000005.1 GCF_900101025.1 Klenkia marina | reverse complement strand
TGCACCGGGGGGCCTTGCACCGGGGGGCCTTGCATCGGGGGGCCTTGCATCGGGGGGCCTTGCACCGGGGGGCCCTGCATCGGGGGGCCCTGGACGGGCGGGCCCGGCACGGGCGGGACGGGGGCCTGCGGGGCGGGCCCGGGGGGCGGGGGAGGTGCCCAGCGGTCCGCGACCGGGGTGGGGACGGGGGACGGCCCGGGTGCCGGCGCCGGTGCCGGTGCCGGTCCGCGGAACGGGGCGGGCGCGGCGAACCGGGCGGGCGCGGGGGACGGGGACGGCGCCGCGGCGTGGGTGCGCAGCGTGGCCAGCAGGGCGTCGCGGTCGCGGCTCAGCTCGGTGAGGGTGACCCCGATCCGCCCGACGACCATCCCGGCGTGCGCCGCGGCGGGCAACCCGCACGTGCGGCAGGGGGTACCGGGGTGGGCGCGGTCGGCGACCGGGGTGGAGCAGACCGGGCAGCGGAGCACCCAGGGGGCGGTCGGAGCAGTCATGCCGTCGAGCCTGGCCGCGCCGCGGGCTCCCGCCGTCCGGTGCGCTACCCGATCCGGCCTGCGTAGTGCTACCGATGTCACCGGCCGGGCACTCGGAACCCCGCCGTCCCGCCGGTACCCTGGACACAGTGATCACGACCACCGGACTCGAGCTGCGCGCGGGCGCCCGCATCCTCATCAGCGACGCCGACCTGCGCGTCCAGCCCGGTGACCGCATCGGTCTGGTCGGGCGCAACGGTGCCGGCAAGACCACCACGCTGACGACGCTGGCCGGCGAGCGGGTGCCGCACGCGGGCAAGGTCGAGCAGGTGGGCGAGCTGGGCTACCTGCCCCAGGACCCGCGCAGCGGCGACCTGTCCATCACCGCCAGCGACCGGGTGCTGTCGGGCCGCGGCCTCGACGAGCTCAAGGCCAAGCTCACCAAGGCCCAGATCGCCATGGCCGAGCCCGCCGACGACGCCGAGCGCGACAAGGCCGTGCGCCGCTACGGCCGGCTCGAGGACCAGTTCGCCGCAATGGGCGGGTACGCCGCCGAGTCCGACGCGGCCCGCATCTGCACCAACCTGGGGCTGCCCGACCGCGTGCTGGCGCAGCAGCTGAGCACCCTGTCCGGTGGTCAGCGCCGCCGCGTCGAGCTGGCCCGCATCCTGTTCTCCGACGCCGAGACGCTGCTGCTCGACGAGCCCACCAACCACCTCGACGCCGACTCCATCGCGTGGCTCAAGGGGTTCCTGGCCAGCCACCGCAGCGGGCTGATCGTGATCAGCCACGACGTCGAGCTGCTCGCCGCCGTCGTCAACAAGGTCTGGCACCTCGACGCCAACCGGGCCACCGTCGACGTCTACAACCTGGGCTGGAAGCGCTACCTGGAGGCCCGCGAGACCGACGAGCGCCGGCGCCGCAGCGAGCGGGCCAACGCGGAGAAGAAGATCGGCGCGCTGACCGCGCAGGCCGACAAGATGCGCGCCAAGGCCACCAAGGCCAAGGCCGCGCAGTCGATGGACAAGCGCGCGCAGCGGTTGGCGGCGGGCCTGGAGCAGGTGCGGGTGCAGGACCGGGTGGCCAAGCTGCGCTTCCCGACCCCGGCCCCGTGCGGCAAGACCCCGCTGACCGCCGAGCGGCTCTCGAAGTCCTACGGTTCGCTCGAGATCTTCACCGGCGTCGACCTGGCCATCGACCGCGGCACCCGGGTCGTCGTCCTCGGGCTCAACGGCGCGGGCAAGACCACCCTGCTGCGCATGCTGGCCGGCACCGAGACGCCCGACACCGGCGAGGTCAAGCCCGGGCACGGGCTGCGGCTGGGCTACTACGCCCAGGAGCACGAGACCCTCGACATGGACCGCTCGCTGCTGGAGGTCATGCGCTCGGCCGCCCCCGAGCAGACCGACACCGAGCTGCGCCGCATCCTCGGCGCCTTCCTGTTCTCCGGCGAGGCGGTCGACCAGCGCGCCGGCACCCTCTCCGGTGGTGAGAAGACCCGGCTGGCCATGGCGGCGCTGGTCTGCTCGGCGGCCAACGTGCTGCTGCTCGACGAGCCCACCAACAACCTCGACCCGGCCAGCCGCGAGCAGGTGCTCGAGGCGCTGCGCACCTACCAGGGCGCGATCGTGCTGGTCACCCACGACGAGGGTGCGGTCACCGCGCTCGACCCGGACAAGGTGATCCTGCTGCCCGACGGCACCGAGGACACGTGGTCGGCCGACTTCGCGGAGCTCGTCGAGCTCGCCTAGCGGTCGTTCCCGTTCCAGCATGCGGGCCCCGCGGTGACGGGTGATCATTCGGTGCGAGGCCGACGTCAGCGGGACGACGGTCCGGGCACCAGTGGGGGACCTCGGTCGCGGCCGGGGTGGACGCTGGCACGACAGGGGAGTCATGGCCGACTCGAACGCAGCGAACGCCTCGGAGACGGGGACCGACCTCAGCAAGGGCAAGCGGATCACCGGCGATAGCCGCAACACCCTCGCCGAGGACCTCCGCAAGCGCTACGACGCCGGCGAGAGCATCCGGCTCCTCGCCGCCTCGACGGGCCGCTCGTACGGCTTCGTGCACCGGTTGCTCAGCGAGTCCGGGGCCACGCTGCGCAGCCGCGGCGGGGCCAACCGGCCGAGCACGCCCGACACGAAGAAGTGAGCGGCGACCCGGCGCGGGGCTGGGTCACCACCGCGCAGGACGGCCCGGTGCTGACGGTCACGCTCGACCGGGCCGACCAGCTCAACGCCCAGGTGCCGGCCACCTGGCACACGCTGGCCGCCATCGGCGAGGAGCTGCCCGACGAGGTGCGGGTGGTCGTCGTCCGCGGCGCCGGCCGGGCCTTCTCCGCCGGGCTGGACCGCTCGTTGTTCTCCACCGACCCCGGCCTGCCGGGTGGGCTCGGCGAGCTGGTGGGGCTGGGCCCCGAGGGTGCGCAGGAGCGCATCCGCGGCTACCAGGCGGGGTTCCGGTGGTTGCGCCGGCCGGGCATCGTGTCGGTCGCCGTGGTGCAGGGGCACGCCATCGGGGCCGGAGCGCAGCTGGCGCTGGCCTGCGACCTGCGGGTGTGCGCCGAGGAGGCCACGTTCGCGCTGCCGGAGGCCGTGCTCGGCCTGGTGCCCGACCTCACCGGCACCTCGACGCTGGTGCAGGCGGTGGGCTACAGCCGGGCGCTGGAGATGTGCCTGACCGGACGCCGGGTCGGCGCCGCCGAGGCCCACGCCACCGGGCTGGCCAACGCCGTCGTCCCGGCGGCCGACCTCGACCGCACCGTCGCCGAGCTGGTCGGCGCGATCCTCGGCCCCGACGTCCGGGCCAGCCGCGAGACCGCCGAGCTGGTGCGGCGTGCGGCGGCCACCGACACCGAGGGGCAGGACGCCGCCGAGCGGGCCGCGCAGCACCGTCGCCTGGTCGCCTTCGCGGAACAGGCGTCCCCGTCCACCGGTTGACCTGCCCGTGACCCCGAACATGACGTCGATGGCGGCGATGCGGTCCTTCCGCCGCGACGTCACCCCGGCCCGCGAGATCCCTGCGGGCACGGTGCGCCGGATCCTCGGTGTGGCCGGGCCCTACCGCCGGGAGCTGACCTTCTTCCTGGCGCTGGTCGTCGTCTCGGCCGTCATCGGGGTCGCGACGCCGCTGCTGGCCGGCGACATCGTCAACCGCATCGCCGGCCTGGAGGGCACCGCGGGCGACATCGTGCGCATCGCGCTGCTCATCGCCGGCCTGGCGCTGCTGGACGCCGGCAGCTCGCTGGCCCAGCGGTGGTACTCCGCACGCATCGGCGAGGGCGTCATCTACGACCTGCGCGCCCGGGTGTTCGAGCACGTGCAGCGCATGCCGGTCGCCTTCTTCACCCGCACGCAGACCGGTGCGCTGGTCAGCCGGCTGAACAACGACGTCATCGGCGCCCAGCAGGCCTTCACCTCGACGCTGTCGGGCGTGGTCTCCAACGCCATCGGGTTGGTGCTCACCGCCGGGGTGATGCTGACGCTGTCGTGGCAGATCACGCTGCTGTCGGTGGTGCTGGTGCCGCTGTTCGTCCTGCCGGCCAAGCGCATCGGGGCCAAGCTGCAGGAGATCACCCGGGAGTCCTACGGGCTCAACGCGTCGATGAACGCCACCATGACCGAGCGGTTCAACGTGGCCGGCGCCCTGCTGGTCAAGCTGTTCGGCCGGCCCGACGCGGAGGTCGAGTCCTTCCGCGGCCGCGCCGCCCGGGTGCGCGACATCGGCGTCCTGTCGGCGATGTACGGGCGCACCTTCTTCACCGCGCTCACGCTGGTCGCGGCCCTGGCCACCGCACTGGTCTACGGCCTCGGCGGCTCGCTGGCCTTCGACGGCTCGCTGACCCCCGGTGCCGTGGTGTCGCTGGCCCTGCTGCTGTCGCGGCTGTACGGCCCGCTCACTGCGCTGTCGAACGTCCGGGTCGACGTCATGAGCGCGATGGTCAGCTTCGACCGGGTGTTCGAGGTGCTCGACCTCGAGCCGATGATCGCCGAGGCCCCCGACGCCCGCCCCGTGCCGGCCGGTGACCGCTCGCTGGAGTTCGACCACGTGGGTTTCCGCTACCCCGCGGCGGCCGAGGTGTCCCTGGCCTCGCTCGAGGAGCTCTCGCTGCCCGAGCAGAGCGACTCCGGCCCGGTGCTGCACGACGTCACCTTCCGCGCCGAGGGCGGTCAGCTGGTCGCGCTCGTCGGGCACTCGGGCGCCGGCAAGTCCACCATCGCCAACCTGGTGCCCCGCCTGTACGACGTCACGTCGGGTGCGGTGCGGGTGGGCGGGGTCGACGTCCGGCAGGCCACCGCCGACTCGCTGCGCGACGCCGTCGGCGTCGTCAGCCAGGACGCCCACCTGTTCCACGACACGATCCGGGCCAACCTGCTCTACGCGCGCCCCGAGGCCACCGAGGACGAGCTGTGGGCGGCGATGACCGGTGCCCGCATCGCCGCGCTCGTCGCGTCCCTCCCCGACGGCCTGGACACCGTCGTGGGCGACCGCGGCTACCGGATGTCGGGCGGGGAGAAGCAGCGGCTGGCCATCGCCCGGGTGCTGCTGAAGGCGCCGGGCATCGTCATCCTCGACGAGGCCACCGCGCACCTGGACAGCGAGAGCGAGGCGGCGGTGCAGAAGGCCCTGGACACCGCGCTGGCCGGCCGCACGTCGCTGGTCATCGCCCACCGGCTGTCGACCATCCGCAGCGCCGACCGCATCCTCGTCGTCGACGAGGGGCGGATCGTCGAGCAGGGCACCCACGACGAGCTGCTGGCCCACGGGCGGCGGTACGCCGACCTGTACCGCACCCAGTTCGCCCCGGCGCCCGTGTCGGCCGACGCCGTCCAGGCCTGACCACTAGCGTCACAGGGGACCCACCCGCACCACCCCCAGGAGCCCCGTTGTCCGTCGTGCACCCCGAGGACGCGGAGATCCGCGCCGTCTACGCCGAGTACCTGGCCGGCTGGAACGCGCACAGTGCTGCCCGGCAGGCCGCCACGCTGGCCGACGACGCCGACGTCGTGGGCTTCGACGGCACCCAGCACCACGGGCGGCTGCAGTTCGCCGCCGACCTGCGCCGCATCTTCGCCGACCACGCACCGCCGCCCTACGTGGGCACCGTGCGCTCGGTGCGGGCCATGGGCGACGACGCCGCGGTGCTGGTCGCCGTCGCCGGCATGCCCGCCCCCGACGGGTCGCTGCACCCCGACCTCCTCGCGGTGCACACGCTGGTGCTGGTCCGCGACGGCCGCCGCTGGAAGATCGCCGTCTTCGCGGCCACCCCGGCGTCGCGCACCGCGCCCGCCGACGCGGTGGCCGAGCTGGCCGGTCAGCTGGGTCGATGACCCCGGTGCTGGTCGGGCCGGACGCCGTGGCCGGTGCGGTGCTGCTGGACGTCCGCTGGGCGCTGGGCCGCACCGACGGCCACGAGCAGTACCTGGCCGGGCACCTGCCCGGTGCGGTGTACGTCGACCTCGACACCGAGCTGGCCGCCCCCGCCTCGGCGGCCGGTCGGCACCCGCTGCCGGCCATCGCCGACCTTCAGGCCGCCGCCCGCCGGTGGGGGATCTCCGCCGGCTCGCGGGTCGTCGTGCACGACGCCGGCCCGGGGACGGCGGCCGCCCGCGCGTGGTGGCTGCTGCGGTGGGGTCGACATGTCGACGTGTCGATCCTGGACGGCGGCCTGGCCGCGTGGACCGGGCCACTGGAGACCGGCGAGGTCGTGCCGGAGCCCGGTGACGTCGTCCTGGAGCCCGGTGGCATGCCCGTGCTGACCGTCGACGAGGCCGCAGCCGTGCCGGGGGCGGGCGGCGTGCTGCTCGACGCCCGTGCGGGCGAGCGCTACCGAGGCGAGGTGGAGCCGATCGACCCGGTGGCCGGCCACGTGCCCGGCGCGGTGAGCGCCCCGACCACCGACACCCTGGCCGACGGTCGCTTCCGCACCGACCTCGCCGACCACTTCGCCGCCCTCGGGGCCACCCCTGGGACGACGGTGGGCGTGTACTGCGGCTCGGGCGTCACGGCCGCGCACGAGGTCGCCGCGCTGGCCGTCGCGGGCATCGACGCAGCCCTGTGGCCGGGCTCCTGGTCGGAGTGGTGCGCCGACCCGTCCCGACCGGTCGCCACCGGCCCCTGAGGCGCCCCGGCCCAGGCTGGGCTCCGGGTGCGGTGACCGGGCCGGCCGCGCCGGGCACCTCAGACGTCGTCGGGACCGGGCCAGAAGTCGAGGGTGTCGACGCCGTGCGGGCCGCGGACCTCGGCCTTGCGGGCGGCAGCGGCGATCGCCTCGTCGTAGCGGTCGAGCAGGACGGCGGCGAGGCGCTCGTCGGGCAGCAGCGGAGCCGTGACCAGGTCGGCACCGGCGCCGTCGAGCTTGTCCCGGAAGTGCCCCGGGGCCAGCAGGTACGCCCCCACCACGACCTGCGAGGCGCCGGCCGCACGCGCCTGCTCGACCGCGTCGGGCACGGGGGGCTGCGCCGCCGACCCGTAGCCGGTGGTCACCGGACCGGCCCAGGTGCGCTGCAGCAGGTCGGCGGTGTTCTCGACGTCGGCGGTGGCCCGCGGGTCGCTCGACCCGGCGGCTGCCACGACGACCGCGGTGGTGGGGTCGGTGGGATCGGCGCCGGCTGCGACCAGCCGGTCGTGCAGCACCTCGGCCAGCCGCAGGTCGGGCCCCAGCGGGCGGGCGGCCAGCGTGCCGGGGTGGGCCTCGACGGCACCGGCGATGTCCACGTGCACGTGGAAGCCGCCCGACAGCAGCACCGGGACGACCACGGCCGGCGTCCGCTGCTCGGCAAGACCCCCGACGACGTCGGCGACGGTCGGTGGCTGGACGTCGACGAACGCGGCCGTGGTGGCCAGGCCCGGCCGCAGGGCGCGGGCGGCGAGGGCCAGCTCGGCGATCAGTCGCCGTCCGGTCGGGTTGCGGGTGCCGTGGGCGCACGCCACGAGCACCGGCGTCGACTGTGCGTTCACCGTCGTCACCGGCCCCGGCCAGCAGCAGCCGGCGCACACTCGGCGTGCCGGGCGGGGGCGGTGCTGGCGGGGGTCACAGGGCCCTCGTGAGACCGCCGTCGACCGGGATCATCGCGCCGGTCACGTAGCCGGCCGCGGGGGAGAGGGCGAACGCGGCGACCGCGCCGAACTCCTGGGGGCGGCCGACGCGACGCAGCGGGATGCCGGCCTCCGTGCGCGACCGCATGCCCTCGGGGTCACCCGAGGCGGCCTCGATGTCGGTGATGCGGTCGGTGGCGATGGTGCCGGGCAGGAGCCCGAACACCCGGATGCCGCGGGGGCCGAGCTCATCGGCCAGGGCCTTGGCGGTCATCGCCAGCCCGGGGCGCAGCGCGTTGGAGATGGCCAGGTGGGGGATGGGCTGGCGCACCGAGGTGGAGAGCACCAGCCCGATGGCTGCGCCCTCGCCGAGCACCGGCACCAGGGCCTTCACCAGCCGGATCGTGCCCAGCAGCACCGAGTCGACGGCGGCGCGCCAGTCGTCCTCGGCCGTGTCCAGCACGCGCCCGGGGGCCGGGCCGCCGACGGAGACCAGGGCCCCGTCGACCCGCCCGAGGTCACGCACCGCCGCTTCGACCAGCTGCCCGGCCGTGTCGGGCGCGGCCAGGTCGGCGGCCAGGCCGTACGCCGCGGGCGCCCCGCCGAGCGAGGCGACCGCGGCGTCGACGGACGCGGCGGTGCGGGAGCTGACCAGCACCCGCGCCCCGTCGTCGACCAGGGCGCGGGCGGTCGCGAACCCCAGCCCCCGGCTCGCGCCGGTGAGCAGGTAGCCGCGACCGCCCAGCCCCAGGTCCACGTCGGATCAGCCCGGACTCAGACCGAGGCGGACCCGCGGAGGGAGCGCAGCACGTACTGCATGATCCCGCCGTTGCGGTAGTAGTTCGCCTCGCCGGGGGTGTCGATGCGCACCCGTGCGTCGAACTCGACGTCACCGGCCTTCACCTTCACCGTGCGCGGCGTGCTGCCGTCGTTGAGCGCGGTGACCCCGGTGATCGTGAACTCCTCGTCGCCGGTGAGGCCCAACGACTCGCGGTTCTGGCCCTCGGGGTACTGCAGCGGGAGCACGCCCATGCCGATGAGGTTCGAGCGGTGGATGCGCTCGTAGCTCTCGGCGATGACGGCCTTCACGCCCAGCAGCGCGGTGCCCTTGGCGGCCCAGTCGCGCGACGAGCCCGAGCCGTACTCCTTGCCGGCCAGCACCACCAGCGGGATGCCCGCGTCGATGTAGGCGCGCGAGGCGTCGTAGATCGTCGTGGTCTCGCCGGTCAGGTGGTTCTTGGTGACGCCGCCCTCGGTGCCGGGCACCAGCTGGTTGCGCAGCCGGATGTTGGCGAAGGTGCCGCGGATCATGACCTCGTGGTTCCCGCGGCGCGAGCCGTAGGAGTTGAAGTCACGACGCTCGATGCCGTGCTCGGAGAGGTACTTGCCGGCGGGGGAGTCGGCCTTGATGGAACCGGCCGGGGAGATGTGGTCGGTGGTCACCGAGTCGCCCAGCACCGCGAGGGTGCGGGCGCCGGTGATGTCCTCGACCGGGGCCGGCTCGGCCGGCATGCCCTCGAAGTACGGGGGCTTGCGCACGTAGGTGCTCTCGGTGTCCCAGTCGAAGGTGTTGCCCTCCGGGGTGGGCAGCGAGCGCCACTGCTCGTCACCGGCGAAGACGTCGGCGTAGTCCTCGACGAACATCTCCTTGGTGATCGACTCGTCGATCGTGCGCTGCACGTCGAGCGGCGAGGGCCAGATGTCGCGCAGGAAGACGTCGTTGCCGTCGTGGTCCTGGCCCAGCGGGTCGTTGTTCAGGTCGACGTCCATCGAGCCGGCCAGCGCGTAGGCGATGACCAGCGGCGGGGAGGCCAGGTAGTTCATCTTGATGTCGGGGTTGATCCGACCCTCGAAGTTGCGGTTGCCCGACAGCACCGAGACGACGGCCAGGTCGGCCTCGTTGACGGCCTTGCTGATCGGCTCGGGCAGGGGACCCGAGTTGCCGATGCAGGTGACGCAGCCGTAGCCGACCAGGTAGAAGCCGAGCTTCTCCAGGTACGGGGTGAGCTCGGCCTTCTCGTAGTAGTCCATGACGACCTTGGACCCCGGCGCCAGCGTGGTCTTCACCCACGGCTTGCTGGTGAGCCCGCGCTCGACGGCGTTCTTGGCCAGCAGCGCCGCGCCGATCATCACCGAGGGGTTCGAGGTGTTGGTGCACGAGGTGATCGAGGCGATCGTGACGTGCCCGTGGTCGACGAAGGTCTCGGTGCCGTCCTCCAGCACGACCTTGGTCGGCTTGGAGGCCCGGCCGGGCACCTTGCTCGGGACGACGACGTGCGGCTCGGCGCCGGCGTTGCCGTTGGAGGCCGACACCGGGTCCGACGCCGGGAAGGTCTCCTCGACGGCCTCGTCGGAGGTCGACGCCGCGGTCGGGGCGTCGTCCGGGTCGCTGTCCCCGTCGCCGGCGTAGGTGGGCAGCACCTCGCGGAAGGCGGCCTTCGCGTCGGTGAGCTGCACGCGGTCCTGCGGGCGCTTCGGGCCGGCGATCGAGGGGACGATCGTGGCCAGGTCGAGCTCGAGGTACTCGGAGAAGGCCGGCTCACGGGAGTCGTCGTGCCACAGGCCCTGGGTCTTGGCGTAGGCCTCGACCAGGGCGACCTGCTCGGCCGAGCGGCCGGTGAGCTCGAGGTAGCGGATCGTCTCGCCGTCGATCGGGAAGATCGCGGCGGTCGAGCCGAACTCGGGGCTCATGTTGCCGATCGTGGCGCGGTTGGCCAGCGGGACGGCGGAGACGCCGGCGCCGTAGAACTCGACGAACTTGCCGACGACGCCGTGCTTGCGCAGCATCTCGGTGATCGTGAGCACCAGGTCGGTCGCGGTGGCGCCGTCGGGCAGCTGGCCGGTGAGCTTGAAGCCGACCACGCGCGGGATGAGCATGGAGACCGGCTGGCCGAGCATGGCGGCCTCGGCCTCGATGCCGCCGACGCCCCAGCCCAGCACGCCCAGGCCGTTGACCATCGTGGTGTGGGAGTCGGTGCCGACGCAGGTGTCGGGGTAGGCCAGCACGCGGTCGCCCTCGGGCCGCGGGAAGACCACGCGGGCCAGGTGCTCGATGTTGACCTGGTGCACGATGCCGGTGCCCGGGGGGACGACCTTGAAGTCGTCGAAGGCGCCCTGGCCCCAGCGGAGGAACTGGTAGCGCTCGCCGTTGCGCTGGTACTCGATCTCGACGTTGCGCTCGAACGACTCGGGGGTGCCGAAGACGTCGGAGATCACGGAGTGGTCGATGACCAGCTCGGCCGGGGCGAGCGGGTTGATCCTCGACGGGTCGCCGCCGAGGTCGGCCATGGCCTCGCGCATGGTGGCCAGGTCGACGATGCAGGGCACGCCGGTGAAGTCCTGCATGACCACGCGGGCCGGGGTGAACTGGATCTCCTGGTCGGGCTCGGCCGACGGGTCCCAGTTCGCCAGCGCCCGGATGTGGTCGGCGGTGATGTCCGCGCCGTCCTCGGTGCGCAGGAGGTTCTCGAGGAGGACCTTCAGGCTGAAGGGCAGCTTCTCCGAGCCCTCCACCGCGTCGAGCCGGAAGATGTCGTACTCGGTGCCGTCGACGTCGAGCGTCGCCCGTGCCCCGAAGCTGTCCTTGCTGGCTGCCACTGTTGCCGCCTCACCCTCGCTGGTTCCGCTCTCGTTGCCACCGATCATCATCCCAGCACCGGCCCGCACGTGCGGCGTTAGGCAACCCTTGCCACGATCTCGTGCCCCAGGTCACGTGTCGGTGCGTCGAACACCCCACGAACGGGCCGTGTACCCCTACGGTGCCTGCCGTGACGACGACGGCGCTGCCCGCCACCGAGGTCGCCGTCCCCGTCGTGCTCCCGGGCCCCCTCCCGGCGCGCGACCGGGGACGGCTGGTGCGTGCGGGCCTGTCCACCGTGCACCTGGCCGCGTTCACCGCCCTGTGCGCGGTGAACGGGCTGCCCACCGACCGGTTGAGCATCCTGCTGTGGGTGCTCTCGGGGCTGGGCTGCCGGTGCGCGGGACGCGGCTGGCGCTCCGGTGTGCGGCTGCTGGCGGACTGGGTGCCGCTGGGCGCGGTGCTGCTGCTCTACGACGCCAGCCGGGGCATCGCGAACACCCTGGGTGCGCCCGTGCACGTCGCCGAGCCGGCGGCGGCCGACGCATGGCTGTTCGGGGCCGTGCCCACGGTCTGGCTGCAGGCCCACCTGACCGCCCCCGGGTGGCTGGCGGTCGCGGTCACGCTGGTCTACAGCTCGCACTTCGTCGTCACCCCGCTGGTGCTCGCGGTCCTCTGGGTGCGCGACCGCGCCCGCTGGGGCCGGTACGCCCGGCTCGTCGTCGCGCTCTCGCTGGCCGGGCTGGCCACCTACGTCCTGTACCCGGCGGCACCCCCGTGGTTGGCCGCCCGGGAGGGCGTCGTCGGTGAGGTGCACCGCACCTCGGGCGACGGGTGGGCCGTGCTCGGTCTCCCCCGGGCGGGCGCGCTGCTGCACGCCGGGCAGGGCCAGGTGAACCCGGTGGCGGCGGTGCCCTCCCTGCACACCGCCTTCGCCGTGCTGATGTGCCTGTTCGCCTACCGGCTTGCGCGCCACCGGTGGCAGCGGGCGCTGCTCGTGGCCTACGCCGTGACCATGCCGCTGGTGCTCGTCTGGTCGGGGGAGCACTACGTCGTCGACACCCTCCTGGGCGCGGTGTACGCCGCCGGGGTCTGCCTGCTGGTGCCGCGGGCGGGCACCGGTGCGCGACGTGTGCAACGGGGGCTGCAACGGCGGCTGCGCCGTCCCGCCGTTAGCGTGACCGCGACCACTCTCCGCGGCTGACCCCCGGGTCGGCCCCGACCTCCCGGAGCCGGCATGCGCGTCCCCTTGACCACCCGCGACTTCATCGACCGTGCCGAGCTGGTCTACGGCGACCGGGTCGGCGTCGTCGACGAGCCCGACCAGCCGGCCCCGTCGCTGGGTGAGCTGAGCTACCGCGACGTGGCCCGCCGCGGGCGGGCGTTGGCCGCGGGGCTGGACCGGCTCGGCGTCGGCGAGGGCGAGCGGGTGGCGGTGGTGAGCCACAACTCGGCCCGGCTGCTGGAGATGCTGCTGTCGGTGCCCTCGCACGGGCGGGTGTGCGTGCCGATCAACTTCCGGCTGGCGGCCGAGGAGGTCCGCTACATCGTCGAGCACTGCGGGGCCTCGGTGCTCATGGTCGACCCCGAGGTCGACGCGGCGCTGTCGGGCGTCACGGCCCCGCACCGGTTCGTGCTGGGCGAGGAGTACGAGCAGCTGCTGGACCACGGGACCGCGCCGCGGGAGTGGGCCGAGCCCGACGAGGACGCCACCGCCACGATCAACTACACCTCGGGGACGACGGCGCGGCCCAAGGGCGTGCAGATCACCCACCGCAACATCTGGATCAACGCGGTGACCTTCGGGCTGCACATGCAGCTGTCCGACCGCGACGCCTACCTGCACACGCTGCCGATGTTCCACTGCAACGGCTGGGGTCTGCTGTACGCCGCCGCGGGTCTGGGTGTGAAGCAGGTGGCGCTGCGCAAGGTCGACGGGCCGGAGATCCTGCGCCGGGTCGAGGAGCACGGGCTCACCTTCGCCGCCGGCGCACCCGCGGTCTGGAACGCCACCCTCGACGCCGCCGCCGAGCTCGACGGCCCGGTGCCCGGTCGCGACCGCATGCGCATCGTGGTGGCCGGTGCGCCGCCGCCCTCGCGCACCATCGCCCGGGTGGAGGCCGAGCTGGGCTGGGAGTTCAACCAGATCTACGGCCTCACCGAGACCTCGCCGCTGCTGACGGTCAACCGGCCGCGTGCCGAGGACGACCACCTCGACCCGCTCGACCGGGCCAAGAACCTGGCCCGCGCCGGGGTCCCCGCGCTCGGGACACGGATCCGGGTCAGCGAGTCCGGTGAGGTCCTGGCCCGGGGCAACACCGTGCTGGAGGGGTACTGGGACAACCCGGAGGCCTCGGCCGAGGCGCTCGAGGGCGGCTGGTTCCACACCGGCGACGGCGGCTCGGTCGACGAGGGCGGGTACTTGACGATCTCCGACCGCAAGAAGGACGTGATCATCACCGGCGGCGAGAACGTGTCCTCGATCGAGGTCGAGGACGCGGTGTTCAGCCACCCCGCCGTGGCCGAGGTCGCCGTGATCGGCGTCCCGGACGAGAAGTGGGGCGAGATGGTCACCGCGCTGGTCGTGCTGGCCGAGGGGCAGACGGTCACCGAGGCCGAGCTGATCGCGCACTGCCGCACCAGGCTCGCCGGCTACAAGCTGCCCAAGAAGGTGGAGTTCCGCGAGGCCATCCCGCGCACGGCCACGGGCAAGATCCAGAAGTTCAAGCTCCGGCAGGACTTCTGGTCGGGCCAGGAACGCCAGGTCAACTGACCCGACCGGGTCTCACCCCCGCGGGTGAGACCCGGTCAAGCCCTCCCTCGACCTGGACGACGGGACACGTGGCACCGCTGTCGTGGCGGTGTCCCGTGAGGTCGAGAGCCCCGCGGTGGACCGCGTGACCCGCGGACCGCCGCGCGGCACGTGGAGGTCCGTGCACCGTGCACCATCAGCAGTCCGCCCGCCGTCGCTGGGCCGCCCGGGCAGGCGGCGTCGCCGTCGCCGTCGCCCTGGCCCTCGGGGTGGCCCCCGGGACCGCCGGCGCCGCGCCGACCAACCCCACCGACAGCCAGCTCGCCGGTGCCGCCTCGGCCCGCGACCAGGCCGCCGCCGCCGTCGGCGCGATCTCCGCGCAGCTGGCGGCCGCCCAGGCCTCGGCCGACGCCGCGCACCAACAGGCCCAGATCGCCCTGCAGGACTACGAGGAGAAGCAGGCCGCCGCCCAGCAGGCGCAGACCGACTCCGCCGCCGCGGTCGCCGCCTCCGACGCCGCCGACGCCGCCCGCGCCCAGGGCCAGGACGCCGTCGACGACTTCGCTCGCAGCAGCTACATGGACGGCACCACCAACCCCGGCATCACGTCGCTGCTCACCTCGGGCAGCCCCAGCGAGTTCGTCGAGCGCGCCGCGCTGCTCGAGGCCGCCGGTGCCGGGCGCTCCGACGTCCTCGACGACCTGACCACGCTGCAGCAGCAGGCCGAGGACGCCCAGACCCAGGCGGCCGCCGCCCTGGACACCGCGACCACCCTGCAGGCCGAGGCCGAGCAGTCCCTGGCCGGCGCGCAGGCGCAGGAGTCCGCGGCCCGGACGCAGGCCGACACGCTGAGCGCCCAGAGCGCGCAGCTGCAGGCCCAGCTCACCGCCGCGCAGCAGACCCTCTACGGGATGCAGGGCGCCCGGCAGGTCGCCGAGCAGCAGGCCGCCGCCGCGCGGGCCGCCGCGGCCACCCCGCCGCGCCCCAGTGGCCCCGTGGTCACCGCCACGCCGCCGACCAACCGCCCGTCCACCGGCTCGTCCGGCTCGTCGGCTTCCTCCGGGTCGTCCGGGTCGTCGGGCGGCTCGGGGTCGGCCGGGAGCTCCGGCGGGACCGCCGGTGCGCCCTCGGCCTCCACGGCCCAGCGCGCCATCAGCGCGGCCCGCACGCAGCTGGGCATCTGGTACTCGTGGGGTGGCGGCGGGGCCAACGGCCCGAGCAACGGCATCGGCGAGGACGCCGGTGTCTGGGGCTTCGACTGCTCCGGGCTCACCGAGTACGCCTACGCCCAGGCCGGCATCCGCATCGGCGGGACCAGCCGTGACCAGTGGTGGAACAACCGCGCCAAGCAGGTCTCGTCGAACTCGCTGCAGCCCGGGGACCTGGTCTTCTGGGGCAACAACCGGTCGGACTACACCTCGATCTTCCACGTCGCCATCTACATCGGGAACGAGCAGATGATCGAGGCGCCGACCAGCGGTCAGCAGGTCAAGGTCAGCTCGATGCGCTACGGCTCCACCTACTTCGGTGCGGTGCGCCCCACCGCCTGACCCGCCGACGACACGAGGGCCGGTACCGCAGCTGCGGTACCGGCCCTCGTCACGTGGGGCGTCGGGCAGCCACGGGGGGAGCTGCCCGACGCGTCGCCCACGGTAGCAGTCCCGGGGGCTGGTGGGACAGCGCCCGGCGGTCGCGGTCGGTCCGGGTGTAGGACACTGGACGACGGGGTCGACGTCGCCCGACACCTGCCCCGCCGCCTCGACCAGGGAGCCACGTGACCAGCGCTGCCAGCAGCTCGCCCGCCCCGACCCCGCAGCACACCCCTCCCGCCACCGACGCGGCGCTGCTCGAGCGGGTGCAGTTCGAGGTCAAGCGGGTGATCGTCGGCCAGGAGCGGCTCGTCGAGCGCATGCTGGTCGGGCTGCTGGCCCGCGGGCACGTGCTGCTCGAGGGCGTGCCGGGCGTCGCGAAGACCCTCGCGGTCGAGACCCTCGCGACGGCGGTCGGCGGCTCGTTCGCCCGCCTGCAGTTCACCCCCGACCTCGTGCCGGCCGACATCATCGGTACCCGCATCTACAAGGCCGGCCAGGACGCCTTCGAGACCGAGCTGGGCCCGGTGTTCGCCAACTTCGTCCTCACCGACGAGATCAACCGCGCCCCGGCCAAGGTGCAGTCGGCGCTGCTGGAGGTCATGGCCGAGCGGCAGGTCTCCATCGGCGGGGTCACCCACCCGCTTCCCGACCCCTTCCTGGTGCTGGCCACGCAGAACCCCATCGAGAGCGAGGGCGTCTACCAGCTCCCCGAGGCCCAGCGCGACCGCTTCCTCATGAAGGTGCTGGTCGACTACCCCAGCCCCGAGGAGGAGCGCGAGATCGTCTACCGCATGGGCGCCAACCCGCCGCACGCGGAGAGGGTAATCGGCCCCGACGACCTCCGCCGGCTGCAGCGCACGGCGTCCGGCGTGTTCGTGCACCACGCGCTCGTGGACTACGTCGTCCGGCTGGTGGTGGCCACCCGCGCCCCGCGCGAGCACGGGATGCCCGACGTCGCGAACTGGGTCACCTACGGCGCCAGCCCGCGCGCGACGCTCGGCCTGGTGTCGGCCAGCCGCGCGCTGGCCCTGGTCCGCGGTCGCGACTACGTGCTGCCCCAGGACGTCCTGGACATCACCGCCGACGTGCTGCGCCACCGGCTCGTGCTCTCCTACGACGCGCTGGCCGACGGCGTGCCGGCCGACCACGTGGTCAAGCGCATCGTGCAGAGCGTGCCGTTGCCGCAGGTGTCGCCCCGGCAGCGGTCCGGCGGCTTCGGCCCCGGCTCGCCCGGCGGCCCGCAGGTGCCGCAGGCACCGTGGGGCATGCAGCAGCAGGGTCCGCAGCAGCAGGGGCCGCAGCTGCAGGGTCCCCAGCCCGCGTGAGCTCCGTCGACCCCGTCCGGTTCGGCGCCGGCGGTGACGCCGCCGTCCTGCTGCGCCGGCTCGAGCTGACCGTCCGGCGGCGGCTGGACGGCCTGCTGCAGGGCGACCACCTCGGCCTGGTGCCCGGGTCGGGCACCGAGGCGGGTGACTCGCGGTCCTACCACCCCGGGGACGACGTCCGCCGCATGGACTGGTTCGCCACCGCCCGCACGCAGACCCCCTACGTCCGCGAGACCATCGCCGACCGCGAGCTCGAGACGTGGGTGGTGCTCGACCTGTCGGCGTCGCTGGACTTCGGCACGGCCGAGTGCGAGAAGCGCGACCTGGCGATCGCCGGGCTGGCCGCGGTCAGCCACCTCACGGTGCGCGACGGCAACCGGCTGGGCGTCGTGGTGACCACGGGTGAGCGGGTCGACCGGTACCCGGCGCTGCCCGGCCGGCTGGCCGCCGACCGCATGCTGCGCCAGGTCGTCGCCACCCCGCGGGCCGAGGGCGGGCGCCGGGGTGACCTCGCCGCGGCCCTGGAGTCGCTGCGCCGTCCGCCGCGGCGGCGCGGCCTGGTCTGCGTCATCTCCGACTTCCTCGGCGACGCCGACTGGGAGAAGCCGCTGCGCGGGCTCTCGGTGCGCCACGAGCTGCTCGCCGTCGAGGTGGTCGATCCGCGCGAGCTCGAGCTGGCCGACGTCGGTCTGCTGACGGTCGTCGACCCCGAGACCGGCCAGACGCTCGAGGTGCCCACCGGCAACGACGAGGTGCGCCGCCGGTTCGCCGCCGGCGCCGCCGCGCAGCGCGAGCAGATCGCCCGCACCCTGCGCCGGGTGGGCGCCGGTCACCTGCGGTTGCGCACCGACCGCGACTGGGTGGCCGACGTCGTCCGGTTCGTGGCCGACCGCCGCCGGGCCGGGGTCGGGGGAGCGGTCCGATGAGCTTGCAGGCCCCGTGGTGGTTGCTCGGCCTGCTCGCCGTCGTGGCGCTGGCCGGGCTGTACGTGGTGCTGCAGCGCCGGCGGGCGAAGTACGCCGCCCGGTTCACCAACGTCGCGATGCTGGGCGGGCTGGTGCCCAAGCGGCCCGGCTGGCGCCGGCACCTGGCCTTCGGCCTCGTCGTCCTCGGCCTCGGTGCGTTCATCCTGTCGCTGGCCCAGCCCTCCACCGAGGTCCGGGTGCCCCGCGAGCGGGCCACCCTGATGCTGGCCCTGGACGTGTCGCTGTCGATGCAGGCGACCGACGTCGAGCCCAGCCGGTTCGAGGCCATGAAGACCGCGGCCAAGGAGTTCGTGCAGATCCTGCCCGCGCGGATCAACCTGGGCCTGGTGTCGTTCTCCGGCACGGCGACCACGCTCGTGCCGCCGACCACCGACCGCGAGCAGGTCAGCGTCGCCATCGACAACCTGCAGCTCAGCGAGGCGACCGCGATCGGCGATGCGATCTTCACGTCGCTCACCGCGATCCAGAACTTCACCGCGACGCTGCAGGACGCCGGCGAGGCCGCGCCGCCGGCCCGCGTCGTGCTGCTCTCGGACGGCTTCAGCACGGTGGGCAAGGACCCCGAGGACGCGATCGCCGCGGCCAACGGGGTGGAGGTCCCGGTGTCGACCATCGCGTTCGGCACCGACTTCGGCACCGTCGAGATCGAGGGCGCCGAGCAGCCCGTGCCGGTGGACCGGGCCACGCTGGAGCAGATCGCCGACGAGACCGGCGGCAGCTACTCCGAGGCGGCCAGCGCGTCGGAGCTCGAGCAGGTCTACGCCGACCTGGGCAGCCAGATCGGCTACACGACCGAACCGCAGGACATCAGCCCCTGGTTCGTGCGCGGCGGCATCCTGTTCGCCTTCCTGGGCGTGGTGCTCTCGCTGCTGTGGACCAACCGGCTGCTCTGAGCAGCGTGGATCAGGTCCCCTGATCGACGTCCGTCCCCCTCCACGAGAGTTGGTGGAGGGGGACGGACCTTCGTGGGGGAGGACGTCAGCGGGCGGGGTCCAGGACCAGCTTCCCGGTGCTGCGGCGTGAGCGGAGGTCCTGGTGGGCCTCGCGGACGGCGGTCATCGGGTACCGCCCGCCGATCACCGGGCGCAGCTCGCCGGCCGCGGTGAGCGCCAGCAGGTCGGTCATGGCCTCGTCGAGCATCTCGGGCCGCGCGGTGCAGTGCGCCAGCCAGAACCCGACGACGGCGCGGCTGGTGCCCATGAGCGACGCCGGGGCCACGGCCGAGGCCGCCTCGCGGGAGGCCATGCCGTAGGCGGCGATGCGGCCGAACGGGGCCAGCGCCGACAGGGCGCCGTCGAAGACCTTCCCGCCGGTCATCTCCAGGACGACGTCCACGCGCTTCCCGCCGTTGGCCTCGCGCAGCGCGGCGGTGAAGGCCTTGGGGTCGTCGTCGGCCAGTGCGGGATCGACGGTGGCGTCGGCCCCGAGCTCCTCGGCCAGCGCCCGCTTCTCGGCCGAGGACGCCGTGGCGATGACCCGGCCGGCGCCCCACCGCTTCGCGAGCTGGATGGCCAGCGTGCCCACACCGCCCGCACCGGCCATCACCACGACCGACTCACCGGCCGCCAGGTGGGTGGAGGTGCGCAGCAGGTGCCAGGCGGTGGTGCCCTGCAGCACCAGCGACAGCGCCTGCTCGTCGGAGACCCCGTCGGGCACGGGCCAGGTCATGCGCGGGTCGGTGGCGACGGTGTCGGCGTAGCCCCCGCCGCCCAGCAGCAGGCCGACGACGCGCTCGCCGCCGTCCACCGGCGTGCCCACGAACTCGGCACCCGGCACGAGCGGCAGCTCCTGCTTGGCGAGGTACGAGTCCTCGACCTGGTGGGTGTCGGCGTAGTTCACCCCCGACGCGGTGACCCGGTACAGCTGCTGGCCGTCGGCCGGGGTGGGGTCGGGGAGGTCGACGACGTCGAGGACCTCGGGGCCGCCGAAGCGGGTGATCTGCACGGCACGCATGCCGCCGAGGCTAGGGCCCGCGGCCGCCGTCCGGTGACGAGGGCGTGGGGCACGGCGTACACCGGCACGAGTACGCAGGTGCGTCGCAGGTGACGCCGCACGGAGGACGACGCACGGCTGCCCGCTCAGCAGGCTGACCGGCATGACCGAACTGCAGACGCCCGTCCGTCCCTCCGTGCCGACCCGCAGGGTGGTGCGAGCGGGCGCAGGGGCCGCCCTCGCCGGGGTCCTCGCGGCCGCGGTCGTCGCCGTCCTGGCCGTGGCGCTGGGGGCGCCGGCCGACGCCGTGCAGCTGCAGCCGGCCAGCTACGTGACGTTCTCCGTGGTGGGTGTCCTGGCAGGGACGGCGGTGTGGTCGTGGGTGGTGCGCCGCTCGCCCCACCCGGCCCGTCTGCTCGCACGGGTGGTGCCGGGCGTGCTGGCGCTGACCGTGGTCCCCGACGTCGGCCTGGCGCTGGTCGGTGCCGCGACCTGGGGCACGGCCGTGGCGCTCGTGGTCATGCACCTCGCCGTCGCGGCCGCAGCCGTCGCCGTGCTGCAGCGGGCGGTCCCGGCGCGGGGATGAGGTTCAGGACCAGTCGCCGTCCTCGGTGCCGAGGTGGTCGCGGCCGAGGGCGGTGACGGGGATGGCCGCCATGCTCGACAGGCCGATCTGCAGCAGGGTGGCGCGGGGGACGCCGGAGCCGCCCAGCGTCGACATGCCCTCGATCAGCGCCACGAAGAAGGCCCCGAGCGCGTCGGCGTCGGCCTCGGCGTCGACCTCCCCGGCGGCCTGGGCCTCGGCGATGCAGGCCGCGTAGTGCGCCTGCATCGCGCCGAACGCCGTGGCGACCGTCGAGGCGACCTCGGCGTCCCGCGCCGCGAGCTCGACGGCGGTGCGGGAGAACAGCGAGGGAGCCGCCTGCGCTCCGCCGTGCTCGACGGCGACCTTGACCAGCTGCGCCCGGATGCGGGTGATCGGGCTGTCCGACCCGTGCCGCACCGCCTCCACGGCGTCGACGGCCTCGGCGGTGTCGCTGAGGAAGGCGCGCATGAAGAGCTCCTTCTTGCCGCCGAAGGCGTTGTAGAGGCTCTGCCGGGCCAGGCCGGTCGCCTCCAGCAGCGCGTCCAGCGAGGTCCCCGCGAAGCCGGTCTCGGCGAAGGCCCGGCGTGCGCGGGCGACGACGTCGGCCTCGTCGAAGGCGCGGGGTCTGGCCATGGTCTCCTCCTGGTCGCGGGTGTCGCCCATCCTGCGGCACGGTGCCTCAGGCGATCGTGGCCCCGCCGTCGACGAGGAGCTCGCTGCCGGTCATGCCCGAGCTCTGGTCGGACACCAGGAACAGCACGGCGGCCGCGACCTCCTCGGGGCGCAGCAAGCGACCGAAGGGCAGACCGGCCGCGATCTGCTCGACCAGGGCGTCGCCCCCGCCGGGGACCAGGCCCTTCAGCCCGGGGGTCTCGGTCGGCCCAGGCACGACGGTGTTGATGCGCACGCCGCGCGGGGCGAGCTCGGCGGCCCAGGTGCGGGTCATGGTGGCGATGGCCGCCTTGGACCCGCCGTAGAGGCCGAAGCCGGGCTCGGTCCCCGATGCGGCGGTGGACCCGGTGACGACGACGGCGGCCCCCTCGACCAGGAAGGGCAGCGCCCCCTGCACGGTGAGGACGGTGCCGCGCACGTTCGTGCCGAAGGCGGTGTCGACGTCCTCGGGGGTGACCTCGGCCAGCGGCTTGAGCTCGCCGACCCCGGCGTTGACGTGCACGGCGTCCAGGCCGGTGCCTCGGGCGGCGACGGCCTCGAACAGCGCGGCCACGTCGGCGGGGTCGGAGGCATCGGCGCGGACGGTGGTCACCGCGTCGCCGAGCTCGGCCGCCACGGCGTCGAGCTGCTCCGGACGCCGTCCGGTGACGACCACGTGGGCGCCCTCGGCGACGAAGCGGCGGACGACGGCCAGGCCGATCCCCGACGTCCCGCCGGTCACGAGGGCGGTCCGGCCGGCCAGTGCTGCACTCATGGTGATCTCCGATCAGGGGTTGTTGACTGAACGGTCCCGAACGTACGCCGATGTGGACCGAACGGTCAAGAACGCGGTGCACCGCTGCGGACCACCGGGAGCGGGGGTCGCGCGGCGCGCGGGAGCAGCCGGGCGACGACGGCGGTCAGCAGGCAGACCGCTGCCCCGAGGACGGCGATCGTGGCGTAGCCGGCGCGCCCGGGCTCGACGGCGCCGCTGGGTGTGGCGGCCGCCAGGACGGTGGCGGCCACCGCGCTGCCGAGCGCGAAGCCCACGTAGCGCAGCACCTGGTTGAGGCTGGTGGCGCTGCCGGTCTCCGACGGGGGCACGGCGGAGATGACCATCGCCGGGAAGGCGGCGAAGGCGGCGCCGACCCCGAGCCCGGCCACGGCCATCACGACGAGCACCTGCCACAGGTCCGGGGGCAGGAGGCCGAACAGCACGAAGGCCCCGGCCTGCACCACGGCCGCGACGGGGAGGACCGCGGAGCTGCGGCCACGGTCGGAGAGCACCCGGGCGAGCCGGCCACCCAGCACGCTGGCCGCGGAGAACGGCAGCAGGGCCAGGCCGGCGACCAGGACGGACTGGCCCAGACCGGGGCCGCCGGCCCGCGGGGACTGCACGAGCACGGGGACCGTGACGAGCAGCAGGTAGTTCGACAGCCCGACGAGCAGCGCCGCGGAGTGGGCGGTGGCGGCGGTGCGCCCACGGGCGAGGCGCAGGTCGACCAGGGGCGCCGGCGTCCGCAGTTCCCACCGGGCCCAGCACGCCAGCACCACGAGGGACCCGACGATCAGCCCCCAGGTGCGCACCGACGTCCAGCCCCACGCCTCGGCCTCGCCGAGGCCGAGGAGCACGCCGGCCAACCCGGCGCCCAGCAGCAGGGCGCCGACGACGTCCAGGGAGCGCGTGGTCGACGTACGCGAGCGCGGCAGCACCGCCGCCGAGGCCACCAGCGCGGCCGCGCTCACGGCGGCGCCGGCCCAGAAGGCGGCGTGGACGCCGCCGAGCTCGGCGACGAGACCGGCGAGCGGGTAGCCGACCCCCAGTCCGGCGACCACGGTGATGGACAGCGCGGCCACCGTGGCACGCGAGCGCTCACCCTCGAGCGCCTCCCGCGCCGTGGCCATCGCCAGCGGCGTCAGGCCGAGCCCGACCCCCTGCAGACCGCGGCCGGCGACCAGCCACCCCAGGCCCAGCGGCAGGGCCGCCAGCACCCCGCCGACGGTGACCACGCCCAGGACGACGAGCACGACCGTGCGCCGGTGCGGGCCGTCGCCCAGGCGGCCGACCACGGGGGTGGCGACCGCCCCGACCAGGAGGGTCACCGTGAGCGCCCACTGGGCGTCGGGCAGCGTCGCCCCGGTCGAGGCGGCGATCGCCGGGACCAGCGGCGCCCCGAGGCTGCTGATGACCGCGACGACGGTGCCCACGAAGACCAGGACCGGAACCAGGGCGCGGGGTGGGGCAGTCGTGGTCACGGTCCCAGGCTCGCAGGTCGTTGCAGGCACCAAGCGGTCCGGGCCGCGTGGCCCGAGCCGGTAACCTCGCCCCCCGTGCCTGCGCCCGAGGAGCTCCTGCCCACCGCCACCCGCATTGCCGAGGCGCTGCTCGAGGTGCAGCAGCGGGTCAACGACCGGGTCGACGCCACGCACGCCGAGCTGCTGCCCGCTGTCCAGGCGGCCCTGGGCATCGCACCGGGTGACGCCGTGGACCCCGGCGACCTGGTCGACCAGCGGATCACCGGCGCCAGCGCCGTCGTCACCCCGGCCGCGGTCGCCGCACTGGTCCCGCTGACGGCGGCGTCGGCCGCCACGACGAGAGCCGGACGGCGGGCGGTGGGCGACGTCGTCCGCGGGGCCGACGACCGGCTGGCCGTCATCGCCGGCCCCTGCTCGATCCACGACCCGGTGGCCGCGCTGGAGTACGCGCAGTTCCTGGCCGCGATGCGCGAGCGGCACGGCGCGGACCTCGAGATCGTCATGCGCACCTACACCGAGAAGCCGCGCACCGAGGTCGACTGGAAGGGCTTCGCCTACGACCCGTTCCTCGACGGGTCCAGCCGGATCAGCGTCGGCCTGGTCGCCACCCGCATGCTCATGGCCGAGATCACCGGGCTCGGCGTCCCGGTCGCGGCCGAGCCGCTGAACGCGCTCACGCCGCAGTACGTCGACGGCCTGGTCACCTACAACGGCGTCGGTGCCCGCAACGTCACCGACCAGACCGCCCGTGAGCGCGTCTCGGGCTTCTCCTCCGTGGTCGGGTTCAAGAACTCGCCCGAGGGCAGCATCGACGTCGCCGTCTCGGCGATCATCTCGGCGCGGTCCGGCCACGACTTCCTCGGCGTCGACCGGCACGGGGTGTCCGCGCAGCTGGGCACGACCGGCAACGACACCGGGCACGTCATCCTGCGCGGGGACGCCCAGGGCCCGAACTACTCCGCCGCGCACGTCGCCGACACCAAGCGCCGGCTGGCCGCCCGCGGGCTGCCCGAGGTGCTGGTCGTCGACGCCTCGCACGGGAACAGCCAGAAGGACCACCTGCGCCAGATCCAGGTGGTGCGCGACCTGGCCGGGCAGATCGCCGGCGGCGAGCAGGGCATCCGCGGGGTGATGGTCGAGAGCAACCTGGTCGCCGGCCGTCAGGACCTCGACCGGACGGCGCCCGGCGCCCTCGCCTACGGCCAGAGCGTCACCGACGCCTGCGTCGACCTGCCCACCACCGAAGCGCTGCTGGCCGAGCTCGCCGAGGCGTCCCGCACCCGCCGCGCCGGCTGAGTCGCGCTCCCCCCACGGGTGGAGCCCGGTCGGCACCGCAGGTGGATGTGCGCGACGCCGGCGGCGGCGAGGCTCGGGTCATGACCGACCACCGCGGGTCCCCGTGACCACCAGCTGGCTGATCGCGCACAGCTGGACGACGACGGCGGGCCTGGTCGCCCTGCTCGTGCTCGGCCCACCGCTGGCCGCCTGGCTGGCCGGGCGACCCCGCACCGCCCGGCGGCTCGCGCTGCTCGCAGCGGTGCCCGTGGTGGTCCTCACGCTGGCCCCGGCCTGGCCGACCGACGGCGGGGTGCGCTGTGCCGTCGCGACCGGGTGGCCCGACCTCGGTGCCGTCGAGCCGCTGGCCAACGTGCTGCTGTTCGCCGTCCCGGTGCTGGTGGCGACCGCCGCGTGGCGCCGGCCCGTCGTCGCCGCGGTCGGTGCGTCGGTGCTGTCGGCGGCGATCGAGCTGGTGCAGGCGGTCGTCCCGCTGCTCGGGCGGGCCTGCGACACAGGTGACTGGGTCGCCAACTCCACCGGCGCGGTGCTGGGCGCCGTGCTGGGCTGGCTCGCGCTCACAGCTGCGGGGCGCGGTACGGGTCGTGCTCGGCGAGCATCCGCTCCAGCCGGGCCTCGTCGATCCGCGACAGCACGGTCGAGCCCTCCTGCGCGTCGCGGATGACCTTCGCGAGCGTGAACGACGAGGTGATGACGAACAGGCCGGTCATGCCGAGGAACAGGCGCTGCCAGACGTCCAGCGGCAGGTAGGCGATCCCGATCATCAGGCCCACTGCGCTCACCCCGAACGCGATCGCGGCCTGGGCGAAGAAGGCGGCGGTGTTCTTGTTCTTCATCGGGTTCGTGCTCATCACGTCGTCCTCCGTGGGTACGCCGGACGCCGGGTGCGTCCGCCCCGACCACGGTGCCCGGCGCGGTGGCGCCGCCCATCCGTAGCGCTACCTGACCGCGGGCGCGTACTCCCCACCGGCCCGGGTAGGTGGCGAGGGCCCCAGCCAGCGGGCAGCCCACGTCGACCGACCTCCCGGAGGACCTACCGTGCCCGCTCTCACCACCCTGACCGGGGCGGCCACCGCCGCCTACTCGATGGCCCTGGTCGCGAAGCCCGAGATCCTGCAGCGACCCTCCGGCCTGTCGCGCAACCAGGACAACCGCACGCTCACCCGCCTCGTCGGGGTCCGGGACACCGCCATCGGGCTGGCCATGGTGCTCGCCCCGGCCGGTGCGCCGCGACGGGCCGCCGTGGGCGCCCGGGTGGCCAGCGACTGGGGTGACGCCGCCGTGCTCGGGGTGGCCCTGCGCGGCCGGGACACCCAGGCCAAGGTCGTGGGCTTCGCCGCGTTCTGGGGCGCGGTGTGCCTGGCGGCCCTCAGGTTCGACGAGCGCTGAGCAACCGCGCGACGGCGGGGGACCGGCGCACCGGGACCACCCGGCCCCGCCGTTCCGCCGCGTCGAGGTGGTCGAGCAGCAGGTCGAGCGCGGCGGGCGACAGGGACGTGACCGAACCGGCGTCGACGGCGTCCACCACGTGCGGTTCACGGCCGTAGCGGGCGTGGAAGGCGGCGACCACCTCGGCGGTGACCTCACCGGCCAGGCACAGCTCTCCGCGGCCGGAGGTGTTCACCAGCTGCACCGCGCCGCGCACGCCCATCGCCCCAGTCTGCCGGCTACCGGCGAGTAGCCCATCCGCCCGCCGGAACCGTCGGTGGGCACGACTAGGTTCCCTCCTTGACGGAGGCCGGACGAGCACGGGAGTGGCAGTGGGCAGATCGGTGCTGGTGACCGGTGGCAACCGGGGGATCGGGTTGGCCATCGCCCGCTCGTTCGCGCAGGCGGGCGACAGCGTGGCGGTCACCCACCGCGGCAGCGGGGCGCCCGACGGCCTGTTCGGCGTGCGCTGCGACGTCACCTCGAGCGAGGACGTCGACGCCGCCTTCACCGCGGTCGAGGAGCACCAGGGCCCGGTCGAGGTGCTGGTCAGCAACGCCGGCATCACCCGCGACGGCCTGCTGATGCGCATGAGCGAGGACGCGTTCACCGACGTCGTCGACGCCAACCTCACCGCCGCCTACCGGGTGGCCAAGCGGGCCAGCGCGAAGATGGTGCGCGCCCGGTCGGGGCGCATGGTCTTCGTGTCCAGCGTGGTCGGGCTGCTCGGCTCGGCCGGCCAGGTGAACTACGCGGCGTCGAAGTCGGGGCTGGTCGGCCTGGCCCGCTCGATCGCCCGCGAGCTGGGTGGGCGCGGCATCACCGCGAACGTGGTGGCCCCCGGCTTCGTGGCCACCGACATGACCGCCGAGCTGCCCGAGAAGCGCCAGCAGGAGATCCTCGGCCAGGTGCCGCTGGGCCGGCTGGCCGAGGCCGACGAGATCGCGAGCGTCGTGCGCTTCCTGGCCAGCGAGCAGGCGGGGTACATCACCGGGGCCGTCGTCCCGGTCGACGGCGGACTGGGAATGGGGCACTGAGCATGGGCATCCTCGAGGGCAAGACGGTCCTGATCGCAGGCGTGCTGACCGAGGCGTCGATCGCCTTCTCGGCGGCGCGCATCGCGCAGGAGCAGGGCGCCACGGTGATCCTGTCGAACTTCGGCCGGGCGCTCAGCCTGTGCCAGCGCATCGCGAAGCGGCTCCCGCAGGAGGCCGCGGTGGTCGAGCTCGACGTCACCAACACCGAGCACCTGGCCACGCTGGCCGACCGGCTGCGCGAGGTCATGCCCGAGGGTGCCCAGCTCGACGGTGTCGTGCACTCCATCGGGTTCGCCCCGCAGGAGGCCATGGGCGAGGGCTTCCCCGAGGTCGCGTGGGAGCACGCCGCCACCGCGTTCCAGGTCTCCACGTGGTCGCTGGCGTCGCTGACGCAGGCCTGCCGCCCGCTGTTCGGCGAGCGGGCCTCGGTCGTGGGGCTCACCTTCGACGCCACCGTCGCCTGGCCGGTCTACGGCTGGATGGGGGCGGCCAAGGCCGCGCTGGAGTCCACCTCCCGCTACCTGGCCCGCGAGCTGGGCCCCGACGGCGTCCGGGTGAACCTGGTCGCCGCCGGCCCGCTGCGCACGATGGCGATGAAGTCGATCCCGGGCAGCTCGCAGTTCGAGGAGGCCTGGGAGGCCAAGGCCCCGCTGGGCTGGTCGGTCACCGACACCGAGCCCTCGGGCAAGGCCATCGTGGCGCTGCTGAGCGAGTGGTTCCCCGCGACCACGGGTGAGATCGTGCACGTGGACGGCGGGTTCCACGCCGTCGGGGTATGACTGGGCGGTGACCGAACAGCTCCTGCCCGCACGACCCGCCCACCCGCTGCCCGACGGGGTGTCGATCACCCCCGAGGGGCAGCGTCCTGACGCCGAGCCCTCGCTGGCCGCCCGCAACAACGGCGGCGTCGTCCCGGGCGCCGAGCCGGCCCCGGCCGGGCGGCGCGAGGCTCTGCTCGTGCTCGGCTTCGGCGGTCCCGAGGGCCACGAGCAGGTCATGCCGTTCCTGGAGAACGTCACCCGTGGCCGGGGCATCCCGCGCGAGCGCCTGGAGTCGGTGGCCGAGCACTACCACCACTTCGACGGCGTCAGCCCGATCAACGAGCAGAACAAGGCGCTGGTGGCGGCCCTGCGCGGCGCGGGCGTCGACCTGCCCGTGTACTGGGGCAACCGCAACTGGGCGCCCTACGTCGAGGACGTCTGGCGCGAGATGGCCGACGACGGCATCGAGCACGCCTACGTGCTCGCCACGTCGGCCTACGCCTCGTTCTCCGGCTGCCGGCAGTACCACGAGGACGTCGCCCGGGCCCGCGTCGCGCTCGAGTCCGACCCCGACGGCCCCACCGGCCCGACGGCGGAGAAGCTGCCGCACTACTTCGACGCCGAGGGCTTCGTGAAGGCCAACGCCGACGCGCTCGCCGCCGCCCTGGCTGAGCTGCCCGCCGACCTGCGCGACGGCGCGCGACTGGTCGCCACCGCGCACAGCATCCCGAACGCCATGGCCGACGTCGCCGGGCCGCAGGGCCACACCTACGAGCGCGAGCTCGAGACGGCCGCGCGGCTGACCGTCGACCGCGTGGCGCCGGGACGGTCGTTCGACCTGGTGTGGCAGTCGCGGTCGGGCCCGCCGTCGGTGCCGTGGCTCGAGCCCGACGTCAACGACCACCTGCAGGCGCTGTCCGCCGCGGGGGAGAAGGCGGTCGTGGTCTTCCCGGTGGGGTTCATCTCCGACCACCTCGAGGTGATCTGGGACCTCGACAACGAGGCGAAGGAGACCGCGGAGGAGCTCGGGCTCGCCTTCGCCCGGGCGGCGACGGCGGGCACCCACCCGGCGTTCGTGCGCTCGCTGGTCGAGCTGCTCGCCGAGCGCCGGGCCGGGGGCGAGCCGCGGCTGGGCACCAACTGCCCGGCCAGCTGCTGCTTCGTCCAGCGCCCCGCAGGGCGCCCCGACGCCGCCCGGCCGTCCGCCGGCTGACCCACCCGCCAGGCGGTGGGGCGGCTAGCGGGGGAGCCAGTTCCAGACGGCGGTGGTGGCCTCACGGACGGCGTCGCCGAGCGGGCGCAGGGCGTCCTCCCGCGCGGCCATCTGACCCGCGGTGACGGCGGCTCCGGGGGAGTCCGCCAGCGCCAGGTCGAGCACGGTGGCCAGCCGGCGGGCGCGGGTGAGCACCGAGACCGCCACCGGGTCGGTGTCGGGCGGGAGGCCCGGGTCCTCGGCGCGGCCGGCCAGCCCGGCGAGCAGCGCGGGGACCTCGGGGTGCCAGCGGGCCAGGTCCAGCCCGGCCAGGGTGCGGGCGGCGTCGCCGACGGCCAGGTCGAGCCGGCCGGACAAGGCGCGCAGGGTGCCCTCGACCGGCGGCGGGGCCAGGCAGCCGGCGGGCAGGTCGAGCGCCGTCCACTGCACCGTCTCGGTGGTCGCGGCAGACGGGAGCAGGACCAGCGAGTCGCCCACGACGGCCTGGCCCGCCTCGACGGCGTCGGCGGCCAGCCCGGGCAGCGGCGGCAGGCCGTGCACGTCGCCGGGCACCGGCAGCACGAGGCGCAGGCGGCGCTCGCCGCGGCCGCGCAGCGACGTCAGCACCTCACCCAGGGGTCGGGGGGCGCCGGGGCCGAGCACCACGTGCGCCCGCTCGCCGGTCACCGCCTCGAGGGCGTCGTCGTAGGGCACCCGGCCACCCAGCCAGGCGGTGGACCAGGCGGCCAGGCGTCCAGCGGGGTCACCGGCGGCGCGGCGGGTCCTGAGATCGGGCACCCGGTCGAGGGTAGGCGGCCCCCAGGGCGGGTGCCGCTCTGCCAGACTCGGGCCATGGGTGCGTGGTTGCTGTGGTTGATCGCGGCCGGCCTGTTCACCGCGGGCGAGGTGGCCAGCCTGGACCTCGTGCTGCTGATGCTCGCCGGCGGGGCGCTCGGCGGCATGGGCGTCGCGCTGCTGGGTGGCGCGGTCTGGCTGCAGGTGGCGGCGTTCGTCGTCGTGTCGCTGGGGCTGCTGCTGGTCGTCCGGCCGGTCGCGAAGCGCCACCTCACCCAGCGCACCCCCGAGCAGATCGACGGTGTCGAGGTCTACGTCGGCCGCACCGCCGAGGTCAGCGAACGCGTCACCGGCACCGCGGGCCAGGTGCGCATGGGCCACGACGAGTGGTCGGCCCGCACCCAGCTCGACGGCGAGGCCTACGACGTCGGCCAGGTCGTGCGCATCGTGCAGATCGAGGGCCCGATCGCCTACGTGTCGCGCGCCTGACCTGGCGAGTGGCCTGGCAGAACCGCAGCGGGCAGTATCGGTGGTGATCATCCAGCCGACGTCAGGAGCGCCCCGCCCGTGGAAGCCCTCATCGCACTCCTCGTGATCGCCGTCCTGGTGGTCATCGTGCTCGCCAAGAGCGTCACGATCGTCCCGCAGGCGCAGGCCAAGGTCATCGAGCGCTTCGGCCGCTACAGCCGCACCCTGAGCCCCGGCCTGGCCATCCTCGTGCCCTTCGCCGACCGCGTGCGGGCCACCATCGACCTGCGCGAGCAGGTCATCAGCTTCCCGCCGCAGCCGGTGATCACCGCCGACAACCTGCAGGTCGGCATCGACACCGTCGTCTACTTCCAGGTGACCGACCCGCGGCTGGCCGTCTACGGCATCGCCAACTACATCACCGGCATGGAGCAGCTCACCACCACGACGCTGCGCAACGTCGTCGGCGGGCTCAACCTCGAGGGCGCGCTGACCGGCCGCGACGGCATCAACTCGCAGCTGCGCGCGGTGCTCGACGGCACCACCGGCCCCTGGGGCCTGCGCGTCGCCCGCGTCGAGATCAAGGCCATCGACCCGCCGCTGTCCATCCAGGACTCGATGGAGAAGCAGATGCGCGCCGACCGCGACAAGCGCGCCACGATCCTCACCGCCGAGGGTCAGCGGCAGTCGGCGATCATGACCGCCGAGGGCCAGAAGGCCAGCCAGATCCTTGCCGCCGAGGGCCACAAGCAGGCCGCGATCCTCGAGGCCGAGGCCGAGCGGCAGTCGCGCATCCTGCGCGCCGAGGGCGAGCGCGCTGCGCTGTTCCTGCAGGCCCAGGGCCAGGCCAAGTCGATCGAGACGGTGTTCCAGGCCATCCACGACGGCAAGCCCGACCAGGGCCTGCTGGCCTACCAGTACCTGCAGACGCTGCCCAAGATCGCGCAGGGCGACGCCAACAAGATGTGGATCGTGCCCAGCGAGTTCTCCCAGGCGCTGGAGGGGCTGGCCAACCTCGGCGGCGCCGGGCGCGGTGGCGACGGCGAGGGCGGCGGCAAGCGCTCGTGGCTCGACGTCGACGGCACCCAGGCCGAGACGTCGGCGCCGGCGCAGAAGCTGGACACCGCCGACTGGTTCGAGTCGGCCCTGCCCAAGGCCGCCGACCAGCCCGAGGCGCGCATCGAGATGAGCTCGCTGGCCGACGCGGCGCCGGAGACCCCGCACCCGCAGATCCCCAGCACGCCGTCGCTGGCCGAGCTGACTGCCGACGTCCGCGAGTCCGGTGCCGCGGCCGACCCGCGCAACGCCCCCGACGCGGACGACGACGCCCCGGTGCCGCCGTCGCCGTACGGCCAGCAGGGGCCTCAGCACGGACAGCAGGGCGAGCAGGGGCAGGGTGGCGGATACGGCGGCCCGCCCCCGCAGTGGCAGAACCCGCAGCAGGGCCCCCCGCCCGGCTACCAGCAGGGCCCACCGCCGGGCTACCAGGGCCGCTGATCGGCTCCACCGCACCCGTCACACGACGACGGGGACCCACGTCGAGCCCGAAGTGGGTCCCCATCGTCGTGTGACGGCGCCGCGGCCGTGCGCGGCAGAGGGCGGGCTACTCGTCCTTGAGCAGGCCCTCGCGGAGCTTGGCCAGGGTCTGGGCCAGCAGGCGCGAGACGTGCATCTGCGAGATGCCGATGTCGGCGGCGATCTGCGACTGGGTCATGTTGCCGAAGAACCGCAGGATGAGGATGCGGCGCTCGCGGGCGGGGATGGTGGCAAGCAGCGGCTGCAGGGACTCGCGGTACTCCACGCCCTCCAGGGCGGCGTCCTCCTGGCCCAGCGTGGCCGCCAGGGTGGGGGAGTCGTCCTCACCCGAGAGCCGCTCGTCCAGCGACGAGGAGCGGTAGGCGTTGGCCACCTGCAGGCCCTCGAGCACCTCCGAGCGGGGGATGCCGAGGTACTCGGCGAGCTCCGACGGGTTCGGCGCACGGCCGTTCTTCTGCGCCAGCTCGCCCACCGCGGCGTTCAGCGACAGGTGCAGCTCCTGCAGGCGCCGCGGTACCCGCACCGACCAGCCCTGGTCGCGGAAGTGCCGCTTGATCTCCCCGGTGATGGTCGGGACGGCGAAGGACAGGAACTCCACGCCCCGGGTGGGGTCGAAGCGGTCGATGGCCGCGATGAGACCCAGCGTGCCGACCTGGAGCAGGTCGTCGAAGGGCTCGCCGCGGTTGCTGAACCGGCGGGCGAAGTGCCGCACCAGGGGGAGGTGCTCCTCGACCAGGATCTCGCGCAGGCGCTCGCGGCGGGGGTCCTCGGGGTCGAGGGAGGCCAGCTCGACGAACAGGGGGGCGGTGCGCTCGGCCCGCTTGCGGTTCTCCGAGACCGGTGCGGCGGGCTCCTTGGGGGGCGCCTGGTCGGCCACGACGGCTTCGGCCTCGGCGACGTCGGCGTCCACCTCGGCCTGGTCGACCTCGGTGTCGGCCGCCCCCGGGGCGGTGGGGAGGACGGGGGTGGTGTCGGGTGTCGGTTCGTTCTCGGGTCTCGTCACGGCATCCACGTCGGAGCTGGGGCTGGGGAAGGTGGTCAGTCGGGTCACCGAGTGACCGGGAGGTCGGCGTTTCCGCCTGCGGCCGCGGTGGGCAGGGCCGCCGGGAGCTCCTTGGTCAGGGTGATGGTGGCCACGGCCGCCGAGGAGCCGTCGCCGGCCGGGACCTGCGCCTGGGTCGAGGGGCCGGCGTCGACGGAGTCGACGAGCGCGGCGATGACCGCCCAGCCGAAGCCGTCGCGGGGGACGTCGGTGCCCTCGGTGGTGGCCACCCAGGCCTGGATGGTCAGCCCGGTCGGGCCGGTCTCGAACACCGTCACCAACGGCGTGCCGGGCAGGGCGACCGAGGAGAGGGTGGCGCTGGCCTCGTCGACCGCCAGGCGGAGGTCCTCGACCGCGTCGAGGTCGAAGTCCATGCGCATCGCCAGGTCGCCGGTCATCGCGCGCACCGCGGGCAGCTGGGTGCGGGACGTGGGCACCCGGAGCTCGAGGCGTTCGGTGCGGCGCGCGGCGGCGCCACCGGTCGTGTCGACCATGGGCTGGTTCGCTCCTCACTGTCGTCGGCCGCCCGAGACGGTCGAGGGCCGGGCCCATCCTCCCGTACGACCGTCGAGCCCGCCCGGCTGGTGGTCCTCCGCGGTTGCCGGGTGCGGCGGGCTGCGGTGGGATGTCTGACGATGACCGACGCCCCGGGGAGCCCGTACCCCCGCGCCGAGCCCCTGGCGCTGGACCTCCCCGCCGACGCGGCGGCCCTGTCCGCGGTGCGTCGCGCGGTGGGGCGCTGGCTCGCCGGCGCCGGTGTGGCGCCCGACGTGGTGGGTGCGCTGCAGGTGGCCGTCGGGGAGGCGTGCGCGAACGCCGTCGACCACGCCTACCCCGAGGACGAACCGGGCCCCATGCTCGTGCGGGTCGCCCGCGGTGCCGACGGCCGCGTGGTCGCGGAGGTCAGCGACCGGGGCACCTGGCGCACCCCCGACGCGGACCCGGGCGACCGGGGGCGCGGGCTGATGATCATGCACCAGCTGCTCGAGGACGTCGAGGTCGACCGCGGCCGGTCCGGCACGACCGTGCGCCTGCGCGTGCCCGCGCGGGCACTGCCGGAGCGGGCCACGGCGAGCGGAGACGACCTCGGGGCGCTGCGCGTGGACCGGTCGGGCCCACTGCCCCGCGTGGTCGCCTCCGGCGGGCTGGACGACGACGCGGCCGCCGCTGTCCGGCTGCGGCTGCTCGAGGGCTCCCGGGGCGGGGTGGTGGCCACCGAGCTGGACCTGCGGGCCGTTAGCGAGGTGGCCGCGGGGGTGGTCGCCGTGGTCGCCGAGGTCGCGGCCATCGGCCGGGCCAACGGGTGGGCGCTGCGGGTGCTCCCGCCGCCCGGTCCGGTCCGCGAGCAGCTGCGCCGGGCCGGCGTGCCGCTGCTGGACTGATCACCCGCGGGGGGTGGCGCAGGTTTGACCCCGGCCGCCGCTGCCCACCTGCTCCGGGGTGAGGCTGCGGCGCAGTGACGTGCACGCCCCCGGGTGGACCCGGCGCGGTGCCGGCCGCGGCTGGGCGTTCTACGACGAGGACGGCGCGCTCATCCGGGACGACCGCCGGGTGCGCGTCGAGGGTCTGGCGATCCCGCCGGCCTGGCGCGACGTGTGGATCTGCCCGTGGCCGCACGGCCACATCCAGGCCGTCGGCACCGATGCGGCCGGCCGGCGCCAGTACCGCTACCACGACCAGTGGCGGGTGCAGCGCGACGCGGCCAAGCACGAGCGGGTGCTCGAGATCAGCCACCAGCTGCCCGACGTCCGTGACGAGGTGGCAGCGGCCCTGCGCCGCCGCGGGCTGGGCCGGGAGCGGGTGCTGGCGGCCGCCGTGCGCCTGCTGGACCTCGGCGCCTTCCGGGTCGGCAGCGACCAGTACACCGAGGACAACGGCACCTACGGCCTGGCCACGCTGCGCCGTGACCACGTCGAGGTGCGGGGTCGGGCGGTGGCCTTCTGCTACCTGGCCAAGGGCGGCAAGCAGCGCGAGATCGAGGTCGCCGACGCCGCCACCGCGACCGTCGTGCGCCAGCTGCTCGAGCGGCCCCGGTCGGCCGGCGAGGAGCTGCTGGCCTGGCAGAACGACGACGGCTCGTGGCGCGACGTGCACAGCGACGACGTCAACGCCTACCTGCGCGAGGTGTCCGGCGCCGAGATCACCGCGAAGGACTTCCGCACGTGGACGGCGACGGTGCTCATGGCCGTGCTGCTGGGCCAGGCCCCACCGCCCACCTCGGCCACCGGCCGCACCAGGGCCGTGCGGACCGCGTACCGGGCGGTCTCCGACCAGCTGGGCAACACCCCGGCCGTCTGCAAGGCCAGCTACGTCGACCCGAGGGTGGTGGACCGGTTCGAGCACGGCGAGACCATCGGCGCCGCCCTCACCGAGGCGGCCGGGGCCGGGGACGACCGGGAACGCCAGCGGGTGGTCGAGGCGGCCGTCTGCGCCCTGCTGTCGGCCTGACGGACCCCCACGACGCCGAGGACCCCGTCACCCGGTGGGCGACGGGGTCCCCGGTGGGACGACGGATCAGGCGTTGCCGTCGACGATGGTGAACAGGTCGATCAGGCCGGTGACCTCCAGCGGGCGGGTGACCGCACGGGTGGAGGCGACGAGCGTGAGGCCGACCTCGCGCGCGCGGGCCGACTTCTGGGTCTCGACGAGGACGGCGAGACCGGCGGAGCCGAGGAACTGGACCCCGCAGAGGTCGATGACCAGCTGCTCGGGCTGCTGCTCCAGCTGGGTGTCCAGCGAGGCCCGCAGCACCGGTGCGGTGAAGGTGTCCACCTCGCCCACGACCGTCACCGTGACCTTGCCGTCGGCGTCCGTGGACGTCGACAGCGTGATCACGTCGTCGAAGGGCGCGTCGGCGGTGTCGGCCGGAGCCGACGAGTCGCGCTGCCCCTCGGCGGGCAGGTCAGATGAGGTCACGGACAGGAGCTCCTCTCAGCGGCGTGGCCCGGTGGGCGCACATGAGCGCTTACAACGTACCTGGCTCGGGGGATCCCCGACGCCGGCGGGCCCGGAGTGGACGGCCGGACGGTGGAGCCGGACGGCTGGCTGCTGAACCGCCCGCCCGGACCCTAGACAGGGCCGGGGCGGGCCACAACCCCGGGCCGTCCAGTGGCGTGGTCAGCCCTCGAGCGGGTGCACCGCCCGCTCCTCGGGCCCCTCGCCGCCGGTCGGTGCCTCGCCGGAGGCCAGGACGTCGTCGCCCACCGAGTCGGTGCCGGAGCTGGTGAGCGGCTCGCCGTCCTGGTCGAGCTGCAGGGCGGGGCCGTCGGGGTCGGCGGCCGGGCGCACCCCGGCGTCGGCGTCGACGTCGGGCTCCTCGCGGGCCAGCCGGCCGTCGAGCGGCTCGCCCTCGGCCTGCTCGGCGGCGGTGGTGCCGAAGTCGACGCTGGCGCCGGCGGTCTCCCGGCCCATGTCGGGGGCGAACTGGGGGTCCTCGGCCAGGGCGGCCTCGGGCGTGTCGTCGGCGATCTCGGGGATCCCGGCGTCCTCGGGGAACTGGTCGCGGGCGGTCTGGCCCTCGGGCTGCGTCATGGTGGCCCCCTACCCCCGCGGTCGCGTCGTCCACACCCGGTGTGAGCCCCCTCCCGGCCCGGGTAGCGCGCCCGGTATGTCGGTCACGGAGAAGGTCGGGTCCTGGGCCCGCACGCAGCAGGAGCAGTACGCCCACGGGGAGCAGCGACCGCTCGGCGGTCTGCTGGGCGCGATGGGGGTCTACGGCGCGCTCACCGCGGCGGGTGCGGCGGCGTTGCGGGCGACGGGTCGCCCGCTGCCCGAGCGGATACCGCTCGGTGACGCCCTGCTGCTCACCGTCGGCACCTTCCGGCTCGCCCGCACTGTCGCCAAGGACCCGGTGACCAGCCCGCTGCGTGCCCCCTTCACCCGCTTCGAGGGGACGTCGGGCGAGGCGGAGCTCGCCGAGGGGATCCGCGAGCACGGGGGCTGGAAGCACGCGGTGGGCGAGCTGGTCACGTGCCCGTTCTGCCTGGCCCAGTGGATCGGCACGGGTTTCGTGCTGTCCTACGTGGCCGCACCGCGGGCCACCCGGCTGGCCGGGCTGGTCATGACCATCGTCGCCGGCGCCGACGTGGGGCAGTTCGCCTACGACAAGCTCCAGTCCGACGTCACCGACTCGTAGGGGGTGGTCGGACCGGGTGGACGGGCCCGGACGCCCCTAGGCTGATCAGGACGACGACGAGAGGGACGAAGGCATGCGGTCGATCTGGAAGGGCGCGGTCTCCTTCGGGCTGGTCTCGATCGCCGTGAAGCTGTACTCGGCCACCGAGGACCACGACGTCAAGTTCCACCAGGTGCACAAGACCGACGGCGGCCGGGTCAAGTACCGCCGGGTCTGCTCGGTCGACGGCGAGGAGATCGAGTACCGCGACATCGCCAAGGGCTTCGAGCTGCCCAACGGCGAGCTGGTGGTGCTCACCGACGCCGACATGGAGGAGCTGCCGCTGGGCAGCACCCACGAGATCGAGGTGCTGCAGTTCGTCGAGCAGTCCGAGATCGACCCGATCCACTTCGAGAAGACCTACTACCTCGAGCCCGAGGGCACCGCGGCGCGGCCCTACGTGCTGCTGCGCACCGCGCTGGAGAACGCCGGCCAGGTCGCGATCACCAAGATCGCGATCCGGCAGCGCGAGTCGCTGGCCGCGCTGCGCGTGCGGGACGGGCTGCTGGTGCTGCACACCATGCGCTGGCCCGACGAGATCCGGACGCCGGAGTTCGGGTTCCTCGACGAGGACGTCACCGCCAAGCCCGCCGAGCTGAAGATGGCCGAGTCGCTGATCTCGACCATGAGCGGCACCTTCGACCCGTCGGTGTTCACCGACGACTACAAGGAGGCCATGGCCAAGCTCCTGGAGGCCAAGCAGGCCGGGGGTGACGTCGTCCGGCCCGAGGAGGTCGAGGACGACGAGGACGACGGCTCGGTGGTCGACCTGATGAGCGCGCTGCGGCGCAGCGTGGAGAAGGCCGGCAAGAAGCCCCCCGCCGACGAGGACGACTCCTCCGACGACGCCCCCGCGGACAAGGCCCCCGCGAAGAAGGCCCCGGCGAAGAAGGCCGCCGCGAAGAAGGCCGCGCCGGCGAAGAAGGCACCGGCGAAGAAGGCCGCCGCGTCGAAGTCCGCCTGAGGTGGTGGACGAGTCCACCCGGCCGATGCTCGCGGTTGCCGGGGAGCTGCCCCGCACCGACGACGGGTGGGCCTACGAGTTCAAGTGGGACGGCGTCCGGGTGCTGGCCCACGTGCGCGCCGGCGCGCTGCGGCTGCGGGCCCGCAGCGGTACCGACGTGACCGAGCGCTACCCCGAGCTGGCCGCGCTGCCGGCCTCGCTCGCCGACCGGGACGCCGTGCTCGACGGCGAGGTGGTCGCGCTGGACGCGCAGGGCCGCCCGGACTTCGGCCTGCTGCAGCAGCGCATGCACCTGACCGGTCCCGAGGTCGCCCGCACGGCCCGGCAGGTGCCGGCCTCCTACTTCGTGTTCGACCTGCTGGCGCTGGACGGGGTGCCGCTGCTGGACCGGCCCTACCGGGAGCGCCGCGAACTGCTGGACACCCTCGAACCCGCCGCCCGGCGGTGGAGCCCCACGCCGTGGTTCGACGCCGACGGCGCCGGGGTGCAGGCGGCCAGCCGGGAGCACGGGCTGGAGGGCGTCGTGGCCAAGCGGCTGGCCTCGCCGTACCGCCCCGGTGGCCGCGGCCCCGAGTGGCTGAAGGTCAAGAACGTGCAGCACCAGTCGGTCGTGGTCGGCGGGTGGCGGCCGGGCAACGGGCGCCGGGCCGGTGGCATCGGCTCCCTGCTGGTCGGCGTCCAGGGGCCCGACGGCCTGCGCTACGCCGGGCGGGTGGGCACCGGGTTCACCGACCGGGCGCTGCGCGAGCTCGCCCGCGACGTGACCGGCCGGTCGTCCTCCCCGTTCGCCGGGGAGGTGCCCGCCGACGTCGTCCGCGAGGCGCACTGGGTCGAGCCCGACCTGGTCGGCGAGGTCGTGTTCGCCGGCTGGACCGGCGACGGGCACCTGCGGCACCCGGCCTGGCGCGGCCTGCGCGAGGACGTCGCCCCGACCGCGGTGGTGCCCGAGTGACCCGGCAGCGGGTGTCGATCGGCGGGCGGCAGCTCGAGGTCTCGAACCTGGACAAGGTGCTCTTCCCCGAGGTGGGCGTCACCAAGGCGCAGGTGATCCAGTACTACGTGCAGGTCGCGCCGGTGCTGCTGCCGCACCTGGCCGGGCGGCCGGTCACGTTCACCCGCTGGCCGCACGGGGTCGAGGGCGCCTCCTTCTTCGAGAAGAACAACGCCCGGCATGCGCCGTCGTGGGTGCAGCACGTGGTGGTCCCGGCGCCGGGCTCCACCAAGGACCGCGAGACGTTGGACATGGTGCTGCTCACCGACGTCCCCGACCTCGCCTGGTCGGCCAACCTGGCCGCGCTCGAGCTGCACGTGCCGCAGTGGCGGGTCGACGACGAGGGCGTGCCGCAGCTGCCCGACCTGCTGGTGCTCGACCTCGACCCCGGGCCGGGCACCGGGGTGGCCGAGTGCGCCGCCCTGGCGCTGCGGCTGCGCGAGCGGCTGGTGGACGACGGCCTGGACCCGGTGGTGAAGACCTCGGGCTCCAAGGGCCTGCAGGTCTACGCACCGATCCGCTGCACCGACCCCGACCACCCGTCGAGGTACGCCAAGGCGCTGGCCCAGGCGCTCACCGAGGAGACGCCGGACGACGTCGTGTGGCGCATGGAGAAGGTGCTGCGCCCGGGCAAGGTGCTGGTCGACTGGAGCCAGAACAACACCGCCAAGACCACCGTCGCGCCCTACTCGCTGCGCGCCCGGGCCGGGGCCACCGTGTCCACCCCGGTGACCTGGGAGGAGCTCGACGGGCCGCTGGTGTTCGACACCGACGACGTGCTGGCCCGCATCGAGCAGCACGGCGACCTCTTCACGACCGGGGAGCCCGCCGACCTGCCCTGACGCGTCTGGGATCATCCCCTCCCGTGTCCACGAGCAATGCCGGCCGGTTGGTCGTCCGCTGTCCCGACCGCCCCGGCATCGTCGCCGTCCTGTCGCGCTTGATGGCCGACGCCGGCGCCAACATCACCGACTCGCAGCAGCACAGCTCCGACCCGTCGGGGGGCACCTTCACGCTGCGGCTGGAGTTCGTGCTCGACGGCCTCGCCGAGCGCCGGGCCGAGCTGGACGGGCAGCTCGCCGCGCTCGCCGGCGAGTGGGGGATGACCTACCGCCTGGTGCTGGCCGAGGCGCGCCCCCGGCTGGCGGTGTTCGTGTCGAGGACCGACCACGTGCTGCAGGAGCTGCTGTACCGGGTCTCGGCCGGTGACCTGCGGGCGGAGATCGCCGTCGTCATCTCCAACCACCCCGACCTCGAGCCGGTCGCCACCGCCCACGGCATCCCGTTCCACCACGTGCCGGTCACCCCCGGCACCAAGGCCGAGGCCGAGGCGCGGGCACTGGAGCTGGTGGGCGACTGCGACCTGGTCGTGCTCGCCCGCTACATGCAGATCGTGTCGCCGGAGTTCTGCGCACGGTTCCCCGAGCGGTTGATCAACATCCACCACTCGTTCCTGCCGGCCTTCGTGGGCGCCAACCCCTACCAGGCCGCCGCCGACCGGGGCGTGAAGCTGATCGGGGCCACCGCGCACTACGTGACCGCCGAGCTCGACGCCGGGCCGATCATCGAGCAGGAGGTCGCCCGCATCGACCACCGCGCCACGGTGGAGGACATGCGCCGGGTCGGCCGCTACGTCGAGCGCCAGGTGCTGGCCCAGGCGGTCACCTGGCACGTCGAGGACCGGGTCATCGTCGACGGCGCCAAGACCATCGTCTTCGCCTGAACGGTTCTGCTGGGCAGAAGCTCGAGGTGCCGGAGCGCCCAGCAGGTTCCTAGGGTCGGCGGGTCAGCGTCGACACCCCGGAGGCAGCCCGTGCCCAGCTCCGCGCGCAAGGATCGACCGGCGGTGGCCCGAGCCGCGGGGTGGGTGGCCCCGCTCTGCTGGATCGCCGTGGTCCTCGACGGGTTCGACCTCGTCGTCGTCGGCACCGTCGTCCCCACGCTGCTGACCCCCGAGGGCTTCGGGCTGTCGGGGACCGGGGCGACGGCCGTCGTCACGGCCGGCCTCGTGGGGATGACCATCGGGGCGCTCTCGCTCGGGGCGCTCACCGACGTGCTCGGCCGGCGCCGGGTGCTCATCGGCGCGGTGACGGCCTTCTCGCTGCTCACCCTGGCCTGCGCCGCCGCCCCGAACGCCGGGGTGTTCGGCGGGCTGCGGTTCCTCGCCGGGGTGGGGCTGGGCGGCGCGCTGCCCACCGCGATCGCGCTGGTCAACGAGTTCAGCAACCGCGCCGGGCGGGCCACCACCACGGTGATGACCGGCTACCACGTGGGTGCGGTGGCCACCGCTGCCCTGGCCATCGTGGTGGTCGAGCCGCTGGGGTGGCGCTGGATGTTCGTCGTCGGGGCGCTGCCGGCCGTCGTCCTCGTCCCGCTCATGCTGCGCCACCTGCCGGAGTCGCCCGGGTACCTGGTCGCGCACGGGCGGCGCGCCGAGGCCGAGCAGATCGCGGCCGCCTACGGCCTGCAGCTCGAGCCCGCCGACGCCGCACCCGAGCCGACGTCGGCCGGGGCCACGCTGCGCACCCTGTTCTCCCCGCAGTACCTGCGCACGACCCTGGCCATCGCGGTCACCTCGTTCATGGGGCTGCTGCTGGTCTACGGCCTCAACAGCTGGCTGCCGACGATCATGCGCGAGGCGGGCTACGACCTCGGTGCGGCCCTGACCTTCCTGCTCGTGCTCAACGTCGGCGCGATCGTGGGCCTGCTCGTCGCCGGCCAGGTGGCCGACCGGGTCGGGGCCCGACGCGCCGGGCTGGCCTGGTTCGCCGCCGGGGCGGTCTTCCTGGCGCTGCTGTCCATCCGGCTCCCGCTGGCCGGCATCTACGTCATGGTCTTCCTGACCGGCTGCTTCGTGTTCAGCGCCCAGGTGCTCGTCTACGCCTTCACCAGCGCGAACCACCCACCGCACGTGCGGGCCACCGCGCTGGGCTGGTCGGCCGGCGTGGGCCGGGTCGGTGCGATCAGCGGCCCGCTGCTCACCGGCGGCCTGGTGACCGCCGGCATCGCGTTCCCGTGGGGCTTCTACCTGTTCGCCGCGGTCGGCGCCCTGGGTGCGGCGGCGTTCGCCGTGACCCGGGGCAGCGCCTAGTCGCGCTTGCGGTCCTGCTCGGCGAGGAAGGCCTCGATCTGGTCGGCCATCTCCTCGCCCGAGGGGATCTCGCCCGACGAGCCGAGCAACCCGGCACCCTCGCGGGCGGCGGAGAAGCTGTCGAACTGCGCCTCCAGCTGGGCCACCACGGCGGTGTTCTCCTCCGAGCGCCCGATCTGGGCGTCGACCTCGGTGCGGTTGGCCCGGGCGGCCTCCTCGAGCGTCTCGGTCGGCAGGTGCAGGCCGGTGAGCTGACCGAGGTGCTCGAGCAGGGTGAGCGAGGCGGCCGGGTAGGTCGCCGACGCCAGGTAGTGCGGGACGTGCGCGGCGACGCCGAGCGCGTCGACCCCGGCCTCCCCGGCGCGCAGCTCGAGCAGGGCGCCCGCGCTGCCGGGGATGCGCATCTCGCCCCAGTAGACCGGGTAGCTGGCGATGAGCTCGCGCCGCGTGGCGTGCGCGGTCACCGTGACCGGGCGGGTGTGCGGCACGGGCATCGGGATGGCCTGCAGCATGACCATGCGGGTCACGCCGAGGGTCTCGACCAGGCCCAGGACGGCGGCGGTGAACCGTTCCCAGGCGAAGTCGGGCTCGGCGCCGTGCAGCAGGAGGAACGGGGTGCCCCCGTCGTCGTCGACCGCGTACAGGGTGATCTCGGGTGCGGCGAAGGACTCGTAGTGGTCACCGGCGAAGGTGATCCGCGGCCGGTGCCCGCGGTAGTCGACCAGTGCGTCGGCGTCGAACCGGGCGATGACCTCGTGCGGCAGGCTGGCCAGCAGGTGCGCCCCGGCCAGGGCGCCGGCGTGCGCGGCGTCGAACTCACCGGCCAGGTCGTGCACGAGCACGAGCTCGTCGGCGGCGGTGCGCTCGACGAGCCGCTCGTGGGCGGGCAGCAGCTCGACGAGGTCCTCGGGACGTGGGGGCACGGTCGGGTCCTCTCCTCGTGGTCCGACGGGTGGTTCGACGGTCCGCCCGGTGAAGCTCCGCCGGGTGGCCGGGCATTCCCATGGTGCCCCCGATGGCGCTCGAACCGCCCGGCGCGCACCCTGGATCGGTGAGCGCGTCGACCGACCAGCTGGCCCGGCGCATCGAGGAGCTGCTCGACGCGCGGGCCCCGACGTCTTCGATCTGCCCGTCCGACGCCGCCCGCGCGGTCGACCCCGACGGCTGGCGCGAGCTGATGGACGACGCCCGCGCCGCCGCCGGTGAGCTGGCTGCGCAGGGCCGGGTGCAGGTCACCCAGCGCGGCGAGGTGGTCGACGTCGCCACCGCCCGCGGGCCGGTGCGGATCCGCCGCCCGCGGTAGGTCAGTCGGCGACCGGGTCCGCGCTGCGGGTGAGGCGGGCGCCGTCGGCGTCGCCCACCAGCTCGGGCACGCGGCCGTCGTCGTCGCGCTCGGGGTGCCGGCCGTCGAGCTGGTCGCGGGCGTACCGGTAGCCGACGGCGAGCAGGGCCGCCACCGGCACGGCCAGGAACGCGCCGATGATGCCGGCCAGGCTGGAGCCGGCGGTCACGGCGAGGATGACGACGCCGGCGTGCAGCTTGAGGCCACGGCCCTGCAGGATGGGCTGGAGCACGTTGCCCTCGACCTGCTGCACGACCACCACGACGACCAGCACCCACACGGCCGTGCTGAACCCGTTGCTGACCAGCGCGATGAGCACCGCGAAGCCGCCGGCCACGAAGGCACCGATGATCGGCACGAAGGCCGCGAAGAACGTGATGACCGCCAGCGGCAGCACGAGCGGCACGCCGAGGACCAGCAGCCCCAGGCCGATGCCCAGGGCGTCGATCGCGCCGACCAGGGCCTGCTGGCGGATGAACTCCGACAGCGTGCGCCAGCTGCGGTGCGACAGCTCGGCGACGTGCGGGGCGGCCTGCGGACCGGTCTGCGCCGCCAACCAGGGCAGGAAGCGGGGGCCGTCCTTGAGGAAGAAGAAGGTGAGCACCAGCGCGAGGACGACGTTGACCAGGCCCGTGCCGATGGCGCCCGCGCCGGTCAGCGCCAGGTTGGCGATGTCGCCGGCGCTGGACTGCAGCTGGTCGATGGCCTGGTCGACGTAGGTGCCGATCTGCTCCTGGCCAAGGTTGAACGGTGGGCCGGACAGCCAGTCCTGCACGCTCTCCAGGCCGTCGGTGACCCCGCCGGAGAGCTCGTCGACCTGGGCGACGACCGACGGGGCGATCGCGGCGAAGATGCCGATGACCGCGCCGAGGAACAGCACCACCGAGGTGATGGCCGCCAGCGCGGGCGGGAACCGCAGCCGGCCGCGCAGCAGCCGGGCCAGCGGCCACATGACGGTGGAGAACAGGAGCCCGAGGACGACGGGCAGCAGCACCGAGGACCACAGCACGCCCAGCACGTAGCCGATGACGACGACGGCCCCGGTGACCAGCAGCAGCCGCCACGAGAAGGTGGCCAGCACCCGGCTGGCCGCGGCCAGCCGGGGACCGCGGTCGAGGGCGGGCACCGGGGCGCTGGTCTCCGAGGGTGGCTCGCCGGACTCGTCGTGGAAGTCGGCCGGGGGCATCCTGGTGGCGCCCGTGTGCGCCACGGGGGTGTCCCCGGTGCGCTCGTCGTTCTCCTGCTGGGCGTCGGCCATGCCGCTATCGGAGCACACCTGGTGTTCGGGCACCGGTCGGGAACCCCCCGGGCGGGGGATCGGGCCGACGGGCGGGGAGTCGGTGGCCCGTCGTAGCGTCCGGGCATGCCGAAGACCGCCACCGCCGACCGGGTCGACCGCGACGGCCTGCTCACGTTCCTCCGCCCCCGGCACAAGGCGTTGCTGATGACCCGCCGCGCCGACGGCGAGCCGCAGATCTCGCCGGTCAGCTGCGGGGTCGACGCCGAGGGGCGCATCGTGGTGTCCACCTACCCGCAGCGCGCGAAGTCCAGGAACGCCCGGCGGGACCCGCGGGTCACCGTGGTGGTGCTGTCCGACGACTTCGACGGCCCCTGGGTGCAGGTCGACGGCACCGCCGAGGTGCTCGACCTGCCCGAGTCGGTGGAGCCGCTGGTCGAGTACTTCCGCTCGATCAGCGGCGAGCACCCCGACTGGGACGAGTACCGCGAGGCGATGCACCGGCAGGGCAAGTCGCTCATCCGGGTCACGCCGGTGCGCTGGGGTCCGGTGGCGACCGGTGGCTTCCCGCCGGAGCTGACCGACAAGCCCTGAGGCTTGCACAGGCGTAGGGAAAGGTGTCATGCTTGCCTGGTGCCCTTCGTGCTCACCGTCGACCAGCGAGCCAGCCGGCGTGGCCCCGACCGGGTGTCCGCGGCGCTGGACGCGCTCGCCGACGCCCCGGTGCTGCTGGACTTCGAGCGCACCGCCGGTGACGAGTTCCAGGGGGTGGTCGGGCACCCGGCCGTGGTCGTCGACGTGCTGTGCCGGCTGGCCCGGGCGGGCGGCTGGAGCGTGGGCATCGGTGCCGGCCCGGTCCAGACCCCGTTGCCGGACTCGACCCGGGCCGCGACCGGCCCGGCCTTCCTCGCCGCCCGGCGGGCGGTCGACGTGGCCAAGCAGCGCCCCTCACGGGTGGCCGTCGAGGGTGCCGACGACGTCGCCGCGGCCGACGCCCAGGCGGTGGCCACCGTGCTGACCGTCCTCCTCCAGCGCCGCAGCCCGCAGGCGTGGGAGGCCATCGACCTGGTCGCCGCCGGGTGCACCCAGGCCGAGGCCGGGGCCCGGCTGGGCATCACCCGCCAGGCGGTCGGGCAGCGGCTGGCCGCCGCGGCCGTCGACGTGGAGCACGACCTGCACCCCGTGCTGGCCCGGCTCCTGGCCCGGGCGGAGGGCGGCCGGTGACGCTGGCGGCCCTGGTCCTGCTCGTCCTGGCCGGCGCGCTGGGCGCGGCGGTGCTGCGGCGGGCCGAGACCGGCCGCGTCCCGCGCGGGCGCGAGCTCGTGGCCCACCGCCGGGAGCCGGCGACGCCCTGGGCCGCCTTCGCGCTCGCCGGACTGGTGGCCGCGGCGGCCGCGCTGGCCTGGGCCGCGGCCCCGCCCACGCCGTGGCTGCGCTCCGCCGTCGCGATCGCCGCCGTGGTGGCCGCCGGGCTCGGCGGGGGACCGGTGGTGACCGCCGTCCTCGCCGCCGCCGACCCCACCCGGGCGGTCTCGGCGCTGACCGGCCCTCCCACGACCACGTCGCCGGTCGGGGGGCAGCGGCCCGGCATGGCGGGCATCGCCGACCCCGACGTGCTGCGCGGTGGGTCGTGGATCGGGGTCCTCGAGCGGCTGGCGCTGGCCGCGACGATGCTGGCCGGGTGGCCCGAGGGCCTGCCGGTGGTGCTGGCGATCAAGGGCCTGGGCCGGTTCCAGGCGCTCAAGGAGACCCCGGCGGCCGAGCGCTTCATCATCGGCACGCTCACCAGCGTGCTGTGGGCCGCTGCGTGCGCCGGGGTCGCCGTCCTCGCCCGCGGCTGACCCCTCAGCCCAGCTGCCAGCCGTCGGTCCCGCAGCGCCCGTCCTGCGCGGCCCCGACGGCCAGCACGGTGCCGTCGGCCCGCAGGCCCAGGGTGTGCGCCGACCCGGCGGCCACGGCCACGACGTCGCGCCACCCGCCGACCGCGCACTGCCCGTGGCCGTCGTCGCCGACGGCCAGCACCGTGCCGTCGCCGAGCACCCCGACCGTGTGGTGGCTCCCGGCGGACACCCCGACCACCCCGTGCCACCGGTCGGTCCCCGCGCCGGCCGGACCGCCGGCGGTCAGCACCCGGCCGGCCGCCGTCAGGCCCACGGTGTGCAGCGTCCCGGCCGACACCGCGACGACCTCGCGCCACCCGCCCACGTCGCACTGGCCGCGCCGGTCGAGACCGGCAGCCAGCACGGTGCCGTCGTCCCGGAGGCCGACGGAGTGCCAATCACCGGCCGCGGTGGCGCGCAGCCGGTCCCACCCCTCGACGTCGCAGGCGCCGTCGGTGCGCCGGCCGACCGCCCGGGCCGTGCCGTCGGCCAGCACGGCCAGGGTGCGGCGCCAGCCCGCGGCCACGGCCACCACGTCGCGCCAGCCGCCCACCGCGCACTGGCCGTCGCCGTCCCACCCGGTGGCCAGCACCGTGCCGTCCGACCGCAGCCCGACGGTGTGGCTGCGCCCGGTGTTGGCCGCGGTGTGCACCGACCCGACGGCGACGGACACCACGTCGGTCCAGTCCGCCGTCCGGCCCTCCTCGGACCCGCGGCGGCCGGCGACCAGCACCCGGCCGTCGGCGCGCAGGCCGACCGAGTGCCGCCGGCCCGCGGCGATCCGGGCGCGGGGCGGCATCAGTCGCTGAAGACCTCGATCTGCGCGCCCATCTCGACCAGCCGTTCGTAGAGCTGCTCGTAGCCGCGGGCGATGATGTCGACGTTGCGCAGCACCGAGGTGCCCTTGCACGCCAGCATGGCCAGCAGGATGCAGACCGCCGGGCGCAGCGCGGGCGGGCAGACGATCTCGGCGGCCGACCAGTGGGTGGGGCCGGTGACCAGCACGCGGTGCGGGTCCAGCAGGCGCACGTCGGCGCCCAGCCGGGTGAGGTCGGACAGGTGGATCGCGCGGTTGTCGTAGACCCAGTCGTGGATGAGCGTGCCGCCGGTGGCCGTCGCCGCGATGACCGCGAAGAACGGCAGGTTGTCGATGTTGAGGCCCGGGAAGGGCATCGGGTGCACCTTGTCGATCGGCGCCTTGAGCGTCGAGGGGTGCAGGGTGATGTCCACCAGCCGGGTGCGGCCGTTGTCGGCGGGGTACTCGGGGGAGAGGTCGTAGCGCAGCCCCATCTCGCCGAGGATGGCCAGCTCGATCTCCAGGAACTCGATGGGCGCGCGGCGCACCGTGAGCTCGGACCCGGTCACGATGCCCGCGGTCAGCAGGCTCATGGCCTCGACCGGGTCCTCGCTGGGGGTGTAGTCGACGTCGGCGTCGAGCTCGGCGCGGCCGTGCACGACCAGGGTGGTGGTGCCGAAGCCGTCGATGCGCACGCCGAGCAGCTCGAGGTAGAGGCAGAGGTCCTGGACCATGTAGTTCGGGCTGGCGTTGCGGATGGTGGTGGTGCCCTCGTGGCGGGCCGCGGCCAGCAGCGCGTTCTCGGTGACGGTGTCGCCGCGCTCGGTCAGCACGATGGTGCGGTCGCGGGCCTCGGGCGCGGCCACCCGGGCGTGGTAGGCGCCGGCGTGCGCCTCGATCTCGAGACCGAACGGGCGCAGCGCGATCATGTGCGGCTCGATGGTGCGCGTGCCGAGGTCGCAGCCGCCGGCGTAGGGCAGCTCGAAGGTGGGCTCGCGGTGCAGGAGCGGGCCCAGGAACATGATGATGCTGCGGGTGCGCCGGGCGGCGTCGGCGTCGATGCCGGCCAGGTCGAGCTCCGCGGGCACGACGATGGTGAGGTCCTTGCCGGCGGCGTCCCAGGTGGCCTGCACGCCGATCGAGCGCAGCACGTCGAGGATGCGCTCGACCTCGACGATGCGGGCGACGTTGCGCAGCGTCGTGGTGCCGCGGTTGAGCAGCGAGGCGCACAGCAGCGCGACGGCGGCGTTCTTGCTGCTCTTGACCACCACCGAGCCCGACAGGGGCCGGGCGCCGGTGACCCGCAGGTGGGTCGGGCCGCCGCGGCCGACGGTGATGAGCTCGCTGTCGAGGGCGGCGGAGAGCCGGCCGAGCAGCTCGAGGGTGAGGTTCTGCGCCCCCTGCTCGATGCGGGCGATCGCGCTCTGGCTCGTGCCCAGCCGCTCGGCCAACTGGGTCTGGGTCAGCCCGTGGTGGCGGCGCGCGTCGCGGACGAGCGTGCCGATCTGGCGCAGGGACTGACCGGTGGCTTCTTCGGTGAGGGACATCGGCGACGACGATATCTCAGATGTGAGATGCCTGCGGACGAGGCGGAGGGCCGCAAGGATGGACCGCGTGGACACCACCGTGGACGGCGACGCCCTGCGCATCTACTGCAACGACCACCTCGCGGCGTCCGCGGGCGGCATCGGGCTGGTCCGGCGGATGCTGGACCACCACGTCGACGACGCCTACGAGCCGCAGCTGCGCGAGCTGCTCGCCGAGCTGCAGGAGGAGCGCGCGGCCCTGGCCGCCACGATGACCGCGGTGGGCATCCGGCCCAACCGCGTGAAGCAGCTGGTGGTGCGGGTGGCCGAGAAGCTCTCCCGGCTCAAGCCCGACGGCCGCCTGGGGCGCTCGCCGCTGAGCACGGTCATCGAGTTCGAGTTCCTCACCGGCGCGGTGCTGCTCAAGCGCGCCGGGTTCGAGACCCTGCTGGGGCTGTCGGAGGTCGACAACCGCATCGACGCCGGTCTCGTCACCCGGCTGGTCGAGCAGGCCGACCGGCAGCACCGGTGGCTGGGTGAGGCCCGTCGGCAGCACGCCGCCGAGGTGTTCGGCGGCCGGGCCGAGCGGCAGGACGACGCGTCCGACACCTGAGGTCCCCCCGACCCGGCGGACGGGCGGCACCGGGGGTAGGAACGGGGCATGTGCCACAGCCACGACAGTCGCCCACCCGCCGCGCCCCGTCCCGCCGGTGACGTCGCCGAGCGCGGCACCCTGGCGCTGGCCTCCGCCGACGGCACCGAGTTCTCCGCCGCGTTCGCCGCCCCGGCCGCACCCGCCCGGGCCGGCGTCGTCGTGCTGCCCGACGTCCGGGGCCTGCACCCCTTCTACGTGGCCCTGGCCGAGCGGTTCGCCGAGGCGGGTCTGCCGGCGGTCGCGGTCGACTGGTTCGGCCGCACCGCCGGGCGGCCGGCCACCGGCACCCGCGAGGAGGACTTCGACTGGGGCGCGCACGTCCCCCTCATGACCGACGAGGGGGTCGACGCCGACGTCGCCGCAGCCGTCGCCTACCTGCGCTCGCGCACGTCCCCCGACCTCCCGGTGGTGGTGGTCGGCTTCTGCCTGGGCGGCAGCCACGCCTGGCGGTTGGCCGCGGGAGGCGTCGACCTGGCCGGGTGCGCCGGCTTCTACGGTCAGCCCGGTCGGGTGGGCGAGGCCGCCGACCGCGCCGCGCTGCCCACCGTCATGCTCATCGCCGGGGCCGACTCGGCCACCCCGGTCGAGGACCAGCTCGCCCTGGCCGACCGCATGCGGGCCGCCGGCGCCGACGTCGACGCCCCGGTCTACGACGGGGCGCCGCACTCGTTCTTCGACCGCGGGTTCGCCGAGTGGGCCGCGGCCTGCGACGACGCGTGGGAGCACGTGCTGGGGCTGACCGACCGCGTGGCCCGGTGAACGACCCCCGACGGCGGACCGCAGCGGGGTGGCCCCGGTGAACAGGGTGGTCGTCGACGACCTGCGTGCCGACTGCAGCCGGTGCGCGGCGTTGTGCTGCGTCGTCCCCGCCTTCTCCCGGGGCGCGGACTTCGCCCTGGACAAGCCCGCCGAGACGGCGTGCCCCAACCTCGGGGCCGACGACCGCTGCGGCATCCACCCCGTGCTGCGTGAGCGGGGCTTCCCGGGGTGCGTGGTCTACGACTGCTTCGGGGCCGGCCAGCACGTCACGCAGCACGTGTGGCCCGGTCTGGACCGGGGTGACCGGGCCGAGCTGCACCAGGTGGCCACCGTGTTCCCGGTGGTGCGGGCGCTGCAGGAGCTGCGCTGGTTGGTCCGTGCGGCGCGCGCCCTGGACCTGCCCGGGGGTCTGGCCGGGCAGCTGGCCCGCGCCGACGACGAGCTGGCCCGACGGGTGGCCGGCGACGTCGAGCAGCTGCGGGAGGAGCCGGTCGGGGCCGTGCGGGCCCAGGTGAACGGGCTGCTGACCCGGGCCAGCGAGCACGCCCGGCGCTCGGTGGCCCGGCCCCGCGACCTGCGGGGGGCGGACCTGGTGGGTGGCGCGCTCGCCGGGGCGGACCTGCGCGGCGCCTCGCTGCGCGGGGCGGTGCTGCTGGGTGCCGACCTGCGGCGGGCGGACCTGCGGCTGGCCGACCTCACCGGCGCCGATCTGCGGGGGGCCCGGCTGGGCGGCGCCGACCTGCGCGGCGCGCTGTTCGTGACCTCGGCGCAGCTGGAGGCCGCAGTCGGCGACCGGGTCACCCGGCTCGACGTCGGCGTGCCGCGCCCGGCGCACTGGACGGGGGGTGCGCCGTGAGCACGGACCCCGACGTCGTCGCCCTCGCCGGGCGGGTGTTCGACCTGGCCCGCAGCGGGGCCACCGACGAGGTGGCGGAGTACGTGTCGGCCGGGGTGCCGGCGAACCTCACCAACGGTTCCGGCGACACCCTGCTGATCCTGGCGGCGTACCGCGACCACCCGGCCACCGTCGTGCGGCTGCTGCAGCTGGGGGCCGACCACGCACGGGTCAACGACCGCGGGCAGACCGCCCTGGCGGCCGCGGTGTTCCGGCGGTCGGTGCCGTCGGTGACCGCGCTGCTCGACGCCGGGGCCGACCCCGACCACGGCTCGCCCAGTGCACGGGAGACCGCGGCGTTCTTCGGGCTCGCGGACATGACCGCGCTGCTCGACCGGCGCCCGGGATGAGACTCGCGTCGGCCGACGGGGCGTGGCTGGACCTGCGGGTGCTGCGTCGGCAGGCGGTGGAGGTGCGGGCGGTCGAGCTGGACCGGGCGGACTGGGCGCAGACCTGGTTGCTGGTGCGCGGCGAGGTGCGCACCGCGGACGGCCGGGGGTGGGTGTTCCGTGAGCCGTGCCTGACGCCGTGGGAGGGCAACCAGCTCGGCTCCTGGTTGCGGGCGGTGGCCGAGCGACCCGGCGGGCTGCTGGGCACCGGGTTGCTGGCCGCGGACCCGACGCTGTCCTGGGTGCTGGACGACGCCCGGGGGGACCGACGGCTGCTGCGGGTGCACCTGACCGGGCCGGCCGCGTGGACCGACCCGGTCACGGCGGAGCAGGTGGGCGGCGGGGTGCCGCTCGACGTCACCGTCGGGACGCTGCTCGGCGCAGCGGAGGAGTGGCTGGCCGACATCGCCGCGAGCGGCTGAGGTCGAGCCGTGGCGACGGTCAGCGACGGCGGCGGACCGCCCAGAGCACCGCGGCCAGGGCGGCGGCTGCCCAACAGACCCGGAGGGCCGGACGTCGTCCGGCCCCGGAGGTCGCGGCCACGGTGGCCGCGACGGTGCGCGGTGTGCCCGGGCGGACGGCGGGGGAGCCGGTGAGCGCCCGTCCGACGGGGGAGGAGACCCCCGCGCCCAGTTCGACCACCCGGCCCTGGGGGCCGGTGACGTCGAGGTGGAGGCCGTGCCGGGCGAGGTCGGTGCCGAGCCGGCCCACCGCGGCGCGGCCGGGGCGCAGGGTCGCCCCGGCCGGCCACGGTGTGCCGACGACGGCCCGCCACAGGGCGAGCGGGTCCGTCGCGGCGAGGACGAGGTCCGACCCGTCGCCGGTGAGCCTGGCAGTCACGGCACCGACGACCACCTCGAGGTCGGCCCGGACGACGAGGCGGTCGGTCATCCCTGCGAGACGCCCTCGGCGGTGGTGATGCGCAGCGTGCCGTTGAGCTTCCAGGTGGCGCGGGGCGCGTCGGCGCCGATCTCGCGGGGCACCTCGACGGTCATGTCGACGAACTCGTAGTTGATGGCGGCGCCCTTGCCGGTGAGGTAGGACCACATCTCCTTGCCCAGGTCGGCGAAGGTGCGGGTCTCGGTGGTGTCGTTCGGTGCGGTCATGCTGGGGCAGGTGTCCGCCGCGGTCGGGCGGTAAACCTGGTTTACGCAGTCAGTTGCGGCGCACGAGGAGGACCGCGTACTCGAAGACGCGGCCGTCGCGCTCGACGGGGAGCACGAGCTGCTCTGCGTCGACCGCGTCGGGCAGCTGCGCCAGCCGTGCCAGCAGGGTGGGGGAGGGGTCGGCCGACCAGATGGCCAGCACCCCGCCCGGGCGCACCGCCGCCAGTGCCCGGGCCAGCCCGGGGGCGCCGTAGAGCCCGGCGTTGGTGCCGTGCACCAGGAAGTCGGGTCCGTTGTCGACGTCGAGGAGCACCGCGTCGTAGCGGTCGGGCTCGAAGGCGCAGGCGACGTCCCCGGCGACGAGGTCCAGCCGCGGGTCGGAGATGCTGGGCAGCCCCGGCAGCAGACCGGTGGCGGCCCACCGGAGCAGCGCGTCCTCCAGCTCCACGACCACCACCTCGGCCACTCCTGGCGAGGCGAGGACGGACGCGGCGGTCCACCCCAGCCCGAGGCCGCCGACCAGGACGGCCAGCTCGGCGCCGTCGACCCGGGCCAGGGCCTCGGTCGCCAGGGCCCGCTCGGTGGAGGTGTCGACGTCGTCCATCGCGAAGACGCCGTCGACGACCAGCTCGGTGACCGCGGCGCCGTCGTCGGCGGTGCGCCGCCACAGGGCGACCTCCCCGTGCGGTCCGCTCACCCGCCCCAGCTCCTCCCGCACGCCGGCCATCCTGCCGTCCCCGGGCGTCGTCCGGCATCCCGGAGGAGCGTCGGCTCCGGGCGCGCACCGGCCGGGGGAACAACCGCGGGGCGGCCGGTGTCATCCTGAACCGTGGACTCCCGCCGTGCCTACGTCGTGTGGCTGGTCGGGTTGCTCGCCTACGCGGTCGCGGTCTTCCACCGCGGGTCGCTCGGGGTGGCCGCCGTCGACGCCCAGGAGCGCTTCTCGGCCGGCGCCTCGGCGGTCAGCCTCTTCCTGGTGCTGCAGCTGGCGGTCTACGCCGGCCTCCAGGTGCCCGTCGGCATCGCGCTGGACCGGTTCGGCTCGCGCACGATGGTGGTCGCCGGGGCGCTCACGATGGCCGCCGGCCAGCTGCTGCTGGCGGTGGCCACCGACGTGCCGACGGCGGTCGGGGCGCGGGTGCTGGTCGGCGCCGGTGACGCGATGACCTTCATCAGCGTGCTGCGGGTGGTGACGCTCTGGTTCAGCGGCCCCACCGTGCCGGTGATCACCCAGCTCACCGGCATCCTCGGCCAGGTCGGGCAGATCGCGGCCGCCTACCCGCTGGTGCAGGCGCTGCACCGCACCTCCTGGGCCGCCACCTTCACCGGGGCGGCCGCCCTGGGCGTGCTGGTCGCCGTCCTGGTGCTGGTCGCGCTGCGCGACGCCCCGTCCGGCACACCGGTGACGCCGACCGCGGGGTGGGCCGAGATCTGGCAGAACCTCGCCGGGGCCTGGCACGAGTCGGGCACCCGCATCGGGCTCTACACGCACCTGGTGACCCAGTTCTCCGGCACCGTCTTCGCCCTCCTGTGGGGGTTCCCGTTCCTCGTGCTGGGCCAGGGCCTCTCCCCGGGGACGGCGGCCGGCCTGCTCACCCTGCTGGTGGTGGTCGGCATGGGCGTGGGCCCGTTGCTGGGGGCGCTGTGCGGGCGCTGGCCGCTGCGCCGGTCGGTGCTGGTGTTCGGCATCGCCGGCGCCACGACCACGGCCTGGACGGTCGTGCTGCTGTGGCCCGGGCGGGCGCCGCTGTGGCTGCTCGTCGTCCTGGTGGTGGTCCTGGCGACCAACGGGCCCGGCTCGATGATCGGTTTCGACTACGCCCGCACCTGGAACCCGGCCCACCGGCTGGGCAGCGCCACCGGGGTGGTCAACATCGGCGGGTTCGTCGCCTCGCTGCTCACCGTGCTGGCGGTGGGCGCCGTGCTCGACGCGACCACCCCCGGCTCCTCCACCGCCTACGACCTCGGCTCGTTCAAGGCGGCCTTCGCCGTGCAGTACCTGTTCTGGGCCGTCGGGCTGGTCGGGGTGTGGACCCACCGCCGCCGGCTGCGCGACCGGCTGGCCGGTGACGGCGTCGTCCTCACCCCGCTCTACACCGCGGTGCTCAGCCGGGTGCGCCGGCGATGACCGTCCCCGCCGGCTTCTTCGCCGAGCACACCCGGCTGGTGCGCACCCCGCTGGTGCCCGAGGTCGTGCTGCACCTGGCCGACGACGTCGCGGCGCTGTGGCAGGCCATGGAGGACGCCGCCGGGGTGGGCGAGGTCCCCGGGCCGGGGGAGGCCTCCCCGTTCTGGGCCGCCGCCTGGATCGGCGGGCAGGGGCTGGCCCGCTACGTGCTCGACCACCCCGACCTGGTCGCCGGTCGCACCGTGCTCGACCTGGGTGCCGGCAGCGGGCTGGTGGCGGTGGCCGCGGCGCTGGCGGGGGCCGACCGGGTGCTGGCCAGCGACGTCGACCCCTACGCGCTGGCCGTCATCCCGCTCAACGCGGCGGCCAACGGCGTGCGCGGGGTCGAGCCGGTGGGTGACGTCCTGGACGACGACTGGGGCGGGCCGCGGTTGAGCACGGTCGACGTGGTGCTGGCCGGCGACGTCTTCTACGACCTGCGGATGGCCGACCGCGTGCGGCCGTGGCTGTTCACCGGCTGGGTGCGCGGGGCGATCGTGCTGGTGGGCGACCCCGGCCGGTCGCAGCTTCCCGAGGCGCTGGTCGAGGTCGCCGGCTACGACGTCGCCGACAGCGGCGTGGACCCCGCGCGCCGCACCACGGTGTGGCGCCTGCCCTGAGGCGGACAACACCTGTGGAATTCGCGTGGGGCGGTTGTCATCTCGTGTGACCTGCTCGTAACGTGGCCGTGTCCGGTCGGCCGAACCTCCCTCCCCGGGAGACCCACCGGACGCCGCTGAGTCACCGCACCGGGCAGCGCCGCCCGTGGCACGAGGTGAACCGGGGACCCACCGCAGCACCGGGGTGAATCCTGGCGCCGGCCGCACCGAGCACGAGGGTGCGACGACGCCGGGTAGGGCCGCTTCCCGCCCGAACCCGTCAGCTAACCCGGTAGGCGGCTGCACCGACCAGCCACGGTCGGCGCACCGGAAGACGAGGACCCGCACGCCCGCATGAGCGCACGCCACACCGCACGTCCCGCGGACCACGACGGTCCGCAGCCCGCCCCCTCGGCGGACGCCACCACCGAGACCGCCGAGCTCGCGACCGCCGAGCCCGCGACCGACGCCACCCCCGAGGAGACCGTCGCCGCCGTCGCCCGGGGTCGCCACCGGCTGGTGCCCGCCCGCCGCCCGGCGATGTACCTGGCCGCGGCCGCCGTCGGCGCCGTCCTGGTGAACGTCCTGCTCGGCACCGGCCCGGCCGCCGAGGCCGAGTCCGCCGACCCCGCCGCGCAGCAGGCCGTGAGCGTCGCCGACCAGCTGGGCATCACCGCGCCGGCCGACGCCACCGCCGCCGCCACCGAGCTGTCGGGCCACCTGCAGGAGCTGGCCGCCAGCCGCGCGCAGCGCGAGGACTCCGAGGCCGCGGCCGCGCAGACCCAGGCCGCCGCCGACCAGGCCGCCGCGGAGGCCCAGGCCGCCGCCGAGGCGCAGGCCGCCGCCGAGGCCGCGGCCGCTGCCCAGGCACAGGCCGCCGCCGCCGCCGAGGCCGCCGCGGAGAACGCGACCACCCAGGACTTCCACGACTACGCCCTGGCGCAGCTGGGTGGCGACGAGCGCGAGTTCTCGTGCCTGGAGAACCTCTGGGGCCGCGAGTCCGGCTGGAACCCGACCGCGCAGAACCCGACCTCGACCGCCTACGGGATCCCGCAGTTCCTGGACTCGACCTGGGCCGGCACGGGGATCGCCAAGACCTCCAACGGGTTCCGCCAGATCGACGCCGGGCTGATCTACCTCGACGAGCGCTACGGCTCGCCGTGCGGTGGCTGGGCGCACTCCGAGGCCACCGGCTGGTACTGAGTTTCGGCCTGCCGGTGGTGGGGGCACCCGCCCCGGCATGGCTGAACTGACCGGCAAGACCATCGCGATCCTCGCCGCCCAGGGCGTCGAGCAGATCGAGCTCGACGAACCCCGCAAGGCGGTGGAGGCGGCCGGCGCGACCGTGCACCTGCTCTCGGTGCCCGACGGCGTCGAGGACGACGGGCGCGTCCAGGGCGTCAACGGCGACATCCACCCCGGTGACCTGTACGACGTCGACCACCTGGTGGGCGAGGTGTCGCCGGGGGACTACGACGGCCTGCTGCTGCCCGGCGGCGCCGTCAACCCCGACACCCTGCGCCAGGACGCCGACGCCCTGGCCTTCGTCACGGCGTTCTTCGACGCCGGCAAGCCGGTGGCCGCCATCTGCCACGCGCCCTGGACGCTGCTGGAGGCCGGGGTGCTCGAGGGGCGCACCCTGACCTCCTACCCGAGCATCCGCGGGGACCTCCGGCGGGGCGGTGCGACCGTCGTCGACCAGGAGGTCTGCCGCGACGGCAACCTGGTCACCAGCCGCAACCCCGACGACGTCCCGGCGTTCTCGCGGGCCGTCGTGGAGCTGTTCGCCGAGGGCTGAGCACCGCCCGCCGGTGCGCGGTCACGGTGAACGGGTCAGAATGGGTCGTTTTGCACACCCTGGGAGGACCGTCCACCGTGGCCAAGCACCGCGCGACCGGAGCCGGCGAGACCGACTTCGACGACGCCACCTCTGCCCTCAGCGACGTGTCCGGCGACTACGCCGTCGACGCGGCGCACACCCGCATCGGCTTCCGGGCCCGCCACGCCATGGTCACCACCGTGCGCGGCACCTTCACCCGGTTCGAGGGTGCCGCACACCTCGACGTCGCCGACCCGACCGCCAGTGCGGTCGAGCTGCGCATCGACGCCGCCAGCCTGGACACCGGGCAGGCCGACCGCGACGCCCACCTGCGCTCGGCGGACTTCCTCGACGTCGAGCGGTTCCCCGAGATCACGTTCGTCTCCACCGGGGTCGAGCAGATCGACGACGACGAGTTCACCGTCACCGGCGACGTGACCATCAAGGGCCAGACCCGCACGGTTGCGGTGGACTTCACCCTCACGGGCAGCGCGTTGGACCCCTTCGGCAACACCCGGGTGGGCTTCGAGGGGGCGCTGGCGCTCAAGCGCAGCGACTGGGGCCTGGTCTGGAACGCCGCCCTGGAGACCGGCGGTGTGCTGGTCAGCGACAAGGTGCAGCTGGAGTTCGACGTCTCGGTCATCAGGCAGGCCTGAGACGCACGCAGAGCCCCGGTCCGCTCGTGCGGACCGGGGCTCTGCGTGCGTGCGGGGTCAGGCGGGCAGGGCCTCGACCGTGTCGTAGGAGTCGACGCGCTCGGCCAGCCGGTTCGTCGCCCACGCGCCGTCGCCCAGCAGGTGGTCGATGGCGGTCAGCCGCGAGGTGTAGTGCCCCACCGAGTACTCGGCGGTGACGCCGATCCCGCCGTGCAGCTGGATGGCCTCCTTGCCGATGTGCCGGCCGGCCTTCGAGGTCTGCAGCCGGGCCCGGTCGGCCGCGGCGAGCACGGCCTCGGGGGAGGAGTCCTCGGCGTCGACGACCATCGTGGCCCACAGCGCGACGCTGCGGACCAGCTCGAGCGACACGTACATGTCGGCCGCCCGGAAGGTCAGCGCCTGGAAGCGCGACAGCGGCACCCCGAACTGCTTGCGGGTCTTGAGGTACTCGCTGGTGGTGCGCAGCGCGGTCTCCATGGCGCCGACCGCCTCGTGGGCGTAGGCCACGCTCGCCCGCGCCAGCGCCAGCTCGACGTCGCCCGCGCGGTCGGCGGTGCCCTCGCCGAGCAGCTCGGCGGGGGTGCCGTCGAGGGTCACCCGGGCCACCCGGGTGCCGTCGTGGCTGCGGTAGCCGTCGCGGGTCAGCCCGGTGGCGTCCCCGCGGACGACGAACAGCCCGGTGCCGCCCTCGACGGCGGCGGACACCACGAGGACGTCGGCGCGGGCGCCGGACGGCACCGGCTCCTTGACCCCGGACAGGGTCCAGCCCTCGCCCGACCGCGTGGCGGTGACGGCGGTGGCCGACGACGTCCAGCGGTGGCCCGGCTCGGCGTGCGCGAACACCACGAGCGAGCTGCCCTCGGCCAGCGGGCCCAGCAGCTCGGCGCGCTGCTCGGCCGTGCCGACGGCCGATACCAACCCACCGGCCAGCACCACGGACTCGACGAACGGCTCGGGGGCGAGCACCCGGCCGATCTCGGCGGCCACCAGGGCCACCTCGGCGTGCCCGGCGCCCATGCCGCCGTCGGCCTCGGCGAAGGGCAGACCCAGCACGCCCATCTCGGCCAGCTGCGCCCAGGTCTTCTCGTCGAAGCCCGGGTCGTCCTTGGTCACGGCCCGGCGCTTCTCCGGGTCGTAGGCGCGCTGCAGCAGGCCGGCCACGGCCTCGCGGAGGGCGTGCTGCTCGGTGTCGAAGGTGAAGTCCATGTCAGATCACAACCCCAGGATCGTGCCGGCGATGATGGTGCGCTGCACCTCGTTGCTGCCTCCGTAGATGGAGACCTTCCGGTAGTTGAGGTACTCCGGGGTGGCCACCCGCGCCCACTCGGGCACGTCGGTCTCGTCGTCGTCGGCGAAGGAGGCCAGGGACAGCGGGCCGGCGATGTCGACCATCAGCTCGGTGGCGGCCTGCTGCAGCTCGGAGCCGCGCAGCTTCAGCACCGAGGACGCCGGGTTGGGCTTGCCGTCGGTGGAGTTGGAGACCACGCGCAGGGCGGTGAGCTCGAGCGCCAGCAGCTCGTTCTCCAGCTCGGCGATGCGGGTGCGCATCGAGGGGTCCTCGATGAGCGGACGGCCGCCGGAGGTGATCTCGGCGGCGCGGTTCTTCGCGTCGACGATCAGCCGCTTGGTGGCGCCCACCCGGGCGATGCCGACGCGCTCGTTGCCCAGCAGGAACTTGGCGTAGTCCCAGCCGCGGTTCTCCTCGCCGATGAGGTTCTCGGCGGGCACCCGCACGTCCTCGAAGAACACCTCGTTGACCTCGAAGCCGCCGTCGAGCAGCTCGATGGGCCGCAGGGTGACCCCGGGGGTGTCCATCGGGAAGACCAGCATGGAGATGCCGCGCTGCTTCTTCTCCGCCGTGGGGTCGGTGCGCACCAGGCAGAAGATCCAGTCGGCGTACTGGCCCAGCGTCGTCCAGGTCTTCTGGCCGTTGACGACCCAGTCGTCGCCGTCGCGGACGGCGCTGGTGCGCAGGCTGGCCAGGTCGGAGCCGGCGTCGGGCTCGGAGAAGCCCTGGCACCACCAGATGTCGAGGTTCGCGGTGGCCGGCAGGAACCGCTCCTTCTGCTCCTGGTTGCCGAACGCGGCGATGACCGGGCCGATCATCGAGGCGTTGAAGGCCAGCGGCTCGGGGACGGCGGCCAGCTGCATCTCCTCGCGCCAGATGTGGCGCTGCAGCGGCGTCCAGTCGCGGCCGCCCCACTCGGCGGGCCAGTGCGGCACGGCGAGGCCGGCCTCGTTGAGGATCCGCTGGGCCTCGACGTACTGCTCCTTGGACACCTCGCGGTGCGCGGCGACGTCGTCGCGGATGGCCTGCGGGATCTTCGTGGTGAAGAACGTGCGCATCTCGTCCCGGAACGCCTGGTCCTCGGGCGACAGGTGCAACTGCATGGACGACCCTTCCTCCTCCGGTGGCGACGTCGCGCACCGTGCCCCCGACGATCCCACACCTACTACTCGTCGGTAACCACGGGTGCGGGACGGGTGGCTCCCCCCGTCCGGGTGACCCGGGCGCACGCCGGCTCCAGTCCGGGACGCCGTGCGCCGACACCACCTCCGTGCTGCGCCCCCTGCCATCGCCTCCGGTGCCGGGCACACGGCCGAGCCCAGCCTCGGTGCGATCGGGCGCCTCCACCGCGCGCTCGGCCGCCGACGCCGCGCGGGTCTCGCGCGCCGTCGTCCACGCCGCCGCGGTGTCGACCGACCTCGCGCTGCTGGTGATCGCGGCCGAGGCGGACGCGGACGGGGGGCAGGTGCGCGTGCGCTGGGGCAACGCCGGCACCGAGAAGCTGTTCGGCCACGCCGCCGGCGACCTGCCGGGCATGGCGCTGGACCGGTTGTTCCCGGTGCCCCCGCCCGGTGGTTTCGGCGGGTGGCTGCGCCGGGAGCGCTCGACCGTCGCCGAGCTGTCGGCCCGGTCGGGCACCGGCGTGCCGGTCGACCTGCACGTCACCGCGACGCCCTCCTCGGACACCGGGGTCTGGACGCTGTCGGCCCAGCCGGCCCGCAGCGCCACCGAGCGCGCGCTGGCCGAGTCCGCGGCCGCGCACGAACGCCGCTTCACCACGCTGACCGAGCGGTCGCCGGTGCCCACGCTGCTCTCGGAGCAGGGCATGCGGTTGGCCCACGTCAACGACGCCTTCTGCCGGTTGGTGGACCGCCAGGCCGAGGAGCTGCTGGGCACCGGCTGGCTGTCGGTCGTCCACTCCGAGGACCTCGACGCCGTCCTGGACGCCGCCGCCGACGCCCTGGTGGGCGGGGCGTCCGACGTCCGGGCCCGGCTGCTGCGCGGGGCCGGCGACGTCCGCACCACCGTGCTGCGCCTGTCGCACCTGCACACCCCGGCGCTGGGCAGCGGGTTCGTGGCCACCATCGAGGACGTCACCGAGCGGCTGGCCTTCCAGAGCCAGCTGGAGCACCAGGCCACCCACGACCCGCTCACCGGGCTGCCCAACCGCACCCGGCTCACCGGGTTCGTCGCCGAGCGCTTCGTGGCCGGTGCCGCGGGCCGGTTGTCGTGCCTGTTCCTCGACGTCGACGACTTCAAGGTGGTCAACGACTCGCTCGGGCACGCCGCCGGCGACCAGCTGCTGGTCCAGGTCGCGCAGCGGCTGCGGTCCGTCGTCCGGCCCTCGGACCTGGTCGTGCGGTTCGGCGGCGACGAGTTCGTGGTGGTCTGCGAGGACCTGTCCGAGGCCGGCGCCGTGGTGCTGGGCGAGCGGATCTCGGCCGAGCTGGCCCGCCCGGTGCAGCTGGGCGGCGTGGGTGTGGGCGTGCGGGTCAGCGTCGGGGTGACCGTGCAGACCGCCGACCACGCCGACGCCGACGAGCTCGTGCGCGACTGCGACATCGCCATGTACCAGGCCAAGGCCGGGGGCAAGGGCCGGGTCTCGGTGCTCGACCAGGGCGCCCGCGGACGCGCCCGGGACAAGCTGCAGCTGGTCGCCGACCTGCGCGCCGCCCTGGACGACGGGGCGGTGGCCCTGGCCTACCAGCCGCTGGTGGACGCCGGGTCGGGTCGGCCGGTCGGCGTCGAGGCGCTGGCCCGCTGGACGCACCCCGTGCGCGGCGCCATCGGCCCCGACGTGTTCGTGCCGCTGGCCGAGGAGAGCGGGCTCATCGACGCCCTCGGCGCGTTCGTCGTCGAGGAGGCCTGCCGCCAGATCGCGCGGTGGGACGCCGAGCTGGGCCTGCTGGCCCCTCGGGTGGTGCACGTGAACGTCTCGGCGCTGCAGCTCGACGAGCACCTGCCCGAGCTGGTGGCCCGCACTGCGCGCGAGCACGGCGTCGGCATCGAGCGGATCTGCGTGGAGCTGACCGAGTCGGCCCTCATGCGCGACCCGGACGGCGCCCCGCACGTGCTCGAGCGGCTGCGCGGGCTGGGCGTCTCCATCGCCATCGACGACTTCGGCACGGGCTACTCGTCGCTGGCGCTGCTGCGCCAGCTGCCGGTGGACTGCCTGAAGATCGACCGGTCGTTCGTGTCGGAGCTGGCCGAGGGCCACCCCGAGATCACCCGGGCGGTGGCGGCGCTGGCCGCCGGGCTCGGGCTGTCCTCGGTCGCCGAGGGCGTGGAGACCGAGGACCAGGCGCGGGTGCTGCGGGAGCTGGGCGTGACCCACCTGCAGGGCTACGGGGTGGCGCGCCCGATGCCGGGCGCGGCGTGCGCCACCTGGTTCGCCGGGCGTGCGCGGTGAGGGAGCTGGACGGGGTGGACGTGCTGGACGACGTGGTGGACGACGTGCTGGACGACGTGCCGGTCGACGTGGTGGCCGAGGGCGACGTCGAGGTGGCCGAGGTCGAGCTGATCGAGGTGGACGAGGAGCGCGAGCCCACCGAGGCCGAGCTGGTCGCCGCGCTCCTGCCGGGCGTGGGGTTCGACCCGCACGAGGTGCTCTCGCACATCGACGAGCTCTCGGCGCAGCGGCCGGTGGCCGCCCAGATCGTGGCGCTGACCCACGCCGAGGACGCCGGGGCCCGCGAGGTCGCCCGCCTGCTGGCCGCCGACGCGGCGCTGACCGGGCGGGTGCTCAAGCTGGCCAACTCGGCGTTCTACGGCCTGCGCGGCCGGGTCTCCTCGTTGCAGTTCGCGGTGACGGTGGTCGGGTTCGCGACCGTCCGGTCGATGGCCAGCGTCGCGCTGACCAGCGACGAGGACGGCAGCCTGCCTCCGGACCACTGGACGACGACCACCCACCTTGCGCTGGCCTGCGAGGCCCTCGCGCCGCGGGTGGGGCAGCGGCCCCAGGACGCGATGTGCACCGGGTTGCTGGCCCTGCTGGGCACCGCGCTGCTCACCCACCACGACCCGGCCGGCTACGCCGAGGTCGCCGTGCACCGCGGGTCGGCCGCCCGGCGGGCTGCCGAGCTCGAGCGGTTCGGCGTCCACTCGGTGGAGCTGACCGGGGCCGCCATGCGGCACTGGGGGTTCCCCGACGGCATGGTGCGCCCCGTGCTCGGGCTCGACGACCCCGAGTCGATCGACGGCGCCCTGCTGCGCACCGCGTTCGAGGTGACCGACCGGCTGACCGTGCCCGGCCACGTCCCGGTGCCGGTCGAGGACCTCAGCTGCCGGCGGGTCCGCGAGTCCGACCTTCGCCCGGTGCTGGCCCGGGTGGCCACGGAGGCCGCCGACCTGGGCCGCGCGCTGGGCAGCTGAGCGCGGCTCAGTAGACCGCGACCCCGGGGGTGCCACCGCCGGCGGCCACGGCGTCGCCGGTGACGGCCACGCTGCGCGGGGAGCAGAGGAAGGCCACCACGTCGGCGAACTCGTCGGCGGTCACCAGCCGGCCGATGCGGGTCGCCGCGGGGGCGGTGGCGACGTCGGCGGGGGTTCGCTCGGTGACGGTGCGCCCGGGGTGCACGACGGTGACGTTGACCCCGTGCGGGCCGAGCTCCTCGGCCAGGTTGGCGGTCATCGCCGCGACCGCGACGTTGCGCACCGTGCCGACCAGGTTGCCGGTGGCCCGGGCGTTGAGGCCGCTGACGTTGACGATGCGGCCCCAGCCGGCGGCCACCATGTGCGGGGCGACGGCGCGGGCGCAGCGCAGGTAGCCCAGCACCTTGGTCTCGACCTCGACGCGCAGGGCGTCGTCGTCGAGGTCGGCCAGCGCGGGCACCGGGGCGCTCGACGCCGGCCGCGCCGCCGCGTTGACCAGGACGTCGACCCCACCCCAGGCGTCCGCCACGGCGGCCACCGCGGCGCGGACGGCCGCGTCGTCGGTGGTGTCGGCGGGCAGCACCAGCGACGGGCCGGGCAGCGCGGCGGCGGTGGCGTCGAGCTGGTCGCGGGAGCGGGCCAGCAGGGCCACCTGCGCGCCCTCCTCGGACAACCGCTGCGCCACCGCCTTGCCGATGCCGCGCCCGGCCCCGGTGACCAGCGCACGCTTCCCGGTCAGCTGGAGGTCCACGCACCCACGCTAGGCACCGGTGGCGGGCGGGCGCACCCTGGAGGGGTGTTCGAGATCGACGAGATGTCGTTGCTGACCCGGGAGGTGCTGCGCGAGCGCAGCGCCGCACTCGTGGCCGAGGCGTGCGCGTGGGCCGTGGGCACGGGCGACCGCCCGCACCGTGCCCGCCGCCGGGGCCGACTGGTGGCGACCGGGACGACGGTGGGCGTGCGCGCCGAGAACGGCCAGGTGCTCGGCGACGAGGAGACCGGCCGGCTCGACCTCGGCGACGCGGTGCCCGGCAGCTTCCGGGACGCGCTCAACATGGCCGACGACCGGGGCGGGCTGGTCGCCGACCGGTTCGACGTCGAGGTGCTGGAGCCCTTCGTCCTGGCCACGTGCGTGCTGGCCGCCGACCGGCTGCGGGCCGCCCGGCCCGGCGCGTGGGTGGAGCTGGCCGACGACGTCGGGGAGGACGCCGACGACGCGGTCGCGGTGGTGCGGGCGGGGGAGTGGGAGGCGCCGCTGCGCATCGTGGCCGAGCACCTGGTGCTCGCCGCCATCGGTGACACCCCGCTGGCGCTGGTGGAGACCGAGGGCGTGCCCCTGTCGCTGGTGCGGGCCGCGGAGTCGATGACCCGCGCCGCCGTGCCTGCTCCGCCGGCACCGGCGGAGGACCTCTCCGCGGTGCGCTTCCTCGCCCGGGCCGCGGTGGCCGCCGAGCCCGCACCCATCCCGGCCACGGCGGTGGACCGCGTGCTGGCCGCGCTGCTGGCCGAGGGCCTCGAGCGCGAGGAGGTGCTGGCGGTCCTCGCCGACCTGCCGCTGGAACCGGACGCCGAGCGCGACCTCCGCCGCCTTGCCGAGCAGCTGCCCGGCTGACCGGGCCGGGGTGGCCGGACGTCGCCGACGGTGGCCCGCTCCCGGATCGGCGCCGAGGCTGTGCTTAGGTGAGCCTCACCTGACCGGGAGGGTCCCGGCAGTGCCGTTCGAAGGGCTTCCGTGACTCGCCGCGCCTCCCTGACCACGATCCTCGCCGTCGCCGCGCTCGCGCTCTCCGCCTGCGGAGGCAGCACCGACACCGGTGGTGACGCACCGGCCGCCGCCGACGACGCAGCCTTCCCGGTGACCGTCGAGCACATCTGGGGCGAGACCACCGTCCCCGCGAAGCCGGAGCGGGTGGTCGCGCTCGGCGTCACCGACTCCGACCCGCTGCTGGGGATGGGCGTGGTGCCGCTGGCGGTCACCCCGTTCGTGTTCTACGCCGACACGAACGGCGTCGGGCCGTGGGCGCAGGACCTCCTCGGCGGCGCCGAGCCCGAGGTCCTCACCAGCAGCGAGGTCGACGTCGAGGCCGTCGCCGCCCTGCGGCCCGACCTGATCGTGGGGGTCTCCGCCGGGTTCGACGAGCCGGTGTACGAACAGCTCTCCGCGATCGCGCCCACCCTGGTGCGGCCGGAGGGCACCGTGGCCTACGGCGTGGACCGCGACACCGCCACCCGCATGATCGCCCAGGCCGTCGGCGAGGTCGACCGCGGCGAGGAGCTCATCGCCGCCGCCGACCAGGCCTTCGCCGACGCCGTGGCGGCCCACCCCGAGATCGAGGGGGCGACCGGCGTCGCGGCGCTGTACTCGGGCGGGCAGTTCTACGCGTTCCTGCCCGCCGACGCCCGCGGCCGGGCCCTCGGCGAGCTGGGCATGCAGCTGCCAGCCGCGATCACCGACCAGGACACCGGCGACAGCTTCTACGTCGACGTGTCCGCCGAGCGCCTCGACCTGCTGGACGCCGACGTGCTGCTGGTGCTGACCGACCCCGACGCGGTGGCCACCGTGGAGGCCGACCCGGTGCTCGCCCAGGTGCCGGTCGTGGCGCGCGGCGGGATGGTCGTCGACGCCGGCGACGTCCGGGGCGCCATGAGCTACAACTCCGTGCTGTCGGCCCCCTACCTGGCCGAGAACCTCACGCCGCTGGTGGCGGCCGCCCTCGCCGCTCGGTAGGGGGCGCACCCGCTCAGGGCTGCAGGTACCCCCGCCGGACGGCCGCGACCAGCCGGCGGGGGACCAGGTGCCGGACGCCGTCGACGGTGAGCGGGACCAGATCGGGCGGGGTGGCCTTCCACTGCGAGCGCCGGTGCCGGGTGTTCGACCGCGACGTGCGCCGCTTCGGGACGGCCATCAGCGCGCACGATTCCCGTGGCGGGCTGCATCCCGTTGCCCGTACCGGGCGTTGAACTTCTCCACCCGGCCCGCGGTGTCCAGCACCCGGGCGCTGCCGGTCCAGAACGGGTGCGAGGCCGCGCTGGTGTCGACGGCGACCAGCGGCAGGGTCTCGCCGTCCAGCTCGACGGTCTGGTCGGTGGCGATCGTCGACCGGGTACGGATCAGCGTGCCGGTGGCGGCGTCGCGGAAGACGACCGTGCGGTAGGTGGGGTGGATGCCGGTTCTCATCGGTTCTCCTCGCTGAGGTGGGTGGCGGGGTCGGCGGGGCTGGATGCCTCGCAGGGGTCGGTGTGCTGCTCGCCGAAGGGGTCGACGAACGTGCGCCAGCCCTCGACGCCGAGCGCGAGCTCGGCGTCGGTGAGCAGGGCGTCGGTGAGGGCGGCGGTGATGGCCTCGGCGGGCTGCCGGTGGGTGAGGACGACGAGCTCGGTGTCGCGGTCGCCGTGCACCGGGTCCCAGCGCAGCGCGGCGGCCACCCGACGCTCGTCGTCGACCTGCGCCCAGAGCTCGGCGTCGTCCCCCAAGGTGGCCAGCCACTGACCGGCGTCCCCCAGCTGCAGGCCGCCGCCGGCGGACTCCAGCCACACCGCGTGCTCGTGCTGGGTGGCCAGCCACAGCCGGCCCCGGGTGCCGACGACGCCGTCGAGCAGGACGTCGAAGGCCTCGTGCAGCCGCTCGGGGTGGAAGGGACGGCGGGCGGAGAACCGCACCAGCTCCAGCCCGGCGTCGGCCTCCAGCGGGGGCTGCCCGGAGAGCTGGGCGTCGTGCGGGTGCCGCACCCGGCCGCGGCGAGCGGTCCGGGGGAGCCCGGCGAGCACCCGTGCAGGTCGCCAGTGCTCGACCGAGCCGACCCGGGCCGCGGGCACCCAGCGCCCCAGCGCGGCGTGCAGCCGGGCCGCCGTCCAGTCGTCGACGGCCGGACCGGCCAGGAGGACGACGTCGGCGAAGCCGGTGAGCCCCAGCAGCACCTGGGCGACGGTGCGCTCGTCGTCGGCGGTGGCGGCCATGCCGCGCTCGGCCAGCACGGCCTCGCCGGTCACGTCCTCCAGCCAGGTCGCGGTCTCCAGGACGGCGACCACCGCCTCCACCTGCACCGCCTCGGCCGCGGTGGAGCCGTCGTCGAGCACCAGTGCGTCGAGGGCCACGCAGAGGCTCTCGGCCTCCAGGGCCGGGTCGAGCTCGAGCACGACGCGCTCGACGTCGGGGCGCGCGGCCAGCTCGCGCAGCAGGGGCAGCACGTCCAGGCGGAGGGTGCAGGAGAGGCAGCCGTGGGCCAGCTCGAGCGCCGTGCGGGTCTCGCCGGAGGCGTCGCGGACGGTGCGCTCGACGACGCCCTCGGCCAGCCCGCGCACGTCGTGGTGGACCACGACGGTGCCCGGGTGGGCACGCCGGAGGTCGGCCGCGGCGCGGGCGGTGTGCTCTCGGTGCAGGCCGGCCACGAGGACCAGCGGGGTTCGGCTCATGGGTCTCCACACTACACGCGAACGACAATCATTGTCATGTACGGTCAGCCGCCATGACCACCTTCTGCGAGGTGACCGGTCGCCGTCCGACGTTCGGCAAGGCCGTGAGCCACTCCCACCGGCGGACCAACCGCCGCTTCGACCCCAACCTGCAGCGCAAGCGCTTCTGGGTGCCCAGCGAGAACCGCTACGTGCGGCTGACGGTCTCGGTGCGCGGCATCAGGACCGTCGACGTGCAGGGCATCGAGGCCGTCTGGGCGCGGATCAAGCGCGAGCGGGCGGGCCGCTGATGGCCCGCGCGACCGACGTCCGGCCCGTCATCAAGCTCAAGAGCACGGCCGGCACCGGCTACACCTACGTGACCCGCAAGAACCGCCGCAACGACCCCGACCGGCTCGTGCTGCGCAAGTACGACCCCGTCGTCCGCAGGCACGTCGAGTTCAAGGAGGAGCGCTGACATGGCCAAGACCTCGAAGATCGCCAAGAACGAGCAGCGCAAGCTCGTCGTCGCCCGGTGGGCAGAGCGCCGCGCCGAGCTCAAGGAGCAGCTGCGCACCGGGGACGACGCCCAGCGCGCCGCCGCCGTGTCCGCCCTGCAGCGCATGCCCCGCGACGCCTCGGCCACCCGGGTGCGCAACCGCGACGTGTCCGACGGCCGCCCCCGCGGCCACCTCCGCGCCTTCGGGCTCTCCCGGGTGCGCATGCGCGAGATGGCCCACCGCGGCGAGCTGCCCGGCGTCACCAAGGCCAGCTGGTGAAGCCCGCCCCGCGGCCGCGCAAGGAGCGCCGCCTCGACGGCCCGGTCGACTGGAAGGACGCCGCCGTGCTGCGGACCTTCATCAGCGACCGCGGCAAGATCCGCGCCCGCCGGGTGACCGGCCTGGACCCGAAGGCGCACCGCCAGGTCGCCCGCGCGATCAAGAACGCCCGCGAGATGGCCCTGCTGCCCCACCCGACCCAGGGCCGCTGAGCCCGACCGGTCCCGGGCGGGGGAGCCCTTCCACCGTGCAGAGCAGCTGTGCGTGGTGGAAGGGCTCCCTCGCCCCGTGGTGCGGGGCGGTTCGTCAGCGGCGGTGGCGGACCAGGCGGGCGCTGTTGACCGCCACGGCCACCGAGCTGGCGTTGTGCAGGACCGCGGCCAGCACCGGCGACAGCGCGCCGCCGCCGGCCACCAGCAGGCCGACGCCGTTGACCGCGATCGACATGCCGTAGTTCTGCCGCACGATGTGCAGCGTGCGGTCGCCGAGGTCGCGCAGGTCGAGCAGGTGCCGCAGGTCGTCGCCCACGAGCGCGACGTCGGCGGTCTCCACGGCCACGTCGGTGCCGGAGACACCCATGGCGATGCCGATGTCGGCGCTGGCCAGGGCGGGGGCGTCGTTGGTGCCGTCGCCGACCACCGCGACCACGTGCCCCTCGGCCTGCAGCGCCCGGACGACGTCCTGCTTGTCCTCCGGCAGCACCTCGGCCCGCCACTCGTCGATGCCCAGCTCCGCGGCCACCGCGGCGGCCGCGGTGGCGTGGTCGCCGGTGAGCATGACGATGCGCCGCACGCCGGTGGCCCGCAGCCGGGCGAGCACCTCGGGGGTCTCGGGCCGCACCTCGTCGCGCAGGCTGATGAGCCCGACCAGCTCGCCGTCGACGGCCAGCAGCAGCGGGGTCTCGGTCTGCGCGCGGAGGTCGGCCAGCCAGCGGACGGCGTCCGCGGGCACCGGCACGCCCTCGGCCGCCATGAGCGCCTCGCTGCCCAGCAGCAGCACGCGGCCGTCGGCCTGGGTGCGCATGCCGAGCCCGAGCAGCACCTCGCACTCCTCGTGCGGCGGGATGAAGACGTGGCGCTCCTCGGTGGAGCGGATGACCGCCTGGGCCAGCGGGTGCCGCGAGTGGATCTCCGAGGAGGCCGCGTAGCCGAGCACCTGCTCTGGCGTCCAGTCGGGCGCGAAGGACACGACGTTGGTGACCACCGGGCGCCCCACGGTGAGCGTGCCGGTCTTGTCGAACACGACGGCGTCGACCCGGCCGGCCGCCTCGAGGTGCGCGCCGCCCTTGATGAGCACCCCGCGCGAGGCGCCGTTGCCGATCGCCGCGCTGACCGCGGTGGGGGTCGAGAGCCCGACCGCGCAGGGGCAGGCGACCAGCAGCATGGTCATGGCCCGGCGCACGTCGCGGGTCACCAGCCAGGTGAGCGCGGCCAGGGCGAAGGACGCCGGCACGAAGCGGCGGGAGAACTCGTCGCCGACGGTCTGGATGGGGGCGCGGTCGTCCTGGGCCTGCTCGACCCGGGCGATGATCCGGCCGATCGCCGTGTCGGTGCCGGTGGCCGAGGCGCGCACGACGACGCGCCCGCGCAGGTTGACCGAGCCGGCGTGCACGGTCGAGCCGGCCCGCACGGTGACCGGCAGGGGTTCCCCGGTGATCGCGGCCTGGTCGACGACGCCCTCGCCCTCGACCACGGTGCCGTCGACGGCGACGGTGGCCTGCTCGTGCACGACGACGAGGTCGCCCACGCGCAGCCGGGCCAGGTCGACCTGGCGCTCGACGTCGGGCTCGCCGCCCTCGCCGGGCACGATCACCCAGGCGGTGGACTCGGTGCCGGCCAGCAGTGCGGAGATGGCGTTGCGGGTGCGGCGCAGGGTGAGGTCCTGCAGCCACTCGCCGATGTTGAGCAGCCACAGCACGGTGAGCGCGACGACGTTCTCCCGCAGCAGCAGGCTGGCGATGGTCGCGGCGGTGACCAGGGCGTCGGTGCCCGCCGTCCGCTCGCCGGTGAGCGCGCCGACGGCGCCCTTCATGAACGGGTAGCCGGTGAAGACGGTGATCGCGGTGGCCGCCAGCCGGCTCCGCCCGGACAGCACCGGCGGGCGGCCGAGCACGTAGCGCCGGACGCCGAGCAGCACCAGCGCGGCCCCGCCGACGGCGATGCGCAGCAGCTCGCCGTTGCCCACGTCGGCCGAGCGCGGCGCGCGGGCCACGACGGCGTCGGCCGGCCGCTCGGCGACGGCGGCGACCGCGGTGAGGACGGTGGCCCGGTCGACACCGGTTTCGGTCCACACGACCACGTGGCCGGTCACCGGGAACGCCTGGACGGCGAGCACCCCGACCACGTCGGCGACGGCGTCCTCGACGAGCACGGCGCGCGAGGGCGACCCGACGAGCCAGGGGGCGTGCAGCCGCACCCGCCCGCCGGCGTCGGCGACGAGCACGGGGACCTCGGCGGCGGACGGGGCAGGCATCAGTGGCTGTGGTCGTGCCCGGCGGTGCGCTCGGCCGGCGGGGGAGCCTGCTCGCCGAGGTCGGCGTAGGCCTGCGCCCGCACGTCGCCGGCGGCCAGGCGGGTCTTCTCGACCACCCGCTCGGCCCGGCGGGCGCCCAGGATGCCGAGCTTGGTGGCCGCGACGGCGACCTTCTTCGGCAGGCTGCCGGCGTCCCCGCCCTCGGCGGCGCGGACGACCACGACGCCGACCACGCCGGTGGCGACGGTCCCGGCGGCCTTGCGGAGCAGGCCCCCGGTGCGGGAGGTGCGGGACTTCGGTGCTTCGGCCACGGGGCGCTCCTGGTTCGGCGATGGACGTGCGAGGCTGTGCGCGGTCACGGTAGTGGGAACCATGTTCATCGAAGGAGGCGGGGTGCGCACGCAGGTACAGGTGGCGGCGCCGCGGCTGCGGTCCACCGACGTGCTCGTGGGTCTGCTGCTCGTCGTGGTGGCCGCACGGTTCCTCGCCCCCGGCGCCTTCGACGCCCCGGCCGTGCAGGCCTGGTCGACGGTCTTCGTCGCGGTGTGCCTGCAGGCGCTGCCGTTCCTGGTGCTCGGCGTGCTGCTGTCGGCGGCGATCAGCACGCTCGTGCCGCCCTCGTTCTTCGCCCGCGCCCTGCCCCGCCGGCCCGCGCTGGCCGTCCCGGTCGCCGGCGCCGCCGGCCTGGTCCTGCCCGGGTGCGAGTGCGCCTCGGTGCCGGTCGCCGGCAGCCTGGTGCGCCGCGGGGTCACCCCGGCCGCGGCGCTGGCCTTCCTGCTCTCGGCGCCGGCGATCAACCCGGTGGTGCTGGTGGCCACGGCGGTCGCGTTCCCCGACGACCCCGAGATGGTCGTGGCCCGGTTCCTGGCGTCGCTGGCGGTCGCGCTGGTGATGGGCTGGCTGTGGTCGGCGTTCGGCCGCGGGCGGTGGCTGCAGCTGCCACCGCGCCACGAGCACCCGCCGGGCACCGGCCGGGCCGCCGCGTTCCTGTCCGTCGTCCAGCACGACCTGGTGCACGCCGGCGGCTTCCTGGTGGTCGGCGGGCTCACCGCGGCCACGCTCAACGTGGTCGTCCCGCGGTCGTGGCTCGACGGTGTGGCCGCCGAGCCGGTGCTCGCCGTGCTCGTGCTGGCCGCGTTGGCGGTGCTGCTGGCGATCTGCTCGGAGGCCGACGCGTTCGTCGCCGCCGGGCTGACCTCGTTCTCGCTCACCGCCCGGTTGGCCTTCCTGGTGGTCGGCCCCGCCGTCGACGTCAAGCTGGTCGCGCTGCAGACCGGCACCTTCGGTCGCCGCTTCGCCGTGCGGTTCGCCCCCACCACCTTCGTGGTGGCGGTCGCCGCGGCCGCGCTGGTCGGCTGGTGGCTGCTGTGAACCGGCTGACCCAGCACCTCCTGCTCGTGCTGCTGGGCGGGGTGACCCTGCGGGTGTCGCTCGGGCAGGGCCACCTGGCCTACGTGCAGGCGGGGTTCCGGCCGCTGCTGGTCGCGGCGGGTGCGGTCGTGCTCGCGGTGGGGGTGCTCGGTGCGCTGCGCACGCGGCCCGGCGGGCCCGAGCACCCGGGGCCGCGGGTCGCCTGGTTGCTGCTGGCGCCGGTCGCCGTCCTGCTGGTGGTGGCCCCGGGGCCGCTGGGGTCGTTCACCGCGCAGCGGCAGGCCGCCCCGGTGGTCGCGGTCGAGGGCGACGCCCCGTTGGGCATCGGCGCCGACGACCCCGGGCAGAGCCACCGCACCATGACGTTGTCGGGCTACGCCATCCGCACGCAGCAGAGCGACACCTCGCCGCTGGAGGGCCGCAGCATCCGGCTGGTCGGCTTCCTGTCCCCGCGGGAGGACGGCGGCTGGTACCTCACGCGCATCCGCATCGCGTGCTGCGCCGCCGACGCGAGCGCCGTCCGGGTGGTGCTCGACGGCGAGGTCGAGGGGGTCGCCGACCAGTGGGTCGAGGTGGTGGGGGAGCACACGCCCTCGCTGCCGCACCCCTCGGAGGGCTACCCGGAGCCGGCCCTGGTGCCCGTCTCGATGACCCCGGTGGACCCGCCGGCCGACGGCTACGAGGACTGAACCCGGCGGGGCAGCGACCAGGCGGCGGCCAGCGCCGGCAGAGAGAGCAGGGCGAGCAGCAGCAGGGTGGGCGCCGCGCGGCCGCCGGTGACCTCGGCGGCCAGCACCAGCACGACCCCGCCGGCGTTGCCGGCCAGCAGCAGCAGGCTGGTCGCCCGGGCCGCGCGGGCCGCGCCCACGTGCAGCTCGGCCCACTCGAGGGCCACCGGCAGCCCGGCCAGGAGCACGAACCCGACCAGCGGGAGGACGACGACGAGCACCGTCGCCCCGGCCGTCCGGGGGACCGCCGCGGCGACCGCGAGCCCGACCGCGCTGGTCAGCGCGGCGACCAGCAGCACCGTGCGGCGCCGGTCGCGGGCGGCGGCCAGGGCCGGCAGCACGGCCGCACCGACGATGCCGGCGACGGTCATGGCCGCGATGAGCACGCCGGCGCGACCGGGGGCGCCGAGGTCGTCGAGCACGGCGTCCAGCCAGGTGGCGACGGCGTTGAACACCCCCACCCCGACGAAGAGCATCACCGCCAGGCCGACCAGCAGCCGGTCCGGGCGCAGCCGCCCGGCCGGGGCGTCGGGCGCCGCGCCGGCCTCTGACCGCGGCCCCACCCGCCGGGCGAGGACGACGAACACCAGCCCCACCGCCGCGACCGCGACGGCCTCGGCGCGCACCAGACCGCCCACCCCGACGGCGTCGACGGCCGGCTGGGCGACCAGGGCGGCGACCAGGATGCCGACGAACTGCCCGGCGCTCGCGGCGGCGATGGCGGCGGTGCGGCCGGCGGGGGAGACGTAGCGGACGGCGACCACCGTGGTGGCGCCGAGCACCAGCGGTTGACCCAGCGAGAGCACCACCTGTCCGGTCAGCACCACGGCGTAGGAGTCCGCGGCGAGCGCACGCACCACGGCGCCGCCGACGGTCAGCGCGGCCCCCGTGGTCAGCGCCGGCACCAGCGAGCGGTCCAGCCAGCGGCCGGCGGGGAGGGCGAGGAGCACGAACAGCAGCGGGTTGACCGCGGCCAGGTTGGCGACCGCGCCGCTGCCGACGCCCAGGGCCGCGGCGGACTCGGCGCTGACGGGGGAGAAGGTCAGCCACAGCACCTGGGTGGCTGCCACCAGCGCGCAGAAGGCCACGACCAGCGCCCGCGCCCCGGTGGAGGTGGCCGGGGTGGCGGTGCCCGGTGCGGTCATGTCCTGCTCCTCACCCGCGCACCGGTCGGCCCGCTGGGGAGAGGGTGGCCCGGAGGACGCTCTGGGTCAAGCGTCCCAGTCGGACGACCCGATCAGATCTCGGTGACCTCGAAGGTGCGGCTGGGCGCGACGAACTCCTCCTGGGCCGCGACGGTGAGGATCTCGCGGCTGCCGGCCTCGGCGGTCATGCGCAGCAGCCCGAACACCGAGGAGGCCGCCGCGCCCAGGGCCTGGGCGGCCGACCCGGTGGACATCCAGTGCGCCAGGAACAGCGCGGCGATCGCGTCGCCGGCGCCGTTGACCGACAGGCCGAGCTCCGGGGTGCGCACCCGCCAGGCCCGCCCGCCCTCGGCGGCCAGCAGGTCGACGGCGTCGTCGGGGGTGTCCTCGACGTCCAGGCTGGTCACCAGCACGACACGGGGGCCGGTCGCCTGGAGCGCGGTGACCGCCTCCAGGACCTGCGGGAGGGTGGTCGTTGTCCGCCCGGTGAGCAGGTCGAGCTCGAAGTGGTTCGGGGTGACCACGTCGGCGGCCGGGACGGCGACATCGCGCATGAACTCGGCGATGCCGGGGCGGACGAACACCCCGCGCCCGACGTCGCCGATGACCGGGTCGCAGCAGTAGACGGCGGCGGGGTTGGCAGCCCGCACCCGGGCGACGGTGCCGACGACCGCGTGCCCGATGTCGGCCGAGCCCAGGTAGCCCGAGAGCACGGCGTCGCAGCTGCCCAGCACGCCGCGGGCGGCGATGCCGTCGACCACCTCGTCGACGGCCTGGCCGTCGAACACGCGCCCGGTCCACGAGCCGTAGCCGGTGTGGTTGGAGAACTGGACGGTGTGCACCGGCCAGACCTCGTGCCCCAGCCGCTGGAGGGGGAACACCGCGGAGGCGTTGCCGACGTGCCCGTAGGCCACGTGGGACTGGATCGAGAGGACGTTCGCCACGGCCCGGGACCCTACTCAGCCCGTGCGGGCCGCGGTCACCACCAGGTTGTCGGTGTAGCTGCGGGCACCGGCGTCGAAGGCGCCGGTGCAGGTGATCAACCGCAGCACGTCCTCGGTCGTCGCGCCGAACACCGCGGCGGTCGGGAACGTGTCCTTGGCGACCTGCTCGGTCCCGGTGACGGTGTAGGTCGCCACCGAGCCGTCGGCGGTGGTCAGCTCGACGGTGTCCCCGGGGGTGAGGTCGCGCAGCTCGTAGAACACCGCGGGGCCGGCGGTGGAGTCGACGTGGCCCATCAGCACCGTCGGACCGCGCGAGCCCGGCCGGCCGCCGGGGGCGAACCAGGCGACGTCGGAGAAGTCCTCGGGCACCTCGGCCGTGCCGTCCGTGGCGACCCCGAGGCCGATCAGGTCCTGGTCCACCCCGAGGGCCGGGATCCGGACGGCGGTCGGCTCGGGCACGGCGGCGGGGTCCAGGGACGACGTGGGCGGGGTCGCAGCGGATGGGGCAGCGGGTGGGGACGGGCCGGGGGAGGACGGAGCGGGGGAGGACGGAGCGGGGGAGGACGGCGGGGGCGCGGCCGCGGGCTCCGTCGCCCCCGCGCAGGCCGAGAGGGCCAGCACGGCGCCGACGGCCAGCACGAGGGGACGGAGCCCGCGGGAGGTCACTGCTGCTGCGCCCGACGACGCAGGGCGACCGCGCCGCCGCCGGCCAGCAGGGCAGCGGCACCGACCGATGCGACCACGGTCCCCGTGGACCCCTGGTCGGCGGCTGCGCTCGTGCCACCGGCGCCGGTCTCGACACCGCCGACGGGGATCTCCGTCAACTGCCCGCGCACCGCACCGGCGGCGTAGGCCGACGTGTGGGTGTCGGTGAAGAACGCCGACGGGTTCGCCTCGATCTGGTCGAGGGTGAAGCCCTGACCGGTGTCGGTTCCGTCCGGGGCCACGCCGGTGGTGAAGGGGCCCTGCAGGCACCCCGAGCTCACGAGGCGACCGGTGCCGTCGTCCTCGGGGTTCGGGAACGCGATCCGGGGCGGCCCGGCCTGCCCGGCGGCCGCCTCGTGGATGTGCGTCGCGGTCTTCGCCGGCGACTGGTAGGGCGGGGTGACGCCGGTGAGGCTGATGTCGTAGCAGATCACCTCGGTGTCGGAGTTGATCCGGTAGGTGAAGGTGCCGCTGGCACCGGGCTCACCCGGGGTGGCCACCCCGTCGTTGTCGATCACCGTGTCGGGGGTGGCCATCGCGGTGAACGCGCTGGTGAAGGTGGCCGGCTCGGCGACCTCGGTCTCGGCTGCCGCGGGCCCCACGGCGGTCAGGGCCAGTGCTCCGGCGGCGCCGGTGACGACGGCGGTGCGCAGGAGGGCGGTGCGGGTGCGGGTGCGGGACATCGTCGGGCTCCAGTGCTCGGTGGTCGCTGTCCCCGGGGTGTACGGCGCCCACCCCGGGTGCGTTCACCGCCTCGCGCGGTCCTCAGAGCGACGAGGTGAGCACGACCGCGCCGGAGCTGTCCAGGACCTCGAAGGACGCCGCGTCGGCCCGCAGCACCGAGCTGTTCAGGTTGCAGACCATCTCGGCCGGGCCGGTGCCGATGAACTCCCCGGCGGACACCACCCGGCCGTCGTCCTCGGTCACCTGGGCCCGGTACACCTCACCGGCGGCGAAGCCCGCGCCGTGCAGCTGCACCTCCATGCCCCAGGTGTGCGGGACGACGTCCGCGGTGGCCTGGACCTCCGGGACCGCCACCTGCACCGCCACCGGTTCCAGGGGCGGGGGCTCGGGCACCGGCCGGACCAGCCAGCCGACCCCGAAGCCGGCCGCGGCGATCCCGGCCGCGGCGACCGCCGCGGCCCAGCGGCGTCGGTGCAGCGGTACCGGGACGGTCGCCCGCTCGGCGGCGATGCCGGCCAGCACACGGTCCCCGAGGTGTGCCGGTGGCCCCGGCAGGTCGTCGACGCGGGCGGGGTCGACCGCGGCCAGCCGGTCGCGCAGCGGCGCGAGGTCGGCCAGCTCGGCGCGGCAGGAGGCGCAGCCGTCGAGGTGGGCGCGCACGGCGGTCCGCTCGGCGGGTGTGCCGTGCCCGAGTGCGTAGACGCCGAGCTGCTCGCGCAGGTCGCGGTGCGTGCTCACGGCTCCACCCCCATCTCCTCCAGCGCCAACCGGAGCGCCTTGAGCCCGTAGAAGACCCGACTGCGCAGTGTGCCCACCGGGATGCCCAGTTCGGCGGCGACCTCCCCGTGCGGCCGCCCCAGCAGGTGCGTCTGCACGATGGCGACGCGGTGGTCGGTGCCCAACCGGCCCAGCGCCTCCTCCACCACCCAGGCGTCGACCAACGTCTCGTCGAGCCCGACGTCGACCGGGACGTCGTGCCCCGCGTCGCCGTCCAGCGCACGCTGCCAGGGGCGCACGGCGAACCGGCGGGCCTCGTCGACCACGACGTTGCGGGCGATGGCGAACAACCAGGTGCGCAGCCCGGCCAGCTGGGGGTCGTAGGAGTCCGCCGCCCGCCAGGCGCGGAGGAACACCTCCTGCACGACGTCCTGGGCCGCGCCGTCGTCGCCCAGCTGGCGCAGGGCGAACCGGTAGAGCTCGGCGCCGTGCGCTGCGTAGGCGGCCCGGGCCTCGAAGGCCTCGAGGGCCTCGACGGGCCCCGGCACCGGTGCGCGCGCCCGAGGGGAGCGCCCCGTCAGCCGTCCCACCATGCCGCACCCTCCCGTCGTGTCCGTGGGTGTACGGGCGCCGAGGCCGCGACGTTCATCGAGCGCTCGCCTCGCCCTGCCCGACCCCGGTCACGAGGTGGTCACGATCCGGCTGTGCGCTACCGATACATCAGGCATGAGCGCTCACGCAGCCTCCGTCGGACACCCCGGGCGATGCCCGCACTGGTCCGACCCCGCGCACCAGGCCGCGATCACGGCGGCGTACGACTCCCTGTGCCAGGCCCTGACCGGGCCGATCGCCACCCTCCGCCTCGTCGGCGGACGCGGGGCGACGGCACGACCGGCGCACCGCGTCCGCGAGCTCGGCCGGCTGGCCCGCACGAGCCAGCAGCCCGAGCGCGCCGCCCTGCTGCGCTGGAACGCACTGCCGGTGGCCGTGCGCCAGGTGCTGCTCGACTCCTGGTACGGCCGCGCAGCCTGAAGGACCCCCTCGCCCCCCACGACGCGCTCCGCGCGCCGTGGGCCCCTGCGAGGGGGCCGTTCCAGCACGTCGCTAGGCGTCGATGACGACGGGGATGATCATCGGGCTGCGGCGGCCGTTGCGGTGCGCCCACTGCGCGACCGCGCGGGTGATGAGCTGCTCGAGCTGCAGCGCGCCGCCCACGCCCTCCTCGGCCGCCTTGGCGAGCGCCTTCTCGATCAGCGGGACCACGCCGTCGAAGGTGCCCTCGTCGTGCACGAAGCCGCGGGCCAGGAAGTCCGGCGGCTCGGCCAGCAGGCCGGTGTCGGCGTCGACGATGGCGACCACCGTGATGACGCCCTCCTCGGCCAGGTTGCGCCGGTCCTTCAGCGAGGCCTCGGTCGCACCGCCCACGGTGGCCCCGTCGACGTAGACGTTGCCGGCGCTGACCTTGCCGGTGATGCGGACCTTGCCGTTGACCAGGTCGACGACGTTGCCGTCCTCGGCGAGGACGACGCCGCGCGGGTGCACGCCGGTCTTGATGGCCAGCTCGCCGTTGGCCTTCAGGTGCCGCCACTCGCCGTGCACCGGCATGACGTTGCGCGGCTTGACGATGTTGTAGCAGTAGACGAGCTCGCCGGCGCTGGCGTGCCCGGACACGTGCACCTTGGCGTTGCCCTTGTGCACGACGTTCGCGCCCCAGCGGGTGAGCTCGTTGATGATGCGGTAGATCGCGTTCTCGTTGCCCGGGATGAGCGAGCTGGCCATGAGGACCGTGTCGCCCTCGGAGATGCGGATGACGTGGTCGCGGTTGGCCATGCGCGACAGGGCGGCCATCGGCTCGCCCTGCGACCCGGTGCAGATCACGCACACCTGGTCGGGGGGCAGCTTGTCCATCTGCTTGAGGTCGACGACCAGGCCCTGGGGGACGTCGAGGTAGCCCAGCTCGCGGGCGATGCCCATGTTGCGCACCATCGAGCGGCCCACGAAGGCCACCTTGCGGCCGTGCGCGTGCGCGGCGTTGAGCACCTGCTGGATGCGGTGCACGTGGCTGGCGAAGCTGGAGACGATGACCCGCTTCGGGGCGGTGCGGAACACCGTCTCGATGGCCGGCACCAGGTCGCCCTCGCTGAGGGTGAAGCCGGGGACCTCGGCGTTGGTGGAGTCGGTGAGGAAGAGGTCGACGCCCTCCTCGCCCAACCGGGCGAAGCCGCGCAGGTCGGTGATCCGCTGGTCGAGGGGGAACTGGTCCATCTTGAAGTCGCCGGTGTGCAGCACGATGCCGGCCGCGGTGCGGATGGCGACGGCCAGCGCGTCGGGGATCGAGTGGTTGACCGCGAGGAACTCGGTCTCGAAGGGGCCGAAGGGCACGCGGTCGCCCTCGGCGACCTCGCGCAGCACCGGCTTGATCCGGTGCTCCTCGAGCTTGGCCGAGATGAAGGCCAGGGTGAGCTTGGAGCCCACCAGCGGGATGTCGCGCCGCTCGCGCAGCAGGTAGGGCACGCCGCCGATGTGGTCCTCGTGGCCGTGGGTGAGGACGATGGCCTCGATGTCGTCCATGCGGTCACGGATGGACGTGAAGTCGGGGAGGATGACGTCGACGCCGGGCTGGTGCTCCTCGGGGAACAGCACGCCGCAGTCGACGACCAGCAGCTTGCCCTCGTGCTCGAAGACGGTCATGTTGCGGCCGATCTCGCCGAGACCGCCGAGCGCGACGATCCGCAGGCCCCCCTCCGGGAGGGGCGGCGGGGTCTTCAGCTCGGGGTGCGTGCGGCTCATGGGTCCCACGCTACGGGGCCCCACCGACAGGACCGGTCGCGGCTGCCGCGCGCGGCGGCGTGCGCGGTCGGGTGGACGGCGGGTCCGCCGGGCGGGCGGGTGGTGGACGGCGGATGATCTCCCGGTGACGACGGGACGACCAGCCCGGTCACCTCTCACCCCCACGGGTCAGCAGGCCGACCGCGGGGGCGCGGTGTCGCTACGGTCTGCGGTGATGACCGACGGCCCCGATCCGGTGCACCCGGGCGGCCCGGACCTGGAACGGCCGGGTGGCCCGGCGGCCGAGGGTGCCCCGGAGGGTCTCCCGGCCGGCACTCCCGACAGCGGGCAGGACGACGGTCCCGGGTCCGGGCGCGGTCCGGTGGCCCGCTGGTGGCGCCCGGTGCTGGGCGTGCTCCTCGCGGTCGGTGCCGTGGTGGCCGTGGTGGTGTTCCGGCAGTCGGTCCTGGGCTGGTTCGCCACGATCGCGTCCACCGACCCCCGCTGGGCGCTGGCGGCGGTCGCCGTCCAGCTGCTGTCGATGCAGTGCCTGGTGTGGCAGCAGCAGCTGCTGCTGCGGTCGGGCGGCGGGGTCGCGCCGCAGGGCAGCCTCACCGCCACCGTGTACGGCGGCAACGCGATCGCCGTCGGCCTTCCGCTGGCGGGGTCGGCGGCGAGCGTGGCCTACGGCTTCCGGCGCATGCGCGACCTGGGCAACAACGCCGTCCTGGTGAGCTGGACCCTCGCCGTGTCGGGGGTCTGCTCGACGGTGGCCCTGGCCGCGGTCGTGGCGGTGAGCTCGGCGGCGACGGGCAGCACGGTGGGCGCGGTGGTCGCGTCGCTGGCGTCGGTGGCCGCCGTCGTCCCCGTGCTCACGCTGCTCGCGGTCACCCGCAGCGCCGAGGCCAAGAACCTCGTCGTCAAGCTGCTCATGACCGTGCTGGCGCCGCTGTCGCGCTGGTTCCGCGTGCTGCGCCCGGCCGTCGTGGGCCCGGCCGTCGACGACGCCCTCACCTCGCTAGGGTCGATCCGCCCGGGGGCGCGCAACGCGGTGGCGGCCGGTCTGCTGGCGCTGGCGAACTGGGTGCTCGACGCGCTGTGCCTGCTGTTCGCGGTGCACGCCGTCGGTGCCGAGCTCTCCCTGCGGGGAGCCGCGCTGGCCTTCGCCGCCGGCGCCCTGGTCTCCTCCACCCGGCTCACGCCGGGGGGCATCGGGGTGGTCGAGGCGGCGGTCGCCTCCGCCCTGGTCGCCGCGGGCCTCCCGGCCGCCCAGGCGGTCCCGGCCGTCGTGGTCTACCGGTTCATCAGCCTCTGGTTGCTGGCCGCCATCGGGGCGCTCTGCCTGGTGCTGGCACCCCGGCCGGTGCACCCTGCGGAGGGGTGACCGTGCCGGATGGGACGCTGGTCGGGTACACACACAGGTTTCGCAGTGCAGTCGAGTGCAGGAGCAGGGCATGCCGCAGGGGTTCGTGAAGTGGTTCAACGCCGAGAAGGGGTTCGGTTTCATCGGGCCCGACGACGGTGGTGAGGACGTCTTCGTGCACTTCTCGGCCATCGAGGACACCGGTGGGTTCCGCAGCCTCGACGAGGGCGCGCGCGTCGAGTACGAGGCCAGCCCGGGTCAGCGCGGCCTGCAGGCCGACCGGGTGAGCCCGCTGGGCGGTCCGCCGGTGCAGGTCGACCGCTCGCAGTCGCGGGAGGTCCGGCGCGACGACCGTGGGCCCCGGCGCGAGGAGCGCGCACCCCGTCGCGAGGCGCCGCGTCGTGAGGCCCCGCGCTCGTCCGGCGGCGGCGCCGAGGGCACCGTGCGGTTCTTCAACGGCGACAAGGGCTTCGGGTTCATCACCCCCGACGCCGGTGGCGACGACGTCTTCGTGCACTTCTCCGCGATCGTCGACGACGGCGGCTACCGCAGCCTCGACGAGGGCCAGCGGGTGCTGTTCGAGGCCACCGAGGGCGAGCGCGGCCTGTCCGCCACCCACGTCGAGCCGCTGGCAGGCGGCGGTGGCGGTGGCGGCGGGTACGACGCCGGCTCCGGCCTGCCGCAGGCCACCGTGCGGTTCTTCAACGGCGACAAGGGCTTCGGGTTCATCACCCCCGACGACGGCGGTGACGACGTCTTCGTGCACTTCTCCGCGATCGTCGACGACGGCGGCTACCGCGACCTCGCCGAGGGCCAGCGGGTCGAGTTCGAGGCCACCCAGGGCGACCGGGGCTGGCAGGCCACCCACGTGCAGCCGCTCCCGGGCGGTGCCGGCGGTGGCCGCGGCTCGGGTCTGCAGCAGGGCACCGTGCGCTTCTTCAACGCCGACAAGGGCTTCGGGTTCGTCGAGCCCGACGACGGCTCGCGCGACGTGTTCGTGCACTTCTCGGCGATCGAGGACGACGGCGGCTACGGCGACCTCGAGGAGGGCCAGCGCGTCGAGTTCGCCGCCAGCACGGGCGACCGAGGTCCGCAGGCCGACGTCGTCCGGCCGCTGGACTCCGCCGGTCCGCCGCCGCGCCGCGACCCGGCCCGCCGCGAGGCGCGGCGCGACCCCGGTCGGTCCACCCCGCGAGAGCGCTCGCGCAGCGAGGCCCGGGCGGTGCCGGTGCCGATCGAGGGCGGGCAGGGCGGCACCGTGAAGTGGTTCCACGGCGAGAAGGGCTTCGGCTTCATCGCCCCCGACGACGGCAGCGCCGACGTGTTCGTGCACTTCTCGGCCATCGCCGACCGCGGTGGCTTCCGCGACCTCGAGGAGGGTCAGCGGGTGCAGTTCACCGCCAGCCCCGGCGAGAAGGGCCCGCAGGCCGACGCGGTCGAGCCGCTCTGACCCACCCGGTGCCGGCTCAGTAGGCGAGCGCGTCCGCCGCTGGGCCGGCCACCGGGTACGTGGCACCGTCCGCCGTGGCGGTGGCCAGGTCCTGCGCCCCGACGTAGGTGCTCCACCCGGCACCTGCGTCGAGCTCGACCTCGACGGGTGCCCCGTCCACGGTCCGCAGCTCGACGTCGACCCCGGGTGGGGCGAAGACCACGGTGGTGCGGTCGAACCCCCCGCCGTCCGAGCCGGGGACCAGGCAGGTGGCGGCCACGACGACCCGGGCGGGGTCGGTCCCGGCCGGGTAGGCGCTCCCGCCGCAGTCGTTCCACGACGACGTGAAGCCCCCCGCCGTCTTGCGCACGTAGCCGGACCCGGTGGTGGTCACCACGGCGCCGTCGGGCAGCACCGCGGCGACGGCCACCACCTCGTCGCTCCCGCCCGAGGGGGTCGGCACGTCGGTGGCCCCGAGCACCGAGACCTGCAGCCGGTCCGGCGCCCACCCGGTGGCGTCGGCGATGGTGGCCAGCGCCCGCTCGTAGGCGTAGGTCGAGGCGGTGAGGTTGCCCGACCGGCTCGCCGCCCCCGGCCCCGCGTCGGCGAGGGACCAGCTCGGCTCGCCGGTCGGGACGGGCCACAGCTCGACGGGGGCGTCGTCGGGGCCGTCGGCGAGGACCCGGAGCCCGCGCTGCCAGGTGCGGTCGAGGACGGCCGCGGCGACCCCGTCGGTGGTCGGCAGGTCGACCCACCCCTGCGAGACCAGCCCGGTCGAGGGGTCGACGTCGACGCCGGTGCGGGCCCCGAGGTCGGTGCCCTCCTCGGCGACCACGACCAGTCGGACGGCGCCGTCGGCCCCGGGCACGGTCACGGCCATCGCGGTCTCGTCGAGCACGCCGGAGCCGAAGCCCGTGACGTCGAGGTCGGCGGGGGAGGCCCCGTCCGGCCCGGTCAGCCAGTACTGCACCCCGTCGGGCCCGGCGACGAGCAGCACGCGGACACCCAGGACGTCGTCGCCGTACAGCAGGCGCAGGCCCTCGCCGGGTCCGCCGTCGGCGACCAACCGCGCACGGACGGCGGCGAGCAGGTCGGGGTCGCCGGCGAGCGGGCCACGAGGTGCCGCGGCGAGCGCCCCTCCCGGGTCCGGGCGGGCGGCCACGGGCCGACCGGTGGTGGGCTCGGCCGTCGGCTGCTCCGCCGGGGACGGCATCCAGACGCCGGCTGCCACGACCGCGGCGACCCCCACGGCACCGAGGACCGTCCGGCGGGCGCGCCGGGCCGAGGTGGCCCGCACGGCGCCGACCACCGCGTCGTCGTGCAGGGCGGCGGTGCCGCAGAGCCCGGCGAGGACGTCGAGTCGCCGGGGCAGGTCGGCGGGCAGCCGCTGGAGGAGGGGGTCGAGGTCGACGTGGGGGAGCAGGGCGGTGGTGCGCTCGGGGTCCCACTGCTCGTGACCGCGCAGGACGACGGCGGTGCGCTCGTCGCGGTCGAGGGCGTCGAGGCGGGTCGCGAGGTCGCGGGCGTCTGCGAGGTCGGCTGGAGCGGCCCACCAGGGGGCGGGCAGCTCGCCGGTGATGCGACCGGCACAGGCGGACGACCAGCGGCGGCGGTGCACCCGGACCAGGGCGACGACACCGGTGTCGTGGTCGGTCGGGGGCCGGCCGCGGGAGAGGGCGCGGACGACCAGGTGCTGCGCAGCGACCTGGTCACCGGTGAGCAGGAAGGCCGTCGGCAGCAGCTCGCGCCACAGCGACCGCGCTGCGCCGTCCCGTCTCCCCATGCGCGGAGTCAACGGCATCGCACCACCTCCGGTCGACCCCTGCGGTGCGGCAGGGTCAGCGGCGGTGCAGGCGGACGTGCAGCTCGCGGACCCGGGCCGACAGCTCGTCGTCGGGACCGTCGACCGGGACGCCGGGTGCCACGGCCTGCACCGGGAGCGTCGCCACCGGGCCCGGGGCCACGCCCAGCTCGGCCAGCCACCCGGCCAGCTGGGCCGACGAGCTGGCGTAGACGATGCGGCCCAGCCCCACCCAGGCGTGCGCGGCCGAGCACATCGGGCAGTGCTCGCCCGAGGTGTAGACGGTGGCGGAGGGGCGCTCGGCAGCGGGCACGTGCGAGGCCGCCCAGCGGGCCAGCTCGACCTCCGGGTGCCGGGTCGAGTCGCCGCCGGCGATGCGGTTGCGGTCCTCGGCCAGCACCGTGCCGTCGGCGGCCACCAGCAGCGACCCGAAGGGTTCGTCGCCGGCGTCCAGGGCCTCCTCGGCCAGCTCGACGCAGCGGCTCAGGTGCCGGCGGTCGACCTCGGTGAGGCTCACAGCGACACGACCTCGCCGGTCGTGGCGCTGCGTCGGGCAGCGTCGAGCACCCGGGCGGTCGCGACCGCGTCGCGCGGGTCGACCGGCACCGGGCCGGTGCCCCGGACGGCGGCCGCGAACGCCGGGTAGAAGGTGTCCCAGCGGCCGCGCTCGGACTCCACCACGGTGGCCGACGCCCCCCGCTGCAGCCGCCCCCACGCCGACGCCGGTTCGGTGCCCCACGTCGGGGACGCCGGCGACTCCCCGGCCAGCAGCGCGAACTCCTGACCGTCCATCGCGCCCATGCCGTTCTCGAGCACCTCGGTGCCCACCACGTAGCTGCCCGCCGACCCGGTGACGCGGAACCGGGGCCCCGGCGCACCCGACCGCCAGCTCCCGCCCAGCACCGACCGCGCCCCGCCGGCGTGGTCGAGCACCACCAGCACGTCGTCGTCCAGCCCGGTGGACCGCAGCGACCAGCGCGCGAACACCGAGCTCACCGGCCCGAGCAGCACCAGCGCCTGGTCCACCAGGTGGCTGCCGAAGTCGCGCAGCGTGCCGCCACCGGCCGCGCCGGGTCCGTCGCCGTCGGCCATCCGCTCGAACCGGGACTCGAGGACCCGCACGGACCCGAGCGAGCCGTCGTCGACCAGCCGTCGCAGCGTCAGGAAGTCCGAGTCCCAGCGCCGGTTCTGGTACGGCGACAGCGGCAGCCCGGCCGCCTCGGCCTTCTCCACCGATGCCTGCGCCGCGTCGGCGTCCATCGCGAACGGCTTGTCGCAGACGACGGCGAGCCCGAGGTCGATCGCCCGGTCGGTGAGCGCCGAGTGCGTGTCGGCCGGGGTGGAGATCGCCACCGCCTCGGCCCCGGCGTCCACCAGGGCCTCCAGCGAGTCGAAGCACGCTGCCGAGGGTTGGTCGGCAGCCACGAGCGTGCGCCGCTCCGGCGACGTCGTCACGACCCCCAGGAAGTCGACGGACGGGGCCGCGGCGAGCAGCGGGGCGTGGAACCACCTCCCGCCGAACCCGTAGCCGACCAACCCGAACCGCACCGCACCGGAGTCCACGAGGGGCAGTCTGGCTCAGCAGGGCAGGTCGTGGTCCAGCGGGACGTCGTCGAGCTCGGTCACGAACTGCGCGAGCACGACGGACCCGCCACCGGTCAGCGGGGGCAGCCCGCACAGCTCGGCGGCGCCCACCGGGTCGAGCGCACCGGCCAGCCAGCTGTCCAGCTCGTGCAGCGGCGAGCCCGACGGCACCCAGCCGACGATCTCGCCCCACTGCCGGTCGGTGGAGTACAGCCCGACCCGCGCCCCGGTCTCGGCCAGGTAGGAGACCATGCCCTCCAGCGTCACCCGGTTGTTCGCGCGCGCTGCGGCGGACCCCGTCTGCCAGGTGTTCATGGTCTCGACGTCCAGCCACCACACCAGGTCGGCGGGGACGACGGCGACCCCGGCCCGGGCCGCGGCGGGCAGCAGGAAGGCGTGGATGTCCACGGCGGCGCGGGTGCGGCCGTAGACCCAGGAGCACGCCGGCCCCGGGTCGCCCGCGCACGCGCCGTAGGGGCTCTCGCCGCTGCTGGGCCAGGTGGGCGGCCGGGGGTCGAGCTGACCGGGGTTGGCGGTGTTGACGTAGACCTGCAGCCCGGGGGAGCCCGGCAGCGCGGCGGCCCACGCGAGCTGGTCGGCCAGGCAGGGGTTCACGGTGGTGGCCACCCCGCCGTTGACCCCCACGATGCCGAACGCCGAGTCGGCCGGGAGCTCCTGCCCGCACTGGGGGTAGGAGACGTCGTGCCCGACGCCGTCCGACGCGGCGGCGGCCCCGGGCCAGGCCAGCGCCCCCACCAGCAGCCCCGCCACCACGGCGAGGGATCCCCGTCGAGCCCCCATGGGCGGGACGGTACCCGCGACGCACCACCCGCGGGGCACACTCGGGCGGTGCCCAGCGACCTGACCGCCCGCCTCCGCGCCGCCGGGCTCGCCGAGGTCGACGACGGCACCCGGCGGCGGGCCGAGTACAGCTCCGACGCCTCCAACCACCGGGTGGTCCCGGCTGCCGTGGCGCACCCGCGCGACGCCGACGAGGTGCTCGCCGCCCTCGCCGTCTGCCGCGAGCTGGGGGTGCCGCTGACGATGCGCGGCGGCGGGACGTCCATCGCCGGCAACGCGATCGGCCCCGGGCTGGTGCTGGACACCTCCCGCCACCTCACCCGCATCCTCGAGCTCGACCCCGCCGCCGGCACGGCCGTCGTCCAGCCCGGGGTCGTGCTCGACCGGATCACCGACGCCGGCGCGCCGCACGGGCTGGCCTACGGACCCGACCCCTCCACCCACTCGCGGGCCACAATCGGCGGCACGATCGGCAACAACGCCTGCGGCGCGCACGCCATGAGCGCCGGCCGGGCCGCCGACACCGTCGTGTCGCTGCGGGTGGCCACCGCCGGGGGCGACGTGCTCACCGCCGGGCCGGGTGCCGCGGGCCCGGTCGACCTGTGGCCGGTGGTGGACGCGAACCTCGCCGCGATCCGCACCGGGTCGGGCCGCTTCCGTCGACAGGTGTCGGGCTACTCGCTGGAGCACCTGCTGCCCGAGAACGGCCGGCACGTGGGCCGCTTCCTGGCCGGGTCCGAGGGCACCCTCGCGGTCCTGCTGGAGGCCACCGTGTCGCTGGCCGAGGTGCCTGCGGCCACGGCGCTGGTCGTCCTGGGCTACCCGGACATGCCGGCGGCCGCCGACGCCGTCCCGGCCCTGCTGCCGCACGCCCCGCGCGCGGTCGAGGGGATGGACGCCCGGCTGGTCGACGTCGTGCGCCGGCGGCGCGGCCCGCAGGCGGTGCCCGACCTGCCGCGCGGCGAGGGCTGGCTGTTCGTCGAGGTCGCCGGCGACTCCGACCGCGCGGCGCGGGACGCCGCCCGCCGGCTGGCGACCGACGCCGGCGCGCTGGACTCGCTCGTCGTCACCGGACCCGATGCGCTGCGGCTGTGGCGCATCCGCGAGGACGGCGCCGGACTCGGTGGGCGCACCCCGGCCGGCGCCCCGGCGTGGCCCGGGTGGGAGGACGCCGCCGTCCCGCCCGAGCACCTGGGCGACTACCTGCGCGACGTCCGGGCCCTGCTCGACGCGCACGGGCTCGACGCGCTGGTGTACGGGCACTTCGGCGACGGGTGCGTGCACTCGCGCATCGACTTCCCGCTGGCCGACCGGCCGCACGTGCTGCGGGAGTTCGTCGAGGCCGCGGCCGACCTGGTCGCCGGGTACGGCGGGTCGATCAGCGGCGAGCACGGGGACGGCCGGGCCCGCAGCGAGCTGCTGCCCCGCATGTACGGCCCCGAGCTGCTGGCCGCCTTCGCCGCGGTCAAGCACGCCTTCGACCCCGCCGGGCTGCTCAACCCCGGCGTGCTCGTCGACCCCGAACCGCTCGACGCCACCCTGCGCCTGCCGCGGGCCCACCCCCTGCGCGCCCGGGCCTTCGCCCTGGCCGAGGACGGCGGGGACCTCGCGGTGGCCGCGCACCGCTGCACCGGGGTGGGCCGCTGCCGCGCCGACGCCACGGCCACGGGCGGGGTCATGTGCCCCTCCTTCCTGGCCACGGGTGACGAGCGCGACTCCACCCGGGCCCGGGCCCGGGTGCTGCAGGAGGCCGCGAACGGCGAGCTCGTCGGCGGGCTGGGCGCGCCCGAGGTGCTGGACTCCCTCGACCTCTGCCTGGCCTGCAAGGGGTGCGCGGTCGACTGCCCCACCGGGGTCGACATGGCGACCTACAAGGCCGAGGTGCTGCACGCCCGGTACCGCCGCTGGTGGCGGCCGCGCACGCACTGGTCGCTCGGCTGGCTGCCGACCACTGCCCGCTGGGCCTCCCGAGCGCCGCGGTTGGTCAACGCCGTGCTGGGGACGGCGGCCGGCGCCGCGCTGACCCGGGCCGCCGGCGGGATCGACCGCGACCGCGCCCTGCCCCGCTTCGCGCCGGAGACCTTCCGCGCCTGGCACGCCCGGCAGCCCGCGGGGGACGGCGACCCGGTGCTGCTGTTCGTCGACACCTTCACCGACCACTTCGCCCCCGAGGTCGGCCGGGCCGCCGTGGCGGTGCTGGCCGACGCCGGGTACGCGGTGCGGCTGCCCGACCCGACCTGCTGCGGGCTGACCTGGATCTCCACCGGGCAGCTGGACACCGCCCGCGCCCGGCTCGCGGCGACGGTGGCCGCGCTCGACCGGGGGGTGCCCGTGGTGTCGTTGGAGCCCTCGTGCACGGCCGTGCTGCGCGGCGACGCCCGCGAGCTGGTGCCCGGACCGGCGGCCGAGCGGGTGGCGGCGGCCACGCACACGCTGGCCGAGCTGCTCACCGCCCGCGGCTGGACCCCGCCGGACCTCACCGGGGTGCGCGGCGTCGCCCAGCCGCACTGCCACCAGCACGCCGTGCTCGGGTGGGACGCCGACCGTGCCCTGCTGGCCGGTGCGGGGGCCGACGTCACCGCCGTGGGCGGGTGCTGCGGGCTGGCCGGGAACTTCGGGGCGGAGGCCGGCCACCACGCGGTGTCGGTCGCGGTGGCCGAGACCGCGCTGCTGCCGGCCGTGCGCGCGGCCGGGCCGGGCGCCGCGGTGCTGGCCGACGGCTTCTCCTGCCGCACCCAGCTCGACCAGCTCGCGGGGGTGCGCGGACGCCACCTGGCCGAGGTGCTGGCGGAACGGTTGAACGTTTGACTAACATGGCGGCCATGCACATCGGCATCGACAGCTTCGTCGCGGCAGTGACCGACCCGACCACCGGCGAGGCCGTCGGCCCGCAGCAGCGGATGGCCGACCTGCTCGAGGAGATCGAGCTCGCCGACCGGGTGGGCCTGTACTCCTTCGGCATCGGCGAGCACCACCGGCCCGAGTACTACGACTCCGCCCCGGCGATCATCCTGGCCGCGGCCGCCGCACGCACCGAGCGCATCCGGCTGGGCAGCGCCGTCACCGTGCTGTCGGCCGCCGACCCGGTGCGGGTGTTCCAGCAGTTCGCCACGCTCGACCTCCTCTCGGGCGGCCGCACCGACCTCGTCGTCGGCCGCGGCTCGTTCACCGAGGCGTTCCCGCTGTTCGGCCTCTCCCTGTCGGACTACGACTCGCTGTTCACCGAGAAGCTCGAGCTGTTGCTGCAGATCCGCGACTCCGAGCAGGTCACCTGGTCCGGCCGGCACCGCCCCGCCCTGAGCGGTCAGGGCGTCTACCCGCGTCCGGCGCAGGAGCAGCTGCCCATCTGGGTCGGCGTCGGCGGCAGTCCTGAGTCCTTCGCCCGGGCCGGCCTGCTCGGCCTGCCCCTGATGATCGCGATCATCGGTGGCGAGCCGCGCCAGTTCGCCCCGCTGGTCGACCTCTACCGCCGCGCCGGCGCCCAGGCCGGGCACGCCCCGGAGAAGCTGCAGGTCGGGCTGCACGTCTTCGGCTACGTCGCCGAGAGCACCGAGGCCGCCGCCGACACCATCTACCCCGGCTGGCACGAGATGTTCACCAAGATCAGCCGTGAGCGCGGGTTCCGGCAGCCCACCCGCGCCCAGTTCGACGCCACCTCCGGCCCCGACGGCGCCTTCTTCATGGGTTCGCCGGAGACCGTCGCCGAGAAGATCCGCCGCATCGCCGACCAGCTCGGTGGGGTCGACCGGCTCTCGATGCAGATGACCAACCCCCGGCTGGCGCACGCCGACCTGCTGCGGGGCATCGAGCTGCTGGGCACCGAGGTCGCCCCGCTGGTCGCCGACGCCTGACCCGCGTTCCCCCACCCGGGTGATGGGCGGTGCCCCCGCTCAAGCCCGGGTGGGCACCCGACGAGAACCTCGGGGTGCGGCCACTCCACCGGCAGCCTGACCGGACCAGACGGGGCATCCCGCTCTGGGCGCTGCTGGTCGTGCTGGTGCTCGTGCCGTTGAGCACCGTGGCCACGTTCGCCGTCGTGCTCGGCAGCCGGGCCCAGGCCGAGGCGTCGGCGTCGGCCTCGGCCGCCGAGCAGGTGCGGGCCTTCGGCCAGCTGGCCCGGGCCTCGGCGGCGGTGGACCAGGAACTGCTGGTGGTCGTCGTCCAGGCCGCCCTGAACAACCCGGATGCCGTCGGCCGGCTGGGCATCACGCCGGCCTTCGCCGCCGTCGCCGCGGACCTGGTGGACCAGTCGCGGGACCGGGTGCGGGCCGAGACCGACCTGGAGCTGCAGCGCTCGGTCGAGCTCGCGGACCCGGCGGACACCGCCCGCACGGCGCAGGCCGCCGTCCGCGAGCTGCGTGCGCGGGTGGACGGCGGCGGGGCCCTGGACCTGCCGGGTCTGCGGCAGAGCTGGGCGGCCGTGGCCGCCCTGCTGCACGCGCAGCAGGACACCGTCGTGGTGGCTGCGGCGAGCTCGGCCGGCAGCACCGCGACGGTGGCCGCCATCCGCGACGTGCGGGTGGTGGCCGACCTCGCCGCGCGCCTGAACCCCGACGTCGTGGACTACCTCGGGTGGCTGCTGGACGCGACGGGCCCGGACGAGCCGACCCGCCGGTGGCAGTGGCTGCGCAGCCACGCCGCGGTGATGGTCGCCCGCGAGGCGATGGCCTCGTTGGCCGACGCCGACCTGCGGACCCGCGCGCTCGGGCTGGCCGGCACGCCGAGCGCCGTCCAGGTGGACTCGCTGCTGACCACCGCGACCACCCAGGGACCGGTCGTGCCGACGCTGACCCAGCTGCGCAGCCTCGTGAGCGCGGCCGGCGTCGTCACCGAGGAGACGACCGACGTGCTGGGCCGCGCCGTGGAGGTCGCCGCGGCCTCCGCAGCCGTCGACGGCGCGGCCGCGGACGCCGAGCGCGACCGCACCGTGCTCGTCGGGCTCGGCGCCTTCGTCGGCACCGTCCTCCTGCTGTGGCTGGTCGGCCGGCAGGTCACCCGCTCGCTGCGGGGGCTGGCCGAGCAGGCCGACGAGATCGGCCGCGGGCGGCTCGTCGACGTCGGCGCAGGCGGGCCGCGGGAGGTGCGCTCGGTGGGCCTGGCCCTCGGCGCGACCGTGGCGTCGCTGCGCCGCATCCAGTCCCAGGCCGGGGCCGTCGCCCGGGGGGACCTCGGGGCCCCCGTGCTCGCCGAACCGGTGCCCGGTCCGCTGGGCGAGGTGCTGCACGACTCGGTCGAGCGCCTCGTCGACGCCTTCCGCACCCGTGACCGGCTGCAGCTCGCACTGAGCCACGAGGCCGCGCACGACCCGCTCACCGACCTGCCCAACCGCGCCCAAGCACTGCGGTTGACCACCGCAGCACTGCACCGGGCCCGCCGCGCCGGGACCGCCACCGGGCTGCTCTTCGTCGACCTCGACGGGTTCAAGGGCGTCAACGACCGGGCCGGCCACGCCGCCGGTGACGCGGTGCTGCGCACCGTGGCCAGCCGCATGCGTCGAGTGGCGCGGGCCGGCGACACCGTCTGCCGGTTGGGCGGCGACGAGTTCGTCGTGCTCGTCGAGGCGGTCACCGACGTCGCCGAGCTGGTGCGGCTGGGCGAGCGGCTGGTGCGCACGGCGTCCCGCCCCGTCGTGGTGGCCACGACCAGCGGGCCACGCCAGGTCTCCGTCGGGGCGAGCGTCGGGGTCGCCCTGGCCCAGGACGGCGAGGTGGACGGCGACGAGCTGCTCGCCCGGGCCGACGCGGCCGTGTACCGCGCCAAGCACGCCGGCCGCGGACGCGTCGAGGTCTTCGACGACGGCCTGCGCGCCCACATCGACGAGCGCCGCGACGTCGAGGAGGGCCTGCGCCACGGCCTGGCCGAGGGCCAGCTGCACGTCCTCTACCAACCCGTGCTCGACGTGCTGACCGGTGCTCTGCGGGGCTTCGGGGCGACGCCGCGCTGGGCCCGCCCGGGCCTCGGCGAGCTGACCCCGGAGGCCTTCGTGCCGGTGGCCGAGCAGTCCGACCTGGTCTGCGAGCTGGACAGGTGGGTGCTGCGCACCGCCACGGCGCAGCTGGCGGCCTGGCGGTCCGAGGCGGGGCTCGCGCTCGACGAGGACGGCCCGACCGTCTCGGTCGACGTGTCCGCCCGCTTCCTCGGCGACCCGCGGGTGACCGACCTGGTGCTCGAGGCGCTCGTCGACGCCGGGCTGCCGGCCCGGGCCCTGGTGCTGGAGGTCGGCGAGGCCGCCGTGGTCGAGGCGCCGTCCCTCCTGGGCCGGTTGTCCGACCTGCGCACGCTCGGCGTGGGGATCGCCCTCGACGACTTCGGGATCGCGCGGACGTCGATCGGGGCCCTGCGGCACCTGCCGGTCGACGCCCTCAAGGTCGCCCCGAGCCTGTTGTCGGCCGACCCGGCCGACCAGCGCGTGGTCGCGCTCGTCGTGGCCGCCGCGCACGCCAGCGGCCTGACCGTGGTGGCCGGGGGCGTCGAGGAGGCCGAGGTGCTCGACCGTCTGGCGGCCGACGCGTGCGACGCCGCCCAGGGCCACCACCTGTCGGCGCCGCTCGCGGCCGACGGTGCCGGCGCACTGTTCCGCGCCGGCACCGTGCGGACCGTCTCCCCGGGGACCCCTACGGGATGAGGATGGCGCGGCCGCGGACGCGGCCGTTGTCCAGGTCCTCGACGGCGCTCTGGAAGTCCTCCAGCGCGTACTTCTGGGTGTGCAGGGTGACCCGACCCGCGGCGGCGAGCGCCATGAGCTCGACCAGGTCGTTGTAGGAGCCGACCAGGTTGCCGATCACGTTGACCTCGGTGGAGACCAGGTCGATGGTCGGGACGTCGACGTTCTCGCCGTAGCCGACCACCGAGTAGTCGCCGGCCCGGCGGGTCATCGCCAGGCCCTCCTTGGTGGAGCCGTTCTCGCCGACGAAGTCCACGACCACCTCGGCGCCGTGGCCGCCGGTGAGCTCCAGCACCTGCTCGACCTGGCTGCCGTCGGCCAGCACGCCGCGGTCGGCACCGATCGACTCGGCGAGCTTGAGCGCGTCGGGGTTGCGGTCGATCACGATGAGCTCGGCCGGGGTGAGGGCCTTGGCCACCTGTATGCCGATGTGGCCCAGCCCGCCGGAGCCGATCATCACCAGCCGGTCCCCCGGGTGCAGGCGGCGGGCCGCCTTGGCCACCGCATGGTAGGCGGTGAGGCCCGCGTCGGCCAGCGCCGCGACGTCCGCCGGCTCGAGGGAGTCGTCGATCTTCACGCAGCTGCGGGCCGAGGTCTTGAGGTACTCGGCGTAGCCCCCGTCGGTGTCGATGCCGGGGAACGCCGAGACCTCGCAGTGCACGTCGTCGCCGAAGCGGCAGGCGCGGCACAGCCCGCAGGTGATGAGCGGGTGCAGGATCACCTTGTCGCCCACGGCGACGTTGGTGACCGCCGAGCCGACCGCGTCGACCCAGCCGGCGTTCTCGTGGCCGATCGTGTACGGCAGCTGCACCTGGCTCTTCTCGGCCCACTGGCCCTCGAGGATGTGCAGGTCGGTGCGGCAGACGCCGGCGCCGCCGATCTTGACGACGACGTCGTGCGGGCCGGTCACCTCCGGCTTGTCGAGGTCGGTGAGCTCGAGCTTCTGGTGGTAGCCGGTGACGCGGACGGCCTTCACTTCAGGACCTCCAGGGGGAGTGCGGAGTCGATGGACGGGCGGAAGACCTGGTCGGTCTCCGAGCCGGGGTAGCGGGTGGTGAGCAGGCCGCGGCAGAAGTGCGCGTTGCCGTCGACGGAGACGCGCACCGACCGGGCCTTGCGGAAGGTCAGGGCGACCTGCTCGGGGGCGGGCGGGGTGCCGTCGGGTCCGAGCAGCACCGGCGAGGTCGGTCCGAGCGGGAGCCCGAGCGCGGCCCGGCGGGACAGCAGCGACTCGGTCTCGCGACCGGCGGGCAGGTCGCACAGCCGGACGGCGGCGACGCCGTCCTCCGTGCGGCTCGGGTCGGCCCGCACCCATGAGGTGAGCGCACGCTCCATCGCGGCCGTGTGCGCCTTGCGGTGGAACGTGGCCCGCAGCTCGTCGAGGGAGTCCTCGGCCTCGTGGCCGAACGTGCCGCGGTAGTCGGCGTCGGCGGCCAGGCCGCGGTTGATGAGGTCGGAGTCGTGGTGGTCGTCGAGCTCGATGACGACCCGGCCGGTGCCCGGGACGGCGCGGACGGCGTCCCGGGCGTCGCTGACCATGAGCCAGGCGAAGTTGGGCGCGCAGAACGAGGTGGGCAGCCGCAGGTGCACCTCGACGTCGGCCCCGCTGACCTGCACCGAGCGGACGAAGCCGAGGTCGGTGATGGCCTCGTCCAGCTCGGGGTCGATCACGGAGCCCAGGGCGTCCCGGACGGCGGTCTCGTCGATGCGCGGCAGGACGGCCGTCATGCCATCGCCAGGTTCTTGTCGGCGGCGTCGGGGTCGCGCGGGCCGGTCTCGGTCGCGTCGGCCTCGGCGACCTGGAGGTTCGCGGGCACCGGGATGTCGTAGAGCTTCGCGGCGTTGAGGCCCAGGACCTTGCGCTTCTGGTCGGTGGTGATGGGTGCGTACTCGGTCATGTCCTCGGGGATCTGGAAGTCCACGAACTTCTCGACCAGCCACTTCGGCGTCCACAGCGCGTAGTCGCTGGAGAACAGGATGCGGTCCTCGCCGATCCAGTAGAGGAGCTCACCCATGATCTGGGCGAAGTAGCGCGGCCGGGAGTGGATGAAGGGGATGGCCACGGCCAGGCCGCCGTAGACGTTGGGCTCCTGGGTGGCGATCCAGCAGAAGTCCTCCAGGCGCGGCAGGCCGACGTGCTCGACGATGAAGTTCAGGTCGGTGAAGTCGGTGGCCACGTGGTCTACGTCGGCGACGTCGAAGGCGTCGCGGTCCAGCGGGCGGATGGTCGGGCCCTTGTGGATGTGGATGTTCCTGATGCCGAGCTCGCGGCAGACCTCGAAGTAGCGGTAGGCCATCGGGTCGTTGAGCTTCCAGCCGCGGCTGTCGCCGTGCCAGTCGGCGGTGTAGAGCTTCACGCCCTTGAGCTGGAACCGCTCGGCGTTCTCCCGCAGCTTGTCCAGGCCGTTCTCGCCGTCCCGCGGGTCCCAGTAGTGGTTGTAGGTCAGCTTGTCCGGGTGGGCCTGGGCGAGGGCGAAGGCCTCCTCGGTCTGGCCGAACCCGTTCTCGTAGAACTCGCCGAGGCGGGCCGGCTGGAAGACCGCGTGGTCGACGATGCCGTCGGCGAAGACGTCGGCCATCAGCTTCTCGCCGCCCTGGTACAGGTACTGCTCGTAGTCCCAGACCTCGGACTCCGGCGACAGGTTGCGGTGGTAGTCGTAGAAGCAGTCGATGAACTGCTTGCCGTGGATGTTCAGCTGGTTCTCGGGGCGGGCGTCCCACAGTGCGATGTGCGCGTCCACGACGAAGTAGTCGTTGCCGTCCTTGCTGTACACGGGTCCTCCTCGGGCGTGCGCGGCCCCCGCCGGTGGGAGCTGCATCACTCCCGGCCGACGCTAGGGCGGCATGCGCACGTCGCGATGGGCCCGGCTGTCTCACTTTGAGACGGGGGTCACGCCGGGGGTAGGTTGGGGGCGACTCACCGGGGGTGCGCGTGGACCACGAGCTGGACGCCGTCCGACCACGGGTGCGTGCGTCGTGGGTGCGCAGCGAGCAGTACGGCGTGTCGCCGGAGGCCGTGGAGCCGGTCTTCACCGGGTCGGTGGACACGGGATCGCTGTTCTACCGCTGCGCGGCCGAGGTGCTCGGTGCACTGCACGACACGCTGGGCACCGAGCCGGTCGGGTTGATGATGACCGACCACGAGGGCCTGGTGCTCGCCCGCTGGTCGGTCGACGCCGACATGAACCGGTCGCTGGACCGGGTGCACCTGGCGCCGGGGTTCTACTTCGGCGAACGGACGGCGGGCACGAACGGGCTGGCCCTGGCCCTGGCCGACCGCTCGCCGTCGCTCGTGCGCTCGGGCGAGCACTTCGTCGCCCCGCTGCGGCGCTACACCTGCGCCGCCGTCCCCGTGCTCGACCCCCGGTCGGGCGACCTCACCGGCACGATCAACATGACCACCTGGACCGAGGAGTCCTCCGACCTGCTGCTCGCGCTGGCCCAGTCGGCGGCCGGCAACACCGCCGCGCTGATGCACGCCCGCGGCGGCGGCCAGGTGGCCCGGGCGCTGCCGCGGGGCGAGGTCTTCCACGTGGTCACCGACCGGCTGGCCGGCACCGAGGCGCTGGTGTCGCGGGTGTGGTCGCACGCGGTCGAGGAGGCGCGCTCCGCTGTCCGGGCGGGGCGGTTGCTGACCGTCGTGGGCGAACCGGGCACGGGCAAGACGGCGGTCGCGGCGCTGGCCCGGCAGGCCGTGGCCCGGCGCGAGCGCGTGCTGGTCGCCCGCCCACCGGCCAGCGACGAGGTGGAGGCGTGGCTGGCGCTCTGGGTCCCCGAGCTCAGAGCGCCCGACACCTGCGTGGTGGTGGCCGGTGCCGACGCCCTGCCGGCCTGGGCGGCCGACCAGCTCGTCGCCGCGGTGCCGCGCGGTGGTGTGCCGCCGCTGGTGCTCACCGCGGCGTCGTTCGAGGCGCTGCCCGAGCGGCTGGGTGCGCTGGCCGAGGCCGTGGTCGAGGTCCCGCCGCTGCGGCACCGGCCCGAGGACGTCGAGCTGCTGGCGCGCTCGTTCGCCCGCGAGCACCGGCGCCGCGACGTGCAGTTCACCCCGCGGGCGCTGCGCGCGCTGGCCGGGTACAGCTGGCCGGAGAACGTGCGCGAGCTGCGGTCGGTGGTGCGCGAGGCGGCCGGCCGCACCGACGTCGTCGACCTCGCGCACCTGCGGCCCGAGGTGCTGTCGGCCGGCAGCCGCCCGCTGACCCGGCTCGAGCAGCTCGAGCGCGACGAGATCCTGCGCTGCCTCACCGCCCCCGGCGCGACCGCCGTCCAGGCCGCCGCCGACCTGGGCATCTCCCGCGCCACCCTCTACCGCAAGATCCACCAGTACGACCTGCGCATCCCCGGCCGCTGAGGGCTGGCCCACCGCCGCGCAGAGTTGATCATGCAGATCCGCAACGACGGCGCGCTGTGCCGCGGCGTGGCGGCGTTGCCGTTCTGCGAGGTCGACGACGGGGAGGCCGTCAGCGGCGGGGGAGGGCCAGGGCGGCGACCAGACCGGCGGCGAGCACGGCGGCGGTGACCCCGAAGGCGAGCTGGTAGTCCACGGCGTCGGTCAGCGCGCCCGCGGCGAGCGGGCCGAGGATGCCGCCGAGGTCCGAGGCCATCTGGAAGACCGCGACCACCCGACCGCCGCGGGCCGGGCTGACGTCGGCCACCAGCGCGGCCGGTGCGCTGGCCAGCAGCGAGGCGCCGAGCCCGAAGACCGCCATCGACACCAGGAACACCGCGGTCGAGGGCGGGCCGGCCAGCAGAGCGACCGATCCGGTGGCCAGTGCCGAGCCCAGGACGAGCGAGGGGCGCCGTCCCCAGCCGTCCACCATGCGGCCCGACCGCAGCAGGCCGACGGCCTGGGCCACCGAACCCACCAGCAGCCCGGCACCGGCCCAGGCGACGGTGCGGCCGAGGTCCTCGGTGACGTAGAGCGGCACGAGCGAGTTGCGGACGCCGAACAGCATCCAGCCGACGCCGAAGTTGACCACCAGGGCCGCGACGTAGGCCCGGCTGCGCACGGCCGCGGCGAGCGGGAGCGGTGGTGCGGCCGGCGGCGTGTCGGGTGCGTCGGCGCCGGCGCGCTGCGGCTGGCGCAGCAGGGCCAGGGCGACCGCGCCGGCCAGCAGCAGGAAGCCCGCGTAGAGCAGGAACGGCAACCGCGGGGACAGCGCGGCGAGCAGTCCGCCGGCGGCCGGGCCGGCGATCCCGCCGAGGATGAACCCGCCCTGGAACGTCGCCGCCGACCGACCGCGGTGCTCGGGAGGGGCGACCCGCAGCAGCAGCGAGAGCGCGGCGACGGTGAACATCGCGCTGCCGACCCCGCCGGCCGACCGCAGGGCCAGGAACAGCGGGAAATTGCCCACCAAGCCGGCCGCGCCGGTGGTGACCGCGACGACGGTGAGCCCCGCGGTGAGCACCAGGCGCTCGCCGAACCGCTCCACCAGCGCGCCCCCGCCGAAGGCGGAGACGAACCGGAAGAAGGCGAACGAGCTGACCGCCAGGCCCACGGCGGTCGTGCCCACGCCGAACGCCCGCACGTAGACCGGGATGGCCGGGGCGACGATGCCGAACCCGAGGGCCACCACGAAGGCGACCACGGCCAGCACGCGGACCTCGCGGGGCAACCGCTCCCTGCCCCCGTCGACCACGTCGGCGATGCTCGCACGCTCAGGCGTCGGGCACGGCCTCCGCGGGGGCGAAGCAGCAGAACTCGTTGCCCTCGGGGTCGGCGAGGACGTCCCACTCGATCACACCGGTGTCGGGGTCCAGCTCCTCGCCGTCCGCCGGGACGTCCTTGGCCCGGACGACGGTGGCCCCCAGCTCGACCAGGCGGGCGGTGTCGCCGACGACGTCGTGGTGCATGCGGTTCTTCCCCACCTTGGGCTCGGTGACCGGGACGACCCAGATCAGCGGACCGTGCCCGGCGGGGTCGACGATCGGCACCGGCCAGCTGCGCGGGCGGACCCAGCCGTCGTCGGCCGGTTCGAGCTCGTCGCGGCGGGCGTAGCCCATCGCGGCGCACCACCAGTCGGCCAGGGCCTGGTGGTCGCGGGCGTCGAGGCAGAGGTCCTTGAACCGGGCGGGTGCAGTCATGCGAGCACTGTGGCGCCGGACCCGCACCCCGGCCACCGTTTTGTCGGTAGGAAGGTGCGGTGGCGATGCCCTGGGACCTGCATCCGGTCGACGACGACCACCTCGCCGTGCCCGGAGTTCAGCGTGCTGGTCAGCCCAGCTGCTCGCGGCCGTGTAGCGCGTCGGAGCTGGAGCGCGAGGTGCTGCGACGGGCGGTCGGAGTGCGCGCGGCACCGCACGGTCGAGCACGACCTCCCGTCGCGACGGCTCGCTGCCGGCTGCGGTGTCCGGCAGGTGTCGGTCGAGCACCTCGTGCGCCTCGCCCCGTCCGCGGGCCGATCCACGGCGGCCCGTCAGAACGGGGGAGGGTCGTCGTCCTCCTGATCGGCCTCGTCGTCACCGGTTCCGTGGTGGTCCGGCGCCCATGGGTGGGCGACCGCTGCCGGATCACCGTCCGCGGTCGGCAGGGAGCCGTGCACCGGAGCGGGGTCATCGCGGGTGAGCAGCCCGGCGGGGGCCAGGACGAGGTGGTCGATGTCGTGGCCCATGCCGGGCGGTCGGGTGGTGCGGGTGACGCCGGACGGCGTGGTCACCGACAGCACCCCGTCCGGTGACATCGCGAAGCGCCAACCGGGGGCGAGGGTCTTGAGCCGGTGGTGCCGGCGGCAGAGGGTGCACAGGTTGCCGCAGTCGGTCCCGCCGCCGCGGTCGTGGGCGACGACGTGGTCGGCGTCGGTCCAGATCGCGGGTCGGGAGCAGCCCGGGTGCCGGCACCCGCGGTCGCGGGCGGCGATGAACCGGCGCTGGGCAGCGGTCGGCCGGTAGGCGTCGGTGGCCGAGGGCGCGTCGAGCACGGGGCACCCACACGTCGAGCCGGTCGCGCGGGCGCGTGTGGTGGGGTGCTGCGGGCAGCCGCGTGCTGCTGCTCGGCGGAGCTCGACCTCGGTGACGACGGCGCGGAGTCGACCCGTGCCGGGGTCGGTGAGCGCCACGTCCAGGGAGCCGCCGTCGGGGGCGTGCAGGTCGTCCAGATCGGTGTCGGACCACTGCCGCAGCAGTTGGCGTAGGTGCGCCGCCGTGACGGGGTGCCCGCCGACCGTGCCGTGACGTTGTGGGACGCCCGCTCTGGACTGCCCGTCGTCGGGCCGCGGCCCCGACGCTGTCCGGGCCGGCGGGGCCGGGATGTCGGCAGTCGGCCGCGGTGGCGTGAGGGACGGCAACGGCGCGTGGATGGTGACGTGCGCGGTCACCGGCGGGCGGGTCGTGTCCCAGGCGCGCAGCAGGAGGTCGGCGGCGACGAGGGTGCGCAGCTGACCGATCGGCCGGTCGTCGCCGTCGGACTTCCACATCCGTGCGTAGCGGTCGGTGGCGTCGCGGCAGGCGGTCGCCACCGCCGGGTCGAGGGTCACGACGAGGTCGGCCAGCCCGTCTCGCCGGCCACGGACCTGCACGTCGGCATCGCGCTGGGCCTGCTTCCGCGCACGGTCGGCGGCGGCTGCGTCGTGCTCCAGCAGGAGCGCGGCCGTGCGGTTCTGCAGCCGGTACGGGCCCTCCCCGGAGATCGCCCAGGCCAGCGCCTCGGCCTCCACGGCGGAGATGACCTCGGCGTCGACCTCGGGCTGCTGCCAGCCGAGCACGGCAACCAGTGCGCGGGCGCGGGGCAGGTCGATGCGGCCGTCAGCCAGGGCGTGCCAGGTCGAGGGCAGCTGATGCACCAGGACGAGCGCGGTGTTCGCGACGGTGTGCGCCCGAGTGCGCGACAGGTTGAGCACGGCCGCCACTTCGTCGACGAAGAACTCGCTCAGCCCGGGGAATTCGCGCACCGGTGACCAGCCGTCGACCGGGCCGCCGGGAAGGTCACCGTGCTCCCACAGCTCGGGGCGGAGGTCGGCCAGCCGAGCCACCACGCCGACCTCGTAGGCGTCGAGCCGGGCCCGCAGGTCGGTGATTCGCTGCAGCTCACCGGCGCAGGCGACGTCGTCGAGCATGCGCGGGGCGAGGACGTCGCACAGCCGCTGCGGGCGGTCGAGCACCTCGGCCGACGAAGGCGGGGGCGGGGTGACGACGGCGACCTGCAGGGCCACCCCCAGCCGCGCCCTCGTCTCCATGACCTGCACGCTAGGGGAGGGGTACGACATTCCTGGCTGCTCGCTGCGACCCTCACCCGACCTCACTCCGAAGCCCGATCAGGGCCCCCTCTGCGGCCTGCGCCCTTGACCGTGACCGGCGGGGAGGTTCTGCTGACCGGCCGCTCGGCGCTGTGGCACGTGGTCGTCGACCACAGGGCCTGACGGTCAGCGGCGCCAGTAGAGGTGGTGCACCGCACGGCCGGCGGGACTGGCCACCTGCTCGTGGTGGTAGCGGTCGTCGAGCTCGTCGGGCGAGGTCCACAACCGCGAGCCGCCCCCGATCACCACGGGGGCGACCGCCACGTGCAGGGTGTCGACCAGGCCGGCGTCCAGGAACGCCCGCACCGACGCGGCACCCCCGCCCAGCCGGACGTCGAGCCCCCCGGCCGCCTCCGTGGCCTGCGCCAGCACCTCGGCCGGCGTCCCGGACACGAAGTGGAACGTCGTCTCTCCGAGGGTGAACGAGGGCCGCAGGTGGTGGGTCCACACGAACACCGGCGTGCGGAACGGCGGCTCGTCGCCCCACCACCCCTGCCAGGACAGGTCGGTCCACGGCCCGCGGTGCGGGGAGAACTTGTTGGCGCCCATGATCTCGGCACCGATGCCGTGCGCGTAGGACCGGGTGAACAGGTCGTCGACGCCCCGGGTGTCCTCCCCGGTCGACGGGCCGGCGAACGAGGCGGTGGAGAACGCCCACGCCATCAGCTCGCCCGGGTCCGCCGTCCCGAAGGGGCGTTCGAGGCTCTGGCCCTCGCCGGACCCGTAGCCGTCGCTGGACACCGTGAAGTTCTGCACCCGGAGCACGGCACCATCCAACTCGTGAACCAGCCCTTCCGCACCGTCCTGCTGCCCGGTCGCCACCACGTGCTCACGCGGTTCCAGGCCGAGTACCTGCACGCGCTGCTCGCCGGCGAGGTCGTCGACACCGCGGGCGAGCCGGTCGCGGTGGCGCAGGACGCCGTCGTCGTCTGGGCGGTGACGTCGGCCAACCACCGCGGCACCCGGCGCAACCCGGTGCCCGCCGCCCGGCGGGAAGCGGCGATCGAGCGGTTCGCGCTCACCGAGGGCATCGAGAGCCTGGTGGTCGGCGTCGTCGACGTCGCCCCCACCGACCGTTTCGCCGAGCTGACCGTCAAGACGGTCGCCCACGAGACCGGCGGGCTGCGCACGCCGACGCCCGAGGACACCGTCGTCGCCTGCTCCACCGCGGCGGTCACCGCGATGTACCGCGCCCTGGGCTTCCGCGTCGTCCCGGTCGAGGCCGGGCACGCGGGTGACCCGGCCCGGCCCTGGGACGTGCTCGGCATGCTGGTCGCCGGCGACGACACCTGGCGCGAGCTGGCCCACCCGGCGACGGTCTCGGTGCTGGACCGGTACGGGCTGGCCGACGCGGTGGTCACGATCAGCGCCGACCCGGTCGTCGGCGACGAGGGCGGGCTGACCGCCACCCGCGAGTACCGCTCCTACATCGCCGCGTTCGAGGCCGCCGCGCAGCGCAAGTGGGACCAGGCCCGACCGTGGGTGCGACCCGGTCGCATCGTGGACGTCGGCTGCGCCACCGGTGCGATGCTCGAGCTGGCCGCGGCGGAGCCCGCCCTGCACGAGTCCGACCTGTTCGGCGTCGAGGTGGCGCGGCACCTGTACGACGAGTGCGAGCACCGCAAGGCCCAGGGTGCGTTCGCCGCGAACCCCAACACCTTCTTCGTGCAGGCCAACGTGCTCAACGGTCCGGTCTTCCCGCCCGGCACGGTCGACACCACGACCACCTTCGCGCTGACCCACGAGATCCTCAGCTACGGCGACGGCGTGCCCTCGCTCGAGCGGCTGGCCGAGCAGATCGCGGCGCAGACCGCGCCCGGAGGGGTCTGGATCAACTCCGACGTCTGCGGCCCGGCCGGCGGCGACCGGCTGGTCCGCCTCCGGCTCCGGACGGACGACGGCGCACGACCCGCCGGCCCGGTCGACCTCGCGGCGCTGCCCGACCCGCAGGCCCACCTGGAGGGCCTGTCCACCCGGGCCAGGTTCGACCAGTTCGCCGTGGACTTCCGCCGCGGCGCGGGCGTCCCGTACGAGTACGAGGTCGACGGCGACGACGTGCTGCTGTCCCTGGCCGACGCGATGGAGTTCCTCACCAAGCGCAGCTACACCGACAACTGGCTCAGCGAGACCCACGAGCGGTTCTGCGCCCTGGACGGCGACGCCTGGACCCGGTTGGTCACCGCCGCCGGGTTCGAGGTCGACCCGCGCTCGGGCCCGTGGCGCAACGAGTGGCTGGTCGAGAACGTGCTGTCCCCGGTCGCCGAGCTGCTCGACCCGGGCACCGGCGAGCAGCTCGAGTGGCCCGACACCCACATCCTGCTGGTGGCCCGGCTGCCCGAGGGGCGCTAGGCGAGCAGCCGGTCCCGCCGCACCTGCACGGGGCCCCGGCGCGGGTCGTCGTCCGCCAGCAGGTCCAGCAGGCGGTCGTGCACGGTGAGGTCCTCGGCGCCCACGCCGTCGGCGAGCCGGTGCAGCAGGTCGACGTCGCCGGTGGCCAGCACCGCCCGGCGCAGCCCGCCGGCCAGCTCGTCGCGCAGGTCGCGGATGAACGGTGCCTCCGAGCGGGGCAGCAGCAGCCCGGTGGAGGCGGTGAGCGCATCGGCGACCCGGCCCTCGCCCAGCGCACGGCGGGCGGTGACGACGTCGCTGTCGACGGTGGCGGCCAACCGGTAGGGCCGGGTGCGCAGCAGGTCGGCGCCGACCAGCTGGCGCAGCCGGTGCACCTCGCCGCGCACCGTGGTCTGGTTGCCGGTCTCGCCGTGCAGCAGCAGCGCCAGCTGCTCGCCGGTCAGGCCGTCGGGGTGCACGGCGAGCGCGGTGAGCAGCTCGGCGGGCCGCAGCGTCAGCGGCAGCGGACGGTCCTCCAGCCGGGCCCGCGGCACCGCGCCGCCCAGGAAGCGCAGCACCAGCGCCGGCGCCGGGGCGGGCCGGGCCGGGCGGGCGGGCGCCCGGAGCAGCCACCCGTCGGGCAGCTGCTCGGCGACCACCTCGGTGCCGTCGTGGAGCACCACCTTCTCCGACCCCACGGGCACCCGGTCGGGCCACCACCCGAAGGGCTGACCGGCCAGCAACCGGCCCGACCGGGTCACCAGCGCACCGGCCGAGGGCCCCAGCCGGGCGAGGTGGCCCATGTTCTCCATCCGCAACCGCTCGTCGGCGATCGCCAGCTGCACCCGCAGGTGGTGCTCGGCCAGCTGCGCGGTCGCGGCGACCAGCTGCACCAGCGCCGGGTGGACGGTGTGCAGCGGGCCGCTGACGTCGACCGCACCGAGGATGGCCCCGGTGTCCGGGTCGTGCACGGGTGCGGCGACGCAGGTCCAGGAGTGGTACGTGCGTACCAGGTGCTCGGCGGAGTGGATCTGCACCGGGGCGTCGACGGCCAGCGTGGTGCCCATGGCGTTGGTGCCGATCGCGGCCTCGCTCCAGTTGGTGCCCGGGAACAGCCCGACCCGGTCGGCCTGGACCAGCAGCTTGGCCGCGCCGTCGCGCCAGAGCACGTTGCCGCCGGCGTCGGTCACCAGCATCACGTGCATGGCCTCGTCGGCGATGCTGGCCAGGGTGCCGCGCAGCAGCGGGAGCACCTCGGCCAGCGGGTGCGCCTCGCGCACGCCGGCCAGCTCGTCCTCGGCGTAGACCACCGGCGGTGTGCGGTGCTCGGGGTCCACGTGCGCGGCCAGGCTGCGCCGCCAGGACGCCGACACCACCGGTCGCGGCGCGGGCCCCCGCTCGTCCCCGGAGAGGACGGCGTCGAAGACCCCGGTCAGCACCCGGGCGTGCCCGGCCGGATCGGTGCCGGTGTCCGGCTCGGGTCGTCGCCCGGGCTGCTGCACCCGCCGTGCCACCACGGTCGCTCCCGCCCTCGACGTGGCGCCGGTCACCTCGCGCCCCCTGGATCATCGGCGGCGCGGGGTGCCCGGGCAAGGGTTCGACCCGGTTGCGGTACCTCGGCGTGTCGGCCCGGTGGCGGGTCAGCCCGACCGCGGACCGGCTCGGCGGCGGGTCAGCCCGACCGCGGACCGGCCCGGCGGCGGGTCAGCCCGGCAGTGCCGCGACGGCCGCCTCGGCCACCGACACGTCCTGTTCCACCGACCCGGCGCTCACGCCTACCGCCCCGACCAGCACGCCGTCGCGGGTCAGCGGGATGCCGCCGCCGAAGGCCACCATGCCGCCGGCGGTCTGCTCCAGCCCGTACAGCTCCGCCCCGGGCTGCACCAGCGGCATGAGGGCGGCGGTCGGCAGCTCCATCAGCACCGAGGTGACGGCCTTGCGGGTGGCGATGTCGATGCTGGCCCGGATGGCGCCGTCCATCCGGGCGAAGGCGACCAGGTGACCGCCGGCGTCGACGACGGCCACGTTCATCGGCTGGCCGATCTCGGTGGCGTGGGCGATGCCGGCGTCGAGGACGACGCGGGCGTCGGCGTGGCTCAGTGATGCGCTCATGCGGCACATGAGAACCCCTGCGCGGCGTGCAGACCAGCCCCCGGGACGAGGCAACGAACGCGGAACGTGTCGGCTGTCACAGTCGCGCGGAGCACCCACCGGAACCGCCCCCAGGACGTCGTCGACCCCAGGAGCACCCCGCATGAGCACCCCCGCACCACCCACGCTGACCGTCGCGGACTACCCGCTGTCGACCAACCGGCCCGAGCTGCTGCGCACCCCCACGGGCAAGCCGGTCACCGCCCTGACCATGGACGCCGTCGTCTCCGGCGAGCTCACCGCCGAGGACCTCCGGATCGCCCCCGAGACCCTCGAGCTGCAGGCCCAGCTGGCCGACGCCAGCGGCCGCCCGCAGCTGGCGGCGAACTTCCGGCGAGCCGCGGAGATGACCGCGATCCCCGACGCCGAGGTGCTGAGCATGTACAACGCGCTGCGCCCGCGGGCGTCGACGGCCGCGCAGCTCACCGCGATGGCCGACCGGCTGGAGTCGACGTACTCGGCGCCGGTGTCGGCCGCCCTGGTGCGCGAGGCCGCCGAGGTCTACGGCCGCCGCCGGCTGCTGGCCGACGACGAGCCCGAGGACGCCGCGACCGCCGCCACCAGCCCGGACGCCGTCACCCCTGCCGTCGCCGCCGACGAGACCACCCCCGGGAGCCCGTCATGACCGCCGTCGCACCGCGGCCGACCGAGCAGGCGCGGCGCTCGCTGCGCACCGAGGCCCTGGAGGCGCGCCCGGTCAACCTCGACGGGTTCGTCGAGGAGTGGCCCGAGAAGGGCCTGGTCGCGATGGAGAGCGACTTCGACCCGCAGCCGAGCGTGCGCGTCGCGGACGGCGTGATCACCGAGCTCGACGGCCGGGCCCGGGCCGACTTCGACTTCATGGACAGCTTCATCGCCGACCACGCGATCGACGTGGCCACCACCGAGGCCTCCATGGCGCTGCCCTCGGTGCAGATCGCCCGAATGCTCATCGACCCCGGGGTCTCCCGCGCCGAGGTCATCGCGGTGACCCGCGGGCTCACCCCGGCGAAGGTGCTCGACGTCGTCAAGCTGATGAACGTCGTCGAGATCATGCAGGGGATGCAGAAGATGCGGGCCCGCCGCACCCCGGCCAACCAGGCGCACTCCACCAGCGCCCGGGACAACCCGCTGCAGGTCGCCGTGGACGCCGCCGAGGGCGCGCTGCGCGGGTTCGCCGAACTGGAGACCACCCTCGGTGTCGTCCGGTACGCCCCGCTGGTCGCGATCGCGCTGCAGGTCGGCGGCCAGGTCGGGCGTGGGGGAGTGCTCACCCAGTGCGCGCTGGAGGAGGCCACCGAGCTCGAGCTGGGCATGCGCGGCATCACCGCCTACGCCGAGACCATCTCGATCTACGGCACCGAGTCGGTGTTCGTCGACGGCGACGACACCCCGTGGTCCAAGACGTTCCTGGCCTCGGCCTACGCCTCGCGCGGCATCAAGATGCGCTTCACCTCGGGCACCGGGTCCGAGGTGCAGATGGGCAACGCCGAGGGCCGCTCGATGCTCTACCTCGAGATCCGCTGCATCCTCATGGCCAAGGGCGCCGGCGTGCAGGGCCTGCAGAACGGGTCGATCAGCTGCATCGGCGTCCCGGGCGCGGTCCCCGGCGGGATCCGTGCGGTCGCCGCGGAGAACCTGGTCGCCTCGATGATGGACCTGGAGTGCGCGTCGGGGAACGACCAGTCCTTCTCCCACTCGGCGATGCGCCGCACCGCCCGGATGCTGCCCCAGCTGCTGCCCGGCACCGACTTCGTCTGCTCGGGGTACTCCGCCGTCCCCAACTCCGACAACATGTTCGCCGGCTCGAACTTCGACACCGACGACTACGACGACTGGAACACCATCCAGCGCGACCTGCAGGTGGACGGCGGCCTGCGGCACGTGCGGGAGCCCGAGGTCCTCGCGGTGCGGGCCAAGGCGGCGCGGGTGCTCCAGGCGCTGTTCGAGCACCTCGAGCTGCCCCGGATCACCGACGAGGAGGTCGAGGCGGCCACGTACGCCAACAGCTCCAACGACTACCCGTTCCGCGACGTGCTGGCCGACCTCACCGGCGCCCAGCAGGTCATGGACCGCGGGGTGACCGGGCTGGACCTGGTGCGCGGGCTGGAGGCCACCGGCTTCCACGACGTGGCCGAGAACCTGCTCACCGTGCTGCGGCAGCGGGTGTCGGGGGACCTGCTGCAGACCGCCGCGGTGCTGACGGCGGACTTCACGCCGCTGTCGGCGATCAACGACGCCAACGACTACGCCGGCCCGGGCACCGGCTACCGGCTGCAGGGTGAGCGGTGGGAGGAGCTCAAGAAGCTCCGGCACGTCACCTCCGCCACCGACCCCGAGACCGAGGTGGACTGAGATGACGACCCTGGACGCCCCCGCCGAGCGCACGCTCACCCTGCGCGAGACCGGCCCCGCCACCCGCGGCACCCGGCCCGACGAGGTGGTCATCGCGGTGTCCCCGGCCTTCGGCGACCCGTTCACCCAGACCATCGTGGGCGTGCCGCACGCCGAGGTGCTGCGCCAGCTGATGGCCGGCATCGAGGAGCAGGGCGTGGGGGTGCGCGTGGTCCGGGTCTGGGGCACGGCGGACCTGGCCGCGGTGTCCCACATCGCCGCCCGGCTGTCGGGCTCCGGCGTCTCGGTCGGGCTGCTCTCGCGCGGGACGGCGATGATCCACCAGAAGGACCTGCCCCGGCTGTCGAACCTCGAGCTCTTCCCGCAGTCGCCGCTGCTGGACGCCCCGGTGTTCCGCGCGATCGGGTCCAACGCCGCGCAGTACGCGAAGGGCCAGTCGCCGCAGCCGGTGCCCACGCGCAACGACCAGATGGCCCGCCCCCGCTGGCAGGCCAAGGCCGCGCTGCTGCACCTCAAGGAGTTCGAGTGCATCCGGGCCGACGCCGGCCCGGTCGAGCTCGAGGTGACCATCTCCCGGTGAGCGACCGGCTCGTCGTCGGCGTCGACATCGGCAACTCCACCACCGAGGCGTGCCTGGCCCTGGTCGGCCCGGGCGGCGCGGTGACCCACCTGGGCACCGCGCTGACCCGGACCACCGGGGTGAAGGGCACCCCGGCCTCCACCCGGGGCGCGCTGACCGCGGTGGGTCGGGTGCTGGCCGCCGCCGGACGGCGCTCGGACGAGCTGGACCGGGTGCTGCTCAACGAGGCGACCCCGGTGATCAGCGGGCTGGCGATGGAGACCATCACCGAGACCGTGATCACCGAGTCCACCATGATCGGGCACAACCCGGCCACCCCGGGCGGCGAGGGCCTCGGCGTCGGCACCACGGTGTCGGTGCTCGACCTCGCCGAGCACCCGGTCGCCGAGCCCGCGGTCGTCGTCGTCCCGCCGGGCTGGGACTTCGACGACGTCGCCGCGGCGCTGAACGCCGCCGCCGCCCGCGGGGTGCCGGTGGTCGCCGCCGTCCTCGCCGGGGACGACGCGGTGCTGGTGACCAACCGGCTCGCGCGGCCGGTCCCGGTGGTCGACGAGGTGTCGGCGGTGGAGAAGGTGCCGCTGGGCATGCGCGCCGCGGTGGAGGTCGCCGCGCCGGGCCGCACCATCCGCACGCTCTCGAACACCTACGGCATCGCGACGGTGTTCGAGCTGGACCCCGACCAGACCCGGCAGGTGTCCCCGGTGGCCCGGGCGCTGACCGGCAACCGGTCGGCGGTCGTCGTCCGCACCCCGGCGGGGGACGTGACCGACCGGCGGATCCCGGTGGGCGTGCTGGAGCTGCGCGGCGAGGTGCGCACGACGAAGGTCGACGTGGACGCCGGCGCCGAGGCGATCATGGCCGCGCTGGCCCGGGTGCAGCCGTTGCGCGACGCCCACGGCGAGCCCGGCACCCACGTGGGCGGCATGCTCGCCGCGGTCCGCGACACGATGGCCGACACGATGGGCGACGGCGCGGGGGAGGGCGCGGGGGAGGGCGCGGGTGAGGGCGATGCGGTCGACTGCGCCATCCGCGACGTGCTGGCCGTGGACACCTTCGTGCCGGCCGAGGTGCGCGGGGGGCTGGCCGGGGAGATCACGCTGGAGAACGCGGTCGGGTTGGCGGCGATGGTGCGCACCAGCCGCAGCCGCATGCAGGCCGTGGCCTCGCAGGTCGCCGCCGAGCTCGGCGCCGAGGCCGTGATCGGCGGCGTGGAGGGCGAGATGGCCGTGCTCGGCGCGCTCACGACGCCGGGCACCCGGGCACCGGTGGTGGTGGTCGACCTGGGTGGCGGGTCCACCGACGCGGCCTCGCTGTCCGCCGACGGCGTCTGCACCGCCGTGCACGTGGCGGGGGCGGGGGAGCTGGTCACCAAGCTGGTCGACAGCGAGCTGGCCCTCGACGACCGCGAGGTGGCCGAGCTGGTCAAGCGCTGGCCGCTGGCGAAGGTGGAGAGCTTCTTCCACGTGCGGCACGAGGACGGCACCGTGCAGTTCTTCGACCAGCCGTTGCCGGCCCACGTGTTCGCCCGGGTGGTGGTGCTCGGCCCGGAGGGCCCGGTGCCGATCGGCACGCGGCACGGCCTGGACGCCGTCCGGCGGGTGCGCCGGGAGGCCAAGCGACGGGTGTTCGTGGTCAACACGCTGCGGGCCCTGCGGCAGGTCGCCCCCGACGGCGACCTGCGCCGGCTGGAGTTCGTCGTGCTGCTCGGTGGCTCGGCGCTGGACTTCGAGATCCCCGACCTGGTGGCCGACGCCCTCGCCGAGCACGGCGTCGTCTGCGGCACCGGCAACGTGCTGGGCGACCAGGGCCCGCGCAACGCGGTCGCCTCGGGGCTCGTCGCCGCCCACGCCCAGGATGCTGCGCCCGAGCGGGGCAGCGGGTGAGGCAGGAGCGGGTCGAGCCGCCGGCGCTCGTGCTGGAGCACGAGCCCGGGGCGCCGGCGGAGGTGCTGCGCGAGGTGGCCGCCGGCGCGGAGGAGGAGGGTGTCCCGCTGCGCAGCCGGCCGGGCTCGGCGTACGGGGCGGTGCAGCTGGCCCACGCGGCGGCCCGTGACTCGCGGCTGTCGGTGGGCGTCGGGGTGACCGCCGAGGGCGCGGTCGCCGTGCACCACGCCCAGCTGCCCGCCGACCACCCCGCGCTCGAGGTGGTCGGCGGTGCGGCCGTCGACTGGCGCCGCGCCGGCCGCGTCGCCGCCCGGGTGGTCACCGGCCTCCCGCTGGTGTGACGGTCAGGCCAGGGCGAGGGTCAGGCCAGGGCGAGGGTCAGCTCCAGGACGGTGCGGGGGTCCTCCAGGCGGTCGCCGTACAGCTCGCGCAGCTGGCCCATGCGGTAGCGCACGGTCTGCGGGTGCACGAACAGCTCGGCGGCGACGGCGTCCCGTCGTCCGTGGTGCAGCAGCCAGGCCCGCAGGGTCTCGGTGAGCTTCTCGCGCGCACCCCCGGTCAGCTCGTCGAGCGGGGCGAGCGCGGCGGCGCGCAGGTCGGCGAGCGCGTCCTCGTCGGCGTGCAGCACCAGCTCGCACAGCCGGTGCTGGGTGTCCACGGGCGTCGGACCGGGTGCGGTCGGGTCCAGCTCCAGCACCCGGACGGCCCGGCGGTGGGAGGCCGCGGCGTCGGTCCACGGCCGGGGCGGGCCGACGACGGCCTCCTTGCCCTCCAGCGCCCGCAGCAGCGCAGCGCGTGCGGGCCCCTCGGCGTCGGGCACCAGCAGCACCGAGACGTCGTCGTCGCCGGGTTGCAGCGTGCGGTCGTCCAGCAGGGCCAGGGCCCCGCGCACCCGGGAGGCCGGCAGCAGGACAGCGGTCAGCGTGCGCGGGGGAGCCCAGTCGGCCCGCTCGGCGGCGGCCACCAGCTCGTCGTGCGGCGCGGCGGCCAGCAGCCGCAGCCCGAGCTTCTCCAGCAGCTGGCTGCGCACCCGGCCGCTGGCCTGCCGCTCGTCGCTGTGCCCGGCGACGCTGGCCGCGGTGAGCGCGTCGATGTAGGCGAAGACGAGCTCGGCGAACCGGGCCAGCTGGGCCGCGGACAACCCGGCGGCCACGGCCCGGTCGGCCAGACCGCGGAAGGCCACCCGGGCGCCCACCCGGAAGGCGGCCAGCAGGGCGTCCATCGACCGGCCACCCCGGGCCTCGCCGCGGCCCAGCCGGTAGGAGGCGTCCAGCGCGGGCTGGATCGGGGTGTCGGCGGCCGCCGCGCCGCGGGTGGTGGCCAGCTCCAGGAACCCGCCCAGCGCCAGCTGCACCGCGTTCTCGATGGTGGCGCTCATGCCGTCGGCGTAGGCGTCGGCGTACGCGGGCACCTCGGCGACGATGGTGGCCACCGTGGCCTCGGCGACCTGGGGCAGCTCGCGGCGGATCGCGTGGGCCACGGTGGGGGACAGCGTGCGGGTCTCGGGCACCGGCACCTCCTCGCTGACCGGGGAGTTCCCCGAATCGTTGTTCGCAGAGGGTGAAAACTACTCCTCGATTCACGTCGGAGGCACAGGTGTTCACCCCCCTGTGTAGGACATCATCGATCCATGACCTCGACCGGACTCGGGCTGCGCGACCGCGTGACGCGCCTCGTGGAGGCCGCCACCACCCCGCTGCTGCCCCGCGACTACCTCGACCTGTTCATCCCCCTGCGCAGCGGCGCGGACCTGCGCGGCAAGGTCGTGGCCAAGCGCCACGAGACCGCCGACGCCGTCACCGTGGTGATCAAGCCCGGTCGTGGCTGGCGCGAGCACGTGCCCGGCCAGTACATCCGCATCGGGGTCGACGTCGACGGCGTCCGGCAGTGGCGGGCCTACTCGGTCACCTCCGACCGGGCGGCCACCGACGGCACCATCAGCATCTGCGTCAAGGCCATCCCCGACGGCAAGGTCAGCACCCACGTCGTCCGCGAGCTGCAGCCGGGCACCGTCGTCCAGCTCGACCAGGCCACCGGTGAGTTCACCCTCCCGGCGCAGCGGCCGGCGAAGGCGCTCTTCGTCACCGCCGGCTCCGGCATCACGCCGGTGATGGGCATGCTGCGCAACCACCTCGACGAGCTGCCCGACGCCGTCCTGGTGCACTCCGCGCCCACCGCCGACGACGTCGTCTTCGGCCCCGAGCTGCGGGCGATGGCCGCCTCCGGTCGGCTGCGGCTGGTCGAGCGGCACACCGAGCGCGACGGCTTCCTCAAGCCCGCCGAGCTGGCCGACCTCGTGCCCGACCTGCACGAGCGCACCACCTGGGCCTGCGGCCCGGCCGGTTTGCTCGAGGCGCTCGAGGAGCACTGGGCCGCCGAGGGCATCGCCGACCAGCTGCTCATCGAGCAGTTCCGTCCGCGGGTCCTCGTCACCGGCGAGGGCGGCTCGGTCACCTACAACAAGACCGGCACGACGGTGGAGTCCGACGGCGCCACGCCGATCCTGGACGCCGCCGAGGAGGCCGGGCTGATCATGCCCAGCGGTTGCCGCATGGGCATCTGCTACGGCTGCGTCCTCCCGCTGCGCGAGGGCGCCGTCCGCGACATCCGCAACGGCGAGCTCACCGTCGCCGCCCCCGGCGACGGCGTGCTGGTGCAGACCTGCATCAGCGCCGCGGCCGGCGCCTGCGACATCGACCACTGACCCCTGTTCCCCGAGCTGAGGAGAGCGACATGACCGCCCTGCAGAAGAAGTCCGACAACCCGGTCGCCCACCTGTCCGCCGAGGACGTCGAGGAGATCGGCCGTCGGCTCGACACGATCCGCCAGGAGGTCGTCGACAGCCGCGGCGCCGACGACGCGGCCTACATCCGCAAGGTCATCGACGTCCAGCGCAAGCTCGAGCTGGCCAGCCGCGCGGTGCTGCTGCTGAGCAAGTTCCCCCCGGCCTGGATCATCGGGACGGCCGGCCTGAGCGTGGCCAAGATCCTGGAGAACATGGAGATCGGCCACAACATCCTGCACGGCCAGTGGGACTGGATGCGCGACCCGAAGATCCACTCCACGACGTGGGAGTGGGACATGGCCAGCCCCGCCGAGCAGTGGAAGCACTCGCACAACGAGCTGCACCACACGTACACCAACGTGATCGGCAAGGACAACGACCTCGGCTACGGGATCATGCGGGTCGACGAGGACCAGAAGTGGATCCCGCTGTACCTGGCGCAGCCGCTGTGGAACTTCGTCAACGCCTGCTTCTTCGAGTACGGCATCGCCGCCTACGACCTCGAGCTGGGCAAGAACCTGGCGACCAAGGAGCGGCGCAACGACCCGAAGTTCAAGGCCGCCGCCAAGCAGGTGCTGAAGAAGATCCGCAAGCAGGCCACCAAGGACTACCTGGTGCACCCCGCGCTGTCGGGCCCGAGCTTCGTGCCGACCCTGGCCGCCAACTTCGTCGCCAACCTGGTGCGCAACCTGTGGTCGCACTCGGTGATCATGTGCGGGCACTTCCCCGAGGGCGTCGAGACCTACGAGAAGACCTCCATCGAGGGCGAGACCCGCGGTGAGTGGTACCTGCGCCAGATGCTGGGCTCGGCCAACATCTCGGGCTCGAAGGCCATGCACACCATGACCGGCAACCTGTCGCACCAGGTCGAGCACCACCTGTTCCCCGACCTGCCCAGCAACCGGTACGCCGAGATCGCGCCGAAGGTGAAGGCGATCTTCGACGAGTACGGCCTGCGCTACCACACCGCCTCGCTGCCCAAGCAGGTCGCGAGCGCGTGGCACAAGGTCTTCCGGCTCTCGCTGCCCAACGGCTGGATGGCCGCGACCACCGCCAAGAACGCCCCCGAGCAGGTCGCCCTGCTCTACAAGCTCACCACCGGTGGGCCCAAGGTGCGCCGGGTCTACGACCGCGCGCAGCGCATCTCGGCGACCCGGGCCCGCCAGGCCACCGAGGCCGCCGCAGCAGCCTGAGGTACGACGAAGCCCCCACCGGATCCCGGTGGGGGCTTCGTCGTACCCGTTCAGAGGTGGAGCAGCGAGCCCTGCTCGTCGTGCGCGTGCGCGGTCGGGTCGTCCAGCCACACGCCGCCGTCGGCGAGGTAGCGGAAGCGGACCTGCTCGCCGACGGGCAGCTTGACGACGATGCTGCGGGTGCCGTTGCTGCGCTTCTTCAGCGTGTGCGTGCCCGGCGTCCAGCCGTTGAAGTCGCCGACGACCGAGACGGGGCCGGTGATGGCCTCCTCGGCGAGGGCGAAGGTGACGGCGACGTCGGCGGGGGACTTCTTCAGACGGATCACGGTGTACTCCGGGTGGTGGCGGTGGGCTCGGGGCGTCGGTCCGGGCTTCGGCGGCCGGTCCTGCGGTGGCGTGCTCGTGAACCTAGGGACGACGGGCGGACCGGTCCGCTCGCCACACCGGCGGCGCCGTCGATCTGGGGCGTGTGGGACGGGTGGGGAGCGCGGGCTACCGTCGCACCGCGTGACCCTCGTCGTCGAACCCGCGCAGCCCGCCGACTTCCCCGCCATCGCCGACCTCACGGTGCAGACCTACGTGTCGCAGGGGTGGGCGCCGCCGGAGTACCAGGAGAAGCTGGCCGACGTCGCCGGTCGTGCCGCGCAGTCGCACCTGCTGGTCGCCCGGCTCGACGGCGCCCTCGTCGGCAGCGTGGCCCTGGTGCTCGACGGCGAGTTCGGCGAGGTGACCGAGGGCCCGCACGAGGCGGCGTTCCGGATGCTCGTCGTGGACACGACCGTGCGTGGTCGGGGCATCGGCGAGGCCCTGGTGCGAGCCTGCCTGCAGCGCGCGGCGGACGCCGGCAAGACCGCGATGGTGCTGTCGACCGACCCGCGCATGACCGCCGCGCACCGGCTCTACGAGCGGCTGGGGTTCACCCGGCTGCCCGAGCGCGACTGGTCGCCGGTCCCGGGCACCGACCTGCTGGTCTACCGCCGGGACGTCGCCTAGAAGGCGTACCGGACCGTCAACCAGGGGGCGTGCTGCGCGATCAGCCCCCGGAGCCGGGCCACCGCCGCCCGCTTGACGTCGGCCCGGTAGCGCACGTTGAGCTGGCCGTTCTGCGAGGTCTTGACCTCCTGCAGGTCCGGGCGCCACAGCGCCGCCTCGGCCTGCGGGTGCCAACCCAGGTTGACCTCGTGCAGCGCCTCGTTGTGGGTCAGCATGATCACCTCGGCGGCGGCCTGCGCGCGGGTGGCGGGGTCGAGGACGTCGGACAGCTGCTGCAGCAGCGCCGTCCAGTCGGCCTCCCAGCCCTCCCGCAGCACGACGGGTGAGAGGTTGAGGTGCACCTCGTACCCGGCGGCGACGAAGTCGTCGGCCGCAGCGATCCGCTCGGCCACCCGGCTGGTGCGCACGTCGAGCAACCGGGCGTCGTCGTCGGGCATGACCGAGAACCGGATGCGGGTGCGCCCGCGCGGGTCGAGGTCCAGCAGCTGCCGGTTGACCCACTTCGTCGCGAACGACGCCTTGGCCGTGGGCAGCTCGGCGAACAGCGCCACCAGGTCGGCCACGTTGTCGCTGACCACGGCGTCGACCGAGCAGTCGCCGTTCTCGCCGACGTCGTAGACCCAGGCCGCGGGGTCGCACTGGTCGGGCTCGGGCTTCGGGCCCAGCTTCGCGACGTGCCGGCGCAGGTGCGCGGTGATCTGCTCGATGTTGGTGAACACGGTGATCGGGTTGGCGTAGCCCTTGCGGCGGGGCACGTAGCAGTAGGCGCAGGCCATCGCGCAGCCGTTGGCCGCCGACGGGGCGATCCAGTTCGCCGATCGGCCGTTCTCGCGGGTGGCGATGGACTTCTTCACCCCGAGCACCAGCGTCTCGGTCTTCACCCGCACCCAGCGCTCGACGTTGCCGGCGTTGCCGTGCAGCTCGGGCACGCCCCAGTGGCTGGCGACCTCGACCACCTCGGCGGCCGGGAAGCGGGCGAGCACCTGCCGGCCCCGCGGGGACGCCGCGGCGGCGGGTTCGGCGTAGATCCGCCGCACCTGCAGCAGCCGGTTCTCCACCGGGGTCTCCGCGGCCCGGGCCTCGGCGTCGTCCAGCTCGTCGAACAGGCTCGGCTGGGACACCCGCAGGGAATGCCCCGCCGCGGTCAGGTCAACACGTCGACGACGAGCCAGGCGTTCAGCGCGGTGACCGCGACCGCCACCAGGACGGCGGCGGCCGTCGTCGTCGCACGGTTGACCCAGGCGCCCATGACCGAGCGGCGGGCCGTGAGCCACACCAGCGGCACCAGCGCGAACGGGATGCCGAAGCTGAGCACCACCTGCGACCAGACCAGTGCCGTGGTGGGGTCCGCGCCCCACACCAGCAGGCCCACGGCCGGCGCGACGGTGATGGTGCGGCGCAGCAGCACGGGGATGTGCTTCTGCAGGAACCCGGCCATCACCACCTGGCCGGCGTGCGTGCCGACCGAGGACGCCGCGAACCCCGACGCCAGCAGGGCCAGCGCGAACGCGATCGAGGCACCCTGGCCCGACTGCTCGGCCAGCCCGGCGTGCACGCTCTCCAGGCTCTGCTCGCCCTGGCCGGCGAACAGCCCGGCCGCCACCACCAGCAGGACGGCGTTGACCAGCCCGGCCAGCACCATCGCCAGCAGGACGTCGAGCCGCTGGGCGCGCAGCAGCCGGCCCCGCCCGGCCCGGGTGCGCCCGGCGGTCACGGCGTCCCCGTAGCGGCCCGGGGTCAGAGCGGAGTGCACGTAGACGACGTGCGGCATCACGGTGGCGCCCAGGATGCCGACCGCGAGCACCGCGGCGTCCCCCGTCAGCGGCGTGGGCGCCAGCCCCGCGACGACGCCGGCGGGGTCGACCCCGGCGTCGACCATCGTGTAGCCGAAGCCGGCGGCGATCACGAGCAGGCACCCGGTCACCGCCCGCTCGAACGGCCGGTGGCCGAACCGCTGCAGGCCCAGCAGTGCGAAGGCGACGCCGGCGGTGAGCAACCCGCCGATCGGCAGCGGGATGCCGAACAGCAGGTTCAGCGCCACGGCGCCGCCGACGATCTCGGCCAGGTCGGTGGCGATCGCGACCACCTCGGCCTGCGCCCAGAGCAGGCGGGTCAGCGGCTTCGGCAGGGTCAGCCGGCACAGCGTGGCCAGGTCGCGCCCGGTGGCCAGCCCCAGCTTGGCGGTGAGCGTCTGCACCAGCACGGCCAGCACGTTCGCCGCCACGACCACCCACAGCAGCGTGTAGCCGAAGGAGGCCCCGGCCGTGGCGTTGGTGGCCACGTTGCCCGGGTCGACGTAGGCGATCGCCGCGACGAAGGCCGGGCCGAGCATGGGCCACAACCGCGCACGTCGGGCAGCAGCGGGTCGGGGTGCGGGTCGCTGGGGAGCGGGGGGCGGCAGCGTGGCGGCCTCGACGCGGCTGAGGAACACGCCCTCTCCGTGCCCGGGGCAGGGGCCCGCGGGGGCCGGGCGGTGGCCCTCGCGGGCCAAACCTCGACAGCGGAACGTGGCACGGCCGGGCCAAGGTCACGCCCCGGGTGGCCGTGGGCGCCGAGGTGCGGTGGGCTCGAGTCGTCCACCCGAGGTCCAGCCCGCGGCCGTCCTGCCCCACGACGCCGCGAGGACCACCGATGCCGCCACCCCGCACCCCGTCCACCGACCTAGTGCTGCGGATCCAGCCCCACCCGACCAGCCAGCGCCGCCGCCTCGGTGCGGCTGCTCACCCGCAGCTGCCGCAGCAGACCGGCCACCAGCCGCTTGGCGGTGCGCTCGGAGACGTGCAGGGCCAGCGCGATGTCCAGCGTCGACGTCCCCGCGGCCACCAGCCGCCACAGCCGCCGGTCGTCGGCGGACAGCCGGCCGAGCACGCCCTGGTCCTCCCGGGGCGCGGCGTCGGCCAGCATGCGGTGCAGCAGCGCCGTGGGCACGACCGACCAGCCCTGCAGCAGTGCCAGCAGCGGGGGCACCAGCGCCTCGGGGTCGCTGGTCTTGGGCAGGAACGACTCCGCCCCGGCCCGCAGCGACTCGAGCTGCTCGTCCTCGTCGGGGGTGCCCGACAGGGCCACCACGCGCACACCCGGTGCGGTGCGGCGGATGGCCTGGATGGCCCGCACCCCGCCGGGCGGGGGCATCGAGAGGTCCACCAGCGCCAGGTCGGCCTGCGCGCGGCGCACCAGGGCCGCGGCGGCCGAGGCGTCGTCGGTCGTGCCGACGACGCGCACCCGGCCGCTGCTCACCACGGGCAGCAGGGCGGCCAGCCCGCGGCTGAACAGGGCGTGGTCGTCGACCAGGACGACGTCGACGGGGCGCGCGTCCGTCGTCGCCGCCGGGGGTGGTGCAGCGTGGGGATCGGGGTGCACGTGCTGTCCTCACCGGGGTCACGGGGTGGCCTCGGGCGTGGCTGGCCCGGGACACCGCAGGGGGAGGTGTATCCGTGACGATCGGCCTCGACACACCGCCCGCCCCGCCGCGGTGGCGGTCGCGCATGCGCCGGCGCGGCGCGGCTCCCGCGATCAGCACCCAGGACGCCGTCCTGCGGGCGCTGTGCCACGACCTGGGCACCCCGTTGGCGTCGCTGCGGGCGCTGCTGGCCCACCTCGACGGACCGCACCCGGTCGAGGACGGCAGCGAGCTCACCGAGCTGGCCCTGGCCCAGGCCGACAGCCTGGTGTCGATGCTGCGCACCGCGGTGGCCACCGGCGGCGCGCTGCCCGGCGGGTGGCCGCGCCCGCTGGTCGACGTCGTCCGGGCGAGCCTGCAGGCCTCGGGGCTGCCGGCCGGGCAGGTGCGGCTGGCGATGGCGCCGGACGCCGCCGTGGTGCTGGTCGGGGACGCCCGCGTGCAGCGGATCCTGACCAACCTGTTGGAGAACGCCCACCGGCACGGCGAGGGGCGCCCGGTGGTGCTGGCCGTGGGCGCCCGGCCCGGGTGGGCGCGGCTCGTGGTGACCCAGGACGGCGTGCCCGACCGCGTGGTCGCCGACCTGCAGGCCGAGCGGCCCCCGACCGACCTGACCGGCCTGGGGCTGTGGTCGGTGCAGCGGCAGACCCACGAGCTGGGCGGGCAGGTGGGCTGCCGGCGGGACGACGCCGGCCTCAGCGTGGTGGTCGACCTGCCCGACCGGTGAAGCAGGCCCGCGGGGGCCACCGACCGGCCCCGGTGGGCCACCGGGGGTGGGGAGGAAGGGGTCGAGGCCGCGACGCGGTGCACGACGCCGAGCACCACCCAGCACCCAGGAGACCCCGTGTTCACCCACACCCACGCACTGCAGTTCGAGGCCAAGCCCGACGGCCCCGACGCCGACTTCGCCCGCAAGATGCAGGAGGTGCTCGGTGGCCAGTGGGGCGAGATGACCGTCGCCACCCAGTACCTGCTCCAGGGCTGGAACTGCCGCCTGCCCGGCAAGTACAAGGACATGCTGCTGGCGATCGGCACCGAGGAGCTCGCCCACGTCGAGATGATCGTGACGATGATCGACCGGCTGCTGGACCACGCGCCGCTCAAGCCCGACGCCGCCGACCGCACCAAGGAGGCGGCCGCCGGCTACGGGATGACCAACCCGCAGCACACCATCGCCAACGGCGGCGGCGCGTCCTACATGGACAGCATGGGCAACCCCTGGACCGGTGCCTACGTCACCGCCAGCGGCAACCTGTTCGCCGACTTCTCCTACAACGCCACCGCCGAGATGCAGGGCCGCCTGCAGGTCGCCCGCCTGTGGAACATGACCGACGACCACGGCGTGAAGGACCTGCTCCGCTTCCTGCTCACCCGCGACCACATGCACCAGCAGCAGTGGCTCGCCGCTATGGAGGAGCTCAAGGCCGACGGCCTGGACGGCATCCCGGTGCCCGAGGCGTTCCCGCTCGACGAGGAGCTGCCGGAGTTCGCGCACGTGTTCATCGACGCCTCCGACGGCCCGGACGCCGCATCCGGCCGCTGGGCCAACGGCCCGGCACTGGACGGCAGCGACAACACGCTCTCGGCCGCCCCGATCGCCGCGCACGCCGACGCCCCGATCCTGCCGCCGGGCGACCCCCGCCTGTACGGCACGCCTCCGGCAGACATGACCGGCCTGCTGCAGAAGGCCAAGGACGCCCTCAAGTAGGCGCTCCGCCCCACCCACCGCAGGACCCGTCACCACCGATGGACGAGGTGTCCCCGTGCTCCCCAGCTCCCGTTCGCTGCCCCTGCTGCTGATCCTGGCGCTCGCGGTGCTCGTCGCCGTCGCGGTCCCCGGGGCCTCGCCCCTGGCCGGCGTCGTCGTGGCCGCGGGGCTGCTGCACCGCCTGGCCGTCTGTCACCACCGCCGCGCCCCTGTCCCGGTCGCCGCGCCCGCCGCGGCGCCGGCGATCCCCTGACCCACCCGTACACCCAGGAGGAACAGATGTCCCACTCCCTCGACGCCCCCGGCGACACCACCAGCTCGACCGACAGCACTCCCGGCAGCACCAAGGACGTCGCGAAGGACCAGGCTGCCCAGGTCGGGCAGTCCGCCGCCGGCGCCGCCCAGCAGGTCGCCGGCACCGCCGCCGAGCAGGCCAAGCAGGTCACCGGTGAGGCCCGCCGGCAGGCCTCCGACCTGCTCGAGCAGGGCCGCGGCCAGGCCACCGAGCAGGCCCGCGCCGGCCAGCAGAAGGCGGCCGAGAGCCTCGGTGCCCTGGCCGACGAGCTGCGCTCGCTGACCAACGGCGAGGGCGGCTCCGGGCCGGCCACCGACCTGCTCCGCCAGGCCACCGACCGGGTCGAGGGCCTGGCCGGTCACCTGCGCGACCGCGAGCCCGGTGACCTGCTCGAGGACGTCCGCCGCTTCGCCCGCCGCCGTCCGGGCGCGTTCCTGGTCGGCGCGGCCGTGGCCGGCGTGCTCGCCGGCCGGCTCACCACCGGCGTCGTCGCCGCGCACAAGGACGACACCGCGTCGTCCTCGGGCACCCCGGGGACCGCGGGGACACCGGGGACCGCGGGGACACCGCCGCACGACGTCACCACCGGGACCGGACCGCTGCCCGGTGCCGTGCCGTCGCCGGTCGCCCCCGCCGTCACGCCCCCCGTCACGCCCCCCGTCGTCGCGCCGGCCGGGGGCTCGGACCTGCCGCCCGCGGTGCCGCCGGCCACCCCGCCGTCCGCGGGCCCCGGCTACGACCCGGTGACCGGGTACAGCCCCGTGCCGCCCTCGCCCTACAGCGGTGGTCAGGCATGAGCACCCCCTACGGCGCCCACGGCGAGCACCCCGGCGTCAGCCCGACCGACGTCAGCGCGGCCGCCGCCCCGCACGCCGGCATGGGCCGGCAGACCGAGGACGGCCACCCCGACGTCGAGGGCGTGCCGGTCGGCAAGCTCATCGGTGACGTCAGCCGCGACCTGTCGACCCTCATGCGCCAGGAGCTCGCGCTGGCCAAGGCGGAGCTCACCGTCGAGGCCAAGAAGGCCGGCGCCGGCGCCGGGATGCTCGGCGGCGCCGGCTACGCCGGTCACCTGACCGTGCTGTTCCTCAGCCTCGCCCTGTGGGCGGCGCTGGCCAGCGCCATCCCCGCGGGCTGGGCGGCGCTGATCGTCGCCCTCGTCTGGGGCGTCGTGGCCGCCGTGCTGTTCGTCCTGGGCCGCAAGCGCCTGAAGACCGTCAACCCCACGCCCGAGCGCACGGTGGAGACCCTCCAGCGGGTCCCCGACGCCGTCACCCCCCGTTCCTGACCCCCGAGAGGACCCCCAGATGACCACCAGCAACGACCCCGACGTCATCCGCCAGCAGATCGAGGCCACCCGCGCCGACCTCGGCTACGACGTCGACGCGCTCAACGAGAAGGTCAACCCCGCCCGCGTGGTCGACCGCCGGGTGACCCGCACCAAGCAGGCCGTCGACGACCTGCGCGGCAAGGTCTTCGGCTCGGACTCCTCGTCGGCCGGCGCGGTCAGCGCCCGGGCGCACGACGCCGCGCAGGGCATCGCCCAGGCTCCCGACGCCGCCCTGTCGGGCACCCGTGGCAACCCCGTCGCCGCCGGGCTGATCGCCTTCGGCGTGGGCTGGCTGGTCTCCTCCCTGCTGCCCACCAGCGAGAAGGAGAAGCAGCTCGCCGCCCAGGTGGAGGAGGCCGCCCAGCCGCTGCTGGAGAACGCCAAACAGGTCGCCCAGGACGCCGCGCAGGAGCTGCAGCCCGCCGCCCAGGAGGCGCTGCAGTCGGTGCAGAGCACCGCGACCGACGCCGTGCAGGCGGTCAAGGAGCAGGGCCAGTCGGCCGCCGGCGACGTGCAGGACCAGGCCCAGCAGGCCAAGGAGACCGTGCAGGACCAGCGGTGACCGGCCCCCTCCAGCAGGTGCTGGGCAAGGCCGCCGAGTTCGGGGGGACGGCGCTGGCCAAGCTGCAGCACACGCACGTCCCCGGGGTGGGGCAGGCGTCCACCACCGAGCCGCGCGAGGTGGCCGCCGCCCGCTGGCGGGCCGTCACGGTCTTCCGGGACGACCTCGCCGGCCCGTTCCCCGAGCTCGAGGCCCTCGGCCCCGACCTCGAGGTGCGGATGCAGCCGGCCCCCGGTGACCGCGGGACCGAGCTGTCGGCCCGGTTCCACGGCACCCCCACCGACGAGCAGGTCGGCGAGCTGCGGGCGGCCCTGCGCCGCACCAAGCAGCTCGCCGAGGTGGGGGAGGTGCTGCGGGTGGACCCCCAGCCGCACGGCACCCGGAAGGCCACGCTGCAGGGCGCCGCGCTGGAGGGCGCCGCGGCCCGGGCGCCGAAGGAGGGCGTGCTGTGAAGGCCGCGATCTGGGCCGGGGTCAACGAGGTCGCCGTGGAGGAGGTCGACGAGCCGCAGCTGCTCAACGACCACGACGTCATCCTGAAGATCAGCAAGACGGTCACCTGCGGGTCGGACCTGCACCTCATCGGCGGGTACATCCCGGCGATGCGGGCCGGCGACGTGCTGGGCCACGAGTTCACCGGCACCGTCGTCGAGCGCGGCAAGGCCGTGACGAAGGTGCAGGTGGGCGACCGGGTCGTCGTCCCGTCGTTCATCGCCTGCGGGCACTGCTGGTACTGCTCGCAGGAGCTGTACTCCCTCTGCGACAACGGCAACCCGAACCCCGGGATCACCGAGGGCCTGTGGGGCCAGAGCCCGGGCGGCTGCTTCGGCTACTCCCACGCCATGGGTGGGTTCGCCGGCAGCCACGCCGAGTACATGCGGGTGCCCTACGCCGACGTCGGCTGCTTCGTCGTCCCCGACGCGGTGTCCGACACCCGGGCGCTGTTCGCCTCGGACTCGGTGACCACCGGCTGGACCGGCGCGCACCTGGGTGGCACGAAGCCCGGGGACGTCGTCGCGGTGTGGGGCGCCGGCGCGGTGGGCCAGATGGCCGCGCGGGCCGCCATCCTGTTGGGCGCCGAGCAGGTGGTGGTGATCGACCGGCTGCCCGAGCGGCTGGCGCAGGTGCGCCAGCACATCGGGGCCGAGGCGGTGGACTACTCCACCACCGACGTCGTCGCCGAGCTGCGCGAGCGCACCGGCGGCCGCGGGCCCGACGTGTGCATCGAGGCCGTGGGGATGGAGGCGCACAGCACCGGGATCCAGGGTGCCTTCGACCAGGTCAAGCAGCAGCTGCGGCTGCAGACCGACCGGCCCTCGGCCGTGCGGGAGGCCATCCGGGCCTGCCGCAAGGGCGGGAGCGTCTTCGTGCTCGGCGTCTTCGCCGGCCCCGTCGACAAGTTCCCCCTCGGGGCGGCGATGAACAAGGGCCTCACCGTGCGGGGCGCCCAGCAGCACGGCCAGCGGTACGTGCCGGAGATCCTCGCCCACATGGAGAGCGGGGCCCTCACCACCGAGCACCTCGCCACCCACACGATGCCGCTGTCGCAGGCGGCCGAGGGCTACCGGATCTTCAAGGAGAAGGAGGACGGCTGCGTGCGCACGGTCTTCGAACCGGGCGGGTGAGCTCAGCCCCGGCGGACGGGCGGACCCAGGAGCAGCGACGGGCCGAGACCGAGCGCCGCGTCCTCGACGCCGCCACCCGGTTGATCGCCCAGCGCGGGTCCGGTGCGGTGACGCTCGCCGAGGTGGGGCGCGAGGCCGGCTACAGCCGGGGGATCGTGCACGCAGCGTTCGGCAGCCGCGACGAACTGCTCGGCGCCGTCGTCCGCGACGCCCAACGCTTCGCCGTCCCGCCGGTCGAGGCCGCAGGTCTGGCCCAGCTGACCGCCGTGGTCCGGGCCTACCTGGGCAACGTGCGCGAGCGGCAGCCCTCGACCGGAGCGTTCCTGCTGCTGTGGGCCGAGTCGGTGGCCGGCGAACCCGTGCTGGCGCCGTTGTTCGCCGAGCGCGACGCCTCGTTCCGCGCCGCCCTGGCCGACCTGGTCCGGGCGGGCGTCGCGGACGGTTCGGTGCGGTCCGACGCCGACGCCGACGCCCTGGCGGCAGCGCTGCTGGGCCTGCTGCGGGGGATCGGCATGCAGGTGGTCGCCCCGGCCGGGGTGACCGCCGACGATGCTTTCGTGCAACAGGTGGTGGACCTGCTGGCCCGCGGCCTCGCCGGCTGACCGGGACGGTCGCGGAGCGGTGTCGACCCCGGCGCGGTGCTCAGACGGCGCGGGCCGCCAGGCCGCCGTCCACCGGCAACAGCACGCCGGTGACGTAGCGGGACTCGTCCGAGGCCAGGAACAGGGCCGCGTCGGCGACGTCCTGCGCGGTGCCCGCACGGCCGGTCGGGCTCAGCACGTCGCGCTCGGCCCGCACCTGGTCGTCGTCCGCCTCGCCGCCCAGCTGCGCGTAGACCAGCGGGGTGTCGATCAGCCCGGCCAGCACCGCGTTCACCCGCACGCCGCGGGCGGCGTACTGCAGGGCCAGGCTGCGCGTGAGCTGGTTCACCCCGGCCTTCGCCGCGGCGTAGCCCGGGTACGGGTACCCGGTCCAGCGGATCGATGCCGTCGACGAGACGTTGACCATCGACCCACCGCGCTCGAGCAGGTGCGGCATCGTGGCCTGGGCCGCGAGGAACACCGTGTCCAGGTTCAGCGCCAGCGTGCGGTGCCAGTCGGTCAGGGTGAGCTCGTCGAGCCCGCCGAGGCGCGCCGCTCCCACGGTGTTCTGCACGACGTCGATCCGGCCCAGGTGCGCCACCGCCTGGGCGACGGCCCGCTGCACCTGGCCGGGGTCGGTCACGTCGGCGACGAGGGCGACGGCCGCACCGCCGCTGTCCTCACCGATCGCCGCCACCGTGCGCTGCGCGGCCTCGGGGTCCCGGTCGACCACCGCCACGCGGGCGCCGTGCCGGGCGAACGTCGTCGCCGACGCGGCCCCGATCGAGACGACGCCGCCGGGGCCGGTGTTCAGGCCGCCACCGAAGACCACGGCGGCCTTGCCGGCCAGCCGGCCCTCAGCCACCCTGGCCGGCCCGCGGGCCCGGGGTGTCCGCGAGGAACGCGAGCAGCGCCGTCGCGAAGTGCTCGGGTCCCTCGAAGAACGGGAAGTGCGACCCGCCCTCCTCGGCGGTGAAGACGCGCAGCTGCGCGCCCGGGACGTGCGCGGCGGTCCACCGCTGGGAGTCCGGCGACACGTGGCTGACCTCGCCGCCCACGACGAGCACCGGGACGTCGATGCGCGGCAGCACGTCGCGCCAGTCCTGCATCGCGTGGTCCAGCAGCAGCCGCGCCCCCCACCCGCCGGGCATCTGCAGGTTCTCCGCGAACAGGTGCGCGAGGTCGTCGGCGGGGACGGCGTCCGACAGCATCGACGCGAGGAAGGCGTGCCGTGCCTCGCGGGCGTCGGGGGCACCGACCGCACCCACGAACCCCTCGGTGGTCGGGAAGTCGAGGATCGCGCCGGCTTCGGCGCCCTGCTCCGGGGTCATCCAGGGGAGCACCACGCACGCGCTGGGCTGGTCGAGGACCACGAACGAGTCCAGCGACCCGGTGCCGTGGTTGTCGACCAGGCTCCACCCGACCGAGGCGCCCATCGAGTGGCCCACCAGGTCGTAGGAGGAGAGCCCGAGGTGCCCGGTGAGCTCGTGCAGGTCGGTGGCCAGCCGCGCGATCCGTGCCCCGTGGTCGGGCTTGGCCGACAGCCCGTGGCCGCGCTGGTCGTAGCTGACGACACGGTGGTGCTCGGCCAGCGAGGGGACCACCCGGTCCCAGGTGGCACGGGACTGCGACCAGCCGTGCACGAGCACCAGGGTGCGGCCGCTCGCGGTGGGTCCGGTGTCGCGGACGTCGAGGTCGACGCCGTCGCTGGTGGTGAACGTGCTCATCGGGCCCTCCTGCCGGGTCGCCGTCGACCCACGCAGGTGATCATCGGCGGGGTGTGACCCACGGCACCACCTCCGGGGAGAGCAGGTCGCGGCGCCCGGTTGCTCGCCCGCGAGCAACCGGGCGGCCGGTCAGCCGTCGAGCAAGCGGGCCACGGCGAGGCCCAGGTGCAGCCGCAGCCGGGTCTTACCGTCGTCGAGGTCGGCACCGGTCAGCTCGCGGACGCGGTCCAGCCGGTAGTGCAACGTGGTGCGGTGCACGTGCAGCGCCTCGGCAGCCACCGGTGCGCGCCCCCCGGCGTCGAGCCAGGCGGCCAGGGTGCCGGTGAGCCGGCCCTCGGGGTCGGCCGCCCGGAGCGCGACCAGCTCGGGCGGCAGGGCGGTCTCGTCCCACCGCTCGGCCGGCACCCGCAGCAGCACGGCGTGGACCCCGAGCGCCGACCCGTCGACGACCGGCCCCGGTGCGAGGCGGGGGACCGCCCTCGTGGCCAGTTCGGCCGGGCGGTGCGAGCGCCAGGCCTCGGCCAGACCGCGGACGCCGGGCCCGGTGCCGGCGACGGCGCCGAACCGGCCGGCGGCCACCGCGGTCAGCTCGGCCACCGCGCGGCCGGCCAGCTCGGCCGTGGCGGCGTCGTCCAGCGGGCCGGCGGTGACCACGAGGCCGGTGCCGGTGGTCGGGTCCGCCGGGTCGACGGCGCCGAGCACGGCCGCCCCGGGGCGCGACGCCAGCACGTCGAGCCCCCGCCGGACGGCGGCCCGGGCCTGCCCGACGTCGCCCGGGCCCACCCCGGTCGCGCGCAGGACGACGGCGCGCACGTGCCGGCCGGACGGGGCGGCACCGGTGGTGGCCAGGTCGGCCAGTGCCCGCTCCCGCTCGGTGGGCACCCCGGACAGCAACCCGCCGACGGCGGCCGCGGTGGCCGCCGTCGCGGCGGTGGCGGCGTGCCGCTCGCCCTCCATGACGGCGGCCAGCCGGGTGCCCGCGGCCTCGATCAGCTCGACGTCGTCGGCCGCCAGCTCACCGCGGGCGTCGATCACCATCAGCAGACCGAGCAGCTCGCCGTGCCAGCGCACCGGCAGGCACCACCGCGGGTGCATGCCGATGCCGGGTGCTGCCGGGATCCAGCCCGCGGCCCGCCACGACGCCACCCCGCTGCCCAGCACGTGCGCCACCGCCGCGCTGCCGGCATCGCGCTGCAGCACCGCCCGCACCCGGACGTCGTCCTCGTCGCCGAAGTGCCGGCTGGTGGCCAGCATGCGCACCTGGGGGTCGTCGACCACCACCGAGCGCTGCAGCTGCTCGGCGAGGGAGTCCACCAGCTGCTGGAGCCGGTCGGAGGGCATCCGGGGATCCTAGGGTGGGGGTCCACCGACAAGGAGCTGCCCCGTGACCGCACCCCGCCGTGCCCTGGTCGTCGTCGACGTCCAGGTGCAGTACACGACCGGCCCGCTGGAGATCCAGCACCCGCCGCACACCGCGTCCGTCGGCGCGATCGGCCGCGCCCTCGACGCGGCCGCCGCCGCGGACCTGCCCGTGGCGGTGGTGCAGCACACCAGCGGGCCCGGCGCGCCGGTCTTCGACCCGACCACCCCCGAGTGGCAGCTGCACCCCGAGGTCGAGCGCCGGCTGCGCCCGGAGTGGTTCCGCACCGAGAAGCAGTTCGGCACCGTGTTCGCCGGCACCGAGCTGCTCGCCTGGCTCCGCGAGCACGACGTCGACACGGTCACCCTGGTCGGCTACATGGCGAACAACTGCGTGCTGGCCTCGGCGGCCGAGTCCGAGGTGCACAGCCTGCGCGCCGAGGTGCTCGCCGACGCCACCGGCTCGATCGACCTGGTCAACGAGGCCGGGTCGGTGCCCGCGCGGGAGGTGCACACCGCGCTCATGGCGCTGCTGCACTCCAACTGGGCCGCGGTCGCCGACACCGACGCCTGGGTGGCCGCGGTGGGCGAGGGCGCAGCCCTGCCCGGGTCGAACCTGGTCGTCTCGGCCACCGGCGGCCGCGCGGGCTGACCCCCGCTCAGTGCAGGGCGGCGTCGGGCGCGGTGCGCCGCCAGCCGGTGACGGTGACGACCAGGCCGTCGCGGGTCGGGGCGCAGCAGTAGGGCCCGGCGCGCAGCTCGAGGTCCGGGTCGACCGGGGCGACCCGGACCAGCCGGAAGGGCTCGTCGTCGACCCGGGCGCGCACGGTGACCGCGTCGCCCTCGCGGCTGGCGCGCACGGTGACCTCGCGTCCGTGCCAGTCGGGCACGGGCGCGACCGACCAGTCCGACCGCCCGGCCGTGACGACGGCGCCGACCTGCGGCACGCCGTCGGACACCTCCACGCCGGCCTTCACCCACGTCTGCGGGGAGGCGCGCAGCAGCACCCCGGCCTGGTCGAACTGCTGGTCGTAGTCCAACCGGAAGCGCACCTCGACCGCGTCGCGCGCGCCGAAGGGGGCCAGCAGCCCGTGCGCGTCGTCGTGCACGAAGCCGTAGGAGGTCACCCGCCAGGCGTCGCTGCCGCGCACCGCGCTCACCTCGAGGCCCTCGTCGGTGCGGCGGACGGCGGCGGGCTCGGTGGTCCAGGTCGCGGCGGCGAGGAGGTCGGGGTCGATCACCGGACCATCCTCAGGCCTCGGCCCAGGAGCCGACCACCGCGACGTCGAGCGGGAAGTCGACGGGGAAGTCGCCGAACAGCAGCCGGCCGGCCTCGGCGGCGGCGGCCCGGACGGCGGCGGTGACCTCGTCGGCGAGGCCGGCGGGGGTGTGCACCACCACCTCGTCGTGCAGGAAGAACACCAGGTGCGGCCGATCGGTCAGCCGACCGTCGCCCAGGCGCCAGAGCCGGTTGCGCAGGTCGGCCAGCCAGCACGACGCCCACTCGGCGCCGGTGCCCTGCACGACGAAGTTGCGGGTGAACCGGCCCCACGAGCGGCGCCGGGCGTCGGCGGCGCGCCCGGACGCAGGGTCGTCGCCGCCGCCGAACGGGCCCGGTCGGGGTGATCCGCGGCCCAGCCTTGTCGTGACGACCTCACCGCGCTCGCCGGCCCGCGCCGCCTGCTCGACCAGGCCGAGCGCGGCGGGGTAGCGGCGGGCCAACCGGGGGAGCACCAGCCCGCTCTCGCCGCGGGTGCCGCCGTACAGCGCGCCGATGAGGCCGACCTTGGCCTGCGCGCGGGTGGCGACCACGCCGGCGTCGACCACGCCCTGGTACAGGTCGCGCGCACGGGCCGCCTCGGCCATCGCGGTGTCCCCGCTCATGCCGGCCAGCACGCGGGGCTCGAGCTGGGCGACGTCGGCGACGACGAACCGCCAGCCCTCGTCGGCCACCGCCGCCCCGCGCAGCTGGGCCGGCGCGCTGAGCGCGCCGCCGCCCTGCGCGGCCCAGCGGCCGGTGACCACCCCGCCGGGCAGCAGCACCGGGCGGAACCGCCCGTCGCGCACCCAGGTGTCCAGCCACGCCCAGCCGTTGGCCTGCACCAGCCTCAGCAGCTTCTTGTAGCGCAGCAGCGGCTCGATGCCGGGGTGGTCGATCTCGCGCAGGGTCCACGAGCGGGTGTCGTCGACGTCGAGCCCGCCGGCCCGCAGGCCGGCCAGCAGCTCGACCTGCGAGTCGGGGTTCAGCGCGGGCTGGCCGAACGCGGCCCGGATGCCCGGCAGCATGGCCTCCAGGCCCGCAGGTCGCTGCCCGGCGGGCGGGCGGGGACCGACGAGCTCGGTGAGCAGCCGGTCGTGGACGTCGGCCCGCCACGGCATGCCGGCGTGCTGCATCTCGGCGGCGACCAGCGCGGCCGCGGACTCGGCGGCCAGCAGCAGCCCGAGCCGGCCGCGCTGCGGGGACGCGGCCAGGGCCCGCTGCTGGGCGGCGTGCTCGGCGACCGGGTCGAGCTCGTCGGCGGGGTCGGCGAGGTCGAAGAGGGTGGCCTCCTCGGCCACCACCGGGGCCAGGGCGTCCCAGCCGTCGGTCCCCGGCCCGGCGAGCAGCTGCTGGTCGACGTGCGGGGACCGGCGCAGGACGGCGTGGGTCAGCCGCAGGTCGGTGCACCGCTCGACCCGCACGCCCGCGGCGAGGAGCGCGGGGTACCAGCGGGTGGCCTCGTCCCAGACCCAGCGGGGGCGGTCGGCCTCGTGCGCGGCGACCCAGGCGGGCAGCTCGGCGCGGGCCAGGTCGTGCGCGGTGCCGTCGTCGAGGTGCGCGCGGACACCGTCGCCCACCCGTTGCAGCACGACCGTCGACACCACGCGTGCAGTCTCGCGTGCGGGTCCGACACCGTCCGGCGCCCCCGGGCACCCTGCGCTCGACTGCGGGGTCCCGGCCCCGTCGGCGGACCGGGAGCGGACGCGGACCAGGCGTCCGGTGCGCGGCGCGAGCGCACAGGCGACCCTCAGCCCTCGCTGCCCGGCGGCCTGGGCGGGGCCACGACGGTGGGGGCATGACGACGAGCTACGAAGGCCGCCCGCTGCCCCGCCCCGACGAGGAGGTGGTCGACCAGGGCCTCCGGTTCGACCTGGACACCCTGCTGTCCCGCCGCCGCGTCCTGGGGTTCCTCGGCATCGGCGCGGCGACCCTCGGGCTCGCGGCCTGCGGGAGCAGCACGACGACCAGCGCGACGGCTGCGACGACGTCGACCACCTCGGCGGGGGAGATACCCGAGGAGACCGCTGGCCCCTACCCGGGCGACGGCTCCAACGGCCCGGACGTGCTGTCGCAGAGCGGCATCGTCCGCTCGGACATCACCACCAGCTTCGGCGAGCTGTCCGGCACCGCCGAGGGCGTCCCGATGACCCTGCGGCTCACGGTGCAGGACCTGGTGGAGGGGGCGCCGTACGAGGGCGCGGCGGTCTACGTGTGGCACGCCACCCGGGAGGGCGGCTACTCGCTGTACTCCGACGGCGTCACCGACCAGAACTTCCTGCGCGGCGTGCAGGTCGCCGATGCCGACGGGGTGGTGACCTTCACCAGCATCTGGCCGGCCTGCTACGACGGCCGGTGGCCGCACGTCCACTTCGAGGTCTACCCCGACGTGGACTCGATCACCGACTCGGCCAACGCGGTCGCCACGTCGCAGATCGCGATGCCGCAGGACGCCTGCGAGACCGTCTACGCCACCGACGGCTACGAGGCGTCGGTGGCCAACCTGTCCCGGGTCAGCCTGGCCACCGACGGCGTCTTCTCCGACGGCTGGGAGCTGGAGACCCCGACCGTCACCGGGTCGGTCGAGGACGGCTTCACGGTGACGATGGGCGTCGCCGTCGACACGTCCACCGCGGCCGGCGGCGGCTCGGTGGGCGGAGGGGGCGGCCCCGGCGGCGGTGGCCAGCCGCCGGGGCGCTGAGCGTCAGGCGGGCTGGAGGACGAAGTCGTAGGTGGCCTCGAACCAGGGCCCCTCGACCGGGGTGCCGTCGGGCATCGTGCCGCCCTCGCGCGGTTCGTACCGCACCACCAGCTGCTCCTTGACCCCGAAGACCACGTCGCTGTCCAGGTAGTCGGCCCCCTCCTGGAACAGGTGGGTGATCAGCGGCCGGTACCCGGGCACGTTGAGCAGCACGTGGAAGTGCGCCGGCCGGAACTCCGAGATGTCGGTGCGCGAGATCAGCTCGCCGACCGGGCCGTCCATCGGGATGGTGTAGCCGAGCGGGGCCACGGTGCGGATGGCGAAGGAGCCGTCCTCGCGAGCGGTGTACTTGGCGCGCAGCCGGGCCTCGTCGACCTCGGCGTGCTGGCTCTCGTACAGCCCGTCGTCGTCGGCCTGCCAGACGTCGAGCACCGCCCCGCCGATGGCGGCGCCGTCGAGGTCGCGCACCGTGCCGTGCAGGAGCAGCGGGGTGCCGCGCACGCCCTCGGACATGTCCTCGGCGTACTCCCGCACCGGGGAGCCGTCGATGTGGAAGGGCCCGAGCACAGTGGCCGGGGTCGCCCGGGGGTCCAGCCGCTGGTTCATCTGGACGACGAGCATCGACAGCCCCAGCACGTCGGAGGTGAGGATGAACTCCTCGCGCTTGTCGTTGCTGATCTGCCCGGTGCGGGTCAGCCACTGGATCGCGGCCATCCACTCGGCCTCGGTCAGCTGCACCTCGCGGGCGAAGGCGTGCAGGTGCCGCACCAGCGCGCTCATCAGCTCACCGGTGCGGGGGTCGTGCGCGGTGGCCCACCGGGCGGCCGCGAGATCGGTGATGTTGTCCTCGGTGACGAGCTGCACTGCGGTCTCCTCGGTTCCAGGGATGAGGGGGTCAGCTCGGGTCGGGGGCGACCGAGCGGTTGTTCAGGTCGACGGACAGGAAGATGTCGTTGGCGACGGGGTGCCGCAGCTCCTCGGCCAGCTGACCGATCAGCCCGGCGGTGCGGGCGAGCAGGGCGAACCCGCGCAGCAGCGGCAGCGGCAGCCCGAGGTCGGCCAGCGCCGCCCCGCAGACGCCGGCGCCGTTGAGCGGCAGCGTCTTGCCCAGCACCTGCGGGTGCACCCGCCCGATCGCGGCGAACAGGGCCAGGTGCGGGCCGAGCTGGCCCTCCTCGGCGGCGATCTCCATCAGCCGTGCGGTGCGGGGGTCGCCGTCCTTGTGCACGTGGTGACCCAGCCCCGGCACGAACCGCCTGGCCTCCCGCTCGCGCTGCACCACGGTCAGGGCGAGGGCGTCCCAGCCGGCGTCGTCGGTGGGGAGCCGGTCCTGCGCGACCAGGACGTCGTCGAGGAAGCGGCCGCAGTCCTCGGTGACCCCCAGGAAGCGGGAGCCGCCGCCGAGCAGGCCGGCGGCCAGCGCGCCCTGCACCGAGTCCGGCGCCGACAGGTAGGTCAGCCGGGTGACGATCGCGGTGGGGGTGAAGCCGTGGTCGGCGAGCGCGGCCAGCACCGCCTCGAACACCCGCACCTGACCCGGGGTGGGACGGCGCTGGGTGGCCAGCCAGAAGGCCAGCTCGCCGAACCCGACGGTGCCCATCACGTCGCGGGCCAGGTCGGTGCCCAGCAGCGTGATGGTCTCGCGGGAGGAGGCGCCCAGCGCGGTCTCGTAGGTGCGTGGTCCGGTCATCGCTCGCTCAACCACTTCCGGATCTCGTCGCCGTGCTCGTCGAGGCCCGGCGGGGGCAGGCGGTAGGACGGCGGGGTCGCCGAGAAGGTGATCGGGTTGCGGATCGAGGGGATCGCTCGATCGCCCCCGCCCACCCGGACGACGGGGTCCAGCCCGACCTGCTCGGCGAAGGCCACGCCGCCGTCGACGGTGTTGATCGGCCCGCACGGCACGCCCACGGCGAAGATCGCCTCGAACCACTCCTGCTTGCCGCGGGTGCGCAGCCGCTCGACCAGCAGCGGCCGCAGCTCGTCGCGGTTGGCCGTGCGGTCCTCGTTGCGGGCGAAGCGGGGGTCGTCGGCCAGCTCGGGGACCCCGAGCACCTCGACCAGCTTGCGGAACTGCCCGTTGTTGCCGGCGGTGATGATCAGCTCGCCGTCGGCGCACTCCAGCGGCTCGTAGGGGAACAGCGACGGGTGGCTGTTGCCCATCCGGAACGGCACGACCCCGCCGGCGACGGCCGCCGAGCTCTGGTTGACCATCCCGGACAACGCGGAGGCCATCAGGCTGACCTCGACGTGCTGGCCCCTGCCCGTCTCGTGCCGGGCGTTGAGCGCGGACAGCACACCGATCGTGGCGTGCAGCCCGGCGACGACGTCGAAGACCGAGATGCCGGCGCGGAAGGGCTCGCCGTCGGGGGAGCCGGTGAGGCTCATCAGCCCGGAGATGGCCTGCACGATGAGGTCGTAGCCGGGCAGGTGCGAGCCGCCCTCCTGGCTGCCGAAGCCGCTGATCGAGGCGTAGACGACGGCCGGGTTGGTCGCGGCGACCGTCTCGTAGTCCAGGCCGAAGCGGGCCAGCCCGCCGGGCTTGAAGTTCTCCACCAGGACGTCGGCCCGCCGGGCGAGCTCCTGCGCGGTGGCCCGGTCGGCGTCGTCCTTCAGGTCCAGCGCCACCGAGCGCTTGTTGCGGTTGATGCCCAGGTAGTACGTGCTGACGCCGTCCCGCACTGGCGGCGACCAGTGCCGGGTGTCGTCGCCGGCCGGGCCCTCGACCTTGACCACCTCGGCCCCCAGGTCGGCGAGCAGCATCGTCGAGTACGGGCCGGCCAGCACGCGGGAGAAGTCCGCGACGAGCAGGCCGGCCAGCGGGCCGGTGGGTTCGGTCATCGGGGCGGGGCACTCCCTGGTTGCGCGGACACCTGTCCGATGTGGTCTGGACCGCAGCTCACCACCGCGGGGGCGCCGTGTCAAACGGGTCGCGACGCCGCTTGACAGGTGTCCTGGGTCACGACAGTGTGGGCGTGACCGTTGTGCGGACAGATGTCCGCGAACACCTCGAGGAGACATCGATGTCCAGCCCCGACACCCGGCCCGTGGTCCTGCGCGGCGGCACCGTGCTGACCATGGACGACGCGCACACCGTCCTGCCCGGCGCCGACGTCCTCGTCGTCGACGGCACGATCGCCGCCGTCGGCACCGCGCTGGAGGTGCCCGCGGGCACCGAGGAGGTCGACGCCACCGGCGGCGTCGTCATGCCCGGCATGGTCGACACCCACCGGCACATGTGGCAGACCGCGATGCGCGGCTACGGCGCCGACTGGACCCTCACCCAGTACTTCGTCTGGTACTACCTCGAGCACGGCACGAGCTTCCGCCCCGAGGACGTGCACGCCGGCAACCTGCTCAGCGCCTGGGAGGGCCTCGAGGCCGGCGTCACCACGACCGTCGACTGGAGCCACGGCCTGCAGACCGTCGAGCACGCCGAGGCCGCCGCCGACGCCCTGCTCGCCGTCCCCGGCCGGTTCGTGCTCGCCTACGGCAACATCCAGGCCGGCCCGTGGGAGTGGACCGCCGACCCGGCCGTGCAGGCGTTCCTGCGCCGGCGCAAGGACGAGGGCAAGCTCGGTCTGCAGCTGGCCTTCGACGTCACCGGCGACCCGGCGTTCCCGGAGAAGGCCGCCTTCGAGGTCGCCCGGGAGCTGGGCCTGCCGGTCACCACGCACGCCGGCGTCTGGGGCGCGACGTCCGACGCCTCCATCCAGCTCATGCACGACGCCGGGTTCATGACCCCCGAGACCGTCTACGTGCACGCCGCGTCGCTGGACACCGACAGCTACCACCGCATCGCCGCCACCGGCGGCTCGGTGTCGGTGTCCACGGAGAGTGAGCAGAGCGCCGGGCAGGGCTACCCGCCCACCTGGCAGGTGCGCAAGCACGGCATCCCGGTGTCCCTGTCCATGGACACCAGCGTCTGGTGGTCGGCCGACCTGTTCTCGGCCATGCGCACCACGCTCGGTGCCGACCGCTCGCGCGAGCACCTCGAGGCCCACGTCGAGGGCAACACCGTGACCCAGGTGCACCTGCGCGCCGAGCACGTCGTCGACTGGGCCACCCGGGGCGGGGCGAAGGCGCTGGGCCGCGACGACCTCGGTTCGCTGGAGCCGGGCAAGACCGCCGACGTCGTGCTGATCAAGAACGACGCGTCGCCGGTGTCCTTCCCGCTGCTCAACCCCTACGGCCACGTGGCGTTCCAGGCCCAGCGCGGTGACGTGCACACCGTCCTGGTGGGCGGACGCGTCGTGAAGCGCGACGGCAAGCTGGTCGGCTACGACGGCGCCGCCGTGCGCTCGGCCGTCGACGCCACCGTCGAGCACCTGCGCGGGGCGATGGGGGAGGAGACGTGGCAGGCCGGCATGAACCCGGCCATGCCCGACGACGGCGGCGACGTCCTGGACAACCCCTACACCTACACCGACTACAAGAGCGACGAGACCCGCGAGGCCCGGGGCTCGCTGTTCGGCTCCTGATGGCCGGGCGGGGGCACGGGCCCGACTTCGTCGAGGCGCTGGCCCGGGGGCTCGACGTGCTGTCGTGCTTCTCGGAGCGGCGCCCGGTGATGACGCTGTCGGAGGTGGCGGCCGCGGCGGAGCTCGCCCGGCCCACCGCCCGCCGGCTGCTGCTGACCCTGGAGGAGCTGGGGTATGCAGCGGCCGGCGAGGGCGGCTATCGGCTCACCCCGAAGGTGCTGGACCTGGGCATGGCCTACGTCGGCGCGCTGGGCCTGTGGGACATCGCCCGCCCGCACCTGGAGTCCCTCGTCGCCCGCACCGGTGAGTCCTCCTCGATGGCCCAGCTCGACGGCTCGGACATCGTCTACGTCGCCCGGGTGGCGGTGCCGAAGCTGATCACGCTGCGGGTCGAGATCGGCACGCGATTCCCTGCCGTGCAGACCTCGCAGGGCAAGGTGCTGCTCGCCGCGCTCGGGTCCGACGAGCTGGACGAGGCGCTGACCACGGCGTCCCGCTCCGGGCTGCCCCGGTACATCGGCCGGACGGCGGCCCAGCTGCACGACGAGCTGGCCGAGGTGCGGGCGCGTGGCTGGGCGCTGGCCGACGAGGAGCTGGCGCCCGGCGTGCGATCGGTCGCCGTGCCGGTGCGCGACGGCGCCGGGGTGGTGCAGGCCGCGGCCAACGTCACGGTGCACGCCGCCGAGACCAGCCGGGAGGTGCTGCTCGAGCAGCACCTCCCGCTGCTGCTGCGCACCGCCGGCGACATCAGCGGCGAGTGGGCCGCCTGGCAACGCCGCCCGCACGCCACCGTTCAGCCGGGGACGTCGGCCGCCGTGGCGACCTGATCCAGGAAGCGGCGGACCTTGCCCGGGTCCTGCCCGCGCTCCCACCCCAGCGTCGAGGGTCGCTGCGCCCGGTCGTGCCAGAAGTGCGGCGGACGGGACGCCGGACGGGTGGCCAGCAGCCAGACCGTGGTGTCGGCGCCGTCGGCGGGTGTGCGCAGCAACGGGGCCATGACCTTGCCGAACGCGGGGATCGACGCGGTCACGCCGTCGGTGGCCACCCAGCCCGGGTGGGTCGAGTACACGTGCCGGCCGGGCAGCCGGCGTGCCCACTCCGCGGCCAGCACCACCTGCATGCGCTTGGTGCGGGCGTAGGCGCGCACCCCGCTGTACTCGCCGTCGGTGAACTCGAGGTCGTCGGCGCGCAGCCCCGCGCCGTACATGCCGCCGGAGGACATCCAGACCACGGCTGCGTCGGGGGAGAGCACGTCGGTCAGCAGTGCGGTCATCAGGTGCGGGCTCAGCACGTGGACGGCGAGGGTCAGCTCGTGGCCCTGCGCGGTCTCCGAGCGCTCGGCCGGCAGCGTGCCGGCGTTGTGCACCAGCCCGTGCAGCTCGTCGACCCGGCCGGTGAACTCCTCCGCCCAGGTGCGGACCGCGTCGAGGTCGCCGACGTCGCACACCTCGGCCACCACCCGGGCGCCGTCCGCCCGGCCCCGGCCCCCGACCCCGCCCGGGATCCCGCGCTCGAGCCGGGCCACGAGGTCGTCGGTCTTCGCACGGTCGCGGCCCAGCACGTGCACGGTGGCACCCAGCCCGAGCAGCCCCTCGGCGATCGCCGTCCCGATGCCCGAGGTCGCCCCGGTGACCAGCACCCGGCGGCCGGCCATCGACCCCGGGGCCGGGTCGGCCGGCCACCACCGGCGGCGCAGCGCCGGCCCCACCTTGCTGTAGCCGGGGACGACGGCGCGGTCGAGCAGGGCATCGGCGAGACGGGTCAGCGCGGGCACGCCGCACATGGTGGCTCAGGCCCCCCGGCTCCGCCCCCGGAGAGCCAGCCACTGCAGCAGCATGATCGTCTTCGCGTCGCGGATGCGGCCGTCGTCCACCATGGCCAGCGCCTGGACGAACGGCAGCTCGACCACGTCGATGTCCTCGCCCTCCTCCGCGAGCCCGCCGCCGGCACCGGTGCGGTCGGCGGGGGAGTAGGACCCGACGTAGCAGTGCAGGCGCTCGGTCACCGATCCCGGGCTGGTGAACGCGTCGAAGGCCTGCACCAGCGGGCCGGCGATGGTCACCCCGAGCTCCTCCTGCGTCTCGCGCCGCACGGCGGTCTCGGGGTCGTCCTCGTCGAGCAGCCCGGCGGCCGCCTCCAGCAGCACGCCGTCGGGGTGGCCGTTGACGTAGGCGGGGAAGCGGAACTGCCGGGTGAGCAGCACGGTGTCCCGGTCGGGGTCGTGCAGCAGCACGGTGGCGCCGTTGCCGCGGTCGTAGGTCTCGCGGGACTCGGTGGTCCAGGTGCCGTCGGGTCGTCGGCGGTCGTAGGTGGTGCGCCGCAGCACGTGCCACCCGTCGCTGGTCACCTCCACGTCGCGCACGACGACGTCGGGGTTGCCGGTCAGGTCGCGCCCCACCCGGTCCAGCCCGGTGCGGCCCCGGCCGTCGGGGACGTCGACACCCCTGGGCACGGCTCAGGCCTCGCCGGGCAGCGGGCGCAGCGTGCACAGCTGGGCGACCCGGCCGACCGGACCGGTCTGGTCGTGCAGCACGGTCGCGGTCATGGCGTGCCCGCCCGGCCCCCAGCTCACCGAGGTGTCCATGCCCACCCACCCACCCGCCGGGGCCCGGAACAGGTGCGCGGTCAGCTCGACGTTCGGGTAGAACCAGCGGCGCCGCTCGTCGCTCTGCACCAGGCCGTTCGCGGTGTCGGCCAGCAGCAGGAACCGGGTGAGGTCGGTGACGTCCTCGTCGTCCACCAGCTCCTGCCGCGACCGCAGCCACGCCTGCGCCCGGCCCGGGCCGACGTCGCGGTGCCGCACCTCCAGCGAGGCGATGTAGCCCCCGGGCCACCCCGCGCTCATGTCCCACGCCGCCAGCTCGTCGCGCGGGGGCAGGGGTGGCTCGGCGACCAGCGCGGCCGCCGACGTGTCCGACCCCGCCAACCGCCACGCGCGCGCCCGCACCACCGCGCGCCCGGCCCAGGTGACGGTGGCCTCGACCAGCTCGATCGTCCGCCCCGGCCGCACCACGGCCAGGGCCACCTCGACCTCGTCGATGCCGATCACGCCGAGGATCTCCACCGACAGCTTCTGCACCGGGCCGCCCGCGCCGCCCAGGCAGTGCGCCACCAGCCCGACGGTCGGGGCGATGTGCTGCTCGGCCGGGTTCCAGCCGCCGCCGGTGTGCTCGGTCGCCCGGAACCTGCCCCCGCCGTCCGGGGTGCTGCTCAACCGCTCGAAGTAGGCCACGCCTGCCGATCCTGCCCGGCGCACACTGGGTCGGTGACCACCGTCCCCGCACTGGGCATCGCCGAGGTCGTCGAGCGCACCGGGCTCACCGCCCACACCCTGCGGTACTACGAGCGCGACGGGCTGCTGCTCGGCGACGTCGACCGCGACGCCGGGGGACGGCGGCGCTACACCGACCGCGACCTCGAGTGGATCGAGACGGTCACCCGGCTGCGGGCCACCGGCATGCCGATCCGCGACGTCAAGAGGTACGCCGCGCTGGTCCGGGCCGGCGCCGGCACCGAGGCCGAGCGGTTGCAGCTGCTGCGCGCGCACCGGACCCGGGTGCAGCGCGAGCTCGACGAGACCACGGCCCACCTGGCCGCCATCGACCACAAGATCGGCTGGTACGAGCGCCCGGCTTGACTTCGAGCGCACTCGAAGGGGTTCGCTGGACGCATGACCTCATCGCTGACCACCCGCACCCTCGGATCCGGCCCCGCCGCCCTCACCGTCTCGACCATGGGCCTGGGCTGCATGGGCATGAGCGAGTTCTACGGCGCCCCCGACGAGCAGTCGGGCCTGGACACCATCGCCCGCGCCCTCGACCTCGGGGTCACGTTCCTCGACACCGCCGACATGTACGGCCCGTTCACCAACGAGAGGCTGGTCGGCCGGGCGATCGCCGGCCGCCGCGACGAGGTGCAGCTGGCCACCAAGTTCGGCAACAAGCGGAGCGAGGACGGCGCGCGGCTGGGCATCGACGGGTCGCCGGAGCACGTGCGCGCCGCCTGCGACGCCTCGCTGCAGCGCCTGGGCGTGGACACCATCGACCTCTACTACCAGCACCGCGTCGACCGCACCGTGCCCGTCGAGGACACCGTGGGTGCCATGGCCGAGCTGGTCACCGCCGGGAAGGTGCGCTTCCTCGGCCTCTCGGAGGCCGCGCCCGAGACCATCCGCCGCGCGCACGCCGTGCACCCGATCACGGCCGTGCAGACCGAGTACTCGCTGTTCACCCGCGACCTCGAGGACGCCGTCCTGCCGACCCTCCGCGAGCTCGGCGTCGGCCTCGTGCCCTACTCGCCGCTGGGCCGCGGCCTGCTGACCGGCGCGGTGACCCGGACCCCCGCGGACGGCGACAGCCGCGGCAGCGGGTACTTCCCGCGGTTCCAGGGCCAGGCGCTGGAGGCCAACCTGGTGCTGGTCCGCCGCGTCGAGGAGCTGGCCGCCGAGCACGGCTGCACCCCCGGCCAGCTGGCCCTGGCGTGGGTGCTGGCGCAGGGCGAGGACGTCGTCCCGATCCCGGGCACGAAGCGGGTGCGCTACCTGGAGGAGAACGCCGCCGCCGCGGGCGTGCAGCTGTCCGCCGACGACGTCGACCGGCTGTCGGCAGCCGTTCCGCGGGACGCCGTGCAGGGCGACCGGTACGGCGACATGTCCTCCATCGACGACTGATCGCGCACGACCGGATCGCGGTGGGCAGGTGTGGTCCTGACCCGCAGGGGTACCCGCCGTCACCCCCTCGTGCGGGAAACGGATTAAAATGGCACAGGCCGCGCTCCGGCGCAGCCGCAGACCCCCCGTCCCTCACCGTGGGCGGCCTGTGCCGTCCCTCCGTGGGCGGCCTCTCCGCCAGGACCTCAGCAGTCCTCGCGACGCCGCACGACACCCCCAGGAGAGGCTGGATGAGCACGACAGTGGCCAGCAGCACCACGAAGACCCCGCGCAAGAAGACCGCAGCCGGCGCCCGCAAGGCCCGCTCGGCCGACGCGGAGTCCGTGCAGATCGCGCCCGCGCCGGACGCCGACGCGGAGGAGACCGAGCTCGAGGAGGACGAGGCCGACCTCGCCGACGAGCCCGCCGTCCCGGCCCCGTCGACGACCTCGTTCGAGTGGGACGAGGAGGAGTCGCTCGCCCTGCAGAAGGCCCGCAAGGATGCCGAGCTGGCCACCTCGACCGATGCCGTCCGTGCCTACCTCAAGCTCATCGGCCGGGTCGCGCTGCTGACCGCCGAGCAGGAGGTCGACCTCGCCCGCCGCGTCGAGGCCGGGCTCTACGCCGCGCACAAGCTGGCCGACACCGACGCCAAGTTCACCCCCACCATGCGCCGCGACCTCAACTGGGTCGTGCGCGACGGCGAGCGGGCCAAGACCCACCTGCTCGAGGCCAACCTGCGCCTCGTGGTGTCGCTGGCCAAGCGCTACACCGGCCGCGGCATGGCGTTCCTGGACCTGATCCAGGAGGGCAACCTGGGCCTGATCCGTGCGGTGGAGAAGTTCGACTACACCAAGGGCTTCAAGTTCTCGACGTACGCGACGTGGTGGATCCGCCAGGCGATCACCCGCGCGATGGCCGATCAGGCGCGCACCATCCGCATCCCGGTGCACATGGTCGAGGTCATCAACAAGCTGGGTCGCATCCAGCGCGAGCTGCTGCAGGAGCTGGGCCGCGAGGCCACTCCGGAGGAGCTGGCCAAGGAGATGGACATCACCCCGGACAAGGTGCTGGAGATCCAGCAGTACGCCCGGGAGCCCATCTCGCTCGACCAGACCATCGGCGACGAGGGCGACAGCCAGCTCGGTGACTTCATCGAGGACTCCGAGGCCGTCGTCGCGGTCGAGGCCGTCTCCTACGGCTTCATGCAGGAGCAGCTCACCTCGGTGCTGCAGACCCTCAGCGAGCGCGAGGCCGGCGTCGTGCGGTTGCGCTTCGGCCTGTCCGACGGCACCCCGCGGACGCTGGACGAGATCGGCCAGGTCTACGGCGTGACCCGCGAGCGGATCCGCCAGATCGAGTCCAAGACGATGAGCAAGCTGCGCCACCCCAGCCGGAGCCAGGTGCTCCGCGACTACCTCGACTGACCAGTCCGGTCGGTCGAACCCCGGAGGCCCGGAACCGTTGCGGTTCCGGGCCTCCGGCGTTCGGAGGTCACGAGGACGACGGCGGCCAGGGCCGCGGCGACGGCGCAGACGGTCCACACCGTGAGGTAGCCCGACAGCGGTGCGGAGCCGGCCGCGGGGTCGTCGATGCTGCCGGTGGCGGCCAGCGCGACCGCGAAGACCGCCGAGGCGATGGCTCCGCCGACGGTCTTGCTGCTGTTGGTCATGCCGGCGGCGAAACCGGTGCGGTCGGCCGGCGCGGCGGCCACCGCCGCGGCGGGCAGCGCGGCCACCAGCAGCCCGGATCCCACGCCGGCGACGGCCATGTTGGTCAGCGCCTGCACCGCGGTGTCGTGGAACGGCAGCCACAGCGCGTAGCCGACGGCCACCGTGGCCGCCCCCGCCGCCATCGCCCGCCGGCCCCCCAGCCACCGGGAGAGCAGCGGCAGCAGCAGGGCACCGGTGAGCAGGGTGAGCACGTACAGCCCGATGAGCACCGAGACGAACGAGGCGCTGGCGCCCAGGCCGTAGCCGGTGACCGCCGGGTCCGCGCGGGCGAAGGTGGACAGCGGGATCTGCGCGCCCAGCACCGACATGCCCGACAGGAAGGCGGTGGCCTGGATCGGCCACTGCCCGGGCGCGACGAGCACCGGGACGTCGAGCAGCGGCTCGTGCTGCCGGGCCTCGACGCGCACCAGCAGCCACCCGGTGGCCAGGCCGGCCACCACCAGCGCCCACGGCACGACCGACCCGGGGCCGAGCAGCCGCAACGCGACCAGACCGCCCATGACCAGCAGCAGCGCGGCGGTCAGCAGCCCCAGCCCGGGCAGGTCGAGCCGACCCGGCGCCCGCGGGGCGTCGGGCTCGACACCGAACCGGACCACGGCCAGGCAGATCGTCACCACCACCGCGGGCAGCGCGAGCAGCACGGGCACGGGCAGCGCGGTGACCAGCGCCCCGCTGCTGAGCGCGCCGGCCAGCACCCCGACCTGCAGGAAGGCGACCAGCACGCCGGCGGCACGGCGGGTGCGGTGGTCGTCGGCGGCTGCGCGCCGGTGCACGATCGCCACCTCGAGGGGGAGCCAGACCACGTAGGCGCCCTGCAGGGCGGAGCCGACGACGAAGACCGCGAAGCCGGCCGGCCCGGTGGTGGGCGCCAGGGCCATCACCCAGGTGCCCAGCGCCGTGACCGCGGTGGAGACCAGCAGCACCCGCCGGTGGCCGTGCAGGTCGGCCAGCCGCGCCAGCACCGGCACCAGCAGCGCGGAGGCCACGAGCTGGGCGGCCTCGAACCAGTTGACGTCGCCGTCTCCGATGCCCAGCGCGCGGGCGACGTCGGAGAAGACCGGTGTGTAGAAGCCCTGCAGCACACCGCTGGCGACCTCCACCACCGACAGGGCACCGACGACGGCGAACAGGGTCTGCGCGCGCACCGCGGAGGAGGACGCGCTCATGCCGGCAGCTCCTGCACCAGGCGGCGGTACCAGTCGACGCCGGCCAGCAGGTCGGCCACGCCGATGTGCTCGTCGGCGGCGTGGATGGTGCCTCGCTGTGCCTTGGTCATGCGGAAGGGGGTGAAGCGGTAGACCCGTTCGCACAGGCCCGTGAAGAACCGGGCGTCCGTGGCGGCCATCATCACGTACGGCGTGGGCACGGCGTCGGGGAACAGCTCGCCGGTGATCCGCTCGAGCAGGGCGAAGGCCTGGTCGTCCCAGGGCGACACGGGGCTGGGCTCGTTGCGCTCGACCACCTCGACCCGGATGCCCGGCCCGACCACGCGCCGCACGTGGGCCAGCACGTCGTCGACGGTGTCGCCGACCATCACCCGCAGGTTGACCCCGGCGCGGGCGGTGGACGCGATGACGTTGAGCGCGGGTGAGCCCGACAGCGTGGTGACCGCCGCGGTCGTGCGCACCATCGCCGCGGCCTCGGCGCCGGCGGACCGCAGCACCCGGGTGAGCACCGGGGCGAGCCGGTCGGCCCGGGCCAGCAGCGGCCGCACCGGGGCCGGCAGGTGCGGGCCGACGCGGCGCAGCAGCTCGAGGGTGGGCGTGGGGGCGTGCAGCGGCAGCGGGCTGCGCTCGAGCGCGGTGATGGCCGCCGCCAACCGGGCGGTGGGGCCGTTCGCCGCAGGGGTGGAGGCGTGCCCGCCGGCGCCCTCGGCGACCAGCTCGACGGAGGTGACGCCCTTCTCGGTCACCCCGACCACGGCCAACGGCGCGGCCACCATCGGGAACGCCTCGGCGGCGACCGCCCCGCCCTCGTCGAGCACGAACCACGGCTGCACCCCCCGGCGGCGCAGCTCGGCCACCGCGTCGACCGCCGTGGTGCCGGAGACCTCCTCGGTGGACCCGAAGGACAGCCACACGTCGCGGGCCGGCACGAACCCCTCGGTCAGCAGCGACTCGACGGCGGCGCAGATGCCGACCACCGACCCCTTGTCGTCGAGGGTGCCGCGGCCCCACACCGCGCCGTCGTGGATCTCGGCCCCGAACGGCGGGTGGGTCCAGCTGCCCTCGACGGGCACGACGTCGAGGTGGGCCATGAGGACGACGGGCCGGGCGTGCGAGCGCCCCGGCCAGCGCACCAGCAGCGCGTGCGGCTCGACCTCGACGAGCTCGAGCCCGTGCAGGAGCGGGAAGTGCTCGGCCAACGAGGCCCGCAGCGCGACGAAGGGGGCCGGGTCGGTGCGCGCCGGGTCGCGGTCGGCGACCGTGGGGTGCCGGACGAGGGCTTGGAGGGCGCGGACGGCGGGGTGGGTCTCGCTCACGGCGCGGATGCTGTCACGCGGGTACGACATCGCGTACGACGTCGTGCGCACGACATCACGTGACGATTCCTCGCGGATTCCTTGGCTGCGGCTGTGCCGGTGGCTACCGTGGAGCGGTCGCCCCGCAGGGGTGACGCCGTCGAGTCGCCCGCTGGTCCCACCAGCGCACGGGCGAGCCGGGGACCCACCGCAGTCCTGGGGTGCATCCCGCTGCTGGTCGCACGCGACCGGCAGGGGGTAGGGCGACTTCCCGCCCGAACCCGTCAGCTAACCCGGTAGGCGGCCACTGGAAGCAGATGGAGAGCCGCCGCATGGCGACCCCCCGAGCGCGCCGCCACAGCGTGCCCACCCGCCGGCGTCGGCCGGCCACCTACCTCGGCGTCACCGCCGCAGGCGCCGTCCTGGCCCACGTGCTGGTCGGTGCGGCCCCTGCCGCGCCGGTCGCGGCCGAGCCGGTCAGCGTCGCGGCCTCCCTGGGCCTGACCGCCCAGCAGGCGCCGGCCGCGCCCGACCTCGGCCAGCTCGCCGACCTCGCCGCCAGCCGCAGCTCGCGGGAGGACCAGCAGGCGGCCGCGGCGACCGCGCAGGCCGCCGCCGACCAGGCTGTCCTCGAGCAGCAGGCCGCCGAGGCCGCCGCGGCCGAGGCCGCTGCGCAGGCGGCTGCCGAGGCCGCTGCTGCCGCCGAGGCCGCCGCTGCTGCGGCCGCTGCGGCGCCGTCGAACGCGGTGTCCGGGATCGCGAAGATCACCAACAGCTCGGGCCCGGTCAAGCCGGTCGTGCAGGCCGCCGCGGACGCCGTCGTCAGCAACGTCCCCGGTGCCGACTCGATCACCCTGGGCGGCACGCGGCCCAGCGCCGCCGACCCGGGTGGGCACCCGTCGGGCTACGCCCTGGACTACATGGTGCTCACCGACTCGGCCCTCGGCGACGCCATCGTGCAGTACCACATCGACCACTGGGCCGAGCTGGGCGTGGAGTACATCATCTGGGAGCAGCGCATGCTGTCCTCGCCCGGTGGCTCCTGGGTCATGATGGAGGACCGCGGCGGCACGACCGCCAACCACTACGACCACCCCCACGTCAACTACCGCTGACCGAAGGACCCCGTGCCGGGGTCAGCCGTCGTGGGTCAGCAGAAGGACCTCGTCCTCCCCACGACACGCTGCGCGCGCCGCGGGCCCCGGGACGAGGCCGTCGCGGGTCAGGTGCCGCAGTACGTCACGTAGGTCGCGTCCGGACCGGGGGCGGCGTAGCGCTCGAGGCCCGGGCGCTCGTCGTAGGGGTGCCGGAGCACCTCGACCAGCTGGTCGAACGGGGCCAGGTCACCGGTGGTGGCGGCGTCCAGGGCCTCCTGCACCAGGTGGTTGCGCGGCGCGTACACCGGGTTGACCCGCTCCATGGCCTCGGCGTCCGGTCCGGCGGCGCGCCACCGCTCGAGCCACGCGTCGAGCCCGGCGAGGTCGAGCACCAGCTCGCGCACCGGTTCGGCATCGCCGCGGGCCGCCGCCCCCAGTGCCCGGAAGAACCCGGTGTGGTCGGGGTGGTTGGCCTCCAGCAGCGCCTGCAGGTCGCTCACCAGCTGGGGATCGGCGCCGTCGCCCAGCCCGAGCTTGGCCCGCATGCCCGCCGTCCAGGCCGCCTCGTAGCGCGGCAGGAACGTCTCCAGGACGGCGACCGCGGACGGGATGGCGGCCTCGGCGTCGGCGTCGATGAGCGGCAGCAGCGCCTCGGCGAGCCGGGCCAGGTTCCACTGCGCGGCCAGCGGCTGGTTCCCGTAGCGGTACCGGCCGCCGGAGTCGATGGAGCTGAAGACGGTGTCGGCGTCGTGCGCGTCGAGGAAGGCGCACGGGCCGTAGTCGATGGTCTCCCCGGAGATCGTCATGTTGTCGGTGTTCATGACGCCGTGCACGAAGCCGACGAGCATCCACTGCGCGACCAGCTCGGCCTGCACACCGACGACGTGGTCGTACAGGGCCAGCGCGGGCACCTCGGCGTCGGCGGCCGCGGGGACGTGCCGAGCGATCGCGTGGTCGAGCAGGCGGCGCAGCAGGTCGAGGTCGTCGGTGGCCCGCACGAGCTGGAACGAGCCGACCCGCAGGTGGCTGGCCGCCGTCCGGGCGAGGACGGCGCCGGGCTGCGGCGTCTCCCGCTGCACGGCCCGTCCGGTGGCGACGACGGCCAGCGAGCGGGTGGTCGGGATGCCCAGCGCGTGCATCGCTGTGCTGATCACGAACTCGCGCAGCATCGGGCCCACCACGGCCAGTCCGTCGCCGCCGCGGGACCACGGGGTGCGGCCCGAGCCCTTCAGGTGCAGGTCCACCTCGCCCAGCTCACCGAGCAGCAGCGCGCGACCGTCGCCCAGGCGGGGCGAGTAGTTGCCGAACTGGTGGCCGGCGTACCCCTGCGCGACCGGCCGGGCGCCGTCCGGCACCTGCGTCCCCGTGAGGAACGCGAGGCCGGACGGCGTCCGCAGCCAGGCCGGGTCGAGCCCGAGCGAGGCGGCGAGGGCGTCGTCGAGGGCGAGCAGCCGTGGGTCCGGTGCCTCGTCGGCCTGCCACGGCACCGACAGCTCGGGCAGGGCGTCGGCGAAGCGGTGCTCGAGCTGGACGGCGGTCGAGGTGCTGCTCACCCCCACGACGGTACGTCCGCTCAGACGCCGGCGGGCTTGAGGAGCACCTTCTGCCAGCCCGCCTCCTTGGCGCGGAAGTTCTTGTACGCCTCGGGGGCCTGCTCGATCGGCAGCCGGTGGGAGGCGAAGGTGTCGACGCCGAGCGGGTCGTCGTCGGTGAGCAGCGGCATGATCTCCGGCACCCACTTCTTGACGTTGCACTGGCCCATCGTCAGCTGGAGCTGCTTGTCGAACAGCGTCAGCATCGGGATCGGGTCAGCCGCGCCGCCGTAGACACCCGACAGCGAGATGGTGCCGCCGCGGCGGCAGATGTCGATGGCCGAGTAGAGCGCGGCCAGGCGGTCCACCCCGGCCACCTTCTGCAGCGGTGCGGCGATGACGTCGGGCAGGAGCCCGGAGGCCTTCTGGATGAAGGTGGTGGCGGGGGAGCCGTGCGCCTCGAGGCCCACGGCGTCGACGACGGAGTCCGGGCCGCGGCCGTCGGTCATGTCGCGGATGACGTCGCCGAGGTCGTCCTCGTGGTCGCGCAGGTCGACGACCTCGACGCCGCGCAGCCGGGCCCGCTCGATGCGGTCGGGCACGAGGTCGACGCCGATGACCCGGTACCCCTTGTGCAGGCCGATCCGCGCGGCGAAGTCGCCGACCGGGCCCAGGCCGAGGACGACGAGGGTGCCGCCGTCGGGCACGTGGGCGTACTCGACGGCCTGCCACGCGGTGGGCAGGATGTCGGAGAGGTAGGCGAACCGGTCGTCGGCCGGCCCCTCGGGCAGCTTGACGTGGGTGAACTGCGCCTGCGGCACCCGCAGGAACTCGGCCTGCCCGCCGGGCACCGAGCCGTACATCTTCGAGTAGCCGAACAGGGCGGCGCCCGAGCCCTGGTCGCGCACCTGGGTGGTCTCGCACTGGGTGTAGAGCCCGCGGTCGCACATCCAGCAGTGCCCGCAGGAGATCTGGAACGGGATGGACACCCGGTCGCCGACGCGCAGGTCACCGGTCTCGGCACCGACCTCGACGACCTCGCCCATCGTCTCGTGGCCCATGACGTCGCCGACGCTCATGAACGGGGCGAGCGGCTCGACGAGGTGCAGGTCTGACCCGCAGATGTTGGTGGTGGTGACGCGGATGATCGCGTCGGTCGGCTGCTGGATGACGGGGTCGGGGACCTCGTCCACCCGGACGTCGCCCTTGCCGTGCCAGGTCACTGCCTTCATGGGGGTCCCCCTCGGTTGCGCGGTCGATGCACCCGTGGTCTCCAGGCCACCAGGGCCTCCCCATCGCCGTGGGGGTCCGAAACTGCCGCATGCGCACGCGGCGACCCCGCAGCCGGCGCACAGCTTGCTCTGGGGCGGGCCGTGCACCGTGGGGGCACCGAGAGAAGGAGTGCCCGATGTTCGCGCTGCTGGCCACCGTGCTGCTGCTGTTCCAGATCGTGCTGATCGCCCGCGTGGTGGTCGACTGGGTGGGTCTGCTGTCGCCCGCCGGCGGCGCGCGCATCGGCGGCGCCCGCCGTGCGGTGCACGCGGTGACCGAGCCGGTGATCGCCCCGGTGCGCCGTGCCCTGCCGCCGTTGCGCGTCGGCGGCCTGGGCATCGACCTGGCGTTCACGGTCGTCTTCCTCGGCGTCGTCGTGCTGCGCCTGGTCCTGCTGTCGATCTAGGCGGGGTCGAACAACGTCACCTCCGACGGCGTCGCCGTGAAGGGGTTGGCCCACTCGGACTGCGCGCCGGTGATGGGGGCGGCGTCGGTGACGACGGTGGTCGGGGTGCCCGGGTAGATGGCCAGCACGCGGGTGGGCGAGGTCAGCTCGACGGTGTGCTCGAGCACCTCGCCGCGGCGCATCTGCCGGGTGGTGCGGGTGCCGGTGAGCTCGTCGCCGACCGTCGCGGTCCACCGGGCGCCGTCGTGCTCGAAGACGATCGAGGCGACCCGCTCGGCTCGGGTCGCCGGCTCGCAGCCGGCGAACTCGGCGAGGGCCTCGTAGAGCCGCTCGGCCTGGTCGGCGTCGGCGGCGCGGGGCAGGAAGAAGGCAGGCACGGCAGGACCTCACAGATGGGGAGCGCGGCACGGTATGGCTCGCCGTGGTCAGGAACAGGGCACGACGCGAGTCAGGCGCCGAGGGGTAGGTCGACGAACAGCGGCCCGTCGGGAGGGGGCTGGGGCCAGTCTCCCGAGACGGGGCCGACGAGGATCTCGGACCCGTCGGGGCGGGAGGTTCGCCATCGGCCGTCGTCGGGGTCCCACCTGATCGCGAAGCCGTGGTGCACCTGGGTGTGGTGCCGTTCGCAGAGCAGGGCCGTGTTCTCCAGGGACGTGTCGCCGCCGTCGATCCAGTGGACGACGTGGTGGGCGTCGCACATCCAGGTCGGGTTGTGGCAACCGGCGAAGATGCAGCCGCCGTCGCGCACCTCGGCGGCGCGACGGATGTGCGCGGGCACCAGGCGGTGGGTGCGGCCGACGTCGAGCGGGAGACCGTCGGGTCCGAGCACGACCCGGTTCACCACTGCGTCGCACGCGGCGGCTCGGGCGGCGAGGTTCGACACGACGGCGCCGGAGCCCAGAGTGGTGGCGGCCTCGACCAGCGTCGGGTCGAGGAGGTCGCCGAGCTGCACGAGCGCGGTCACCTGCGGCTTGGTGCCGCGCAGCACGGGCAGGTCCCCGGCGGCGAGGTGCAGGTCGGCCAGCTGGACGAGTGCGTCGGCGGTGCGCTGACCGCGGCTGCGGAGGTCGCCCTCGCACCGTCCGGCAGCGGCGATGGCTTCGAGCGCCGCCTCCACCTTCTCGCCGCCGATCGCGTCGAGGTCCCCGCGGATGCCCCGTGAGCCGTCGGCGCGGCGGGTGAAGCGCAGACTTCGCCCCGCGGTCGGGTCGACGGGCTCGGGGCCGTCGGGGTCGAGCTGGTCGGCGATGCGCTGGCAGACCTGGGGGAGGCAGCGGGCCTGGTCGCCGGTGGCGGTGTCGGTGACCAGCTGGTCGAGGGTGGCCAGGTCGACCCCGGCCACCTCGCCGAGCTCCCAGACCCGATCGGTGAGGATGCGGCCCACGACGGCGAGCTGCCCGGGGCTGACGGCGCCCGAGGCTGCGGCTGCACCGAGCACGGGCATGCGCTGCTGCAGTCGACCGGCGGCGAGCACGGCTTTGCTCTCGGCGCCCGTGGTGTTCAGGTGGCCGCGCAGCCAGCCGGCCATGTGGGTCAGCCCGTCGGTGAAGGCCGCCTCGGCGTCCTCGGCCGCCACGACGGTGCGGGCGAGCTCGGCCTGCAGCACGTTCACGGCTCGCCCCAGGCCGCGGACCCGGTCGAGCAGCTGCGCCGCCGACAGCGGTGCGGCCCGTGGCCTCAGGTCCGTGGCCGCTGCCGCGAGGAGGGCGTCGAGGACGGCGGCGACGTCCGGGGGAGGCGGTTCGGGCCGGCGTCGCGCAGCCGCCACGGGGGACGGCGGCGCCGGTCGCTCGGCCCCGAGGGCCCCGGGCGCGAGGGGCTCAGGACTCCACTCCCCGGCGGTTCCGAGCCCCACGACGTCCCCTCATCTGTTCGAACACCTGTTCCCATCGTACGGGGTTCGGGGTTCTGGAGCAAGACGAAACCGCAGCTCAGACGCTGTGCGGCAGCGTGCGGCACCGATCGGTACGGGGTGTCAGCAGGCGCGTGGGTTCGAGGAGGCGACGCAAGGCACCGGGGAGGGGCATCTTCTCGCCCATGTCCGACCCTGATGCCGTTGCGTCCATCGACACCGTTCCCGTTCGGCACGTGTACCGCGTGCGACTGGTCGGTGGACCCGCCCACGATCTCGCTCTCGGCGACGTCCGTCAGCACGCACCGCTGGGCAGCAGATGGGTGCCTCGCAGCCACCACGGAGAGGGGTACTACCTCACCGACGACGAGCGTCCGTGGTCGTCCGGCGTCGACGCCGTCGCGCGGTGGGTGCCGGACGACCGTGACCGGTTCGTGTACGTGCGGACCTGACGGCTGGCGAACAACCGCATCCGCCGGTCAGCGGGCGAGGGCCGCCAGGAGATCGAGCTGGGTCCGCCACACGTCCGACGACGGGTTGATGAGCACGAAGTGGTCGCCGTCGACCTCGGTCAGCGTCGCGTCGGCGCCGGCCGCGGTCGCCGCGGACACGTAGGACTGCGACTGCGACAGCGGCACGTTGGTGTCCGACCGCCCGTGGATGCACCGCACCGGGACGGCGAGCGGGACCTGCTGCAGGGGGTCCACCGTGGCGTCCAGGGGCCCGCCCACGAAGGCCTCGACCGCCCCGCCCCCGAGGCCCTGCTCGGCGGCCGCGCGCAGGTCCAGCACACCGGCCTGCGAGACGGCCCCGGTCAGCGGCACGGCGGCGCCGCTGCGCCCGGCCGCCCACACCGCGAGGTGCCCGCCGGCCGAGTGGCCCAGCGCGAGCACGTGGGTCAGGTCGAGGTCGGTGGTGGCCAGCGCGTCGATGCCGGCTGCGACGTCGTCGAGGGTCGCGGGCACCCCGCCGCCGTTGCCCACCCGGCGGTACTCCAGGTTCCACGCCGCCCAGCCCTCGGCGGCCAGCGACCGGGCCAGGGGTTCGCCGAGCGAGGCGTCGTACTGCGCCTTCCAGAAGCCGCCGTGGACCACCACGACGACCCCGCGAGGCGTCCCGGTGGGCCGGTACAGGTCGGCCCACTGGCTCGGGTCGGACCCGTACGCGGTGCGGGTCGCGCCGGAGGAGGGCCCGGGCGTCGAGCAGGCAGCGGTCACCAGGCCGAGTGTGCCCCAGGCGGTGAGGCCCAGCAGCTGACGTCGTCGCACGGCCGGGGTTCGCAGCGACCCCCGCTCGCGGACGTGGCGGGTCGCCGTACCGGGACGACGACGGTCCGCGTAGCCTGTGCGTCGGGAGCAAGGCCCGCCACCAGTGGTCGGCGTGCGGCTGCTCCCGCACCGGACCTGGCCGCTGCTGGCCTGCCGTCCACGCACCGTCCGGCGCACCCGGGACGTCGTCCCGGCGCTCGTGCGCCGCGCACCGCCGCGCCGAGCGCGCGCGCAAGCAGGAGGAGACGCAGTTGGTTCGAGCAGGCCAGCGTCGGGACGGCGCTCGCCGCACCGCCGGGCGGGCCGGTCACCGCCCCCGCAGCACCGACCTCGTGGGCGCCCTCGCGCGCACCGTCCGCGAGGTGGAGGCGGCGGCCAAGCGCGGCCGCGTCACCCCGTCGGTGCGGGCCCGGTTCCAGGCCGTCGCCCTGCTGTTGCGCGAGGAGCGCGCCCGCATCCGGGCCGCCGAGTCCAGCGAGAGCCACCGCGCCGACCAGCTGAAGCGGCTCGAGGGCATCGCGACGATCCTCGCCACCACCGCCGTGCGCGACGCGGGTCTGCTCGCCCTGCTGGGCGACGAGGCCACCGTGTCCGACGCCGCCCGTCAGGTGGCCAAGGAGATCCAGCGCGAGCTGGGCCTGGAGCCCGAGGAGGACGAGGAGCCCGAGCCGGTGGCCGTCGCCCCGGTCGAGGTCGGCCGCCGCGTCGTCCCGCAGTCGGTGGTCTCCCGCCAGCTGGCCAACCCCTTCCTCGCGCCGGACTACGAGGCCGCCGCAGCGCTGCGCGGGCCCCGGGTGGGCCGGCTGGCCGGCTGGGAGCTCATGGGCCCGCTGCTCGCCTCGTTCGAACGCGCCAGCGGCGGCGCCCCGGCGTGCATGCCGCTGCCCTTCCCGACCAGCCGGTTCACCCCGGCCGGCCGTGAGCTCATGCCGCACCAGGGCCAGGTCGTGGCCGCGGCCGCCGAGGGGCACCGCAGCTTCCTGCTCGCCGACGAGCCCGGCCTGGGCAAGACCGCGCAGGCGCTGCTGGCCACCGAGGCGGCGATGGCCTACCCGCTGCTCGTCGTCGTCCCCAACGTCGTCAAGACCAACTGGGCGCGCGAGGCCGCGCAGTGGGTCCCGCACCGGCCCGCGACCGTGGTGCAGGGCGACGGCGAGAACGTCGACGGGTTCGCCGACATCGTGGTCGTCAACTACGAGGTGCTCGACCGGCACCGCGGGTGGCTGGGCGAGTTCGGTTTCCGCGGCATGGTCGTCGACGAGGCGCACTTCATCAAGAACGTCACCTCGCAGCGCTCGCAGCACGTGCTCGCACTGAGCGAGAGCATGCGGCTGCGCGCCGCGAAGCCGCTGCTCATGGCGCTGACCGGCACCCCGCTCATCAACGACGTCGACGACTTCCGCGCCATCTGGCGGTTCCTGGGGTGGGTCGACGACAGCAAGCCGCTGGCCGAGCTCACCGAACGGCTCGAGTCGATCGGCCTCGTGCCGGCCGACCGCGACTTCTACGAGGCCGCCCGCCGCGCCGTGGTCGACATGGGCATCGTGCGCCGCCGCAAGGTCGACGTCGCCGCGGACATCCCGGCCCGCCGCATCGCCGACCTCCCGGTCGAGCTGGACGGCGCCGTCGGCCGCTCGATCCGCGCCGCCGAGCGCGAGCTGGCCCACCGGATGGTCACCCAGTACCGGTCCGCGCTGTCCTACCGCACCGTCGTGGAGGACGAGGCGGCCGGCGGGCTGGACATGGACCTCGTGCGCCGGGTCGCCAAGAGCGAGCTCAAGGACGCGATGACCCGCCAGACCGGCGAGAACGTGTTCTCGATGATGCGCCGCATCGGCCTGGCCAAGGCCGAGCTGGCCGCCGACTACGCCGCCCAGCTGGCCCGCAGTGCCGGCAAGGTCGTGTTCTTCGCCAAGCACATCGCCGTGATGGACACCGCCGAGGCGTCGTTCGAGAAGGCCGGCATCCGGTTCTCCTCGATCCGCGGCGACCAGACGCCGTCGGCGCGGCAGAAGCAGGTCGACGCGTTCGTGAACGACCCGGACGTGCAGGTCGCGGTCTGCTCGCTCACCGCGGCCGGTGTCGGGCTGAACCTGCAGGTCGCCTCCAACGTCGTCCTGGCCGAGCTGTCGTGGACCGACGCCGAGCAGACCCAGGCGATCGACCGCAGCCACCGCATCGGGCAGACCGAGCCGGTCACCGCGTGGCGGATCATCGCCGCGCAGACCATCGACTCGCGCATCGCCGAGCTCATCGGCAGCAAGGCCGGGCTGGCCGCGCGGGCGCTGGACGGCTCGGACGAGGAGGTCGCCGGCACCGGCGACGTCCAGCTCGAGGCGCTGGTCGCGCTGCTGGTCGACGCGCTGGGGGACCCGGCGCTCAGCTGACCTGTCGGGTACGCAGGAAGCCGGGCTCGTCCACCAGCGGGGCGAGCCCGGTGCGGGCGAACTCCGCCCACACCTGCCGCAGCTGCCGGCCGCGGGCCTCGACGTCGGACCAGTCGGCGCCGGCGACGAGCGGGGCGGACCGCCACGCGGCCTCGTCGGTGAACAGCAGCGGCAGGTCCACGCAGTGCGCGCCGCGGTACGGCCCCGGCGGTCCCCACTCCAGCCGGTAGGTCGACGCCCGCCCGCCGGCCGCGGCGTGCCGCCGGGCGAACCGGCGCACGGCTGCACCGTAGACCTTCCAGCTGAGGACGGCGACCGCGGCCCGGGTGAGCAGCCGGCCCACCAGCGGCGCAGCGAGCGCCCGGGCGGGCAGGCCGGTGAGGCCCGGGACGAACAGTGCGACCTCGCGGGCGGTGCTACCGATGAGCAGGCCGAGCCGGTAGGTGACCGCGACGACCACCACCCGCTGCTCGCCGACCAGCGCCCTCGGGTCGAACACGGGTGCGTCACCGGCGCCGGCGCGGTAGGACCCGCCGTGCAGGAAGACCATGACCGGAAGGTCGTGCGCGTCGGCGGGTGCCGTCACCGACAGGCGCAGGCAGTCCTCGTCGACGGTCAGGTCGCCGGTGGCGTCCACCAGCAGGTCGTCCAGCAGCGGGGTGGGGTTCTGCGGGCAGGCGGGGGCGAGGCTGGTCGCGTCGACCGGTCGGTCGTGCACCGGCTCGGCGACCGGTGCGCGGAACCGCTCGGCGCGGGCGTACCGGATGCCGGTGGCCCGCACCAGGTCGCCCTCGCGGCGGGCGGTGAACACCCCGGCCCCGGTCGCGACGTCCACCAGGTCCGAGCCGAGCTGCACCCCCGGCACGCTACGCAGGGCCGCCGCACGCCTGCCGACGGGCCGGTCCACGCCGGGCCGGGTCGCGGTCGAGCGGAGTCTGCAAAGTCTGTGTAAGGAGACGTCGCCTCGGCTGGGGCTGTGGTCGCGGTCATACCTAGCGTGTGAGCACCGACACCAACGGAGGTGCCCCATGAGCACGACCCCAGCCACGAGCCGGCCCGAGCCGCTCACCTCGCCGTCCACGCGGAGGGCGGTGTTCAACACCGTCCGCGGGTCGTTGGGCAACCTCGTCGAGTGGTACGACGTCTACATCTACACGGTCTTCGCGACCTACCTGCAGGCCAACTTCTTCGCCGCGGGCGAGCCGAACGCGGGCATCTACACGCTGGCGATCTTCGCGGTCACGTTCGTGATGCGGCCGGTCGGCTCCTGGTTCTTCGGCCGCTACGCCGACCGGCACGGACGTCGTCCGGCCCTGGTCTTCAGCATCTCGCTGATGGCCGCCGCCTCGCTGGTCATCGCGGTCACCCCGACCGCCGAGACCATCGGCGCCGGCGCCGTGGTCATCCTGGTGCTCGCCCGCCTGGTGCAGGGCTTCGCCACCGGCGGTGAGTACGGCACGTCGGCCACCTACATGTCCGAGGCCGCCACCCAGGGCCGGCGGGGCTTCTTCTCCTCCTTCCAGTACGTGACGCTCGTCGGCGGCCACGTGCTGGCGCAGGCCACGCTGCTCATCCAGCAGGCGTTCCTCACCGACGAGCAGATCAGCGCCTTCGGCTGGCGGATCGCCTTCTTCATCGGGGCGATCAGCGCGGTCGTGGTGCTCTTCCTGCGCCGCGGCATGGACGAGACCTTGCAGCACGACGGCACGAAGAAGTCCGGCTCGATGGTGGAGCTGTTCACCGCCTACCCCAAGCAGCTGCTGGTCTGCTTCCTGGTCACCCTCGGCGGCACCATCGCCTTCTACACCTACAGCGTCAACGGTCCGCGCATCATCAAGGGCGTCTACGCCGACGACGGCATGACCGGCACCTGGATCAACTTCATCGCGCTGGTGCTGCTCATGCTCATGCAGCCGGTCGGCGGCTACCTCAGCGACCGGGTGGGCCGGCGTCCGCTGCTCATCGGCTTCGGCGTCGCCGGCGTGCTGTGGACCTACACCTTCCTGACCCTGCTGCCCACGGTCACCTCGCCGGTCGCCTCATTCCTGCTCATCACCGGCACGTACGTGGTCCTGACCGGGTACACCTCGATCAACGCCGTGGTGAAGGCCGAGCTGTTCCCCTCCCACGTCCGGGCGCTGGGGGTGGGCCTGGGGTACGCGCTGGCCAACTCGATCTTCGGCGGCACCGCCCCGGTCATCTACGAGGCCGCCACCGAGAACGACGCCGAGTCGGCCTTCGCGGTCTACGTGACCGTGGCCATCGCGGTCTCGCTGGTGGTCTACGCCTTCGTCCTGCAGCGGACGAAGAACTTCCTGGACACCGAGGTGGGCGGGCGCACCCCGGAGCCCGCGCGCGTCTGACCGCTCCCGCGACCGGGCCGTGGCCAGCGCCACGGCCCGGTAGCGTGCGCGGCCGGAGGTGCGGGGAGACGTGCGCGTGCTGCTGGTGGAGGACGACGCCGGGGTGGCCGACGCCCTGACCCAGGGACTGCGCGGCAGCGGCTGGACCGTGCGGCACGCCGCCACCGGCCGCGACGCGGTGGCCGCCCTCACCCCCGACACCGACCTGGTGCTGCTGGACATGGGGCTGCCCGACCACGACGGCCTCTGGGTGTGCGCCCGCATCCGCGAGACCAGCTCGGTGGCGATCGTCGCGCTCACCGCCCGCCGGGCCGAGGCCTCTGTGGTGGCCGCCCTGCGCGCCGGCGTCGACGACTACGTGGTCAAGCCCTACAGCCTGGCGGTGCTGCTGGCCCGCATGGACGCCGTCGCCCGCCGCGCCGGCACCCGGCCCGACCCGGCGCCGGCCGTCGACGCCGGGTTCGAGCTCGACACCGCGGCCCGCCGCGTGCGCACCCCGGACGGCGACGTGGGCCTCACCGCCAAGGAGTGCGAGCTGCTCGCCGCCCTGCTCCGGCACGCCGGCCGACCGGTCAGCCGAGCGGCGCTCATGGAGGAGGTGTGGGACACCGCCTGGATCGGGGCCTCGCGCACCCTCGACGTCCACGTCGGCACGCTGCGCGCCAAGCTCGGCGCCCAGGTGGTGGAGACCGTGCGCGGGGTGGGCTACCGGTTGGTGCCGGTGGCCGAGCGGTGAGGCGCCGGCTGCTCGCCCTGGCCCTGCTCACCACGGTGGGTCTGCTGGCTGCCCTCGTCGTGCCGCTGCTGGTGGCCTGGGCCGAGGGCCGCGCGGTCGACCTGCACCAGAGCCGGCTCTCCGACGCCACCCGGTTCGCCAGCCTGGTCGCCGCCGGCGACGGCGAGGTCGGGCTGGACGCCGACCTGCAGCGCTACCGCGAGGTGACCGGGGTGCAGGGCTGGGTGGTCGGCACCGACCGCGGCGTGCTGGCCGACGCCGGTACGGCGTTGCCCACCGGGGGTGCGGTCGAGGCGGCCGTGCGAGCAGCGCTGGACGGCGTCCCCTCGGTGCCGCCGCCGGCGATGTGGCCCTGGCGCACCGACCCGCTCGTCGTGGCCACCCCGGTGGGCCGCGACGCGCAGGTGCTCGGCGCGGTCGTGCTGGTGGAGGACACCGCGTGGGTGCGGGCCGAGGTGGGCCGGTGGATGGCGCTGGCCGGCGCCGGCAGCCTCGTGCTCCTCGCGCTGCTGGCCTGGCTGGTGGCCAGTCCGCTGGTCGGCTGGATCGTGCGCCCGGTGCGCGACCTCGAGGAGTCGGTACAGCAGGTGACCGCGGGCCGGCCGGCCCGGGCGAGGGTGGAGGGCCCGCCCGAGCTGCGCCGGCTGGCCGAGTCGTTCAACCGCATGTCGGCCCAGGTGGAACGCTCCCAGCAGCAGCAGCGCGACCTGGTGGCCGACGTGTCGCACCAGCTGGCCAACCCGCTCACCGCGCTGCGGCTGCGGCTGGAGTCGCTCTCGGCCGGCCGGTCGGCCGAGGTCACCCCGGTGCTGGCCGAGACCGACCGCATGGCGCAGATCCTCGACGGCCTGGTCGAGGTCAGCCGCACCGGCGCGGCCGACCGCACCCCCGTGCCCCTGGACCTGGCCGACCGGCTGCGCACCCGGGTGCACCTGTGGGAGCCGCTGTTCGCCGGCCGGCTCACCTGCCGCACCCCCGCGCGGCCCGCGCCGGCGGTGCTGGAGGACGACCTCGTCGAGACCCTGGTCGACGCGCTGCTGGACAACGCCGCCAAGTACGCCCCCGACGCCGCCGTGGAGGTGGAGCTGCGCCCGAGCGGGGGCGGGTGGGTGCTCGACGTCCGGGACCACGGCCCGGGCGTCACCGCCGCCGAGGCCGCCGAGCTGGGCCGGCGGTTCCACCGGCTGCCCCGGCACGCCGACGTCGACGGCACCGGGCTGGGCCTGGCCATCGTGGCCGGCCGGGTCGCCGACGCCGGGGGCACCACCACGATCGCCGCCGCCGACCCGGGGCTTCGGGTGGTCCTCAGCCTCCCCGGGCCCGGTCCCGGAACCAGCGCAGCGCCCCCGGGTGCAGCGGGACGGGCTGGGTGAACATGCCGGCGGCCAGGGTGGGCTGGCGGACGTCGGGCACCCGCGCGGCGATCTGTCCCTGCCGGTCGAACACCACCGAGCACAGCCCGTAGGCGGCCGCCTCCGGCAGCCCGGGCGCGGCCAGCAGGTAGGTGGTGACGGCGACCGTGCGCACGGCCGCGGGCAGCCCGTAGGCAGCCGCGGGCAGCGGCCCGGCGACGTAGAGCGGTCCGTGCGCGGCGACCAGCGGGGCCACCAGGTCGCCGAGGTCGAGTGCCCGCAGGGGCACCTGGGCGCCCAGCTCGACCAGGGCCTCCACCGGGTAGCCGCTGACGTAGGCGAGCGCGTCGGCCCCGCCCGAGCGGAGCAGCTCGGCGCCGTCGGACAGCGGCCCGCCGAGCAGCTCGACGTCGCCGGTGATGCCCAGCGCGTCGAGGCAGCGGGCGAGCACCACCCGACCGCCGGACCCGGTGCCGCCGTCGGCCACCCGCCGCCCGGCCAGGTCGGCCGCGGTGCGCACCGGCGAGCCCTGCGGCACCACGACCTGCAGGAAGCTGTCGTAGAGCCGGGCCAACCCGACCGGGGCCAGCGGGGCGTCGAAGGGGTCGGCGCCGGCCAGCGCGAGCACCGCGGTGTCCCCGAGGGAGAAGGCGACGTCGGCGCGGCCGTCGGCCAGGGCGACGTCGTTCTCCACCGATCCGGTCGTGCTCAGCGCGTCGGCCCGGACGTCGGGCATGAGCAGCCCGGCCTCCGCGGCCAGCGCCGAGCCGTAGCGGTGGAACACCGCCCCGGGGGACCCGGTGGCGATGCGCAGCCGCCCGGTGGCCCCGGCCGAGGGACCGCCGGACGAGCAGCCGGGCAGCACGGCGGCGGCCCCGGCGGCCACGAGCCCACCGAGGAACCGCCGCCGGCCGAGCTCCACGGCCCGGATGCTACGGAGCGCCCCCGGCTCAGCCCACCGGCTCCGACTGGGGGAACAGCCTGCGCAGCACATCGGCCAGGGTGACGACACCGGCCACGCGGCCGCCGTCGGTCACCACCGCCAGGTGGTTGCGGGTCTCCTGCATCCGCCGCAACGCCGTCGCGACCGGGGTGCCGGCCGGCAGCGAGAACACCGGTCGCCCGACCGGGGCGGCGGGCGCGTCGTCGGCCAGCACCAGGGTGTCCCGGACGTGGACGACGGTGTCCAGCCGCTCGCCGTCGCCGAGCAGGATCCGCAGGTGGCCTGTCCTCCGGGTCGCGGCGCGGACGTCGCCCGCGGTGGCGGTGGCCGGCACGGACGTCACCTCCCGGTCGTCGACCAGGTCGGCGACGGTCATGTCCTGCAGCTGCAGGGCGCCGGAGATCTGGGCGGAGAAGCCCTCCTCGAGCGCGCCGACCTCGACCGAGTGCTGCACCAGCACGCGCAGGGTGTCCGGGCTGTGGCCCGCGGCGATCTCGTCGACCGGCTGCACCCCGACCCGGCGCAGCATCCAGTTGGCGCTGCCGTTCATCGCCCGCAGGGCCGGGCGGAACAGCCACATGAACGCCCGCATCGCCGGTGCCAGCAGCACCGAGGACTGCTCGGGGTGGGCGATCGCCCACGACTTCGGTGCCATCTCGCCCACCACGAGGTGGATGAAGGTGACGACGAACAGCGCCAGCACGAAGCCGGTGACGTCGGCGACCACCGACGGCAGCCCGATCGCGACGAAGGCCGGGGTCAGCCAGGCGTCGACCGCGGGCTTGCTCAGGGCACCGAGGGCCAGGGTGCAGGCGGTGATGCCCAGTTGCGCACCGGCCAGCACCAGGGTGAGCTCGGCGGAGTTGCGCAGCGCGGCCCGGGCCGCCGGGCTGGACGCCGCCCGCTCCTCCAGCCGGTGCCGCTTGGCGGCCAGCGCCGCGAACTCCACCGCCACGAAGAACGCGCTCAGCGCGACGATCAGCAGGGTGACCGGGACGACGACCCACGGGTCCGAGCTCATCGGGCCTCCTCCAGGGAGTCAGGGGCGGCGGGCAGGTGGACGCGCACCCGGGAGGGCACGTGCCGCTCGACCTCGAGCACCTCGACCTCCGCGTGCCGCACGGCGGGCTCGTCGTCGTGCACCAGCTCGGCCGGGTCGGGTGGCAGCTCGATCCGCACGCGGTCACCGGCGTCGGGCAGGCCGCCGTGCGCGGCGATGACCAGGCCGGCGACCGTCTCGTAGTCCCCGCGCGGCAGGTCGGTGCCCACCGCGCGCTCGACCTCGTCGACCGGTGCCTCGCCGGCCACCTCCCAGCTGCTGCCGGCCGCGACCGGCAGCGGGGCCGGGCCGGGGTCGTGCTCGTCGTCGATCTCGCCGACCAGTTCCTCGGCGAGGTCCTCGACGGTGACGACGCCGGCCAGCACGCCGTACTCGTCGACCACGCAAGCCAGCTGGTTGCCGGTGCCGGCCAGCTCGGCGAGCACGGCCGGGAGCGCCGTGAGGTGGGAGACGACCAGGGCCGGGCGGGCGATGGTGCGCACCGGGGCGTCGTCGTCCGCGGTGGTGGTGAGCAGGTCCTGCAGGTGCACCACGCCGGCGATCTCGTCGGCGGCGGTCAGCACGGGGTAGCGCGAGTGCCCGGTGGCCATGACCTCGCGCAGCTCGCCGACGGTGAGGGTGTCGCTGACGGTGCCGACCCGGTGCCGGGGGATCATCGCGTGCTCGGCGTCCTGCTCGGGGAAGTCGATGATGCGGTCCAGCAGCACCGACAGCTCGGCCGGCAGGTCACCGCTGGCGCGGGAGTCCTCGACGATGCTGTCCAGGTCGCGCGCTGTGGCCGAGTGCTCGACGTCGTGGACCGGCTCGATGCGCAGCGCCCGCAGCAGCAGGTTCGAGGACTGGTCGAAGAACCAGATGAGCCAGCCGAACACCTTCAGGTAGACCACGGTCGAGGTGGCCAGCCAGCGCGACACCGGCTCGGGCCGGGCGATGGCCAGGTTCTTCGGGAACAGCTCACCGAGCAGCATCTGCACCAGCGTGGACAGCAGCAGCGCGGCGACGGCGCCGATGCCCACGCCGACCGCGGTCGGGACGCCGACCCCGCCCAGCAGGGTGCCGATGCTCTGCCCGATCAGCGGCTCGGCCGTGTAGCCCACCAGCAGCCCGGTGACGGTGATGCCCAGCTGGGCGCCGGAGAGCATGAACGAGGTGCGCCGGGTGACCTGCAGGGCGCGTCTCGCGGCCCCGTCGCCGGCCTCGGCCCGCGCTCCCAGCCGGGAGCGGTCCACCGACATGTACGCGAACTCCTGGGCCACGAAGTAGCCGGTGACGGCCGTGATGCCCACCACCACCACGACGCCGAGCAGGAGCGAGAGGACGGCGGCGGTCACCGGCGGGGCCCGCTGGGGTGGTCGGCGGGCCGGGGTCTGTGGCTGTCGGGCATGGCTCTTCCTGCTCGGGGGTCTCGGACCGACGGCGCCGGGCGCCGTCGACGCGGCAACGAACGGTGCCGGGCAACCGTTCCTGGGCGCGCCCTGTGCGGGCACCCGCGGCTACGGTGGGGTCCTCATGCCCGAAGGTGACACGATCTACCGGCTCGCCCGGCGGCTGCAGGTGCTCGTGGGCACCCAGGTCGAGAGCAGCGACTTCCGCGTCCCCCGCTTCGCGACGTCCGACCTCGCCGGCGCGCGGGTGCTGTCGCTGGTCCCGCGCGGCAAGCACATGCTCACCCGGTTCGACCTCGCCGGGCAGGCCATCACGCTGCACACCCACCTCGAGATGGACGGTGAGTGGAAGGTCGTCGGCCACGGCAAGCTGCTCCCGCGCCGCCTGATGGGCGACGCCCGCCTGGTGCTGGCCACCAGCGGCCCCACCGCCATCGGTCTGCGACTCCCGGTGGTCGAGCTGCTGCCCACCGACGCCGAGCACACCGTGATCGGCCACCTGGGCCCCGACCTGCTCGACGACGCCCTGCCGGTGCCCGAGATCATCGCGCGGGCCACCGCGAACCTGGAGTCCCAGCCCGACCGGCCGCTGGTGTCGGCGTTGCTGGACCAGCGGCTGGTGCTGGGCCTCGGCAACGTGTGGGTCAACGAGCTGGCCTTCCTGCGCGGTCACCTGCCGCTGACCCCGGTCGGGCAGGTCGAGGTCGAGCCGCTGGTCCGCCTCGCCGTGCGGGCCATGCGCTTCGCGGTCCAGCCGGGCGGGCCCGGACGCGTGACCACCGGCAACACGCGGCCGGGGGAGCGGTACTACGTCTACGGCCGCACCGGCGAACCGTGCCGGCGCTGCGGCACCAAGCTGGAGTTCTCCCCGGAGGTCCCCAACGACCCGGGTGTGCGGCACACCTGGTGGTGCCCCCGCTGCCAGACCTGACCGCCGGGAACATTGTGCAACAATCTGCGGCGTGAGAGCCGTGGTCGCCGTCCTGCTCGCCGCGGTCTGCTTCGGCACGACGGGGACGGCGCAGGCCCTCCTCGACGTGGACGCCTCGCCCACGGTGGTGGGCCTGGCCCGCATCGTGCTCGGCGGCGGGCTGCTGGCGTTCTGCGTCCTGCGGGGCCCCCGCCCGACCGGCGTCCCCGGGACCGGGGCGCTGGCCCGCGTGCCCACCGGGTGGGTGGTGGCCGGGGGAGCGGCCGGGGTGCTGGCCTACCAGCCGACGTTCTTCGCCGGGACGACGACGAACGGCGTGGCGATCGGCACGGTCGTCGCGCTCGGCTCGGCGCCGGTGGTGACCGGTGTGCTCGACGCCGGGCTGCGGGCGCGCCGGCCCGAGCGCCGCTGGTGGACCGCGACCGCCCTGGCGCTGGTGGGGCTCGCGCTGGTGGCCGTCGGGTCCGGCGGGGGTTCGTTCCGCGGCGGGGTGCTCTGGTCGGTGGCGGCCGGTGCCTCGTACGCCCTCTACGCGGTCGCGGTGAAGGAGCTGCTCGACCGCGGCTGGGCGTCGGGATCCGCGGTCGGGGCGGTCTTCGGCTCCGCGGCCGGCGCGGCGCTCCCGCTGCTGCTGCTCGTCGGGGCGGGCGGGCTGCTCACCGTCGACGGGCTGGTGCTGACGCTCTGGCTCGGCGTGGTCACCACCACCGTCGCGTACCTGCTGTTCGGCTACGGGTTGGCCCGGCTTCCGGCCACGACCGTCGCCACCCTCACGCTGGCCGAGCCGTTGTGCGCGGCGCTGCTGGGGGTCGGTGTGCTCGGCGAGCGGTTGGCGCCCGCCGCGGTGGCCGGGGTGCTGGTGCTCGGGCTGGGGATCGCCGTCCTCACGACCCGTCGGCGGCGCGCGGGGGCGGTGGCCGGTGCCGCGGCGGCGTGAGGCGGCGCCGGGGCCGACCGCGACCACCCGGCTGACCGAACGCCTCCGCCGGCAGGTGCTCACCGGTGAGCTCGGCCCCGGCTCCGCACTGCGCGAGGAGGACCTCGCCGCGAGCACCGGGGCGTCCCGGCACACGGTGCGCGCCGCGCTCGCCCGGCTGGCCGAGGAGCGGCTGGTGGTGGCCGAGGCGTACCGCGGGGTCCGGGTGACCGCGTTCGCCGACGACGACGTCGTCGCCCTGCAGCAGCTGCGCGGGGCGCTCGAGGGCGAGGCGGTGCGGTTGCTGCAGTCCGAGCACGGCACCGCGTGGCCCGGCGACGTGCTCGCTCCGGCCCGGGCCGCGGTCGAGGCGCTCGCCGCCGCTCCGGCGGACGACTGGCCCGCCGTGGCCACCGCGCACGCGCAGGTGCACCTCGCGCTGGTGTCCGCGGCGGGCAGCCCGCGAATCTCCCAGGTCTACGCGCGGCTGCACTCGGAGGTGCTGCTGCTCCTGGTGCACGTGCGGCCTGCCTACGACGTCGCGGCGCTGGCCGCCGAGCACACCGCCTACCTCGACGACGTGCAGCGACGTGGCGCGGCCGCCGTGCGCGAGCACCTCGGGCACAGCACGGCGCTGATCCTGGCCGCCCGCGGCTGACCGCCCGGGCTTGGCGCGCGCGAGCCCGCCACCCGACCCCGGTCACGCCTCCACGTCGAGGGACTCCAGGACGGCCGGCAGGTCGTGCAGGTCGGTGACCACGTGCGCGGGGCGCGGGCCGGCGGGGTCCACCCGGTGCCCGGGACGGGCCACCCGGACCACGAGGAGACCGGCCTCCAGGGCCCCGCGGGTGTCGCGGGCCGAGGCGGGCACGTGGACGTCGACGCCGGCCCCGACCGCCCGTCGGTAGAGCGCGGGCGCCGGCTTGTAGGCCCGCAGCCGCTGGCTGGTCAGCCGGTCGGCCTCGGCCACCAGCGGCGCGACCCGGGTGCGGGCGAGCAGGTCGTCGTCGACGTTGGAGAGCACGCCCACCCGGTGGGTGGCCGAGAGCCGGGGCAGGGCGTCGGCGACGTCGGGCCACAGCGGCCAGTCCGGCAGCGACGCGAGCAACCGGTCGGTGAGCGCGACGCTGTCGTCGGTCGGCCAGCCGTGCGTCGACCAGGTGGCGGCCAGCGCCGCGCGGCAGTGCTCGGCGAAGGGCACCCAGTCGGTGCGGTCGCGCTGGGTCGCCTTGGACCGGGTGTCCCACTCGTCGTACAGCAGCGCGCCGTCGACGGCTTCGGGGGCCAGGTCGGCCAGCACCGGCGCGGCGCCCGCACGGCTGTCCACCAGGGCGCTGAACAGGTCGAGGGTGACGAACACACGCCGAGCCTCGCACGCACCGACGGCATGCCGGTCGACCTACCGCCGCAGCGCCCGCACCACCGCGGTCAGCAGGGCGCGCCGGCCCGGGGCCGGCAGGGCGGCGGCCACGCGCAGCATCGTGGCGGCCACGGCGGCGGGGGAGCTGTCGACGGCGAGGTAGGTCGCCCACGACCGCGCCGGGAGGGTGAAGAAGGCGCGGAAGAAGGTGTCGGTCTGCTCCTCGTCGAGGTCGAGCAGCACCTCCCTCCCCAGGCCGAGCAGCGCCAGGGTGGCCCGGCGCCGGCGGGACCGCACCAGTGACCGCACCTCGGCCGGCCCCGCCCCGCCCACGACGGCGTCGGCGACCACCGGGCCCAGCCGCAGCGACGTGGCGACGCTGTAGCCGGTCGCCGGGTGCACGAGCCCGGCCGCCGCCCCCACGGGCGCGCCCGTGCCGGCCGCGGTGGCGTCCAGCGGGATGGCCACCTTCTCCGGCTCCCCGAGGCTGCGCAGGCCGTGCCGGGCGAGGTGGGCGTGCAGCCGGTCGCGCAGCGCAGGCAGCGGCACAGGGGGGCGTGCGGCGAGGGACGTGGCCTCCAGCAGCACGGTGCCGTCGTCCAGACCCATGCCGTAGAGGAACGCCGGCGGCTGCGGGTCGGCCGGGTCACGCAGCGCCGTCCAGTCCATGAGCAGGGCGCCGCCCTCGGGGACGACGTCGGGCACCGGGCCGGGGACCCGCTCCCCCCACGCCCGTTGCTGCGCGGTGGCCGGCCCGCCGCCCCGCGCATCGACCACCAGCGTGCCGTGCAGCCGGGTGCCGTCGGCCAGCGCCGCCGTCCGCCCGTCCAGCACCTGCTCGACGGTGCCGGTGACGACCTCGCCTCCGCCGGCGCGGAGCCGGTCGAGCAGCGCCGCGTGCACCGACCCGTTGTCCAGCCGCGCGTAGGCCCGGCCGAGGTCGTGGTCCCCGGCGCCCGTGCGCACCAGCGTGGTCGGGTACCGGACGCCCGCCCGGGCACCGCCGAGGAGCGCCACCTCGGCGTCGGCCAGCTCGTCGGCCCACATCCCGTAGGTGTGCGCCCACGGACCGGTGGCGGGCGCCACGACCACGGTCGCCAGGCCCCGGTCGGCGCAGGCCGCGGCCACCGCCAGCCCCGCCGGCCCGGACCCGGCGACGACGACGTCCCACCGCGGGCGGGGCTGCGAGGTCACGGGTGGACCCAACCAGGCCGCCGTCCGGACGGCGCGGCGGGATCAGTCGCGACCGTGTCCTCGGGCCTGCACCTGGACGCCGGCGAGCAGGAGGTCGAGCCCGGAGCGGAAGACGTCCTCGTCGTCGTGGACGGCGAACTCGTCGGCGACGTGGTGGGCGAACGGGTGGTCGACGGGGTCCAGTGCCCGCCACCGGTCGGCGTAGGAGGCGAGGAACTCGGCGGGCTGCATGCCGCTGTCCAGGAACTCCTTCGGCGGCGGCTGTGCCATGTCCATGGCCACCCCGACGATGTAGCTGACCAGCGACGACGCGGCGTGGAACTGCTGCTTGGGCGTCAGGTCCAGGCGCATGAGCTGCTGGCCGATGCGGTCGAACATGAGCATCGAGTTCGGCTGCTGGCCGGTGTTGCGCAGCATGTAGGAGCCGAACCACGGGCGCCGGCGCATCTCCTCGAACAGGGCCAGCGAGAGGTCGCGCAGGTTCGCGACCGGGTCGGGGCCGTCGGTGAGGTCGGCGGTGTCGTCGAGCAGCCGACCCATGACCTCGTCGGTGGCCCGGTCGATCAGCTCGTCCCGGTTCGAGACGTACCAGTAGATGCTGGCCGCTCCGCCGCCGAGCCGGGCCGCCAGGGCCCGGAACGTCAGCGCCGACTCGCCCGCCTCGTCCAGCAGGGCGATGGCCTCGGCGAGCACGGCCTCCAGGGAGTGGGCCATCCGGCGCCGGCCGCGAGCGGGGCGGGCGGGTGCGTCGGTGCGTTCGCTCATGCTTGCACTCTATCGAACGGCGTTCTATGGTTCGGCCAGCGTTCGAGGATCGAACGCCGTTCGATACCCCGGAGGTGTGGCATGTCCACCACGAACACCCGTCCGGCGCCCGCCGCACCGACCCACCGGTCGCTGCGCTCGGCCGCCTTCCCCCTCGCCGCGCTCTGCCTGGCCTTCTTCGTCGAGATGGTCGACAACACGCTGCTGAGCATCGCGCTGCCGACGATCGGCCGGGACCTCGGCAGCGGCACGACCGCGCTGCAGTGGGTCACCGGCGCCTACTCCCTGACCTTCGGCGGCCTGCTGCTCACCGCCGGGTCGGCCGCCGACCGGCTCGGCCGGCGGCGGGTCCTGCTGACCGGGCTGGCCGCCTTCGGGACCATCAGCCTGGCCGTGGTCCTCGTGGGGACGACGGGCGAGCTGGTGGCGCTGCGGGCGGCCCTCGGCCTCGCCGCGGCGGCCATGGCCCCGGTGACCATGTCGTTGATCTTCCGGCTGTTCGACGACGAGAAGCTGCGCATGCGTGCCATCAGCGTCGTGATGGTCGTGGGCATGTCCGGCTTCGTGCTCGGCCCGCTGCTCGGCGGCACCGCCCTGGCCCACGTCCACTGGACCTGGTTGCTGCTGGTGAATGCGCCCATCGCGCTCGTGGCGTGGCTCGGGGTCCGGCTGGGCTTGCCGGCCGACCGGCGCGAGGACCTCACCTCCGACCCGCTGGACCTGCCCGGCGCCGTGCTCACGATCGCCGCGATCGGCCTCGGCTGCTACGCGCTGACCAGCGGCGTCGAGCACGGCTGGCTGTCGCCGGTTACCCTGGGCTCGGCCCTGGGCGCCGTCCTGGCCGGCACCTGGTTCGTGCGGCACGAGCGGTCGACGGCGTCCCCGATGCTCGACCTGCGCCTGTTCGCCACCGGCCCGGCGCGCGGCGCGGCCATCACCCAGATGGCGGCCGCCATCACGATGGCCAGCGTCATGTTCGGCCTGATCCTGCACTTCCAGTACGCCTACGGGTGGAGCCCGGTCAGGGCCGGGCTGGCCAACCTGCCGCTGATCGTCACGATGCTCGCCGCCACCCCGGTCGCCGAGTGGCTGGCATCGCGCTTCGGCCACCGCATCGCCTGCCTGGTCGCCGCCGGGCTGCTGGTGGTCTCGCTGCTCGGCATGGCCTGGGGCGTCGAGCACGGCTACCTCGCGATCGCCGTCTCGATGGTCGTGCTCACCACGGGGCTGCGCACGATCATGACCGTCTGCGCCGTCGCCCTCGTCGAGGCGATGCCGGCCAACCGCACCTCGATGGGTGCCGCGCTCAACGACACCGCCCAGGAGGTCGGCTCCAGCCTGGGCACCGCGGTCGTCGGCACCATGATCGCGGCACTGGTGACCTCGAGCCTGCCCGCCGGCACGTGGTCGGCCGACCTCGTGCAGTCCTTCTTCGGCGGGGAGCGGCTCACCTACCTGCTGCTGGCCGGGATCGTCGGCGTGGTCGCCGTGTACGGCGCGCTGTCGCTCACCGACTCCCGCGCCACCGAGGAGCACTGAGCCACGGCCCGGCGGCAGGGCCTACGCGGCTCAGGCGGGCTCGGGGACCCCGTCGGGGTCGCCGCCCGGGTCGTCCGGGGTCGGCTCGACCGGCGCCGGGGGCAGCGGCTCCGGGGCGTCGGGCAGCAGCTCGCCCGGGTCGTCGGGGATCGGCTGGGCCGGGTCCAGGGGGCCGGGCAGGGGAGCGACCATGCCGGCAGTGAACCAGCCCCGGGCCGTCCCCGCCGGGCTGCGCGGACGGCGGACCCGGCGCAGGGTGGGGCCATGAGCAACTCCGCAGCCGTCGTCGTGGTCACCGGTGCCAACGGTCTGGTCGGTGCCACGGTCTGCCGCACGTTGGCCGAGCGCGGCGCCCAGGTGCGCGCCGTCGTCCGGCGGGCCGGGACCGCCCCCGTCGCGGACGGCGTCCACGAGCACGTCGGGGACGCCGCCGACGTCCTGTCGGGTGCGCACGCGCTGGTCACGACCGTCCACCCGATGGGCTCGTCGCGGGAGGTGCAGCACGAGGTCGGCGTCGAGGGCACGGCCCGGCTCGCCCGCGCGGCGCGGGATGCCGGGGTGCCCCTGCTCGTGCACGTCTCCACGGCCGGGGTGCACGACCGCTCGCCGGGGATGGGGGACCTGGCCGAGGACGCCGCCCTGCTCCCGGAGGGCAGCGGCGACTACCCGGACACCAAGAACGCCGCGGACGCCGCGCTCGCCGAGGTCGAGGGCCTGACGACGGTGCTGGTCCGCCCGCCGGCGATCGCGGGGGCCGGCCCGACGTCGGTGTGGAACACGCTGCGCCCGCAGGCCTTCGTCGACGGCGACCGCAGCGTGAACCCGGCCAAGAGCTGGGCGTGGGTGCACGTCGAGGACCTCGCCGCGTTCATCGCCGACGTCGCGGTGGGCGCCGTCCCGACCTCGCCCGACCCCGAGCAGGGCCCGGTCCCCGGGGCGGCGACGCCGGTGCTGCTCGCCGGGGAGCCCGCGACGTGGGGCGACTACCTGGGTGCCGTCGGCCAGGCGGTCGGTGCCGAGCCGGACTGGACCGACGAGCCGGAGTGGACCGGGCAGCTGATCACCGACCGCGCCCGCCGGTGGGGCTGGTCGCCGCGGGTCGGGCTCGACCAGGCCCTGGCCGAGCTGCGCGAGGGGCTGGCCCGCCGGTGACCGCCGCCGCGCACGCCGGGTACGTCGCCGTCCCGGTGCCCACGTCCGACCGGCCCGGCCCCTGGGCCGGGGTGGTGCTGGTGCACGACGCGTTCGGCCCGGGCGACGACATGCACGAGCAGGCCGACTGGCTGGCCGCCGCCGGCTACGTCGTGGTCATGCCCGACCTGTACGGCGGGAGGTCGGCGGTGCGCTGCCTGAAGGGCACGTTCGCGCAGCTGGCCCAGCGCCGCGGCCCCGTCTTCGACCAGCTCGAGGCCGCCCGGTCGGCGCTGGCCGCCGACCCGCGCTGCACCGGCACGGTCGGGGTGATCGGCTACTGCATGGGCGGCGGGTTCGCGCTGCTGCTCGCGGGGCGGCCCGGGTGGTCGGCGGCGAGCGTGAACTACGGCCAGGTGCCCGACGACGTGGCCGACCTGCTGGCCGGGGCGTGCCCCGTGGTGGCCAGCTTCGGTGGCCGGGACAAGGGTCTGCCCGGGGCCGCCGCGAAGCTGCAGGCGGGGGTCGAGGCCGCCGGGGTCGTCGCCGACGTCCACGAGTACCCGCAGGCCCGGCACGGGTTCATCAACCGGCTGGCTGCGGCCTCCCCGCTGGCGCCGATGATGAAGGTGGCCGGGGTCGGATACGACCACGCCGCGGCCGCCGACGCCAAGCAGCGCATCCTGGCCTTCTTCGACGCCCACCTGCGCGGTCGTTGACCCGGACCCCCGGAGACCGTGGTCAGGAGGCGGTGACGTCGAGGATCAGCCGGGTGGCCTCGGCCGGTGCGTCCCACATCGGGAAGTGCCCGCATGAGTCGAACCAGTGCAGCTCGGCGTCGGGGAAGGCCTGCTGGGCGCGGGGGGCCTGGCGGGGGAGCGTCACGAGGTCGCGTCGCCCCCATCCGATGACGAGTCGGCCACGGGCGGTACCGGCGGGGGCTCCTCGCTGCCGGGGGCCGCGGGCGAGCTCGTCGAGCAGCGGGTCGAAGGACGGCGACCGCACGTAACCGCGCAGCTCGCGGGTGACCGCCCCCGCGTCCAGGGCCCACGGGGACGCGGAGAACTGGGCGAGGAGCAGCGTGCGCGACACCGGGTTGCCGAGCAGGGCCGGCAGGGCGCGGTCGATCCGCCGGAGCAGGGCGATCGACGCGGTCAGGCTGAGCCGGAAGGCCGTCGCCTCGCGGTCGTCCCAGAAGCCGCCCGGGTCCAGGGCCACGTTGTCCCGGCCCAGCCCGCGGCGGGTCAGCTCGAGAACCATCCGTGCGCCCAACGAGCTGCCGACCAGCGGGGCATCCGCGAGCCCCTGCGCGCGGAGCCAGCTCTCCAGACCGTCGGTGAGCCCGGCGAGCGACGGCTCGGGCAACGCCGGGGTGTCCCCGGCGAACCCCGGGAGGTCGACGGCGATCACCTCCCGCTCGGCGGCGAGGGCGGGCAGCACCATCTCCCACGACCGCCACGAACCACCCAGCCCGTGCACGAGGACGATCGGCCGGCCGGAGCCCTGACGGTGCGCGGTGAGATCCATCGGCACCGCCTACCCAGCAGCCCGTGCGGGGTACTCGCGACCGCCCGCGGCGGACGGGAGCGCAGCAGTGCACGGCCACCCCTGCCACACCTCTTCTCCGGGGGAGGCCTGCCCGGTGTGCAGGTGGGGAGCGGTCCGGTGCGTCGCAGAGGTGTGGAGACGACGGTCGGTCATCCGCTCGGGCGCCGCAGGCCGCTCGCCCGGACGGCGTGCCGGCCGACCGCCGCCCGCACCGAGTCCTCGCTGCCGATGACCCGCACGCGGTCCACGGCCCGCGTGACCGCGGTGTACAGCAGCTCCCTGGTCAGCAGCGGCGAGGACGGCGGAGGCAGCATCACCGTCACCGCGCGGTACTGGCTCCCCTGGCTGCGGTGGACGGTCAGCGCGTGCGCGGTCATCACCGACGAGAGCCGGGAGAGCGGGACGACCTCGGTCGAGGTGCCCCGGGTGAAGGCGGCGGCGAGACCGTCGTCGCCCACGACGACGACGCCGGCATCCCCGTTGAACAGGCCGTTGTCGTAGTCGTTGGCGGTGATCAGGAGCGGCTGCCCGGGGTACCAGTCGCTGGAGGCCGGGGCACCGGCCGGGCGCGTCCAGCGGCTGAGCTGCTCGTTCCAGGCCGCCACGCCGAAGGGGCCGTGGCGGTGCGCGCACAGCAGCCGGTGCCCGGCGAGCAGCTCCATGGCGGTCGCGGCGTCCCCGGCCGTGGCCGCGGCGAGCAGGTCGGCCCCGCCGCGCCGCACGTCGGCGGCCAGCCCGTCGGTGTCCTCGTCCCGGGTCAGCTCGCCGCCGACGGCCAGCAACCGGACCGCCTCGTCGGCGTCCCCGGCCCGGATCGCCTCGGCGAGCGCGCCGATCCCGGCACCGAAGCGGTGGGAGTCGCGCAGCCGCACGACGCCGATGGCCAGCTGGGCCCGCTCCTCGGCACTGAGCTGCTCGGTGCGCAAGCCTTCGGTCCCCGGGCCCCCGAGGGCCCCTCCGACGGCCGCATCGATGGTCGCCCCGGCGTCCACGGACCCCGCCGGCAGCGGCCGGTGCACCAGATCGCTGAGCACGGCGCCGGCCTCGACCGGCGTGAGCTGGTCGGGGTCGCCGACCAGGACCAGGCGGGCGGTGGGCCGCACGGCGTCCAGCAGCCGGGCCATGAGGGTCAGCGGCACCATGGAGGACTCGTCCACCACGACCACGTCGAAGGGCAGCCGGTCGGTGGCGTCGTGCCGGAACCGGCTGCGGCTGTCGGGTCGCCAACCCAGCAACCGGTGCAGGGTGGAGGCGGTGAGGTCGACCGGCAGGCCGATGGCGTCGGCCTGGGCGCGCACCGACTCCTGCAGGCGGGCCGCGGCCTTGCCGGTCGGTGCGGCCAGCGCGATCCGCGGCCGCGGACCGGGCTGGTCGAGCAGCAGGGCGAGCAGGCGGGCGACGGTGTGCGTCTTGCCGGTGCCCGGGCCGCCGGTGATGACGCTGACCCACCGGCTCGCCGCCACCGCGGCGGCCAGTCGTTGGCGGTCGGAGCCGGGCTCGGCGAACAGCCGGTGGAGGGGGGTCAGGTCGACCGAGGGGGGCGACTGCGCGGCCCGTGAGTCGAGTTCGCGGCGCACCAGCTGCTCCTGCTGCCAGTACCGGTCCAGGTAGAGCAGGCCGTCGACCAGCCGCAGCGGGCGCCACCCGGGGTCGGTGCCGAGGGCGACGAGCGGGCTGCGCCCGAGGGCGGACCAGTCGGCGGGCCAGGGCAGCAGCACCGGCTCCGGTACCGGGTCGGCGGCCAGCTCGTCGTCCTCGGGCACCACGGTGTCGGCGATGGTGGCCAGCTCGACGCAGACCGACCCGGTGCGCACGCCGCGCACCGCGAGCGCGCTCGCCAGCAGCACGGTCTCGTCGGACTCGCCGCCCAGGCGGGCCAGCCGCCGGGCGACGTGCACGTCGGCCGGCATGAGGACCCCCGCCTCGGCGAAGGTGCGCAGCAGACCCTCGGCGCGGACCGGGATCACCGCGCACCTGCCAGCAGGTCGGACAGCCCGGTGACCAGCGCGGTGGGCGGCTGCCAGGTGAAGACCCCGGCACCGGGCTCGGCCGCGGGCCCCGCCATGCCGCGCACGAACAGGTAGAGCACGGGCCCCAGGTGCCGGGCCGGGTCGTAGCCGGGTTGCCGCCAGCGCAGGAACCGGTGCAGCGCCGCGGAGTACAGCAGGGCCTGCAGCACGTAGTGCGCCGACTGCATCTCCTCGGCCATGGCGTCGGCCCGGTAGTGGCCGGTGGTCAGCGGCTCGGGGCCCAACCGGTTGGTCTTGTAGTCGACCACCGCGTAGCGCGGCCCGTCGGGCCCGGGCAGCCGGAGCACGGCGTCGATGCTGCCGGTGAGGAAACCGCGCAGCGACTGCGGCTCGAGGGCCGCCAGCAGGTCGGCGTAGCCCTGGACCGGACCTAGGTCGTGCTGCCGCAGCAGCTCGACCACGTCGGCGAGGGTGGCGTGCGGGACGGCCTGGTCACCGCCGGCCAGGGGCAGTTCGAAGTCCAGCTCGGCCAGCCGGTCGGCGGCCGGAACCGTGGCCAGCGTGGTGCCGACGCCGTCGAGCGGGGTGTCCAGCACCGGGCGGAGGGCGGCGGCCAGCGGCCCGGCGGCCACCCCGGGCACGAGGAACCGGGCCACCGCCTCGGCGCACCGCCGCTCCAGCTCGGCGTGATCGGGCTCCTCGAGGACCGCGTGCACCAGAGTGCCGAAGGCCGCCCCGCCGGGCAGCCCGCCCAGCGGGGACGGCAGCCCGTCGGGGACGGTGGTCACCGGCAGCTCGGCGACGTCGTCGTGCTCGTCGTCCAGCGGGCCGCCCTCGGGCTCGCTGGCCGGCGCCGCACCGTGCGCGAGGTCGTGGGCGGCCCGGGTCAGCGAGCTGTAGGAGGTGCGGCGCCACTCGTCGTCCAGGGTGCGGGTGAAGGTGCTCACCGCCAGCTGCGGGGTGGCTGTGTCGCCGGGGGCCCAGACCGGCCGCGCCGGCCAGCCCACCTCGGTGACGTCGACCAGCCCGCCGGACCCCCGGGCGAGGGCGTCGAGCCGGGACTCCACCACCTCGTCGGCGGGGACGGGGACGGTCGTCGCCGGCTCGGTGCCTGCGGGCGCCCCGCCCAGCAGCAGCCGGTGCAGCGGGGCCGACGCGGTGCTCGAGCTGGGGGCCCAGTGGGCGACGACCTGGCACGCGGCCCGGGTCAGGGCGACGTAGAGCAGCCGGAGGTCCTCGCCGAACTCCTCGGCGTCGTGCTGGGCCCGGGCCTGTGCGTGGTCGGCGGAGCGCGGTCCGCCGACATGCAGGACCCGTGCCCCGTCGGCGTCGTGCAGCCGCAGCACCTCGGGGGAGCGGGGCACCCAGCGGTCCCAGCCGAAGGGGACGTGCACGACCGGGAACTCCAGGCCCTTGCTGACGTGCACGGTCATCACCTGCACGGCCGCGGCGTCGGACTCCAGGCGGCGGCTGCGCTCCTCGGTGCCCTCGACGTCGGCCCGCGCGATCCGCCGCCGCAGCCACTCCACCAGCGCGGTCAGGCCCAGGGACTCGCGCAGCGCCGCCGCGTGCAGCACCTGACCGACGTGGCGCAGGTCGGTGAGCACCCGTTCGCCGTCGGGGCGGGCCAGCACCCGGGCCGGGAGCCCCTGCTCGGCGGTCAGCACCTCGGCGAACGCGGCCACACCCCGCGTGGTCAGCAGCTCGGCCCATCGGCGCAACCGGGGCGCCAGCTCGTCGGTGACCGCGTCCCCCCGGGCGTCGAGGGTGGGCTCGTCGAACGGCAGGAACACCGACAGCGCCGCGGCCCGCACCCGGCCGGCCCGGTGCGGCTGCTCGAGGGCCTCCAGCAGCACCAGCCAGGCGCGGGCGGCGTCGGTGCCGAACACGCTGCCGCCCCCCGCCATGACGGCCGGCACCCCGGCGGCACCGAGCGCCTCGCGCACGAGGTGGCCCTGCTTGTTGGTGCGCACCAGCACCGCGACGTCCCCGGGCGCGACCGGCCGGCCCTCGAGCCGGGCGGGACCGGACAGCAGGTCGACGACGTCGGCGGCGACGTCGGCGGCCACCGCGGCGCGCAGCCGGTCGAGCTTCGGCAACCCCCGGAACGTGGGCCCGTGCCCGCGGCGCACCAGCCGGCGCAGCCGCAGCGGCGCACCGGCGTCGGTCAGCCGGTCGTGCGGGTGCGCGGACCCCACCGGGCGGACGACGATCCGCGGGTCGCCCAGCGCGACCCCGCCGAGCACCTGGTCCAGGGCGCTGACCAGGCGCTGGTCGCTGCGCCAGTTGACGGTCAGCGTCTCGTGCCGGTCGGCCGCGGCGGCGGCGGCCAGGTAGGTCGTCACGTCGCCGCCGCGGAAGCCGTAGACCGCCTGCTTGGGGTCACCGATCAGCACCAGGGTGGCGTGGCCGTGGAAGGCGCGGCGCAGCACCTCCCACTGCACGGGGTCGGTGTCCTGGAACTCGTCGACCATCACCACCCGGTACCGCTCGCGCACCCGGGCGCAGGCGACCTCGCCGTGCTCCGGGTCGGCCAGCGCGTCGCGGAGCAGGCTCAACCAGTCGTCGTGGTCGACCAGGCCGAGCCGCCGCTTGCGGCGCTCCACCTCGTCGCGGACCGCCTGCGCAGCGCGCCGGCGGCGGCCCGGCACGCCGGTGTCGGCGACGGGTTCGAGCCGGGCCTGCCGGTCGCTGCCGACCGCGCGCCGCCCCAGTTCGAGCAGCTCGGGGTGGGTGAGGAACGGAGGGGCCGGCTGCCCCGGGGGCGCGAAGGTGCGCAGGTAGAGGTCACCCACGACCTCCTGCACCAGGTCGTCGACGTCCTCCGTGAACGTGGCCGAGGGATCGGCGTCGGCCACGACACCGAGCCCGGCCAGCATCTGCGAGCAGAAGGAGTGCGTGGTGGCGATGGTGGCTGCGTCGAACCCGGCCAGTGCGCGCACCAGCCGGTCCCGGCGGACCTCGACGTCGGCGTCGGGACCGGTGGCCAGCTGCCGGAGCAGGGCGTCGTCGGACGAGCGGGCAGCGGCCGGGTCTCGGAGCCCGGCCTCGGCCGACACCATCCGCTCGCGGACCCGGTCGCGCAGTTCGCGGGAGGCCGCGTTGCCGAACGTCACCAGCATGACCTGGTCGAGCTCGGCGTGGCCCTCGGCGACGAACCGGGTGGTCAGCGCGGCGATGGTGAACGTCTTGCCGGTGCCGGCGCTGGCCTCCAGCACGGTGGTGCCGGTGGGCAGCGGCCCGCAGACGTCGAAGCCAACGCCCTCGGGGGCGCTGCCGACGTCGCTCAGGTCGTCGGTCATGAGGTCGCCTCCGCGGCCAGCAGAGGGGTCCAGAACCGGCGGGCGAGGACGCCGAACCGGGTGGTCTCGTCCGGCCACCGCTCGTCGTCGGCCGGCGGCGGGCCGGTCCACACGCTGAACGGGGCGGCGGCGCCCCAGACGTGGACGTGGTGCTTGTCCGCTGCCTCGCCGGGGAACTGCCCGCCCTCCCAGTCGCGGCCCACGGCGTCGAGTGCACCCTCGCGGTCCTCGCCGCCGATGCAGCGGGCCGCGTAGCCCTCGGAGACCTTCGGCCCCAGCGGCAGGGGCTCGCTCGTGCCGCGGTCGTAGAGGTCCAGCAGGTCGGCCAGCACGGCGAGCGGGTCGGCCGGCGCGAGGATCGTCGAGGTGCGGGCCCCGGCGCCCCGGCGGCCGACCGTCACCGCCCGGCCGCTGCCCTCGGCCGCGGCCAGCGCGAGGGCCTGGACCCAGGCACGGGCGCGGTGCTTGGCCGCGAGGGTCGAGTAGGTCACCGACACCACGGCCCCGTCGCGGACGCCGTTGACGGTGCCGGCCAGCTCGCGGCCCCCGACCGCCACCCGGACGTCGACGGTGCGCGCCGGTGGCTGCAGCAGCGGGGCGGCGGTGCCGACGAGCGAGGCCACCCGGGGGCGCACGCGGTCCAGCACGGCGGTGCCGAGCGAGCCGGGGGGCAGGGTGCCGCGCAGCCACTCGCTGGTCTCGGCGTCCTGCGCGGACGTGCCGGCCAGCTGCGCCCGCAGCAGCCGGTCGCCGACGGCCCACTCCTGGAGCGCGTCGAGGGAGGCGGCGAGCTCGTCGTCGACCTCGTCGTCCTCGCCGGGGAGGGTGATCTGCAGGCGCTGGCGGAGGTAGGCGCGGACGGGGTGCTCGACGAAGGAGACCAGGTCCTCCAGCGCCACCGGGCCGCCGCGGGGGAGCAGCGGTGCACGGTCGGGCTCGGGCACCCGCGGCTGCACGGCCCGACGCGCCCCGGCCAGGCCCACCGGGTCGAAGCTGGCCGGGACCGGGCCCCGGAAGGCGCGCGGGTCGAAGGGCTGCAGCGGGTGGCGCGTCACGAGGTCCTCCCGCGCACCGCCGGTCATGCCGGCCAGCACGTCGAGCAGCTCGCCGATCGGGACCGCGGGCGGGCGCTCGGCACCGCTGACCGGGTCGGCGCCGGTGCAGAACACCAGCACCCGCTCCCGTGCGGCGCAGACCGCGTCCAGCAGGAGCTGGCGGTCCTCGCTGCGCACGTCGCGCTCGCCGACCCGGGGGTCGCGGGCCAGCACGTCGTCGCCGTCGACCCCACCGGCGCGCGGGAACACGCCGTCGTCCATGCCGAGCAGCACGACCACGCGGTGCGGCACCGAGCGCATCGGGACCATGGTGCAGACGGTGAGGTTGCCCGTGCGGAAGTTGGCCCGGGTGGGCCGGCCGGCGAACCGGCCGGCGAGCAGGGCGCGGACGTCGGCGGTGCGCAGCGTGCCGCGCCCGCCCTCGAAGGCCTCGGCCAGTTCGCGGCGGGCCTGGGACAGCTGCCAGGCGTCGTCCTGGTCGACCGCGGTGAGCAGGTCGAGTGCGCCGTCGAGGGTGTCGAGCCAGTGCTGCACCGGGTGCTCACCGGTCAGCGCGTCGAGGACCTGGGCCACCCGGTCGACGAGCTCGGCGAGCCGGCCGGCCAGGTCGACGTCGCTGCTGTCGACGTCGTCGAGGGGCAGGGCCCGGTCCAGCCACACGGGCTGGTCCTCCGACGTCGTGACCCCGAGCAGCACCCGGTCCAGCCCGGCCTGCCAGGTGTTCTGCGGGACCCGGCCCAGGCCGTAGCCCTCCCGGGTGCCGGTGTCCAGACCCCACCGGACGCCGGAGCGGGCCACCCAGTCGCGGATCCGCTCGAGGTCCTCGTCGGTGAACCCGAACAACCGGCGGACCCCCGCGGTGGCGGCCAGGTCGAGGACCTGACCGGCGGTCACCCGGCTGTGGGCGAGCTGCAGGAGCAGCGCGACCGTGTCCAGCAGCGGGTTGGTGGCGCGCAGGCTGCGGTCGGCGAGCTGGACGCGCAGCGCGTTGCCCGGGTGCGGCAGGCCCGGGCCCAACCCGAAGGTGGCCGAGACCAGCGGGGCGAACGTCTCGACGTCGGGGCAGAGCACCAGCACGTCGCGGGGCTCCAGCGTCGGGTCGTCCTGGAAGAGCCGGAGCAGGACCTCGCGCAGCACCTCGACCTGGCGGGGCGGCCCGTGGCAGGAGTGCACGCGGACGGTGTCGTCGGCGCTGCTGGTCGGGGCGGGCAACCGGTCGTCGCGCAGGTCGTGCTGGAGCCGGCCGAGCAGGGTGCCGACTGTGCGGTCAGGTGCGTCGTGGTGCTCGTCGACGTGCGCGGGGAGGCGCAACTGCAGCTCGCGCACGTCGCGGGCCAGGCTGCGCAGCAGCGGGTGGCGGGGCACCGTTGCGGTCTCGTCGGTGCGGCGGTGGGTGGCGGTGCGGCCGGTGAGCGCCGACCACAGGGCCGGGCTCGGGTGCGGCAGCCACAGGTGGACCTCGCGGTGCTCGGCCAGGGCGTCGAGCACCGTCATCGTCCGAGTGGTCAGCCGGGTGGGGCCGAACAGGCTCAGCCGCTCGGGGAGGTCGGCCAGCTGCGGGTCCGCGCGCAGGGCGGCGCACGCGGCGGGCAGCCGCTCGCCCGGGCCGGGCCCCAGTTCGGCGCGCAGCCTGCGGTACAGCTCGGCCTGCCACCGCAGGTCGGCCGGCAGCGGCTGCTCGCCGTCCGTGTCGTGGCCCTGCGCCCAGTCGACCACCATGGTCGGCCGGTGCTCCGCGTAGCTGCGGTGGAGCTCGGCCAGGTGGGCGACGGTGGCCCACCGGCGGCCGTGCCGGGCGTCGTCGTCGGCGACACCGTGGCCCAGATGGCGGGCGAGCACCGCCAGCCACGATTCGCCGAGGGCGCCGTCGACGACCTGCAAGAGCGGCCAGACGGGGTGGGCCCAGGGGTCGTCGCGCGGGTCGGTGCCGGTCGCGCCGGCCACGGCCTCGTCGACCAGCCCCCGCACCGACGGGAACCGCACCCCCGAACAGATGCCGTCGCGGGCGTCGCCGGCGCCCAGCACGGTTGACAACCGCTGCGCCAGCCAGCGCTCGACCCCCTTCGCGGGGACCGCCACGACCTCCTCGGCGAAGGGGTCGGCGAGGGGTGCTGCGAGGACCTCGCCGAGGGCATCGGCGAGGCGCGAGGTCCGCTCGGCGCGGTGGAGGTGCAGCACGAGGTCTGTCTACCGGAGGGGTCCGACAGCCCGGGGCAGGAGCGGCACCGCGCACCGGCTGACCGGGCCCGGGACGACGCAACCCCGGGCTCCTGACGTGCGGGAACTCCGGGGTTGATCTGTGTCCGAGGGGGGACTTGAACCCCCACGCCCGATAAAGGGCACTAGCACCTCAAGCTAGCGCGTCTGCCATTCCGCCACCCGGACAGGTGGACCAGCGCTCTGCGGCGCGGCCGTGCAGAAGCATACGGGACCCCGGTCGACGGTTTGCGCACCCCCTCGGACCCGCGCGGGTCGGCCGGGGGAGACCGGCGGTGGCACCATCGGGCGCATGGCCGAGACGACTGCACCCGCCCCGCTCGAGCGCGCCCAGGCCGAGGTGGCCGACCTGCTCAGCGAGCTCATCCGCATCGACTCGACCAACACCGGTGACACCACCACCAGCAAGGGCGAGCGGCAGGCCGCCGAGTGGGTGGCCGGCAAGCTCGACGAGGTCGGCATCGACTCGGTCATCCACGAGTCGGAGAAGGGCCGGGCCTCCCTGGTCGCCCGCATCCCCGGCGAGGACCGCGACCGCCCCGGCCTGCTGGTCCACGGGCACCTCGACGTCGTCCCGGCGGACAAGCGCGAGTGGAGCGTCGACCCGTTCTCCGGCGAGCAGCGCGACGGCTACGTCTGGGGCCGCGGCGCGGTCGACATGAAGGACATGGACTGCATGACCCTCGCGCTCGTGCGCGACTGGGCCCGCACCGGGGTCAAGCCCCCGCGGGACGTCGTGCTGGCCTTCGTCGCCGACGAGGAGGCCGGCGGCAAGTACGGCGCCCACTACCTGGTCGACCACCACGCCGACCTGTTCGAGAACGTCTCCGAGGCCATCAGCGAGGTCGGCGGGTTCAGCCTCACCGTCCGCGACGACCTGCGGCTCTACCTCATCCAGACCGCCGAGAAGGGCCTGGCCTGGATGCGCCTCACCGCGCAGGCCCGCCCCGGCCACGGCTCGTTCGTGCACGACGACAACGCCGTCACGAAGCTCGCCGCAGCCGTGGCCCGGATCGGGTCGACCCGGCTGCCCACCGTGCTCACCCCGCCGATGAAGCAGTTCATCGAGGAGGTCTCCGACGCCTACGGCATCGAGATCGACGTCGACCACCCCGACGAGGCGCTGTCCCGCCTGGGCTCGATCAGCCGCATGATCGGCGCGGCCCTGCGCAACACGGTCAACCCCACGATGCTCGACGCCGGCTACAAGACCAACGTCATCCCCGGCAGCGCCAGCGCCACCATCGACGGGCGGTTCCTGTACGGACAGGAGGAGGCCTTCGAGGCCCAGATCGACGAGCTGCTCGGCGAGGGCGTGACGCGGGAGTACATCACCCACGACCAGGCCGTGGAGACCACGTTCGACGGCCCGCTCGTCGAGCAGATGGTCGCCGCCCTCAAGGCCGAGGACGACGGCGCCCGCCCCGTGCCGTTCACCATGAGCGGCGGCACCGACGCCAAGAGCTTCGAGACCCTGGGCATGCGCTGCTTCGGGTTCTCGCCGCTGCGGCTGCCCGCCGACCTCGACTTCGCCGGCCTCTTCCACGGCATCGACGAGCGGGTGCCGGTCGAGAGCCTGCAGTTCGGCGTCCGGGTGCTCGACCGGTTCCTGCGCGCCAGCTAGTGGACGCGCTGGTCGCCTTCCTGGTCGGGCAGCTGACCACCGACGGGTTCGCGCCGGTCACCGTCCTGCGCGTCACCCAGGGCCGGGTGCCGGTGCCCGGCACCGCGCAGGCCCTCGGCGTCGCCGGCAGGCGGCTGTGGCTGGCGCACGCGCAGCTCATCGGCCAGCCCACCCTGGCCAGCGTCCCGCTCACGAAGGTGACCGGCGTCGACGTCCGCACCGTGCGCCGGCTGACCGCCACCCGGCGCGAGCTGTCGGCCTGGGTCGACGGCAGCACCCTGCGCTTCACGGTGCTCGACGACGAGGCCACCACGGCGGCCTTCGTCGCCGCCGCCCGTCACGACGGGACGACGACACCCGGCTGACCGGCCAGCACCGCCCGGGCCCGACCACCCCGCTTGCCCTCGTACAGCGCGGTGTCGGCGCGGCAGAGCGTCTGCGCGGCGGACTCCCCGCGGACCCACTCGGCGACGCCCACCGTGGCGCTCTGGCCCAGCGGCACCGCGGCGATGATCCGTGCGGCCACGACCAGGGCCTGGTCGGCGCTGCAGCCGGGCAGTGCCACGGCGAACTCCTCACCGCCCCAGCGGGCGATCAGGTCCCCGTCGCGCAGGCAGCCGCCGGCCGCGGCGCCGAACTCGCGGAGCAGGACGTCGCCGGCCTGGTGGCCGTGGGTGTCGTTGAAGACCTTGAAGTGGTCCAGATCGAGCAGCAGGAAGGTCAGGGGCAGCCCGGTGCGCTGGGCCCGGGACACCTCGACGGTGGACAGCTCGTCCCACCGACGCCGGTTGGCCAGGCCGGTGAGCTGGTCGCGGTCGGCGGCGCGGGCCAGCTGCTCGAGCAGGTTGCCCCGCTCGATCGCCCGGGCGGCCTCCGTGCCCAGCACGGAGAGGATCCCCAGCGTGGTGTCGCAAAGGTCGGGCACCGGGACCCGCCAGAACACCCCGATGACGGCGACCACCCGGTCGTCGACCAGCACCGCGGGCTGCCATGCGGCCGACACGACGCCGAGGTCGTCGACCACCGCGGGGGAGACGCCCGGCTCGGTGGTCACGTCCGCGGAGAAGTGCGGCGTGGCCTGGTGGAACAGCCGCGCGGTGAGCGACGTCGGGGGGTCGAGGTCGAACGACAGCGGCGGGAGGTCCATCCCCACCGCCGCGGTGGAGGTGAGCCGCCCGTCGGGGTCGGGCTCGAGCAGGTAGACCCCGTCGGCACCCACCGCCTCGCGCACCGCCGCGCACACCGCGGCGCGGGGGTCGTCGGCGAGCAGGACGGTGCGCGAGGCCTGCGCCAGCACCCGCACCTGCCGGTGCCGTTCCTCGGAGTAGGCGGCGGCGGCGCGCAACCGCGCGGTCAGCACCAGCCGCTGGTCCCGGGTGAGCGACAGCGCCAGCCCGAGCACCGCGCCGATCACGACGTACGCCTGCACGATGCCGGCCCGCGCCAGCACGTCGTCCACCGCGGCGAAGGGCCCGTGCCCCTGCACGGTGAACACGACGGCGACCACGCCCACCGCGAGCGTGCGCAGCGCGGTGAGGCCGGTGTCGAAGCGCAGCGCCACCCAGGCGGTCAGGGCGAACAACGGGAACGCGATCGGGTACTGCGGCATCCAGAGGAAGACGCCCAGGTTGCCCAGCACCGAGGCCACCACGGCGAGCCCGAGCTCGACGGCCCGCCAGCCGCGCGGCACCTGGAACGGGAGCAGGTCGGGGTGCTCGACGCCGCGTCGGCTCAGCAGCAGCTGCCGCACCCGCAGGCCCAGCGCGACCAGGACGAGGATCGCTGCGCCGTTGCGGGCCTGCCAGACGAGCGCGGCACCGACCGAGGCGCCTCCCTCGACCAGCTGCAGCACGAGCGTCCCCGCCACCGCGGCGACGGTCGAGGCGAGCCCGGCCGACACCAGCAGCGCCGTCAGGTCGCGCATGTCCAGCAGCAGCGGGCCCGGTCGCCCGGGCGCGGCCAACCGACGGAACGCGCTCCCGAACAGCGCTGCCTGGCCCAGGTTCACCAGGCCCAGCGCCACGGCCGCGACCGCGCCCATGCCGGTGGCGACGTCGACCACGACCACGACCCCGACCAGCAGGACGGCGTCCAGGAGGGCGGTGCGCCGGCCGTGCTGCACCAGCAACCACAACGCGGCGACGCCGGCCGCGGGCCACACCAGGTTGACCCCGGTGCCGGGCACGACGGCCCACCGGCCGAGCAGCACGGCGGCGGCGAGCAGCAGCGCGAAGGCCACGCTGCGCACGGGCGCGGGGGAGCTCGGGGCACCTCTGGTCACGCCACCTCATCGGCCGCCCGGGGCCCGTCGTGCACCCGGCCCACCCCTCCGGGTGATGCAGGTCCCACCCGTGCTTCGATGCCGGGCATGAGCGAGCACACTCCCCGGCCCGGGTCCGTCGCGTTGATCACCGGCGGCGCGGGAGGCTTCGGTCGCGCCCTGGCCACCCGGCTGCGCGACGCAGACGTGCGGGTGGTGCTCGCCGACCTGGACTCCGAGCGCAACCGCTCGGTGGCCGCCGAGCTCGGCGTCGGCTTCGCCGTCCTGGACGTCACCGACCACGCCGCCAACCAGCGCGTCGTCGCCGACGTCGAGGCCGAGCACGGCCGGCTGGACGCCGCCTTCCTCAACGCCGGCATCGCCAGCTCGGCCGGCACCGATGCCCTCGACGTCGCCGACTACCTACGGGTCATCGCGGTCGACCTGCACGGGGTGGTCTTCGGCACCGACGCGGCCCGCCCGGCGCTGCGCCGGGCCGGCGGTGGGTCGATCGTGGTGACCGCGTCGCTGGCCGGCCTCTCGCCCATGCCCACCGACCAGGCCTACTCGATCGCCAAGGGCGGCGCGGTCGCCTTCGTGCGCTCGATCGGGCCGGTGCTGCACGCCGAGGGGACGACCATCTCGGCGATCTGCCCCGGGTTCGCCGACACCGCCATCATCGACCCCTGGCGCGAGCACTTCGAGGCCGCCGAGTTCCCGGTGCTCAGCGCCGACGAGGTGGCCGCCGCCATGCAGGCCGCCTGGGCCGGCGCCGACCCGGGTGCCGCCTACGTCGTGCAGCCCGGGGTCGGGGCGATCCCGTACCGCTTCAAGGGCGTCCCCGCGGCGAAGACCGCCGATGGCGGCTCGGCCGCCGTGCCCGCCCACCTGCGTGGCCCGCTGTGACCGCCCCCACGGCATCTGGCAAGGTCGGGACCATGCGCGCATGGCGAGTGCACTCCCTCGGTGACCCGGTCGACGTCATGACCCTCGACGAGGTGCCCGAGCCCGAACCGGGCCCCGGCCAGGTCAAGGTCAAGGTGCTCGCCGCGGCACTGAACTTCCCCGACATCCTCATGGCGCAGGGCACCTACCAGGAGAAGCCCCCGCTGCCGTTCACCCCCGGCGTCGAGCTGTGCGGGCAGCTGCCCGACGGCAGTCGCATCCTGGGCTCCCCGGCCGGCGGGCCCGGCGCGTTCGCCGAGTACGCGGTCGTCGACGAGGCCTTCGCCTGGCCGGTGCCCGACGGCATGAGCGATGCCCAGGCCGCCTCGCTGTACCTGACCTACCAGACCGGCTACGTCGGCCTGCACCGCCGTGCGGCTCTGCAGCCCGGCGAGTGGCTGCTCGTGCACGCCGGCGCCGGCGGGGTGGGCACCGCGGCGATCCAGCTCGGCAAGGCCGCCGGTGCGCGGGTCATCGCCACCGCGGGCGGGGCGAGGAAGACGCAGGTGTGCACCGAGATGGGTGCCGACCACGTCATCGACTACTCCAGCGAGGACTTCGTCGCCCGGGTCAAGGAGATCACCGGCGGCCACGGCGCCGACGTCGTCTACGACCCGGTGGGCGGCGACGTGTTCGACGGCTCGACCAAGTGCATCGCCTTCGAGGGCCGCATCGTCGTCGTCGGGTTCACCTCCGGGCGGATCCCCGCGGCGAAGGCCAACCACCTGCTGGTGAAGAACTACTCGGTGCTCGGCCTGCACTGGGGCCTGTACCGGCTCAAGGACCCGGCCCGCATCGGCCAGGTGCACGAGGAGCTGTGCCTGCTGTTCGCCGAGGGCAAGATCGACCCGCTCATCGGCCAGACCCTGCCGCTGGACCAGGCGCAGACCGCGCTGGTCGCCCTCGGCGACCGGGGCACGGTCGGCAAGGTCGTGCTGGTCCCGTAGTCAGACCGCCGGACGGGGCAGGTAGCTGAGGCGGGCGCGGCGGCGCATCACCACGCGCCGGGTGCCGTCGGCGAACAGCTGCAGCCGGTCGAGCTCCCACCCGCCGACCTCGCTCTGCAGCGCCATCATCTGCGCCGCCGCCGAGCGACCCGTGCCCAGCGGGATGCGCAGCGGGGCGTACTCCCAGTCTCCGGTGATCGACACCCGTCCGATGGTGCCAGCTCATCCCCACCCGGTCACCCGGTGGACGTGTCGAGCGCTGCGCGCCGGGACAGGACAGAGGGGTCCGTGATGTCGAACGACGAGGAGGAACCCGTGACCGAACCCGTCGACGTGCCCGAGGCCGACGTGCTGGAGCAGCAGCTGGCCGTCACCGAGGAGACCGGTCCGGAGCCGACCCCCGGCCTGGAGGTCGACCCGGCCGACTTCGCCGAGCAGGCCACCGCCGTCCCGCACGACGAGGACGACGACCGCCGCTAGCCGCGGGCGTCGACCAGCTGCAGCTGCCCGGTCTCCCGGCTGCCCACGAAGACCCGGCCGGTCGTGGGGTCCACCGCGACCGTGTTCGGCTGGCGGACGGTCGGGAACCGGGCGACCTCGGTCAGCTGGTCACCGGCGGTCGACAGGCCCACGACCTCGTTGGTGGCGGTGAGCGTCACCCAGACGACCTGGTCGGCGGCGTCGTACGCCAGGCCGTAGGGGTTGCCGTCGAGCGGGTAGGTCTCGGTGAGCTCCAGCGGGTCGGAGCCGTAGACCAGCATCGCGTCACCGCGGGTGTCGGCGACCAGGAACCGCCCCTGGCCGTCGGCCACAACGTGGGTGGGCCCGTCGCCGGCGTCGAGCACGGTCTGCAGCTCGCCGGCCGCGACGTCGTAGGTCGTGATGGTGAAGGCACCGACGTCGACGACGCCGGCGATGTCGCCCACCGTCGCGACGCCACCGGGCTGGGTCTGGCTGTCGAAGGTCTGGGTGACCTCGCCGTCGGTGACCACCGAGAGCGTGCCCCCCATCTCGTCGCCGACCAGGATCTGGCCGCTGGCGACCTGCGCGGCGTCGTGCGGGTAGTCCCCGACCTCGGTCTCGGTGACCTCGCCGCCGGGCAGCGCCACCTGCACCAGGGTGTTGGAGTCCTCGGCGGGCACCAGCACCGGCCCGCCGGGCGCAGCCAGCTGCAGGTGCCGGGCGTGCCCGGGCAGCATGACCTCCCGCTGGACGACGCCGTCCGCGTTCGTCAGCACCAGCCGGTTGGGGTCCCGCACGGCGACGGCCAGCAGCCCGGTCACCGGGTCGAAGACCATCCCCTCCGCGTCGGGGTCGAGGTCGACGACCGTCCCGGCCGGGTCGGTGGTGAGCTCGGGGGAGTCGGCCGGCTCGGCGGCCTTCGCCGGCTGCTCGGCGGGGGCGGCGTCGTCCCCGCCGGAGGAGCAGCCGGCGAGCACGAGGGCAAGGGGGAGGGCGAGGGGGAGCAGGACGGCGGCGGTGCGGCGCATCGGTCCACCGTGCGGGTTCCCCGGGTCGACCGCAGGGCGGCGCAACGAGAACGCTCGCGTTGATCATGCAGAACTGCAACGGTGGCGTGCGCACCGTCGGCGGGTCGGCGTTGCCGTTCTGCATGATCAATTGTGCAGGGGCCGAGCATCACGCGGCCGGCAGCAGGTCGAGCATCCGGTCGACCGCGACCGACCACGGGAAGTCGGCGGCCCGGGCGCGTGCCGCCTGCCTGCGCACGTCGACCGGCAGCGCCAGCACCCGCTGCACCCCGTCGGCGAAGGCGGTGGCGTCGTCGGCCACCGCCGCGCCGTGCTGCCCGCCGGTCACCAGCTCGCGCAGCGCCGAGCTGGCCGAGGCGACGACCGGGGTGCCGCAGGCCAGCGCCTCCAGCCCCGCGAGCCCGAACGTCTCGTGCGGCCCCGGCGCGAGGGCGACGTCCGCACTGGCCAGCAGCGCGGCCAGCCGGCCGCGGTCGGCGACGTGACCCAGCCAGCGCACCGGCAGGCCCGCCGCGGCGGCCCGCAGCCTGGCCGACTGGGGTCCGTCCCCGACGACGACGAGCGTGGCGCGCACCCCGCGGGACCGGAGGTCGACCAGGGTGTCGACCGACCGCTGGGGGTGCTTCTCGGCTGACAGGCGTCCGCAGTGCACCAGCAGGACGTCGGAGCGGTCCAGCAGCTCGGCACGCAGCCGGGCGTCGAACCGGTCGGGGGCGAAGGTGCGCAGGTCGACGCCCAGCGGTACCTGGGCGACCTCCGTGCCCAGCCGGGCGAACTCCTCGGCGGCGAAGTCGGTGCTGCACACCACCAGGTCGTGGCCGCGCGCGGTGCGGCGGTTGGCGGCGTCGGCGACCCGGCGCGCGGCCCGCGGGGGCAGCAGCCACTGGGTGAGCAGCCGGTCCAGCCGCTCGTGGGCGAGCACCAGCGTGGGCACGCCGCGGTCGGCGGCCCACCTGCCCAGCCCGCGCAGCGTCGTCCGGTCGGAGACCTCGATGCGGTCGGGGCCGAGCTGGTCGAGCAGCCGGCGCACGCGCCAGGGGTCCATGAGCCGGTAGCCGCCGGTGCCCGGGACGCGCGGGGCGGCCAGGGTCAGCCGGGTGACCGTGCCGGGCCCCACGTCGGCGGGGTCGCCGGCGGTGCGGGCCCCCGGGACGACGACGGCGACCGCGTGGCCGCGCTGGGCGTAGCCGAGGGCGAGCCGGTCGACCGCGGTCCGCAGCCCGCCGGAGGTGGGGTGGTGCAGGTTGGCCACGAGCACGATGCGCACCGCCCCACGGTGGGGGCCCGACCTGGCCGAGGGGTGTCGAGGAGGTGTCCCCCACCTGCCCAACGCGTTGATCATGCAGTTGGGCCACCTCGACACGCCGTCCACCGGCGTGTCGAGGTGCTCCTGCTGCATGATCGACGGGTCCGGGGGTGGGGCGTGCGTGATCATTCGCCCATGGGCTGGGCGATCGGTGCCGTGCTGGTGCTGCTCGTCGGGCTCCCGGTGGTCGCCGTGTGGTGGAGCCGGCGGGCGATCTGGTCGCGGTCGAGGCCGGGTCACGAGCGGGACCCGTTCGGCGACACGATGCGCCGGCACGGGCTCGGACCGGCCGCGATGGCTCGGGTGGAGAACGCGGTGCTGTGGGGCAAGCGCCTGGACGACCCAGCCGAGCGCGCCGCCGTCGTCGAGCTGGCCGCCGAGGCCGCACCTCGTCCCACCTCGCGGTCCCGGCAGTGGCAGGTCGTCTCCGGGCTGCTGTGGGTCGCTGCGGCGGTGGGTGTCCTGGTGTTCGTCGTCCTGACCGAGCGGTGGGACTCCGCCTACGTGTGGGGACTGGTGTGGCTGATCCCCACGGGCTGGGCGGTCGTCGGCCCTCGCCGGGCGCTGCGGCGGAACTCCGACTGACCCGGCTCGTCGCGGTGTGCGGGGCGAGAATCCGCACACCGCGACGAGGCGGACCGTCGGGCTCGGGCCTGGTCGATCAGCGGGAGTAGTGCTCCACGACCAGCTGCTCCTCGCACTGCACGGGGATCTCGCTGCGCTGGGGCCGGCGGGCCACGAAGCAGGTGAGCTCGGCCAGGCGGACGTCGAGGTACTTCGGCGCCTCGGCGTGCGCGCCGCTCGCGGCGACCTGGAAGGGCTGCTTGGGCTTGCTGCGCTCGGCGATCGCGACGACGTCGCCGGGCTCGACGCGGTAGCTCGGCCGGTCGACCCGCCGCCCGTTGACGGTGACGTGGTGGTGGGTCACGACCTGGCGGGCCTGGTAGATCGTGCGGGCGAACCCGGCACGCAGCACCGTGGCGTCCAGCCGCGACTCCAGGTCCAGCAGCAGCGCCTCGCCGGTCTTCGCGCCGGTGTTGCGGCCCTGCTTCTTCGCCCGGTCGAAGGCCAGCCGCAGCTGGGTCTCGCTGATGTCGTACTGGGCGCGCAGCCGTTGCTTCTCCAGCAGCCGCGTCTTGTAGTCGCTGGTGCTCTTGCGCTTGCGGCCGTGCTCGCCCGGCGGGTACGGCCGCCGCTCGAAGTACTTGACGCACTTGGGGGTCAGCGGGATGCCCAGCGCGCGGGACAGGCGCACCTTCGGTCGGGGGGTGTTCACGGGTCCTCCTCATTCGGTTAGCCTCACCTTACTCACACCCGAAGCGAGGACCCACGATGACGTCGACCACCCCGTCCGCCGTCCGGCCGAGCGCCGCCGAGCGCGCCCGCAGCGTCGCCTGCCGCCCCTCGGCCGCCGTCTGCGCCGCCGGCGTCTCCGGCTCCCGGGTGCTCGCCCACGCCACGACCCGGGCCGGCCAGGTGTTCCTCGTCGTCCCCGAGGACGGCGAGCTGCTCCACGTGGTCTGGTCCGCCCCCGAGGGGGACCTGCCCGCCCTGCTGATGGTCACCGACCACGCCCCCGTCCCGCTGCGTGACCAGGTGCGGGCGCAGCTGTGGCTGTCGGGCTGGCTCACCACCGTGCGCGCCGAGGACGAGCGGGCCGTCGCGCTGGCGTTCGCCGAGGTGCAGCCCGCCGGCGCGCTGCTCGACGTGGGCCGCGGCGCGGTGCTGCTGCGCATGGACCTCGCCGAGGTCGTGCTGGGGGAGAGCGGCACCACGGTCGAGCTGACCCCCGAGGACTACGCCGCGGCCGCCCCCGACCCGCTGGTCGCGGTCGAGGCGTCGGCCCTGCAGCACCTGGACGCCGACCACCCCGGTGAGCTGGCGCTGCTGCGCTCGCGGATCCCCGGCGGCTGGCTGGCCGCGGGAGACGTCGTGCGTCCGCTGGGCCTGGACCGGGCCGGCTTCCGGCTGCGCATCGAGGGCGCGCGGGGGCACCGCGACGTCCGGGTGCCCTTCGACGCCCCGGTGACCTGCGAGGCCGACCTCGGCCCGGCCGTGCACCGGCTCATGTGCGCGGCGAAGCGGTGCTGCCGGACCACGGACTGAGTCGCCCGCCCGAGAGCTCCACCCGCCGGTCGAGCGCGAGCTCGGCGAGGAAGCGCTCGTCGTGGCTCGCGACGACGAGCGCCCCCTCGTAGGCGCGCAGCGCACCCACCAGGTGCGCGACGCTGGTCAGGTCCAGGTTGTTGGTCGGCTCGTCGAGCAGCAGCAGCTGCGGGGGCGGGTCGGCGAACAGCACGCAGGCCAGCGTCGCCCGCAGCCGCTCGCCCCCCGACAGCGCACCCACCGGCAGGTGCGCCCGCGTGCCCCGGAACAGGAAGCGGGCCAGCAGGGTGAGCCGCTCGGACTCCGGGCGGTCGGGCGCGGTCGCGGCGAGCGCGTCGGCGACGGTCACCCCGGGGTCGAGCAGGTCTAGCCGCTGCGACAGGTACGCCACCCGCCCCTGCGCCCGGGCCACCGTGCCCGCGTCCGGAGGCAGCTCGCCGGCCAGCAGCCGCAGCAGCGTGGTCTTGCCCGACCCGTTGCCGCCGACCAGCGCCACCCGCTCGGGTCCGCGCAGCACCAGGTCCACCCCGCCCGGGAACAGCCCGCGGACGTGGACCCCCTCGGCCTCCACCACGGTGCGGCCGGCCGGTACGCGGGTCCCGGGCAGCTCGAGGGCGATGACGGCGTCGTCCCGCAGGGCTGCCTCGGCGCGGTCCAGGCGGGCGCGGGCGTCGTCGACCCGGGCGCCGTGCGTGCTCATCGCCCGACCAGCCGACTCCTGGGCCCGGCGCACGCGGGCGCCGAGCAGGATCTTCGGGATGCCGGCGTCCGGGGCCCGGCGGGCCGCTGACGAGCTGCGCCGCTCGGCCCGCTCGCGGGCCTCCTGGCGCTCCCGCTTCTCGCGCTTGAACGCCTGCTCGGCGCCCCGCACGTCCCGCTCCGCGGCCGCCTGCTCGGCGGCGACGACGGCCTCCCACTCGCCGAACCCCCCGGCGACGGTGCGCAGCGAGCCACGGGTGAGCTCGGCGGTGCGGTCCATGCGCTGGAGCAGCTCGCGGTCGTGGCTGACCACCAGCAGCGTGCCCGCGAACGCCTCGACGACGCCGGCCAGCCGGTCGCGCTCGCGGCGGTCGAGGTTGTTCGTCGGCTCGTCGAGCAGCAGGACGTCGGGACGGCGGAGCAACCGGCCGGCCAGGCCGACGGCGACCACCTGGCCGCCGCTGAGCGTGCTGAGGGGCCGGTCGAGCTGGACGTCGCCGAGACCGAGGCGGTCCAGCTGCGCGGTGGCGCGCTCCTCGGCGTCCCAGTCCTCGCCGATGGTGTCGAAGTGCGCCGGGTCGGCGTCCCCGCGCTCGACAGCGGCGACCGCGGCCAGCACCGGGGCGACGCCGAGCACGTCGGCGACCGTGCCGGCCGCGGTGAGCGGGAGGTCCTGCGGCAGGTGGGCCAGGACGCCGTCCACCGTGACCGACCCGGCGGTGGGGGCGAGCTCGCCGGTGATCAGCCGCAGCAGGGTGGACTTCCCCCCGCCGTTGGGCGCGACCAGCCCGGTGCGGCCGGGCCCGATGGTCGCGCCGATGCCGTCGAGCACCGGGGTGCCGTCGGGCCAGGAGAAGGACAGGGCGTTGAGCGTGATGGACACGGGAGGACCTCGCGGGGGTTCGCCGGGGGAGGGGGCGGAGGGCGAGGTGTCACAGCACGACGACGAGGATGCCCCAGCGCGGCCCGGCTGCGCACCCGAATTCCGCCGAGGCAAGGGATCCCTTCCACCACGGATCCGCTCCGCGCGTGGTGGAGGGGCTCCCTCGCCTCGGCGGGCGGTGGGGTGGCGGGGGCGAGCGGCGGCGGGGCCTACGCCTCGACGTGCTCGCGGAGCAGGGCGGCCAGCCTCGTGCGGCGGGGCTTCACGTCGACCTCCCGCACCGCGCGGGCCAGGGCCGCGCCGCTGGCGTGCACGATCGACAGGTGCTTCTGCGCCCGGGTGAGCGCGGTGTAGACCAGCGGGCGCGACAGCATCCCGCCGGCCTCGGGCGGCAGGACGACGACCACGCCCGGCCACTCCGACCCCTGCGCCCGGTGCACCGTGATCGCCCAGCCGTGCTTGAGGTCGCCCAGCGCCGAGGTGGGCAAGGTGCAGGGGCCGGAGCTGAAGTCCACCGACAGGGTGCCGTCGCCGGTGCCGGTGACCACGCCGACCTCGCCGTTGGCGAACCCCACCGGCTCGAGGTCGAGGTGGTTGGCGGTGGCCACGACGCGGTCGCCGACGTCGAAGCCCCACACCGTGCCGTCGCCGGGGTTGAGCACCGCCTTCAGGGCCTTGTTGAGCTCGATGGTCCCGGCCGGGCCGCGGTGCACGGGCGTCACGACCTGCACGGTCGACGGGTCGATCGAGAGCACGCGCGGGATCGAGTCGGTGACCAGCTGCACCACCCGGCGGGCGGCCTCGGCGCTGCCCTGCGCCGGCACGATGACGACCTCGCGGTCCTTCGCCGCCACCTGCACCAGCTCACCCGAGCGCACCCCGGTGGCCAGCGTCGCGATGGCGCCGCCCTCGGCCTGCCGGTGCAGCGTGGTCAGCTCGGTGACCGGCACGACGCCGGAGTCGATGAGGTCGCCCAGCACGTGCCCGGGGCCGATCGAGGGCAGCTGCGCGGGGTCGCCGACCAGCAGCAGGTGGGTGCCGTCGGGGCAGGCCTCCAGCAGCGCGGCGGTGAGCTCGACGTCGAGCATCGAGGCCTCGTCGACCACCACGACGTCGGCGTCCAGCGGCCATTCCTCGTTGCGCGCGAACCCGCCGGTCATGCCCTGCGCGCCCAGCAGCCGGTGCACCGTGGTGGCCGGGTGGTCGGTCAGCTCCTCGAGCCGCTTGGCCGCCCGGCCGGTCGGGGCGGCCAGCGCCACCTCGGTGCCCTTGGCCTGCAGCAGCTTCACCACGCTGGCCACGGTGCGGCTCTTGCCGGTGCCGGGGCCGCCGGTGAGCAGGCTGACCCCGGCCGACAGCACCTGGACGACGGCGGCCTTCTGCGCGGGGTCCAGCCCTGCGGCCACGCTCTTCACCGCGCCGGCCGGCGCGATCGGCTCGGCGGTGGCGGCCAGCCGGGCGATGCTCTCGGCCACGGCGTCCTCGGCCATGCCGTACCGGGCCAGGCTGAGGGTGCGCAGCGAGGGGTCCGGTTCGTCCTCGGACTCCTCGTCGAAGGGGGGCTCGTGCTCCAGGACGTCGCCGCTGTCCACCGCGGCGACCACCGCGGCGGCCACGTCGTCCACGCCCTCGGCGCGCAGCGCCGACAGCACCTGGTCGACCGGCAGCACGGTGTGCCCGTCGCGCGTCGCCGTCCGCAGGGTGAGCGCGACCAGCGCCCGGCCGCGGCGGGAGTCCTGCCGGTCGGCGCCCTTGAGCACGGCGATGGCCAGCCGGTCGGCGTCGGCGAGGGTGACCTGGTTGAGCAGCAGCAGCCGCCACGGGTCGTCACGCAGGCGCCGCGCGGCGTCGGGGCCCAGGACGTCGGAGACGCCGGCGGCCAGCTTGGCCGGCAGGCCCGCGGCGGCCAGCATCTCGACGACCTCGTAGGCGGGGCCCGCGGCGAGGAAGGAGGAGAACAGCCGTTCGGCGCGCTGGCGCCCGACCCGGGGCAGCTTGACCAGGTTGTCGGCGGTGACGTCGTCCGGGCGCACGATGCCGGCGCCGGGCAGCTCGGCGGCCGCGCGCTTGCCCAGCCCGGGCCAGAGCCCGGCGGCGGTGAAGGCGGCGAAGACGGGGTCGGGCGTGCTCATCCGGGACGGCGGTCGGGGTACGACGTGTGCGGCGCCGACACCTCGTCGAGGGCGAACCGGATCGCCGCGGGCAGGGTGACCTCCTCGGCGTCCAGGCTCACCTGCAGCTGGGCGGCCGTGCGGGCGCCGACCACGGGGGCGACGACGCCGGGCCGGTCGCGCAGCCAGGCCAGGGCGACCGCCAGCGGCACGGTGTGCAGGCCCTGCGCGGCGGTGCAGACGGCCTCGACCACGCGGTCGGTGGCCGAGGAGCGCAGTCCGTCGACGAAGCCCGACCACTGGGCCGAGGCGCCGCGGCTGTCGCTGGGCGTGGTGTGCCGGTACTTGCCGGTGAGCAGCCCGCGGCCGAGGGGGGACCACGGCAGCAGGCCGATGCCCAGCGCCTCGGCGGCGGGCACGACCTCGCGCTCGACCCCGCGCTGCAGCAGCGAGTACTCCATCTGGGTGCTGACGATCGGCGCCCGGCCCGGCCACGCCTTCTGCCAGGTGGCGGCCTGGGCGGTCTGCCAGCCGGTGAAGTTGCTGACCCCGACGTAGCGGGTGCGCCCGCTGCTCACCGCGGTGTCCAGCGCGGCCAGGGTCTCCTCGAGGGGGGTGTGCTCGTCCCACGAGTGCAGCTGCCACAGGTCGACGTGGTCCAGGCCCAGCCGCTCGAGCGAGGCGTCGAGGGCGGCCAGCAGGTGCCCCCGCGACGCGCCGCGGCCCATGGCGCCGGTGCGTGTACGGCCCACGGCCTTGGTGGCGACCAGGACGTCGTCGCGCGGGACGACGTCGCTCAGCAGCCGGCCCAGCGTGCGCTCGGACTCGCCGTCGACGTAGACGTCGGCGGTGTCGACCAGGGTCCCCCCGGCGTCGACGAAGGCGGTGAGCTGCATGGCGGCCTCGTCCTCGTCGGTGTCCCGGCCCCAGGTCATCGTGCCCAGCGCGAGCCGGGAGACCACCAGGCCGCTGTGCCCCAACGCCCGCTGTTCCACGAGGGGTCAACCTACCGGGAACCCCCAGGGAGCATCCGTAGGCTGCCGCTCCGTGGGTTGGGTAGAAGCAGTCGTCCTCGGACTCGTGCAGGGGCTCACGGAGTTCCTGCCGATCTCCTCCAGCGCGCACCTACGGGTGGTCGGCGCCCTGTTCGGCTGGGACGACCCGGGGGCGGCGTTCACCGCGATCACCCAGATCGGCACCGAGCTCGCGGTGCTCATCTACTTCCGGCACGACATCTGGCGCATCATCCGCACCTGGACGCTGTCCCTGGGGCGCAAGGAGCTGCGCCGCGAGGCCGACGCCCGCATGGGTTGGCTGATCATTATCGGCTCGATCCCCATCGTGGTGCTGGGCCTGCTGTTCCAGGACCAGATCGAGACCACGTTCCGCGACCTGCGGATCATCGCCATCGCCCTGGTGGTGTTCTCCCTGGTCCTCTACGCAGCCGACCGCATCGGTTCCAAGCAGCGCCAGCTCACCGACCTCACCGTGGGCCACGGCGTGCTGTACGGACTGGCCCAGGCGGCCGCGCTGATCCCCGGCGTGTCGCGGTCGGGCGGCACGATCACGATGGGCCTGTTCCTCGGCTACTCGCGAGCCGCGGCCGCCCGGTACTCGTTCCTGCTCGCCATCCCCGCCGTCCTGGGGTCGGGGTTCTTCCAGGCCTACGAGTCCATCGGCGGCGGCGTGGCCTGGGGCCCGACCGTCCTGGCCACCGTCATCGCCTTCGGCGTCGGGTTCGCCGTCATCGCCTGGCTGCTGCGCTACCTCGAGCGCGGCACGTTCACCCCGTTCGTGGTCTACCGGGTCGTCCTGGGCCTGCTGCTGCTCGCCGCCGTCGGCGCCGGTGTCTTGACGCCCTAACCTCGAGGGACGGGGAAGGACCCCGAGCTCCCCACCGCTCGCAAGCTCGCGTCGGGCCCCTGCTCGGGGCCGTGAACCGGAGGCAAGCCCGATGACCACCGTGATCCTCCTGCGCCACGGCCGCACCACGGCGAACGCCTCCGGGCTGCTGGCCGGGTGGACCCCCGGGGTCCAGCTCGACGAGAAGGGGCAGGAGCAGGTCGCCGCCGTCGGCGCCCGGCTCGCCGACGTACCGCTGGCCGCGGTCGTGTCCAGCCCGCTGGAGCGCTGCCAGCAGACGGCGGGCGCGGTGCTGGCCGGGCGCGAGCTCGAGCTGCAGACCGACGACCGGCTGGGGGAGTGCCGCTACGGCGACTGGACCGGCCGGCCGATCAAGGAGCTGCTCAAGGAGCCGCTGTGGAAGGTCGTGCAGCAGCACCCCTCCGCCGCCGTCTTCCCCGGCCCCGAGGGCGAGGGGCTGGCGCAGACCCAGGCGCGCGCGGTGGCCGCCGTCCGCGACTGGAACGCCCGGCTGGGCCCCGACGCCGTCTGGCTGGCCTGCACCCACGGCGACGTCATCAAGGCGGTGCTGGCCGACGCCTACGGCATGCACCTGGACTCCTTCCAGCGCATCGTCGCCGACCCCGCCTCGATCTCGGTGATCAGCTACACCGAGACCCGTCCGTTCGTGCTGCGGGTCAACGACTCCGGCGGCGACGTCAGCGCGCTCATCCCGCCGAAGAAGAAGGCCCGCCGGTCCCGGAAGGCCTCCTCGGACGCCGTCGTCGGGGGCGGCGCGGGCCCCGGCGGCGCGTAACCTCGTCGCCGTGCCACGCCAGGTCTTCCTCTTCGAACGCCCCGTCCGCTTCGTCGCGGGCACCGTCGGCCAGCCCGGTGACCGCACCTTCTACCTGCAGGCCAGCGACGAGGCCGGCCGGGTGATCAGCGTGGCCCTGGAGAAGTCGCAGGTCGAGGTGCTCGCCGAGCGCATGAGCGAGCTCCTCGACGAGGTCGCCACCCGCGCCACCACCGTGGTGCCGCCCGACGCCGACGTCGACGACCTCGACCCGCTCACCGCCCCGGTCGAGGAGGAGTTCCGCGTCGCCGCCATGGGCCTGGCCTGGGACGGCGAGGCCCAGGCCGTCGTGGTCGAGGCCGTGGCCGCCGGCGAGGAGCCCATCGACGAGGACGCCATCCTGTCCGACGCCGACGAGGGCCCCGACGCCCTGCGCGTGGTCATCACGCCCGCCGCCGCCCGCGGGTTCGTCGCCCGGGCCCGCCGCGTGGTCTCGGCGGGCCGGCCCTCCTGCCCGCTGTGCTCGATGCCGCTGGACCCCTCCGGGCACGTGTGCCCCCGGCAGAACGGGTACCGGCGCTGACCGAGCCGGCGCCGCGGACGGGGGACGAGCTGGTGGACGCCTTCCTCGACGGCGACCTCGACGACCTGTCCGAGGACGAGTACGAGGACGACGACGACCTCGACGAGCCGGACGAGGACGGCGGGACCCGCGAGGTCGAGGGCCTGTCCTTCGACCACGGCGACCGCGACCGACCCGCCGACGACGCCCAGGCGCGCACCCTGCTGCTCGACGGCGAGCTCGACCTCGAGGGCCGGCTGCTCGACGCCTCGAACGTCAGCCTCATCGGGGCGATCCGCACCGACCGGCTGGCGGGGGAGTGCATCTACAAGCCCGTGCGCGGTGAGCGGCCGCTGTGGGACTTCCCCGACGGCACGCTGGCCGGGCGCGAGATCAGCGCCTACCTGGTCTCCGAGGCCACCGGCTGGCGGGTCGTGCCGCCCACGGTGCTTCGCGACGGGCCGTTCGGCCCGGGCATGGTGCAGCTGTGGCAGCACGCCGACCCCACGGTCGACATGCCCACCTTCGTGCGCCGCGACGTCCCCGCGCTGCGCCGCATGGCGGTCTTCGACGCGGTGGTGAACAACGCCGACCGCAAGGGCGGCCACATGATCCCGATGGTCGACGGCCACGTGTACGGCGTCGACCACGGCATCTGCTTCTCGTCCGACCCCAAGCTGCGCACCCTGCTGTGGCGCTGGGCCGGCCAGCCGCTCACTGCCGAGGCCCTCGAGGTGCTCGAGCGGCTGACCGAGCAGCTGCGCGGCGACCTGGGTGAGCAGCTGCACGAGCACCTGACCCGCACCGAGGTGCGCCGGACCCAGCAGCGGGTGGCCGACCTGCTGCGCACCGGCCGACACCCCGAGCCCAGCGGCGACTGGCCCGCCCTGCCCTGGCCGCCCTTCTGAGCTGGCCCCTCCTGCCGGCGATCGTCCCCGGCCGGGGGTGGCCCGAGGCAGGGAAGCCCTTCCGTACTGGATGGCCGCTCCGCGTGGTGGAAGGGATCCCTTGCCCTGAGTGCGCTGATGGACGCGCAGCTCCGTCGACGGGACGGGTGCACCGGTGCGGACCCGGTGCTGTCGGACCCCCGCCGTAGGCTCGCCCCGTGCTCAGCTGGCCCGCCCCCCTCCTGCCGTCCCTGCCCGGGAACGGTCCCGCCCTGCGGTTGCACGACACCGCCCGCCGCGAGGTCGTGCAGACCCAGCCCGGCCCGGTCGCGAAGATGTACGTCTGCGGCATCACGCCCTACGACGCCACGCACCTGGGCCACGCCGCCACCTACCTGGCCTTCGACCTGGTCAACCGCATGTGGCGCGACCTCGGGCACGCCGTGCACTACGTGCAGAACGTCACCGACGTCGACGACCCGCTGTTCGAGCGGGCGAACCGCGACGGCGAGGACTGGGTCGTGCTGGGCATGCGCGAGACCGCGCTGTTCCGCGAGGACATGACCGCGCTGCGCGTGCTGCCGCCCGAGGACTACGTCGGCGCCGTCGAGGCCATCCCGCAGATCGTGGCCCACGTCGAGGAGCTGCAGGCCGCCGGGCTGACCTACACGATCGACGACGGCACCGGCGACGTCTACCAGGACATCGCCCAGGCGCCCGGCTTCGGCGGCGAGAGCGGCTACGACGAGGCCACGATGCTGCGCTTCTCCGCCGAGCGCGGCGGCGACCCCGACCGCCCGGGCAAGCGCAACCGGCTGGACCCCCTGCTGTGGCGCGGGGCGCGCGAGGGCGAGCCGTCCTGGCCCGGGCCGCAGGGCGTCGCGGGCCGGCCCGGCTGGCACGTCGAGTGCGCCTCGATCGCGCTGGGCACCATCGGCATGGGCTTCGACGTCCAGGCCGGCGGCAGCGACCTGGTCTTCCCGCACCACGAGTTCTCCGCGGTGCACGCCGAGTCGTTGACCGGTGAGAAGCCCTTCGCGTACGCCTACGTGCACGCGGCGATGATTGGGCTCGACGGCGAGAAGATGAGCAAGAGCCGCGGCAACCTGGTCTTCGTCTCGCGGCTGCGCGGCGACGGCGTCGACCCCATGGCCATCCGGTTGGCGCTGCTGAGCGGCCACTACCGCACCGACCGCGCCTGGACCCCCGACCTGCTCGCCGACGCCGAGCGGCGGCTGGCCACCTGGCGCGAGGCCGTCACCCGGCGCTCGGGTGCCTGCGCCGCCGAGGTGCTGGCGTCCGTGCGCGAGCGGCTGGCCGACGACCTCGACTCACCCGGCGCCATCGCCGCCGTCGACGCCTGGGCCGCCACGACCCTGGCCGGTGGCGAGCCCGCCGAGCAGGACGAGGGCGCCCCCGACGTCGTCCGCGACGCCGTCGACGCGCTGCTCGGCATCGCGCTGTAGTCCCGTGTCCTCGTTCCGGCTGACCGACCGGGCCGCCCGCGAGGCGGCCGAGCAGCTGCTCGCGCCGGGCGCGGCCCGCTCGACCGCCGGCCGGGGGCGTGCGCGTCCCGAGCCCGAGGACCCGCTGCGGACGGCGTACGAGCGCGACCGCGACCGCATCCTGCACGCCAAGGCCTTCCGCCGGCTCAAGCACAAGACCCAGGTCTTCCTGCACCCCGACGGCGACCACTTCGTCACCCGGCTGACCCACACGCTGCAGGTCACCCAGGTGGCGCGGTCGCTGGCGGCCGCGCTCGGGCTGAACGAGACGCTGGCCGAGGCCATCGCGCTGGGGCACGACGTCGGCCACTCACCGTTCGGCCACATCGGCGAGGAGGCGCTCGACCCCTACGTCCCCGGCGGCTGGCACCACGCCGCGCAGGGCGTGCGCATCGTCGAGCGGCTCGAGGACCTCAACCTCACGTGGGAGGTCCGCGACGGCGTGCGGGCGCACAGCTGGAAGATCGACCCGCCGCCGACCACCCGCGAGGCCGAGTGCGTGCGCTACGCCGACCGCATCGGCTACCTGTCCCACGACGCGCTCGACGCCGTCCGGGCCGGGGTGCTGCGCCCCGGTGACCTCCCGACCCGGGCGCGGCAGGTGTTCGGCGAGCCGGGCAGCCAGATGGTCGGCTCGATGATCGATGCCGTCGTGGCCGGCAGCCTCGCCGACGGTGGCCGGGTGGTCATGGCCGCCGAGCCGCTGGAGGCGATGCACGAGCTGCGGGCGTTCATGTTCGAGCGGGTCTACGGCTCGGAGGTCGCGGCCGGCCAGAAGCACGTGGCCGTCGACGTCATCCGCCGGCTGGTCGAGCACTACCTCGCCCACCCGGAGCAGATCCCCGACACCTACCGCGACACCGAGGCCGACACGATGACCCAGGTCGTCGACCACGTCACCGGCATGACCGACCGCTACGCCCTCACCACCCACGACCGCCTCTTCGACGAGGACGCAACGAACCGCATGCGCCCGCTCTTGCCCTGAGTCGTGAGGAGCGGGGCCCGGAGGGTCCCCGACGATGCCTCCGGCGACCCTCCGGGCCGCACCGCGGCCCGGAGCCGTTCCCCACCTGCGACGAGCGTGGCTGCGCCCTCCTCGGGGAGGGGATCGTGCCTCACCCCTCCCGTCGTCGGGCAGAGCCGTGAGGCTCGTCGGGGACCCTCCGGGCCCCGCTCCTCACCTCACTGCTCGCGGCGCTTGAGGTAACGCTCGAACTCGCGGGCGATCTGGTCGCCGTCGGCCTGGGAGAGGTCGCTCTCGGTGGCGCGCTCCTCCAGGGAGCGCACGTACTCGACGACCTCGTCGTCGTCGGCGGCCATCTCGTCGACCTGCTTGACCCACTGGTCGGCCAGCTCGGGCAGGGCGCCCAGCGGCACGGTGAGCTCGAGGACCTCCTCGACGCGGTGCAGCAGCGCGACGGTGGCCCGGGGCGAGGGCGGCTGGGAGACGTAGTGCGGGACGGCCGCCCAGAAGCTCACCGCGGGCAGCCCGGCCTGCACGCAGGCGTCCTGGAAGACGCCGAGGATGCCGGTGGGCCCCTCGTACTTCGAGCTCTCCAGGCCCCACTTCTGCGCGGTCTCGGAGTCGTAGGCCGAACCGGTCACCGGGGTCGGCCGGGTGTGCGGCGTGTCGGCCAGCAGCGCACCCAGCGCGACGACGGTCGAGACGTCGAGCTCCTTCAGGATGGCGATGAGCTCGGCGCAGAAGCCGCGCCAGCGCATGTTCGGCTCGATGCCGCGCACCAGGACGACGTCGCGGGTGCCCCCGGCGGGCTTGCGGGCCACGGAGATGCGGGTGGTGGGCCACTCGATGCGGCGGCTGACGCCGTCGACGAGGGAGACCTGGGGCCGGTTGACCTGGAAGTCGTAGTAGTCCTCGGGGTCCAGCGCGGCCAGCGGCTCGGCGTCCCAGATCAGCTCCAGGTGCTCCAGCGCGCCGGTGGCGGCGTCCCCGGCGTCGTTCCAGCCCTCGAAGGCCACCACGACGACGGGGTCGTCGAGACGGGGGAGGTCGGAGGGGACGGTGGTGGGGTCGATCACCCGTCCGAGCCTACGTCGCCAGCGCGCTGCCGCCCTCCGCCACCGGCGGAGGTGCACAATGGGGGTGAAGAGGTCGCACCGTGGAGCCCCGCAACGCAGCCGACTCGCCCGCAGGCGAGCCGCACCCGTTGACCCCGTGAGGTACCCGTGCCGCAGTCTCCCGACGTCCGCACCGCCGTCCGTCCCGACGCCACCGAGCAGCTCCGCGCGCTGCTCGCCGAGCGCATCCTCGTGCTCGACGGTGCCATGGGCACCGCGATCCAGCGCGACCGGCCCGACGAGGCCGGCTACCGCGGCGAGCGCTTCGCCGACTGGCCCTGCGACGTGCAGGGCAACAACGACCTGCTGAGCATCACGCAGCCGGCGATCATCCGCGGCATCCACGACGAGTACCTGGCCGCCGGCGCCGACCTGCTCGAGACCAACACCTTCAACGCCACCACGATCTCGCTGGCCGACTACGGCATGTCCGACCTGGCCTACGAGCTGAACGTGGCCAGCGCCCGGCTGGCCCGCGAGGCCGCCGACGCCGCCAGCACGCCCGACAGGCCCCGCTTCGTCGTCGGCGCCATCGGGCCGACCAGCCGGACGGCGTCCATCAGCCCCGACGTCAACGACCCCGGGGCCCGCAACGTCACCTACGACGAGCTCGTCGAGGCCTACCTCGAGCAGGCCAACGGCCTGGTCGACGGCGGCGCCGACCTGCTGCTCGTGGAGACGATCTTCGACACGCTCAACGCCAAGGCCGCGATCTTCGCCCTCGAGACGCTGTTCGAGGAGCGCGGGCGCCGCTGGCCGGTGATGATCTCCGGCACGATCACCGATGCCTCCGGCCGCACGCTGTCCGGGCAGGTCACCGAGGCGTTCTGGAACTCGGTGCGGCACGTGCGGCCGCTCATGGTGGGGCTCAACTGCGCGCTGGGCGCCGCCGAGATGCGCCCCTACATCGCCGAGCTGTCGCGGGTGGCCGACACGTTCGTCTCCTGCTACCCGAACGCCGGCCTGCCCAACGCGTTCGGCGAGTACGACGAGTCGCCCGAGGAGACCGCGGCGATCCTGCGCGAGTTCGCCGAGGCCGGGCTGGTGAACCTGGTGGGCGGCTGCTGCGGCACCACCCCCGGGCACATCGCGGCGATCGCCCGGACCGTCGAGGGCCTGGCCCCGCGCACGCCGGCCGTCGTGCGCCCGGCGCTGCGGCTGAGCGGGCTGGAGCCGCTGACCGTCGTCCCCGAGTCGCTGTTCCTCAACGTCGGCGAGCGCACGAACATCACCGGCTCGGCCCGCTTCCGCAACCTGATCAAGGCCGGTGACTACCCGGCCGCGCTGGCGGTGGCCCGCCAGCAGGTCGAGGCCGGCGCGCAGGTCATCGACGTCAACATGGACGAGGGGATGATCGACGGCGTCGCGGCCATGGACCGCTTCACCAAGCTCATCGCCTCCGAGCCCGACATCAGCCGCGTGCCGATGATGGTCGACTCCTCCAAGTGGGAGGTCATCGAGGCCGGCCTGAAGTGCGTGCAGGGCAAGGCCATCGTGAACTCCATCTCGCTGAAGAACGGCGAGGACGAGTTCGTCGCGCAGGCCCGGCTGTGCCGCAAGCACGGGGCTGCGGTGGTGGTCATGGCCTTCGACGAGGACGGCCAGGCCGACACCCTCGAGCGCCGCCAGCAGATCTGCCGCCGCGCCTACGACGTCCTGGTCGAGCAGGTGGGCTTCCCGGCCGAGGACATCATCTTCGACCCGAACGTCTTCGCCGTGGCCACCGGCATCGAGGAGCACGCGCGCTACGGGCTGGACTTCATCGAGGCCACCGCCTGGATCAAGCAGAACCTGCCCGGCGCGCTGGTCTCCGGCGGCGTCTCCAACGTGTCGTTCAGCTTCCGCGGCAACAACAAGGTGCGCGAAGCCATCCACGCGGTGTTCCTGTTCCACGCCATCCGGGCCGGCATGGACATGGGCATCGTGAACGCCGGTGCGCTCGAGGTCTACGACGAGGTGCCCGTCGAGCTGCGCGACCGCATCGAGGACGTCGTCCTCGCCCGCCGGCCCGACGCCACCGAGCGGCTGCTGGAGATCGCCGGGGACTACGCCGGGGACGGCAGCGTCAAGGAGGTCGCCACCGAGGAGTGGCGGTCGCTGCCGGTGGGCGAGCGGATCACCCACGCACTGGTCAAGGGCATCGACGAGTTCGCCGAGACCGACACCGAGGAGCTGCGGCTGGAGATCGCCGCCCGCGGCGGCCGGCCGATCGAGGTCATCGAGGGCCCGTTGATGGACGGCATGAACGTCGTCGGTGACCTGTTCGGCGCCGGCAAGATGTTCCTGCCCCAGGTCGTGAAGAGCGCCCGGGTGATGAAGAAGGCCGTGGCGCACCTCATCCCGCACATCGAGGCCGAGAAGAAGCCCGGCGACGCGGCCCGCTCCAACGGCACCGTGGTCATGGCCACGGTGAAGGGCGACGTCCACGACATCGGCAAGAACATCGTGGGCGTCGTGCTGCAGTGCAACAACTACGACGTCGTCGACCTCGGCGTCATGGTGCCGGCGCAGAAGATCCTCGACGCGGCGAAGGAGCACGGCGCCGACGTCATCGGGCTGAGCGGGCTCATCACGCCCTCGCTCGACGAGATGGTCGGGTTCGCCACCGAGATGGAACGCCAGGGCTTCGACATCCCGCTGATGATCGGCGGCGCCACCACGTCGCGGGCGCACACCGCCGTCAAGGTCGACCAGCGCTACCACGGCCCGGTGATCTGGGTGAAGGACGCATCGCGGTCGGTGCCGGTCGTCGCCGCCCTCCTCTCGGACGACCAGCGCCCCAAGCTGCTGGAGACCACCGAGGCCGAGTACGACGCGCTGCGCGAGCGGCACGCCGCCCGCGAGGACACCCGGTCGCTGCTGCCGCTGGCCGCCGCCCGCGCCGCCGCGCCGCAGCTGGACTGGTCGGACTACCGGCCCCCGCGCCCGCACATGCTGGACCGGCAGTCGCCCAGCGCCTGCGCGGGCGCCTCGTGCGAGCACCGCGGCGGGCACGTCACCCAGTTCCGCAAGGTGTTCACCGACTACCCGCTGGACGAGCTGCGCCGGTACATCGACTGGCAGCCGTTCTTCAACGCGTGGGAGATGCGCGGGCGGTTCCCCGACATCCTGAACAACCCGTCGACGGGCGAGGCCGCGCGGCGCCTCTACGACGACGCCAACGCGATGCTCGACCGGATCATCGAGGAGAGGTGGCTGCGCGCCGCCGGTGTGCTCGGTCTCTTCCCGGCCGACCGGGTCGACGGCGTCGAGGACATCACCGTCTACGCCGACGACGCCCGCACCCAGGTCGCCGCGACCTTCCACCACCTGCGCCAGCAGGGCGAGGGCCGCGACGGTTCGGCCCGCAAGTCGCTCGCGGACTTCGTCGCGCCGGCCTCGAGCGGGCTGCGCGACCACGTGGGCGCCTTCGCGGTGACCGCCGGTCTGGGGTCCCAGGAGAAGGTGGCCGAGTTCAAGGCGGCGCTGGACGACTACTCCGCGATCATGCTCGAGTCGCTGGCCGACCGGCTCGCCGAGGCCTTCGCGGAACGGCTGCACGAGCGGGTGCGCACCGAGTTCTGGGGCTACGACGCCGACGAGCGGCTCTCGCCCGAGGGCCTCATCGCCGAGAAGTACCGCGGCATCCGCCCCGCCCCGGGCTACCCGGCGTGCCCGGAGCACACCGAGAAGCGCACCATCTGGTCGCTGCTGGACGTCGAGGCCACCGTCGGCATCGAGCTCACCGAGTCGATGGCCATGTGGCCCGGCGCAGCGGTCAGCGGGCTGTACTTCTCCCACCCGCAGTCGCAGTACTTCGTGCTGGGCCGGCTGGGCCGCGACCAGGTGGTCGACTACGCCGAACGCAAGGGCTGGACCGTGGCGGAGGCCGAGAAGTGGCTGTCCCCGAACCTCGGCTACCGGACCGAGGATGAATGACCTCAGCGCGGTGCTGTTCGACATGGACGGCACCCTGCTGGCGACCGAGCAGTACTGGGACCAGGCGCTGGTGGAGCTGGCCGGGGGGTGGGGCGGCCGGGTCTCGGCCGCCGCGCTGGCCTCGACCGCCGGGATGGACCTGGACGGCGCCATGGCGGTCGTCCGCCGCGACGTCGGGGTCGACCGCACCCCGGAGCAGGCCGTCGCCGACGCCGGCCAGGTCATCGCCCGGGTCACCGAGCTGATGGCGCAGTCGGTCACCTGGCAGCCCGGCGCGCGCGAGCTGCTCCTGGCCTGCCTGGCCGCGGGGGTGCGCACCGCCCTGGTGACGACCACCGACCGGCCCCTGGTCACCCTCGTGCTGCAGCACCTGCGCGCCGACCTGGGCGCCGAGCCGTTCGAGGTCACCGTCTGCGGCGACGAGGTGCCCGCACGCAAGCCGGACCCGGCGCCCTACCGGCAGGCCATGGCCGCGCTGGACCTGCAGCCCGCGGACTGCGTGGTGGTCGAGGACTCGCTCACCGGCAGCAGCGCCGGCCTCGCTGCCGGCTGCCGGGTCCTGGTCGTCCCGCAGGGGCAGGACCTGCCCGCCGTCCCCGGTCTCACCCAGGCGCGCACCCTGGTGGGTACCACCCCGGACACCCTGGCTGCCCTCCCGGTGCCCACCCGGAGCTGACCCGCGCCTGACGCGTGCCACGGCCAGGTCCGCGGCCGGCGGACCGGCCCGGTGCGCCGGCAGAGCTCATCCGGTCGTGGTCACGCGGTCGAGGTTATGCGGTCGTTGTCATGCGGTCGTGGTCATCGGCAGGGTGGTGCGCCAGCCGGCCGCCGCGGCGGCCTCGGCCGGGAACGGCGGAGGAGTCCCGCCGAAGCTCGGGCAGAAGGCCTGGTGGTCGCACCAGCTGCACAGCCGGCTGCGGTTGGGCCGGAAGTCGCCGGTCTCGACGGCCTTGCCGATGGCCGCCCAGATCGCCTGCAGCGTGCGCTCGAAGCGCAGCAGCTCGGCCTCGTCGGGGGCGTAGGTGAGGACGTCGCCGTTCTTGAGGTAGATCAGCTTGAGCTGGGCAGCCACCACGCCCCGGGTGCGCCAGAGGACCAGGGCGTAGAACTTCATCTGGAACAGCGCCTTGGCCTCGAACGCCTCGCGGGGCATCCCGCCGGTCTTGTAGTCGACCACGCGCAGCGCGCCGTTGCGGGCCACGTCGAGCCGGTCGACGTAGCCGCGCAGGAGCAGCCCGTCGGGCAAGGTGACCTGGACCAGCTCCTCCCTGCCCTCGGGCTGGATGCGGGTCGGGTCCTCGAGCCGGAAGTACGTCTCGACCAGGTCGCCGGCCGAGGCCAACCAGGCCTCGAGGGTCTCGGCCGGCTTCTCCGTCCCCTCGGCCGGCGGGTCGAACAGCTCGGCCACGCCGGGCTCCTCGCGCAGCTCGACCCAGGCCGGGTCGACGAGCTCGCGGGCCGCCGCCACCGTGCGCTCGGCCGCCGGCAGGTCGTACAGCTTCTCCAGCACGGCGTGCACCAGCGTGCCCCGGACCGCGGCCCGGGACTTCTTCTCCGGCAGCCGGTCGATCGTGCGGAACCGGTAGAGCAGCGGGCAGGTCTTGAAGTCCGCCGCACGGGACGGCGACAGCGAGGGGCGGCGCGGGGTCGTGTCGGCGGCGGTGGTGCGCTGGTCGGCGGGGCCGGCCGAGAGGTCGGTGACGTCCAGCGAGAGCTCCGTCGTCGTCATGGCGGCCACGGTAGGTGCCGGGTACGACAGAACCGCGCCACCGACCCGCTCACCTAGGCTCGGCGCCCGTGGAACCCCAGCCCGAGCAGAGCCCCGTCGTCGACACCGTCGACACCGCCGTCACCGCCCCGCCGTCCGAGCCGGTGGAGGGCGCCTTCGCCGTCGGCGACCGGGTGCAGCTGACCGACCCCAAGGGCAACATGCACACCGTCGTCCTGACGCCGGGCAAGCAGTTCCACACCCACAAGGGCGCGATCGAGCACGACGACCTGATCGGCACCCCCGAGGGTTCGGTGGTCCGGTCCACCAACGGCACGGGATACCTGGCGTTCCGGCCGCTGCTGGCCGACTTCGTGCTCTCCATGCCCCGCGGCGCGCAGGTCATCTACCCCAAGGACGCGGCGCAGATCGTCGGGTTCGGCGACATCGGGCCGGGCATGCGGGTGCTCGAGGCCGGCGCCGGCTCCGGTGCCCTGTCGTGCTCGCTGCTGCGCGCGGTCGGGTCGAGCGGCTCGCTCACCAGCTACGAGCGGCGCGAGGACTTCCTCGAGGTCGCCCGCGCCAACGTCGAGACCTTCCTCAAGGAGGTCCCCACCAACTGGTCCCTGCGCCAGGGCGACCTCGCCGACCACCCTGCCGACGAGACCGTGGACCGCGTGGTGCTCGACATGCTCGAGCCCTGGGCGGTGCTGCCCACGGTGGCGGCCGCGCTGCGCCCGGGCGGGGTGCTGATCGGCTACGTGGCGACCACCACGCAGCTGTCCAGCTACGTCGAGGCGGTGCGGGCCCAGGGGTGCTGGACCGAGCCCTACGCGTGGGAGTCGATGAACCGGCCCTGGCACGCCGAGGGCCTCGCCGTCCGCCCCGAGCACCGCATGGTGGCCCACACGGCCTTCCTGGTCACCTGCCGGCGGCTGGCCGAGGGCACCGTCGCGCCGCTGCGGGCCCGCAAGGTGCGCCGCTTCTGAGACGCCTGGGGCGGGTCGTCGCGCAGTCGTCACCGGGGGAGCCCGGCGGCGCGGCGTCCTGTCGCACACCGTGGATACAGTGGCGGCTCGGCTGCCCCTGACGTGTGCGGAGGTGCGTGATGGGTTCTCTCGGGCCTGATGAGTTCCGAGCGCGACGGGAACGTGACGTCGTCTCGCTGGTGAGCCAGATCAGCTACCTCGAGGAGGAGATCGGCCTCCTGCGGCGCAAGGTGTCCGACAGCCCCCGCCAGGTGCGTGCCCTCGAGGAGCGGGTGGCCGAGGCCGAGGGCCGGGTCGCGTTCCTGTCCGAGCGCAACGACAAGCTCACCGACACCCTGCGTGGCGCCCGCGACCAGCTGGTGCAGCTCAAGGAGGAGATCGACCGCCTGGGCCAGCCGCCCTCGGGCTACGGCGTCTTCCTGGGCCGCTTCGACGACGGCACGATCGACGTCTTCACCGGTGGCCGCAAGCTGCGGGTCTCGGTCTCGCCGGCGGTCGACGGCGAGTCCCTGCAGTACGGCCAGGAGCTCATGCTCAACGAGGCCATGAACGTCGTCGAGGCCCGTGGCTTCGAGCGCTCGGGCGACGTGGTCACCCTCAAGGAGCTGCTGGAGCCGATCGAGGGCCAGCCGCTGCGCGCCCTGGTGGTCGGCCACACCGACGAGGAGCGCGTCGTCCAGCTGGCCGAGTCACTGCGGGGCCAGAAGCTGCGCAGCGGTGACTCGCTGCTGCTGGAGTCGCGGTCGGGGTTCGTCTACGAACGCATCCCCAAGAGCGAGGTCGAGGAGCTCATCCTCGAGGAGGTCCCCGACATCGACTACGGCGACATCGGTGGCCTCTCGCGGCAGATCGAGCAGATCCGCGACGCCGTCGAGATGCCGTTCCTGCACAAGGACCTCTTCACCACCTACGAGCTGCGCCCGCCGAAGGGCATCCTGCTGTACGGCCCGCCCGGGTGCGGCAAGACGCTCATCGCCAAGGCCGTCGCCAACTCGCTGGCCAAGCAGATCGCGGTCGCGCACGGCGCCGAGGAGGCCACCCGTGCGCGGTCCTACTTCCTCAACATCAAGGGCCCCGAGCTGCTCAACAAGTACGTGGGCGAGACCGAGCGGCACATCCGCCTGGTCTTCCAGCGGGCCCGCGAGAAGGCCAGCGAGGGCGCACCCGTCATCGTCTTCTTCGACGAGATGGACTCGATCTTCCGCACCCGCGGCACGGGGGTCAGCTCCGACGTCGAGTCGACGATCGTGCCCCAGCTGCTGAGCGAGATCGACGGCGTCGAGGGCCTGGAGAACGTCATCGTCATCGGCGCCTCCAACCGCGAGGACATGATCGACCCGGCCATCCTGCGGCCGGGCCGGCTCGACGTGAAGATCAAGATCGAGCGCCCGGACGCCGAGGCCGCGCGCGACATCTTCGGCAAGTACCTCACCACCACGCTGCCCATCCACGCCGACGACCTCGCCGAGCACGGGGGCAGCCGCGAGGCCACCATCGCCGGCATGATCCGGTCGACCGTCGAGCGCATGTACACCGAGACCGAGGAGAACCGCTTCCTCGAGGTGACCTACGCCAACGGCGACAAGGAGGTCCTGTACTTCAAGGACTTCAACTCCGGCGCCATGCTGCAGAACATCGTCGACCGGGCCAAGAAGATGGCCATCAAGGACCACCTCGAGACCGGGGCCCACGGCCTGCGGGTCGGCCACCTCATGGCCGCGTGCGTCGACGAGTTCAAGGAGAACGAGGACCTGCCGAACACCACCAACCCCGACGATTGGGCGCGCATCTCGGGCAAGAAGGGCGAGCGCATCGTCTACATCCGCACGCTGATCAGCGGCAAGGGCGACGAGAGCGGCCGGGCCATCGACACCGCCACCAACACCGGTCAGTACCTCTAGCCCGTGCGACGCGTCGTCCTGGCGGTCTCGGCCGCACTGCTGCTCACCGGCTGCACCTCGGTGGTGGAGGGGGTGGCCTCCCCGGCCGGCGGGGCCACCCCGACGGCCGGGGACGACCCCATGTTCGAGGCCCCCGGTGTGGGCACCTGCCACGACATCGAGGTCGCCTACCGCCCCCTCGAGGTGCCACCGGTGGTCGACTGCGGCGACGGGCACACGGGGGAGACCGCCGCGGTCCTGGACACCGGGCTCCCGCTGGACGCCGAGTACCCCACCGAGGCCGACCTGGACGACGACTACCTCGGCGACGCCTACGACGACGTCTGCAGCTACCAGACCGTCGACACCTACCTGCAGGCGCAGCCCGGCGACCGCGTGTACGCCGACCGCACCCAGGTGCTGCCCACCGAGGAGCAGTGGGCAGCGGGCGCCCGGTGGGTGGCCTGCGACGTCACCTACGGCTACAACACCCCTGAACCGGTGCCGGGCCGCCTGGCCGGCGCCCTGCAGTCCGGGGACACCTCGCCCTACCGTGCGTGCCTCGACGGCGACCCCGCGGAGAACGACGTCGTCCCCTGCAGCGAACCGCACTGGGCCGAGCAGATCGGCGGCCTGCCCGACGTGGCCGAGGGCACCCCGTTCCCGGCCGACGCCGCCGCACGCGCGGTGATCGCCGCCCAGTGCCTCCCGGACGCCGTGGACTACCTCGACGGTCCGCTGCCGCCGGACATCGCCGTGGACATCACCACCGACGACGCCGAGGACTGGGCCGGCTACCCGTTCCCGACCTGCGTGCTCGTCCCGGCGGGCGGCGGCACCACCGACACGTCCTTCCGCGACTGAACGTCCCTCATAGGGTGGCGGCATGAGCGTGCGGCGGGTCATGGGCACCGAGGTCGAGTACGGCATCTCGGTGCCGGGTCAGCCGGGGGCGAACCCCACCACGCTGTCGAGCCAGGTGGTCAACGCTTTCGCCCCCGCCGAGGCCGCGGCCCGTCGGCGTCCACGGTGGGACTTCGAGGAGGAGAACCCGCTGCGCGACGCGCGCGGCTTCGACCTGTCCCCGGCCCGGGCGCTGGACCACAACGACCCCGACGAGGACCCGGGCATGGCCAACGTCGTGCTCACCAACGGCGCCCGGTTCTACGTCGACCACGCGCACCCCGAGTACTCGAGCCCCGAGGTGACCAGCCCGCGCGACGTCGTCCTGTGGGACAAGGCGGGGGAGCGGGTGATGGCCGAGGCCGCCGTGCGGGCCGCCCGGGTCCCCGGTACCCAGCCGATCCAGCTGTACAAGAACAACACCGACGGCAAGGGCCAGTCCTACGGGGCGCACGAGAACTACCTGATGTCCCGCAGCACCCCGTTCCTGGACATCATCAAGGGGCTCGTGCCGTTCTTCGTGACCCGGCAGGTGGTGGCCGGTGCGGGGCGGGTCGGCATCGGCACCGACGGCCGCACCCACGGGTTCCAGCTCTCGCAGCGGGCCGACTTCTTCGAGGTCGAGGTCGGTCTCGAGACGACGCTCAAGCGGCCGATCATCAACACCCGCGACGAGCCGCACGCCACGCCCGAGGAGCACCGCCGGCTGCACGTCATCATCGGCGACGCCAACCTCGCCGAGCTGTCGACCTACCTCAAGGTCGGGACGACGGCGCTCGTGCTCGCGATGATCGAGGCCCGCGCACTGCCCTTCGACCTGGCGCTCGAGGACCCCGTGGCCGAGTTGCAGTCAGTCAGCCACGACCCCTCGCTCACCCACCGCATGCGGCTTGTCGACGGCCGCCGGCTCACGGCGCTCGAGGTGCAGCGGGTGTTCCTGGACCGGGCCCGCGAGTTCGTGGCGGGCACGGGCGACACCGACCCGCAGACCCACGACGTGCTCGGTCGGTGGGGCGAGGTGCTCGACGACCTCGCGGTCGACCCGATGCGGCTGGCCGACCGGCTCGACTGGCCGGCCAAGCTGCGCCTGCTCGAGGGCTACCGCTCCCGCGACGGCCTGTCGTGGGGCGACGCCCGGCTGGCCCTGGTCGACCTGCAGTACTCCGACGTGCGGCCGGACAAGGGCCTCTACCAGCGACTGGTCGCCCGCGGCGCCATGCAGACGCTGGTCACCGAGGAGGAGGTCACCGCCGCGATGAGCAGCCCGCCGGCGGACACCCGGGCCTTCTTCCGGGGTGAGTGCCTGCGCCGCTACCCGGCGCAGGTGGCGGCGGCCTCCTGGGACTCCGTGGTGTTCGACCTGGGCCGCGAGAACCTGGTGCGCATCCCCACCATGGAGCCGCTCCGGGGCACCCGCGAGCACGTCGGCGCCCTCTTCGAGCGGGTCGCCGACGCCCAGGAGCTGGTCGACACCATCACCGGGCCGTGACCGAGCCCCGGCGCCCCCGGCGGGTCGCCACCCGTGCGATCAACCCGTCCGACGTCGGTGCGCTGGTGCGGGTGCTGTCCGCGCTGCAGGTGCACCTGCTGTCCGGGGACCTGCCGGCGCCGCTGACCAGCTCGCTGACCCGGCACCTGGCCGGCGCCGGCCTCCTCGACCCGTCGGCCAGGCCGGCCGAGCTGCTCATCGCGCTGGACGACCTGGCCGCCCGGCTGCGCTCGGGCGGCACGGCGGCCGGGGCGTCGGACGAGACCCGTCACCTGGTGGGGTTCGCCGAGCGCGAGCAGGCCGACGCCTTCGCCGCGGGCGCGGCCCGCCGGGCCGGCGACGAGGTCGTGGGGCCCGAGCCGGCCGTCCCCGCCCGCTGGGTCGACGGCGTCCGGTGGCAGGTCACGGTGCGCGTCCTCGAACCCCCGATGACGCCGGCCTTCGACGCCCGCATCGCGTGGCTGCACGAGCTGGCCGACGCCCACGCCGGTCACCTCGGCGGTTGGGAAGCCTGAGCGGTTCCTGTCACACCCTCCGGGTAGCTTCCCCAGCAGGGCAGCACACCCACACCAACGGGAGGGCGACATGGCCACCAGGGACACCGGCGGGCAGCAGAAGGCCACGCGGTCACGCGAGGAGACCGACGAGGTCGAGGCGTCGGTCGACGCCGAGGGCACTGAGCGTCGTGAGCAGATGAGCTCCGACGTCGACGACATCCTCGACGAGATCGACGGGGTTCTCGAGTCGAATGCCGAGGAATTCGTTAAGGGATATGTACAGAAAGGGGGGGAGTGACCATTTTCGCTGGCATCCAGAATGTCAACCGAGAAATGGTGCCCGGATTGCGGTGCGACGCGGCCTGCGGCTGATTTCACCCGCGATCGGAGGCGGCGGGACGGCTTGGCTGCCTACTGCTCGGAGCATGCCAGGGAACGCGTGAACACATCGAGGCGTCGGCGACTCGGGGACCCGAAGCGCCGCTTCCCCGTCGGCGTGGAGGTGCCCGCCGGTGAGAAGTGGTGCCCGGACTGCGCGACGGTCAAGCCGTTGGACCAGTTCCTGACCACACCGAGATCGCGCACGGGCCGGCACACCTACTGCAAGCCCTGTCACAACGCGCGCGGCCGTGCCTCGTTGGAGAAGGTCGGAGGTGCGCGGACCTACCACCTCAAGCGCCGCTACGGCATCAGCGCAGCCGATGCCGAGGTCATGCTCCGCGAGCAGGGCGGGGTGTGCGCCATTTGCCGAACAGCACAGGCAGCGCACGTCGACCATGACCACGTCACTGGCGTGGTCCGCGAGCTGCTGTGCTTCAACTGCAACGGCGGCCTGGGTCAGTTCCGCGACGATCCGGCCGTTCTGCTGGCGGCAGTCGCTTACCTGGAGAAGCACGGCTCCGGTCCGGTCCCGGTCGACGGGGCCCCGACGGCGGGCTGCGCTGCAGCAGCCCGACTAGGGTCGGATCGACGAGACCGACGGGGGACACGCCCCGGTCGGCGCAGCACCGACCGGCCCGCTCCCGGGTCGGTCGACCAGCACGGTGCCGGTCCCGACGGGCCGGCGGAGGAGGCGCACGGGTGAGCGAGCAGATCGCCGGACGGAGCGGGTTCACCCCCGCCTACCTGGACCGGGTGGGGTCCTCCTTCACCGACTTCCTCGGCGTCACGGCGCCAGACCTGCTCCCCGGTCGCCGCACCGCACCGACGACCCCGGTCGGCGACCTCGCCCCGCACGGCACCACGATCGTCGCCGCCACCTTCGACGGCGGCGTGCTGATGGGTGGCGACCGGCGGGCGACGATGGGCAACCTCATCTCCAGCCGGGACATCGAGAAGGTCTACGCCGCCGACTCCTGGTCGGTCATCGGCATCGCCGGCGCCGCCGGGATCGCCATCGAGATGGTCCGGCTCTACCAGGTCGAGCTCGAGCACTACGAGAAGATCGAGGGGATGACGCTGTCCCTCGACGGCAAGGCCAACCGGCTCGCGGCGATGATCCGCGGCAACCTCGGCGCCGCCATGCAGGGCCTGGCCGTCGTGCCGCTCTTCGCCGGCTACGACCTCGACGCCGCCCCCGGCACCAGCCCGGGCCGCATCTTCAGCTACGACGTCACCGGCGGGAACTACGAGGAGCGCGGCTACGCCTCCGTCGGCTCGGGCTCGCTGTTCGCCCGTGGCTCCCTGAAGAAGACCTGGCGCCCCGGGCTGTCCGCCGACGCGGCCACCCGCAGCCTGGTCGAGGCGCTCTACGACGCCGCCGACGACGACTCCGCCACCGGCGGCCCCGACGCCGTCCGCCGGCTCTACCCGATCCTGTACCGCGTCGACGCCGAGGGTGCCGTGCGGCTGCCCGACGCCGAGGTCGCCGAGATCGCCGCCTCGATCGCCACCGAACGGTCCGCCGGGCCCGAGACCAGGGAGGCCTGAGCCATGACCATGCCCTACTACGCCTCCGCCGAGCAGGTCATGCGCGACCGCTCGGAGTACGCCCGCAAGGGCATCTCCCGCGGTCGCAGCGTCGTCGTGCTCACCTGCGCCGACGGCGTGCTGCTGATCGCCGAGAACCCCAGCTCGACGCTGCACAAGGTCGGCGAGATCTACGACCGCATCGGGTTCGCCGCGGTCGGCCGGTACTCCGAGTTCGAGAGCCTGCGGGTGGCCGGCGTGCGGCTGGCCGACGTGCGGGGCTACTCCTACAACCGGCGCGACGTCACCGGCCGGGTCGTGGCCAACGCCTACGCCCAGACGCTCGGATCGATCTTCACCGAGCAGATGAAGCCCTTCGAGGTCGAGCTCTGCGTCGCCGAGGTCGGCAGCACCCCCGAGTCCGACCAGCTCTACCGGCTCACCTTCGACGGTTCCGTCGTCGACGAGCCCGACTTCGTGGTCATGGGTGGGCAGGCCGACGCCGTGACGGCCAACCTGCGCGAACACTTCCGAGCCGGGCTCCCGCTGCGCAAGGCCCTCGAGGCCGGCGTGGCCGCCCTCTCGGCGGTCAGCGCCTCCACCCAGGCCAACGGGGGCACCCACGCCAGCCTGCCGGCCGGTTCGCTCGAGGTCGCCCTTCTCGACCGGGCGCGACCCAAGCGCACCTTCCGCCGCATCACCGGGGCAGCGCTGCGCACCCTGCTCGGCGCCGACGCACCAGCCACCGAGCCCGCGGCGACCGAGACGGAGCCGGGGGAGGACGCCGCAGCGCACCAGCCGAGCACCCCGGCGCCGGGCACCCCGCCCGGCCTGGGCGACCCCAGCGCCGCGGACACGGCCGGGGGCACCTCCGAGGCACCCGCCCCCGACGACGCGACCCCCGACGACGCCACCCCCGAACCCGGTACACCGGCCTAGGCTCGACACCGTGGACCGCAGGATCTTCGGCATCGAGACCGAGTACGGCGTCACGTGCACCTCGGAGGGCCAGCGCCGGCTCTCGCCCGACGAGGTCGCCCGCTACCTGTTCCGGCGGGTGGTGTCGTGGGGCCGCAGCTCCAACGTGTTCCTGCGCAACGGCGCCCGGCTCTACCTCGACGTCGGCAGTCACCCCGAGTACGCCACCGCCGAGTGCGACGACCTCACCGAGCTGGTCGTCCACGACAAGGCCGGCGAGCGCATCCTTGAGGGCCTGCTCGTCGACGCCGAGCAGCGGCTGGCCGACGAGGGCGTGACCGGGGACATCTACCTGTTCAAGAACAACACCGACTCCGCGGGCAACAGCTACGGCTGCCACGAGAACTACCTGGTGGGCCGGCAGGGCGAGTTCTCCCGGCTGGCCGACGTCCTCATCCCGTTCCTGGTCACCCGGCAGATCGTGTGCGGCGCCGGCAAGGTGCTGCAGACCCCGCGCGGCGCGGTCTACTGCGTCAGCCAGCGCGCCGAGCACATCTGGGAGGGCGTCTCCTCGGCGACCACCCGCTCGCGCCCGATCATCAACACCCGCGACGAGCCGCACGCCGACGCCGAGCGGTACCGCCGCCTGCACGTCATCGTCGGCGACTCCAACATGAGCGAGACCACCACCCTGCTCAAGGTGGCCATCACCGACCTGGTGCTGCGCATGGTCGAGGACGGCGTCCCGGTGCGGGACATGGCGCTGGAGAACCCCATCCGGGCGATCCGCGAGATCAGCCACGACCTCACCGGCCGGCGTCAGGTCCGGCTGGCCAACGGGCGCGAGATGTCGGCGCTGGAGATCCAGACCGAGTACCACGACCGGGCCGCCGAGTACGTCGACCGCGAGGGCCTGGGCCCGGTGCACCGGCAGATGCTCGAGCTGTGGGGCCGCACCCTCAAGGCGGTCGACACCGGTGACCACTCGCTCATCGACCGCGAGGTCGACTGGGCCATCAAGCAGTCGCTCATCGAGCGGTACCGGGCCAAGCACGGCCTGTCGCTGTCCTCGGCCCGGATCGCCCAGCTCGACCTCGCCTACCACGACATCCGTCGCGGCCGTGGCCTCTACTACCTGCTGGAGCGGGCAGGTCAGGTCGAGCGGGTCACCCACGACCCCCGCATCTTCGAGGCCAAGAACGTGCCGCCGCAGACCACGCGGGCCAAGCTGCGCGGCGACTTCATCCGCAAGGCCCAGGAGAAGCGCCGCGACTTCACCGTCGACTGGGTGCACCTCAAGCTCAACGACCAGGCCCAGCGCACCGTGCTGTGCAAGGACCCGTTCAAGAACGTCGACGAGCGGGTGGACAAGCTCATCAACTCGATGTGACCCGGTGGCCGCGGGCAGGCGCCCGCGGCCACCCGTCACTGCGGTCGCACGAGCGAAGCGGCGTACCGGCCCGCACAGGCGGCGGCCAGGAAGTAGGCGTGGTCGGCGTCCAGACCCCGTCCCATCGTCGACAACCCCACGGGGAGGTCGCGCAGAGCGGCATCCAGACCCTCGACCTCGACCTCCACTACAGGGTTGCGGTCGGGCTGACCGGCCAGGTCCTCGGCGACCTGCACCTCGAGGTCGGCCGGCAGCTCGGCGGGCACCGGCAGCGCGACACCGCCGAGCGCCACCCGGCCGAAGGCGGTCAGCGAGTGGTGCGACACGCCCCGGTGCCGCGGTCGCGGGTCGGCGTCGGAGATGCGCAGGGCGCCCACGGTGCGCCCGCCCAGCACGTGCGCCGCGTTGCACGCCTCGCCGGCGGCCACCCCCGAGAAGCCCCACGGCGTGCCGGTGCCCAGGTTGCCCGGGCCCTGCGCGACGACGGCGACGTCCGCGCCCAGGACGTGCCGAGCGGCCAGCAGCCCGGTGTGCACCGTGACCGCCTCCAGGTCGCCACCGAACGCCTGGCCCACCGTGACCACCCCGGCCAGCGACCCGGCCAGCCCGTCGAGCGTGCGGGAGAACGCCGCGGGCAGGGCGCCGCCGTCGGTCATCACGTAGGCCACCCGCAACTGCGGGGCGGTGGCCAGCACCCCGGCCAGCACCGCGGGGAGCGCCGAGTGCAGGTCGGCCACGACGACCGGCATGCCGCCGACGTCCTCGGCCTCGGCGATGACCCGGTGGTGCGGGGTCTCCTGCTCGTCGACGCCCTGCACGGTCACCTGCAGCCCGGTGTAGCGGCCCTTGACCAGGTGCCCGGGGCCGGTCGGGTCGGCCGGCAGCCGGTCGGGGAACGCGACGACCAGCGCGTAGCCACCGGTACCCAGCCGCTGCGCCCACGCCGTGGTGTTGAGCAGCACCGCGTCGCCCACCTCGGGGGTGCCCACCACCGAGGGGTGCGCCAGCGCCCGCAGCGCACCGTCCCCGGGGACGTCGACCTCCAGCTCGACCGAGTCGCGCCACGTGCGGCCCAGCGCGGTCACCGTCCCGCGCCGCCAGCGGATCCGGGACTCGGGCACCTGTGCGCTCACCCGGCCCAACCTAGGGGACGCACTAGCCTGGCCACCGTGTCGGCCAAGCGTGCGGAGAGACTGATGAACCTGGTCTTCGCCCTCCTCGGCACCCGCCAGTTCGTGACCGCGGAACGGATCCGCACGATCGTCCCCGGCTACGAGCCGGCCGACGGCTCCGAGCGGGCCGACGAGGCTTTCAAGCGCATGTTCGAGCGCGACAAGTCCGACCTGCGCGAGCTCGGGGTGCCGCTGGAGACCGGCCGCACCAGCATGTTCGACCTCGACGAGGGCTACCGCATCGCCCGATCGGCCTACGAGCTGCCCGAGATCACCCTCACCGGCGACGAGGCCGCCGCGGTGGGGCTCGCGCTGCGGCTGTGGCAGTCCGCGCAGCTCGGCGGGGCCGCCCAGGGCGCGCTGGTCAAGCTGCGGGCAGCCGGCGTCGACGTCGACGCGGCCGGGGTGCTGCCGCTGCAACCACGCCTGGACGCCGGCGAACCGGCCTTCGACGCCTGCTACACCGCCGCGCGCGACCGCAGGCTGCTCACCTTCACCTACACCCGCCCCGACGAGGACGCCGGCACCGTGCGCCGGGTGCAGCCCTGGGGGGTCGTGTCCTGGCACGGCCGCTGGTACCTCGTCGGGCACGACCTCGACCGGGCCGCGGCCCGGGTCTTCCGGCTCTCCCGCGTCGCCGGCCGACCCCGCATCAGCGGCCCGCCCGATGCCTTCGCCCCGCCGGCCGACCTCGACCTGGCCGCCGTCGTGGCCCGCCAGGTCGACCGACCCGAGCAGGTCGTGGTGCTCACCGCCCGCCCCGGCACCGCCGTCGGTCTGCGCCGACGCGCCACCGAGCTGGGCACCGACGGGCACGGTGACGACCGCCTCGAGCTGCGCACCACCGAGCCGTGGTCGCTGGCCGACCAGATCGCCGCGCACGGTCCCGACGTCCTGGTCGAGAGCCCGCCCGAGCTGCGGGCCGCCGTCGTCGAGCGGCTGACCCGGCTGGCCGGGGGTGCCTCGTGAGCGCGCCGGGCACCGACCGCATGACCCGGCTGCTGGCCCTGGTGCCCTACCTGGAGGCCCGGCCCGACGGCGTGCTGCTGGCCGACGCGGCCCGCGACTTCGGGGTGACCGAGGCCCAGGTGCAGAAGGACCTCGAGCTGCTCTGGGTCTGCGGCCTGCCCGGGCACGGGCCCGGGGACCTGATCGACCTCAGCTTCGAGGGCGACCGCGTGCGGGTCACCGACACCGCCGGGCTGGCCCGACCGCTGCGGCTGGCCACCGACGAGGCCGTCGCGCTCGTCGTGGCGCTGCGGGCACTGCTCGAGCTGCCCGGGCTGGCCGAGACCGACGCCGTCAGCCGGGCACTGGTCAAGGTGTCGGCGGCCGCGGGCGAGCCGGTGGACCTGGCCGGTGCGGTGACGGTGTCCATCGACGCGCGGGCGCAGACCCTGGCCGTCGTCCGGCGGGCGCTGGAGACCGGGCGCGCGCTGCACCTGCACTACTACGTGCCCAGCCGCGACGAGCGCACCGAGCGCACCGTCGACCCCATGCGCCTGCTGCTCGTCGAGGGCCACTGGTACCTCGAGGCCTGGTGCCGGCGGGTCGAGGGCACCCGGCTGTTCCGGCTGGACCGCGTCGACGACCTGACCGTGCTCGACGAGCCCGCTGCACCACCCGAGCAGGCCCAGCCGCGCGACCTCGACGACGGTCTGTACCAGCCGGGGGAGGACCAACCCCTGGTGCGGCTGCGGCTGGACCGCAGTGCCCGGTGGGTCGCCGACTACTACCCGGTGGAGGAGTCCGTGCCGGTCGACGACCCGCCCGGCGGGCTGTCGGTCGCCGTCCGCACGGCCGACCCCGCGTGGGCCCGGCGGCTGGTCGCCTCGCTCGGCGGGGCGGCGCGCGTGGAGGACCCGCCGGAGCTGGCGCAGGAGATCGCCGAGGCCGCACGGGCCGCCCTGGCCCGCTACGCGGACTGACCTCGGACCCGCCGGATAGGGTCGACCCGTGCTGCTGCTCATCGTGTTCGGCGTCGTCGTCGTGCTGGCCCTGGTCGTGCTGGGGTCGCTCGGCTACGCGCTGCTCGGTGCCGTCGGCCGCGTCGTGCGGGAGCTGCAGGCCCTGCAGCGCGACGTCGCGCCCGTGGCCGCGCAGCTCCAGGCGTCGGTGACGGCTGCCGCGGCCGCCCGGCAGCGCCCGTCCGACGACCCGTCGCACGGGTAGCCTCGTACCCGCCGCCCCACCGACCCCGGAGGACCCGATGAGCCTCGGCCCGCTCGAGATCGGCCTGATCATCCTGGCCGTCCTGCTGCTGTTCGGCTACAAGAAGCTGCCCGACGCCTCGCGTTCCCTCGGTCGCTCGATGCGCATCTTCAAGGGTGAGATGAAGGGCATGAAGGACGACGACGTCCGCGCCAAGGACGAGGCGACGACCGTCCGTGGGCAGCTGACCCCGCCCGCCACCCCCGCCGCGCCGGACTACGAGGCCGAGGCGCGTGCTGCCGAGGCCCGCGCCGCCGAGGCGCGTGCGCGCGCCGACGCCGCCCAGCGGTCGGCCACCCCGCTCGACGGCACCCGCTGACCCCGGCGGTCGCCCCGTCGTGAGCACTGCCGAGGCCAGCAGGCCCCGCGTCCGGCGCCGCAAGCGCCCGCCGCGCGACACCGAGGCGACGATGTCGCTCATCGCGCATCTGCGCGAGCTGCGCAACCGCATCGCCGTCGCGCTGCTGTTCGTGCTCATCGGCACCGCGATCGCCTTCTGGTGGTACGACCACGGGCTGGGTCAGTTCATCCGGGCGCCGTACTGCTCGATCCCGGCCGACAACCGGCTCGAGTCAGGGGTGTCGGGGGAGGACTGCACGCTGCTGGTCACCGACGTCTTCGGCGGCGCGCTGATCCGGCTGAAGATCGCGTTCATCGCCGGGGTCGTGCTGTCGGCGCCGTTCTGGCTCTGGCAGATCTGGGCCTTCCTCACCCCCGGGCTGAAGACCAACGAGAAGCGCTACGGCGTCACCTTCGTCGCCGCGGCCAGCCTGCTGTTCGCCGGGGGGTCGGCGCTGGCCTACATCTCGCTCAAGGCCGGCCTCACGCTGCTGCTGGGCCTGGCCGGCGAGAACGTCACCATCGCGCTCACCGCTCAGGACTACATCGGGTTCGTCATCTCGATCCTGCTGGCCTTCGGCGTCTCGTTCGAGCTGCCCCTGGTCGCCGTGGCGCTGAACCTGGTCGGGGTGCTGTCCTACGCGGCCCTGGCCAAGGCGCGGCGGTGGATCTACTTCCTCACGATCGTGTTCGCCGCGTTCATCACGCCCACCCAGGACCCCTTCACCATGCTGCTCATGGCACTGCCCATGTGCGTGCTGTTCGAGGTGGCCATCCAGATCGCGCGCATCGTGGACAAGCGGCGGGCCCGCCGCGACGGCACCGCCGGGTTCGCCGGCCTGTCCGACGACGAGGCATCCCCGCTCGACGCCCGCCCCTCGGCGCTGGACACCGGGTCGTCGGCGCTGGACACCGGGCCGTCGCCGCTGGACGACCCGCGCGGCCGCTGACCGACGTGCGGGTCGCGCTGCTGGTCAACGCCGCGGCCGGCCGAGGCCGCGCCCGCTCGCTGGCCACCGCCGTCGGCGACCGCCTGGCCGGCGCCGGGGCCGACGTCGTCCCGCTGGTCGCCGGTGACCGCGCCTCGGCCGAGGTCGCGGTCGCCGGGGTGCGCGACGGGGTCGCGGCGGTGCTGGTCCTCGGCGGGGACGGCGTGGTGCACGCCGCCGTGCAGGGGCTGGCCGGCTCGGCCACCCCGCTCGCCGTCCTGCCCGCGGGCACCGGCAACGACCTGGCCCTGGCGCTCGGCGTCCCGGCCGACCCGCTGGCTGCCCTGGACGCCGCGTTGCACGACCTCGCCACCGGCGGCGGCCGCCCGCTCGACCTGGTGCGCAGCAGCTCGGCGGCGGGGGAGCGGTGGTGGGCCACCGTGCTGTGCTGCGGGCTGGACTCCGCAGTCAGCGACCGGGTCAACCGGCTGCGGTGGCCACGCGGTCCGCGCCGCTACGACGTGGCCATCGCCGTCGAGCTCGCCCGGCTGCGGCCCCGGTCGGTGCGGCTGACCCTCGACGGCGTCAGCACCGACCACGAGGTCACCCTCGTTGCGGTGGGCAACACGCCCTTCTACGGCGGCGGGCTGCGCATCTGCCCGGACGCCGACCCCGCCGACGGTCTGCTCGACGTCACGGTCGTGGGCGCCGTCGGGCGCCTCGAGCTGGTGCGCACCCGGCCCCGGCTGGCCGACGGCACGCACGTGACCCACCCGGCGGTGCGGGTGCTGCGCGGGCGCGAGGTGCTGCTGGACAGCCCCGAGCCGCTGACCACCTGGGCCGACGGCGAGCCGGTCGGCCCGGTGCCGGTGCGCTCGGTCGTCGTCCCGGGGGCGCTGACCGTGCTGGGGGCCGGCCGCCGCTGATCCTGCGGTGTCGGTGGGGGCTCGTAACGTGGGGGCCATGCTCGACACCGGCGACCTCAGCCCCGCCGAGCGGTACGCGGCCTCCCGGCGTCGCGGTCGCTTCCCGCTGCTGTCGGACTTCGTGCTCGACCTCGGCTTCACCCTCGACTCGTTCCAGCAGGAGGCCTGCGAGGCGCTGGAGGGCGGGTCCGGCGTGCTGGTGTGCGCGCCCACCGGCGCCGGCAAGACGGTGGTCGGTGAGTTCGCCGTCCACAAGGCCCTGGCCGAGGGGCGCAAGGCGTTCTACACGACGCCGATGAAGGCGCTGTCGAACCAGAAGTACGCCGACCTGGTCGACCGGTACGGCCCCGAGCGGGTGGGCCTGCTGACCGGCGACAACGCGATCAACGGAGACGCGCCGGTGGTGGTGATGACCACCGAGGTGCTGCGCAACATGCTCTACGCCGACTCGCCCGCGCTGCGCGGGCTGGGCTACGTCGTGATGGACGAGGTGCACTACCTGGCCGACCGGTTCCGCGGCGCGGTCTGGGAGGAGGTGATCATCCACCTGCCCGACGACGTCGCCCTCGTGTCGCTGTCGGCCACCGTGAGCAACGCCGAGGAGTTCGCCGACTGGCTGGTCACCGTGCGCGGCGACACCCGCGTGGTGGTGAGCGAGGTGCGGCCCATCCCGCTGTGGCAGCACATGCTGGTCGGCGGTCGGGTCTTCGACCTGTTCGCCCTGCGCCCGGGCGCCCACCTGGCCGGCGACGTCCAGGTCTCGGCCCGCCAGCGGGGCGCTGCCGTCGTCGACCCCGAGCTGGTGCGCTACGTCAAGGAGCAGGAACGCCGGCTGGACTCCTGGCACGGCGGGTCCAGCCGTCGCACCCGCGACCGCTACGAGCACCGACCGCGCTACACGCCGCCGGGCCGGGCCGAGGTGCTCACCCGGCTCGACGCCGCGGGCCTGCTGCCGGCCATCACGTTCGTGTTCAGCCGCAAAGGTTGCGACGCCGCCGTCGGGCAGTGCCTGCGCTCGGGGCTGCGGCTCACCGACGAGGGCGAGCGCGCCGACATCGCCGAGGTGGTCGACCGGCACACCGGCTCGCTGCACGAGGCCGACCTGCAGGTGCTGGGGTTCTGGGAGTGGCGCGAGGGCCTGCTCGCCGGCCTGGCCGCCCACCACGCCGGGCTGGTGCCGGCGTTCAAGGAGGCCGTCGAGGAGTGCTTCGTGCGCGGTCTGGTCAAGGCCGTGTTCGCCACCGAGACCCTGGCCCTGGGCATCAACATGCCGGCCCGCACGGTCGTGCTGGAGAAGCTGACCAAGTGGAACGGCGAAGCCCACGTCGACGTGACACCGGGGGAGTACACCCAGCTCACCGGCCGGGCAGGGCGCCGCGGCATCGACGTCGAGGGGCACGCCGCCGTCGTCTGGGCCCCCGGGGTCGACCCGGCGACCGTCGCTGGGCTGGCCAGCACCCGCACCTACCCGCTGCGCTCGTCGTTCCGGCCCAGCTACAACATGGCCGTCAACCTGGTCGGCTCCTACGGCCGTGAGCGCGCCCGCGAGCTGCTCGCCTCGTCGTTCGCCCAGTTCCAGGCCGACCGGTCGGTGGTCGGGCTGGCCCGGCAGGCGGCCCGCAACGAGGAGGACGCCGCCCGCCTGGAGGCCGCGGTGCCCGCCGACAAGGGCGACGTCGTCGGCTACGCCCGGCTGCGCACGGAGATCTCCGACCGGGAGAAGGCGCTGTCCCGCGACAGCGCCGCCCGCCGGCGCCGCGAGGCCGCGGAGACCCTGGCCGCGCTGCGCACCGGCGACGTCATCCGGGTGCCCTCGGGGCGGCGACAGGGGCTGGCCGTCGTCCTCGACCCCGGCGTCGACCACCTCGACGACCCCCGCCCGCTCGTGCTCACCGAGGACCGGTGGGCCGGGCGGCTGGGCCCGCTGGACTTCCCGAGCCCGGTCGAGGCCCTCGCCCGGGTCCGGGTGCCCAAGAACTTCAACCACCGCAGCCCGCACGCCCGCCGCGAGCTGGCCGCCGTCCTGCGCGGCGCGCGCCAGGAGCACGAGCTGGGCGCACGCAAGAACAGGGCCCGGTCCGGCGCCGAGGACGACCCCGTTCTGGAGGACCTGCGGCACGCCCTCCGCCGGCACCCGGTGCACGCCCTCCCCGACCGCGAGGACCTCGTGCGCAGCGCGCACACCTCGCTGCGCGCCCGGCGCGACGCCGAGCGCGTCCGTGCCGAGATGGCCGAGCGCACGGGGTCGCTGACCCGGCAGTTCGACCGCACCTGCGACGTCCTCGAGCAGCTGGGCTACCTGCTGCCCGAGGCGCCGTCAGCCGCCGACGCCACCGACGAGGGCCCCCACCCGGCCGCCGAGGCGCCCGTCGTCACGCCGGCCGGTCGGCAGCTGTCGCGCATCTGGTCGGAGTCGGACCTGCTCACCGCCGAGTGCCTGCGGGCCGGGGTGTTCACCGGCCTCGACGCCCCCGGCCTGGCCGCGTGCGCGTCCGCGCTGGTGTTCGAGGCACGTCGCGACGGGCCGGGCCAGCCGCCGGTGCCCTCCGGTCCGGTGTCCGCTGCGTTGGCGGCCATGCGCCGGGTGCACGTCGAACTGCACGCCGTCGAGCTCGACCACGGGGTCCGCCCCGGCCGCGACCTCGACCTCGGCTTCGTGTGGGCGGCCCACCGCTGGGCCGACGGCCAGTCGCTGGACCGGGTGCTGGCCGGCGCCGAGCAGGCCGGCGTCGAGCTCTCAGGCGGGGACTTCGTGCGCTGGGCCCGCCAGCTGGTCGACCTGCTCGACCAGATCGCCAAGGTCGCCGACGGCGCCGTCGCCCGCACGGCCCGCACGGCGGTCGAGCGGGTGCGCCGTGGGGTGGTGGCCGTCGCCGTCAGCGGCTGACCCGCCGGGTCGGGGGCTCCGACCGGTGGGCCGGGCCGGCGTGGTGGAGAATCGGCCCGGCCCGTTGCCGGGTGCCTGCGCGGGCTCCGGCCCGCCACGACGAGGGGACGACGATGACCAACCCGCCGCACGGTGGCGACCAGCACGAGCCCGACCGGACTCCGGAGGGGGAGCGGCCCGGCGCGGGCCCTGCGGAGACCCCCAACCCGGACAGCACGCGGCTGATCCCGCTGCGGCAGCCCGAGGACTCGACCGGGTCGACGGCGTCCTCCGGCTGGGGCCAGCAGCCCGCCACCGAGCAGCCCGGCCAGTCCGGGTCCGACGCCCCTGCGTGGGGCCAGTCGGCCACCCCCTCGTGGTCGCAGAGCCAGGACCAGGGCCAGGGCCACGGACAGGGCCCGGCACAGGACGCCGGCCAGGGCGCGGCCTGGGGCCAGGGCCCGCAGAGCCACCAGGGGTCGTGGGAGCAGGGCTCGTCCGGTGGGCAGCAGACGCCGTCCGCGGGTCAGCAGGGGTCGTCCTGGGGTGAGCAGAGCAACCAGCAGTACGGCCAGTACGGCCAGCCGGGGGCGTCCGGGGGCCAGCAGGGGTCCTCGTGGGGCGACCAGGGCAACCAGCAGTACGGCCAGCAGGGCGCGGCCGGCTACGGCCAGCCGGGTCAGGGCCAGCAGGGTCAGGGCCAGCCGGGCGCAGCCGGGTTCGGGCAGCCTGGTCCGTACGGCCAGGGGCAGCCCGGCCACGGCCAGCAGGGCCAGGGCCAGCAGGGCCAGGGCCAGGGCCAGCAGGGCCAGTACGGCCACTCGGGGTACGGCCAGTCCGGGTTCGGCCAGTCGGGGTACGGCCAGTCCGGCCAGGGTCAGTCCGGTCAGGGCCAGTCCGCCCAGGGTGAGCACGGCCAGGGTCAGTACGGCCAGCCCGCGCAGTCGGGCTACGGGCAGCAGTCGGCCTACGGCCAGCCGTCGGGCCAGCAGAACCAGTACGGCCAGGCGAGCCAGTACGGCCAGGCGGGTCAGCAGAACCAGTTCGGTCAGCCCGGGTACGGCGGGGGGAGCAGCTTCGGTGCGCCCGCGCAGCCGGCCAAGCCCAAGCGCACCGGGCTCTGGATCGGCCTCGCTGTCCTCGCCGTCCTGGTGGTGGCCGCGGCGATCGTCCTGCCGATGGTGCTCGGTGGGAAGACCCTCGACCCGCAGGCCGTGCAGCGCGACGTCGCCGCCCAGTTCGAGGAGCGCGAGAACGTCTCGGTCGACCTCAGCTGCGACGACGACATGGCCGTCGACGTCGGCGAGACCTACACGTGCTCCGGCACGACGTCCGACGACGAGGACGTCACCATCACCATCCGCATCACCAGCGACGAGGGCGCCTACGAGTGGTCTGAATGACCGCGGTGACCGGGCGGCCCTGACCGGGCCGCCCGGTCACCAGCCCAGCGCTGCGGACAGCCGGGCGATCGAGGTCTGCAGCCCGTGGCGCTCGGTCAGCTCGGCGAGCGCGTCGGGGTCGGCCGGCGCCGCGGGCAGGTGGCCCTCGACGGCCGGCATGTCGATGTCCCGCACCACCTCGACGACGGCCGGCGCCACGTCCAGGTAGTCACCCGCGTCGTGCAGCTTGCGCAGCACCGACGCCGTGAGCGGCGCCTTCGGGACCGCTGTGCGCGCCACGGCCTCCCGGATGCCCGCCAGCGAACCGAACGCCGAGATGAGCGCTGCCGCGGTCTTCTCCCCGACCCCCTTGACGCCCGGCAGGCCGTCGCTGGGATCGCCGCGCAGCACGGCGAAGTCGGCGTAGGCCTGCCCGGGCACGCCGTACTTCGCGGCCACCGCGGCCTCGTCGACGACGTCGAGGTCGCCGATCCCGCCGCGCGCGGTGTACAGGATGCGCACCCCGCGGGCGTCGTCCACCAGCTGGAACAGGTCGCGGTCGCCGGTCACGACGTCGACCGGGCCCCGCGCACGGGTGGCCAGCGTGCCGATGACGTCGTCGGCCTCGTAGCCGGGCGCCCCGACCCGGGCGAGCCCGACCGCGGCCAGCACCTCGACCAGGACGGGCACCTGCGGGCCGAGCTCGTCGGGCACCTCCTCGCCCCCCTCGGGGGCCTGCCGGTGGGCCTTGTAGGAGGGCACCGCGTCGGTGCGGAACGCCGGGCGCCAGTCGTCGTCCCAGCAGGCGACGAAGCGGTCGGGCCGGTGCGCCACGATGAGCCTGGCCGACATGTCGAGGAAGCCGCGCACCGCGTTGACCGGCCGTCCGTCGGGCGCCACGACCGTGGTGGGCACGCCGTAGAAGGCACGGAAGTACAGGCTGGCGGCGTCCAGCAGCATCGTCGTCACACTCCGGGACGGTAACGGCTCGGCAACAAGTCACCCGGAACCGTCGCAGGGCGTGGTTAGGGTGCCGTGGTGCCGACCAGCAGCGCGCCCGAGACCGCCGAGCGGCTGCGGCGTGCCCGCGAGGAGGCCGACGGCCTCGACCTCGACGCCGTCGTCGTCACCCCGGGCGCCGATCTGCGCTACCTGTGCGGCTACGCAGCGCACGCCATGGAACGGCTGACCGCGCTGCTGGTGCCGCGTCGCGGCGAGCCGCTGCTGGTCGTCCCGCGGCTCGAGGCCCCGATGGTGGCTGCGTCACCGGCCGGCGCCCTCGACCTCGAGCTGGTCGCCTGGGACGAGACCGACGACCCGTTCACCCTCGTCGCCGACCAGCTCACCCACCGTCTCGGTGCAGCACCGGCCACCCTCGCCGTCGGCGCCCGCACCTGGGCAGAGCACGCGCTCGGCCTGCAGCGGGCCGCCCCCGGTGCCCGGCTCGAGCTGGCCACCCCGGTGCTCGACGTGCTGCGTGCGGTGAAGTCGCCCGGCGAGGTCACCGAGCTGTCGGCGGCGGCCGCGGCCATCGACCGCGTGCACGCCCGCATGGGGGAGTGGCTGCGGGTCGGGCGCACCGAGGCCGAGGTCGGGGCCGACGTCGCTGCGGCGATCCTGGCCGAGGGCCACGTGGCGGTCGACTTCGTGATCGTCGGCTCGGGGCCCAACGGCGCCAGCCCGCACCACGAGCTGTCCGGTCGGGTCGTCGAGCCCGGCGACCTGGTGGTGGTCGACATCGGCGGTGAGCTGCCCAGCGGCTACCGCTCCGACTGCACCCGCACGTACGTGGTGGGTGGCCGGCCCGATGCCGAGACCGAGGCCTGGTACGCGGTGCTGCAGGAGGCGCAGGCCGCCGCGTGCGCCGCCGTCCGGCCGGGGGTCACCGCCGCCTCGGTCGACGCCGTCGCGCGCGGCATCATCACCGACGCCGGTTGGGGCGAGGCCTTCGTGCACCGCACCGGGCACGGCATCGGCCTGGACACCCACGAGGCGCCCTACATCGTGGCCGGCAACGACGTGCCACTGGTGGAGGGCTCGGCGTTCTCCGTCGAGCCCGGCATCTACCTGCCCGGGCGGCACGGAGCCCGCATCGAGGACATCGTCGTCTGCACGGCCGACGGCGTGCGACTGCTGAACGAAGGATCCCGTGACCTCGTCGAACTCCCCGGCTGATCCCGTGGCCCTCACCCCCGCCGAACCCGCCGACAAGCTCGAGCCCCGCGCCGACGTCGACCGCGCGCTGCTCGCCGCCCTGGCCCGCGACGGCCGGGCCAGCTACACCGAGCTGGCCACGCAGGTGGGCCTGTCGGTGTCGGCGGTGCACCAGCGGGTGCGCCGGCTCGAGCAGCGCGGGGTGATCACCGGCTACGGCGCCCGCATCGACCCCAAGGCCGTGGGCCTGCCGATGGTCGCCTTCGTGTCGATCACGCCGATCGACGTCGCCCAGCCCGACGACGCGCCGGCGCGGCTGGCCCACCTCACCGCCATCGAGGCCTGCCACTCGGTCGCCGGCCCCGACAGCTACGTGCTCAAGGTGCGGGTGGCCTCCCCGGACGCGCTCGAGTCGCTGCTCGCCCAGATCCGGGCGGCGGCCAACGTGACCACCCGCACGACCGTCGTCCTGTCCACGTTCTACGAGGACCGGCCGCCGGTCTGAACCACGTCCGCCTCTACGCCGCCTGGTCGGCCGGGGACGTCGACGGTGTGGCCGCGCTGCTGCACCCCGAAGTCGACTGGCCCGAGCCGTGGTCCGGCGGACGGCTGCACGGCCGGGCAGCGGTCGCCGGGCACCTGAGCACTCAGCGGGCCACCCTGTCGGTCACCCTGGTGCCGGTGCGGGTCCGACCGCGGGACGGTGGCCTGGCGGTCACGGTGCACCAGGTCGTGCGCGACGCCGACGGCGACGTGCTGTCCGACACCACGGTGCTGCACGAGCTCACCGTGGTCGACGGCCTGGTGGCCCGGCTCGACGTGGGGGAGCCGCCCCCCTGAGTCCCCGGCTGCGGCACGGCGCGTCGACAACACCCCGAACGTGTGTTCGACTGGGTGCATGCGATGGGACGCCCAGCGGCTCGACCTGGTCGAGCCCGAGACCCTGCCCGGGCTGCCCACCGTGGCCGGTCTGCTGCGCAGCCTGCAGGTGCCCGAGTTCCCCGGCCTGACCCTGCACGAGGTGCGCGCGAAGTCCGCCCTCAACAAGGTCCCCGACAACTCCTCGATGCCGTTCGCGTACACCGTCAACACGTTCCGGGGATGCAGCCATTCGTGTGTCTACTGCTTCGCCCGCAAGACGCATGAATGGCTCGAGCTGGATGCCGGGTCCGACTTCGACAACCAGATCGTCGTCAAGACCAACGTCGCCGAGGTGCTGCGCCGCGAGGTGTCCCGGGCGTCCTGGAAGCGCGAGCACGTCGCCCTGGGCACCAACACCGACCCCTACCAGCGTGCCGAGGGCCGGTACCGGCTGATGCCCGCGGTCATCGACGCACTCGCCCGCTCGGGCACGCCGTTCTCGATCCTCACCAAGGGCACGCTGCTCACCCGCGACCTGCCCCTGCTGGCCGCCGCCGGCCGCGACGTCCCGATCGGGTTGGGGGTGTCGCTGGCCATCTGGGACGACGACCTGCACCGCAGCCTCGAGCCCGGTGCCCCCACCCCGCGTGCGCGGCTGGAGCTCGTGCGCCGCATCGCCGATGCCGGCCTGCCCTGCGGGGTGTTCCTCGCACCGGTGCTGCCCGGGCTCACCGACCAGCGCGACCACCTCGAGCGCGCGATCGCCGCGGTGGCCGACGCCGGCGCCACCGGGGTCACCGTGCTGCCGCTGCACCTGCGCCCCGGGGCCCGCGAGTGGTTCACCACCTGGCTCTCCCGCGAGCACCCGCGCCTGGTCGGCCGGTACCGCAGCCTGTACGGCCGGGGCGCCTACGTGCCGGCCGAGTACCGCGACTGGCTCTCCGCCCGGGTGGCGCCCATCCTGGCCGCGCACGGGCTCGACCGGCACACCGGCGGCGCGGCCCGGGGCATCGACGGCGGGCTGCCCGGCGACGAGTCGGCCAGCTTCCCGCACGGCTCGTTGCCCGACCGCGGGGCGGTGTGCGTGCCGCCGGCCGTACCCGAGCAGCTGGCCCTCTGCTGACCCGGGGGTGCACAACCGATCCAGCGGTTAGGGTCCGGCGCATGCAGACGGTGCGTTGGTCCGACGTCGTGCGGCGCGACCTCTTCGGCCCCGCACCCGACCGCCGCGACCGGCCCTACCGACTGGTCATCCGGGTCTTCCTGGTCGTGCTCAAGGCGTTCGGGTTCCGCTTCGACGTCCGCGGGTCCGAGCACCTGCCCCGGCACGGCGGGGCCGTGGTCGCCAGCAACCACGTGAGCTACTTCGACTTCACCTACCTCGAGCTGGGCGCGGTGCCGCAGCACCGGTTGGTGCGGTTCATGGCCAAGGCGTCGGTGTTCGACCACCGCCTCGCCGGGCCGGTCATGCGCGCCATGCAGCACATCCCGGTCGACCGCACCGCCGGACTGGCCGCCTTCGACGAGGCCGTGCGGGCGTTGCAGGACGGCCAGCTGGTCGGGGTGTTCCCCGAGGCCACCATCTCCAGCTCGTTCACCGTGCAGGAGCTCAAGGCCGGCGCCGCCCGCATGGCGGTACTGGCCGGCGTCCCGATCGTGCCGGCGGCGGTGTGGGGCGGGCACCGGGTGGCCACCAAGAACCGGCGGGTGACGCTGCGCCGCGGCGTGCCGGTCACCGTCCTGTTCGGCGAGCCGGTGGTGCCCGAACCGGGGGAGAAGACGCAGTCGGTCCTGCGCCGCACCCGCGCGGCGATGGCCGAGCTGCTCGACCAGGCGCAGCGCGACTACCCCGACGCGCCGGCCGGTGACGACGACCGGTGGTGGCTGCCGGCCCACCTGGGCGGCACCGCGCCCACCCCGGAGCGGGCCCGCGACATCGACCGCGCCGACGTCCAGGGGACCGCGGTCACCCCGCAGCGCACCCTCGGGCAGAAGGTGCGGCACCTGCTGGGTCGCCGCTGACCTCCCTCAGCCCAGCTGGGCCACCGAGGCCTCGCGGGAGGCCAGGGCCGCTGCCTCGGCGGCGACCGGGTCGACGGCGCGGTCGGCCCACCAGCGCTGACCGGCCTCCGGCAGCGAGTGGATCGGGTCGTAGTAGGTGTAGCGGCGGTCGAGGGCGCCCTCGTCGGTGCGCTCGATGCCGGTGCGGTAGTTCTTCGTCCAGTAGCTGATCCCGCGCTCGCGGTCGTACTCGGCGACCTGGTGCACCCAGCGCTTGCCGACGTAGGGCACGTCGCAGACGATGCGCGGCGTCGCGAAGCCGGGCAGGTAGCCCATGAGGTCGTGCTGGAGCGTCTGGGCCTGCGACAGCGGCACCCGCCAGTGCTCGGCCGACGGGATCATGTCGCACATGTAGAAGTAGTAGGGCGTGATGCCGGCCCCGTCGAGCAGTGCGAAGCACAGGTCGAGCAGCTGGTCGGCGGTGTCGTTCACCCCGTGCAGCAGCACGCCCTGGTTGCGCACGTCGCGCACCCCGGCGGCCAGCATCGCCTGCGCCGCCTCGGCCACCAGCGGGGTCACCGACTGCGCGGCGTTCACGTGCGTGTGGACGGCGAGGGACACCCCGCGCTGCTGGGCGGTGGTGGCCAACCGGGTCATGCCGGCCACGACGTCGTCCTGGAGCCAGTGCTGCGGCATGCCCATCAGCGCCTTGGTGGCCAGCCGGACGTCGCGCACCGACTCGATCTCCAGCAGCCCGGAGACGAACGCCTCCAGGTTCTTGAACGGCAGGTTGGCGACGTCGCCGCCGGAGACCACGACGTCGCGGACACCGGGGGTGGCCCGCAGGTAGGCCAGCATCTCGGCCTGCCGGTCGACCGGCTTGAGGTCGAACTTGAGCTTGGTGACCGCAGGGGTGGAGTTGCCGACCAGGTCCATGCGGGTGCAGTGCCCGCAGTACTGCGGGCAGGTGGGCAGCAGCTCGGCGAGCACCTTGGTGGGGTAGCGGTGGGTGAGGCCCTCGACGGCCCACATCTCGTGCTCGTGGAGGGAGTCCCGAGCGGCGTAGGGGTGGCTGGCGGCCGCGCCGGGCAACCGGTCCGACGCCACCGGCAGCATGTACCGGCGCACCGGGTCGGCCAGCATGGCCTTGGTCGTGGGGACCGCGGCCGGCACCATGGTGTTGAGCATCTGCGGGGGCAGCAGCAGCGACATGGTCGCCCGGCCCGCCTGGTCGGCCTCGACGTCGGCGTAGAAGGACTCGTCGAGCAGGTCGCCGTAGACCCCGCGCAGCTGGCGCAGGTTCTTGACGCAGTTGACCCGCTGCCACTGCGCGCTGCGCCACTGCGCGTCGGTGACGTCGGCGAACCCGGGCAGCCGCCGCCAGTCCGGCTCGACCAGGGCGCGAGCGGTGTACTCGTAGGGCTGCTCCAGCACGACGACCTCCAGCGGCGACCGGTACTTCCGACCGCGACTCCCGCACCATACGGGAGATCGTTCGGTGAAACGTGACTTTCGCGATAGGTTCTGCGCCGACGGGGTCCGCAGGCGAAGGAGAACCAGGTGACGACGGCGGGACAGCGGGCGCTCGGGGTGCACCGGGTGCTGGAGCCGGTGGGGGTCCTGCCGCAGGCCGCCCGCCGGCTGGACCCCGACGCGCCCACCGGGCCCGACGAGGTGCGCATCGACGTCGAGCGGCTCAACCTCGACGCGGCGTCCTTCCGCCAGCTCACCGAGGCCCACGACGGCGACGGCGACGCCGTGCGGGCGGCCGTGCTGGCGATCGTCGCCGAGCGCGGCAAGATGCAGAACCCGGTCACCGGCTCGGGCGGCATGCTCATCGGGCGGGTCGCCGAGGTGGGGGAGCGGTCGCCGCTGGGCCTGCGGGTGGGCGACCGGGTCGCCACCCTGGTCTCGCTCACCCTCACCCCGCTGCGGATCACCGACGGGCTCGAGCGCTGGGACGGCCGCAGCGAGCAGGTGCCGGCCCGGGGCAGCGCCGTCCTGTTCGCCCGGTCCATCGCCGCCGTGCTGCCCGAGGACCTGCCGGAGGTCGTCGCCCTGGCCCTGCTCGACGTCTGCGGCGCGCCCGCCGCCACCGCACGGGTCGTGCACCGCGGGGCCTCGGTCGCCGTCCTCGGTGCGGCCGGCAAGTCCGGCTGCCTGTCCCTGGCCGCCGCCCGCGACGCGCACGCCCGCCGGGTCGTGGGCGTCGTCCGCGACGAGGTCGAGGCCGTCGCCCTGCGTGCCGCCGGACTCGCCGACGAGGTGGTGGTCGCCGACGCCACCGACCCGCTGGCCGTCGCGGCGGCGCTCCCCGAGCCGGTCGACGTCACGGTGGTGTGCGTCGACGTCCCCGGAGCCGAGCACGGGGCGGTCCTCGCGACGGCCGACGGGGGCACCGTGGTCTTCTTCTCGATGGCCACCTCCTTCCCGGCGGCGGCCCTGGGCGCCGAGGGGATGGCAGCGGACGTGACGATGCTGATCGGGAACGGCTACACGCCGGGGCACGCCGCCCTGGCCCTGGACCTCTACCGGCGCGAGGCCGGGGTGCGCGCACTGGTCGACCCGCGCGTGCACGCATGAACCTGCTCCTCACCGGGGTCACCGTCGGCGACGCGCCGGGCCGGGCGGTGCACGTCGTCGACGGCGCCGTCGCCTGGGTCGGTCCGGCGATCGACGCACCGCGCGCCGACCGCACGTGGGACGGCGGGGGAGCGCTGCTCACCCCGGCGTTCGTCGACGCCCACGTGCACGCCACCGCGACCGGCCTGGCGCTCACCGGGCTTGCCCTGCACGGTGCGGACAGCCTGCGCTCGGCGCTGGCCGCCGTCGCCGCCCACGTCGCCGCGCACCCCACCGGCACGGTGCTGGGCACCGGCTGGGACGAGACGGTCTGGCCCGAGGGCCGCGCGCTCACCCGCCACGACCTGGACGCCGTCGTCGGCGACCGGCCGGCCTACCTGGCCCGGGTCGACGTGCACTCGGCCACGGTCTCCACCGCCCTGCTCGACCGCATCCCCGGCATCACCGAGCTGCCCGGCTTCGCCGCCGACGGACAGCTGCGGCTGGACGCCCACCACGCCGCCCGGCAGGTCGCCTACGGCTCGGTCGACCCGGCCCAGCGCGCCGCCGCCCAGCGGGCCACCCTGGACGCCGCCGCCGACCTCGGCATCGGCTGCGTGCACGAGATGGCCGGCCCCGAGGTGTCCAGCGCCGAGGACCTCGCCGGCCTCCTGCAGCTGGCCCGGGCCACCCCCGGCCCGCAGGTGCTCGGCTGGTGGGGCGAGCTGGCCGAGCGCGGCGGGCTGGACGTCGTCGCCGAGCTCGGGCTGGCCGGCGCGGGCGGCGACCTGTTCTGCGACGGCGCGTTCGGGTCGCACACCGCCGCCCTGAGCGCGCCCTACACCGACCGCCCGGACACCAGCGGTGCGCTGCGGTTCGAGACCGCGCAGGTGGTCGAGCACGTGCGGGCGTGCACCGCGGCCGGCGTGCAGGCCGGTTTCCACGTGATCGGCGACGCCGCCGTGGACCAGGTGCTCGCCGCCGTCGCCCAGGTGGCCGAGCAGCTGGGCCGCGACGCCGTCCGGGCCTGCCGGCACCGGCTCGAGCACGTCGAGATGGTCTCGCCCGACGCCGTGGACACCATGCGGGCCCTGGGCATGGTCGCCAGCGTGCAGCCGGCCTTCGACGCCGCCTGGGGCGGGGACGCCGGCATGTACGCCGAGCGCCTGGGCGTCGAGCGGGCGCTGGCCTGCAACCCGCTGGCCGACCTCTCCGACGGCATGGTCGCCATCGCCCTGGGCAGCGACGCCCCGGTCACCCCGTTGGACCCGTGGGGCGGGGTGCACGCCGCGGTCGACCACCGCACGCCCGGCGCCGGCCTGCGCCCCTTCGACGCCTACGACGCGGCCACCCACGGCGGCTGGTACGCCGCCCGCACCGAGCACCCCGACGGCCCGCTCGCCGTCGGCGCGCCCGCGCACCTGGCCCTGTGGGCCACCGACCTGACCCTGTCCGGGGTGCTCGCCCAGCGCGCCCGGCCCGCCTGCGCCGGCCTGCTGGTCGCCGGCGACGTCGTCCGAGGAGCACCGTGAGCGCCCGCCTGACGCTGGACCCCGCCCTGGTCACCCGGGCCCGTGCGCTGGCCGAGCAGGCCGCGCAGCCGGTCATCGACCTCGCGACCCGGCACACCACCGTCTCCGTCGAGCGGGCCGTGCTGCGGCTGGCCGGCCTGGAGGGCACCGACCCGGTCACCGGGGAGGGCGAGATCCCCTGGGTCAACCGCGTCGTGGACGTCGTCCGCGAGCAGGTGGGCCTGGAGCACGGCGTCGCGCTGCCGGTCTGGCACGCGATCGCCTCCGGCGCCGCGGGCAGCCTGCAGGAGATCGCCGAGCAGGTGGGCGCCGGGACCGCCCGGTTCGCCGTCCCGGCCGGCGGGGAGGAGGAGCGGGCCCGCGAGGCCGCGCTGGCCGCCGTCGGAGCCGGGTTGGGCCGCGTCGACGCCGCCCGTCGCCGGCGGGAGGAGCTGGTGGCCACCCACGGCGACCCGCCCCGCCGTCCCTGGATCTACCTGATCGTGGCCACCGGCGACATCTTCGAGGACATCCCGCAGGCCCAGGCCGCCGCCCGCGCCGGGGCCGACGTCATCGCCGTGATCCGCTCCACCGGGCAGTCGCTGCTGGACTACGTGCCCGAGGGCGCCACCCGCACCGGGTACGCCGGCACGTACGCCACCCAGGAGAACTTCCGGCTCATGCGGGCCGCGCTCGACGAGGTCAGCGCCGAGCTGGGCCGCTACGTCCGGCTGACCAACTACGCCTCGGGGCTGTGCATGCCCGAGATCGCCGCGTTGGCCGGGCTGGAGCGGCTGGACATGATGCTCAACGACGCGATGTACGGGATCCTCTTCCGCGACATCAACCCGATCCGCACCTTCGTCGACCAGCGGTTCAGCCGCATGGTGCACGCCCGCGCCGGGATCATCATCAACACCGGCGAGGACAACTACCTCACCACCGCCGACGCCGTCGACGAGGCGCACACCGTCACGGTCAGCCAGCTGCTCAACGAGCGGTTCGCCCGCGAGGCCGGGCTGGAGGACTGGCAGCTGGGGCTGGGCCACGCGTTCGAGATCAACCCCGCCGTCCCGGCGTCGTTCCGGCTCGAGCTGGCCCACGCCATGCTGGCCCGCTCGCTGTTCCCCGACGCCCCGCTCAAGTGGATGCCGCCGACCAAGCACATGACCGGCGACGTGTTCGGCGGCTACCTGCTCGACGGGTTCTTCAACCTGGCCGGCATGCTCACCGACCAGTCGATCCTGCTGGTCGGCATGATGACCGAGGCCGTCGTGACCCCGTGGCTGAGCGACCGCGACCTGGCGCTGCGCAACGTCCGCTACGTGCTCGACGCCGCGGCCGGCCTGGGGGAGGACTTCGCACCCCCGCCGGGCGGGTTCCTGGACACCCGGGCGCACACCGTGCTCGGCGAGGCCGTCGAGCTGCTCGAGCGGATCACCGCCGACGGACTGCTGCCCTCGATCGCCCAGGGCACCTTCGGCATCACCAAGCGCCCGGCCGACCGGGGCAAGGGGCTGGACGGCGTCGTCGTGAAGGCCCCCGGCCACCTCGACCCGGCCACGGAGCTCATGGAGACCGCGTTGAAGGACACCGTGCGATGACCGTCATCAGGCCCTACGGCGACACCACCGGCGACGGCATGGTGCAGACCTCGTTCACGCTGCCGATGCCGCCCGGGCCCCGCGCCGAGGGCGCTGCGCTGCAGCTGGCCGGCAAGATGGGCATCCACCCCGCGATGGTGGTGCACAGCCACGGCATCGGGGAGGGCTTCACCTTCTTCGTCGTCTACGGCTCGGTCACCCACCTCGTCGACACCGACGAGGTCGAGGTCGAGGAGCGCGCGTACCCGCTGCTGAGCCCCACCGAGGTCAACGGCGCCATCAAGACCCGCCTGCACCGCAAGCTCGTGGTCATGGGCGCCTGCATCGGCACCGACGCGCACACCGTCGGCATCGACGCGATCCTCAACCTCAAGGGCTTCGCGGGGGAGAAGGGCCTGGAGTACTACCGCGAGATTGACGTCGCCAACCTCGGCGCCCAGGTCACCGTCCCCGAGCTGGTCACCCGCGCCCGGGCCGCGAAGGCCGACGCCGTGCTGGTCAGCCAGGTGGTCACCCAGAAGGACGCGCACCTGCGCAACACCCGCGAGCTGGCCGGCGCGTTCCGCGAGGCGATGGGGGAGACCCGTCCCCTGCTCGTGGTGGGCGGCCCCCGCTTCGACCCGGCCATGGCCCGCGACCTCGGCGTCGACAAGGTCTTCGGCCGTGGCACCACCCCCGGCGAGGTGGCCTCCTACCTCGTCTCCGCCCTGCTCCCCGAGGAGATCGCCGCGTGAGCGCCACCGTCGGACTGACCGTCACCCACCGCCGCTACGTGCCCCACGCGCACGCCCACTACGGCGGCTCGCTGGTCGACGGGGCCTACACCCTGGGCCTGTTCGGCGACGTCGCCACGGAGGTGTCGATCGTCGGGGACGGCGACGAGGGCCTGCTGGCCGGGTACACCGAGGTCCGCTTCCTCGGGCCGGTCCAGGCCGGCGACGTGCTGGAGGCCTCGTGCGAGGTCGTGCGGGTGGGCACCCGCTCGCGCACGCTGCGCTGCTGGGCCGACGTCGTCGCCCGCGCCCAGCCCGACCGCGGCCCCTCGGCGGCCGCGGTGCTGGCCGAGCCGCTGCGGGTGGTGGAGGCGACGGCGACGCTCGTCGTCCCCCTCGGCCCCGCCACCGAGCGTGAGTGACACGTAACGATCTGGTAACGGCCTGCCGCAGGTGTCCCGATGGCCTGTGCGGGACCTCCCCGGGTCCCTAGGGTTCCCCCGTCGCACCTCGCGATCCCCGGCTGCGGGTCCTCCCGGTCCCAGCCGCACGGGACCGCCGGGCGGCACCCCGCGCCACCAGACAACGGCGGGACCGGCGACAGCCAGTCGACCGGACCGCCGGCCCGAAGGCCGGGGTGCCGCCGCCGGCGGCCGTCCTGCCGGCGGCGCTGCGACGGGTGGGATGCTCGGCACGTGACGGTCTCCGAGTCCGCCGAGCGCGACGCCCCGGCCCCCACCCCGGCCGCGGCCCCCGAACCCGACGGACGGCGCCCGGTGCGCTGGGTCGCCCGCACGCTGCTCGCCGCAGCCGGCGGTTTCGTGATGTTCCTGGCCTTCCCGGGCTGGGACCTCAGCACCCTGGCCGTCCTGGGGCCCGCTGCGCTGTCGCTGGCCACCCGCGGTGTGCGGTTCCGGCTCGGCCTGTGGCTGGGGCTGGTGCACGGGCTGGCCTTCTTCACCCCGCTGCTGTCGTGGACCGGCATCTACGTCGGCTCGTTCCCGTGGTTGGCGCTGTCGGTCACCGAGGCGCTCTACGTCGCCCTGCTCGGCGGCGCCCTGGCGCTCACCGCCCGGATGCGCGCCTGGCCGCTGTGGGCCGCCGCGCTGTGGGTGGCCGACGAGGCGTTGCGCGGCCGGTGGCCCTTCGGCGGGTTCCCGTGGGGCCGGCTGGCCTTCAGCCAGGCCGAGGGACCGTTCACCGCGTTGGCCGCGTGGGGCGGTGCTCCGCTGGTCAGCTTCGCCGTCGCCCTCACCGGGACGTCGCTGGCCGCCGCGGTGCTGGCCCTGTCCCGGGCCTGGCGGGACAGCTCGGAGCCCGAGCGGCGGGCCGGCTCGCTGCGGGCGGCCGCGCTCGCCGTCGTCGCCGCGCTCGCCGTCCCGGTCGTCGGGACCCTCGCCGCCCTGCCGCTGGCCGGCGGTTCGCTGACCGAGGGCGGGCCCACCCGCACGGTCGCCGTCGTCCAGGGCAACGTGCCGCGCGCCGGCCTGGACTTCAACGAGCAGCGCCGCGCGGTGCTGGACAACCACGTCAGCCGCACGCAGGAGCTCGCCGCCCAGGTCGCCGCCGGTGAGGTCGCCCAGCCCGACCTGGTCGTCTGGCCCGAGAACAGCTCCGACATCGACCCGTACCTCAACGCCGACGCCGCGGCCGCCATCGACCGCGCGGCCCGGGCCATCGACGCCCCCATCCTGGTCGGGGCGGTGGTGAGCGGCCCCGGCCGGTTCATCAGCAACACCGCGATCGTGTGGGACCCGGTCACCGGGCCGGGGCAGACCTACACCAAGCGGCACCCGGTGCCGATGGCCGAGTACGTGCCGTACCGGTCGTTCTTCCGGTTCTTCAGCGACAAGGTCGACCTCGTGCGGGCCGACTTCGCCGCCGGTGACCGGGTGGGCACGCTGGACATGGCCGGCACCACGGTGGGCGACGTCATCTGCTTCGAGGTCGCCTACGACGGCCTGGTCCAGGACGTCGTCGCCGGCGGTGCGTCGATGCTGGTCATCCAGACCAACAACGCCACCTTCGGCTTCTCCGACGAGAGCCCGCAGCAGCTGGCCATGAGCCGGTTGCGGGCCGTGGAGTTCGGCCGGTCGGTCGTCGTGGCCTCCACCAGCGGGATCAGCGCGGTGATCGCCCCCGACGGCTCGGTGGTGCGCAGCTCCGACCTGTTCGTCCCGGCCACCTTCGTCGAGGACATCGCCCAGCGCGACCAGACCACCGTCGCCGCCCGGGTGGGGGCCTGGCCCGAGTGGGTGCTCACGGCGCTGGGCGTGGGCGCCGTCCTGGCCGTGGTCGTCCCCGCGGTGCGCCGGCGCGGGGCCGGGAGCACACGGGGCACCTCGCGCGTTGAGGAAGGCAGGACGACGAAGGGACGAGCATGACGAGCCGACTGCGCACCGCACTGGGCCTGGGCGCACTGGCCGAGGTGGTGGTGTTCATCGCCCTGGGCGCCACGATCGGCTGGGGCTGGACCATCCTCGCCGCGCTGGCCAGCAGCGCACTGGGCTGGGTGCTGCTGGCCAAGCAGGGCACCAAGACGTTGACCGAGCTGCGGCTGCGGGCGCAGGAGCACCGCGCACCGGGCACCGCCCTCGGTGACGCAGGTCTGGTGGCCGCGGGCGGGTTCCTCATGATCCTGCCCGGGTTCATCGGCGACGTGCTGGGCCTGCTGTGCCTGCTGCCGGGTACCCGCAAGCTGCCGCGGGCACTGATCGCCCGCGCGCTGCTCAACCGGCTCCCCGACCGCGCCCGCGGCCCGGTGCGCGTGCAGAGCACCCGCCCGGCGCAGGTGCACCCGGAGCCCGGCGCCGCGCACGTGCCGACCACCCGTGTCATCGAGGGCACCGTGGTCGAGGGCACCGTCGTCGACCGCTGAACCCGCGCAGACGCACGAGGGGCCCCGCCGGACAGTCCCGGCGGGGCCCCTCATGCGTGCGCTCAGGTCAGCTGGAGACCTTCGTGCGGCGGCTCTTCAGCACGTCGAGGCGCTCGGCGAGCACCTCTTCGAGGTCGGCCTCCGAGCGGCGCTCGAGCAGCATGTCCCAGTGCGTGCGCGGCGGCTTCACCTTCTTGGGGGCCGGCTCGGCGCCGCCCACCAGCTTGGCGTTGCTGCCGTCGTACTTGCACTCCCAGGTGTCGGGGAGCTCGGCGTCGTCGGCGAAGGGCACCGTCACCAGGTGGCCCTGCTCGCAGCGGTACTCGGCGTACTGCCGCTGGATCGGGGCGGTGTTGCGGTCGGTCTCGTAGCTGACGCTGCCCAGTCGGCTGCCGCGAAGGGAACGCTCACCCATGGCACACCGTCCTCTCGTGCTCGTGTCGGTCCGTGCTCGGTGCCCCATCGGCAGGCCGTCGACGCATCCGCAGCGCAGGCTGCGTGCAGTCACCCGGAGGGGCCGATGGGATCAACGACGGAAGTCGGACGGAGATTCCGTCTCGTCAGTCGCTCATCATCGCACGGCCACGTGCTCGTCGGCCAGCGGCTGCCCCTGCAGGCTCAGCTGGCCGGGCCCGGTGGGGGTGGGACCCAGCTGACCGCGCACGTGGTGCCGGCGGCAGAGCACCTGGTACCGGGGGTCCGCCGCGCTGGCCCCGGGTGCGGTGTCGGCCACGACGACCGTCTCGCCCTCGCGCACCATCGCGCCGTCGACCACGCGGGCGTTGAGCAGGCCGGGCGCCCCGCACCAGCACAGCACCTCGACCTGGATGCGCTGCACGACGTCGGCGAGCTCGAACAGCCGCCGCGTACCGCTGAACAGCTGCGCCCGGAAGTCGGTGGTGAGCCCGAAGGCGTAGACGTCGACGTGCGACTCGTCGACCAGCTCGGCCAGCTGCTCGACCTGGCGGTCGGTGAGGAACTGCGCCTCGTCGACCACCACGTAGTCGACCCGGTGCCCGGCCGCCCAGCGCCGGCGCACCAGCAGGCGCACGTCGGTGCCGGGGTGGAACTCGACGGCCTCGCGGGAGAGCCCCACCCGGCTGCTGATCTGCGGGGCCAGCGACCGGTCGCCCTGGGTCAGCCGCAGACCCTCGCGGCCCTGCCGGCTCTGGTTGTGGTCGACCTGCAGCGCCAGCGTGGACTTGCCGCAGTCCATCGGCCCGTGGAAGAAGGTGAGGTGCGCGGGCGCGGCGTGCCGGCGCCGGTCACCGGAGGCGGGGACGACGTTCACAGCTTCTCCGGCGGGGTGTTGCCGGCCTCGACGACGGCGCGGCGCATGGGCAGCCGGGCCAGCAGCACGAACCCGGCGACGAAGAAGACCACGAGGCTGATGATGGCCAGCCGGTAGGAGCCGGTGAACTGGTAGGTGAGCCCGAAGGCCAGCGGGCCCAGCCAGCTGGTGCCGCGGTCGCTGATCTCGTAGAAGCCGTAGTACTCGGCTTCCTTGCCGGCCGGGATGAGGTGGCTGAACAGCGAGCGCGACAGCGCCTGCGTGCCGCCCTGCACCAGGCCGATCACCGCGGCCAGCGCGTAGAACTGCACGGCCGCGCCGGCCTGCAGGAAGAACGCGGCCACCAGCACGCCGGTCCAGGCGACCAGGCAGCCGAGCACCGTGCGGGTGGCGCCGTAGCGGGCGGCGACCCGGCCCAGGCCGAGGGCGCCGGCGATGGCGACCACCTGGACCATGAGGATCGCTCCGGTGAGCACCGACTGGTCCAGCTGCAGCTCCTCGGTGGCGTACACCGCCGACAGGCCGATGACGGTCTGCACGCCGTCGTTGAACAGCAGGTAGGCCCCGAGGAACCACAGGGTCAGCGGGAAGGCCCGCATCTCCTTGAGGGTGGTGGCCAGCTGCCGGAACCCGCTGCCGGTGTGCGCGGCGCTGGCCTGCACCGGCCGGTTGCGCAGCCGCGACACCGTGAACACCGTGAACGCGCCCCACCAGAGCCCGGCGGTGGCCAGGCAGATGCGCACCGCCTCGCCCTCGGTGAGCCCCAGGGAGTCGCGCGAGACGTACAGGGCCAGGTGCACGGCCAGCAGCAGGGCCCCGCCGACGTAGCCGACCGCCCAGCCGCGGCTGGAGACCTTGTCGCGCTCGTCGGGGGCCGCGAGGTCGGGCAGCCACGAGTAGTAGACGACGGTGGCTGCGCCGAAGCTGATGTTGGCCAGCACGAACAGCGCCGCCCCCAGCAGGTACCGGCCGTCGGCGACGAAGAACAAGCCGGTGCAGGCCGCCGCGCCCAGGAAGGCGAACCCGGCCAGCATCTCGCGGCGGCGCCCGGTGCGGTCGGCGACGGCCCCGGTGAGGGGCAGCACCAGCACCTGGGCGACGACCGAGAACGAGAGCACGAAGGAGAACCAGCTGCCCGGGTCGATGCCCAGGAACCCCAGCCGCTCGTCGGGCCCGGCCGCCTCCCGGGCCACCGACGTCAGGTACGGGCCGAGGAAGACCGTGGTGACGCTGGTGTTGAACACCGACATCGCCCAGTCGTAGGAGTACCAGCCGGTCCGCTCACGGCGCAGCGCGCGGTCGGGGGTGGTCTGCGGTGCGCTCACCGGCGCAGGGTGCCAGCCGGGGGAGGGGTCGGTCCACCACCGGGCACGTCGTCGGGTACGTGTCCGCCCGGGAAGGCGGCCACCGCCTTCACCGGGCGGGTGGGGTCGGCGAAGGCGATGCGGTCGGCCGGCTCCCCGGCGCGCAGGGGGACCAGGCCCCGGGTGATGGCGGCCATGATGCGGGTGCGGGCCCGGTTGGCGTCGCCGACCCGCCCGGCGGCGAGGTCGTCGAGCGGCACCGGGTCACCCACGTGCACGCGCAGGGCCGGCTGGCGCCAGGCCGCCGACAGCAGGGTGCGCAGCTTGCCCCAGTCGTTGCCGTACTGGAGCACCTCGTGGGCGCCCCACTGGCTGACCGGGATGACCGGCACCCGGGTCTGCAGGGCCAGCCGCGCCAGCCCGGTGCGGCCCCGCTCGGGCCAGCCGTCGGCGGTGAGGCCCACCCGCCCCTCGGGGTAGACGACGACGTGCCCGCCGTGCTCGAGGGCCACCAGCACGACCCGCATGGCGTGGGCGGCGACGTCGGTGCCGCGCTCGACCCGGATGCCGCCGCAGCGCTCGAGCAGCGGGCCGGCCACCGGCGCGGCCATGATGCCGCCGGTGGCCAGGAACCGGGGGACGAGCCCGGCCCGGTGCAGCGCGGCGGCCACGGTGAACGTGTCGTAGTCGCCGATGTGGTTGGCCGCGACGATGAGCGGCCCCTCGCGCAGGTGCTCGGGCACCGACCCGGTGACGACCACGCGCCCGAACAGCGACACGGCCGGGGACACCGACCAGAGCAGGAAGCGCCACAGCCACCACGGCCGGTGCGCGGCGACGGCCAGCTCGCGGCCGAACCACTCGGGGTCGCCGTCGGTGATCGACTGCTCGAGGTCGGCGGGCAGCTCCGGGGTGCGCGGGCGCCAGCGGCGCAGCCGTGCCCTCATGCTCGGGGTCTCACGTCGTCGTCCAGATGCCCCGGCGCTCGTACACCTCGCGCAGCATCTGCGGACGGTCGGTCATGATGCCGTCCACCCCCAGGTCGAGCATGCGGTCGGCCTCGTCTGGGTCGTCGACGGTCCACACGTGCACCTGCAGGCTGCGCTCGTGCGCGGCGGCGATGAACCGCTCGTCGACCAGGGGGCGGCCACCCAGGTGCAACGGCACCTGGGCGCACCCGGCCTGGATGCGCACGAGGCCCGCGGCGCGGGGGGAGTAGGAGGACAGCCGCAGCGCGGCCACGCCCTTGGGGCCGAGCGAGGTGCACAGCTCGGGGCCCAGCAGCCGGCGGGCGGCGGCCACCCGGGCGTCGGAGAACGACGCCAGGCAGATGCGGTCGAGGGTGCCGGTGCGCCGCACCAGGGCGGCCAGCGGGGCCAGCACGCCGGCGGCCTTGAGGTCGATGTTGAACCGGACGTCGGGCCACGCCGTGAGGAGGTCCTCCAGCAGCACCACCGGCTCGCGGCCGCCGATGAGCGCACCCTCCACCTCGCGCCACGGCAGGGCGTCGATGCGGCCGGTGCGGTCGGTCACCCGGTCGAGCACTGGGTCGTGGAAGGCCACGAGGACGCCGTCGGCGGTGGCCCGGACGTCGGTCTCCAGGTAGCGGTAGCCCAGGTCGACGCAGGCCTGGAAGGCCGACGCGGTGTTCTCGACGTGCTCGATCGCCCCGCCCCGGTGGGCCATGGCCAGCGGCAGGGGCCCGTCGAGGAACGGGAAGCGCGGCACCGGCACGACCACACGCTAGGGCCGCGTGTGACGGGGGTGGTCGGCGGGGTCGGCGCGGGCGTGTCCAGGCTCTGCACAGGCCCCGGGCCGTCTACCTTCTCGCTCGTGGTGGCAGAGCAGGTCGCGGCGCACGACGTCCCGGCATCCCCCGTGGTCGAGCCGGTGGTCAAGGCCGTGTCGCGGCGGTCCCGACGTCGCCCTGCCGAGGTCGAGGAGCGACGGTGCGGCTGGTGCCGCAACGTGCTGCCGACCCAGGAGTCGGTCGGCCGCCCGCGGCTGTACTGCGGTCAGGCGTGCCGTCAGCGCGCCTACGAGCAGCGCTCGGCGACGGCCAAGGCGGGGCTGTCGCCCGACGTCGTCCTGGTGACCCGCGCCGAGCTCGACGGCCTGCAGGACCGGCTGTTCCAGCTGCGCTGCGCCCTGGAGGACGTGCAGACGCTGATGACGGAGAAGCCGACCAAGGCCGAGCTGGAGCGGGCGCTCAGCGAGCTGCTGCGCTCGACCGGCCGGCTGGACAAGCTCTGGCTCTCGGGTCGCGCCGCCGGCTGACCGGCGGCGCCCCGTCGTCGGGTCAGTCCGGGTCGGGGATGGTGGGGTCCTGGTCGGGCGCCACGTTGCCGTGGTTGTAGACGCTGCCCTGCTCCACGCTGGAGGGGTCGTCACCGGAGAAGTTGGTGGTGGAGTCCTTCGACGTGCCGGTGCGCTGACCCAGGCCGTCGGTGTCGCTGCAGCCGGTCAGGGCGGCGCCGCCACCGAGGACGGCGAGGGCGGCGAGGACGGACACGACCGGACGACGGATCTGCATGTGCGGAGCCTAAGGGACCTGGGCGATCCCCGGGCACCCGACACCCGGCGCCAGGACCCGGCCACCGTGCATCGTTTCGTCAACGTGACGCAATGCGGTGCAGGTCGGCCGCCCGCAGGGGAGGAGCGGCCCGCGGCCGCCGGCCCGTCGATGGCGGACCCGACCACGGGGATCACGTGCGGCGTCGAGTCGATCATGGCACCGGGCACGGTGATCATGGGGCCGAGCCAGCGTGCCTGGTGCGGGTGCCGTCGCAGGACAACGCGTGCACGACGACGGGGCGCAACGTGGCGACCCGCCCGGACGGTGGCGACTCCACGTGCCGGCGCGCGGTCGGACGACGCGCTGCGCCGCAGCCGGTCGACGTGCTCGACCTGCGGCGAACCCACCCGCTCGGCCACCGACCTTGTGCGCCGATAATCGACATTATGTCAGGTCGAGCGGACCGGACCCGACAACGCCGATCCCCGCACACCGGGTGCCGAGGGTCCTGATGCACTGCCAGACCTCGGCACGGGTGGCGTGCATCTGCAGCGCCCGCAGGCACTCGTCCAGCCGCTGCGGACGCCGGCGCAGCTGCTCGACCGCGTCGCGCAGGCTGGTGCCCACGGTGCTCCCGTAGGCCGCGACGGCCTTGCCGGCGCCGGCCGCCAGCTCCTCGGACGACGGCGCCATCATCGCCAGGTCGACGAGGTCACGACTGAAGGTGGACGGGTCGGCCCAGCGGTCGTCGTTGGCCAGGAGCTTGCTGGCGACCTGGTCGGTCCGGGTCAGGGCACGCACCCCGCAGATGACCTCTTGGTCGACCGTCGTCTCGAGGTCGATGCGGCCTTCCTGGATGATCTCGAACTTGATCGGCACGTCGCCGGCCCGCACGACGGCCCGGATGCCGTAGTTGTCGACCCGGGCCGGGCGGACCAGGTCGAGCTCTCCCCCGGCCAGCGCAGCCAGACCCTCGGTGCGCACGAGCTGGCGCAGGGACCGGTAGGCCACGGTGTCGGAGACCAGGAAGTCGATGTCGACCGACTCCCGGTACTCCCCGCACGAGAGCGCGATGGCCGTGCCTCCCCCGAACCAGCAGCTGTGCTCGGCCAGCAGCGGCCCGTCCAGCCGGTGGAGCACGTCGGCGACGAGCCGGTGGTGCGGGCGGTCAAACAAGCAGCGCCCCGTGGCTGTAGGTGTCGGCGAGGTGCTGGATGAACGCCCGCTCGCGGTCGGTCAGGACCGCCTGGTCGAGGTGCCGCCACCCGCGCTCGTAGAGGTTCAGCGCCTGGGCCTCGGTCACCGTGGTGCCCGCGTCGGTCTGCCAGGCCAGGGCCCGCAGACCCGGGTAGTCGCCGACCGTCACCGTCGGCGGCTCCCCCGTCGTGCGTTCGACGACGGGGACGACCAGGTGCAGGCCCAGGGCCGCCGCGACGTTGCAGTAGGCGCCGATCGTGACCGAGGGGTTCCCGGCCTCGATGCGGTGCAGCGTCACCCGGGACACCCCCGCCGACTCGGCGCAGGCCACGGCCGTCACCCCGAGCGCCTTCCGGTGGTCGCGCAACCGGGACCCGAGGCGGCGCAGGTCGGCTTCCTGCTCGGGGCTGGTGTACGGGCTCGGCGCCGGCATGCATCTCATCGTAGACATTTGTCCAAGAATGTCAACGATGAGATACACATCGGCGTCAGGAGCCGGCGAAGTCGTGCTGTCGCCAGGCCTCGTAGGCCGCGACCGCCGCGGTGTTGGACAGGTTCAGCGACCGTCGACCCGGCAGCATCGGCAGCCGCAGACGGTCGGTCACCCGCGGGTCCGCCAGCACCTCCTCCGCCAGCCCGGTGGGTTCGGGGCCGAAGAGCAGCACGTCGCCGGGCAGGTAGGCCAGGTCGGTGTACCGGGTGGTGGCGCCGGCGGTGAACGCGAACACCCGGGCATCCGGGACCGCGTCGAGGAAGGCGGCCCAGCCCACGTGCACCGTCACCGACGCCAGGTCGTGGTAGTCCAGCCCGGCCCGGCGCAGCTTCGCGTCGGACAGGTCGAAGCCCAACGGCTCGATCAGGTGCAGGTGCGCCCCGGTGGCCGCCACCATGCGGATCGCGTTGCCCGTGTTCGGCGGGATGCGCGGCTCGTGGAACGCGATGTGGAACACCGCGTCAGTCTCCCCCGCCCGGTCCGTCGACCCACCCAGTGCCGAGCCAGGCCGTCGTGGGAGCCCTGCCCGGTGCCCAGATCGGCGCTGGGGTCCTCCACCACCCGAGCGCTGCTCCCCCGCCGGCTACAGCAGGCCGGCGGCGACCAGACCGGTGCGCAGGGCCTCGACCTCGGCGTCGTCGAGCTGCTCGAGCGGCTGGCGCACCCGGCGGTCGCCCAGCACGCCCTGCAGCTGCAGCGCGGCCTTGGCGGTCGTCGCGCCGTAGTTGGGCACGCCCATGATCGCGTCGAAGGCCGGCAGCAGACGCGTGTGGGCGGCGAGCGCCTCGGCGTGGTCCCCCGCCAGGAACGCCTCGATCATCGAGCGCAGCGGACGGCCGGCGGCGTGCGCGACCACGCTGACCAGGCCGACGGCGCCGTAGGCCAGGTAGCCCAGGGTCAGGGCGTCGTCGCCGCAGTAGACCTCGTAGCCGAGGTCGGTGAGCCGGGCCGCCTGGGCGGGGTTGCCGGTGGCGTCCTTGACGGCGACGACGGACTCGATCTCGACGGCCTGCCGGTAGACGTCGAGCCCGATCGCCGATCCCGTGCGGCTGGGGACGTCGTAGAGCATCACCGGGATGTCGCTGACGGACGCCACCGTGCGGAAGTGCTTGAGGATGCCGGTCTGGCTGGGCTTGTTGTAGTACGGCGTGACGACCAGCAACCCGTCGGCCCCGACGCGGGCCGCCTGCTCGGCGATCTCGACGGAGTGCGCGGTGCTGTTGGTGCCGACGCCGGCGATCACCGATGCCCGGTCCCCCACCGCGTCGCGCACCGCGGCCAGGATCTCGCCGTCCTCGGGCACGGTCGTGGTCGGCGCCTCCCCCGTGGTGCCTGACACCACGACGCCGTCGCTGCCGGTGTCCACCACGTGCCGGGCGATGCGCGCGGTGGCCTCGAGGTCGACCTTCTCGTCGGCGTCGAACGCGGTGGCGATGGCGGTGATCAGTCGGCCGAACCGGGGCGTGGAGCTCACCGCGGCAGCCTAGCCAGCCTCGTGTCGAGATCAGTCCTGACGTCGGTTCGGAGGACGCCCTTCGCGGATCCGCTGCCGGTAGCTTCTCGCACCTCGACCACCTGGCCCACGCCACCTGATCGTCTCCAGGTCAGATTCAGCCCCCAGGGCTTTGATCAGATCGACGCTGCCGCTCACCTTGGTCGTGTTCAGGTCGTAGTCCGTGTAGACGAACCAGGACCTGTCCTCTGCCCACCAGTTGGACGGGGAGAACAGGTACCCCAGCTCGTCGACCAGTGTCGTGATGCCGCCGAGCTCACCGGAGAGGACGTGGGCGTTCGGCCCCTGCCAGTCCCGAGCCGTGAGGAAGTCGTAGTAGGCGACTACCCGGGTTGCCTGTCCATCATCTGAGAGACGGCCGAGGACGTCGATGAGTGCGGTCCAGCTCACTTCATCCAGAGAACCCTCTGGTGGCGGGATCGTCGAAGCGGGCCAATCCTGATCGAGCCACACCTCGGACGGCCAATCCGGATCCTCCTCGTCGAGCCACCCTCCGGACCGCTCGATGAGGGTGCGCCAACGCAGTCTGGTCCAATCGGGGCCTGGTTCCCTCTCGTAACCGAGCGGTACTCCCGACACGGTGAGCTCGGGGAGATCGACCTCACCGATCATGTCGGGCTCCTGCATGCCCCGCGCGAGCCGCTCCCGGTGGACGTCGTCGTGCGTCAGACCCGTGGTGATGAGACGGTGCTCGTACATCGAGTGCAGAACCCAGACGGACGCCGGCCATCCGTCGGGGTCGTATCCGATGCCACTGGCGTCCACCTCCGCACGCTGCAGCCAGCTCATGTGTCCATCGACATCGGCGACACGACTCCAACCTGATCCACCGGGAACAGCTCCCGCCAGCTCAGTCACGGTGCTGGGCCACGTTCACCACCGTGCCGCCGGGGGCCCGCACGAAGAACCGGCGCACGCCCCACGACTCCGTGGTCAGCGGGTGCACGATCTCGTAGCCGGCTGCCCGTGCCTCGGCGTACGCGGCGTCGACGTCGTCGGTCCTGACCGTCACCGCCGAGTCCTCCGGCGCGGTTGCGTCACCGGTGACGAGCTGGACGTGCGCCCCGGTGTCGGGGTCGGTGTACCGGGCCACCCAGCCCAGGCTGAACTCCTGCTGCCGCAGCCCCAGGAAGCCGGCCCAGAACCCCTCGGCCGCGGCGATGTCGTCGACGTGCAGGTTCGTGGTGACGCCCAGGGTGCGCACGGCGCTCAGCCTGCGAACTCGACGTCGGCGGCCGGCACGACGGCGGCGGTGCGGCCCGGTGCGGTCTGGAACCCCCAGTACAGGTTGGTGTGCGAGATGACGTCGGCCGGCGCCGGGGCCCCGTAGGCGGTCAGGTCCTCGGTGGTGTGCGCGTCGCCGACCAGCACCACGTCGTAGCCGCGGGTGAACGCGCCGTGGATGGTGGACCGGATGCAGGCGTCGGTCTGCGCCCCGGCGACGACCAGCCGGCCCGCCCCGGCCTCGGCCAGCACCTGCTCGAGGTCGGTGGCCTCGAAGGAGTCACCGTGCTGCTTGGCCACCAGTGCCTCGCCGTCGGCACGCTGCAGCTGCAGCACGTACTCCCACTGCGGGCTGCCCACCGGCAGCTCCTCGGACGAGTGCTGCACCCACACCACCGGCACGTGGGCCTCCCGGGCCCGGGACACCAGGCCCTCGATGCGGCCGACGACGGCCTCGGTGTCGTGGGAGGCGGCCATCACCCCGTTCTGCACGTCGATCACCAGCAGGGCGGTGCCCGGTCGGTCGGTCAGGGTCGTCATGACGCCTCCTCGGTCTCGGTGGTGCTCGCACCGTAGGCCGTCGCACCGACAGTTCCACCCGGGTCGAGCTGAGTAGTGGCCCCCTGGGTCGGGACGCACCACGCCGGCAGGGTCGGTGGACATGAGCCCGTACCAGCGCGCCGCCGCGGTCGCCGTCGCCCCCCGTCCCGTCACCAGCACCATCGCCAGCGCCGTCGCCGGCTCCGTGCCCGACCCCGGCTCCCGGCCGGCGGGCCGCCGTCCGTGGCCCGGGCACGGCGACCGGGCCGGCCAGGGCCTGCTGGGCCTCGCGGTCGCGGTCGTGCTGGCCGCCATGGCCTGGAACTGGCTCGACGGCTTCCTCGACCTCTACGGATCCGACCCCGGTGCCCGCGGCGAGGCGATGCGCACCTGGGCGCTCGACGTGGTCACCGTGCTGGGGCTGGGCACCGCCGGCGTCGTCCACTCGGTGCTCCGCCGGGGTCGGCCCGGGCGCTGGCCGCTGACCCTGCTCGGCGTCGCGGCGGCGGCGTCCGTGCTCCTGGTGCCGTTCGTCGCCGGCTGAGCTCAGGACGCCTTGTCGGCCGGCTTCTCCGCCGCCTGGGCGGCCGCGTGCTCGGCGGCCAGCTCGCGGTACTTCGCCGCGGTCTTCGCCCGACCCGGGATGGCCGGCGGTGCACCGGTGCGCACCTCCTGCATGACCCGCTTGGTGAGCGCGACCGCCGACTCGCCCTCGCGGGCGGCGGTCGGCGTCAGGAACTCCAGGACGATCCGCGGACGCTTCGGGAACCGGACGACGTCGGTCTGACCCGTGATGCGCAGGCCGACCACGGTGGTGCCGGGGACGGCCAGGGCGAGCCGGCCCGCCCCGGACAGGAAGCGCATCGTGCGCCCCCGGGACACCGTGCCCTCGGGGAAGATGCCGATGCAGCCGCCCTCGCGCAGCACGTCGATGGCCGCCTGCAGCGCGGTGGCGTCACCGCGCCCGCGGGCGATCGGGATCTGGCCCATGCCGGTGAGCCACCTGCCCACCACGGGGTTCTTCCACAACGAGTCCTTGGCCAGGGCGCGCAGGTGCCGCACCCGCAGGGCCGCGATGCCGGCGATGACCGGGTCCCACTGGCTGTCGTGGTTGGCCATCACGACCGTCGGTCCGGAGGACGGGAGGTTCTCCAGCCCGCGCACCTCGAGCCTGCCCCACCACCGCACGGCGGGCGTGCCGATGGCCATGACCACGCGGTACGGGATCGGGATCGACGGGGTGGTCACGGGGGCCTCCTCGGCAGCGACCCTCCCCGGCGGAGGGCGTCGTCAGTGTGCCGCACCCCACCGGGCCCGGCTCACCGGGTTGACTGCCGGGGCGATGGAACAGATCTGGGACCGCGTCACCGCCCCCTCTCCCCCGCTGCCGCTGCCCTGGTTGCTGGCCACGGCGCTGGTCGCGCTGGCCCTCGTGGCCCAGCGCGACGCGTGGCAGCTCAGCCGCAACGCCGTCACGATCGCCCACGAGGGCGCCCACGGCGTCGCGGCCCTGCTCACGGGCCGCCGGTTGGCCGGCATCCGGCTGCACTCGGACACCTCCGGGGTGACCGTCTCGAGGGGGCGGCCCACCGGCCCCGGCATGGTGGTGACCGCGCTGGCCGGCTACGTCGGCCCGGGCCTGCTGGGACTGGGTGCAGCGGCCCTGCTGGCGGCCGGGCACGCCATCGGGATGCTGTGGGCGGTGCTGGCCCTGCTCGCGCTGCTGCTCCTGCAGATCCGCAACTTCTACGGCCTCTGGTCGGTGCTGGTCACCGGCGCGCTGGTGTTCGCGGCCACCTGGTGGCTGCCCGCGCAGTGGCAGGCGGGCTTCGCCCACGTCGTCGCGTTCTTCCTGCTGCTGGCCGCCCCGCGCACGGTGTGGGAGCTGCAGGCCGGTCGGCGTCGCCGTCCGACCCCGGACAGCGACGCCGACCAGCTGGCCCGCCTCACCGGCCTGCCCGGGCTGGTGTGGGTGGGCGTGTTCCTCCTGGTGGACGTCGGGGCGCTCGTGCTGGGGGGCTACTGGCTGCTGCCGTGACGCCCGCGGCGACGCGGTGCGCAGTGCGCCGGCTGGGTCACCGGCTCGACCTCGGGGGCCGGCGGGACGTCGAGCACCAGCTCGGCGTCGGTGACCGTGACGGTCTGCCCGTGGTGGCCGATCTCCAGCGGCTCCCCCGACACCAGCTGGTAGGTGGCCCGCTCCTGGGTGACCCGCACCCGCAGGCAGCGTCCGCGGTAGACCACCCGGAAGGCCAGGCCGGTGAGCCTCGGCGGCAGCCGGGGGGCGAAGGTGAGCCGGCCGTCGTGGTCGCGCATGCCGCCGAACCCGGCGACCGCCACGGTCCAGCCCCCGGCCAGCGAGGCGATGTGCAGGCCGTGCCCGGAGTTGCCGTGCAGGTTCTGCAGGTCGGTGAGCGCGGCCTCCCCCCAGTAGTCGTGCGCCAGCTGCAGGTGCCCGCACTCGGCGGCCACCACGGCCTGCTGCGCCGCCGACAACGACGAGTCCCGCACCGTGCGCGCCTCGTAGTAGGCGAAGTCGGCGACCTTCTGCTCGTGCGTGAAGGCGTCGCCGCGCAGGTGCAGGGCCATGACGAGGTCGGCCTGCTTGACCACCTGCTTGCGGTAGATCTCGAAGTAGGGGAAGTGCAGCAGGAGCGGGTACTTCTCGGGCGGGGTGCCGTCGAAGTCCCACTCCTGGTGGCGGGTGAACCCCTCGCTGGTCATGTGCACGCCGACGTGCTCGTCGAAGGGGATGCGCATCTGGTCTGCGGCGTCGAGCCAGGTCGCCACCTCGGTGGCGGAGACCTCGAGCCGCCCGGCGACGCCGGGCTGGCGGGCGACGGCCGCCGCCGCCTCGCGCAGGTTCCGCTGCGCCATGAGGTTGGTGTAGACGTTGTTGTCCACGACGGCGGTGTACTCGTCGGGACCGGTGACGCCGTCGATGCGGAACCCCCGGCCGTCGTCCAGGTGGCCCAGCGACGCCCACAGGCGGGCGGTCTCGATCAGCATCTCGGCGCCGTGGTCGGCGTCGAAGGCCTCGTCCTGGGTGGCGTGCCAGTAGCGGACGACGGCGTCGGCGATGTCGGCGTTGACGTGGAACGCGGCGGTGCCGGCCGGCCAGTAGCCGCTGGTCTCCTCCCCGCGGATGGTCCGCCACGGGAAGGCGGCGCCCTCCTGGCCCAGCACCCGGGCGCGCTCGCGGGCCAGGTCCAGGGTGCTCCAGCGCCAGATGAGCGCGTCGCGCACGGCCTCGGGGGCGGTGTAGGTGAGCACGGGCAGCACGTAGGTCTCGGTGTCCCAGAACGCGTGCCCGTCGTACCCGGGGCCGGTGAGGCCCTTGGCCGGGATGGGCTGGCGCTCGGCGCGCAGCCCGGCCTGCAGGACGTGGAACATGCCGACCCGCACGGCCTGCTGCAGCTCGTCGTCGCCCTCGACGGTGACGTCGGCCTGGGCCCAGTGCCCGTCCAGCAGCTGGCGCTGCTCGTCGGCCAGCCGGTCCCAGCCGGCCAGCTTGGCCACGCTCAGCGCGCCCTCCACCTGGTCGCGGACGGCGGCCGAGGACCGCCGCGACGACCAGCCGTAGGCCAGGTACTTGGTCAGCCGCAGCTTCTCCCCCGCCGGCAGCCGCGCGGCCAGGGTGTACCGGGCGAGGTCCGGGGACACCTCGAGGTCCTCGCTGGCGCTGTCGGGCACGAGCACGTCGTGGTCCATGCCCGCGGCCATGCGCAACCGGGACTTCTTGGTCTGGTGCACCAGCACCGCGTGCCGCCCGCGCCCGGTGTGCAGCTCGGACTGCAGCGGCTTGCGCAGGGCGGCCGCGGCCCGGGGGTCGTCGGACCCGGAGTTCTCGACCACCTCGTTGGCCAGCAGGTCGGACTGGAGGGCCACGTACAGGTCGCCGCCGTCGTCGGTGCACCGCACCTCGTAGCGGATCGCGGCGATGGAGCGGCGGGTGAGCGAGACCAGGCGGGTGCTGCGCACCTCGACCGTGCGGCCGTTCGGCGAGCGCCACTCGGTGCACCGCCGCAGCACCCCGGCCCGCAGGTCGAGGGTGCGCTCGTGGGAGATGACGTGGCCGTAGTCCAGGTCGAGGGGCGAGTCCCCGACCAGCAGCCGGATCAGCTTGCCGTCGGTCACGTTGACGACGGTCTGCCCCTCCTCGGGGAAGCCGTAGCCGGCCTCGGCGTAGGGCAGCGGCCGCTCCTCGAAGTACCCGTTGAGGTAGGTGCCGGGGACGACGGAGGGCTCGCCCTCCTCCAGCGTGCCGCGCATGCCGATGTGGCCGTTGGCCAGCGCGAAGACCGACTCGTTCACGGCCAGGCTGTCGTGGTCGATGGCGGTCTCGGTGAGCGCCCAGGGCTCGACCGGGAAGTGCGCCCGCCCCTCGGTCACAGCAGCTCCGCCAGGTCGTCGACGACGACGTCGGCGCCGTGCTCGCGCAGCGCGTCGGCCTGGCCGACCCGGTCGACGCCCACCACGAAGCCGAACTCGCCGGCGCGGCCCGCGGCCACCCCCGACTGCGCGTCCTCGAACACCACGGCCTGCGCGGGCTCGAGCCCCAGGGCGCGGGCACCGGCCAGGAACGTGTCGGGGGCTGGCTTGCCCCGGTAGCCCTCGCGGGCCGTGACGACCCCGTCGATGCGGGCGTCGACCAGGTCGGCGAAGCCGCCGGCCGCGATGACCTTCTCGCCGTTGGCCGAGGCGGTCACCACGGCGACCGGGAGGCCGGCGGCCTTGACCGCGCGCAGGTAGCGCATCGATCCGTCGTAGACCTCGACCCCGTGCTCGTCGAGCTCGAGCTGCACCAGGTCGTTCTTCCGGGTCGCCACGCCCTGCACGGTGTCGGCGTCCGGGCCGTCATCCGCGGTCCCCTCGGGCAGCTCGATGCCGCGGGAGGCGAGGAAGTCGCGCACGCCGTCGGCGCGCGGCTTGCCGTCGACGTACTGCTGGTAGTCGGCGTCGGTGAACTCCCCCGCCTGCGGGTCCCCGGCGCGCAGGAACTCGTCGAAGGTGCGCTTCCACGCAGCCTGGTGGACGGTCGCGGTCCTGGTCAGGACGCCGTCGAGGTCGAAGAGGCAGCCACGGATGGCATCAGGGAGTCCGAGCACGACTCCGAAGGCTACGGCCGGTGGATCGACTCCACCTGCCGAGCGGGGACCCCGTCACCCTCCTAGGTTGGGGACGACCGAGTCCCGCGAGCCGCAGGAGAGAACCATGGCCCGACCCACGCCGCCGAACCCCTACGACTTCCTGCCCGAGGTGCCCGACTTCACCGTCACCAGCACCGACGTCGGCGACGGCGAGCCGCTGGGCCGCGAGCAGGTCAGCGGGAAGATGGGTCTGGACGGCGAGGACCGCTCGCCGCAGCTGTCGTGGTCGGGGTTCCCCGAGGGCACGAAGGGCTTCGCGGTCACCGTCTACGACCCCGACGCCCCGACCGCCAGCGGCTTCTGGCACTGGGCGGTCACCGGCATCCCCGCCTCGGTCACCGAGCTGCCCTCCGGCGCGGCCGACGGCCACCTGCCCGCCGGCGCCGTGCAGCTGCGCAACGACGCGGGGTTCGCCGGCTTCGTCGGCGCTGCTCCCCCGTTCAGCCACGGCCCGCACCGCTACTTCGTCGTGGTGCACGCCCTGGACACCGACGACCTCGGCGTGCCGGCCGAGGGGTCGTGCGCCTTCCTCGGCTTCAACCTCTTCAGCCACACCCTGGCCCGGGCCACGCTGGTGCCCACCTACGAGGTGCCCTGACCCAGGAGTACCGGCCCGCCCCCACCGGGTAGTGCACGATGCATGAGCCGGTGGGGCGGTCGGGTCGGGTCCGTCGCGGTGACGCTCGTGGCCGCCCTGCTGGTCGAGGCCGAGACGGCGCACGCTGCGCCGGACCCCCGGTCGACCAGTGCCCCGGCCCAGGCGGCGGCCGACGTCGTCGCCGACGTCCCCGTGGCCCCTGCCTCCCCCGCCGGCGCCGCCCTCGCCGCGTTCGGCCCGACCGGGGTGCTGACGGTCGCGGTCCGCCCCGTCGTCCCGGTCAGCGCGCCGGGCACCACCGCCGACGCGGTCGCCCGCACGTCCGCGGGGTCGTGGTCGGCCGGCGACATCGACCGGCCGGTCCCCACGGCGTCGCTGGTCAAGCTGTACCTGGCCGAGGGTGTGCTCACCGCCGCCCGCGCGTCCGGGTCGGCCGTGTCCCCGGCGGACCTGGCCCGCATCGAGGCCACCCTCACCACCTCCGACGACCTGGCCGCGTCCGAGCTCTGGGTGGCCCACGACGGTCCGGCGCTGCTCGCCGACGTCGTCGCCCGCTACGGACTGCGCGGCACCACGCCCCCGGCACCCGACCCGGGCGCGTGGGGCCGTTCGCTCACCACCGCGAGCGACCTGGCCCGGTTCCTCGTCCTGCTGCCGCTGCAGGCGCACCCCGACGACGCCGCGCTGATCACGGGTCTGCTCGCCCGGGCCGCACCGGTGGGCGCCGACGGCTTCGACCAGTCCTTCGGCCTGCTCGGACCGGGACGGACGGCGGACACCGCGGTCAAGCAGGGCTGGATGTGCTGCGTGGACGACGTCCGGCACCTGCACTCGGCCGGGGTGGTGGACGACGAGGTGGTGGTCCTGCTCGCGGAGTTCCCGGTCGACGTCGACTGGCCGACCGCCCGGGCCGCGCTGGACGCCGCCGCGCAGGCCCTGCGCCGCTGACCCCGGAGGCCTCGTCGTCAGTCGACGGGGCGCTCGCCCACCAGGGTGGTGCCGATGCGGGCGAACCCGACCCGCTCGTAGACCCGGGCGACGTCGTCGTCCCCGGCGGCCAGGAAGACCGTCTCGACGGTCTCGCGGGCGTGCTCGACGAGGGTCGAGGCGAGCCCGGCGCCCAGCCCGCGGCCGCGGAACCGGGGCAGCGTGGCGACCCCGACGATCTCGCTGAACCCGACGCCGTCGACGTCCAGCGGTTGGTGCGAGCCGACCGCGACGGGTTCGCCGTCCTCGACGGCGATCATCATCACGGTGCGACCGGCGGCGATGCGCTCGCGGAGCACGTCGGTGGGCTGCGGTGGGTCCACCAGCCGCTCGGGCGCCACGCCCGGCGAGGAGGAGACCGGGCCCGCGGCGGCGCCGACGGGTACGGCGAAGGCCAGCTGGGCCAAGCGCTGGTAGGTGGCCAGCTGGGGGTCCTCGGCGCCGACGAGGTAGAAGCGCACCCCCTCGGGCAGGGTCACCTCGACGTCGTCGACGGCGACCAGCAGCGGCAGCTCGTCGACCACGAGACCGGCGGCCCGCACGGACGCGCCCAGACCCGGGTTGCGCTCGGCGAACCACTCGACGGCCTCGGGCAGGCCGGCGGCGCGCTGGAGGGCCAGGGCGTCCTCGACGTCGGTGGCACCCACCGGCCCACCCCCCGGCAGCGGACGGGCGGGGTAGGGCCACTCGGGCGACCCCGTCGGCACCACCAGGCCGCCGACCGGGCGCACCGGGGTGTCCGGCAGCGGGGAGAGGGCGAAGTACTGCTCGATGCGGTCCAGCAGAGCAGGTCGCTTCGGCACACCCGAACCCTAGACGCGGGTGGTCGACCCCACCCGATGGCGGGCCGCCGGGCCCACCCGGGCGAGGGAGCGGCCCGCCCCATGGGCACCATGGTCGCCGTGACGGTCGCGCCCCGGAGCCATCCCTCGCCCTACGCGGGGTTCGACCGGGCCCAGTGGCGGGCGCTGGCGGAGGGCCAGGAACTGCCCCTGGACGCCGAGGAGCTCGCCCGGCTGGCCACGCTCGGCGACCGCATCGACCTCGACGAGGTGCGCACCGTCTACCTGCCCCTGGCCCGCCTGCTGGCCATGCAGGTGGCCGCCAGCCGCCGGCTGTGGACGGTGCAGTCGGAGTTCCTGGGCACGAGGACGGCGAAGGTGCCCTACGTCATCGCCGTGGCGGGCAGCGTGGCGGTGGGCAAGAGCACCACGGCGCGCCTGCTGCAGGTGCTGCTGGCCGCCCAGCCCGACACCCCCCGGGTCGACCTGGTGACCACCGACGGGTTCCTGCACCCCAACGCGGTGCTCGAGGCCCGTGGCCAGCTGGGCCGCAAGGGCTTCCCCGAGACCTACGACCGCCGGGCGCTGCTGCGCTTCCTGGCCGACGTGAAGAGCGGGCGCGGCTCGGTCAGCGCGCCGCTGTACTCCCACCAGAGCTACGACGTGCTCGGCGACCAGGAGCAGGTGGTCGACTCCCCCGACGTGCTCGTGCTCGAGGGCCTCAACGTGCTGCAGGCCGGCGCCCGCGCCGACGGCAAGGTGCCCGAGGTCTTCCTGTCGGACTTCTTCGACTTCTCCGTCTACGTCGACGCCAGCGAGGCCGACGTCGAGCAGTGGTACGTCGAGCGGTTCCTGGCGCTGCGGCGCACCGCGTTCCAGGACTCGGGCGCCTACTTCCACCGGTTCGCCGACCTCACCGACGCCGAGGCGGTCGAGACCGCGCGGGGCATCTGGGCGGCGGTGAACGGGCCGAACCTGCGGAACAACATCGCGCCGACCCGGTCGCGCGCCCGCCTCGTGCTGCAGAAGGCCGCCGACCACTCGGTGCGCCGGGTGCTGCTGCGCAAGCTCTGACTCACCCGGGGAGCACGGACCGCCCATCGGCGTCGAGCGGCCAGCCCGGGTTGTGCGCGACCTCCCAGCGGTGGCCGTCGGGGTCGGCGAACACGCCGTTGTAGCCGCCCCAGACGGTGGCCGAGCCCCGGCGCAGCACGGCGCCGCCGGCGGCCTCGGCCTCGGCGAGCACCGCGTCGACCTCGGCCGGTGAACCCACGTTGTGGGCCAGCGTGATGCCGCCCCACCCCCCGGCGTCGTCGGGCACCTCGGAGTCGGCGGCCAGCTCGGCGCGCGACCACAGGCCCAGGTGCGTGCCGGCCCCGTGCAGGAAGGCGACGGACTCCTGGGAGTCGCTCGACTCCCGCCACCCGACGGCGGCGTAGAAGGCGCGGGCGCGCGGCAGATCGGCCACGCCGAGGGTCAGCAGGGTGACGACGGGTCTCATGGGTCGACCATGGCACGGGGGTCCGACAGGAACCGGTGCGGCAAGGTGGGGTGCATGGACTGGGAGCAGCGGGTGCGCGATCTGTGGGCCGGCGACACCGACGCGCCGGGCTTCGTCGACCGGGCGGCCGAGGTCGCGGCGGCCTGCCCGTACGGCGACGGGTCCGGGGTCTTCGAGCTGGCCGGGGCGCACGACTCGACCGGGGCGCCGGCCGAGGCGGTCGAGCTGTACCGGGAGGCGCTGGCACGTGGGTTGCCCGAGTCGCGCCGTCGGCAGGCGACGGTGCAGCTGGCCAGCTCGTTGCGCAACCTGGGTGACCCCGCGGCCGGCGTCGAGCTGCTCGTGGGCGAGCTCGCCGTCGAGGACGAGCTGTCCGCCGCGGTGCGCGGGTTCCTCGCGCTGTGCCTGGCCGACGCCGGCCGGGAGCGGGAGGCGGTCGGGGTGGCCCTGGGCGCGCTGGCGCCCACCGTGACCCGCTACCGGCGTTCGCTGACCGCCTACGCCGCGGAGCTCGCCCGGTAGAGGTCGCGCAGCACGGTGATCTCGGCGCCGTGGTGGACCAGCTCGCGGTTGAGGTGCAGCACCAGGTGCGCGAACGGCGCCTGCTGGTCGATCTCGGTGGCCTGGCTGCGGCCGACGGTCCACATCTCGTCCGGGGTCAGCGCCTCGACCCCCTCCCGCCAGCGGCCCACGGCCTCGCCCAGCGCGGCCACGCCGGCCTCGGCGGTCGGGTGGGCGAGCACCAGGTCGTCGCGGCGGCGCCGGTGCTCGCCGAAGGTCCACTCCCACCGCTCGCCGAACACCTCCACGAGGTGCGCGACCAGCCAAGCGACGGTGCGCGGGCCGGGGTCGTCGGGTCCGTCGGGCCACTCGGCCACCCACTCCCCCGCGCCCGCCGTGCGCCGGTGGGTCTTGCCGCGCGGGACCACCGACAGCGCCCAGGGTGCCGGCTTCCAGAGGTACTCGTCGTCGGTGAGGCCCTCCAGGCGCTGGTGGAGGTCGAGCCAGGAGAACCCCAGCTGGCCGCTGACGAGCGAGACGACGTCGGGGCGGGTGAGCAGGTCCCAGTCGAACTCGGGCGATCCGTAGGCCATGGACAGAGCGTGGCACGGATCACGTCGGATCTCGATCCTGTCGGACCCCCGGTGCAGGGTGGCCACATGGAGACCCGCGTGCCCCCCGTGATCGCCCAGGTCGTGCTCGACGGCACCGACGTCCGGCGGCTGGCCGAGTTCTACCGCGAGCTCCTCGGCTACCACTACCGCCCCGGCGACGAACCCGGCGCCCCGGGTGCCGACGAGCTGGAGTGGCTGGTGCTGCGCGGGCCGGAGGGCGCCGTCCAGCTGGCCTTCCAGCAGGTCGACGAGCTGACCCCGACCACCTGGCCCGACGACGCCGTCCCCGTGCAGCTGCACCTGGACTGCACGGTGCCCGACCTCGAGGCGTTGCAGCACGTGCTGCACCGGGCCCGGGAGCTGGGGGCCGAGCTCCGGCTGGACCGCAGCGCCGACCCCGACGAACCGCTGTACGTGCTCACCGACCCGGCCGGGCACCCCTTCTGCGTCTTCGTCCCCGCCGCCTGAGCGGGCCCCCTCCGGCGGCGGGGAGACTGGCGCCATGAGCTCCCCCGACCCCACCCGGCGCGCCCCGCACGACCAGCCCTTCGGTCCGTGGGTGCAGACGACCCTGGCCGACGGGTGGGACCCCGAGCCCGAGGCGCCGCACCCGGCCGTGGCCGGGGCCGCGCGGGCGGCCGCTGCGCACCGCGCCGGGCTGCTGGCCGCACTGCCCGGTCGGGCGGTCGTCGTCCCGTCGGGGTCGGCACCGGTGCGGGCCAACGACACCGTGTTCGGCTTCCGGCCGGCCAGCGCCTACACCTGGCTGACCGGCGACCAGGCCGAGGGCGCCGTCCTGCTGCTTGCCCCCGACGGCACCGCGACGCTCTACCTGCCACCGACGGCCGGGCCGGGCACGCTCACGTACGTCACCGACCGCCGCGAGGGCGCCCTGTGGGTCGGCGGCATCCCCTCGGCCGCCACGACGGCGCAGCAGCTCGAGGTCCAGGTGAAGCCGCGCACCGAGCTGGCTGCCGACCTGGCCGGGGTCCCCCACCCGCGCGTGCTGGGGGGCATCGAGACCGGGCTGGGCGAGGGCGACCCCGAGCTGGCCCGCACCCTCGACCGGCTCCGGGCGGTCAAGGACGACTGGGAGGTCGACCGGCTGGCCGAGGCCTGCGCGGCCACCGCGCGCGGCTTCGCCGACGTCGTCGCCGAGCTGCCGGGCCTGCTCGCCGCCGGCGGCCGGCGGGGCGAGCGGTGGCTGGAGGGCACGTTCTGGCGCCGGGCGCGGCTGGAGGGCAACGACGTCGGCTACTCCTCCATCGTCGCCGCGGGCAGCAACGGCACCTCGCTGCACTGGGCCCCCGTCGACGGCGACGTCCGCCCGGGTCAGCTGCTGCTGGCCGACATGGGGGTCGAGACCACCTCGCTGTACACCGCCGACGTCACCCGCACCTTCCCGGTCGACGGCACCTGGACGCCGGTGCAGCGGCGCGTGCACGACGCCGTCCGCGAGGCGCACCTGGCCGGCATCGCCGAGGTGCGGGCCGGCAACCAGTTCCTGGCCGCGCACCACGCGGCCCAGTGGGTGCTGGCCGACCACCTGCACCGCTGGGGCCTGATCGCGCACACCGCCGACGACGCGCTGCACCCCGACCTCCACCGCCCGGGCGCCGGTGCCCACCGCCGCTACACGCTGCACTCCACCAGCCACCTGCTCGGCCTCGACGTGCACGACTGCGCCCGCCTCGACGGCGACGAGTACCTGTCCACCGTGCTGCAACCCGGCCACTGCCTCACCGTCGAGCCGGGCCTGTACTTCCAGGTGAACGACCGCACCGTGCCCGACGAGCTGCGCGGCATCGCCGTCCGGCTGGAGGACGACCTCGTGGTCACCGACGGCGCGGCCCGGGTGCTGTCCGACGCGCTGCCGCTCGACGCCGACGGGCTGAGCGCGTGGATGGCCGACGCACAGGCCGACGCACAGGCCGGCGCACGGGCCGGGGCTCAGCCGCGGGGCGTGTAGCGCTGCTCGGGGCGGCCGGTGGTCCCGTACTTCAGGTGCAGGTCGAGCCGGCCGTCGGCGTCCAGCGCGGCCAGGTGCCGCTGCGCGGTCGCCCGCGAGACACCGGTCGCCTCGGCCAGCTCGGCCGCCGAACGGGGTTCCCCGGAGGCCCGCAGCGCCTGCAGCAGCAGGTCCCGGGTGGCGTTGGCCGCCGGACGCGGGGCCGCCCCCTCCCCCCGCAGCGCGTGGAGGGCCGCGTCGACGGTCTCCTGGTCGACCTCGGGGACGTCGTCCACCACCCGGCGGTAGCGGGCGTACGCCCGCAGGCGGGCCTGCAGCACGCGCTCCGGGAACGGCTTGACCAGGTAGGCCAGCGCCCCGGCGCGCACGGCCGCACGGAAGGTGGGCGGCTCGGTGGCCGCCGACAGCACGAAGGCGTCGCAGCCCAGGTCGGCCAGCAGCCCGATGCCCGACCCGTCGGGCAGGTAGACGTCGACCAGGGCGAGGTCGAACGGCGGTGCCCCCGATGCCCGGCGGGCGGCCACGGCGGCCCGGGCGGCGTCGCGGCTGCCGGCCCGGGCGGCCACCGCGAACCCGGGCAGCCCGCCGACCGCACGGCTGTGCAGCTCGGCCACCCGGAAGTCGTCGTCGACCACCAGCACCTGCAGATCGGTCATCGCTCCTCCTCCACCACACCGGGCAGCCGCACCACGAACACCGCTCCCCCCAGCTCCCCGCCGCCCGCGGACCCCAGCACGGCCGAGCCGCCACGCGCACGTGCCACCTGGCGCACCAGCCCGAGACCGATGCCGCCCTCCCCCGAGGGTCGCGTGGTCACCCCCGGTTCGAAGACGTCGTCACCGAGGTCGGCGGGCACCCCCGGGCCCGAGTCGGCGACCGCCACGACGAGGGTGTCGCCGTCGGCCACCAGGTCGACCTCGACCACGCCGTCGGACCGGCCGGCCAGGGCGGTGACGGCGTTGTCGACCAGGTTGCCGAGCACCGTGGTGACGTCGACCGGGTCGACCAGCCGGCGGCGCACGTCGACCACCCCGAGCCGCAGCTCGACCCCGCCCTCGCGCGCGTGCGCAGCCTTCGCACCCACGAACGCCTGCAGGTAGGGGTCGGCGACGGCGTCCAGGCCCTCGACCTCGCTGCCCAGCGGCCCGGTGCCGAGCAGGCCGTGCACGTACTCGGCGGCCTCGCCGGTGCTGCCGGTGTCGAGCAGGCCGGCGACCAGGTGCAGCCGGTTGGCGAACTCGTGCCGCTGGGCCCGCAGCACGGTGCCGGCCTCGGCGACGGCGTCGAGCTGGCGGGTCAGCAGCTCGACGTCGGTGCGGTCGCGCAGGGTGAGCACCACGCCCAGCGCCCGGCCGTCGCGGTCCACCCGACGCGAGGCGCACAGCAGGGCCCGGTCGCCCAGCACGGTGGTCGAGGGGAGCGGGTCGGGCTCGGCGACCAGCGCCCGCAGACCTGCCGGCCAGTCGGCGATCGGGTCACCCGGGCGCACCGGGCGCCCGAGCAGGCGGGCGGCCTCGTCGTTGGCCAGCACGACCCGACCGTCCGGGCCGACGGCCACCACGCCGTCGCCGATCCCGCGCAGCACGGCCTCGTGGCCCTGCAGCAGGACGCCGATCTCCTCGGGCTGGACGCCGTGGGTGAGCCGCCGCAGCCGCCGGGTCAGCAGCACCGCGCCGGCCACCCCGCCCAGCAGCGCCAGCACGGCGGTGCCCGCGGCCAGCAGGGTGGCGTTGCGGGCCAGCCGGTCGACCTCGGTCACCGACACCCCGACGCTGACCTCGCCGACCACCCGGTCCGAGCCCGGGGCCCGCACCGGCACCTTGGCCCGCGCCGCCGGCCCGAGGGTCCCGGTGTCCTCCTCCACGACCTCGCCGCCGGCCAACGGCACCGAGGGGTCGCTGCTGACCAGGAAGCCCAGCCGGTCGGGCTCGGGGTGGGCGATGCGCAGCCCCCGGTCGTCGGTGACCACCACGAAGAGGGCCCCGGTGCGCTCCCGGGCGTCCTCGGCGGCGACCTGCACGGCGGCACCGGCCAGCGCGGCCCGCTCGGCGTCGGTGTCCGGTGCGGCGGCGTCGCTGGCGGCCAGCGCGCCGGCCCGGACGACGTCGTCCTCGGCGACGCTGCGGGCGATGGCCAGGGCGAGGCGGCCGGCGTCGTCCTCCACCTGGCGCTGCAGCACCCAGGCCGAGCCGCCGAAGGCGACCACCAGGACAGCGGTCACCAGCAGCACGAGCACGGCGAGCGTCTGGGTCGTGAACGACCACCGCCGGGGGTGCACGCAGGCAGCCTACGCCGGTGGTGAGCAGAACGCGCAGAACCAGTTCAACGCGGAGAAGGGATCAGTCCGCGCACAAGCGGTGTGGTGCACGCCACCGCTCCTAGCGTCGGCGCCACCGCGGCCCGTGGGGCCGATCACATCGAAGGGGAGCACCGATGCTCGTACTGCTCGGATTCGGCATGGTCGCCGTCTTCATGGCGCTGATCCTGACCAAGCGCATGTCGCCCGTCGTGGCGCTGGTGCTGGTGCCGGTCACCTTCGCGGTGGTCGCCGGCGCCGGGATGGACCTCGGCGACGCCGTGAAGGAGCAGGTCAGCGGGTTCGCCACCACGGCCGCGCTGCTGTTCTTCGCGATCATCTTCTTCGGCCTGATGATCGACGTCGGCCTCTTCGACCCGCTGATCCGCGGGATCCTGAAGATCTGCGGCGACGACCCCGTGCGCGTGGTCATCGGCACGGCGCTGCTGGCCGGCGTCGTGTCCCTCGACGGCGACGGCTCGACGACCTTCATCATCACCGTCTCGGCGATGCTCCCCATCTACCTGCGCCTGGGCATGTCCCCGGTGACGCTGACCGTCGCGGCGAACCTGGCCAACGGCGTGTTCAACATCCTGCCCTGGGGCGGTCCCACCATCCGTGCGGCGACGGCGCTGGACGTCTCGCCCACCGAGCTGTTCAACCCGATGGTGCCCAGCATGGTCGCCGGGTTCGCCATGGTGCTCGTGCTCTCGGTGTTCATGGGCCTGGCCGAGCGGCGCCGCCTGGCCAAGAAGGGCATCTCGCTGACCGAGGTGCGCGAGCAGGAGCTGGCCGGCGTCGGCGCGTTCGTCACCGGGGGCCCCGGCGGCGGCCGTCGGCCGGTCGCCCGGCCCACCGGCGGTGCCGGTGACGGCACGGACGCCGAGGCCCCCGACGCCGGCGCTCGCGACGCCGGCGGCCGCGACGCCGAGCCCGTCATCGCCGGCCTGGACCCGAGCCGGCCCACCCTGCGCCCGAAGCTGCTGTGGTTCAACGCCGCGCTCACCGTGGCGCTGCTGGTGCTGCTGGGCCTGGACCTGGTGCCGCTGTTCTTCGTGTTCATGGTGTTCGCCGCCGTCGCGCTGCTGGTCAACTTCCCGAGCCCGGCCGAGCAGAGCGAGCGCATCAAGGAGCACTCGTCGAGCATCGTGGCCGTCGTCTCGATGGTCTTCGCCGCGGCCGTGCTCGTGGCGGTGCTCTCGGCGACCGGCATGGACACCGCGATGGCCAGCTGGATCGTCGACGTCGTGCCGACCAGCTGGGGCCCGTACTTCGCGACCATCACCGCGGTGCTGTCGATGCCTCTGACCTTCTTCCTGACCAACGACGCCTTCTACTTCGGCGTGCTGCCGATCCTGTCCGAGGCCGCGTCCAACTACGGCATCACCCCGGTGGAGATGGCCCGCGCCTCGATCATCGGCCAGCCGGTGCACATGACCAGCCCCCTGGTACCGGCCATGCTGCTGCTGATCTCGCTGGCCAAGGTCGACCTGGCCGACCACCACAAGAAGGTCATCTGGCGGGCCGCCCTGTGCTCGATGGCCATGCTCGCCGCCGCGCTGCTGCTCGGCGTCGTCCCCTTCCACGCGTGAGGAACCCCGCCATGACCGCACCCCTCGTGACCCCGCCCGTCGTCATCGCCGTCAACGACCGCCCCGAGGGCGTCGCCGCCCTGCAGTGGGGGCTCAAGCGGGCCAAGCGCCTGCAGACCACCGCCGTGATCGTGCCGTCGGCCGGGGACACCCCCAGCGCGCCGGTGCACCTGTCGGTGGCCACCCGCGAGCTCATCGCCAGCACGGCCGACGGCGTCGACCACGTGCTGCACGAGCAGCCCGAGGACGTCGCCCAGGCGCTGATCAACCTCTCCGACGGCGCCGACATGGTCGTGCTGCCGGTGCGCCGCCGGTCGGTGACGATGAAGTTCCTGCTCGGCAGCAACGCGATGCGGGTCATCGCCGAGGCGCACTGCCCCGTCGTGACGGTCAAGTCCCCCGCCTGACCGCACGGATCCGCACCACGCTGCTCGCCCGTCCGCCGCGCCCGGGGCTCCCCGGCGCGGCGGCCGGCCCGGGGACGGCACGATGAGCGGTGTGAAGATCCTCTTCGGTCTGCTGTGCGCGTTGGCCCTCCTGGTCGGCGGGGGCGTCGCCCTGGCGATGGTGGTCGGTTTCGACGTCGGCTCGGACTCCTCCACCTCCCGCCGGTGCACGATCGGCCCGCCCGCGGGCGACGTGAACTACGAGGAGTGCCTGGGCGGCGAGGAGGGCAGCGGGAACATCGTGGTCGCCGTCCTCGCCGGCTCGGTCCTCATCACCGGCGGACTCCTGGCGGTCGCCTCGGCGGTGACCGGGCGGTCCACCGCCCCCGTGCCGCCTGCCGCTCGCCCCTGGCCCGCGGCACCCGGGCCCCCGGGGCACGAGCGCTGAACACCGGTGGCCCAGGACCTCGACGGTCCTGGGCCACCGGCGTTCGGTGCTCGGGTGGACCCCCGTCAGGCCTGGCCGACGGGCTCGCGGTCGACGCCGGCGGTCTCGGTGACGCCCACGCCCTCGGGGTCGGCGTCACCGCTCACCGGGGCCGGGTCGACGTCCTCGAACGCCTCGGGCGAGGGGCACGAGCACACCAGGTTGCGGTCGCCGTAGGCACCGTCGATGCGCCGCACCGGCGACAGGTACGACCGGCCCACCAGGGACGGCAACGGGTGGACGGCGACCTCGCGCGAGTACGGGCGGTCCCAGTCGCGGGCCAGCATCGCCAGGGTGTGCGGGGCGTTGCGCAGCGGGTTGTCGGCGACGTCCCACTCCCCCGACTCCACCCGGGCGATCTCGCCGCGGATGGCGACCATCGCGTCGACGAACCGGTCGAGCTCGCCGAGGTCCTCGCTCTCGGTCGGTTCGACCATGAGGGTGCCGTTGACCGGGAAGCTCATGGTCGGGGCGTGGAAGCCGTAGTCGACCAGCCGCTTGGCGATGTCGTCGTTGGTGACGCCGGTGGCCTTGGTGATGCCGCGGATGTCGAGGATGCACTCGTGGGCCACCAGGCCCTGGTCGCCGGTGTAGAGCACCGGGTAGTGCTCGCGCAGCCGGGCGGCCACGTAGTTGGCGGCGAGGATCGCGTGCTCGGTGGCCGACCGGAGGCCGTCGGGGCCCATCAGTCGCAGGTAGGCCCACGAGATGGGCAGGATGCCCGCCGACCCGAACGGTGCGCCGGAGACCGCCGGCCCCTGACCGCCGGTCTCGACCAGCGGGTGGCCGGGCAGGAAGGGCACCAGGTGCTCGGCCACGCCGATCGGGCCCACGCCGGGGCCACCGCCGCCGTGCGGGATGCAGAAGGTCTTGTGCAGGTTGAGGTGGCTGACGTCCGAGCCGAACCGGCCGGGTCGGGCCAGGCCGACCAGCGCGTTGAGGTTCGCGCCGTCGACGTACACCTGACCACCGGCGTCGTGCACCGCGGCGCAGATGTCGGAGACCGCGGTCTCGAACACCCCGTGCGTCGAGGGGTAGGTGATCATCAGCGCGGCGAGCCGGTCGGCGTGCTGGTCGACCTTGGCCCGCAGGTCGGCGACGTCGACGTTGCCCTGGTCGTCGCAGGCCACCACGACCACGCGCATGCCCGCCATGACCGCGCTGGCGGCGTTGGTGCCGTGCGCCGACGACGGGATGAGGCAGACGTCGCGCTGGGAGTCGCCGCGGGAGTGGTGGTAGCCCCGGATCGCCAGCAGCCCGGCGAACTCGCCCTGCGAGCCGGCGTTGGGCTGCACGCTCACCGCCGCGTACCCGGTGATCTCGGCCAGCCCGGTGCACAGCTCGTCGACCAGCTGCGCGTAGCCGCGGGCCTGGTCGACCGGGGCGAAGGGGTGCAGGCCGGCGAACTCGGGCCAGGTGATCGCGGCCATCTCGGTGGCGGCGTTGAGCTTCATGGTGCAGGAGCCCAGCGGGATCATCGTGCGGTCCAGCGCGAGGTCCTTGTCGCTGAGCGAGCGCAGGTAGCGCAGCATGGCGGTCTCGCTGCGGTGCGCTGCGAACACCGGGTGGGTCAGGTACTCGCTGCGCCGGTGCAGCTGCGCCGGCAGCGCGTCGGTGGCGTCGTCCAGACCGCCGGGCTCGACCCCGAAGGCGGCGGCGACGTCGCGCAGGGTGGCCACCGTGGTGGTCTCGTCGCAGGCGACCGCGACGTGGTCGGCGTCGACCCGGCGCAGGTTGATCCGGCGTCCGGCGGCTGCGGCCACGACGGCGTCGGCCCGACCGGGGACGGCGGCCAGCACGGTGTCGAAGAAGTGCTCGTGGACGACGTCGACGCCGCCCCCGCGCAGCCACCCGGCGAGCGTGGTGGCGCTGCGGTGGGTGCGCGCCGCGATCGACCGGAGCCCCTCGGGGCCGTGGTAGACCGCGTAGGCGCCGGCGATGACCGCCAGCAGCACCTGGGCGGTGCAGATGTTGCTGGTCGCCTTCTCGCGGCGGATGTGCTGCTCGCGGGTCTGCAGGGCCAGCCGGTAGGCGACGTCGCCGTCGGCGTCGACCGAGACGCCGACCAGGCGGCCGGGCAGCTGGCGGGCCAGGCCCTCGCGCACCGAGAGGTAGCCGGCGTGCGGACCGCCGTAGCCCATGGGCACGCCGAAGCGCTGCGTGGTGCCGCACGCGACGTCGGCACCCCACTCCCCCGGCGCCTCCAGCAGCGTCAGCGCCAGCAGGTCCGCGGCGACGACGACGGCGGCACCGGCGGCGCGCGCGGCCTCGGCGAGCGCCCGGTGGTCGCGCACGGCACCGGAGGCACCCGGGTAGGCCAGCAGGACGCCGAACGCGGCCGGGACGTCGGTGGGCCAGCCCTGCGACAGGTCGGCGACGTGCAGGGTGATCCCCAGCGGCTCGGCGCGGGTCTGCAGCACCGCGAGGGTCTGGGGCAGGGTGTCGGCGTCCACGACGAAGACGCTGTCGGCCTTCGCCCGGCCGGCCCGGCGCACCAGGGTCATGGCCTCGGCGGCGGCGGTGGCCTCGTCGAGCATCGAGGCCCCGGCGACCGGCAGGCCGGTGAGGTCGGCGACGACGGTCTGGAAGTTGATGAGGGCCTCGAGGCGACCCTGGCTGATCTCGGGCTGGTAGGGGGTGTAGGCGGTGTACCAGGCCGGGTTCTCGAGGATGCACCGCTGGATGACCGCCGGGGTGGTGGTGCCGCTGTAGCCCAGGCCGATCATCGAGGTGAACACCTCGTTGGCGGCGGCGCGCTCACGCAGGGCGGCCAGCACCTCGGCCTCGCCCTCGGCAGCCGGCACGGCCAGCGGGGTGCGGTCGCGGACCACCTCCGGGACGGCGGCGTCGACCAGCGCGTCCAGCGAGGGCTGCCCGACGGCCTCGAGCATGCGCGTCACGTCAGCGGGGCGGGGCCCGATGTGCCGGGTGGCGAAGGCGCCGGTCGGCTGCAGTTCGGCCAGGGTGGGGAGCGGGGAGTCGACCACTCCCCGAAAGTACCCGGGTGCGCTCAGGCGGTGGCGCGGCGCCGGCGGCGGGCGGACAGCTCGTCGTCGGCCTGGACCGGACCGCCGTCCAGCCGCTCGGCCGGGAGCTCGGCGAGCTCGCCGGACAGCTCGCGCAGCGCCCCGGAGACGGCGATGCCGAACACGCCCTGGCCACCGGCGAGCAGGTCGACGACCTCCTCGGCGGAGGTGCACTCGTACACCGTGGCGCCGTCGGACAGGAGCGTGATGTTCGACAGCTCCTTCACCCCGCGGGTGCGCAGGTGGTCGACGGCCTTGCGGATGTTCTGCAGCGAGACGCCGGTGTCCAGCAGCCGCTTGACGACCTTGAGCACCAGGATGTCGCGGAAGCTGTAGAGGCGCTGGGTGCCCGAGCCGGTGGCGGTGCGCACCGAGGGGGCGACCAGACCTGTTCTCGCCCAGTAGTCCAACTGCCGATAGGTGATACCAGCGGCGGCGCAGGCCGTCGGGCCGCGGTAGCCGAAGGCGTCGCTGTCGGCCTCGTCGTAGGAGGGAGCACCCACTGCTGCATCGGTGAACAGCTGACCCTGGTTGCCGTCGCCCACGTCAGCGTCCTCCTCGTCGAGCGGCCCACCCGGACGTCCGGGTCGGGGGCCCCGCGCGACGCCCGAGCCGTGGGCTCGAGTTGCACCGGGGTGATTCACCGAAGGTAGGCGGGGCCGCCGGGCCGGTCAACCGAGGGCGGCGGCGTGTCGACCAGCTCACCCGCAGGGGTGACCTGACCGTGACCTGCGATGGGCTCGGTGTCACCGCCCGCTCACCCACCGTCAGCTACCGGGCTCCTGCTGGCCGGGCCCGAAGAAGTCGTCCGGCGTGACCTGGTCGAGGAACTCGCGGAACTTCTCGACCTCGTCCTCCTGCTCGTCGGGGATCTCGATGCCCACCTCGTCGAGCAGGGCCTCGGCCCCGTAGATCGGCGCCCCCGTGCGGACGGCCAACGCGACGGCGTCCGAGGGCCGGGCGCTGACGGTGCGCTGCTCGCCGAACACCAGCTCGGCCAGGTAGATGCCGTCCTTCATCTCGGTGATGTGCACGGCCTCGAGGCTGGCCCCCAACGTGGTGACGACCTCGCGGAGGAGGTCGTGGGTCATCGGCCGGGCCGGCCGGACGCCCTGCTGCTCGAACGCGATGGCGGCGGCCTCGACCGCGCCGATCCAGATGGGCAGGTAGCGCTCGCCCTGGGTCTCCTTGAGCAGCAGGATCGGCTGGTTGCCGGGCAGCTCCACCCGGACGCCGACCACTCTGAGCTCCTGCACGTCGGGCCTCCCCGGTCGGTGTGTCGGTCGCGCGGGCAGCGGGACCGTCGTGGATGAACCTACGCGGGATCAGGCGTCGGCGTCGGGGCCCAGCACCTCGCGCAGCCGGGCCTCCAGCAGGGCCGTGTGCAGCTGCGTCGACAGCGCACCCAGCTCCTGCAGCTGCTCGGCGGCCCGTGCGCGGGCATCCTCCGAGCGGGCCAGCAGCACCGGTGCCACGACCTGCTCGACGAGCGCCGCCTCGCGCTCGGCGCTGGTGCGGTGGACGCGCAGGTGGCGGGGCTCGATGCCGTGCCGCGCCAGCCCACCGGCGGCCTGGGCCACCGGGAGTGCCGACGCCGGGTACCGGCCGTCCGCCCCGGGGGTGATCAGGCCGTACTGCACGCAGTCGGCCAGCTGACCCGGCTCGAGCCCGGCGGCCGCGGCGAAGGCCGCCTCCGACATCGGCTCGGCCGGCCCGGCCGACTCCGCGGGAGCGGTCGGTTCGACCGCCGCGGGCACGGGAGGTGCCGCCGGTGCCGACGTTGCCGCCGGAGCCGACGCCCCGAGCAGGGCCTCGCCGCGGTCGAGGGCGTCGAGCTGCTCCTTGATCACCCGCAGCGGCAGGTACTGGTCCCGCTGGGCGGTGAGCACGAACCGGAGACGGTCGATGTCGGCCGTGGAGAACTTGCGGTACCCCGACGGCGTCCGCTGCGGGTGGACGAGGTCCTCGCCCTCCAGGTAGCGGATCTTGGAGATCGTGACGTCGGGGAACTCGTCCCGCAGGCCGGCGAGCACCTCGCCGATGGTGAACCGGGGCCGGCCGTCGGCCGCGGCCCTGCCTGCGTCGGGGAGGTGCCCCTCGGGCCGGGCCGCGGCGGTCACGACGAGACGGGCTCGCCGGTGCGCGGCCCGGTCAGGTAGACCAGTCGGAACTTGCCGATCTGCACCTCGTCGCCCCCGGCCAGCGAGGCGACGTCGACCGGCTCGCGGTTGACGTAGGTGCCGTTCAGGCTGCCGACGTCGTGCACCGTGAAGCCGCCGCCCTCGCGGTGGAACTCCACGTGCCGGCGGCTGACCGTCACGTCGTCGAGGAAGATGTCGCTGTCGGGGTGCCGGCCGGCCGTGGTGACCTCCTGGTCGAGCAGGAAGCGGCTGCCGGCGTTGGGGCCGCGCTTGACGACCAGCAGCGCCGAACCGGCCGGCAGGGACTCCACGGCGCCGGCGTGGGCGTCGAGCGGGGTCTCACCGGTGGCGGGGGCCTCGCCGGAGTCCTCGCCGCCGACCTTGGGGATGACGCTGGTCGACTCGCCGGCGCGCTCCGGGGAGAGGGCAGAGCCGCACTGCGCGCAGAAGCGACTGCCCTCGGGGTTCTGGTGTCCACATCGAGTGCAGTGCACGGGGTCTCCTCCGGTGTGCAGGCGGCACCGCCGCGGACCTTCTGTCGACCCCCTGTCGATCAGGTGGTCGGGCCGCGGCCGGCCGGGTGGGTCGGCCGCCGCGTGTGCGGACGGGCCGGGATCATGGAACCAGTCGGCCGACCCGAGGGTCAACCGGACGTCGAGGCTTGTGCTGCCGGGCCGCCGCGGGGCTCTCTCGCCCCGCGCCGGACCTGTCCCGGCGAGCATAGTGAGCGCCGCACGCGGGGCGCCCGGGGGTGGCCCGCGTGCGGTCGCGGGCCACCGCTCCCGGTGGTCAGCCCTGCTCGACCAGGGCCTGGTAGGCGGCGGCGTCGAGCAGCTCGGCGGTGGGGTCGTCGGTGTCCCCGGTGACCTCGATCTCGATGAGCCAGCCCTCGCCGTACGGGTCGGAGTTGACCGTCTCGGGGGCGTCGGTCAGCGCCGCGTTGACCGCGGACACGGTGCCGGCCAGGGGGGCGTAGACGTCGGACACGCTCTTGGTGGACTCGACCTCGCCGACCGGGTTGCCCACGGTCAGCTCCTCGCCCACCTCGGGCAGCTGGACGAACACGATGTCGCCGAGGGCGTCCTGGGCGTGGTCGGTGATGCCGATGCGCACCACGGTGGCCGCACCCGAGGTGCCCTGGACCTGGGCCCACTCGTGCTGGTCGGTGTAGCGACGGTCGTCGGGGGTGCTCATCGTGAAGGTCTCCTCAGTTGTCGTCGGGCTCTGCGTACTGGGCTTGGTCGAGGGGGCGCAGCGCGTCGACCACGACCAGCTCGGACTGCTCGATGCGGACGTCGCCGCCCTTGCCGCGCACGGTGGCGCTCACCCCGCCGGGGATGTCCATGGCCGTGGCCAGCACCTGCGGGTCGCCGATGACGACCACGACGTAGGGCGCGGTGAGCGCCGTGCCGTCGATGCTGAGCGAGCCGTCGGTGCCGGTGACGGCGCTGCTGACCCCGATGCGCACGTCGTCGACCTGCATGGTCTCGGCGCCGGCGCCGCGCAGCTCCTGGATGGTGTTGAGCATGATCGCCGGGCTGATCCGGCCGTCGGGGTCGGTGATCGTCATGGTCAGGCCCTCGCCCTGCGCGGCGATGCTGCCGTTGAGGATGCCCAGCTCGGTGGCCCGCTGCTGGGCCTCGGCGAGAGCGGCCGAGGACTGGCTGTCGGTGTCGGTGAGCTGCTCCAGGGCGGTGCGCTGCTCCTGGATCTGCGCGCGCAGGCGGTCCTCCCGGGCGTTGACGTCGTCGAGGATGCGCACGAGGTCCTCCTCGCGGGCACCGGAGTAGGTGACGTCGGTGTCGTTGCTGCGCACCTGGACGGCGAAGGCGAAGCCCAGCAGCAGGGTCAGGACCCCGATGAGGGCGGCGGCCAACCGGTCGCGCCGGTGGTGGCGGACGCGGTGCCACAGCGAGGGCCGGGGCTCCTCCGCGGCGGTCTCCTCCGCGGCGGGCTGCGCGTCGGCGGGCTCCTCGTCGGCAGGCTGCTCGTCGGCAGGCTTCTCGTCGGCCACGGCTGCTCCCCTCAGGCCCGGAAGAGGTGTCGGCGGATGGCGGCGGCGTTGCCGAAGATGCGGATGCCCAGCACGACCACGACCGCGGTCGACAGCTGCGCGCCGACCCCGAGCTGGTCGCCCAGGAACACGATGAGCGCGGCCACCACGACGTTGGACACGAAGGACACGACGAACACCTTGGCGTCGAAGATGCCGTCGAAGCGCGCCCGGATGCCGCCGAAGACGGCGTCGAGGGCGGCGACGACCGCGATCGGCAGGTAGGGCTGCAACCAGACCGGGACGCTGGGGTCCAGGAGCAGGCCGAGCACCACGCCCACCGCGAGGCCGAGGATGGGGATCACGGTGTCAGTCTCCGTCGTCCGCGCCGGCGGCCGTCGTGGGGGTGGCGCCCCCGGGCGGGGTGGCGGACGCGTCGGCGGGCTCGACCGGTCGGGCGGCCCGCAGCTCGGCGCTGCCGGCCCCGTCCATCTGCAGGTCGTCGGCCCGCCCGAAGGTGAACACCCAGTCGTAGGTGATCTGCAGGTTGCCCAGGTACCGGGCCTCGGGCGAGGTGATGAACCCGTCGTAGAGCGCGTCGCGGTCACCGATCGCCAGCACCTCGTAGGGGCTCGTGACCGGCCGCAGGTCGACCAGGATCGCGCCGCCGGCCTGGCGGATGGTCGTCGTGGGGCCCAGCCGCTGGCCGTCGACGCTGATCGCCTCGGCGCCGGCCGCCCACAACGAGTTGACCAGCAGCTGCAGGTCGCGGTCGAGCACCTGCGCGACCTGGTCGGTCTCGGCACCGCCGGCCACCGGGTCGTCGTCGGCCGAGGGCAGGGTGTTGCCCAGGGTGACCCGCAGGCCGGGCCCACTGACCGGCTCGGTGGCCGCGCCGGCCTCCTGGCGGGCGAGCTCGGCCAGCGCCCGCTGCCCCCCGAGCGAGGACGACAGGGCCTGGTCGCGCGCCGCGCCGACGTCGGTCTGCAGCTGCGACAGGGTGGCCACGAGGTCGTCGGTCACCCCGGACTCGCGGTCGATGTCGGCGATGAGGGCTTCGCGGATCTGCTCGCGCCCCGCAGAGCCGGCCGAGGCCTGGTCGTAGGTGAGCGCGGCGAGCAGGCCGGCCAGCACCATGGTGGCGGCCACCAGCGCCTGGCCGCGGGCGCGGGCGCCGCGGCTCGGGGCCGGGCGCGCGGCACGGGCCTGCGCGGCCTGCGCGTAGGCGGGGTCGAGGGTCTCGGCGAGCACCTGGTCCAGCAGCGAGGCACCCAGCGAGCGGGTGCGCGAGGCCTGCTGGGTCCCGGTCACCGCTCGGCCCGGCTCTGCCGGACCAGACCGGCCGCCTGGACGACGTAGAGCACGCCCGACAGCAGGTACAGCGCACCGCCCCAGATGGCCAGGGCGTAGGCGGGCGGGGCGATGACGGTGGCCAGCCAGCCGGCGCCGTCGGCCATGAGCAGACCGGGAAAGGCGTACAGCAGGATGAACGTGGCGGCCTTGCCCGGGTAGTTGACCTGCAGCGGGGGCCAGCCGTGCGCCCGCAGCACGAGGAGCACCAGCAGCAACACCAGTTCGCGGCCCACGATGGCTGCCACGAACCAGAGCGGGACGACGTCGCGCAGCACGAACGCCACGAGCGTGGCCACGATGTAGAGGCGGTCGGCGGCCGGGTCGAGCAGGGCGCCGAGCTTGCTCGACTGCCCCAGCGCACGGGCGATCTTGCCGTCGGCCCAGTCGGTCACCCCCGAGACCATGAGGACGACGACCGCCCACCCGTCGGCCTGCGGCCCCAGCAGCAACCACAGGAAGAGGGGGACGCCGAGCAGCCGCAGCGCCGACAGGGCGTTGGGGATGGTCCAGACCGCGTCGCCCAGCTCGTCGCGCGAGGTCGGCGCCGCTGCCGTCGCCGTCGTCGCCGCCGGCGTGGAACCGGCTCGGTCGGCGTCGCCCTGCTCCCCCTCGGTCACCGGTCCAGGCTAGTGGCCACTGCCGGTCCGCCGGCCGGTCGACCCCCACGACCGCCCGCGGGTCGCGATCGGCGCCCGTGGGGGGCCGTGGGGGGCCCGTGGGGGGCCCGCAGCAGTGCGGCCGGGGTCGACGCCGTGCTCGCGTTCGAACACCTGTGCGACCATGGCGGCATGAGCAGTGCGGTCCCGACCGGCCAGGCCGACCCGCAATGGGTGCGCGGCGGGTGGGGGCACACCGTCCGGTCGCAGGACGAAGCCCTCCGGGCCGTCATGCGCATCGTCGGGGTCGCCCCGGGCCGGCAGTACGTCTGGCGCGGGTGCGTCAGCAGCAGGCGGCCCGTCCGGTCCTCGCTCCTGCAGTCGCTGGTGGTCGAGGAGTCCGAACCGCTGCCCGACGAGACGCTGGTGCGCGGGCAGGAGCTCGCACTGCTGCGGTCCGCCCGGGCGTGGGGGCCCGGCGCCGGGCCGCACCCCCAGGCCTCCGACCTCGAACTGCTGGCCCACCTGCAGCGCCACGGGGTGCCCACCCGGTTGGTGGAGGTCACCCGCAACCCGCTGACCGCGCTGTGGTTCGCCTGCGCCCGCGGCGACGACGAGTCCGGCGTCCTCGTCGCGCTCGACGTCACCGACCTGCCGGTGCACCCCACCGTCGACCCGCAGCCGCACGCGGGCCACGAGGGCCGCGGCTGGGCGCTCCGCCGGGCGCTGCGCCGGTCGGCGGTGCTGGGGCAGCCGTTCCTGGTGCAGCCCACCGATCCTGACCGGCGCACCGCCGCCCAGGAGGGGCTGTACCTGACCGGGGTCGTGCCGCGCACCGAACCGGTGCGCGGCCTCGACGGGCTCCCGCTCCGGCCCGGCACCCCGCCGGGGAAGCAGAAGCTGGCCGACCTGTTCGCCGAGGGCCGCCGCCGGGCGGGGCGCCCGGGCCGGTTGCCGTTCTGCGCCCTGGTGGTGCCGGCGGACCTCAAGCGCACGATCCGCACCCACCTCACCGCGGTCGGCCGGCAGCGCGCCGTCCTGTTCCCCGACGTCGACGGCTTCCGCGACGCCGTCCGCGACGACGACGTCGACCTGCACCCGACCCCGCCTGTGCTCAGCCCCTTCGACGACGCCCTCGCCGACGAGCCGGCCCCCTAGACTGCCGGCCAGTGCCCCACGGTCGCCGGGAAGGACGTCTCATGGTCAGCACGCAGACCGCGGCCTCCACGGACCCCGCGGTGCAGCTGCCCGGCGCCGGCCCGGGCGACCCCGGCCAGGAGTACGTGCGTGCACTCGACCGGGGGCTGGCGGTCATCCGGGCCTTCGACGAGGCACACCCCCGCCGCACGCTGGCCGAGGTGGCCCGCGCGGTCGGACTGGCCCCGGCCACGGCCCGCAGGCTGCTGCACACCCTGCAGTCGCTGGACTACGTCGGCACCGACGGCCACACCTGGTCGCTGCGGCCCCGGCTGCTGGAGCTCGGCGCGGCCTACCTGTCGACCACCACGGTCTGGGACGTCGTCCGTGAGCGACTCGGGCACCTGGCCGCCGAGGTCGCCGAGACCGCGTCGGCCGGGGTGCTCGAGGGGTCCCACGTGCTCTACACCGTGCGGGTGCCCTACCGGCGGATCATGACGATGAACGTCGAGGTGGGCAGCCGGATCCCGGCGCACGCCAGCTCGATGGGGCGCGTGCTGCTGGCCGACCTCGACGACGCCGAGCTCGAGGCCTGGCTCGACCGCACCCCGCTCGACCCGGTGACCACCGGCACGGTGCGCTCCCGGGACGAGCTGCGCGACCTGGTCGTCCAGGTGCGCGAGCAGGGCTGGGCGTCGGTGGACCAGGAGCTCGAGGCCGGGGTGCAGTGCGTGGCCGCCCCGGTGCACGGCGCCGACGGCCGGGTGCTCGCCGCGGTCACCCTCTCCTCGCACACCTCCCGGACCGACGCCGGGCAGCTGACCGGGCACCTGCTGCCGGCCCTGCTGCGCGCCGCGGCCGACATCGACCGGGACCTCGCCCGGCGCTGAGGGCCCGCCACCGACCGCACGGCATTGACGCGTCGTGGGGTGCGGGGCTTGACTGCCCCGGCCGCCTCCGCTGTGTGAAGTGGTGTTCGTCTAGCGAACAGAACCGCCGTGGAGGAGATGCCCATGACCCCCGAACCCGCCGCACCCGCCGACGAGCTGTTCAGCGAGGAACGCTCGGCCGAGGTGGTGGCCGAGAGCTTCGCCGGCACCCCGGACCCCCGGCTGCGGCAGGTGATGACCTCGCTGGTGCGCCACCTGCACGACTTCGTCAAGGACGTCGAGCTCACGGAGGCGGAGTGGGAGGCCGCCGTCGACTTCCTCACGCGCACCGGCCAGACCTGCACCCCGACCCGCCAGGAGTTCATCCTGCTCTCCGACGTGCTCGGGGTGTCGATGCTGGTGGAGACGATCAACCACCGCACCGGCGGGACGGCGACCGAGTCGACCGTGCTGGGCCCCTTCCACATGGTGGCCTCCCCGGCCCGGCATCTCGGTGACGACATCGCCCTGGACGGCAAGGGCACGCCCTGCCTGGTGTCCGGGCGGGTCGCCGGCCCCGACGGCGAACCGCTGGCCGGCGCCACCGTGGACGTGTGGCAGACCAACGAGGACGGCTTCTACGACGTCCAGCAGCCCGGGATCCAGCCCGAGGGCAACCTGCGGGGCATCTTCACCACCGACGAGGACGGCCGGTTCTGGTTCCGCTCGGTCGTCCCCCGCTTCTACCCCATCCCCGACGACGGCCCGGTCGGTCGACTGCTGGCCGCCACCGGCCGGCACCCCAACCGCCCCGCGCACCTGCACTTCATCGCCGAGGCCGCCGGCCACCGGTCGGTGACCACGCACGTGTTCGTCGCCGACTCCCCCTACCTGGACTCCGACGCCGTCTTCGGCGTCAAGGACTCCCTCGTGCGCGAGACCCCCGAGGTCGACGACCCGGCCCGGGCCGCCGAGCTCGGGCTGCCCAACCCCTTCCGCACCCTGACCTTCGACCTGTCCCTGCTGCCGTCTGCGTCGGACCGGTGAGGGCCTTCACCTACGACGCGCTGCCGATGCGCGTCGTCTTCGGTCCGGGGTCGCTCGCCCGGCTGCCCGAGGAGGTCGCCGCGCTCGGCCTGACCCGGGTCCTCGTGCTGTGCTCCCCGGAGCAGGAGGCCACCGGGCAGCAGGTCGCGGCGGCCCTGGGTGACCGCGCCGCCGGCGTGCTGGCCGAGGCCCGGATGCACGTGCCGGTGGAGGTGGCCCATGCCGCCCGCGACCGCGCCGCGCAGCTGGGCGCCGACGGCTGCGTGGCGGTCGGCGGCGGCTCGGCGGTGGGCCTGGGCAAGGCCGTCGCCCTCGAGCACGGGCTGCCCGTCATCGCCGTGCCGACCACGTACGCCGGGTCCGAGATGACCCCGGTGTGGGGCCTGACCGAGGGCGGGACGAAGCGGACCGGTCGCGACCGGCGGGTGCTGCCGGTGTCGGTGGTCTACGACCCCGAGCTCACCACCACGCTGCCGGTGGCCATGTCGGTGACCAGCGGGATCAACGCCCTGGCCCACGCGGTCGAGGGGCTCTACGCCCCCGACGCCACCCCCGTCGTGTCCCTGATGGCCGCCGACGGCGCGCGTGCACTGGTCGGTGCCCTGCCCCGGCTGGTCGCCGACCCGACCGACCTCGCCGCCCGCGGCGACGCGCAGTACGGCGCCTGGCTGTGCGGTGCCGTGCTGGGGGCCACGACCATGTCGCTGCACCACAAGCTCTGCCACGCCCTGGGCGGCACGCTCGACCTCCCCCACGCCCCCACCCACACCGTCGTCCTCCCCCACGTGCTGGCGTTCAACGCGCCGGCCGCACCCGAGGCCGCCGCGGCGGTGTCGGCGGCGCTGGGCGGCGCCGAGGACCCGGCGCGGGCGCTGTGGGACCTCGTGGGCGAGCTCGGCGGCCCCCGATCCCTGGCCGAGCTCGGCATGGCCGCCGACGACGTCGGCCGGATCGCCGACCAGGTGCTCGCCGCCCCGTACGGGAACCCCCGCGAGGTCACCCGCGAGGGGCTCGTGACGCTGCTGCGGCGGGCCCGGGAGGGCCGGCCGCCGACCGCCTGACCCCACGCTGGTCGGCTGCATCGCTCCAGGCGATGCGCAGCATCCAATTCCGTCGTTCGACCAGGTGCCGGTGGCGCTCGACACTGGCCCGGACCCCATCCGGGCCGGTGCCGGGACCCCCTGTCCCGGCTGCCCGGAGCCCCGCACCCGAGAGGCCGACGATGACCGCTCCTGCCGTGTCCGCACCCGTGTCCCCCGAGGACACCGCCCTGACCTACGACGACCTGCTCGCCGCGGTCACCGACCCGTCGGGCCGCGAGGTGCTCGACCCCGCGACCGGTGAGCTGGTCGGCCGGGTGCGCGAGCGCACCGCTGCCGACCTCGACGACGCCGTGGCCGCCGTCCGCGCGGCGCAGCCGGCCTGGGCCGCCCGGTCCGACGCCGACCGGGTCGCACTGCTGCACGTCGCGGCCGACGCGATCGAGGCCGCGGCGGAGCCGCTGGCCGAGCTGCTCTCCCGCGAGCAGGGCAAGCCGCTCAACGGCACGGGCGCCCGGTTCGAGGTCGGCGGCTGCGCGGCGTGGCTGCGGGCCACCGCGGCCACGCCGCTGCCCGGGGGCGAGACCGTGGGCGACCCGGACACCCCGGCCGTGCTGAACTACCGCCCGGTCGGCGTCGTCGGCGCGATCGGTCCGTGGAACTGGCCGATGATGATCACGATCTGGCAGATCGCCCCGGCGCTGCGCATGGGCAACACCGTGGTGGTCAAGCCCTCCGAGCACACGCCGCTCAGCGTGCTGGCCCTGCTGCACGTGCTCGACGGCGTGCTGCCCGCCGACGTCGTGCGGGCGGTCGCCGGGGGCCGCGAGGTCGGCGCCGGCATGGCCGGGCACCCCGACGTCGACAAGGTGATGTTCACCGGCTCGACGGCCACCGGGCAGGCCATCATCCGCAGCTCCGCGGACACCGTGAAGCGGCTGACCCTCGAGCTGGGCGGCAACGACGCCGGCATCGTGCTGCCCGACGTCGACCCGCAGGCGATCGCCGAGGGCCTGTTCTGGGGCGCCTTCATCAACACCGGCCAGACGTGCGCGGCGCTCAAGCGCCTGTACGTGCACACCGACGTCTACGACGCCGTCTGCTCCGCCCTCACCGAGGTGGCCAGGGCCATGCCGATGGGCCGCGGGCTCGACGAGGAGAACGTGCTGGGTCCGCTGCAGAACCGGGCGCAGTACGAGATCGTCGCCGGCCTGGTCGAGTCGGCCCGGGAGTCCGGCGCGCGGATCCTGCTCGGCGGGGACCCCGACCCCCAGGCGCCGGGCAACTTCTACCCGACCACGCTGGTCGCCGACGTCGACGACGCCAACCCGCTGGTCGCGCAGGAGCAGTTCGGTCCGGCGCTGCCGATCATCCGGTACACCGACGTCGAGGAGGCCATCGCGGCGGCCAACCGGCTCGACGTGGGCCTGGGTGCCTCGGTGTGGAGCAGCGACAGGGACGCCGCCCGCGAGGTCGCCGGCCGGCTCGAGGCGGGCACCGTGTGGATCAACTCGCACGGCATGGTGCACCCGTTCATCCCGTTCGGCGGCCACAAGCGGTCGGGCTACGGGCTGGAGTTCGGCGTCGAGGGCCTGAAGGCCGTCGCCGTGCCGCAGATCATCAACGGCTGACCCCACCACGCCGACGTGCCCCCGGCCCACCGCGAGGTGGGCCGGGGGCACGCGCGTTCAGGACAGGTGGCGCCCGACCCAGGCCGCGGCGGCCAGCGCGGCGTCGTCGGCACCCGGACGGCCCACGACCTGCAGGCCGAGCGGCCTCCCGTCGGGTGCCCGCAGCGCCGGCACCCCGACCTGCGGGGCGCCGATCGCCTGCCACGGCCGGCTGTGCAGCGGGTCCCCCGTCGCGGCGTGGCCGGCGGGCGCCGGACCCGGGGCCGCCGGGCACAGCAGGACGTCGTGGCCGGCCAGCAGCTCACCGAGGCGGTCGGCGGACGCGGCGACGGCGGCTCGGGCCGCCGCGTAGGCGTCCCCGGTGGTGGCGGCGCCGATGCGGAGCAGGGCGGCCAGGGGCTCGCTGAGGCGGTCGGCGCGGGCCAGCTCGGCGGCGCGGGTGCCGGCGGCCTCGTAGGCCATGACCACCGGGTGAGCCGCCGCGGCGTCGAGCACCCAGCGGTCGTCGGTCAGCCGGGTCGTCGTGGCCCCGGCACCGCGCAGCGCAGCCTCGGCCCGGTCGAGCGCCGCGGCCATGGCCGGGTCGACCGGGCCGAGGGACTGCCCGCCCCACACCAGCACCCGGGGCCGCACGGGCGCCGGGACCGCGACCCCGAGCAGCGCCGCCCAGGCCAGCGCGACGTCGGCGACGCCGGCGGCGAGGATCCCGTGGCTGTCCAGGCTGGGGGCCAGCCCGACCACGCCGCCGTCGCCGATCCCGCCGCGGGAGAGCACCAGCGAGGCGACGCCGCAGTAGGCGGCCGGGCGGGTCACCGACCCGGCGGTCTGCGAGCCGGTCGCGAGCGGGACCTGCCCGGCGGCGACGGCTGCGGCCGAGCCGCTGGAGGACCCACCGGGCGTGTGGCCGGGCGCGGCGGGGTTGTCGGTCGGACCGGGGGCGAAGTAGGCGAACTCGGTGGTGACCGTCTTGCCCAGCGGCAGCCCGCCGGCCGCGCGCCAGGCGGTGACGACCTCGGCGTCGACGTCCACCGGGCCGTCGTCGGCGCGCAGCACCGAGCCGCACCGGGTGGGCCACCCGGCCAGGTCGACGATGTCCTTGATCCCCATCGGCACGCCGCCGAGCGGACCGGTGGCCACCGGGTCGGGCGCGCGCACCTCCCCCACCCACGCCCGCACCTGCGCCTCGGTGGCGGCGATGCGGTCCACCGACCGGGCGACGGCGTCGGCGGGGGTGGTGCGGCCGGTCCGCAGGTCGGCCACGAGGTCGACCAGCGACCACGGCGCGTACCGGCTCACGGGGCGTCCCAGACCACGTCGGCCTCCCAGAACTCGATGCCGCTGGCCCCCACCGAGTGCCGCCATCCCGAGGTGCGGCGCAGCAGCGGCTCGACCCGGGCGGTCACCTCGTCGGCGGCGTCCGGGCCGTCGCGCGGCACCAGCCAATGCACCCAGTTGAGCTCGTTGCCCTCGGCGTCGTGGGTGAAGAGGTCGACGTGCTTCCAGCCCCAGCCGTGGGTGTCGGTGTAGCAGGTCAGCGTCATGCGGGTGTCGGTCATCGGGTCCTCCCGGCTGTCGCTCACGCCAGGGCCATCGCGGCCATGGCGACCACGGAGGCGGCGGCGGTGCCGACCTCCACGCGGGTCGTGGTGTCCCGGGTGCGCAGCACCCGCAACCAGGCATGCCCGGTGTGCGCGACGACGACGGCCAGGACGGCGAGGAGCACCCACCCGGCCGGGCCGGAAGCCATCGCACCGGTCATGCCGTCGCCGGCCACGTGGTGGTGCCCTGCCGATCCGCCCAGAGCGGGCAGCAGCAGCAGCGCTCCCATCGCGGCCAGGTGGAGCACCGGGTCGGCGCCGCTCCCCCGCCGCCACCGGTCGACCTGGACCACGACGGCGCCGGCGACCAGCAGGGCGCCCCAGGCCGGCGGCGCGAGCAGTCGACCGCCCAGCAGCATGGTGTCGACCATGGCCAGCAGCATCAACGCCATCGCCGCCCCGGTCAGGGCCTCGGTGCGCCGGCGGTGGGTGAGGTAGCAGCCGGTGCAGACCGCGGCCGGCGTCAGCGACGCCACCGCCATGGCCGTCGCCACGTCAGTGCCCCGAGCAGCAGCCGTCGGTGCCGGGCGTGCCGTGCCCGCGGACCGGGTCGGCCGGGACGTCCATCGCCGGGTTGCGGTCGAAGAAGTTCACCGGCAGCAGGTGGAAACCGGCCTTCTCCATCGGCATGACCGGCCAGTCCTCGGCGCGCGGCACGTGGGTGACGCCGACGGTGTGCCAGAGGACGACGTCGGTGTCGGCGACGGCGCGGTTGCCCGCCGTCCAGGCCGGGAGGCCGGAGCCGGCGCGGTCCTGGTGCGGGGCCTCGCCGGCGGCGCGCAGCTCGTCGGGCCGGTAGGGGGTGACCCAGATGTTCTTGGCGGCGAACCCGGCCCGCCGGGCGACGGTCGCCGACGGGTCGGCCAGGATCGTCGCCGACGCCCAGCCGGGCAGCAGCTTGTAGCCCACCGCCGAGCCCCAGGCGTTGCGCACGTGCTGGTTGGTGACCGTCCAGCTGCGGCTGCGGTGCGGGTCGGTCAGCCCGTCCCCGTCGTGCTCGCGCTCGATGACGGTGCGGGTGACGCCGATGGCGTTGCCGTGCGGGTTGGCCTCGCCCACCGGCACCGGGTGCGCGTCGTTCTGCACCACGGTGTTCTGCCAGCCGTCGACCTCCATGTCCAGCCGGAAGCCGAACAGGTGCTGGTGGTAGGTAGCGACGAGGTTGGGCCCCACCGGGCTGGCGTGCGGGGTGACCTCGCCGTCGGCGACCGCGCGGGGCTGCACGATGCCCAGCAGCTTGATCTCCACCTCGATCGAGGCGTCCTGGTAGAAGTTCCAGTAGAAGCCGTAGTGGTAGTTGCCGACCGTGGAGATCGCGCTGACCACCAGGCGCCGAGATCGGCGGACGTCGACCGCACCGGTCACCCAGTCGGTGTGCTTCCAGAGGATCCCGGCGTCCTCCTCGTGGATGCAGATCGCCTGGTCGATGGTGCGCGGCTCGCCGTCCTCGTCGCTCAGCACGGCGTCGAGGTAGACGATCTCGCCCTTGCAGTCGCAGCCCAGCCGCAGCGAGTTGGCCATGTTCCCCATGCCGTACTCGCCGGCGTCGAAAGCGCTGCGCCACCAGTGCTCGGGGCTGGGGTCGCCGTAGGGCACGACCATCTCCGACAGCGAGAGCCGGTGGGCGACCGAGCGCCACCGGTCGCCGTCGCGGTACTCGACGCCGTGCAGCACGAGCCCCTCGAGCGGGTGCATGCCGATGCGGAACCGCCACTTCTGCCAGTGCAGCACCGTGCCGTCGACGGTGAACCCGACGCCCTGGGGCTGGTGGATCTCCAGCGGGGCGACGTCGGTGCGCATGGGCCCGTTGGCCTCGGCGGTCCAGAGCATGTCCTGCTCGTTGAGCGGCCGCACACCGTGGTCGAGGACGTCGAGCACCTCGCCCTGGGTCACGTCGACGATCGCCACGACGCCCTCGATCGGGTGCGCGTAGCCGTTGTCCTCGGGGAAGTGCCGCAGGAACGAGGTGCCGCCGATCAGCCGTCGTCCCTCGACGCCGTACTCCTCGCGGTTGCCCAGCCCCCACGGGTCGATCTGCACCGTGGACAGGTCGGTGATGCCGCGCTCGGCCAGGGCGGCGACGTAGCGGGCGTCGGCCTTGACCAGCTCGGTCATCAGCTCGACCTCCGAACCGAGCATGGCCACGGTGCCCGCCGTGCGCAGGTGGGTCTCGACCACGGCGTCGGTGGTCAGGTCGACCACGACGTCCCACGAGGCGCCGGTGTCCTTGTCCAGCACCATCGCGCGGGCGCGGCGGGGGACGTCCTCGCCGGCGCGCAGCAGCGCCTTGTCCGGCTCCTCGGTGAAGACGGCGGCGAACGCGGGCCGGACGCCGACGGCGCCGTCGTCCCGCACGGCCTTGGTGGTGCGGGCGATCTCGTCGGCGGTCAGGGCGTCGAACAGGGGGTGGTGCACGGCGGTCCTCTTCTCACCGGGGGCGGGCCCGGGAACGGGGTCAGGAGAGCTCGATGACCAGGCGGTCGGTCTTGGCGCGCGACACGCACAGGGCCATCTCGCCCGCTCGGTCGGCCTCGGTGAGGCAGTTGTCGCGGTGGTCGGGCACGCCCTCGAGGACGGCGGACACGCACGAGCCGCAGACGCCCTCCTCGCAGGACTTGAAGACGTCGACGCCGCCCTCCTCCAGCACCGAGAGGATGCTGCGGTCGGCGGGCACCTCGAAGACCTCGCCGGTGTCGAGCTCGACGGTGAAGGCGGTGTCCGCGCTGGTGTCCACCTCGGCGGCGACGAAGTTCTCGGTGTGCACGTGCGCTGCCCCGACGACGGGGGCCAGGGCGGCGGTGACCTGGTCCATGAACCCGGTCGGGCCGCAGGTGTAGACGTGGCTGCGGGCGGTCAGGCCCACGGCCGCGGCGGCCAGGACGGCGGGCTGGTCGCCGCGGTGGACACCCAGGTGCAGCCCGACGCGGTGGCGGAACTCGGCGCGGTGGCGCAGCAGGTCGACGAACGCGGCCTCGGCCTCGGAGCGGGCGAAGTACAGGAGCACGAACTCCTCGTCACGGCTGTGCAGCTCGTAGGCCAGCGAGAGCAGCGGCGTGATGCCGATGCCGCCGGCGACCAGCAGGTGCCGGTCGGCGTCCTCGGCGACGCCGAGCAGGTTGCGCGGCTTGCCGATGTGCAAGCGGTCGCCGGCCTGCACCTCGTGCAGCGCCGAGGAACCGCCGCGGGAGCCCGGCTCCCGCTTGACCGCGATGAGCACCGAGGACGGGTCCTCGGGCGGGCTGCACAGCGAGTACTGGCGCAGCACGCCGGTGGGCCCGGTGACGTCGACGTGCGCCCCGGCCGGGTAGTTGATGGTGAAGGGCCGGTCGTCGGCGCGGACCAGCCGCAGGGTGCGGATGTCAGGGGTCTCCTCGACCACCTCGGCCACCCGCACCGTGACGCCCTCCGTCGCACCCGCAGCCGCGCTCACAGCAGGAACCCCGCGGCGGGCGGGGCGCCCTCGCTGTCCACCAGCCGCACCACCTTGCGCACGATCCGGTCGCCGGTCTCGGACAACCGGATGCGGTGCTCGACGTCGCCCACCCACAGGTCGTGCCGGCCGCGCTTGTAGGCGACCAGCACCTGCGCCGAGCGCAGCACGACCTCGTCGTCGGAGACGACCGCGGGGACGAAGCGCGAGACGGTGCGCACGGTGCGGGCGGCGTCGACGGCGGCCAGCGCGTGGCCCTCGGTCATCCGCACGATGCGCATCCGCCGCATGCGCGTGTCGTCGTAGACCATGTTGAGGACGTCGTCGAACTCCTCGACGCTGCCGTCGATCGGGACGACGTACGTGCCGTCCTCGGCGTACAGGGCGTCCCAGGCGGTGTAGTCGGCCCGGTCGAGCAGCTCGGCCTCGCGCCACACCAGCTCGATCGCCCGCACGACCCGGGGGTCGGTGAGCGGCACGCCGGCGACCGCCGTGCGCAGCGAGGTGGTCTCAGTCATCGCCCATCATCGCCTTCCACTGCGCGTACGCCGTGCGCATGCCGGTCTCGTCGGTCACGTGCGAGGTGGGCCAGCCCTCGGGGCTCGGGGTCTCGCGGGCCAGGCCGCGGTTGACCAGGATCGGCATCGTCGGGGCGGCCTGGGCCCCGCGCTGCACCCGGTCCCAGCCCTCGGCGTCGTCGGGGGTGCCGAACCCGAACGGGCCCTGGAAGTGCTCGTGGATGCGCAGCTTGGCCCGGTTCACCGGGTCGACCACCTCGGGCGGGCCGTCGGGGCCCAGCGCGATGTGCTCGATCTCGGTCTCGTCGACCGAGATCGGCCGCAGCACCCGCAGGAACGCCGCCGACATCGACACGTTCGGGAACAGGTTGAGGTTGAAGCCGGTGCCGTGCATGGCGTGCACGAGCTTGCGCACCGCGGCGTCGTCCAGACCGGTGCCCTTGAGCTCGGCGACCAGGTCGTCGAAGCGGGCCTGCAGCGGCTCGGTGCCGTCGTCGGCCGAGAGGTCGGAGTGGGTGGGCACCATCTGCATGACGCTGTGGCCGTGGCCCAGGTCGTGCGTGGTGCACGTCGGGTCGGTCATGAACGACATCATTTCGGCGGTCTCGGCGTCGACCGAGGCCATCCACGACCGGTGCACGATCGGGAAGTGGTAGCCGTCGGTGGTGTTCTCCAGCTGGATCTTCCAGTTGCCGCGGAAGCGGAACCGGTGCCGGCCGAGCACCTTCACCGGGTAGCCGCCACCGAGGCCGAAGAAGCGGTCGATCCAGAGCTTGACGTCGCCGAGGAAGTCGGTGAGCGGCTCGGCGTCGGGGTCGGCGGTGGCGAAGACCATGGCGCCGTAGCTCTCGGTGCGCAGCTTGCCCAGGGTGATGTCGCCCTTGGCCAGCACGCCCTCGTAGCCCTCGGGGTACGGGATGCCGCGCAGCTGACCGTCCAGGCTGTAGGACCACGCGTGGTACGGGCAGGTGAACCCGTTGGCCTGACCGCTGGGCTGCTCGCAGACGCTGGCGCCGCGGTGCCGGCACCGGTTGAGCAGCGTGTTGATCTCGCCCTTGCGGTTGCGCGCCACGATCACCGGCTGCCGGCCCACGTGCGTGGTCTTGAACGACCCGGGCTTCGGCACCTCGCTCTCGTGCGCCACCCACACCCACGAGCGCTCGAAGATGCGGGTCATCTCCAGCTCGAACAGGTCGGGGTCGGTGTACAGCCGGCCGGCGACCCGGTCGGGCAGCACCAGGTCGGCGGGCGTCTCGCCGTGGACGTCGAGGGCGTCCGGGGTCAGCTCGATGGTCATCGGCACTCCTGGAGGTGGTGGGTGGTCGGGGGTGCGCGTCTCAGCGCATCGAGATGCCGCCGTTGATGTCGACGGTCGCGCCGGTGATGTAGCCGGCGTCCTCGCGGCACAGGAAGCCGACGAGCTCGGCGACCTCCTCGGGCCGGCCGAGTCGGCCGACCGGGATGCCGGCGGTGGACCGGGCGAGCTCGGCGGGGTCCATGTCGTCCATGACCGGCGTGCGGACGGCGGCCGGCGCGACGGCGTTCACGGTGACGCCGGAGGCGGCGAGGTCCTTGGCGAAGACCTTGGTGAGCACGATGATGCCGGCCTTCGAGGCGGCGTAGTGCGCCCCGGCGATCAGCCCGCCCTGCTGCCCGGCGAGGGAGGCCATGTTGACCACCCGGCCGAAGCCGCGCTCGCGCATCGCCGGGGCCAGCTCGCGGGTGGCCACCAGGACGCTGCGCAGGTTGGTGGCCAGGACGTCGTCCCACTCGTCGAGCTCGATGTCCCACACCGAGCGGGGCACGGTGCGCCCGGCGTTGTTGACCAGCACGTCGGGGCTGCCGAGCTGGTCGGCCGCGTCGCGCAGCGCCGTGCGCAGCTCGACCGGGTCGGCGACGTCGGCGCGCACGCCGACCGCGGTGGCCCCGGTGGGGTCCAGCGCGGCGGCCGCGGCGGAGGCCGAGTCGCCGTCCAGGTCCAGCAGCGCGACCCGGTGGCCGGCCGTGTGCAGCGTGGTCGCGATGGCCGCACCCAGCCCGCGGCCGGCGCCGGTCACGACCGCGACGCGGTCACTCATTGCCGAAGAACAGGCCACGGCCCAGGCGGGCCTCGATGGTGTAGTACTTCCACAGCTGGACGTCGCCGACGCCCTGGTCGCGGATGATCGAGCAGACCGCCGCGACCGTGGCGTAGTCGGGGACGTCGGCCAGGATGTAGGCCGTCCACGGGAAGCCGGTGGACGGGCCGACCATCACCTCGTCGTCGTCCATGGTGCCCAGCACCCGCAGGCCGAACCGGCCGGTCAGGTCGGCGAAGGCCTCGCGGGTGGCGGTCACCAGCGCGGCGCGCTCGGGGGCGGCGGCGTCGAAGAAGGCGTCACGCACGCCGATGCAGAACAGCACCCGGATGCTGCTCCGGTCGCTGTCGCGGTAGTCGCTCACGGGGGTCCTCTCCTCGCACCGCCGGCGTCGTCGCCGGCGGTGCGAGGAGTGTCGGGAGCCACACCCGTCCGCGTCGAACATCAATAATCTGTCGGCCGCATCGCATCGTGCGATGCAGAGGAGGCGCCGTGAGCACCCGTCCGCGGTTCACGCTGGCCCAGCTGCAGTACTTCGTTGCTGCCGCCGAGACCGGCAACATCTCGCTGGCCGCGGCCGGTCTGCACACCTCGCAGTCGGGGATGTCGACGGCGATCCAGCGGCTGGAGCGCGACCTGGGCTGCGCGCTGTTCGTGCGCCACCACGCCCGCGGCATCTCGCTGACCGCCGACGGCCGGCTGCTGCTGGACCGGGCCCGCGCGCTGCTGCGCGACGCCGGCGAGCTGCAGGACCTCGGCCGCCAGCTGCACGCCTCGGCCGACGGGGCGCTGAGCGCCGGGGTGTTCGCCACGCTCGCCCCGTTCTTCGTCCCGCGGGTGCTGCCCACCCTGCGCACCCGGCACCCCGGGCTCACCGTGGCGGTGCTCGAGGCCGACCAGACGGCGCTGCAGGCGGCGCTGCGGGCGGGCACCTGCGACATCGCCCTGACCTACGGCCTCGACGTCGCCGAGGACATGCAGTTCACCGAGGTCGCCCGGTCCCGGCCCTACGCGCTGGTCTCGCCGCGGCATCCGGTGGCCGGGCAGGCGCAGGCCGGCCTGGCCGAGCTGGCGCAGCGCCCCATGGCGCTGCTCGACCTGCCCGAGCTCAGCCACCTGATGCTCGGCATGTTCGCCGCGGCCGGGGTGCCGCTGCCCGAGACCTCGCGCACCACCTCGTTCGAGACGCTGCGGGCGCTGGTGGCGGCCGGGGACGGCTTCGCCATCGTCAACCGCCGCCCGCGCCCGGCCGACGCCGCCGACGGCACCGGCCTGCGCACCGTGGAGGTCGCGGACGCCCCGGCCGTCCCCGTCGGTCTGCTGCAGGCCGCCTCGGTGCGCCGCAACCACCGCATGCAGGTCTTCGCCGACGCGTGCGCCGCGGTCGCCGTCCAGGTCTCGGACCCGAGCCGCAGCTGAACCGGTTGCATCGTGCTCCGCGATGCAGGGCATCGGCACAAGCCGTTGTCGCACCGGGGCCGTGACGTCCAACACTCCTCGGCATCCCGGACGCACCCGCGTCCCTCCTGCCCCGGAGAGGTCCCGCATGGACGACGTCGCGGTCCCCCCAGCTGCCTCCACCACCACCGACGGCACGCAGACCGGACACGGTCTGCGCGGCTCGATCGGCGTGGTCGGCATCGTGTTCCTCGTGGTGGCCGCGGCCGCCCCGCTCACCGCCATCGGCGGCGCCCTGCCGGTCATGCTGGCCGCCGGCAACGGCCCCGGGAACCCGATGTCCTTCGTCGTGGCCACCGTCGTGCTGCTGCTGTTCAGCGTCGGCTACGCCGCGATGAGCCGACACGTGGTCGACGCCGGCGCCTTCTACGCCTACATCACCCGGGGGCTCGGTGACCGCCTGGGCACCGGCGCCGCCGGGCTGGCCCTGCTGGGCTACACCGCCATCCAGGCCGCCGTCTACGGGTTGGCCGGCGCCACCGCGCAGGGCCTCGCCGTGCAGCACCTCGGCCTGGACCTGCCCTGGTGGGTGTGGTCGCTGCTGCTGCTGGTCCTGGTCGGACTGCTCGGGTACCGCAACATCGACGTCGGCACCAAGGTGCTCGGGGTCGTGCTCACCCTCGAGGTCGCCGTCGTGACCGTGATGGCCGTGGCGGTGCTCGTGCAGGGCGGGGCCGACGGGCTGGACCTGCAGCCCTTCACCCTCGGCGCGTTCTTCGACGGCGCCCCCGGCATCAGCATCATGTTCGCGATCGCATCGTTCGTCGGCTTCGAGGCCACGGCCATCTACGGCGAGGAGGCCCGCGACCCGCAGCGCACGGTGCCCAGGGCCACCTACGCCGCCGTCGTGCTCATCGGGGCCTTCTACGCCTTCGCCAGCTGGGCGGTCGTCATGGCCCTGGGCACCGACCAGGCCGCCGCGGCCGCGCAGGCCGACCCCTCGGCCGGGCTGATCTTCGGGATCGCGACCCAGTACGTGGGCACCCCGCTGACCGACGCGATGGGCGCGCTGCTGCTCACCAGCCTGTTCGCCGCGCTGCTGGCCTTCCACAACGCCATCGCCCGCTACCTGTTCTCCCTCGGCCGCCAGGGCCGGGTGCCCGCCTCGCTGGCCACCTCGCACCCCCGGCACGGCTCCCCCGCCCGCGGCTCGCTGGTGCAGACGGTCTGCGCGCTGGTGCTGATGTCCCTGTTCGTGGCTGCCGGAGCCGACCCGATCCTGCAGGTGTTCACCTGGGCCTCGGGCGTGGCGACCGTCAGCGTGCTGGTGCTGCTCGTGCTCACCAGCGTCGCCGTCCTGGCCTTCTTCCACCGCGAGCGGCTGGACACCCGCACCTGGCACACCCGGGTGGCCCCGGCGCTGGGCACCGTCGCCCTGGTCGCCGTCCTCGCGCTCGTGCTCACCAACTTCACGACGCTGATCAGCGGGTCGGCCGGCCTGGCCACCGTGCTGCTGGCGCTGGTGGCGGCGGTGTTCGTCGGCGGGGTCGTGGTGGCCGGTGTGCAGGGCCGCACCCCGATCGCGGGGGGGCACCGGCGATGAGCACCGCGACCGTGACCCCCGAGCAGCAGGCGTTCCGCGGTGCGATGGCCCACCTGTCCGCCGCGGTCAACGTGGTCACCACCGACGGGCCGGGAGGCCGCGCCGGGATCACCGTCAGCGCGGTCTGCTCGGTGACCGACAGCCCGCCCACCGTGCTGGTCTGCGTCAACCAGTCCAGCTACACGCACGACATCTTCCGGCGCAACGGGCGCATCTGCGTGAACGTGCTCGGCGCCGAGCACGAGGAGCTGGCGATGCACTTCGCGGGCGCCACGAAGATCCCGATGGAGGAGCGCTTCGGCTGGCAGATCTGGGACCACGACACCGCCGAGGTCCCGATCCTGCGCGACGCCCTGGTGGCCCTGGTCGGCCGGATCACCGGGCACACCGTCCGCGGCTCGCACTCGGTGCTCTTCGTCGCCGTCGAGCGAACGGTCGTCCGCGACGACACGGCCGGGCTCGTCTACTTCCAGCGCCAGTTCCACCGGCTCGGCGGCCCCACCGCCACCACCGCCTGATCCCTGCAGAGAAGGAACGAGGCACCGCCATGACCGCCACCCTGTCCGCCGGTTCGCCGGACCTGACCCTCCCGCCCACCCCGCTCGAGGTGGCCCTGGCCGCCGTCGTCGAGCGGCGCGAGGAGTTCCGCGCCCTGGGCCACGTGCCGCGCGACGTCGTCGACCTGTTCAAGGCCGCCGGGGTCTACCGCGCCGCCACCCCCCGCCGGTTCGGCGGCGACGCGCTGCCGCCGGCGGAGTTCCTGGGCGTCGTCGAGCGCATCGCCACCGCCGACGGTTCTGCCGGCTGGGTGGCCAGCTTCGGGTCGGCCCAGGTCTACCTGGCCGCGCTGCCGCTGGAGACCCAGGCCGAGCTGTTCGCCGACGGCCCCGACCTCTGCTTCGCCGGCGGGCTGTTCCCGATCCAGCCGGCCACGCCGACTGAGCGCGGCTTCCTGGTCGAGGGCCGGTGGAAGTGGGCCAGCGGCTGCATGGGCGCCGACGTGCTCGGGGTCGGCATCCCCGGTGACCCCTCCACCGAGGGCAAGCCGCGCACCGCGCTGCTGCGACCGGACCAGGTGGAGATCGTCCAGGACTGGGACGTCGTCGGGATGGCCGGCACCGGGAGCTACGACGTCGTCGTGCGCGGGGTCGAGGTGCCCCGGGAGCGCACCTTCATCCGCGGCGGGCAGCCCACCGTCGACGAGCCGCTCTACCGCTACCCGGCGCTGGCCTACGCCGCGCAGGTGCTGGCCGTCGTCGGCCTGGGCATCGGGCGGGCCGCACTGGACTGGGCGCGCGAGGTCGGCGGCGGCGGCACCGGCGCCACCGGTGCCCCCAAGCTCGCCGACCGGGCGTACTTCCGCACCGCCGTCGCCGAGGCCGAGGCCCGGCTGCGCGGCGCCCGCGCCTTCTTCTACGAGGCCGCCGAGGAGGCCTACGCCACCGTGCTGGACGGCGACCCGGTGACCGACGAGCAGAACGCGCTGCTGCGGCTGTCGGCCACGCACGCTGCACGGGCCGGGTCGGAGGCGGTGCGGGCGGTCTTCGACATCTCGGGCACCAACGCCATCTACAGCGACCACCCGTTGCAGCCGCTGGTGCGCGACTCGATGGTGCCGACCCAGCACGCGTTCCTCGGCCCGGCCATGTACGACGCCGCGGGCGCCGTGCTCATGGGCCTCCCTGCGACCGTGCCGGCCTTCCGGTGAGCCACGCCGACCCCGTCGTCGCCGAGCTCGTCCGCGAGGTGGCGTCCCTGCGGGCGGCGACCGAGGCCCTGCGCGCGGAGGCCGAGGCCCGCCGGCTGCTCGCCCGCTACATGTTCCTGTGCGACAGCCCGCTGCCCGAGCCGGGCATGGACGACCACCAGCGCGCCCGCGCGATCGGCGAACTGTTCACCGACGACGCCGTGTGGGAGGGCGTGGGTGCCACCCAGAACCAGGCCTTCGGCCGGCACGTCGGTGGGGACGCCGTCGCCGCGCACATGCTGCGCTTCTACACGGCGGCGAACCCCGAGCAGGTGTTCAACACCCACTACCTGACCGCCGAGCAGCTGCGCGCCACACCCGAGGGGGCCGAGGGCAACTGGGTGCAGTTCCAGCCGTGGATGTACGACGACGGCACCGCCCAGCTGCGCTCCAGCCGGTTGCACGTCCGCTTCCGGCCCACCGACGCGGGCTGGCGGATCTGCGGCTACCGCACCGAGAACCTCTTCGTCGCCGCGCTCCCCGACCGGTGGTGGAGCTCGGCGATCCAGGAGTCGGTCCTCATGGGGCCGGCGTGAGGGCCGCACGGGCCGACGAACGCCCGCCGGGCATGGCCCGGATCGCCTTCGCCGCCGGGTTCGGCACGGCGTTGGAGTTCTACGACTTCGCCATCTACGGCACCGCGGCTGCGCTGGTCTTCAACCAGGTCTTCTTCGTCACCGGGGACGCCTGGTTCGGCACCTTCATCAGCCTGGCCACCTTCGCCATCGGTTTCCTCATGGCCCCGCTGGGCGCCGTGCTCTTCGGCTGGCTCGGCGACCGCAGAGGGCGCCGCTACTCCCTCGTCCTGTCCTTCTCCGCGATGGGGCTGTCCACCGTCGCCATGGGGTTGCTGCCCTCCTACGCCGTGGTCGGCGCGCTGGCACCGATCACGCTGATCGCCCTGCGCATGGTGCACGGCCTGGCCCGCGGCGGGGAGAACGTCGGTGCCGCGGTGTTCGCCACCGAGCACGCACCCGAGCACCGGCGCGGCCTCTACGGATCCTTCGTCGCGATGGGCTCACCGATCGGCGCCATGATGGCGAACGGGGCGTTCGCCCTGGTGCTCCTGATGCCCGAGGACACCGTCGTGACCTGGGGCTGGCGGTTGCCGTTCCTGGTCGGCGGGGTCGTGCTGGTGGTCGGGCTCTGGGTGCGGCGCAACGTGGCCGAGACCCCGGAGTTCCAGGAGATGGCCGCCCAGGCCGCCGCCGTCGCCGACCGGGCACCGGCGCCCCTGCCGCTGGCGCAGGTGCTGCGCACGAACGGCCGCACGGTGCTGCTGGCCGCCGGGGTCAACATCGGCCTCACCGCGAGCACCTTCGCGTTGACCACGTTCATGCTGTCCTACGCGACGGCCGCGGCCCCCGAGGGGCTCGGGCTCCCCCGCGGTCCGGTCGTGCTCGTCTCCCTGCTGGGGCTGGCCTGCCACGCCCTGATGAACGTGGCGTCGGCCGCCCTGTCGGACCGGCTGGGACGACGCCCGGTGATGATGTTCGGCGCCGCGCTGTCGGTGCCGGCCGCCCTGGCCGTCTTCCCGCTCAGCGGGCAGGGCACCGTGGGTTCGGTCGCTCTGGCCGTGGTGCTGGGCTTCAGCGCCACCGGCGTGCTGTTCGGACCGCTCTACTGCTTCTTCGCCGAGCTGTTCCCCCGCGAGCAGCGCCAGTCCGGGGCGGGTCTGGCCTACCACCTCGGCGGCGTGCTCGGTGGCGGCATCTCCCCCCTCGTCGCCAACCGCATCATCAGCGGCACGGGCGACGCCTGGAACGTCGGCTACTACCTGGCCGGCCTGCTCGTGGTCTCCCTGCTGTGCCTGCTCGCGCTGCCGGAGACCGCTCCCGTCCGCCGGACCCGGCCGACGGTCCCCTCGAAGGACGGAGCACCGGTATGAGCACCGGCTACCTGTGGCACGAGGTCTTCGGTTGGCACGACACGGGCAGCGGGCCGCTGTTCCCGGCCGACCCCGCCATCGGCATCGCGCCGATGCCGCACCTGGCCAACAGCGACACCAAGCGCCGGATGCACGAGCTGGTGGCGGTGTCCGGGCTGCTCGACCACCTGACCCGCATCGAGGGGCGCCCCGCGACCCGCGAGGAGCTGCTGCGGGTGCACACGCCCGAGCACGTCGACCGGATCGTGGCGGAGAGCGCGTCCGCGCGGGGCGGGGACGCCGGCGACGGGTTCTCCGCCTTCGGCCGCGGCGCCTACGAGGTGGCCGCCCTGGGGGCCGGATCGGCGATCGCGATGACCGAGGCGGTGGTCTCCGGGCGGGTCGACGACGGGTACGCGCTGGTGAACCCGGCCGGGCACCACGCCGTCGCCGGGACCGGCATGGGCTTCTGCATCTTCAACAACGTGGCGGTGGCCGCCCGGCACGCCCAGGCCGAGCTCGGCGTGGAGCGGGTCGCGATCGTGGACTGGGACGTCCACCACGGCAACGGCGCGCAGGCGATCTTCGCCGCGGACCCGTCGGTGCTCACCCTGTCGGTGCACCAGGCCAACTGCTTCCCGCCGGACTCCGGGCACCTGCACCAGCGCGGCGAGGGCGCCGGGCACGGCTACAACCTGAACGTCCCGCTGCCACCGGGGTGCGGCGACGGCGCGTACGGCTACCTGGCCGAGACCGTCCTCGCCCCGGCACTGGCGGCGTTCGAGCCCGACCTGGTCATCGTGGCCAGCGGGTTCGACGCCGGGGCCATGGACCCGCTGGCCCGGCAGATGGTGACCAGCACCGGTTTCGCCCACCTCGTCGACACCGTCCGCGACGCCGCAGCCAGCAGCCCGCAGGGCCGGCTGGTCATGGTGCAGGAGGGCGGCTACAGCCCCCTCTACGTGCCCTTCTGCGGGCTGGCCACGATCTCGGCGCTGGCGGGCGTGCACGTGCTCGACGACCCGGTGCTGCCGATCGTGGCCGCCCAGGGCGGCGCCGACCTGCTCCCGCACCAGCGGGAGGCCGTCGACGCGGCGGCCGCGCTCGTGGCCGACCTCCGCGCGGCCGCTCCGACGGTCTGAGCACCACCGCCACCCGAACCCGTACGTCCACCACCCACCCAGAGGAGACCCCATGCCCACCGCCGACGAGGCAGTCGCCCAGGCCGCCGTCGACACCCTGACCGGCCCCACCGCGCCCGACTCCCCCGCCAGCCCCACCGCAGTGGACTCCGGAGCCTCGGCCAGCGCGTCCTTCCGCTCGACCGACCAGTACTCCAGCGCCGGCCTCACCGCCGACGCCGCCCGGGTCGACACCCTTGCCCGCGCGCTGCTGGGCGCCGTGCACTCGGTGATCACCGAGCACGAGGTCACCTACCCCGAGTTCCAGGCCGCCAAGAAGTGGCTGATGGACGTCGGTGAGGGCGGCGAGTGGCCGCTGTTCCTCGACGTCTTCGTCGAGCACGCCGTCGAGGCCGTCGCCGCGAAGCACCAGGAGGGCACCGTCGGCACCATCCTCGGCCCCTACTACCTGCCCGACCAGGTGCAGCTCTCCTCCCCCGCCACCCTGCCCGCCCGTCCCGACGAGGCCGGCACGCCGCTGGCCTTCCGCGGCCAGGTCACCGACACCACCGGCGCTCCCGTGCCCGGTGCCGTGCTCGACATCTGGCAGGCCGACGAGCAGGGCTACTACTCCGGTTTCGCCCCCGACATCCCGGCCGGGAACCTGCGCGGCGTGGTCACCGCCGACGAGCAGGGCTGCTTCGAGATCCGCACCATCCAGCCCGCGCCCTACCAGGTGCCCACCGACGGCCCCACCGGCGCGCTGATCTCGGCCGCCGGCTGGCACCCGTGGCGCCCGGCCCACCTGCACCTGCTGGTCAGCGCCCCGGGTCGGCGCACCGTCACCACCCAGCTCTACTTCGCCGGCGGCGAGTACCTGGACTCCGACGTCGCCGAGGCGGTCAAGCCCGAGCTGGTCCTCGACCCCACGGACGTCGGCGACGGCACCCGCGAGGTCACCTACGACTTCGTGCTCGAGAACGCCTGACGATGCTGTTCCACGTCCGCATGGACGTCGCCGTCCCGCACGACCTGGACGCCGACGTCCGGGCCGAGCTGGTGGCCACCGAGAAGGCCCGCGCGCTGGAGCTCCAGCGCGCGGGCACCTGGGTGCACCTGTGGCGCGTCGTCGGCCAGTACTCGAACATCTCGGTCTTCGACGTCGCCGACGCGACCGAGATGCACGACCTGCTGTGGTCGCTGCCGTTGTTCCCCTACATGCAGGTGCAGGTGACGGCCCTGACCGAGCACCCCTCCGCCCTGTCGGCGCAGCGGTGAAGGTCGAGTCGGTCGAGGCGATCCCGTTCTCGATCCCGTTCACCAAGCCCGTGCGGTTCGCCAGCGGGCAGGTGGAGGTGGCCGACCACGTGCTGGTGCGGGTGCGCACCAGTGACGGGGTGACCGGGGTGGCCGAGGCGCCGCCCCGGCCCTACACCTACGGCGAGACGCAGACCTCGATCGTGGCGGTGGTCGAGCAGCTGTTCGCCCCGGCCGTGGTCGGGCTGCCGCTGCTGGCCCGGGAGCAGGTGCGTGCCCGGGTCGGGCGCACCGTCGGCAACCCCACCGCGAAGGCCGCCCTGGACATGGCGCTGTGGGACGCCTGGGGGAAGACCTGCGGCCGGCCGGTGCACGAGCTGCTCGGCGGGTTCACCGACTCCCTCGCCGTCAGCCACATGGTCGGGTTCGACGAGCCCGCCGCGATGGTCGCCGAGGCCGAGCGGGTGCGGGACACCTACGGCATCACCTCGTTCAAGGTGAAGGTCGGCCGGCGTCCGGTGCACGCCGACGTCGCCGTCGTCCGGGCCCTGCGGGCCGGGCTCGGCGAGGACGTCGAGCTCTACCTCGACGGCAACCGCGGCTGGACGGCGGCCGAGGCGGCGCAGGCGCTGCGCATGCTCGACGACGTCGGCCTCTCGCGGGTCGAGGAGCTGGACCCCGCCGACGACGTACTGGCCCGACGGTGGCTGGTGCAGCGCTGCCCGGTGCCCTACGTCGCCGACGAGAGCGCACCGACCGCCGCCGACGTGACCCGCGAGGTGCTCGGCGGCTCGGCGACGATGGTGAGCATCAAGACCGCCCGCACCGGGTTCACCGACTCGACGCAGGTGGCCGGGCTGTGCGAGGGCCTGGGCGTGCCGGTCGCCCTGGGCAACCAGGTCGACGGCTCGATCGGCTCGGCGTGCGCCCTGGCGTTCGGGGCGTCACGGCGCAGCACCTCGCTCCTGCCGGCGGAGCTGTCGAACTGGCTGGACCTCGCCGACGACCTGCTCACCGAGCCGCTGACCATCGCCGAGGGTCGCATGGCCGTGCGCGGTGGGCCCGGTACCGGCATCGAGGTCGACGAGGAGAAGCTGGCCCGCTTCCGCACCGACGGCTGACCGGAGGCGTGGGTGGCGTCGGGCCCGTGGTCGACGTCGGGGCAGGGATGCCGCTCAGCACCGAGCGGTTGCTCGTGCGCCCGTTCCGCATGACCGACCTGGCCGACTTCCTCGCCTACCGGGGCCACCCCGACGTCCGTCGCCACCTGCCCGGCCCGGCGATGGACGACGAGGCCGCCGAGCGGTACGTCGCCGCCCGGGCCGCGATGACCGGGACCGAGCGGGACGCCTGGCACGGGTGGGCGGTCGAGCACCGGGGCGGAGCGACGGGTGATCGGTGACGTCGGTGTGCACCTGCCCGCCGACGACCCGCCCCGCGGCGACGTCGGCTTCCAGTTCGCCCCGACCCACCACCGCCGGGCTACGCCACCGAGGCCGTCGGCGCGCTGTGCCGCCACCTGCTGGGTCGGGCCGGCCTCGCCTGCCTGACGGCCAGCTGCGACGACGCGAACCGGGGCTCGCAGGCGGTGCTGCGGGCGGTCGGCATGACCGAGGTGCCCGCTCGCACGACGGCGACGCGCACCTTCGAACTGACCACCGGCCGCTGACGACCCGGTCGTCGATCAGCGGCGGAGGATCCGCCGGGCAGCGGCGGTCAGCTCGGCGACCAGCTCCTGGTCCACGCCGGCGTGCGCGATGAGCTCGACGCTGCGGTGCAGGGCGTCGTCGGCGACGGGGACGCCGACCACGCCCTCGGCCGTGCGGTCGGCGATCGAGGTCGGGACCAGGGAGATGCCGAGCCCGGCCCCGACGTAGGCGGCGACCAGCAGGTAGTCGTCGCTGCGGGCCCGGGCGCGGGGGCGGAACCCGCAGGCGGCGGCCGCCGCGCGCAGCAGCAGCTCGATCGGCTCGTCGGGCTGGGCGGACAGGATCCAGTCCTCGTCGGCCAGGTCCTCCAGCTCCACCCCGGCCAGCGTCCCGGCCAGCCGGTGCCCGGCCGGGACCAGCAGGCTCAGCGGCTCCTCGACCAGCAGGCTGCGCTCGCACCCGGGCGGGAGCGGGCGGCGGTCGGCCTCGGAGGTGTAGACCACCGCGGCGTCCACCCGCAGCTCGGCGAGGTCCCGGCGCAGCACCGCGACCTCGGCCTCGCGCACGGTGATGCGCACCCCCTGCTCGCGGGACCACGCCAGCAGGTGCGGGAGCAGGAGCAGGCCGGCCGACGGGTAGATGCCCAGCACCACCCGGCGGCGCCGGTCGCGCACGAACGCCCGCACCTCCTCCAGGGCCCGCTCGCTGCGCCCCAGGACCGACCGGGCGTGCGGCAGCAACTGCTCCCCCGCCGGGGTCAGCCGGGTGCCGGTCGGCGTGGCGGCGACCGCCGGTGCGCCCAGCTCGCGGGCGAGTCCCCGCAGGTGGTGGGTGACGGTCGGCTGGCTCCACCCGAGCCCGACGGCGGCCCGGGAGACCGAGCCGGTGTCGGCCACCGCCCGCAGGGCGGCCAGCTGGCGGAGGTCGAGCACCCGGGATGCATACCAGGTATGGAGCGATGCACGGAAGACGCTCTGGTGCCTGGGGACCCGGGTTGGTGACGATGTCGCGGCCGGGCGGCAGACCCCGGCGCAGGGCTCGAGGAGAGGGCGACATGACCGCAGTGACCGAGCTGGCCGGCGTCGACGGGCAGGCGGGGCCGTCCCGGGCGCAGCTGTCGCGGGCCGAGCTGGCCGTGCTGGACGCGATCGACGAGCAGGGCGTCGTCGACGAGCTCGTGCGCTCGATCCGGGTGCCGAGCACCACCGGCTCGGACGCCGAGTCCGAGGCCCAGCACCAGCAGGCCGCGCAGCTCGCCCAGCTCGGGTTCGACGTCGACACCTGGTCGCTGGACCTGCCCGCCCTGGCCGCCCACCCGGCGTTCCCCGGCACCGAGGCTCCTCGCACCGAGGGCTGGGGCGTCGTGGGTGTGCTCGGCCCGGCCGGGGTGCCGGCGCTGGTGCTGCAGGGGCACGTCGACGTCGTCCCCACCGGCGACCTGGACAAGTGGGTGGACCGCGCCCCCTTCAGCGGCGCGGTGCGCGGCGGGGCGGTGCACGGCCGCGGCGCCTGCGACATGAAGGCCGGCTGCGCGGCCAACCTGGGGGTGGCCCGGGCGCTGGCCGCCTCCGGGGTCCGGCTGGAACGGCCGTTCGCGGTGCACTCCGTCGTCGGCGAGGAGGACGGCGGCCTGGGGGCGTTCGCGACGATGCTGCGCGGGCACCGGGGCGACGCCGCGGTCATCACCGAGCCCACGAGCGGCCGGGTGCTGGTGGCCAACGCCGGCGCGCTGACCTTCCAGCTCACCGTCGACGGCCGGGCCGCGCACGGCAGCACCCGGATGGCCGGCCACAGCGCGATCGAGGCGTTCCTGCCCGTCCTCGCCGCGCTCACCGAGCTGGAGCGCGAGCGCAACGCCGACCCGCACGCGCTGTTCGTCGACCACGAGCTGCCGTACCCGATCTCGGTGGGCACGCTGCGGGCCGGCGACTGGGCCAGCAGCGTGCCCGACGTGCTCGTCGCCGAGGGCCGCATGGGGGTGCAGCTCGGCGAGGCGCCGGAGGACGCCCGGGACGCACTGCGCCGCGCGCTCGACGAGGCCGCCGTGGCCGACCCGTGGCTGCGCGACCACCCGGTGCGGCTGGCGTGGACCGGTGGCCAGTTCGCCAGCGGCCAGCTCGTCGCGGGGCACCCGCTCATCGGTGAGGTCGGCCGCGCCGTCCAGGACGTCGAGGGCCGCGAGGCGACGACGGCGGCCGCGCCCTACGGCAGCGACCTGCGGCTGTACACCGGGCTCGGCGGCATCCCGACGCTGCAGTACGGGCCCGGCGACGTCCGGTTCGCGCACGCGCCGCGGGAGCAGGTGGGCATCGAGGAGCTGCTGCGCACCACCCGCACCCTCGCCGTCCTCGCCGCCCGCCGCTGCGGCGCCCACCTCTAGACCCGGGTACCGATCCGGGCGGTCAGCCCACCCGGAAGACGGGCCAGCCGATCTCGGTGCGCCAGGCGGCGGGGTCGGGGGTGTCCCGCGGTCCCACGCGGTAGACCTCCCGCACCGGGCCGGACACCGCCATCGCGTTCTGCAGCACCCAGGTGCCGAGCTCCCCGTATGTGACCTCGACGCCGTCGTGCTCGCCGTGGTGGGTGGCGACGGCGAGCTCGGCGGCCGGCAGCGTCACCGGGTGGACCCGGCCGGTGCGCGGTGGCTCGAGCGTGGGCAGGTACAGCACCGCGTGCCCGCGTTCCTCCTCGAACAGGGCGTCGTCGTAGGTGCCACCCGCGGGCCCGGTGACGGCGTCGCCGACGGCCGCCTCCAGCTCGGCCAGCGCACCGGCGAACCACGACCCGACGTCCCGGGCCTCGACGTCGGCCTGGATGGCCGCGACCGTCCGGGCGGGCTCGGCCCGCAGCTGGACCTCGATCGGGGCCGGGTCGGGTTCGAGCAACCGCTGCAGCGACACGACCGCCGTCCGGGTGCGCTCGAGCTGGTCCTCCAGCCGGCGCAGGTGCTCGCCGACCAGGCCGGCCCGCACCCGGGGGTCGGCGGTGCGCAGGATCCGCCGGACGTCGTCGAGCGGGACGTCGAGCTCGCGCAGCCGGTGGATCACCTGCGCCGTCGGGATCTGGTCGACGCGGTAGTACCGGTAGCCGGTGACCTGGTCGACCACGGCGGGTTCGAGCAGGGATGCCTCGTGGTAGCGGCGCAGGCTCCGCACGCTCAGGTGGGTCAGCCGGGAGAGCTCGCCGATGGTCAGCACCCCTCCAGCCTGGACCCTCCCCCAGGGGGAGGGTCCAACGCTTGACCCTCCCGCGGGGGTACGCCGGAGGGTGCTGCCATGACCGACACCACCGACACCCCGTCCCTGCAGCTCCCGACCGTCGTCCGCGACTTCTTCGCCGCGCACGTCGTCCACGACGCAGACGCCGCCGACCGCTACCTGACCGACGACGTCGTCGTCGTCGACCAGGACGAGACCTTCCGCGGTCGCGAGGCGGTGCACGCGTTCGTGCGCGACGCTGGCGCCGAGTTCGAGTACACGACCGAGCAGTTGGCCGCCCACCGCGTCGACGACACCCACTGCGTCCTGACCGTGCGGCTCGAGGGCTCTTTCCCCGGCGGCACCGCCGACCTCGACTACCGCTTCACCCTCCGCGGTGACCGCATCGCCGAGGTCGTCATCGGGAACCACGAGTCGTGAGCGACCCCGCATCGAACCAGAGGGTGTGACCCGGCCGAGCGCGCGCCACGCGGGCCGGGACGGGTCGGCGCCAGGTCAGCTGGACGTCGTGTCGTACCGGGAGCGCAGATGGGCGAGCAGTTCCGGCGTCGCTGACCGCCCGGCGGCCACGGCGTCGTGGACGTCGCGGAAGTACTGCTCGTACCCGGCCGGCGTGTACATGCACAGCGCGCGGGCCGGCTCCCCGGTGTCGTTGCGGTAGCCGTGGACGGTGCCCCGGAGCGCGGCGGCGACGTCGCCCGGTCGCAGCACGACGTCGTCGGCGGCGGTGCTCAGCGTGAGCTCGCCCTGGAGGACGACGAAGTACTCGTCGTGGGAGTGGTGCACGTGCGGGCGGGCGCCGACCGTGCGCGGCGGCAGGGTGAACTCCTCGAGGCCCAGCCGGCCGCCGGTCTGCGCGGCGGTCAGCGCGAACAGGTGCTGGATCCCCCCGGCGTCGATGACCTCGCCCTCGCCGACCCGCACGACCAGCGGTGGGGTCCCGTCCACGGAGTGCGCCACGGAGCGACCGTAGCCCGGGTCGGCGCACCGGACACGAGCCGGTGACGTGGTCGGGCGGTGCGAGGTCGGGTCAGAAGGGCGGTGGGTCGGTGACCGGGTCGTGGGGTGCTGTCGGCGTCGCAGGCACGGGCGACCTGGCGGCAGCCCGGAACCGAGGGTGACCATCGGGGCTGGGGGTCAGCCGGGGCCGGGGGTCAGTCGGGGCTCGGGGTCAGTCATGCGTGCGGTGCCCGGCCAGCAGGTCGGCGTGGTGGACGGCCGCGACGTCGGGGTGGGCGCGCAGCCGGGCCTTGAGCAGGTTGTCCCCGAACGTGCCGGAGATGACGTTGGCCGGGTCCTGGCTGACGCCGGTGGCCTGGCGCCGGAGCTCGGCCGGCAGGTCGATCGTCGGCATCGTCGAGTCCAGCGCAGGGTTGAAGAAGAACGGGATCGACAGCCGGGTGTCCCCGGGGGCCGGGGACACGACGCGGTGCACGGTGGCCCGCAGGTAGCCGTCGGTGGCGTGCTCGAGCAGCTCGCCGATGTTCACCACGAACGCGTCGTCCACCGCCGGGGCGTCGACCCACCCGTCGTCGGTCTGCACCTGCAGGCCGGCCTTGCCCGGCTCGACCATCAGCAGGGTCAGGACGCCGGGGTCCTTGTGCGCCCCGACGCCCTGCCCGCGCTGCTCGCGACCGGGGTAGCGGACCAGCTTGACGAGCGTGGAGGGCCGGTCGCCGAAGGCGCTGTCGAACACGTCGGGCGCACTGCCCAGGGCCGCCGCCCACGACCGCACCAGGCGCCGCGCGACCGCGGTGCAGCGGGCCTCCCAGTCGGTGAACACCTCGCGCAGCGTCGGCAGCGCCGCGGGCCACTGGTTCGGCCCCTCCAGCCGCATGTACGCCGGCGCGCCCGGGTCGTCGACGGCGTCGCGCTCGGCGGCGATGTCGATCTGCTCCCGCCAGTCGACCTGGCCCTGGGTGAGCTCGCCGCCGGTGCGGGTGTACCCCCGGAAGTGCGGGCTGCGGGTCATCTCGACCGCCTGCTTGTCCGCCAGGGGCAGGTCGAAGAACCGCTGGGCCTCGGCGAAGGCGCGGGCGGTGACCTCCGGCGGGATCCCGTGCCCCACGAGGTAGAAGAAGCCCACCTCGTGGGTGGCGGCGCGGAGCTGGTCGCCGAACCCGGCGGCGGCCTCCTCCCCCTGGTCGAGCAGGGACAGGTCCAGGACGGGCAGGGTCGTGGTGCTCACGATCGTCCTCCAGGGGTGGGGCGGTGCCCTCAGACCAGCGCCGTGCCGATCAGGCCGCGCCGGGTGACGAGCGCGGTCAGCTCCGCCTCGTCGAGGTCGTCGGTGCCGGCCGGGCGGCGCGGCAGGACCATGTAGCGGGACTCGGCCGAGGCGTCCCAGACCGCGATGCCGGTGTCCGGCGGCACGGTCACCCCGAACTCCGCCAGCACCGACCGCGGGTCCCGCACGACCCGCGACCGGTAGGCCTCGGACTTGTACCAGCTCGGCGAGGGCCCGAGCAGCGCGATCGGGTAGCAGCTGCACAGCGTGCAGACCAGCACGTTGTGGACGTCGTCGGTGTTGGCCACGACCTTCAGCCGCTGCTCCTGCAGGCCGCCGGCCATCGACAGCCCGACCTCGGGCAGGACCGCGTTCGCGTCGTCGAGCAGGCGGGCGCGGAAGCCGGGGTCGACCCAGGCGCGGGCGACGACCCGCGCGCCGTTCGCCGGCGTGCCCCCGGCGGCGAACTCGTCGATGCGCTGGTCGATCTCCCCGGGGCCCAGCAACCCCCGCTCCTCGAGCAGGGCCTCCACCCGGCGCACCCGCGCCGAGATGTCCGAGCTGTGGTGCTCGCCGCTCATGCCGGACCCTCCAGGTGGTCGTGCCACAGCTCGACGGTCACGGTGTGCTCGCCCGCGCCGAAGAGGTCCGCCGCCCGGAACCGCACGTGGTAGACGGGCTGGGGTGCCACGTCCAGGCCGCGGGCCCGGTCGTCGGCCAGCGGGTGGTGCCCCGCGACCTCGACCACCGTGCCGGTCGCCCCGCGGGCGTATCGGGGCAGCCTGCTGTGGCCGTCGCGGTCGGCGGCCCGGGTGCGCACCCGCGTGCCCGGGGCGAACGCCGCCCGCGTCACGGCGCCGTCTCCTCGCGGGCCAGCACGCCCTTCTCGGCCAGCAGGGTGGTGATCGCCGCGAACCACCGTTCGTAGTACGAGGACCCGAGGAACTCAGCGACCGGCAGCCGTTCCTGGGCGTCGCGGAACTCGTCGAGGTTGTAGATCCCCCGCTTGATGAGCGCACCGTTCAGCGCGAAGACGTGCGCCTCCCAGTCCTCGTGGAAGCGGGGCTCGTCGGGCTCCTCGACGATCGCCGGGAATCCGGTCATCCCGCCCACGTCGTTGATCCTGCTCATGGCCTCCGACGCTAGTCCGGGAGCGGGCCGTGCGGTAGGACGTCCGACGGGTCGACATCTCCACCGGGACGGTGCGACGACGGGGACGATCTCCACGTCGCCGTGGCGCGGACCGTGATCTGGTGCACACATGACCGTGACTGCTCCGTCGGCGCCGACCGCGCCCGACGCGCCTGCGTCCACCGACGTCCCCGCCCGAGCCGACCAGACCGCCGGCCATGCCGCGGACCAGGCAGTCGACCAGGCCGTCGACATGGCCGTCGACCAGGCCGTCGAGCTGGCCGCCGAACTGGCCGCCGGGCTGCCGGCCGGGGCCGTGGTCACCGACCCCGACGTCGTCGCGGGCCTGAGCCACGACCAGGCGGCCTGGGCGCCGCACGGCCGGCCGGCCGCGGTGGTCCGGGCTACCTGCACCGAGGACGTCGTCCACGTGGTGCGCACCTGCCTGCGCCACCGCGTGCCCGTCGTCGCGCGGGGGGCCGGGACGGGCCTGTCCGGCGGGGCGAACGCCCTCGACGGCTGCGTGGTCGTGTCGCTCGAGCGGATGGACCGTGTGCTCGAGGTCAACGCCCTCGAGCGGCTCGCCGTCGTCCAGCCCGGCGTCGTCAACGACCACCTGCGCGCGGCCGTGGCCGAGCGCGGTCTCTGGTACCCCCCGGACCCGGCGAGCGCGCCCTGGTCGACGATCGGCGGCAACGTCGCCACCAACGCCGGGGGCCTGTGCTGCGTCAAGTACGGCGTCACCCGCGACTACGTCCTGCAGCTGGAGGTCGTCACCGGGCGCGGGGACGTCGTCCGGCTCGGGCGGCGCACCGCCAAGGGGGTGGCCGGCTACGACCTCGTGGGCCTGCTCGTGGGGTCCGAGGGCACTCTGGGCATCGTCACCGAGGTCACCGTGCGGCTGCGCCCCCTGCCCGCCCCGGCCGTGACGGTCGCCGGTTTCTTCTCCTCCGTCGTGGCCGCCGGGGCGGCCGTGCGGGCGGTGGGCGAGGCCGGCCTGGTGCCCTCGGCCCTGGAGCTGGTGGACCGGCACTGCCTGCGGGCGGTCGACGAGTGGAAGAACATGGGCCTGTCCACCGAGGCCGAGGTCGTGCTGCTGGGCCGGTTCGACGAGCCTGGTGCGCTGGGCGAGGGCCTGGCCGAGCAGATGGTCGCCTGCTTCCGCGGCGCCGGCGCCACCTGGGCCGAGCGCTCCACCGACGAGGCGGAGGCCGAGGCGCTGTTCGCCGCGCGGCGCCTGGCCTACCCCGCGCTCGAGCGCCTGGGGCCGGTGCTCACCGAGGACGTCTGCGTGCCCAGGGAGCAGGTGCCCGAGATGCTCGCGCGCATCGAGCGCACCGCGGTGCGCAGGGACGTCGTGATCGCCAACATCGCCCACGCCGGCGACGGCAACCTGCACCCGCTGCTCGTCACGCCCCCGGGAGACGAGGCCGCCCGGGCCCGGGCCGAGGCGGCGTTCGACGACATCATCGCCGACGCCCTGGCGCTCGGGGGCACCGTCACCGGCGAGCACGGCGTCGGCCTGCTGAAGCGGGGCGGCCTCGCCGCCGAGCTCTCCCCCGAGGTCCTCGAGATGCACCGCGCCGTCAAGGCCGCCCTGGACCCCGCCCACATCCTCAACCCCGGCAAGGTCGTCGAGTGAGCACCACCACCGCGGTCGTCGACACCGCGGTCGGGCCGTTCGAGGTGCTGACCCGGCCCGGCAGCACCGAGCCCGTGCTCGCCGTGCACGGCGTCTCGAGCAACGACCGGCTGTGGTCGTGGGTGCTCGACGCGGCGCCCGAGGTGCACCTGGTGGCCCCCGACCTCGCCGGCCGGGGCGGCACGCCGGCGCGACCCGGCTCGTCCTCGGTGGCCGCGCACGCCCAGCAGCTCGTGGCCCTGCTGGACGCGCTGGGTCTGGACCGGGTGCACCTGCTGGGCATGTCGCTGGGCGGCTTCGTCGTCACCGAGCTCGCCGCCCGGCACCCCGACCGCGTCCGCACCGTCACCCTCGTGGACGGCGGCCTGCCGCTGCCGGTCGGCGAGCAGGGGCCGCCGTCCGCCGAAGCCCTGGCGCCGAGGCTCCGTGCGCAGTACGCCACCGACCGGGTGTGGCCCGACGCGGCCACCTACCTGGAGCACTACCGGGGGACCGTCGCGTCGCTGACCCGGGCCGACGACCCGCGCATGCGGACCCTGGTGGCCCACGACCTGGTCCCCGTCGACGGCGGGGTGGCCGTGCGCCGCGACCTCGACACCGTCGTCGCGGACGCGGTCTCGGTCTTCTGCTCGCCCGCCCCGGCCGAGGCGCTGGCCGCCGTCCGGGCCCCGATCAGGCTGGTGCACGCGCCGTGGAGCACCGGCGCCGGCTCGCCGCCCATGTACCCGGCGGCGCACGTGGCCCAGCTGGTCGGCGCGACCCCGTCGATCGTCTCCGCCGAGCTGGTGGACGACGTCGACCACGCGGCGATCGTGATGACCGACCACGGCGCCGCTGCCTGCGCGGCGGCTCTCCGCGCGAACCTCGCAACCGGGTAGAGGAACTCCCCGTACACCGCGGTCTCCCGTGGAGGCCATCTCCGTCGTGGCGGGCGCCCGACGTGCCTAGCGTCACATGCAGCGGCGGCGGCGAGCCGGCCCGGACCAGGAGAGACCATGACCACGAGCGAGATCCCCACCACCGCCCTGCCGGGCGGCCCCACCGGGGCAGCCCCCGCCCCGCGCATGCGCCGGATGTCCTTCGGGCTGCTGATGGTCTACGTCGCGATCCTGGCGGTGAACTCGGGCGGCAACGGGATCCTGCTGCCCAACATCGTGGCCGGCATCGACGAGGCCGGGAAGATCGGCAACCTGGCGATCGTCACCACGGTGGCCTTCGTCGCCAACGTCTTCGCCCAGCCCATCGCCGGCGCGCTGTCCGACGCCACCCGGTCGCGCTTCGGCCGTCGCACGCCGTGGATGGTCGGCGGCGCGCTGCTGACCGGCGGGTTCGTGCTGGGTCTGCCGATGGCGCAGTCGGTGCTCACCGTCGCGCTGGTGTGGCTCGTCGTCCAGGTCGGCGTCAACGCCCTGCAGGCGGCCGCCACCGCGATCGTCCCCGACCGCTACCCCGCGGCCCGCCGGGGCGGCGTCTCGGCGATGATCGGCGTGGGCATCACCATCGGCAACGCGGTCGGCGTGGCCGTCGCCGGCAGCACCGCCGGCCAGGGGTCGCTCCCCTACGTCGTCCTGGCCGCCCTGGTCGTCGTGGTCGTCGGCGTCTTCGTCCTCGTGGTCCGCGACGAGCCCAGCACCGACCTGTCGCGGGAGCGCACCAGCGTGCGCGAGTTCCTGCGCGCCTTCTGGGTCAGCCCCCGCCAGCACCCGGACTTCGCCTGGGCCTTCGGCTCCCGCTTCCTGATGGTCATCGGGTTCTACGGCGCGCAGACCTACGGCCTCTACATCCTGCGCGACTACATCGGCCTGGGCGACGAGGAGTCCAACTCCTTCGCCGCCACCATGGGCGTGGTCCTGCTCGTGGGCGTGCTCGTCTCGGCGTCGGTGAGCGGCTGGCTGTCCGACCGCGTCGGCCGGCGCAAGCCCTTCATCGTCTGGTCCTCGGTCGTCATGTCGCTGGCCCTGGCGGTCCCCCTGGTGCTGCCGACGACCACCGGCATCCTGGTGTACGCCTTCCTGCTGGGTCTGGGCTTCGGCACCTACATCTCGATCGACCTCGCCCTCATGACCGAGGTGCTGCCCGCCCGCCTCGGCGGCGGCAGCGCCGGCCGCGACCTGGCCGTCCTCGGGCTCGCCACCACCCTGCCGCAGGCCCTGAGCCCCTCGATCGCCGCCGGCCTGGTGACGCTCACCGGCGGGTACCCGGTGCTGTTCGTCTCGGGCATCGTCTTCGTGATGCTCGGGGCGGTCGCCATCCGGCCGGTCAAGGCCGTGCGCTGACCAGCTGACCAGCTGACCCGGTGCGGCGTCGTGGGTGAGGATGAGGTCGTGCCCGCCCACGACGCCGCGCCGTCGATCACCGAGCTGCGCCGACGGGCCGACGAGCTGGTCGTCCTCAACGACCTCGCCCGTCGCCTCGCCGCGCTGCACGACACCCGCGACGTCCTCGACGAGGTGGCGCGGCAGGCCCGGCGACTGCTCGGCGTCGACGTCGCCTACATCATGCTGCTGCGCGGTGACCTGCTGCGGATCGAGGTCGTCGACGGCGCCATGGGTTCGGCGATGCGCGGCATCGAGCTCGAGCGCGGGCACGGGCTCGGGGGCCAGGTGCTCGCGACCGGCCGCCCGCTGTGGAGCAGGAGCTACCTCGACGACGACGCCTTCCCGCACGACGAGGGCACCGACTCGGCGGCCGGCAGCGAGCAGCTCGGCGGCATCCTCGGGGTCCCCCTCCTCGTCGGGGACGAGACCATCGGCGTCCTGCTCGCCGCCGAGCGCCGGGCCCGTGCCTTCACCGCGCACGACGTGGAGCTGCTCGCCGGGCTCGCCGCGCACGCGGCGCTGGCCCTGCGCACGGCCGACCTCTTCGACCGCGAACGGGCCGCGGCGGCCGACCTCCGGACGGCGAACGCGGCGCTGCAGGAGCTGAACGCCAGCCGCGAGCGCGCCGGCGACCTGCGCGACGTGCTGCACGAGGTGGTGCTGCACGGCGGCGGGCTCCCCGCCGTCGTGGCGGCGCTGCACTCCTCGGCCGGCCTCGTCGTGGCGGTCCGGGACGAGGCCGGTCGCACGCTGGCAGGCACGGAGCCCACCGGCGGCGGGCCCGTCGTCCCGGTCGAGCTGCCCGGGGGCCACGGCGGTGACCTGGTGGCGGCGCCGACCACCGTGCCCGACGAGGAGGCCGTGCGGCTGCTGCGGATCGGGGCCACCACGGTGGCGGTGCTGCTGGCCTCCGAGCGCTCCGTCGCCGAGGCCGAGCTGCGCACGCGCGGCGAGTTCGTGCACGCCCTGCTGTCCTCCGCCGCCGACGAGGCCAGTCTGCTGCGCCGAGCGCGGGCCACCGGCCTCGACCTGCACGCGGTGCGCACCGTGGCCGTGGTGGACGCCGAACCCGTCGGGGCCGCCGCGGCCGGGAGCTTCGCCGCCCGGCTGGCCACCGAGCTGCGCGGGTGGTCGGCCGCGCATGCCGGGCAGGTCGTCCTGCTCCTGCCCGCCCCCGTCGAGCTGGCCCGCGCCGCCGCGGCGCGGGTGCCCACCGGCGACCCCGGGACCCCGACCGTCGGCCTGGCCACCAGCGCGGGCGGACCCGCGGGGGTGCGGGCCGCCCACGAGGAGGCCCGGCAGACCGCGGCCCTGCTCGTCGCCCTCGACCGCGCCGGCTCCTGCGCCGCGGCCGACGACCTGGGCCTCTACCGGTCGTTGTTCAGCCGCGCCGGCCGCGCCGACCTCTCGGCCTTCGTCCGCGCCACGATCGGTCCCCTGCTCGACCACGACCGCGAGAAGCAGCGCGACCTGGCGGCCACGCTGGAGACCTACCTCGAGCAGGCCCGCCACCACGCGCGCACCTGCGAGGCGCTGCACATCCACGCCAACACGCTGTACCAGCGGCTCGACCGCATCACCGAGGTCCTCGGGCCGCGGTGGAAGGAACCGGGGCAGGCCCTCGAGCTGCAGGTGGCCCTGCGCCTGCACCGCCTCATGGCCGACCGGACCAGCTGACATCTCCACCGGGGCCGCCCGGGCAGGGAGATCCTGTCCATCTCGCGCACGCCCGGGCGCGGTTAGCGTCGCCCTCGTGAAGCTGGCGACGCACGTCCACGGGTCGGGTCCGCGCCGGGTGGCCCTGGTCCACGGGCTGGGTGCCGACGGCGCGCTGTGGCGCGGACTCGTGGAGCGGCTGCTGGCCGCGGGCGGCGTCACGGTCACCACGGTCGACCTGCGCGGGCACGGGGCGAGCGACCGGGCCGAGGCCTACACCGTCGCCGCCTTCGCCGACGACCTCGTCGAGACCCTGCCCACCGGGCTCGACGTCGTCGTCGGCCACTCGCTGGGCGGCTGCGTGCTCGAGCGCGCGGTGCAGCGGTTGGACCCGGCGTGCGCCGTCTACCTGGACCCCGGCTTCCGGCTCGGGCTCCCGACCACCGGCCTCACCGGCCGGCTGTTCTGGGCCACCGCGCCGGTCGGCCTCACCGTGGCGGCGCTCGTGCAGAAGTGGCGCAGCCGCGGCCGTCCCGCCCCGTCCCCCGACGACGCCGTGCTCCGCGACGCCGCGGCCGCCCGGTTCGACCGCACGATGGCCGTGGGCGTCTTCCGCGACGTCGCCCACGCGCCCGCACCGGTCGCCGCGCCCGCCGTCCCGTCGACGGTCGTGCTGTCCGACGACTCGCCCGCCGTGCTGCCGGACGCGACGGCCGCGCAGCTCGCGTCGCTGGGCTGGGACGTCCGGCGGGTGACCGGCATCGGGCACGACTTCTGGCTCCAGGACGCCGAGCGCACCTACGCCTCGGTGGCCGACCTGCTGCTCGGCGACGCGGCCCGCTGACGGTCAGCGTCGACGCGGTGCGGTCGCCGTCCCGGCGACGAGGCCGAGCAGGAGCAGGCCGACGACCGGGGCGGCGGCGACCCACGGCGCGCGCTGGAGGTAGGGCAGGCCCTCGGCGAGCATGGCGCCCCACTCGGGTGAGTCGGTGGCCGCGCCGAGGCCGAGGAAGCTCAGCGCAGCGAGGGCGAGGGACACCGAGGGCACCCGGGCGAGCGCGTGCCGGGCCAGCGGACCCACGACGCCGGGCAGCACGTGGTCGCGCAACGCCACCCAGCGGCCCGCCCCGGCCAGCACGGCCGCCCGCACCGGCGCCCCCTCCAGACCCTGGACGACGAGGGTGCGCCCGTGCACGGCCAGCGGCACCCAGGCCACGGCCAGCACCCCCAGGGCCGCGGGCACGAGACCGGGGCCGGTGACCGCGACGAGCACGACGCCGACCAGCACGCCGGGCAGCGCGTTGAGCACGTCGGGGACCCCGGGCCGGGTGTCCCGGGCGGTGGCCGCGACCAGGAGCGCGAGCGCCGTGGCCAGGGCCGTCACGGCCGCACCGGTGCCGACGGTGAGCAGGGCACCGGCGGCGAACCGGGCCAGCACGTCGCGGCCCACCGCGTCGGCCCCGAGCGGGTGGGTCCACCCGGGTGCGGCCAGCCGGTCGGCCAGCACCACCTCTCCCCCGCCCCGCAGCGACCCCACGAGCACGACGGCCAGCAGCAGCCCGGCGGTCAGCAGCGGGACCGCGGTGCGCCGGGCCTCCACCGGGACCGGCATCGGGAGCTCGCCCGCACCCGCGGTGCCGCGCAGCAGCCAGCGGTGGGTCAGCCCGCCGGCCAGGCCGACCAGCAGCCCGAGCAGGACCAGGGCGAGGACGCACCCCTGCAGCAGGGGGAGGTCCAGGGCGAGGACCGCCCGCAGCGCGGTCCGGCCGGCACCGGGGACGGCGAACAGCTGCTCGACCGCGACGGCGGACCCGAGCACCCCCACGCCGAGCAGGGCCACCTGCGGTGCGGCCACCGCGACGGCCCGGCGCAGCACCGAGCGCGTCACCGCGGCCGTGCCGGCGCCGTTGATCCGCGCGGTGCGCACCCAGGGCTCGGCCAGCGCGCCGGTGACGGTCGTGCCGAGCACCCGGGCCAGCAGCCCGCCGCTAGGCACGCCGAGGGCCAGCGCGGGCAGCACGACCTGGCCCGGGGACCCCCACCCCGACGTCGGCGTCCAGCGCCACTGCACCGCCACCACGGCGAGCAGGACGACGCCGAGCACCACCTCGGGCACCGCGGCGAGCACGGTCGGCACCCCCCGGGCCCAGCCGCCGGGTGGCCGTCCCCGGCGGACCGCGGCGGTGGTGGCCGGCACCAGCAGCACGACCGCCACCGCCAGTGCGACGACGACGGCCGCGCCGGCGAGACCGGCCGAGACGCCGACCGCGCGCAGCACCTCGGGGGCCACGGGTGTGCGGTCGACCCAGCTCGTGCCGAGGTCCCCGCGGACGGCGCGGGTGAGCCACTGCCACGCCCCGGCGACCGGGCCGTCGGGCAGGTCCAGCTGGCGGCGGAGGTCCTCGACGACGGCGGGGTCGCGGGTGCGCTCGGCGTACAGGGCGCGGAACACGGTCACCGCCGGGTCCTCACCGCGCAGCCAGGGCAGGGCGGCCAGCAGCAGGACGACGCCGAGCGCGGTGCCGACCACCGCCAGCGCGCTGCGCAGCCTCCTCATGCGGGCAACCGCAGGACGGCGTCGCGCAGCTGGCGGGTCGCCGCGGCGGCCGGGGCGGCGAGCACCTGGGCCACGGGGCCGTGCTCGACCACCCGGCCGGCCGCCATGACCGCGGCGTCCCCGCCCAGCGCCGCGGCCACCGCCAGGTCGTGGGTGACCACCAGCAGCTGGGTGCCCGACCCGGTGAGCACGTCGAGGAGGTGGGCGCGGAGCACCGCGTCGGCCCCGGAGAGCAGTTCGTCGGCGACCAGCAGCCGGGGTCGGTGCACCAGGGCTCGGGCGAGGGCGATCCGCTGCCGCTGGCCGCCGGAGAAGGCCGCGGGCCGGCGGCCGGCCGCCGACGGGTCGACGCCCACCGCGGTGAGCACCTCGCCGACGCGGGCCGGGTGGTCCCCCGCCACGCCGAGCAGGCGCAGCGGTTCGCCGACCGAGCGCCCGACCGGCCAGCGCGGGTCCAGGGAGCTGCCGGCGTCCTGGGGCACCACGCCGACAGCTGCGCGCAGCCAGCGCAACCGGTCGGCCCGGCCGGGGGCCACCGGCCGGCCCAGCACGTGGACGGTGCCCCCGTCGGGCGCCTCGAGCCCGAGCAGCACCCGCAGCAGGGTGCTCTTGCCGGCCCCCGAGCGGCCGACCAGTGCCAGGTTCCGTCCCGCCTCGACGGTGAGGTCGACGCCGTCCAGTGCCCGCACGGTCGCGCCCCGGGACCGGTAGGTGCGGGTGACCGCGCGCAGCTCGATCACCGCGGCGGCACCCGGTCGGCGCCGAGCCGGGCCGCCGCCACCAGGGCCCGGGTGACGGCGTGCTGCGGGTCGGCCAGCACCGCGCCGGTCGGGCCCTGCTCGACGACGTCGCCCCCGGCGAGCACCACGAGCCGGGTGCAGCACCGGGCGACCACCGCGAGGTCGTGGCTGACCAGCACCAGCGCGGTGCCGGCGGTGGCGGTCTCGAGCAGCTCGAGCACCGCGGCCTGGCTGATGGTGTCCAGGGCGGTGGTCGGTTCGTCGGCCACCAGCAGCCGCGGGCGCCCCGCGAGGGCCAGGGCCAGGGCCGCCCGCTGGCGCTGGCCGCCCGACAGCGTCGCCGGCCACGCCCGCGCGGTGGCCGCGGGGTCGGCGAAGCCGAGGCGGTGCAGCAGCGCGTGCACCTGCTCGCGGGCGTCGGCCCGGGACGCCCCGTGCAGCCGCCGGACCGGCCCGGCCAGCTGGGCCCCCACACGGGTCAGCGGGTCCAGGGCGGTGGCGCTGTCCTGCAGCAGCGCGCCGACGACCCGGCCACGCAGGCGCGCACGCTGCGGGCCGGCCGGGTCGGTGCCGGCCACCCGCACCCGCCCGGTGGCGGTGGTCCCGGGCGGCAGCTCACCCAGCAGCGCGGCGACGGTGAGCGACTTGCCCGACCCGGAGGGGCCGACGACGCCGACGTGCTCGCCCTCGGCGATCGTGAGGTCCAGCGGACCCACCAGCCGCCGGGGCCCCGCCGAGACGGTGAGCCCGGCGACCTCGACCAGCACCGGCCTCAGACCGAGGTGTCGACGGTGATGATGGCGCGCTCCCACGGGTCGGCGGCGAGGCCCGTGACCCGGTCGGCGACGCCGAAGCGGGTGCGGTCGTGGACCACCGGCACGGCGGCGACGGCCCCCAGCACGGTGCGCTCCACCGCCAGCGCCACCTGGTTGCGGGCGGCGACGTCGGTGAGCCGGGAGCCGGTGGCGAGCTCGGCGTCCACGGCGGGGTCGCAGTACCGCGACAGGTCGTACCCGCCCGCGCAGCCGAAGTCGCTGGACAGGTAGGACAGCGGGTCGGCGGTGTCCTGGCCGTAGGACCGGCTCATCAGCACGGCGTCGTACGTGCCGGCCAGGTAGTCGGCCTCCATGTCGCGGTAGAGCCCGACCCGCAGGTCGACGTCGAACCCGATCGTGCGCAGAGCGTCGGCGATCGCGGTGGCGACCTCGGGCAGCTCGGCCCGGTCGGAGAACGTGGCCAGCGTGATCCGCTGGCCGGTCGGCGGGGTGGCCGTCGGGTAGCCGGGTGCCTGCCGGTCGGCCGCCCAGGTCGAGGTGGGTCCGAACAGGCCCTCGGGGGCGTCGGCCTGCCCCTCGTAGACGGTGCCGGCGACGTCCAGCCCGGCGACCGCCTCCCGGGCCGCCTCGCGCAGCCCCGGGTCGCCGAACACCGGCGAGGTCTGGGTGAGGTGCAGGGACACCGTGCGCGGCAGGGGCACCGACTGCAGCTCGTCGCCGGCGCCGAGGGTGGCGATCTGGGAGACCGGCACGGCCTGGGCGACGTCGACCTCGTCGGCGGCCAGGGCGGCGGTGCGCGAGGTGCCGTCGGACAGGAAGGTGACGTCCACGCCCTCGGCGGCCGGGGTGCCGCCCCAGTAGTCGGGGTCGGCGTCCAGGGTGGCCCCGGTGGTGCCGTCGACGGCGGTGAGCTCGTAGGGCCCGGTGCCGGTGCCCACCAGGCTCGGGGACGTCGGGTCGGCGTAGGCGGCCGGGGCGAGCACGACCAGCTCCGGGGAGGTCAGCCGCTGGGGCAGCACCGGGTCCGGCGCGTCGGTGGTCAGCCGCACGGTGTCCTCGTCGACGGCGGCGACGCCGAGCTGGACCCCCGACAGCGCACGCGGGCTGGGGTCGGCATCGACGGCGTGCTGCAGGCTCTCGGCCACGGCCTGCGCGGTCATCGCCGTCCCGTCGTGGAAGGTGACGCCGCTGCGCAGGTCGACGTCCCAGGTGAGGTCGTCCACCTGGGTCCACCCGGTGGCCAGCAGCGGCTCGGGGGCGCCGGCGGGGTCCAGCCGCACCAGGGTCTCGGTGGCGCCGATGCCGTAGCCGATGACGGCGTCGTCGCTGTAGGGCGACAGACCCGCGACCGGGACGAAGGCGTAGGCCAGGCGGATGCGGTCGCCGTCGGCCTGCGGCGACGAGCCACCAGCGCAGGCGGTCAGGGTCAGCAGGGCGGCGGCGCCGAGCGCCACCCGGGGGACGTGCTTCACGGCTCTCTCCTCGCGAGCGGCGGGAGGTCCGCGACACCGGGCGGAGGGGAGGCAGCGGTGGCCCGCCGTCGTCCGGACCCGCCCACGAGGTCGCCGACCGACCACGCGGAGGCGTCCGCGTGGCCACGGCTGGCAGGTCTTCGGACTCGCGGGCGCGGGCACGGGTGCCCACCTACTGGCCGTCGCTTCCCAGGTGCTGGTGCACCCAGTGCTGATGACGGCGGTCGTTCCTGCTCACCGCTGCGGGGCAGTCCCGGACTCCCACCGGGTTCCCTCTTGCCCCGGCCACCTCGCGGCGGCCGGACCAGCTGCGCGGCCCACCCTAGGGAGCCCGGCCGGTCACCCGTCGAGGGGGTGGTCGGCCGAGCCGACCGCGGTCCACCAGTCCTCGACGCCCGGCGGGTCCAGCGCGTCGACCCGCCCACCCGGGCGGGGGACGACGACGCGGGTGCCGGTGCGCGTGGTCTCGGCCAGCAGCCGGCGCACCGGCTCTGCCCAGGGGTGGAAGGCGAGGTTGAACGTCGCCCAGTGCACGGGGAGCAGGACGTCGCCGCCGAGCTCACCGTGCACGCGCACCGCCTCCTCCGGTGTCATGTGCACCGCGGGCCAGGCGGGGTCGTAGGCACCGATCGGCAGCACGGTGAGGTCGAAGGGCCCCCACGTGCGGCCGATGTCGGCGAAGGCCGGGGTGTAGCCGGAGTCGCCACCGAAGAACACCGCCCGCCGCTGGCCGCGCACCACCCACGAGCTCCACAGCGTGTTGTCGCGGCCGAACCACCGACCGGAGAAGTGCCGGGCCTCGGTGCAGACCAGCGTGAGCCCGGCGACCGTGGTCGTGCCGTCCCAGTCCAGCTCCACCACGCGGTGCTCGGGCACCCCCCAGCCGCGCAGGTGCTGCCCCACCCCCAGCGGGACGACGAACGGCGCCGTCGTGCTCGCCAGCAGGCCCCGCACCGTGGGCAGGTCGAGGTGGTCGTAGTGGTCGTGGGACACCAGCACCGCGTCGACCGGCGCCAGGTCGGCCAGCGGCAGCGGCGGCTCGTGCAGGCGGACGGGCCCGAACAGCGGGGACGGCGACACCCGGTCACCCCACACCGGGTCGACCAGCACCCGGCGTCCCTCGACCTCCAGCAGCACGGTCGAGTGGCCCAGCCAGGTGACGGCGAGCTCGGCGGCGACGGCCGGCAGCTGCGGCCGCGCCAGCGGGACCGGGCCCAGCGGACGACCCCGGTCGCGCTCGCGGTGCAGCTGCCGCTGCAGACCACCCCACGCGCTGACCGGGGCGATGACCGGGCCGGGCAACCTGTTGCGGAAGGCGCCGTCGCGGTACTGGCCGGAGCCGGCCACCCCCGGCACCGGCCGACGGCGTCCGGCTCCCACGGCGGCGGGCAGCCCCCAGGTCGCCCGGGCCAGGAACCCGACGGGCACGGCGGCGCCGGCGGCCAGCAGGGCCGCCGCCAGTCGACGGGCCGGGTGGTGGGTGGGGCGGGTCCTCACCCCACCATCATCCCGGTCGGCCCCCGGTGCGCTGCCGGTAGCGGGCCGCGCGCTTGGCGGCCGCCGCGCGCTTGCGGGCGCTCTCGGCGCGCTGGGCCTCGATGCTGGCCCGTTCCCGGGCGTGCACGGCCGTGCCGGGCCGGTAGCCGGCCTTGATCACCCGTTGCTCGGTGGTCTCGGCCATGTAGGCCAGGGAGAAGATGAGGCCGAGGAAGACCCCGCCCGCGACGACGGCCAGGCGCAGGGCCCACCCGGCCGGGACGACCGCCAGCACGACGGCCGTGGGGATGGCCATCTGCACCAGGCTGCGGGCCACGTGGCGCAGACCCCAGGTGCGGGTCGTGGTGTCGTGCAGCACCCAGGTGCTGTGCCGGGCGGGCAGCGATCCCCCGAGGGCGTACCAGAGCCACCGGTGGACCGGCGGCCGGACGCGCTCCCCCGCCGGCTGGGTCCCCTGCTGCTCGGTCATCGCCGTCCCCCTGTGCGCTCGTCGCTGCAGCAGAGCCTACGCCGATGCTTGGTGCACCAACCAATGACCTGCGGCACAGACCTATGCTCGACCCGTGACGCCGCCCGAGGGGACCCCGCCGACCGGGGTCGCGGACGCCCCCGCGGATGCTCCCGTGGACGCGCTCGCCCTCGACCGGCAGGTCTGCTACGCGCTCTCCGTCGCCGCCCGCAACGTGGTCGCCCTGTACCGCCCCGCGCTGGAGCCGCTCGGCCTCACCCACCCGCAGTACCTCGTGATGCTGGCGCTGTGGGAGCACCAGCAGCTCGCCGCCAAGGACCTCGCCCGGCTGCTGCAGCTCGACCCGGGCACGTTGACCCCGTTGCTCAAGCGGCTCGAGTCGGCCGGGCTCGTGCGGCGCGACCGCGACCCGCACGACCAGCGCTCCCTGGCCATCACCCTCACCGACGCCGGCCGCGCCCTGCGCGAGCGCGCCGAGGAGGTCCCGGGCGGGGTGGTCGCCCGGCTGGGCATGCCGGTCGAGGCCCTGGTGGCCCTGCACGCGTCGCTGACCGACCTCATCACCGCCTCGCAACGCGCCCTCGCCGACCCCGGTCCGGGCCGTTCGGCGTAGGGCCCGGACCAGCGGTCGGGTCAGGTGCGGGCCCAGGCCCGGTCGGCCCCGCTGGGCACCCCCTCGCACTCACCGACCGGCGTGCTGCCCCACGACGACGACGAGCGCCAGGACGCCGACGACCACCCCCGAGCCCGCCAGCGCCGCCAGCGGCAGGGCCGGCCGGGCCACCCCGGTCAGGTCCCCGCGGGTCCTGAGGGACTCGCGCACAGCGCGGTACCGGCGTCCGGCCACCACCGCCACGAGCACCGCGAGCGCCACGCCCGCGGCGGCCAGCACGAGCGCCGCCGTTCCCAGGACGGGAGCAGCCAGGCGCCCGGCGGTGGCCGCGGCCACGGTCATCGCCAACGCCGTCCGGCGCCAGGCCAGCACCGTCCGCTCCGGTTGCAGACCGGCGTCGGGCACCTGACCGGCGGCCGCCGTCACCGCAGCAGGAGTCCGACCAGCACGAGGACCCCGGCGACGACCACGCCCACCGCGAGGGCGAGCGCCAGCCGCGGGGCCGGCAGCGGGCGCCCCTCGCGCATCGCCCTCTCCGTGGCCACCCAGCCCAGCCATGCCTGCACCGGGGCCAGCAGACCCAGTGCCACGAGGACGAGGGCGGCGGCCAGCCGGACGCCCTCGGCGATGGGGAGGTCCAGCGCCTCGAGCGCGACCCCGGCGGCCAGCAGGGCGAGGGACGTGCGCATCCAGGCCAGGAACGTCCGTTCGTTGGCCAGGCTGAAGCGGGGGTCGGGCTCGTCCCCCGCGCCGTAGACCCGACGCGGGAAGCGGCCGCGCTCGGTCTCCACGGTCGACCTCCTCGCCCCGGCGGACGGATGGGGGGACCCGGTGGTCCCGCACCGAGATCGTGCCACGGGGTCGCCGCCGCCCGGTCCCGCCCCCACGGAGCCCGACGGCCTGCAGGGCCACGGGTCAGCGGGTGCAGCGCGGTCCGTCGGACGCCGTCGTCGTTCCCTGAGCGGCACGTCCAGCGCGGTTCGACGCGAAGGGTCGTCCGGTCCCGGCGATCGCCGACTGCGCGACCGCGTTCCTCGCCGCCCCCGTCGCCGACCCCGAGCACCTCGCCGCGGCGAGCGGGCTCCTCGAGAAGGATGGCCGAGCTGGAGACCGGGGCCACGACCACGCTGGCTGCGCTGTCGACCTGACCGCCCCGGGCACCCCCGCCACCGGCTACCGGCGTCCGAGCACCGCGGCCAGCCCCACGGAGGCGGCCAGCGCGAGCTGACCGACCACCAGCACCAGCGCGACCACCGCGGCCCCACCGGCGGTGTGGTCGTCGTGCATCCGGTGCATGCCGTCCCCGGCGACCATCGGGGCGTGGACGGCGAGCATCCCCAGGTCGACGAGCGCCGTGAGGGCCCACACCGATGCCGACGGCCCCCGCCACAGGTGCGCCGCGCACGGCAGGCAGACCAGTGCCATCGCCGCCATCGCCACGGCCGCCAGCCCACCGGAGGCGGCCAGGACCACGTGCAGCCCGGCCGACGCCAGCGCCAGGACGGCGGCCACCCGGCCGAGCGCCGCAGCGCCCGACCGGGTGGGCACCGCCGTCGTCATCCCTTGCCCTGGCAGTGCGACGACGTCGACGCGGGGACGCCGAGGGCGGGGTTCTGGTCGAAGAAGCCCACCGGCTTGAGCACGAAGCCGGCGTAGTCGGTGGGCATGACCGGCCAGTCCTCGGGCCGCGGGAAGTGGGTGAGCCCGAAGGTGTGCCACAGGACGACGTCGGTGTCGGTCAGCTCGGCGTCGCCCTGCACGAACGCGGGGAGCCCACCGGCGCCGGGGTGCTGGTTCACGAAGTCACCGGCCGGGTAGCGCTCGGCCGGGTCGTACTCGGTGACCCACAGCGACTTGGTGGAGAACGTCGCGCGCTGGTGGATCGAGCTGGCGTCGTCGGCGAGCAGCACCGGTGCGTTCTCCGGGTGCAGCGCGTACCCGACCGGATGACCCAGGCGGTTGGTCTTGCCCGGGTTGACCACGTGCCAGGTGCGGCCCTTGGTGGCGTCGGTGAGCCGGCCGCCCTCGGACTCCCGGGTGATCGGGGTGAGCGAGCGGGTGAAGGCGTTGCCGTAGGGGTTGGTGTCGCTGATCGGCACCCGCACGGCGTCGACCTCGTGCACGGTGTTGCCCGAGCCGTCCGCGGCGTCGACCGCCATGTCCAGCCGCGCCGAGAACAGGTGCTGGTGGAACGGTGCCCCCAGGCCCGGGGCGATCTCGGTGGCGTAGGGGTGCTCCTCGCCGCGGTAGGCCGAGGTGAACACCACGCCGGTGGCCTTGCTCTCCAGCTGGATCGTGCCGTCGGTGTAGAGGTACCAGTAGAAGCCGTAGTCGTAGTTGCCGATCGTGGTGAAGAAGCTGATCACCAGTCGCCGCGAGCGCCGGGTCTCGGCCATGCCCGTGAACATGTCGGTGTGCTTCCACCCCACCCCGTAGTCCTCCTCGTGCAGGCAGATCGCGTTGCGCATCACCCGGGGGTGGCCGGTCTCGTCGGCGATCGTGGCGTCGAAGTACTGGATGTCGCCGAGGCAGTCGCAGCCCAGCTCGAGGGAGTTGGTGTACCGGGCGAAGAGGTACTCCCCGGTGTCGAAGTAGTTCTGCCAGAACCGCACCGGTGAGGGGTCGGCGTAGGGCACGACCATCTCGGCGATCGAGGCGCGGTGCACCACCGACCGGCCGTCGATCGACAGCTGGTTGATGGTCAGGCCCTCGCGGACGTCGAACCCGACGCGGAACTCCCAGCCGGCCCAGCGGACGACGTCGTCCTCGACCGTGAACGAGCGCCCCTCGGGCTGGGTGATCTCGATGGGCTTGAGGTCGCGCGGGGTGCCCTCGAGCGAGACCCGCTCGGCGGGTACGGGCAGGTCGAAGTGGTCGTGCACCGCGGTGGTGACACCGCGGGTGATGTCGACGTAGGCGACGACCCCGTCCACCGGGTGGGCCCAGGGCAGGTCCTCGGGGTCGGCCTGGTGGAAGCCGAGCACCCGCACGACCCGGTGGCCGAACTCGTCGTCGAAGTACGACCCGGCCGACAGCGGCACCGCCCGGACGTCGCCGACGTCCAGACCCCGCTTGGCCATGGCGGCGACCCAGCCCTCGTCGACGGCGAGGATCGGCTCGATGGCCTCGAACTCGGCGTCGGTGATCGGCACCTGGCCGTCGGCGACGCCGTCGATGCGGGCGTCGCGCAGCACCTTCTGCTGGGTCACCGACACCAGCACGTCACGGCCGGCGCCGGTGGCCCGGTCCAGCAGCAGCACCCGCAGCCGGCGCTCCACCTCGCTGCCGGGGGTGAACTCCTGCACGTCGCGCTTGTGCGGCTCCTCCAGCCCGACGTAGACGAACACGGTGCCCTCGCCGACCAGCCCGGCGTCGGTGACCAGGCCGCGGGCCGAGTCGATCTCCTCGGCGGTCATGCGCGACAGCGGGTGGGTGGCGGTGCGGTTCTCGGTGGTGGTCATCGGTCGGCTCCTCAGATCTGCGGGGCGGCGTCGGAACGGGTGGCACGGACGAGGTCGCGGGCGGCGGACGGGCGGGCGGCGGCGAGCACGAACCCGCCGCCGAGGGCGAGCAGGAGCAGCACGCCGGCGCCGATGCCCAGCGCGGTGGAGCCACCCATGAGCAGCGGCAGGTTCTCCACGAGCAGCACCAGCACCCCGGCCAGGCCGAGCACGCCCAGGCCGGGGGCGACGAGGGTCTGCCAGGGCCGGCGGTCGACCCCGGTGCGCCGGAAGAACACCAGGACGGCGATGCAGGCCAGCAGCATCAACCCGACGATGCCGACGCTGGCGATGCCGGCCAGCCAGGTGAACACCTCCAGCACCGGGTCCAGGCCGGCGACGGCGCTGACCGCCATGAGGAGCACGCCGATGCCGCTGGTGACCAGGGAGGCGACGTGCGGCGAGGCGTGCCGGGCGTGGCTGCGGCCGCACGCGGCCGGGACGACACCGGTGTTGCCGAGGGAGAAGAAGTAGCGGCTCAGCACGTTGTGGAAGCTCAGCACCGCGGCGAACAGGCTGGTCACCAGCAGCACCTGGATGACGTCGGCGGCCGCCGTCCCGAGGTAGCGCTGCGCGGTGGTGGCCACCATGTTCCCGGGGTCGGCCGCGGCCTCGGCCACGACCGAGCTGTCGCCCCACGCGCTGACGACCGCCCAGGCCGACAACGTGTAGAAGACGCCGATGATGGCCAGCGCGGCGTAGGTGGCGCGCGGGATGGTGCGGTCGGGGTCGCGGGCCTCGTCACGGAAGATCGCGGTGGCCTCGAAGCCGATGAACCCGGCGACGGCGAACATCAACCCGAGGCCGGGGGCGCCCGACAGCACCTCGGAGGGGGTGAGGAACGCCGTCGACAGGCCCTCGTCCGAGCCGCCCTTGCCGATCACGACGGCGTCGAGGACCAGCACGATGCCGACCTCGGCGACGAGCAGGACGCCGAGCACCTTGCTGGACAGCTCGATGTGCCGGAACCCGAGGACGGCGGTGATCGCCAGGACGACGAAGGTCCACAGCCACCAGGGCAGCGCCGGCCCGCCGTAGCCCTCGACCAGCCCGCCGAGCGCGAAGCCGATGTACCCGAGCACGGCACCCTGCACGGTCACGTAGCTGACCAGGGCGACCAGCGCGCTGCCCAGACCCCAGCCGCGGCCCAGGCCCACGCCGACGTAGGAGTAGAAGGCACCGGCGTTCGGCACGTGCCGGGTCATCGCGGTGAAGCCGACGGCGAAGAACGCCAGCACCACGGCCGACACCAGGTAGGTGGCCGGGTAGCCCGGGCCGTTGCCGGCCGCGATGCCGATGGGCACGGTGCCGGCGACGACGGTGAGCGGGGCCGCGGCGGCGACCACCATGAAGACGATGGCGCCGACGCCGAGGCGGCCGGAGAGCCGGTGCCCCTCGGGTGCGGGTGCTGCGGGTTCCGAGACGGTGGCCACGGGGGCTCCTGGAGGTCGGCGGCGGGTGGTGGTCGCCGACTGTGGACCCTCCCGGAGTGACGCCGGTTACACAACCGTCATGTTCGCGCAACATCCCCGTGACACCGAACGGGACGGCGGGGGCCGCGATTCTCATTCGTGGACACGCTGCCGGACACCTGCCCACCCGGCCCGCTGGCTACAGTGCCCGACCACCCACCCGTGCCGTCGAGGAGGACCGTGCGCATCGACCAGCTGCCCTTGCGCTCCCCGGTGGCCGGGCTGCGCCGGCGCGGGCTGAGCATGGTCGAGGTGCTCGCCCAGTCGGTGAGCGCGCTCGCGCCGTCGGCCGCGGTGGTCGCCGTCCCGCCGTTCGTCATGGCGCAGGCCGGGGCCGCCACGCTGCCGGTCCTGGTCGGGGGCACCGCCCTCGTGGTGCTCGTCGGCTGGTGCCTCACGGCCTTCGCCCGCCGCATGGCCGCCGTCGGCGGGGTCTACAGCTACACGGCCAAGGGCCTGGGACCCGGCGCCGCCCTGCTGGCGGGGTGGGCGCTGGTGGTCGGCTACGCCGGGATCGCGGTCTCGGCGCTGGTCGGGTCGGTCGCCTACCTCGTCTCGTTCACCGGCCTGGACCCGCCGGGGCCCGCGGTCGCTCTGGTGGCCGTCTCCGTGGGCCTGCTCGCGACGCTGACCACGGTGCGCGGCATCCGGCTCTCGGCCCGGGTGGCGCTGGCGCTCGAGGTCGTCTCCGTCGGCGTGGTGGTCGCCGTCCTCCTGGTGCTGCTCGCCGCGCACGACGGCGGGTCGGGCACCGGCGCCGCCGTCGTCGACGGACCGGTCTCGGCCGGCGGCGTGGCCACCGGGCTGGTGCTCGCCGTCGCCGCCTTCATGGGCTTCGAGAGCGCGGCCACGCTCGGCGTGGAGGCCCGGCGGCCCCTGGTCGCGGTGCCGCGGGCGGTGTTCTGGACGCCGGTGGTGACCGGGTTGCTGTTCGTCGCCGCCGGGGTCGCCCAGGTGGTGCTGCTGCGCGCCGCGCCGGTGGAGGTGCTCACGGGGGACGTGCCGATCGCCCAGCTCGCCGACGCAGACGGACTCGGGGTGCTCCCCCGGTTGCTGGACGCCGGGATCGCGCTGTCCTTCTTCGCCTGCGTCACGGGGTCGATCAACGCCCTGGCCCGGGTGCTGTTCTCGATGTCCCGCGAGGGCGTGCTGCCCGCGCCGCTGGGCCGCACCCACCCCCGGTTCGCCACCCCTGCCGTGGCACTGGCCTGGGCATCGCCCCTGCTGGTCGTCGTCCCCGCCGTCGCCCTGGCCAGCGGCGTCCGCGCCCGCGACGTGCTCGCCGGGTCGCTGACCGTGTCCGCGCTCGGGTACGTGCTCGCCTACGTCCTCGCCGCCGCGGCCATGCCGGTCTTCCTGCACCGCATCGGCGAGCTCACCCGGCCCACCCTGGTCGCCGGCACGCTGGCCGCCGCCCTGTCGGCGGTCGTGCTGGTGGTCGCCGTCGCCGGGGCGTCCTGGTCGGGCAGCGGGGCGATGGTCGTCGTCTTCGTCGTCGCCTGGCTGCCCGGCCCGGTGCTGTGGCTGGTCCTCCGCAGGCGCTCCCCGGAGACCCTCGCCCGGGTGGGCGTCTACGACCAGGCGACGGCGGGCTCGCTGCTGCCCGGGCAGGGCGTGCGCCGGTGACCGGGGTCGACCGGGGGGTCACCGGCCGGCAGCCGCAGGCGGTGCGCTCCGCCCTGGCGGTGCTCCAGGAGGTCGCCCGCGCCGGCGCCGGGGTCACCGCCAAGGAGGTCGCCGACGCCCTCGGCCTGCCGCCGGCCACCACCTACCGCCTGCTGAACCTCCTCGTCGGCGAGGAGTACCTGGTGCGGTTGCCCGACCTGCACGGGTTCGCGCTGGGCGCGAAGGTCGCCGGCCTCGCGGGGGTCATCGCCCCCGCCCGCGTGCCGACCGCGGCGCGGCGCGTGCTCGCCGACCTGCGCGGCCGGATGCGGGCCGGGGTGCACCTGGCGCTGGTCGCCGGCCCGGTGGCGCGGGTGGTGGACGTCGACCCCGACCTGCCCCTGGCCGACCCCTCGCTCGTGGAGACCCACCTGCACGCCTCGGCCGTGGGCCACCTGGTGCTCGCCGAGGCCGACGACTGGCGGGCCGTCGTCCACCACCCCGACCGGCTCCTGGCGCTCACCCGGGAGACCCCGTCGCGGGGCGAGCAGGTGGACGCCTGCCTGGCCCGGGTGCGGGCGCAGGGGTGGGCGGGGCAGAGCGGCCAGCTGCACGAGGGCGTCGGCTGCCTCGCCGTCCCGGTGCGCGGCACCGCCGGTCAGCTGGTCGCCGCGCTGGCCGTCAGCTCGGCCCGGGGGGCCGCCCCGGTGGAGCACCTCGACCTCGCCCGCAGCACCGCCGAGCAGCTCGGCCCCCTGCTGGACTGACTGCGCACCTCCCCCGTGCGGAGGGCGCTGCACGGGGTGATCATGACAAGCTGAACGCCCGATGCAACCAGTCGTCGGGTCGGCTGGAGGAGCTCCGCACGCGCATGCCCGGGTACCGCACTGCCCGTCGGGGTGAGAGCTGCGCCGCCCCGCGGCGCCCACCCGTCCCCGCCGCCCGGTGAGCGGTGCTGCGGCCCCGGCCCACCCGCTGTTCGACGGTGGCGGTGAGGCAGGTCGGCTGATGGCCGGACTGGACTGGGCGGCGACCGGGGTCGGCGCCGTCGAGACCTGGCCGGCCAGCCTGCGGTTCGCCGTCCGCACGGTGCTGGCCTCCCGGTTCCCCATGGTGCTGACCTGGGGGCCGGGGTTCCTGCAGTTCTACAACGACGCGTACGCACCCCTCATCGGCGCGAAGCACCCGGCCATCGGGCACGACATCCGCGACACGCTGGCCGAGGGGTGGGACGCGCTGTCGGGCCCCGTGGAGCAGGCGATGACCACCCGGGAGGCCTCCTGGCTGCCGCGGCTCCCGCTGCTGCTGGAGCGCGACGGGTACCGCGAGGAGACCTACTTCACCGTCTCCCACGCGCCCGCCTTCGGCGACGACGGCGCGGTCGCCGGCATGCACGCGGTGTGCACCGAGGTCACCGCCGAGGTCGTCGCCGAGCGCCGGCAGGCGGTGCTGCGCGCGCTCACCGAGGCCGGCCACGAGCTGGCCGACGACGAGGTCACCGCGGCCCGGTTGTGCGCCGCCCTGGCCGTCGACGCCCTCGACGTCCCGTTCGCCGGTGTCTGGCTGACCCGCGGGGGGCGGCTGCGCCGGATCGCCACGGTCGGCTGCCCCGCCGGGGCGCTGCCCGAGGAGGCCGCGTGGGCCGACCTGCCCACCGACGTGTCCGCGCTGGGCCTCACGGGTGGACTGTGGGGCGACCCGGTCCGCGACGCCGTCGTCCTCCCCCTGCACACCCCCGGCGGCGACGGACCGACCGGCGCCCTGCTGCTGGCCGTGACCCCGGCCCGCCGGCTCGACGAGGACCTGCGGGACCACCTGTCCCTGGTGGCCAGCCAGTTCGCCGCGGCCCTCGCGGTCAGCGAGGCCCTCGCCGCCGAGCGGCACCGGGCCGAGGCCCTCGCCGAGCTCGACCGCGCCAAGACCGCGTTCTTCTCCGACATCAGCCACGAGCTGCGCACCCCCCTCACCCTGCTGCTGGGTCCGCTGGAGGACGTCCTGGCCGACCCCGGGGCCGGGTTGACCGGCACCACCCGCGACGGCCTGGCCCTCGCGCTGCGCAACGGGCAGCGGCTCGAGCGGCTCGTCGACGACGTGATGGACGTCGTCCGGCTCGAGGCCGGTGCCGTCGTGCAGGCCCCGCAGCCGGTGGACCTCGCCGCGTTCACCGCCGAGCTGGCCGGCGTGCTGCGGGCCGCCGCCGAGCGCGCCGGGCTGTCCCTGCACGTCGACTGCCCACCGCTGCCGGCACCGGTGCTCGTCGACCCCCGGATCTGGGAGAAGGTCGTGCTGAACCTCGTGGCCAACGCGGTCAAGTACACCTTCGTCGGGCACATCGACGTGGTCCTGCGGACCGTCGGCGAGGTCCCCGGCACCGGCCCCCTGCCCCTCGAGCTGACCGTCCGCGACACCGGCATCGGCATCCCCGCCGCCGAGCAGGCCCGCGTCTTCGACCGGTTCCACCGCGTCCTCGACGCCCGCGCGCGCACGCGGGAGGGCACCGGCATCGGGCTGAGCCTGGTCCGCGACCTGGTGCAGCTGCTGGGCGGCGAGGTCACCGTGGACAGCGCCCCGGGCCGAGGCAGCACCTTCACCGCGCGGGTCGACCTCCCCGCCGCGGGGTTCGCGGCCGAGGGCCGGGCGCCGTCGGCGGCGGCCCGCGGCACCGCCGCGGCCTGGGAACGCGACCTGACCGCCCCGGTCGGCCCGGCGCCCGCCGGGGACGACCGCGGGTCGGTGCTCGTGGTCGACGACAACGCCGACATGCGCGACTACCTCGCGCGGCTGCTGTCCCCGCGGTTCCGGGTGCTGGCCGCCGCCGACGGCGAGCAGGCGCTGGCCCTGGCCGCCGGCGCCGCCCCCGACGTCCTCGTGACCGACGTGATGATGCCGCGGGTGGACGGCTTCGACCTGCTGCGCCGGCTGCGTGCCGACCCCGCCACCGCCGACGTCCCGGTGCTGGTCCTCACCGCCCGCGCCGGCCAGGAGGCCGCCGTCGAGACCCTGGACGCCGGCGCCGACGACCACCTGGCCAAGCCGTTCCGGTCCGCGGAGCTGGTCGCCCGCGTGACCGCGCTCGCGTCCCGGCCGCATCGGCGGGCCCTCGGCCGCGGGGTCCAGACCGCCCCTGCCCCTCCCCCGGCGCCGGCGCGGGCCGCGACGCCGGCAGCGGCCGGTGACCTCGGCGGCCCGGCCGCCGGGACGTCGGACGGTCCCCCGACGGGCACCGGGACGACGGACGGCCCCCCGACGGGCACCGGGACGACGGGGATGGGAACGACGGGCACCGGGACGTCAGGCACCGGGACGACGGGTACCGGGCACAGCGGGCACTGGCGGCTGGCCGCGACCGACCGCGCGCCCGCCCGGGCACGCGCCGCCCTGCGTCCGGTCCTGGAGGCGGCTCGGATCCACGAGGACCAGGCCTACGACCTGCTGGTCGCCGTCGGCGAGGCGGTAACCAACGCCGTCGAGCACGCCCAGCGCCCCACCGAGCCGGTGGTCGACCTGCGCATCGTCGTCGACGAGGACGTCGTCGTCGCCACGGTCACCGACACGGGTCAGTGGCGAGAACGGGTGTCGAGCATGGACCGGGGCCGGGGCTCGACCCTCATGGCCGCCGTGGGCGAGGTGAGCGTGCTGCCCGGCGCCGAGGGGACGACGGTGACCATCCGCGCCGAGCGAGAGCGGTAGGGACCGGCCCTGGAGGGCGCCGCCTCGGATCGTGCGCGACCTACCTGCACCATGTGCTGAGGTCGTGAGCGGTGCAGACGAGATCGGCGCCACCTCCTGTCCGGTGCCGCTGCCCGGACCCGGCGCCCGCGCCGGGCCGCCGAGCCCCCCGGGCAGCCGTACGAGTCGCCGACGACGAGGAGATCCCGATGTCCGTCGAGCTGGACTTCGCAGCCGTCTTCGAGTCCCTGCCCACCGCCTACCTGCTGATGTCGCCCGACCTGGTGATCCGGGAGGCCAACGCCGCCTACCTGCACCTGCTCGGCCGCGAACGCGACGACCTCGTCGGCCGGTACGTCTTCGACGCCTTCCCGCCGGCGTCCTCGGCGCTGGACGAGGCCGGCAGCAATCCGCTGCAGCAGTCCTTCGAGCAGGCCCGCGACACCGGCCTGCCCCACCAGCTGCCGCTCTTCCGGTACGACGTGTACGACCCGGTGACCGGTACGGACGCCCAACGGGTCTGGTCGCTGATCAGTGCGCCGGTGCCCGACGTGGCCGGCGGGTCGGCGTGGGTCCTGCAACGGGTCGAGGACGTCACCCGGTTCGTCGCCGAACGCGAGCAGGCGATCACCGGGGGGCGGACCACCTGGCAGCGCATCGACCAGCTCGAGGCCGACCTCTTCGGCCGCACCCACGAGCTCCGGTCGGCACTGGCAGCGCGGGAGGCGGCCACCACGCGGCTGGCGGCGCTGGCCGAGGTCACCCTGCAGCTCAGCGCCGCCACCACCGTCGACGACGTCGCCCACATCGTCACCGGTACCGGCCTGACCGCGCTGGGCGCCGACGGCGGGGCCCTGGCCATGCGCGACGACGACGCAGGCGTGCTCCGGCTGTCCCTGAGCCCGTCGCTGGGCGAGCCGGCGCAGCGCGAGTTCCGCCAGGTCCCGCTGTCCAGCACGGCGCCGGCTGCCTGGGTCGTCGAGCACGACCAGCCGCTCGCCCTGGGCACCCGGGCCGACGGGTTGGCCTGGTCGCCGGGGATGGCCACCACCTACGACCTGACCGGTCAGCTGGCCTGGCTCGCCGTCCCCCTGCGCAGCGGCGGTCGGGTGCTGGGCGCCCTGGTGGCCAGCTGGCGCCGCGAACGGCAGCTCACCCCGGACGAGGTGGAGACCGCCCAGGCCTTCGCCACCCAGTGCGCCCAGGCCTTGACCCGGGTGCACGACCTGCAGGCCGAGCGGCGACGCGCGGCCAGCAGCCGGGCCGTGGCCGAGATCCTGCAGCGCAGCCTGCTCACCGAGCCGCCCGAGCCCGACCACGCCGAGGTCGTCGTCCGCTACCTGCCGTCCTCGCACGCCGCCCAGGTCGGTGGCGACTGGTACGACGCGTTCTTCCAGCCCGGCGGGACGACGATGCTGGTGATCGGCGACGTCGCCGGCCACGACACCGACGCGGCCGCCACGATGGGTCAGCTGCGGGGTCTGCTGCGCGGCATCGCCACCTACTCCGACGCCGGGCCGGCCGAGGTGCTCCGGGGGCTGGACAGCTCCATGCAGCTGCTGGGGATCACCAGTCTGGTCACCGCCGCGGTCGCCCGGTTCGAGCAGGACGCCGACGAGGTCGAGCGCGGTGTGACCCGGATGGTGTGGGCCAACGCCGGGCACCCGCCGCCCGTCGTCGTGGACCCCGACGGCACCGTGCGCACCCTGACCGCCGCGCGCGCCGACCTGCTGCTGGGTGTCGACGCCGTCAGCGTCCGGCACGAGCACGTCACCCTGCTGGCCCGCGACGCGACGGTGCTGCTCCACACCGACGGCCTCGTCGAGCGGCGCGACCAGGACCTCGACGCCGGGACCGACCGGCTGCTCCAGGTCCTCGCCGACCACGCCCGGGAGGACCTCGCCGACCTGGTCGACTCGGTCCTGGGCCGCATGGTCGACGGCCACCCCGACGACGACATCGCCCTGGTCGCCGTCCGGCTGCACCCCCAGGACCGACCCCGCCCACCGGAGGCCGGGCCCAATCGCGTCCCCGACGGCCTGCCCCCGGCCCCGGACCCCCGCGCCTGACCTCGCCCGTGCCCGCGCGGTCCCGCCGGGCCCGGCCGCACGATCCTGCATGCATGATCCGCGCGCGACGCGGCAACAGGAGCACGTACGGGTCCGACCCCGGGCCCACGAACCGGCGCCGGCCGGGCGCGTACCCACCGAGGACGTCCCCGCGCACGCCGCCACGACCCACCCGGTGGTGTCCTCCGCAGATGTCCTCCCCGAGCCTCGCCGACCGCCTGGCCACCGCGCTCGCAGGCCGTTCGGACGACGACCACGTCCCCGACCTGCTCGCGGCCGCCTGCCTGGACGTGCTGCCCGTGGACGGGGCCGGCGTGACCGTCTCGTTCGGGACCGACCAGCGGATGCCGGTCGGGTGCAGCGACGCCGACAGCCAGGCCGCCGAGCTCCTGCAGTTCACCCTCGGCGACGGACCGTGCCTGCAGGCCCACCGGTCCCGGTCGCTGGTCGTCGCCACCGCCGCCGACCTGGCCCGGCGGTGGCCGGTCTACTGGGTGGAGCTCGCCGCGCACACCCCGTTCCGGTCGGTCGTGGCCGTGCCCCTGCGCGGTGCGACCACCGCGGCGCTCGCCGTCGACCTGTACTGGCGCGATGGGGACGGGGCCCGGTCGGTGTCGCCGGGAGCGCTGGCCGAGTGGGCCGCAGCCCTGGAGACGGTCACCGCCGCCGACCTCGGCGACAGCACCGGGCCGGAGGACCGGGATGCGGGCCTGGCGACGTGGTTGGACACCCCGGCCGTCCAGGACCGCCTGACCGTGTGGCAGGCCGTCGGGTGCCTGCGCATGCGGGACGGTCTCACCAGCAGCGACGCCCTGGCCCAGCTGCGCGCCCGGGCATTCGCCTCCGGGCAGGACCTCGAACGCGCCGCCACGGCGGTGCTCGCCGGGCACCCGGCCCCGGTGGACCCTGCGCCGCTCTCCCGGCGGCCGACCGACCTGACCGGGCGCCCGCTCGACGAGCCCATCACACCCGGATCCGGCACCTCGACCGTGCCCGAGCTCGCCGGCACCCGCCACCGCCTCGTCACCCACCCAACCTCGGCCGACCCCTCGGCGCACCCAGCGCGCGGGGTGCGCACCTCGCTCCCCCGCGGCCCGCACCCGGGCCACGACCTGGCGTGCGGCCGCTGCGACCTGGTGCTGGCCCGGGACCACGTCCCCACCCTCCTGCCGAGCTCGACCCCGCGACTGCGGTGCCGCCGCTGCGGCGCCCTCAACGACCCCACCGCCGAAGCGGCGCGGCCCTGAGGGCGTCGTCCCGACCGCCCACGCCGGGGGACCTCCCCGCCGAGATCGGCAGCCGCTCGACGGTCAGCGCTGCCCGCCCCCGACGGGATGCTGGACCAGGCCTCGTGGTTGCCGACGGCGAGCGCGTGGACAGGGTCGCCGTAGCTCGAGGATGCCTTGCCGGCTGCCGCTCGCGGCTCGGGTCAGCGTTCGCCGGACCGACGCGCAGCCACCCACACCGCGGCGAGCGCAGCGGTCGTCCGCGCGACGTTGGCATAGGCACCGGCCATCGCCTGCTGGTGGTCGACGACGCCGGGGATGCAGCTCACCACGGCGGTCATGCCCGCGTCGACGAGCTGGTCGACGTCGTCGCCGAGCGAGCCGCCGATCGCGATCACCGGCACGCCGCGGGCGCGCGCCAGGCGCAGCACGCCCACCGGGGTCTTGCCCGCCAGTGACTGCGCGTCCAGCCGGCCCTCCCCCGTGAGGACCAGGTCGGCCTCGTCCACCAGGCGGCCCAGCCCGACGGCCTCGGAGACGAGCTCGAAGCCTGGCCGCAGGGATCCGCCGAGCAGGGTGAGCACCGCGAAGCCGATGCCCCCGGCTGCGCCCGTGCCCGGGGCGTCCGGGTCGGCGTCGGGGAGCTGGGCCGCGACCACCCGGGCGAAGCTCGCCAGGTGCCCGTCGAGCAGTGCGACGGCGTCGCCGTCGGCTCCCTTCTGCGGACCGTAGACGGCGGCGGCGCCGCGCGGACCGCACAGCGGGTTGTCCACGTCGCAGGCCGCGACCACCTCGCAGGTGGCCAGCCCCGGGTGGAGCCCGGACGTGTCGACGCCGACGACCCGCCCCAGGTCACCGCCGCCGCCGTGGACCTCCTCGCCCCGCTCGTCGAGCAGGCGGGCACCCAGTGCACGGAGCATCCCGGCGCCGCCGTCGGTCGTGGCGCTGCCGCCGAGCCCCAGCACGACCCGGTCCACGCCGAGGTCGAGCGCGGCGGCGATGAGCTCGCCGGTCCCGGTGGACGTCGCGCGCAGTGCGTCCCGGCGGTGCCGCGGCACCAGGGCGAGGCCGGAGGCCGCCGCCACCTCGACGACGGCGGAGCGCGGCCCGGGACCGCCGAGGACCCCGAACTCGGCGCTGACGGGCTCACCGAGCGGCCCGGTGACCTCGCAGCGCTCGGTGCGTCCACCGGTCGCGGCGACCAGGGCCTGCACCGTGCCTTCCCCGCCGTCGGCGAGCGGCGCCGTCCGGCAGGTGCTGCCGGGGGCCCCGCGCAGCCAGCCCTCCTGCATCGCGGCGGCGGCCTCAGGGCTCGTGAGGCTCTCCTTGAACGAGTCGGGGGCGATGAGCACGTGCACGTCGGCCTCCTGGGCCACGAGGGAGAGGACGGGGACGACGGCCACGGAGGACACGCCCACCACACCGGTGTCTGGGGAGGTCAGGGCCGCTCCCCCCACCGGTCGGTGACGTCGGCCTGCAGCTGCGCCTGGACGGTGATGTCGTCCTGGAACTCCACCGACGCCGACGTGACCCCGGGCAGCTGCTCGAACTGCTCCGGCAGGTCGGCCGCCTCCTCGACGGCGACGGCACCGGTGTCGTCGTCACCGGCGGAACGGGACGACGCGCAGCCCGACAGCAGCGCCACCACGCACAGACCAGCCACTCCCAGGGCGGGGCACAGGCCTCGACGGCCCACGCGGGGGCGGGAGCTGGGGGCGCCGACGTGCGGGGGCGGGGTCATCGGCGGTCCAGTTCGTGGGCCTGCACGGCTGGTTCGGCGTCGGAGCCGGGGAAGAAGGCTGAGGCACTGTTCAGGTAGGCGGTGACCGAAGGATCGGTGCTCTGGTCCAGAGCTGCAGCGGCTTGGGAGTGCCCGTTGGACGAGCTGTGGTTCTCCCCCACGCTGCCGTCCTGGTCGTCGAAGGTCACCGTGGTGTGGTTGGCCGAAGCCGGATGGTCCGAACCCTCGAGGTGCGGCACGACGTCCCGTTCGATGTCCTGGACCAGCGTAGCGGCGTCTGTGCCGCCGTTCGGGTTGGCCAGGAAGCCGCCGGGGCGAACAGCAGATCCAGGAGGCCTCGACACCCGGTGGCCGTGGAGACGCAACAGGCGGGCCGTCCTAGTCGGACGACCCGCCTGCCGCGCGTTCTCTGTCGGGCTGACAGGATTTGAACCTGCGACCCCTTGACCCCCAGCTTGCTCGGTGGGGTTCGCCGCTGTCCGCCCACGTGCTGTTTGCGCTGGTCAGCGCGGTTCGGCGTTCGTGGTCATCCGCGACGGACGGTCGTCGTCCGTCCCGCGTTGCTACACCGGTTGCTACACCGGTGGACATGGCCAGCTATCGGTCGTGGATCTCCCGGCGATGCCCTGCTCGTACGACGGTCACGACGAGCGCCTCGTCTAGGACGTCGTAGATCGCTCGGTAGTCCCCCACCCGGATGCGCCAAGCCGTCTGCCCCCCACCAATGTGGTCGCAACCGCCGGCCACGGACGTCAGCCAGCCACCGAGCACCGAGATCGACCACGGCGCTCCGGTCTTGCGGTGAGTTCATCCCTGACCTCGGCCAGCGGCACCCGCTCCCCGTCGCTCGTGGCCACCCCGCTACTCCGCGGAGTCCGTCACCATCTCCGCCGCTTCGAAGGCCGGCAGAGGCCACAGCGTTGTCGTTTCACAACTCACGCGAGATGGGTTTGTGGTCCGTTGATTCCGGAACGGGTTTCGGTCACCGCCTGGGCGTCCTGAGCTGCGGTTTGTCGGAGTCATCCGAACATCCGTCCAGCGGCTCACAAACGGGGGTTTAAGGATCGCGGCAGCACGCTGATGTTGGTCAGCGGACACGCTAGGGCCGGGCCGACCTTGGGCTGCAGACCCCGGCTGACCGCAGCCACGCAACAGCCGTAGCGCACCATCTCCGGTCATGAGTCTCGACGACGTCGTCATCTGCTCTCCGCTGCGCACCCCGGTCGGCCGCTTCGGCGGCGTGTTCGCCGGGCTGACCGCCGCCTCGCTCGCCGCCACCGTGCTGCGCGAGCTCGCCGCCCGCAACGGGCTCGGGGAGGGCGACGTGGACGACGTCGTGCTCGGGCAGTGCTACCCCAACGGCGAGGCCCCGGCCATCGGCCGCATCGCGGCGCTGGACGCCGGCCTGGGCACCGGTGTGCCCGGGCTGCAGGTCGACCGGCGCTGCGGGTCGGGGCTGCAGGCGGTGCTCTACGCCTGCATGCAGGTGGCCACCGGCGCGGCGGCCACGGTGGTGGCCGGCGGCGTGGAGTCGATGAGCCAGGTCGAGCACTACGCGCTGGGCCTGCGCACCGGCGTCCGCGGCGACGGCACGATGCTGCACGACCGGTTGGCCCGGGCCCGCGAGACCGCCGGCGGCCTCCACCACCCGGTCCCCGGCGGCATGCTGGAGACCGCGGAGAACGTACGCCGCGACCACGACGTGGACCGGTTGTCGCAGGACGCCTGGGCGCTGCGCTCCCAGCAGCGGGCGGGTGCGGCCGTCGCCGAGGGCCGGTTCGCCGACGAGGTGGTCGGCGTCGAGGTGCCCGGCACCCGGAAGGCGCCGGCCCGCACCGTGACCGAGGACGAGCACCCCCGGCCGGGGACGACGATGGAGGACCTGGCCGCGCTGCGCCCGGTGATGGCCCGGGTCGACCCCGCGGCCACCGTGACCGCCGGCAACGCCTCGGGCCAGAACGACGGCGCCGCGATGTGCCTGGTCACCACCCGCGCCGAGGCCGACCGCCGCGGCTGGGACCCGTTCCTGACGCTGCGCGGCTGGGCCGTGGCCGGGGTGGCGCCGGAGACGATGGGCATCGGCCCGGTGCCCGCGGTCGCCGCGGCGCTGGCCCGCACCGGCCTGACGCTGGCCGACATGGACCTGGTCGAGCTCAACGAGGCCTTCGCCAGCCAGGTGCTGGCCTGCCTGGCGGCGTGGGAGTCGTCGGGGCAGCTCACCGACGCCGACCGGGAGCGGGTGAACGTCAACGGGTCGGGCATCTCGCTGGGCCACCCGGTGGGCGCCACCGGCGCCCGGATCCTGGCCACGATGGCGCACGAGCTGCGCCGCCGGGAGGGCCGCTACGCGCTGGAGACGATGTGCATCGGCGGCGGGCAGGGCCTGGCGGCGGTGTTCGAGCGGGTCAGCTGACCGGCGGCGGGGCGGTCGAGCGAATCCTGGTCGCGGCCCGGATCAGTAGAAGCCCTCGTAAGCGGTCGGCCGAGTTTGAGCTGGCCCGAAGCCGAGCTCGCTGCTGATCCGGCTCGCGGTCTCCAAGAGGAGTGGGATGACCTCGCGCTGGAGCTCGTCAGGGTTCGAGCGCCCCGTCGAGGTCGATGTGGCCAGCGCGGCCACGACGGTGCCGCTGCGGTCACGCACGGGGGCAGATGCTGAGAGCAGACCGGGCTCCAGTTCTTCGCTCACGATGGACCACCCCTGCTCCCGGACCAGGTGCAGCGCGTCCCGGATGGCGATGCCGCCGGTGATCGTGTTCGCCGTGAGGGCTACTGGAGGTCGCCGGGTGAGTACGTCATCGACCACGGCCGCAGGTGACCACGCGAGCAGCACCCGACCCATCGACGTCGCATGCGCTGGGATTCGCGTGCCGACCTGGACGTTGATGCTCATGATCCGCCGGACCGGTACCCGGCCGACGTAGACCACTTCCGCGTTGTCCAGGACCGCCAACGACGCTGACTCGCCGGTGCGCTCGGCCAGCTGAAGCAGGTGGGGCTGTGCGACGCCGATGAGCGCATGGGATTCGGTGTAGTGCTGCCCGATCAGCAGGACGCGAGGGGTGAGGGAGAACCGACCGCCGTGGGCTCGCACGTAGCCCAGCCGCTCGAGGGTGATCAGGAACCGACGGACCGCCGGGCGGGAGAATCCGGTCAGCTGGGCTAGCTCGGCCAGGGTGGGGTCGGGGTGGTCCCCATCAAACGCCAACAGCAGCGCCAAGCCGCGGTCCAGGGACTGGACGTAGTCCCGGTCCGAGCCCACCGCGCCCGTCGTTCCGGTCACCTGTTCATCAGGGTCCTTCACCGCCATGTCCGCAGTCTTTCGTACGAGTTGGGCAGGAAGTGCTTGACGGGTCTGGTGACCGGCGGCACACTCCCTTCCACGACGCAAGGCGTGCAGCATGTACGCATAGCGTACGTAGGGAGCGAGCAATGGAGCCCAGAGCCATCCGGAACGCGTTCGGCAAGTTCGCCACCGGTGTCACCGTCGTGACCTGCGCCAAGGACGACGGCGTACCGCACGGGGCCACCGTGAACGCCTTCACGGCGGTGTCCCTGGAGCCGGCGCTGTGCCAGGTGACGCTGACCCGCCAGTCGAAGGCATGCGCCTACCTGGAGGGCGCGCCGTTCGCGGTCAACGTCCTGTCCACCGACCAGGTCGACGTGGCCTGGCACTTCGCCGGCCGACCGGCCGACCCCGCACCCGAATGGGCGCAGGGGCCGACGAGCCCGGTCCTTCTCGGCAACGCGGCCACCATCTCCTGCCAGCCGTGGCGCACCTACGACGGCGGCGACCACCTCATCGTCATCGGCGAGGTCACCGGCATCGACGTCAGCGACCGGGATCCTCTGCTGTTCTTCGGCGGCAAGTTCCGCGAGCTGGGCCAGCCCCGCATCAGCGCGCATTGGGGCGCCTCCCTCGACTCTCCCGAGAGTGGCTGGTTCGACGCGGCCACCACCTTCACCGCCCTCCCGGCGCACCGCGACCGAGTCGCCTCCTGATCTGCCAGCCGCAACGGCTGGCCATCGAGAACGAGGCGCGACCGGTCCCCCGACCGGAAGCGCTCAGCACGAGCACCACCCCACTGGAAGACCGAACACCCGTCTCCACCGACGAAGAAGGGTTCCCTCGTGACGCTGCAGGAAGACCGCCCGATCGCCCCGACCACGGGCGCCATCGATCTCGACAAGCCAACCGCCACCCGGCCGATGACCGGTGACGAGTACGTCGAGAGCCTTAAGGACGACCGCGAGGTGTGGATCTACGGCGAGCGGGTCAAGGACGTCACCACCCACCCCGCGTTCCGCAACCCGGTGCGGATGACCGCCCGGCTGTACGACGCCCTGCACGACCCGACGCAGAACCAAAAGCTCATCGTCCCCACCGACACCGGCAATGGCGGGGTCACCCACCCCTTCTTCCGCAGCCCGCACTCGGTGGAGGACCTGCTCGCCGACCGTGACGCCATCGAGGGCTGGGCCCGGATGAGCTACGGGTGGATGGGCCGCAGCCCCGACTACAAGGCCAGCTTCCTGGGCACCCTGGGTGCCAACAGCGAGTTCTACGCGCCTTTCGAGGACAACGCGAAGCGCTGGTACAAGGAGTCCCAGGAGAAGGTCCTCTACTGGAACCACGCCATCATCAACCCCCCGGTGGACCGCAACATGTCCCCCGACGAGGTCGGCGATGTGTTCATGCGCGTGGAGAAGGAGACCGACGCTGGCCTCATCGTCTCCGGCGCCAAGGTCGTGGCCACCGGCTCGGCGATCACCAACTACAACTTCATCGCCCACTACGGACTCCCGATCAAGAAGAAGGAGTTCGCCGTCATCTGCACAGTGCCGATGGACGCACCGGGCGTGAAGCTCATTTGCCGCACCTCCTACACCCAGCAGGCCGCCGTCATGGGCAGCCCCTTCGACTACCCGCTGTCCTCCCGCATGGACGAGAACGACACGATCTTCGTCTTCGACAAGGTCCTCGTCCCGTGGGAGAACGTCTTCCTCTACGGCGACGTCGAGAAGATCAACGGCTTCTTCCCCGTGTCCGGATTCATCCCCCGGTTCACCTTCCACGGCTGCATCCGCCTCGCCACGAAGATCGACTTCATCGCCGGGTTGCTGCTCAAGGCCCTGGAGATCACCGGCAGCAAGGACTTCCGCGGCGTGCAGACCCGGGTCGGTGAGGTCATCGGCTGGCGCAACACCTTCTACGCCCTCGCGGACGCCATGGCCCGTAACCCCGACGGCTGGGAGAACGGTGCCCTGCTGCCCAAGCTGGACTACGGCCTGACCTACCGCATGCTCATGATCCAGGCCTACCCCCGGATCAAGGAGATCATCGAGTCCGACGTCGCCAGCGGGCTGATCTACCTCAACTCCCACTCGATGGACTTCAAGACCCCCGAAGTTCGGCCCTACCTGGACAAGTACGTCCGCGGCTCCAACGGCTACGACGCCGTCGACCGGGTCAAGGTCATGAAGGCCCTCTGGGACGCGGTGGGCAGCGAGTTCGGTGGCCGCCACGAGCTGTACGAGCGCAACTACTCGGGCAACCACGAGAACGTCAAGGCCGAGCTGCTGTTCGCCGCCGAGGCCCAAGGCACCACCGGGGCGATGAAGGGCCTGGCCGAGGCCTGCCTCAACGAGTATGACCTGGACGGCTGGACCGTGCCCGACCTGATCGGCAACGACGACGTCTCCTACTTCAGGAACCGCCGCAACTGAGAACTGCCCGCACCACCCTCTTGGTGCCGGCGACCACCTCAGGGCGGCCGCCGGCATCAGTGGGACATCAGCGCCACCGACACCGGGTGACCTTCATCCACCACTCCCGACTGGAGCCAGCACCATGACCACCACCGACAACGCCGTCGAGCAGTCGGCCATCGACCACAGCGCCGCCGCCACCTCCCCCACCGCCGCGGACTCCGGCGCCTCGGCCAGCGCGTCCTTCCGCTCCACCAGCCAGTACTCCGGCGCCGGCGCCGTCAGCGACACCGCCCGGGTCGACACCCTGGCCCGGGCACTGCTGGGCGCAGTGCACCAGGTCATCAGCGAGCACGAGGTCACCTACCCGGAGTTCCAGGCCGCCAAGAAGTGGCTGATGGACGTCGGCGACGGCGGGGAGTGGCCGCTGTTCCTCGACGTATTCGTCGAGCACGCCGTCGAGGAGGTCGCCGCCCGCACCCAGACCGGCACCAAGGGCACCATCCTGGGCCCCTACTACCTCCCCGAGCAGGTGCAGCTGACCTCCCCGGCCACGCTGCCGGCCCGCCCCGACGAGAAGGGCACCCCGCTGTTGTTCCGCGGGCAGGTCACCGACACCGACGGCTCGCCAGTGCCTCACGCCGTCCTGGACATCTGGCAGGCCGACGAGAAGGGCTACTACTCCGGCTTCGCCCCCGACATCCCCTCCGGCAACCTGCGCGGCGTGGTTACCACCGACGACCAGGGCCGCTTCGAGATCGCCACGATCCAGCCCGCTCCTTACCAGGTGCCCACCGACGGCCCGACCGGAGCGCTCATCTCCGCCGCCGGCTGGCACCCCTGGCGCCCGGCCCACCTGCACCTGCTCGTCAGCGCCGAGGGCCACCGCACGGTGACCACGCAGCTGTACTTCGCCGGTGGGGAGTACCTGGACTCCGACGTCGCCGAGGCCACCAAGCCCGAGCTGATCCTGGACCCCACCGACGCCGGGAACGGCACCCGTGAGGTCACCTACGACTTCGTGCTCGAGCGCAATTGACCCTGTGACACCCGCGGGCACCCGGCCATGCGGCCGGGTGCCCGCACCAGCGCTGAGGAGACCACCGTGCACGACCTGACCATCGACCGCGTCGACACCGCCATCCTCGATGTGCCCCTCGTGCGCCCACACCGCTTCGCACGCACCGGCATGACCGCCCAACCCCTGCTGCTGGTCACCATCCACACCGCCGGCGGCGCCACCGGCACCGGCGAAGGCGTCGTCCCCGGCGGCCCCTGGTGGGGCGGGGAGTCGGTGGAGACCATGCAGGTCATCATCGAGAACTACCTCACCCCCCAGCTGATCGGCCGACGCGTCGACGACATCGCCGCGATCTACCAGGCCATGGACGACGTCGTGGCCAACAACCTCTACGCCAAGGCCGCCATCGAGGTCGCCCTGCACGACGCCTGGGGCCGAGCCCTGGGCGTCCCCGTCCACACCCTGCTGGGTGGACTGGCCCGCACCGCCATCCCGGTCACCTGGGCGCTGGGCACCGAATCGGCCAGCGAAGTCGTCGCCGAAGCCCAGGCCAAGCTCGACGCCGGCCTGCACACCTCCTTCAAGCTGAAGATGGGCGCCCAGGAACCCGCCCAGGACGTCGCCCGCATCATCGAAGTCACCGAGAAGCTGCGCGGCAGCGCCGGCGTGCGGGTCGACATCAACGCCCGCTGGGACCTGCAGACCTCCCTGCGCTGGCTGCCCCACCTCGCCGACGCCGGCGTCGAGCTGATCGAGCAGCCCGTGCCCGGCCCGGAATTCGAATGGCTCGCCGAGATCAACGCCGCCCTGCCCATCCCCGTCATGGCCGATGAGAGCCTGCGGACCCCCGGCGACGCCCTCCGCCTGGTCAAGCACCGAGCGGCCGACGTGTTCAGCCTGAAGACCACCAAGTCCGGTGGCCTGCGACGCACCGCAGCCATCGCCTCCATCGCCGCCGCCGCCGGCGTGCCCTGCCACGGCGGAACCTCCATCGAGGGCCCAATCGGCACCACCGCCTCCCTGCACCTGGCCTGCGCATCCCCCGCAGTCACCGCCGGCAGCGAGCTGTTCGGCCCGCTGCTGATGAGCGAAGGGCTGCTCACCGAACCGCTGCGCTACAGCGACGGGCAGCTGCACCTACCCGAAGGCCCCGGACTCGGCGTGGACCTCGACCCCGCCGCGGTCGCCCGGTTCACCCGCGCCTGACCCTCCAGCCGACCGACGCCCAGGAGGCATCGTGCTCTTCCACGTCCGGATGGACGTCGCCATCCCCCGCGACCTCGACCCCGACGAGCGCACCGAGCTCGTGACCACCGAGAAGGCCCGAGCCCTGCAGCTGCAGCGCGAGGGCACTTGGGTTCACCTGTGGCGGGTGGTGGGCCAGTACTCCAACATCTCGATCTTCGACGTTCCCGACTCCACCGCCATGCACAACCTGCTGTGGTCCCTGCCGCTGTTCCCGTTCATGACCGTTCAGGTCACCGCCCTCACCGAGCACCCCTCGGCGCTGTCGGCCAACCCGAACCCATGACCTCCGCCCACCCCGAGCACCCCCCGGCTATTCACGACGCCGACAAGTCCCCGGCAAATCTGTGGTGGGGGCTGAACGACATCCCCGCCGACTGGGGCCCGTGCGTGGTCACCGTCGGCGTCTTCGACGGCGTGCACACCGGCCACCAACAGCTGCTGCGCACCGCAGCCGCACACGGCGACCGGTTGGGCCTGCCCGTCGTCCTGCTGACCTTCGACCCCCACCCCGCCCGAGTCGCCGGCCCCGCCCGGGACACCTCGGCACTGACCAGCCCCCAGCGGCGCGCCGACCTGGCCGGCGAAAGCGGTATCGACCGGGTCCTCGTGCTCGCCTTCGACCAGGATCTCGCCGGGGAGACCGCCGACTCCTTCGCCCGCCGCGTACTGGACGACGGTCTGCACGCGATGTCCATCGTGGTCGGTGAGGACTTCCGGTTCGGCTCCCGAGGACGAGGGGACGTCGCCCTGCTGCGCGCACTGGGCCCCGAACTCGGCTGGACGGTGACCGCGGCCCCGCTGCAGCCCCACGCGGGAGTTCGCTGCTCCTCCACCGGGGTCCGACAGGCCCTGGCCGCCGGCGACGTGCTCGGCGCCGCCGACATGCTCGGCCGACCCCACCGCCTGGAAGGCAACCTGCTCGCCGCGGGCGGGACTGCCGGCAGCGTGCTGCATCCCAGCGACCCCACCGCGGCCATCCCGGCCCCCGGCCACTACCGAGTCCGCGTCACCCGCGCCGTCGCCGGGCCCGGGCCGCTGCTGCCCGTCCAGGTCACCGACCGCGGTCAGGTATTGGTCCCCCTCCCCACCCCACGACCGGGCACGGCGTGGTCAGGGCCAGTCGGCCTGGACTTCCTCGAGCCCGCGTGAGCCACACGCCCACGCCAGACCCGATGGCCGACCTCCAGCGCAGGATCGCGGTGCTCGAGGACCGCGAAGCCATCCGCGAACTCGACGCCCGCTACTGCAGGTACCTCGATCAGGGACAGTGGGACGAGCTCGCCGACTGCTTCACCCCGGACGGCACCTTCGACGGCCTATCGATGGTCCGTGGCCGATCCGACCTGGTGCGGTTCTTCTCCGGCCTCGCCGACGGGGGCCTGACCACCTTCTGGCACCACATCTCCAACCTGGAGATCACGGTGCACCCCGGCGCGGACGACGCCCACACGACGTCACTGCTCTGGCAGCCCTGTGTCGTGGACGGCGTCCCGCACGTGGCCGCCGGTCGCTACCAGGACACCCTCACCCGCACACCGAACGGCTGGCGCTACCAGGTCAAGCAGGTTCGCTTCTCCTACTTCGCCCCCCTTAACCAGGGTTGGGACCACCACCGGTTCACCCTCGACAGCGCCCGGGCCGCCGCACTCCCCCGGCCCAACGCCTCCAGCAGGTCCGGAGCCCAGACACCCGACGACGCACCGACCCCGTCGACCCCACCAGCAGAGCCAACACCGACGAGGAACCCATGACCACCGCCACGCTGCACCACGTCATCGACGGCCCCACACACGCACCCGTGCTGGTGCTCGGCCCCTCCCTCGGCACGAACCTCCATCTCTTCGACGCCCAAGCCGCAGCCCTGTCCGACCAGTTCCGGGTCGTGCGGTTCGACCTGCGCGGCCACGGCCGCAGCCCCGTCGTCGTTGGGCCCACGACAATGGCCGACCTCACCGGCGACGTCCTAGCCCTCCTCGACCAGCTGGGCGTCGGCACCTTCCACTACGCCGGGGTGTCCGTCGGGGGTGCGATCGGGCTCGAGCTCGCCCTTAATGCCTCCCCCCGCCTGAGCACGCTCACCGTGATCGCGTCAGCCGCCCAGTTCGCCGACCCACCGTCCTGGCCGGTCCGGGCCGCCAAGGTCCGCGCCGAGGGCACCGAGTTCCTCATCCCGTCGCGGACCGGTGCGTGGTTCACCCAGGAGTTCGCCGCGCAGCACCCCGACGAAGCAGGCCGGCTGCTCACCATGCTCCGCGACACCCCACCCGACGGCTACGCCGCCGCGTGCGATGCCATCGCGGTCTTCGACGTCCGAGACCGCCTGCACGAGATCACCACCCCCACCCTGGTGATCGCCGGCGCGGAGGACCCGGCCACCCCGCTGCCCATGGTCCGAGCGATCGCCGACGGCATCGAGGGAGCGACGTTCCAGTCCATCCCCGAGACGTCGCACCTGGTCAGTGCAGAGGCACCCGACGCCGTCACCGACGTAATCCGTGGCCACCTCCAGGCCCACAGCTGACCCGGTCGGCTGCGACGCCTCACCGTCGATAGCCAAGGCAGGAAGCATGGACAAGGTCGTCGCTAGTGCTGCCGAGGTGGTGGCCGGCATCGCCGCCGGTTCGTCGCTGGCCGTGGGCCGAACGGTCCTGGTCCCCCACCCGGCCAGACCCGGGCAGTGATTCGGCTGGCCAGCCGGGCGCCCAGCAATCAGAGACCCCCCCTCGACGTCCGCGCCGCCCTGCTGACCGCGGCCCAGGAGGAGCTCAACGAGCACGGCCACGCCGGGATCAGCCTGCGCGCGGTCGCCCGCCGGGCCGGGGTCTCGCATGCCGCGCCCAAGCACCACTTCGGTGACCGGGCCGGCCTGCTCACCGCCGTGGCGACCGAGGGCTTCCGCAGGCTGACCACCGCGCTGGACGGCGTCCGCGCCACCGACCCGGTCGACCGGCTGACCACTCTGGGCCGCGCCTACGTCGACTTCGGCCTGGCCCATCTGGCCCTGTTCGACCTGATGTTCCGCACCGTCGAACTCGACCCGGCCGACAGGGACCTACGCCGAGCCCAGGAGGCCTCGATCGCCCCTCTAGGCCTGGCCGCCGCCGGCCTGCGGACCGGCGACCCGGCGATGCTGACCGTCCTGGCCTGGGCCCTTGTGCATGGACTGGTCGTCCTGACCCGCGATGGCGCCCTCCACGACCCCGAGCGCCCCGGCGACTCCAACGCCGACGCCGTCCTGTCCCACCGAGCCATCACCGCGCTTGGGAGCTTGGTCAGACCGGCGTGACTCCCGGGTGCGTTGCGGGCCGGCTGGCGCGGGACCGCACCCAGAGGTCCCCCGCGGAGGACGATGTCGCCCGTGCACCAACGTTGGTAGGGGGAGCGCGCTGTGCCGCCGAGGCCGCCCGGGTTGAGATTGACCGCCGGTGCGTTCAGCCAACCGGATGCGACATCATCGCCGTCCCTGCGATGGCGCGTAGCCGTACCGCCGCTGGTGGGCGGCGGCGAAGCGGCTGGCACTGGAAAAGCCCCACCGGGCCGCGACCTCTCCGATCAGCAGCTGACCGTCCTCCTCCAGGTCCCTCCGCGCCCGCTGCAGGCGGACGTCGACGAGGTGCTCGGTAGGTGAGCATCCCATCCAGGATCGGAAGCCCTCCTGCATGCGCCGAACGCTGGTACCGGCCAGGGCGGCCATCTCGCCCACCGTCCACGCTCGCGCCGGATCCTCGCGGATCGCGTCGACCACGCGCGTGATCGCGCGCGGACGGGCTACTGGGCCCCGCCCCAGGTCGGGGTAGCTGGCCAGCAGAAAGCCGGCAGCCATGGCACCGGCGAGTTGCTGCTGCACCGCTGGCTGCTCGACGAACAAGGTGGGCTCCCGCAGGTGAGCCGCGAAGCTGCCTCCTAGCTGCCGCCAACCGTGGGCTGCCCCGTTGTGCAGGTCGAGTTGCTCGGGGAGCACCGCAGCTGCTCGACCCAGACCCGTGCCCAGGACTCGCTCGGCCTCGTGGTCCAACCAATCGCTGTCGAACTTGACCCCCAGGACCGTGCAGGTGGCATCCCAGTGGCTGATCAGCGAGGGCGTATCGGCCCGGAAGATGGTCGCCTGCCCGGCGACCGAGGTGACTGAGCCGTGCCGCCCGCGGCTGACCAGATGGCCCGTCAGCGGCATGTTGACCTCATAGGCGCCGGGGTATGCGCAATCGATCTGGACGTCGGCTCCCCAGCCCACATGGCCGATCAGCACGGGCCCCAAGTCCAGCGTCTGCAGCGTCAGTCGGCTTTCAATCTGAGCGCCGAGGACCGTCAGCTCATGGGGGAAGTAGGCCGCGGCAACGTCTCGGGAAACACGCTCCCAGTCTCGAGGCGCCGCGCTACGCCGTGCGCGCATGACGGTGACGGTACCTGGGCTTACGTGACTTGGATCTCTGGCGCAATCGGTATCGCGCCCGCGTACATCGTGTCGTGAGCTTGCGCTCTGCGACTTACGTTCCGGCGAATTCAAGGCCGGACCGATGAACCGATGAGAAAGGTCAGTCGATGACGACGACCAGTGAGACCACCACTCCCGACCGCGCGTGGATCGCGGACATCACGATGACCGAGCTGGAGCGCAACCCGTACCAGGCCTACGAGCGCCTTCGTCGGGAGGCACCGCTCGCCTTCGTGCCCGTGCTCGGGTCCTACGTCGCATCCACCGCCGACATCTGCCGCGAGATCGCCACCAGCCCCGACTTCGAGGCTGTGATCACCCCTGCTGGCGGCCGGACCTTCGGGCACCCAGCGATCATCGGCGTGAACGGCGACATCCACAGCGACCTGCGCGGCATGGTCGAACCGCAGCTGCAGCCCGTGGAGGTCGACAGGTGGGTCGATGACCTCGTCCGCCCGATCGCCCGCCGCTACATCGAGGCCTTCGAAGCCGATGGGCACGCTGACATCGTCACCCAGTTCGCCGAGCCGGTCAGCGTCCGCTCCCTGGGTGACCTGCTGGGTCTGCAGGACGTCTCCTCGGACAAGCTGCGCCAGTGGTTCGGGCAGTTGTCGCGGTCCTTCACCAACGCCGCGATGACCGAGGACGGCGAATTCGCCAACCCCGACGGGTTCGTCGAAGGCGACGTCGCCCGTGCCGAGATCCAGGCGGCAGTCGACCCGCTGATCGACAAGTGGATCGAGGAGCCAGCCGAGACAGCCATCTCCCACTGGCTGCACGACGGCATGCCCCCGGGGAAGACCCGGGACCGGCAGTACATCTATCCCACGATCTACGTGTACCTGCTCGGCGCGATGCAGGAGCCCGGGCACGGGATCGCGTCCACCCTGGTGGGACTCTTCAGCGAGCCCGAGCAGATGGAGGAGGTCGTCGACGACCCGACCCTCATCCCCCGCGCAGTCTCCGAGGGCATGCGGTGGACATCCCCGATCTGGTCGGCCACCGCCCGCATCAGCAAGGTCCCGGTGACGATCGCTGGGGTCGACCTCCCTGCCAACACCCCGGTGATCCTGTCCTACGGGTCGGCCAACCACGACACGGGTGTCTACGACGCCCCCACCCGGTACGACATCAAGCGCCCCCCGCTGCCGCACCTGGCCTTCGGCGCCGGCAACCACGCGTGCGCTGGCATCTACTACGCCAACCACGTCATGCGGATCGCTCTCGAGGAACTCCTCGAGGCCATCCCCAACCTCGAGCGCAACACCTCCACCGATGTCGAGTTCTGGGGCTGGGGTTTCCGCGGGCCCACGAGCCTGCCCGTCACCTGGGAGGTGTAGTGGCCTTCACCGCAACGGTCGGTAACCAGCAGGTCTCCTGCGGTGAAGACCAGTCGATGCTGGACGCCTTCCTCCGAGCCGGCGTCTGGATGCCGAACTCGTGCAACCAGGGCACCTGCGGCACGTGCAAGCTGCGAGTGGTCGACGGAGACGTCGACCACGGGGACTCCCCTGCTGACACGCTGACCGCAGAGGAACGAGAGGCCGGGTTGGCCTTGGCCTGCCAGGCCACGCTCCGCTCGGACTCGGTCGTCGAGACCCTGGGTGGCGCAGTGGGGGGCGGCATCACGCACCCCCTTCGTGACCTGACGGCCACCGTGCTCAGCAACGACGAGATCGCCCGGGACACCCGGCGTCTGCTTCTCGAGCTGCCCGAGCCCCTCGCCTTCCACCCCGGGCAGTACGTCGAGCTCACCGTGCCCGGCACACAGCTGCGTCGCCAGTACTCACTGGCCAACACCGCCGATGAAGACAAGGTGTTGGAGCTGCACATCCGCTCTGTCTCCGGCGGCGCTGCAACCGAACGGTGGATCTTCACCAGCATGGCCGTTGGTGACCAGATCCCCGTGACGGGCCCGCTCGGTGACTTCTTCCTACCCGCCGAGGACTCCGACGACGGCGGACCAATGGTGCTCATCGGCGGGGGAACGGGGCTGGCCCCGCTGATCGGGCTGGCCCGCACTGCTCTTTCCCGCGACCCGGGACGGCGTGTCCTGCTCTACCACGGAGTCCGAGGCGTCGACGACCTCTACAACCTCGACCAGATGGCAGAGCTGACCAAGGTCTACCCCGCTTTCACCTTCGTACCGGTGCTGTCACACGAGGCACCGGCCGCGGAATCCGTCCACCGAGCGGGTTTCCCGACCGACCACTTCATCGAGGACGTGGACTCCGCACGGGGATGGTCTGGCTGGCTGTGTGGGCCGCCACCGATGGTGGAGGCCGGAGTCAAAGCATTCAAGCGACGCCGCATGGCCCCCCGCATGATCCACCGGGAGAAGTTCACCCCCGCCACCGACTGACCGGCGTGATCACCGATGGAGACCCCGGCTCACCGCAGCACCTCCACCGGTGACGAGGGGTCGGATGCCGACGGCCGACGCCGCCCCCGCCGCACACCCAACGCTGATTGAGGGACGACATGCACATCCTGACCGTGGCCTACGGGCAACCGACTGACCCGGCGGCCTTCAACGCCCATTACGAGTCCACGCACCTTCCGCTGGCCCAACAGGTGCCCGGCGTGCGCAATCTGCGCGCTCTGCGGGGAGCCTCGCTCGATGACAGCCCTGCGCCCTACCACCTGGTCGTCGAACTCACCTTCGACTCCCTCGAAGATCTCAACGCCGGCCTGTCCTCCCCCCAGGGCCAAGCCGCCGCCGGTGATGTCGCCAACTTCGCCGACGGGGGCGCCACCCTGTTCATCCAGCACGACTGACCTGCTCCTCGCCGACGTATCCCGGACCCGCGCAATCGGGTCCGGGATCGACCACGCCCTGAGTTCACACAGACGGTCAGCATCCAGAACTAGCCGCTGAGACACCTTCGCGTCACCGACGGCTCGCTAGGGCGGATCACATGAGCACCACTCTCCTGCGCAGCACCGTCGCGCCACACAGGGGCCAGCCCCCGCACAGCCCAGCAATCTGTTGGGTCTCCTTCACATCACGAGGTCGCAACCATGCCGTACGAGGTCCAGGGCGTCGTCGCCCTCAGCAAGGGTGCCCCCGTCTCGCTGGAGACGATCCTGATCCCCGACCCGGGTCCGGGTGAGGCGATCGTGGACGTGCAGGCGTGCGGGGTCTGCCACACCGACCTGCACTACCGGGAGGGCGGGATCAACGACGAGTTCCCGTTCCTGCTCGGCCACGAGGCCGCCGGCGTGGTCGCGGCCGTGGGCGAGGGCGTGCAGAACGTCGCCGTCGGCGACTTCGTGATCCTCAACTGGCGCGCGGTCTGCGGGAAGTGCCGGGCCTGCGCCAAGGGCAAGCCCTGGTACTGCTTCGACACCCACAACGCCACCCAGAAGATGACGCTCAAGGACGGCACCGAGCTGTCCCCGGCGCTGGGCATCGGCGCGTTCGCCGAGAAGACCCTCGTCCACTCCGGGCAGTGCACCAAGGTCGACCCGGCCGCCTCACCGACCGCCGCCGGCCTGCTGGGCTGCGGCGTGATGGCCGGCGTCGGTGCGGCGATCAACACCGGTGGGGTGGGCCGCGGGGACACCGTGGCCGTGTTCGGCTGCGGCGGGGTCGGCGACGCCGCGATCGCCGGTGCCCGGCTGGCCGGCGCGGCGAAGATCATCGCCGTCGACCTGGACGACCGGAAGCTCGAGTGGGCCAAGGGCATGGGCGCCACCCACACGGTGAACTCCAAGGACACCGACGCGGTCGCCGCGATCAAGGAGCTCACCGGCGGGTTCGGCGTCGACGTCGCCATCGACGCCGTGGGCCACCCGGCGGTCTACCAGCAGGCCTTCGACGCCCGCGACCTCGCCGGCACCGTCGTCCTGGTCGGCGTGCCGAACCCGACGATGGAGATCACGCTGCCGCTGATCGACGTCTTCGGCCGCGGCGGTGCGCTGAAGTCCTCCTGGTACGGCGACTGCCTGCCCAGCCGGGACTTCCCGATGCTCATCGACCTGTACCTGCAGGGCCGCTTCGACCTCGACGCGTTCGTCTCCGAGACCATCGGCATCGGCGACGTCGAGGCCGCGTTCGCCAAGATGCACCACGGCGACGTGCTGCGCTCGGTGGTGGTCCTCTGATGCCGCCCGCAACCTAAGCCGCCGCCAGTTCCGCCTCCCGCCTTCGCCACGCGTGGGTAGCGACGGGGCGGGCTGCGATATCAGCCGTACGACCCAACGGGCTCGACGGGGACCTCTGGACCGTGCAGCAATAGGTGCGACCCGGACCAGGAGCACCGACGTGGCTCTCAGTTTCGGCACGAGTTGTGGGACGAATTCCGTCGACTCATATACCGGGGTTTGTGAGCCGCCGCCGTCCGCAGCTGCGAGTGCTCATCCCGGCGAGGTGTTCCTGCGATGTCTTCAAGCCTTGCTCACACCGCGGTCAGGGCGCATGAACATCGCTGCGCCGGCGCCGAGGACGGCGGTGATGGCGCAGGCCCACCAGGCGTGCTGGAACCCGGGCACCGGGTCCTCGATGCCGCTGAAGTCGGGGAGGTAGGCGATGACGAGGCTGACCCCGACGACGGCCCCGATCTGGCGGCTGGTGTTGACGATGGCACTGCCGGTGGTGCTGCGTTCGGGGGGCAGTTCGCTGGTGGCGGTGGCCAGCAGCTCGGGCAGGGCGAGGCCGGTGCCTGCGCCGGTGATGAGCAGGGCAGGCAGCAGCTGGGTGGCGTAGGCGCCGTCGACGGTGACCGAGGTCAGCACCAGCACGCAGCCAGCGGCGAACAACAGGCAGCCGGTGACGGTGATGGCAGACGAGGAGACCCGCCTGGCGGCTCGTTGGGCGAGGACCGCGAAAACAGGCACCATCAGTGGCCCGGGTGCCACGCACAGACCGACCTTGATGTCGGAGTAGCCCCAGACGAGCTGCGCCCACAGCACGCCGGCCAGCAGAAACCCGGCGAAGGCGGCACCGAAGCCGATGACGCTGAGGTTGGACCAACGGAAGGTGCGCACCTGCAGGAGCGCAAGATCCACGAGTGGCCGGCTGCTGCGGGCGATCTGCAGGGCGAGAGCGGCCGATCCGGCCGCGGCGAGCGCGAAGGCCGTGACCGTCTTGGGGTTGCCCCACCCCCAGTCGTTGCCCTGCACCAGGGCCAGGGCCAAGGCGCCGACGGCGAGGATGACGAAGAACGCACCAAGTGGTCCGGGTGCGCGTGTGCCGGAGGTGTCCCGGCCATCGCGCAGGACCTTGACGGCGACGATGACCGCGAGGATGCCGGTGGGGATGTTGATGAGGAACACCCATCGCCAGGACAGCTCCACGAGGGAGCCGCCGATGACGGGGCCGGCGGCTGCGGCGATGGCGCCGGTGGCGGCCCAGATGCGCACGGCGCGGGTGCGCGCGGGACCGCTGAAGGTCTGGACAATCAGCCCCAGGCTGGTCGGGGTCAGGGCCGCTGCACCCACGGCCTGGACGGCGCGCGCGGCGACCAGGAACCACAGGTTGGGGGCGAGCGCGCACGCCAGGCTGGCGACGGTGAACACGACGAGGCCTGCGATGAAGCCCGTCTTGCGGCTGCGCTGGTCGGCGTAGCGGCCCAGGGGGACCAGCAGCGCGGCGTAGACCACGGCGTAGGCGTTGAGCACCCAGCTCTGGTCCGACAACGACTCCTCGGGGAAGCTGCGCCCGATGTCGCGGAAGGCAACGTTGACGATGAACAGGTCCAGCGCAGCCATGAACGCCGCCAGGGACAGCACCCCCAGGACCAGACCCGACCGGTCCCGGGACTGCGGTGCCGCGTCCTGGGTCACCGACTCCGGTCGCCCGGTCACGAGCGGGGCGCCGTGCGGTCGCCTAGCAGCTGCAGGGCTGGGGCGTACAGGCGGGACTTGATGGTGGCCACCGTCGGCCCTGCCTTGCCGGCCTGGGCTGTAGCCAGCTCCACGGCGGTGGACCGGAGCTCCTCGGCACCGACCGCGTGGTCGACGATCCCGGCGGCGTGCGCGTCCACGCCGCCGTACCGGCGCGCGGTCACCATCGCTTCGCGGGCGACCTGCGGGGTCAGCCGGGCCTGGATCAGGGCGGTCATCGCCGTGGTGAACGGCATCCCGAGGTCGGCTTCGGGCAGGCACCAGAACCCCCGGTCAGCGCGCATCACCCGCACGTCGTGGGCCAGGGAGAACATCGCGCCGGCGGCGAAGACGTGGCCCTGCATCGCCGCCACCGTGACCATCGGCAGCGCCAACACCCGGGCCAGCAGCACCTGGACGTCGGCGATGTATGCCTCGTACTGGTCCCGGTGCCCGCCCAGCCACTCCAGGTCCAGACCGTTGGAGAAGAACTTCCCGGTCGCCGTGGTGACCAGCGCCCGAGGACCCGCAGCGCCCTCGACCTCGTCCAGGCCGGCGTTGACCGCGGCCAGCCAGTCGGGGTGGAAGCGGTTCTCGGTGTCCCCGAGGTCCAGCACGAACACATCGTCGTGACGTTCGAGAGCTGGCACGGCGTCCTCCAGTCCGGGTCACGCCGGTTGTAGAGCGGTCGATCCACAATCTCGGCGGGCCCAAGTAGAGCACGTGATCTACTAGAGCGGACGCCGACGCCCAGGAGGACCCATGACCGGCACGCCCACCCGCACTCCGCCCGTGCTGGCCATCTACCGCAGGCTGGAGCGGTTGCCGGCCGGGCACCGGGTGTTCTCCACCGCCGTGGCCTGGCGGGCCCCCTATTTCCGCGGCATCCGACCGCGGTTCCTGTCCCTGGCCCCTGGTCGGGGGGAGGTGGCGATGCGGAACAGGTGGTCGGTGCGCAACCACCTGGGCACCGTGCACGCCATCGCCTGCTGCAACCTGGTCGAGATCGCCGCCGGCGTCACCACCGAGGTCACCGTGCCCCCCGGGCACCGCTGGATCCCCACCGGCATGGACGTCGCCTACCTGGCCAAGGCCACCACCGACCTGCGCGCGGTCGCCGTTGTGCCCGACCTCACCGACCTGGCCGCCGACGAGAACCGCGACCTGGTCGTGCCCGTCGACGTCACCGACACCGCCGGCACCCTCGTCGTGCACGCCGACGTCACGATGCGCCTGTCGCCGCGGAGCAGGTGACCGGTGGCCAGACCCCGCCTGCACTCCCCCGACGCCATCCTGGACGCAGCCCAAGACCTCCTGGTCGCCCACGGCCGGGACAGCCTCACCGTCCGCGCCCTGGCCGAACGGTCCGGTGTCTCCAACGGCTCCATCTACCACGCGTTCGGGTCCCTGGAGACCGTCGTGGCCACCACCTGGCTGCGCCGGGCACGGGACTTCCTCACCCTCCAGCAGGCAGCGGTCGCCGCCGAGCTCGACCGCGGTGATCCCCGCGCCGCCGTGCTCGCCGCCGCCGACGCCCCCGCCCGCTACGCCGAGGCCTCCATGCCCGCAGCCCAACTGCTCACCCGGCTCTCCCGCGACGACGTCGTCACCGCCACCGTCGACCCCACCGTCGCGACCGAGCTCACCGCCCTGGACGGGGCGGTGGCCGGCACGCTGCGCCGCCTGGCCGGCGCGGTATTGCCCCGGGCCGACCGGACCGCCGTCGATGTCCTGACCACCTGCATCGTGCGGCTGCCGGGCGCCCTGCTGTTCCCCGGAATCCGCCGCGGCACTGTCGACCCCCTCGCCCGCCGACAGCTCGCCGCCGCCGTCACCGCCGTTCTCGACGTCCCACTCAACGATCAGGAGACCCTGTGAGCACCCCCGACCTCGCCGCACTCGCCCAGCTGTCCGGCCTGCAGCTCATGCAGTGGGTCCAGACCGAACGTCCCGCCGAGATCCCCTCCATCGGCCGGCTGCTCGGCATGCGCTTCGACGAGGTCGAACACGGCCGGGTCGTCATCTCCCTGGACACCCGACCTGATTTCGCCAACCCGTTGGGCACCACCCACGGCGGTATCGCCGCCACCCTCCTGGACTCCGTCATGGGCTGCGCCGTGCACACCACCCTGGACGCCGGAGTCGGCTACACCACCCTGGAACTGAAGGTGAACTACGTCCGCGCCGTGCACACCACCGGCGTCACCCTCAGCGCCACCGGCACCGTCATCCACCGCGGCCGACGCGTCGCCACCGCCGAAGGCCGCGTCACCGACGACCAGGGCAAGCTCGTCGCCCACGCCACCACGACGTGCCTCATCGTCTGAGGGATCTCAGATTACTTTCGGAACGGGTTGTGGAACGTAATCCGTAGATCCGTATACGGGGGTTTGTGACCTCCCCGTCGGCGCCGTGCCATGGCGGTGCATGTACGACGTCCACCCGTCCGGCGCGGAGCGCCAGCACGGAGTCGGCATGGGCTGCCGCCGCCGGTTCGTGGGTGGCGTGCACGACGACCACGCCCCGCTGTGCCTCCGTGGTCAGCGCCTGCAGGACGGCGGCCTGCGTGGCGACGTCCACCCCGGCCGTGGACTCGTCAACCAGCAGGACATCGGCGCGGGCGACGAGGCCCTGGCCAAGCAACGCGCGCTGGCGCTGGCCGCCGGACATCGCCGACAACGGCGAGGCCAGCAACGGGGTCAGCCCGAGGAGCTCGGCGCCGGGCGAGGCGAGGTCAGCGCACGGCGGCCCACCGGGCACGGCGCTGCACTTGATTGACTGGGTCCGCTAGGAGGCCAGAGGCCGATTGGCGCTGGGGGTCCTGCGGCGCGCCGAGCAGCTGGTCGCCGGTGCCCTCTCCACCAGTCGGCTGTCGTGCAGCTTTGCAGACTGGCACGGCCGATGGCGCCCTTCCGTCCAGGACAGCCAGTTCCGCCCGCTCCCCGGCCCGCAGGCGTCTGCGGAAGCGGGACCGAGCCTCCTCGGCTCACCTGCCCTATCAACCGTGTCCTCTGCACCCGCCAGGTCAACACGGTCGACAGGCTTGCCGGACGCCCTGGTCACGACCGTTGGGTACCTCGTCGACCGACGGCATCGGTACGGATGTCGCTGTCCACAACCGTCGCGTCGGGTGCGGACACAGCCACGGCGGGAATGGTCGGCATCGCGCATGATCCGGTCTTCGGGTCACACATGGTGCCGTATTCCCCTACGATCTCGAACGGGGCGCTCATGCCCGTTCCTTATCCCGCGGCGTCGGCGCCACTCGTTCGAGTGCAGCCCGGAAGCCGTCGACCTCTTGGGCCCCGGCCGTGGCAAATTTGTTGCCGTAGACGACGAAGGGGACACCGCTGGCACCCAACTCGGCAGCCTGTGTCTGGTCGGCTCGCACAGCGGCCGTATAGGCGCCACCGCGAAGGACCTCGCGCACCTGGCCGGCTTCGAGCCCGACAGTGACCGCCGCGCGGGTGAGTGAGTCCTGGTCGAAGGGGTCGAGCCGTCCTGCGAAGTAGGCATCCTGGACAGCGCCGAAGAAGATCGCATCGAGGCCGGATTCAGCGGCAAGATGGGTCAGGCGGTGGACGTCATGTGTATTGGCTGTGGGCCGGTCGACTTCATAATCCAGGCCTTCGTGGCGGGCACGCTCCGCCAGTTTGCTCTCGAACTCCCTGAACTGCACGGCGCTTCCGCCGTGCTTCTTCACGAACGTCTCCGCAACCGGCGTCGCAGTCGATGACATGTACGGGTCCAGCTCGAATGAACGCATCCGCATCGTGAAAGCACCCCTGTCGGGTCGTGCATTGATCGCCCTCTCGAGCCGGTGCTTGCCGATGTAGCACCACGGGCAACCCAGGTCGCTCCATACGTCGATCACGACATCGCCGGCGCCTGCGCCGGCGGAGGCAGCGGTGGTGCTCACGCCCAGCTCACAGCCGTAGCGTCCGGCACCCGGGGAAGGCGGTCGAACCAGGCGTTCGCGCCGGGGTGGCCGATGTTGACGACAGCGTGGGATCGCCATCCTGTCTGGGCGAAGAACTCGGCGTCCATCCCAACGGGATCGAACCCGGTCATCGGGCCGGCGGCGAGCCCCTGCGCACGGATGGCCAAGATGAACACACCGGTCTGAACGGCGGCGTTGTACCGGGCAGCGGCGTCTACATGCTCGGGCGGTAGGGAGGCGAAGAAGCCTGAGTACATCTCCGCACGCTCGGGGAAGGTCGTGGTGAAGTGCTCGGCGAAGTTCGGCTCGTACGCAAGCAACGCGACCACCGGGGCGCTTAGCGTCTTCGCCCGGTTCGGCTCCATCAGGTGCCGGGCGACTCGCTCTTTGCCCTCCGAGCTCCGGATCCAGGTCACCCGCAGCGGCTGACTGTTCATGCTGGACGGAGCCCACTTGGCTAGCTCCCAAATCGCGTCGAGCTGCGCATCGGCAACCTTGGTGTCGGAGAAGGAGTTCGCCGTGCGGGCCTCCGTGAACAGCAGCTTGCGACCTTGGGCGTCCAGCTGGGGTGCAGGAGCGGCTTCGGTGGTGGTCATGGACTCTCCTCCGGCTCTAGTAAGCGATGTAGCTCTGGATTTAAGAGTAGCACAGATGCTTTCGCGCGATCTACAGTGTTGTGATGGTCAGCGCATCAACAGCCCAGCCAACAGCCGAGGTGACGCCGCGCACGTGCGATGCGGAGTTGACGCGTGCGTTCGGGTTCCTGGGCAAGCGCTGGACAGGTGTCCTGATGGGCACGTTGATCCAGGGGGCTGCCGGATACGCCGAGCTCAAGAGGGCGCTGGGAATCAGCGACGCGACCTTGACGGACCGGTTGGCAGAGCTGACCGAGGCGGGACTCGTTGCACGAACAGTGGACCCCGGCCCTCCGGTGACAGTCTCGTACGGACTGACGGAGGACGGTTTTGCGCTTTCCCCCGCGCTCGAAGCCCTCGTCACGTGGGCGCGCCACCACCTCAAGAGCGAGGACGGGAAATAAGGGTTCAGCGGTGTCAGTGGGACCCCGACCTGAGCCTGCACATCACTGAGGTCGTGGGCTGACGACGTCCGGCTGGGCGCTGCAGGTGGTGGCAGTAGGTCGAGGTGCCTGCGGAGCCGGTGGCTCCGTCCAGCCTGGGCGGGTCTCGGAGGGAAGGTTCCACCCGCGTTGCTACACAGACGCCGAAGGCGGGCCGCCCTGTTCGGACGACCCGCCTCTGACCTGCTGTTTTTCTGTCGGGCTGACAGGATTTGAACCTGCGACCCCTTGACCCCCAGTCAAGTGCGCTACCAAGCTGCGCTACAGCCCGAGCTCGCGGTGCCCGTGGGCCCCGGTGAGCTGCGTCGAGAAGGTTACCCGACCCCGGAACGGGGACGGCGACCGGGTCAACCCTTCTTGAGGTCCCGCGCCTTGGACTCGCGGACCTTCACCGAGACCTCGATCGGGGTGCCCTCGAAGCCCCACTTCTCGCGCAGCTTGCGCTCGAGGAACCGCCGGTAGCCGGCCTCCAGGAAGCCGGTGGAGAAGACCACGAACCGCGGCGGCCGGACATCGGCCTGGGTCACGTACTTGATCTTGGGCGCGCGGCCGCCGCGCGGCGGTGGCGGGGTCTCCTGCACGATCGTGCGGATGTAGGTGTTGAGCTCGGCGGTGGGCACCCGGAACTCCCACGAGGCGAGCGCCCCGCGCAGGTGGTCGGCCAGCTTGTGCACCCCGCGGCCCTTGAGCGCGGAGATGTTGACGCGGTGCGCCCACTGGATGCGGGCGAGGTCGCGCTCGACCTCCTTCTCCAGCTGCATGTGCCGGTCCTCGTCGAGGGTGTCCCACTTGTTGATCGCGATGACCAGCGCGCGGCCGCTCTCCATGACCTGGGTGATGATCCGCTGGTCCTGCTCGCTGATGACCTCGTCGGCGGCCAGCAGGACGACGGCGACCTCGGCGGCCTCGATGGCGGCCTCGGTGCGCAGGCTGGCGTAGTACTCGGTGCCGCTCGCCGTCCCGACCCGCTTGCGCAGGCCCGCGGTGTCGACGAACTTCCAGTCCTCGCCGTCCAGGCGCACGATCGAGTCGACGGGGTCGACGGTCGTGCCGGCGACGGAGTCGACGACCGAGCGCTCCTCCTTCGACAGCCGGTTGATCAGGCTGGACTTGCCCACGTTGGGCCGGCCGACCAGGGCCACCCGGCGGGGGCCACCGACCTCGAGCGCCTCGCGCGGCGCCTCGGGCATCGAGTCCAGCACCAGGTCGAGCAGGTCACCGGCCGAGCGACCGTGCAACGCGCTGACCGGGAACGGCTCCCCCAGGCCCAGCGACCACAGCTCGGCGGCACCGGCCTCGCCGCGCTCGTCGTCGACCTTGTTGGCGACCAGGATCACCGGGGTCTTGGACCGGCGGAGCACCTTCGCGGCGGCCAGGTCGGTGTCGGTGACCCCGACCTGGGCGTCGACGACCAGCACGATGACGTCGGCGGTCCGCATCGCGAACTCGGCCTGCCGGGCGATCGATGCGGCCATGCCCGACGCCTTGGGCTCCCAGCCGCCGGTGTCCATGACGGTGAAGCTCTTGCCGTTCCACAGCGCCTCGTAGGAGATCCGGTCGCGGGTGACCCCGGGGATGTCCTGGACGACGGCGGCGCGGCGGCCGATGAACCGGTTGACCAGCGTCGACTTGCCCACGTTGGGGCGCCCGACGACGGCCACCACGGGCAGCGGACCGGTGGACGATGTGCTCATTGCTCTGCTCTCTCGCGGGCCAGCTCGACGATCCGGGCGATCGTCTGGTGCCGTTCCCAGTGGGTGCTGTCGACGGTGACGGAGTCGGCCGCCGGGCGCAGCGGGGAGTCCGCGCGCGTGCTGTCGTGGGCGTCGCGGCGCCGCAGGTCCTCGGCGATCGCGGCGATGCGTGCGGGGTCGGTGACGCCGAGCTGGTCGGCGCGGCGCTCGGCCCGGGCCTCGGGGGCGGCGGTCAGGTAGACCTTGAGGGTGGCGTCGGGCAGGACGACGGTGCCGATGTCGCGGCCCTCGACCACCACGGCGTCGGCGTCGGCGACCAGCGCGCGCTGCGCGTCGACCAGCATCCGCCGCACGGCCGGGACGGCGGAGACCGGCGACACGGCACGGGTCACCTCGCTGCCGCGGATCCGGTCGGTCACGTCGACGTCGTCCACGGTGACCTGCTCGGTGGCGGCGTCGGTGCCGATGCCGATGGTGGCCTCGCGGACCACCCGGGCGATGCCCTCGTCGTCGTCCAGGTCGACCCCGGCGTCCAGGACGGCGACGGTCGCCGCCCGGTACATGGCCCCGGTGTCGAGGTAGGCGGCACCCAGCTCGAGCGCCACGGCCCGCGCGACGCTGGACTTGCCGGTGCCCGACGGGCCGTCGAGGGTCACCTGGCCACGGAAGGAGGCCCCGAGCGCGGTCACTGCGCGATGTCCTTGCGCAGGGCGACGGCGCCGCGCAGGTACACGTGCTGCACCTCGGCGCGCGACCGGTCGGTGGCCACGTGGGCCATCAACCGCAGCACGCGCGGCAACGCGTGCGGGACGGCGATCTCGGTCGCGCACATCAGCGGGACGTCGCCCAGCCCCAGCTCGCGGGCGGCCAGCGCGGGGAACTCGCTGACCAGGTCGGGCGTGGCCGTGAACAGGATGCTGATCAGGTCCTCGCCGGTCAGCCCGTTGCGGCTCATGACCTCGCTGACCAGCTCACGGGTCGCCGAGAGCACCTGCTCCCGGTCGTCGGCGTCGACCTGCGTCGCGCCCCGGATGGCTCGCACAGCCATGTCCACACTCCTGTCTGACGGTGCCCTCCCGGGCAGCTGATGGGTCGGGTCAGAGCCCGACGAGGTCCTGCAGCGCGCCGACCTCGGTGCGGGTGAGCTTGCGGATGACGCCGGTGCGCATGCGCGCCAGGTCCAGCGGGCCGACGGCGGTGCGGGTCAACCGCGACACCGGCAGGCCCACCTCGGCCAGCAGGCGGCGCACGATGTGCTTGCGGCCCTCGTGCAGCACGACCTGGACGACGGACTGCCCCGCGTGCTGGTCGACGATCGCGAAGTCGTCGACGAGCACCGGGCCGTCCTCCAGCTCGATGCCGGCCTTCATCCGGCGCCCGAGGTCACGCGGGATCGAGCCCGACACCTGGGCCATGTAGGTCTTGCGCACCTCGTAGGAGGGGTGCGCCAGCCGGTGGGCGAGCTCGCCGTCGGTCGTCAGGATCAGCAGGCCCTCGGTGTCCTGGTCCAGGCGGCCGACGTGCACCAGGCCCTTCGCCAGGTCGCCCACCATGTCGCCCACGCAGGGCCGGCCGCGGTCGTCGCTCATCGCGGTGAGCACACCGAAGGGCTTGTTCAGCGCGTAGGTCACCCGGTCGTTGCGGATCTCGATGCGCTTGCCGTCGACGGCGATGACGGAGGTGGCCGGGTCGACCCGCATGCCCTGCACGCGGACGACCTTCCCGTCGACCGAGATGCGGCCCTCCTCGATCATGTCCTCGCAGACCCGTCGCGAGCCGACGCCGGCGCGGGCGAGCACCTTCTGCAGCCGTTCGCCCTCACCGGGTGCGGGCTCCGGGGACGCGTCGCGGTCGCCCGGGTGGACGGGGGCCAGCTCCATGTCCTCGGACCAGACGCCGTGCTCGTCCCCCTGGTCGGCGGTCACGTCGGACGGGGGCGTGCTGTCGGTCATCGGTACCTCAATGCTCTGCTGGTCAATGCTCTGGTCGTTCGGCGATCACGGCGCGGGTCTCGGGCAGCAGGGGGCCGAGCTCGGGGAGCTCGTCGAGCCCGGTCAGGCCCAGCCGTTCGAGGAAGAGCGGGGTCGTGGCGTAGAGCCCACCACCGCTGTCGGGGTCGGTGCCGCACTCGTACACCAGTCCTCGGGAAGCCAGAGTACGCACCACGGCGTCGACCCCGACCCCGCGGATGGCCGAGACCCTCGCGCGGGTGACCGGCTGTCGGTAGGCGATGACCGCCAGCGTCTCGAGCGCGGCCTGGGTGAGCCGACTGCGCTGGCCCTCCAGCAGGTGCCGCTCGACGACGGGCGCGTGCTCGTCGCGGGTGTACAGCCGCCACCCCTCGCCGACCTGCCGCAGCACGACGCCGGCGCGCCGGTGGTCGTAGTCGGCGCCCAGCTCGGCCAGGGCGGCGCGCACCTGGCCGACCGTGCAGCGCAGCGCCTCGGCCAGGGTGACCTCGTCGACCGGGGAGTCCACGACGAAGAGCAACGCCTCCAGCCCGCCGCGCAGCCCCCACGGGTCCCCGACCGGGTCGCCGCCCTCGTCCGGACCCGTCGTCCCGGGCTCGAGCTCCTCGATCGGGGCCTCGTCGAGCGGGCGCAGCGGCAACGGTTCCAGCTGTGCGCCGGCCGGCGCGGCGAGGGCCGGGACCGGTTCCTCGTCGAACGGCGCGTCGACCGGCGTCGCGGCGTCGTCCAGCTCGGCGTCGTCCAGCTCGGCGTCGTCCAGCTCGGCGTCGTCGAGGTCGGCGGGGGTCGACGCCGGGGTCGTCGGCGCGCTGCCCAGTGCCCGGGCCAGCGCGGCGGCGGCGGCGTCCCACTCCCCCGCCGCGGCGCCGACGGCGTCCTCGGCGGCCTGCTCGGCGGCGGCGAGCTCGGCGGCGAGCTGGTCCCAGGAGATCGGGCCGGGCTCGGAGGTCGGGTCGCTCACGCGTACTCCGCGGCTGCCCCCGCCGCGGCGGCGTCGGCGTCCTCACCGGGGAGCCGGCCGCCGACCAGGCGCGGGCCGGTCCACGACACGGTGAGCGCGCCGAGCGGGACCTCCTGCTCGACGTCGACCAGCTGCTGGCGGTACAGCTCGAGCAGCACGAGGAAGCGGGCGACCACCTCGAGGGTGTGGCCGCAGTCGGCGGTCAGCGCGGCGAAGGTGACCCGGCCGCGCTCGGCCACCCGCCGGCGCACCAGCAGCAGCTGCTGACCGACGTCGACCGTCGAGGTGTGCAGGTGCGCGGTGTCGACCGTCGGTGGGGGCTTGGGGGTGAGCGCCTGCCGGGCGAGATCGGCGAACTGCTCGGGGGTGACGCCGAGCAGCACCTCGGGCAGCAGCGCGGCGAACCGGGGTTCCAGGGCGGCGGCGCGGGGGAAGCGCCGGGCGGCCTCGGCCTCGCGCTCGCGCAGGAACCCGGCCACCTGCTGGTAGGCGCGGTACTGCAGCAGCCGGGCGAACAGCAGGTCGCGGGCCTCGAGGACGGCGAGGTCGTCCTCGTCCTCCACCTCGGCGGCGGGCAGCAGCCGGGCCGCCTTGAGGTCGAGCAGGGTGGCCGCGACCAGCAGGAACTCGGAGGCCTGGTCGAGGTCGAGCTCGTCGCCCATGCCGCGCAGGTGGGCGATGAACTCGTCGGTCACCTGCGACAGGGCGATCTCGGTGACGTCGAGCTGGTGCTTGCCGATCAGCTGCAGCAGCAGGTCGAACGGCCCCTCGAAGTTGGTCAGCCGGACGCGGAACCGCCCGTCGCCGGGCGCGGCGACGGGCGGTTCGACGAGGCTGGTCACAGGGAGAGATTAGTTCCGATCATGCCCTGTCGGCCTCGGTGCAGGGTCCCTCGGCGTGCGGAGCGCGGCGAGGGGGGCACCGAGGTCCTTCATCTGCGGAGGCGCTGCACCAGGACGGAGCTCTCGCCGTTGGCGTCGAGGTCGGCCAGCAGGACGGCGATGGCCTCGCGGACGATCCGGCCGCGGTCGGCCACCACGCCGTGGTCGCCGCGCAGGCTCAACCGCGCGGTCTCCAGCGCGAGCAGCTCCTCGGCCGAGCAGTAGACGGTGATCTTCTCCTCGTGCTTGACCCGGCTGCGGGTGCGCGAGGTGGTGGGCAGCGCCCGCAGCGAGGCCATCTCGTCGCGGGCAGCGTCGGTGCGGTCGCCCTGGATGAGCTGGAAGGGCGACGCGGCGGGGGCCTGCGCGACGGCGTCGGCGGCGGGGAGCACGGGCTCCGCCGTCCGCTTGGCGTTGCCGCGCAGCGACGGGCTCGCCGCCGCGGCGGCCAGGGTGGGCAGCTGCGAGACCGGGGCGGCGTCGGCCGCCTCGGCAGCGGCGGCGTCGGTGCGCCGGAAGAACAGTTCGCTCGCGCCGGGGAGGACGGGGCGTCGCGTCACAGGGCCAGAACCTCCTTGGCGAGATCGCGGTAGGCCTGCGCACCGGTGGAGGTCGACGCCCAGGTGGTGATGGGCTGCCCGGCGACGGTGGTCTCCGGGAAGCGGACGGTGCGGGTGATGACGGTCTGGAACACGGTGTCCCCGAACGCCTCGACCACACGGCTGAACACCTCGCGGGCGTGCACGGTCCGCGAGTCGTACATCGTGGCGAGGATGCCGTCGACCTCCAGGGAGGGGTTCAGGCGCTCCTTGACCTTGTCGATGGTGTCCACCAGCAGGGCCACGCCGCGCAGCGAGAAGAACTCGCACTCCAGCGGGATGATCACGCCCTGCGCGGCGGTCAGCGCGTTGACGGTCAGCAGCCCGAGGCTGGGCTGGCAGTCGATGAGCACGTAGTCGTACTCCTGCCGCACCTCGGCCAGCACGCGCAGCAGCGACTGCTCGCGGGCGACCTCGCTGACCAGCTGCACCTCGGCTGCGGACAGGTCGATGTTCGACGGCGCCAGGTCCAGGCCGCGCACGTGGCCGACGTTGCGCACGATCACGTCGCGCAGCGTGGTGTGCCGCTCCATGAGCGCGTTGTAGACGGTGCGCTCGAGCTGCTGGGACTGGATGCCCAGGCCCACCGACAGCGCGCCCTGCGGGTCCAGGTCCACCAGCAGCACGCGGCGGCCGTGCTCGACCAGGGCGGCACCCAGGTTGATGGTCGAGGTGGTCTTGCCGACCCCGCCCTTCTGGTTGCACATCGCCACGATGCGGGCGGGCCCGTGCCGGTCCAGCGGCTTGGGGGTGGGCAGGGGGCGCTGCCGGGCCTTCGCCGGGTCCTGCCGGCCGGTCGGGGCGCCCATCTCCACCCCCGCATCCGCGTACGGGTGCGCGACGGCTGAGCTCGTCACGACGGGTGTCGCCATCCTCGGTGCCTCTTCCGGTCGGGTGCGTCGGGCCTTGCTGGTTCGCTGCGCTGGAGGGCGCTTTGTCGACTTGTCGTCCTCCGACCCATCCATCGGCAGTTCTCGACGGCGCCGTGACCTCGCTGTGCAACTCCCGTCCCAGCGGTGACAACGGACTGGTCAGCGCAGCGCCCGCGGGTGGCTGGTCGCGTAGACCTCGCGCAGCCGGTCCACCGTCACCAGCGTGTAGACCTGGGTGGTGGTCACCGAGGCGTGGCCGAGCAGCTCCTGCACCACGCGCACGTCGGCGCCGCCGTCGAGGAGGTGGGTGGCGAACGAGTGCCGCAGGGTGTGCGGTGAGAGGTCGGCCAGCTCGGCCAGCCCGGCCCGCTCGGCGGCGCTGCGCAGGATCGCCCAGGCCGACTGCCGCGACAGCGGGCCGCCCCGCGAGTTCAGGAACAGCGCCCCCCGCACCGCCCGCCCGGTGGAAAACGCCGGGCGCGCCCGCACGAGGTAGTCCTGGACGGCGCGCACGGCGTAGCTGCCCACCGGCACCACCCGCTGCTTGCCGCCCTTGCCCGCCAGCCGGACGACGCCCGACGCGGTGTCGAGGTCGTCGACGGCCAGCCCGACCGCCTCGGAGATGCGTGCGCCGGTGCCGTAGAGCACCTCGAGCAACGCCCGGTCGCGCAGCGGCCGTGGACCTTCGCCCGCGCCGGCGGCGTCCAGCAGCGCCTCGACCTGCTCGACGGTGATCGCCTTGGGCAACCGTCGGCCCGGCGTGGGTGGGCGCACCTCGGCCGCGACGTCGTCCCCCACGAGCCCGTCCAGCAGGGCGAACCGGTGCAGCCCGCGGACGGCGACCACCGCGCGGGCCGCCGAGGACGCCGACAGCGGCGGGTGCTCGTCGTCCCCGGCGCGCAGGGCCACCAGGAAGGCCTCGACGTCGGACTCCCGCACCTCGGCGAACCCCCGCACCCCGCCGGCGTCGAGGAACTCGGCGTAGCGGCGCAGGTCGCGGCGGTAGGAGGAGATGGTGTTGGCGGCCAGTCCGCGCTCGACGGCCAGGTGGTCGAGGTAGCCGCGGACGACCCGGTCCACCGGGGGCCCCGCCGCCGCTGTCGTCACCGCCACCCACCCACTCCACCCGAAGGTCACGGACCTGCGGCGCCGACGCGCCGGGCTGCGGTGTCGCGGGTCGCTGATCACCGGGTGGGGCGGCGCCCGCGCCCGCAGGATCGTCCGCATGCCTGCCTACGCCGACCGTCCTGCCCTGCGCACCCGCCAGGTGGTGGCCGACCTCGCGCTGCTCGGCTGGGCGGTGCTGTGGGTGCTGCTGGCCCGCGTGGTGCACGCCGCCGTGCTGGTGCTCGCCGAGCCCGGGGTGCAGCTGGAGTCCCTGGGGCGCTCGATCGGCGACGCCATGGGCGACGCGGCCGGGGTGGCCCGGGACGTGCCGTTGGTCGGCGACGAGCTGTCGGCGCCCTTTGGCTCGCTGGGCGAGTCGGCCGACGGCGTGGCCGGGGCAGGGCAGGGCGTGCAGGACGCCGTCGGCACCCTGGCCTGGGTGCTGGCCGCCGCGCTGGTGGTCATCCCGGTCGGGTGGGCGGTGGTCCGCTGGGCCGGGTGGCGGTTGGGCTGGGCCCGGGAGGCGGCCGCCGCCGTCGCGCTGGACGTGGAGCTGCTGGCCGCCCGCGCCGTGGCCACCGCTCCCCTGTCGGCGCTGGCCGGGTTGCCGGCCGGGACCGGCGCCGCCTGGCGGGCGGGCGACGCCGGTGCGACCCGGGCCCTCGCCGAGCTCGAGCTGCGCCGCCTCGGTCTCCGCGGGACGGGCCGGGCGCCGGGGTCAGAAGCCGGTGTCGACCGGGCGCTGCCGGGGTGAGGCGGTGCGGTGGGCCTGGGCGGCCAGGATGCCGATGACGGCCAGCGCGTTGCGCACGGTGCCGTCGAACACCATCTGCACCGCCCGGTCCAGCGGAACCCGCTCGACGGTCATGTCGGCCTCCTCGTGCTCCACGACGAAGCCCTCGGGCCGGGCGGCCGGGCCGAGCCCCTCGGCGAGGTACAGCCCCACCAGCTCGTCGCAGAAGCCCGGGGTGGACAGCGAGGTTGTGAGCAGCGACCAGCGCTCGGCAGCCAGCTCGACCTCCTCGGCCAGCTCACGCTTCGCGGTCTCCAGCGGTGGCTCGCCCTCGGCGTCGCGCAGCCCGGCCGGCAGCTCCCACAGGTGCTCGCCGATCGCGTGCCGGTACTGCTTGAGCAGGACGACCGCGCCGTCGTCGTCGATCGCCACCACACCGACCGCGCCGGGGTGCGTCACCACCTCGCGCACCGAGGACCCGCCGCCGGGCATGGCCACGGTGTCCCGGCGCAGCGAGATGACCCGGCCCTCGTAGACCTGCTCGGAGGCGAGGACCTCGTACATCAGATGCCCATCTCGGCGTTCTCGGGCACCGGGATGCGGCCGGACTCCTGCCGGTCGACCGCGGCCTTCACGAACGCCGCGAACAGCGGGTGCGGCCGGGTGGGCCGGCTCTTGAGCTCGGGGTGGGCCTGCGTGCCGACGTAGAACGGGTGGACGTCGGCGGGCAGCTCGACGAACTCGACCAGCGTGCCGTCGGGCGAGGTGCCCGAGATCTCCAGGCCGGCCGCGGTCAGCCGGTCGCGGTAGGCGTTGGCCACCTCGTAGCGGTGCCGGTGCCGCTCGGTGATCTCGGTCGACCCGTAGGCCGCCGCCGCGACCGAGCCCTTGGTCAGGGCCGCGGGGTAGCTGCCCAGCCGCATGGTGCCGCCGAGGTCGCCCTTCCCGCCGACGATGTCGACCTGGTCGGCCATGGTGGAGATGACGGCGTCGGGGGTCTCGGGGTCGAACTCCGCGGAGTTGGCGCCCTCGACACCGGCCAGGTTGCGGGCGGCCTCGATGACCATGCACTGCAGGCCCAGGCACAGGCCCAGCGTCGGGATGCCCTGGGTGCGGGTGTGCTGCAGGGCGCCGAGCTTGCCCTCGATGCCGCGCACGCCGAAGCCACCGGGCACGCAGACGGCGTCGACCCCGGCCAGCGCGGTGGCCGCGCCCTCGGGTGTCTGGCAGTCGTCGGAGGGCACCCAGCGGATCTGCACCCGGGTGCGGTGGGCGAAGCCGCCGGCCCGCAGCGCCTCGGTCACCGACAGGTACGCGTCGGGCAGGTCGATGTACTTGCCGACCAGGCCGACGGTGACGGTGTGCTTCGGGGAGTGCACGCGCTCGAGCAGGTCGCCCCACACCGTCCAGTCGACGTCGCGGAAGGGCAGGCCCAGCCGGCGGACGACGTAGGCGTCGAGGCCCTCGCGGTGCAGCACCTTGGGGATGTCGTAGATCGAGGGCGCGTCGGCGCAGGAGATGACGCCCTCGGCCTCGACGTCGCACATCAGGCTGATCTTGCGCTTCATGCCCTCGGGGATCTCGCGGTCCGAGCGGCAGACCAGCGCGTCGGGCTGGATGCCGATGCTGCGCAGCGAGGCCACCGAGTGCTGGGTCGGCTTGGTCTTCAGCTCGCCCGACGGCGCGATGTAGGGCACCAGCGAGATGTGCAGGAAGAAGCAGTTGCCCCGCCCGATCTCGTGGCGCACCTGCCGGGCGGCCTCGAGGAAGGGCAGCGACTCGATGTCGCCGACGGTGCCGCCGATCTCGGTGATGACGACGTCCACCGGGTCGCCGTCGCGGCCGGCCGCCTGCGCACCGGCCAGCATGCGGGCCTTGATCTCGTTGGTGATGTGCGGGATGACCTGCACGGTGTCGCCCAGGTACTCACCGCGCCGCTCCTTGGCGATCACGTCGGAGTACACCTGGCCGGTGGTCACGTTGGCCCGGCCGGTGAGGTCGGTGTCCAGGAAGCGCTCGTAGTGCCCGATGTCCAGGTCGGTCTCGGCGCCGTCCTCGGTGACGAAGACCTCGCCGTGCTGGAACGGGTTCATCGTCCCCGGGTCCACGTTCAGGTAGGGGTCCAGCTTCTGCATCGTCACCCGCAGACCCCGGGCGGACAGGAGCGCCCCGAGCGAGCTCGCGGTCAGCCCCTTCCCCAGGGAGGAGACGACGCCACCGGTCACGAAGACGAACTTCGTCGGGGCTGTGTTGGGGAGAAGGTTCCGCGGTTCAGTCAGTCGACCCACGGGCGCTCACGCTAACACGGCCCGGCGTGGGGTCCGCGTCGCCGACCGGGCCGGCCACCAACCACACCAGCAGGGGCACGAGCAGGGTGGCCGAGGTCGCCGGGATGGCCACCCCGGAGTCGTTCACGACGGTGGACACCGCAAGGCTGAGCGCCACCGCGAGCAGCGCGGCGCGCAGCACCGCGACGTCCGGGGCGGACAGGCCACCGGGACGGCGCTCCGGGGTCGTGCGCAGCGGGCCCTCGGGCCGCAGCAGCCACACGGCCGCCACCGCGGCGACCGCGAGCGTCCAGGCCAGCGGGCTGCCCAGCAGGATCCCGAGGTTGGCCTCGGCCTTGCGGCCGACCACCGTCAACGCCTGGCCGTCGAGCACCTGCGCGACGAACCGGCCCAGGTGGCTGCGCTCGGACGGCGGCCGGGTCCAGTCCAGCACCGCCACCGACCCCACGGCGAGGACGGCGACGCCGAGCACCGCGGCCAGGCGCACGACGGTGACCCGGATGCCGCCGAGCAGCATCGCCAGCAGCAGGAACCCGGGGACGGCGCCCAGCACGCCGCCGAAGTCGCGCCCCAGGCCGGGGGCGCCGACCACCACCACCACGGGCACGGCCACCAGCAGCACGGTGACCAGCGCCGGCCGGCGACCGTCACCGGCGGCACGTCGGCCCACCCAGGTGGCCAGCCCAGCCGTGAGCAGCAGCGCGGCGACCGGCATGAGCCCGAACGTGAGGTTGCCGAACCCGGTGAACCGGCCGGCGACGATCGCGTCGTAGCCGAGCAGCCCGTCGAGCTCGAGGTGCGAACCGGTCAGGACGTCGGCGACCGGCACCACCGCGGTCATCGCCAGCACGACCACCGCCGGTCCCAGCCGGTGCCGTCGCCACGGCCCGGCCACCGCCAGCGCGGCGACGGCGAGGGCGGCGCCGACGACCGATCCGGCGAGCGCGAGGCGGGGGGACCCGGCGTCCTGCCAGGGCACGAGGGAGGCCAGGTAGCTGCCCACCGGGAGCGAGGCCGCGGCCAGGCACACCGGGCGCACCCCGCGGCGCAACCGGTCCCGGGTGGCCGGGCCGGGCCGGCGCCGGGCCCACCAGTCGCGCAGCCGCTGCGGGGTGGCGCGGGGCGCCCGCCAGCCACCCAGGGTGAGCAGGCCGAGCCCGACCACGACGGCCAGCACGAGCACCAGCCCCCAGAAGAAGTCGCCGGTGCTGCGGTAGTGCACGACCGCCCGGTCGTTGGCCTCGCGCAGCTGGTCGACCGCCTCGGCCAGCCCCGGCCGGCCCCCCGCCGTGGTCATGGCCTGCCCGTTCATCGACGCCGGCTGGTCCACGTCCAGGGCGGCCAGGGCCGTCGGTGCCGTGTCGATGAGCTGCACGAACGGTGCCCGCCCGGTGCTGGCCGAGGTGAGCCAGCCACCGTCGAAGCCCGGGCCCGAGGCCATCGCGACGTGCAGCTGGGCGCGGCCGTCGTTGACCTCGGAGATGCCCTGCACCAGCAGCAGGGTGCTGCCGGGCAGCCCGGCCACGACCGACCGGAGCCCGCCGACGGCCCGGTCGACCTCGTCGAGCGCGGCGGGGCGGGAGGTGGGGTCGGTGCCGGTGTCGGTCTCGGTGTCCCCGGGGGCGCCGGCGTCGACCAGGGCGTCGAGGGACACCAGCGACAGCGGGCAGTCCTCGAGCAGGTCCGCGGTCGACACCGGGTCCGCGGGCAGCGCGTCGAGCGCCGTCAGCACGGTGTCGGGGCCGGCCGCGGCGACGGTGGCCGCGCGCCCCGCGGTGATCGCGCACCCCACCGCGTCCGACAGCGCTGCGGGCTCGGCGCCGAACCGGGAGGTCGCCTCGTCCTCGGCGATGAGACCGACGGCCGCCCGGGGGTCGGCCAGGCCCACCGCGGCGACCTGCTCCTGCAGCCCGCAGTAGGAGAGCGAGGTGTCCTCCGGGGCGCTGTCGAACAGGCCCGGGGGGTCCATGGCGGCACCGCCCTCCGTGCTGCCCTCGGGCAGCGGGACCGGCGGCAGCGGGTCGGTGCGCCCGGCCCAGCGGGCGCGGTTGCCCGCGCCGAGGGTCGCCCATCCGTCGAGGACGCAGGTGGTCGACCGGGCGGCGCGCACCGACAACGCCCCGATGGCCGAGCTGCCGGCGAGGTCCCACAGCGCGGGGGTGCCGGCCGGGTCGATGTCGGCCCAGGTCAGCCCCGGGACGCCGATCACCACGACCCGGTCGGCCGTGGGCTCCTCGGCCGCGGCAGCGGGGTCGACCAGCCCGACCAGCAGGCCCAGGACGGCCAGCAGGACGGCGACGGCCCGGCGGGTGGGCCCCCGGCGGGTGGGGCTCACGCGGGGGCGCCGAGCAGCTCGCGGTAGAGCGCGACCAGGGCCCGGGCCGTCCCGGCGTCGTCGGGCCACTGCTCGGCGCGGGCCCGGCCGGCTGCGACGAGCCCGGCGGCCCGTGCGGGGTCGGCCAGCACCTCGGTCACCGCGGTGGCCAGGGCCTCGGGGTCCCCCGCCGGCACCAGCACGGCGGCCTCGCCGACCAGCTCCGGGATGCCGCCGACCCGGGTGGCCACCAGCGGGGTGCCCGACCGCAGCGCCTCCTGCGCGGTCAACGAGCGCGCCTCCCAGACCGAGGGCAGCACGCAGACGTCGGCCGCGGCCAGCAGGTCGGCGACGTCGGTCCGCCGGCCCAGCAACACGACCGGGAGCCGCTCGGCGTCGATGCGGGCGGCCAGCTCGGCCTGCTGCGGGCCGTCGCCGGCCACCACGACGGCCGGGGCGGGGTGCTGACCGGCCCAGTGCGCGGCGGCGTCGAGGAGGGTGCGGTAACCCTTCTGCGGGTGCAGCCGGCCGACCGCGACCACCAGCGGGCGGTCGGCGGCCAGGCCCAGGCCGGCGCGCACGGCGGCGCGGTCGCGGGCAGCCGTCGGCAGCGGCGGTGCCGACACCGGCGCCACCCGGACGTCGCGGGCGCCGGCCCGCCAGGCGTTCTCGGCCAGGTCGCCGGACGCGGCCAGCACGACGTCGGCCGCGCGGATGGTGGCCGCCTCGAGGCGGGCGAGCACGGCCTGCTCGGGCCCGCCGCCGGGCTGCAGGGCGTTGTGCAGGGTGATCACCAGCGGGTGGTGGACCCCGGCCACCCGGCGGGCGACGGCGGCGACCAGCGCTGCGCGCAGGCCGTGCGCGTGCACGAGGTCGGCGCCGGTGGTGGCCCGCGCCAGGGCCAGCACGGCCCGGGGGTCAGCGGGCACAGCGGAGATCTGCACCGGCCGGAAGGCGGCACCCCCGGCGGCGAAGGCGAACAGCTCGTCGGTGGCGGCGGGACCGCACACCCGCAGGGACGCGCCGGCCGCGCGCAGCGGCGCCACCAGCGACCGCACGTGGGTGCCGACGCCGCCGGTGCTGGTGGCCAGCACCTCGGCGACGCGCCGTCCCTGCAGTGGTGCAGTGCTCACCGGGGCTCCTCCGTCGTCCTGTGGGCGTCGCCGCCGTCCCGGGGCTGGTCGCGGGCGCCCCCGTGCTCCCCGGCGCGGTCCGGCCCGCGCAGGCCGGCCAGCGCGGCGCGCAGCGGTCGCCGGGCCGTACCCATGATGACCGCTGCCGCGACCAGCACCACGACGGCGCCGGCCGCCGCACCGGTGCCGACCGCGGCGAGCACGCCACCCGGCGGCACCGGGTCGGCCCCCAGGGCCCGGGCGACGGCCAGCCCGGCCGCACCCCCGGCCACCGCACCCAGCACGGCCGGGCCGCCGAGCCGGACCAGCCCGGCGAGGGACCCGGCCCCCGCCACCCGGGCCACGACGACCAGCAGCCCCGCGCCGGCCACCGTGACGCCGAGGGTGTGACCCAGGGCCAACGCCAGCGAGCGGTCCTGCGCGGGCAGCAGCCCGGCCAGCACCACGTCGGCCACGACCGCCACCGACCAGCCGCCGGCCACGCACACCGTCGGCGACCGCCACAGCCCCCGCGCGTAGAGCGCCCGGGTCAGCACCGCCACCAACCCGTAGCCCACCAGCCCCGGCACGAAGGCCACGACCGTGGGCGCCAGCATCTGCGCCTTGTCGACCTCGGTCGCGAAGAACACCCGGGAGACCGGACCGGCCACCGCCACCAGCACCGCGACGGCGAGGGCCGAGGTCACGAGCACCAGCGCCACGACCGGGGCCAGCAGCCGGCGGAAGCCGGCGTCGTCCCCCTGCGCGGCGCGCTCGGCCAGCCCGGGGTACGCCGAGGTGGCCAGCGGGACCGCCAGGGCCGCCCACGGCAGCAGGAACAGCGTCATCCCGGCGAAGTAGACGGTCTGCGTGCCGTCCGGGACGCCCCCGGCGTTGGCCAGCCGGATGGCGACGACCGCGACCACCTGCTGGCCGAGCAGGGTGATGACGCCGGCCAGCGCGAGGCGCCGCACCCGCGGGGCCGCGCCGACCGGGAAGCGCAGCCGGGGGCGCAGCCCCAGGCGGAGGCGGCGCAGCGGCACCAGCAGGCAGCCGGCCAGGGCGACCACGCCGAGGGTGGTTCCCACCCCGAGGACCAGTTCGGCCGGGCGCGACAGCTCGCCGACGTCCCGGCTCCCGCCGATGCCGGCGAACGTCAGGTAGGCACCGGCGACCACGACCGAGGACAGCAGCGGCGCCAGGGCGGGGCCGGCGAACCGGCGGTGGGCCTGCAGCACGCCGGTGAGCACGATGCCGATGCCGTAGAGCACCACCTGGGGGGCGAAGACGAGCAGGAAGCGGGCGGCGAGCTCGGCCTTGGCCGGGTCGGCCGCGTCGTCCCCGAGCAGCGCGTCGGCGATCGGGCGGGCCAGCAGCGCCAGCAGCACGGCGAGCGGGACGAGCACGACCAACGTCCAGCCCAGCAGCGCCGAGGCGGTGCGGCGGACCTGCTCCCGGTCGCCGGCCGCGATGCCGCCGGCGAGCATCGGCACGACCAGGCTGGCCAGGGCCCCGCCGGCCACCACCTCGAAGACGATGTTGGGGACGTTGTTGGCCGCCAGGTAGGTGTCGGCGGTGCTGCCGGCGCCCACGGTGTTGGTGAACACCACGGTGCGGCCGAACCCGGCGACCCGGGCCAGGACGGTGAGCACGGCGATGAGCGCAGCCGCGCCGGCGACCCCGCGGACGGCCTGCTGGCGGGTCACCTCAGGCGTTGCGCCGACCGAGGCGGTCGAGCTCGCGCAGCCCCGGGGTCGACTCGATGACCCGGGTGAAGCTGACCTTCTCGCTGGCGAGGGTCAACGCCGTGACCACGCCCAGCGCAGCCACCCGGCCGGACCGCCGTCGCCCCGCCGCGAGCCGCAGGCCGAGCACCGCGCCCAGGGCGTTGGCTCCGCAGTCGCCGAGCATGATCCGCTCGTCGAGGTCGGTGGGGAGGACGGCCAGGCAGGCACCCAGCGGACCCGCGGCCAACCCGCCGGCCGGACCGGCCAGCAGCGGGAGAGCGAGGAGCGCACCGGCCTTGGCGGCCCGCCCGGGACGCAGGTCCAGCAGGTTCACGAGGTTGGCGGTGCCGGCGACCAGGCCCGTGGTGAGGACGACGTCGGCCACCCCGCCGGCCCGGCTCGAGCTGCTCCCGCGACCGGACCGGGTGAGCAGGCCCGCCGCGAGCCCGGCGGCCCCGAGCCCGGCGACCTTGACCGCGCCGGCGGACACGCGCCCGGCGCGCAGCGCCGCCAGGTGCCCGGCCAGCCCCTTGTCCCGGGCCTGGTCGGCGCGGGCGCCGGCCTGGTCGTCGTAGCCCCCGACGACGCCGGAGACGGTGCCCACCAGGGCCGCCGCCGGAGCCCACCCGGCCGGCGCCCCCGCAGCGGCGGACACGGTGGCCGCTGCTGCCAGGGCCGGACCGCCGAGGAGCGTCAGCGGCCGGCCGGCGTAGTTGGTGCGGCGCCAGCGCTCGGCGCCGGGCCGGTCGGCCACGGCGAGGGCGGCGGAGAGCGCACCCCGGGCCAGCACGGCCCCGGTGGCGACGAGGGCCGCGCGGCGGGCCATCAGTTGCCGGCCGACGACGCGGCCGCGGGCACCGGCGGCACGGGCTGGGCGTCCTCACCCGTGCCGTACTTGCCCGAGGTGCCCTCGCGCTCGGACGACAGGGCCAGCACGGTGCTGATGCGGCCCTCGGGGGCGTTCGCGTTGTCGACGGTGGACACCAGTGTCGAGGCCTCGGTGCTGGCGCGGACGGTGCCGACCAGGCCCCCGGAGGCCGCCGAGCCCGCGTCGCCGGACACCACCGTGCCGGAGCCCTGCCGGTCCAGCGCCGAGACCAGGGCCACCAGGGCGTCGTTGCGCTCCTCGGCGTCGTCGCCGGTCAGCGCGCCGGAGGTGAAGAACACGACGTGGTCGGCGGGTGCCACGCTGGCGCTCTCCTGGGTGAGCACCCCGAGGGTGGACAGACCGCTGAGCACCTGGGTGGTCGCCGTGGTGGCCGGGGCGGTGCCCGTACCGCTGCCGGGCACCATGAGCACCTGGGCCAGCAGGGAGGCGACGAGGGTCGCGGGGTCGGAGTCCTCCTCCGGTAGCGTCACGCCGGCGGGCAGCGCACCGGGCCCGGTCAGGTAGCTCTGCAGGCTGTTGCTGGTCGCCGGGTCGCTGTAGGCAGGGGTCAGCCGGAGGGTGCCGGTGACGGAGGCCCCGGCGTCGCCGAGCAGCGCGGTGACCTCGTCGACGGCGTCGGCGGAGACGTCCTCGTTGCCGACGACCAGCAGCACCGTGCGGCCGGTGAGGGTGCCGGCGACCAGCGCCGGGCCGACCTCCTCGGCGAACCCGCCGGTCGCGTCGACCTGGGCCTGCAGACCCTGGTTGGTGTCCTCCAGCGCCCGCTTGTCCTCCTGGAGCGCGCCGACCTGCCCCTGCAGGTTGTCCAGCAGGCCGCCGTTGAGGGCGGTGGTGCCGATGACGATGCCCAGCGCGACGGCCAGGAAGACCGCGATGAGCGACACGAGGTGGTAGCGGAAGTCGATCACGAGAAGAGGTTCTCCAACCAGAACACGAGGCTGTCCCACTGGTCGACCAGGAGGTCGACGTAGATGCGCCCGGCGGTGGACACGGCCAGTGCCGCGCCGATGGACACCAGTGCCGCCAGCACGAGCAGGACGAGGGCGAGGGTCGAGATGCGGCTGCGGTACAGCCGGCTGACGCCCTTGGCGTCGACCAGCTTGCCGCCCAGCCGCAGGCGGGTGAGGAAGGTGGAGGCCATGCCGCCGCGGCCCTTGTCCAGGAACTCGACGAGGGTCGCGTGGGTGCCGACGGCGACGATGAGCGTGGCGCCCTTCTCGTCGGCCAGCAGCATCGCGATGTCCTCGCTGGTGGCGGCCGCGGGGAAGGTGATGGCCTCCACGCCCAGGTCGAGCACCCGCTGCAGGCCCGGGGCGCGGCCGTCGGCGTAGGCGTGCACCACGACCTCGGCCCCGCAGCGCAGCACGGAGTCGGACACCGAGTCCATGTCGCCGATGATCATGTCGGGCTGGTAGCCGGCCTCGATGAGCGCGTCGGCCCCGCCGTCGACCCCGATGAGCACCGGGCGGTAGTCGCGGACGTAGGACCGCAGCGCAGCCAGGTCCTCCTTGTAGTCGTAGCCGCGCACCACGATGAGCACGTGCCGGCCGTCGATCTCGGTGCGCACGTCGGGCACGCCGACGCCGTCGAGCAGCAGCGCCCGCTCGGACTTCATGTACTCCATCGTGTTGGCGGCGAAGGCCTCCAACTGGGTGGACAGCCCCGCGCGGGCCTCGGTCATGGCCTCGGCGATGGTGGCCTCGGTCTGCTCGGTGCCGGTGACCACCGCCTCGTCGCCGACGTAGAGGGCATTGCCCTCGACCCGGACGGTGGCGCCCTCCTTGACCGCGGCGAAGACCTCGCGGCCGACACCGTCGACCAGCGGGATGCCGGCGGCGGCCAGGATGCCCGGACCCAGGTTCGGGTAACGCCCCGACGTGCTGGCCGCCGCGTTCACGACGGCGCCCACCTTGCAGGCGACCAGGGAGTCGGCGCTCACCCGGTCGATGTCGACGTGGTCGATGACGGCGACGTCGCCGGGCCGCAACCTCTTGGTCAGGTTCTTCGTGCGGCGGTCGAGCCGCACGGTCCCGGTGACGCCGGGGGCGGTCTCGGTGGCGCGCCCACGCCGCAGGGAGCCGATACGCATGGTCACGATCGTCGCACGGCCCCCCGACAGGACCGTCCCCCGACGCGCTCCGACCTCGCCCGACGGCGCCGCGGCGGGCGCCGACTCGGCCACCGCCCGGTCACGGACGGTGAGCGACACCGCTGGTCCACGACACGCCGGGCAGGGCTGCGGAGCCGGGTCGAGGCCGGTGACGTCGGGCCTCTAGCGTGGCTCGGGTGACTGGTGGGGCCCGGGCAGGGCGAGCTGCAGCGACTGTCCGGACCGACCCCACCCAGGAGCAGGTCGGTGCAGCCACTGCACCCGACGGCGCCCCGCGCGCCGAGGACGTGGTCGCCGAGCAGGCGCGGGCACAGGCGCGCGCCGCCTCCCCCGACGAGGTCGAGCAGGTCCTCGCCGACCTCCCCTCCGAGGAGGCCCCCACCGCCGAGGCCCCCGGGGCCGAGGTCCCTGCCGTGCGGGCACCGGAGCCCAGCCCGGTCCCCGTCGTGACGGACACCCCAGGCCCGGTGCACCCCCCGGCCACCGCGGCGCGGGCGCCGCGCAGCCGGGCCAGGAAAGGCGTCAACCTCCGTGAGGTGCGGCGACAGCGCACCCGTGAGGCCATCGTGGACGCCGCGGCCGCCCTCTTCGCCGAGCGCGGCTTCGACCACGTGAGCGTGCTGGAGATCGCCCAGCGTGCCGGCGTCGTGGAGAAGACCGTCTTCAACCACTTCCCGGTCAAGGAGGGCCTGGTCTTCGAGGCCGACCCGCCCATGCAGGCAGCCCTGCTCGACGCGGTGCGCCGCCGACCGGCCGGCGAGTCGGTCGCGGCCGCCGCCGGCACGTTCATCGTGGCCGCCTGCAGCAGGCTCGGGGACCCCGCCGCTGCCCCGGCCGTCGCCGAGATGGCCCGGGTCGTCCGCGGCTCCCGCACGTTGCAGGTGCGCGAGCGGGAGATCCTCGGCCAGCTCACCGACGCCCTGGCGGAGCAGATCACGCTCGAGACCCGGGCCACCCCGGGTGAGCTCGAACCGTGGTTGGCCGCGCACGCGGTGCTGGGGCTCTACCAGTCGCTGCTGGAGCTGGCCCGCGACCGCGTGCTCGCCGTCGCCGGCCCGCCCGAGGACCTCAGCGGCGAGCTGCGGGCCAGCGGCGAGCGCGGCCTGGCGCTCCTCCAGTTCGGCCTGGCCAGCTACTCCAAGAGAAGGACCTGATCGCCCCCCACGACACGCTGCGCGCGTCGCGGGGCCCTGCGATCAGGCCGTTCCAGCACCGTGCCTGGCGGTCTCGAGGAGTTCTCGTGCGTGGGCCTGGCCGGTGTCGGAGTCGGCGAGCCCGGAGAGCATGCGGGCCAGCTCGCGCACCCGGTCCTCCCCGGTGACCGCCCGGATGTCGGTGGCGGTGACGCCCGCAGAGGTGTCGGCCGACTTGTCGACGACGAGGTGGTTGTCGGCGAAGGCAGCCACCTGGGCGAGGTGCGTCACGACGACGACCTGGTGCTCGCGGGCCAGCCGCGCCAACCGGCGACCGATCTCGCCCGCCGCCTGACCGCCGACACCGGCGTCGACCTCGTCGAAGACCATCACCGGCACCGGGTCGGCGCCGGCGAACACGACCTCGATGGCCAGCATCACGCGGGAGAGCTCACCGCCGGAGGCCCCCTTGTGCACCGGGCGGGCCGGTGCGCCGGGGTGCGCGGCCAGCAACAGCGCCACCTCGTCGGCGCCCTCGGGGCCGGGGTGCTCGGGGTCGGTCTCGACGGAGAACGACACCTGGGCCGCAGCCATGGCCAGGCCGGCCAGCTCACGGCCCACGTCGGCGGCGAAGCCCTCGGCGGCCGCGGTGCGCCCAGCGGTGACCTGGTCGGAGAGGGCGCGCAGCTCGGCCCGGGCCGCGTCGCGCTCGGCCGTGAGCTTCTCGAGGGCCTCGTCGGACACGTCGAGGCGCCCGAGCCGGTCCTCGGCGTCCTGCGCCCAGGCCAGCACCCCGGCCACCCCGCTCGAGGGGTCGGCGTAGCTGCGCACCAGGGCGGTGATCACCGCACGCCGGTCGAGCACCTCGGCGAGCCGGGCGGGGTCGGCGTCCAGGTCGGCGACGTACCCGGCCAGCTCGACGCCGACGTCGGCGACGACGGCCCCGATGTCGGCCAACCGGGTGGCGAGGGCCCGCAGGTCGGGGTCGCCGGCGGCGGCCAGGGCGCGCTGGCCGGCGGCCAGGGCGGTGACGGCGTCCTGCGGCACGTCGTCACCGGCACCCAGGTCGCCGGTGGTGTCGCCCACGAGGGCCAGGCGTGCCTCGTCGGCGGCGGCGCGCAGGGCGTCGGCGTCGCCCAGGCGGGCAGCCTGGGCGTCGAGCTGGGCGTCCTCGTCGGGCTGCGGCGCGACGGCGGCGATCTCCTCGAGACCCCGGCGCAGCACCTCGGCCGTCTGGGCCAGCTCGCGGGTCTGGGTGCGCCGGCGCTCGAGGTCCTCGGCCAGCTGACGCCAGCGGGCGTGCGCCCGGCGGTGCTGCTCGACCGTGGCGAGGTGGGCCGCACCGGCGTACCGGTCCAGCGCCCGGCGCTGCTCGGCCGGGCGGGTGAGCCGCAGCTGGTCGGTCTGGCCGTGCAGGGCGAGGAGGTCCTCGGAGAGCTCGGCGACCACACCCACCGGCACGCTGCGCCCGCCCAGGTGCGCCCGCGACCGGCCCTCGGCGCTGACGGTGCGGGCGAGGATGAGGCTGCCGTCCTCGTCGGGCTCGGCACCGGCGTCGGCGGCCCGCACCCACACCGGCGAGTCGGCCGGGAGCGCCAGGCGACCCTCCACACCGGCCCGGCCGGCGGCCCGGACGCGGCCGGGGTCGGCGCGACCGCCGAACAGCAGGCTGAGGCCGGTGACGACCATCGTCTTGCCCGCACCGGTCTCCCCGGTGACGACCGTCAACCCCGGGTCGAGGTCGAGGGTCACGTCGTGGATGGCGCCGAGACCCTTGATGTGCAGCTCGGTCAGGGCACCGTTGCGCGGCGGTCCCGCCGGGGCCGGCGCCGGGTCGGCCGTGCGCTCACGCCTGGGCACCGGGCACCTCGCTCCCCGGTGCGCCGTCGGCGGTGTCGTCGCGCAGCAGCACGTTGCGGCTGCGGGTCAGCTCCTGCCCGGGTCCGACGTGACCGCGGACGTCGCGGAACCCGCGCACCGGGAGACCGAACTTGGCCACCAGCCGGTCGCCGAAGCTGCGCGGGTGCACCCGGGCGATCCGCACGGGCCGGCCCGACCGCCGCACGTCGACCCGGCCGCCGGGCGGGATCTCGACCGTGCGCCGCCCGTCGGCCGACACCCGGGCGCGGGTCCCGTCGGCCGGGACGGCGACGGTGAGCACCGACTCGGGCGAGGTGACCAGTGGCCGGGCGAACAGGGCGTGGGCGTTGGTGGGCACCACCAGGATCGCCTCGACGTCGGGCCACACCACCGGCCCGCCCGCGCTGAACGCGTAGGCGGTGGACCCCGTGGGGGTGGCGGCCAGGACGCCGTCGCACCCGAAGCTGGTCAGCGGCCGGCCGTCGATGGACAGCACCACGTCGAGCACCCGGGAGCGCTCGACCTTCTCCACCGAGGCCTCGTTGAGCGCCCAGGTGCCACCGACGCGCGTGCCGCCGGCGTCGAACACGTCGACGGCGAGCGTCAGGCGCTCCTCCACCGAGTACTCGCACTGCTCGATGGCCGACAGGGTCTCCTCGACCGTCTCGGGCTCGGTCTCGGCGAGGAACCCGACCTTGCCGAGGTTCACTCCGGTCAGCGCGGCATCGGTGGCCCGGGCCAGCTCGGCGGCCCGCAGGAACGTGCCGTCCCCGCCCATGACGATGACCACCTCGGCCCCGTCGGCGGCCTCGGGCCCGAAGGCCACGACCTCGGCGCCCGGGATGCCCAGGTCCTCGGCCTCGTCGTCGAGCACCCGGACCACCAGGCCGGCCTGGGCCAGCCGGGTCGCCGAGGCGCGGGCCAGGTCGATGATGTCGGCCCGTCCGGTGTGCACGGCCAGCAGCACCCGGCGCACCCCGTCGGCCGGGGTGCAGGCGGAGCTCTCGCTGGGCTGGGTCGAGGTCACGTGGGGCCTTCCTGGACTGCTCGGGTGATGGCCACGGGGTCGGGCGCGGGCGCGGCGCGGCGCAGGTGGAGGAAGAACTCGACGTTGCCCGACGGGCCAGGCAGCGGGCTGGCGACCACGCCTGCGGTCCCCCACCCCAGGGCGTGGGCGGCCTCGGCGACGGCGGTGACCGCGTCGGCCCGGTGCTCCTTGTCGCGCACCACGCCACCGGCGCCCAGGCGTTCGCGGCCGACCTCGAACTGCGGCTTGACCATCGGCAGCAGCTCGCCGGCGGGGTGGGTGCAGGCCAACAGGGCCGGGAGCACCAGCCGCAGGCCGATGAAGGACAGGTCGGCGACGACGAGGTCGACCGGGCCGCCGATCTGCTCGGGCTCGAGGGACCGCACGTTGGTGCGCTCGTGCACGTCGACGCGGTCGTCGGTGCGCAGCGACCACGCCAGCTCGCCGTAGCCGACGTCGACCGCGACGACCTGGCGCGCCCCACGTCGGAGGCAGACCTCGGTGAAGCCCCCGGTGGACGCACCGGCATCGAGCACGCGCCGGCCGGCGACGTCGACCCCGAAGGCGTCGAGGGCGCCGATCAGCTTGTGGGCACCGCGGGACACCCAGGAGGGGCCGTCGGCGTCCTCGCGCACGACGACGGGGGTGCCGGCTTCGACCCCGGTGGCGGGCTTGGTGGCGGTCTGGCCGGCCACGGTCACCCGGCCCTCGGCGATGAGGGCCTGGGCGTGCTCGCGGGAGCGGGCCAGGCTGCGACGGACCAGCTCGGCGTCCAGCCGCGCTCGGCGGGCCATCAGCGCAGACCCCGCCGGTGCCGGGCCGCTCGGTTCTGGACCGCTCGGTGCAGGACGCTCACAGCTGGTCGATCGTGGCGAGCAGGCGGTGCAGGCGGTCGTGCTCGGCCTCCAGCACGTCGGCGTGGTCGGTCACCGGCAGCTGGGCCAGGTGGGCTGCCAGGTCGTCGTGGCCGGTGGCGTCGTCGAGGCTCGCCGTGGCGTGCGGGTCCGCCGTGGCGTGCGGGTCTGCCGGCCCCTGCTCGGCACGTGCCTCGGGGTCTCCCGACGCCGGGGCGGGCGCCAGCCAGGAACCGGGTCGGGGCGCACCGGAGGGGGTGGTCATGCCTGTCCCCCCTCGTGCCGGCGGCCGCCCGAGCCGACCTCGGGGGCACCCAGCAGGTTACCGGCCACCGCCGACGGCGCGGGTCGGGCCGGGGGGCGCGGTAGCGTGCCCGCGACCCCGTCGTGGAGCGGGACCGACGCACGATGGAGGCACCCGGCTGTGGCCACGCTCGAGCAGTGCATGACCGCCCTGGAGGGCTTCGTCGGCGACCTGGCGGCCCGCCCGGCCCTCAGCGGGCTCGACCGCACCGTGTCCTGCCGGCTCACCGACCTCGAGCAGGTCGTGCAGGGACGGCTGGTGAACGGCACCGCGCAGGGCATGGAGGCCGTGCCCGCCGGGCCGTCGGTGCCCAGGGCCGACATCCGGATCATCACCACCAGCGACGACCTGCTCGCGGTCACCTCCGGTGAGCTGTCCTTCGGGTCGGCGTGGGCCTCGGGCCGGGTCAAGCTGGAGGCCGGGCTGCGGGACATGCTCCGCCTGCGCGCCCTGCTCTGAGCCCGGCTCACCACCTCAGCTCCCGTCCAGGCCCCACCGGGCCAGTGCCTCGGCCACGGCGGGGGCGGCACCCTCTGCGGCCCTGACGGTCGCGGCTGCGGACTCGTCGGGGTGGGCGGCCCAGTGCGCCACGCACAGCGCCCGCAGGCCGTCGAGGTCGTCGGCGAGGTCGTCGGCGGGCGGACCGTCCCCGGCGGAGAGCAGTACGGCGTCGTCGTCGACGGTCGCCGTCCACGCCCCGCAGCGCCACCCGTCGGCGTCCGGCTCGACGGCGGGGTGGGCATGGCACAGGCCTGCCACGTCGTGCGCGACCAGGTCGGGGCGGGCTTCTGGCCCGGCGGCCAGCAGGGTGCCGGGGGTGGTCACGCCGGAGAGCACGAGCAGCGTCGGGACGCCGACCCGGCGGCCACCCTCGACGTCGGTGTCCAGCCGGTCGCCGACCACGACGGGGCGCTGCGCCCCGGTGCGCCGGACGCACTCGCGGTGCATGGCGGGGGCCGGCTTGCCGGCGACCAGGGGTTGCTGACCGGTCACCGCGGCGACGACGCCCACCAGGGCACCGTTGCCGGGCAGCACGCCGCGCGGGGACGGGATGGTGGCGTCGGTGTTCGTGGCGACGTGCCGAGCGCCCCCGCGGACGGCGACCACCGCCTCGGCCAGCTGGGTCCAGCCGACGTCGCGCCCGTAGCCCTGCACGACGGCGACCGGGTCGTCCTCGGCCCGGTGCACCACGCGCAGCCCGGCCTCGGTGAGGGCGGACGCCACGCCCGGCCCACCGACGGGCAGCACGCCCGCACCTCGCCCGACGAGGTCGACCACCACGGTGGCGGCGGCCTGGGAGCTGGTGATGACGTCGTCGGGGTCGGCGGCCATGCCGAGCTCGCTCAGGTGCGCCGCGACCTCCTGCGGGGTGCGAGCGGCGTTGTTGGTCACGAACCCGAGCCGCATGCCGGCCCCGCGGGCCTGCTCGAGTGCGGCGGCGGCCCCGGGCACGGCGTCGGGACCGACGTACAGGACCCCGTCGAGGTCGAGGAGGGCGACGTCGTGGACACGGCTCGGGGGCTGGGCCGAGCCGTGGGCGAGCGAGGGCGGGGGGACGTCGGCGGTCACCCCGAGATGGGACCACGGCCGGGGACCGTCAGCGCCCCCGGGAGTCGGCCACCCCTCCCCTCCTACGATCGCGGGATGCCCCCGAGCAGCACGGCCGGCGATGCGCTGGTGGTGCACCCCTTCCGTGCGCTGACCTACGCCGCCGTCGACGCCGACCACTTGACCAGGGTGAGCTCGCCGGCCTACGACCTGGTGACCTCCGCGGGCCGCGCGCGACTGGCAGCCGCGGACCCGCACAACGTGGTGCGGCTGATCCTCCCGGGCCCGGACGACGCGGCCGGGCAGGCTGGTGGTCCGTGCGACCGGCAGTCGGCCGAGCGGGCGGCCGGGACGCTGCAGCAGTGGCTGGACGACGGTGTGCTCGTCCGCGACCGGGAACCCGCCCTGTGGTGCTACGCCATGGTCGCCCCGGACGGGGTGCCGACCGTCGGGTGGCTGGGCGCGGTCGAGCTGCCCCCCGACGGGTCGCGGGCCGTGCTCCCCCACGAGGACGTGCACCCGGGGGCGGTGGCCGGCCGACGCGAGCTGCTGGCCGCGACGCGCACCGACCTGGAGCCGATCGTGCTGGCCCACGACCCCTCCGCGGCCGTCGAGCGCGAGACCGCCTTGGTGCTGACGGTCGTTCCGGACATGCGCGTCGCCGACGACGACGGGGTGGTGCACGAGCTGCGGCGGGTGACCGACCCGGCCACCCTGGCGCGGTTGGCCGATGGATTCGCCCAGGTCGCGTCTGTCATCGCCGACGGGCACCACCGGTTCGCCGCAGCCCGGGCCCTGGCCGCGGGCGGTCCGGGACGGGTGCTGGCCCTGCTGACCCCGATGGGACCGGGTGGCCTGCGGGTCCGCGCGATCCACCGGGTCGTCCCCGGCCTCGACCTGCCCACGGCGGCACGCGCCGCAGCCGCAGGATTCGTCGTGGCGCCGGCGGAGGTGCCCGTCCCGGACGGCTCGGACTCGTGGTCCCCCGGCCCCGGACGCTTCGTGGTCACCGACGGGAGCCGCGCGGTGCTGCTGTCGGAGCCGACCCCCTCGGTCCGCGACCGGGTACCCCCGGATGCGCCACCCAGCTGGCGGGCCCTGGACGTCGTCCTGGCCCACCACGGGTTGATCGCCGGCTGCTGGGGCCGCCCGGACGACCCGGCCTCGGTGCTGGTGGCCCACGACGTCGACGAGGCGCTGCGCCTGGCACGCCGTTCGAGCGGGGTCGCGCTGCTGCTGCACCCGTCGACGCCGGCCGACGTGGCCGCGGTGGCCCGCGACGGCGCCCGGATGCCGCGCAAGTCCACGCTGTTCGTGCCGAAGCCGCGTACCGGTCTGGTCCTCCGCCCGCACTGACGACCTCACGACGGCGCCGGGCCCGTCGGCCGGCACCGTCGGGCCCGGCGGCACTCCACCTCGTGCACCACGGCACCACCGGTGGGGCTGCGCCAGTAGCGGCGCCGCAGCGAACCCTGCACCTCGAGCAGGTCGCCGGGGTGCCAGGAGGCGGCCCGGCGCACCGGACCCGCCGCCGAGCTGACGCAGGTGATGGTGTCGTGCCCGGGTTCCCGCGGGCGCGGAGCCGGTCGCCGGACGGTCAGCTTGAAGACCAGCAGGGTGTCGCCACTGGGCAGCTCCCGGACCACCGCGGGCGCGGCCAGTCTGCCCCGGAGGACGACGTCGTTGCGGTCGGTGCCGTGGGCGCCGGAGCGGGTGGTCGGTCGGGTCGGGGACGTCATGCCGGCAGCGTCGTGCGCCCCACCGACGGCCGCCAGGGCCCGTCCGAGAACTGTGGACGGGCCCTGGCGGTTGTGGACGGCGAGGTCAGTTCGTCGGGGGTGTGTGCTCCCCCGACGGCCCGTCCTCCGGCGCGCTGAACAGACCTGCCGTGTCCGCCGGCATCGGGCGCGGCTGCGTCTGCACCGGCGGCTGCGCGGCGGGGGTGTCGGAGAACCCGGGTGCCGGGATCTCGCCCAGCAGTTCGGCGACCTCGTCCTCGAGATCCTGCTCGTCGGGGTCGTAGTCGGCCCCGACGGTCGTCTCCGGCAGCTCGACGTCCTGGTCGACGTCCTGGTCGACGGACGCCTCCGTGTCCGGCTCGACGTCACCGTCGGCGGCTGCCGGGTCCTCGGCACGGGAGCCGTCGTCCGCGGCGGACCCGTGTGCGTCGCCGGCGTGGGAGCCGCCCTCCGCACCGTCGTCCTCCGCATCGACGTGCTCCGCGTCGACGTCCTCGGAACCGCCGTCGGATTCATCGTCGAGTTCGTCGTCGTACTCGACGTCGTCGAAGCGGGCGGCCACGCCGGTCTCGTCCGCAGGGTCCGCGGCCATGATCGCCTCGAACCAGGCCTGCGCCTGCTGCTCGTCGCCGCGGGACTCCAGCAGGTCGGCGTAGGCCGTGGCCAGTCGCAGCTGACCCAGGTCGCCCGGTGCGAGTTGCTCAGGGGTCGGTCGGCCACCGAGCGCGGCCTCCAGCACCAGCGCGGCGGCGGCGACCTCACCGAGGTCCTGCCGGGCGCCGGCCTCGACCAGCCGCAGCTCGACGACCTCGTCGGTGTCGGGGTCCTCGGTCAGGGCCTCCGCCACCAGACGGAGCGCCACGTCGGGTCGGCCCAGCGCCCGCTCGCAGTCGGCGAGGACCGCACGGTAGGACTCGTCCCCGCTCATCCGCCGGTAGGCCCGGAGCTCACGAGCTGCTTCGGTGAAGTCCCCGGCGTGGTACGCCGCCACACCGACCGCCTCGCGCACGACGGCGATCCGCGAGGCGCGCTCGCGGGCCGCCTGGGCATGGGTCAACGCGGCCTGCGGGTCCTCGTCGAGCAAGCCACCGGCAGCGGCGAGGTGCTGGCCGACGACCGTGGCGTTGCGGCTCTCCAACCCCTTCAGGGCACGCCGGACGGACCCGTCGAGCTCCCGGGGGTCGGCCCACTCGGGGATCGGCGGCCCGGACGCCCGCCGCTGCTCCACGAACCCGCGGTCGTCGCGGCGGTCATCCCGCTGCGGACGGGCCCCACCACGGTCAGGACGCTCACCGGACCGCGCGGGCCGACGGTCGCCCCCCTGCGGGCGGTCGTCGGCTGCCGGACGACGGTCCTGCCACGCCGGCCGTTCCCCGCCCCCGCGCTGGGGACGCTCTCCCTGGGCCGGACGACGGTCCTGCCACGCGGGGCGTGCACCACTGCGCTCGGGCCGGTCCGACTGAGCCGGACGACGGTCCTGCCACGCCGGCCGGTCCTCGCCCCCGCGCTGGGGGGCGTCCCCACCGCGAGCCGGACGGCGGTCATCCCGCTGCGGCCGGTCGCCACCAGCGGGGCGGCGGTCCCGCCACGCCGGGCGGTCATCCCGCTGCGGACGGTCGCCCTGAGCCGGACGACGGTCCTGCCACGCCGGCCGGTCCCCACCCCCGCGCTGGGGACGGTCTCCTCCAGCCGGACGACGGTCCTGCCACGCGGGGCGTGCACCACTGCGCTCGGAGCGGTCCCCGCCGCCGGCCGGACGGCGATCCTCCCGCTGCGGCCGGTCGCCACCAGCGGGGCGGCGGTCCTGCCACGTCGGGCGGTCATCCCGCTGCGGACGGTCGCCCTGGGCCGGACGCCGGTCCTGCGATGCCGGACGCCGGTCGTCGCCACCCGTGCGACCACCCCGACCACCCTCCGCAGACCGCGGGGTGCTCCCGGCGCCGTAGCGTGGACGCCACTCGCCGCTCAGTCGCGCGCGCTCACGTGCACCCGGGCGCTCGTCCGCGCCACCCGTCGAGGGGCGGTCGGTCCGCGCCGGGCCGCCGGGCCGACGCTCCTGCCAACCCCCGGCCGACCCACGACCACCGGCGCGGGCACCGTCGCCCGGGCGGTCGCTGCGCGCATCGGGACGCTGCCCCCCGGCGCCGCGGGAGTACCCGCCCTGGCCAGGACGACGGTCCTGCCAGGAGGAGGGCCGACCCTGACCACCGGCGCCCTCCGAGCGAGGGCGCCCGGAACCGTCACGGTCGTCACGTGACGACTGACCGCCCTGGGGGCGAGGACGCCCCTGGCCGGCCACGCCCCGGTGATCACCGGAGGGACGACCGCCGCGACCACCAGCGGGTGGCCGGCCTCGCCCACCTCTGTCGGAGCCGCCGTTGCCTCGTCGGGGTGCAGTCATCGCGTCGTCGTACCTCGTTGCTGGTCGGTTCCACCACCGGGCGAGCGCCGCGGTGCGCAGTCAGGCTCCACGACACCAAAAGGGGCCGGAAAGCACAACAAGGGGGTCACAGCGTGTGCTGTGACCCCCTTGTCGGAAAGTGTGTCCGGCGGCGTCCTACTCTCCCACCCAGTCCCCCGGGCAGTACCATCGGCGCTGAGAGGCTTAGCTTCCGGGTTCGGAATGAGACCGGGCGTTTCCCTCTCGCCATGACCGCCGTAACGCTGTGAAAGTTTCCTCCCCCGGTTCACCCGGGTCAGCGGGTGGGTGGGGGCGGTGTGAACACACGGGTGTGTTCGTGCTTTCAGAACCGCACAGTGGACGCGAGACAAGTTGGTTCAACCCGTGAGGTCGAACGATTTTTGTTTGTTGTGGTCAAGT
>NZ_FMUH01000010.1 GCF_900101025.1 Klenkia marina | reverse complement strand
AGGGCATGCCCCGCCGCTACGCCGACTACCTGCCAACTGATGGGTTCACCACCCTGAACACGATCTCCACGATCGGCTCGTTCGTGCTGGGGGCCTCCACCATCCCGTTCCTGTACAACGTGGTGAAGTCCTGGAAGTACGGCCAACTCGCCCTGCGCGATGACCCCTGGGGCCACGGCAACTCCCTGGAGTGGGCCACCAGCAGCCCCCCGCCCCGGCACAACTTCCTGGAGATCCCCCGCATCCGCTCCGAACGCCCCGCCTTCGAGCTGCACTACCCCCACCTGCGCGACCGCCTCGAAGCCGAAGCACACGCAGGCAAGAAGCACGGGCCGTACGCCAGCGAGCTGCTGGACGGCACCGGCAAGCGCGCCGGGGCCAACGACCCCGACCCGCTGTAGACCAGCTCCGCACGACGACGCCCCGCAGGCCACCCGGCCGGCGGGGCGTCGCCGCGTCCGGGGCCGGGGTGGGCGTGCGGGGTGCGCGTGCAGGGTGCGTGCGGGCGCAGGGTGTGTGCGGGGCCGCACCGAGCCGTCGGGCACGATGTCGCCCGTGACCGGCCCCGAGCAGGACGCCCCCGCCCCCGCCGTCCCCCACGCCGGGGCGCTGCTGACCGTCACCGGAGCCGACCGCCCCGGCGTCACCGCCCGGCTCTTCGGCGCCCTCGCGGAGGTCCCCCGGCTCGAGGTGGTCGACGTCGAGCAGGTGGTGGTGCACGGCCAGCTGGTGCTGGGTGTGGTGGTGCACGAGCACGGAGGCGACGACGACGACGCCCTGGTCGCCCGACTGGCCGGCCCGGCCGCAGCGGTGGGGCAGGCCACGGGTGTGCAGGTGCAGGTCGAGCCCGCCGGCGGCGCCCACGGGCTGGCCGACGACGGCGTGCGCCGGCACCACGTGATCGTGCTGGGGCGCCCGGTGCCGCCCGGCGCCGTGGGCGGGGCGGCGCGGGCCATCGCCGAGGTCGGCGGCAACATCGATGCGATCCGGCGGCTCTCGGACTACCCGGTCACCAGCTTCGAGCTCACCGTCTCCGGCGCCGAGGCTGGTGCGCTGCGGGCCGCCCTCGGCGCGGTCGCCGCCGCCACGGGGGCCGACGTCGCCGTCGAGCAGGTCGGGCTGGCCCGGCGCAGCAAGCGGCTCATCGTGCTCGACGTCGACTCGACACTGGTGCGCGGCGAGGTCATCGACGAGCTGGCCGCCCGGGCCGGCCGGGCGGCCGAGGTCGCCCGCATCACCGCGGCCGCGATGAACGGCGAGCTGGACTTCGAGCAGTCGCTGCGGGCCCGGGTGGCCGCGCTGGCCGGGCTGCCCGTGGCCGTGCTCGACGAGGTCCGTGAGCACTTGGTGCTCACCCCGGGGGCGCGCACGCTCATCCGCACCCTGCAGCGGCTTGGCTTCCGCTGCGGCATCGTGTCCGGTGGCTTCACCCAGATCACCGACCCGCTCGCCGCCTCGCTGGGGCTGGACTTCGCCGCCGCGAACACCCTCGAGGTGGCCGACGGCGTGCTCACCGGCGGATTGGTGGGGGAGATCGTCGACCGGCCCGGCAAGGCCCGCGCGCTGGCCCGGTTCGCCGCCGAGCACGGCATCCCGCTGGAGCAGACCGTGGCGGTCGGCGACGGCGCCAACGACCTCGACATGCTCAGCACCGCCGGGCTGGGCATCGCCTTCAACGCCAAGCCGTTCGTGCGGGAGCAGGCGCACACCGCGCTGAACCAGCCCTACCTCGACGCGGTGCTGCAGGTGCTGGGCTTCACCCGCGACGAGGTGCTCGACGCGGTCTGAGTCAGAACCGCTGGGGCTCGCCCTCCAGGGCCACGCCGGCGGAGCTCAGCTGCTCGAGTGCGGCCGCCGTCGTCCCCTCGGCCACGCCCACCGTCAGCGGGAGCAGCACGCGGGTGGCGAAGCCGGCGCCGACCGCGTCGAGCGCGGTGGCCCGTACGCAGTGGTCGGTGGCGATGCCGACGACGTCGACGGCGTCCACCCCGCGCTCGCGCAGCCAGGCCGCGAGGCCGACACCGCCGGCGGCGCCCTCGAAGCCGGAGTAGGCGGCGGCGTGCTCGCCCTTGTCGAACACGGCCTGCAGCAGGCCGCGGTCCAGGTCGGGGTGCAGCTCGACCCCGCCGGTGCCCACCACGCAGTGCTCGGGCCAGGTGTCGACGAAGTCGGGGGAGTCGGAGAAGTGCGCGCCGGGGTCGACGTGGTGGTCGCGGGTGGCCACCACGTGCGCGTACTGCCCGCGCTCGAGGCCCTGACCGGCGTGCACGGTGATCGCGCGGGCGACGGCGGCCCCGCCGGCGACGGCGAGGCTGCCCCCCTCGCAGAAGTCGTTCTGCACGTCGACTACGACCAGGGCGCGGCTCATGCCGCCCATCTTGCCCGTCGGCCCCGTCCGGAGGCTCGCCCGAGGTACGAGGGACGAGGAGGACGGGGTCCTTCCGTCATGAGCTGACGGTGTCGATGGCCGGCTCGCCGCGGGAGAGGGACCACGCCTCGGCCGGCAGAGCCGTGCGGGCACGCTCGTGGTGGTCGCGGGCCGCGCGCAACCGAGCCGCGGGGTCCAGGTCGTCGACCAGCCGGCCGCCGCGCACCAGGGGCACGAGCAGGTCGCGGTCGCCGTCGCGTGCCTGCACCGGATGCGGGGAGACCACCTCGGCGGTGGCGGTGCCGGCCGCGTCGTGCCGGCGGACGGCGTTCTTCCGCCCGCCCACCGAGCGCTTGCCTTCGGCGGTCTTGGCCACCGGCACCCCGTCGCGCTCGACCAGCTTGTAGACCATGCCGGCCGTGGGGGAGCCCGAACCGGTGACCAGCGAGGTGCCCACCCCGTACCCGTCGACCGGGGCCGCGGCCAGCGCGGCGATGGCGTACTCGTCGAGGTCGCTGGTGACGGTCACCCGGGTGCGGTGCGCGCCGAGGGAGTCCAGCAGGGCGCGCGCCTGCACCGCCAGGTCGCCGAGGTCGCCGGAGTCCAGCCGCACGGCGCCCAGCTCGGGGCCGGCCACCTCGATCGCCGTCCGGATGCCCCGCATCGTGTCGTAGGTGTCCACCAGCAGCGTGGTGCCGGTGCCCAGGGTCTGCACCTGGGCGCGGAACGCGGCGGCCTCGTCGTCGTGCAGCAGGGTGAAGGCGTGCGCGCTGGTGCCGGCGGTCGGGACGCCGTAGCGGGCGCCGGCGGCCAGGTTCGAGGTCGACCCGAACCCGACGAGCCAGGCGGCCCGGGCGGCGGCCACCGCGGCTTCCTCGTGGGTGCGCCGGGACCCCATCTCGATGCAGGGCCGACCCCCGGCCGCGCCGACCATGCGTGCCGCGGCCGAGGCGATCGCGCTGTCGTGGTTGAGCACCGAGAGCACCAACGTCTCCAGCAGCACGGCCTGCCCGAACGGCGCGCGCACGCTGAGCACCGGGCTGCCCGGGAAGTACACGTCGCCCTCGGCGTAGCCGTCGACGTCGCCGGTGAAGGCGAAGCCGGCCAGCCGGTCGAGCAGGGCCGGGTCGGTGAGCCCCTGCTCGCGCAGCGCGGCGAGCTCGGCGTCGCCGAACCGGAAGTCGGCCAGGGTCTCGAGCAGGCGACCGGTGCCGGCCAGGACGCCGTAGCGGCGTCCGTGCGGCAGCCGACGGGCGAACACCTCGAAGGTGCAGTCGCGGTCGGCCGTGCCGTCGGCGAGGGCGGCGGCGAGCATCGTGAGCTCGTACCGGTCGGTCAGCAACACCGGGCGGAGGGCCATGGGCAGGCAGCCTAGAGTGGGGCCGATGGCCGGACCGCTCGCCCCCGAGAGGGCCCCCGAGACCACCACGGACGCCGAGCACGAGCTCGACCGTCCGTGGGTGACCGTGGTCTGGGACGACCCGGTCAACCTCATGACCTACGTGACCTTCGTGCTGCAGGAGCTGTTCGGCTACGACGAGCAGAAGGCGACCACCCTGATGCTGCAGGTGCACCACGAGGGCAAGGCCATCGTGAGCTCGGGCCCCCGCGAGCGCATGGAGCACGACACCAGCCGGCTGCACGCCTACGGGTTGTGGGCCAGCTACCAGCGCGACTCGTGACGCCCTTCCGCCGGCGCGGCGACCGCATGGAGGCCGGCTTCGTGCCCGCCGAGTCCGCCGTCCTCACCCTGCTGCTCGACGAGCTCGAGCAGCTGCTCGCCGGGGACGGCGGCGCCGTCGGCGACCCGGTCGTGGCCAGGCTGTTCCCGGCCGGGCACGCCTCGGACCCCGAGCTCGCCCGCGACTACCGCGAGCTCACCGAGTCCTCGCTGCGCGAGGGCAAGGCCGAGGACCTGGCACTGGTGCGGGCGACGATCCCGGTCGAGGGCGGGGCGGTGCGGCTGGACGTCGACCAGGCGCGCTCGTGGCTGCGCACCACCAACGACCTGCGCCTGGCGCTGGGCGCCCGGCTGGGCATCACCGCCGAGGGCGCCCCCGAGGACACCGACGAGGCACAGCTGTCGGTGTACCACTGGCTCACCGCGCTGCAGGGCTCGCTCGTCGACGCGCTCGTGGCCGGCGGGAGCCGCCCGAGGTGAGCACCACGAGGGCGGCCAGCAGCAGGTCCAGCACGAACGCGACGTAGACCAGGCTCGGCACGTCGTGCAGGTCGCGCACCAGCGCCCCGATCGAGGCGACCAGCACCAGGGCCGAGAGCACCAGGATCGCCAGCAGGCCGAGGGTGCGTCCGAGCAGGACGACCACGAACTCCGAGCGGCTGCCGCCGGCGGACCGGACGCTGCGCGGACCGCGGCGGGTCAGCCGACGGGCGCCGAGCACCAGTGCCGGCAGGCACAGCACGACGACACCGGCGGCCATCAGGACGAGGATCAGCACGGGGGCACCACGATCCCGGACCGTACCGGTTCCCCCGTGCAGGCCACCTCGTTCGGCGGCGTCCCGGGCCGCACGTAGACTGCGGCCCGTGCTGCGCATCGACCGGGCGTCCTACGACGCGATCGTCGCGCACGCACGCCGTGACCACCCCGACGAGGCATGCGGCGTCGTGGCCGGCCCCGAGGGCAGCGACCGGCCAGAGCGGTTCATCCCCATGCTCAACGCCGCCCGGTCGCCCACGTTCTACGAGTTCGACAGCGCCGACCTGCTGAAGCTCTACCGCGAGATGGACGACCGCGACGAGGTCCCGGTCGTCGTCTACCACTCGCACACCGCCACCGAGGCCTACCCCTCGCGCACCGACATCAGCTACGCGTCCGAGCCCTTCGCCCACTACGTGCTGGTCTCCACGCGCGAGCACGGCGACCAGACCGGTCTGGTCGGCGACGACGTCGAGCTCCGCAGCTTCCGGATCGTCGACGGCGTCGTCACCGAGGAGGACGTCGACGTCGTCGAGTCCTACCTCTTCGGGCACTCGCCCACCACCGTCGTCTACGACTGAGGAAGGACCCCCTCGCCCCCCACGACGTGCTCCGCACGCCGCGGGACCCTGCGAGGGGGCCGGCGGAATGACGGTCAGGCGCTGACCGTTCCGTCCCGTAGAGACCACCCTCGCTGCGTGCTGCGCGAGGTGACCCCACCCCACGAAAGGCACCGCCATGGCCATCGAGGTCCGGATCCCGACCATCCTGCGCACCCACACCGGCGGCAACAAGACCGTCACCGGCTCGGGCGACACCCTGGCCGCCCTGGTCGACGACATCGACGGCCAGCACCCCGGCATCAAGGGCCGCCTGGTCACCGACGAGGGCAAGCTGCACCGCTTCGTCAACGTCTACGTCAACGACGAGGACGTCCGCTTCACCGGCGCCCTGGACACCGCGCTCAAGGACGGCGACTCGGTCACCATCCTGCCCGCCGTCGCCGGCGGCTGACCCCACCTCTCCCCGGAAGGTCCCCCCGTGGCCCGCTTCTCCTCGCTCGTCGACTCCCTCGGCGGCACCCCCCTCGTGGGGCTGCCGTCGCTGTCCCCGACGGCCGACGTCCGGCTGTGGGCCAAGCTCGAGGACCACAACCCCACCGGGTCGATCAAGGACCGGGCGGCCATCGCCATGATCGAGGCCGCCGAGAAGGAGGGCCGGTTGCACCCCGGTTCGACGATCCTCGAGCCGACCAGCGGCAACACCGGCATCTCGCTGGCGATGGTGGCCCGGCAGCGCGGCTACCGGCTGATCTGCGTGATGCCGGAGAACACCTCGGTCGAGCGGCGCCAGCTGCTGGAGATGTACGGCGCGCGGATCATCAGCTCGCCGGCCGCCGGCGGCAGCAACCAGGCCGTGGCCCAGGCCAAGGAGCTGGCCGGGCAGAACCCGGACTGGGTGATGCTCTACCAGTACGGCAACCCGGCCAACGCCGAGGCGCACTACACCGGCACCGGCCCCGAGATCGTGGCCGACCTGCCCTCGATCACCCACTTCGTCGCGGGGCTGGGCACCACCGGCACGCTCATGGGCGTCGGCCGCTACCTGCGCGAGCACAAGCCCGGCGTCCAGGTCATCGCGGCCGAGCCGCGCTACGGCGAGCTGGTCTACGGGCTGCGCAACATCGACGAGGGCTTCATCCCCGAGCTCTACGACCCCGAGATGCTCGACGGCCGGTTCTCCGTCGGCCCCGACGACGCCGTGCACCGCACCCGCCAGCTGGTCGAGCGCGAGGGCATCTTCGCCGGCATCTCGACCGGGGCGATCCTGCACGCGGCGCTGGGCATCGCCGACAAGGAGGTCGCGGCCGGCCGGAAGGCCGACATCTGCTTCATCGTGTGCGACGGCGGGTGGAAGTACCTCTCGACCGGGGCCTACGCCGGCACCCTCGACGAGGCCACCGCCGCGCTGGAGGGCCAGCTGTGGGCCTGAGGAAGGACCCCCGTGCCCCCCACCGCTCGCACGCTCGCCGCGGGCCCCTGCACGGGGGCCGTACCTGCATGACTGGATGCTCCGCATGACCACCCCCCTGGCCCCCGACCTGCACGTCCCCGCGCGCGGGATCCTGTTCGACAACGACGGGGTGCTGGTGGACTCCCTGCCGGCCGTGGAGAGCGCGTGGTCGCGCTGGGCCCACGCGCACGACCTCGAGCCCGAGCAGGCGCTGTCGATCGTGCACGGCCGTCGGGCGGTCGACACCGTGGCGGCGCTGCTCCCGGCCGAGCGCCGTACGGCGGCCGTCGAGCTGATCGACGCCCTCGAGATCGAGGACGCCGGCATGGTCGCCGCCATGGCCGGTGTCCCCGCCCTGCTGGCCATGCTCCCCCCGGGCACCTGGGCCGTGGTCACCAGCGGCACGCGCGCGCTGGCCACCGCCCGGCTGGGGGCCGCCGGCATCCCCGTGCCCGAGGTCTTCGTCACCGCCGACGACGTCGCCGCCGGCAAGCCCGACCCCGCCGGGTACCTCGCCGCCGCGGCCGGGCTGGGCCTGGCGCCGGCGCACGCCCTGGTCGTGGAGGACAGCCCGAGCGGCATCGAGGCCGGGCAGGCCGCGGGCTGCCCGGTGCTGGGGATCGGCGAGGAGGCGCTCGCCAGCGGTGCCGACGTCGTCGTCCGCGACCTGGCCGGGGCCCGCTGGGCCGGCGACGGACTGCTGCTCCCGGCCGCCACCGTGCTGAGGGGCCCGGGTCGGCACTAGCCTTCCCCCTGATGGGGACCGTGCCGAGCGCTGACGCACCGATCGGGGTGTTCGACTCCGGCGTGGGTGGGTTGACCGTCGTCCGGGCGGTGCTGGACCAGCTGCCGCACGAGGCGGTGCGGTACGTGGGCGACACGGCGAACGGGCCCTACGGTCCGCTGCCGATCGCCGAGGTGCGCCGGCACTCCCTGGCCGTGATGGACGACCTGGTCGAGGCGGGGGTCAAGATGCTGGTGGTGGCCTGCAACTCGGCCAGCGCCGCGTGCCTGCGCGACGCGCGCGAGCGCTACGACGTCCCGGTGGTGGAGGTCGTGCTGCCCGCCGTCCGCCGGGCGACCGCGGCGACCCGCAGCGGCCGGGTCGGGGTGATCGGCACGACCGCGACGGTGACGTCGGGCGCCTACGCCGACGCCTTCGCCGCTGCGCCCCACATCACCGTGACCAGCGCCGCCTGCCCGAGCTTCGTGGACTTCGTCGAGCGCGGGGTCACCAGTGGCCGGCAGCTGCTGGGGCTCGCGCAGGCCTACCTCGAGCCGCTGCTGGCCGCGGACGTGGACACCGTGGTGCTCGGCTGCACCCACTACCCGCTGCTCACCGGCGTGCTGTCGCTGGTGCTCGGCCCGGAGGTGACGCTGGTGTCCAGCGCCGAGGAGACCGCCCAGGACGTCTACCGGGTGCTGACCGGGGCCGACCAGCTGCGCCCCGACGACGCCCCGCCGCCGCAGCACGCCTTCCTCGCCACCGGTGACCCCGAGCCGTTCGCCCGGCTGGGCCGCCGTTTCCTCGGCCCGGTCGTGGACACGGTGGTGCCGGCATGAGGCTCACGGTCATCGGCTGCTCGGGCTCCGGGCCCGGGCCGGACTCCCCGGCGTCGTCCTACCTGGTCGAGCACGAGGGGTACCGGCTGGTGCTCGACCTGGGCAGCGGCGCGTTCGGGGTGCTGCAGCGGGTGCTGCCGCCCGACGAGGTCGACGCCGTGCTGCTGTCGCACCTGCACGCCGACCACTGCCTGGACGTCGCGCCCTTCACCGTGTGGCGGCGGTACTCGGGCCTGGCCACCCGGGGCCCGGTGCCGCTGTACGCCCCGGTCGGCGCCGACCGGCGGCTGCGGTTGGCCTACGACCTGTCCGACGGCCCCCTCGACGACGTGTTCGAGGTGTTCGGCATCGGCGCGGGTTCCTTCGAGCTCGGCCCGTTCCAGGTGCAGACGGCCCGCACCGCCCACCCGGTCGAGTGCTACGCCTTCCGGCTCACCGCGGGCGGACGGTCGCTGGTCTACACCGGCGACACCGGCGCGTGCCCGGGCGTCGTCGAGCTGGCCCGCGGCGCCGACGTCCTGCTGGCCGAGGCCGCGCACCCCGACGTCCCCGGCCTGCCGCCGGACCTGCACCTGACCGGCCGCGAGGCCGGCGAGCACGCCCGGGACGCCGGCGTCGGCCGGTTGCTGCTCACGCACGTGCCGTCGTGGGTCGACCCGGCCGCGCAGCTGGCCGACGCCACGGCGGTCTTCGCGGCCAGCGAGCTGGTCGCCCCGCTCGGGGTGTACGAGGTCTGATGGACGGCGTCACCTTCTCCTCGCTCGACGACGAGCTCGGTGACGGCCTGGGGGTGACCAAACGGGCCCTGGTGGAGCACTACGACGCCTTCGCCGACCGCCTGGTGCCGCTGCTGTCGGGGCGGCCGCTCACGATGGTGCGCATCCGGCCGCGGGCGGCGGCGTTCGTGCAGCGGGACATCCCGAAGGGGGCGCCGGACTGGGTGCGCACGGTGGCCACCTGGTCCGACCGCACGCGGCGCGAGGTGCACCAGGTGCTGGTGGAGGACCGGCGCACGCTGCTGTGGCTGGCCAACCAGCGGGCCGTCGAGCTGCACGTGCCGTTCTCCCCGGTGGTCGACGGCGCGTTCGCCGCGCCGACCGGGCTGGTGCTCGACCTGGACCCGCCCGACGACGGACCCTTCTCGCAGGTGGTGGCGGTGGCCCAGCTCGCCCGCGAGGCGCTGGCGGCGGTGGGGTTGGCGGCCGCGGTGAAGACCAGCGGGTCGCGCGGGCTGCACGTCGTGGTGCCGGTGCAGGGCTCGCCGCACGAGGACGTCGCCGCGGCCACCCGGGCGCTGGCCGCCCGCACGGCGGCCCTGGACCCCGACGTCGCGACGACGGAGTACGTGGTGGCCGACCGGGGAAGCCGTGTGTTCGTGGACTCCACCCGATCGGGGCGGGGCACGATCGCGGTCGCCTGGTCCCCCCGGGCGCGCCCCGGCCTGCCGGTCTCCGTGCCGGTCGCGTGGGATGACCTCGACGAGGTCACCCCGCAGGGCGTCACCGTCGCCGACGCGGCCGCCCGGTTCCCCGACGACCCCTGGACGGCGTCGCTGCCCGCCCCGCAGGAGTTGCCCGCCGACCTGGTCGCCGAGGGCCACACCATCCCGGTCGCCCGGGTCGCCGCGATGCACGAGGGCAAGCGCCGCAAGAAGGCCGCCGAGGGCGGCTGACCCGCCCGGACGTCCGGTCGAGTGTGCAGGTGCGGTCGTTCCTGTCGGCGCGGCGGCGCGTGTCGGCGACCGCAACTGCACAGCCGGGGCGCGCGAGGTCAGGCCTCGACCTCGCTGCGGTCCTCCGACCACGTCGTGTGGAACGAGCCCTCGGCGTCGACCCGGCGGTACGTGTGCGAGCCGAACCGGTCGCGCAGCCCCTGGATCAGCGCGGCGGGGGAGCGCTCGGCCCGCAGCCCGTCGTAGTAGGCCAGCGCGCTGGCGAAACCGGGTGCCGGCACACCGTGCCGTGCGGCGCCGGCGACGACCTGGCGCCAGCCCTCCTGCGCCTCGGCCACGGCGTCGCGGAAGTACTCGTTGGTCAGCAGCGTCGTGAGGTCGGGCTCGTCGGTGAACACCTGCCGCACGCGGTCCAGGAAGGCCGCCCGGATGATGCACCCGTCCCGCCAGATCGCGGCCAGCGCGGCCCGGTCGACGTCCCAGCCGTGCTCCTCGGCCCCGCGGGCGATCTGGTCGAAGCCCTGCGAGTACGCCACCACCTTCGCCGCGTACAGCGCCTGCCGCACCGACTCGGTGAACGCCTCGCGGTCGGCGACCTGGTCGTCCCAGTCGCGCCCCGGGCCCGGCAGCACCTTCTGCGCGGCCTCGCGCTGCTCGCGGTGACCCGACAGCGCCCGGGCGAACACCGCCTCCGCGATGCCCGACACCGGGGTGCCGAGGTCGAGGGCGGACTGCACCGTCCAGCGGCCGGTGCCCTTCTGCTCGGCCTCGTCGAGCACGACGTCGACGAAGGGCTGACCCGTGCGCTCGTCGGTGTGCCGCAGCACGTCGGCGGTGATCTCGATCAGGTACGACTGCAGGTCGCCCTCGTTCCAGGTGGCGAACACGTCGCCGATCTCGGCGGGCGTCATGCCCAGCCCCTGCCGCAGCAGGTCGTAGGCCTCGGCGATGAGCTGCATGTCGGCGTACTCGATGCCGTTGTGCACCATCTTCACGAAGTGGCCGGCGCCGTCGGTGCCCACGTGGGTGCAGCACGGCTCGCCGTCGACGTGCGCGGAGATGTCCTCCAGCACCGGCCCCACGATCGCGTACGCCTCGGCCGAGCCGCCGGGCATGATGCTCGGCCCGTTGAGCGCACCCTCCTCGCCGCCGCTGATGCCGCAGCCCACGAAGTGGATGCCGCGCTCGGCCAGCTCACGCGTGCGCCGGATCGTGTCGGTGTACCGGGCGTTGCCGCCGTCGACCAGCACGTCGCCCTCGGCCAGCAGCGGCGCCAGCTCCTCGACCACGGCGTCGGTCGGGTCGCCGGCGGCGACCATGATGATGACGGTGCGCGGCTGGTCGAGGGCGTCGACGAGCTCCTGCGGGCTGGCAGCGGCGACGAAGTCGCCCTCGTCGCCGTGCGCCTCGAGCAGGGCGTCGGTGCGCGCCTGGGTGCGGTTGTGCACCACCACCTGGTGGCCGTGCCGGGCGAGGTTGCGGGCGAGGTTGGCGCCCATGGTCGCGAGGCCGGTGACCCCGATCTGTCCGCTCATGCGTTCGGTCGTGCCCGACCGAACGTCGGGCTAACCGAGACCGAGGTCTCGTCGCAGCTTGGCGACGTGCCCGGTGGCCTTGACGTTGTAGGCCGCCTTCTCGATGCGGCCCTCGGCGTCGACCACGAAGGTCGACCGGATCACGCCGACGACCTCCTTGCCGTACAGCTTCTTGGGCCCGTAGGCGCCGTAGGCCTGCAGGACCGACGTGTCCTGGTCGGACACCAGCGTGATCGACAGCGACTCCTGCTCGCGGAAGCGCTGGAGCTTCTCGGGGGCGTCGGGGGAGATGCCGATGATGTCGAGCCCGGCCTCGGCGAACTCGCCGGCCGCGGCGGTGAAGTCGACCGCCTGGGTGGTGCAGCCCGGCGTCAGCGCGGCGGGGTAGCAGTACACGACCACCCGGCGCCCGCGGTAGGACGACAGCGACACCTCGGTGCCGTCGGGACCGGGCAGGGTGAAGTCGGGCGCGGGGTCACCGGGGGACAGGCGGGTGGCGGCAGCGCTCTCGGTCATGCGGGCATGGTGGCAGACCCCACCGACACCGACGGCGCCCGGTCAGCCGCGCAGGAAGCTGAACCGCACGTGCCGCGTGGGGTTGTCGCCGTTGGTGTCGACGAAGCAGATGCGCTGCCAGGTGCCCAGCGCCAGCCGCCCCTCCAGCACCGGCACGGTGGCGTGCGGCGGCACGAACGCCGGCAGCACGTGGTCCCGGCCGTGCCCGGGGGAGCCGTGCCGGTGCCGCCACCGGCCGTCGGTGGGCAGGAGGACGTCGAGCTGGGCGAGCAGGTCGTCGTCGCTGCCGGCGCCGGTCTCGATGATCGCGATGCCCGCCGTGGCGTGCGGCACGAACACCTGGAGCAGGCCATCGCCCTCGGCCCGCACGAAGTCGGCGCACTCGTCGGTCAGGTCGACGACGGCCGGGGCGCCGCCGGTGCGCAGCTGGCGCAGTTCTGATCGCATGGGACCAGTCTTCCCCGCCCACTACCCTCGATCCACGTGACCCGCCCCGACGGCCGCAGCGCCGACCAGCTCCGCCCGGTGACCATCACCCGCAACTGGCTCGACCACGCCGAGGGCTCGGTGCTGGTCGAGTTCGGCCGCACCCGCGTGCTCTGCGCGGCCAGCGTCACCGAGGGCGTGCCGCGCTGGCGCCGTGGGTCGGGCCTGGGCTGGGTGACCGCCGAGTACTCGATGCTGCCGCGGGCCACCCACACCCGCAGCGACCGCGAGTCGGTCAAGGGCAAGATCGGTGGCCGCACCCACGAGATCAGCCGGCTCATCGGCCGCTCGCTGCGCGCCTCGATCGACCTCTCGGCGCTGGGCGAGAACTCGATCGCCCTGGACTGCGACGTCCTGCAGGCCGACGGCGGCACCCGCACAGCGGCCATCACCGGTGCCTACGTGGCGCTGGCCGACGCCGTCGCCCACCTCGGCGAGCGCGGCAAGCTGGCCAAGGCCCAGCCGCTGGTGCAGTCGGTCGCCGCGGTCAGCGTCGGGGTGATCGACGGTGAGCCGCGCCTGGACCTCGCCTACGAGGAGGACGTGCGCGCCGGCACCGACATGAACGTGGTGTGCACCGGGGACGGCGGGTTCGTCGAGGTGCAGGGGACGGCGGAGGGCGCGGTGTTCGACCGGGCCACCCTCGACCAGCTGCTCGACCTCGCCGTCGCCGGCTGCGCCGAGCTCACGCTCGCCCAGGCCGAGGCGCTGGCGAAGTGAGCCGGCTGCTGCTGGCCACGCGCAACGCCGGCAAGCTCACCGAGCTGCAGCGGCTGCTGGAGACCGCCGTCCCCGGGGTCGAGGTGGTCGGGCTGCGCGACGTCCCCGAGTACCCCGAGGCGCCCGAGACCGGCGCGACGTTCGAGGAGAACGCGCTGCTCAAGGCGCGCGAGGCGGTGCGGTGGACCGGGTTGCCCTCGGTCGCCGACGACTCGGGCATCGCCGTCGACGCCCTGAACGGCATGCCCGGCATCCTGTCCGCCCGCTGGTCGGGCCGGCACGGCGACGACCCGGCCAACACCGCACTGCTGCTGGGGCAGCTGGCCGACGTGCCCGACGAGCGGCGCGGCGCGGCGTTCGTCTGCGCCGCGGCGTTGGTGCTGCCCGACGGCACCGAGCGGGTGCTGCGCCGCGAGTGGCGCGGGGTCGTGCTCCACGAGCCGCGGGGCAGCAACGGCTTCGGCTACGACCCGGTGTTCCTGCCCGACGGCCTCGACCGCACGTCGGCCGAGCTCGAGCCCGCCGAGAAGGACGCCGCCAGCCACCGCGGCCAGGCGTTCGCGGCCCTGCTCCCGGTGGTGGCCGAGCTGCTGGGCTGACCGCCCGGCGCCGGCGGGTCAGCGGTGGGCGGTCCAGGTGATGAACGCGATCGCCGCGGTGACGAACACCGGCGGGAAGGCCAGCACCAGGAAGGCCGCGACCACCCGGTCGGTGCGCCACCGCACCGCGAGCCGCGACGGCAGCGAGGTCGGCGCGGAGCTGCTCAGCGCCCGCTGACCTGCCTCGCCCACCGGGGCCGAGCGCACCGCCTGCCAGGCCTCGACCCGCGCCCACCCGGGCGCCAGCCCGCAGACCACGGCCATGACGGCCAGGGCCAGCAGCGCCGGCGCCAGCCAGCCGGGCTCCAGGACGACCACGCCCGCCGCCCCGGCCCCCGCGGCGAACCCGGCGATGGTGATGGCGCCGAAGCAGAAGACCAGGCCGAACACCACGACGGTCGACAGGCACATGCCCACGCCCAACAGGTGCGGGGGCACCCCGACCAGGACACCGGCGACCAGCTCGGCGACCAGCACCGCCAGCACGGCCAGCAGCACGACGCCCATCCGCACGCGGATCGGCTCCCGGGGGGCGGCGACGGCACCCGGGACGGCGACGGCAGCCGGGACGGCGACGCCACCCGGGACGGCGACGGCACCCGGGACGGCGCTGCTGGGGGACAGCGACGCGCTCACTCGTCCGGCCCCCGGTCCAGCCAGGACAGCAGACCGCGACCGGCCGGGGCTGCGTTGGCGGCGTGCCGGGCACGCCGGGACGCGGCGGGGGCGGCGGGGGTCGGCGCGGGAGCGGGCGGGGCGGGCACGGCGGGCAGCAGCCGCACGACGGTCATCCCCGGGACCGGGGGGCGCCCGGTCGTGGGGCGGGCCTCGTCCGACCCGACGGCCGGGGGCGCGGCGGGCTGACGGGTGGGGACCACGGCCGGCAGCGGGCCCCGCCGGCGGGCCGGCCGGTCGACCGGGGCCGGCACGGCGGGCAATGCCCGCACGGGGGGCCGCGTCGGCGGCTCCGCGGTGAGCTGCCCGGGGACCTGCCCGACGGCGGCTGCGGCGACCCGGTCGACGGCGGGTCGCCGGGGAACGGGACGGAGCGGGGGCAGCGGACGGCGCGCACGGCGGGCGGGGACCGGCGGGACGCCAGGTGCGCGGTCCGGGCCACGGTCCGGTGCACGTTCCCGCGCACGGTCCGGTGCGGGGGCCGCTGGACGGTCGGGCACGAGGCCAGGGGCCAGCTCGGCGATCAGGTCGCGTTCGTCGAGCACCTCGAGCTCGGCCTGCAGCACGGCCAGGTCGTCCAGGTCCAGGGGGCGCATCAGGTCCTCGGCGGGGTCGGGGTGGGGGACGTGGTCCGGCGGCGGGGCCGCACCGGGTGCGACCGGGGCGTGGGTGCCGCCCGGCACGGAGGCGGTGGCGCGCGGCTCGTCGCGCCGGGGCGCGGCGGCAGCGCCGGCGGCCGGGGGGACGGCGACCGGGGGGACGGCGGCAGGGGCTGCCAGCTCGGCCAGCGCCTGGGCGGTGGGGACGCGCCGGTGCGCCGAGGCCACGGCGGCCACCGTGGCCGAGGCGGCCGACGACCCGGCGGGGAGCTCGGCCGGGCGGGTCGTCGTCACCGCCGCCGCGCCGTCCTCGCCGTCCTCCTGGGTGTGGCTGGTGAGCCCGTGCTGGGTCTTCTCCCAGTAGAAGGGCTTGGTCACCAGCTGCCAGGCGGCCTTGTAGGAGGCTACCGAGTGCAGCATCCAGTACAGCGGCGACAGCAGCGCGTAGGCCACCAGGCCGTAGCTGCGGCGCTTGAACCCGGCCAGCAGGCTGAGGTAGACGATGAGGCCGTTGCCCACGAGCAGGTTGGCCAGGCTGACGTACTGCAGCCAGGGCGGGAGCGCCGGGCTGAACTGGTGCGGGAAGGCCAACCAGAGGATGAACAGCACCCACAGGATCGGCGTCAGCAGGAACGTGGCCGGGGTGCCGCCGATGGTCAGCAGGAACCCGATCGTCTGGCGCAGCCCGATCGCCCGCACGAGCTTGAGCGGGTGCCGGCTGTGCACCAGGAACGTCTGCATGTAGCCCTTGATCCAGCGGCTGCGCTGCCGGATCCAGTTGCCGACGGCCATGTTGGCCTCTTCGTAGGTGGTCGAGTTGACCACCGCCACGCGCCCGCCGCGGGCCGAGGCGCGCACGCCCAGGTCGGCGTCCTCGGTGACGTTGAAGGGGTCCCAGCCGCCGAGCTCGCGCAGCATGTCCGCGCGGAAGTGGTTGCTCGTGCCGCCCAGCGGGATGGGCAGCCGCATGGCGTCCAGGCCGGGCAGCGTGTAGTCGAACCACGAGCTGTACTCGAGGGTGAACATGCGGGTGAGCAGGTTCTCCTCGGCGTTGAAGTAGTTCAGCGCCGCCTGGACGCAGACCAGTTCCTCGCCGCCCTTGGCGAACGCGACCACCGACTTCTTGAGCTGGTCGGCGTCGGGGCGGTCCTCGGCGTCGTAGATGACCACGAGCTCGCCGCGGGCGAAGGACAGCCCGACGTTGCAGGCCCGGGGCTTGGTCTTGGGCATCGAGTGCGGCACGACGAGGATGCGCACGATGTCCGGCGGTGCGGCGGCCAGTGCGGCCTGCAGCGTCTCGGGGTCGTCCTCCTCGAGCAGGAGCAGGATCTCCAGCTTCTCGCGCGGGTAGTCCAGCGCCGACAGGTTGCGCATGAGCAGCCCGACGATGCCGGCTTCCTTGTAGACCGGCACGAGGATCGTGTAGCGCGGCAGCTCGGCGTCGGTGAGCGCCGCGACCTCGGCGTCGGTCACCTGCTCCACGGTCTCCGACGCGGTGCCCACGGTGCTGATCAGCGCCTTGGCGCCGACGGAGAGGCCGATGGTGACGTTGATGATCGCCAGCAGCACGACGACGGTGGTCGGGAAGTCGAGCACGAGCCCGACCACGACGGCGAGGACGGCGAGCACCGCGCTGAGCACCTGGGGCCAGGTGAACACGGTCGACGCCGACTCCTCGGGCCGGCGCTCGGCCAGCGAGGACACCGCCTCGTGCACGACCTCGTCCCGCCACACGGTGCGCAGGGCGCGCTGGACGTCCCAGTCGGTGGTCACCTGCTGGTGCACGCGGCTGATCCCGGTGCGCTCGAGCACCTCGCGCTCGACGTCGGCGCTCGGCCGCCCGGAGGACGCGACGACCACCTGCAGCTCGCCGTCGTCGGTCCGCTCGGTGCGCAGCGGCACCCACATCTCGCGGGCCAGCATCGGGTAGGGGAACAACTGGGCCAGGTCGGTGTCGACGTCGACCGGGTCCACGAAGGCCATCTCGGCGCCCCAGACCTCCGCGAGGGCGACGTAGAGCTGACGACGGGTGATCCACTGCTTGGCCAGCAGCACCGAGCCCAGCGGCTCGCCCACCCGGCGGGCCTGGGCGAGGCCGGCGTCCAGCTGCTCGGCGGTGATGGTGCCGTTGTCGCGGAGCACGTCGCCGAGCCGGCGCTCGGCGACCGCGGGTCGCGCGGTCGGCGCAGCCCCGGTGGGGCCCGCAGCGGGTGCTCCGGTGTCGTGGTCCAGTCCCGTCGTCACACAGGTGGACTCGGCAGGGGGCCGGCGGTGGACCAGCCCGACCCGGGTGCCGTCACCCGCCCGGGTGACACCCGGGGGGAACCGTGGGGGGAACCGTGGTGCGGGAGAGGGGAGTCGAACCCCTACGCCCGAAGGCACCAGGACCTAAACCTGGCGTGGCTGCCGTTACACCACTCCCGCGCACGGGGGAGTCTAGGAGCGGTGGGACGGCGGCGGACGTGGCAGGCTGTCGGCGTGCCACGCAGCCCCGAGCAGATCCAGCAGGAGATCGACGCCGCCCGTGAGTCCCTGGCGGCCACGTTGGACCAGCTGGTCTTCCGGGGCAGCCCGGGCCGGTTGAGCGACCAGGCCAAGGCGCGCGTACAGCTGTGGCTGACCAGCCCGGCCGGTCAGGCGACGCTGGCCGCGGCCGGGCTGTTAGTGACGTTCGTCGTCGTCCAGAAGGTCCGGCACCGCAACCGGTAGGCGGGCACACTGGGGCGGGTGAGGCACCCGCACCCCGACCCCGTCGGCCCCGGTCAGGAATCGGTCTGGGACTACCCCCGCCCGCCCTCGGCCGACGTCACCCCGCGGCGCATCGAGGTGGTGCTCGGCGGCCAGGTGGTCGCGCGCACCGACCGGGCGGCCCGGGTCTGCGAGACCAGCCACCCGCCGGTCTACTACGTCCCCCGCGAGGACGTCGCCGACGGCGTGCTGCAGCGCGCCGAGGGCGCGAGCTGGTGCGAGTGGAAGGGCGTGGCCACCTACTGGGACGCCGTGGTCGACGGCGTCCGCCACCCGGCCGTCGGCTGGTCGTACGAGAACCCCACCGAGGGCTACCGCCACCTGCGCGGGGCCGTGGCGTTCTACCCGTCCAAGGTCGACCGGGCCACGGTCGACGGCGAGGTCGTGCGCGCGCAGGCCGGCGACTTCTACGGCGGGTGGATCACCGACGAGGTGGTGGGCCCGTTCAAGGGCGAGGCCGGCACCCGCGGGTGGTAACCCCTACCCCCTAGGGGTACCTTCGACCGCATGGCCGGTTACGAGGGCAACAAGGAGCAGGTGCTCGCGCGGTTGAAGCGCGTCGAGGGCCAGGTGCGCGGCATCTCCCGCATGGTCGAGGAGGACACGTACTGCATCGACGTCCTCACCCAGGTGTCCGCGGCCACGAAGGCCCTGCAGGCCGTCGCCCTCGGGTTGCTCGACGACCACCTCGGCCACTGCGTGCGGCAGGCCGTCGCCAGCAGTGCCGAGGACGACGGCGCCGCCGCCGACGCCAAGATCGCCGAGGCCTCCGCCGCCATCGCCCGGCTCGTCCGATCCTGAGGGGGACCCCATGACCACGCTCGACTACACCGTCACCGGCATGACCTGCCAGCACTGCGTCGCCTCGGTCACCGAGGAGGTCTCCGAGGTCGCCGGCGTCACCGACGTCGACGTCGACCTCGACACCGGATCGCTGCGCGTCACCGGCTCGGACGTCGACCCCGCGCAGGTGCAGGCAGCCGTGGTGGAGGCCGGGTACTCCGCCACCCCGGCATGAGCACCACCGCCGAGCCGACCGAGGTCCGGCTCGACATCACCGGCATGACCTGCGCCAGCTGCGCCAACCGCATCGAGCGCAAGCTCAACAAGGTCGCGGGGGTGCAGGCCAGCGTCAACTACGCCACCGAGGCGGCCACCGTCCGGTACGACCCGGGCACGGTCGACACCGGCACCCTGCTGGCCACCGTGTCCGCCGCCGGGTACACCGCCCGCCTCCCCGCGCCCCCGGCCGACGACGCGCCGGCCACCGAGGGCGAGCCCGCCGAGGACCGCGACCTGCGGCAGCGGCTGGTCGTCTCCGCCGCCCTGGCCCTGCCGGTGCTCGTGCTGTCGATGGTCCCGGCGCTGCAGTTCGAGAACTGGCAGTGGCTGGCGCTCACCCTGGCCAGCCCGGTCGCGGTGTGGGGCGCCTGGCCCTTCCACCGCGCTGCGGTGGTCAACGCCCGGCACGGCGCCAGCACCATGGACACCCTGGTCTCGATCGGCATCGTCGCGGCCTACCTGTGGTCGCTCTACGCCCTGTTCCTCGGCGGGGCCGGGATGCCCGGCATGCGCATGCAGTTCCACCTGCTCGCCGAGCAGGGCGCCGGCTCGGGCGAGATCTACCTCGAGGTCGCCAGCGCCGTCACGGTGTTCCTGCTGGCCGGGCGGTACGCCGAGTCCCGGGCCAAGCGCCGGTCGGGCGAGGCCCTGCGCACGCTGCTGGCGATGGGTGCCAAGGACGCCGCGGTGCTGCGCGACGGCGTCGAGGTGCGGGTGCCGGCCGAGCAGTTGGTGGTCGGCGACCGCTTCGTCGTCCGGCCCGGGGAGAAGATCGCCACCGACGGCGTCGTCGTGTCCGGGTCCTCGGCGGTCGACGTGTCGATGCTGACCGGCGAGCCCGTACCGGTGGAGGTCGGCGAGGGCGACCGGGTCACCGGGGCCTCGATCAACTCCGGCGGCCGGCTGGTGGTGGAGGCCGACCGCGTCGGCGAGACCACCACGCTGGCCGCGCTCGGTCGCCTGGTCACCGCCGCGCAGAGCGGCAAGGCGCCGGTGCAGCGACTGGCCGACCGGGTGTCGGCGGTGTTCGTGCCGGTGGTACTGCTCGTCGCGCTGGCCACCCTGGTGGTCTGGTTGCTGGTCACCGGCGACGTCGCGGCGGCCTTCACGTCCGCGGTCGCCGTCCTGGTCATCGCGTGCCCGTGCGCGCTCGGGCTGGCCACGCCCACCGCGCTGCTGGTGGGCACCGGCCGCGGGGCGCAGCTGGGCATCGTCATCAAGGGCCCCGAGGTGCTCGAGTCCACCCGGGCCGTCGACACCGTGGTGCTGGACAAGACCGGCACCGTGACGACCGGGCGCATGTCCCTGCTCGAGGTGCTCGGCGACCCCGCCGCCCTGCGCCTGGCCGCCGCGGTCGAGGCGGCGTCCGAGCACCCCATCGCCCGAGCGGTCGTCGCCGGCCACCCGGATCCGCTGCCCGAGGTGACGGGCTTCGTCGCCGAGGCCGGGCACGGCGTGCGCGGCACCGTGGAGGGCCACCGGGTGCGCGTGGGCCGAGCCGCGGCACCGGCCGAGCTGGCCGGGGCCGTGTCGGCCGCGGAGGCCGCCGGCCGCACCGCCGTCGCGGTCGAGGTCGACGGTGCGGTGCGGGCGGTGCTCGTCGTGGCCGACACCGTGCGGCCGACCAGCCGGGCAGCCGTGGCCGAGCTGCGGTCGCTGGGGTTGGCGCCGGTGCTGGTCACCGGCGACGCCGCCGGCCCGGCCGCGGCCGTCGCCCGGGAGGTCGGGTTGGACCCCGACGCCGGCGAGGTCGTGTCCGGCGTCCTGCCCGAGGGCAAGGTCGACGTCGTCCGCGACCTGCAGGCCCGCGGCCGGGTGGTGGCCGTGGTCGGCGACGGCGTCAACGACGCCGCCGCGCTGGCGACCGCCGACCTGGGCCTCGCGATGGGCACCGGCACCGACGTCGCCATCGAGGCCGGCGACGTCACCCTGGTGCGGGCCGACCTCGCCGCCGCGGCCGACGCCGTGCGGTTGGCCCGGCGCACGCTGTCGACCATCAAGGTGAACCTGGTCTGGGCGTTCGGCTACAACGTCGCGCTGATCCCGCTGGCCGCGCTGGGGTACCTCAACCCCCTGCTGGCCGGGCTGGCCATGGCGGCCTCGTCGGTGCTCGTGGTCGCCAACAGCCTGCGGCTGCGCCGGTTCGGCCGGCCCTGAGGGCCGGCCGGCCTCACCCGGGAGCGCCCGCCCGGGCCAGGGGCAGGACGACGGTGTCCAGCACGGTCTCGACGTAGGCCTCGTCGAGGGGCTCGCCGGTCAGCAGCCAGCGCTGCACGACCAAGCCGGACGCGGCCTGGGCGACCGCGGAGGACGCCGCGCCGGGGGCGACCTCACCGCGGGCCTCGGCGCGCCGCCAGACCTCGGCGAGCCCGTCGCGCCACTCCGCGAGGGGGCCCTCGCGGAAGGCCTGGGCCAGCGCCGGCTGGTGGGGGAGCGTGGACAGCAGCGACAGCGACGCGGCGCCGGTCGGCCCGTTCACCACGTCGACCAGCGACCGGAGCATCACGCGGAGGTCCTCGGCCAGCGAGCCGGTGTCGGGGGTGGGCGTGCCCTCGCGGCTCATCTCGGCGATGGTGTCGACGACGAGGTCGGACTTGGTGCGCCACCGGCGGTAGATGGTCGCCTTGCCGACACCGGCCTCGGCGGCGACGGCGTCCATCGTGAGCGAGTTGTAGCCCACCTCGGCGAGCAGGCGCAGGATCGCGGCGCGGATGACGCCGTCGCGGGAGGGGTCCCGCGGCCGGCCGCCGCGGTTGGGACGGCCGGCCTGCTGCATGGTGGGTGTAGCCATGCCAAGACTTTAGACCGTTGACTGTTGGGCACGAGGAGGTTGTGGTCGGCCTTTACGGTTGAGTTCCGGTACCTGGCGACTCCTGCGCGCCTGTGGCGCCCCCCGCCCCGGGTGCGCGATCCTCGGCTCGTGTCCGTCGGCCACGCGGTGCCCGCCCCGCGCTTCCCGCTCCCGGGTCGGGTCGCACGGCTCCTGCTGGCCAGCCCGGTGGAGCACGTGCTGCCGGTCGTCGTCCGCGCCGCCACCGAGCTCGGGCTCAACGCCGAGCGCGCGCCGGGCCTGGTCGACGTCGTCGACGACAGCAGTCCGCTGGACGCCGGCCGCTTCGACCGGCTGCTGGCCCGGCTGGCCCGCGAGCTCAGCGTGGCCGAGACCGACGTCGTCCGGGTGGCCACCGACCCCGGCGACGACGACGGCATCGCCTTCGCCGCCCAGCTCATGGCCGCCCCCACCCTGTCGGTGGAGCTGGCCCGCCGCGGGGTCACCGCCGAGGTCGGGTTGCTGACCGAGGCCGAGCTGTTCCCCGTCTACCAGCCGGTGGTGGACCTGGCCGACGGCCGCACGACCGGGTACGAGGCGCTGCTGCGGGGGCGGGTCGACGGCCGCGAGGTCGGTGGCGGGGACCTGTTCTTCCTGGCCGCCGCGGCCGGGTGGGGCGACCGGCTGGACCGGTTCGCCCGTGAGGCCGCCGTCGTCGGCGCCGCGCCGTGGCTGGGGCCGGCCGACCTGTTCGTCAACAGCAGCCCCGAGGCGGTCTACCGGCCCGAGGTCTGCCTGACCGGCACCGTGCAGGCGGTGCGCGCGGCCGGCATCGCCCCGCACCAGGTGGTCTTCGAGGTGGTGGAGGCGCACGCGGCCCGCGACCGCGGCCACCTGCTGGCGGTACTGGAGCACCACCGGGCCCAGGGCTGGCGGGTCGCCCTCGACGACGTCGGCGTCGGGTGGTCGAGCCTGGCGCTGGTCTCGGCGCTGCGCCCGGACGTGGTCAAGCTCGACAAGGCGCTGGTGGCCCGGCTGGACAGCGGCGCCGCCCGGGCGGTGGTGGGCGGGCTGGTGGAGGTGGCGCACTCGCTCGGGGCGGTCGTGGTCGCCGAGGGCGTCGAGACCCAGGCGAGCGCCGACCGGGCCCGCCAGCTCGGCGTCGACCTGGGCCAGGGCTGGCTGTTCGGCCGCCCCGCCCGCGCTGCCGACCTCGTCCCCGAGCCGCTGGCCGGCTGAGCCGGGCCCCGGTCAGCCGGCCTGGTTCCAGCCGGACAGCACCGGGCGGTCGTGCTCGTGGCCCAGCGCGCCGAAGGACCCCGCGTGCAGGGCGAACATGGCCCCGGCCTCCGGCGCCAGGCCCAGCCAGCGGGCGGTGAGGATGCGCAGCACGTGCCCGTGCGCGACCAGGGCGACGTCGCCGTCGGCCAGCAGCGGGCGCACGCGGTCGAGCACCCGGTCGCAGCGTGCGGCCACCTGGGCGAGTGTCTCGCCGGGGGTGTCGCCGGGCTCGGTGCCGTCGGTCCACAGCGACCAGGTGCGGCCCAGCTCGGCGGAGATGTCCGGGGTGGTGCGGCCCTCCCAGCGGCCGTAGTCGACCTCGACCAGGTCGTCGTCCACGGTGTCGGTGGGCAGCCCGGCCAGCTCGGCCGTCGTGCGGGCGCGCAGCCGGGGGCTGACCCGCACCTGCACGAACCGGCGTCCGGCCAGCGGGCCGCGCAGCGCCCGGGCCTGCTGCTCGCCCTCGGGCAGCAGCGGCAGGTCGGTCACCCCCGTGTGCTGCCCGGACAGGCTCCACTCCGTCTGCCCGTGCCGGACGACGACGACCTCACCCACGGGAGCTCCTCTCCTCGGTGCGGCCACCGGCGGACGGTCCGCCGGCCACCGCCATGACCACGATCGCACCCAGCACCACCAGCATCGGCACCGTCCAGGCACCCGAGACGTCGTGCGCGGCCCCGACGACCAGCGGGCCGGTAGCGGCGACCGCGTACCCGCCGCCCTGCACCATCGCCGAGGTCCGCCGGTTCTCGGCGAGGTCGCGCGAGCGGGCCACGATCGCGATGAACACCACCGTCAGACCACCGCCCTGGGCCACCCCGGCCAGCGCGCACCACAGCGGCCACAGGCCGGGCGCCGCGAGCAGCCCGACCGGCAGGGTGGCCCACGTGGCCGTGACGGCCAGCAGGACCGCCGACGGACGGCGCCACCACGCCACCAGCGCGGGGACGGCGAAGGCCCCGGCGACGGCGAACACCTGGAACAGCGAGCTGCTCACCCCGGCGGCGCTGCGGGACAGGCCCTGCTCGTCGGCCAGCAGCGTGGGCAGCCAGGCGGTGACCCCGTAGTAGCTGAAGGCCTGGGCGGCGAAGGCCAGCGTCAGGCCCCACACCGCCGGCTGGCGCCAGACCGGCCGGGCGTCGGCGGGGGGTGGCGGGGGCGGTGGTGCCCCGCCCGCGCGGGCGGCCTGCCGGCGCAGTCCCGCCGTCCAGACCAGGCAGGCGACCCCGACCAGCAGCCCCCACGAGGCCAGTGCCCACCGCCAGCCCACCAGGTCGGCCAGCGGGGCGGTGAGGGTGGTGGTCAGCGTCGCGCCGAGGTTCAGGGCCGAGGTGTAGGCCGCGGTCACCACGTGCGTGACGCCCGGGAAGTCACGGCCGATGACGACGGGGACGACGACGTTGCCCACGGTGATGGCCAACCCCAGCACCACCGTGCCCGCCAGGGCGGTGCGGACGTCGCCCACCGAGCGCAGCAGCGTGCCGGCCAGCACACCCAGCATCGCCAGCAGCACCGCGCGGTGGGTGCCCGCGCGGGCGATCACCCACGAGGCCAGCGGGGCGGCCAGCCCGAACAGCAGCACCGGGATCGAGGTGAGCAGCCCGACCGTGCCCGCGCCGACGGCGAGGTCGTCGCGCAGCTCGCCGGCCACCGGGGCGACCGCGATCAGCGGGCCGCGCAGGTTCAGCGCGACCAGGAGCACCCCGGCCAGCAGCAGCCCCGGCACCGCGGCGCGCGCCGTCGTCCGAACCCCCGTGCCCACCCGGACAGCTTGCCCCCCGCCGGGAACACCGGCGCCCCCGGACGGTGCTGCACCCACCATGACCTCCTCCACCACCCACCCCGCGACGTTCGCCCTGGGCGGCGACCTGACCGTGCACCGCCTCGGCTACGGCGCCATGCAGATCACCGGCGACGGCGTCTGGGGTCCGCCGGCCGACCGCGAGGGCGCCCTCGCCGTGCTGCGCGCCGCCGTCGAGCACGGCGTCGACTTCATCGACACCGCCGACTCCTACGGCCCGCAGGTCAGCGAGCAGCTCATCCACGACGCGCTGCACCCCTACGCCGACGGCCTGGTCATCGCGACCAAGGCCGGGCTGACCCGCACCGGCCCGGGCGTCTGGCCGCCGGTGGGCCGCCCGGAGTACCTCACGCAGCAGGTCGAGCTGTCGCTGCGCAACCTCGGTGTCGAGCGCATCGACCTCATCCAGCTGCACCGCATCGACCCGCAGGTGCCCCTGGCCGACTCCCTCGGCGCGTTCGTCGAGCTCAAGGAGCAGGGCAAGGTGCGGCACATCGGCGTCAGCGAGGTGTCGCTGGAGGAGCTGAAGCAGGCGCAGGAGATCACCGAGATCGCCAGCGTGCAGAACCTCTACAACCTGACCAACCGGCAGTCCCAGGACGTGCTCGACCACGCCACCGCCGAGGGCATCGCGTTCATCCCGTGGTTCCCGATCGCCACCGGTGACCTGGCCAAGCCCGACAGCCCGGTGGCCGACATCGCCCGCGAGCTCGGGGCATCGCCCTCGCAGGTGGCGCTGGCCTGGCTGCTGCAGACCTCGCCGGTCGTGCTGCCGATCCCGGGCACGAAGTCGGTCGACCACCTGACCGAGAACCTCGGCGCGGCGCAGCTGACCCTGTCGGCCGAGGACGTCGCACGCCTGGACGCCCTGGCCTGATCGGCCCGCGCCGGCCTGGTAGACCTGCGGGCATGGACGCCGACGTCTTCGCCCAGGTCCGCACCGCCGTCCGCGAGCTCGTCCGGGAACGGGTGGTCCCCCTCGAGGAGCAGATCGAGGAGACCGACGCCGTCCCGGACGAGCTGCGCCGGGCCGCCGCCGACATGGGCCTGTTCGGCTACGCCCTGCCCGAGGAGTTCGGCGGCCTCGGCGTCACGATGAGCGAGGACGTGCAGCTGGCCTTCGAGTTCGGCTACACCTCGCCGGCGTTCCGCTCGCTGTTCGGCACCAACAACGGCATCGCCGGCCAGGTCATCGCCCGGTTCGGCGACGACGAGCAGAAGAAGGCGTGGCTGCCGGGCCTGGCCGCCGGCGACCTCATCGGCTCGTTCGCCCTGACCGAGGCCGAGGCCGGCTCGGACCCCGCGGGTCTGCGCACCACGGCTCGCCGGGACGGCGAGGACTGGGTGATCAACGGTGGCAAGCGCTACATCACCAACGCACCGATCGCGGACCTGTTCGTGGTGTTCGCCCGCTCCGAGCCCGAGCAGACCGGCGGGCGGGGCATCTCCACCTTCCTGGTCCCGGCCACCACCCCCGGGGTCACCGTGGGGCCGCACGACCGCAAGACCGGCCAGTCGGGTGCCTGGACCGCCGAGGTGTTCCTCGACGACGTCCGAGTGCCGGCCGACGCCCTGGTCGGCGAGCAGGGCCGCGGCTACAGCAAGGCGCTCACCGTGCTCTCCCGCGGCCGGCTGCACGTCGCCGCGCTCTGCGTGGGCATGGCGCAGCGGGTGCTCGACGAGTCGGTCGCCTACGCCGCCACCGCCAAGCAGGGCGGGGCGCCGATCGGCCGGTTCCAGCTGGTGCAGGCCCTCATCGCGGACATGCACACCGAGCTGCTGGCCGCCCGGGCGATGGTGGTCGACGTCGCCGCCCGCTACGACACCGGCGAGGACACCTCGATCGGTCCGTCGGCGGCCAAGCTGTTCTGCTCGGAGATGGTCGGCCGGGCCACCGACCGGGCGGTGCAGGTGCACGGCGGCCTGGGCTACCTGCGCACCACACCGGTGGAGCGGTTCTACCGCGACGCCCGGCTGTACCGGCTCTACGAGGGCACCAGCGAGGTGCAGCGGGTCATCGTCGGTGGCGGGCTGCTGCGGGCTGCAGGGATGCCGCGTGGCTGAGCTGCTCACCGGGCCGGCCCGGGACGAACGGCGGGCTGCCGTGGCCGAGCTCGGGTCGGCGCTCCGGGAGCTGGTGGACGCCGCGGTGCGCACCGAGGTGCCGGCTGCCGACCTGGCGGCCGCCGCCGCGACCGCCCGGGAGCTGGCCGCGGCGCTGCGGGTGGGCGGGCGTGGCCTGCTCGACGTCGCCGCCGTCGACGACCCGGTCGCCGGCGAGCGCTGGTACTCACCCGTCTACGGGCCGGGCAGCCCGGTGGCCCCGCCGCTGCTGGTCGACAGCGAGGGCGGCGGTCGGGTGACCGCACGGGTGACGGTGCCCAAGGCCTTGGAGGGTCCACCCGGGTTGGCGCACGGCGGCACCATCGCCACGGTGCTCGACCACGTGCTGGCCCGGGCGCTGCGCTCGGCCGGTCGGGGTGGGCTCACGGCGACGCTGACCGTGACCTACCGCCGGCCGGTGCGCCTCGGCGTCGAGCACGTGCTGCACGCGGAGGTCGCCGCCACGGAGGGACGACGCTCCACCGCCCGGGCCCGCATCACCACCGCCGAGGACCCCGACACGGTGCTGGCCGAGGGCGAGGGCCTCTTCGTGGCCCTGCGCCCCGAGGCCGCGGCCGCCACCTTCGCCGGCGTCGACCACGCCCCGGAGGCCTGGACGGCGCGGCCCTAGGGCTGCAGCAGCGGGCCCTGGCCGCCGTCGCCGCGGCCGAGCGCCGCCACGAAGTCGGCCAGCAGGTGGTCGCCGCGGTGCCTCGGCGACCACCCCAGCACCTCGCGGGCCCGGGTGGTGTCCAGCGCCGGGACGCCGAGGCCGAGGTCGAGCCAGCCGGGTTCGGTGGGCACCAGTCGTGCGTGGAAGGCCGCCGACAGCCCGGCCCGCAGCACCGCTCGCGGGACCGGCACCCGCCTCGAGCCCAGGGCCGCGGCGAACCCGGCAGGGTCGAGCACCGGCTCGGCGGACAGGTTGAACGCGCCGTCGGCCCGGCGGTCGATGATCCGCAGCAGGGCGTCGGCGACGTCGTCGGCGTGCACGAGGCCCAGGTGCAGGTCGTCGGGCAGGGGCAGCGGCACCGCGCCCGCGACGGCCCCGGGCAGGGCGCGGGCGCCGCGCAGCAGCAGCGGGCCCAGGAAGTAGCGGCCGATCTCGCTGGCGGCGTCGGGCTGCAGCACCAGCGTCGGCCGGACGACGGTGACCGCCACGTCGGGGTGGGCCGCGGCGAACTCGCGGGTGAGCTGCTCGACGGCCACCTTGTCGCGGCTGTACTGCGAGCTGGGCACCCCGCTGGTCGGCCAGCTCTCGTCGACCCGGTCGGCCGGGTTGCCCGGGGCGTAGCTGCCCAACGACGACATGACCACGACGTGACCGACGCCGGCGTCGGCCGCGGCGGCGAGGACCCGCCGGGTGCCGTCGACGTTGACCTGGGCCAGGCGGTCGGGTTCACGGCCCGGCTGCAGCGCCCAGGCGAGGTGGACGAGGGTCGTCGCGCCGTCGAGGAACTCCCGCAGCGGACCGGCCGACCCCGGGGTGCCCAGGTCGGTGTGGGTCCAGAAGACCGAGCTGTAGGGAGCGGTGTCCGGGGGCTGTCGACGTGCGAGTCCGCGCACCTGGTGCACGCCGGTGAGGCCGAGCTGGCGCAGGAACGCGGTCCCGACGTTGCCGGTGCCGCCGGTGACGGCGACGGTCTGCCCGTCGAGGTGGCCGGGGTCGGCTGAGGTGGTCGACGGTTCTGTGGTCACCGTGTCGCCCTACCCGCTCACGTCGCGGTCACGCCGCCGGGGCGCAACCCGCGCGCGGCCGCCATGGCCTCGGCCTGTTGATCGACCGCTGACCGGTCGAAGGACCGCCACCGGGTCACCGTCAGCGCCAGCCGGCCGCCCTTGGTGCTGGGCCGCCAGGTGCCCGCGACCTCGCCGTCGACCAGGACGGCGCCGGGGCGGCCGAGCACCGGCCACAGCTCCTTCACCGGCCGGTCGGGCACCAGCAGCTCGCGGTCGCGCACCTGCAGGTAGGGGTCGAAGGGGGCGAGCAGCCGGGTGGTGCGCACCCGGTCGGGTGGCCGGGTGCCGGCCAGCACCCACCGCTGCTCACCCGCGACGTCGACCGGCTCGGCGTCCTCGGGCCAGTGACTCTTCACCTCCGCCACGGTGGAGTCGACGTAGGCGGCCACCTGCTTCGGCGTGCCTGGGCCGTGCAGTCGCAGGTACGCCCGGACGACGTCCAGCTGGTCGGGCACCTGGTCGGCGGGCGCGGTGCCGGTCTGCTCGAGCACCGGGGGCGAGGTGCCCGGGCGCAGCACCAGCCCGGCGTGCAGCGCGGCCAGCCGGAAGGTCTGCTCGTAGGCGTGCACCGCGTCGCAGGGCGTGCAGAACCGCAGGTATGGCTCGGGCAACCGGTCGCGCAACGCCCCGGACATGTCGCCCTTCACGGTCGGGGTGGTGGCCACCGCGCGCATCTCGTCGGCGACGTGGGCGAGGGCGTCGAGCACCGGGATGCCCGCTGCCTTCAAGGGGCGGGCGCCGTCGAAGATGCGCTTGGCGGCGTCGGCCTCCGACCACGGCCAGGTGGCTGCCGCGACCCCGGCGAGGTCGGTGCGACGGTAGGTGTGCGGGGCCCCGCGCAGCGTCCAGGCGGTGGCCAGCTCGGCCCCGTCGGGGTCGACCAGCCCCCGGACGGCCAGGGCCCAGCGGGCCGCACCCGCCGGGCCGGTGTCCTGCACACCCAGGTCGAGGACGGCGGTGTCGGCCACCGTCCCCCCGGCGTCGCGGTCGAGCTGCTGGGCCCGGACCCGGTGGGCCAGGACGTCGGCGCGGCTCCAGCTGGTCACGACGAGGTCATCCCCCCACGTGCCCGACGACGAGGTCGGCGAGCCGGTCGCCAGCGGTCTCGGGCACCCAGTGGCTCACCCCGGGCAGCACCTCGAGGCGGTAGTCGCCGGTGACGTACTGCTCGGTGGCCTCGGTGCCGGCCCGACCCAGGAAGCCGTCGCGGTCGCTCCAGACGTGCAGGGTGCGGACCGCGACCCGGCCCACCGGGTCCGCGGCCCCCAGCGGCAGGGCGCGGTACCAGTTCAGGGCCGCCGTCAGGGCGCCGGCCGGGCGCAGCCGGGTGACGGTCTCGGCGGCGTCCGCCCGGGGGAGCCCGGCACGCACCAGCAGGTCCCGGAGGAATGCCCCGTTGCCGCGGGTGAGCAGCTTCTCGGGCACCACCGGGAGCTGGAAGAACGCCATGTAGGCCGACTTCGCGGCCTGCGTGCTGGTGAGGAAGGACTTCGCGAACGCGGCCGGGTGCGGCACCGAGACCGCGGTGAGGCTGGAGACCCGGTCGGGGTGCCAGGCCGCGGTCGCCCAGGCCACCATCGCGCCCCAGTCGTGGCCCACCACGTGGGCGCGCTCGAGGCCCGCGGCGTCGAGCAGGGCGCGGACGTCGTCCACCAGCTCGCGGACGACGTAGGCGCGGCGGCCGGCGGGGCGGGCGGCCGGGGAGTAGCCACGCTGGTCGGGCGCCAGGGTGCGCAGCCCGGCGGCGTGCAGACCGGGGACCACGCGGTCCCAGCTGCCGGCGTCCTGGGGGAACCCGTGCAGCAGCACGACCGGCTCGCCGTCGGCCGGCCCGGTGTCGCGCACGTCGAAGGTCAGTCCGGAGCGGGTGAAGGAGTCCACGCCCGACAGCATGCCCGCTGCCTCCGACACGGATGCGTCCGCGCGCACCCGGTTGAGCACCGCCGGATCGGGCACCACCCCATCCATGCCGATCACACCCACGGGGTACGCCCACATCCGCCTGACCGTCACCGACATCGCGCGCTCCAAGCAGTTCTACGACTCGGTGTTCGGCCTGCCGGTGGCCGTCGACGGGCAGGACGGCGAGCCCGACTTCGCCTTCGGTGGGGTCATCTACGCCATCGACCCCGCGACGCTGCTGGGCCTGCGCCCGGTGTCGGAGGACCGCTTCGACGAGGACCGCACCGGCCTGGACCACCTCGCCCTCAAGGTCGGCTCCAAGCAGGAGCTGGACGACGCGGCGAACCACCTGGACTCCCTGGGCATCCCGCACGAGGGCGTCAAGGACATCGGCCAGGGCTGGATCCTGGAGTTCCGCGACCCCGACAACGTCGCCCTGGAACTCATGGCCCCCGCCTCCTGACCCGCTCCGCTCCCGCTGCCCGCGCCCGGCACCCCTCGTAGGGTGCCGGGCGTGGGTGCGTTGAGCGGGCTGGTCGGCAAGGGACTCATGGCGCCGGACTGGGCGGAGGCCATGGCCCCCGTCGACGAGCAGATCGCGGCGATGGGCCGGTTCCTGCGCGACGAGGTCGCTGCCGGCCGGCCCTACCTGCCGCACGGCGACCACGTCTTCCGGGCGTTCCGGGCACCGCTGGCCGACGTCCGGGTGCTGGTCGTGGGCCAGGACCCCTACCCGACGCCCGGGCACCCCATCGGGCTGAGCTTCGCCGTCGACCGGCAGGTGCGCTCGCTCCCGAAGTCGCTGGTGAACATCTACAAGGAGCTGCGCGACGACCTCGGCATCGAGCCGGCGCCGCACGGTGACCTCACCCCGTGGCGCGACCGCGGGGTCATGCTGCTCAACCGGTCACTGACCGTGCAGCCGGGCGCGCCCGCCTCGCACCGGGGCAAGGGCTGGGAGCACATCACGGCCCACGCCATCGGGGTGCTGGTCCAGCGCGCTGCCGCCGGCCAGCCGATGGCGGCGATCCTGTGGGGCAAGGACGCCCAGGGTCTGGAGCCGCACCTGGGCCCGGTGCCGTTCGTCGCCTCCCCCCACCCGTCGCCGCTGTCGGCCAGCCGCGGCTTCTTCGGCTCGAAGCCGTTCAGTCGGGTCAACGCCCTCCTGGTCGAGCGCGGCGGGGACCCGATCGACTGGACCCTGCCCCCGCCCGACCAGCTCCCCTGACGCGCCGCGCCGCTCGGTGGTGACGGGTCAGGAGGCGGAGGCCGGCGGCCACTCCTTCGCGACCATGGTGAGCACGTCGTAGGTGGCCACCGGGCTCCCCGAGGAGTCGACGACGACGGCGTCCCAGCGCACCTCGCCGTGGTCGGCGCCGCCGCGCGGGGTGATCTGCTTGCAGGTCAGCGTCACCGTCACCTGCTCGCCGGGCTTGACCGGGGTCAGGAAGCGCAGGTTGTCCACCCCGTAGTTGGCCAGCACGGGGCCCGGGTCGGGGTCGACGAACAGCCCCGCCGCCCAGCTCACGATCAGGTACCCGTGTGCGACGCGGCCGCCGAACAGCGGGTTGGCCGCGGCCGCCGCCTCGTCCATGTGCGCGTAGAACGTGTCGCCGGTGAACTCGGCGAAGTGCTCGATGTCCGCGAGCGTGATCTCCCGCGGGCCCGCCGTCACCGAGTCCCCGATCCGCAGCTCGGCGAGGGACTTCCGGAAGGGGTGCACGCCGTCGTCGTTCCTGGTCGCCCCGGTGACCCAGCGGTTGCCGACGCCGGTGAGCACGTCGGGGGAGCCCTGGACGGCGGTGCGCTGCATGTGGTGCAGCACGCCGCGGACCCCGCCGAGCTCCTCGCCGCCGCCGGCGCGCCCCGGGCCGCCGTGCACCAGCACCGGCAGCGGGGAGCCGTGCCCGGTGGACTCGCCGGCGTCGTCCCGGTCGAGCACGTGGATGCGGCCGTGCGCCGACCCGGCGCCCAGCACGAACCGCCGGGCGACGTCGGGGTCGTGGGTGACCAGCGAGGCCACCAGCGAGCCCTGGCCGCGGCGGGCGAGCGCCACGGCGTCGTCCAGGCCGTCGTAGGTGAGCACGGTCGACACCGGGCCGAAGGCCTCGACGTCGTGCGGCTCGGGGGCGGCCGGGTCGTCGCAGCGCAGCAGCATCGGCGGCAGGAAGGCACCGCGCCCGCGGTCGGCGCCGACCACGTCGAACCGGTCGGGGTCACCGACCACCAGCGAGGCGTGGGTGCGCAGCCGCTCGACGGCGCGCAGCACCTCGGCGACCTGGTCGCGCGAGGCCAGTGCGCCCATGGTCACGCCCTCGGCGCCCGGGGCCCCGACGACGACGTCCGAGAGCTTCGCCCGCAGCGCCTCGACGACGGCGTCGGCGTGCTCGCGGGGCACGATCGCGCGCCGGATCGCGGTGCACTTCTGCCCGGCCTTGACCGTCATCTCGGTGACCACGCCGTCGACGAACAGGTCGAACTCGGGGGTGCCCGGGCCCGCGTCGGGGCCGAGCACCGAGCAGTTGAGCGAGTCGGCCTCGGCGTTGAACCGCACCGCCCGCTCGGTCACCGCGGGGTGCGAGCGCAGCAGCGCGGCGGTGGACGCCGAGCCGGTGAACCCGACGAGGTCCTGGCCGTCGAGGTGGTCCAGCAGCCCGGACGCCGAGCCGGCCAGCAGCTGCACCGACCCCTCGGGCAGCAGCCCGGTCTCCACGATCGCCCGGAAGACCGCCTCGGTGAGGTAGGCGGTCTGCGAGGCCGGCTTCACGATCGTCGGCATCCCGGCCAGGAACGCCGGCGCCAGCTTCTCGAGCATGCCCCAGACCGGGAAGTTGAAGGCGTTGATCTGCACCGCGACGCCGGTGAGCGACGTGTACACGTGCTGGCCGAGGAACGTGCCGCCCCGGCCCAGCGGGGTCGGCGGGCCGTCGAGCACGAGGACGTCGTCGGGCAGCTCGCGGCGGCCGGTGGAGGCGTAGGAGAGCAGCGTGCCGAACCCGCCGTCGACGTCCACGAGGTTGTCGCCGTCCGTGGCGCCGGTGCGGTGCGACAGGGCGGAGAACTCGTCCTTGCGGCCCATCAGGTGCAGACCGACGGCCTTGAGCAGCGCGGCCCGCTGGTGGAACGTCAGCTCGCGCAGCGCCGGCCCGCCGACGGTGCGGGCGTGGTCGACCATCGCGCCGACGTCCAGGCCTCGGCTGCCGATGCGGGCCACGGTCTCGCCGGTGACGGCGTCGGGCAGCGGGGTGCCCTCGTCGGCCGAGGCCCACCAGTGGCCGGCGACGTAGCTCTCGAGCAGCGGGGCAGCGGTCACGGGGTGCTCCTCAGTCCGGAGAACAGGGTGGTGACCAGGCCGTCGGCCAGGTCGTCGGCCGAGAGGTCGCCGCCGGGGCGGTACCACTCGGTGAGGGAGTTGACGGTGCCGAACAGCAGCCGGCTGGTCAGGGCGGGGTCGACGTCCGGGCGCACGGAGCCCTCGGCGACGCAGGCGCGCACCAGCTCGGTGACCACCCGGTCGAACTCGCGGCGGCGGCCCAGCGCGTGCGACTCGACGGGGGAGTTGCCGCGCACCCGCAGCAGCAGCGTGACGAAGGGCAGCTCGGCCACCAGCACGCCGACCGACCCGCGGACGACGGACTCCAGGCGGTCGATGGCCGGGCCGTCGTCGGCGGCGGGCAGGACGGCGAACAACCCGTCCAGCGCCCGGTCCAGCGCCAGCTCCAGCAGCTCGACCTTGGACCGCACGTGGTGGTAGATCGCCGACTTGGTGACCCCGAGCCGTTCGGCCAGGGTGTCCATCGAGGTGGCCTCGTAGCCGCGCTCGTTGAACACCGCGACCGCGGTGTCCAGCAGCGAGTCCAGCGAGTGACCCGGCCGACCGCGCCGGACCTGGGTCGGGACGGGTGCGGTCACCGGCTGCGCCGGTCGGTCAGCCGCTGCAGCTTGCCCATCGAGCGCGGCAGGGTCTCGGGGTCGACGACGACCACCTCGACGCTGGTGCCGACGGTCTCCTTGAGCCCGACCTGCACCTCGGCGGCCGCCGGGGAGCGGCGGTCGGGCGGGCAGTCGGGGCGGGCCTCGACGCTGACGACCAGGTGGTCCATGCGGCCGCGGGTGGAGAGCTCGAGCGCGAAGTGCGGCGACAGCCCGGGGGTGCGCAGCACGACCTCCTCGATCTGGGTCGGGAAGAGGTTCACCCCGCGCAGGATGATCATGTCGTCGGTGCGGCCGGTGACCTTCTGCATGCGTCGCATGCCCGGGCGGGCGGTGCCCGGCAGCAGCCGGGTGAGGTCGCGGGTGCGGTACCGGATGATCGGCAGCGCCTGCTTGGTGAGCGAGGTGAACAGCAGCTCGCCCTCCTCGCCGTCGGCCAGCGGCGCGGCGGTCAGCGGGTCGACGACCTCGGGGTAGAAGTGGTCCTCCCAGACGTGCAGGCCGTCCTTGGTCTCCACGCACTCCTGGCTGACGCCGGGGCCCATGACCTCGCTCAGCCCGTAGATGTCGACCGCGTGGATGTCGAGGCGCTCCTCCATCTCGCGGCGCATCTGCTCGGTCCACGGCTCGGCACCGAAGATGCCGATCTGCAGGCTGCTCGACCGGGGGTCCACACCCTGCCGCTCGAACTCGTCGACCAGCGCGAGCATGTAGCTGGGCGTGACCATGATGATCCGCGGCCCGAAGTCGCCGATGAGCTGCACCTGCCGCGGGGTCATGCCACCGGAGATGGGGACGACCGTGCAGCCCAGCGCCTCGGCGCCGTAGTGCGCGCCCAGCCCGCCGGTGAACAACCCGTAGCCGTAGGCGTTGTGCAGCATGTCACCGCTGCGCCCGCCGGCGGCCCGGATCGAGCGGGCCATGACGGTGGCCCAGGTGTCGATGTCCTGCCGGGTGTAGCCGACGACGGTGGGCTTGCCGGTGGTGCCCGAGCTGGCGTGCACCCGGGCGACCTGGTCCTTGGGGACGGCGAACATGCCGAACGGGTAGTTCTCCCGCAGGTCGGCCTTCGACGTGGTGGGGAACCTCGCCAGGTCGGCGAGGGAGCGGCAGTCGTCGGGGTGCACGCCGTGGGCGTCGAAGGACCGGCGGTAGTGCGGCACGTTCTCGTAGGCGTGCCGCAGCGTCCACTGCAGCCGTTCGAGCTGCAGGGCCCGCAGCTCGTCGATGCCCATGCGCTCGGCCGGGTCGAGCAGGGCCGGGTCGGGGGCCTCGCCGAGGCGCTGCGGTGCGGACGTCGTCGTCACGTGGTCTCCCGGGCTCGCGGATTACTGACCGTTCGGTCAGTCATGCAAGACCCGAGGGCGACGACTGTCAACCCGTGGTCATGTCGCCCGTCGCGGGGGTGCCCTCGAGCAGGCCGTAGCGCAGCAGGACGCTGCCGGCGGGGGTCGCTGCCGGTGGGTCCAGCAGGCGCAGGTTCGTGGGCACGGCGCCGTCGGCGAACACCTTCTTGCCGGTGCCGAGGGTGATGGGGTGCAGCCAGAGGTGCAGCTCGTCGAACAGCTTCTCGCGCAGCAGCGTCTGCACCAGGTCGAGGCTGCCGACCACCTTCACCACCTCGTGCCGGTCGCGCACCTCGCGCACGGCGGTGGGCAGGTCCGGGCCCAGCTGGCTCGACCCGGCCCAGGCCAGGTCGGGAGTGCCGCGCGAGGCCACGTACTTGGGGACGGCGTTGAACAGCTCGGCGAACGGACCGTCCTCGTGCGGCCAGTACGCGGCGAAGATGTCGTACGTTCGCCGGCCCAGCAGCAGCGCGTCGGTGCCGCGGTAGGACGCCTGCACCTGCGCACCCCCCTCCTCGTGCATGAGCGGCGCCTGCCAGCCGCCGAAGCCGAAGCCCCCGCTCGGGTCCTCGTCCGGACCGCCGGGAGCCTGGCCCACCAGGTCGAGGGTGGCGAACAGCTCGAGGTGGATCTGGCCCATGGCGTGCTCCCGGGTGTCGGCGGTGTCGGGGTGGGGGACCGCCGACAGCACCGGAACTCATCGCCGAGTGCACGACTGCGGTGGCCGGGCGACCGTCGAGACCACCGCAGTCGTGCGCTCGGCTGAGGTCACTCGCCGGTCCGGCCGTCGACGGCTTCGCGGAGGAGGTCGGCGTGCCCGTTGTGCCGGGCGTACTCCTCCACCAGGTGCACGAGCAACCACCGGAGGCTGAGCGGGCCGCGCTCGTCGGGGACCACGGTCGTCACGTCCAGGCCGCCGCCCGCCATCGCCTCCGCGACGTGGGCCCGGGAGAGCTCGACGGCGGCGGTCCACCGGTCCCGGACCTGGGCGGGTGACAGGTCGGCCGCCAGGTGCCAGTCGGCGTCCGGGTCGGCCGCCCAGTTCACCGTGTCCCACGGCGCGACGGGTCGGCGGCCGTGCAGGCGGTACGTCGTCCACTGGGCCTCGACCCAGCTGAGGTGGACCAGGATCCCGCCGAGCGTCATGGACGACGGCCCGACGGTTGCCCGCAGCCCCTCGTGGTCCAGACCGGCGGTCTTCCAGGCGAGGGTGGCGCGCTGCCACTCCAGGAAGCCGATCAGCGTGCTGGCCTCGTCGCCGCGCGGTGGTGGCTCCGGGCGGCCGTGCTCGTCCGTGCTCATGCCCTCACACCCTGGCCCCGCGCGGGGTTGTGGGGAAGCGGATTCCGGGGCACACTCATTACCGACCGCTTGGTCAGTAATTGCCGCTGGAGGTTCGCCGGATGTCCGCACCGACCGCTGTCCGCCCGACCGAGGACGAGCTGCAGGCGCAGTTCGACGCCACCATCGCCGCCGACCGCCGCATCGAGCCGCGCGACTGGATGCCGGAGAAGTACCGGGCCGGCCTGGTGCGCCAGATCGCCCAGCACGCGCACTCGGAGATCATCGGCATGCAGCCCGAGGGTGACTGGCTGCTCAAGGCCCCGTCGCTGCGCCGCAAGGCCGTGCTGCTGGCCAAGGTGCAGGACGAGGCCGGCCACGGCATGTACCTGTACTCGGCGGCCGAGACCCTCGGCGCCGACCGGGCCGACCTGACCGACAAGCTGGTCAACGGCAAGCAGAAGTACAGCTCGATCTTCAACTACCCGACGCTCACCTACGCCGACTGCGGCGTCATCGGCTGGCTGGTCGACGGTGCGGCCATCTGCAACCAGGTGCCGCTGTGCCGGTCCAGCTACGGGCCCTACGCCCGCGCCATGATCCGGGTCTGCAAGGAGGAGTCCTTCCACCAGCGGCAGGGCTACGAGCTGCTCATGACGATGATGCGCGGCACCGACGCCCAGCGGGCGATGGTGCAGGACGCCGTCGACCGCTGGTGGTGGCCCTCGCTCATGATGTTCGGTCCGCCGGACGACGACAGCCCCAACTCGGCGCAGTCGATGGCCTGGGGCGTCAAGCGGCACAGCAACGACGAGCTGCGCCAGCGCTTCGTCGACATGTCGGTGCCGCAGGCGGCCGCGCTCGGCGTCACGCTGCCCGACCCCGAGCTGGCCCTCGACGAGACCACCGGCCGGTACCGGTTCGGCCAGATCGACTGGACCGAGTTCAAGCAGGTCATCTCCGGCAACGGCCCCTGCAACGAGGAGCGGGTCACCCGCCGCCGGGCCGCCCGCGACGACAACGCGTGGGTCACCGAGGCCGCCACCGCCTACGCCGCGAAGCACTCGGCATGAGCGACCCGACGACCGAGACGACCGCCGAGGGCGGGCACGGGGCCGTCCCGACCAGCCCCGAGGTCCCCAGCGGTGCGCATCCCTCGCCCTCGGGGGCGGCCCGCAAGGACTGGCCGCTCTACGAGTGCTTCGTGCGCGGCAAGCGCGGGCTCAACCACGTCCACGTCGGCTCGCTGCACGCCCCCGACGACGAGATGGCCGTGCACGCCGCCCGCGACCTGTTCACCCGCCGCAACGAGGGCGTGAGCATCTGGGTGGTACGCGCGTCCCACATCACCGCGTCGAGCCCCGACGAGAAGGACCCTATGTTCGCCCCGTCCGGCGACAAGGTCTACCGCCACCCGACGTTCTACGAGATCCCCGAGAACGTCCCGCATATCTGAAGGACCCCGTCTCCCCCCACGACTCGCAAGCTCGCCGCGGGGCCCTGAGACGGGGCCGGCCGCTGGGCACGACCTGAAGAGAGGTGCGGTTGGCATGGCGCACGAGGAGACCGTCTACGACGCGTTGGACCACGCCCACGGGGGCGAGGGCCAGTGGGCGTTCGGCACCGGGTTCGACGACCCGCTGGCCGGCGTCGACACCACCGTCCCGGACGGCGTCGACCCCGCCGACCTGGGCGCCTACTGCCTGATGCTGGGCGACGACGCCCTGGTGCTCTGCCAGCGGCTCACCGAGTGGGCCACCCGGTCGCCCGAGCTCGAGGAGGAGGTCGCGATCGCCAACTGCGGTCTGGACCTGCTCGGCCAGGCCCGGCTGCTGCTGGCCCGCGCGGGCAGCTGCGGAGTGCTCGGCAGGTCCCGCCGGCACGCGACCGACTCCATCCCCGACGAGGACGCGCTCGCCTACTTCCGCGACGCCGACGAGTTCGTCAACCACCACCTGGCCGAGACCGACGGCGGCGACTTCGCGCAGACCATGGTGCGGCTGCTGGTCGCCAGCACCGCCCGGCTCGCCCTGTTCGCCCGGCTGCGGGACTCGCGCGACCCGGTGGTCAGCGCGATCGCGGCCAAGGGCGTGCCCGAGCTGACCTACCACCGCGACCACGCCGCGCGCTGGGTGCTGCGCCTGGGTGACGGCACCGAGGAGTCCCACCGCCGGGCGCAGGCGGCCGTGGACGCCGTGTGGCCGCTGACCGCCGACCTGTTCACCGCCACCGACGTCGAGCGCCGACTCGTGGAGCAGGGCGTGGCGGTGGACCCCGCGACCACCCGCGACGAGGTGCGCGACGTCCTCACCATGGTCGTCGAGCGGGCCACCCTGGCCGTGCCGTCGTGGCCGGCCGACCGGCCCAGCCCGGGTCGCGCGGGGGAGCACACCGACGAGCTGGCACCCCTGCTGGCCACCCTGCAGGGCCTGGCTCGCGAGCACCCGGCGGCCACCTGGTGAGCCGGCCGTGAGCACGCTGACCGACCCGCGGGCGGTCGCCGAGACCGTCACCGACCCCGAGCTGCCCATGCTCACGCTGGCCGACCTCGGGGTGCTGCGCGACGTGCGCACCGAGGGCGAGCAGGTGGTCGTCGAGATCACGCCCACCTACTCGGGCTGCCCGGCGATGGGCGTCATGCGCGCCGACCTCGTGCACGCGCTGCACCGGGCCGGGTTCGCCGACGTCGACGTCCGCACCGTGCTGTCCCCGCCGTGGTCCACCGACTGGATCAGCGACGAGGGCCGCCGCAAGCTCGCCGCGGGCGGCATCGCGCCGCCCGGCGCGGCCACGAGGCACACCGGGCCGATCCCGCTGAACCTCGGACCCACCCGCCGGACGGCCACCTGCCCGCTGTGCGGCTCGGCCGACACGGAGGAGCTCAGCGAGTTCAGCGGCACCGCCTGCAAGGCGCTGCGCCGCTGCCGCACCTGCCGAGAACCGTTCGAGCACGTCAAGGAGATCTAGTGGCGCGCACCCGTCCGACCTTCCACCCGCTGACGGTGGCCCGGGTCGAGCAGCTCACCGACGACGCCGTCGCGGTCACCTTCGACGTGCCCGACCACCTCGCCGAGGACTACGCCTTCGCCCCCGGGCAGGCGCTCACGCTGCGCCGGGTGGACGGCGACCGCGACGAGCGCCGTTCGTACTCCATCTGCGCGCCGGTGGGCGAGGCGCCGCGGGTCGGCGTCCGCGAGGTGCCCGGTGGCTACTTCTCGGCCTGGCTGGTCAACGAGGTGCGCCCCGGCCAGCAGATCGACGTCCTGCCGCCGAGCGGCACCTTCACCGCCGACGTGTCCACCCCGGCCGACCACGTGTTCGTCGTCGCCGGGTCGGGGATCACCCCGGCGCTGAGCCTGGCCGGGTCGGTGCTGCGCGACGGCGAGTCCACGGTCACGGTGTTCTACGGCAACCGGCGCACCAACACGGTGATGTTCGCCGACGAGCTGGCCGACCTGAAGGACCGCTACGGGCAGCGGCTGCAGCTGGTGCACGTGCTCTCCCGCGAGCCCCGCGACGCCGAGGTCACCAGCGGCCGGCTCGACGGCGAGCGGCTGCGCACCCTGGTCGGCGCGCTGGTCGACGTCCCCGAGGTCGAGCACTGGTGGCTGTGCGGGCCGCACGGCATGGTCACCGAGGCCCGCGACCTGCTCGCCGAGCTCGGCGTGCCGCGCGAGCGGGTGCACCAGGAGCTGTTCTTCGTCGACGACGCCCCGCCGGAGCCGGTGCGCGGCGACGAGCAGACCGTCGACGGCCCCTCCAGCCAGGTGACGATCGTGCTCGACGGCCGCTCGACCACGCTGGCCCTCGAGCAGGGCGTGCCCGTGCTCGACAGCGCGCAGCAGGTGCGCTCGGACCTCCCCTTCGCCTGCAAGGGCGGGGTCTGCGGCACCTGCCGGGCCAAGGTCACCTCCGGCGAGGTCGAGATGCGGCGCAACTACGCCCTGGACCCCGACGAGGTCGCCAAGGGCTACGTGCTCACCTGCCAGACCCTGCCCGTGTCCGCCGAGGTGACCGTGGACTTCGACGCCTAGCCTGGGGCACGTGCCGGAAGAACTCATCGTGCTGGTGGACGACGACAACCAGCAGATCGGCGTGATGCCGAAGCCCCTGGTGCACCACGGCGAGACGCCGCTGCACCGCGCCTTCTCGGCCTACCTCTTCGACGCCGAGGGCCGGCTGCTGGTGACCCGCCGAGCCCTGGACAAGCAGACCTTCCCCGGCATGTGGACCAACACCGTCTGCGGGCACCCCGGCCCGGGCGAGGCCGACGCCGACGCGATCGCCCGTCGCGCGTCCGACGAGCTGGGGCTGCGGGTGTCCGACCTGCGGCCCGCGTTGCCGGACTACCGCTACCGCGCCGAGCTGCTCGGCATCGTCGAGAACGAGATCTGCCCCGTCTACCTGGGCGTCTTCCACGGCGAGCCGGTGCCCGCGGCCGGCGAGGTGGGGGAGTGGGAGGTGCTCGACTGGGCCGCCTTCCGCGCCCGGCAGGACACCGAGGGCGACGCCTGGTCGCCGTGGTGCCGGGAGCAGGCCCGGTTGATCGAGGCGACGGGCCTGCTCGCCGGCTAGCGCCGGGGGTCGATGGTCAGCCGGACGACGCAGCCGTCGCCGCCGTCCAGCGGGCTCGTGGTCATGCGGTCGACCGCCCGCCGGGCCAGCCACAGGCCCATCCCGCCGACGCTGAGGTCCGTGCCGTGGGCGGGGCCGTAGCCGGCCAGCGGCTCGTCGAACCCCGCCCCGCGGTCGGCGACGGCGCACAGCACCCGCTGCGCGGTCACCCACAGCCGGACGTCGACCGGGGGGACGCCGTGCTCGGCGGCGTTGGACACCACCTCGTCGATGGCCAGCACCAGGTCCTCGGCCTCGTCGGGGTGCAGGGGGCCGTCGGCCAGGCTGGCGGTGAGGGCGCGCCGCAGCTCGCGCATGCTCCCGACGTCGTCGATCGAGAGGGTCGGCGGGGTGGCCTCGACGGGGTCGGGGCCGGGATCGGTCCACAGCGACCGGAGCACCTCGGCGGGTTCGCGGAAACCGGGGTTGACGGCGGGGCTGCCGTCGGCGAGCCGGAGGGGGTGGCAGGCCAGCGCGGTGGGCAGGTCGTCGCCGAGCTGGCGCGGGTCCACCACGCAGTAGTGGTCGACCGCCCGGTCGGCGAGCACGTGGTTGAGCAGTGCCTCGGTCTGCAGCCAGGCCACCACTCCGGCCTTCGCCTGGCACACGCTGTCGGTCACCAGCTGCAGCCGGCTGCCGTCGAGGGAGAGCCGGTCCAGCAGGGCGGTGTAGCCGGCCAGCGCGTCGGGTGCCCGGCCGGCCAGCTCGTCGGGGTCGATCACGTGCACGGGGTCGCCGGTCAGCTCCGTCTCCAGCCCGGCTCGCAGCTCGGAGGAGCAGGCGAGCACCACGGGCGACCCGGCGGCGAGCCCGGCGCGCAGCGCAGGCAGCAACGCGGCACCGGAGGACGCATCGGGTCCACCGGTACCGGCGACGTGCCGGTACCCCTCCAGCGCCACGACGTCCCCCGCTCCACCGGTCGACCCTTGCTGGTCGACCTGCGCTCGTTGTGCCCCGCAGAAGCCGCCGCACACATCCGACCGGGAACGTTCCCCGTGGGGATTGACACCCCCGCACGGCGGGCAGCCGGTGTCGACGACGCCGCCGGGGTGCGCGGTGCACGACAGGACGGGGTGGACGCCGTGAGCGCGATGGACGACGAGTTCGACGTCGTGGCCGCCTGGACGGAGGAGGCGGCCCGGGCGCTGGGACCCGGGCACGCCGTCCCCGCCGGCTGCCGCGGGTCGGGCAGCGTGGGCTCGTTGAGCTGGTTGGCCGACCGGCTCGACCTGCGCCCGGGGACGCGGTTGATCGACTCCGGCGCCGGCGTGGGCGGGCCCGCGGCGTGGTTGGCCGGCGAGCGCCAGGTGCAGCCGGTGTGCGTCGAGCCGATGGCCGGGGCGGTGCACGCCTCGCGGCGGTTGTTCGGCCTGCCCACCGTGCTCGGCGACGCGCAGGCGCTGCCGCTGGCCGACGGCACCGCCGAGGCCGCCTGGTGCCTGGGCGTGCTGTGCACCCTGCCGGACAAGGCCGCCGCGCTGCGCGAGCTGCACCGGGTGCTCGTCCCCGGTGGCCGGCTGGGCCTGTTGGTGTTCGCGCAGACCGGGCCGCTGCGCACGGCGCCGCCGGAGGGCAACTCCTTCCCCGCCGCCGACGGGCTCGACGACCTGCTGACCGCCGCCGGCTTCGCGGTGCGCGACCGGGCGGTCGCCGACCTGCACGACAACCCGCCGGCCTGGGCGGAGGCCGTCGACGCCGTCGAGGCCGAGGTGGCACGGAGGCACGGCGCGGACCCCCGGTGGGCCCGGGCGGACGAGCAGTCGGCCCGCATGGGCGCGCTGGTGGCCTCCGGCGACGTCCAGCCGGTGCTGGTGGTGGCCGACCGCGGGGCATGACCGGCCCACCCGGGGTGTTCAGCCGGGTGTGCACGCGGACGTGGTGGTCATCGGGGCCGGTCAGGCCGGGCTCTCGGCGGCCCACCACCTGCAGCGGGCCGGGGCCGACTTCGTCGTGCTCGACGCCGACGCCGCACCCGGCGGGGCCTGGCAGCACCGCTGGGACTCGCTGCGGCTGGAGCGGGCCAACGGCATCGCCGACCTGCCCGGCCTACCGCTCACCGGCGACCCCGAGGAGAAGGCCTCGGTGGTGTTGGCGCGCTACTTCGCCGAGTACGAGCGGCACTTCGCGCTGCCGGTGCGCCGCCCGGTCGCCGTCCGCCGGGTGACCCGCACCGACGACGGCTTCGCGCTGGGCACCACCGCCGGGCCGTGGACGGCGCGCGGGTTGGTCAACGCGACCGGCACCTGGACCCGGCCGTTCTGGCCCGCCTACCCGGGGCGGGAGACCTTCGGCGGCCAGCAGCTGCACGCCGCGCAGTACCCGGGGGCGGCGGCGTTCGCGGGTCAGCACGTGCTGGTGGTGGGCGGCGGGATCTCGGCGCTGCAGCTGCTGCTGGAGATCGCCGAGGTCACCCGCACCACGTGGGTGACCCGGCGCCCGCCGGTGTGGCGGAGCACCGACTTCGACCCCGACGCCGGGCGCGCCGCCGTCGCGCTGGTCGACGAGCGGGTCCGGGCCGGCCTGCCGCCGGGCAGCGTCGTCTCGGTGACCGGCCTGCCCGTGACGCCCGAGGTCCTGCGGGGGCGTGAGCGCGGCCTGCTCGACCCGCTGCCGGCGTTCGCCCGGATGACCCCGACCGGGGTGGCGTGGGACGACCCCGCCCGCAGCCTGGACGTCGACGTCGTGCTGTGGGCCACCGGTTTCCGCGCGGCGCTGGACCACCTCGCCCCGCTGCACCTGCGCGCCCCCGGCGGCGGCATCGCCGTCGAGGGCACCCGGGTGGTGGGCGAGCCACGCCTGCACCTGGTGGGCTACGGACCCTCGGCGTCGACCATCGGGGCCAACCGGGCCGGCCGCACCGCTGTGCGCGAGCTGCTGACCACGCTCGGCACGGCGGCGGCGTGACTCAGCGGTCGGGGCGCGGGCGGTCCTGGCGGTGCAGCCGGACGGCGACGAGCGCGACGTCGTCCTCGGCCCGCTCGGGCAGCAGCGTGCTCAGCAGGCCGTCGACGAGCTGCTCCACCGGCTGGCCCGACAGCTCGGTCAGCTGGTGCTGCAGGGCCGTGATGCCCTCGTCGAAGACCTGGTCGCGGCGCTCGACCAGGCCGTCGGTGTAGAGCAGCACGGTGGATCCGCGGGGCACCTCGGCCTCGTGCTGCTGGCGCCTGATCTGCGGGTGGACGCCCAGCAGGAGGTCGGGGGTGGCGGTGGTCAGCAGTCGCGTCGAGCCGTCGGGGTCCAGCACCACGGGCGGCAGGTGGCCGGCGTTGGACCACACGACGCGGGTCACGCCCTCGTCGAACTCGTCGCCGGTCTGCTCCAGCCGGGCCACCAGCACCGAGGCCATCGCGTCGATGCGCAGGCCGGCGATGGCCCGGTCGAGCCGGGCGAGCACCTCGGCCGGGCCGGCGTCGCTGTCGTAGGCGATGCCGCGCAGCACACCGCGCAGCTGCCCCATGACCGCGGCGGCCTCGGTGTCGTGGCCCACGACGTCGCCGATGACCAGCACGGTCGCCCCGTCGGGCTGGGTGAACACGTCGTACCAGTCACCGCCGACCTGGGCCTCGCGGGCGGCCGGCACGTAGCGCACCGCCATCTGCAGGTGGTCGGGCTGGGCCGGCTCGGACAGCATGCTGCGCTGCAGCGTCTCGGCGGTGCGCGCGACTCGGCGCGACCGGGCGTACAGCGCCTCGAGCAGGTTGTGCCGCAGCTCCTTGGCCTCGCCCAGCTCGGCCCCGGTCCACGGCTCGGACCGGCCGCGCACGGTCTCCTCCCAGCGGGCGAAGGACTTGCGCGGGGAGATCCGCACGTGGTCGCCCTCGACCACCACCTCGGCCTTGCGGGAGGGGTCGCCGCCCCACTCGACGGTGCGGATCTTCTCCTGCCGGGCCCACAGCACGTACTGGCCGTCGGGCAGCGGCACGACCAGCGCCCCGCACGCGACCTCGGTGGGCACGCCGAGCTCGGGCGCGTCGTGCACCAGGCTCTCGGTGGAGGCCACCTCGGCGCCCCGGTCGGCGGCCCAGTCGGCCACCGCGGCGTGCACCTCGGCGTCCAGCGGGGCACCGCGCACGGCGGAGTGCCCCTGCAGGTCGACCACGACCGTGTCGGCGTCGACGAGGTCGAGCAGGTCGGGGGTGCCCAGCAGCGCGTCGGCCAGCGGGCGGTCCTCGTCGAGGGTGGCTGCGGTCAGCCAGGCCAGGGTCGACCGGGCCCGGAGGGCGCGGCGCACCTCCTCCTCGGCGGCCCGGTCGACCAGGCGCAGCGAGAGGGTCGAGCCGAGGAACTCCGCGGCCGCCCGGGTGGCGTAGGGCGGGGCGTGCGGGCCGCTGTAGTGGTGGCAGGCGATGAGGCCCCAGAGCTTGTCGTCGCGCAGCAGCGACAGCGACATCGAGGAGGTCACGCCCATGTTGACCAGGTACTCGACGTGGATCGGGGAGACGCTGCGCAGCGTCGAGAAGGTGAGGTCCAGCGGCTGGCCGGTGGCGGGGTGGTCGACCGGGTGGATGGGGGAGGGCGTGTACGGCACCTCCGAGATCAGCCGGATCCAGTTCTTCTCGTACAGCGCGCGGGCCTGCGCGGGGATGTCGGAGGCCGGGTAGTGCAGGCCGAGGAAGGTGTCGAGACCGCCGTGCTGGGCCTCGGCGACGACCTCGCCGTTGTACTCGGCGTCGTAGCGGTAGAGCATCACGCGGTCGAAGCCGGTGAGGTTGCGCACCGCCTGCACCGTGATGTCGTACAGCTCCTGCAGGTCCGTGGTGCGGTTGAGCTCGGCGATCGTGCTGCGCACCGCCTGGTAGGTGTTCGGGAAGCTGAAGGGGCGCGGGCCGATCGCCGGTTCGAGCTCGACCACCAGGCTGGTCGCCGGAGGCGTGCCGACGCCCTCCCCGGGGTGGGTGGTCGCCCCGGCCGGGCCGTGCACGGCGCGGTGCAGGATCGCGTCGACCGGCACCGGGGTGCCGTCGAGGTCGAGGGTCAGCTCGACCGGGTTGCGCTCGCGCAGGTCGCCGAAGGCCGACGCGCTGCGGGCCACCGCCTGGGCCGGCACCGTGCCGAGCACCTCGGCCAGCGACCGGCCCAGCGCCTGCTCCCACGGCATGCCCGTGACGTCGGCCAGGTTCGCCGAGACCTGCTCGACGACGAGGTCGGGCTCGCTGACCGCGATGAGCACGCCCCGGGGCTGGATGCTGCCGGGGACGTGGATGGGTTCGCGTTCGCAGTTGGACAGGTCGACCGGGGTGTCCGGCGTCAGCCACTGCACGGGCTGGGTCTCCGTCATGCGGGGACACCTCCGCCGGGATGGGTGGTGGATGCGGTGGTGGGCGACGCGCTCTGCTGGACGTCGCGGCACCAGGCCGCCATGGATCGGAAAGTACGTCCCGCTGCCGACACGACGGCGTCGGCGTCGCCGCCGCCGTGGGCGACGTGGTCGCGGGTGGCGCGCCGGAACGCGGCCCAGCGGGCGCCGGTGCGCTCGCCGTAGGGGCTGAAGGCGGCCAGCGGGCCGACCCCGGCCAGCGCGGGCAACGCGGCGAGGTGGCGGTCGATGAACACCCCGCCCAGCGTCGACCCCTCGAGCACGTACAGCGTGCCCAGGGCCTCGTCGGTGCCCGCCGGCGGCCCCACGTCGGTCGGCCGGTCGGGCAGCGGGGCGGCGCCGAGCGCCGCCAGGTCGGCGGTGAACAGGTGGGTGCGGCGGCGGGCGGCCCAGTCGAGCGCGGTCGCCGCGGCCGGGTGCGCCGCGGCCCAGGCGTCGAGCCCTGCCTCGACGGCGGCCCAGTACGCGTGCATGCGTTGCAGCACCGCGGCCAGCCGGCCGGGGGTCAGGTCGGGGGAGAGCAGGTCGAGGGTGTCCTCGAGCTGCTGGTGCTCGGGCGCGGTGGCGGTGCGCAACCGCAGCATCACGTCGACCGGGGACAGCACGTCGGTGCCGGGCTGCCTCGTCATGGGACCGTCGACCCTAGATCACCGCGGGCCACCGGCCGCGCGCCCCGCCCCGCAGCGTCCAGCCGGGCGCTGCGCAGGGCCAGGTGCAGCGCCAGCCGGTCGCCGCCGTCGGCGAGGTCGAGCCCCGTGAGCTCGGCGATGCGGCCCAGCCGGTAGTACAGCGTCTGCCGGTGCACGACGAGCTCGGCCGCCGCACGCCGGGGTGAGCCGGCCCGGTCCAGCCACACCTCGGCCGTGCGGGCCAGCACGGGGTCGGCGAGCAGGGCGGCGAACGCGGGGTCGGGCCCGGGCAGGAGCACGACCTGCCGCCACGCACCGAGCTCGGCCCACGACGCCACCGGCGCCAGGGTCGGCTCCACCGCGGCCACCCGGGCGGCGTCGACGGCCTCGCGCCACTGCGCCGGCAGGTCGTGGCACCCGGCGCGGGGGACGGCGACCCCCGCCGTGCTGCCGGGCGGGAGCCGGTGCAGGGCGGCCGCCGACAACGCCACCGCGGGGCGGTCGTCGTCGACGTGCGGCACGGGCAGCAGGACGGCGACCAGCGGGCCCACCGGTGCGCTGACCGCCCCGGCGCCGGGGGAGACCCAGCCGTCCGGCAGGCCCTCGGGGCCCGGGCGCAGGGCGACCACGGCCACGGGGGTGTCCCGGCCCAGGCGCCCGGTCAGCCGGTGCGCGGCGGCCTCGTCGCCGGTCAGGGCCGCCCGCAGGTCGTCGGCGGTCCCGCCGGTGGGGCGGGTGGCCAGCAGCGCGCCGGCCCGGTCGGCCAGCTCGCGCGCGGCCGCGAGCCCGGGCGGGTCGGGCTGCCCGAGGTCGGTGCGGCCCTCGTCGAGCAGCCACAGCCAGCCGTGCAACCGGCCGCGGTGCCGCACCGGCAGGCACAGCCGGGTCAGGACGCCGGCCACCGGGTCGGCGGGCGTGCGCAGCGGCTCGGTGGCCTCGTCGATCCCGAAGCCGGTGAACCAGCGCCGGGTGTCCACCGTCGAGCCGCGGGTCAGGATCGACCGCGTGCGCACGGCGTCCAGGCCGGTGAGCACCTCGTCGCCCTGGGCGCAGAAGGCCAGCAGCGTGAACTCGGTGTCCTCCAGCGTCGCGGGCGCGCCGAGCAACCGGGACACCTCGTCGACGAGGTCCTGGAGGTCGTCCCGCATCAGACGATCGTACGAAGGAGTCCGGACAGCTGTCGCTGGTGACCGCCAACACCCCACTCCTACGGTCGAGCCACCCACTGCTCCCGGAGGTCCCCGTGCTCGGTCAGGCCCTGCTCGTCGCGTCCCGCCGGCCCGGTCTGCGCCGCGTCGTCGTCGGCACCCCGGTCACCCGTCGCGTGGTCGACCGCTTCGTCGCCGGCGAGCAGCTGCCCGACGCGCTGACCGCCGTCCGGGCACTGCAGGCCGACGGCATCGCCGTCACCCTCGACCACCTCGGCGAGGACATCACCAGCCGGGCCGAGGCCGTGGCCTCCCGGGACGCCTACCTCGCCCTGCTCGACGGGCTGGCCCCGCTGCAGCTCGGCCGGGCCGCCGAGGTGTCGGTCAAGCTCTCGGCCTTCGGCCAGGCGCTGCCCGGCGGGCACGACGTCTGCACCGAGCTGGTGCGCCCGGTCGCCGAGGCCGCGACGGCGCTGGGCACCACGGTGACCCTCGACATGGAGGACCACACCACGGTCGACTCCACCCTCGCCGTCCTCGCCGAGCTGCGCCGCGACCACCCCGGCACCGGCGCGGTGCTGCAGTCGGCGCTGCACCGCACCGAGGCCGACGCCGCTGCCCTCGCCGTCGCCGGCTCGCGGGTGCGGCTGGTGAAGGGTGCCTACGCCGAGCCGCGCACCATCGCCTTCACCGAGAAGTCCCAGGTGGACGCCTCCTACCTGCGCTGCCTCGAGATCCTGTTCCGGGGCGGTGGCCACCCGATGGCCGGCACCCACGACCCGGCGATGATCGCGCGGGCGCTGGAGCTGGTCGCCGAGACCGGCCGCGCCGCCGACAGCTACGAGTTCCAACTGCTGTACGGCATCCGCACCGGTGAGCAGCAGCGGCTGGCCCGCGAGGGGCACACCGTGCGCGCCTACGTCCCCTACGGCGCCGACTGGTACGGCTACTTCATGCGCCGCCTGGCCGAGCGCCCGGCCAACCTGCAGTTCTTCCTCCGCTCCCTCGTCACGACCTCCTAGAAGGACCCCCCTTCCCCCCACGACTCGCACGCTCGCCGCGGGCCCCTGAAGGGCGGCCGCACCACCTACTCGATCCAAGGAGCTGACTCTCTCGTGGACGGCATCACCCAGGTCCCCGCCCCGCGCAACGAGCCGGTGCTCGACTACGCGCCCGGCTCGCCCGAGCGCGCGCAGCTGCAGGCCGAGCTCACCCGTCTGGCCGGCTCGCCCGAGGAGCTGACCGCCACGATCGGCGGGCGGCAGCGGATGGCCGGCGGCGCACCGTTCGACGTCGTCGCCCCGCACGCGCACGCGCAGACGCTCGGCACCTCGGCCCACTCCACCGGCGACGACGCCCGCGACGCGCTCGCCGCCGCGAAGGCCGCCGCCCCCGGCTGGGCCGAGCTCTCCCAGGACGACCGCGCCGCGGTGTTCCTCAAGGCCGCCGACCTGCTCGCCGGCCCCTGGCGGCAGACGCTGAACGCGGCCACCATGCTCGGCCAGTCCAAGACCGCCCAGCAGGCCGAGATCGACAGCGCCTGCGAGCTGGCCGACTTCTGGCGCTACAACGTGCACTTCGCCCGCCAGATCCACACCGAGCAACCGGTGAGCTCGCCCGGTGTGTGGAACCGGGTGGACCACCGCCCGCTCGAGGGCGTCGTCTACGCGGTCACCCCGTTCAACTTCACCGCCATCGCCGGCAACCTGCCCACCGCGCCCGCGCTCATGGGCAACACGGTGGTCTGGAAGCCCTCGCCCACCCAGCAGTTCGCCGCCCACCAGCTGATGCGGCTGCTCGAGGCGGCCGGCCTGCCCGACGGGGTCATCAACATGCTGCCCGGCGACGGCGTGGCGGTCTCCGACGTCGTGCTGGCCGACCGCGACCTGGCCGGCATCCACTTCACCGGCTCGACCGCCGTCTTCCAGCACCTGTGGCGCACGGTGGGGCAGAACATCGCCGACTACCGCACCTACCCCCGCATCGTGGGCGAGACCGGCGGCAAGGACTTCGTCTTCGCACACCCGTCGGCCGACCTCGAGGTGCTGCGGACGGCGCTCGTGCGCGGCGCGTTCGAGTACCAGGGCCAGAAGTGCTCGGCGGCCTCGCGGGCCTACGTGCCGCGCTCGCTGTGGAACCGGCTGCGCGACGACCTCGCCGGGCTGGTCGACTCGCTGCCGATGGGGCCGGTCACCGACTTCTCGAACTTCATGGGCGCGGTCATCGACGCGAAGTCCTTCTCGAAGCTGTCGGGCGTGCTGGAGCGGGCCCGCACCGACGACGCGCTGACCGTGGTCGCCGGCGGCACCGCCGACGACACCGAGGGCTACTTCGTCCGGCCGACGGTCATCGAGGGCACCGACCCCGGGCACGACGTGTTCCGCACCGAGTTCTTCGGCCCGGTGCTCGCCGTGCACGTCTACGACGACGCCGACCACGACGCCGTCCTGGCGCAGATGGAGTCGGTGGCCCCCTACGCCCTCACCGGCGCGGTCATCGCCCAGGACCGCGCGGCCATCGCGCACGCCTCGCGGGTGCTGCGCAACGCGGCCGGCAACTTCTACGTCAACGACAAGCCCACCGGTGCCGTCGTCGGCCAGCAGCCCTTCGGCGGTGCCCGGGCCTCGGGCACCAACGACAAGGCCGGCGCCGCGCAGAACCTGCAGCGCTGGACCAGCACCCGGGTGATCAAGGAGACCTTCGCCCCGCCGCGGGACCACCGCTACCCCTACATGGGCTGAGGGCGCTCGGCCCGGAGCTCGGCCAGCAGACCGTCGACGGTCTGCTGCGCCGAGCCCTGGCCGGAGTACGCGTGGCCCGGCTCGTCGTCGGCCAGCGGCTCGAGGGTGGCCAGCTGGCTGTCCAGCAGCGAGCCGGGCATGTAGTGGCCCGTGCGCTTGCGCAGCCGCTCGACCAGCACGTCGTGCGGGGTGTCGATGTGGGCGAACCACACCGACGGGTGCCCCTCGCGCAGCAGGTCGCGGTAGCTGCGCCGCAGCGCCGAGCAGGTGATCACGAGGTCGGTGCCCGCGGCTTCGTGCTCGCCGACCGTGGCCGCCACCGCCCGGAGCCACGGCCAGCGGTCCTCGTCGGTGAGCGGGGTGCCCGAGCGCATCTTCTCGACGTTCGCGGCCGGGTGCAGGTCGTCGCCCTCCACGAAGTCGCAGCCCAATGCCTCGGCGATGCCCACCCCCACGGTGGACTTGCCGGTGCCCGACACCCCCATGACGACGACGGAGACGGTGGTCGGCGGGGGAGCGGTGTCGGCCATGCCCCGACCGTAGGGGTCCCGGGCCGGGCAGGCAGGATCGACCGGACATGGTGACGGGGGAGCAGCAGACGGGGTCGGTGTGGCGGGTCCCGGCCATCCGCGCCCTGGTGGCGGCCACCGCGCTGGGGTTCACCAGCTTCGCGGTCACCCTCTCGGCGCTGCCCGTCCAGGCCGCGGCCGGCGGGGCGTCGCTGTCGGCGGCCGGACTGGTCACCACGGTCTTCCTCGTCGTCACCGTCGCGACCCAGGCAGCGGTGCCCCGGGTGGTCGCCCGGTGGGGGCTCGGGCCGGTGCTGGCGGGTGGACTGCTCGCCCTGGGCGCCCCGGCGCCGCTCTACCTGGTCGACGACTCGCTCGGCTGGTTGTGCGCGGTCTCCGGCGTGCGCGGGGCCGGGTTCGGGGTGCTCACCGTCCTGGGCTCCACCATCGCGGCCCGCGCCGTCCCGGTGGAGCGGCGCGGGGAGGCCCTCGGGGTCTACGGCCTGGCGCTGGGGTTGCCCACGCTGGCCGCCACCCCCGGTGGTGCCGCGCTGGCCCTGGGCGGCCACGTCGAGGTGGTGGCGCTGCTGGCCGCGGCTCCGGTGCTCGGGCTGCTCGTCGTCCCGGCCCTGGTGCGGGCCGTGCCGGTCGAGGTCACGGCCGCCTCCGGGACGCCGTCCGGGCCGGCTGCGCGGGCCGCCGCGGCGCCGTCGGCGGTGCTGTTCGTCGTCACCCTCGCCAGCGCCGGGTTGGTCACCTTCCTTCCCCTGGCCCGGCCCGACGGGTCGGTGGCCACGCTCGCGCTGCTGGCCTTCGGGGTGCTCGCGGCCCTCGCCCGCTGGGGCGGTGGAGTGCTGGTCGACCGGGTGGGCGCGCGCGTGCTGCTGGTGCCGGCACTGCTGGTCGCGGCGGCCGGGCTGGTGCTGCTCGGGGTCGGGCTGGGGTCCGACGCCGTCGTCGTGCTGGGTGCGGCGGTGTTCGGTGCCGGCTACGGGGGCACCCAGAACACCACCCTCGTCGTCGCGATGGCCCGGGCCGGCGACCGCGGGACGACGGCGGCCAGCGCGGTGTGGAACGCCTCGTTCGACGCCGGCACCGGTCTGGGTGCACTGGTGGTGGGTCTGCTGACCGCGACCCTCGGGCCGGGCTGGAGCTACGCGGTGCTGGCCGTGGCGGTCGCCGCGATGCTGCCGGCGGCGGTGCGGGTCACCCGCCGCTGACCGGCTCCCCGCCGTCGGCCCCGTGCTCGCCGCCGTCGGCCCCGGGCGCGCCCCGGGCTGCGCGGGCAGCGGCCAGGGCCTGCATCTCCTGCACCAGAGCGGCCTCGCGGGCCAGCGCGTGCAACCAGGGGCGCAGAGCCTGCGGGTCGCGACCGGCGGCGTCGCGCTGGGCGGACAGGCGCATGTGCCGGCCGGTGGCCTGGGCGCGCTGGGCGGGGGACAGCTCGCGGGCCCCGCTGCGCGACAACGCGGTGAAGGCCGCGCCCAGGTAGGTGATGGCGGCGAGGTCGGTGGCGGTGCCGAGGACGGCGTCGGCGTCGTCCTGGCGGCCGGCGGCGACCAGGGCCAGGTGCTCCTCGGCGCGGCGGCGCCCTTCCTCAGCGGTGCTCATGGCGCCCCTTCCCGGGTCCGGACAGCAGAACGGCCCCGCCGGTGGGGGCGGGGCCGTTCTGGGTGGTGCGCCATCAGGGACTTGAACCCCGAACCCGCTGATTAAGAGTCAGCTGCTCTGCCAATTGAGCTAATGGCGCGGCGCCACCGCGTTGCGGCGACCGGGAGAACACTACACGGCCCCCGGTCGGCCGTGCGACCCGGGCCCACGTGTCGTGCATGACAGCAACTTGTCAGACCCGAGGGGCACACTGGGCGCCGACGGTCGGAGGCACTCCTGCGCCCCGGCCCGGTGAGGGGGAAGTCCTAGGTGGTCCTGCAGATCGATCGTCGTTCCGTTCTCGCGCTCGGCGCAGCCGGGGTGCTGCTGGTGCTGGCCGGTTGCGGGCCCGACGCCGACGGCGGAGGGGGCTCGGCCGCGGCCACCACACCGCCCGCCGAGCCCGCTGTCGTCACGCTGTCCGTCGTCGACGGCGCCACCGAGGTCTCCCCGGCCACCCTGCTGCAGGCCACCGTCGTCGGCGGGTCGGTCACCGACGTCACCGTGACCGACGCCGCCGGTGCCACCGTGGCCGGCACGCTGGCCGAGGCGCCGGCCGCCGCCCCGTCGTCCGCCGCCCCGTCGTCCGGTGCGGCCAACTCGGGTGCTGCGTCGTCGGGGGCCTCCTCGACCGCGGCCGACCCGGCCGCCGCGCCGGCGGGAACCACGAGCACCTGGACGCCGTCGGCACCGCTGGCCTACGGCACCACGTACACGGTGAAGGCCGTGGCCGAGAACGCCGACGGCATGGAGGCCGACGCGAGCGGGTCCTTCACCACGGTGGCCCCGGCCTCGGTCAGCACCCCGTCGATCGGCCCCCTCGACGGCACCACCGTGGGGGTGGGCATGCCGATCCGGGTCTTCTTCGACCAGGCGGTGGTCAACAAGGCCGACGTCGAGCGCAACCTCGTGGTCACCAGCAGCACGCCCACCGATGGGCGGTGGAACTGGATCAGCGACGAGGAGGTCCACTTCCGCCCCTCGACCTACTGGCCGGCCAACACCCAGGTGACGCTGGACGCCAACCTCTACGGCGTCGACATGGGCAACGGCATCTGGGGCGAGAAGAACCGCTCGGTGTCCTTCGCCGTCGGCGAGAAGCACGTCTCGGTGGCCGACGCGGCCACGCACACCCTCACCGTCTCCTCCGGCGACCAGGTCGTGCAGACCTACCCGATGAGCGCGGGCAGCAACGCCAACCCGACCCGCAACGGCCCGCACGTCGTGCTCGAGAAGTTCGCCGACATCACGATGGACTCCTCGACCTTCGGGCTGGCCGTCGACGCCCCCGGTGGCTACCGCACCGACGTCCAGTACGCGACGCGCATCTCCAACAACGGAGAGTTCGTGCACGCCGCGCCGTGGTCGGTGGGCCAGCAGGGCTCGTCGAACGTGTCGCACGGCTGCATCAACCTGTCCACCGAGCGCGCGCAGTGGTTCTACCAGTTCTCGCAGCCCGGTGACGTGGTCGAGATCGTCAACTCGGTCGGCCCGACCCTGTCCCGCGCCGACGGCGACATCTACGACTGGGCCATCCCGTGGGACCAGTGGGTGGCCGGCAGCGCCCTGAACTGAGCCGGTGATGCGACAGGCCCCCGATCCGGAGCGGATCGGGGGCCAGTCGGCGTTCTGGGGTGAGTGACGGGACTTGAACCCGAGCGGGGGCGCAGGTCCGGACGGTGCGGCCCGCTGACCTGCGGCGTAGCCGTGGGCACAGACGCGCCGGGTCGTGTTGCCAAGCGTTCCGTGTTGACCCGGTCAACACGCGGTGGTGTCCACCTTCCTGATCGTGTCGGTCCGGTACCGTCCGGCCACCACATCACCACGGGGGACCACCATGCGCCGCGCAGTCCTGTTCGCTCCTGTCCTTCTGATCGTCGCCGCGTGCGGGAGCTCGACGGCCGGCACTCCGACAGCGCAAGAGACCCTGGCTCCCTACACGCAGGGCCCCGCCGTCGCGTCCGCCGTC
>NZ_FMUH01000004.1 GCF_900101025.1 Klenkia marina | reverse complement strand
CCCATGCGAGGAAGCGTGAATATCCGGTATTAGCACCAATTTCTTGGAGTTATCCCAGAGCCGGGGGCAGGTTGCCCACGTGTTACTCACCCGTTCGCCACTAATCCACCAGCAAGCTGGCTTCATCGTTCGACTTGCATGTGTTAAGCACGCCGCCAGCGTTCGTCCTGAGCCAGGATCAAACTCTCCGTAGATGAATTTCGATCCAAGGCCGAGAACCAAGAGTTGGCACTCTCGATATCAATCAACCCAACACCCACCCCCCAAAGGAGGCGGGAATCAAACATATGGCACTGACTTTCGGCACGCTGTTGAGTTCTCAAAGAGCGGACGCGCAAGAACCCCAGCCTCACGGCCTTCGATGTCTTGGCTTGTTGTCACGCTTCGGCGCTTCGGGCCCGGCCTCGCGGTCGTCCCCGGCGCAGAAAGAAAGTTACGCCCCCGGTTGCGGCTCGTCAAACCCGGGGGGTCCTCCGAGTGGCCCGTCGGGGTGCCCCGGGGGCACATCGGCGGTGAACGCGCAGGTCGGACGCTTCCGGATCGGCGCCGTCTACGACGCAGGTCACGTGTCGAGGGCTTGTCCCGGGCGTGTCGGGCAGGTGTCGGAGGCGTCCGGAGGCCCCCTCGGCACCGCCCTGCTGGCGATTCAGAGGCCGAGCAGACCGTCGATCCCGATGGTGAGCCCGGGCCGGCGCTGGATCTCGCGCACGGCCAGCAGCACCCCCGGCATGAACGACGCGCGGTCGTAGGAGTCGTGCCGCAGGGTCAGCGTCTCGCCGGTGGCGCCCATGAGCACCTCCTGGTGCGCGACCAGACCGGCCAGGCGCACCGCGTGCACGGGGACCCCGTCGACCTCGGCGCCGCGGGCACCGGGCAGCGACGCGTCGTCGCGTGTGGCGTCGGGGGCCGACCCCATGCCGGCGGCCCGGCGGGCCTGGCCGATCACCTGTGCGGTGCGGGCCGCGGTGCCCGAGGGGGCGTCGACCTTGTCCGGGTGGTGCATCTCGACGATCTCCACCGACGGGAAGAAGCGGGCCGCCTCCGCGGCGAACCTCATCAGCAGGACCGCGCCGATGCCGAAGTTGGGGGCGATGAGCACGCCGAGCTCGGGCTTGGGCGCGAGCCACTCGCGGACGGTGGCGATCTTCTCCTCGTCGAACCCGCTCGTGCCCACCACGCAGTGGATGCCCTGGTCGATGCAGAAGCGGATGTTCTCCATGACCGACTCGGGCCGGGTGAAGTCGACGGCCACCTGGGCGCCGCCGTCGGCGACGTTGAACAACCACTCGCTGCCCTCGACCATCGCGACCAGCTCGAGGTCCTCGGCGGCGTCGACGGCCTTGCAGACCTCCACCCCCATGCGGCCGCGGGCACCGAGCACGGCGACCGACGTCAGCGGCGCCTCGGGCGCAGGGGTGGTGGAGGGGTTGCTGGAGGTCATGCCGGCACTCTCACCGGCACGGGTCACGGGCGCAAGCCCGCCGATCACCCTGCGGGACGGCCTCGGGCGACGGCCACGCGCGCGGCGGCCGCCAAGGCCCCCGCGGCCGGGGCTCCGCGGGCCGGGGCTCCGCGGGCCGGGGCACCGTGGGCCGGGACGCCGCGCCCGACGGACCACGGCGTCCCGGGCCTCACGCCGAGAGCCGGTCCAGGTCCTTCTCCCGGTAGGGCCCGACCACTGCCAGGGCGGTGGGCCGGGTGAGCAGGTCGGCGGCCACGACACGGACGTCGTCCGGGCGCACGGCGTCGAGCCGGGCCAGCACCTCGGGCACGGGGACGTACTCGCCGTAGGAGAGCTCGCTCTTGCCCAACCGGCTCATGCGCGAGCCGGTGTCCTCCAGGCCGAGCACCAGCCCACCCCGGAGCTGGCCGATGCCGCGCCGGACCTCCTCGTCGGTGATCCCGTGCGCGGCGACCTCGCCCAGGCACTCGCGGACCAGCCGCAGGACGTCGGGCACCCGCTTGGGCGCGCAGCCGGCGTAGACGGAGAACACCCCAGTGCCCGCGTAGTGCGTGAGGGAGGACCCGACGCTGTACACGAGCCCGCGCTTCTCCCGGATCTCCTGGAACAGCCGCGAGCTCATGCCTCCGCCCACCGCGGCGTCGAGCACGGCGGCGGCGAAGCGCGCGTCGTCGAGCCGGCCCAGGCCGACCGAGCCCAGCAGCAGGTGCGTCTGCTCGGTGCGTCGGTGGATGAGCCCGGTGGCTCGGTGCGGGGTCGTGCCCGCGCCCGGGTCCCCGGTGCGCAGCGGTTCGGGTCGTGCGCCGCCGGACAGGCGGTCGCCGAACGCCGTGCGCACCAGGTCGAGCACCTGCTGGTGGTCGACGCGTCCGGCGGCGGACACCACGATGGCCGGCGCCACGTACCGGCTGCGGTACCAGCCGTCGACGTCCTCGCGGGTCAGCGCCTCGATGGAGTCGACGGTGCCCAGCACCGACCGGCCCAACGGGGTGTCGCCGAAGAGCGTCTCGGCGAACAGGTCGTGCACCGCGTCGGCGGGCTCGTCGTCGCGCATGGCGATCTCCTCGAGCACCACCGTGCGCTCGGACTCGAGGTCCGGGGCGGTGTTGAGCGCCTCGGTGACCAGGTCACCGAGCAGCGTCACGGCCAGCGGGAGGTCGCTGGCCAGGACGTTGGCGTAGTAGCAGGTGTGCTCCTTGGCGGTGAAGGCGTTCATCTCACCACCGACGGCGTCCATGGCCGTGGCGATCTCGAGGGCCGTGCGCGAGCGGGTGCCCTTGAACAGCAGGTGCTCCAGGAAGTGGGAGGACCCCGAGACGGCGGGGGTCTCGTCGCGGGAGCCCACGCCGACCCAGATGCCCACCGTGGCCGACAGGACGCCGGGCATCACCTCGGTGATGACGCGCAGGCCACCCGGGAGCTCGGTGCGCTCGACGCGCCCGCCGAACTGGTCGACGTCGAGCACCTCGGTCTGCCCGACGGCCACCGGGGTGGGCAGGGCCGCAGCCCCACCCACCCCGGTGCCGTCCAGGCCGGTGTCAGCCGTGGTCACTCACCCGCAGGTGCAGCGGTCTCGGCCGGCTCCTCCGAGGAGGCACCGCCCTCGACGACCGGGACCAGGCTGATCTTGCCGCGGGCGTCGATGTCGGTGATCTCGACCTGCAGCTTGTCGCCGACGTTCGCGACGTCCTCGACCTTGGCGATGCGCTTGCCGTTGCCCAGCTTGCTGATGTGCACCAGACCGTCGCGGCCGGGCAGCAGCGAGACGAAGGCGCCGAAGGCGGTGGTCTTGACGACCGTGCCCAGGAAGCGCTCGCCGACCTTGGGCAGCTGCGGGTTGGCGATCGCGTTGATGCGGTCGACCGCGGCCTGGGCCGAGGGGCCGTCGGAGGCACCGACGTAGATGGTGCCGTCGTCCTCGATGGTGATGTCGGCGCCGGTCTCGTCCTGGATCGCGTTGATCATCTGGCCCTTGGGCCCGATGACCGCACCGATCTTGTCGACCGGGATGCGCACCGTGGTCACCCGGGGGGCGAACGGGCTCATCTCGTCGGGGCCGTCGATGGCCTCGAGCATGACGTCGAGGATGTGCAGCCGGGCCGCGCGGGCCTGGGTCAGCGCACCGGCGAGGACGTCGGAGGGGATGCCGTCGAGCTTGGTGTCCAGCTGCAGCGCCGTCACGAAGTCCTTGGTGCCGGCGACCTTGAAGTCCATGTCGCCGAAGGCGTCCTCGGCGCCGAGGATGTCGGTCAGCGCGACGTACTGCGTCTTGCCGTCGACCTCGTCGGACACCAGGCCCATGGCGATGCCGGCGACCGGGGCGCGCAGCGGCACACCGGCGTTGAGCAGCGACAGGGTGGAGGCGCAGACCGAGCCCATCGAGGTGGAGCCGTTGGAGCCCAGGGCCTCCGAGACCTGCCGGATCGCGTAGGGGAACTCCTCGCGGTCGGGCAGCACGGGCAGCAGGGCGCGCTCGGCGAGCGCGCCGTGGCCGATCTCGCGGCGCTTGGGCGAGCCCACGCGACCGGTCTCGCCGGTGGAGTACGGCGGGAAGTTGTAGTTGTGCATGTAGCGCTTGCGGGTCACCGGGTTCAGGGTGTCCAGCTGCTGCTCCATGCGGAGCATGTTCAGCGTGGTGACGCCCATGATCTGGGTCTCGCCGCGCTCGAACAGCGCCGAGCCGTGCACCCGCGGGAGCACCTCGACCTCGGCCGACAGCGGCCGGATGTCGGTGACGCCGCGGCCGTCGATGCGGACCTTGTCGCGCAGGATGCGCTGGCGGACGACCTTCTTGGTCACCGCGCGGAAGGCACCGGAGACCTCCTTCTCGCGACCCTCGAACTGGTCGGCCAGTGCGGCCTTGACCTCGTCCTTGAGGGCATCGGTGGCGTCGTCGCGCTCGGCCTTGCCCGGGATCGCCTGGGCAGCGGTGAGCTTCTCGGTGGCGTGGGCCTCGACGGCGGCGTAGACGTCGTCCTGGTAGTCCAGGAAGCGCGGGAAGTGGACCTCGGGCTTGGCGGCCTTGCCGGCCAGGGCCGACTGGGCGTCGCACAGCGCCTTGATGAACGGCTTGGCGGCCTCGAGGCCCTGGGCCACGACCTCCTCGGTCGGCGCGGTCGCGCCACCGGCGACCAGCTCGATCGTCTTCTCGGTGGCCTCGGCCTCGACCATCATGATCGCGACGTCGCCGTCGGGCAGCACCCGGCCGGCCACGACCATGTCGAAGACGGCGTCCTCGAGCTCGGTGTGGGTGGGGAAGCCGACCCACTGACCGTTGATCAGGGCCACGCGGGTGGCGCCGACCGGGCCGGAGAACGGCAGACCCGACAGCTGGGTCGACGCCGAGGCGCCGTTGATGGCCAGCACGTCGTACAGGTGGTCGGGGTCCAGCGACAGCACGCTGATGACGACCTGCACCTCGTTGCGCAGGCCCTTGGCGAAGGTCGGGCGCAGCGGGCGGTCGATCAGGCGGCAGGTGAGGATGGCGTCCTCGGACGGCCGGCCCTCGCGGCGGAAGAACGAGCCGGGGATCTTCCCGATCGCGTACATCCGCTCCTCGACGTCCACCGTCAGCGGGAAGAAGTCGAAGTGGTCCTTGGGCTGGCGGCCGGCCGTGGTGGCCGACAGCAGCGTGGTGTCGCCCATGGTGGCGACGACGGAGCCGGCGGCCTGCTTGGCCAGCCGGCCGGTCTCGAAGGTGACGGTGCGGGACCCGTAGGACCCGTTGTCGATCGTCGCGGAGACGGTGTACACGCCGTCCTCGTCGTAGTCGACGGCGTCGGTGGTGGGTGCGGACATCGTGTCCTCTTCCTGCGCCGCATGCGGCGGCGCCCTCTTGGTTCGGCGGCGGTGCTCTGTGGTCCCCGGGACCGGTCGTCGATCGAAGTCCTCGGGTCGCGGGGCTGGTGCCTGCCGCGTCCCGGGGACCACCACCGAGGACCGGGCCGTGCGCCGGAGGGCGCGGCCGGGGCCGGGCGGAGCCGCCTGGGCCCGTGCGGCGGGTGCCGCACGAGAAGAGGGGACCGTCTCCGCGGTGCGGAGCGGTCCCCTCGACGTGCTAGCGGCGCAGACCCAGCCGCTCGATGAGCGAGCGGTACCGGTTGATGTCGGTCTTCGCCAGGTAGTTCAGCAGCCGGCGGCGCCGGCCGACCAGCAGGAGCAGGCCCCGCCGGCTGTGGTGGTCGTGCTTGTGCATCTTGAGGTGCTCGGTCAGGTCGCTGATCCGTCGGGTCAGCATCGCGACCTGCACCTCGGGGGACCCGGTGTCGCTCTCGACCGTGGCGTACTCGGTCATGATCTGCTTCTTCGTCGCGCTGTCGAGCGCCATGTGGTGCCTCCTGGGCAGGTCACGTGTGGCCCCCGGTCGGTGTCACGGGGGCAGCATGCACACGCGTCGGTACGACCGACGCTGGGGCGAGGCTACACGGTGCCCAGGATGCGGCGTGCGTCGAGCACGTCGCGGTCCATCTGCTCGATCAACGCCTCGGGCCCGGTGTAGGCGACCATCGGGCGCAGCCGCTCCGCGAACTCGACGCCCACGTGCTCGCCGTACAGGTCACCGGACCAGTCGAGCAGGAACGCCTCCACCGTGCGGTGGGTGCCCTGGAAGGTCGGGTTGGTGCCCACCGAGACCGCGGCCGGGAACCGCTTGCCGCTGCGGCCGCGGCGGTCGCGGAGCACCAGGTGCCCGGCGTACACCCCGTCGGCGGGGACCGCGGTGTAGGGCGGGGACTCGACGTTGGCTGTCGGGTAGCCCAGCTCGCGGCCACGCTGGTCGCCCTTCACCACGACGCCGTCGACCCGGTGCGGGCGGCCCAGCGCGCGGGCCGCCGCGCCGAGGTCGCCGGCCGCGACGCAGGCCCGGATGTAGGTGGAGGAGATGGTGACCTCTCCTCCGCCGGCGGTGTCGGCCGCCAGATCCAGGCCCTCGACGGCGAAGCCGAACCGACGGCCCTCGCGGGTGAGCGAGGCGACGTCACCGGCGGCGCGGTGGCCGTAGGTGAAGTTCTCCCCCACCACCACGGCGGCGGCGTGCAGGTGCTCGACGAGCACCGTGTGCGTGAACCCCTCGGGGGACAACCGGCTGAACTCGGGGGTGAAGGGCAGCACGCACATGGCGTCGACGCCCAGCTCCCCCACCAGCTCGGCCTTGCGGTCGGCCGAGGTGAGGATGGCCGGGTGGGAGCCCGGCCGTACGACCTCGGCCGGGTGGGGGTCGAAGGTCAGCAGCAGGGCGGGCAGCCCCAGGGCCCGGGCGCGGCTGACCGCCGTGCCGATGAGCTGCTGGTGCCCGCGGTGGACGCCGTCGTACATGCCGACCGTGACGACCGCCCGGCCGAGGTCGCCCGGGGTGGCCTCCAGGCCGCGCCAGCGCCGCACGTCAGCCGGCGGTGACGGTGTGCCGCCAGCCGCGGTCGTCGGCGACCCGCCCGTGCTGGATGTCCAGCAGCCGCTCGCGCAGCGCCATCGTGAGCGTCCCGGGCGTGCCGTCGCCGACGGTGAAGTCCCCGGTGCGGGCCTTGACCTCGCCGACCGGGGTGATCACCGCGGCGGTACCGCAGGCGAAGGTCTCGGTGATCGAGCCGTCGGCCACCCCGGCGCGCCACTCCTCGACGGAGAACCGCCGCTCGGTCACGCGGTGGCCCATCTCCTGCGCCACGGTGATCAGCGACTCGCGGGTGATGCCCGGCAGCAGCGTGCCGGTGAGCTCGGGGGTGACCAGCTCGGCGTCGGGACCGGAGCCGAGGACGAAGAACAGGTTCATCCCGCCCATCTCCTCGACGTACTTCTTCTCCGTCGCGTCGAGCCACACGACCTGGTCGCAGCCGGCGGCGATGGCCTGCTCCTGGGCCAGCAGGCTGGCGGCGTAGTTGCCGGCGCACTTGACGTCGCCGGTGCCACCCGGGGCCGCCCGGATGTAGTCCTCGGACAGGTACACCGAGACCGGCTGGACCCCGCGCGGGAAGTAGGCACCGGCCGGGCTGGCGATGACGACGAAGAGGTACTCGGTGGCCGGGCGGACGCCCAGGAAGGGCTCGACGGCCAGCTCGTAGGGCCGGATGTAGAGGGTCTGGTCGGGGCCGGTGGGGACCCAGTCGCGGTCGGCGTCGACCAGGGCGTCGACGGCGGCGATGAAGCCCTCGGCGGGGACCGGCGGCATCGCCATGCGCACGGCACCGCGGGCCATGCGGGCGGCGTTCTGCTCCGGCCGGAACACCGAGACCGAGCCGTCGGGCTGGGCGTAGGCCTTCAGACCCTCGAAGATCGACTGCGCGTAGTGCAGGGCGGCGGTGCTGGGGTCCAGCTGCAGCGGCGCGTAGCCGGTGACCTTCGCCTCGGTCCAGCCCTGCCCGGCGACGTAGCGGGCCACGACCATGTGGTCGGTGAAGACCTTGCCGAACCCGGGATCGGCCAGCAGCTGCTCGCGGTCAGCGGCCGGGCGACGCGTGGCCTCCTCCACCACGAGCGGCACACCCTCGGCGAAGACCCGGGACGAGGTGCGGCTGTCGGCGAGGATGTCGGTCATGGCTCCCACTCGGAGATCGGGACGGCACCGGGTGTGCACCCGGCGTCCTGCACCCTAGTCCCGCCTGCTGACGGCGCAGGCGGGACCGACCTAGGGTCGGGTGCATGTCACCTGAGGTCACACCCTGGACGACGCCGGGCGTGCGCCGGGTGCGGGTGCGCCTGCACGGCCACGACCTGCACGCCCGCCTCGGCGGCACCCACGGGCCGGTGCTGCTGCTCGTGCACGGCCTGCTCGGGTCCGGCGCCAGCTTCGAACCGGCCCTGGCCGAACTGACGCGGAGCCACCGCGTGGTGGCACCGGACCTCATGGGCCACGGGCAGTCGGAGAAGCCGGCCGGGGACTACAGCCTGGGCTCGTTCGCCACGCAGGCCCGCGACCTGCTCACCGTGCTGGGCGTCGACGCCGCGACCGTGGTCGGGCACAGCCTGGGCGGCGGGGTGGCCCTGCAGTTCGCCCACCAGTTCCCCGCCCTGGTCGAGCGCCTGGTGCTGGTGGACTCCGGCGGGCTGGGTCGCGACGTCAGCCCCGCCCTGCGGGCGGTCACCCTGCCCGGCGCGGAGTACGTCCTGCCCGCCGTGTTCAACCGCTGGACGCGGGCCGCCGGCCGCCAGGTGCTGCGCCCGCTGCAGCGCTGGACGCCACCGGGTACCACGCAGGTGGTGTCGGGCCTGGACACCCTGGCCGACGCCGACTCCCGCGCGGCGTTCGTGCACACCGCCCGGGCCGTGCTGGACGCCGGCGGCCAACGGGTCAGCGCCGCCGACCGGGTCTACCTCGCCGAGGCCCTCCCGCTGCTGCTGGTCTGGGGCGGCGCCGACACCGTCATCCCGGTGTCGCACGCCCACGACCTGCACGCCCTGCTGCCCGGCAGCCGGCTGGAGGTCTTCCCCCGCGCCGGGCACTTCCCGCAGGTCGACGACCCCGCCCGGTTCGCCGCCGTCGTCGCCGAGTTCGTGGCGACGACGGCCGACGACGTGCTGACCCCCGCCGAGCGCGAGGACCGCTGGGCGGCCGCCGTGCGCGGGGCCACCACGGTGGACGACGTCAGCGCTTCGGCGACGCCTGCGTGACCACCTCGAAGGACCACACGTTCGACCCCGTGGCCGCCGGGGCCATCCCCGAGCCACCGCCGGCGTGCCCGCGGGCGAAGTCCTGGCCGTTCTGCCAGGCCTCGAAGTCGGCCTCGCTGCGCCAGCGGGTGTAGACCAGGTAGGAGTCGGTGCCCTCCACGGGGCGCAGCAGCTCGAACCACTCGAAGCCGTCGGAGGCCTCGACGGCCCCGGCACGGTTGCTGAACCGATCCTCCAGCCGCTCGCGGGCCTCGGCCGGCACGGTCAGGACGTTGATCTTCACGACGCTCATGGCCCCAGCGTGCCCGCTCGCCCGGCAGGATGCTCGGGGACGGTCGGCGAGGAGGGGGCTCTGCATGACGGTGGACCGCGCGTCGCGGGTGGTGCTCAGCCCGGACGGCCTCCCGGGGGTGCGGGACGCGGCGGCACGTGCGGTGTCGCGGTGACCCGCCCGGTGGTGGCGCTGAGCCGCCGGCTGCCGGCGGCGGCCGAGGAGCTGCTGGCCGGTGCGGCCGACGTCCGCACGCCCGGGGTCGACCGGCCGCTCGCCGCGACCGAGCTGCGGGAGGCGGTCGCCGGGGCCGATGCGCTGGTCTGCCTGCTGCTGGACCGGGTCGACGAGGCCCTGCTCGACGCCGCGGGCCCGCAGCTGCGGGTCGTGGCCACCGTCGCGGTGGGCTACGACAACGTCGACGTCGAGGCCTGCCGGCGGCGAGGCATCCGGGTCACGAACACCCCCGGCGTGCTCACCGACGACACCGCCGACCTCACGATGGCGCTGCTGCTGGGCATCACCCGGCGGGTGGGCGAGGGCGAGCGGTTGCTGCGCGCGGGCACCCCGTGGCGGTGGGACCTGGACTTCATGCTCGGCACCGGGCTGCGCGGGCAGCGACTGGGGCTGGTCGGGTTCGGCGCCATCGGCCGGGCGGTGGCCGTGCGGGCCGCGGCGTTCGGCATGTCGATCGCCTACGCCGCCCGGCACGACGCACCCGCCGACGTCGCCGGCCCGCTCGGCGCCCGGCGGTCGCCGCTGCCCGAGCTGCTCGCCTCCTCCGACGTCGTGTCGCTGCACTGCCCGCTGACGCGGGAGACCCACCACCTGGTCGACGCGGCTGCGCTGCGGGCGATGCGCAGCTCGGCCCACCTGGTGAACACCGCCCGCGGTCCGGTGGTCGACGAGGCAGCCCTGGTGGCGGCGCTGGACGCCCGGGAGATCCGTGGGGCGGCGCTGGACGTGTTCGAGGAGGAGCCGGCGGTGCACCCCGGCCTGCTCGGCCGGGACGACGTGCTGCTCACCCCGCACCTGGGCTCGGCCACCGAGCAGACGCGGGAGGCCATGGCGGTGCTCGCCGCGCGCAACGTGCTGGCGGTGCTGGCCGGGCAGGACCCGCCGACGCCGGTGGTCTGAGGCGCTCAGGCGGGGAAGCCGACCTCGACCTTCGCGGCCGGTCCGGCGTCGACGACCAGGGCGACCAGCCGGCCGTCGGGGTCGACCGCGGCGTGCAGGCCCGGCGTGCCGGTGGCCGCCACCCGCTTGCCGTGGCCCAGGTCGACCGCCTCGTCGGCGGTCACCTGCCGCACCGGGAAGACCGCCGCGGCGGCCTCGGTCAACGGGACGAACCCCGCTCCCCCACCCGCCAGCAGCGCGTGCGCGGCGTCGGCCACCCCGCAGGCCGCCGACTGGTCGAACGGTCCCGACCGGGTGCGCCGCAGAGCGGTCAGGTGTCCCCCGACCCCCAGGGCGGCGCCGGCGTCGCGGGCGATGGCCCGGATGTAGGTGCCGGTGGAGCAGGTGACGTCGACGTCGACGTCCACCAGGTCCGGGGTCGGCCGCCGGACCTGGTGGACGTCGAGGGCGTGGACGGTCACCGACCGGGGCGCGAGCTCGACGTCCTCACCGGCGCGCACGCGGTCGTAGGACCGCACCCCGCCGACCTTGACCGCGCTGACCGACGAGGGCACCTGCTGCAGCGGCCCGGTCTGCGCGGCCAGCGCGGCCCGGACGGCGGCCTCGGTGACCTCGGCCGCCGAGGTGGTGGTCAGGACGTCGCCCTCGCGGTCGTCGGTCACGGTGGTCTGGCCGAACCGGACCGTGGCCGCGTAGCTCTTGTCGTTGCCGGCCAGGTGGCCCAGCAGCCGCGTGGCGGCCCCGACCCCGAGCACGAGCACTCCGGTGGCCATCGGGTCGAGGGTGCCGGCGTGGCCGACCTTGCGCACCGACAGGGCCCGCCGGGCGATGGCCACGACGTCGTGGGAGGTCATGCCGGGCTGCTTGTCGACCACGAGCAGGCCGGGCGGGACGTCGGCGTCGGGCTTCTTCGGGCTCACCGCACCACCGTGGCAGAGGTCCACCGGTCCCCGGACACCCGGGCCAGGACGGCGACCAACCGCAGGGCGATGAACAGCGTCAGCCCGCTCCAGACCCCGGCCAGGCCCCAGCCCAGCGGAACCGACAGCAGCGACAGCGGCACGAACCCGACCAGCGCGGCGCCGATGGTCACGGTGCGCAGGTAACCGACGTCGCCGGCACCCATGAGCACGCCGTCGAGGGCGAACACCACCCCGGCCAGCGGCTGCATCAGCGCCAGGAACCACCAGACCACCGCGGCCTGGGCCAGCACGGCCGGGTCGCCGGTGAACAGGGGCACGACCCACGGCCGGGCGACCAGCAGGACGGCGGCGACCACGACCCCGGTGCCCAGGCCCCAGGCCACCACGCGCCGGGCTGCGACCCGGGCCTCGTCGGCCCGGCCGGCCCCCAGTGCCTGCCCGACCAGGGTCTGGGCGGCGATGGCGTAGGCATCGAGCACCAGGGCGAGGAACAGCCAGAGCTGCAGCGCGATCTGGTGCGCACCGAGCTCGGCGGTGCTGGAACGGGCCACCACGGCCGCGGCGACGGCGAACGCGCCCTGCAGCACGGCGGCGCGCAGCAGCAGGTCCCGGCCGATGGTGAGCTGGGCGAGCACGGCGGGCAGCCGCGGCCGCAGCGGTACGCCCTCCCGCCGCAGGGTGGCCAGGAACAGCGCGGCGGAGACCGTCTGCCCTGCGACGTTGGCGACGGCGGACCCCTCCAGACCGAGTCCGGCCGGGTAGACCAGCAGCGGGTTGAGCACCAGGCTCACGAGGCTGCCGGCCACGACGAACCGCACCGGCCGGCGCAGCTCGGCCACCCCGCGCAGCCAGCCGTTGCCGGCCAGCGCGACCAGCAGCATCGGCAGCCCCAGGACGGCGATGCGCAGCCAGCCCTCGGCGGCCTGCGCCACCGGACCGGGCCCGCCGGCCAGCAACCGGGTCAGCGGGCCGGCGGCGAACTGGAACGCCAGCACCCCGAGCAGCCCGGTGGCCAGCGCCAGCCAGGTGGCCTGCACGCCCTCGGCGACCGCCCCCGCCCGGTCGCCGGCGCCGGCGCGGCGGGCGGCCCGGGCCGTGGTGCCGTAGGCCAGGAAGTTCAGCAGCCCGACGACCGGGGCCAGCAGTCCCCCGCCGACGGCCAGGCCACCGAGCTCGACCGTGCCCAGGTGCCCGATGACGGCGGTGTCGACCAGCAGGTACAGCGGTTCGGCCGCCAGCACCACGAGCGCCGGCAGGGCCAGGGCAGGGACGGAGCGGTTCACAACCGGGCGCGGATGGCGGCGACGGTCTGCTCACGGTCCAGGTGGGAGGTGAAGCCGGCGGCCATGCGGTGCCCTCCCCCACCCATCGCGATCGCCACCGCGGACACGTCGGTGCCGCCGCGGGAGCGGAGCGAGACGTTCCATGCACCGTCGGGGGTGCCCTTGAGCACGCAGGCGACGTCGGCCTCCTCGGCGGAGCGGACGACGTCGACCAGGGCCTCGAGGTGGTCACCGGCCAGCCCGTGGCCCTCGGCCTCGGCGACGGTGGCCCAGGTCCACACCAGGCCGCGACCGGTCGCCCGCTCGAGGGTGGCCCGACCGGTGGCCAGCGACAGCAGGGCGAGCCACCCGAAGGGGGCGGTGTCGAACAGCCGCTGGCTGATGCGGGCGTGGTCGATGCCGGTGGCCAGCAACCGCGCGGCGAACTGGTGGGTGGCCGGGGAGGTGTTGCCGAACCGGAAGCTGCCGGTGTCGGCGGCCAGCCCGGCGTACAGGCAGGTCGCGATGTCGGTGTCGAGCTCCACCCCGAGCCCGGCGAGCAGGTCGGCGACCAGCACGACGGTGCCGGCGGCCTCGGGGTCGACCAGCTGCACCTGGCCGAAGCCGGGGTTGGAGGCGTGGTGGTCGACCACCAGGGAGGCCGGGGCCGCGGTCAGCACGGCGCCCAGCTCGCCGAGGCGGCGCAGGTCGGCCGCGTCGAGACCGACCACCAGGTCGGGGTGGGTCGGCACCTCGGTGGCGGGGACCAACCGGTCGGCGCCGGGCAGCCAGGCCAGCGAGGCCGGCAGCACGAAGGGGCCGGGGAAGGTCGGGGTCACCCGGGCCCCGCGGCGGCGCAGGCCCTCGGCGAGGGCCAGGGTGCTGCCCAGCGCGTCGGCGTCGGGCTGCACGTGCGCCGAGAGCACGACGCAGGCACCGGCGTCGGCCGCCCGGGTCAGGACGGCGACGGCGGTCTCCAGCGCGCCCACGGGTGCCATGTCGGTGCGGGACCGCTCAGAGGTCGGTGGGACCGCTGTCGGCGTGCGGCACCTCGTCGGGCTCCTCGCCGGGCGCTCCCCCGGCCACCGGGATGGCCGGGCCGCCGTCGGTGGGCTCGTCGGCGGCGATGGAGGCCGCGTTCACGTCGGTCGTGGGGTCGGCCTCGCCGGCCGTCCCGGTCCTGCCGCCGGCGGTGGGGTCGGCGTCGTCCGGGGAACCCGCCTGCGCCCCCGGCACGGTGCGACCACCCAGGGTCGACTCCGGCTGACCCTCCTCGGGCACGTTCGGGTCGGGGTCGACGGCCTCGGTGCCGGTGCGGTCGGTCACGGGGTGCTCCTCGGGGTGTGGGAGTCGAGCTCGGTCAGGTCGCGGGCGCGGCGCACGACGTCGTCCACCCCGTCGTCGTCCGCCCCGTCGTCGTCCTCGGCGTCCGGGCCGTCGTCGTCGAGCTCGTCGTCGTCCTCGTGGGGCTTGCGGTACGGGTCGGCGTCGCCGGCGTAGGCGGCACCGGCACGGGCGCGGGCCAGCTCCTCGTCGGCCAGCCGGGCACGTTCGAGGGCCTCGTCGAGCTCGCGGGCGGTCTCGGGGACCGCGTCGGCGACGAAGGTGAGCGTGGGGACGAACTTGATCCCGGTCTGCTTGCCCACCGTGGAGCGCAGCACACCGGTGGCGCTGGCCAGCGCGGCGGCGGAGTCGGCGACGGCCTCGGCGTCGCCGTAGACGGTGTAGAACAGCGTGACCTCGCGCAGGTCACTGGTCACGCGGGAGTCGGTGATGGTGACCATCCCCAGCCGCGGGTCCTTGATCTGCATCTCGATCGTGGCGGAGACGATCTGGCGGATGCGCACCGCCAGCCGGCGTGCCCGGGCCGCGTCGGCCATGGCTGGACTCCTACTCGTCGGGATGGGTCGTCATGAGTCGTCGCTGCTGGTGAGCTGACGGTGCGTGGACAGCAGGGTCAGCTCGGGGCGCTCGGCCAGCAGTCGTTCGCAGGCGTCGAGGACGTCGCCCACCTGCGCGGCGTCGCCGGCCACGGTGGCGACCCCGATCTGCACCCTGCGGTGCAGGTCGAGGTCGCCGACCTCGGCTGCGGCGACCGAGAACCGCCGCCGCAGCTCGGCGACGACGGGTCTCACCAGGGACCGCTTCTCCTTGAGGGAGTGCACGTCCCCGAGCAGCAGGTCGGCGGACAACGAACCGGTGAACACCGGCCCATCATCCGCCGACCCGCGGGTGCGGGCTACGCGCGGGGCTTCTCGCGCAGCTCGAACGTCTCGATGACGTCGTCGACCTTGATGTCGTTGTACGACCCCAGGCCGATACCGCACTCGTAGCCCTCGCGGACCTCGGTCGCGTCGTCCTTGAACCGGCGCAGCGAGTCGACCGACAGGTTGTCGGCGACGACCGCACCGTCGCGGATGAGCCGGGCCTTGCTGTTGCGCACGATCGTGCCGCTGCGCACCAGCGAACCCGCGACGTTGCCGATCTTGGGCACCCGGAAGACCTCGCGGACCTCGGCCCGACCCAGCTGCACCTCTTCGTACTCGGGCTTGAGCATGCCCTTCAGCGCAGCCTCGATCTCCTCGATGGCCTGGTAGATCACCGAGTAGTAGCGCACGTCGACGCCCTCGCGGTTGGCGAGCTCGGTGGCCTGGCCCTCGGCCCGGACGTTGAAGCCCAGGACGATGACGTCGTCGGCCAGCGCCAGGTCGATGTCGCTCTTGGTGATGCCGCCGACGCCGCGGTGGATGACCCGCAGCGACAGGTCGTCGCTCACCTCGATCTTCATCAGCGCCTCTTCCAGCGCCTCGACGGTGCCGGAGTTGTCGCCCTTGATGATCAGGTTGAGCTCGCGGCTCTCCCTCAGGGCGGCGTCGAGGTCCTCGAGGCTGATCCGCTTGCGCGCCGAGGCGTTCTGCGCGTTGCGGATGCGGGCCTGACGGCGGTCGGCGATCTGCCGGGCCGTGCGGTCCTCCTCCACCACGAGGAACGTGTCGCCGGCGCGGGGCACCGAGGTGAGGCCCACGACCTGCACGGGGCGGGCCGGCAGGGCCTCCTTGAGCTTGTCGCCGTGCTCGTCGAGCAGCGACCGGACGCGCCCGTAGGCGTCGCCGGCCACGATCGAGTCGCCCACGCGCAGCGTGCCGCGCTGGACCAGCACCGTGGCGACGGGGCCCCGGCCCTTGTCCAGCTTGCCCTCGATGACGACACCCTGGGGGTCCTGCTCGGTGTTCGCGCGCAGGTCCAGGGAGGCGTCGGCGGTCAGCAGCACCGCGGCCTCGAGCTCCTCGAGGCCCTGGCGCGTGGTGGCCGAGACGTCGACGAACATCGTCTCGCCGCCGTACTCCTCGGCGACCAGGCCGTACTCGGTGAGCTGCTGGCGGATCTTGGCGGGGTTGGCCCCCTCCTTGTCGATCTTGTTCACCGCGACCACGATCGGCACCTCGGCCGCCTGGGCGTGGTTGAGCGCCTCGACCGTCTGCGGCATGACGCCGTCGTCGGCCGCGACCACCAGGACCACGATGTCGGTCACCTTGGCGCCACGGGCACGCATCGCGGTGAACGACTCGTGACCCGGGGTGTCGATGAAGGTGATCGGCCGCTCGACGCCGTCGAGCTCGGTGACGATCTGGTAGGCGCCGATGTGCTGGGTGATGCCACCGGCCTCCTTCGCCACGACGTTCGTGTGGCGGAGGGCGTCCAGCAGCTTGGTCTTGCCGTGGTCGACGTGACCCATGACGGTGACCACCGGCGGGCGGGAGTCCCAGTCGTCCTCGTCGCCCTCTTCGTCACCGAAGGTGAGGTCGAAGGTCTCGAGCAGCTCGCGGTCCTCGTCCTCGGGGCTCACGACCTGGATGACCCAGTCGATCTCGGCGCCGAGCAGCTGCAGCGTCTCGTCGTTGACCGACTGCGTGGCGGTGACCATCTCGCCCAGGTGGAACAGGGCGGTCACCAGCGCGGCCGGCTGGGCGCCGATGCGCTCGGCGAGGTCGGTCAGCGAAGCACCGCGGGGCAGCCGGACGGTCTGCCCGTTGCCGCGGGGCAGGCTGACGCCACCCATCGAGGGCGCCGCCATGGAGTCGAACTCCTGACGCCTCTGCTTCTTGCTCTTGCGCCCACGGACGGGACCGCGGCCACCGGGACGCCCGAAGGCACCCGCGGTGCCGGCACCCGAGCCACCGCGACCGCGACCGCGACCGCCGCCACCGGGACGGAAACCACCGGCCGGAGCACCGCCGCCGCCACCGGGGCCACCGCCACCGGGACGGAAGCCACCGCCACCACCGGGAGCACCCGGGCGGCCTCGGCCGCCGGGCGCGCCGGGACGGCCGGCTGCGCGGCCGGGCATCATGCCCGGGCTCGGGCGCTGCGGCATCATGCCCGGGTTGGGGCGCGGCCCACCGGGACCGGCCGCCGGACGGGGGCCACCGGGGCCCGACGGCGGGCGCGGACCACCGGCGCCGGGCGCCGGACGGGGACCGCCCTGACCCGGGGCGCCCTGGGACGGCGCGCCGCCACCGGGCGCCTGCGGGCCGGGACGGCCCGGGGCAGCCGGGCGCGGGGCACTGCTGAAGGGGTTGTTGCCCGGCCGGGGGGCCGGACGCGGACCCGGGCGGGGGCCGCCGGGGCGCGGAGCACCCTGGCCGGGGGCCGAGCCGCCGGGTGCGGACCCGCCGGGGGCCGCCGGGCGGGGGGCACCCGGACGGGGAGCCGACTGGCCCGGGCGGGCCGGGGACGGCGCCGACGGAGCCTGCGCCGCCGGAGCCTGGGCCTGGGCCTGGGCCTGGGCCGCCGGAGCCTGCGCGGCCGGGGCCTGGGCCGCCGGAGCCTGCGGAGCCGGGGCCTGCGGGGCCGGAGCCTGGCGCGGGCCCGGACGCGGAGCCGAGCCGGCCGGCGGACCGACCGGTCGCGGACCGGGAGCGGGTGCGGCCGGGGCCGACGGCGCCGATGCGCTCGGGGCCGCGGGGGCCGCCGGTGCCGGGGCAGCCGGGCGGGGGGTGGGCCGGGGGCCCGGGGTGGGTGCGCTGGAGGCCCCGTAGGCCTCACGCAGCCGCCGGGCCACGGGGGCCTCGACGGTGGACGATGCGGACTTCACGAACTCGCCCTGCTCCTTGAGCTTGGCGAGCACGGCCTTGCTGTCGACACCGAGCTCTTTTGCGAGCTCGTGTACGCGGGCTTTGCCTGGCACGGGTCTCCTCAGTGGTGAGGCCGGCGGCTTGCCCGCTCGACCTCGTCGTCAGTGGTGCATGGTCATCGGTGCGACTTCACGGGTGGGTCATCCGAGGACGTCCTGCTCTCGACGAGCGGACCGGCCGGGTGCCGGTCCGACGGTTGGTGCTGTGCGCTGCCGGCCCCCGCCTGGAGGACGTGGTCCAGCAGCACGCCGGTGTCCAACGGAGCGCTGGTGCGCAGCGCCCGCGGGAAGGCCCGGCGACGGTCAGCCGCACGCAGGCACTCGGGGGTGGGGTGCACGGAGGCACCCCGTCCCGGGAGCCGCCGGCGGGGGTCCGGCACGAGCCGGGAGCCCTGCACGACGACGCGCAGCAGTTCCGTGACCGGAGCGCGTCGCCGGCACCCCACACAGGTGCGGACCGGGTTCGGCGTTTCGGCCATCGACGAGTCTAGCGCGCCGACGGCCCGCGGTGTTCCGGACGGCGCACGGGGCCACCCCGCTGGGGGCCGCCGCGCGGTGCACCGCGCCCGGGCAGGCCCCCGGTCTCCCCGGCCGGCCGCGGGGCCGAGCGGAGCGGGGCACGACCCTGGCCCGGGGACACGGTGTCGTCGGTCTCGGGCTGAGCGTCGCTGCGGATGTCGATGCGGCAGCCGGTGAGCCGGGCGGCCAGGCGGGCGTTCTGGCCCTCCTTGCCGATGGCCAGCGACAGCTGGTAGTCCGGGACGACGACGCGCACCGCACGGGCCGCGGGGTCCACCACGCGGGCGCTGGTGACCCGGGCCGGGGAGAGCGCCGAGGCGACGAAGGCGGCCTCGTCGTCCGACCAGTCGACGATGTCGATCTTCTCGCCGTGCAGCTCGCTCATCACGTTGCGCACGCGCTGCCCCATGGGCCCGATGCACGAACCCTTGGCGTTGAGCCCGGGCACCTTCGTGCGCACGGCGATCTTCGAGCGGTGGCCGGCCTCGCGCGCGACGGCGACGATCTCGACGCTGCCGTCGGCCACCTCGGGCACCTCGAGGGCGAACAGCTTGCGCACCAGGTTGGGGTGGCTGCGGGAGATGGTGACCTGGGGGCCGCGGAAGGTGCGGGCCACCGAGACCACGTAGGCCTTCAGCCGGCTGCCGTGGGGGTAGGTCTCACCGGGCACCTGCTCGGTGGGGGGCAGGTTCGCCTCGACCTTGCCGATGTCCAGCAGGACGGTGCCCTCGCTGTTGCGGCGCTCGTGGGCCTGCACGATGCCGCCGACGACGTCGCCCTCCTTGCCCACGTACTCACCGAAGGTCTTCTCGTGCTCGGCGTCGCGCAGCCGCTGCACGATGACCTGCTTGGCGGTGCTGGCGGCGATGCGGCCGAAGTCGGTGGGGGTGTCGTCCCACTCGTGCACGACCTCGCCGTCCTCGCCCAGCTCCTGGGCCAGGACGGCGACCTCGCCGCTCTTGCGGTCGATCTGCACGCGCACGTGCTTGGCGGCGCCCTCGGCGTGCCGGTAGGCGGTGACCAGCGCGGTCTCGATCGCCTGCAGCACGGTGTCGGCCGGGATGCCTTTCTCGCGCTCGACCGCCTTGAGGGCGGTCACGTCGATGTTCACTGTTCTCCTCTGTCCTGGGCCGCCGCGTCGGCGGACCCGTCGTGCTCGTCCAGCTCGTCGTCGACGTCGTCGGCGGTGAGCGATTCGTCGTCGGTCTCGTCGGTGTCGTCGGTGTCGTCGCCCTCGTCGGGGCCTTCGTGCACCAGGTGGGCGTCGCGGTGGCCGGCCGGCCGGTTGAACTCGACCTGCACCCGACCCTCGCCGAGCTCGGCCCAGGTGAGGGTGCGGTTGCCCGCGGCCTTGCGCACCTGGCCCTTCTTCGCCCCGCCCTTCTCCACGGCCAGGGTCACGCCGTCGTCGTCGACGGACACGACCCGGCCGATCAGCTCCTGCCCGTCCACCGCGGTGGTGACCAGCCGCCCCACGTTGCGCCGCCAGTGCCGGGGCAGGGTGAGCGGGCGGTCGACCCCGGGGCTGGTCACCTCGAGGACGTAGGGCGAGCGGCCCGGGTCGTCGTCCTCGGCGTCGAGCACCTCCGACAGCGCCCGGCTGACCTCGGCGACGTCGTCGAGGCTCACCCCGCTGTCGCGGTCGACGACCACGCGCACGACCGACCGGGTGCCGGCGCTGCGGACCTCGAGGTCCTCGAGGTCGTACCCGGCCGCGGTCACCACGGGGGTGAACCACCCGGTGAGGCGCGCGGTGGCGGCGGGACCGGACCGGGACGGCTGCGACGTGGGCACCAGGGTCCTCCTCGGGTGGGACAGTTGTCGGGTCGGCGATCGGGCCCGCAGGGGCCGGAGCCTGGGGCATCGGCCCCCGGACGCCGGCTCCGCGGAGGAGGGGCGGCAGGCGGGGCACCGTGACCGGAGGGACCACGGTACCGCCTGTCGACGACGGCTCGGCGGCCCGGCGCGGCCCGGCGGGCGCACCGGACGGCGGCCGTGCTGCCAGGATGTGCCCGATGTCCCGCCGCCCCGCCCGCCGCCCGGCCGTGCGCCCCACCGTCGTGGTCAGCCGCCGGACGCTCCTGGTCGCCGCCGGGGTGGTGCCGCTGGTGGGTGTGGTGGGCGGGTGCACCGCCGAGGCCCCCGGCGCCGACGCCGTCACCCCCGACCAGGTCGACCTCCTCGCCGACCAGGTCGCGGCGCAGGCGGCCCTGGTCGAGGCCGGCGCGGTGGCGTTCGCCGCGTCGCCCGAGCTGGCGGCCTCGGCCGCGGTGCTCGCCCAGCAGTGGCAGGAGCAGCTCGACCGGCTGCGGGCGGCCGCTCCGTCGGTGGGCTCCTCGGCTGTGCCGACGGCGGCGTCCTCGGGCGCCGCGCCGACCGACGGAGCCGCGGGGACCGACCCCCGCGCCGGACTGCGGGCCCAGGTGGCCGCCACCGCCGACTCGCACTCCTCTGCCTGCCTGGGCTTCACCGGCGCCCGCGCCGCGCTCCTCGGCAGCATCGCCGCAGGCCTGCGCGGCCAGGACGGGCAGCTGGCATGACCGCACCGTCCTCGGCACCGGGTGCCTCCGGCGCGCCGGCGTCGTCGGGTCGGTCGTCGGGTGCCTCCTCGGGCACGGCGTCGGGCACCGCGGAGCCCGGGTCGGCCAGGGCCGAGACCGCAGCCCTGCAGGACGCGCTGGCCGCCGAGCACGTCGCGGTGTGGGGGTACGGCACGGTGGGGGCTGCGCTGCCCGCGGCCGACCGGTCCGCGGTCGGCAGCTCGGCCGAGGCGCACCGCGACCTGCGTGACCGGGTGGCCGCCCTGCTCACCGCGCAGGGTGTGGACCCCGTGCCCACCGAGGCGGCCTACGCCCTGCCCTTCCCGGTGCTCTCCGCCGTCGACGCCGCCGCGCTGGCGGTGGTGCTGGAGGACGGCACGACCACCGCCTGGGTGTGGGTGCTCGACCAGGCAGCGCAGCGCAGAACACGCGAACTGGCCGTCGGTGCCGCGGCCGCGGCCGAGGTGCGGGCGGTCACCTGGCGGCAGCGGGCGGGCACGACGCCGGCCACCTCCGCCACCCCGGGCCTGCCCTGACCTGATCGGCACGACCCGACCGTCCCCGGCGCTCGTCGAGCGGGTCGGCCGCGCCGCGCCCATGATCGACCACATGTCCGCCGAGCCCGGTGCCGTGCCCGCCGACGATCCACTGGCCGCCCAGGAGCCGGGCCGCCGGTTCCCCACGGCCGGGGGTGCGCTGCCGATGCCGGGCACCGCAGACCTGCCCGAACCGCGTCCGCTGCGCAAGGTGCTGGGTCCCGGGGTCATCGGGGCCGGCATCGGCTTGGCGTCGGGTGAGTTCGTGCTCTACCCCTACATCGCCAGCGAGGTGGGGTTGTCGTTCCTGTGGGCGGCGTTCGTCGGGGTGACCCTGCAGCTGTTCATCAACATGGAGATCGAGCGCTACACCCTCGCCACCGGCGAGACCGCGCTGACCGGGTTCTCCCGGCTCTGGCGGCACTGGGGCCTGGTGTTCGGCCTGCTGACGATCCTGGCGAACCTGTGGCCGGGGTGGGCGACCAGCTCGGCCACGGTGCTCACCTACGCCGTCGGGGGCGGCGACGTCACGCTCATCGCGCTGCTGATGCTGCTGTCCATCGGGCTCGTGCTCACCCTCTCCCCCGTCGTCTACACCGCCGTGGAGCGCATCGAGTTCGTCAAGGTCGGCGCTGTGCTGGCGTTCGTCGTCATCGCGTTCGTCGCCGTGGTGGGTGCCGACGACGTCGCCGAGACCCGCCGGGTGGTCACCGACTTCGGCTCGGTCCCCAGCCAGCTCGGTCTGGCGCTCGTGCTCGGTGCGCTGGCGTTCGCTGGCGGTGGCGGCGGGCAGAACCTCGTGCAGAGCAACTGGATCCGCGACAAGGGCTTCGGCATGGGCGCCCGCATACCCCGGCTGGTCTCCCCCGTCACCGGGGAGGACCAGGCCAAGCCCTCGACCGGGTTCCTGTTCCCGGCCGACGCCGAGAACCTGCGCCGGTGGAGGGGCTGGTGGCGGGTCGCCAACACCGAGCAGCTCGTGAGCTTCTGGTTCCTGACCTGGCTGACCATCTCGGCCACGTCGGTGATCGCCTACGCGACCGTGTTCGGCGCGGACACCCCCGGCAACGACATCAGCTTCCTGCAGACCGAGGGCCAGGTGCTGGCCGACACGGTGGGCAGCTGGTTCGGCACCTTCTTCTGGTGGATCGGTGCGGTGTCGCTCTACGCGGCGGCGCTCGGCATCTGCGACTACACCGCCCGGCTGGTGGCCGACACGCTCAAGGTGAGCCACCTGGCCCGGTCGCAGCGGTGGAGCGAGAGCCGCATCTACTCGGCCGTCGTGTGGGGTCTGCTGGTCGTCGGGGCCGGTGTGCTGCTGTCGGGCTTCGACCAGCCGCTGGTGCTGCTGGTCATCAGCTCCGTCGTCGGCGGGTTCATGATGTTCGTCTACTCGATCCTGCTGATCCGGCTCAACCGCACCGCGTTGCCGGCCGCGATCCGGGTGCGCGGCTACCGGCTGGCCGTGATGGTGCTGGCCGTGCTCGTCTTCGGCGGCATCTCCGCGGTCATCGTCGCCAACCAGGTGGTCAACCCGGGCGGCTAGCGGTACCGCTAGCCGGCCAGGCCGGTGAGGAAGGCGTCGGTGACCGCGACGGCGGCGCTGCTGGACTGGCCGGCCTCGACGAGCACGGCGAAGGCGAGGTCGCCCTGCGGGCCGCCGAGCTGGTAGCCGACGAACCAGCCGTGGGAGTCCGGCGGGGTGTTCGACCCGAACTCGGCGGTGCCGGTCTTGCCGTAGACCTCGCCCTGACCGGCCAGCGCCCGGGCGGTGCCGGTGAGCACGACCTGGCGCATCATCGGCCGCAGCTGGTCGAGGACGGCCTGCCCGGGCCCCGCCGGTGCCGCGCCGGACGGGGTGGCACCGACCACCTCGACGGGGGCGGCCGGGGTACCGCTGGCGATGCCGGCCGCGACCAGCGCCATCTGCGCCGGGCTCATGAGCACCTCACCCTGGCCGATGGCGTCGGCCGCCTTCGTGGTGCCGGTGCTGGTGGCCGGCACTGCGCCTGCGAAGATGCCGACCGGCAGCTGCCAGTCCGACCCGACGCCGTAGCCGGCCGCGGCCGCGCTCAACGCGTCGTCGGGCAGGGTGAGGCCCTGCTGGATGAAGGTGGTGTTGCAGGACTGCGCGAAGGCCTCGGTGAAGGGCACGGTGCCGAGGTCGAACTGGTCCTCGTTCTCGAACTCGCGACCGTCGACCGTGGTGGTGCCCGGGCAGGGCACCGGGGTGTCGGGGGTGACCGCCCCGGCCGACAGCAGGGCGGTGGCCGTCACGGTCTTCATGCTGGACCCCGGCGGGAACTGGCCCGAGAGCGCGTTGCCTGCGTTGGCCACCTCGTTCGACGAGACCGCCAGGATCTCCCCCGTGCCCGGACGCACGACCACCACGTGGGTGGCCAGCGACTGGCCGGCCACGGCCGCGTCGGCCGCGTTCTGGACGGCCGGCACGAGCGGCGTCTGCACCGGCGTGCCGGGGACCGGGTCGGCCGAGCCCACGACCACGCCCGCGTCGCCGGTGGAGGCGTCGAGGCTGACCACGCGCACGTCGAACCCGGCCGTGCCGGTCAGCTGCTCCTGGTAGGCGCGCTGCAGGCCGGACAGCCCGAGCTGGTCGCCCGCGGCGTAGGCCGGGCTGCCGTCGTCGCCGGTGGTCTCCTCCAGCACCTCGGCGGTCGCGTCGCCGACCCGACCCAGCAGGGCCGAGCCGAACCGCGCGGTGGGGGCCAGCAGCCGGGTGGAGGTCGGGAAGACCGCGCCGGGCAGGTCGAAGACCTGGGCGCGGATGGCCTCGAAGTCGGGCCGGCGCAGGGTGATCACCGGGACGAACTGGCCCTCGCCGGCCGCCTCGACGTCGGCGGTGATGGTGCCCGGGTCGACGCCGGTCGCCGCACCCAGGGCGGAGGCCAGCGCCGCCAGGTCGGTGACCTGGGCCTTGTCGACGCCGACCGTGACCACCTCGGTCTCGGTGAACAGCGGAGCCCCGGTGGCGTCGGTGATCGCGGCCCGCTCGGGGAGCGACCGCGTGACCTGCAGGTGTTGCCCCTCCCCCAGCTCGGGGTGGACCAGGGTGGGTTCGGCGACCACCTGCCAGGTGTCGTCGGCCGAGGCGCGCACGAGGTCGAGGGTGGCCGTGTAGCTCCAGTCGGGGGCGGCCGACAGCGCCCACGTCGCCGTCCACTCCGCGGTGGCCGCGGTGTCGTCGTCGCCGGTGACGGAGACGGCACCCAGCTGCGCGGTCAGGACCGCATCGGGCAGGTCGGTGGCGGTCTGCTCGAGCAGCGTCGTGGCGGCGGCCGCGTCGTCGGTGTCCCCCGCGGCGGACTCGACGTCGCCGGAGCTCCAGGCGTCGAGGAAGCCCTGCGCGGCGCTGCGTGCGCCGTCGGCCGGGTCGTCGGAGCTGCAGGCGGCCAGCACCGGCCCGGCCAGGACGATCGCGGTGACCAGCAGGACCGTTCCCCGTCGTCCGTTCATGCCCGCACTCTGGCACGGGGCACCGACAGGACTAGAACAGGACCGAGGCGTAGGTGCCCGCGTCGCGGAAGCCCACCCGGTGGTAGGCCGCACGCGCGGCTGCGTTGAAGTCGTTGACGTACAGGCTGACCACGGGTGCGATGGCCCGGCGGGCGTACTCGACGACGGCCGCCGTGCCCGCCTGGCCGATCCCCCGCCCCCGGTGCCGGGGCGCCACCCAGACGCCCTGCACCTGGCAGGCGGTGCGGGAGACCGCGCCCACCTCGGCCTTGAACACGACCTCGGGGCCGCTGGGGCCCTCGGTGATCCAGGCCAGCGACTGACCGGCCCGCACCAGCTCGGTGATGCGTGCCCGGTACCCGGCGCCGCCGTCGACCCGCAGCGGGCTGACCCCGACCTCCTCGGTGAACATCGCGATCGCCGCGGGCAGCAGCGTCTCCAGCTGCCCCAGCCGGACCGGCCGCACCTGCGGCTCGGGGGCCACCAGCGGCGGGCCGTCGATGGCCAGCAGCGGCTGGTCGGGTCGCACGTCGCGGGCCGGACCCCAGTGCGGGGCCAGGCGTTCCCAGAGGGGGGCGACCGCCGCCGCGGGGCCGACGATGGTCGAGCACCGCCGTCCGCCCCGCCGGGCCCGGTCGGCGAACGCCCGGGCGGCCTCGGCCTCGACACCGGGCCGGGTGAAGGGGATCAGGTTGGCACCGGCCAGGCACACCGCGTCCAGCCGGCCCTCGGACCCGATGCCCCACAGCGGGGCGCCGAGGGACGCCGGGTCGACGCCGTGCACCTCGACCCGCCCGGCCACCATGCAGGTGGCCACCGGGTCGGTGTCGAGCAGCTGCCGCACCGCCCGCTCGTCGGAGGCGTCGAGCACCCGCGCCGACCGGGCGCCCAGCACGGTCACGCCGGTCAGGAGACGCTGACGGTGGGCGTGCCCGAGGCCACGCCCTCGTCGGCCTGCTGCTCGGCGATGCGGAAGGCCTCCTCGATCAGGGTCTCGACGATCTGCGACTCCGGCACGGTCTTGATGACCTCGCCCTTGACGAAGATCTGGCCCTTGCCGTTGCCCGACGCGACACCGAGGTCGGCCTCGCGGGCCTCGCCGGGGCCGTTGACGACGCAGCCCATGACGGCCACGCGCAGCGGGATCTCCATGCCCTCGAGCCCTGCGGTGACCTCGTCGGCCAGCTTGTAGACGTCGACCTGGGCGCGCCCGCACGACGGGCAGGACACGATCTCCAGCCGGCGGGGCTTGAGGTTGAGCGACTCGAGGATCTGCAGGCCGACCTTGACCTCCTCGACCGGCGGGGCCGAGAGCGAGACGCGGATGGTGTCGCCGATGCCCTGGGAGAGCAGGGCGCCGAAGGCGACCGCGGACTTGATCGTGCCCTGGAACTGCGGGCCGGCCTCGGTCACGCCCAGGTGCAGCGGGTAGTCGCACTGCTGGGCCAGCAGTTCGTAGGCGCGCACCATGACCACCGGGTCGTTGTGCTTGACCGAGATCTTGATGTCGCGGAAGTCGTGCTCCTCGAACAGCGAGCACTCCCACAGCGCCGACTCGACCAGCGCCTCGGGCGTGGCCTTGCCGTACTTCTCCAGCAGGCGCTTGTCCAGCGAGCCGGCGTTGACACCGATGCGGATCGGGGTGCCGTGCTCCTTGGCCGCCTTCGCGATGTCGCCGACCTTGTCGTCGAACTTCTTGATGTTGCCGGGGTTCACCCGGACGGCGGCGCACCCGGCCTCGATGGCGGCGAAGACGTACCGCGGCTGGAAGTGGATGTCGGCGATCACCGGGATCTGCGACTTCTTGGCGATGATCGGCAGCGCCTCGGCGTCGTCGGTGTCGGGGACCGCGACCCGCACGATCTGGCAGCCCGACGCGGTGAGCTCGGCGATCTGCTGCAGGGTCGCGTTGATGTCGGCGGTCTTGGTGGTGCACATGGACTGCACGCTGACCGGGGAGTCGCTGCCGACGCCGACCCCGCCGACGTCGAGCTGGCGGGTCTTCCTGCGGGGGGCGAGGACGGGGGGCGGGGGCGCGGGCATGCCGAGTGCGACGGTCACGTCGTCCAGTGTCCTCTCTACTGCCGGAGCGTGATGGGGTTGACGACGTCGGCCACCAGGAGCAGGGCCGACAGCGTGATGAACAAGCCGGCCACGACGTAGGCCACGGGCATGAGACGGGCGATGTCGAAGGGGCCGGGGTCGGCCTTGCCGCGCCAGCGGGCCACCGTCGAGCGGGCCTTCTCGTACAGCGCGCCGGCCACGTGACCGCCGTCGAGCGGGTAGATCGGCAGCAGGTTGAACAGGAACAGCACCAGGTTGACGCTGGCCAGCAGGCCGAGGAAGAAGCTCAGCTTCTGCAGCCCGGTGAGGTCGTCGAAGGCGAAGACCTCACCGGAGATGCGGCCGACCCCGACGATGCCGATCGGCCCGTTCGGGTCTCGCTGGTCACCGAGGAAGGCGGCCCCGAACAGGGCCGGGATGCGCTCGGGGATCTCCAACAACCGGTCCACGGAGTTGGCCACGATGTTGCCGAAGTAGCCGGGCACCTCGGTGATCGACTGCCGCGCCAGCGTGGGCGCCGGGCTGACGCCGACGTACCCGGCGGTCAGCGTGCCCTCGCCGTCCAGGTCGGCCACGGTGTTGGCGATCGGGGTGATCTCCACCTGGCGCGACTGCCCGTCGCGCTCGACGGTCAGCGTGAGCTGCTGGTCGGGGGCGGCGCGGACCGCGGTCTGCACCTGGGTCCAGGAGTCCCAGGCGGTGGGGTCGAGCGGGCGGCCGTCGATGGCGGTGATCGTGTCACCGGGCTCCAGCCCCGCCTTGGCCGCCGGGCTCTCGGCGGGGACGGCGCAGTCGGCGCTGCCGGCCTCGCAGAGCTCACCGGCATCGGGCCCGGAGGTGACCAGGGGCGTCGAGCAGCGCTCGGCGTCGGTGTAGTCCTCGGTCAGCGTCGCGGCGTTGGAGGGCACCACGCAGGCCGGCACCGACGCGAGCGTCGTGGTGAGCACCTGCGTGCCGATGGTGGTCAGCGTGATGGTGAACAGGACGACGGCCAGCAGCAGGTTGTGCAGCGGCCCGGCCGACATCACGACGACCCGCTGCCACCAGGGCTTCTTGTAGAACACCCGGTCGCCGTCGCTGGGCAGGACGTCGTTGAGCGCGGCCCCGCGCACCTCGGCGATGAAGCTGCGCATGCGGGTGGCGCGCTTGCTCTCGCCCTCCTCGGCCGGCGGGATCATGCCGACGATGCGGATGTAGCCGCCCAGCGGGATCCACTTGACGCCGTACTCGGTCTCGCCCCGGCGGCGCGAGTACAGGGTCGGGCCGAAGCCGACCATGAACTGCGGCACCCGCATGCCGAACTTCCGGGCCCAGTAGAAGTGCCCGAACTCGTGGAACCCGATGCTGAACAGCAGGCCGAGGAAGAACAGGACGATCCCGAGGACCGTCAGCAGGATCCCGCTCAGCTCAACCTCCGGCGATGGCGGCGCGGGCGTGCTCGCGGGCCCACCTCTCGGCGGCCAGCACGTCGTCGACGCTCGTGGGGACGCCGAGGTCCGGCGCCGCGTCGAGGGTACGCGCGATCACCTGCACGATCCCTGGGAACGACAGGCGCCCGGCCACGAAGGCCGCGACCGCCTCCTCGTTCGCCGCGTTGTACAGCGCCGGGACGACGCCGCCGGCCTCGCCGGCCGCCCGGGCGAGCCGCACGGCCGGGAACGCCTCGTGGTCCAGCGGCGCGAACTCCCAGGACGAGGCCTGCGACCAGTCCAGGGCCGGCTGCACGTTCGGCAACCGGTCGGGCCAGGCCAGGGCCAGGGCGATGGGCAGCCGCATGTCCGGCGGGCTGGCCTGCGCGATGGTCGCCCCGTCGGCGAAGGTCACCATCGAGTGCACGATCGACTGCGGGTGGACGACGACGTCGACGTCGGCGTAGGGCACGTCGAAGAGCAGGTGGGCCTCGATGAGCTCGAGGCCCTTGTTGACCAGGGTCGCGCTGTTGATGGTGACCACCGGGCCCATCGCCCAGGTGGGGTGCGCGAGGGCCTGCTCGACCGTGACGTCGGCGAGCTCGGCGGCCGACCGGCCCCGGAAGGGTCCGCCGCTGGCGGTGAGCACCAGCCGGGCGACCTCGCCGCGGGCACCACCGCGCAGGCACTGGGCCAGCGCCGAGTGCTCGGAGTCCACCGGCACGAGCTGGCCGGGCGCGGCCGCGGCGGTGACCAGGGAGCCGCCGGCCACCAGGGACTCCTTGTTGGCCAGCGCGACCGTGCGCCCGGCGCGCAGCGCCGCCAGGGTCGGGCCCAGCCCGATCGAGCCGGTGATGCCGTTGAGGACGACGTCGGCGGGCCGGGCGGCGAGCTCCTCGGCGGCACGCGGCCCGGCCAGGATCTCGGGCAGCCGGTACTGACCCTGCGCCCACCCGCGCTGCTGGGCGGCGGCGTAGAAGGCCAGCTGGAGGTCCTGGGCAGCGGTCGCCCGGGCCACGGCCACGGTGTGCACGCCGAGCGACAGCGCCTGGTCGGCCAGGAGGGCGACGTCGGCGCCGCCGGCGGCCAGCCCGGTGATGCGCAACCGGTCGGGGTTCGCGCGGGCCACCTCGATCGCCTGCGTGCCGATGGAGCCGGTGGACCCCAGGACGGTGACCGTGCGGGGCTCGTGCTGGGACTCGACCACGGGTCCATCCTCGCCGACCCGCCGTGCTGCCGCGTGCGCCGGGGGCGGGCCTGCCATGATGGGTGGGTGAGCGCGAAGGACCACCTCGGCCAGCAGACCAGCGCGACCGTCGTCGCCCAGTCGAACCGCGAGGAGGCGATCGTGCGGGCCGGCTCCGAGCCGGTGCACGGCACCGAGCGGCCCGAGGACTGGGGCTGGCACGGCGAGACCGGCAAGAAGGGGCGCATCGGCGTCTTCTTCGCCGCGCTGGTGCTGTTCTCGTTCCAGTTCAGCAACCACGAGGGCGACGTCGAGAACATCTGGCTCAACGTGATCGTGGTGATCCTGCTCGGGATCCTCGTGTGGGACTGGCGCCGACGCAAGAACGCCTGGCGCGCCAAGTAGCGGCCGGTCCCGGCCGCCCCGGCGGTCAGGCGTCGGACTCCGCGCCCAGCTCGACGGTCTCCTCCAGCTGCGGCCGGGGCAGGGCCACGCCGGGCACGCCGACGTCCTCGCTGGCGGCCAGCTGACCGCAGGCGCCGTCGATGTCCTGCCCTCGGGTGTCGCGCACCGTCGTCGCCACGCCGTGGGCGCGCAGCCGGGCCACGAACTCGCGCTGCGCGGGCAGGGGGCTGGCGTCCCACTCGCTGCCCGGCGTCGGGTTGAGCGGGATGAGGTTGACGTGGGCCAGCCGCTTGGCCAGCCGGCGACCGAGCAGGTCGGCCCGGAACGGCTGGTCGTTGACGTCGCGGATCAGCGCGTACTCGATGGAGTAGCGCCGGCCGGTGCGGCGGGCGTAGGCGTCGGCGGCCTCGAGCACCTCGGTGACGTTCCACCGGGTGTTGACCGGCACGAGGGTGTCGCGCAGCTCGTCGTCGGGGGCGTGCAGGCTCACCGCGAGCGTGACGTTGAGCCCCTCCTCGGTGAGCCGGTCGATAGCCGGCACCAGCCCGACGGTGGACACCGTGACCGACCGCTGGGCCAGCCCCAGGCCGTGCGGGGCCGGGGTGAGCAGGGCGTCGAGGGTGGTGCGCACCCGGTTGTAGTTCGCCAGCGGCTCGCCCATGCCCATGAAGACGACGTTGGACAGCCGGCCCGGCCCGCCGGGGACCTCCCCGGCCGCCATCGCCGCCGCGGCTGCCACCGCCTGGCCGATGATCTCGGCCGCGGACAGGTTGCGGGTCAGCCCGCCCTGCCCGGTGGCGCAGAACGGGCAGGCCATGCCGCACCCGGCCTGGCTGGAGATGCACACCGTCGCACGGTCGGGGTAGCGCATGAGCACGCTCTCGACCAGGGCGCCGTCGTGCAGCCGCCACAGGGTCTTGCGCGTGCGGCCGCCGTCGGCGCTCTGGTGGCGCACGACCGTGAGCAGCCCGGGCAGCATCGCCTCGACCAGGTCGGCGCGTGCGGCGGCCGGGAGGTCGGTCATCGCCGCCGGGTCGGTGACCCCGGCGTAGAAGTGCCGGGACAGCTGGTCGGCGCGGAAGGCCGGGTGCCCGAGCTCGACGACGGCGGCGCGGGCCTGCTCACGGGTCAGGTCGGCGAGGTGGCGGGGCGGCTTGGCCGCCCGGCGCGGGGCCTCGAAGACCAGCGGCAGCGCAGCGCGGGGGGCAGTGGCGTCGGGGGCGGCATCGGCAGTCATGACCGCACCACTCTCCCACCGGGGTGGGCGTCGCGCCCCCACCGGCCGGGTGAGATGGCTCCCGGTCAGCCCCTCGACGGCCCCGACGTGGCGGCACCTGCCGCCGGGTCGGCCGCCGGTGCCGTCGTCCCCGACGAACCGGGTCCGGCCGTCGGGCTCCCGGGGCCGACGGTGCTCCCGGCGGGGTCGCCCGGGGCCGGATCGCCGGGACCGGCTGCGGAGCCCGGAGCGTCGGCGCCCGGATCACCCGTCCCGGAGGCCACCGTCCCGGGAGCTGCCGAGCCGGGACCTGCCGAGCCGGGAGCTGCGGAACCCGGGACGACGGAACCCGGGTCGACGGAACCCGGGGCGACGGCACCCGGAGCAGCGGGGCCGGCGGCACCGGCCACGGCACCGGATCCGGCGCCGGTCGTGGCCGCCGAGCCGGTGGCGCCCTCGTGCGGCTGCCCCGGCGCCGCGCCCGACGGGCCCGCGGACGTCGGGACGGGCGGGAGGACGCCGCCGCCGTCCGGGGCGGGGGCCGGGACGGCGCCAGCGCCCCCGGCTCCCGAGGTGGGTCCGGCGGTGCCGGGTGCCGGCACCTCGTCGACGGGGTGGGCGGCGGGCGGTCGCCCGGGCGGGGTCGCCGTCGTCGGGGTGGCGACCGCGGTGGACGACGGGTCCGCAGGCGGCGACGACGTGGGGCCGGCGGTCGACGGGGCGCCGGCGGCCAGCGGCGCCCGGGCCGTGCCGGACGCCGAGCTCGACACCCGCTCGGACGCGGCGCCGGACGCCGTGGCGGTCGGGGGTGCAGCGTCGACGGAGCCGGCCACCAGCGGCAGCAGCAGCGCCGCCGTCGCCACCAGGACGGCGACCAGGCCACCCACGGCACGGCGGGTGGCACCGAGCCCTGGCCCGTCGGGCGGCTCCGGCGCCGGCTCCTGCGCGTCCGGCTCCCCCGCCCGCGTGACCCAGTCGGGCAGCCAACCGGCGTCCCAGTCGGGGTCGGTCGGCGGGACGGGCTCGCTCACGGTCGACCTCCTCGTCGGCCGCGACGGCACGGGCCGCCGACATGCTGCCGCGCAGCGGCCGCCGGCTACGGGAGGCGCGGCTGGCCGGTGGGTCCGGTGGGGCTGGTGTGCTGGCGGATCCACCCGTGCATGGCGATCCCGGCCGCGACCCCCGCGTTGAGCGACCGGGTCGAGCCGAACTGCGAGATCGACACGGTCAGGTCGGCGCCGGCGCGCGCCTGCGGGGACAGTCCCGGCCCCTCCTCGCCGAACAGCAGCACGCACCGTTCGGGCAGGTCCACCGTCTCCAGCGGCACCGCGCCCGGGCCGTTGTCCACCGCGACCACCACGAGCCCGGCCGACCGGGCGTGCTCGAGCAGCGCGGCGACGTCGGGGTGGTGACGCAGGTGCTGGTAGCGGTCGGTGACCATCGCCCCCCGGCGGTTCCAGCGGCGCCGTCCGACCACGTGCACCTCGGCCGCCAGGAAGGCGTTGGCCGTGCGCACGACCGTGCCGATGTTCAGGTCGTGGCCGAAGTTCTCGATGGCCACGTGGAAGGGGTGCCGGCGCCGGTCGAGGTCGGCGACCACCGCCTCGAGCGTCCAGTACCGGTAGCGGTCGACGACGTTGCGCCGGTCGCCCTCGGCCAGCAGCTGGTGGTCGTAGCGGGGGTCCTCCGGCCACGGGCCGACCCACGGGCCGACGCCGACCGTCGTCCCCCACTCGGTCGGACCGGGCCCCTCGGGCTCCTCGGGCTCGGTGTCCATCCCGGGCAGCCTAGGTTGGGCGCGTGCTGCTGCACCTGTGCACCGTCGAGGACTGGGCCCACGCCGAGCGGGCAGGGGGCGTCGACCCGCTGCCCGACGTGGGCTTCGTGCACCTGTCCACGCCCGAGCAGGTGCACCTGCCCGCGCAGCGCCTGTTCGCCGGCCGGGACGACGTCCTGCTGCTGGTGGTGGACCCCGCACGGCTGACCGACCCGGTCCGCTTCGAGCCCGGGGTGCCCGGTGACCCGGCGTCGATGCTGTTCCCGCACCTGTACGGGCGACTGCCGGCCACCGCCGTCGTCGCCGTCCTGCTGTGGGAGCCCGACCGCCGGCCCCCCGTCCCGACCGCCGACGACGCCGCGGGCCGGTACGCCGCGCTGGCCCTGTCGCTGCCGGTGCGCCGGGCGCACGCCTGCGGCGACCCGGTCGCCCGTCGCGGCGCCGGGTGGGCGGTCGGTTCGCCCGACCACCCGGTCTCGCGCGACGACAACCGCCTGCTGCTGCCGGTCCCGGTCGACGCGGAAGCGGTGCTGGCCGACGCCGCGCCCCTCGTCCCCACCGCAGCGGCCTCGGTGACCTGGTGCTGGCCCGGCGCACCCGACGACGCCGCCCGGCTGGCCCACGACCTCGAGCGACGGGGCTGGCGGGTGGGTGCCGACCGCGTGCTCGCCCGGGCGGTGCCCGCGGCCGGCGAGCCGACCGGGCCGGCCGAGCTGCTCGCCCAGCGCGAGGTGCACGACCTGTGGGCCGACTCGTGGCGCGAGCTGCTCCCCGACGACCCCGCCGCGATCGCCCAGCTGGTCGGCCGGGAGCACCGCAACGACCTCGCGCTGCGGGTCCTCGACGTCGGCGTGCGCGAGGCCGGCCGCGTCGTGGCGGCCGGGCAGCTGCGGGTCGACGGGGGGACGGCGGCCGTGGAGTCGCTGCAGACCGCCACCGGGCACCGCGGCCGCGGGCTGGCCGGGGCCGTGCTGGACCGGCTGCTGGACGAGGCCGCGGTCGCCGGGTGCGACCTCGCGGTGCTCGAGGCGGCCGCCGAGGACTGGCCCCGCCACTGGTACGCCCGCCGGGGCTTCGTCGACGTCGGCGTGACCCGGACGGCGACCCGGACCACGACCCGGACGGGTCAGGCCGGGACGAGCCAGGCCAGCAGCAGGTAGGCGACCACGGCCGAGGGCAGCAGGGAGTCCATGCGGTCCATGAGCCCGCCGTGGCCGGGCAGCAGGGCGCCCATGTCCTTGATGCCCAGGTCGCGCTTGATGAGGGACTCGCCGAGGTCGCCCAGGGTGGCCGTGGCGGCCATGGCCACGCCGAACAGCACGCCACCCCACCAGGGGCCGTGGAAGGTCAGGGTGATCACCAGCGTGCCGATCGCCACGCAGGCCACCACGGACCCCAGGAAGCCCTCCCACGACTTCTTCGGGCTGATCGAGGCGGCCATGGGCTTCTCGCCGAACAGCTTCTTGCCCAGCAGCACGCCGGCGGCGAACCCGCCGACGTCGCTGCACACCACCGTGGCGATGAACAGCAGCACCCGCGCAACACCGTCGTCGGGCACCAGCAGCAGGACGGCGAACCCGGCCAGCAACGGCACGTACAGGGTCACCAGGACCGCCGCCGAGGCGTCGCGCAGGTAGCCCACCGGACCGTCGCCCAGCCGCCAGAGCAGGACCGCGAGCACCGTCAGCAGGAAGGCGACCACCAGGCCCGCCGCACCGCGGGTCCACGCCAGACCGAGCATGAGCAGGCTGCCGACCAGGACCGGCGCCAGCGGCGGCCGGTAGCCGCCCTTGTCCAGCGCACGCACCAGCTCGGTCACGCTGACGACGACGGCCAGGGCGACGACGAGCAGGAAGGAGGGTCGGTAGAGGAACAGGCTGGCGACGACCACCACACCGAGTCCGGCACCGACGCCGACGGCGGCACCCATGTCGCGCCCGGCCCGGCTGGCGCGCGGCGCGCCGGTGGGGGTGTCCACGGGGGCGGCCCCGGTCGCCTCGGCGCCCAGGGCGTCGGGCAGCGCCGTCAGCGGCGGGACGTCGGGGTCGTCGGCGGGGTCGTCGGCGCGGTCGTCGGGGTGGGCCCCATCCTCCGTGTCGTCCACGTCGGCTGCCGTGTCGTCGTCGGCGACCCGCACCGGTACCGCCGGCGGGAGGGGCGGGCGACCGACCCGCGGCAGCGCCTCGGTGGTCGGCTCGGCGAGCCGGGCAGGCCCACGGCCCGGTCCGTCGGGACCGGGTGGCGGGAGCGGGCTGGCGGCCATCGTGGGCGCGGGTGGCTCGGTCAGACCTCGAGCAGCTCGGCTTCCTTGTTCTTCATCGCGTCGTCGATGCCGGCGATGTGCTGGGCGGTGAGGTCGTCGAGCTCCTTCTCGGCGCGACGCACCTCGTCCTCGCCCGCTTCGCCGTCCTTGTTGATGCGGTCGAGCTCCTCCTTGGCGCGCCGGCGCACGTTGCGGATCGCGATCTTGGCGTCCTCGCCCTTGCTGCGCGCCTGCTTCACGAGGTCGCGGCGGCGCTCCTCGGTCAGCTGCGGGAAGTTGACCCGGATGATCTGGCCGTCGTTGGTCGGGTTGACCCCGAGGTCGGAGTTGCGGATCGCCTTCTCGATGGCCTGCAGCTGCCCGCTGTCGTAGGGCTTGATGACGGCCATGCGGGCCTCGGGCACGGTGATGGAGGCCATCTGCGGCACCGGGGTCATCGCGCCGTAGTACTCGACCACGATGCGGCTGAACATCGACGGCGCCGCGCGGCCGGTGCGCACCGACCCGAGGTCGTCGCGGGCGACCGACAGGGCCTTGTCCATCCGCTCCTCGGCGTCGAGCAGGGTGTCGTCGATCACGGTGTTCTCCTCCTGTGGCCCCGCGGGGCCGGTGGTGCGGGCGGGTCGGGCTGGTGCGTCATGCGGACCGGCTGATCAGGGTCCCGATCCTCTCACCGGCCACCGCCCGGGCGATGTTCCCGTCACGGAGCAGGTTGAACACCACGATGGGCATGCGGTTGTCCATGCACAGGCTGATGGCCGTGGCGTCGGCGACGGCGAGCTGGTCGGTGAGCACCGTGGCGTAGTCGAGGTCGGTGTACATCGTGGCCTCGGGGTGCGTGCGCGGGTCGGCGTCGTACACGCCGTCGACGCCGTTCTTGGCCATGAGCAGCACCTGGCACTCGATCTCCAGGGCCCGCTGCGCGGCGACGGTGTCGGTGGAGAAGTAGGGCATGCCCGCGCCGGCGCCGAAGATGACGACGCGGCCCTTCTCCAGGTGCCGCATGGCCTTGCGCGGGATGTAGGGCTCGGCGACCTGGCCCATCGTGATGGCGGTCTGCACGCGGGTCTCGATGCCGGCCTTCTCGCAGAAGTCCTGCAGCGCCAGGCAGTTCATGACCGTGCCCAGCATGCCCATGTAGTCGGCGTGGCCGCGGTCCATGCCGGCCTGCGAGAGCTCGGCACCGCGGAAGAAGTTGCCGCCGCCGACCACGATGGCGACCTGGGTGCCGGCGGCCACCACGGTGGCCAGCTGCTCGGCGATGTCGCGGATGACCGCGGGGTCGACGCCCACGCCACCGCCGCCGAACGCCTCACCCGAGAGCTTGAGCAGCACCCGGTCGTAGCCACGGGCACTGGCCGCCTTGAAGGCGGTGGGGGCGGAGAGGGGCGGCTGGTCGGTCATCGGCGGTCTCGTCGTCCTCTCGGGGTGGTCCTGCGGTGAATACTGCCCGACCGGCGCCGGACAGACCTCCGGCCCCGTCCCCCTGCGCAGGGGGACGGGGCCGGAGACGGGGTCAGGACTGGCCGACCTCGAAGCGGGCGAACCGCTCGACGGTCAGGCCGGCCTCGTCGATGACCTGCTTCACCGTGCGCTTGGGCTCGGTGATGGAGGGCTGCTCGAGGAGGACGAAGTCCTTGAAGTAGGAGTTGACGCGCCCCTCGACGATCTTGCTGATCGCCTGCTCGGGCTTGCCCTCCTCCTTCGCGGTCTGCTCGGCGACGCGGCGCTCGGTCTCGATGGTCTCGGCCGGCACCTCCTCGCGGGTGAGGAAGCGGGGGCGCGCAGCGGCGATGTGCATCGCCAGCGAGCGGGCGGCGTCCTCGGAGCCGGCCGAGTACTGCACCGCGACACCGATGGCCGGCGGCAGGTCGGTGGACCGCTTGTGCAGGTAGGTCGCGGTGGGGCCGTCGAAGGAGGTGAAGCGCGACAGCACGAGCTTCTCGCCGATGCGGGCGGACTCGCCCTCGACCAGCTTCTCGACGGTCTGGCCCTCGACCTCGGTGGCCAGCAGCGCGGCGGCGTCGGTCGGCTCGGCCTCCAGCGCGATGTCGAGCAGACGCTCGGCCAGCGCGGCGAAGTCCTTGTTCTTGGCGACGAAGTCGGTCTCGCAGTCGAGCTCGAGCAGCGCGCCGTCGCGGCTGACGACCAGGCCGTTGGTCGTCGAGCGCTCCAGGCGCTTGCCGACGTCCTTGGCGCCCTTGACGCGCAGGATCTCGACGGCCTTGTCGTAGTCGCCGTCGGACTCGGTCAGGGCCTTCTTGCAGTCCATCATGCCGGCGCCGGTGGCGTCGCGCAGACGCTTGACGTCGGCAGCGGTGACAGCAGCCATGTCAGTTCCTCTTCTCTCGCGGATGTGGTGGGGACACGCCGCGGCGCCGCCGTCCGTCCTCGCGGGACGGACGGCGGCGCCGTCGGGTCACGCCTGGTCGGTGCTGTTCGCGACGATCTCGGTCACGGCCGGGTCGCCGGCGTTGGGCGCCTGCTCCTGCTCGCTGACCACGGACTCCTGCTCGGGAGCAGCCGGGACCGAGCTGTCGGCCGGCGCGGCGGCGTCGGCGCCCTGACCGCCGGTCAGCAGCTCCTTCTCCCAGTCGGCGAGCGGCTCGGCCTCGGCACCGGCGGGGGCGTCGCCCTCACCGCGGCCGGCGTTGGCCTGCGCGGCCGAGCGGGCCATGAGGCCCTCGGCGACGGCGTCGGCGATCACGCGGGTCAGCAGGGCGGCGCTGCGGATGGCGTCGTCGTTGCCCGGGATCTTGTAGTCGACCTCGTCGGGGTCGCAGTTGGTGTCGAGGATCGCGACGACGGGGATGCCCAGCTTGCGGGCCTCGCCGACGGCGATGTGCTCCTTCTTGGTGTCGACGACCCACACGGCGCTGGGGACCTTCTTCATGTCCCGGATGCCGCCGAGCGAGCGCTCGAGCTTGGCCTTCTCGCGCGAGAGGACCAGCTGCTCCTTCTTCGACAGGCTGACCAGCGAACCGGTCTGCTCGAGGTCCTCGAGCTCCTTCAGGCGCTCGAGACGCTTGAAGACGGTCTGGAAGTTGGTGAGCATGCCGCCCAGCCAGCGCTGGTTCACGTAGGGCATGCCGACGCGGGTCGCCTGCTCGGCGATGACCTCCTGCGCCTGGCGCTTGGTCCCGATGAACATGATCGACCCGCCGTGGGCGACGGTCTGCTTCACGAACTCGTAGGCCTGGTCGATGTAGCCCAGCGTCTGCTGGATGTCGATGATGTAGATGCCGTTGCGCTCGGTGAAGATGAAGCGCTTCATCTTCGGGTTCCAGCGACGGGTCTGGTGCCCGAAGTGGACCCCGCTGTCGAGCAGGTTCTTCATGCTGACGACTGCCACGTGGCGCCGCCTCTCTGTGCACGCGCGGCGCCCGGCCCTCCGGCCGGTGCACCGCACTCCTCGGTTGACGCGGCACACCCCGGTGGTGCGCCGCCCTGGTGCCCTGCGGGCCACCGACCCGCCGGAGCGGGACCGAGGTGGCATCCGCCCCACCGCTCGGCGGTGGGAGGAGGACACGCGAAGTCGACCGGCCGCGAGGCCGGACGCACGGGCGAGCATACGCCCACGGCCCGCGCCGCCGTCCACAGGCCGGTCGGTCGTCCACAGCCCCCGCCAGGAGCACCCGGGACGTCGACGCGGGACGCCATCCTGCCCAGGTGCCCCGGTCCCTGCATGCCGTCCTCGTGCTGGTGATGGCCGGCGTCCTGCTGGTGGGCGCCGCTCCCCCGACGGGCGCCGCGCCGACACCACCAGCACCCGCACCGTCGGGCACCTACGGCTGGCCCCTGGCCGGTGTGCCCACCGTGACCCGTGCCTTCGATCCCCCGGCCACCGTCTACGGCCCCGGCCACCGGGGTGTCGACCTGGCCGGAGCCGCCGGTGACCCCGTGCTCGCCGCCGGCGCCGGGGTGGTCGCCTTCGCCGGGTCGGTGGCCGGGCGGCCGGTGGTCAGCGTCGACCACCCCGACGGGGTGCGCACCACGTACGAACCGGTGCAGCCGGGTGTGGCCGCCGGCCAGGTCGTCGACCGCGGATTCCTCCTCGGCGTGCTGCAGCCCGGCCACGCCGGGTGCCCGGCCGGGGCCTGCCTGCACTGGGGGGCACGGGTGGGTGAGGTCTACCTGGACCCGTTGCTGCTGCTCGCTCCCCCGCGGGTCCGGCTGCTGCCGTGGGGCTGAGGGGTCAGTCGCGGTGCCAGTGCACGGCGCCGGCGGCGCTGGTGGCCAGCACCGCCAGGGACAGCACGGCGCTGCGGGTACGGGTGTCGGCCTTGCGCGTGGCCACGAGCACCGCCGCGGCGTCGACCGCGGTCAGCAGCAGCGTCACCTCCGTGGTCCGGCGGGCCTGCGGCGGCGGGCTCACCAGGAGCGCGGCGCCCATCGCGATGTTGCGGGCGGCGACCAGCCGCACCAGCAGCGGCAGGGCGCGGTCCCGATGCGTCGCCCGGGCGTCGACGCCGAGCAGGCGGGCCATCCGCCGGGGCGCGAACAGCGCCACCGTGCCCAACCACATCGAGAGCGAGCCGATGGACATCCGTGTCGTGGCCCAGGGGTCGTCGGTCATGGGGACCCCGGTGCCCGGCCGGCGCCCGGCCCAACCGGCCCAGCCCCGACCAGCACGAGCACCAGGGCCAGGAAGGGCAGGGTGACGACGCTGGCGACCACGTCGCTGACGGCGGCCACCGCGAACGCACCCACTGCCGGGCTCCCCAGCGGGCCGAGCACGTGCGCGGCACCCAGTGCCCCGATCGACGCCGGCAGGGTGATGACCGCCGACACCGCTCCCCCGGCCGCGACCCCGGCCACGACGGTGCCCGGTGCGGCCCGCACCGCCCGCCAGCCGGTGCGGGTGCCGCGCACGAGCGCCCCGCCCAGGCGCAGCGGGCCGGCCGACGGCAGGTCCACCAGCGCTCCGGTGACCCAGAGCTGGGCGAGCACGGCCGTCGCGACACCCACCACGTCGACGGCCAGGGCGTGCAGCCGGCTCGGGTCCTCCCACACCAGCACCTGCCGGGCGAGGTCGGGCACGGTGTTGACCGCGGTGGCCAGCGCAGCCGCCGCGTAGGCGGCCCGACGATGGCCGACCAGCACGCGGAGGGCCTGCGCCAGCACCTCCCCCACGCGGGTGCTCACCGGCGGGTGGCCACACCCAGCAGCCACCGGCCGCCGACCCGGCTGCGGTGGCGACGGGCGGGGACGTCGAAGCCGGCCCCCTCCAAGCACTCCAGCAGTTCGTCCTCGGTGAACCGGTCGGCCGGGTGCCGGGAGACCAGGCGGAACCAGCGGTCGTCCAGCACCCGGGAGGTGAGCTCGGCGTAGGCCAGCTGCCCACCCGGGCGCAGCACGCGGGCGTACTCGACCACCGCGGCCCGCCAGTCCACGACGTGGTGCAGCGTGTGCAGGGACACCACCAGGTCCTGGGTACCGGCGCCCACGGGCAGCGCGGTGGCGTCGGCCCGCTGGACCACCACCCGGTCCCCCAGGTCGGCCAGCGCGCGCCGGGCCGCCTCGACCGACGCCTGGTGCAGGTCCAGGGCCAGCACCTCGGTGGCCCCCAGTGCGGTGACCGCGACCCGCGCGCCCAGGCCGCGGCGTCCGGTGCCGACGTCCAGGCACCGCTGGCCGTGGGCACCGAGCCGGGCGAGGGTCGCGCCCTCCTCGCGCAGCCCGATCTCGTACCGGGCCCGCGAGTCCACCCACAGCCGGGTGCCGTCCACGACGGTCGGCGGGGGTGACGGGTGCTGCCGGGGGCTGCCTGCGGCCGGTGTGGGTGGGGTCATCACCGGGCGCTACCCCGCCCGTGGGGGGCCTGACGCCCTGGCCGGCGGTGGGTCAGGGGTGCTCGGGCGTGCCCTGGTGGAACCAGATCTGCCATCCCGCAGGCGTGTGCCGCCACACCGAGCTGCACCGGGCCGAGCGGCCCCCCACCTCGGTGCGGTGGGTCAGCTGGACGACGTCGTCGGCCAGCTGCTGCCCGCACCAGTCGGACGTCTCGACCTGCTCTCCCGCCAGGGACAGCTCACCGGCCGTGGCCTCGAGGATCTCCGCCCGGCCCCACCGCCGCCCCGAGGAGCCGAACTCCACGAACCTCGGGTGCACCAGCACGTCGGCCCCGGCCATCCGCACGGCGGGGTCGAGCAGCGCGCGCTCGCCCGCCGTGGCCGCGGCCCCGGCGTCGTCGGGACCGGTCACCGGCTCAGGCAATGTCGGCGAGCTTGGTGCGCAGGTGCAGCACGGCCTTGGTGTGCAGCTGGCAGATGCGGCTCTCGGTCACCCCGAGCACCCGGCCGATCTCGGCCAGGGTCAGCCCCTCGAAGTAGTAGAGGCTGACGACGACCTTCTCCCGGTCGGGCAGCTGCTCGACCGCGCGGGCCAGCAGCTGTCGCGCCTCGCCGTGCTCGGCCATGGCCTGCGGGTCCAGCGCCGAGGTGTCCTTCAGCGTGTCGACCAACCGGGGCGCGCCGCCGTCGTCGTCGCCGAGCAGCTCGTCGAGGGCCACCACGTTGACCAGCGAGAGCTGACCGAGGAACTTGCGGATCTCCTCGACCTCGACGCCCATCGCGTCGGCGACCTCGGAGTCGGTGGGGCTGCGCTGGAGCTTGGTCTCCAGGGCCGCCACGGTGCGCTCGAACTCACGGGCCTTCATGCGCACCGACCGCGGGATCCAGTCGGTGGAGCGCAGCTCGTCGATGATCGCCCCGCGGATGCGGGCCATCGCGTAGCTCTCGAACTTGACCTCGCGCGAGGGCTCGTACCGGCTGATGGCGTCGATGAGCCCGAAGGTGCCGTAGGAGACCAGGTCGGCCTGCTCGACGTGCGCCGGCAGGCCCGATCCGACCCGGCCGGCGACGTACTTGACCAGCGGGGCGTAGTGCAGGATCAGCCGGTCGCGCAGCGCGGCGTCGCGGCCGGCCACGTACCGGGCCCAGAGGTCGGCCAGCGCGGCGTCGGTGGCCTTGGCCGTGTCCTGGGCCTCGGCGTCCCCGTCGACCTGCCCGTCGATCGCCTCAGCCACGGAGTCGTCCCCCAGCAGTGCCCGTCGTCCCCGTCACCGGTGCTCCTCCTCAGGCTCGCGGATGCGCCGTGGCGTGGACCGCCCGGAGCCGCTCGACCGTCACGTGCGTGTAGATCTGCGTCGTGGCGAGGCTAGCGTGGCCCAGCAGCTCCTGGACCGACCGCAGGTCGGCACCCCCCTCGAGCACGTGCGTGGCCGCCGAGTGGCGCAGCCCGTGGGGGCCGAGCTCGGGTGCCCCCGGCACAGCCGCGGTGGCCGCGTGCACCACGCGGCGCACCTCGCGCGGGTCGATGCGGCCACCCCGCACGCCCAGCAGCAGGGCCGGTCCGCTGCCGCTGCGGGACAGCACCGGGCGGCCGGCATCCAGCCAGCGACGCAGGGCCTGCTCGGCGGGGACCCCGTAGGGCACGCTGCGCTCCTTGCGGCCCTTGCCCAGCACGCGGAGCAGACGCCGGCCGTGGTCGACGTCGTCGACGTCGAGGCCGACCAGCTCCCCGACCCGGATGCCGGTGGCGTAGAGCAGGTCCACGACGAGGGCGTCGCGCAGCGCGAGGGCACCGGCCTCGGGCCCGGCGTCCTCGGCGACCGGCCGCGGCGTCTCGGCGACCGCCCGGGCCTGGTCGGCGGTCAGGACGTCGGGCAGGGTGCGGTGCGCGCGCGGGCTGGCCAGCCGGAGGCCGATGTCCTCACCGGTCAGGCCGGTGCGCCGCAGGTGCGCGGTGAAGCTGCGCGCCGACGCGGCCCGGCGGGCGGTGGTGGACCTGCCGTCGCCACGGGTGCGCCCCAGGGCCAACCAGCTGCGCAGGGCGGCGAGGTCGAGGTCGGTGATCCGCGCGCCGCCGCGGCGCACCAGGTGGTCCAGCAGCGACACGACGTCCCCGGTGTAGGCCCGGACCGTGTGGGGCGAGAGGTCGCGCCCGGAGTCCAGGTGCTCGACCCAGGCGTCCAGCGGCTCGGCCAGCGCCGGCGGCAGGGCAGCGCGCATCTGGGCGGTCCGGCTGGTCACCACCCGAGCCTGCGGGAGCCGCCGGGGGCCGGTCAACCGGCCACGCCGCCGGGACGACCCGCGGTCGGGGACCCGGGCCGACCGGCGGACGGGGCGGTCGTCGTGCCCCGCCCCCGTCAGGGCCGCGTGATCCGCCAGCCACCCGTCACCCGCTCGACGAGGTCGTGCAGCTCGAGCACCGGCAGCACCCGCAGCACGTCGAGCTCGGCGCACCCGGCGATGGCGGCCAGCCGTTCGGGCGGCACGCCCACCCGCACCGGGCAGGCGTCGAGCACCCGCCGGGCCACCTCGCCCAGGTCGTCGCGCGCCGTGCCCTCCCCCACCGGCTGCTCGGCCAGGTCGTCGCCCAGCCGGCCGACCGCCTCCACCACCTCGGCCGCCGAGGTCACCAGGCGCACGCGCTCGTCGGCGCGCAGCAGTTGGTGCACCCCGACGCTGGTGGCCGCCGTGACCGGGCCCGGCACCGCCATCACCGGGCGGCCGAGGTCCCGGGCACGGTTGGCCGTCGCCAGCGACCCCGACCGCGCGGCCGCCTCGACCACCACCGTGCCGCGCGACAGCGCGGCGATGAGCCGGTTGCGCACGAGGAAGCGGTGGCCCAGCGGGGCGCACCCGGGCGGCCACTCGCTGACCACGAGGCCGTCGTCGAGGATGCGGGCGAGCAGTCGCTGGTGGCTCTGCGGGTAGGCGCGGTCGATCCCGCACGCCAGCACGGCGACGGTGGGGCTGCCCGCGGCCAGCGCCCCCCGGTGCGCGGCGGCGTCGATGCCGGTCGCCGCACCGGAGACCGTCGTCCAGCCGCGTTCGGCGAGACCGGCGGCCAGCTCGGCGGCCACGTGGTCGCCGTAGGGGCTGCTGGCCCGCGACCCCACCACTGCCACCGACCGGTCGGTGAGCTCGTCCAGGCGCGGTCTGCCCCGGACCCACAGCGCGAGCGGGGGCACCAGGGCCGTCGTGCGGTCGCCGGTCGGGCCGCGCTCGTGCAGCGCGACGTCGAGGCAGTGCAGGGCCGTCCGGGGCCACTCGTCGTCCTCGGGCACGACCAACCGGGCGCCCGTGCGGGCCGCCGCCTCGAGGTCGTCCAGGCTCCGGTCGGTCCCCGCCCGGGGCGCCGCGCGACGCCGGGCGCCCTCGGGTGCCGTGCCGGCCAGCAACGCCCGCACCGCGGCCACGGGCCCGGTGCGCCCGACCCAGCGGACGACGTCGGCGTCGGCGGGCTCGAAGGTGCGCGACAGCCAGGCACGAGCCCGACGCACGAGGTCGGGGTCGGCCGGGTCCCCGGCGAGAGCCGCCGCCAGGGGGCCGGTCATGCCGCGGCCCCCGCCAGCCGCAACCCGAGGGCCTCGCCGACCTCCTCGGGGCCGGGCACCGTGCGCCCGGCCAGGTCGGCGAGGGTCCAGGACACCCGCACGACGCGGTCCAGCCCCCGCACCGACAACGCCCCGCGCTCGAGGGCCAGCTCAGCCAGTGCGAGGGCACCCCGGGGCAGCGGCCACCGCTCGCGCAGCATCCGCCCGGGCACCTGCGCCGTGGTGGTCAGGCCCGTACCGGCCATCCGCTCCCCCGCCGCGGCGCGGGCCACCCGCACGCGCTCGGCGACCACGGCGGTGGACTCCGGCACGGCCAGCCCGTGCAGCCAAGCGGCCCGGGTCACCGGGGGCAGCTGCACCCGGAGGTCGACCCGGTCCAGCAGCGGGCCCGACAGCCGGGCCTGGTAGCGCCGGCGTTCCAGGGAACCGCAGGTGCAGGCCGCGTCACCGGCCGGCGAGGCGCACGGGCAGGGGTTGGCGGCCAGCACGAGCTGGGCCCGGCACGGGAAGGTGGCCGACCCGTGCGCCCGGTGGATGGTGACCGCGCCCCGCTCGAGCGGCTGGCGCAGGGCGTCGAGCACCGTGCGCGGGAACTCGGGGGCCTCGTCGAGGAAGAGCACGCCGCCGTGCGCCCGGGACAACGACCCCGGGCGGATCTGCCCCGAGCCCCCGCCCACGAGGCTCACCGCCGAGGCCGAGTGGTGGGGCGCCTCGAACGGCGGGCGGCGGATGAGCGCCGCACCCGGGGGCAGGGTGCCGGCGACCGAGGCCACCGCCGTGACCTCCGTGGCGACGTCGTCGTGCAGCGGCGGGAGCAGGCCCGGCAGCCGCTCGGCCAGCATGGTCTTGCCGGCACCCGGTGGGCCGGTGAGGAACAGGTGGTGACCGCCGGCGGCGGCCACCTCCACCGCGCGCCGACCGGTGGCCTGGCCGACGACGTCGGACAGGTCCGGGCCGGGGAGCGACGCCGGCGGTGCACCGGGCCGGTGGGCCGGCAGGGACCGCCCCGACCGCCGGAGGTGCTCGACCACGTCGCGCAGGTGGTCGGCGGCCAGCACCGCGACCCCGGGCACGAGCGCGGCCTCGTCGGCGTTGGCCGCGGGGACGACCACGGTGCCGAAGCCGCCCGCCCGGGCGGCCAGGACGCCCGGCAGCACACCGCGCACCGCGCGGAGCGAGCCATCGAGGCCGACCTCCCCCAGGAACACCTGCCGGTCGACGTCGCGCAGCGCCGTGCGGCCGGTGGCGGCCAGGGCGGCGACCGCCAGGGCGAGGTCGAAGCCGGCCCCCTGCTTGGGCATCGCGGCCGGGGACAACGAGATGGTCACCCGGCCGTCGGGGAAGCCCCACCCGCACCGCCGCACCGCGGCGCGCACCCGGTCGACCGACTGCCGCACCACCGCGTCGGGCAGGCCGACGAGGGACAACCCCGGCGCTCCCCGGGCGTCGTCGACGGCGACCTCCACCAGCGCCCCGGCGACGCCGACCAGACCCACGGACCACGTGCGGGCCTGGCCCATCAGAACGCCCCGCGCAGGTGCTCGACCTCGGCCCGCCCGCCGACCAGGAGCACGCCGACCACGTCGAAGCGCAGCCGGGGCGCGTGCTCCCGGTGCTCGTCGAGCCACCGACCGGCCAGGGCCCGCAGCCGGGCCTGCTTGGCGGGCGTCACCGCCTCGACCGGGCTGCCGTACCCGGTGCCCGAGCGGGTCTTGACCTCGCAGAACACGATGGCGTCCTGGTCGCGGGCGACGACGTCGAGCTCGCCGCGGCCCGACCGCCAGTTGCGGTCCAGGACGGTCAGCCCGGCGGCGGTGAGGTGGTCGACCGCGAGCTGCTCGCCGCGGGCGCCCAGCTCGGCGCGCCGTCCAGCAGGGGTGGGGGGTGTCGGGTGCACCGGCCCACCGTCGGCGACGGCGGGCCCCGACGGTGCACCCGGCGACGTTCTGTGGACGACGCCCCCGGATGTGGACGACGGGCAGCGCGCCGGGCCCCGACCTGCTAGGGCATCAGGTGATGCGCGGGTTGTCCGGCAGCTCGAGGTCGGGCTTGTCCAGCTCCTCGACGTTGACGTCCTTGAACGTCACGACCCGCACGTTCTTCACGAAGCGCGCCGGGCGGTACATGTCCCACACCCAGGCGTCGGAGAGCTTCAGCTCGAAGAAGACCTCGCCGCCGGCCTCCCGCACCTGCAGGTCGACCGAGTTGGCCAGGTAGAACCGCCGCTCGGTCTCCACCACGTAGGAGAACTGCCGGACGATGTCCTTGTACTCCCGGTAGAGCTGCAGCTCCATCTCGGTCTCGTACTTCTCGAGGTCCTCGGTGCTCATCGCGGGACCTCCACGGGCGTCGGGGACGGGTGCACCGCACCATCATCGACCATCACCCCGCCGCGGGTCCGGGCGGCGTGCGCATCGCGGGCGCGGGCGACGTTGACGAAGCGGTGCCGGTGCTCGGGGCAGGGCCCGAAACTGTCCAGCGCGGCGGTGTGCAGGTCGGTGATGTAGCCCTTGTGCACGTCGAACTCGTAGTGCGGGAACCGGTGGTGCAGGTCGACCATCATCCGGTCGCGGGTGACCTTGGCCAGCACCGACGCCGCGGCCACGCACGCGGAGACGCGGTCGCCCTTCCAGACGGCGAGCGTGGGCTGGGCCAGCCCGCTCACCGGGAACCCGTCGGTGAGCACGTAGTCGGGGGTCACCGACAACGTGCTGACCGCCCGGCGCAGGGCCTCGATGTTGGTGACGTGCATGCCGCGCGCGTCGAGCTCGGGGACGTCGACCACGACGACCGACCACGCGACGGCCCGGGCGACGACCTCGGCGTAGACGCGTTCGCGGGTGGCCGGGGTGAGCAGCTTGGAGTCGGCCAGACCGGGGACGCGCCCCCGTCTTCCGGCCGGGAGGATGCACGCGGCCGCGACCAGCGGCCCGGCGCAGGCACCCCGGCCGGCCTCGTCGGCGCCGGCCACCGCGGTGAACCCGCGGCGGCGCAGGGAGCCCTCCATGGTCCAGAGGGCATCGGGAGCGCGGGTCGGAGCAGGCTTCGTGGCGGGGCGGGCGGGTGGGGTCATCGCCGTCCGAGCCTACGACGCGGCACGAGCCGGCCCCCGGACGACGGGGACCGGCTCGGGGACCGGGGGGTGAGCGGGAGGGGGTGCGGCCGGGGCGCCGAGGAGGCGGACGCCCCGACCGCGGGGAGGGGGTCAGACGGTGGCGTCCTCGGCGTCGCGGACGGTCTCCGCGGCGTGGCCGTGGGAGCAGGAGCAGGCGCCGCCGTTGCGGGCCGACAGCACCAGCGAGACGGCGTGGGCGCGGTCGCGGGCACCCAGCTTGCGCAGGATGGCCTTGACGTGGCTCTTGACGGTGTCCTCGCTGATGAACAGGTTGCGGCCGATGGCCCGGTTGCTCTGGCCCTGGATGAGCTCGTCGAGGACGTCGGACTCGCGGCGGGTCAGCGGCACGGAGGGGGTGAGCTCCTTGGCGACGACGACCTCGCTGGGCTCGACCCGGCGGATCTGGGGGTCCACCACGGTGCGGCCGGCCCGGGCGGCCAGGACCGACCAGCCCAGCAGCGTGGGCGAGGTGTTCATGAGCAGGTAGCCGCGGACACCGGCCGCGAGGGCCTCGTTGACCACGGCCGGGTCCTCGGAGGTGCCCAGGGCGACGATCGCGACCCGGGGGTAGCGGCGACGGAGGTCGCGGCAGACGTTCAGCGTGGCGGCCCGGCCGGAGCCCAGCTCGACGACGACGGCGTCGGGGCGGGCGGACTCGACGAGGGTGAGCGCCCGGCGCAGCTCGCCGGGGACACCGACGGCCTGCATGCCGGCGGTCTCGTTGATCATGCTGACCAGGCCGCGGCGCAGGACCGGGGCGTCAGCGAGCAGCAGAACGCGGGTGACGCCGCGGGTCGTTCCGGCCGAGGAGCTGGACATTGCGATTTCTCCGATCGAGTGCGATGACTGACAGACCATTCATCGACTCACCCGACCGGGTGCTTGAACACTTCTTGGTGATTTTCTCAGGGATCGGCAGAATCACCATCACCATTCCGGGGAATGGCGGCCGATCAGCGGTGGCGGCGCCGTCGCCGCCGGGCCGCGACCGGGACCGCCCCGGCCAGGCCGAGCAGGAGCGGGGCCGCGGCGACCACGTCGGCCTGCACCGGCGTCACGCTCGCCCCCGCCGCCTGCTGCTGCTGGATGTCGGGGCTGTCCAGGAACGCGAAGCGGGAGAACGGCCACACGATGACCGAGGCCTTGCCGATGACGTCGTCCACGCCGATGGTGCCGGCGTACTGGTCGCCGACGTGGGAGCGGGAGTCCGCCGATGCCGACCGGTGGTCGCCCATCACCCACAGCCGGCCCTCCGGGACGACGACGGGGCCGAAGCTCCGGGACTCCAGCGGGTTGTTCTCGTAGATGTAGGGCTCGTCGAGGGGTTCGCCGTCGACGAGGATGCGGCCCTGCTCGTCGCAGCACTGCACGGTCTGCCCACCGGTGGCGATGACCCGCTTGACGTAGTCGTCCTCGCTGGGCGGGGCCACACCGATGGCCCGGCCCAGGAAGAGCGCGGCGGAGGAGAACCAGTTGTCGGGTTCGGCGACCTGCACCTCGGGGGTCCAGGTGTCGGGGCCCTGGAACACGACGATGTCCCCGGGTTCGGGATCGGAGAACCAGTAGGGCGGCTTGGTGACCAGCACGCGGTCGCCGGTGCAGCCGGTGCAGCCGTGCAGGGTCTGCTCCATCGACCCGGACGGGATGAAGAACGCCTGCACGAGGAAGGTCTTGACCAGCAGCGCCAGCACGAAGGCGACGACGAGCAGCACGGGCAGCTCGCGCAGCAGCGAGCTCTTCTTCTGCTCCTCGCGGTCGCGGCGGCGGGCGCGTCGGGAGAACCGGCCCACCCGCACCTCGTCCGCGCCGCCCTCGGCCCGGTGACCGGCGGTCTCGTCGTCGGCGGGCCCCGTCGGCCGGTCGGTGCTCATCGCCGGTCAGCCTACGGTCCGCCCGGGCGGGCAGCCCACGACGCAGGACGGCCCGGCTGCGTGTCGCAGCCGGGCCGTCCCGGGGGTCGTGCTGGGGCGCTGGGGTCAGCGGGCGACGGCCTCGCGGACCTCGCGCTTCTCCTTGATCTTGGCGGCCTTGCCGCGCAGGTCGCGGAGGTAGTAGAGCTTGGCCCGGCGGACGTCACCGCGGGTCAGCACCTCGATCTTCTCCACGACGGGGGTGTGCACCGGGAAGGTGCGCTCCACGCCGACGCCGAAGCTCACCTTGCGGACGGTGAAGGTCTCGCGGACCCCGCCACCCTGGCGACGCAGGATGACGCCCTGGAAGACCTGGATGCGCGAGCGGGTGCCCTCGATGACGCGCACGTGCACCTTCACGGTGTCACCGGGGCGGAAGTCGGGGATGTCGTTGCGCAACGACTCGGCGTCGAGGGCGTCCAGGGTGTTCATCGCAGCTGTCCTCAGTCCTAGCGGTGTCTGTACTCGGGCTGCCCGCGGCCCGGGGGGCGCAGCGGTGACCTCGGACAGGTGGTCCGGGGCGCCGCGCTCGGAGCAGAGCGGCAGCAGCAGTCCTCTACTCTGCCACATCCTCGGCCGCCGTGGCGCAGCGGCCCTGTGATGTCAGCCGTCGACGAACCGCGGGGGCCCGGTCCACGGCCCGGAGAGCACCTCGGGCAGCAGCTCGGCCAGCTCGCGCGGGGCGAACGCCTCGGCGGAGGCCGCGACCTCGGACGCGCTCCACCAGCGGTGCGGCTCGTCGGCGCGCACCTCGAGCTCGGTGCGGGCGCCGGGCACCACGACGTGCTCGACGTCGCGCAGCACGAAGAAGGTCTCGCGGCTGTCGATCTCCTGGTCGCCGAACCGGCCCACGTGCCGCCGCATCCACACCGGGCCCTCCAGCGCCTCGGGCGCCACGACCAGGCCCACCTCCTCGGCGAGCTCCCGGGCCGCCGCCACGCGCACGGACTCGCCCTCCTCCACCCCGCCTCCGGGGGTGGCCCAGAACAGCACGTCGCCGGGGACGGCGTCCGGGCCGGTCAGGCGGGCGCCGAGCAGCAGCACGCGACCGTCGGGCGCGAGGACGACGACCCGGGCGGTCGGCCGCACCCACGGCGGGACGCCGCGGGGCACGGCGCTCACGCGTCGGCGTCCAGCGCGGCCCGGTCGGCCGCGGTGAGCTCGACCCCGGCCAGCAGGTCGGGGCGACGGTCGGCGGTGCGCCGGAGGGACTCCGCCCGCCGCCAGCGGGCGATCGCGGCGTGGTCGCCCGACAGCAGCACCGGCGGCACCTCGTGGCCCCGCCAGACCGCCGGCCGGGTGTAGGAGGGCCCCTCGAGCAGGCCGTCGGCGTGCGAGTCGAGCTCGACGGACTCGGCGTTGCCCACCACACCCGGGATGAACCGGCTCACCGCCTCGACCATCACCAGGACGGCGGACTCGCCCCCCGCCAGCACGTAGTCGCCGATGCTGACCTCGGACACCGGGCCGTGCGCGGCGGCGTCGTCGACCGCCCGCTGGTCGATGCCCTCGTAGCGCCCGCAGGCGAAGACCAGCCCGGGCTCGGTGGCCCACTGCGCGGCCACGGCCTGGGTGAACGGTCGACCGGCGGGGGTGGGCACGACCAGGCGGGTGCCGGGACGGCGGACCTCGGCCAGCGCCCGGCCCCACGGCTCGGGGCGCATGACCATGCCCGGTCCACCGCCGTAGGGGCTGTCGTCCACGGTGCGGTGCACGTCGTCGGTCCAGCGGCGCAGGTCGTGCACGCCGATCTCCACGAGGCCCTTGGCCGCGGCCTTGCCCAGCAGCGCCTGGCCGAGCGGCGCCAGGTACTCGGGGAAGATCGTGAGGACGTCGATCCTCACAGCTCGAGCAGCCCCTCGGGCGGGGTGATGACGAGGTGCCCGGCGGCGACGTCGACGGTGGGCACGATCGCGGTCACGAACGGCACCAGCAGGTCGTGGGTGCCCGGACGGCGGACCACCAGCAGCTCGGCGGCGTCGTGCCGGACGCCCGAGACGGTGCCCACGACGGCGCCGTCGGCGAGCCGGACCTCCAGCCCCACGAGCTGGTGGTCGTAGAAGGAGTCGTCGTCGAGCTCGGGGAGGTCGGCGACCTCGACCACGAGCATCGTGTTGCGGAGCTCGTCGGCGGACTGCCGGTCGGCGACGCCCTCGATGCGGAGCAGGAGGGTGCCCGAGTGCCACTTGACCGACTCGACGGTCAACGGCCCGCGCTCGGCCGGCTCGGTGGCCAGCACCGCTCCGGGGGTGAACCGGCGGTCGGGATCGTCGGTGCGCACCTCGACGGTCACCTCACCACGAACACCGTGGGGTCGGCCGATGCGGCCGACCACCACGGTGTCGGGAGGGGTGCCCTGCGGGCGCGGGGTGGTGCTCAGCGCCCGTCGGTGTCGACGACGTCGACCCGCAGGCCTCGTCCGCCGACACCGGTCATGACCTGGCGCAGCGCCTTGGCGGTGCGGCCGCCCCGACCGATGACCTTGCCGAGGTCCTCGGGGTGCACGCGCACCTCGAGGGTCTTGCCCCGACGGCCCTCGACCAGGTCGACCGCGACGTCGTCGGGGTTGTCGACGATGCCCTTGACCAGGTGCTCCAGCGCCTCTTCGAGCACTGCTTACTCAGCAGCCGTCTTGCCGGCGGAGCCGTCGGCAGGGGCGTCCTCGGCCAGCTTGGCCTCGGCCTCGGGGGTGGCGTCGGCCTTGACCGCAGCCTTCTTCTTCGGGGTGGTGGCACCGGCGGCCGGCTCGTCGGCGGCGGCGCGGGCGGCCTCCTCGTAGGCGGCCTTCTTGTCGGGCTTGGGGGCCGCGACCTTCATGGGGGCCGGGGCCGGCTCGCCCTTGAACTTCTGCCAGTCACCGGTCACCCGCAGGATGGCGGCCACGGCCTCGGTCGGCTGGGCGCCGACACCGAGCCAGTAGGCGGCGCGCTCGGCGTCGACCTCGATGAAGGAGGGGTCCTCCTTCGGGTGGTACTTGCCGATGGTCTCGATCGACCGGCCGTCGCGCTTGGTGCGGGCGTCGGCGACGACGATGCGGTAGTACGGCGCGCGCATCTTGCCGAGACGCATGAGCTTGATCTTGGTGGCCACGTGGGTGGTGTACTCCTCGTACGAGTTCTCGGGGTGCTGCGCCCCGGCGGACGTGTGGGGTTGCGTCCGGGGGCGGAGCGGCTGGACACGGTCCGCGACGGTGAGAGGGCCGCCGGCAGCGCGTGTTCGACCGCTCATCATGCCAGACGTCAGGAGGACGCCGGATGCTGCTCCACCACGTCGAGCTGTGGGTGCCCGACCTCACCCGCGCCGAGCGCTCGTGGGGGTGGCTGCTCACCGCCCTGGGCGCGGAGCCCTTCCAGTCCTGGCCCGGTGGCCGCTCGTGGCGGCACGGGGACGTCTACGTGGTGGTGGAGAAGTCCCCCGACCTGGCGGGCACCGAGCACGAGCGTCGCCTTCCGGGCCTGAACCACCTGGCGTTCCACGTCGCCGCCGGCCGGCTCGGCGAGCTGGTCGAGGCGGCCCCGGCGCACGGGTGGCGGCTGCTGTTCCCCGACCGGCACCCGTTCGCCGGTGGCCCGGAGCACCGGGCCGCCTACCTCGAGGACGCCGACGGCTACGAGGTCGAGCTGGTCGAGCGGTCACCGAGTGGCGCCTGAGGGTTTCTCCCCGCCCGGTCGACGAGCCCTCATCCGCCACTCGGTGCCGCCGCTACGACCCGCGCTTTTTGCCGGCGTCGTCGCGCTTCTCGCGCCACCGGCCGTCCTTGTTCCGGTCACGCTCCTGCGTCCCGCCGCCCTTCTTGGGCACCTGAGGGGGCTTCGACATGGCACATCACCCCCTCCCCTCGAGCCGCCACGCGGACGCCCCGAAGGTAGGTCGGGGGTATGACAGAACGTGGTCACCGGCGAGGCCGGTAGGGGTATCGACCAGCTCGATGAAGGCCGTCCTGGCTCATCGGGGTCGGTGAGCCAGGACGGCGTCAGCTGAACCCAGCTGATCGGTGCCGAGGTGTCAGCCGCGGACCTCGGCGAGGACCGCCGCGGCCGCGCCCTCGACCGGGATGTCCCGGCGCTCGCCGGTGGCCCGGTCGCGCAGCTCGAGCACGCCCTCGGCCAGCCCGCGCCCGACGGTGACGATGGTCGGCATCCCGAGCAGCTCGGCGTCCTTGAACTTCACGCCGGGGCTGACCTTGGGCCGGTCGTCGTAGAGCACGGTGAGCCCGGCGGCGACCAGCTCGTCGGCCAGCGACCGCGCGGCCTCGAAGACCGCGGCGTCCTTGCCGGTGGCCACCAGGTGGACGTCGGCGGGGGCGACGGCGCGCGGCCACACCAGGCCGAGCTCGTCGTGGGTGGACTCGGCGATCGCGGCCACGGCGCGGGAGACCCCGATGCCGTAGGAACCCATGGTCACCGTGACCAGCTTGCCGTTCTCGTCGAGCACCTTGAGGTCCAGCGCCTCGGCGTACTTGCGGCCCAGCGCGAAGACGTGGCCCATCTCGACCCCGCGGGCCAGCTCCAGCGGGCCCGAGCCGTCGGGCGCGGGGTCGCCGGCGCGCACCTCGGCGGCCTCGATGGTGCCGTCCCAGGTGAAGTCGCGGCCGGCGGTGAGGTCGAAGACGTGCTTGCCGGGCTCGTTCGCGCCGGTGATCCAGCGGGTGCCGGGCACGACGCGGGGGTCGACCAGGTAGCGGATGCCCGAGGCCGACTCCTCCCCCAGCACCTGCGGCCCGATGTAGCCCTTGATCAGCGCGGGGTGCGCGGCGAAGTCGGTGAAGGGCTCGACCTCGGCCGGTGCGACCTGGGCCTCGAGCCGCTTGGTGTCGACCTCGCGGTCGCCGGGCAGGCCGATCACGACCGGCTCGGCGGTGCCGTCGGGGTGCCGCAGCTGGACGACGACGTTCTTCAGCGTGTGCGCGGCGGTGTACCCGGCGTCGGGGAACAGCTCGGCGGCCACGGCGACGAGCGTGTCGATGGTCGGGGTGTCGGGGGTGTCCTCGACGTGCGCGGCCGGCAGCCCCTCGAGCGGGATCGACGCGGGGACGACGGTGGTGACCGCCTCGACGTTGGCCGCGTAGCCACCGGCGGAGCGCACGAAGGTGTCCTCGCCGATCGCGGTGGGGGTGAGGAACTCCTCCGAGCGCGATCCGCCCATGGCCCCGGAGGTGGCCGAGACGATGACGTACTCCAGACCCAGCCGGTCGAACACCCGGGTGTAGGCCTCGCGGTGCGCGGCGTAGGAGCGGTCGAGGCCCGCGTCGTCGACGTCGAAGGAGTAGCTGTCCTTCATCACGAACTCGCGGGTGCGGAACAGACCGGCGCGGGGCCGCGCCTCGTCCCGGTACTTGGTCTGGATCTGGTACAGCGAGACGGGGAGGTCCTTGTAGGAGCCGTAGAGGTCCTTCACCAGGAGCGTGAACATCTCCTCGTGGGTGGGGCCGAGCAGGAAGTCGGCGCCCTTGCGGTCCTGGAGGCGGAACACGTTGTCGCCGTACTCGGTCCAGCGACCGGTCGCCTCGTAGGGCTCGCGGGGCAGCAGCGCCGGGAAGTGCACCTCCTGGGCACCCATCGCGTCCATCTCCTCGCGGACGATGCGCTCGACGTTGCGCAGCACCCGCCACCCCAACGGCAGCCAGGTGAACCCGCCCGGCGCGGCGCGGCGGATGTACCCACCGCGGGCGAGCAGGCGGTGGCTGGGGACCTCGGCGTCCGCCGGGTCGTCCCGGAGGGTGCGCACGAACAGGGTCGACATCGTCAGGAGCACGTGCTGCATCCTCCCAGCCCCGGTGCCGGCCCCCGCCACCGGTTTCCCCCCGGGCGCACCATCACGGGATGGACCTCCCCCGCCCCCTCACCCCGACGACCCTGGTGCGTCGGGCCGTCGCCGACGACCTCCCCGCGCTCGTGGCCCTGCTCGCCGACGACCCCATGGGCCGAACCCGCGAGGACCCGGACGACCTCGCGCCCTACCGACGGGCCTTCGCCGAGGTCGACGCCGACCCGGCGCACCTGCTGGTCGTCGTGGAGCACACCGGCGCCGTCGTGGGCACGCTGCAGCTGAGCGTGCTGCCGTCCCTGGCTGGGCAGGGAGCGCGAAGAGCCCAGCTGGAGGCGGTGCGCGTGCACCGCGACCACCGCTCCGCGGGTCTGGGGTCGGCACTGGTGCGCTGGGCGGTCGACGAGGCCCGGGACCGCGGCTGCGCGCTGGTGCAGCTGACCAGCGACGCCCAGCGCCCCGCGGCGCACGCCTTCTACGAGCGCCTGGGCTTCGCCCGCAGCCACGTGGGCTTCAAGCTGGACCTGGCGCCGACGGCGCGGGGCATCACCGGGACGGCGTGACCACCCGGCCGCGCAGGAGGGTGAGGGACGGCGCGGCCAGGGCGTCGAGGTCGGCGCGCGGGTCGCGGTCGTAGACCACCAGGTCGGCGGGGGCGCCCTCCACCAGGCCGGGCAGGCCCAGCCACGTGCGCGCCGCCCACGAGCCGGCCGCCAGCGCGGCCTCCCGGGGCAGACCGGCGGCGTGCAGCGCCCGGATCTCCTCGGCGATCGTGCCGTGGTCGATCCCGCCCCCGGCGTCGGTGCCCGCGAACACCGGCACCCCGGCCTCGAAGGCAGCCCGCACCACCGCGCCCGACGAGGCGTACAGCCGCCGCATCGTCGAGGCGTAGGCCGGGAACTTCTTCTCCCCCGCCTCGGCGAACCCCGGGAAGTTCTCCACGTTCACCAGGGTGGGGACGACGGCCGTGCCGCGCGCCGCCATCTCGCCGAGCAGCTCCTCGGTGAGCCCGGTGCCGTGCTCGATGCAGTCGATGCCCGCCCGGATCAGCCCGGGCAGCGCGTCGGTGCCGAAGGTGTGCGCGGTGACCCGGGCGCCCTCGGCGTGCGCGGCGGCGATCGCGTCGGCCAGGGCGTCGTCGGGCCACAGCGGGCCCAGGTCGCCGGCGCCGCGGTCGATCCAGTCGCCCACGAGCTTCACCCAGCCGTCCCCGCGCCGGGCCTGGGTGCGCACCTCGTCGGCCAGCGACGTCGGTTCGACCTCGACGGCCAGCCCGGGGATGTAGCGCCGTTCGCGGGCGACGTGCCGGCCGGCGCGCAGGATCCGCGGCAGGTCGGGGTCGTCGTCCAGGGCACGGGTGTCCACCGGCGAACCGCAGTCGCGCAGCAGCAGCACCCCGGCGTCGCGCTCGACCAGCGCCTGCTCGCGGGCGTCGGCGAGGTCGGCCACGTGGCCGCCGCCCCGGGCGATGCCCACGTGGCAGTGCGCATCGACCAGCCCGGGCAGCACGAACCCGCCCCGGGAGACGGTCTCGGCCCGTGGGACCGGCTCGAAGGTGATCCGCCCGTCGCGGACCCAGAGGTCCCGCTGCTCACCGTCGGGCAGCAGCACCCCCGACAGGTGCACGGCTCAGCGGTCCTTGAACTGGCTGAAGTCGAGCTTGGAGAGGTCGGGCATCGCCTGTCCGGGCGGCAGCCCCGGGATCCCGCCCGGGGGCATGGCGGGTCCCGCGCCGATCTGCCGGCGCGCGGGGGCCTTCTTGCCGCCCTTCTTGCCCTTGCGGGCCACCGCTTGCTGCTGGCGACCGCGGGCCTTCTTCGACATCGGGCCCATGCCGGGCATGCCCATCGAGCCCGCCATCTGGCCCATCATCTTCTGCGCCTGGACGAACCGGTCGAGCAGCGCGTTGACCTCGGTGACCGTGACCCCGGAACCGTTGGCGATGCGCACCTTGCGCGACGAGTTGATGATCTTGGTGTTGACCCGCTCGGTGGGGGTCATCGACCGGATGATCGCCGCGGTGCGGTCGAGGTCGCGGTCGTCGATGTTCTTCAGCTGCTCCTTCATCTGCCCGGCCCCGGGCAGCATGCCGAGCAGGTTCGCGATCGGCCCCATCTTGCGGATCGCCATCATCTGCTCGAGGAAGTCCTCGAGGGTGAAGCCGTCGCGGCTGGCCAGCTTGCCGGCCATCTTCTCGGCCTGGTCGGCGTCGAAGGCCTGCTCGGCCTGCTCGATGAGGGTGAGGACGTCGCCCATGCCGAGGATGCGCGAGGCCATGCGCTCGGGGTGGAAGACGTCGAAGTCGGTGAGCTTCTCGCCGGTCGAGGCGAACATGATCGGCTGCCCGGTCACCCCGCGGACCGACAGCGCGGCGCCACCGCGGGCGTCGCCGTCGAGCTTGGTGAGCACGACGCCGGAGAAGCCGACGCCCTCGGAGAACGCGATCGCGGTGGTGACGGCGTCCTGGCCGATCATCGCGTCGACGACGAACAGGGTCTCGTCGGGCTGGACGGCGTCGCGGATCCCCGCGGCCTGGGCCATCAGCTCGGCGTCGATGCCCAGCCGTCCGGCGGTGTCGACGACGACGACGTCGTGCATGGTGCGGCGGGCGTGCTCGATCGACTCGCGGGCGACCTGGATCGGGTCGCCGACACCGTTGCCCGGCTGCGGCGCGTAGACGTCGACCCCGGCCTGCCCGGCGACGATCGAGAGCTGGTTGACCGCGTTGGGGCGCTGCAGGTCGCAGGCCACCAGCAGCGGGGTGTGCCCCTGGCCCTTGAGCCAGCGGCCCAGCTTGCCGGCCAGCGTCGTCTTCCCGGCGCCCTGCAGACCGGCGAGCATGATGACCGTCGGCGAGGTCTTGGCGAACCGGATGCGCCGGGTCTCACCGCCGAGGACGCCGACGAGCTCCTCGTTGACGATCTTGATGATCTGCTGGGCCGGGTTCAGCGCCTGGCTGACCTCGGCCCCGCGGGCACGCTCCTTGACCGCACCGATGAACTCGCGCACGACCGGCAGCGCGACGTCGGCCTCCAGCAGCGCGATGCGGATCTCGCGGGCGGTGGCGTCGATGTCGGCCTCGGAGAGCCGGCCCTTGCCGCGCAGCCCCGTGAAGACCTTGTCGAGCCGGTCGGAGAGGGTCTCGAACACAACACGTCCCTAGCAGCGGTGGACCAGCGGGCTCCCCAGGGTATCCGTGCTCAGTGCCGAGCCGGGTCGGGTGCCGTCCCCGCCGCGGCCAGCAGCAGCGCCCGCTCGACCCGCTCGCGCTGCCCGGCGTCCACCGGGGTGCCCGACGGGTCGGCGAGGTAGAACGCGTCGACGGCGTCGGCCCCCAGCGTCTCGACGGTGGCCCCCCGCACGTCCAGGCCCTCCCCCGCCAGCGCCGCGGTGAGCCGGTGCAGCAGCCCGGCCCGGTCGGTGGCCCGCACCTCGACCAGGGTGTTCGCCGCCCCGGTGGCCTCGGCGTCGAACCAGGCCACCCGGGGCGGGGCGCCGCGCGTGGTGTCCTGGCTGTAGTCCCGCTCGCGCTGGGCCAGCCGCTCGGCCAGGGGCAGCGTGCCCTCGAGCGCCGCGCGCACGCCGTCGGCCAGGATCTCGGGCACCGGCGCCCGCCCGAACCGGGGCCGGACGGCGAACACCGAGGTGGCGTAGCCGTTCTCCACGGTCACCCGGGCCGCCCGCACGTCGAGCTGGTTGAGCGCCAGCACGCCGGCGCACAGGCTGAACAGCCCGGGTCGGTCGGGCGCGCCGATGGTCACCTGCTGGCCGTCGACGACGTCCTCGACGCCCACGGTGACCGGGCGGCTGGGCCCGGGGATCTCCGGGGGCGGGGCCACGACCTGGGCGTCGCCGGGGGCCAGCACCGGCTCCGGCTCGACGCTCGAGCCCAGCCGGGCCGCGACCCGGCCGACCAGGGCCGCGACCAGGTGCGCCTTCCACGGCGACCAGGCCGCGGTGGAGGTGGCCGCGCCGTCGGCCTGGGCCAGGGCGTGCAGCAGGTGCAGCAGGGCCGCGTCCCCGTCGATGGCCTCGACCACCCGGTCGATGGTGGCCGGGTCGTCGGGGTCGCGGTGGGTGGCGACGTCGGGCAGCACGAGGTGGTGGCGCACCATCGCCGCGAGCACGGCGACGTCGGGGGCGGTGAAGCCCATGCGGGTCGCCATCTCGGTGATGACCACTGCCCCCACCTCGGAGTGGTCGCCGGGCCACCCCTTGCCGATGTCGTGCAGCAGCGCGCCGACCAGCAGCAGGTCGGGTCGGTCGACGTCGCGGGTCAGCTCGGCCGCGGCAGCGGCCGCCTCGACCAGGTGCCGGTCGACGGTGAACCGGTGCCACGGGTGGCGCTGGGGCAGCGAGCGCACCCGGTCCCACTCGGGCAGCATGCGGGTGAGCAGGCCCTCCTGGTCCAGCTGCTCGAGCACCGGGACGGCGCTGCGCCCGCTGGCCAGCAGCCGCAGGAACGACCAGCGCACCTCCGCCGGCCACGGCTCGGGCAGCGCCGGGGAGTGCGCGCTCAGCACGCGCAGCGTGTACGGGGACAGCAGCAGGTCTGCGTGGGCGGCCGCGGCGGCACCGCGCAGCACCAGCCCGGGGTCGGCGGCGGGGCGGGCGTCGCGGGCCAGCACCACCTCGTCGCCGTGCCGCACGACCCCCTCGGCCAGCGGCTCGCGGCGCACCCGGCGGTAGCGGGCCCGGGGCCGGCGCACCAGCGCGGCGTCGACCCGGCGCCAGGTCTCGTCGGCGACGAAGGCCAGCCGGCGACCGGCCAGGCTGACCTGCCGCAGCAGGACGTCGTCGTCGGGCAGGCCCAGGGCCGCCGCGACGCCGGGCTGCTCCTGGCGCACGAGGACGTCGGTGCCGCGCCGGGCCCGTCGGCGCAGCTCGTCGCGGACGTCGACCAGCAGGCGGTAGGCGTCCTCGGCGTCGGCGGGCGCGGCGTCGGTCAGCTGGGCCAGCGACAGCGCCCGCAGCACCTGGCCCTCGCGCAGGCCGCCGTAGGCCTCCTTCAGGTCGGGCTCCAGCAGGAAGCCCAGCTCGCCCACCGTGCGGCTGCGGCCCCTGCGCAGGTCGCGCAGCTCAGGCAGCAACCGGCCGGCCGACTGCCGCCACGACGCCAGCGTGGCCGAGCGCAGGGCCGTGGCCAGCTCGGCGTCCCCGGCGACGTGCCGGACGTCGAGCAGGCCCAGCCCGGCCTTGACGTCGGTGCCGGCCACCTGCACGGCCTCGGCGACGGTGCGCACCGAGTGGTCCAGCTTGTGCCCGGCGTCCCAGATCGGGTACCAGAGCGCGTTGGCCAGCTCGGCGATCCCGGCCCGCCCGTCGTGCACCAGCACGAGGTCCAGGTCGCCGTGGGGTGCCGGCTCACGCCGTCCCAGGCTGCCGACGGCGACCAGCGCGACACCGGTGCCCGGCGGCGGGGCCGGCTGGCCGCGTCGGCCGGTCGGGTGCGGGGCCGCGGCGAGGGCGGCGTCCAGCAGGCCGGTGAGCCAGGTGTCCAGCGCGGTCACCCGCTCGGGGCGGGACAGCGCCGCGAGGTCGGCCGGGGACGGGGCGGGGACGGCGGGCGCGGGGACGGCATCGGCCACGGGGCACCTCTCACGGGAGCAGGGGCTGGGGACGAGGTCGGCCGGGGCGGTGGAGGACCCACCACCCCGGCCGACGCCGACGTGCAGAGACCGGCTACAGGGCGTCGGCCCCGCGCTCGCCGGTGCGGACCCGCACGATCTCGTCGATCGTGGTGACCCAGACCTTGCCGTCGCCGATCTGGCCGGTGGAGGCCGACTCGACGACCGCGTCGACGACGCGGGCGGCGTCGTGCTCGCTGACGACGACCTCGATGCGCACCTTGGGCACGAAGTCCACCTGGTACTCCGCACCGCGGTAGACCTCGGTGTGCCCGCGCTGCCGGCCGAAGCCCTGCACCTCGCTGACGGTGAGCCCGGCGATGCCGATGAGCTCCAGGGCGTTCTTGACGTCGTCGAGCTTGAACGGCTTGACGATCGCGGTGACCAGCTTCATCAGTGCGAACCCTCCACGGTCTTGGCGGTGGTGGCCTGGTGGAGGGCGGACCCGCTCCCACCGCTCAGGCTGGTGAAGTCGTACCCGGACTCGGCGTGCACGACCTGGTCGATGCCGGCGACCTCGTCCTCCTCGGTGATGCGGAAGCCCATCGTCTTCTCGATGACGAGCCCGATGACGTACGTGACCACGAAGGAGACCACGAGGACGGCGAGCGCGCCGACCACCTGGCGCCACAGCTGGTCGACGCTGCCGCCGTAGAGGAGGCTCTCGACGCCGGCGGGGGCGTCGGGGTCGGCCAGGAAGCCGATGGCGACGGTGCCCCAGAGGCCACCGACCAGGTGGACGCCGACGACGTCGAGCGAGTCGTCGTAGCCGAAGCGGTACTTCAGGCCCACGGCCAGGGCGCAGAGCACACCGGCCAGGACGCCCAGGATGATCGCGCCGATCGGCGAGACCGCGGAGCAGGCGGGGGTAATGGCGACCAGGCCGGCGACGACGCCGGAGGCGCCACCCAGCGAGGTCGAGTGCCCGTCGCGGATCTTCTCCGTCAGCAGCCAGCCCAGCGCGGCCGCACCGGTGGCGACCAGGGTGTTGACCCAGACCACCGCGGCGGTGTTGTTGGCGGCCAGCGCGGAGCCCGCGTTGAAGCCGAACCAGCCGAACCACAGCAGCCCGGCACCGATCATGACCAGCGGCAGGTTGTGCGGGCGCATGGCCTCGCGGCCGAAGCCGCGGCGCTTGCCCAGCACCAGGGCTAGGGCCAGGCCCGCCGCACCGGCGTTGATGTGCACCGCGGTGCCGCCGGCGAAGTCGATCGCGGCCAGGTTGTTGGCGATCCACCCGCCGACGTGGGTGACGGTGCCGTCGTCGTCGGTCAGGGTGAAGTCGAAGACCCAGTGCGCGATCGGGAAGTAGACGATCGTGGCCCAGACGCCGGCGAAGACCATCCAGGCGCCGAACTTGGCGCGGTCGGCGATGGCACCCGAGATCAGGGCCACGGTGATGATGGCGAAGACGGCCTGGAAGCCGACGAAGGCCATGACCGGGTAGCCACCGGCGTCGGTGGTGAGGTCCTCCATGAGGCCCTTGAGGCCCAGGAACTCGGTGGGGTTGCCCAGCAGACCGGCGCCGACGTCGTTGCCGAAAGCGATCGAGTAGCCGTAGAGCACCCACAGCACGCTGATGAGCGCGGCGGCGCCGAAGCTCATCATCATCATGTTGAGGACGCTCTTGGCGCGGACCATGCCGCCGTAGAAGAGCGCGAGGCCCGGGGTCATCAGCAGCACGAGAGCCGCGCTGGTGAGGATCCAGGCGGTGTCGCCGGTGTTGACCACGGCAACCTCCAGATCACTGTCGTGGGCCCATCGGCCGCGTCGGGGGTGTGCCGATACGGTGCCGACCCCGTGTTTCCGGATGCGGCGCACACGTGTTTCGCACCCGTGAACTCCCGTGCGCGTGTCGCCCTCCTGTGTTGCGGGGCTGTTGCGCGGCCCGGCCGCCGGGGGCTCCCGTGGGCAACTGCAACCTCTTCGCACTAAGGTCCGCCCGTGACCTCCACCCTGGACGCGCCCGCGACGCGGGGGTTCACCCGCCGGGACAAGCGCAGCATCACCACCATGGCCGCGGTCGTCGTCGGCCTGCACGTGCTCGGCTGGGGTGTGCTCGTGCTGGCCGTGGCCCCGCAGCGCCTGGACCTCGGCAGCGCCGGGGTGCTGGGCGTCGGCGTCGGGCTGACCGCCTACCTGCTCGGCGTGCGCCACGCCTTCGACGCCGACCACATCGCCACGATCGACAACACCACCCGCAAGCTGGTCGGCGACGGCACCCCCGCGGTCAGCACCGGGTTCTGGTTCTCCCTCGGGCACTCCAGCGTCGTGCTGGTCGCCAGCGTGCTGCTGGCCGTCGGCGTGCAGTCGGTCGCCGGGGTCATCCAGGACGGCGACTCGAGCGCGGCGCAGGTGCTCGGCCTGGTCGGCACCCTGGTGGCCGGGGCGTTCCTGCTGGTCATCGGCCTCATGAACCTGGTCGCCGTCGTCGGCATCGCCAAGGTGCTGCGCGGCATGCGCTCGGGCACGCTCGACGAGGCCGCGCTGGAGCACCACCTGCACAACCGCGGGTTCATGGCCCGCGTGCTCGGCCGGGTCACCCGCCGGGTGTCCAAGCCGTGGCACCTCTACCCCGTCGGACTGCTCATGGGGCTGGGCTTCGACACCGCCACCCAGGTCGGGCTCCTGGTGCTCATCGCCGGGTCGGCGGCCTTCGTGCTGCCCTGGTACGCGATCGTCGTGCTGCCGGTGCTGTTCATGGCGGGGATGAGCCTGTTCGACACCGCCGACGGCGTGCTCATGACCCGGGCCTACGGCTGGGCGTTGGTGAAGCCCGTGCGCAAGGTCTTCTACAACCTCACGGTGACGGTGCTGTCGGTGACCGTGGCCCTGGGCGTCGGCTCGCTGGTGCTGATCGGCCTGCTGGTCGAGCGCTTCGGGATCACCGCGGGCCCGCTGGCCTGGCTGGCCTCGTGGGACCTGGACTACGTCGGCTTCGGCATCGTCGGCCTGTTCGCCCTCACCTGGGGGGTGGCGCTCGCCGTCTGGCGCTACGGCCGCGTCGAGGAGCGCTACTCCGCCTGACCCGTCACACGCCCGGGCCGACCAGGGCCTCGGCGAAGGCGCGGGGCTCGAAGGGGGCCAGGTCGTCGGCGCCCTCCCCCAGCCCGACCAGCTTCACCGGGATGCCCAGCTCGCGCTGCACCGAGACGACGATGCCGCCCTTGGCGGTGCCGTCGAGCTTGGTGAGCACCACGCCGGTGACCGCGACGGCCTCGGTGAACACCCGGGCCTGCACGACGCCGTTCTGACCCGTCGTGGCGTCGAGCACCAGCAGCACCTCGTCGACCGGGCTCTGCTTCTCCACGACCCGCTTGACCTTGCCGAGCTCGTCCATGAGGCCGCTCTTGGTGTGCAGCCGGCCCGCGGTGTCCACCAGCACGGCGTCCACCCCCGCGGCGCGCCCGGTCTTGACGGCCTCGAAGGCCACCGACGCGGGGTCACCGCCCTCGGCCCCGCGCACGGTGGGCACACCCACCCGCTCGCCCCAGGTCTCGAGCTGGTCGGCCGCGGCGGCGCGGAAGGTGTCGGCCGCCCCCAGCAGCACGCTGCGGCCATCGCCCACCAGCACCCGGGCGATCTTGCCGCAGGTGGTGGTCTTGCCGGCACCGTTGACGCCCACCACGAGCACCACCGCGGGGCGGTCGAGGTCGTGGTCGGTGGCCAGCGAGCGGTCGAGGTCGGGGCCCAGGACCGCGGTCAGCTCGGTCACCAGGAGCTCGCGCAGCGCGGGGCCGTCGCCGGTGGCCAGCACCAGCGACTGGGTGCGCAGCCGCTGCACGATCTGGGTGGTCGCGGCCACTCCGACGTCGGCGGCCAGCAGCGTCTCCTCGATCTCCTCCCAGTCGTCCTCGGTGAGCTTCTCCCGCGACAGCACGGTGAGCAGGCCGCGGCCCAGGGAGGACTGCGAGCGGGCCAGCCGGCTGCGCAGCCGTACCAGTCGGCCGGCCGAGGGCGGCGGGGTCTCGAACACCAGCCCGGGCTCGGGCTGCGCGGGCGGGAGGTCCACCGGCGGGACGGCGACGTCCTCGGTGCCCAGCGGCGGGACCGTCAGCGGGGGCGCGGCGGGGGGTGCGTCGTCCGTGGGCCGGGTCAGCGTGGTGCCCCGGCCGAGCGACTGCGCGGCGTCGTCGTCCAGGCGGGTGGTGCGGCGGCCGCGGCCCACGAGCAGGCCGACCACGGCCAGCAGCGCGACGACGACGATCGCGACGGCGATGATCACGAACTCCATGCCGTCCAGTCTCCCAGCCCGCGTCGGGCACCACCTGCCGCGGTGGGCGAAGCTGTCGGCGTGGACAGGACGACGGCACCCGACGCGCCGCGACTCGTGCTCGGCCCGCTGCTGCGGCACGTCGACCCCGTGTCGGCGACCGTCTGGGTGGAGACCGACCGCCCCTGCACCGTGCGCGTGCTGGACGCAGCTGCGCGCACGTTCACGGTGGGCGGGCACCACTTCGCCCTGGTCGTCGTCGAGGGGCTGGCCCCGGGCAGCACCACGCCGTACGAGGTGCACCTGGACGAGCACCAGGTCTGGCCGCCGCGGCACAGCGCGTTCCCGCCGAGCCGGATCCGCACGCCCGGTGGCGCCGGCGCCTTCCGCATCGCCTTCGGGTCGTGCCGGTACGCCACCCCCGCCTCGGTCGACGCCCGCGACGGCATCCCGCCCGACGCGCTGGACTGCTACGCAGCACAGCTGGCCGGCACCCCCGAGCGCGAGTGGCCCGACGCCCTGGTGCTGCTGGGTGACCAGGTGTACGCCGACGAGACGACCCCGGCGACGCAGGCCTGGATGGCGTCGCGCCGTGACCTCTCGTTGCCGCCGGGCCCCCAGGCCGCGGACTTCGAGGAGTACACGCGGCTCTACCGCGAGTCCTGGGGCGACCCCGAGGTGCGCTGGCTGCTGTCGACCATCCCGTCGGCGATGATCTTCGACGACCACGAGATGATCGACGACTGGAACACCTCGGCCGCGTGGCGGGCGGGCATCGAGGGCGAACCCTGGTGGCGCACGCGGATCACCGGTGGGCTGACCAGCTACTTCGTCTACCAGCACCTGGGCAACCTGTCGCCGGCCGAGCTGGCCGACAACGCCACCTGGCAGGCGATGCAGGGGCACGACGACGCCGGGCCGATGCTCACCGCGATGGCCGAGGGCGCCGACGGCGACCCCACCGCCTTCCGGTGGAGCTACGTGCGGCACTGGGACCACGTGCGGCTGGTCATGGTCGACAGCCGAGCCGGGCGGGTGCTCGCCGAGCACGACCGGCAGATCCTCGACGACACCGAGTTCACCTGGGTCGAGGACGCGCTGCGCGAGGCCGCCGCCGACGGCGTCGACCACGTGCTGGTCGGCACCTCGCTGCCGTGGTTGCTGCCGCACGCCATCCACGACGTCGAACGGTGGGACGAGACGCTGGCGGTGCGCCACCACGGCCGGCTGGTCGGCCGGCTGGCCGAGAAGCTCCGCCAGGCCGCCGACCTGGAGCACTGGGCGGCGTTCGGGCAGTCCTTCGAGCGGCTGGGCCGCGCCCTGGTGTCGGTGGCCCGGGGCGAGGCCGGCCGGGCGCCGGCGACGGTGCTGGTGCTCTCGGGCGACGTCCACCACGCCTACGCCGCCGAGCTGGTCTCCCCCGGCGGGCTGACCAGCCGGGTGCACCAGCTGACCGTCTCGCCGCTGCACAACAAGGCCCCGCACGCCATCGAGGTGGGCTTCCGCATCGGCTGGAGCCGGTGGGCCCGGGCGATCACGGGGTCGATCACCACGGCCGCCCGCGTGCGGCGCACCCGCCTGGAGTGGGCCAAGCAGGCCGGGCCGTTCTTCGGCAACGAGCTCGGCGAGCTGGTGCTCACCGGCCGCGACGCCCGGTTCCGCCTGTGGGCGACCAGCCGGGACGACGAGGGCCGGCCGCGCTTCACCCGGGTGCTGGACACCGAGCTGGCCTGAGGGTCACCCCAGCACGTCGCGCCACGAGTGCTGGGGCTCGTAGCCGAGCAGCCGGCGGGCCTTCTCGATGGAGTAGAAGGTCTCGTCGGGGCCCATCGGACGGCGCTGCTCGACCCCGTCGTAGAACCGCTCGCGCACCTCGTCCGCGGTGGCCGCGACCGACATGTCGGCGTTGGCCACGTTGAACACCTCGTAGCCCAGGCCGTCGGTGGTGAGGCAGCGCTGCACCATCTGCCCGAGGTCGCGGGTGTCGATGTAGGCGAACAGGTTGCGCCGGCGCAGCGCCGGGTCCTGGAGGAACGCCGGGAACAGCTGCTCGTACTCGTGCGGCTCGATCACGTTGTTGATCCGCAGCCCGTAGACGTCGGCACCGCTGCGGGCCTGGAACGACCGGGCCGTCACCTCGCCGGCGACCTTGCTCATGGCGTAGGAGTCCTCGGGCACGGTGGGGTGCTCCTCGTCGACCGGCACGTACAGCGGCTTCCGCTCGCCCTGGGCGAAGCAGATCCCGTAGGTGGTCTCCGAGGAGGCGAACACGACCTTGCCGATGCCCAGCCGGGTGGCCGCCTCGAGCACGTTGTAGGTGCTGAGGATGTTGGTCGCGTAGGTGGTGGCGTCGGGGGCGAACAGGATCGCCGGGATCGCGGCGAAGTGGACGACGGCGTCGTACGCGGGGACGGCGGGGCCCTCGAGCTCGGACGCCCGGGCAGCACCGGCCAGCGCCGAGTACACCTGGCCGAGGTCGGTGAGGTCGACCCGAAGGTCGGCGATCCCCTCGTGGCCCAGCGGGGTGAGGTCGGCGTTGGTGACCTCGTGGCCCTGCTCGGCGAGGAACGGGGCCACGTGGTGGCCGGCCTTGCCCGAGCCGCCGGTGAAGAAGATGCGCATGCCGGCCATGCAACCCGCCCGGCCCGGATCCCGCCTGGGAAGCTGGGGTGTGCCGTCCGTCCGCCTGGTCACGTTCAACATCCACCACGGGGTCGGTGACGACCGCCGGCACGACCTCGAGCGCATCGCCGCCGTGCTCGCCGCGGCCGACCCCGACGTCGTCTGCCTGCAGGAGGTCGACCGCACGTTCGGCCCCCGCAGCCAGGGCGTCGACCAGGCCGACCTGCTGGCCCGCGCGCTGGGCCGCGAGCTCGTGTGGGCCTCGGCCATCGAGAAGCAGCGGGCCGAGGGCCCGGCCAAGCGGTACGGCAACGCGCTGCTGACGCGGCTGCCCGTGGCCGACGACGCCGCGCACCGGCTGCCGGGCGAGGGCGAGCCCCGCGCTGCGCTGCGCGCCGACCTGGTCGTGGCCGGCGGGGCGCTGACCGTGGTGGCCACCCACCTCTCCAGCGACTCCGCCCGCTCCCGGGCCGCCCAGGCCCAGGCCCTGGTGGACCTGCTGCCCGCACCGGGGCGGGCCGCGGTCGTCGCGGGGGACCTCAACTGCGGGGCGGCCGCCGCCGAGCTGACCCCGCTGCGCAGCCGGCTCGCCGACGCCTGGTCCCGGGCCGGCCGACGCCACGACCAGGCCCCGGGCTGGCAGCTGTGGAAGCGCGACCTCGGGCTCACCCACCCGGCCCGGCGCCCCCGGCTGCGCATCGACCAGGTCTGGGTCTCCCCCGAGGTACGGGTGACCGGGGCCGCCGTCCTGGACGGCTCGCGGTGCTCGGACCACCACCCCCTGCAGGTCGACCTCGAGCTGGGCTGAGCCGCCCCGGTCGTGCGACGCTGCACGGACCCCGCGACAGGAGGCACCGCGATGACCGTGCTGGTGTGGACGGCGATCGGACTGCTCGTCGGTGGGCTGCTGCTGGTCGCCTGGTGGTTCGACCGGGATGCGCGCCGCCGCGGTGCCACCCCGCTCAGCGGGGCGACGATGGGTGCCGACGCGAGCTCGCGCCGGTGGGAGGTCCGCCGGCGGGAGAGCCAGCAGCTGCTGGGTGGTGCCACCCCGCGCGGCCAGGACGCCCACCACGGCACCTGGCGCCGCCCGGGCACCTGAGCGCGATCAGGGCCAGACGTCGGGGATGCGTGCGGCCTCGGCCCGCCGCGCCAGGTCGTCGCGTTCACGCGCCAGGTCCGCCTCGGTGCGCTCGCGGGTGCGCCAGGCCTGATCGCGCTCGTCGTCGCCCTCGGCGACCGTGCGGGGCAGGGCCACCGCCCGGATCTCCTCGTCGCTGCACCCGTGGTGCCACAGGGTGCTCAGGATGCCGTCGCAGATCCACCGCAGGTGGTCGGCGTCCAGCGGTTCGCGGTACGCGTGCGGGGTGCGCAGCTCCATCAACGGGGTGAACGACCGGGCACCGTTGCGCCACCCGCCGAGCCTCCCGTCCACCAGCAGCAGGACGACGTCGCCGTCGGGTCCCAGGTCGCCGCGGGGGTCCCAGCTGACCACGGGCCACCCCAGCGTGTCCCAGCGGCGCACTCCGTCGACCACGTGCGGGTAGAGCTTCGGCGAGCGCTGCAGCAGCTGAGCAGCCGCCCGCGCCGCCAGCGGCAGGAGGACGGTGAGCACCCCGACCCGTTCGGGCTCCCACGGCGGGCTGCCGTACCGGTGCACGTACCGCTGGCCGGGCAGCAGCAGTGCGTCCAGGTCGACGCGGCCGCTCCTCATGCCGGGGCCCGCAGCCGCTGGGAGATGACGCCGGTGATCCCGTCGCCGCGCATCGAGACGCCGTAGAGCGCGTCGGCGATCTCCATCGTGCGCTTCTGGTGGGTGATCACGATGAGCTGCGAGGTGCCGCGCAGCTGCTCGACCAGGGTGAGCAGGCGGCCGAGGTTGACGTCGTCGAGGGCCGCCTCGACCTCGTCGAGCACGTAGAACGGTGAGGGCCGGGCGCGGAAGATGGCCACCAGCAGCGCCACGGCGGTCAGCGACCGCTCGCCCCCCGACAGCAGCGACAGCCGTTTGACCTTCTTGCCCGGCGGGCGGGCCTCGACCTCCACACCGGTGGTGAGCATGTCGTCGGGGTCGGTGAGCGTCAGCCGGCCCTCACCCCCGGGGAACAGGGTCTGGAACACCTGCTCGAACTCGCGCTGCACGTCGGCGAAGGCGGCGGCGAAGACCTCGTGGATGCGGTCGTCGACCTCGCGCACCACCGTCAGCAGGTCGCGCCGGGTGGCCCGGAGGTCCTCCAGCTGGGTGGTGAGGAACGCGCTGCGCTCCTCGAGCGCGGCGAACTCCTCCAGCGCCAGGGGGTTCACCCGGCCGAGCGCGGCGAGGTCGCGCTCGGCCGCGGCGGCACGACGCTCCTGCACCCCCCGCACGTAGGGCACCGGGTCGGGAGCCGGGTCGCCGGCCTGCTCGGCGGCGGCCACCTGCGGCGCGCTGGGTGGCACCGGGGCCGCCGGGCCGTACTCGGCGACCAGCTCGGCCAGCTCGATGCCGTGCTCCTCGACCGCCCGGGTCTCCAGCGTCTCGATGCGCAGCCGCTGCTCGGCGCGGGCCACCTCGTCGCGGTGCACCTCGTCGGTCAGCCGGTCGAGGTCGGCGGTCAGCTCGCGCACCCGCGTGCGGACGGCGAGCAGCTCGGCCTCCCGGCCGGTGCGGGCGGCGGCGAGCGCGTCGCGTTCGGCGACGGCCAGCCCGAGCGACGTGCCCAGCAGCGCCAGCGCCCGTTCGGCCCCGGCCCGCACCTCGGCGGCCACCGCGGCGCCGCGGACCCGGGTGCGCCGGGCCTGCTCGGCGCGCTCGCGGGCGGCCCGCTCCTGCCGGGCCTGCCGGCGCAGCGACTCCGCGCGCCCCTGCAGCGACCGGGCGCGCTCCTCGGCGGTCCGCACGGCCAGCCGCGCCTCGGTCTCGGCGGCGCGCAGCGCGGCGACCTCGGCACGCAGCCGGTCGCGCTCGGCCGGGGAGGGCTCCTCGGCCACCGGCTCGGCCTCGGCGACGGCCAGCCGGTCGGCGAGCGCGGCCAGCGCCTCCCCGGCCTGCTCCAGCCCCTGCTCTGCGCGCACCCGGGCGGCGTCGGCGCGCTCGGCCTCGGCCGTGGCGGAGCGGAGGTCCGCGGTGAGGCCGGCGAGCTCGCGCTCACGCGCGGCGCGGGCCCGCTCGGCGTCGCGTCGGGACGCAGCGGCGGCCTCGACCGCGAGCCCGGCCTCGCGGTGCACCTCGCGGGAGCGGGCGAGCTGCCCCGCCAGCTCTGCGGCGTGGGTGGTCGCCCGGGCCAGTTGTGCCTCGGCGGCCTCGACCCGGGCCCGCACCTCCAGACCGGAGGGCGCGTCGGGCTGCCCCCCGAGCGCCCGGTCGGCGGCCAGGACGTCGCCGGTGGCCGTGACGGCCCGCAGCCCCGGCTCGGCGCTCACCACGGCGACGGCGGCGTCGAGGTCGGCGACGACGACGGTGCCCGCCAGCGCCCGCGCCAGCCCGGGGCCCAGGTGCGGCGGGCCGGTGACCAGGTCGAGCGCCCACCGCGCCCCGGCCGGCAGCGCCGGGCGACCCGCCCCCTCGCCTGCCCCGTCCTCGCGTGCGTCGTCCCCGCCGGCCCCGTCGGCACCGGCGACGACGAGGGCCACCCGGCCACCGGAGGTGTCGGCCAGGTGCGCGAGGGCGTCGGCGGCGGCGCGCGGCGCGGTCACGACGACCGCCTCGGCCAGCCCGCCCAGCGCGGCGGCCACGGCGACCTCGTCCCCGGGGTGCACGGTCAGCTGCTCGGCCAGCGGGCCGGCGACCCCGCCGAGCTGGCCGTCCGCGGCACCGGCGAGCACCGCGGCGGCGCCGTCGACGGGCGCCAGGCCCAGCGCCAGGGCGTCGCGCCGGGCCCGGGCGGCACCGCGCTCGCGCTCTGCGACGCGCTCGGCGTCGGCCAGCTCGGCGACCACCCGGGCGGCCTCGACCTGGGCGGCGCGGGCGGCCTCGTGGGCGGCGACGGCCGGGCCGGCGTCGTCGTCCCCACTGCCCTCGAGGGCCCGCTCGGCCGTCGTCTCGGCCGGGTGCGCCCCGGCCAGTGCCTGCTCGGCGGCCTCGACGCGGGATGCCGCGCCGTCGGCTGCCTCCCGCGCCCGCTCGACCTCGGCCTCCCCGGCGCTCACCCGGCTGCGCGCCGCGGCGACCTGGCCGGAGAGCCGGGCGAGGCCCTCGCGGCGGTCGGCCAGTGCCCGGGCCGCAGCGACCAGCTCGCGCTCGGCGACGGCCAGGTCCGCGTCGAGCCCGGTGCGGGCCCCGGTCGCCGCGGCCAGCCGGGCGCGCTCGGCCGCCAGCTGCTCGGCCAGCTCGACCTCGGTGGCCTCGACGCGGCCCGCCTCGGCGTCGAGGGCGTCGGGGTCCCGGCCGCTGCTCGTGGCGACCGGGGCCGACAGGTGGCGGTGCCGCTCGGCGGCCAGCTGCGCGGTGCTGCGGAACCGCTCGCCCAGCGTCGAGAGTCGGAACCACGTGTCCTGGGCCGCGGCCAGCGCGGGTGCGTCGGCAGCGAGAGCGCCCTCCAGGCCCGCCTGCCGACCGGCCGCCCCGGCGAGCTCGGTCTCGACCCGGGCGCGCTGCTCGCGGGCCGCGGTCTCGTCGGCGACGTCGGAGTCCAGCGCCGACCGCAGGGCGACGAGGTCGTCGGCCAGCAGCCGCAGCCGGGCGTCGCGCAGGTCGGCCTGGATGCCCGCCGCCCGGCGGGCCACCTCGGCCTGCCGACCCAACGGCTTGAGCTGGCGGCGCAGCTCGGTGGTGAGGTCGGCGAGCCGGTCGAGGTTGGCCTGCATCGCGGTGAGCTTGCGGAGCGCCTTCTCCTTGCGCTTGCGGTGCTTGAGGACGCCGGCGGCCTCCTCGATGAACCCGCGCCGGTCCTCCGGCCGCCCCGACAGGACGGCGTCGAGCTGCCCCTGCCCGACGATGACGTGCATCTCGCGCCCGATGCCGGAGTCGCTGAGCAGCTCCTGCACGTCGAGCAGGCGCACCTTGTCGCCGTTGATCTCGTACTCGCTCTCGCCGGAGCGGTACATGCGGCGGGTGATCGCCACCTCGGTGTAGTCGATGGGCAGCGCGCCGTCGGCGTTGTCGATGGTGAGGGTCACCTCGGCCCGGCCCAGCGCCGGCCGGCCGGCCGTGCCGGCGAAGATGACGTCCTCCATCTTGCCGCCGCGCAGGCTCTTCGCGCCCTGCTCGCCGAGCACCCAGGCGATGGCGTCGACGACGTTGGACTTGCCCGAGCCGTTCGGGCCCACGACCGCGGTGATGCCCGGCTCGAGCCGGAGGGTCGTCGCCGACGCGAAGGACTTGAAGCCCTTGAGCGTCAGGCTCGACAGGTGCACAGGTCAGAGCTTAGGGACGGGCACCGACATCCCCCGGGGTCAGCACCGGGGGACGGCGTTCAGGCCAGGGCGGGCTCGGCCTCGGGGTGGGCCATCGTCAGCAGCTCGTGGGCGATGCGGTCGTCGCGCTCGGCCCGCAGCTGCGCGACCTCGGCCTCCAGCGTGCGGACCCGGGCGCGCAGGGCGGCGATCTCCTCGGCCGCCCGCAGCTGGCTGGGGGCGACGACGGAACCGAACAGGGCCTTGGCCATGACGACAACGGCCTTTCGAGGTGCGGGGGTGGTCCGGCCGCGTCCGGGCGTGCTGGCCGGGACGGCGGGGCCGGGCTGGTGCTGCCAGGGTGACAGCCCCCCGGTCGCAGGTCAACGGACCGGACGGGGCCGTCACCGCGACGGGGGCGGTCATGTCCGTCACACGGGGACGACGGGCTCAGGCGGTGGTGAAGCCCGTCGACCCGGTCGGGTCGTGGTCGGTGAGGACGACGTCCCGCGGTGCGCCGGGTGCCGACGGACCGGTCAGCGCCTCCAGGACCGCGTGGACGTCGTCGTCCGGGCCCTCCAGCACCACCTCGACGCGGCCGTCGGGCAGGTTCGTCGCCGACCCGGCGAGCCCGCGGTCGCCGGCCTGGCCGCGCACGAACCAGCGGTACCCGACCCCCTGCACGTCGCCCGAGACGAGGGCGACCACCCGCCGGGTCACGACCGCCGCGGGCGCGGGCCGTCCCCACGGACCGCTCGCGGTCGCGGCTGGCACACGGGGCAGCTGTAGCTGGAGCGGTTCATGAACGACTCCCGGCGGATCGGGGTGCCGCACCGCGGGCACGGGCGGTCGAGCTGGCCGTAGACCGCCAGCGACCGCGAGAAGTACCCGCTCTGGCCGTTGACGTCGACGTACAGGGAGTCGAACGAGGTGCCGCCCTGGGCCAGCGACTCGCCCAGCACGTCGCGGATGCCCTCGAGCAGGTCGTCGACCTGGCGGCGGGTGAGCTTGTCGGTGGGCCGGGCGCCGTGCAGCCGGGCCCGCCACAGCGACTCGTCGGCGTAGATGTTGCCCACCCCGCCGATGAGGGTCTGGTCCAGCAGCGCCCGCTTCACCTCGGTGCGGCGCCGGCGGAGGGCCGCGGCGAAGGCGTCGGCGTCGAAGTCGTCGGCGAGCGGGTCGACGGCGATGTGCGCGACCCGCACCGGCAGGCCGTCGTCCCCGGCGTCCTCGGTGGCCAGGCCGCCGAAGGTGCGCTGGTCGACGAAGCGCAGCTCGCGACCGCCGTCGGTGAAGGTGAACCGGGCCCGCAGGTGCTTCTCGCGCGGCTCGGTGGGCTTCTCGACGAGCAGCTGCCCGCTCATGCCCAGGTGGGCGACCAGCACCCGCCCCGTGGCGACGCCGTCGCGGGCCAGCGGGAGCCACAGGTACTTGCCGCGCCGGTGGGCGGCGGTGATGGTGGAACCGGTCAGGTCGGCGACGAAGTGCTCGACCCCCTCGAGGTGCCGGCGGACCGCGCGCGGGTGCAGCACCTCGACGGTGGCCACGGTGCGGCCGGCGACCCAGCGCTCGAGCCCACGGCGCACGACCTCGACCTCGGGCAGCTCCGGCACGGTTCAGCCCCGGCCGGTCGTGGTCGCCGACAGGGCGCGCCAGGCGTTCTGCGCGGCCATCTGCTCGGCGGCCTTCTTGGTGCGGCCGTGGCCGTCGCCCCGGGGACGGTCGGCCAGCAGGACGGTCGCGGTGAAGGTCTTGGCGTGGTCGGGGCCCTCGGCCTCGATGCGGTACACCGGGGCACCCAGGCCCTGGGCCGCGCCGAGCTCCTGCAGGCTGGTCTTCCAGTCCAGCCCGGCGCCCATCGTCGCGGACTCGACCAGCAGCGGGTCGAACAGCCGGTGCACGATCGCCGCAGCGGTGTCCAGACCCAGCCCCAGGTGGATCGCCCCCAGCAGCGCCTCGAGGGCGTCGGCGAGGATCGAGTCCTTGTCCTGCCCGCCGGTCGCCGACTCCCCGCGGCCGAGCAGCAGGTGCGGGCCGAGGCCGCCGCGCCCCAGCGAGCGGGCGACGCCGGCCAGGGAGGTCATGTTGACCACCGAGGCCCGCAGCTTGGCCAACTGGCCCTCGGGCAGGTCGGGCTGACTGCGGTACAGCTCGTCGGTCACCACGAGGCCGAGCACCGAGTCGCCCAGGAACTCCAGGCGTTCGTTGGTGGGCAGCCCGCCGTTCTCGTAGGCGTAGGAGCGGTGGGTGAGGGCCAACGCCAACAGGCCGCCGGGCAACGTGACGCCTAGGGCGTCACGCAGCCAATCGGCGGCCTGGTCGGCGTGCTCGGGCCCCCCGGGGGTGCTGGGGTCGCCGGTCACGACGGTTCGTGCGAGCGACGGTCTCAGACCGCGATGACCTGGCGGCCGTCGTACTGGCCGCAGGTCGGGCACGCGATGTGCGGGGGCTTGAGCTCACCGCAGGCGCGGTTCGGGCACGGCGCGAGCGTGGGGGCCGTGGCCTTCCACTGCGAGCGGCGCGAGCGGGTGTTCGAGCGCGACATGCGCCTCTTCGGGACAGCCACGGTCAGTTCTCCTTCGATGGGGTGAAACGGTCGGCGAGCCCGGCCCAGCGTGGGTCGAGCACCTCGTGCGAGTGGTCCGCCGGGAGGTCGTCGATGCGCTGGCCGCAGTCGACGCACAGACCCGAGCAGTCCGGGGTGCAGGTGGGCGAGAGCGGCAGGGTCAGGACGACGGCGTCCCGGACCAGCGGCGCGAGGTCGAGGTGCTCGCCGTCGATGCGGCGGACCTCGTCCTCCTCGCTGGTGGCTTCGGTGGTGCTGCCCTCGTAGGCGAACAGCTCCTGCACGTCGAGGTGCAGGGTGTCCTCGACCGGCTCGAGGCAGCGGGCGCACTGACCGGCGACGGGGACGTCGACCTCGCCGGAGACGAGCACGCCCTCCATGACCGACTCCAGGCGCAGGTGCAGCTCGACGGGCGCGCCCTCGGGGGCGCCGATCATCTCCACGCCCCACCCGGCCGGGGCCGGCAGGGTCTTCTCCCAGTCGCGCATCGACCCGGCGCGGCGACCGAGCTCGCGCAGGTCGACCTTCCAGGGGTCGCCACCCGGGCGCCGGGCGTCGGTGGACGCGGCGCCTCGGCGGTGCGAGGGGGCAGCAGGCATGGCGGATTCTCTGTGCTCGGGGTCGGGGTCACCGCAGGGCGTGCAGTGCACTGCATGCGGGAGCAGCCCAGGTTACACCGGGGTTCGGTCGCCGGTGGACGGGGTCAGGGCTGGCGCAGCTGGCTGCGTGCAGCCTCGACCGAGCGCACCATGTGGCCCAGCGTGGTGCCGAAGTCGGCCAGGCGGCTGTCCACGTACTCGTCGACCTCGGCCCGCATGCGGGCGACCTCGGCGGCGGTCTGCTCGCCGAGGGCGTCGGAGCGGGCCACCGCGCCGCGGTAGACCTCGGTCTCGGCGATCAGCCGGTCGTGCTCGGCCTGCCCGGCGGCGACGATCGTGGCGTGCTCGGCGCGGGCGTCGGCCAGCAGTTCGGCCTGCTGGCGCTCGGCCTCGGCCAGGATGCGGTCGGCCTCGGCCTCGGCGCGCGACAGCAGGTCCTCGACCTCGGCCTGGGCCTGGGTGATGAGCTCGTCGCGCTGGCGGCGGGCGGTGCCGATGAGCTCGTCGCGCTGGCGACGGGCGGTGGCCACGACCTGCTCGGCCTCGGTGCGGGTGCGGCCGGTGAGCCGCTCGGCCTCGGCCTGGGCCTGCTCGAGGATCTCGGTGCGCTGCTCGACGATCGCGCCGGCCTGCTGCACCTCCTCGGGCAGCCCCTCGCGCAGGTCGTCGAGCAGGTCGAGGACCAGGTCGCGGGGCACCATGCACGAGGAGGACATGGGCACGCTGCGCGCGTTCTCGATCACCGACGCCAGTTCGTCGACGACCTCGTATAGCCGGTACACGACCTCGGTCACGACGCCCCCTGCTCCCCGCGCCGGGCCACCAGCCGGGCGTTGACCGCCGGCGGCACCAGGTGCGACACGTCCCCGCCGAACGCGGAGATCTGCTTGACCAGACTGGAGGACAGGTGCCCGACCTGCGGGGCGGTGGGCACGAAGAGCGTCTCGATGCCCGCGAGCTCGCGGTTCATCTGCGCCATCTGCAGCTCGTACTCGAAGTCGCCGACCGCACGCAGACCCTTGACGATCACGGGGACGTCGTGCGCGCGGCACCAGTCGACCAGCAGCCCGGAGAACGAGTCGACGCTCACCCCCGGGAGGTCGCTCGTCGCCTCGCGCAGCAGCGCCATGCGCTCGTCGACGTCGAACAACCCCGCCTTGCCCGGGTTGACCAGCACCGCGACCACCAGCTCGTCGTAGAGCGCAGCGGCGCGGGTGATGACGTCGACGTGCCCGTTCGTGACCGGGTCGAAGGAACCCGGGCAGACCGCGCGCCTCATGCTGCCCTCACGCTGCGCGACCGTACCGGAGCACGGCCTCCCCGTAGCGGCGGTCGCGCAGACCGACCAGGGGTGTCGGCCACTCCCACGCGGCCTCGCGGGCGGACCGCTCGACCACGAGGACGGCGTCGGGGGCCAGCCAGCCCCCCAGGTGCAGCGCGGTGAGCACCCCGGTGACGACGTCGGCCTCGACGGCGTAGGGCGGGTCGGCCAGCACGAGGTCGAAGGGCGCGGCCGCCGGGCGAGCCACGACCGCGGGCACGGAGCCGGCGACGACGGAGGCGCCGGGCAGGCCGACCGCGGCGACGTTGCCGCGCAGCACCGGCAGCACCCTCGGCCCCGACTCGACGAGCACCACCTCACCGGCGCCGCGGGACAGCGCCTCGAGGCCGAGGGCACCGGACCCGGCGTACAGGTCGAGCACGCGGGCGCCGTCGAGGTCGAGCAGCGAGCCCAGCGAGTTGAACAGGGCCTCGCGGGCCCGGTCGCCGGTGGGCCGCACGCCGCTGGCCGGCACCTTGAGCACCCGGCCGCGGGCAGCGCCGGCGATGATCCGCGTCATGCGCGCTCCAGCCAGTCCGCGCGGTCGCCGGCGTTGAGGGCGGCCACCGCGGCGGCGAGCTCGGGGTGCGCGGCGAGGCCCTGGTCGGTCTCGAGCAGGGCGGCGGCCTCGCTGCGGGCCTCGGCGATGAGCTCCTCGTCGTGCAGCAGCGACAGCAGCTTCACCCCGGACCGGCGACCGGACTGCGCCGCGCCGAGGACGTCGCCCTCGCGGCGGGTCTCGAGGTCGAGCCGGGCCAGCTCGAAGCCGTCGGTGGTGGCCGCCACCTGGGCCAGCCGCACCCCGGTCGAGGACGACGTCGACGCCTCGCTCACCAGCAGGCACAACCCCGGGTGCTTGCCGCGCGCCACCCGGCCCCGCAGCTGGTGCAGCTGGCTGACGCCGAAGCGGTCGGCGTCCATGACGACCATGACCGTCGCGTTGGGCACGTCGACCCCGACCTCGATGACGGTGGTGGCCACCAGGACGTCGACCTCGCGGGCGGCGAAGGCGCGCATGCGGGCCTCCTTCTCCTCCGGGGTCAGCCGGCCGTGCAGCACCTCGACCCGCAGGCCGGCCAGCGGCCCGGCGCGCAGCTCCTCGGCCACGTCGAGCACCGCCAGCGGCGGGCGTCGGTCGGTGGCAGGGTCGGCGGCGGGGTCGGTGCCGTCGGGCGCGCCGTCGGCGTCCTCGGGCTGGTCACCGGCCGCGGGCTCGTCGTCGCCGATGCGCGGGCACACGACGTAGGCCTGGCGGCCCTGGGCGACCTCCTCGCGCACGCGCTCCCACGCCCGGGACAGCCAGCCCGGCTTCTCGGCCACCGGCACGACGGAGCTGCTGACCCCGCCGCGGCCGGCGGGCAGCTGGCGCAGCGTGAGGGTCTCGAGGTCGCCGTAGACGGTCATGGCGACCGTGCGCGGGATGGGCGTGGCGGTCATCACCAGCACGTGCGGTGGCCGGGTGCCCTTGGCGCGCAGGCGGTCGCGCTGCTCGACGCCGAAGCGGTGCTGCTCGTCGACGACGACCAGACCCAGGTCGGCGAACGCGACCCCCTCGGACAGCAGGGCGTGGGTGCCCACCACGATGCCGGCGCTGCCGTCGGCCACCTCGGCCAGCGCCGCCCGCCGGGCCGCGGCGCGCAGCGAACCGGTGAGCAGGGTGACCCGGGTGCCCTCGGGGTCGCCGTCGAGCTCGCCGGCCCGGCCCAGCGGACCCAGCAGCCCCGCGATGCCGCGGGCGTGCTGGGCGGCCAGCACCTCGGTGGGGGCCAGCAGCGCGGCCTGGCCGCCGGCGTCGACGACCTGGGCCATCGCGCGCAGCGCCACCACGGTCTTGCCCGACCCGACCTCGCCCTGCAGCAGCCGGTGCATCGGCTGCTCACGCGCGATCTCGGCGGCCAGGGCCTCGCCGACCTCGCGCTGCCCGTCGGTGAGCTGGAAGGGCAGCACCCGGTCGACGGCGTCGGCCAGACCCCCCGCGCGGCGCGGGCGGGCGATGCCGGGCTCGAGCGCGGCGGCCCGCCGGCGGGCGGCCAGGGTGACCTGCAGGACCAGCGCCTCGTCCCACTTCAGCCGGTGGTCGGCCTGCTCGACGTCCTCGGGGGTCTCGGGGTGGTGCTTGAGCCAGATCGCCCGGGCCAGCGGCATCAGCCCGTGCCGGCGCCGGACGTCGCCGGGCACCGGGTCGGCGTCGAGCAGCTGGTCGGCCGTCTCCGGGGAGCCGAAGACCAGCTTCAGCGACTTCTGCAGCACCCAACTGGAGACGTTCTTGCTGGCCGGGTAGATGGGCAGCATCGCCGAGGCCCACTCGGCGGCGTCGGTGGACTCGTCGAGCAGCTGGCAGTCGGGGTGGTTGAACTGCAGCTGCCCGTGCCAGCTGCTCACCGTGCCGGCGAACAGGCCCCACGCGCCGACCACCATGCGGGCGTGCTTGTGGTTGAAGAACACCAGCCGCATCGAGCCCGCGCCGTCGCCGACCGTGACCTCGGTGATGCTGCCGCGGCGGTTGCGCATCGGGCGGGTGTCGACCTTGCGCACCTGACCCAGCACGGTCACCCGGTCGCCGACCTGCAGGTCGGTGAGCGCGGTCATCTCCCCCCGCCGGGCGTACCGGCTGGGGTAGTGCCGCACCAGGTCGCGCACCACGTGCAGGTGGAGGTCCTCGGCCATGGCCTTGGCGGTGCGGTCGCCGACCACCTTGGCCAGCGGGGTGTCGAGGGTCAGCACGTCACTCGACACCGATCAGCAGGGGGCGCGGCCCCTGCCCGAGCGGGTGGACGGCGACCTCCACGGTGGGGTGCCGGGCGGCCAGGTGGGTGGCGGCGGCCTCGGCGAGCCGTCCGCCCAGCAGCGTGACCAGTTCGCCGCCGCCGGCCAGCAACCGGTCCAGCAGCTCGCAGGTGACCGCCACCTGCGCGGCGCCGATGACGACCACGTCGCCCTCGACGATGCCCAGCACGTCACCGGGGTGGCAGCGCCCGGCGGAGGTGAGCGCCTCACCGGTGGCCAGCACCACCTCGGCCCAGCGGGTGGCCGAGGCGGCCTCGGTCATCGCGATGACGTCGTCGGCGAAGCGCAGCTGGGGATCGGCGACGGCGACGGCGGCCAGCCCCTGCACCAGCGAGCGGGTGGGCACCACCGCGACGTCGCGGCCCTCCTCCCGCACCTGGGCCGCCGCCCGGGTGACCGGACCGACCAGCGACGGGTCGCCGGGCAGCAGCACGAGGTCGGCGGCGCCGGAGGTGAGCGCCGCCTCGCGGACGGCGGCGCGCACGCGGTCGACAGCGGGGGTGTCGTCGGCGTCGACCGGCAACCCGACCGTGAGCACCTCGACGCCCTCGGCGGCGAACAGCTCACCGGCCCCCTCGGCCGCCGGCCCGTCGGGGACCAGGGCGATGGTCAGCCGCGAGCCGGGCAGCGCGGGGGCCACCTGCACGGGGGCGAGCGCGGTGACGGAGATGTGGTGCGGGCGCCCGGCCCGGATGCCCGCCTCGACGGCGGCCCCGACGTCGTGCACGTGCACGTGCACGTTCCACTCGCGACCGGTGGGGGTGTCGATGCCGACGACGACCAGGCAGTCGCCCAGCCAGCCCAGCTCGGCGCGCAGCCGGTCGACGGCGGCCTCGGTGGAGTCGGCCAGCAGGAACTGCACCTCGCTGCCGGCGTCGGGCACCGGGGCGTGCAGGTGGGTGCCGACGCCGTCGTGCTCGTGCCGGTGCGGTCGCCCGGTGCGCCGGGCCAGCGGGGGCCGGTCGGGCTCGGTACCGGTGACCGTCGCGACGAGGGCGTCGAGCACGACGCACCACCCGGCCCCGCCCGCGTCGACCACCCCGGCCGCCCTGAGCGCCTCGAGCTGCTCGGTGGTGCCGTGCAGGGCGCGGCGGGCACCGTCGGCGGCCGCCCGGACGACGTCGGCCAGGGCCTCGCGCCCCTCACGCACGGCGGCTGCGGCCGCCTCGGCGCCGGACCGGGCGACGGTGAGGAAGGTCCCCTCGGCCGGCTCGGCGACCGCCTCGTACGCGCTGCGCGCCGCGTGCTCCAGCGCCCCGGCCAGCGCCGGCCCGTCGACCGCGCGGGGCGCCGGACCGGGGGCCGCGAGCCGGTCGGCCAGGCCGGCCAGCAGCTGCGCCAGGATCGCGCCGGAGTTGCCGCGGGCCCCCAGCACCGCGCCCCGGGCCCACCGGGTGAGCGCCGGGCCCTCGCCGCCGGCGGCCTCGGACTCGGCGGCGGCCTGCGCCGTGAGGAGGAGGTTGGTCCCGGTGTCACCGTCGGGCACCGGGAAGACGTTGAGCTCGTCGAGGCGGCCCCGGGAGGCGCGCAGCGCATTGGCGGCGGCGCGGCTCCAGCGGCCGACCGCGGCCTCGTCCAGCGCCGTGAGCACGTGCCGGAGGCTACCGGTGGGCACCGACACCCCGGACCCGGCGGACACCGCCGGGTCCGACCGGCTACAGTGGACAGGCAATCTGCGCGGGTGACCCGTCCCCGCGCCTTCTGAACGTTCTTCTCTAGGAGTGATCCACCGTGGCTGCCGTCTGCGACGTGTGTGGCAAGGGCCCCGGATTCGGCATGTCGGTGTCGCACTCGCACCGCCGGACGCCGCGTCGTTGGAACCCGAACATCCAGTCGGTCCGGGCCATCATCGGCAACGGCACCCGCCGTCGCGTGAACGCCTGCACCAGCTGCATCCGTGCGGGCAAGCTGACCCGCGCCTGACCGCCGGCCCCCCGGGGCCCGGCACGACTGCACCCTCGACCCCGGTCGCCCCTGGCGGCCGGGGTCGTCGGCGTCCGCGGGCACCTCGTCCGCGGGGACGGCTCCGGTGACCCCGCGGGGGGCCGGCCCACGCGGGGTCCCCAGGTGCGACGGATAACGTGGCGCGGTGCAGTTCCGTCGTGACCCCGAACCCACCGCCGACACCCCGCTCCGCCCCGGCCGGCGCCGCGACCCGGCCGTCGACGAGGCCGTGAAGGGCGTCGTCCTCGAGCTGCTGGCCGAGCGCGGGTGGGACGGCGTGTCCATGGACGCCGTCGCGGCCCGGGCCCGGGTGGGCAAGGCCAGCATCTACCGGCGCTGGTCCTCCCGGGTGCAGATGGTCGCCGAGACGATCGGCGAGCTGAACTCCGGTGAGGTGACCGTGCCCGACACCGGGTCGCTGCGCGGGGACCTGGTCGAGGTCGTCGGCGCGATGGTGGCCACGCTGCGCGGTCCGCTGGGCGACGCCTCGCGTGCGGTCATCGGGGTCCTCGCGCACGAGCCGGACCTGGCCACCGCCTTCCGCGAGGGCTCGCTGGGCGTCTGGCGCGACGCGTTCGTCGCCGTCCTGGGCGCGGCCGTCGCCCGCGGCGAGGTCGATCCGGCCCGGCTGGGCACCGCCGCGTCCGAGGCCGGGCCGGCCGTGGTGATGCAGCGCTGGCTGCTGCTGGGCCGGCCCCTGGACGACGAGCTGACGCGCTCGGTCGTCGACGACGTCATGCTCCCGCTGCTGACCCCCCGCTGATCCCGCGGGCGTGGGCGGCGGCCACCACGAGGTCCACGACCAGGTCGTGGTCGAAGGCGGTGGAGTCCACGACCAGGTGGTAGAGCCGGGCCTCGGCCGGGTCGCAGCGGTGGTAGTGCCGCACGTAGGCGGCCCGGGCCCGGTCGGCGGCCTGCAGCTCGCGCCGGACCTCGTCCTCCGGGCGGCCCAGGTGGGCGACCGCGGCGGCCAGCCGCCGTTCGGGCGGGCCGTCCAGCCGCACGTGCAGGGCGTCGGGCCGGTCGCGCAGCACGATGGCGGCCGCGCGGCCGAGGACCACCCCGCCCGTGCTGTCGGCCAGCTCGGTCAGCACGTGCTCGGTGTGCACCCGGAACGTGCGCTCGTCGGGCACGCCCGCGCCCGGCAGCACCCCGCCGACCGGGTCCGGCATCGTGCCCAGGGACGCCACGACCCGCCACAGGCCGCGCACGACGCTCTCGTCGTTGGCCTCGGCCTCCTCGACCGGCACCCCCATGCGCAGGGCCACCTGGGCCGGGATGGCCCGGTCGTGGAACGGCAGCCCCAGCCGGGCGGCCACCGCGGGCGCGATGTCGGCGCCCCCGCAGCCGAACGTCGCCGACACCGTGACGATCCCCATCAGGCCCCACCCTCCCGGTCCAGCTCCAACGACTTCCCGAGGAACACCGCACCGGGGGCGTCGGCGTAGACGCCGTACCCGGCCACCGGTGTGTACCCGGCGCGGGCGTACAGCGCCAGGGCCTCCGGCTGACGGTCCCCCGTGTTGAGCACGACGCGCCGGTGCCCGGCCGTGCGCGCCGACTGCTCCAGGGCGGCCAGCACCCGGTCGGCGACACCGCGACGTCGGGCCGCGGGCGCGACGTACATGCGCTTGACCTCCACGGTCCCGGCGTCGTGCACCCGCCACGCGCCGCAGCCGACGGCCCGCCCGTCGAGCTCGGCGAGCAGCAGCAGGCCCCGGGGCGGCAGCACCTCCCCCGGGTCGACCTCCATCGCGTCGCGGCCGCCGTAGCGCACGACGTACTCCTGCTGCACGGCCTCCACCAGCAGCTGCACCTGCGGGTCGTCGTAGCCGGCCGGCCGCAGCACCAGCGCGCCCTCAGAAGTGCACATGGCCTGCGCTCTCCCCCAGCCCCTCGGCGACGTCGGCCGCGGCGACGCCATCCACCATGACCCCGGGGACGCCGTCCTCGACGACGCCGATGCGGGTGAAGCCGGCCGGCAGGTCGGCGGCGGCCGGGAAGGTCGCCAGGATCGCGTGGTCCTCGCCGCCGGTGAGCACCCAGGCCAGCGGGTCCCCGCCCAGGGCCGCGGCCACCTGGGCCAGTGGCCCGGCGGGGTCGACGAAGGAGGCCAGCGTGCCGCGGTCCAGGTGCAGCACCGCGCCGGAGGCCGCGGCGATGTGCCCGGCGTCGGCCAGCAGACCGTCGCTGACGTCGCACATGGCGGTGGCGCCCGCGTCCGCCGCGGCCGGACCCGCCGCGTAGGGCGGGGCCGGCCGGCGGTGCGCGGCCACGGCGGCGGCCGGGGAGGTGAAGCCGCGACGGAGCACGGCCCACCCGCACGCCGACCAGCCCAGCCGGCCGGCGACCGCGACGACGTCCCCGGGCCGGGCGCCGTCCCGGGTGACCGGGGTGCGGCCCTGCAGGTCGCCGAGCACCGTCACCGACAGCACGACCGCCGAGCTGTCGGGCGCGCTGGCCACGGTGTCCCCGCCGACGACGGCGGCCCCGTGCGGCGCACACTCCGCCGCCATGCCCACGGCGACGCCCTCGAGCCAGGCGAGCGGGGTGTCCGCAGGGCACGCCAGACCCACCAGCAGGGCGGTCGGGACGGCGCCCATGGCGGCGACGTCGGCGAGGTTGGCCGCCGCGGCCTTGTGCCCGACGTCCTCGGCGGAGGACCAGTCCCGTCGGAAGTGCCGGCCCTCGACCAGCACGTCGGTGCTGGCCACCACGCGGGCGTCGGGCGCCCGGACGACCGCGGCGTCGTCGCCGGGACCAACCAGCGCGGCCGCGGCCGTGCCCGCCCGGGCCAGCACGCGGTCGACGACGCCGAACTCCCCCACCGCCGCCACCGTGTCGCCGTCGTCGGGGGGCGTCCCGGGACGGGGGCGAGTCACCGCCCGCCCCCGTGCGCTGGGGTACGTTGCCGTCCTGTCCGTGCTCCGGCGGCTCGACCGCCGTGCCCGATGGCGGCACCGCCGCCCTGCCCGAAGAAGGTTCTCCCGTGGTCCACGCCTACATCCTGATCCAGACCGAAGTCGGCAAGGCCGCCGCGGTCGCCCAGACCATCAGCGGGATCGCCGGCGTCACCAAGGCCGAGGACGTCACCGGCCCCTACGACGTCATCGTGCGGGCCGAGGCCGGCTCGGTCGACGAGCTCGGCCGCCTCGTGGTGGCCCGGGTGCAGTCGGTCGACGGCATCACCCGCACCCTCACCTGCCCGGTCGTCAACCTCTGAGGTCGAGTGCCCTGAGCGACGAGCAGGACCCGGCCGACGACGGTCCGGGCACGACGCAGACCGACGACGCCGCGCCCCGTGCGGCGGGTGACCCCACCCGCCGCGCGGCGCTGGTGGCGACGGCGGTCGCGGTCCCCGTGGTGGTCGCACTGCTGGTGCTGATCCGCGTCCTCGGGCCCGACGGCTCCGACGCCGGCGACGGCGCGGCCGCCGTCACCGGGGCGACCCCGGCCCAGCGCGACGAGAGCCCGGTCGAGGTGGCGACCCCGCCGATCACGGCCGAGGCCGACGCCGCCTGCCCCGCCCTGATGAGCCAGCTCCCGCTGGACCTCGTCGGTGATCCGTCCCGCCGGGTGGCCTCGGACTCGCCGTACGCCTACGCCTGGGGCGACCCGGCGACGACGCTGGTCTGCGGCATCGACCAGCCGGTGGTCCCCCCGGACGGTCTGCTGGTCACCGTCACCGATCTGACCTGGTGGGTCGACACGTCCGACCCCACGGTCAACGTGTGGCGCACCGTGGGTCGGCAGGCCGCCGTCGAGCTGCGCATCCCGGCGAGCACGGACGGTGCCGCCGCAGCCGTGCTGGGTCCGCTGATCGTCGGCGCCATCCCGGCTGCGTGAGCACGCGCTGCCCGTGCGGCACGGGGCTGCCCCTCGACGAGTGCTGCGGGCGGTACCTCAGCGGGGCCGCCTCCACCGCGCCCACGGCCGAGGCGCTCATGCGGTCGCGGTACACCGCCTTCGTGCTGGGGGACGTCGACCACCTGCTGGCCACCTGGCACCCGGACACCCGCCCGCCGGCCCTCGAGCTGGACGGCGACGTGCGCTGGCTGGGCCTCGACGTGCTCGACGTCGTGGCCGGTGGGCTGCTGGCCGCCGAGGGCGAGGTCGAGTTCCGGGCCTCCTACGTCGTCGACGGCGTGCGCGGCGCGCAGCACGAGCGCAGCCGCTTCACCAGGGTCGGCGGCCGCTGGCACTACCTCGACGGCGTCGCCGCCGGCTGAGCCGGTCAGCCGCGGGGCAGTCGGGCGAGCTGGGCGTCGACGAGCTCGACGACCTGCTGGTGCGCGGTGTCGGTGGAGTCGGCGACCACCGCGACCGACACGGTGAAGGGTCCGTGGGCGCACCAGGCGAAGGCGGCCGGGCCCTGCAGCCCGGTGTCGGCGTCGGGGTCCTCGACGGCGAGGGTGGCGCAGCCGGGCGGCAGGTCGTCGGGGTCGCGGTCGGGGTTGCCGCCGTAGAACCCGGTGTCGTTGCGGGCGAGGTCGGCGGCGTAGGAGGCCGCCCCGGTCGGGCCCTCGAACTGGTCGAGGAACACCGACGTCAGCTGCTGTTCCCGGCCCCAGAACCGCTCCCAGCCCCAGCGGTAGCCGTAGTCGTCGAGCACCTGCGCCTCACGGTCGGCGTCCTCGGCGTAGCCGGCGACGTCCTCGAGGGTCTTGGCCCCGGCCGGTGGGTCGAGCTCCTCGTCGGGCAGCCGGGGCAGGCCCGAGGGCACGTCGGTGACCACGGCCGCGCCCAGGCCCTCGACGTCGGTGGGCAGGTCGGCCACCGACGCGGTGGCGGCGGGGCTGGCCGCGCCCTCGACCGACGAGGCGCACCCGGTCAGCACCAGGATCAGAACGGGGGCCAGCGCGGGGGCCAGCGCGACCGTCCTCCGGGCGGAGCGGCGGATCACCCCCGGGTCAGGGCGCCGGCGACCAGCCGGTCCACCAGCTCCGGGTAGGGCACGCCGCTGGCCGCCCACATGCGCGGGAACATCGAGATCGGCGTGAAGCCGGGCATGGTGTTCACCTCGTTGACCACCAGCCGGTCGGCGCCGGTGGCGGGGTCGGTGCCCAGGAAGAAGTCCACCCGCGCCAGGCCCCGGCAGTCCAGGGCCAGGTAGGCCCGGCGCGAGACCTCCTGCACCGCGGCGGTCTGCTCGGGGGTGAGGTCGGCGGGGACGTCGAAGTCGACGGCGTCGTCGAGGTACTTGGCGTCGAAGTCGTACCAGTCGACCCCGGCCTTGAGCTTGATCTCGGCGGGCAGGCTGGTGTCGGGCAGCCCGCCGTCCACCGCGGCCAGCACGCCGCACTCGACCTCGCGCCCGGCGACGGCGGCCTCGACCACGACCTTGGTGTCGACGGCGGCGGCGGTGGCCACGGCGGCGTCGAAGTCGGCCCAGTCGGCGACCTTGGTGATGCCGATGCTCGACCCGGCTCGGGAGGGCTTGACGAACACCGGGAGGCCCAGGCGGTCCCGCTGCTCCTGCGTGAGGGCGGCCGGGTCGGTGGTGAGGGCCCCGGCGGCGTCGCGCAGCACGACGTGGTCGCCCTGCTCGATGCCGGCGGCGGTGAGCAGCTTCTTGGTGAACTCCTTGTCCATGCTCGCCGCGGAGGCGAACACCCCGGAGCCCACGTAGGGCAGGCCGCTCATCTCCAGCAGGCCCTGGACCGTGCCGTCCTCGCCGTAGGCGCCGTGCAGCACCGGGAGGACGACGTCGACGCCGATCACGGGCGCGTCGTCCCCCAGCCGCAGCAGCCCGCGACCGGCGGGGTCACCGACGAGGGCGACCGACGCCCCCCCGGTGACCTCGGGCAGCCGACCGCCCTCGATGGTCAGCCCGGCGCCGTCGTGCAGCACCCAGCCGCCCTCGCGGGTGATGCCGACGGGGACGACCTCGTAGCGCTCGGGGTCCATCGCGGCCATGACGCTGCCGGCGGAGACGCAGGAGATCGCGTGCTCGGCGCTGCGCCCCCCGAAGAGGACGGCGACCCTGGTCCTGCGTGTCCCGTTCATCGTCCGCGACCCTACTGGCCGGGGTCAGGTCACCGCGTCGAGCGCGGCGCCGAGGTCGGCCACGAGGTCGTCGGTGTCCTCGATCCCGCAGGAGAACCGCACGAACCCGGCCGGGACTGCGTCCCCACCCCACTGCGCGCGGCGGTCGACGCTCGAGTGCACCCCGCCGAAGCTGGTCGCGGCCAGCCACAGCCGGCTGTGCCGCACCAGGGCGTGGACGGCGGCCTCGTCGGCCAGGGTCGCCGAGACGACGCCGTTCATGCGCCGCATCTGCCGCGCCGCGATCGCGTACGACGGGTCGCCCACCCGGCCGGGCCAGCGCACGCCGGTGGCGGCGGGGTGGTCGGCCAGCAGCTCGGCGACGGCGGCCGCGGTCTGCGCCTGGCGGGCCAGCCGCAGGTCGAGGGTGGACAGCGAGCGGTGCGCGAGCCAGGCGTCGAAGGCGCCGGGGCCGTTGCCCGTGCGGTCGCGCCAGCCCTTGAGCCGGGTGTACAGCTCGCGCCCGCGCTCGGTGCGGGCGGTGGAGACGTGCCCCATGAGCAGGTCGCTGTGCCCGGTGAGCGCCTTGGTGTCGGCGGCCAGGGTCAGGTCGGCACCCAGCTCGAGCGGGCGCTGGCCCAGCGGGGTGGCCGTGGTGTTGTCGACGGCCAGGACCGCGCCCGCGGCCCGCGTGGCGGCGGCGACGGCGGCGATGTCGCAGACGTCGAGCTCGGGGTTGGACGGCGTCTCCAGCAGGACGAAGGCCGCGCCCTCGAGGTCACCGCGGGCGGCGACGTCGGCGATCTCCAGCGTGGGCACCTGCTCGACCACGACGCCGAAGCGGGAGAGGTCGGCGGCCCCCAGGGCGCGGGTCTGGTAGTAGCCGTCGCTGGGGATGACGACGCGGTCGCCGGCCCCGACGACCGACAGGACCGCGGCGCTGATGGCCGCCATGCCGGTGGCGAAGACCAGGCAGTCGCCGCGGTCGAGGTCGCCGATGGCCCGTTCCAGCACCCGCAGGGTGGGGTGCCCGGGGCGGGCGTAGAAGTCGGCCGCCAGCGGGTCCTCGCCCAGGTGGTACGGCGCGGCGAACACGGGGCTGGGGCGCAGCGGGGTGCCCGGGACGACCGGTTCGTCGCCGCCGCGCACCACCTGCGTGGCGTCGGACCAGGCCATCGGGTCGTTCACTCGCTCTTCGCCTCCCGGCTCATGATCTCCCGGACCATCTGGGCCGGGGACTCGCCCTCGTGGCACACCCGGACGACGGCCTCGGTGATGGGCACGTCGACGCCGTGGGCGCGGGCCAGGTCGAGCACCGACCGGCACGACTTCACGCCCTCGGCGGTCTGCTTGGTGGCCGCGACCGTCTCCTCGATGCTCATGCCGCGCCCGAGGTGCTCGCCGAAGGTGCGGTTGCGCGACAGCGGCGAGGAGCAGGTGGCCACGAGGTCGCCCAGCCCGGCCAGACCGGCGAAGGTGAGGGGGTCGGCGCCCAGTGCCTGCCCGAGCCGGGCGGTCTCGGCCAGGCCGCGGGTGATGAGCGAGGCCCGGGTGTTGTCGCCGAAGCCGAGGCCCTCGGCGACGCCGGCGGCCAGCGCGATGACGTTCTTGACCGCGCCGCCGAGCTCGCAGCCGACGACGTCGGGGTTGGTGTAGGGCCGGAAGTAGCGGGTGTGGCAGGCCGCCTGCAGGGCCTCGAGCCGGTCGGGGTCGGTGCAGGCGACGACGGTGGCCGCCGGCTGCTGCTCGGCGATCTCGCGGGCGAGGTTGGGCCCGCTGAGCACGGCGACGCGGTCGGGTGAGGCACCGGTGACCTCGCAGACCACCTCGCTCATCCGCCGCGTGCTGCCCAGCTCGATGCCCTTCATCAGCGACAGCAGGGTGGCCTGCGCGGGGATGTGCGCGGCCCAGTCGGCGAGGTTCTGGCGCAGCGACTGCGAGGGGATGCTGAGCACGACCAGGTCGGCACCGGCCAGCGCCTGGGCGGGGTCGGCGGTGGCGGTGATGCGGTCGGGCAGCGCGACGCCGGGCAGGTAGTCGGCGTTCTCGCGGTCGGCGGTGATGGCCTCGGCCAGCTCGGGACGGCGGGCGTACAGCGAGACCTCGGAGCCGGCGTCGGCGAGCACCTTGGCGAACGTCGTCCCCCAGCTGCCGGCGCTGAGCACGGCCGCCCGCACGACGGTGCGGGTCACGCGGCGCCCGCCGCGCCGGGCAGGTCGCCGGCGGTGCGTCCCGGGCGTGGGTGGACGGCCAGCGGTGGCGTCTGCCCGCGCACCTCGCCGAGCTGGGTGCGCACCTGGCCCATGAGCCGGTCGGTGGTCTCGCGCAGCAGGTCCGCCGAGATCGGGGCACCGGCGCGGACGCGGGCGCGCAGGTCGTCGAGCTCCACGGGCTCGCCGACGAGGTAGTCGGCGCGGGTGCGCAGCCGCAGGTGCAGCTTCTTCTCGTGGTAGTCGTGCACCCGCTGCGGGCCCCACTGGGCGAGCGGGACCACGACGGCGTCGGTGGTGAGGGCCAGCCGGGCGGCGCCGCTGCGGGGTTCCATCGGCCACCAGGCGGGGTCGCGGGTCACCGAGCCCTCGGGGTAGATGATCACGACCTCCCCGGCGGCGAGGGCGTCCTCGGCGGCGCCCATCGACGACTGGGCGGCCGACGTGCCGCGGTGGACCGGGATCTGGCCGGCGGCACGCAGGATGGTGCCGGCCAGGCCCTGGAAGACGGCGGCCTTGGCCAGGAAGCGCGGGACGCGGCCGGCGTCGTAGACCAGCATCGCGCAGGCCAGCGGGTCGAGCACCGAGACGTGGTTGGCGACCAGCAGGACGCCGCCGGAGGCGGGGATGCGCTCGGCGTGCCGGAGGTGGAGGTCGTACAGCAGGCCGGTCACGGGCCAGACGACGGCCAGGCACATGCGCAGCGACCAGTCCAGGGAGGGGCGCGGCCGCCACCGCCGCCGGGGCCAGGACGTGCCCGGGGCACAGTCGACGTCGACGCTCACCCGGCCAGTCTGCCCCGTCGCACCACGCCCCCGGCGGAACGGGGTCGGTCAGCTACCCCCAGGGGTGTTGACTCCGGGAGACGGTGCGGCCAGGTTGTCCCGGTGGCCGTCTGGACCGAGCTCAGCCCCCGCACCCCCACCTGGTCGCCGAGCGGCCGGCGACGAGCCGCCGTCACCGCCGTCGTGGTGGCCCCGGCGGCGCTCTACGCCGGGTCCGCGGTGCTGCCGTGGGTGAGCGGGTCCGGGTCGGTCGGCGACGTCGGCCTGGTCGAGTTCCTGTCCCCGGTGCTGGCGCTGCTCGGCGCGCTGGCCGGGTTCGTGGCCAGCTCGTTCGCGCTGCTGTCCTACGCGCAGCGCCGGGACACGGTGTCCCGGGCCGCGGTGCTCACCTACGCCGCCGTGGCCGTGCTGTCGCTGGCCGTGGTGGTCTGGTTCCTCACCCCGGCCGGTGCGGAGCTGAACACCGTCCTGTTCGGCTGACCAGGGATCCAGCACCGGACGACGGCCGGCGGCGTCGAGTCGGCCAGCCGGGCCGTGGGCGGCCGCGTCGCCCCGCGGGCTGTGGGAACGTGGCAGGTGTGCAGCGCTGGTCCGTCGTCGTCCCCGCGAAGGGCCTGACCGGCGCGAAGACCCGCCTCGGCACCCCCGGTCCCCGCCACGAGGACCTCGTGCTCGCCCTGCTCGGTGACACCCTCGAGGCCGTCGCGGCCTGCCCGGCGGTCGCCGACCTCTGGGTGGTCACCGACGATCCGCGTGCCGCCGCCGTGGCCACCGGGATCGGGGCGGGCGTGGTCGGTGGCGCCCCGGCCGGCCTGAACGCCGCACTCGCGCAGGGCGCTGCCGCCGTCCGTGCTGCCGCGGTCCGTGCTGCCGCAGCGGTGGACCCCGCCGCTGCCGTCGGCGCCGCCGTCCGCACCGTGCACGGCGCACGGACCGACGTCCGCATCGCCGCGCTGCACTCGGACCTGCCGGCGCTGCGCCCGGCCGAGCTGGCCGAGGCCCTCGGCCGTGCGGGCGCCGTCCCCCGGTCGTTCGTCGCCGACGCCGAGGGCACCGGGACCGTGCTCCTGGCCGTCACCGCCGGCGAGCTGGCGCCGTCCTTCGGACCGGGGTCCGCGGCGGCGCACGCGGCGTCCGGGGCGGTGCCGCTGGTGGGCGACTGGCCGGGTCTGCGGCGCGACGTCGACACCCCCGCCCACCTCGCGCAAGCCCTCGACCTGGGCTGCGGCCCCCGCACCACGGGTCGTGCACCGCGCGCCTGTGCGTGATCACCAGCTGTTCACCTGGGTAGGCGAGAATGCCGGGGTGTCCGACACCTCGACAGAGACCGCCCTCGCCACCGGCCAGCACCCCGACCGGTTCCTCAACCGCGAACTCTCGTGGTTGGACTTCAACGCCCGCGTGCTGGAGCTGGCCGAGGACGCCGAGGCGCCGCTGCTCGAGCGCGTGAAGTTCCTGTCGATCTTCGCCAGCAACCTCGACGAGTTCTTCATGGTGCGCATCGCGGGTCTCAAGCGCCGGCAGAACACGGGCCTCACCGTGCGCTCCCCCGACGGCCTCACGATCCGCGAGCAGCTGACCCGCATCGCCGCCCGCACGCAGGAGCTCGTCGCCCGGCACGCGGGGGTGTTCGTCGACGACGTGCTGCCGCGGCTGGCCGAGAACGGCATCCGCATCGTGCACTGGGGCGAGGTGGGCGACGGCGAGTCGATGCGGTTGCGTGAGTACTTCCGCGACCAGGTCTTCCCGGTGCTGACCCCGCTGGCCGTCGACCCGGCGCACCCGTTCCCCTACATCTCGGGCCTGTCGCTGAACCTCGCGGTGAGCGTGCGCGACCCCGAGAGCGGCTCGCCGCGCTTCGCCCGCGTCAAGGTGCCCGACAACGTGCCGCGGTTCGTCCCCGTGCACACCGAGGACGACGACTCGGTCTTCCTGCCGCTCGAGGACCTCATCTCCGCCCACATCGGGCAGCTGTTCCCCGGGCTCGACGTCATCGACCAGCACCTGTTCCGGGTCACCCGCAACGCCGACGTCGAGGTGGAGGAGGACCGCGACGAGGACCTCCTGCAGGCCCTCGAGCGCGAGCTGCAGCGCCGCCGGTTCGGCCCCGCCGTCCGGCTGGAGGTCACCGACTCGATGGACCCGCAGATCCTCGACGTGCTCATGCACGAGCTCGAGGTCTCCCCCGTCGACGTGCTGCACGTGCCCGGCCTGCTCGACCTGGCCTCGCTCATGGCCCTGTACGGCCTGGACCGGCCCGAGCTCAAGGACGAGCCGTTCGTCCCCGGCACGCACCCGCGGCTGACCGACGGCGAGGCCCCCAAGAGCTTCTTCGCCACCCTGCGCGAGGGTGACGTGCTGGTGCACCACCCCTACGACTCGTTCGCCACCAGCGTGCAGCGGTTCATCGAGCAGGCCGCCGCCGACCCGCACGTGCTGGCGATCAAGCAGACGCTCTACCGCACCTCGGGTGACTCCCCCATCGTGCAGGCGCTCATCGAGGCCGCCGAGGCCGGCAAGCAGGTCGTCGTGCTGGTCGAGATCAAGGCCCGGTTCGACGAGGAGGCCAACATCAGCTGGGCCAAGACGCTCGAGCGTGCGGGCTGCCACGTCGTCTACGGCCTGGTGGGCCTCAAGACCCACTGCAAGACCGCGCTCGTGGTGCGGCGGGAGAACGGCGTCCTGCGGCGGTACTGCCACATCGGCACCGGCAACTACAACCCGAAGACCGCCCGCATCTACGAGGACCTCGGCATCCTCACCGCCGACCCGCGGGTGGGGGCCGACCTCACCGACCTGTTCAACACCCTCACCGGCTACTCGCGGCAGACCACCTACCGCTCGCTGCTCGTGGCCCCGCACGGCATCCGCGCCGGCCTGCTGGAGAAGATCCGCCGCGAGGCCCGGCACGCCGCCGAGGGCCGCCCGTCCGGCATCCGGATCAAGGTGAACTCGCTGGTCGACGAGCAGCTGATCGACGCCCTCTACGAGGCCTCGGCCGCCGGGGTGCCCGTCGAGCTGTGGATCCGCGGCATCTGCGCGCTGCGGCCGCAGGTCCCCGGGCTGAGCGAGAACATCAAGGTGCGCTCGATCGTCGGCCGTTTCCTGGAGCACTCGCGGGTGTGCAACTTCCTCAACGACGGCTCGCCCGAGTGGTGGCTGGGCAGCGCCGACCTCATGCACCGCAACCTCGACCGCCGCGTCGAGGTGCTGCTGCGGATCAGCGACCAGCACGCCCAGGACCAGCTGCAGCGCATGTTCGACGGCGCGATGGCCGACGACGTCCGCAGCTTCCAGCTCGGTGCCGACGGCGCGTGGACGCAGACCGGCCAGCACGACTTCCAGGCGCGGGTCATGGCCGGTGAGCTCGCTGGCTGAGCGGGTGCAGCCGGCCGCCGGCGGGGCGGTCTGGCGCCGGGGCGAGAGCGGGGTGCTCGAGACCGCCGTCGTGCACCGGCCCAAGTACGACGACTGGTCGCTGCCCAAGGGCAAGCTGGACGCCGGTGAGCACGCCCTGCAGGCCGCCGTCCGCGAGGTCGGCGAGGAGACCGGGCTGGACGTCGCCGTCGGACGGCGCAGCGTGCAGACCCGCTACACCCACCGGCACGGCCCCAAGCGGGTCGACTACTGGACGATGCAGCACGTCGGGGGCGACTTCGTGGCCAACGACGAGGTCGACGAGCTGCGCTGGCTGCCGGTGCCCGAGGCGTCGGCGCTGGTCACCCACCCGCACGACGCGGCGGTGCTGGCCGACCTGGCGCGCACCGACGTGCCCCGCACCCCCACCCTGGTGCTCGTGCGGCACGCCAGCGCCGGCGAGCGCTCCGACTTCGACGGCCCCGACGACCTCCGCCCCCTCGACGGCCGCGGGCGCACCCAGGCCCGCCGGCTGGCCCAGGTGCTCACCGCCTTCGCCCCCACCGAGGTGCTGGCGGCTCCCCCGCTGCGCTGCCGCCGGACCGTGGCTCCGCTGGCGGAGCAGCTCGGCCTGCCCGTGGCCGAGGTGCCCGAGCTGGGCGAGGACGGCTTCGGCGACGACCCGCAGGCCGGCATCGACCTGGTCGAGGGCTGGTTGGAGCCGCGACCGAGCCCGGGGGTCACCCTGGTGTGCAGCCAGGGCGGGGCGATCCCGTCGGTGCTGATGGCGCTGGGGGTCCGCTACCCGGGGACCGCGGGCACGCTGTGGCCGCCGTCGGCGAAGGGCAGCGTGTGGGTGCTGGGCGGGCGCCCCGGCGCACTGCTGGCCGACTACTACCGCGAGTTCCCCGCCGACCCCGACATCTGACCTGCGGGGACGCCCCGGGACCGACGAGGCCGCCGCCCCCGGGTGGGGACGGCGGCCGCGGTGGGTCGGGCCTCAGGCCAGGGTGCGGGGCTTCCAGCTGGGCCTCGCTGCCTCGAAGGCGTCGATGTCGGCCAGGTGCCGCTCGGTGAGGCCGATGTCGTCGAGCCCCTCGAGCAGGCGCCACCGGGTGTAGTCGTCGATCTCGAAGGCCACCGCCCGGTCGGCCCAGCGGACCTCCCGCGCCACCAGGTCGACGGTCACCGGCAGCGCCGGGTCGGTCTCGCAGGCGTCCTGCAGCGCCTCGACGTCGGAGGGCGGCAGCACCACGGTGAGCAGCCCGGACTTGGTCGAGTTGTTGCGGAAGATGTCGGCGAAGCGGGCGCTGATGACCACCCGGAAGCCGCCGTCCAGCAGCGCCCAGTTGGCGTGCTCCCGGGAGGAACCGGTGCCGAAGTCCGGCCCGGCGACCAGGATCGAGGCACCCGCGTACTGCGGCTGGTTGAGCACGAAGTCGGGCTCGTTGGTGCGCCAGGCGACGAACAGGCCGTCCTCGAACCCGGTGCGGGTGATCCGCTTGAGGTACTCGGCCGGGATGATCTGGTCGGTGTCGACGTTGCTGCGCCGCAGCGGGGCGGCGGTGCCGGTGTGGGTGGTGAAGGCGTCCATGCTCAGGCTCCTGCGGGGACGAGGTCGGCCGGGGCGGTGAGCTTCCCGGTGATGGCGGTGGCCGCGGCGACGGCGGGCGAGACCAGGTGGGTGCGGCCGCCCTTGCCCTGCCGGCCCTGGAAGTTGCGGTTGGACGTCGAGGCCGACCGCTCACCGGGGGCGAGCTGGTCGGGGTTCATGCCCAGGCACATCGAGCACCCCGCGCCGCGCCACTCGGCGCCGGCGGCGGTGAAGACGGCGTCCAGGCCCTCCTCCTCGGCCTGCTGCTTCACGAACACCGACCCGGGGACGACGAGCATGCGGGTGTCGGCGGCGACGTGGTTGCCGCGCAGCAGCTCGGCGGCGACCCGGAGGTCCTCGATGCGGCCGTTGGTGCACGACCCCAGGAAGACGGTGTCCACGCTGATCTCGCGCAGCGGCGTGCCCGCGGTCAGGCCCATGTAGGCCAGCGCCGACTCCGCGGCGTCGCGCTCGGACTCGTCGGCGAACGAGGCCGGGTCGGGCACCGCGGCACCGATCGGCAGGCCCTGGCCGGGGTTGGTGCCCCAGGTGACGTAGGGGGTCAGCGACGCGGCGTCGATGACGACCTCGCGGTCGAAGACGGCGTCGTCGTCGGTGCGCAGCTCGCGCCAGGCGGCGACGGCGGCGTCCCACTCGGCGCCGGTCGGGGCGTGGTCGCGGCCCTGCAGGTAGGCGAACGTCGTCTCGTCGGGGGCGATCAGCCCGGCCTTGGCACCGGCCTCGATGGACATGTTGCAGATCGTCATGCGCGACTCCATCGACAGCTTCTCGATGGCGCTGCCGCGGTACTCGATGACGTGCCCCTGCCCGCCACCGGTGCCGATCTCGGCGATGACGGCCAGGATGACGTCCTTCGCGCTCACGCCCACCGGCAGCTCGCCGTCGACCCGCACCGACATCTGCTTGGCCGGGCGCTGGGTCAGCGTCTGGGTGGCCAGCACGTGCTCGACCTCGCTGGTGCCGATGCCGAAGGCCAGCGCGCCGAACGCTCCGTGCGTGGAGGTGTGGCTGTCGCCGCACACGATGGTCATGCCCGGCTGGGTGAGCCCCAGCTGCGGACCGATCACGTGCACGATGCCCTGGTCGCGCGTGCCCATGGGGGCCTGCCGGATGCCGAACTCGGCGGTGTTGCTGCGCAGCGCCTCGACCTGCGCCCGGCTGACCGGGTCGGCGATGGGGGCCAGCAGGTTCGTCGTCGGGACGTTGTGGTCCTCGGTGGACATCGTCAGGTCGGGACGGCGGACGGTGCGCCCGGCGGCCCGCAGCCCGTCGAAGGCCTGCGGGCTGGTGACCTCGTGCACCAGGTGCAGGTCGATGTAGAGAAGGTCGGGCTCGCCCTCGGTGCGCCGCACCACGTGCTGCTCGTAGACCTTCTGCGCCAGGGTCTGCCCCACGGCTGCGCCTCCTCAGGCTCGGTTGCATCTCATGGAGTGGGATGCAAGTATCAGCTCGTGGGACAGCCTAACCCCGTCGGCGTGCTGGACAAAGCGGTCTCGATCCTGCACGCCGTGGCGGGCGAGCCGGCCACCCTCGCCGAGCTCGTCGAGCGCACCGGCCTGCCCCGCGCCACCGCCCACCGGCTCGCCGTCGCGCTCGAGGGCCACCGTCTGGTGCGCCGCCTCCCCGACGGCTCCTGGGCCCCCGGCGCAGCGCTGGCCGAGCTCGGCCGCGGCGGTGCCGACCTGGCCGACCGGCTGGCCGACGCCGCCACCCGGCACCTGGTCACCCTGCGCGACGCCAGCGGCGAGAGCGCCCAGTTCTACGTGCGCGACGGCTCCACCCGCGTGTGCGTCGCCGCAGCCGAGCGCCTGACCGGCCTGCGCGACACCGTCCCGGTCGGCGCCCGGCTGCCGATGACCGCGGGGTCGGCCGCGCACGCGCTGCTCGCCTTCGCCCCCGCCGACGAGGTCACCCCGCTGCTGCCGGCGTCCTCGTTCACCGCCCGCACGCTGCTGGACGTCCGTCGGCGCGGCTGGGCGCACAGCGTCGCCGAGCGCGAACCGGGCGTGGCGTCGCTGTCGGCCCCGGTGCGCGACGCCACCGGCGGCGTCCTCGGTGCGGTGTCGGTGTCCGGCCCGGTCGAGCGCCTGGGCCGACGTCCCAGCCCCGAGGTCGTCGGCGCGGTGCTCGACGCCGCCGTCGCCATCGGCCGCGCCGTCCGCTGAGCGCCCTCCCCCGGCGCCGGACGGCCCGGGTCAGGCCGGACGGCGGGCGACGAGCAGGGCCTGCGGGCTGCCTCCCCACAGCGGGGGGAAGCGCAGCTCGACCACCGGTTCCAGCCCGGCGCCGGTGAGCACCGCGGCCATGTTCTCTGGCTGCCACCGCACGGTCGTCCACGACACCCCGTCGACCCCGTAGGCGTCGGTGCGGTGGGTCTCGCCGTCCCCCACGTGCGTGCCCCACACCAGCTGGCCGCCGGGCACCAGGGCCCGGGCGAGGGTCCCCACCACCGCAGGGACGTCGGCGCGCGGCAGGTGGAACAGCGACCACCACGCGAGCACGCCGCCCAGCGAGGCCTCGGCCGGTCGCAGATCGGTGGCCGAGGCGACCTCGAAGCGCAGCTGCGGGTGAGCCCGGCGGGCGTGCTCGACCATCCGCGGCGACAGGTCGACCCCGGAGACGTCGACGCCGAGACCGGCCAGGTGCGCCGACACCTGCCCCGGCCCGCACCCGACGTCCAGCACCGGCCCGAGGTCCCGCACCTCCTCGGCGAAGGCGCCCAACGCGGCCCGCAGCCACGGGTGCCGGCCCAGGTCGCCGGCCCGCATCCCGACGTAGGCGTCGGCCACGCGGTCGTAGGAGGTCCGCAGCGCGTCGAGCCCGGTCACGCGCCCCACCGTGCCGCCCGGCACTCAGTCCTCCGCGTCGGCCGACCGGGACGGCGGGTCCACGACGACCGGGCGCAGCCGGGCCCACAGCGCGAAGGCGGCGGCGAAGACCAGCATGCCGATGCCGGCCCACAGGTTGGCCGCCAACCCCCCGGTGCGCTCGGCCTCCTCGGCGGTGTCGTGGAACAGGCCCATGAGGACCAGGACGACGCCGTAGGCGCCGATGAGGGCGGCGATGACGTTGCGGACGTCGAAGGCCCCGGCGGTGTGCTTGTTCTGCTCGCTCACGACGGGCCTCTCAGTCGAAGATCACGTTGAGGGCGACGACCATGACCAGCGCGATGCCGGCCAGCTTCGTCGGCGACTGGTACCAGGGCAGCCGATGCGCGTCGGGGTCGGTGCGCACCTCCTTGGGCGTCTCGGAGTAGACCAGCCCGGCCAGCTCGGACACCGGCTTGGGCTGGGTCACCATCGTGACCGCCACGCTGACCACGATGTCGACCACGAACGCCGTCCCCGCGGCGACGAACGCCGCCCCCTGCCCCGGCAGGGTGAACACGCCCACCTGGTTGGCCACGAACACCACGATGGCCGAGAGGGTGCCTGCGACCAGCCCGACCCACCCGGCGGTCGGCGTCATCCGCTTCCAGAACATGCCCAGGATGAACGTGGCGAACAACGGGGCGTTGAAGAACCCGAACAGCGTCTGCAGGTAGTCCATCAGGTTGGAGAACCCGGCGGCGATCAGCGCCGTGCCGATGGCGATCACGGTGGCGCCCAGGGTGGCCCACCGGCCGACGGCGAGGTAGTAGCCGTCGGGGCGGTCCTTCTTGATGTAGGTCTGCCACAGGTCGTAGCTGAAGACGGTGTTGAACGCGGAGATGTTGGCCGCCATGCCCGCCATGAACGCAGCCAGCAGGCCGGCGATCGCCACGCCCAGCAGGCCGTTGGGCAGCACGTCGCGGATGAGCAGCAGGATCGCGTCGTTGTACTCGACGCCGGAGTCCTCCCCCGCCTTGAGCGCGACCACCTCCGACACCGCGACGCCGGCGATCATGCCCGGGATGACCACCACGAACGGGATGAACATCTTCGGGAACGACGCGATGATCGGCGTGCTGCGGGCCGCGGACATCGACTTCGTGGCCATCGCCCGCTGCACCTCGACGAAGTTCGTCGTCCAGTAGCCGAAGGACTGCACGAAGCCCAGGCCGAACACGATGCCGACCACCGACCAGATCGGTGAGGAGAACCCCGACAGCTCACTGCCCGGCCAGCTGTTGAGCTGCTCGGACCCACCCGACTCGGTGATCCGGTCGACCAGGCCGCTCCAGCCACCGACCTTGGACAGCCCGATCCAGGTCAACGGCACCAGCGCGGCGACGATGACGAAGAACTGCAGGACCTCGTTGTAGATCGCCGCCGACAGCCCACCGAGGGTGATGTAGCTGAGCACGACCGCCGCAGCGACGATCAGCGACACCCACAGCGGCCAGCCCAGCAGCACGTTGACCACGGTGGCCAGCAGGAACAGGTTGATGCCGGCGATGAGCACCTGGGCGACGGCGAAGCTGATCGCGTTGACCAGGTGCGCCCCGGTGCCGAACCGCCGGCGCATGAACTCCGGGACGCTGCGCACCTTCGACCCGTAGTAGAAGGGCATCATCACCACGCCCAGGAAGAGCATGGCCGGCACGGCGCCGATCCAGAAGTAGTGCATCGAGGGCAGCCCGTACTGGGCCCCGTTGGCCGACATGCCGATGATCTCGACCGCACCCAGGTTGGCCGACACGAACGCCAGCCCGGTCACCCAGGCCGGCAGCGACCGCCCGGACAGGAAGAAGTCGATGGAGTCGCTGACCCGACGCCGGGCCGCGAAGCCGATGGCGATGACCACCGCGAAGTACATCGCGACGAGCAGGTAGTCGACCAGGTTCGCGTCGAGGCGGAACGTGTCGTCCGCAGCGGTGAGGAGCACGTCGTGATCATGGTGGGGACGGTTGCGTTCCGCACCTCGACGGCGACGGTCAGCCGTGTGCCGGGCGCACGTCGACGAGGTGGGCCAGGCCGGCGAGCTCGAGCGGGCGGCGGACCGCGCGGTGCTCTCGAGTGCGACAAGGGCCACCTTACAGTGTAGAGAACATGTTTCCCCATTGAGTTGCGGGGCACCGAACTGCTGCGCCCGGATCGCCGGGGCCCATGCCGGGACCCCGGGGTGGTCTGCACCTCACGAGGGAGATCCATGAACGACGTCGGCCAGTCCACCCGCGATGCCCTGGGCACCGTCCTGCAGTTCGTGCCGCGCCTGCTGCTCTTCCTGGTCATCCTGGCCATCGGGTACGTCGTCGCGAAGGCCCTGGAGAAGGTCGTCGTGAAGGTCCTCGAGCGCGTGGGCTTCGAGCGCGCCGTGGAGCGCGGCGGCATCAAGCGGGTGCTCGCGAACTCGCAGTACGACGCCGCACAGATCCTCGCCCGCATCGTCTTCTACGCCGTGATGCTCTTCGTGCTGTCCACCGCGTTCGGCGTCTTCGGCCAGAACCCGATCAGCGACTACCTGTCGGCCGTCATCGGCTACCTGCCGCGCGTCTTCGTGGCCATCCTCATCCTCGTGATCGGCGCGGCCATCGCCGCCGGCGCCAAGCTGCTGGTGCAGAACGCGCTCGGCTCGCTGTCCTACGGCCGGGTCCTGGCCAACGCCGCCTCCACGGTGATCCTGGCCCTGGCCGTCATCGCGGCGCTGAACCAACTGCAGATCGCGCAGGACGTGGTCAACGCCGTCCTCTACGCCGCGCTCGCCGCGGTGGTGGGCATCGTCGTGGTGGCCGTCGGCGGTGGCGGCATCGTCCCGATGCGCGCCCGCTGGGAGAAGGTGCTGGACAAGGTCGAGTCCGAGGCCCCGGCCGCCCGCCGCGAGGTGGCGAACACCGGCGACCCGGTCGACGCCGTCCGCGACGAGGCCCAGCAGTACCGCAGCTGACCGGACCCCGACCGCGCCGGACGTCCCGGGTGGCCCAGCGCCCACCCGGGACCTCCGGCGTCCGGGGCGCGGGCGACCGCCCGAGCTCGGGTCAGGAGACCCGGTGCGCCCCGGACGAGGGGACGGCGACGAAGGTCCGGTAGCTGCCACCGACCGGCTGCACGGCAGTCGCCACGCGGTCGACCTCGTCGGCGTCGACCAGCACGACCGCGCTGCCGCCGAAGCCGCCGCCCACCATGCGGGCCCCGTGCGCGCCGTGCGCGAGGGCGGTGTCGACGACGGCGTCGAGCTCGGGCGTGGAGATCTCGAAGTCGTCGCGCAGCGAGACGTGACCCGCGGTCAGCACCGGCCCGATCGCGCGCGGGTCGCCGCCGCCGGTGAGCAGGTCGACGACCGTGAGCACCCGGCCGTTCTCCGCCACGATGTGCCGGGCCCGGCGGCGCAGCACCTCGTCGGCCAACGTCTCGACGTCCTCGGCCGTGGCGTCGCGCAGGGCGGGGACCCCCAGGGCCTCGGCGGCCGACTCGCACTCGCGGCGACGGTCGCCGTAGCCGCCGTCGGCGTGCGAGTGGGCGTGCCCGGTGTCGACGACCAGCAGCGCCGTCCCCGCCGCCGCGAGGTCCAGCGGCACCTGACGGCGCGTGCGGTCACGGGTGTCGAGGAACAGCGCGTGCCCGGGCTCGCAGAGCAGGGACGCCGACTGGTCGAGGATCCCGGTGGGTGCCCCGACGAAGTCGTTCTCGGCCCGCCGGGCGACGTCGACCAGGGCGTCGGTGGGCAGGTCCGGGCGCAGCAGGTCGCGCAGGGCCAGCGCGACCGAGCAGGTGACCGCGGCCGAGGACGACAGGCCGGCACCGGCCGGCACGTCGCCGTCGACGAACACCGAGAGACCGCCCGGCAGCTCGAACTGCTCGGCGACGCCGGCCACGTAGCCGGCCCAGCCCGCGGGGTTGCCCGCCCGCACCTCGGTCATGGGCAGCTCCACCACCGCACCGGGCTGCTGGGCCGAGGCGACGCGCAGCAGACCGTCGGTGCGCCGGGCGACCGAGGCCAGCACGCGGTGCGGCAGCGCGATGGGCAGCACGTAGCCGTCGTTGTAGTCAGTGTGCTCGCCGATCACGTTGGCCCGGCCCGGGGCCAGCCAGACGCCCTCGGGTGCGGCACCGAAGACGTCGGCGAACCCGGTCACGGGAGGACCACCGCGCGCAGCGCCTCCGCGGCCCCCTCGGGCGAGGTGTCGGACACGAAGGCACCCATGCCCGACTCCGAGCCGGCCAGGTACTTCAGCTTGCCCGGGGCCCGCCGGAAGCTGAACAGCTGCAGGTGCAGCCACCAGTCCTCGCGACCGTCGTGCACCGGGGCCTGGTTCCAGCAGGAAATGTAGTTCATCGGCTCGTCGAAGCGGTGCGCGAAGCGGCCCAGCACGTCGAGGTAGACCTCGACGAAGGCGTCGCGCTCGGGCCCGGTGAGGGCGGCGACGTCGGGCACCCGGCGGTGCGGGAACAGCTGCAGCTCGTAGGGCCAGCGCGCCGCGGCCGGCACGAACGCCGTCCAGTGCTCGTTGGCCGCGACCACCCGCGGGCCCGACCGCTCGGCGGCCAGGACGTCGGCGAAGAGGTCACCCTCGTACGCACCGACCTGGCCCAGGATCTTCTGCACCCGGGGCGCGAGGAACGGGTAGGCGTAGACCTGCCCGTGCGGGTGGGCGAGGGTCACCCCGATCTCCTCGCCGTGGTTCTCGAAGAGGAACACCTGCTCGACGCCGGGCAGCGCGGACAGCGCCGCCGTGCGGTGCGCCCAGGCGTCGACCACCAGCCGGGCCCGCGCTGCGCCCAGGTCGGCGAAGGACCGGTCGTGGTCGCTGGTGAAGACGATGACCTCGCAGCGCCCCTCACCCGGGCGCAACGCCACCAGCGGGTTGCCCTCGGCGTGCGCCGGCACGTCCCGGTCGACCTCGGTGGACAGCGACGGGAAGCGGTTCTCGAACACCGCGACCTCGTAGTCGGCCTCGGGCAGCTCGGTGGCCCGCTCGGGCGTGGAGGGGCACAGGGGGCACTGGTCGGCCGGCGGCAGGAAGGTGCGCGTCTGCCGGTGCGCGGCGATGACGACCCACTCCCCCAGCAACGGGTCCCAGCGGACCTGCGAGGCGGTCGCCACCGGGGGGAGCTCGCGCGGGTCGACCGCATCCCGCGCCGTGGGGACGCTGTCGAAGTAGACGACCTCACGCCCGTCGGCCAGGTGTCGCGTGGTGCTGATCACGATTGTGAACGTTAACAAAGTCCGATCGTGCGGCGGGCCCCGACGCGTCGTGACGTGGGGGACCCGCCGCGAACCGCTCAGATGGTCTGGACGCTGCCGCTGTCGACGCGGTAGTTGCTGCCGTTGACGAAGCTGGCGCGCTCGGAGCAGAGGAACGCGATCACCGAGGCGACCTCCTCCACCTGGCCGCGTCGGCCCAGCTCCATGCCCGGCCGCTCCTCCTCGAGGAAGGACTCGACCGCCTCGTCGAAGCTCGTGCCGTTCTCGTCGGCCCGCTTCTCCATCATCGCGTCGGTCATCGGGCTCTCGATGAAGGCCGGCGAGACGGCGTTGACCAGCACACCCTCGGAGCCGTAGGTCTTGGACAGGCCCTTGACCAGGCTCAGCACCGCGGCCTTCGCCGCGCAGTAGGGCAGCTCGTCGACGTAGGGCTGGACGGCGTCCTCGCTGGCCAGCAGGACGACGCGCCCCCACCCGGCCGAGCGCATGCCGTCGACGAAGGCGCGCACCACCCGCACGGCGGCGAAGAAGTCGACCTCCAGCGTGTCCCGCCAACCCTGCTCGTCGATCTCGTGGAACAGGCCCTGCGCGCCGGTGATGCCGGCCGCGTGCACCAGGATCGCCGGGTCGCCGATCGCCTCGGAGACCGCCGTCCGCAGGCGGGCGACGTCCTCGGCGTCGGTGAGGTCGGCGGCCACCGCGGTGACGTCGCCCCCGAGCTCGGCGGCGGCCTTCCCCAGCGCCGCGGCGTCCTGGTCGGTGATGACGACCCGCACCCCCTCGGCCAGCAGCAGGCGGGCGGTCTCCTTGCCGATGCCGGAGTCGGCCCCGGTGACGAGGGCGGTGCGGCCGGCGATGCCGAGGTCCATGCGTGCTCCTTGCGTCGGAGCACCCGGGGTTGGATGCGTCCGGGGGACGTGGTCCCCCGGACGCCGGGGGCTCAACCCTTCGCTGAGACCTCCTGCTGGTACCGCTCGGTCATGGTCGCCACGGCCTGCAGCTGTGCCGCGGCGTAGTCCTCGCGCTTGCCGGCCGCGCGCTCCTTCGCGCCGAGGGTGGCCTGCGCGTGGGTGACCTGGCCGCCCTGGAAGTGCGGGAACACGTGCTGGGCGATGAGCTCGTACGAGCGCTTCGTGGCCTCGGGGTTGGCCCACTCGTGGGCCAGCAGCAGCATCGCGCCGAAGCCACCGGACTGGTCCCAGAGCTTCTGCACCTGCTTGCGTGCGTCCTCGACGGTGCCGATCGCGCCGATGCCGGCCTCGTTGATGAAGTCGATCATCTCCTTGACGTCGCCTCCCTCGACCGCCATCTGCGGGAACGCCGCCGTCTTCTGGAAGTAGCGGAACCACTGCTCGATGCCGAACTGCACGTCGGCGTAGGCCTGCTCGCGGGTCTCGGCGACGTGCATGAGCCCGACCAGCCGCCAGTCGGCGCGCGACACCGTCGTGCCGTTGGCCTCGGCGCGCTCCTCGACCACGCCCCAGTGGTGGGCGAGGGCGTCGAAGCCGTCGGGGCTCAGCGTCGCGCCGATCGACAGCAGCCCGATGCCGTGCGTGCCGGCCTGCTTGGGGCCGGTCGGCGACGCCACCGCGGCGACGGCGACGTCGAAGAGCGGCTCGCTGTAGGGCCGCAGATGCAGCCGGGCGTCGACCAGGGTGTGCGTGCGCGTCGTCGCGGTGACCGTCTCGCCGTGCAGCAGACGCATGATGATGTCGAGGTTCTCGGCCAGCAGCTCGCGGGTGGCCGTGGGGTCCAGGCCCAGCATCATCGAGTCGGTGGGCAGCGAGCCCGGCCCGCACCCCAGCATGACCCGGCCGCGGGTGAGGTGGTCCAGCAGCACCATGCGCTCGGCCACCCAGAGCGGGTTGTGGTAGCTGATCGAGGTGACGCCGGTGCCCAGCTTGATCCGCTTCGTGCGCTCGGCGGCCGCGGCGATGAAGATCTCCGGCGAGGCGATGATCTCGCTGCCGGCGGAGTGGTGCTCACCGATCCAGGCCTCGTCGTAGTCCAGCCGGTCCAGGTGGGCCACCAGCTCGAGGTCGCGCTGCAGCGCCGTCGTGGGGTTCTCCCCCGCCGGGTGGAACGGGGCCAGGAAGATGCCGAACCGGAGCCTGCTCATGGGTGCCTCCGCACTGAGGGGATGAGACCCCGATCACAGCCCACGGTGCGGCGCCCGGTCAACCGTTGCAGCGCGCTGCTCAGTGGCTGCGGAAGGCCTCCTCGAGCCACCACGACGGGGCGGCGTCGACCACCTTCGCGTCGACCAGGAACGGCCGGTCGCGCGGGCCGGCCAGCCACTCGGCGACCGGGGCGAGGTCGGCGGCGGTGCGCACCGTGACGGCCCCGAAGCCGAGACCGCGGGCCCAGGCTGCGAGGTCGGCGTCGGGGAACCGGGCCAGGCCGACGTCGTACCCGTCGGGCCCGAAGTGGTGCACCTCGGCGCCGTACGCCGCGTCGTCGTAGACCACCACGAGCATGCCCAGGCCGAGCCGGACGACGGTCTCCAGCTCGCTGGCCCCCATCAGCGCCCCGCCGTCGCCGAGCGCCGCGACCGGCAGCCGGTGCGGCTGGGCGACCGCCGCGCCGATGGCCGTGGCCAGGCCCAGCCCGACCGACTGGAAGGCCTGGGTGAAGCAGAACCCGCGCTCGTCGGGCACGGACAGGTACATCGACGGATAACCCATGAAGTTGCCCGAGTCGACGGCGACGACCCGCTCCGCCGGGAGCAGGGAGTCCAGCTCGCGGCTGAGCACCCGGGGGTCGATGCGGTCGGCGGTGGAGGTGTCCGGGGTGGCCACGTCGGCCCACCGGCCCTCGGCGGCGATGCGTGCGCCGACGGCATCGGTCCGCCAGCCGGTGCGCGCGGGCCCGACGAGCTCCCCCACGGCCGCGGCGGTGGCTGCCACGTCGCCCAGCACGCCGACGTCGACCGGCCGGTGCCGACCGATGGCCTCGAGCTCGACGTCGACCTGCGCCAGGACGGCGTCGGGGTGCAGCAGGCGGCCGTGCCGCGTCGTCCAGCCGTTGAGCGCGCAGCCCCACCCGACGACGAGGTCGGCCTGCCCGATCAACTCGGCGGCGAGGTCGGTGGCGAACCCACCGGAGACGTCGAGCGACCAGGGGTCACCGACGAACAGGCCGCGGGCCACCGCGCTGGTGGCCAGGAGCGCACCGCAGCGGGCGGCCAGCGCACGCAGCGCGTCGCGGGCGTCCGGCCCGCGCGCACCGCGACCGGCGACGAAGACCGGCCGGCGGGCGGCCTGCAGGGCCGCGGCGAGGGCGGTCGCCGCCTCGGCGGTCGGCTCCGGCACCGGGACGGCCACCGGGGCGGGCACCTGCACGTCGGCCGGTGCGTCGGCGGCCTGGACGTCGAGCGGCAGGTCGAGCACCACCGCCCGGCGCTCGTCGCGGGCCAGCCGGTAGGCGGCGACCGCCTGCGCGACGGCGGTGTCGGCGGAGGTGGCCGTGCGGGACTCGGCCCCCACCGCGCGGGCCAGGGCCGGCTGGTCGACGAAGAAGTTCGCCCGCGGGTCGACCACCGCGGCGGCCAGCACGAGCAGCGGTGTGCGGCTCTTCGCGGCCTCGGTCAGACCGGTGAGCGTGTTGGTGAACCCGCAGCCCTGGTGGACCGTGACGACGCCGACCTCGTCGGTGGAGCGCGCCCAGCCGTCGGCCATGGTCGTGGCGCCGGCCTCGTGCCGCGCGGCCACGAACGCCGCGCCCGCGTCGACGAGGGCGTTGGTCAGGTGGAAGTTGCCCGACCCCACGACGCCGAAGACCTGGCGCACGCCCTCGGCCGCGAGGGCCCGCCCGATCGCCTCCGCGACGCGCACGGCGCCTCCTCGCTGGTGTGGACGTGCCGGAACGACGAGACCCCCGGCCCTGGTGGGCCGGGGGTCTCGTTGTGTGTAGCCCCGAAGGGATTCGAACCCTCGCTACCGCCGTGAGAGGGCGGCGTCCTGGGCCGCTAGACGACGGGGCCAGAACTGCAGTGCAGATAGTACAAGAGGAGGTGGAGCGTTCCTCGCTGGGGTACCAGGACTCGAACCTAGACTAACGGAACCAGAAACCGTCGGGCTGCCAATTACCCCATACCCCATGGGCTGTGCTGTTGTGTGCGGGCCTTGCGGCGCCGTCGAAGACACTACCCGATGCCCTCCGACGGTTCACGCACCCCCCTCCCGGGACCACCGCGCGTCGGGCTGGGGCGCCACCGGCGGGGCGCTCCGCGACCCCCACGGGGTGGGCACCCACGACGGCCGCCACGCCGTGGGTGGGTGGCGCAGGTCGACCGCGGGGCTCACCAGCTCCGGCCGCAGCGTGCCGCGGGCGCGCGCGACGACGGCCACGTAGGCGCCCATGACGACGACGTCCAGCAGCACCACGAGCAGTGCGGTGCCGAACGAGGGCAGCGCCGTCGCGACGCCGCCGCCCAGCGCCCCGGCCAGCACGAACACGACGACGTTGTTGACCGCGTGCAGGACGATCGCCGCCTCGAGCCCCCCGGTCAGCCTGGTCACCCACGAGGCGGCCAGGCCGAAGAGGAAGCGGTCGAGGAAGGTCAGCCAGTCCGGCGGGGCGTGCGCGGCGGAGAACAGCGCAGCGGTGAGCACCGCGGCCACCACCGCACCGGTGCGCTCGGTCCGGAACCAGGCCGCGATCGTCTGGCTGAGGTAGCCGCGGAACACGAACTCCTCGGCGGCCGACTGCAGCGGGGTGGTGAGCAGCACGACCACCAGCAGCCACACGTAGCTGCCGTCGGGGCCGGTGACGCTGACCGGCCCGTCGGTCAGCGAGATGCCGATCGTCGCGGCCACGCCGACCCCGATCGTGGCCAGCGCACGCCAGGTCAGCGGGACCAGCAGCCGCCAGCGGATCCCGCCCAGCACCGACCCCGACCAGCCGCGGCCCAGGCCGTGCGCGACCGCCCAGGACGCCCACACGATCGGGATCGCCACGATCAGCGACGCGTTGGTCATCAACAGCACACCGGGGTCGGTGAGGTCGAGCAGGTCGGCCACCGGCACGACCCCGGTGACCGCGACCGCGAACACCACCAGGACGGCGGCCACCGCGTACAGGACGGCGAACATCAGCAGACCCAGCAGCGGGCGCCACCACGCCCAGTCGCGCGCCCGCATCAGCCACGCGTAGGGCTGCGGGGTGTCGAAGGGCGCCGCACCGGGCGGCGTGACCGGGCGGCCGGGCGCCAGGGGCGGCCCCGGCGGCAGGGCACCCGGCGGCAGAGCACCCGGTGGCAGGACACCGGGCAGCAGCGCACCCGCCGGGGCGCCGGCGGACGGAGGTGGCACGGTCCCGGGGGACAGCACCCAGCCCCGCGGCGCCTGCTCCCCCGGCGCGGCGGGACGGGTGACCGGGGGCCCGGCGTAGGACCACCCGCCCTGGCTCCGGTCCCCGGCCCACCCCGGCCCGCCACCGGTCACGCGCCTGCGACCTCCCGTGCCCGGGCGAGCCGGGCCAGCGAGACCTCGCGCCCGAGCAGCTCCATCGACTCGTAGAGCGGGGGGCTGACGGTGCGGCCGCTGATGGCCACCCGCACCGGCCCGAAGGCCTGCCGCGGCTTGCGGCCCAGGTCCTCGACCAGCGCCTGGCGCAGTGCGGCCTCGATCGCCTCCGTCGTCCACCGCGGGAGAGCGGTGAGCGCCGCGGTGGCCGCGTCGAGCACCTCGACGGCGTCCGGGCCGGTGAGCTGCTTGGCCACCGCCGCCTCGTCGAAGGCCACCTCGTCGACGAACAGGAAGCCCAGCAGGCCCACGGCCTCGGACAGCACGACCATGCGCTCCTGGGCCAGCGGCGCGATGGTGTCGAGCACCCGCTGCTGCTCGTCCGTCGGGGTGGCCTCGACCAGCCCGGCGGCGGCGAGGTGGGGCGTCACCCGGGTGACGAACTCCTCGACCGGCAGCGCGCGCAGGTGGGTGGCGTTGATCGCCTCGGCCTTCTTGAGGTCGAAGCGGGCCGCGTTGGGGCTGACCCGCCGCACGTCGAAGGCCTCGACCATCTCGGCCGGGGAGAACACGTCGCGGTCCTCCGCGATCGCCCAGCCCAGCAGGGCCAGGTAGTTCACCAGGCCCTCGGGCAGGAAGCCGCGTTCGCGGTAGAGGTCGAGGTTGCTCGTGGGGTCGCGCTTGGAGAGCTTCTTGTTGCCCTCGCCCATGACCAGCGGCAGGTGCCCGAAGCGGGGCGCGCCCTGGGCCAGGCCCACGTCGGTGAGCGCCGAGTAGAGCGCCAGCTGGCGCGGGGTGGAGGAGAGCAGGTCCTCCCCGCGCAGCACGTCGGTGATGCCCATCAGGGCGTCGTCGACCGGGTTGACCAGGGTGTACAGCGGCTGGCCGCCGGCCCGGGCGAGCACGAAGTCGGGCACCGCGCCGGCGGCGAAGGTGACCTCGCCGCGCACGAGGTCGTCCCACGAGAGGTCGGTGTCGGGCATGCGCAGGCGCAGCACCGGCTGGCGGCCCTCGGCACGGAACGCGGCCTTGGCCGCCTCGGTGGTCTCGCGGTCGGCGCCGTCGTAGCCCTGCTTGGGGTCCTGCCCGGCGGCGACGCGGCGGGCGGCGACCTCCTCGGGGGTGGAGAAGGACTCGTAGGCGTGCCCGCCCTCGACCAGCTTGGCCAGCACGTCGCGGTAGATCTCGCCCCGCTCGGACTGCCGGTAGGGGCCGTGCGGCCCGCCGACCTCGGGGCCCTCGTCCCACTCGAGCCCGAGCCAGCGCAGGCTGTCGAGCAGGTGGCGGTAGGACTCCTCGGTGTTGCGGGCCTCGTCGGTGTCCTCGATGCGGAAGACGAACTGGCCGCCGGTGTGCTTGGCGTAGGCCCAGTTGAACAGCGCCGCGCGCATGACGCCGACGTGCACCGTGCCCGTGGGCGAGGGGCAGAACCGGGTGCGGACCGGGCCCGGGGTCGCTGCGCTCATCGGGCGGTGGAGGTGGTGTCCGCGCCCGTCACGGAGTTGGTCAGCTCGCCCAGGCCCTCGATGGCGACGGTCACCGAGCCGCCGGCGCGCAGCGGACCGACGCCTGCCGGGGTGCCGGTGAGCACGACGTCGCCGGGCAGCAGCGTCATGACCTGCGAGATGTAGGAGATCAGCGTCGGGATGCCGAAGAGCAGCTGGCTGGTGCGGCCGTCCTGGCGCAGCTCGCCGTCGACGGTGCACGTGACCTGCAGGTCGGCGGGGTCCTTGCCGATGCCGGGCAGGTCGGTCTCGATCCAGGGGCCGATGGGGCAGAACGAGTCGAAGCCCTTGGCCCGCGTCCACTGGTTGTCGGCGCGCTGCATGTCGCGCTCGGTGACGTCGTTGCCGATCGTGTAGCCGAAGATGCTGGCTGCGGCCTGCTCCTCGGTCACGTGCCGGGCGCCGCGGGCGCCGATGACGACGGCGAGCTCGGCCTCGTGGTGCACGTTGGTGCTGCCCGGCGGGATGCGGATCGCGTCGCCGGGCCCGATCACCGAGGTGGAGGGCTTGAGGAACAGCAGCGGCTCCTTCGGGGCGTCGCCGGTCTTCATCTCCGCGACGTGGTCGGCGTAGTTCTTGCCGACGCAGACCACCTTGCTCGGGAGGATGGGCGACAGCAGCCGCACGTCGGCCGCGGCGTGCCGCTGGCCGGTGAAGTTGATCTGGCCGAACGGGTGGCCCTCGATCTGGGCGACCTGGCCGTCGCCGTCGAGGACGCCGAAGGACATGCCGGTGGGTGAGGCGTAACGGACGATGCGCACGGGTCGAGGCTACTGAGGTGGCCGGACCCCCCGCTCGAGGGCCAGGATCACGCGCATGGCCTGCCGCTTGACCTCGGTCGTCGTCAACTGCACCGACCCCGCCGCGCTCGCCGGGTTCTGGGCCCAGGTGCTCGGCTGGCAGGTGCACGAGGACCCCGACGGCACGGAGGACGGCGACCTGGTGACGATCGGGCCGGTCGGCGCGCCGGACGCCCGGCCGGTCATGGACTTCATCGAGGTGCCCGACCCGACTCCTGGACGTCGGCGCCTGCACCTGGACGTCAACCCCGTCGACCGCGACCAGGACGCCGAGCTCGCGAGGCTGCTCGAGCTCGGCGCCGTGCGCGTGGACGTCGGTCAGGGTCCGGTCACCGAGGACATGACCTGGTACGTGCTGGCCGACCCCGAGGGCAACGAGTTCTGCCTGCTGCGCTCGCAGGTCAGCGGCTGACCACCGCGTAGGTGAGGGCGTCGACCAGGGCCAGCCAGGAGGCCTCGACGACGTTCTCGTGCACGCCGACCGTGGTCCACTCCCCGGCCTTGTCCGTGGTGTCCACCAGCACGCGGGTGGTGGCGCTGGTGCCGCCGGTCCACCCCAGGATGCGCACCTTGTAGTCGCTGAGCGCCACGTCGGCCAGCTGCGGCCAGCGCGTGACCAGCGCAGCGCGCAGCGCGTTGTCCAGCGCGTTCACCGGGCCGTTGCCCTCACCGACGGCGACCACCCGCTCGGTGCCGCCGTCGCCGTCCGGGAGCCCGACCTTGACCACCGCCTCGCTGACGACGGCGCCGTCGGTGCGGTGCTCGACCGTGGTGCGCCAGCTCTCCAGCTCGAACAGCGGTGCGGGGGCGCCCGGCAGCTCGCCGCGCAGCAGCAGCTCGAACGAGGCGTCGGCCGCCTCGTAGGACCAGCCGCGGGCCTCGCGCTCCTTCACCGCGGCGACCACGCGGCCCACCGCGTCGCCCTGGCCGGTGAGGTCGACGCCCAGCTCGCGGCCCTTCAGCTCGACCGAGGCCCGGCCGGCCATCTCGGTGACCAGGATGCGCATGTCGTTGCCGACCACCGCCGGGTCGAGGTGGTTGTACAGCTCGGGGCTGACCTTGATGGCGCTGGCGTGCAGGCCGGCCTTGTGGGCGAAGGCCGAGGCGCCCACGAACGGCTGGTGGTCGTCGGGCGTGAGGTTGGCCAGCTCCGCGATGGCGTGGCTGACCCGGCTGAGCTCGGGCAGGCACTCGGCGGGGACGACGGGCAGCCCCATCTTGGTCACCAGGTTGCCGATCAACGTGAACGTGTTCGCGTTGCCCGCGCGCTCGCCGTAGCCGTTCGCCGTCCCCTGCACCTGGGTGACCCCGGCCTCCACCGCGGCCAGGGAGTTGGCGACGGCGCAGCCGGTGTCGTCCTGGCAGTGGATGCCCAGCTGGCCGGTGACCCGGCCCCGCACCTCGGTGACCACCCGGCTGATGCCCGAGGGCAGCATGCCGCCGTTGGTGTCGCACAGGACCCCGACCTCGGCCCCGGCGTCGAAGGCGGCCTGCAGCACGGCGACGCCGTGGTCGGGGTCGGCGGCGTACCCGTCGAAGAAGTGCTCGCAGTCGACGAACACCCGCCGGCCGTGGCCGACCAGGAAGGCCACGGTGTCGGCGACCATCGCCCGGTTCTCCTCGGGTGTGGTGCGCAGCGCATCGCGCACGTGCCGTGGATCGCTCTTGGCCACCAGGCACACCACCGGGGCCTGCGAGTCCAGCAGCGCGCGCACCTGGGCGTCGTCCTCGACCCGGACGCCGGCCTTGCGCGTGGCGCCGAAGGCCACCAGCACGGCGTGCTGCAGCTGCAGCTCGGTGCGCGCACGGGCGAAGAACTCGGTGTCCTTGGGCAGCGCGCCGGGCCAACCGCCCTCGATGTAGGAGACCCCGACCTGGTCCAGCAGCCTGGCCACGGCCAGCTTGTCGGCCACGGAGTAGGTGATGCCCTCGCGCTGGGCGCCGTCGCGCAGCGTGGTGTCGAAGACCTCTACACGGGGGTGGTTCACGGGGGGGCTCCTCGCAGGACGGTGCCGGGCACAAAAAAACCTCCCGGGGTACGGGAGGCGGGCGCGCAGTCGGGGGGTGACTGCGCGCTAGGCGATGATGATCGTGCCGGTGGTGTGCATCGCCGCAGATGATGACACCCCCGTGCCGCGCCGGGCAAGCGGCGCGTGTGCGCCACGTCGCGGGGCCCGACAGCCGCGTGGGCGCACACCCAGCCGACGGGTGCGCGCCCACGCGGGTGCTCGGCCCGCCCGCCGGGGCGGGCCGCGGGGTCAGCTCGCCGGAGCGGGCCGAGGGATCAGCCGCCGGCGAGGGCGGCCAGGCGGTCGCCGACCTCGGCGGTGCGCAACGGCTGGCCCGCGTCGCGGGTGGACAGGTCGAAGGCGACGGCGGCGTTGACCTTGCGGGCCTGCTCGGGGCGGCCCAGGTGGTCCAGCAGCAGCCCGACCGACAGCACCGTGGCGGTGGGGTCGGCGATGCCCTGGCCGGCGATGTCGGGGGCCGAGCCGTGCACGGGCTCGAACATCGAGGGGTTCGTGCCCGAGGCGTCGATGTTGCCGCTGGCGGCCAGGCCGATGCCCCCGGTGACGGCGGCGGCGATGTCGCTGATGATGTCGCCGAACAGGTTGTCGGTGACGATCACGTCGTACCGGCCGGGGTCGGTGACGAAGAACATCGACGCCGCGTCGACGTGCTGGTAGGCCACGGTGATCTCGGGGAACTCGGTCGAGACCTCCTCGACCGTGCGCGACCAGAGCGACCCGGCGTGGGTGAGCACGTTGGTCTTGTGCACCAGCGTGAGGTGCTTGCGCGGGCGGGCCACGGCCTTCTCGAAGGCGTAGCGCACGACCCGCTCGACGCCGAAGGCGGTGTTGAGGCTGACCTCGGTGGCCAGCTCGTGCGGGGTGTCGCGGCGCAGCACGCCGCCGTTGCCCACGTAGGGCCCCTCGGTGCCCTCTCGGACGCACACCATGTCGACCTCGCCGGGCGCGGCCAGCGGTCCGGTGACGCCGTCGTAGAGCTTGGCCGGGCGCAGGTTGACGTGGTGGTCGAGCTCGAAGCGCAGCTTGAGCAGCAGGCCGCGCTCGAGGATGCCCGAGGGCACCCCCGGGTCACCGACCGCGCCGAGCAGGATCGCGTCGTGCCCGCGCAGCTCGTCGAGCACGCTGTCGGGCAGCAGCTCGCCGGTGCGCTGCCACCGGGCCGCGCCCAGGTCGTAGTGGGTGGCCTCGACGTCGGGGGCGACCTCGCCCAGGACCTTGAGGCCCTCGGCCACCACCTCGGGGCCGATGCCGTCTCCAGGGATCACTGCCAGGCGCATGGGACGAGAGGTTAGTGCCCCGCTCCCGGCCCACCGGCACCCGGACGCACCGGCACCCCCCGCAGGTGGTGCGTCGCGGGGGGTGCCGGTGTGCCGTGCGGTGGATCAGCCCGCAGGTGCCCCCTCGGGGGCGTCCGAGGCCGGGTCGTCCGAGGCCGGGGCATCCGACACCGGGGCATCCGAGGCCGGGGCATCCGAGGCCGGGGGCGCCGGGGGCTCGGTCACCTGCTGGTCCGGCGGCGTCGTCGGCTCCACCGGGGTGGTGTCCGCCGGCGGCGCCGTCGTCCCGGTCGTCGTCGCGTCCGCCCCCGGGGCGACCGGCACCGACTGGTACCGACCGGCCTCTCCCGAGTTCTGGTGCAGCACGACCATCGCGCCCTTGTCGCCGCCGACCGCGGTGTCCGCGGCGTAGGAGGCGGCGTCCTGGGTGACCGCCAGCTGCGTGCCGTCGGTGGCCGGGACCACGAGGGCGGTCTCGCCGTCGGCGGTGAACGACAGACCCGGCGCGGTCGGGTCGAAGCTCATCGCCTGCGGCGCGAGCTCGACCTGGCCGTCGGGGCCGGTGACGGTGCCGACGTCGTCGACGGTGCCGGCGTAGCTGGTGGTCCGGACACCGAAGGTGATCCGCCCGGTCACCTCCGGCAGCGCCGAGAGCGACACCCCGAACACCTTCACGTCGGAGTCGAAGACGTTCGTGTCCACGAGCCCGTCGTAGACGTTCAGCGGGGCCACGAACGGCTCACCACCGGGGCCGACCAGGTTGCCGTCGCGGTCGGCGACGACCACCAGGGGCAGGTCGTAGTCGGTGATGCTGGTCGTGGTGACCAGGTAGTCCCAGACCCGGTCCCCGGTCGCGTCGATCACGATGCTGGTCGAGATGGGGGCCAGCGGCGTGGTCGCCGTGCCGTGCGAGGCGACCGCGAAGTAGAGCCCGGCGTCCTCGTACTGCAGGGCGTCGGAGGCCACCCCGACGGCGGCGAGGTCGACCGAGCGCTCGAGCTCGCTCTTGTAGCAGGTGCTGGCCGGCTCGGCGGTGCACTTCGGCATCTCCGGGCTGGTGCCCAACTGCTCGAACCCGCTCACCAGCGAGGTGTAGCTGGTGGGGTCGAACAGGTCGCCGTTGGCCACACCCTCACCGGCGAGGCCGATGGTCGAGCCGTCCTCGGACGGCGTCGCCTGCAGGGTCGACGACGGCTTGGGATTGGCGTGCACCGGCACCCGCAGCACCTCGCCCCGGTTGTTCGTCGGGGAGAGCACGACGCGGCCGCTGGCCTCGCCGATGAACTGCCGGCCGTCGTCGGTGACCACGGTCGGGTCGGCCACCTTGAGCAGCTGGTCCTGGGTGGCGGTCATCGTGACGGTGACCGTGCGGCTCTGGCCCGGGGGGATGGTGAGCCGCTGCGCCGACAGGGCGTAGCGGACGCCGGGCTGGGCCGCCAGCGACTCGTAGCTGACCCGGTAGACCGCGGCGTTGCCGCCCTTGTTCTCCACGGTGATGGTCTTGGTCGCGCTGACCTGCTCCTGGTCGACCTCGACGACGCCGAAGGACGCCGTGACGACGCCCGACCCGGCCTCGGCGTACGCGAGCACCTCGTTGCGCAGCGCGGACGCCGCGTCGATGCGGCCGGCCCCGACCCGGTTGGGCCCGTACCGGTCGCCGGTCTGCCCGGCCTCGGTGTACACGTCGTGGGTCGCGGTGTTCATGAGGTTCGCCTTGACCTCCTCGGTGGTCCAGTCCGGGTGCGCCGCGCGGATCAGCGCGGTGACACCGGCGGTCACCGGGGTGGCCATCGAGGTGCCCGACAGGCTCGCGCCGCCGGAGCCCTGGCCGACACCGGCCGAGAAGACCGTCACGCCGGGGGCGGCGACGTCGGGCTTGGCGCCGTCCTCCTGGCGCGTGCCCCGCGAGGAGAACGAGGCCAGCAGGTCGACCTGCTCGGGGTCGGTGTAGGTCGAGGCGTCCTTCAGGCTCGGCCCGAAGGTCACGGTGACCGTCTGCCCGCCGGCGACCGCGTCGCGCACCGTGCCGCCGTCGGTGGCCGGCACGAGGATGCCGGGGATCGCGGCGACGCCGGTGATGCCGGTCTCGAGCAGGTCGTCGTCACCGATGATGACGAACCCGATCGCACCGGCGTTCGTGGCGTTGGTGCCCTTGGCGACCGAGCCGCAGGTGAACCCGTCGGCCTCGATGAGCAGGACCTTCCCGGCGGCGTACCCGGCCGGGAGCGCGGCGCAGGCCGACTCGTTGCCGGCCGGCGGCAGCAGGAGGTCGCCGGTCACGTCGGGCTTCACCGTGCCGGCCTCGTCGACGTCGCTGTAGGCCTGCGACCGCAGCCCCGGGCGGGTGCCGTCCACCAGGCCCGCGGGCGAGGTGACCTGCCAGCCGTCGAAGACGCCGTATCCGTCGTTGGTGGCCGCGACGCCGATGCCGCGCGGGGCGTTGCCCGGCGAGCCGCCGATGTCGTAGCTGTCCCCGGCGTTGCCGGCCGCGAGCACGGTCAGCATGCCCAGCTGCATCGCCTGGTCGATGGCCAGGGAGTCGGCGTCGTCGGCCAGGCCGTAGTCCGAGCCGAGCGACAGGTTGACCACGTCGAGGTGGTCACTGGGGTCGCCGTCCTGGTTCGGGTCCAGGGCCCACTCGATGGCCTGCATGGTGACGTCGGTCGAGCCGTCGCAGCCGAAGACCTTGAGCGCGTACAGGTCGGCCTCCGGCGCCATCCCGGGGCCGATGCGCAGGTCGGCCGGGACGCCGTCGGCGTAGCCGCCGGTGTAGGTGCTGCCGTCGGCGTTCACGCCGTAGCCGGCCGACGTACCGGCGACGTGGGTGCCGTGGCCGTTGCAGTCGAGCGGGTTGGGGTCGGGCATGGCGACCGGCTGGTAGGCCGGGCTGGTCGGGTCGGCGTTGTAGCTGTCGCCGACGAAGTCGTAGCCGCCGACCACCTTGGCGTTGGGGAAGATGCCCGCGGGGGCGGGCTGGGCCTCGTAGGACTGCAGCGTGTCGAACTGGTCGACGCTGCCGCTGCCGCCGAAGTCGGTGTGGGTGTAGTCGATGCCGGTGTCGATGATGCCGATCGAGACGCCTGCGCCGGTGTTGCCGAGGTCCTGCCAGGCCTGCACGGCCTGGACGACCGAGGCAGCGCCGGTGTTGCTGATCTGCTTGGGCGTGATCGGGTGCACCGCGACGACGTCGGGCAGGGCGACCAGGGCCTCGTAGTCGGCGGCGTCGGCCCGCACGGCCACACCCGACAGCACGGTCGAGGTCGTGTAGAGCACCTGGGCAGCCGGGACGGCGGCCGGCACCTGGGCGGCCACCTCGGCCGCGGCGGCCTCGGCGGCGGGCTGCGCCGCGGCGGCAGCCGCCCCGGCAGCCGCCTCACCGCTGGGCAGGGCCTCGGTGAAGACCTGGGACGTCGACGGCGTCGCGGTCTCCACGAAGAAGGAGGTCGGGCCGCTCTCGGGCAGCCCCGCAGGCCGCTGGCCGGCGAGCTGGGCTGCGACCTGGTCCTGGACCTGCTGGAGCTGGTCGGGGCTGAGCGAGACCGGGTCCTGGCCTGCCCGGGCGGCGACGTCGGACGGTGCGGCCGAGGCGAGGCCGGACCCTCCGGTCATGGTGAGGGCCGCCGCGATCGCGACGATCCCGCCCCGGGCGAGGACGCGGTGGCGTCCCTCCGGGGGTGTGGTGGTGGTCCTGGGTAGCACGTGCACCCCTGTTCGACGGTGAACTGGATCGGGAGGACGGCGCCGGGTCCCCGCCTGCACGACCGGCGCCGAGGATGTCCACGCTGGTCGTGAGCAACGCTTCGGACCATGACCCGTTCGGCCCAGTTGGGTGCGGCCGTTCGGCGCAGATGACCGATGCACGTGACGGATGCGTGACGGACTGCGTCGGACCCGTCCACCCGGAGCAACCGGTCACGCAGATGGAGCAACCAGGTTGCTCCGGACGCAGAGTGCCTCACCGCTGAGCGATGTCCCCCTGGCAGTCACCTGGCCGTCGGCCGCCCGTCCGCTGGGCCCACCGACGACGACGGCGCCGACCCCCGGGGTGGGGGTCGGCGCCGTCGTCGGCGTGCAGGTGGGGTCAGACCGGGTTGAGGTCGGCCGCCCGGGCCTCGCGTGCACCGATCTGCGCGGCGATGTCGGCCAGCAGCTCACCGCTCACCTCGCTGTCGACGGTGACGGCCATCAACGCGTCGCCGCCCTGGGTGGTGCGGCTGACCTGCGCGCCGGCGATGTTGATCCCGGCGGCACCCAGCGCGGCGCCGACGGTGCCGACCACGCCGGGCCGGTCGGCGTAGGTGAAGAACAGCAGGTATCCCTTGGCCTCGAGGTCGATCTCGAACCCCATGACCTCGGTCAGCTTGGGCACCTGGTTCTTGCCGTAGAGCGTGCCGGACACGGTCACCTCGGTGCCGTCGGCCATCGCGCCCTGCACGCTGATCAGGTTGCGGTAGTGCGGGCTCTCGACGTCGGCGGCCAGGGCGACCTCGAGACCACGCGCCTCGGCCAGCAGCGGGGCGTTGACGTAGGTGACCTGCTCCTCGACCACGTCGGAGAACACCCCTCGCAGCACGGCCAGCTGCACGACCGACACGTCGTACTCGGCGATCTTGCCCAGCACGCGCACCGACACCGACTGCGCGAGACCGCCGGCCACCGCGGTGAAGACCCGGCCCAGCTTCTCGGCCAGCGGGAGACCCGGTCGCACGTCCTCGGCGACGACCCCGCCGGCCTGCACGTTGACCGCGTCGGGCACGAAGTCGCCCTGCAGCGCGAGCCGCACGCTGCGCGCGACCGCGGTGCCGGCCTTGTCCTGCGCCTCGGTGGTGGAGGCACCCAGGTGCGGGGTCACCGCGACGTTCGGCAGCCCGAAGAGCGGGCTGTCGGTGCAGGGCTCCTTGGCGTACACGTCGATGCCCGCGGCGCCGACCTGACCCGAGCGCAGCGCGTCGGCCAGGGCGGCCTCGTCGACCAGCCCGCCGCGGGCGGCGTTGACGATGATCACGCCCTTCTTCGTCGTGGCCAGCTCCTCGGCCCCGATCATCCCCAGCGTCTCGGGGGTCTTGGGCAGGTGGATGGTGATGAAGTCGGACTCGCGGAGCAGCTCCTCCAGCGACACCAGCCGCACACCGAGCTGGGCGGCGCGCCCGGGCTGGATGTAGGGGTCGTAGGCGATGAGGGTGACGCCGAAGGCGGCCAGGCGCTGGGCCACGAGGACGCCGATGCGGCCGAGCCCCACGACGCCCACGGTCTTCTCGAAGACCTCGACGCCGCCGAACTTCGACCGCTTCCACGTGCCCTCGCGCAGCGAGGCGTCGGCGGCCGGGATGTGCCGGGCGGCGGCCAGCAGCAGGGCCACGGCGTGCTCGGCGGCGCTGACGATGTTCGAGGTGGGGGCGTTGACCACCATCACGCCGCGGGCGGTGGCCGCCGGGACGTCGACGTTGTCCAGCCCGATGCCGGCCCGGGCGACGACCTTGAGGTTCGGCGCTGCGGCCAGGGCCTCGGCGTCGATCGTGGTGGCACTGCGCACCATCACGGCGGCGGCGTCGGCGAGCGCGGGCAGCAGCGCGGAACGGTCGGCACCGTCGACGTGCCGGATCTCGAACTCCGACCCGAGCACCTCGAGGGCACTGGGGGCGAGTTCCTCCGCGATGAGGACGACGGGCGCAGGGGTGGTCACGGCTGCACAGCCTAGGACCCGCTGGTGGGGCCCTCCTTGCCCCTCCCCCGGCGGGCCGCCATCCTGGCGGTCCACCACCGGCGCGCACCCGCGCCGGTGACCCATGCGCGGAGGAGACCAGTGAGCGACCACCAGGGCGACCACGGCCGGTCGGAGACGACCCCCTACGGACCGAGCTCGTCGGAGGGGTCCTCGTGGACCGGGCAGGACGCCCAGCAGTCCTACGGCTCGGCCCAGCCCGACCCCTACGCCCAGCCCGACCCCTACGCCCAGCCGCAGCAGTACGGCTACGGCCAGCAGAGCGGGTACCCGCAGGGCGGCCACCAGCAGGGCGGGTACGTGCAGGGCGGGTACGCGCAGGGCGGGTACCCGCAGGCGGGCTACGCCCAGCCCGGCTACGCGCAGCCCTACGGCTACGGCCCGACCGCCCCGGCCAAGCCCGGCGCCGTCATCACCGCGTCGGTCTTCGGGTTCATCTTCGGCGCCATCGGCGTCCTGGTCTCCGGCGCGCTGATCATCTTCGGGGCCATCCTGGCCGGTGCGGGCAGCGGCGCCCGCAGCCTGGACGACGAGGTCCCCGGCCTCGGCAGCTTCCTGGGCGGCGCACTGGGTGCCGCCGTCGGCGCCGTGGTCGTCGTCGGCATCCTGGCCCTGGCCTGGACGGTCATCACCATCTGGGGCTCGGTGTGGGCGCTGACCGGCCGCAGCCGCGTCATGCTCATCGTCGCCGGGTCCATCTCGATCGTCACGACCGGCTTCGGCCTGGTGGGCAACCTGTCCAACCTGGGCAACGAGTTCGGCTCGACCAGCGGCGGCGACGTCGTCCTGAGCCTGGTGTTCTTCGGTGCCGCCGTCGCCATCGTGGTGCTGCTGTGCCTGGCCCCGTCGAACCAGTTCTTCGCCGCGCACCGCGCCGCACGCGGCCGGTGACCCCGCCCCCCGGCTCCCCCGGGCGGGTGCCCCCCGCCGCGGTCGCCGTGGTGGCCCTGGCCGGCCTGCAGGCCGTCTTCTGCCTGCTGCCCGGCCTGAACGGCCTCACGCTGGGGCTGAACGGCAGTGTGACCGCCTTCGTGATCGGCGGCCTGTACCTCGTGCTGTCCTCGGCGACGGTGCTGGGCTCGGTGCGCCTGTACCGCGGGGTCGAGGCGCGCACGCTGTCGGTCGTGTCGCTCGCGCTCTGCGCGGTGTGGCTGGTCAACCTGGTGCTGGCGATCGTGCTGGCCGGGCAGTTCGACGTCCTGTCGGTGCTGCTGCTGACCCTCGCGGTCGGGGTGGCGGTCGGCGTCCGGCGTCCGGAGGTCCGCGCCTGGGCGGGCTGAGACCCACCACGCAGAACGGCCCCGCACCCTCAGGGTGCGGGGCCGTTCGCGTGCGTGGATCAGGAACGCTGGGCGGTGCCGGTGTAGTCGTCCGAGGCCGAGACCCAGCTCATCAGCCCGCGCAGCTGGCGGCCGGTCTCCTCGATCGGGTGCGCCTCGGCGGCGGCCCGCTTGGCCTTGAAGTCCGGGGCGCCGGCGTCCTGGTCGGCGATGAACTTCGCGGCCCAGGTGCCGTCCTGGATGTCCTTGAGCACCGCGCCCATCGTCTCCTTGACGCGGGCGTCGACCACGCGCGGGCCGGAGGTGTAGTCGCCGTACTCGGCGGTGTCCGAGACCGACCAGCGCTGCTTGGCGATGCCGCCCTCGTACATGAGGTCGACGATCAGCTTGAGCTCGTGCAGGCACTCGAAGTAGGCGATCTCGGGCTGGTAGCCGGCCTCGGTGAGGGTCTCGAACCCGGCCTGGACCAGCGCGGACATGCCGCCGCAGAGCACGGCCTGCTCGCCGAACAGGTCGGTCTCGGTCTCCTCGGCGAAGGTGGTCTTGATGACGCCGGCGCGGGCGCCGCCGATGGCCTTGGCGTAGGACAGGGCCAGGGCCTGGGCCGAGCCGGAGGCGTCCTGCTCGACGGCGATGAGGCAGGGCACGCCCTTGCCGTCGCTGAACTCGCGGCGCACCAGGTGGCCGGGGCCCTTGGGGGCGACCATGGCGACGTCGACGCCGGCCGGGGGCTTGATGTAGCCGAAGCGGATGTTGAAGCCGTGGCCGAAGAACAGCGCGTCGCCGTCCTGCAGGTTGGGCTCGATCGACTCGGTGTAGAGCGTCCGCTGCACGTGGTCGGGCGCGAGGATCATGATCAGGTCGGCCTCGGCGGCGGCCTCGGCGGGGGTGACGACCCGCAGGCCCTCGGCCTCGGCCTTGGCGCGGGACTTGCTGCCCTCGGGCAGGCCGACGCGGACGTCGACGCCGGAGTCGCGCAGGGACAGCGAGTGGGCGTGACCCTGGCTGCCGTAGCCGATGACGGCGACGGTGCGCCCCTGGATGATCGAGAGGTCGGCGTCGTCGTCGTAGAAGATCTCGGCGGCCATGCGGTGGAGCTCCTTCGTTAGGTGGTGGAGGTCGTAGGGGTTCAGGAGGCGGAGCGCAACGTACCGGCGCCGCTCATCGAGCGCGGTCCCCGGGCCAGGGCGACGGTGCCCGACTGGGCCATCTCCTTGATCCCGAGGGGGGCGAGGACGGCGAGCAGCGCCTGCAGCTTCTCCGGGGTGCCGGTGGACTCGACGGTCACCGTGTCGGTGTTGACGTCGATGACCTTGGCCCGGAAGAGCTCGACGGTCTGCAGCACCTGGGCGCGGTCGGCCAGCGGAGCGCGCACCTTGACCAGCAGCAGCTCGCGCTGCACCGAGGCGCCGTCCAGCTCGACGATCTTGATGACCTCGACCAGCTTGTTCAGCTGCTTGGTGATCTGCTCCAGCGGCGCGCTCTCGACGTCGACCACGATGGTCATGCGCGAGAGGTCGGGGTTCTCGGTGGGGCCGACGGCGAGGGACTCGATGTTGTAGCCGCGGCGGCTGAAGAGGGCCGAGACCCGGACGAGGACACCGGACTTGTTCTCGACCAGGACCGACAGGGTGTGGCGCGGCATCAGACCGGACCTTCCGTGAAGACCGGGCGGACGTCCCGCGCGGCGAGGATGTCGTCGTTGCTGGCGCCGGCGGCGACCATGGGCCAGACCTGGGCGTCGGAGCCGACCACGAAGTCGATGACCACGGGGCGGTCGGTGATCTCCATCGCCGCGGCGATGGTGGCGTCGACGTCCTCGGGGCGCTCGCAGCGCAGCCCGACGCAGCCCAGCGCCTCGCCCAGCTTGACGAAGTCGGGGATGCGGATCGGCTCGATCTCGCCGCCGCCGGAGCCGCGGTTGTGCAGCCGGGTGTTGGAGTAGCGGCCCTCGTAGAACAGGGTCTGCCACTGCCGGACCATGCCCAGGTTGCCGTTGTTGATGACGGCGACCTTGATCGGGATGCCCTCGATGGCGCAGGTGGCCAGCTCCTGGTTGGTCATCTGGAAGCAGCCGTCGCCGTCGATGGCCCAGACGGTGGCCTCGGGCCGACCGGCCTTGGCGCCCATGGCGGCGGGCACGGCGTAGCCCATCGTGCCCAGGCCGCCGCTGTTGAGCCAGGTGCGCGGCTTCTCGTACTGCACGAACTGCGCGGCCCACATCTGGTGCTGGCCGACGCCGGCGCAGTAGACCGCGTCGGGCCCGGCGATGGCGCTCAGCCGCTCGATCACGTACTGCGGCGACAGCGCACCGTCCTCGGGCAGGTCGTAGCCCAGCGGGTAGGTCTCGCGCCAGCGGTCGAGCTGGGCCCACCAGCCCGAGAGGTCGGGACGGCCCTGCTGCTCGTGCAGCGCGGTCAGCGCGGACACCAGCTCGGTGATCGTCTCCTTGGCGTCACCCACGATCGGGACGTCGGCCTTGCGGTTCTTGCCGATCTCGGCCGGGTCGATGTCGGCGTGCACGATCGTGGCGCCGGGGGCGAAGCTCTCGAGCTTGCCCGTCACCCGGTCGTCGAAGCGGGCACCCAGGGCGACGAGCAGGTCGGCCTTCTGCAGCGCGGCGACCGCGGTGACGGTGCCGTGCATGCCGGGCATGCCCAGGTGCTGGGCGTGGCTGTCGGGGAACGCACCGCGGGCCATCAGCGTGGTGACGACGGGCGCGCCGGTCAGCTCGGCGAGCTCCCGCAGGGCGTCGCTGGCCTCGGCCTTGAGGACGCCGCCGCCGACGTACAGCACCGGCTGCTCCGCGGCCTGGATGACCGCGGCGGCCTCGCGCACCTGCTTGCCGTGCGGGCGGGTGGTCGGCTTGTAGCCGGGCAGGTCGATGCGCGGCGGCCACTCGAAGTCGGTGGTCGCCTGCAGGACGTCCTTGGGGACGTCGACGAGCACGGGACCGGGCCGGCCGGTCGAGGCCAGGTGGAACGCCTCCGCGATGCGCTGCGGGATCTCCGCCGGGTCGGTGACCAGGAAGTTGTGCTTGGTGATCGGCATCGTGATGCCGCGGATGTCGGCCTCCTGGAAGGCGTCGGTGCCGATGAAGCCGCTGGCCACCTGGCCGGTGATGGCCACGATCGGCACCGAGTCCATGTACGCGTCGGCCAGGGGGGTGACCAGGTTGGTGGCACCGGGGCCGGAGGTGGCCATGCAGACCCCGACCCGGCCGGTGGCCTGGGCGTAGCCGGTGGCCGCGTGCCCGGCGCCCTGCTCGTGGCGGACCAGGACGTGGCGCACCGAGGAGTCGAAGAGCGGGTCGTACAGCGGGAGGATCGCCCCGCCCGGGAGCCCGAAGACCAGGTCGACGCCCACGGCCTCGAGCGAGCGCACGAGGCTCTGCGCGCCGGTGATGCCGCGGTGCTCGCGGGCCGGGTCCACGACCGACCCCTCGGTGGTCTCGACGCCGATGGTGGCCTCGGCGGCCACCTGGGTGGGGGTCTCGGGGGCGGTGGTGCTCATCTGGTGCGGGTCTCCCTGGACGAGGGGTGGGTGTGCGGGCGGACGCGGCCAACAAAAAACCCCTCGTGCCAGCAGGCACGGAGGGGTGAGCGCGACGGTCGGTGGACCGACGCGCTAGTCGATGACTACGAGGAGGACGGGGCGCAGCACGGGGCTACTGTGCGCCGCCGGCACACGAACCGTCAACCACCACTTCCCACTGAGTGGGACGCAGCTTGGGACGGGGGTCGAGACGGGGGTCGGGACGACGGTCAGGCCGTCCCGACCCGGCCGACCTGCCCCGGCCACAGGTGGCCCCCGTCGCCGTCGAGCAGGGCCACCAGCGCCGGCAGCGTCAGCGGCCGGGACAGCAGGAAACCCTGGGCGTAGGCGCACCCCATGGCACGCAGCGCGGTCAGCTGGCTCGGGGTCTCGATCCCCACGGCGACGACGTCGATGCCGAGGTCGCGCCCGATGCCGACCACCGAGGCGCACAGCGCCCGTGCCTGCCGGTCCTTGTCGACGCGGGCCAGGAGCCCGCGGTCGAGCTTCACGACGTCGACCGGGGTGCCGGTGAGCTGGACCAGCGACGAGGAGCCGGCGCCGAAGTCGTCCAGGGCCAGGTGCACGCCCATGAGGCGCAGGGCGGCGTGGTCGGCGGCGACGGCTGCGCCCTCGACGGGAGCCGCGGAGCCGGTCAGCTCGACGACGAGGCGCTGGGCCGGGAAGCCGCTGGCGCGCAGGGCGCCCGCGACGTCGCGCACCAGCGTGCCGCTGGCCACGTGCACCGGCGAGACGTTGACGCCCAGCTGCAGGGGGACGCCGTGCTCGGGCAGGGCCGCCGCGGCGGTCATCGCCTCGGCGAACACCCAGCGCTGCAGGTCCCCCACCAGGCCGGCACGCTCGGCCAGCGGGATGAACTCCTCGGGCTCCAGCTCGCCGAACTCGGGGTGCTGCCAGCGGACGAGCGCCTCGACCCCGGTGACCCGCTGCGCGGTCAGGTCGACCACGGGCTGCCACACCAGAGTCAGCTCACCACGGGCCCGGGCACCGACGAGGTCGGCGCGCAGCCGTTCGCGGCGGTCTCGGGCGGCCCCCAGCGTCGGGACGTAGCGCTGCACCTGCCCGGGGCCGGCGAGCCCGGCCGCCCGCACGGCCAGCTCGGCCCGGTCCTGGACGGTGTCCACCGTCAGCCCGGCGACCAGGGGCACCAGGCCCACGGCCGCGCTGAGGTCGACGAGGCCCAGCTCGGTCACGACCGGCTGCTCGACCACGGTCAGGCAGCGGGCGGCGACGCGGTCGGGCTCGTCGCCCTCCCCGTGGGCGAGCACGGCGAACACCTCGGCGCCCACCCGGGCGACCAGGTCCTCGGCCCGCACCGTGGCCCGCAGGCGCCGGCCGACCTCGACCAGCGCGAGGTCGACCACGTGTCGCCCCATGTTCTCCCGGGCGTCGTCGAGGCCCTCGACCTCGAACAGCAGCAGCGACACGGCCGGCTGGTCGCCGGCTGCGGCGAGCTCCTCGGTCAGGGCCATGACGTGGGCGGCCCGGTTGGGCAACCGGGTGACGGGGTCGGCGTAGGCCAGCGAACGCAGCTGGTCCTCGGCGTGCAGCCGCACGGTGACGTCGCGGCAGTGCAGCACGAGCGCCCCGACCGAGGGGTCCGAGCGCAGATCGGTCACGCCGGCCTCCCATGCCCGCCAGCTGCCGTCGGCGGCGGGCAGCCGGAAGCTGCACAGCCCACCGGGCCCGCGGTGGTCGCCGTCGGCCAGCCAGGCGCGCACGGTCTCGACGTCCTGCGGGTGCACGCGGTCGGTGACCGGGCGCCCGAGCAGCGGCCGGCCGGCCGCCTCGGCGGGGTCGGCCAGGGCAGGGGCGGCCCACGTGACGACGCGGTCGTCGTCGAGCACCAGGACGGCGTCGCTGCTGGCGCGCACCAGGTTGCGGAACCACGCCTCGCTGCGGGCGAGCCGACCGGCGAAGCGGACCTCCTCGCCGACGACGACGGCACGGTGCACGGCCGTGAGCAGCAGACCCAGCGCGACGGCGACGAGGGCCGCCGGCGTGGGCGTGCCCACGAGGAAGGACGAGGCGAGCAGGGACACGGCTGCGGTCAGCATCACCGCGTGCGGCAGCAGCTGGCCGGCCAGGGTGATGCCGAGGACCAGCCTGCCCTCGCCGGCGGCGTCCGCGGTGGCGTCGGGGGCGGCGGGGCCCTGGTGCGGGCGCTCACCGGGGTCGCCGGCGGCGGCCAGGCACAGCAGGGCCAGACCGACCACCGTCAGGGCGCGCCCGGTCAGCGAGACGGGGCCGAAGGCACCCGCGGAGCCGACCAGCCCCAGGCAGCTGGACACGGCCAGCGCCCCGAGGCCGGCCAGCGTGGTGGCGCCGGTGGTGCGACGGCGGTGGCCGGCCGCGGCGACGAAGGTGAGCCCGGAGCCGAGCAGCAGCGTGGCGGCCAGGCAGCTGGCCTCCAGGGCCCACCGGGACGCCGGCCCCGGCGACAGCTCGCGGACCAGCGGGCCCACCACGAGGACCTGGGCGAGGACGAAGGCAGCGGTGCAGAAGAGGGTGCTCTCCACCAGCAGCCGCACCCCGCCGGCGCGCAGCCGGGTCCGGCCCAGCAACGAGAGCACGGCGCAGGCGCCGACCAGGTGGGGCAGCACGGAGGCGGCGGTGCGGGCGGGGTCGGCCCCGCCCGGGTGCGGCGAGACCACCTCGGCGGCCACCGTGGCGGCCACCCCCAGGGCGATGGCCAGGGCGACCAGCCGCCAGCCCCGCCCGACCCGGCAGGTGCGCCGTCCGGCCCGGGCGACGCCGACGGCGGCGAGCACCGCGGCGACCAGCACGACCGCGTCGGCGACCGGCCGGCGCAGGTCGGCGGGCAGCAGGGCGACGCCGCAGAGCGCGAGGAGCAACAGCACTGCCACGAGTGCTGTCCTGCGCCGGATGCGGTCCACGCGGTCGAGATCGGCAGCAGGCGGCGCCGGCCACAGCCCGGCGCCGCCGACCTCACCCCATCGGGGCGAGCGGCGGTCAGCCGCAGACGGCCCCGCCGGCGGCCGACCCGACCAGCTTGGCGTACTTGGCCAGCACGCCGCGGGTGTAGCGGGGCGCCGGGGGCGCCCAGCCCTCGCGCCGGCGGGCCAGCTCCGCGGCGTCGACGTGCAGGTCGAGCGTGCGGGCGGCGAGGTCGAGGACGATGCGGTCGCCGTCGCGCACGAAGGCGATCGGTCCGCCGTCGGTGGCCTCGGGGGCGATGTGGCCCACGCACAGGCCCGTGGTCCCGCCGGAGAAGCGGCCGTCGGTGAGCAGCAGGACGTCCTTGCCGAGGCCGGCGCCCTTGATCGCGCCGGTGACGGCGAGCATCTCGCGCATGCCCGGGCCGCCGCGGGGCCCCTCGTAGCGGATGACGACGACGTCGCCGGGGCGCAGCGTGCCCTCGGTGACGGCGTCCATCGCCCCGGCCTCGCCGTCGAACACCCGGGCGGTGCCGTCGAAGACCTCGGCGTCGAAGCCCGCGCTCTTGACGACCGCACCCTCGGGCGAGAGCGACCCGCGCAGGATCGTGAGCCCGCCGGTGGGGTGGATCGGGTCGTCCATCGCGCGGATGATCGCGCCGTCGGGGTCCTGCGGGCCGATGTGCGCCAGGTTCTCGGCCATCGTGCGCCCGGTGACGGTCAGGCAGTCCCCGTGCAGCAGACCGGCGTCCAGCAGCGCCTTCATGACGACCGGGATGCCGCCGATGCGGTCGATGTCGGTCATCACGAACCGGCCGAAGGGCTTCACGTCGGCCAGGTGCGGCGTGCGGTCACCGATGCGGTTGAAGTCGTCGAGGGTGAGATCGACGTCGGCCTCGTGCGCGATGGCCAGCAGGTGCAGCACCGCGTTGGTCGAGCCGCCCAGCGCCATGACCACGGTGATGGCGTTCTCGAAGGCCTTCTTGGTCATGATGTCGCGGGCGGTGATCCCCCGGCGCAGCAGCTCGACCACGGCCTTGCCCGACTCCACGGCGTAGCCGTCGCGGCGCCGGTCGGGGGCCGGCGGGGCGGCGCTGCCCGGCAGGCTCATGCCCAGCGCCTCGGCCACGCTGGCCATCGTGTTGGCGGTGTACATGCCACCGCACGCACCCTCGCCGGGGCAGGTGGCCTTCTCGATCTCGGTGAGCTCCTCGCGGGTGATCTTCCCGGCCGCGCAGGCGCCGACGCCCTCGAACACGTCGATGATCGTGAGGTCGCGGTCGCCGAGCTTGCCCGGCATCGTCGCGCCGGCGTACAGGAACACCGCGGCGAGGTCGAGGCGGGCGGCGGCCATGAGCATCCCGGGCAGCGACTTGTCGCAGCCGGCCAGCAGCACCGAGCCGTCCAGGCGCTCGGCGAACACGACGGTCTCGACCGAGTCGGCGATGACCTCGCGGGACACCAGCGAGGCACGCATGCCCTCGTGGCCCATCGAGATGCCGTCGGAGACGGAGATGGTGCCGAACTCGAGCGGGAAACCACCGGCCTCGTGCACGCCGGTCTTCACGGCCTTGGCCAGCCGGTCCAGGCTGAGGTTGCAGGGGGTGATCTCGTTCCAGGACGACGCGACGCCGATCTGCGGCTTGGCGAAGTCGTCGTCGCCCATGCCCACGGCTCGCAGCATCGCCCGGGCGGGGGCGCGGTGGTCGCCCTCGGTCACCTCGTGCGAGCGGGGCTTGATCGACGGGGCGGGGGCGACGTCCTCACTGGTCACGGCCGCCGATGGTAGGCCGGTCTGGGACCATGGCCGGCGTGGCCACCGCACGGATGAGGATGAGCCGGGTCGCCCTGCTCCCGGTGCTGGTGTTCGCCGCCTGCACGTTGCCCGTCGCCGCGGCGGCCTGGTGGGGCCCGGTGGTCCTGCTCCTGCCGGCGCTGGCCGCGGCCTGGGTGCTGCGGGTCGGGGTGGACGTGGGGCCGGCCGGCATCACGCCGCGCACGCTGCTGCCGGGCAGCACGGTTCCGTGGGACGAGGTCGCCGGCCTGCGGGTCGGCGAGGGGCAGGAGCTGTACGTGGTCCGCACCGCGGGCACCGAGACCAAGCTGCCCGTCGTCCGGGCCCGCGACCTCCCGCGCCTGGCCGCCCTCTCCGGCGGCCGCATCCCCGACCCCACCGCCTGATCCGGCGCCGAGCGCCCCGCGCACGGTCGTCCTGCGGCCCCGCCCGGGGTCCCGGACCGCGGGCAGCGGGACGGCGGGGTCCCCCTAGTAGGCGTCCACGACGTTCTGCAGGGGGCCGCCGTCGAGCACGCGCTGCAGCTGGTGGGCGACCGCGGCGAACGCACGGTCGCCGGTGTCGGGCACCGAGCCGGCCACGTGCGGGGTCAGCAGCAGCCCCGGGGCCGACCACAGCGGGTGCCCCTCGGGCAGCGGCTCGGGCTCGGTCACGTCGAGCGCGGCGCGCAGCCGGCCGGCGGTCAGCTCGACGAGCAGGGCGTCGGTGTCCACCACGACCCCGCGGGCGGCGTTGACCAGCAGGGCGTCGTCCTTCATGGCCGCCAGGAACGCGGCGTCCACCAGCCCGACCGTCTCGTCGGTGACCGGGACGAGCACCACCACGACGTCGGCGTCGGGCAGCAGCTCGGGGAGCTCGGCGGTGGACCGGACGTCGTCGCGGGCGGTGCGGGCGACGTAGGTCAGGTCCACGTCGAACCCGGCGAGCATGCGGCCCACCGTGCGGCCGATGTCACCGGCACCGACCACGAGCACGCGGGCGCCCACCATCGAGTGCGCGGTGCCCGGCGTCCAGCGGCCGGCGTCCTGCTCCCGGGTGAAGTGCGGTAGGCCCCGCTGCGCGGCGAGCGCGGCCGCGACCACCCACTCGGCGGTCGCCGGGGTGTGCGCGCCACGGGCGTTGCAGAGCACGACGCCCTCGGGCAGCCGGCCCACGAACCTCTCCGCCCCCGCGCTCATGAGCTGCACCAGCTGCAGGTCGGGCAGGCCGCCGAGGAAGCCGTCCGGGATGCCCGACCCGCCGGCGGGGACCCAGACCTGCGCCCGCGCGGCGTCGCCGGTGGGCGGCCCGTCGGCGGGGTCGACGCGGTGCGCCCGGACGCGCGGGGACAGCTGCTCCAGGTGCGCGCCCAGGGACCGGGAGGGCACCAGCACGTGCAGGTCGGCGTCGGCGGGCAGGTCGATCACGGGGTTGTCGGGCACGGCTCCCGACGGTAGGGGCGCACCCCTCGCACGGCGATCCGGGGCGCCCGCAGTCGGTACCGTGGGACCGGTGACCCCGCGGACGCGTGCACTGGTGGCGGCCGCGGCGTGCCTGGTCCTCACCGGGTGCGGCGGCGGCTACACCCCCAGCGGCCCGTTCCGCGCCCAGCAGGAGGAACCGGGCCCCCAGGTCGGCCCGCCCCCGGAGGACGCACCGGCGCCGCGCCCGGGCGACCCCTCCACACCCGGCACCGACCAGCAGACCGAGGGCGACCCGAACGTGCTGGCCACCGGCCTCGCCGTCCCGACCGGGATCGTCCTGCTGCCCGACGGCACCGGCATCGTGGCCGAGCGCGAGACCGGCCGGCTGCTCCAGGTCTTCCCCGACCGCTCCCCCGCCCGCGAGCGGATGATCGTGCCCGGCGTCGACACCTCCGGCGAGGGCGGTCTGCTGGGCCTGGCGCTGTCGCCCACCTACGCCGAGGACGGCCTGCTCTACGCCTACCTGACCACCGCCACCGACGCCCGGGTGGTGCGCTTCCCGCTCGGCGGCACGCCCAACCCGGTGGTCACCGGCATCCCGCGCGGCGAGGTGCACAACGGCGGCGGCCTGGTGTTCGGCGTCGACGGCACGATGTACGTCGGCACCGGCGACACCGGGGCGACCACCACGGCGCAGGACCCGGCGTCGCTGGCCGGCAAGGTGCTCGCCTACGACGTCTTCGGCCAGCCGGTGGGCGCCACCCCGGTGTACAGCTCGGGGCTGTCCGACGTCCGGTCGCTGTGCCTGGGTGCCGACGGCACCGTCTACGCCACCGACGACTCAGCCACCGGGCCCGATGAGCTCAACCGGCTGACGCCCGGGGGCGACTACGGCTCCCCCGTGCCGCTCGCGGGCAGCACGGCCGCCGTCCTCACCGTCCCCGGCGAGACCGGCGGGCTGGCCGGCTGCGCCATCTCGGGCAGCTTCGTGTTCCTCGGCGCCCTCGAGGGCCGGCAGGTCGTGCTCACCCAGCTGGGTCCCGACGGCGTCCCCGTGGGCGACCCGGAGCCGTTCCTGGCCGACCAGTACGGCCGGTTGCGCACCGTCGTGATCGACGCGGAGGGCGCGCTGTGGATCACCACGTCCAACACCGACGGCGCCGGGACACCGGCCGCCGACGACGACAAGGTGCTCCGCATCCAGCCCCCGGCGTCGGACCAGAGCAGCCCGCTGTAGCACGGTCGCCCGGTTCGGTGCAGTGGCTGCACCGAACCGGTCAGCCGAGGACGCGCTCCTCGAGCATCCGGCGGACGGTGGCTGCATCGGCCTTGCCGCGGGTCTCCTTCATGACCGCGCCGACCAGCGCCCCGAGCGCGGCGACCTTGCCGCCGCGCACCTTCTCCACGACCTCGGGGGCGCCGGCGATGGCGGCGTCGACGGCGGCGCCGAGCTCGTCGGACTCCCCCATCACGGCCAGGCCGCGGCTGTCGACGACCTGCTGCGGCGAGCCCTCGCCGGCCAGCACGCCGTCGAGCACCTGGCGGGCCAGCTGGTCGTTGACCGTGCCGGCGACGACCAGCGCGCACAGCTCGGCGACCTGGGCCGGGGTGATCGCCAGCTCGGCCAGCTCGACGCCGTCGTCCTTGGCCCGGCGGGAGAGCTCGCCGAGCCACCACTTGCGGGCGTCGGCCGGGTCGGCGCCGGCGGCGACGGTGTCGGTGACCAACCCGAGGGCGTCGGCGTTGACCAGCCAGGCCATCTCGGTGTCGGACAGGCCCCACTCCTCGCGCAGCCGGGCGCGTCGGGCCGCCGGCAGCTCGGGCAGCGCGGCGCGCAGCTGCTCGACCCACGCGGCGTCCGGGGCGATGGGCACGAGATCGGGCTCGGGGAAGTACCGGTAGTCGGTGGCCTCCTCCTTGCTGCGCCCGGCCGAGGTGGACCCGGTGTCCTCGTGGAAGTGCCGGGTCTCCTGCAGGATGCGAACCCCGTCGTCGAGCAGGGCGGCCTGGCGGCGCATCTCGTAGCGCACCGAGCGCTCGACCGAGCGCAGGGAGTTCACGTTCTTGGTCTCGGTGCGCGTGCCCCACTCCAGCGACCCGACCGGGGCCAGGGAGGTGTTGACGTCGCAGCGCAGGTTGCCCTGCTCCATGCGCACCTCGGAGACGCCGAGGGCGAGCAGGATCTCGCGCAGCTCGGCCACGTACGCGCGCGCGACCTCGGGGGCCTTCGCGCCGACGCCGGGCACCGGGCGGGTGACGATCTCGACGAGCGGGATGCCGGCGCGGTTGAAGTCGACCAGCGAGTGGTCGGCCCCGTGGATGCGCCCGGTGGCACCACCGACGTGCAGGTTCTTGCCGGTGTCCTCCTCGAGGTGCACCCGCTCGATCTCGACCCGGTAGGTCTCGCCGTCGACCTCGACGTCGAGGTGCCCCGCGGTGCAGAGCGGCTCGTCGTACTGCGAGGTCTGGAAGCCCTTGGGGATGTCCGGGTAGAAGTAGTTCTTCCGCGCGAACCGCGACCAGGTGGCGATCCGGCAGCCCAGGGCGAGCCCGATGCGGATCGTGTCCTCGATGGCGGTGGCGTTGGCCACCGGCAGCGCGCCGGGCAGGGCCAGGCACACCGGGCAGGTCTGGGTGTTGGGCTCGGCGCCGAAGGTGGTGGCGCAGCCGCAGAACATCTTCGAGGCGGTGCCGAGCTCGACGTGGGTCTCCAGGCCGAAGACCGGCTCGTACCGGGCGACGACGTCGTCGAACTCGAGCAGACGGTCGGTGCTCACTGCAGGTCCTTCTTCCGCTGGGTGTCCCGGGCCTCGGCCCGACCGGTGACGACGGCGCCGACCGCGGTGAGCACCCCCAGGACGATGAAGACGGCGAACACGGCGCGGCCGGTGGTGGCCCACAGCACGACGCCGGCGAGGACGACGAACGCGGTCAGGCCCCACGCGGCCTTCAGCGCGCCGCTCACGACCGGGCCGCCAACTGGTCGAGGAACCGACCGCCGCGGGCGGCGTCCTGGGCGGCCTCGAGCGCGGCGGCGACCCGGTAGCAGCGGTCGTCGGCCATGGCCGGGGCCATGACCTGCAGGCCGACCGGCAGGCCCTCGCTGAGCCCGCACGGCACCGAGATGGCCGGCAGGCCCGCCAGACTGGCCGGCAGGGTGCACAGGTCGGCGGCGTACATGGCCAGCGGGTCGTCGACGCGCTGGCCGATCGGGAACGCCACGATCGGCGAGGTCGGGCTGACCAGGACGTCGACGTCGGCGAAGGCCGAGGCGAAGTCGCCGCCGATGAGCGTGCGCACCTTCTGCGCCTGCCCGTAGTAGGCGTCGTAGTAGCCGGCCGACAGGGCGTAGGTGCCCAGGATGATGCGGCGCTTGACCTCGGGCCCGAAGCCCTGGGCGCGGGTCGCGGCCATGACCTCGTCGAGGTCGCGGCTGCCGTCGTCGCCGACCCGCAGGCCGTAGCGCACGCCGTCGAAGCGCGACAGGTTGCTCGACGCCTCGCTGGGGGCGATCAGGTAGTAGGCCGCCAGCGCCAGGTCGAAGCTGGGGCAGGAGACCTCGCGGACCTCGGCGCCCAGGGCTCGCAGCTGCTCGACCCCGGCCCGGAAGGCGGCCAGCACACCGGGCTCGTAGCCGTCGGTGTGGCCGTCGCCGCCGAGCTCGCGGACGACGCCCACGGTGACCCCGGACAGGTCGCCGGTGGCCCCCTGCCGGGCGGCCTCCACGTAGGGCGCCGCGGGGGCGTCGATGGAGGTGGAGTCGCGGTGGTCGTACCCGCCGATGACCTCGTGCATGAGGGCGGCGTCGGCGACGGTGCGCGTCATCGGCCCGGCCTGGTCGAGGCTGGAGGAGAACGCGATCAGCCCGTAGCGGGACACCGAGCCGTAGGTGGGCTTGTGGCCGACCAGCCCGGTGACCGCGGCCGGCTGCCGGATCGAGCCGCCGGTGTCGGTGCCGATCGACCAAGGCGCCAGGAACCCGGCGACCGCGGCGGAGGACCCACCGGAGGACCCGCCGGGGATGCGGTCGTGGTCCCACGGGTTGCGGGTCGGACCGTAGGCGGAGTTCTCGGTGGAGGAGCCCATCGCGAACTCGTCCATGTTGGTCTTGCCCAGCAGCACGGTGCCGGCGGCCTTCAGGCGCTCGGCCACGGTCGCGTCGTAGGGCGGTCGCCAGCCCTCGAGGATCTTCGAGCCGCTGGTGGTGGGTACGCCGTCGGTGACGACGACGTCCTTGAGCGCGACCGGGACCCCGGCCAGTGCACCGAGCTCCTCGCCCGCGGCTCGGCGTCGGTCGACGTCGGCGGCGGTGGCGAGCGCGGTCTCGCCGTCGACGTGCAGGTAGGAGTTCAGCGCGCCGTCGCGGGCGGCGATGGCGTCGAGGTGGGCCTGGGTGACCTCCACGGCGCTGGTGCTGCCGTCGGCGAGGGCGGCGCGCAGCCCGGTGACGTCGAGGCGGGTGAGGTCGGTGCTCATGCTTCTTCCTGCAGGATGCGCGGCACCCGGAACCGGTCGTCCTCCGCCGCCGGCGCACCGGCGAGCACCTGCTCGCGGGGCAGGCTGGGGGTGACGACGTCGGGGCGGTGCACGTTGGTGAGCGGGACGGCGTGCGTGGTCGGCGCGACGTCGGCGGTGGGGGCGTCCTGCACACGGGCCACGGCCCCCAGCACGACACCGAGCTGACCGGCGTAGAGGTCGAGCTCCTCGTCGCTGACGGCGAGGCGGGACAACTGCGCCAGGTGCGCGATGTCGTCCCGGGAGAGGCTGCTGCTGTCCGTGCTCATGCGGCTGTGGCGCTCCGTCGCTGATCGGGGGCGGTGCGGGGGTGGTCGGCGGGGCCGATCCCGACCGTCCACTCTACGGGGACCGTGCGTGACGCCCCGCCGCGCACGGGATTGGCTTCCCGGGCCCGGGATGGGGCAGGCTGTCGGCGTCCCTCGATCGACGGCGATCGGCACCCGGTCGGCCCCCGTGCTCCGACCACGTCTGCGGAGGATTGCCGTGTCCTACCTGTTGCGGCTGGTCGTGCCCGACCGCCCCGGCATCCTGGGGGCCGTCGCCACGGCCCTGGGCCGGGCGGGCATCGACATCGTGTCGGTCGACGTGCTCGAGCGCGGCAACGGCGTGGCCGTCGACGACATCGTCGTCGAGCTCGCCGAGGACCGGGTGGCCGACAGCCTGATCACGGCGGTCACCACGGTGCCGGGGGTGGTCGTCGAGTCGCTGCGCCCGTTCGCCGGTCAGCTGGACACCTACCGCGAGCTCGAACTGCTGGAGTCGTTGGGCCGGGCCGACGGCGGCACCCAGCAGCTGCTGGCCGACGGGCTGCCCCGGGTGCTGCACGCCGGCTGGGCCGCGGTGCTGGTCGGCAGCGGGGACGGCGCCGCCGTCGTGGCCGCCTCCCCGGCCGCACCGGGGCTGGACGGGGTGCCCCTGCCCTGGCTGCCGCTGGCCGCACCGGCCCTGCTGCCCAGCGAGGGCGCGTGGGTGCCCGAGCTGTGGCGGGACATGGCGGTGGAGATGATGGCCGTGCCGTACGACGGCGACGCGGCGGTGCTGCTGGGTCGCTCGGGCGGGCCGGCGTTCCGCCGGTCCGAGCTGGCCCGGCTGGCCCACCTGCTCGGCATCGCCGCGACCGTCACCCGCCTGCCCCCGACCTGAGGGTCAGGCCCCCTCCCGCGCAGCCGGCTCGGGCCCGGCGACCTTCTCGGGCTCGGACCCACCGGCCTTCTCGGGGGCGGGCCCGGCGGCCTCCCCGGCGCCCTCGGGGTCTGTCTCGGCGGGCGGCTCGGTGCCGTCACCGATGGTCGCGACCTCGCGGGCGGCGTCGGGGCCCTGCTCGAGCAGCACGGCGAAGCCGTCGTCGTCGAGGACCGGCGCCTTGACCTGCACGGCCTTGTCGTACTTGCTGCCCGGGTCGGCGCCGACCACGACGAAGCCGGTCTTCTTCGACACCGATCCGGTGACCTTGCCGCCGCGCTGCTGGATGGCGGCGATGGCCTGGTCGCGGCTGTGGTCGCGCAGCGAGCCGGTGACGACGACGGTGACACCGGTCAGCGGGCCGGGGCCGGCGTCGGAGGCCTCGTCCTCCATGCGCACGCCGTCGCGGCGCCACTTCTCCACGACGCCCAGGTGCCAGTCGACGGCGAACCAGTCGCGCACGGCCGCCGCGATGGTGGGGCCGACCCCGTCGGCCGCGGCCAGCTCCTCCTCGGTGGCCGCCATCAGCCGGTCCATCGAGCGGAACTCGCGGGCCAGCGCCTGTGCGGCGGTGGGGCCGACGTGCCGGATGGACAGCCCGACCAGCACGCGCCAGAGCGGGACGTCCTTGCGGGTCTGCAGGTTGGTCAGCAGCCGCTGGCCGTTGGCCGACAGCGAGCCGTCCTTCTTGGTGAAGAAGTCGGCCTGCAGCAGTTGCTCGGCGGTGAGGGAGAAGACGTCGCCCTCGTCGGCCAGCAGCCCGCTGGCCAGCAGCGAGGTGGCCGCCTCGTAGCCGAGCACCTCGATGTCGAAGGCCCCCCGGCCGGCGACGTGGAACACGCGCTCGCGCAGCTGGGCCGGGCAGGACCGTGCGTTGGGGCAGCGGATGTCGGCGTCGCCCTCCTTCTCGTGCCGCAGCTCGGTGCCGCACTCGGGGCAGTGCGAGGGCATGACGAACGGGACCTCGTCGCCGGTGCGCACGTCGACGACCGGGCCGAGGATCTCGGGGATGACGTCGCCGGCCTTGCGGATGACGACGGTGTCGCCGATGAGCACGCCCTTGCGCTCGACCTCGCTGGCGTTGTGCAGAGTGGCCAGCTGCACGGTCGACCCGGCGACCTTGACCGGCTCCATGTAGCCGAAGGGGGTGACCCGGCCGGTGCGCCCGACGTTCACCCGGATGTCCAGGAGCTTGGTGGTGGCCTCCTCGGGCGGGTACTTGAACGCGATCGCCCACCGCGGGGCCCGGCTGGTGGAGCCGAGCCTGCGCTGCAGGGCGACCTGGTCGATCTTGACCACGACGCCGTCGATCTCGTGCTCGACGGAGTGCCGCTGCTCGCGGTAGCGCTCGATGTAGGCCCAGACGGCCTCGAGGTCGGGCACCACCTCGTAGCGCTCGCTCGTGGGGAGGCCGAACGCCTTGAGCTTCTCGTAGGCCTCGGACTGGCGCTCGAGCTCGAAGCCGGTGCGCGCACCGATGCCGTGCACGAGCAGGCGCAGCGGCCGGCTGGCGGTGACCCGGGGGTCCTTCTGCCGCAGCGACCCGGCTGCGGCGTTGCGCGGGTTGGCGAACGGGGCCTTGCCGGCCTCGACCTGGGCGGCGTTCACCTCGGCGAACGCGGCGACCGGGAAGTAGACCTCGCCGCGGACCTCGACCAGCTCGGGCACGTCGTCGCCGGAGAGCTGCTGGGGGACGTCGGCCATCGTGGCGACGTTCGCCGTGACGTCCTCGCCGGTGGTGCCGTCGCCCCGGGTCGCCGCCCGCACGAGCCGACCGTGCTCGTAGACCAGGTCGATGGCCAGGCCGTCGATCTTGAGCTCGCAGAGGTACCCGGCACCGGCGGCGCCGTCGCGGTCGGCGCGGGCGGCCCAGGCCGACAGCTCGTCGGAGCTGAACGCGTTGTCCAGGCTCTGCATGCGCTCGAGGTGGGTCACCGGGGAGAAGGTGGCGCCGAAGCCGCCGTTGACCTTCTGGCTCGGCGACTCGGGCGTGACCAGCGCCGGGTGCTCGCCCTCCAGCGTCTTCAGCCGGCCCATCAGCTCGTCGTACTGGCCGTCGCTGACGAGCGGGGCGTCCTTGACGTAGTAGGCGAACGCCAGCCGGTCGAGCTCCTCGGACAGCTCGCGGTGCTCCTCGCGGGCGGCCTCGGGCACCTCGGTGACGTCGGCGCGCTCGGTCGCGGCCGTGACGTCGGGGGTGTCGGTGGTCTCGACGTCGCCGGACTCGGCCTCGGTGCTCACGGTCGGAGACGGTATCCGGGCCCACCGACAAGAAAACTCAGTCCGGCAACAGGTACCTGGCCGCCTCGCGGACGTGGGCCATCGCCGCTCGGGCGTGGGCCGGGGACGCCCCGGCCAACCCGCAGGTGGGGGTCAGCGTCACTGCGGTGTGGAGCTGCTCGGCGGGGAAGCCCAGCTCGCTCCACCAGGCCTGCAGCCGGGCCGCGGTCACCTTGGGCGCGGGCAGCACGGCGTCGGTGCCGGGCACGACGCCGAGCAGCAGGTGCGTGCCCCCGTCGACCGCGGTGCCGATCGCGTCGAGGTCGCGCACGAGCGAGTGGTCGAACGAGAGGGCCTCGGCGCCGGCCGCCCGCAGCAGGGTCAGCGGCACCCGCGGCGCGCAGCAGTGCACCACCGTCGGGCGGTCGAGGTCGGCGAGGAAGCGGGTGGTCTCCTCCAGCACGACCTGCTCCTCGACGGCCGGCAGCTTGCCGAAGCCGCTGGCGGTCGGCAGCCCGCCCTGCAGCACGGCCGGCAACGACGGCTCGTCGACCTGGACGACGACGGTGGCGCCCGGGACACGGGCGGCGACCGCTGCGGCGTGCGCCCGCAGGCCCTCGGCGAGGGACTGGGCCAGGTCCCGGCGGGCCCCGGGGTCGACGACGGCCCGGTCGCCGCGGCTGCGCTCGAGCGATGCGGCCAGCGTCCAGGGGCCGGCGGCGGAGACCTTGAACGGGCCGGTCCAGTCACCGGCGACGTCGTGCAGCGCGTCGAGGTCGCGGGCCAGGAACTCCTGCGCACGGCGCAGGTCGTGACCCGGGCGGGGCACCAGGCGCCAGCCGGCCGGGGTGAGGTCGACCGCGACGTCGACCAGCAAGGCCGCCGTGCGACCCACGATGTCGGCACCGGCGCCACGCGCAGGCAGCTCCGGGAGGTGGGCGAAGCCGGGCAGCTCCCCCACGACCAGCCGCACGGCCTCGGCCGGGTCGACGCCCGGCAGCGAACCGACGCCCGAGGCCGGCCCCCACGGTGACGTGGGGACCGGCCTCGGGTCGGTGGTGCCGGAGGTGCTGTCGTGCTCGGGACTACCGGGTGACGCCACGCCCGCGACGGTAGCCCGCCGCGGTGGCGACCCCGCCGGCCAGCAGCAGGCCGACGCCGAGCACGGTCAGCTGCCCGGTGGCGGCACCGGTGTTCGCCAGCTGCCCCGCGGCGATGCCGTTGCCCGGGTGCGCGACCGGCTGGGTGCCCGGCGCAGGCGTGCCCGGGGTGCCGGTGCCCGGGTCAGGCGTGCCCGGGGCAGCGGTGCAGGTGTACCCGGCCGCGGCGACGCCGAGGGCGCCGCTGATCCCGGTGGCGGTGGCGGTCCCGCCGTTGTCGCCACCGCTGCCCCCACCGGCCGGCGGCGCGAGCGGCGCGGTCGCCCAGGTGCTGTTGTCCACCTTCGTCGCGTGGACGCCGTTCGGCGTGCCGGCTGCGCCCGAGACGGGCACGTAGTTCGGGTTGCGGTCGAGGAAGTCGATGAAGGTGTCGACGTCGACCGGGCCGGTGACCGGCTCGGTCCCGAGCGTGAAGGCGGAGAAGCTGTCACCGCCGGTGGCCAGGAACGAGTTCATGACGACCCGGTAGGTGGCGGTTGCGCTGACCGTGGCGAAGTCCTGCGCCGGCGTCGCGGGGTCGTCGATCTGGATCGAGGCGGGGTCGACGCGGTCGTAGGGCGCCCGGGCCAGGTCGTAGCTGTAACGGAACCCCTCCGACGTGCCCATGAACAGCTGGGTGCTGCGGGCCGGCGTGATGAACTGCTGCTCGAGCACGAGCCGCAGCTGCTCACCGGTCAGCGTCACGGCGTTCACGTAGTTGCCGAAGGGCTGCACGGTGAACGCCTCGTTGTAGGTGACCGGGCCCTGGTCGATGTTCGCCCGCACCCCGCCCGGGTTCATGAACGCGACGACGGGCGCCCCGCCGTAGCTGGCTGTGCCGTCCTCGTAGGCGCCGGACGGGTCGTCGCGCAGTGCCTCGAGCTGGGCCTGGGCGATGGTGTTGGCCAGCGGGGACTCCGACGTGCGGGCGGAGTCGCGGTTCAGCGGGGCGGACGTGCTGCCGACCTGCTGGTTGCCGACCGTCGCCGCCTTCGCCACCCAGTAGTCGACGATGGCCTGGGTCGGCGCGTCGTCGGGCAGGGACTGCAGGACCGGCACGTTGGTGGCGGTGTAGGTGCCGCAGAGCCGGTCGACGTCGCCGGTGGCGCCGTCGATGACGAACCGGATGTCACCGAGCTCGCGGCCGTAGAAGCCTGCCTGGGCGACCAGGCGGGGCTGGCCGGCCGGGTCGGCGAGGTAGCAGCTGTAGTTCTGGTGGGTGTGCGCCGAGAGCACGATGTCGACCGCAGCGCTGGTGCGGTTGTTGATGTCGACGATCGGGCCGGTCAGCTGACCGCACCCGGACACCTGTGCGGGCGTCTCGGGGGTACCGCCCTCGTGCACCAGGGCCACGATGGACTGCACGCCCTGACCCTGCAGCACGGCCGCCCACCGGTTGATGGCCTCGGCCTCGTCGATGAAGTCGACGTCGGCGATCCCCGTGGGCGCGACGATGGTGTCGGTGGTCTCGGTGACCACGCCGATGACGCCGACCCGCTGGCCGCCACCGACCTCGAGGATCTCGTAGGGCGGCAGCATCGGCGTGGTCGTGCCCTTGACCACGACGTTCGCGGCCAGGTAGGGGAAGTCCGTGCCGGCGAACCGCTGGCCCTGGCTGTCGGGGAAGCAGTAGTCGGAGGGCAGCCCGACGTCGGCGCACGCCTGGATGCCGTCGGTGTACGTGCCGTCGGTGGCGCCGGAGATGCGGCGCAGCTCGTCGGTGCCGCGGTCGAACTCGTGGTTGCCGACCACCGAGACGGCCATGCCCATGGAGTTGAGGACCTCGATGGTGGACTCGTCGCGGAAGGCCGCCGACTCGAACGGGGACGCGCCGACGAGGTCACCCATGCCGATCAGTGCCGACGAGTCCGCCGTACCCCCGGCCGCGGTGAACGAGGCTCGCGCCTGGCCGACGGCGGTGGCGATGTTGCCCGCGCCGCCGACCAGCGTCGCCTGGCCGTCGAGGGTGATCTGGCCGTCGCGGTTGTCGGCCGCGGGCGTCGCGATGCGCCCGTGGAGGTCGTTGACCGTGAGGAACTGGACCGGGACGTCGGCCGGGGCCGGCGCCGCGGATGCCGTCCCGGGAAGGACGACGAGGCCGGCGGACGCGATGAGCGTCGCGGCGAGGGTGAGGCGCGTTCGGCGCAAGGGTCCTCCAGGGCCCGGAGCCCCATCTCGACCCTGGGTGACGGATCGGTCACGGAGCATGACTAAGTAGCTCGGCGAACCATCTCGCCGTTCGCGAACCTAGCCCGGGCCCGTGACGAAACCAAGGGGCTGCTGTGAACCGATGCCCGTCGTTCACCGGATGGAAATGCGGCCCGCCCGCACCGCCCGCGTCCGGGCGCACGGGACCAGCATTTGCGGACCCGCGCGGACCCGCGCGGACCCGCGCGGACCCGCGGTGTCGTGGTGTCGATCTGTCGACTTCTCGACTCAGACGGTCGAGCGGGCCCCGGCGCGCAGCACTGCGGCCTGACCCAGCACCCGGTCGCCGCGCTCGGCGTCGGGCTCGTACAGCACCGCGGACTGCCCGGGGGCCACACCGCGCTGGGTGGTGTGCAGGGCGATCACCAGCCCGCCGTCGTCCTCGGTCACCGTGCACGGCACCGCCGCCCCGTGGGCGCGCAGCTGCACCTGGGCCTCCAGCGGCCACGCCGGGACCGGGCCGGCCCAGGTCGGGGTGCCGGTGCGGACCTCGTCGACCCCGGTCTGCTCGGCCGTGCCGACCGTGACCGTGCGCGTCACCGGCTCGATGCCGAGCACGTAGCGCGGACGCTGGTCGCCGACCGCGATGCCCAGGCCCTTGCGCTGCCCGATGGTGAAGCCGTGGGTGCCCCGGTGCTCCCCCACCACGGCTCCCGTACCGGCGTCGACCACCGGTCCGGGCGCCTCGCCCAGCCGGCGGTCGAGGAACCCGCGGGTGTCGCCGTCGGGGATGAAGCAGATGTCGTGGCTGTCGGGCTTCGTCGCCACCGCGTAGCCGCGCTCGGCCGCGATCTCGCGCACGCGGTCCTTGGTCATCGAGCCCAGCGGGAACACCGCGCCGGCCAACTGCCGCGCCGTGAGCACGCCGAGCACGTAGCTCTGGTCCTTGGCGGCGTCGACCGAGCGCCGCAGCTGCCCGTCGGCCAGCCGGGCGTGGTGGCCGGTGACGACCGCGTCGAAGCCCAGCGCCTGCGCCCGGTCCAGCACCGCGGCGAACTTGATCTTCTCGTTGCAGCGCAGGCAGGGGTTGGGCGTCCGGCCGGCGGCGTACTCGGCGACGAAGTCGTCGACGACGTCCTCGGCGAACCGGTCGGCCATGTCCCACACGTAGAACGGGATGCCGAGCTCGGCGGCGACCCGGCGGGCGTCGTCGGCGTCCTCGACGCTGCAGCAGCCCCGCGAGCCGCTGCGCAGCTGGGCGCGCTGCTGCGAGAGGGCGAGGTGCACGCCGGTGACGTCGTGCCCGGCCTCGACCGCCAGCGCGGCGGCCACCGCGGAGTCGACACCGCCGCTCATCGCGGCGATCAGCCTCACGCCGACCGCCGCCCCAGCCCGGCGCGGCGGGCGCGCTCGACCACCGGGGCGATGACCGCCAGGACGGCGTCGACGTCGGCGTCGGTGGAGGTGTGGCCGAGGCTGAACCGCAGCGAGCTGCGGGCGCGGTCGGGGTCGGCGCCGGCGGCCAGCAGCACGTGGCTGGGCCGGGCGACACCGGCGCTGCAGGCCGAGCCGGTGGAGCACTCGATGCCGTTGGCGTCGAGCAGCATCAGCAGTGCGTCGCCCTCGGCGCCGGGGAAGGACAGGTGCGCGTTGCCGGGCAACCGCCCCGGTCCGCCGGCCACGACGGAGTCCAGCGCCGGGCCGTTGAGCTGCACGTCGGGCACCAGCTCGACCACACCGGCGACCAGGCGGTCGCGCAGCGCGGCGACCCGGGCCGCACGCTCGACCCGGCCGGCGACGCTCGTGGTGGTGGCGACGGCGAGCGCGGTGATGGCGGCGACGTCGAGGGTGCCCGAGCGGACGTCGCGCTCCTGGCCGCCACCGTGCAGCAGCGGGGTGCAGTCGGCGTCGCGGCGCAGCACGAGCACCCCGGCACCCATCGGCCCGCCCAGCTTGTGGCCGGTCATCGTGAGGGCGTCGACGCCGCTGGCCGCGACGTCCACCGGCACCTGCCCGACGGCCTGCACGGCGTCGGTGTGGATCGGGACGCCGACCGCGTGCGCGGCCGCGGCCAGCGCGGTGAGGTCGCTGACGGCACCGATCTCGTTGTTGGCCCACATGACGCTGGCGACCGCGACGTCCTGGCCGTCGCCCAGCGCCTCGGTGAGCGCCGCGGCCGTGACCTCGCCGGTGGGCGCCACGTCGAGCCAGGTGACCTGCGCGCCGTCGTGCTCGACCAGCCACTCGACGCTGTCCAGGACGGCGTGGTGCTCGGCCGGGCTGACCACGATGCGGGTGCGCCGGGGGTCGGCGTCGCGCCGGGCCCAGAACATGCCCTTGACCGCGAGGTTGTCGCTCTCGGTGCCCCCGCCGGTGAACAGCACCTCCGACGGCCGGGCGCCCAGCGCCTCGGCGAGCTGCTCGCGCGCCTGCTCGGCCGTGCGGCGTGCGGCGCGGCCGCTGGCGTGCAGCGAGGAGGCGTTGCCGACCCGGGCGAGCTGCTCGGCCATCGCGGCGATCGCCTCGGGCAGCATCGGGGTGGTCGCCGCGTGGTCGAGGTAGGTCATGACGCCGCCAGGGTAGTCGCGCCCGCCCGCGCGCCGGCCCCGTCGTCCACCGCACGGCAGCGCCCGGCCACCAGGGCGCCGAGCACGGCGACGCCGGTCAACCCGCCGACCGCGGCCAGGACGGCGGCGGTGAGCGGCAGGGACCCGGCCGTCGCGGCGGCGAGCAGGACGCCGACGGCGCCGATGCAGACCGCGCTGCCGGTGACGTCGGCGATCTGCAGGGACGCCGAGTCCGCACCCCGCCGGTGCTCGGGCGACTGCTCCAGCAGCAGCACGCCGACGCTGCTCATGCCCAGCCCCATGCCGGTGCCGGCCACCGCCCAGGTCACGTAGGTGGCCCAGCCGTGCAGCCCCGGGACGGCGACCAGCGCGGTGCCGGCCACCCCGACGGTGACGAGCACGAAGCCGGCCTGCAGCAGCCGCACCCGGGAGAGGTCGGGCCGACGCCCCTGCAGCGCCGAGGCCAGCGACCAGCCGAGGGCCGCAGCGGTCAGCGGCACCCCGGCCGTCGTGGCCGGGTAGCCGTGCAGCGTGGTGAGGGAGAACGGGATCAGGGACTCGACCCCGAAGAACGCCCCGGCCAGCAGGCCCCGGGACGCCACGACCGAGGGCAGGCCCCGGGCGGCGCGGCCCGTGCCGCGCGGCAGCAGCCGGCCGAGGCCGACTAGCAGCGCGGCCAGCCCGACCACCGCGATCGGGACGGCGACCAGGTCCAGCCGCTGGCCGGCGTACTGCAGCGCCCCGACGCCGACGCCGCTGAGCACCGCCCACCACCGCCGCCCGGGGCCCCCGCCGCCGGGTGCCGACGGCGCAGTGAGGCTCCGCAGGGCCGGGAGCACGAGCGCCAACCCGACGACCACCAGCGGCAGGATGCCCAGGAACACCAGCCGCCAGGTTGCCGCAGCGGTCAGCACCCCGGCGACGAGCGGCCCCACCAGCGCCGGCACCACCCACGCCGCGGACAGCGCGCCGAACAGCGCCGGCCGCAGCCGGGCCTCGTAGGCCGCGCCGGCCACGACGTAGATCGAGACCGAGATCAGCCCGCCGCCGAGGCCCTGCACCGCCCGGCCGAGCACGAACAGCGCCATGTCCGCCGCCAGGCCCGCGGCCAGCAGACCGGCTGCGAACACCGCGACACCGGCCAGCAGGGCAGCGCGGGGGCCTCTGCGGTCGCCGACCTCTCCCCCGACCACCATGCCCACGACCTGGGCGACCAGGAAGGCGGTGAACGGCCAGCCGTACCAGGCCAGCCCGTCGAGCTCGGTGACCGCGGTCGGCATGGCCGTGGCGACCGCCATCGCCTCGAAGGCCACGAACGTGACCAGCACCAGCAGCCCGGTGGTGGTCGACCGGTGCCGCCGGTCGAAGACGCCCGGTCCGCTCACCCCGGGGGCAACCCGCCGGCTGCCGGAGACCTTCCCGGCAGCAGCGCCCGGACGGCGTCGATCGTGTCGGCGTCGGCGGGGCCCCTGTCGGGTCGGTAGCGCAGCACCCGGGCGAACCTCAGCGCGACACCACCCGGGTAGCGGGGGCTGCGCTGCACGCCGTCCAGCTCGATCTCGACCACGAGCTCGGGGCGCAGGGTCACCGCGCCCCCGTCGGTCGCGGTGACGAGGTCGGGGAAGGTGCGGGTCTGCCACGCGAGCAGCTCGTCGGTCATGCCCTTGAAGGTCTTGCCGACCATCACGGGCTCGCCACCGTCGGGGTCGCGCGCGCCGAGGTGGATGTTCGACAACGAGCCGGTGCGCCGGCCGTAGCCCCACTCGGCCCCGATGACCACGAGGTCCAGGGTGTGCACCGGTTTGACCTTGCGCCAGGCGCTCCCCCGCCGTCCCGCGGCGTAGGTGCTGGACAGCGTCTTGACGACGACGCCCTCGTGCCCGGCGGCGAGCGCGTCGGCCTGGAACGCCGCGGCTTCCTCGGGGGTGGGTCGGGGGACCCCGGGCATGCGGTGCGCCGCCGCGACCCGGGCCAGCGCCTCGTGCCGGGCCGACAGCGGCTCGTCGACCAGGTCGGCGCCGTCGACGTGCAGGCAGTCGAAGAAGAACGGGCGCAGCAGCAGCTGCCCGGCGTCGGCGCCGAACCGGGCAACGGTCTCCTGGAACGGGCGCGGGCGGCCGTCGTCGGTGAGCGCGAGCGTCTCGCCGTCGAGCACCAGCCGCCGGGCGGGCAGCCCCCGGACGACGGCGACGAGCTCGGGCACCCGCGCGGTGATCTCCTTCAGGCTGCGGGTCCACACGCGCACGTCGTCGCCGTCCTTGTGCACCTGGATCCGGGCGCCGTCCATCTTCTGCTCGACCACGACGTCCCCCTCACCCAGCGCGTCGGCGAGGTCGTCGGCCGGCGAGGCCAGCATCGGCCGCAGCGGGCGGCCGACCTCCAGGCGGACGGCCTCGAGCGCGAGGACGCCCCCGCCCAGGGCGAGCTCGGCGACCGCGGGCAGCTCGCCGGACAGGAAGAAGGCCCGGCGGACGACGGCCGCGGGCGCGTCGGCGGCCGCGGCGACGGCGTCGAGCACGACGCCCTCCAGCGCCCCGTGCCGCAGCTCGCCGCCCAGCAGGCGGAGGAGGAACGACTGCTCGTCGGCGGTGGCGGCGCCGAACAGGTCGGCCAGCAGCCCGCCGCGACGGGCCGTGGAGCCGGCGCCGGAGACGGCGGCGAGCTCGTCGAGCGCGGTCTCGACGGCGACGACGGCGAGGGTGGGCTCGGCGGCGGGCGGGGCGTCGACGCCGGACAGGGTGCGCCAGCCGGCGCCGAGCTTGCCCTGGCGCGGGGCACCCGAGAGCCACGCGGTGACCGGGCCGACCTCGTCGGGGGCGGCTGCACGGAGCAGCTGGGCCACCGCGGCGCTCTTCGCCGTCCGGGCGCGGGTGGCGCCGACCGCGGCGGAGGTGGACACGACGTCGGCGAGCAGCACCGGCCCATCGTCGTCCGGTGCGGCCCGGAACGCAGAAGTCCGTCCTGGCTCACCGGTGCCGGTGAACCAGGACGGACCCGTGACTCGCTGGAACGGCCCCCTCGCAGGGTCCCGGGCCGCGCGGAGCGTGGTCTGGGGGGCGAGGGGGTCCTTCTCCTATTTGCGCGCGGTGATCTGCTGCGTCGCGGCGGGGACGACGGTGTTCAGGTCGCCCACGACGCCGAAGTCGGCCAGCTCGAAGATCGGCGCCTCGGGGTCCTTGTTGACCGCGACGATGTTCTTCGAGGTCTGCATGCCGGCCCGGTGCTGGATCGCCCCGGAGATGCCCACCGCGATGTAGAGCTGCGGCGACACCGTCTTGCCGGTCTGCCCGACCTGGAACGAGTGCGGGTAGAAGCCCGAGTCGACCGCCGCGCGCGAGGCGCCGACGGCCGCGCCGAGGGAGTCGGCCAGGCCCTCGATGACGGAGAAGTTCTCCGCCGAGGCCACGCCACGGCCACCGGAGACCACGATGGCGGCCTCGGTGAGCTCGGGGCGGTCGGACTTCTGCTCGACCACCCGGTCGACCACGCGGGTCTGCTTGGCGGCGTCGGAGATCGAGACCGTGATGGCCTCCTCCTCGGCCGCGCCGGCCGCGGGCTCGGGAGTGACGGAGTTGCCGCGCAGGGTGTAGATCGGGGTACCGGTGGTGACCTTCGAGTGCACGATGGTCGCGCCGGCGAAGGCCACCTGGGTGGCGGTGCCGTCGGCGGCGATCTCGGTGACGTCGGTCAGGAACCCCGAGCCGGTCTTGATCGCCAGGCGACCGGCGACCTCCTTGCCCTCGGGCGTGGAGGGGATGACCACGGCGGCCGGGGCCTTGTCCGCCACCAGCTGCGCCAGCACCTCGGCCTTGGGGGCCACCAGGTAGGCGTCGATCTCGTCGGACTCGCCGACGTAGACCTTGGCGGCGCCGTACTCGGCGAGGGCGTCCTTCACCGTCGCCGCGGTGCCGGGCGCACCGAGGACGACGGCCGAGGGCTCGCCGAGCGCACGGGCGGCGGTGAGCGCCTCGAGGGTGGTCTTGCGGACACCGGAGCCGTCGGGGGCGACCTCGACCAGGACCAGGACTTCAGCCATTGCTCTTCTTCTCTCCTTCGTCGCTGGTCGGGGTCAGACGATCTTCTGGGCGGCCAGGTAGCCGACCAGCTTCTCGGCGCCGTCGCCCTCGTCGGTGACCTTCACGCCCTCGCCCTTGGGCGGGCGGCCGGCGAAGTCGAGCACCTGGCTGGTGGCGGTGGCCAGGCCCACGGAGCCTGCGTCGACGCCCAGGTCGGCCAGCGACTTGGTCTCCACCGGCTTCTTCTTGGCGGCCATGATCCCCTTGAAGGAGGGGTAGCGCGGCTCGTTGATGGTGTCCCAGGTGCTGACGATGGCCGGCGTCTGCGCCTCGAGGGCCCAGAAGCCGCCGTCGGTCTGCCGCTCGACCTTGAGGGTGGACCCCTCGACGGTGAGCTTGCGGGCACCGGACAGGTGCGGGACGCCCAGGCGCTCGCTCAGCAGGGCCGGCATGACCGAGACCTGGCCGTCGGTGGACTCGGCGCCGCAGATCACCAGGTCGTACTCCATCTGCGCCAGCGCCGCGGCGATGACCGCCGAGGTCTGCACCGCGCACGACCCGTGGATCGCGTCGTCGGTGACGTGCACGGCCTTGTCCGCACCCATCGACAGGGCCTTGCGGATGGCGTCGGTGGCGCCGGCGGGGCCGACGGTCAGCACGGTGACCTCACCGCCCTGCGACTCCTTGACCGTCAGCGCCTCCTCGATGGCGTACTCGTCCATCTCGTTGATGACGTTGTCGGCGCTGGCACGGGCGACGGTGTTGTCCGAGCTGTCCAGCGCACGCTCGCTGCCGGAGTCGGGGACCTGCTTCACAAGAACGACGATGTTCATCGCACCTCCGCGGGTGGTCTCGGGGTTGCGGGCGCGGGGCCCGCACACGCACTGATCGTCCACGTTACTCGTGGGTAACGTGGACCCGTCAGACCGGTTCCGAGTGAGACCAGTCACCACTGACCGCGAACCGCTCGAGGGTGCGGCGGTACGGGTCGAGGTCCATGCCCTGGTGGGCCAGCCAGGCGTCGGAGTAGTAGGTGTGGGCGTACCGCTCGCCGCCGTCGCACAGCAGCGTGACCACGCTCCCCCGCCGTCCGGCCGCGACCATCTCGGCGACCAGCTGGAAGGCACCCCAGAGGTTGGTGCCGGTGGAGCCACCGGCCCGGCGTCCGGTGGCGACCTCCAGGTGCCGCATCGCCGCGACCGAGGCGGCGTCGGGCACGCAGAACATGCGGTCGACGATCGTGGGCACGAACGAGGGCTCGACCCGCGGGCGGCCGATGCCCTCGATGCGCGAGGGCCGGCCGGTCGCCGCGGGGTCGCCGTCCCGCCAGCCGGGGAAGAACGCCGAGCCCTCGGGGTCGACGACGGCCAGCCGGGTGGGCAGCCGGCGGTAGCGCAGGTAGCGGCCGATGGTCGCGCTGGTGCCACCGGTGCCGGCGCCCACGACCACCCAGTCGGGCACCGGGTGCTCCTCGGCGGCCAGCTGCTCGAACACCGACTCGGCGATGTTGTTGTTGCCCCGCCAGTCGGTGGCCCGCTCGGCGTGGGTGAACTGGTCCAGGTAGTGCCCGCCGGTCTCGGTGGCGATCCTGCGGGCCTCGTCGTAGACCGTGCCCGCGTCGGCGACCAGGTGGCACCGGCCGCCGTGGAACTCGATGAGGGCGATCTTCTCCGGGCTCGTCGAGGCCGGCATGACGGCGACGAAGGGCAGGCCGAGCATGCGGGCGAAGTAGGCCTCGCTGACCGCCGTCGACCCGCTCGAGGCCTCCACCACGGTCGAGCCCGCACCGATCCACCCCGAGCACAGCGCATGCAGGAACAGCGAGCGGGCCAGCCGGTGCTTGAGGCTGCCCGTGGGGTGGGTCGACTCGTCCTTGAGGTAGAGCTGCACGCCCCACTCCGGCGGCAGCGGGTAGACCAGCAGGTGGGTGTCGGCGCTGCGCCGGGCGTCGGCCTCGACCAGCGCGACGGCGCGCTCGACCCAGGCCCGCCCGGCCTCGTCGCAGCGGTCCAGCTGGGCGGGCCGGTCGCTCATCGGCGCTCGCTCATCGACCGGTGAAGGTGGCCTTGCCCGGCCCCTCGGCGAGGAAGGAGGCCATGCCGGTCTTCTGGTCCTCGGTGTCGAACAGCCCGGCGAACAGCTCGCTCTCCAGGGCCAGGCCGTGGTCCAGGGTGCCGTCGAGGCCCTCGTCGATCGCCCGCTTGGCCGCGGCCATCGCCAGCGGCGGGCCGGCGGCGAACTTGCGGGCCATGGCGACGCTGGCGGCGTAGACCTGGTCGTCGGGGACGACGGCGTCGACCAGACCGAGCTCGAGGGCCTCCTCGGCGCCGACGTGCCGGCCGGTGAAGACGAGGTCCTTGGCCTTCGCCGGGCCGACGAGGCGGGCCAGCCGCTGCGTGCCGCCGGCACCCGGGATGACGCCGAGCAGGATCTCGGGCTGCCCGACCTTGGCCGACTCGCCCATGACCCGGAAATCTGCGCACAGCGCCAGCTCGTAGCCACCGCCCAGCGCGTAGCCGGTGATCGCGGCGATGACCGGCTTGGGCACCCGGGCGACCTCGCGGAACGAGCTGGTGAGCTCCCGGCCCCACGCCACCATCGACGAGCCCGTGAGCTGGGACATGGCCTTGATGTCGGCGCCGGCGGCGAACACCCGCTCACCGCCGTAGACGACCACGGCCCGGACGTCGGCCCGGCTGCCGGCCTCCTGCGCAGCGGCGCGGACCTCCCAGTGCAGCTGCTCGTCGATCGCGTTCATCTTCGGGCGGTCCAGGCGGATGGTGCCCACGCCGTCCTCGACCTGCAGCGTCACGAACTCCGGCTCGGCCATGCGTCGTCCTCCAGCGTCGTCGATGGGTCTTCGCCGACCCTATGCAGGCTCAGCTGTCGGTGGCGCGGCGGGCGGTGAAGCGTCCGCGCACCCGGCCCAGCGCGAGCGGCAGGCCGAAGGTCTCGCCGAGCAGCTCGGCGGTCACGACCTCGTCGACCGGCCCGGCGGCGACCACGCCGCCGTCGCGCAGCAGCATCGCGTGGGTGTAGCCGGGCGGGATCTCCTCGACGTGGTGGGTGACCAGCACCTGCGCCGGGGCGTACGGGTCGTGCGCGAGGTCGGTCAGCCGGGACACGAGGTCCTCGCGGCCGCCGAGGTCCAGGCCCGCACCGGGCTCGTCGAGCAGCAGCAGCTCGGGGTCGGTCATGAGCGCGCGGGCGATCTGGGTGCGCTTGCGCTCACCCTCGCTGAGCGTGCCGAAGGGCCGGTTCGCGTAGGGCGCCACGCCCCACTGCTCCATCAGCATGCCGGCGCGGGTCAGGTCGTGGACGTCGTAGCGCTCGCGCCACCGCCCGACCACGGCGTAGCCGGCGGAGACCACCACGTCGCCCACCCGCTCGGCCGGGGCGATGCGCTGGGCCAGCGAGGCGCTGGTCAGCCCGATGCGGGGGCGCAGCTCGAAGACGTCGACCGACCCCAGGGTCTCCCCCAGCAGCGTCACGGTGCCGCGCGTGGGGTGCATCTGCGCCGAGGCCAGCTGCATGAGGGTGGTCTTGCCCGCACCGTTGGGGCCCAGCAGCACCCAGCGCTCGTCCTCGTGCACCGTCCAGTCGACCCCGCGCAGCAGGTGCGCGGTCCCCCGGACGACGTCGACACCGGACATCTGCACCACCGCGGTCGTCACGACCCCATCCAACCAACCGCGCCGCGCAGCTCCGCCGCCCGCACCCGGGTGTCGGGCAGGATGGCCGGGTGGATCTTCCAGCTGGTCGCCCGTCCGAGGTCTGGCCCGGCAGTCCCGCCCCCCTGGGCGCGCACTGGGACGGCACCGGCACCAACGTGGCCCTCTGGTCGGCCGGGGCCACTGCGGTGGACCTCTGCCTGTTCGACCCCGACGGCACCGAGCACCGCCAGCGCCTGCAGGAGACCACCCACCAGGTGTGGCACGGCCGGCTGCCCGGCGTCGGCCCCGGCCAGCGCTACGGCTACCGCGTGCACGGCGGGTACGACCCCTCGTCGGGGGCCCGGTACAACCCCGCGAAGCTGCTGCTGGACCCCTACGCCCGAGCCGTCGACGGCGAGCTGACGCTCGACCCGGCGCTCTTCGGCTACGCCACCGGGCACCCCGACTCGGCCACGGCCGACGCCCAGGACTCCGCGCCCTTCGTGCCCCGCGGCGTGGTCATCCACGACTCGTTCCCGTGGGCCGGCGACGCCCCGCCGCGCACCGCGTGGTCGGACACCGTCATCTACGAGGTGCACGTCAAGGGCGCGACCATGCGCCACCCCGACATCCCCCCGGCGCTGCGCGGCACCTACGCCGGGCTCGCGCACCCGGCGTTCGTCGAGCACCTGGTCTCGCTCGGGGTGACCGCGATCGAGCTGCTCCCGGTGCACCACTTCGTGTCCGAGCCGCACCTGCTGCGTCGCGGGCTGACCAACTACTGGGGCTACAACACCCTGGGCTACTTCGCCCCGCACGCCGCGTACTCCTCCGCCGGCACCGGCGGGGCGCAGGTGACCGAGTTCAAGGCGATGGTCAAGGCCATGCACGCCGCGGGCATCGAGGTGATCCTCGACGTCGTCTACAACCACACCGCCGAGGGCGACCACACCGGCCCGACCCTGTCGTTCAAGGGCATCGACAACGGCGGCTACTACCGGCTCGGCGCCGGCCAGCCCGACCGGTACACCGACTACACCGGCTGCGGGAACACCCTCGACGTGCGGCGTCCGCAGGTGCTGGCTCTGCTCATGGACTCGCTGCGGTACTGGGTCACCGAGATGCACGTCGACGGCTTCCGCTTCGACCTGGCCTCGGCGCTGGCCCGCTCCTTCCACGACGTCGACCGGCTGTCGGCGTTCTTCGACGTCGTCCACCAGGACCCGGTGGTCAGCCAGGTCAAGCTCATCGCCGAGCCCTGGGACATCGGCGAGGGCGGCTACCAGGTGGGCAACTTCCCGCCGCTGTGGACCGAGTGGAACGGCAAGTACCGCGACACGGTGCGCGACGTGTGGTCCGGCCAGCACGTCGGGGTGCGCGACCTGGCCTACCGGCTCACCGGGTCCAGCGACCTGTACCGCTCCGACGGCCGCCGTCCGTTCGCGTCGGTGAACTTCGTGACCGCGCACGACGGCTTCACCCTGCGCGACCTCTACACCTACGAGACCAAGCGCAACGAGGCCAACGGCGAGGACAACCGCGACGGCGAGAGCCACAACCGCGGCTGGAACTGCGGCGTCGAGGGGCCCAGCGACGACCCCGCCGTCGCCGAGCTGCGCGCCAAGCAGGTGCGCAACGTGCTGGCCACGCTGCTGCTGTCCACCGGCGTGCCGATGCTCACCGCCGGCGACGAGCTGGGCCGCACCCAGGAGGGCAACAACAACGCCTACTGCCAGGACTCCGAGCTGTCGTGGCTGGACTGGGGCGCCATCGACGCCGACCTGTGGAGCTTCACCTCCCGCCTGGTGGCGCTGCGCCGCAGCTCCCCCGCACTGCGCCAGGAGGCCTTCTTCGACGGCACGGAGGTGCCCGGCTCCGGCGGCACCCGCGACCTGGCCTGGTTCGCCCCGCGCGGGGGGCAGCTGACCACCGAGGACTGGTACGACACCGGGCTGCAGACCGTCGGCATGTACCTCGACGGCCGTGGCATCCGGCACCGCGACGAGCGGGGCCGCCCGGTCCGCGACGACTCCTGGCTGGTGTGGGTGCACGCCGGGCCCGAGGACGTCGAGGTGCACCTGCCCGGCGCCCCGTGGGCCGACGGCTACGAGTTCGTGGTCTCCACGGAGTGGCCCACCGGCGCCCCGACGAGGCCCACCGTCGTCTCCCCCGGCCCCCTGGTCATGCCCTCACGGACGGTCTGGGCGCTGCGCGTGCTCCGCCGTCCGTAGGACGTCGACCGGCCGGGCGACGGCGGATGCCGGGCTGCTCAGCACCGGGACCGGCCAGCTGCCCTCGGCGGCCGGCGCCGTGCTGGCCTGGGCGAGGACGACCACGTCGACCCCGTGGTCGACCCCGTGCACCACCTGCTCGACGACGGACCGCACCTCGGCGGGCCCGTCCGGCGTCGAGCAGGTGCAGACGATCGTCGCCGCACCGGCGGCCTGCACCAGCCGGTCGAAGGTGGGCACGTGCGTGCCGGAGGTGTGCAGGAAGCCGATGGACGGCGAGGCTCGGTCACCCGGGCGGCCCGTTCAGCAGCAGCGTTCGTGGGCGTGTGCGGCGGCGACGTCGGCGCGGTGCCGCTCGAAGGCTCGGCGGGTCATCGGGGTGCGCCCGTCGGCCGCGCAGGCCGCGAGGTGCCGGTCGTAGCGGTCCTCCCCGGTGAGCGCCCGCAGCCACCAGCGGACGCCGGCGGCCCAGCGCCGGATCACTGCTGCCCCGACGGCGTCCGTTCGGCCGCCAGCCGCTCGCGCTCGGCCTCGAGCAGGGCGCGCTCCTCGGCCGTCGGGAAGAAGCCGGAGGGCTCGACGATGCGCGAGGGCTCGGCCGGCACCTCGGTGGTCGGCAGACCGCCGGCCCGGATCGCCCGCACGCAGACGACGGCGGCGTTGGCCACCACGACGAGGGTCAGGACGGCGAAGAGCGACTGCAGCACGCCGTTCACCGTGGAGTTGGTGATGACCTTCTCCATCGCCGCGGCGTCGGCCGCCGGGGCCAGGACGTCACCCCGGTCGAGGGCGTCGGCGTAGAGGGACCGCTGGGCGAAGTAGCCCACCTTCGGGTCGCCGGAGAAGACCTTCTGGAACGACGCGGTCATGGTGATGACCAGGACCCAGGCCAGCGGGACGCCGGTGACCCACACCCAGCGCAGCTTGCCGTGCTTGACCAGCAGCGTGGTGCACAGCGTGAGGGCGATGGCGGCCAGCAGCTGGTTGGCGATGCCGAACAGCGGGAACAGCTGGTTGATGCCGCCCAGGGGGTCGGTCACCCCGACGTAGAGGATGTAGCCCCAGAGGCCGACCACGACGGCCGAGGCGGTCCAGCTGGCCGGCCGCCAGGTGAGGTCGCCGAACCGCTTCCACACGTTGCCGACGGTGTCCTGCAGCATGAAGCGGCCCACGCGGGTGCCCGCGTCGACGGCGGTGAGGATGAACAGCGCCTCGAACATGATCGCGAAGTGGTACCAGAAGGCCTGCAGCCCGCCGCCGAACGCGGTCTGGAAGATCTCCGAGATGCCGTAGGCCAGTGTCGGGGCGCCACCGGTGCGGGAGACGAGCGTGGCCTCCTCGATGGTGTCGGCAGCGGCCTGCAGCTCGGCCGGGCTGATGCTGAACCCGAGGTTGGCCACGAACGCCGATGCACCCTCGACGGTGCCGCCGGTGGCCCCGGCCGGGGCGTTCATCGAGAAGTACAGCGCCGGGTCCAGGATGCAGGCCGCGATGAGGGCGCTGATCGCGACGAAGGACTCCATGAGCATGCCGCCGTAGCCGATCACCCGGACCTGGCTCTCCTTGGCGACCATCTTCGGCGTCGTGCCCGAGGAGATCAGCGCGTGGAAGCCCGACAGCGCGCCGCAGGCGATGGTGATGAAGACGAAGGGGAACAACGAGCCGGCGAACACCGGACCGTTGCCGGCGAGCGCGAAGCTGGAGACGGCGTCGTTCTGCAGCACCGGCATGGCGATGACCAGGCCGACCGCCAGCAGCACGATGACGCCGATCTTCATGAAGGTCGACAGGTAGTCGCGCGGGGTGAGCAGCAGCCACACCGGCAGCACCGAGGCGACGAACCCGTAGACCACCAGGGCGATGACCAGCGTCGTCTTGTCGAGCGTGAGGGCGTCGCCGAGCGCGGTGCCGTCGATCATCCCGCCGCCGATGATGGCGGCCAGCAGCGCCACGACGCCGATGGCGCTGGCCTCGAGCACCCGGCCCGGCCTGAGCACCCGCAGGTACACGCCCATGAACAGGGCGATGGGGATGGTGAGGGCGATCGAGAAGACGCCCCACGGCGACTCGGCGAGGGCGTTGACGACGATGAGCGCCAGCACGGCCAGGATGATGATCATGATGGCGAAGACGGCGATGAGCGCCGCGGTGCCGCCGACGACGCCGATCTCGGCGCGGATCATCTGGCCCAGGCTCTGCCCGTTGCGGCGCATGGAGAAGAACAGCACGACCATGTCCTGCACGGCCCCGGCGGCGATGACGCCGACGATGATCCAGACCGTGCCCGGCAGGTAACCCATCTGCGCGGCGAGCACCGGGCCGACCAGCGGGCCCGCGCCGGCGATGGCGGCGAAGTGGTGGCCGAAGAGCACCCGGCGGTCGGTGACCTCGAAGTCGCGGCCGTTCTCCAGCCGCTCGGCCGGGGTGGCCCGGCGGTCGTCGACCTGCAGGACCTTCCTGGCGATGAACTTGGAGTAGAAGCGGTACGCGATCGCGTAGCTGCTCAGCGCGGCGAACAGGATCCACAGCGCGCTGACCGACTCCCCCCGCGAGAGCGCCAGCACCGTCCAGCAGGTGGCGCCCACCAGCGCGACGACCGTCCACACGACGACGTCGCGCAGGGAAGGACGACGACGTCCGGTACCGGGTTCGGGGCGCAGCGTGTCCGTGGTCACGGGCGGACCCTAGCCCTCCGCACAGCCCGCACACAGCACCGTCGCCCGAACGCGACGACCGAAAGCCCCCGCCCCCGAGGAGGGGGCCCGAAGGGTCCCCGAGGAGGGGCTCACCCCGACGGCGGACGCCGGGGACGAACGAGCGAGCGGACGACGCGCCCCAACCGAGGCGACCCCGACGAGGGGGCCCGAAGGGTCCCCGAGGAGGGGCTCAGCGGCTCAACGGCCGTCGGGGACGGCCGTTGGCCGCGGTGTGGTCCGGAGGACCACCATCAACACAGCCGCGGTGTGGTCCGGAGGAACCACCATCAGTACAGCTCTACTCCGGCTGCTCGAAGGTGATGACGGTCCAGCCGAGCAGGAGCCGGTCGCCGTCGGAGAGGGCGTGCGCGACGCCGGGCTCGAGCTGGGTCCACTCGGTGGCCTCGGGACCGGCGACGTGGGTGCCGTTGAGCGAGCCGAGGTCGACGAGGGAGACCTCGCGGCCGGCGCGCTGGATGGCGGCGTGCGCGGAGGACAGCACGTTCTGGGTGTCGGCGATCGGCACCGGCCGGGCGGTGCCGGAGGTGACGAGCTCGTGGCCGTCGGGGCGCCGGCCGAGCACCAGGTCGTTGTCGACGTCGACGACCATGCCGTCGTCGAAGCGCAGCACGGGGGCGGCCGGCGGGTCCGGCTGCCAGAAGGCGGTGGCCGCCCCGGGCTGGGCGGCGGGCTGGGGCTCGGAGACGGGTGCGGCGGCGGGCGCGCTGAAGCCCGCGTCGGAGTCGGCGGAGAAGCGCTCGGCGGCCGGGGCGCTCTGCGGGGCAGGGACGGCGACGGACACGGGGGTGGCCGCGGCCAGCTGCAGGGTGGCACCCCCGCCGGGCACGGTGCCCTCGACGAGGTCGTAGGCCACACCCGGCGGCACGGGCGACGGCGAGGAGCCGGGGCCGACGTAGAGGCTGGAGCCCAGGTCGAAGCCGCTGGCCAGGGTGCAGCCGCCCTCGGTGGGCCGGCCGCCCACGGGGACGCCGTCGACGGCGGGCTGGCCCTTGCCCGACCAGAGGGCCACGCCGGCACCGGAGCCGTCGGCGGAGTCGGTGAGCACGAGCGCGAAGGAGGCACCGCCGGGGGCCAGCGCGGCGACCTGGCCGGCGACCGCGGTGAGCACCCGGTCGGCGCCGGGCCCGGCCACCCCCAGGCAGGCGTGCAGCGTCGCCACCAGGGCGGGCGAGCCGGGGGCGTCGACCCACAGCAGGCCGCCGGCACGGCGGGCGACGACGTTCTCTCCGGGGAGGACCTCACAACGGTCGGGCATGCCGGTCACCCTAATGATCGACGGCGACCCCAGCCCGTCACGAACGTCAGCCACGCCGGAGAGTGACGACCGACATGGTCCGATCGTCACCACCAGTCACCGCAGTCCCACGGTCTGGTCATCTCGGGGGTCACGCGTCCACCGCGACCCGTCCGCGCTGCCGCACGGCTGGACGATCCGCGCACGGACCGTCCAGCCGCCGGGCTCACGCGGTGGTGACGACGCCGAGCTCGGCCGGGGTGGCCAGCGCCGGCGAGGAGGGCAGCACGCGCACCGTGTACCCGAACGCGCCGGTGCGCTCGAGCGGGACGGTGGCGGTGAACCAGTGCCGGCTGCCCTCGGTCGCCTCGTGGGTCATGGGCACGGCCGTCACGTCGTGCAGGCCGTCGGTGTCGTCGACCCGCCCGTAGGCGGCCTGCACCTCGACGTCGCCGGGCACCAGGCCGGGCAGCTCGACCTCGGCCCGCAGGTCGATGGTCGACCCGATCTGCGGGGTGTCACCCACGCCGGTGGCCTCGACGTGGGCCACCCGCACGCTGCCCCAGTTGCTGACCAGGTGCGAGCGCCAGGCGGCCTGCTCGCGGGCGACCCGGTAGCCGCCCTCGGCCAGCGCACGGGCCGAGCCCGCGGCCGGCACGTACAGCTGCTGCACGTAGTCGGCGACCATGCGGCTGGCCAGCACCTTGGGGCCGAGGTCGGCCAGCGTGTGCTTGACCATCTCGACCCAGCGGGTGGGGACGCCGTCGCGGTCGGTCTCGTAGAACCGCGGCAGCACCTGGTGGTCGAGCAGCTCGTAGATCGCCGCGGCCTCGACGTCGTCGCGTCGCTCGGGGTCCTCGACGCCGTCGGCCGTCGGGATCGCCCAGCCGTTCTGGCCGTCGAACCACTCGTCCCACCAGCCGTCCTTGATGGACAGGTTGAGGCCGCCGTTGAGCGCGGACTTCATGCCCGACGTGCCGCAGGCCTCCAGGGGCCGCAGCGGGTTGTTCAGCCAGACGTCGCAGCCCCAGTAGAGGTAGCGGGCCATGCCGATGTCGTAGCCGGGCAGGAACGCGATGCGGTGCCGGACCTCGGGGTCGTCGGCGAACTTCACCATCTGCTGAATGAGCTGCTTGCCGCCGTCGTCGGCGGGGTGGCTCTTGCCGGCGATGACCAGCTGGATCGGCCGCTCGGGGTCCAGCAGCAGCGCCTTGAGCCGCGCGGGGTCGCGCAGCATCAGGGTGAGCCGCTTGTAGGAGGGCACACGGCGGGCGAAGCCGATGGTGAGGACGTCGGGGTCGAACACGGAGTCGGTCCAGCCCACCTCGGCCTCCGACGCCCCGCGCGACAGCGCCGTCTCGCGCACCCGGCGGCGCACCTCGTCGACCAGCCGGCCGCGCAGCAACCGGCGGGTGCTCCACAGCTCACCGGCGTCGATGCGGTCGACCCGGTCGAACCGGACCGCACCCCCGGCGCCGCCGACGTCGGCCGGGGCGCCCTGGGCGGAGGTCTGGGTGCCCAGCTCGACCAGTTCGCGGGCGGTCCAGGTGGCGGCGTGCACCCCGTTGGTGATGGAGGAGATCGGCACCTCGTCGGCGTCGAAGCCCGACCACAGGTAGCCGAACATGTCGCGGCTGACGTGCCCGTGCAGTTCGCTGACGCCGTTGGCCCGCTGGCCCAGCCGCAGGCCCAGGTGAGCCATGTTGAACTTGGTCGGGTCCTCCTCGGCGCCCAGCGGCAGCAGGTCGTGCACGCCCACGCCGAACCCGGCGAAGTACCGCTCGACCAGCGCCTTCGGGAAGCGGTCGATGCCGGCGGGCACCGGGGTGTGGGTGGTGAACACCGTGCCGCCGCGGACGGCCTGCAGCGCCTCGGCGAAGGACAGGCCGTGGGACTCGGTGAGCTCGCGGATGCGCTCGATGCCCTGGAACCCGGCGTGCCCCTCGTTGGCGTGGAACACCTCGGGCTGCGGGGTGCCGGTCAGCGCGCAGTACGCCCGGACGGCCCGCACGCCGCCGATGCCCAGCAGCATCTCCTGGCGCAGGCGGTGGTCCTCGCCGCCGCCGTAGAGCCGGTCGGTGACCCCGCGCTCGGCCGGGGTGTTCTCCTCGATGTCGCTGTCGAGCAGCAGCAGCGACACCCGGCCGACCTGGGCCCGCCAGACGTGGGCGTGCAGCGTGCGGCCCTCGGGCAGCGGCACGGTGATGACCACCGCGTTGCCCTCCGCGTCGCGCATGAGCTTCACGGGCAGGCCGTGCGGGTCCAGCGCCGGGTAGTGCTCGAGCTGCCACCCGTCGGCCGACAGCCCCTGGGAGAAGTAGCCGGCGCGGTAGAGCAGCCCCACGCCGATGAGCGGGACACCGAGGTCGGAGGCCGCCTTGAGGTGGTCGCCGGCCAGGATGCCCAGGCCACCGGAGTACTGCGGCAGCACCTCGGTGATGCCGAACTCGGCGGAGAAGTAGGCGATGGACGCGGGGGCCTCGGGGCCCAGCGACTGGTACCAGTGCGGGGCCTCGAGGTAGTCCTGCAGGTCGTCGGTGACGTCGGAGAGCCGGCGCAGGAACCTGCGGTCCCCGGCCAGGGTGGCCAGCCGCTCGGCCGACACCTCGCCGAGCACGCGCACCGGGTCGTTGCCGCAGCTGACCCACAGGTCGGGGTCGACGGCCTCGAACAGGTCGCGCGTCTCGGGGTGCCAGGACCAGCGCAGGTTCATCACCAGCGGGGCCAGCGGGAGCAGCGCCTCGGGGAGCGCTGCGCGGACGGTGAGTCGTCGGAGTGCTCGCACGGCGCCGACCCTAGCGACCGGGGACGACGATCCGGGGGGTCGTCGGACCCCGCGGACGGGGCCCGGCCGGCCGATGTGCCCAACGGGCCGGGCGCCGATAGCGTGACGGGGGTGACTGGCCGCGCTGACCTCCGTCTGGGCATCACCGACATCGCACCCGTCGTCTCGTGCGGCGCGTTCTCCGCCCGTGCCGTCGTCGGCGAGCACGTACCGATCACCGCCACGGTGTTCCGCGAGGGGCACGACGCCGTGGCGGCCAACGTCGTCTGGAGCCCGCCGGCCACCCCCGGCAAGCGGGCCCCGAAGGTGCCGCTGCGCCGCATGCAGCGCTACTCCGACCAGCCCGACCGCTGGACCACCACCGTCGTCCCCGACCGCGAGGGCCTGTGGACCTACCAGGTCGAGGCCTGGGACGACCCGATCGGCACGTGGCACCACGCCGTCGAGGTCAAGGTCGAGGCCGGCCAGGGCGCCGCCGACCTCGCCAACGACCTCGAGGACGGCGCCCGGCTGCTCGACGAGGTCGGCCGCACCGTGCCCAAGGAGCACCGCTCGGCGGTGGCCGCGGCCGCGGTGGCCCTGCGCGACGAGACCCTCGAGCTCACCGCCCGGCTGGCCCCCGCGCTGGCGCCGGCGATGACCGACCTGCTGCACGCCCACCCGGTGCGCCGCCTGGTCACCCGCTCCCCCCGCTACGAGGTGTGGGTCGACCGCCAGCGCGCCCTCTACGGCTCCTGGTACGAGTTCTTCCCCCGCTCGGAGGGCCCCGTCGTCGACGGCGTGCCCACGCACGGCACCTTCGCCGACGCGGCGCGGCGGCTGCCGGCGATCGCGGCCATGGAGTTCGACGTCGTCTACCTGCCGCCGATCCACCCCATCGGCACGGTGAACCGCAAGGGCAAGAACAACACGCTGACCACCGTCGAGGGCGACGTCGGCTCGCCGTGGGCCATCGGCAGCGCCGAGGGCGGGCACGACGCCGTCCACCCCGAGCTGGGCACGATGGCCGACTTCGAGGCCTTCGTGGCCCGCACCCGCGAGCTGGGCATGGAGGTGGCGCTGGACTTCGCGCTGCAGGCCGCACCCGACCACCCGTGGGTCACCGAGCACCCGGAGTTCTTCACCACCAAGCCCGACGGCACCATCGCCTACGCGGAGAACCCGCCGAAGAAGTACCAGGACATCTACCCGATCAACTTCGACAACGACCCGGCCGGCATCTACGCCGAGGCCCGCCGCGTGCTGCAGGTGTGGATCGACGCCGGGGTGAAGGTGTTCCGGGTCGACAACCCGCACACCAAGGCCATCAACTTCTGGCACTGGATCATCTGGGACGTCAAGAAGACCCACCCCGACGTGCTGTTCCTGGCCGAGGCGTTCACCAAGCCGGCGATGATGCACCAGCTCGCCCGCGTCGGGTTCACCCAGAGCTACAGCTACTTCACCTGGCGCACCGGCAAGCAGGAGATCGAGGAGTACGGCCGCGAGCTGGCCGGCACCGCGCACTACATGCGGCCCAACTTCTTCGTGAACACCCCGGACATCCTGCACGCGTCGCTGCAGTACGGCGGGCCGCCGATGTTCAGGATCCGGGCGGTGCTGGCCTCGATGATGAGCCCCACCTGGGGGGTGTACTCGGGCTACGAGCTGTTCGAGCACGTGGCGCTCAAGCCCGGCAGCGAGGAGTACCTGGACACCGAGAAGTTCCAGCTGCGCCCGCGCGACTGGGCCGCCGCCGAGGCCGAGGGCCGCTCGCTGGCGCCCTACCTCACCCGGCTCAACCAGATCCGGCGCGAGCACCCGGCGCTGCAGCAGCTGCGCACGCTGCACTTCCACGGCGTCGACAACGAGAACCTGCTCTGCTTCTCCAAGACCGACCCGGGCTCCGACGACGCCGTCCTCGTGGTCGTCACCCTGTCCAGCCAGCACACCCAGATCGGCACGACGGCGCTGGACATGTCCGCCCTCGGCCTCGAGTGGTCCGACCGGTTCACCGTGACCGACCAGATCACCGGCGCGCAGTACGAGTGGGGGCAGTTCAACTACGTCGAGCTCGACCCCTACCGCGAGCCCGCCCACGTCTTCACGGTCACGCGGCACGCCCCGCTCGGCTGACCCTTCCCACCCCGAGAACCCGAGGACCTGAGCTCCCCATGACCGTCCCCGCACCGCACGCCGACCGCCCCGGCCTGCCCGCCCCCGGCGCCGACCCGGAGTGGTACAAGCGTGCCGTCTTCTACGAGGTGCTCGTCCGGGGCTTCGCCGACTCCAACGCCGACGGCATCGGCGACCTGCGCGGCATGATCGGCAAACTGGACTACCTGCAGTGGCTGGGCGTCGACTGCCTGTGGCTGCCGCCGTTCTTCGCCTCGCCCCTGCGCGACGGCGGCTACGACGTCGCCGACTACACCGCGGTGCTGCCCGAGTTCGGCGACATCGAGGACTTCCAGGAGCTGGTCGCCAAGGCCCACGAGCGGGGCATGCGGATCATCATCGACTTCGTCATGAACCACACCTCGGACCAGCACCCGTGGTTCCAGGCCAGCCGCAACGACCCCGACGGCCCCTACGGTGACTTCTACGTCTGGTCCGACGACGACACCAAGTACGCCGACGCCCGCATCATCTTCGTCGACACCGAGGTCTCGAACTGGACCTTCGACCCGGTGCGCAAGCAGTACTTCTGGCACCGGTTCTTCAGCCACCAGCCCGACTTGAACTTCGAGAACCCCAAGGTGGTCGAGGCGATCCTCGACGCCCTGCGGTTCTGGCTCGACCTGGGCATCGACGGCTTCCGCCTCGACGCCGTGCCCTACCTGTTCGAGGAGGAGGGCACCAACTGCGAGAACCTGCCCAGGACCCACGAGCTGCTCAAGACCGTCCGCAAGGTCGTCGACGCCGAGTACCCCGACACGGTGCTGCTGTGCGAGGCCAACCAGTGGCCGGCCGACGTCGTCGAGTACTTCGGCGAGGACGGCGACGAGTGCCAGATGGCCTTCCACTTCCCGGTGATGCCGCGGTTGTTCATGGCCGTGCGCCGCGAGCAGCGGTTCCCGATCTCGGAGATCATGGCGCAGACGCCCGACATCCCCGAGAACTGCCAGTGGGGCGTCTTCCTGCGCAACCACGACGAGCTGACCCTCGAGATGGTCACCGACGAGGAGCGCGACTACATGTGGGGCGAGTACGCCAAGGACCCCCGCATGAAGGCCAACATCGGCATCCGCCGCCGGCTGGCGCCGCTGCTGGACAACGACACCAACACCCTCGAGCTCTTCAACGCCCTGCTGCTGTCGCTGCCGGGCTCGCCGGTCCTGTACTACGGCGACGAGATCGGCATGGGCGACAACATCTGGCTCGGTGACCGCGACGGCGTGCGCACCCCGATGCAGTGGACCCCCGACCGCAACGGCGGCTTCTCCACCGCCGACCCGCAGCGCATGCACCTGCCGCTGGTGGCCGACCCGGTCTACGGCTACCAGGTCACCAACGTCGAGCAGCAGATGCGCAACACCACGTCGATGCTGCACTGGATCCGGCGCATGATCGCCGTCCGCAAGGAGCACCCGACCTTCGGCGTCGGCACCTTCACCGAGATCGGCTCGCGCAACCCCACGGTCCTGTCCTTCGTCCGCGAGTTCGGCGACGACGTCGTGCTGTGCGTGAACAACCTGTCGCGCTTCCCGCAGCCGGTCGAGCTCGACCTGCGCCGCTTCGAGGGGTGCACGCCGGTGGAGCTGACCGGCCGGGTGGAGTTCCCCGAGATCGGCGTCGCGCCCTACACGCTCACCCTGGCCGGGCACGGCTTCTACTGGTTCGAGCTGTCCAGGCCGGCTGCCCCGGCCACCGAGGAGGACGACGAGGCCTGGGACACCGCGACCAGCTCCAGCGTCGCCCAGTCGCTGCTGGAGGCCGGCATCGTCGGGTCCACCGAGGACCCACCCGGCGGCAGCGGTGGCCTCGGCGTCGAGGGGAGCACCCGATGAGCGCGCTGACCGACCTGCTGGCCGAGTGGATGCCGCACCAGCGGTGGTTCGGCGGCAAGGGCAGGGAGTGGTCCTCGGTCACCGAGGACGGCTTCTTCCTCGACGAGAGCACCCCGGCGGTCTCCGTCCACCGGGTGCGCGTCACCTACACCGACGACGTCACCGAGACCTACCTGGTGCCGCTGTCCTGGCGCGCCACCGCCGACGACGACCTCGCGCACGCCTACGTGGGCGCGGTCGGGGACAACCACGCCTACGACGGCATGCGCGACCGCGAGGCCACCGTGCCGTGGCTGACCCACCTCGTGGCCGCCTCGACCGTGGGCCCGATGCACTTCCACCCGGCGGGCGTGGCCTACATCCCCGAGGGCGTGCCCGGCGACGTCATCTCCGGCGAGCAGTCCAACACGTCCCTGGTCTACGGCGAGACGGCCATCATGAAGCTGTTCCGCCGACTCGAGCCCGGGCTCAACCCCGACGTCGAGGTGCACGACGCACTGCGCACGACGGACAACCCGCACATCGCCCCGCTGCTGGGCCACGTCGAGGTCGACGACGCCGACGGCGCCACCTCGACCGTGGCCTTCCTGCAGGCCTTCGTGCCCAACGCCAGCGACGGCTGGCGGTTGGCCACCTCCAGCGTGCGCGACCTCTACGCCGAGGCCGACCTGCACGCCGACGAGGTGGGTGGCGACTTCGCCGGCGAGGCCGCGCGACTGGGCGAGGCCACCGCCAGCGTGCACCGCGACCTGGCGGCGGTGCTGCCCACCGCGACCGTGGGCCCCGAGTGGTACGCCGAGCTGGCCACCCAGCTCACCGCCCGCCTGGACGCCGCGCTGGGCATCGTGCCCGACCTGGCCGAGCACGCCGACGGGCTGCGCGCGCTCTACGCCGACGTCGGCCGGCTGACCGACCCGACCACGGTGCAGCGGGTGCACGGCGACCTCCACCTCGGGCAGGTGCTGCGCACCACCACGGGCTGGATCGTGCTCGACTTCGAGGGCGAGCCGGCCCGCTCGCTGGCCGCCCGCCGCGAACCGGACTCCCCGCTGCGCGACGTCGCCGGCATGCTGCGCTCCTTCGACTACGCGGCCCGGCACATGCTCGTCGAGCAGCCCGGTGACCCGCAGCTGGCCTACCGGGCGCAGGAGTGGGCCGAGCGCAACCGCACCGCCTTCTGCGCCGGGTACGCAGGGGCCAGCGGCACCGACCCCGCCACCTCGCCCCTGCTGCGTGCCTTCGAGGCCGACAAGGCGGTCTACGAGTGCGTCTACGAGGCGCGCAACCGCCCGCACTGGCTGATGATCCCGTTGGCCTCCCTGGCCCGCTCGGCTGCGAGCTGACCGACCCACTACTCCGCGCCCCTCCGGGGGCGCACCGGCAGGACGGAGCGCTCCATGACGACCCAGGACTCCCCGCACGACCCGCTCGACCCCGACGACCTGCAGCGCGCGGTCACGGAGAAGACGGAGGCCTTCCAGGCCGAGCTCGAGCAGGCCGAGCGCGACAGCCCGAGCAACCCCGGTCAGGGCATCACGGCGACCCCCGTGGTCGCCCCGGCCCCGATCGCCGAGCCCGGCAACCCCGCCGCACCCTCGGCGCCGCAGCCCGAGCCGCCGGACGGCGACCCCGCCGAGCCCGGTCACCCGGAACCGCGCGAGGACGGCCGGCAGGCCGGCACCGGGGGCGACTCCCCCGCCGAGACCACCGAGCTGAGCCCGGCCTCCACCAGCCCCGACACCGGCGGGTCCCCGACGCCGTCCCGGGGCGGGTCCGCCGACGACGCGCCCCAGGGGGACGACCACCCCCCGCCGGCCGGTCTCGCCTCCCCCGGCCGCACGCGCTCGGCCAGCCCCGCCGCACCCCAGGAACCCGCCCACGTCGAGGGCGCCCCGGTCGACCCCGAAGCCGTCCGCGCCGTCGTCGAGGGCTGGTCGCACGAGCCGCACGCCGTGCTCGGCGCGCACCCGGTCGGCGACGGCTGGGCGGTGCGCACGCTGCGCCCGGACGCCGTGTCGGTCACCGTCGTCGACCAGGACGGCACCCGCTACGAGGCCACGCAGCTGCACGGCGGCGGCGTGTACGAGGCCCAGCTCCCCCAGCAGCCGGGTGACTACCGCGTCGAGGTCGTCTACGGCGACGGCCAGGGCGGTACCAACACCGTGCTCGCCGACGACCCCTACCGCTGGCTGCCCACGCTCGGCGAGGTCGACCAGCACCTGATCCGCGAGGGTCGGCACGAGCGCCTGTGGGAGGTCCTCGGCGCGCACGTGCGCAGCTACGACACCCCCGGCGGCGAGGTCAGCGGGGTGTCCTTCGCCGTGTGGGCGCCCAACGCCCGCGGCGTGAAGGTCACCGGCGACTTCGACTGGTGGCAGGCCCGGGCCCTCCCCCTGCGCTCCCTGGGCTCCTCGGGCGTGTGGGAGCTGTTCGTCCCCGGTGCCGAGGTGGGCCAGCGGTACCGCTTCCACGTGCTGGGCGCCGACGGCGAGTGGCGCGAGAAGAGCGACCCGATGGCCTTCGCCACCGAGGTCCCCCCGCTCAACGCCAGCGTCGTCACCGACTCGCAGTACGAGTGGGGCGACGACCAGTGGCTGGCCGACCGCGCCGAGGGCAACTGGCACGAGCGGCCGATCAGCGCCTACGAGGTGCACCTCGGCTCCTGGAAGCAGGGGCTGTCCTACCGGCAGCTGGCCGACGAGCTGGTCGAGTACGCCGTGCACGCCGGGTTCACCCACCTGGAGTTCATGCCGGTCGCCGAGCACCCGTTCGGCGGCTCGTGGGGCTACCAGGTCAGCGGCTACTTCGCGCCCTCGGCCCGCTTCGGGGTGCCCGACGACTTCCGCTACCTCGTCGACAAGGCCCACCAGGCCGGCCTCGGCGTGCTCATCGACTGGGTGCCGGCGCACTTCCCCAAGGACGCCTGGTCCCTGGGCCGCTTCGACGGCACGGCGCTGTACGAGCACGGCGACCCGCGCCGCGGCGAGCAGATGGACTGGGGCACGTTCGTCTTCGACTTCGGCCGGTCCGAGGTGCGCAACTTCCTGGTCGCGAACGCCCTCTACTGGTGCAAGGAGTTCCACGTCGACGGCCTGCGGGTCGACGCCGTCGCCTCGATGCTCTACCTGGACTACTCGCGCAAGGAGGGCGAGTGGGAGCCCAACGTGCACGGCGGGCGGGAGAACCTCGAGGCCGTGGCCTTCCTGCAGGAGATGAACGCCACCGTGTACCGCGAGGTGCCGGGCGTCATGACCATCGCCGAGGAGTCCACCGCGTGGCCCGGCGTCACCCGGCCCACGTACCTGGGCGGTCTGGGCTTCGGCTTCAAGTGGAACATGGGCTGGATGCACGACTCGCTCGGCTACGTCGAGAAGCAGCCGGTGCACCGCGTCTACCACCACAACCAGCTCACGTTCTCCCTCGTCTACGCCTACAGCGAGAACTACGTGCTGCCGATCAGCCACGACGAGGTCGTCTACGGCAAGGGCTCGCTGCTGCGCAAGATGCCCGGCGACCGCTGGCAGCAGCTGGCCAACGTGCGCGCCTACCTCGCCTACATGTGGGCCCACCCCGGCAAGCAGCTGCTGTTCATGGGCCAGGAGTTCGCCCAGGACGGCGAGTGGGCCGACTCCCGGTCGCTGGACTGGTGGCACCTCGACGACCCCGCGCACCGCGGGGTCCTGTCCCTGGTCGCCGACCTGAACGGCCGGTACAAGGAGACCGAGGCGCTCTGGAGCCAGGACGTCGACCCGGCCGGTTTCCAGTGGATCGACGCCAACGACGCCGCGGGCAACGTGCTGAGCTTCCTGCGCTACGGCAAGGGCGGCCAGGCGCTGGCGTGCGTGGCGAACTTCGCCGGCGCCCCGCACTCCGGCTACCGCATCGGGCTGCCGCGCGGTGGCCGGTGGCGCGAGGTGCTCAACACCGACGCCGAGGGCTACGGCGGCTCCGGGGTGGGCAACCTCGGGGGCATCGACGCCGTCCCCGAGCCGTGGCACGGCCAGCCGTTCTCGGCGACGGTCAGCGTGCCGCCGCTGGCGACCACCTGGTTCCTGCACGAGGGGTGAGGGTGACGGCGAGGTAACGCCTCGTCGCGTTCCGGGCCCGGGTCGGCCATGATGTGCAGGCCGCCCGGGCCCGGAACGGGCGCAGGAGAACGGGAGCCCATGCCCTCGACGTCGCGACCGGTGGCCCTGGCCAGCGGTGTCCTCGCCCTCGCCCTGGTGCTCGCCGGCTGCAGCGCAGCGATCGTGCCCGGTCAGGCCACCCCGGCCGGGCCCCCGATCACCGACGTCTCACCGGCGGACTTCCCGATCACGGGCGCCGCCGAGACCGAGGCCGACGTGACCTCGCGCAACGCGTTGGCCGACCTCAACGACTACTGGTCGCAGACCTTCCCCGAGGTCTACGGCGAGGACTTCCCGGCCCTGGCCGGCGGGTACTTCTCCGTCGACCCCGGCGACGTCGACGAGTCGCTCTACCCCGACGGCGAGATCGGCTGCAGCTCGGCCCCCGAGGAGGTCGAGCAGAACGCCTTCTACTGCCCGCCCGACGTCGGTGCCTCCAACGAGGACTCGATCAGCTACGACCGGGCCTTCCTGCAGCAGCTCAGCGACGAGTACGGCCGCTTCCTGCCCGCCCTGATCATGGCCCACGAGTTCGGCCACGCGGTCCAGGGCCGGGTCGGCTACCCGGCCGACGACACGTCGATCAACGTCGAGACCCAGGCCGACTGCTTCGCCGGGGCCTGGACCCGCTGGGTGGCCGAGGGCAACGCCTCGCACGAGTCCATCCGGGCCCCCGAGCTCGACGGCCTGCTGGTCGGCTACTTCATCGTGCGCGACCCCCCCGGCACCGGCGCCGAGGAGGACCAGGCGCACGGCTCCTACTTCGACCGCGTCTCGGCCATCCAGGACGGCTACGACGGCGGCGCCGCGGCCTGCCGGGACAACTACGAGTCCGACCGTCGCTTCACCCAGGCTGAGTTCGACGACCAGGAGGACTTCGACAACGACGGCAACCTGCCGCTGGCCCAGGTCCCCGACCTCATCGCGCAGTCGCTTCCGGCCTACTACACGGACTCGTTCCCCGACGACCTCGGCGTCGACTTCACCGAGCCCGCCATCGAGACGTTCGACGGCACCGCCCCGACCTGTGACGGCATGAACGCCGACACCAACGCCGGCTTCTGCCGGGACCAGGACACCGTCTACTACGACCAGACCGACCTCGCCGAGCCCGCCTACGAGATCGGCGACTACGCGGTGCTCACCGCCGTGGCCATCCCCTACGGCATCGCGGCCCGCGACCAACTGGGCCTGTCCACCGAGGACGAGGACGCCATCCGCTCGGCGACGTGCCAGGCCGGCGCCTTCTCCGGCGCCGCGCTGAACCAGGAGGTCCCGACGATCTCCATCTCGCCCGGCGACTTCGACGAGGCCATCCAGTTCCTGCTCACCTACGGCAAGGACCCGACGGTCTTCCCCGACGTCGGCCTGTCGGGCTTCCAGCTGGTCGATGTGTTCCGGCAGGGCTACCTGTACGGGCTCACCGCCTGCGGCCTCGAGGCCTGATGAAGGACCCCCGTGCCCCCCACCACGAGCGAGCTCGCGGCGGGACCCTGCACGGGGGCCGTTCCAGGGCTCAGAAGAGGGCGGCGGACAGCTGACGGCGGGCGGCGCCGACCCGCGGGTCGTCGTCGCCGACCACGCCGAACAGCTCCACCAGGTGGACCCGGGCGGCGTCGCGGTCCGCGCCCGAGGTGCGCCGGACGACGTCGAGCAGGCGGGCGAACGCGCCATCCACGTCGCCGGTGCCGAGCAGGAAGTCCGCAGCCCGCGTCTGCGCCGCGACGTCGTCGGGGGCGGCGTCGGCGGTGTCCAGCGCGTTCGGGCCGGCCTCCTCGGCGCGACGGAAGAGCTGCACCTGCTTGATGGCCACCGAGGCGACCGGGTGGGCCGGCTCGACGTCGAGGATCTGCTGGTAGGCGGCCTCGGCCCCGGCCAGGTCACCGGCGTCGAGCGCGGCCTCGGCGGCGTCCAGCCGCGGGTCCTCGGGCTCCTGCGACTCGGCGTCGCCCTGGGCGCCGGGCACGGCGCCGCCGGTGGTGGCACCGACCAGCTCGGTGACGAACTGCCGGGCCTGCTCCTCGGGGATGGCACCGGTGAACTCGGCCACCAGCTGCCCCTGCCACACGGCCTTGACCGCGGGGATGCCCTGCACGCGCAGGCCCTGCGACAGGTTGGGGTTGGCGTCGACGTCGACCTTGGCCAGCACCCACGAGCCGCCACCCTCGGCGGCGAGCTTCTCCAACACCGGCGAGAGCTGCTTGCACGGCCCGCACCACTCGGCCCACAGGTCGAGCACGACGGGCACCTGGAACGACCGGTCGATGACCTCCGTCTGGAACGTGGCCTCGTCGACGTCCACCACCGCTGCGCCCGGCGCACCGGCCGGTGCACCCGGTGCCGGCGGCGGGGCCGCCGCTGCCCGGGCCGCAGCGTCCGAGCGCGCCTTGACCGCAGCCAGGTCGACCGCACCTGCCAGCGAGGCGGCCATCTGCGCCTGCTGCGCCGCGGCGCGGGGATCGGTGGGCTGACCGGGTCGAGCGGGGCGGTTCGGCTGCATGACGTCCATGATCCCACCGCCGGGAGCCGGTCGCCGCGCCGTCCTGCCCCACCCCGCCCACCGGCGTGACCCTGCTCACCACCTGTTGCATCCCCCCGCGGGGCCGTGCGTACGTTCGGGCGGTCCGGTCGACGGGGCCCCGCCCCGCCGACGACCTCCGCCGGGAGGGGCGCCGTCCGACGAGGACGGCGACCAGGGTCCGGCCGGGCAGTTCGGCCGGGACCGCGCGAGGCGGCCGGCCGATCCAGGATGCGCCGGAGCGCAGCTGCCCCCGACCCACCCGGTCCCCCGCCGCACCACGGCGTCGCGGGACCAGCACCCCGCCCGGCGACCGACTTGTCGAGAGGACGGCCTGCCACCCATGGCGACCAGCCCCCGCACGATCTCCAGCAGCACCACCACCAGCACCACCGCCGCCGTCGACCAGCCGGTCGGCCGTCTGCGCCGCCGCTTCGGCCAGGTCGTCGTCACCGGCGCGGCAGCCGCGCTCGCCGTCGGGTTCCTGCCCGGTGCCACGGGGACGGCGCAGGCCGCGCCCGCCGCCGTCACCGCGCCGGCCGCGGCGTCGTCGGGCATCGTCGCCCCGACCCCGGCCACCCAGGTCGCCGTCGACCACGCGATGGCCCAGGTGGGCAAGGGCTACGCGTACGGCGGCAACGGTCCCGACGCCTACGACTGCTCGGGGCTGACCACCCAGGCCTTCGCCGCCGCCGGTGTCGAGCTGCCCCGCCGCAGCGCCGACCAGGCCACCGTCGGCACCCCGGTCGACCGCGCCGCCCTGCAGCCCGGTGACCTCGTCTTCTACTACTCCCCGGTGAGCCACGTGGGCATCTACATCGGCAACGGCCAGATGGTGAACGCCCTCAACTCCGACACCGGTGTCGTGGTGAGCAGCGTCGACATGCCCGGCTACGCCGGCGCCTCCCGCGTCGCCTGAGGGCCTACTCCACCGGAGTCCGTCCTCCGCCACCGGATCCGGTGGCGGAGGACGGACGTCCCTGCACCCCCCTGATCCAGGCTGCGGGCGCCGGGGGTCAGGACGGCGGGGCGGGGCGGAGCGGGGGGACGTCCCGGACGCCGAACACCTTCCGCAGGGCGACCCGCGCCGCGTTGTCGCCGCACATGCCGTGCACGGCCGGGCCCGGCGGGGTGGCCGCCGACGCCAGGAAGACGTGGTCCATCGGCGTCGAGTAGGTGTTCCACCGCGGCACCGGACGGGCCAGCATCTGCCGCAGCGAGGCCTCGCCGTTGGAGATGTCGCCGCCGATGTTGTTGGGGTTCCACTCCTGCATCTGCGGCGCCGTCTTGGTCGCCCGCGCCAGCACCGTGTCGCGGAAGCCGGGGGCGAACCGCTCGATCTGCGCCTCGATCTGCTCGGTCATGTCGACCGTCGAGGCGTGCGGCACGTGCACGTAGGCCCAGAACACGTGCTTGCCCTCGGGCGCCCGCGTGGGGTCAACGACGGTGGGCTGCACCGCGAGCACGTAGGGCCGGTCGGTGAGCCGCCCCGCGGCCGGGGCGGCCTCGCCGGCGATGGTCTCGGCCAACGTGCCGGCCACGTGCACGGTGCCGGCCCGGCGGACGTCGGGGTTGGTCCACGGCACCGGGTCCGACAGCGCCCAGTCGATCTTGAAAACCCCGGGCCCGTGCTCGTACCGGTTCACCCAGCGCGCGTAGCCGCGGGGCAGCCGGTCGCCGGCCATCTGCACGAAGGCGTCGGGCGAGGTGTCCAGCAGCACCGCCGGGACGCCGTCGAACTCGCGCAGGTCGGTGACCTCGTGGTCGTACTCCACCTCGCCGCCCTGCTGCTCGAGGGCGGTGACCATGGCGTCGGCCATCCGCTGGGTGCCGCCCTCGGGCAGCGGCCAGCCCCGGTGGTGGGCCAGCATCGACAGCACCATGCCCAGGCCCGCGGTGAGCGGGCGCGTGAGGTCGAGCATCCCGTGCGCGGCGGCCCCGCCGATCAGCGCGCGGGCCTTCTCCCCGTCGAACGCCCTGTGCGCCAGCCACCGCACGTTGGGCAGCGCGTTGAGGGCGAACCGGGTGATCGCCGGGATGCTGCGGGTCGGCAGCCGGCGGAAGGCCGAGGACAGGAAGAAGTCGATGACGTCGTCGCCGTGCTCGACCAGCTGGGCGAACAGCATCCGGTAGGCATCGCCGTCCTCCCCCAGGCCCGCCGCGGTCTGCTCCAGCGACCGGAACGCCAGCGCGGCGTCGCCGCCGTCCAGCGGGTGGGCGTAGGCGATCTCGGGGTGCAGCATGCGCACCCCGCGCGAGGCCCAGTCGAACTCGCGGAAGAACGGCGACGCGACCCCCATCGGGTGCACCGCCGAGCAGATGTCGTGCGCGAAGCCCGGGAGCGTGACCTCCTCGGTGCGCATCCCGCCCCCGGGCCGCGACGCACGCTCGACGACCCGCACCCGCAGCCCGGCGGCCGACAGGCGCAGCGCGGCAGCCAGCCCGTTCGGTCCGGCTCCGACGACGACGGCATCCGGTTGCGAGCTCATACGGGCAGTCTCCCCCGAGGCCCCTCAGAGCCGCCCGACGAGCTCGTCGGCCGCGGCGTAGGGGTCGCACTCCCCCGCGACGACCCGCTCGGCGAGTGCGTCGATCGCCGCCGCGCCGCCGACGTCGCCCATCCGGCGGCGCAGCTCACCGACCGCGATCGCCTCGATCTCGCGGGCCGCCCGGACCCGTCGGCGCCGGTCGCCCTCGCCGGAGGACGCCAGCCAGCTGCGGTGCTCCTCGACCCGGGTGAGGACGTCGTCGACGCCCTCACCGGCCGAGGCGACGGTGCGGACGACGGGCGGCCGCCAGCCGGTGTCGGCGGCCATCGTGAGCATCGCCCGGAGCTCGCGAGCCGTGCGGTCGGCGCCCTCGCGGTCGGCCTTGTTGACCACGAAGACGTCGGCGACCTCGAGGATCCCGGCCTTGGCCGCCTGGATGCCGTCGCCCATGCCCGGCGCGACCAGCACGAGCGTGGTGTCGGCGAGCGACGCCACCTCGAGCTCGGACTGACCCACCCCGACGGTCTCCACGACCACGACGTCGCAGCCCGCCCCGTCGAGCACCCGCAGCGCCTGGGGGGTGGCCCACGACAGCCCGCCGAGGTGCCCGCGGGAGGCCATCGACCGGATGTAGACCCCCGGGTCGTCGGCGTGGTCGCCCATGCGCACCCGGTCGCCCAGCAGTGCGCCCCCGGAGAAGGGGGACGACGGGTCGACCGCGAGCACCCCCACCCGCAGGTCGCGGGCGCGCAGGCCGCGGACCAGGGCGGTGGTGGTGGTCGACTTGCCGACGCCGGGCGACCCGGTGATGCCCAGCACCTGCGCCCGGCCGGTGTGCGGCGCGAGCGCGGCGGCGACCTCGCGCAGCGCCGGGCTCTCCTGCTCCACGAGCGAGATCAGCCGGGCGACCGAGCGGGGGTCGCCGTACCGGGCGCCGGCGACCAGCGCGCCGACGTCCGGGGTGCGGCGACCCACGGTCAGGCGGCGGGCACGTGCACGACCAGGGCGTCGCCCTGGCCACCACCACCGCACAGCGCGGCGGCACCGGTGCCGCCGCCGCGGCGCTGCAGCTCCAGCGCCAGGTGCAGCACGATGCGGGCCCCGCTCATGCCGACCGGGTGGCCCAGCGCGATGGCGCCGCCGTTGACGTTGACCTTCTCGGGGTCGAGCCCGAGCTCGCGGGTGGAGACGATGCCGACCGCGGCGAAGGCCTCGTTGATCTCGACCAGGTCGAGGTCGGCGGGGGCGATGCCCTCCCGGGCGCAGGCTGCGGCGATGGCCCGGGAGGGCTGCTGCTGCAGGGTGGCGTCGGGACCGGCGACCACGCCGTGGGCGCCGATCTCGGCCAGCACGGTGCAGCCGAGCTCGGCGGCCTTGGCGGCGCTCATCACCACGACGGCGGCGGCGCCGTCGGAGATCTGCGAGGCGGTGCCGGCGGTGATCGTGCCGTCCTTGCTGAAGGCGGGCTTGAGCCGGCCCAGGGACTCGGTGGTGGTGTCGGCGCGGATGCCCTCGTCCTCGCGGAACTCGATCGGGTCGCCCTTGCGCTGCGGGATGGACACCGTGACGATCTCGTCGTCGAACAGGCCGTTCTTGTGCGCCGCGGCCGCGCGCTGGTGGCTGGCCGCGGCGAAGGCGTCCTGCTCCTCGCGGGTCAGCTCGTAGCGGCTGTTGGCCTGCTCGGTCAGCAGCCCCATGGCCACCTGGTCGAAGGTGTCGGTGAGCCCGTCGTGGTTCATCGAGTCGACCAGCGCGGTGTTGCCGAACTTGACGCCGGTGCGGCTGGTGGGCAGCAGGTGCGGCGCCTGGGTCATCGACTCCATGCCACCGGCGACGACCACGTCGAACTCCCCGGCCCGGATGAGCTGGTCGGCCAGCGCGATGGCGTCGATGCCCGACAGGCACACCTTGTTGAGGGTGAACGACGGCACGGTCATCGGGATGCCGCCGGCGACCGCGGCGGGGCGGGCCGGGTTCTGGCCGGCCCCGGCCTGGATGACCTGGCCCATGATCACGTACTCGACCTGGTCGCCGCTGATGCCGGCCTTCTCCAGGGCGCCCTTGATGGCCACGCCACCGAGGTCGGCGGCGGAGAAGTCCTTCAGCGAGCCGAGCAGCCGGCCCATCGGGGTGCGGGCGCCGCCGACGATCACGGAGCGGTTCGCGGCCGCGGGCTTGGTGGTCTGGGTCATGCGGGGCCTCCAGGGGCGCAGGCCACCACCGTTGGTGGCCGAGCAGACGGGCTGGCGCCGAGCTTAGGACGACGGTGGCCGACGCACCGGGGCCACGTGAGGCAGGTCACCACCCGGAACGGTGCACACCCCAGATGCATTGGGCACGACTGAACCTGCGCGAGCCCACGACCCCGAGCGACAGGAGAACGCACATGGCCACGGTCACCGTCGGCACCGAGAACTCCGCCCCGATCGAGCTGTACTACGAGGACCACGGCGCCGGCCGCCCGGTCGTGCTCATCCACGGCTGGCCGCTGTCGGGCAAGTCGTGGGAGGCCCAGGTGCCCGCGCTGGTCGAGGCCGGCCACCGCGTGGTCACCTACGACCGCCGCGGCTTCGGCGAGTCGTCCAAGCCCTTCGACGGCTACGACTACGACACCTTCGCCGCCGACCTCGACGCGCTGCTCACCCACCTCGACCTCACCGACGTCACCCTGGTCGGCTTCTCCATGGGCGGCGGCGAGGTCGTGCGCTACATCAGCCGCTACGGCACCGACCGCATCCGGTCGGCCGTGCTGGCCGCCGCGGTGCCGCCGTACCTGTACAAGAGCGACGACAACCCCGACGGCGGCCTCGACGACGCCACCATCGAGGCCTTCCAGACCGGCGTCCGCACCGACCGCCCGGCCTTCCTCGAGGACTTCACCGAGAACTTCTTCGCCGCCGGGGACAAGAACGACCTGGTCAGCAGCGCACAGAAGGCCTTCGCCCGGCAGATCGCCAACGTGGCGTCGCCGAAGGGCACCCTGGACTGCATCACCGCCTTCGGCCGCACCGACTTCCGCGACGACCTCACGAAGGTCACCGTCCCCACGCTGGTCATCCACGGCGACAGCGACGGCGTGGTGCCCTTCGAGGTGTCGGGCAAGCGCTCGGCCGAGTCGATCGAGGGCGCCGAGCTCGTGGTCGTCGAGGGCGGCCCGCACGGCGTCAACGCCAGCCACCCGCAGGAGTTCAACGCCGCCCTGCTCCAGTTCCTCGCGAAGTAGCGGACCCGACTGCCCCCCCCGCGCCACGCTGCGAGGCACGGGCTCCTGCAGCCGGGCCGTACCGGAGCCCGTCGTCCCCCAGGGACGGCGGGCTCCGCTGTGTCCAGCGTCACCCCCCTCCACCGGGTGCGCGGTACCGCGGGTAACGGCAACATGCCCGCATGAGCGTCGACGGAGCCGCACTGCCCACCGAGCTGTTCACCACCATCGACCACGTCGGGATCGCCGTACCCGACCTCGACGAGGCGATCGCCTTCTACGACCGCGCGTTCGGCATCACCTCGGTCCACGAGGAGACGAACGAGGAGCAGGGCGTCCGCGAGGCCATGCTCGCGGTCGGGTCGGGTGACACCCGCATCCAGCTGCTGGCCCCGCTGACGCCGGAGTCCACGATCGCGAAGTTCATCGGCCGGTCGGGCCCGGGCCTGCAGCAGCTTGCCTTCCGGGTGGTCGACGTCGAGGCGGTCAGCGCCACCCTGCGCGAGCGCGGCCTGCGACTGCTCTACGACGAGCCCCGCCGCGGCACCGCCGGCAGCCGGGTCAACTTCGTGCACCCCAAGGACGCCGGCGGCGTGCTCGTCGAGATCGTGGAACCGGCCACACAGCACTGACTTCCTGGCTACTGGCCAGTAACATCCTCACCCGCACTACCGAGCCAACGACGACCCGGGAGCACAGCGTGAACGAGATCAGGGACGCCATCCTGTCCGACCAGCTCAGCGACATCGGGGGGCTGGGCGTGCCCGACTCCTACCGCGCGGTGCTGGTGCGCAAGGACGAGCAGGACATGTTCGAGGGCCTGGCCACCAAGGACAAGGACCCCCGCAAGAGCCTGCACGTCGAGGAGGTGCCCACCCCCGAGCTCGGGCCGGGCGAGGCCATCGTGGCCGTGATGGCGTCGTCGGTGAACTACAACACCGTGTGGACGTCGATCTTCGAGCCGGTGAGCACGTTCGGGTTCCTGGAGCGCTACGGACGGCTGTCCGAGCTCACGAAGCGGCACGACCTGCCCTACCACGTGGTGGGCTCCGACCTGGCCGGCGTCGTCCTGGCCGTCGGGCCCGGCGTGAACAAGTGGAAGGCCGGCGACGAGGTCGTCGCGCACTGCCTGTCGGTGGAGCTCGAGGACCCGGCCGGCCACGACGACACGATGATGGACCCCCAGCAGCGCATCTGGGGCTTCGAGACCAACTTCGGCGGCCTGGCCGAGCTCGCCCTGGTCAAGAGCAACCAGCTGCTGCCCAAGCCGGCCCACCTCACGTGGGAGGAGGCCGCCGCGCCCGGACTTGTCAACGCCACCGCCTACCGGCAGCTGGTGAGCAAGAACGGCGCCAACATGAAGCAGGGCGACACCGTGCTCATCTGGGGCGCCTCGGGCGGGCTGGGCTCCTACGCCACCCAGATGGCCCTCAACGGCGGCGCCATCCCCGTCTGCGTGGTCTCCAGCCCCGAGAAGGCCGAGATCGTGCGGAGGATGGGCGCCGAGCTGGTCATCGACCGCTCCGCCGAGGGCTACAGGTTCTGGAAGGACGAGAAGACCCAGGACCCCAAGGAGTGGCAGCGCTTCGGCAAGAAGATCCGCGAGCTGACCGGCGGCGAGGACATCGACATCGTCTTCGAGCACCCCGGCCGCGAGACCTTCGGCGCCAGCGTCTACGTCGCCAAGAAGGGCGGCACGATCATCACGTGCGCCTCGACCTCCGGGTACATGCACGAGTACGACAACCGCTACCTGTGGATGAACCTGAAGAAGATCCTGAGCTCGCACTTCGCGAACTACAAGGAGGCGTACGAGGCCAACCGGCTGATCGACAAGGGCCTGATCCACCCGACGGTCTCGAAGGTCTACCCGATGGAGCAGGTCGGGCAGGCCGCCCGCGACGTCCAGACCAACACCCACCAGGGCAAGGTCGGCGTGCTCACCCTCGCCCCCGAGGAGGGCCTGGGCGTCCGCGACCAGGACAAGCGCGCCAAGCACCTCGACGCGATCAACCGTTTCCGCGGCCTGTGAGCATGCTGCGGACCGGCTCGTCACACCCGATCCGGTCCGCAGCTTCTGGAAGGATGGAGCCATGAGCGACCCCCACGCCGAACTGCTCCCGCTGCGCGAGGCCACCTACTCCTTCGAGGTGGTCCGCAAGGGCTACCACCGGGACCAGGTGGCCGAGGCCATCGAGCGGTTGGACGCGGATCTGCGGGTCACGATGGCCGACCGCGACGCCGCGGCGTCGCGCGCCTCCGACCTGGCCGCCCAGCTGTCGGCGCTGCACCAGGAGATGGAGAGCCTGCGCCGCAAGGCCGCCTCCGCCGGTGCGCCCACCTTCGAGAACATGGGCGAACGCATCTCGCACATGCTCCGGCTGGCCGAGGAGGAGGCCGCCGAGGTGCGCCGCAGGGCCGCCGAGGAGGCCGACGCGATCCGGCAGCGCATCACCGCCGAGGAGAACGCCTCGGTGCAGCGCCAGGCCCAGGCCGGCGCCGACGCCGAGCGGGTGCTCGCCGAGGCACGGCACGAGGCCGAGCAGATCGCCGCGAAGGCGCAGGCCCGGGCCGACGAGCTGGTCGCCAAGGCCCAGGAGCGGGTCGCCCAGCTCGACGCCGATTCGCAGGCCCGCCGCACCAAGATCGAGGAGGACTTCGAGATCGCCCAGCGGGCGCGGCGCACCGAGGCCGCCCGGCTCGAGGACGAGCGCGAGAAGAGCTCGGTCGCCGCCGCCCAGCAGCGGGTCGCCGCCGCCGAGCAGCGTGCCGCCGCCACGGTCTCGGCCGCCGAGGAGGAGGCCGCCGCCCTCCGGCGCACCCGTGACGAGCTGGCCACCCGCCTGCACGAGGTACGGCGCCTGCTCGGGCAGCTTCCCGACCTCGCCGACGCCCCGGCCACCGCCGCCCGTCCCGCCCAGGACCAGGACACCGCCGGCGACCGCGCGGTCGACGGCACGAGCGCCGACGAGGCTGCCGGGAAGGGTGCGGGGCAGGACCGGCCCCGGTCGTCCGGGACGGCCACCACCGCGGCCCCGACGACCGCCGCAGCCCCCGCGGCGCCCACGGCACCGGGTCGACCCTCGGGTGCTCCGCAGCCTCAGCCGGCCGCACCGCCGGCAGCCGCGCCCGCTGCTGCCCGGCCCGCAGGTGCCCAGCCGTCAGGTGCCCAGCCGTCAGGTGCCCAGCCGTCAGGTGCCCAGCCCGCAGGTGCTCAGCCCGCAGGTGCGCAGCCCGCAGGTGCTCAGTCCGCGGGCACCCGGCCCGCGAGCGACCCGCCGGCGGGCGAGCAGCCGGGCGGCTCCCCGCAGCCCGCGCGCCCGGCCCCCACCCAGGGTCCGGCCACCGCGGTGCAGCCCGCCGTCCGGTCGGTCCCCACCGGCAGCCAGCCGGCCCAGAAGGGCGGGGGCGCCGAGCCCCGCTGATCCTGCGCCGCCTCCCGAGGCGGTAACTGCCCGGCCGTGCTCCCGGGCGAACGCGGTGACTGGCCGGTCGTGACGGTGCGTGCCACAGTGCCCACCGGGGTGTGAGGTCGTTCCGTCGACGCTGGGGGGTGCCGCTGTGTCCGCGACCAGCAGCACCCGCGCCCGGCACTCCTCGGGGACGACCAGCCGGGTCCGCTGGTCGGTGCTCGCCCCGCTGGCCGCGCTCGCGCTGGCTGCGGCGGTGTCCGCCCGCGCCCTGCGCAGCACACCACTGGCCGACGACGGTGCCCTCACCGCGCCCGCCTGGGCCTGGGTCCAGGGCGGATCGGCACCGGACCCGCTCACCCCCGAGGGCCTGGCCGTCGTGCACACCGCGGGGTGGGCGTGGGTCACGCGGGCGTTCGAGCGGCACGGCGGCCTGGCCGCGGCGGGCCGGGAGCTGCTCTGGGTCGCCCTGCTGGTGTCGTGCCTGCTCCTGTGGCGGGTGGCGCGGCGGGCCCGGCTGGGTGACGCCGGGGCCTGCGTCGCCGTGCTCGTGCTCGGCGCCGTCCCGGGGCTCGTGCTCGTGCACGCCGTGAGCTCGCCGGCGGCGTGGGCGGTGCCCTGGATGCTGCTGGCAGCCTGGCTCGGGCTGGGCCGCCGCCGGCCGGTCGTGCGGGCCCTGGCCGTGCCCGCGCTCGTTCCGGCGGTCGTGCTCGCCCCCGACGTCGCCCTGCTGCTCCTGGCCGGCACGGCCGGCGCCCTGGCCACCGGACGACTGGGTCGACGGTGGTCGACCCGCACGCGCACGGTGCTCGCGGCCCTGCTGGCCCCGGTCTTCGTCGTGCTGGTGCTGCTGCTGCCGCGCTGGGATCCCCAACCCGACGTCCTGGCGCCCTGGGCGGCCGGCGAGGCCCGTTCGGTCCTGCTCACGGCCGGCCTGCTGGCGGTCGGGGCGCTCGCCGCGTGGGTGCTGCCCCGCTGGCGACCGCCGGCCGGCGCCCTGGCCGTGACCACCCTGGCCGCGATCGCCCCGCCCGGCCGGTTCTCCGCCCTCGTCGTCTGCCTGCCCCTCGGTGCGCTGCTGCTCGGGGCACTGGTGCAGGAGCTGGTGCGCCACCCGGCGACGCGGCCGCTGCGCCCGGCCCTGGCCACCGCCACGGCGGTCGCGCTGGTGGTCTCCCTGGGGGTCGGCGGGGCCGCGCTGGGCACCGCCCGGGCCGACGACTTCGGCGCCGCCGACCGCCGCGCCCTGGTCTCGTGGCTGACCGACCAGTTCCCCGCCGGCACCCCCGTGGCCGCCGACGGGCTGCTCGCCGAGGACCTGGAGCGGGCCGGTGTGCCGATCGAGCCGGGCGGGCTGCAGGTCAGCCGCGGCGAGCCCGCCGGCCCCGGGCCGGTGGTCGCGCGCTTCGGCGACGAGACCACCGGTCTGGCCGTCGTCGACCCCCGGTACCGCGCCCCCGACGCCGACGACCGCGCCCTGCGCCGACAGCTGGCCGGGGCCCTGCTCACCAACCCGACGACGGCCGACTCCGGCCAGGTGACGGGGGCGCTGCTCTCGGGCGACGTCGACCCGCGACTGCTCACGCTGCTGGCCGGCATCGCGGCGCAGTACGGCGTCGGGGTGACCGCGATGCCCACGGTCCCCGGCGAGGTGGGCACCGCCCTGCGCTACGCGGTCGTGGACTCCGTCGGCGGCACCCGGCTGGCCGACGACCCGGCGCTGGCGGACCAGGTGCAGGGCTGGCTGGTCGCGCAGCTGCCGCCCTACGCCCCGAGCACCGTGGAGGTGGTCGACGACGGCCTGCGCGTGGGCTTCGGCTACGCCCCCGCCCCCGACGAGCTCGTCGCCGCCTCGGCCGGGTGACCACCACCGGTCCGGGTGCCCGGCCCGTGACGGACCGGTACGGTTTGCCCGCAGTAGTCGTCCCGTCACCCAGGAGGCCAGCCGTGGCACACCGGCGCACCGCTCCGTCGCTGATCACCGGCCTCCTCACCGGCCTCGTCACCGGCATGGCCGTCCTGCTCGGTCTGCTGGCCCCGGGCATCGCCGGCGCCGCCGACACCGGCATGCTGCGGCTCGCGCACCTGAGCCCCGACACCCCCTCGGTCGACGTCTACGTCGACTCGGTGTCCTCCCCCGACACCGGCATCGTGCTCACCGGTGTCGGCTACGGCACCGTCTCGGACTACCAGTCCGTGCCGGCCGGCACGTACACCGTCTCCATGCGGTCGGCCGGTGCGCCCGCCACCTCGGCCCCGGTGCTCTCGACCACCGTGACGGTGGCCCCCGGCGACGCCTACACGGTGGCCGGTGTCGGCACCTTCGCGCAGCTGGGCCTGACGGTGCTCGACGACGACCTGTCGGCTCCCCCGGCCGGCGACGCCCGCGCCCGGGTCATCAACGCCTCGCAGACGCTGACGCCGGCCGCGGTCGCCCTGGCCGGCGGCCCGACGCTGTCCGGCGACCTGGCCTTCCCCGACCGCACCGACTACGTGGCGGTCCCCGGTGGCTCCACCACCCTGCAGGTGAGCGGCGCCGGCGGGACGCCCACCGACCTCCCCGTCGACCTGGCCGACGGCTCGTCCTACACCGTGCTGCTGCTCGACGGCGACTCCGGCGTGCGGGTGCAGACGGTGCTGGACGCCGCCAGCCCGGGCGTCGTGCCCGCCGGCGGGGTCGAGGCCGGTGGTGGTGGCGCGGCCGGGTCGTCCTCCCCGCTGCTGTACGTGCTGGGTGGCGTGTCGGTACTGGCGCTGGCCGGGGGCGTGCTCGCCTCGGGCCGCCGGCTGCCGCGGCGCGGGTCCGCACCCCGCCACGCCGCCTGACCCCCGGTGGCCGGTCACCGGCACCGCGCCCCGCACCGCGGACTGACCAGGCTGCGCTGGCTGCTGGCCGCCGTCGCCGTCGTCAGCGGTGCGGTCGCCGTCCTGGCGGGGAGTCCGCCCGCCCCCGCCGTGGCCGGTTCGCCACCGGCACCGGTGGTGCAGGCGGCCACGGACGAGCCCGTCGCCTCGGTGGCACCGGTGTCCGTAGCGGTGCCCAGCGTCGACCTGGCCAGCAGCCTGGTGCCGATCGGGGTCGACGGCAGCGGCGCCCTCGTGCCGCCGGCCGACTACGCGCAGGCCGGGTGGTTCGACGCCGGCGTGGCGCCCGGGCAGGTCGGCCCGGCGGTCCTGGCCGGCCACGTGGACTCCCGCTCGGGCCCGGCGGTCTTCTACCGGCTCGAGGAGGTCGCCGTCGGGGCCCAGGTGCTGGTCGGGCAGGCCGACGGCAGCACGCTCACCTTCGAGGTCACCCGGGTCGCCGAGTACCCGAAGTCGGCCTTCGCCACCGACGAGGTGTACGGCCCCACCGTCGACGCGCAGCTGAGGCTGATCACCTGCGGTGGCGAGTTCGACCGCTCGCGGCGCAGCTACGTCGACAACGTGGTGGTGTACGCGTCGCTGGTTCAGTGACGACGCGAGCGGGCGCGCCAGCACGCGGTGTGCCAGTGCCGGCGCAGGTCGATCGAGGACTCGGTGTCCCACGGGTCGAGGTCGGAGTCGCGGGCGTAGACCGGCCAGGCGACCACGTGCGGCGTGCCGGGGCGGATCTCCTGGTCGCAGCCCGGGCAGCGGTAGGCCCGGGTGCTGGCCGACCCGGTGACCGGGCGGACCACCCAGTCGCCGTCGTCGGCGGTCTCCACCGGTGGGGTGCGGGACAGCGGCGGGCGTGCACCTGCGTGCGGCCGCCGCCGTCCCCTGCCCATGACCCCGCCGAGGTTACCGGCGGGCGTGCTCCCGGAACCCGCGGCCGGTCTTGCGCCCGAGGTACCCGGCGGTGACCAGGTGCTCGAGCAGCGGTGCAGGGGCGAAGCCCGGCTCGCGGAACTCGGTGTACAGCTCGCGCTCGATGGCCAGCGAGACGTCCAGCCCGACGGTGTCCAGCAGCTCGAAGGGGCCCATCGGGTAGCCGCAGCCGACCTTCATGGCCGCGTCGATGTCGTCGGCGGTGGCGTAGTGCGCCTGCAGCATGCGCACCGCGTCGTTGAGGTAGGGGAACAGCAGGGCGTTGACGATGAAGCCCGAGCGGTCGGTGCAGGAGACCGCGTGCTTGCCCAGCTGCCCGCACACGGCGTGCGCGGTGGCCGCGACGTCGTCGGAGGTGGCGACGGTGGAGACCACCTCCACCAGCTTCATCACCGTGGCGGGGTTGAAGAAGTGCAGGCCCACGACGTCCCCGGGGCGGGCACTGGCCTTCGCGCACTCGATGACCGGTAGCGACGACGTCGTGGTGGCCAGCACCGCGCCCGGCTTGCAGATGCGCCCCAGCTCGGCGAACAGCTCCTGCTTGACCGCCAGGGACTCGACCACGGCCTCCACCACCAGGTCGACGTCGGCCAGGTCGGCCCGGTCGGTGGTGCCGGTGAGCCGGGCCAGGACGGCGGCCTTGCCGTCCTCGTCGAGCTTGCCGCGGGTGACCTGCTTGTCCAGGCTCTTGGTGATCGCGGCGAGCACCCCCTCGACCTTCTCGGGGGTGCGGGCGACGAACACGGTGTCGTACCCGCCCTTGGCGAACACCTCGATCATCCCGGTGGCCATCGTCCCCGAGCCGACCAGCCCGACCGTGTGCACCGGGCGGGCGCCCTCGGCGGCGCCGCCCGGGGTGGGGGTCTGCGCGTCCGCCACCACCTCGGCGGAGTCGCGGCCGGCGTAGGTGTAGAAGCCGCGGCCGGTCTTGCGGCCGAGCAGCCCGGCGGTCATCAGCTGCTTGATGATCGGGCTCGGGGCGTGCAGCCGGTCGCGCGACTGCTTGTACATCGTGTCGAGGATCTCGTAGGCGGTGTCGATGCCGATGAGGTCCATGAGGGCCAGCGGGCCCATCGGCAGGCCGCAGCCCAGCCGCATGGCCGCGTCGATGTCCTCGCGGCTGGCGTACTTGGCCTCGTACATCGAGACGGCGTGGTTGAGGTAGCCGAAGAGGAGGGCGTTGGCGATGAAGCCGGCCTTGTCGCCCACGGTCACGTCGGTCTTGCCCAGCCGCTCGGCCAGCGCCTCGACGTCGGCGATCACCGACGGCTCGGTGACCACGGTGCTGATGACCTCGACCAGCTTCATGACCGGCGCCGGGTTGAAGAAGTGCATGCCGATGACCTTGCTCGGCCGGCCGGTGGCCACCGACAGCTCGGTGACCGACAGGCTCGACGTGTTGGTCGCCAGGATCGTGTCCGGTGGGCAGATCTTGTCCAGCGCCGCGAAGACCTCGGTCTTGAGCTCCATGCGCTCGGGGATCGCCTCGACCACCAGCTCGGCCTCGGCGAGGTCGTCGAGCGAGGTCGACCAGCGGATGCGCCCGAGGATCGCGTCGCGGTCGGCGGCGTCGAGCTTGCCGCGCTGCACGGCCTTGTCGGTGGACTGCTCGAGGTGGCCGCGGCCGCGCTCGAGCGCCTCGGTCGAGACCTCCACGGCCGTCACGTCCAGGCCGGCCCGGGCGAGCACCTCGGTGATGCCCGCGCCCATGGTGCCGAGCCCGACGACCCCGACCTGGCTGAGTTCTCTGGCCACGTTGCCACTCCCTCGTCCCGGCGCGACCTCGTCGTCGCACCCTGGTCCGGCGAGTCTGCCAGAGCTGGTTACCCGCGGGTAACCACCGGCGGGCGTGAAGCAGGTCTCAGAACAGGCGCTGAGTGGGGTCGTCGGTGCCCTTGAGCACCGCGTAGTCCACCGTCACGCAGTCGATGCCGCGGTCGCGGGCCAGCACGCGGGCCTGCGGCTTGATCTCCTGGGCGGCGAACACGCCCTTGACCGGGGCCAGCAGGGGGTCGCGGTTGAGCAGCTCCAGGTAACGGGTCAGCTGCTCGACGCCGTCGATCTCCCCGCGGCGCTTGACCTCCACGGCCACCGTGGTGCCCCGCTCGTCGCGGCAGAGCAGGTCGACCGGGCCGATCGCGGTCGGGTACTCGCGGCGCACCAGCTGCCACCCGGCGCCGAAGGTCTCGACGTGCAGGGCCAGCAGACGCTGCAGCTCGGCCTCGACGCCGTCCTTCTGCAGGCCGGGGTCGACCCCGAGCTCGTGCCGCACGTCGTGGAACACCTCTTCGATGGTGATGACGAGCTGCTCACCGGCCTTGTTGGTGACCGTCCAGGTGCCCGATCCGTCGACGAGGGCGTCCTTGAGGGTGCAGGGCGGGGTCATCCAGTTCAGCGGCTTGTAGGCGCGGTCGTCGGCGTGCACCGACACCGAGCCGTCGGCCTTCACCAGCAGCAGCCGGGTGGCGGTGGGCAGGTGGGCGGTGAGCCGCCCGACGTAGTCGACGGAGCACGTCGCGATGACCAGGCGCACGGGCGCCGACGCTACCGCGCCGACGCCCGTGCCCGGCGACCGCGTCAGACGCGCTCGGGCTCGCGGGTCTCGCCGAGGGAGCGGATCGGGTCGACCGTGGTGGTCGAGTCGTAGCGCTCCTGGTCGAGGATGCCCTCGCGCTTGGCCACGATGGTCGGCACCAGCGCCTGGCCGGCGACGTTGGTCGCCGTCCGGCCCATGTCGAGGATCGGGTCGACGGCCAGCAGCAGGCCGACGCCGGCCAGCGGCAGGCCCAGCGTCGAGAGCGTCAGCGTGAGCATGACCACCGCGCCCGTGACGCCGGCGGTGGCGGCCGAGCCGACGACCGAGACCAGCGCGATGAGCAGGTAGTCGGTGATCGACAGGTCGACGCCGAAGAACTGCGCCACGAAGATCGCGGCCAGCGCCGGGTAGATCGCCGCGCAGCCGTCCATCTTGGTCGTCGCCCCCAGCGGGACGGCGAACGAGGCGTAGGACCGCGGGACACCCAGGTTGGCCTCGGTCACCCGCTCGGTCACCGGCAGCGTGCCGATCGAGGAGCGGGACACGAAGCCCAGCTGGATGGCCGGCCAGGCACCGGCGTAGAAGCGCTTGGGCGAGAGGCCGTGCAGCTTGAGCAGCACCGGGTAGACGACGCCGAGCACCAGCACGAGCCCGCCGTAGACGGCCGCGACGAAGACGCCGAGCGAGCCCAGGGACTCCCAGCCGTAGGCGGCGACGGCGTGCCCGATGAGGCCCAGCGTGCCCAGCGGCGAGAGCAGGATGACCCACCACAGCACCTTCTGGACGATCGCCAGCGCCGAGCGGGTGACGGTCAGGAACGGCTCGGCCGCCTCGCCGACCTTCAGCGCGGCGATGCCGACCGCGACCGAGACGACGATGAGCTGCAGCACGTTGAACGACAGCGAGCCGTCGGTCGAGCCCTCGAGGCCGAGGATGTTGCCGGGCACCAGGCCGGTGAGGAAGTCCCACCACGAGCCGCCGGTGCCGCTGTAGTCGGCGGCGGACTCCGCGACCGAGCTGTTGCGACCCGGCTGGGTGATCAGGCCCAGGCCGATGCCGATGGAGACCGCGATCAGCGCCGTGATCGCGAACCACAGCAGGGTCTGGCCGGCCAGCCGGGCGGCGTTGCCGACCTGCTTGAGGTTGGCGATGCTGACGATGATCGCGGTGACGATCAGCGGGATGACGATGACCCGCAGCAGCCCGACGAACGTCGAGCCGATGGTGTCCAGCGTCGAGGTCAGCCAGTTCTGGTCGGTGCCGGCGACGAGCTCGCCGTCGACGTAGCTGCCGGGGACGGTGCCGATGGCGCGGGCGACGAGCCCGAGGGCCACGCCCAGCACGAGGGCGATCAGCACCTGGGCCGCGAAGGGCACGCGGCGGAGGCGGGAGAGCACGGAGGAGGCCTTTCGCAGGAGGGAGGGACGGCGGGGCTGCGCCGTCGTCAACCCTCGGTGGTCGCCCGACCGAAGTCGACGACCCTCCGCTTGGTCAGCCACAGAGTGCGCACAGGAGTGCCAACCGTCCCCGTCCGCGCCTGTTCCCGGTGTGATGCGTCAGTCGGTCCAGACCGCCGGACGCTTGCCGAGGAAGGCGGCCACGCCCTCGCGCGCACCGTCGAGCTGCGACGCGGCGGCCATGGTCTGGACCGCCTGCAGGTAGGCGTCGGCCTCGGGCCGGTCCAGCTGGGCGTACATCGCCTGCTTGCCCCACGCCTTGGACGCCCGCGACCCCCGGGTCGCCCGCGCCACCAGGTCGGCGACCGCGTCGTCGAGCTCGGCATCGGGCACCACCCGGTTGACCAACCCCCAGTCCAGGGCGGTGCGGGCGTCGACGACGTCGCCGGTGAGGGCCAGCTCCATCGCCCGCTTGCGGCCGACGTTGCGCGCGATCGGCACCATCGGCGTGTGGCAGAACCAGCCACCCTTGCCCCCGGGCGCGGCGAACCCCGCGGACTCGCCGGCCACCGCGAGGTCGCAGGAGGCGACGAGCTGGGCGCCGGCCGCGGTGGCCAGGGCGTGCACCCGGGCGACGACGACCTGCGGCACCTGGTGCAGGGTCTGCATGAACTCGGTGCACAGGGTCAGCAGCGACCGGACCTCGGCCATCGGGGCCCCGTCCATGTCGGCGAAATCGTGCCCGGCGCTGAACACCGGGCCCTCGGCCGCGACGACGATCGCCGTGGCGTCGGTGGCCGCGATCTCCCGCACGGCGGCCAGCAGCTGGGTCAGGTGCTCCCGGGACAGTGCGTTGCGCCGGGAGGGCCGGCACATCGTGAGGGTGACGACGTCGTCGGTGCGCTCGACCCGGGGTGCTGCCAGCTCTGCCATGCACCCGACCCCACCACGCGCACGTCCCGGTGTCGAGGGACCCGACCCCGGGCATGCAGGGACCCGTGCACCCAGAACCGGTCACCCCCACCGCGCCGCGCCCGATCGGCGCCACGGTCTTCACCCAGGGCTGGGCGGACCTCGCCTTCCTGCACTGGGCCGTCGACCCGGCCCTGGTCGCCCCGCACCTGCCGCCGGGCACCCGCCCCGACACCCTGGACGGCGCGACCTACGTGGGGCTGATCCCGTTCCGGATGCGGCGCATCGGCTTCTTCGGCCTGCCCGGGCTGCCCTACCTCGGCTCGTTCGCCGAGACCAACGTGCGGCTGTACTCCGTCGACGAGCAGGGCCGTCGGGGAGTGGTGTTCTCCTCGCTGGAGGCCGACCGGCTGCTGCCGGTGCTGGCCGCCCGCTGGGTGGCCCGGCTGCCCTACACGTTCGCGAGGATGCGGGTGCGCCGCGACGGCGACGTGGTGACCTACACCTCGCGGCGGCGCTGGCCGGCGCCGCGCGGCGCGCACAGCCGGATCGCCGTGCAGGTCGGTGAGCGCATCGCCGACCCCGCGCCGCTGGACCGCTTCCTCACCTCGCGGTGGGGCCTGCACCGCGGGTTCCTCGGCCGCACCGCGTACTGGCCCAACGAGCACCCGGAGTGGCCGCTGCACCGGGCCTCGGTGGTCGAGCTGTCCGAGGACCTGACGGCCGCGGCGGGCGTGCCGGTCGCCGGGGAACCGAACAGCGTGCTGTGGTCCCCCGGCGTCCCGGTGCGCTTCGGCCCGTGGGTGAGATGACCCGCTGGAACGGCCCCCTCGCAGGGACCCACGGCGCGCGGAGCGCGTCGTGGGGGGCGTCGTGGGGGGCGAGGGGGTCCTCCTAGAGCGCGTTGGCCTCGCGGACGACGTCGACGATCTGGCCCATGATGTCGGTCATCCCGAAGTCCTTCGGGGTGAAGACCCGGGCCACGCCCTGCTCGCGCAGCCGCCGCGCGTCGGCGTCGGGCACGATGCCCCCGACCACCACGGGGACGTCGTCCAGGCCGGCGTCCTTCAACCCCTGCAGCACCGCGGGCACGACCTGCAGGTGCGAACCGGACAGCACCGACAGCCCGACGACGTGCACGTCCTCCTCGACCGCGGCCGACACGATCTGCGCCGGGGTGAGCCGGATGCCCTGGTAGACGACCTCGAACCCGGCGTCGCGGGCCCGGACGGCGATCTGCTCGGCGCCGTTGGAGTGCCCGTCGAGCCCGGGCTTGCCCACCAGCAGCCGCAGCCGCCCGCCGAGCTCCTCGCCGGTGGCGCGCACCCGCTCGCGCACCTCGGTGAGCGAGCCGTCGGCCTCACCGGTGCTGGCCGCCGAGACGCCGGTGGGCGCCCGGAACTCGCCGAACACCTCGCGCAGCGCGCCGGCCCACTCCCCCGTGGTGACCTTCGCCCGCGCGCACGCCAGCGTCGCGGCCATCAGGTTCTCGTCGGTGCCCGCGACCCGCTTGAGCTCCTCGAGGGCCTGCGCCACCGCGGCGTCGTCGCGGTCGGCACGCCAGGCCCGCACGGCCTCCTGGGCGGCGGACTCGACCGCCGGGTCGACGGTCTGGATCGCCGTGTCGAGGTCAGCGGTCAGCGGGTTGGGCTCGGTGGAGTCGAACTTGTTGACGCCGACGACGACGTCCTCACCGCTCTCCATCCGGCGCCGCCGCTCGGCCAGGGACCCGACCAGCTGACCCTTCATGTAGCCGGACTCGACGGCGGCCACCGCCCCGCCCATCTCGGCGACCCGCTCCATCTCGGCACGGGCCCCCTCGAGGAGCTCGGTGACCTTGGCCTCGACCACGGTGGAGCCGGCGAACAGGTCGTCGTACTCGAGCAGGTCGGTCTCGTAGGCCAGCACCTGCTGCAACCGCAGCGACCACTGCTGGTCCCAGGGCCGTGGCAGGCCCAGTGCCTCGTTCCAGGCCGGCAGCTGCACCGCGCGGGCGCGGGCGTCCTTGGACAGGGTGACCGCGAGCATCTCGAGCACGATGCGCTGCACGTTGTTCTCCGGCTGCGCCTCGGTGAGGCCCAGCGAGTTGACCTGCACGCCGTACCGGAAGCGGCGGTGCTTGGGGTCCTCGACGCCGTACCGCTCGCGGGTCAGCTCGTCCCAGAGCCGGGTGAACGCGCGCATCTTGCACATCTCCTCGACGAAGCGCACCCCAGCGTTGACGAAGAAGGACATGCGGGCCACGACCTCGCCGAAGCGCTCCTGGGGCACCTGCCCCGAGTCGCGCACCGAGTCCAGGACGGCGATCGCGGTGCTCATCGCGTAGGCGATCTCCTGCACCGGCGTGGCCCCGGCCTCCTGCAGGTGGTAGCTGCAGATGTTGATCGGGTTCCACTTCGGCATCGTCGTCACCGTGTAGGCGACCATGTCGGTGATCAGCCGCATGCTCGGCGCCGGCGGGAACACGTAGGTGCCCCGCGACAGGTACTCCTTGACGATGTCGTTCTGCGTCGTCCCGGCCAGCTTCGTGACGTCGTGGCCGTGCTCCTCGGCGACGGCCTGGTAGAGCGCCAGCAGCCACATCGCCGTGGCGTTGATGGTCATCGACGTGTTCATCTCGTCGAGCGGGATGCCGTCGAACAGCGCACGCATGTCGCCGATGTGGCTGACCGGCACCCCGACCTTGCCCACCTCGCCGGTGGCCAGCTCGTCGTCGGGGTCGTACCCGGTCTGGGTGGGCAGGTCGAAGGCCACCGACAGGCCGGTCTGGCCCTTGGCCAGGTTGCGGCGGTACAGGGCGTTGGACTCGGCCGGGGAGGAGTGGCCGGCGTAGGTGCGCATGACCCACGGGCGGTCCCGGTCCTTCGGCGCTGAAGGGAACGGCATGTCCGGGGAGTGTAGGGCTACCGGTCAGTAACCACAGTGTCGAACGCCTCACGCGGTGGCACACTCGGTTGCAGTCCGCACATCCTGGAGGAGCGCCCGTGCCGATCGACGCAGGCAGCCTGCACTACGCCGTGGGCCCGGCGATCGCCATGGCGATGCTGGCGATCCTCGCCGTCTTCCTGCGCTGGGCGTTCGCGTCGTCCGCGCCGAAGGCGACCAAGCGCCCGTCCGCCGAGGACGGCCTGCTCACCCGGGTCGCCACCCTCACCCGCAAGGACTCCGCGCTCGCCCTGCGGGCGGTGCTCTCCGACGCCGGCATCCGCTCGACCGTGCGCTTCCCGGCCCCGCACCGCGCCGACGTGCTGGTCTTCCCCGAGGACGCCGACCGGGCCCGCAGCCTGGCCGGGACGTTCAGTCCCTGATGCCCTCGCGGGTGGTGCGCTCGACGGTGGCGCCCAGCCCCCGCAGCTGCTCCACGAAGTCGGGGTAGCCGCGGTCGACGTGGTGCACGTCGGCCACCTCGGTGACACCGTCCGAGCACAGCCCGGCCAGCACCAGACCGGCCCCGGCCCGGATGTCGGTGGCCAGCACCGGAGCGCTCGACAGGCGCTCGCGCCCGCGGACGACGGCGTGGTGCCCGTCGATGCGGACGTCGGCACCCAGCCGCACGAGCTCGTTGACGAACATGAACCGGCCCTCGAACACGTTCTCGGTGATGAGCGCCGTGCCGGTGGAGACCGCGGCCAGCGCCACGGCCATCGGCTGCAGGTCGGTCGGGAACCCCGGGAACGGCAGCGTGACGACGTCGACGCCGGTGGGCCGCTCGGCCATCGCGACCCGCAGCCCGCCCTCGACCTGCTCGACGGTGGCCCCCGCCGTGCGCAGCTTGTCCAGCGCGACCGACAGGTGCTCGGGGGCCGCCCGCTCGACGACCACGTCGCCGCGGGTCATGACGGCACCGATCGCCCAGGTGCCGGCGACGATGCGGTCGGGCACGGTGGTGTGGGTGACCGGGTGCAGCTCGGTGACGCCCTCGACGGTGATGGTCGAGGAGCCCGCCCCGCTGATCCGGGCGCCCATCTCCGACAGCATGGTGCAGATGTCCACGATCTCGGGCTCGCGGGCGGCGTTGTCGACCACCGTGGTGCCCTCGGCGAGCACGGCCGCCATGACGAGGTTCTCGGTGGCACCCACCGACGGGAAGTCCAGCCAGATCGAGGTGCCCACCAGCCGCGGGGCGGTGGCGATGAGGAAGCCGTGCTCGCTGTGCACGGTGGCACCCAGCCGCTCCAGCCCGGCCACGTGCATGTCCAGCCCGCGTGACCCGATGGCGTCGCCGCCGGGCAGCGCCACCTTGGCCTGCCCGCACCGGGCGACCAGCGGGCCGAGCACGCTGATCGAGGCACGCATGCGGCGCACCAGGTCGTAGTCGGTCTCGCTGGAGGGCATGTCGGGCACGTCGACGACGACCCGCCCGCCCCCGCCGCCGCGGCCGTCGGTGTACTTCTCGAACTCCACGCCGCAGCCCAGCCGGCGCAGCACCTCGCTCATGATCGCGACGTCGAGGATGTCGGGGACCTCCTCGATGGTGGTGCGCCCGCTGGCCAGCAGCGCGGCCGCCATCAGCTTGAGCGCGCTGTTCTTGGCGCCGGTCACGCGCACCCGGCCGCGCAGCGACGTCCCGCCGATCACCTCGAAGCAGTCCACCCGGCTGACGGTACTTCGGCCGTAGGGTGCGGGCATGACGGTCCGGCTGACGCGCATCTACACCAAGACCGGCGACGCCGGGCAGACCCACCTCGGCGACATGAGCCGGGTGGCCAAGACCGACGTGCGGCTGGCCGCCTACGCCGACGTCGACGAGACCAACTCCGTCATCGGGGTCGCGCTGGCCCTGGGCGCGCCCTCCCCCGAGCTGCTCGAGCTGCTGCGCAGCGTGCAGAACGACCTCTTCGACATCGGCGCCGACCTCTGCAACCCGATCACCGAGGAGCCCGAGTTCCCGCCGCTGCGGGTGACCGCCGCCTACACCGAGCGGCTCGAGGCGGCCTGCGACGAGCACAACGCCCAGCTGCCGAAGCTGACCTCCTTCATCCTGCCCGGCGGCACGCCCCTGGCGGCGTTGCTGCACCAGGCCCGCACGGTGGCGCGGCGGGCCGAGCGCAGCGTCTGGGCCCTGCTGGAGGCCGACGCCGAGCACACGAACGAGGAGACGGCCAAGTACCTCAACCGGCTCTCGGACCTGCTGTTCATCCTGTCCCGGGCGGCCAACCCCGGCGGCGACGTGCTCTGGGAGCCCGGCGCGCACAGCGGTGTCCACGCCCAGCGGGCCGCGCGGGACAGCTCCAGCTGAGCGTGCGGCCCCGCTGCTAGCGGCCCAGCGGCGGGGCCGACTCGATCCAGGAGAGGAAGCCGGTCACGGTCGAGGAGTCCATGGCCAGCTCCTGCGGGCCGGCCCCGGTGCGGCAGATCAGCACCTGGCTGTCGGCGGGCACCGCGCCGTCCTCGGGCGTGGGGCGCCGGCGGCCCTCGACGTGGAACTCGGCGCGGCACAGTCGCTGGGTCGGGCGCACCGACAACGACAGCGCGCGGTACCAGAGCAGCTCACCGCCGGCGTACCAGGCCACGCCCACCGACCAGCGCGGAGCGCCGACCGGCCGCAACCACATGGTGACCGCGCCGAGCCCGGAGAGCAGGAAGTGCCGGCGGAGCAGGAAGGTGGCGACGAGGGCGACGAGCAGGACCGCGACGACGACCAGGACGGCGGTGCTCAACGTCTCACCCCCGCCCTCGTGGCCCCGCCTGGCTCAGGCGGCCTGGCCGGCGGCGCGGAGCCGGGACTGGGCGCGACGGGCGGCGGCGAGCGCCTCCTCGTCGTCGTCGGCGGCGGACTCGGCGCGGCGCAGGGACTCCCGGGCGCGCTCGACGTCGATCTCGGTCGAGATCTCGGCGGTCTCGGCGAGGATCGACACGCCGCGTTCGGTCACCGAGAGGAAGCCACCGTGGGCAGCCACGACGAGGTCCTCGCCGTCGGCCACGCGGATGGTGACGACGCCACCGGGCGCCAGCTCGCCGAGCAGCGGGGCGTGGCCGGGCAGGACGCCGAGCTCACCCTCGGTGGTGCGGGCGATGACCATCGAGGCCTCACCGGACCAGATCTTGCGCTCCACGGCCACGAGCTCGACCTGCAGGGTCGCCACGACACTCCTCGGGGTCCACCGGCGGGCCGGTGCTCAGGTCACCTGACGGCGACGGGTCCGTCCCACAATAACCGCAGCTGGGACGCCACCCCCGCCGCGGGTCGCTCAGCCCCGGCGGTAGAGCAGGGTCCAGCGGCCCATCCGGACGAGCGGACGCCGGACGACCGAGCTCGGCGCCCACTCCTCCAGGTCGAAGCGCGGCACGTCGGCCGGCGGCGGCGGGGCGTAGGGCGGCCAGCACCAGTCGGACTCGTCACCGGTGCCCGTGAGCGGCAGCGGGCCCGACGGGTGGTCCGCGGTCGGCTCACCGGTCGGGGTCAGCAACGGTGCGGCGCCGAGCACCGGAGCGGGTCCGGTCTGCTGGCTGTCGTCCACGCTGCTTCTCCCTGCCGTGCCCGGTGGGTCGTCCGGGCTCTCGCGGTGATCTTCGGCCCCGGCCGACCTCGGGGTGAGGTCGGGCGCCCACGACCACCCGAAAGGGTGGGGTGGTGGGGGACGGCCGGTTCGCAGCGCCGCGGCCCCGACCGCCCGCGATGCTATCGGGGGCCCTCGGGACCCCGCAGCGCGGACACCGACGCACGTGAGCCGATCCACTCGACCGTGCCGGCCAGCCCCTCGGCCAGGGGCACCTGCGGGGTCCAGCCCAGCACCGCCCGCGCCCGCCGGGCATCCAGCGCCGAGCGCTGCAGCTCCCCCGCCCGCGCCGCCGCGGTGGCCGGGCGGTCGGGGGCGTCGCAGAGCCCGGCCAGCAGCGTGTGCAGCTCGCGCACGGAGGTCTCGACGCCGGTGCCGATGTTGAGCCGGCAGTCCTCGGCCAGCTCGCCGGACGCGGCCCGGAACGCGGCCGCGACGTCGCCGACGTGGACGAAGTCGCGGGTCTGGCTGCCGTCCCCGTAGATCGTGGTCGACCGGCCGGCCAGCAGGGCGTCGGCGAACAGCGAGATGACCCCGGCCTCGCCCGCCGGGTCCTGCCGGGGTCCGTAGACGTTGGCCAGGGCCAGCGCGGTCCAGCGCAGCCCGTGTAGCCGGCGGAACGTCTGCAGCCACAGCTCGGCCGCCGCCTTGCTGGCCGCGTACGGCGACTCGGGGGCGATCTCGGCGTCCTCGGCCACCGGAGGCGGGGTGGCGGCGCCGTAGATGGAGCCGCCCGAGGAGGCGAAGACCACCTTGCCGACCCCTGCCGCGACGGCTGCCTGCAGCACGGCCACGGTGCCCACGACGTTGCGGGTGGCGTCGGCGACCGGGTCGGCGACCGAGGCCCGGACGTCGATGGCCGCGGCCAGGTGGCACACGACGCCGGCGCCCACCGAGCGCAGCACGTCGACCAGACCGGGGGCGGCGACGTCGGCGACCACGAGGTCGACCTCGGGCACGCCGACCAGGTTGTCGGCGGACCCGGTGGACAGGTCGTCGACGGCCACGACCCGGTGCCCGGCCTCGGCCAGGGCGGTGCAGACGTGCGACCCGATGAACCCCGCGCCACCGGTGACCACGACTGCGGGCAGTCCGCTCACGACGCCGCCCGCCCGACCAGCAGGTGGTGCGGGTGTGCCCGCCCGCGGTCCAGCCGCCGGCTGCGCACGTCGACCAGACCGGCCGCGACCAGCCAGCGGGCGCGCTCGTCGGGGGGCACGAAGTCGAAGTCGCGCGAGCCCTCGGTGATCCCCAGCAGCCGCACGGACACCGTCTCCTGCAGCGCGTTGACCCGGGCCTTCCAGAGCGGGGTCACCGCCATGTCCTTGACCACCAGCACCCCGCCGGGCGCCAGCCGCGCCGCGCACTCCTCGAGCAGGGCACGCTGGCCCGCGGCGTCGAGCAGGTACAGCACGTCGACCAGCACGACGGCGTCCCACGGACCCGCGGGCACCGCACCGGAGGGCGCGACGGCGAACGAGCGCCGGTCCCCCGGCCGGGTGCTGGCCGCGGCGACGGCGACCTTGTCCGCGTCGATGTCGACCCCGTGGACGGCGAGGCCCGGCGACCGCTCGGCCAGGTAGGTGCTGAACAGGCCGTGCCCGCACCCGACCTCCAGCACCCGGCCGTGGGTGGGCAGGACGTCGACGAGCGGGGCGAAGGGGCAGGTCACCCAGCGGACGAGCAGGTGCGCGCGGTGGCCGACCGGAGCGTTGCGGTAGGCCGCGAAGGCACGGCGGGCCGCCCGGTCGGGCAGCCGGCTCACGCCGCCACCAGGTCGGCGAAGGTGCCCAGCCGGAAACCGTGGGCGATCACCAGCCGGCGCGTCACCGGGTCGGTCAGCATGGTCGTCTCGTCCGCCCATCGGTAGTCCCAGTCGAACCGGGCCAGGTCGGGGTCGCCGGCCTCCCCGGGGTGCGCGTTGACCTCGAGCGACCCGACGTCGGCCCGCGCGGCCCGGCGCAGGGCCACGTCGAGCCCGCGGGCGTCGAGCCGGCCGGCCTCGTCGAGACCGGCGTAGGCCTCCGTCGTGGCGACCCCGGCCGAGGCCAGCCGCTGCCGCAACCGGCCGGCCAGCACCCGCACGCCGGCGCCCAGCGGGCCCCGCCGGGCGCTGCCGGGCAGCCGCACCGCCCCGATGCCGGCCTCCCCGGCGAGGTCGACCACCACGTCGGCGACCGCCGGCCACAGGTGGGTGTGCTGGTGGGTGTCCAGGTGGGTCACCGGACGGCCGATGCCCCGCACCCGCTCGATCTGGGCCCGGAACTCGCGAGCCACGTCGGCCGGGTCGATCCGCCCGGCCACCCCGCGGGCCACCACGGTGCGGTAGGACAGCGGGAACCTGCCCGAGCGGTCGACGAGGGTGGGCACCTCGCGTGCGGTGAGCAGCGGCGGGTCCTCCCCCACGATGGCCAGGTGCGCGCCGAGCCCGAGCTCCTCGTTGTCCTGCAGCACCGCGGCGGCGTCGTCGAACGCCCGACCCACGGCCAGCACCGACGTCGAGGTGACCACACCGTCGGTGTGCGCCAGCGCCACGGCACGGCAGACCCCGGCGGTCAGGCCGAGGTCGTCGGCGTTGACCACGAGCAGCCGGGTCACCGCTTCCTCGGGGCCAGTTGGTCGAGGTCGCTGCGGAGCTCGCGCATCTCGGTGAGCATGCGGCGGATGACCGCCGGCGAGCTCAGCGTGGACACCCCGCGGGTGCGGGGGAAGTAGTCGACGCCGATCTGCACGATGTGGAAGCCCAGCCGCTGGGCACGGATGACCAGCTCGGCATCGATGAAGGAGCCCTCGCTGACCGGCCGGGCGGCCTCGAGCACGCTGCGGCGCACCAGCTTGAACGCGAAGTTGATGTCGCGCACCCGGGTGCCGAACAGCCGGGCGATGAGCCCGTTGTAGACGAAGGAGTAGACCGCGCGGCGCGGGCCCTCGCCCGTGCGGTCGAGGCGGTAGGCGGAGACCATGTCGGCCTCGTAGTGCCGCAGCACCCGCAGCGCGCGGCCGAGCTCGAGCATCTCGAAGGGCAGGTCGGCGTCGGTGTAGAGCACCACGTCCCCGCGGACGGAGGCGAACCCGGTCTTGATGGCCCCGCCGAGCCCCCGGTTCACCGGGTGGTGCACGACCCGGACGCGCGGGTCTGCCGCAGCGAGGTCGTCGGCGATCTGCGGGGTGCCGTCGGTGGAGGCGTCGTCGATGATGACGAGCTCGTACTCGGCGATCTCGTCCAGGCCCTGCAGGCGCTGGCACTCCTCCTCGGCCGCGCGCACGGCCCGCTCGACGTACTCCTCCTCGTTCCACATGGGGAAGAAGACCGACAGCAGCTGGACAGGCGGTGCGCCCTTCACGAGACCTCCACCCCGTGAACATAGGCCACGGTGGCGATCACCAGACCGACCCCGAGCACGGCCAGCACCGCCGGAGCCAGCCACCGCGGACGGCGATCCCCGGTGAGGACGACGGCGGCCGCGGCGAGCAGCGGGAAGGCGGCCAGCACGTAGCGGCCACCGCCCATGAAGTCCTTCGTGCCGATGATCGGGATGGCGATGGAGACCACCGCGAAGGCGGTGTAGCCCCAGCCGAACCGCTTCCAGCAGGTGCGCACGAGCAGCACCGCCAGCCCGCACATGAGGGCCTGCGGCACGATCAGCACCAGGACGTCCCAGTCCAGGGACAGCACGCTGCCCACGAACGGTCCCTTGAACCAGGTGAAGGGCCCGCTCCCCTGGTTCCAGCCCGGGGCCCCCTGCACGGTGGCGAAGGCCAGCGGGTCGCCGAAGCGCTCGCCGAGGTAGACCATCCAGCCGACCAGACCGGCGACCGAGACCAGCAGGCTCACCTCGCGCCAGCCCACGTCGCGCAGCGCGGCCACCAGCGCGCGCAGCGGGACGGGCCGGCCCGGCGACCCGGCACCGGCCCGGTCGGGATCGGGGTCGGGGTCGGGGTCGTGCTGTGCCGTGCGGCGCTGGGCCAGCAGCTCCAGCGCGCGCACGGCCAGACCTGCGGTGACCGCGATGCCGATGGGGCGGCCCGCGGTGGCCAGGATGCCCACCAGCCCGGCCAGCACGTACTGCCGACGCTCCAGCAGGGCGAACGCCCCCAGCGCGGTCAGCAGGAACAGCGCGTCGCTGTAGCCGCTGCCGTAGAGGAAGAAGCTGTACGGGTAGAGCAGGAGCAGCCCGACCGCGACGACGGCCGTGCGGGGGGCGACCCGGGTGCGGATCCAGGACGCGAAGAGCACGGTGACCGCGCCGGCGAACACCAGGGTCAGCACGCCCGCCGCCGTGGAGAAGTCACCACCCATCAGCTCGCCCAGCAGGTGGACCGTGACGGGGTAGGCCGGGAAGAACGCGATCGGGGACTGCACACCCGGGGTGTAGGAGTACCCCTGCGACGCGATCGAGAAGTACCACCCCGAGTCGCCCTGGAACAGGGCGTCCAACCACCACGGCCCGTCGAGGCCGAGCTCCGGGCGGCCCGGGTAGGCCAGCGAGGCCACCACGCCCACGACGACCGCCAGCAGCAGGAAGGCGGCCAGCGCGAAGGCCGGCAGCCTCCGGACGACGAGGCCCTCGGCGCGGGCGGGTGCATCGATCACGGCAGGCACCCTAGGGGGCCGACCTGGCAGATCGGTGAACAGGCGCGTGTCGGTAGGGTCCCCGGGGCCCACGGGACGGACGTGACGTGCGTCGCCCCGCTCGCCGACCCCGGAGGTGCCCGTGCTGGTGTCCGCCCTCGCCCTCGTCGCCGCCGCGCTGTGCTCGGGGGCCGCGGCGGTGCTGCAGGCCTCGGCGGTCGGTCGGTCCTCGGCCGAGCGCGTCGCCGGCTTCCTGGGTGGCCTGGCCCGGGACCCGCGCTACCTGGTCGGCACCGCGCTCGTCGGGGTGTCGTTCCTGGCGTCCCTGGTCGCCGTCCGCGCGCTGCCGCTGTTCCTGGTGCAGGCCGGTCGCGCCAGCAGCCTGGGCGTGACCGCCGTGCTGGCCGCGGTGCTGCTCGGCTCGCGGTTGCGCGCCCGCGAGGTGGTCGCCCTGGTGGCGCTCGCCGGCGGCCTGGTGGGCGTCGCGGTGGCCGCGCAGCCGTCGGTGGCCGAGCAGGTGCCCACGTGGGTGTCCTGGTGCGCGCTGGCCGCGGCGGGCCTCAGCGCCGTCGCGGTGGCCGTGGGGACCCGCCTCGGGGCATCCGGCGCCGCGCTGGGCGTGCTGGCCGGGGTCGCGTTCGGGGTGCTGTCGCTGGCCGCCCGCGTGCTGGCGCCGGTGACCGTGCCCGGCGTCCTGGGCGACCCGGCCGCGTGGGCCGTGGGGGTGGCCGGCCTCACCGGGCTGGTGGCGGGCGCACTGGCCCTGCAGCGGGGCGCGGTCGTCGTGGTCACGGCGACGATGGTCGCCTCGGAGTCGGTGCTCGGCGCGGGGCTGGGCCTGGCGGTCGGCGACCAGACGGTGCCCGGCCTCGGGTGGCTGGCCGTGCTCGGCTTCGTCGTCACCGTCGGCGCCGCGATCTGCCTGGCCCGGTTCGGGGTGCCCACCGTCCCGGCCGACGAGCTGCTCGACGAGCACCACCGGCAGTAGGCACCCCGGCGCGCTGCCCGCACACGCCGGCGGCCGGCCACCCCGGGAGGGGTGACCGGCCGCCGGTCAGGTCGTGCTGCGGGTCAGCGCTTGAGCTTGGCCGCGTTCGCCTCGAGGTCCTCGAGGCCACCGCACATGAAGAAGGCCTGCTCGGGGACGTGGTCGTACTCGCCCTCGGTCAGCGCCTTGAACGCCTGCAGGGTCTCCGACAGCGGCACGAACGAGCCGGGCTGACCGGTGAAGGCCTCGGCCACGAACATGTTCTGGGACAGGAAGCGCTCGATGCGACGGGCCCGGTTCACGGTGACCTTGTCCTCCTCCCCGAGCTCGTCGATGCCGAGGATCGCGATGATGTCCTGCAGCTCCTGGTAGCGCTGCAGGATCCGCTTGACCTCCGACGCGATGTCGTAGTGCTCCTGGCCGACGTACTGGGCGTCGAGGATCCGGCTGGTGGAGTCCAGCGGGTCCACGGCCGGGTAGATGCCCTTCTCCGAGATCGGGCGCGACAGGTTGGTCGTCGCGTCGAGGTGGGCGAAGGTGGTGTGCGGTGCCGGGTCGGTGATGTCGTCGGCGGGCACGTAGATCGCCTGCAGCGAGGTGATCGACCGGCCACGGGTCGAGGTGATCCGCTCCTGCAGCTCGCCCATCTCGTCGGCGAGGGTCGGCTGGTACCCCACGGCGGAGGGCATGCGGCCCAGCAGCGTGGAGACCTCGGACCCGGCCTGCGTGAACCGGAAGATGTTGTCGATGAAGAGCAGGACGTCCTGGTCCTTCTCGTCGCGGAAGTACTCCGCCATCGTCAAGGCCGACAGCGCGACGCGCAGGCGGGTGCCCGGCGGCTCGTCCATCTGGCCGAAGACCAGCGCGGTCGAGTTGATGACGCCGGACTCGGTCATCTCGGTGATGAGGTCGTTGCCCTCGCGGGTGCGCTCGCCGACACCGGCGAACACCGACACGCCACCGAACTCCTGGGCGACGCGACGGATCATCTCCTGGATGAGGACCGTCTTGCCGACACCGGCACCGCCGAACAGACCGATCTTCCCGCCCTTGATGTAGGGCGTGAGCAGGTCGATGACCTTGATGCCGGTCTCCAGCATCTCGGTGCGACCCTCGAGCTGGTCGAACTTGGGGGCCTTGCGGTGGATGGTCCAGCGCTGGCCGCCGTCGCCGAAGCCGGGGTCGTCCAGGCACTCGCCGAGGGCGTTGAAGACGTGGCCGGTCACCTGGTCGCCCACGGGGACGGAGATGGCCGATCCGGTGTCGCGCACCTCGGCGCCACGGACCAGGCCGTCGGTGGGCGCCATCGAGATGGTGCGGACCACGTTGTCGCCCAGGTGCTGGGCGACCTCGAGGGTCAGCGTCTTGCCCAGGTCGGCGAGGGTGACGTCGACCTTGAGGGCGTTGAACAGCTCGGGCATCGAGTCACGGGGGAACTCGACGTCGACGACCGGGCCGGTGACCCGGACGACGCGGCCGGAGCCGGTGGTCTCGCTCGTGCTCGGACGGTCCTCGGTGAGGGTCATCGCTGGTTCTCCTGGCTGGTGTGGGACGCGTTCATGGTCAGATGTCCGAGCCGCTGGACACGAGGGCGGCGGCGCCGCCGACGATCTCGCTGATCTCCTGCGTGATGCCGGCCTGGCGGGCGGCGTTGGCCTGCCGGGACAGGTTCTTCGCCAGCTCCTCGGCGTTGTCCGAGGCCGACTTCATGGCCCGGCGGCGCGAAGCCGACTCCGACGCCGCCGACTCGAGCATGGCCGCGTAGATGCGGGTGCTGATGTACTTCGGCAGCAGGGCGTCGAGCAGGGCCTCGGCGGAGGGCTCGAACTCGTACGAGGTCGGCACGTCCGTGGACTTCTTGCCCGCGGCCGCATCCTCGCGCTCGTGCTCGAACTCCTCCACCTCCTCGACCTCCAGCGGCGCCATCCGCTTGGCGACCGGGACCTGCGAGAGCAGGGACCGGAACTCGGTGTAGACGATGTGCAGCTCGTCGACGCCCTCGATGCCGTCGGCGTTGCCCTGGTCGTCGTCCTCACCGGCGGTGAAGGCCTCGATCAGGGTGCTGCCGACGGCCTGCGCGTCGGAGTAGTTCGGCTGCTCCGAGAAGCCGGTCCAGGTCTGCTCGACCGGACGGTCGCGGAAGCGGTAGTACGTCTCGCCCTTGCGGCCGACGACGTACACGACCGGGTCCTTGCCCTCGCTGCGGAGCAGGCCGAGGAGCTCCTCGGTGCGCCGCAGCACGTTGACGTTGTAGGAGCCCGCGAAGCCGCGGTCGGAGGTGATGACGAGGACCCCCACCCGACCCGGCTTCTCCCGCTCGGTGAGCAGCGGGTGGTCCAGGCTCGCCGAGGACGCCAGCGCCGAGAGCACCTTGGTGATCTCCCGGGCGTAGGGCTTGGACGCCTCGACCCGGTTCTGCGCACGCACGATGCGGGCACCGGCGATCAGCTCCTGGGCCGAGAAGATCTTCTTCGTCGACCGCGTGGAGCGGATGCGGCGCCGCAGCGCGCGGAGGGAGGCAGCCACGGGTCAGGCCTTCTTCTTGACCTGGACGCGCTCCTGGCCACGCTGGGACGCGTCCATGGCCTCGACCTCGGGCTCGTTGACCTTCAGCGACTCGCCGTCGCTGGTGGTGAACTGGCCGTAGAAGGCCTCGACGGCCGACTCGAGCTTGCTGACGGTGTCGTCCTCGAGCTTGAGCGAGGTGCGGATGTCGTCGAGGGCGCCGGAGTCACCGCGCGACAGGTAGTCCAGGAACTCGCCCTCGAAGCGGCGGACGTCGGCCACCGGGACCAGGTCGAGCTTGCCGCGGGTACCCAGCCAGAGCGAGACGACCTCGCGCTCCAGGGAGAACGGGGCGTACTGACCCTGCTTGAGCAGCTCGACCAGGCGCTGGCCGCGCTCGAGGGTGGCCCGCGACGAGGCGTCGAGGTCCGAGGAGAAGGAGGCGAAGGCCTCCAGCTCGCGGAACTGGGCCAGGTCGAGGCGGAGGCGGCCGGCGACGGCCTTCATCGCCTTCGTCTGGGCCGAACCACCGACGCGGGACACCGAGATGCCGACGTTGATGGCCGGGCGCACACCGGAGTTGAACAGGTTCGACTCGAGGAAGATCTGCCCGTCGGTGATCGAGATGACGTTGGTCGGGATGTAGGCCGACACGTCGTTGCCCTTGGTCTCGATGATCGGCAGGCCCGTCTGGGAGCCGGCACCGAGCTCGTCGGACAGCTTCGCGCAGCGCTCCAGCAGGCGGGAGTGCAAGTAGAAGACGTCGCCGGGGTAGGCCTCGCGGCCCGGCGGGCGGCGCAGCAGCAGCGAGACGGCGCGGTAGGCCTCGGCCTGCTTGGACAGGTCGTCGAACACGATGAGGACGTGCTTGCCCTCGTACATCCAGTGCTGGCCGATGGCCGAGCCGGTGTAGGGGGCGATGTACTTGTACCCGGCCGAGTCCGAGGCGGGGGCGGCGACGATGGTCGTGTACTCCATCGCGCCGGCGTCCTCCAGCGCGGCCTTGACGCCGGCGATGGTGGAGCCCTTCTGGCCCACGGCGACGTAGATGCAGCGCACCTGCTGCTTCGGGTCGCCGGTGGCCCAGGCGGCCTTCTGGTTGATGATGGTGTCGATCGCGATCGCGGTCTTGCCGGTCTGGCGGTCGCCGATGATCAGCTGACGCTGGCCGCGGCCGATCGGGGTCATGGCGTCGATGGCCTTGATCCCGGTGGCCAGCGGCTCGCCGACCGACTGTCGCTGCACCACGGAGGGCGCCTGCAGCTCGAGGGCGCGGCGCTCGGTGGTCTCGATGTCGCCGCCGCCGTCGATGGGGGCACCCAGCGGGTCGACGACCCGGCCGAGGAAGCCGTCGCCGACCGGCACCGAGAGCACCTGACCGGTGCGGCGGACCGTCTGGCCCTCCTCGATCGCGGCGAAGTCACCCATGACCACGACGCCGACCTCGCGCACGTCGAGGTTCAGCGCCAGGCCGCGCACGCCGCCCTCGAACTCGAGGAGCTCGTTGGTCATGACCGAGGGCAGACCCTCGACCCGCGCGATGCCGTCGCCGGCCTCGGTGACGATGCCGACCTCCTCGCGGGAGACGTCGGTGTCGTAGTCGCTGACGTAGTTCTGGATCGCACTGCGGATCTCGTCCGCGGAGATCGTGAGCTCGGCCATGGCCCGGGTGTCCTCTTCCCTGCTCAGGTGCTGTCTGGGGTGGTGCTGGAGTGTTCGGGTCGGTCAGCCGACCGGGTCGACCAGCCGGCTCAGCCGGCGAAGCGGCGACCGGCTGCGGCCAACCGGTTCGCGATGCTGCCGTCGACGATCTCGTCGCCGACCCGGATGACCAGGCCTCCGACGATCGAGGGGTCGACCTGGACCTGCAGACCGATGGTCCGGCCGTAGGTCCGCTCGAGGATCCCCGTGAGCCGGCGGCGCTGCTCGTCGCTCAGCTCGACCGCGCTGACCACGTGCGCGACCGACTGGCCCCGGCGGGCCGAGGCGGCCTCGGAGATGCGCTCGACGGCGTTCGCGGCGTTGTGCACGTGCCGACTGGTCAGCGCGTTGCGCACCAGCCGCTCGGTGACGGGCGAGACCTTCCCGGCCAGGAGCCGGTCCAGCAGCGCGGTCTTGCCCGACCGGTCGGCACTCGGGTCACCGAGCAGCCGGGACAGGGCGGGGTCGCCGTCGATGATCCGGCCGAACCGGAACAGCTCGTCCTCGACCGCGTCGAGTTCGCCCCGCGCCTGCGCCGCCTCGAGGGCGGCATCGGTGGCGAGGGTCTCGACGGCCTCGACCAGGTCGAGGGGTCGCGACCAGCGCTGCCGGGCCACGGTCTGCACGACGTCGAGCGCGCCGTCGCCGACCTTGCCCGAGAGCAGCCGGCCGGCCAGCCCGGCCCGGTCGTCGGGGCGGACCGACGCGTCGGCCAGGGCCCGCCGGAGCGAGACCTGACCGTCGAGCAGGTGCGCCACGGCGAACAGGTCGTCGGCCAGGCCCAGCAGGGTCTGGCCGTCGGACCGGGCCCCCGAGGGGGACCCGGTCTGCTGGGCGAGGCGGTCGCGCGATGCGGTGAGCGCCTCCCGGCTGGCTGCCTGCATCAGCGGGTGCCCTCCGGCGAGTACGCCGAGCTGCCACCGGTGGGGCCGGTCGCGGTCGACGTCGACATCTGGTCCAGCTCGTCGAGGAAGCGGTCCACCGTCCCGCGGCGACGGGCGTCGTCCTCGAGGGACTCGCCCACCACGCGGCCGGCGAGCGTGACGGCCATGGAGCCGATCTGGCCGCGCAGCTCGTTGACCACCTGCTGGCGGGAGGCAGCGAGCTGCTCCTCGCCGCGGGCGACGATGCGGGCGGACTCCTCCTGGGCCTGGGTGCGCAGCTCCTCGAGGATCTGCTGGCCCTCGGCCCGGGCGGCGTCCCGGATCTGGGCGGCCTCCGTGCGGGCCTCGGCGAGCTGGGCGCGGTACTGCTCCAGCGCTGCCTTGGCCTCGGCCTGGGCGGCCTCGGCACGCTCGATGCCGCCCTCGATCGCGTTGCGCCGCTCCTGGAACGTCTTCTCGATGACCGGGAAGACGAACTTGATGACGACGAACGCCAGGATGGCGAACGTGATGAGGCCGACGATGATCTCGCCGACCGGGGGCAGCAGCGGATTGACCGACTCAGCAGCAGTCAGCTCCACGATGTCACTCCTCGTCCGTGCTCAGGTCAGACGTGCCGAACAGGGGCAGGGTCACTGACCGAAGATGAAGGGCACGACCAGGCCGATGAGCGCGAGCGCCTCGGACAGGGCGGCACCCAGGAACGCGTAGGTACGGGTCAGACCGGCCGACTCGGGCTGGCGGGCGGTCGCCTGGATGTAGGCGGCCCACACGATGCCCACACCGATGCCGGGGCCGATGGCGGCGAGGCCGTAGCCCACCGAACCGATGCTGCCGGTCAGCTCTGCCAGAACGTCCATTGCGGGGTGTTCCTCCTGTGTCGGTCACCCGGGGTGGTCCCGGGTGGCTGGCGGGGTGGTGCGTCTGGGGGTCGAACGCGACGGCGAGGGCCTCAGTGGGCCTTCTCGACCGCCCCGTTCAGGTAGGTGGCGGTGAGCACCGTGAAGACGTAGGCCTGCAGCACGATCACCAGCACCTCGAAGAAGGTCATGAACAGCGCCATGAGGAACGACAGCGGCGCGAAGATGAACGAGAAGTTCTCGCCGAACTTGCCCAGCAGGTAGACCGTGCCGAGGGAGAAGACAACCAGCAGCATGTGACCGGCGAACAGGTTGGCGAAGAGTCGGACGGCCAGCGTGAACGGCCGGATGACGAACATCTGCAGCAGCTCGATGGGCGTCACCAGGATCAGGAACGGGATGGGCACGCCGGGCGGGACAGCGACCTCCTTGAGGTAGCCACCCAGGCCCTTGTTCTTGATCGAGACGACGTTGTAGAGCACGTACACCAGCAGAGCGAGCACCAACGGGTACGCGAACTTGCTCATCGGCGAGATCTGGAAGAACGGGATGATGCTCATCGCGTTGTTCGCCAGGATGAAGAAGAACAGCGCACCCAGGAACGGGACGAACGGCTTGTAGCGGGGGCCGATGACGTCGCGACCGAGGTTGTCGCGGACGAGGCCGTAACCGCTCTCCATCAACCACTGCGCCTTGCGCGGCACCACCGTCATGCGGCGGGTGGCCAGCACCATGAACAGCAGGATGGCCGCGGTGGCGATCCACGAGATCACCGTGATGCGGGTGATCGAGAAATCGATGCCGAAGACCGAGAACTCGGCCAACGCCGGCGGGTAGAACTCCTGGATCGTCGGCGACACGAAGCCGCCGCCGGGGTCGCTCTCGACTGCGAGCACGCTCGCGAGCGCGGAGGCGCTGGAGGTCACCGGTGTCCCTTCTGCGTCATCTGCTGCGCCCGTGGCCGGCTCCGTCGTCCGCCCGGGGTCCTGCGGTAGGTCGTGTAGCTCTTGGAGCTGATCTTGCTGTAGCTGGTGGAGCTGATCGCGACCGGGGCGTCGGTGGCCCCGCCGTACTTCGTGACCACCAGGTAGATGGCCGAGGCGAGCCCGAGCAGCATGCCGATCACGACGAACACGCGGGTCTCCAGCCAGCGGTCGAGCAGCCAGCCGGCGCCACCCCACACGACCAGCCCGGACAACAAGGTCCCGGTGATCCCCCAGCCGACATCCGCACCGCTGGGGTGCGACTCGTCGGACGGGGTGGGGCGACGGCCGTGGCCACCGTTCTGCGTGGAGGCGCTGTCCATCGCTGCGGACACTATCAGCCGCCTGTGCGGCGCCCGCCAGGGTCTTCTACAGCTCGTCGCAGAACACCCTGATCGGATGACCCCGCAGGTGGAGCGGGCGGTGTCGTGTAGTAGAGCTGACGGGTCCACACCCACCGGGCCTGCACCCCGCTCCACAGCAGGGCGCCGGCTATCACCGCCCACGCAGCTGCTCGGCGGTCGGGGACGCCGTCGGCCGGCAACGACTGCAGCAGGGCGGAGAACCCGAGGATCTTGACGACGAACGCCCCGAGGGCCGCCGGCAGGGTGAACGAGTCGTCGATCTTGCCGGCCCAGGCGATGGCGAAGCCCGACAGGCAGAAGAACGCGGTCACGACGACCGCGCCGAGCACCACGCCGAGCGCCTCGGGCCAGCCGGCCAGCAGCCCCACCGCAGGGACGGCGACCACGGTGAGCACGGCGGTGACCAGGGCGCCCACCCGCAGGAACGAGAGGTCCCAGGGCCCGGCGGCGCTGCGCGGCGCCGGACGGGCAGGAGGTCGGGTCATCGGGGGGCTCCGGAGGTGTCGGGGGTGCGGCCGGACGACGGCGTTGCTGACCGTGACGGTACGGCGCCCCTCCCCCTGCAACCGCCGGCGCGGCGTCCCCACCAGCGGGCCGACCGCGCGGCCCGGGTCTCGGACTCCGCCACCGACTCGGCGGTGCGCTCGGGTCGGCGGGCGCGCGGGGCGAGCACGACCACCACGCCGACCACGACGAGGACCCCCACGAGGACCAGCACCTCGACCGTGCCACCCGAGATCGACAGGGCGATGACCCCGAAGCTCAGCAGCGCCGCCCAGAAGTACATGACCAGCACCGCACGGCGGTGGGAGTGCCCGATCGACAGGAGCCGGTGGTGCAGGTGCATCTTGTCCGGGCTGAACGGCGACTGACCCTTGCGCGTCCGCCGCAGCACGGCCAGCACCAGGTCGGTGAAGGGGATGAACAGCACGGCCAGCGGCACGAGCAGCGGCAGGGCCAAGGGCAGCACGCTGGCCGCCGAGTCGAAGCTCTGCGAGTCCACGCGCCCGGTCGCCGAGACGGCTGCGGCCGACAGCATCAGCCCGACCAGCATCGAGCCCGAGTCGCCCATGAAGATGCGGGCCGGGGAGAAGTTGTGCGGCAGGAACCCCAGGCAGGCCCCGGCGAGCACCGCGGTGATGAGCGCCGGCGCCGAGGCGGTGTCGTCGAAGCCGACGAGTCCGAGGTTGTAGCTGTAGGCGAACAGCGCCAGGGCCGCGATCGCGGACACCCCGGCGGCCAGGCCGTCGAGGCCGTCGATGAAGTTGAGCGCGTTCACCACGAGCACCGTGGTGAGGATGGTCAACGGCACCCCGCTGTCACCCAGGATCAGCGTGCCGATGTTGCCGAACGGCAGGAAGACGTACAGGAACTGCACCCCGAGCAGGACCATCACCCCGGCGCAGGCGATCTGGCCGGTCAGCTTGGTGAGGGCGTCGATCTCGAAGCGGTCGTCGAGCACGCCGAGCAGGCAGATCAGCCCGCCGGCCACCAGCACCGCGTACGTCTGCGAGTCGTCGAACGTGCGCTGCAGCGCCGGCAGCCGGCTGGCCACGAGCACGGCCGCGGCGACGCCGACGTACATCGCGACACCCCCGCCGCGCGGGGTGGGGATGACGTGCACGTCGCGCTCGCGGACCGCGGACATGACCTTCCACCGCATCGCCAGCACCCGCACCACCGGCGTGGTCAGGTAGGTGACCAGCGCCGCGGTGAGGCAGACGACGGCGTACTCGCGCACGGGCGGTCAAGCTCCAAGGGGTGGGTGAGGCCTCGACGGTAACGGCTCGACCGGCCCCGTCGCAGGGACCCGCGGCGTGCGCAGCGCGTCGTGGGGGGCGACCGGGTCCTTCCTCAATCCGTGAGCGAGGGCACGACCTCGCGCAGCCGGTCGACCTCGACCGCGCCCACCCGCAGGACCCGGGCGTGCTCACCCGTGCAGTCGACGATGGTGCTCGGCGCACCCACCTCGCGCGGACCGTCGTCCAGGATCACCGCGGCGTGCTCACCGAGCTGGTAGTCCGCCTGCTGCGCGGTGGTGGCCGCCGGGCGGCCGGAGCGGTTGGCGCTGGACACGGCGAGCGGTCCGGTGCGGCGCAGCAGCTCCCGGGTGACGTCGTCGTCGGGCAGCCGGACGGCGACGGTGCCCTCGGACTCGCCGAGGTCCCAGGTCAGGGTGGAGGTGTGCTCCAGCACGAGGGTGAGCCCGCCCGGCCAGAACTCCCGTGCCAGGACGTGCGCATCCGCCGGCACGGTGGTGACCAGACCGGCCAGCGTCGAGGCCTCGGCGATGAGCACGGGCACCGGCATGTTGCGACCGCGGTTCTTCGCGGCCAGCAGGCGGGCGACCGCGTCGGGGGTGAAGGCGTCGGCCGCCACCCCGTACACGGTGTCGGTGGGCAGGAGGACCAGCTCGCCCCGGGAGAGCGCAGCGGCGGCCGCAGCGATGCCCGCGGTGCGCTGCTCGTCGTCGGTGCAGTCGTAGACGTCGGCCACGGCTGGTCAGTGTCCCCCACCTAGGCTCGCGCCCGTGCGCCGGTCCCCCGCCCTCCTCCTGACGGTCGCCTCGCTCACCCTGTCCGCGTGCTCCCCCACCGCGTCCTCGGGGACGGCCGACGGGCCCGCCGACGGGCCGCCCTGGGGCCTGCACGTCGACTACCAGCTCGGCGGGGCCCACGACCCGGCCGACGGGGTCACCGGCGTCGTCCGCGACCGCACGGCCTCCCCCGCCCCCGGACTGTGGTCGGCCTGCTACGTCAACGCCTTCCAGACCCAGCCCGGGATCGACGAGGTGCCCGAGGACCTCCTGCTGCACGACGCCGCCGGGGCCCGGGTCGAGGACCCCGACTGGCCGGGCGAGTTCCTGCTCGACATCTCCACCGACGGCCAGCGGGCACGCGTCGCCGACCTCGTGGGCGGCTGGTTCGACGGGTGCGCCGCGGACGGTTTCGACGCCGTCGAGCCGGACAACCTCGACAGCTGGACCCGCTCGCACGGCCAGCTCACCGCCGACGACGCCGCCGCCCTGGCCAGCCTGCTGGTCGAGCGGGCGCACGACGCCGGGCTGGAGATCGCCCAGAAGAACACCGCCGACCTCGACGGCGCCGCGATCGGCTTCGACTACGCGGTCACCGAGCAGTGCCAGGTGTACGACGAGTGCGATGCCTACACCGCCGCCTACGGCAACCGGGTCGTCGAGGTCGAGTACACCGACGAGGCCTTCGAGGAGGCCTGCGCGGCCCGCGGCGACGAGGTCGCCGTCCAGCGGCGGGACCGCGACGTCTCGGTGCCGGGCACCGAGGGCTACGTGTCGCGCTTCTGCAGCTGAGCGGTGGTGTAGCGGGGCCGGCCGGCGAGGTCGGGGTGGTCGACGACGTCGGTGAACCCGCCGTGGGCGCGCACGAGCGCCGGCAGGGAGGTGCCCTGGACGTCGGCGTGCTCGATCGCCAACCACCCGCCGGGCCGGAGCAGGCGCGCGGCCGTGCGCAGCAGGCCACGCACGACGTCCAGGCCGTCGGGGCCGCCCCACAGCGCCAGGGGTGGGTCGTGGTCGGCCACCTCCTTCGGCAACCGGGCGTCGTCGGGCACGTAGGGCGGGTTGGAGACGACGACGTCCACCGTGCCGTCGAGGTCGACCAGCAGCCGGGGGTCGGTCATGTCCCCGGCGAGCACCGTGACCGGGGTGTCACCGGCCGCGGCACGGGCGTCGGCGTTCAGCCGGGTCCAGGCGATGGCGTCGGCGTCCCGCTCGACAGCAGTGACCTGGGCACCGGGGTGCTCGCCGGCCACCGACAGCGCGATGGCGCCCGATCCGGTGCCCAGGTCGACCACCACCGGGGCGCGGTCGCCGGCCACGCGCTCCAGCACCCAGCCGGCGATCTGCTCGGTCTCGGGACGCGGCACGAAGACCCCGGGACCGACCCGCAGCTCGAGGTGCCGGAAGGCCGCGACCCCGGTGAGGTGCTGCAGGGGCACCCGCGCCGCCCGCTGCTCGACCAGGTGCTCGAACCGGGCCGGGTCGGCGACGTCGCCGAGGGTGATGAGCCGGGCGCGCGGCACGCCGAGGGCGTGCGCGAGCAGCAGCTCGGCGTCCACCCGCGGCGACTCGACCCCCGCACCGGCGAGCCGGGCGGTGGCTGCGGTCAGCAGGGCGCGGGGGGTCAGCTGCCGGCCTCGAGCAGCTCGGCCGTGTGCGCGGTCACCAGCGCGTCGATCACGGCGTCGAGGTCGCCGTCGAGGACGGCGTCGAGGTTGTGCGCCTTGAACCCGACGCGGTGGTCGGAGATGCGGTTCTCCGGGAAGTTGTACGTGCGCACCCGCTCGCTGCGGTCGACGGTGCGCACCTGGCTGCGCCGGGCGTCCGACGCCGTCGCCGCTGCCTCCTCGCGGGCGGCGGCCAGCAGCCGCGAGCGCAGCACGCGCAGCGCCGACTCGCGGTTCTGCAGCTGGCTCTTCTCGTTCTGCGAGCTCACCACGGTGCCGGTGGGCAGGTGGGTGATCCGGACGGCGGAGTCGGTGGTGTTGACGCTCTGCCCACCGGGGCCGGACGAGCGGAAGACGTCGATGCGCAGGTCGTTGGGGTCGACGACGACGTCGACCTCCTCGGCCTCGGGCAGCACCAGGACGCCGACGGCGGAGGTGTGGATGCGGCCCTGGCTCTCGGTCACCGGCACGCGCTGCACCCGGTGCACGCCGCCCTCGAACTTCAGCCGCGACCAGATGCCCTCATCACCGCGCGCCTTCACGGCGACGGCGACGTCCTTGTAGCCGCCGAGCTCGGCGTCGACGGCGTCGAGCACCTGGGTGGCCCAGCCGCGACGCTCCGCGTAGCGCAGGTACATGCGCAGCAGGTCCCCGGCGAACAGGGCGGACTCCGCGCCGCCCTCGCCGGCCTTGATCTCGAGGATGACGTCCTTGTCGTCGTCGGGGTCCTTGGGCAGCAGCTGCTCGCGCAGCCGGCCCTGCAGCCGCTCGATCTCGACCTGCAGGCCCCCGGCCTCGGCGGCGAACGCCGGGTCCTCGTCGGCGAGCTCCTGGGCCGCACCGAGGTCGGCGCGCGCCGCCTCCAGCGCCCGGGAGGTCTCGACCAGCGGGGCCAGCGAGGCGTAGCGGCGCGCCAGGCGACGGGCGCGGGCCTGGTCTGCGTGCACGCCGGGGTCGGCGAGCTCGAGCTCGAGCGAGGCGTGCTCGGCCAGCAGATCGGCCAGGCCGCCGTCCGGTGTTCCGCTCACGGGTCCTCCTCGGGGAACGGGCTCACGACACGACGACGGCGCCCGCCCCGCTCCGTGTGGGAGCAGGACGGGCGCCGTCGGGCGTGCTACTTGCTGGCTGCGGTGTCGCGCTTGCCGAAGCGCTTCTCGAACCGGGCCACGCGGCCGCCGGTGTCGAGGACGCGCTGCTTGCCCGTGTAGAACGGGTGGCAGGCAGAGCACATCTCGACCGACAGCGTGCCGCCGGGGATGGTGCTGCGGGTGGTGAACGAGTTGCCACAACCGCAGGTCACGACGGTCTCGTGGTAGTCGGGGTGGATGTCGGCCTTCATGTCCCTGGCCCTCTCTCTAGGTCTGGCGGGCCTGGACCCGGCGGGGTCCTCGGCCTGTGCATGGTGGTGAACGTCGTCGGCGGGCAGGCTTGTTCCACGCCTGCGCCGGGGCTCGGTCGAGAAGTCTCCCACACGTCGCGACGTGCTGGAACGGCCCCCTCGCAGGGTCCCGACCCGGGCGTCAGCCCGGGTCGGGGGGCGAGGGGGTCCTTCTGTCATTCCCCCGGCGAGGTCTTCTGCACCTGCATGAGGAACTCGATGTTGTTGCGGGTCTTCTTGAGACGACCCAGCAGCAGCTCGAGGGCCTGCTGCGGCTCCAGGGCAGCGAGCACGCGGCGGAGCTTGATGACGATGGCCAGCTCGTCCGGGCTCATCAGCAGCTCCTCCTTGCGCGTGGAGGATGCGTTGACGTCGACGGCGGGGAAGACCCGCTTGTCGGCGAGCCGGCGGTCGAGCTTGACCTCGGCGTTCCCGGTGCCCTTGAACTCCTCGAAGATGACCGTGTCCATCGTCGAGCCGGTCTCCACCAGCGCCGAGGCGATGATCGTCAGCGAGCCACCGTTCTCGATGTTGCGGGCGGCACCGAGGAAGCGCTTGGGCGGGTACAGCGCCGTGGAGTCGACACCGCCGGAGAGGATGCGCCCGCTGGCGGGGGCCGCCAGGTTGTAGGCGCGGCCCAGCCGGGTGATCGAGTCCAGCAGGACGACGACGTCGTGGCCCATCTCGACCAGGCGCTTGGCCCGCTCGATCGACAGCTCGGCCACGGTGGTGTGGTCGGTCGCCGGGCGGTCGAAGGTCGAGGCGATGACCTCGCCCTTCACCGACCGCTGCATGTCGGTGACCTCCTCGGGCCGCTCGTCGACCAGCACGACCATGAGGTGGCACTCGGGGTTGTTGGTCGTGATCGCGTTGGCGATGGCCTGCAGCACCATCGTCTTGCCCGCCTTGGGCGGGGACACGATCAGCGCTCGCTGGCCCTTGCCGATGGGCATGACCAGGTCGAGCACGCGGGTGGTGAGCAGGTGCGGCTCGGTCTCCAGCCGCAGGCGGTCCTGCGGGTAGAGCGGCACGAGCTTGGTGAACTCGGGCCGGGTGCGGGCCTGCTCGGGGTCCAGACCGTTGACCGAGTCCAGCCGCACGAGCGCGTTGTACTTGTCCTTGCGCTCGCCCTCGCGGGGCTGGCGCACCGCACCGGTGATCGCGTCGCCGCGGCGCAGGCCGTAGCGACGCACCTGGGACAGGGAGACGTAGACGTCGTTGGGCCCGGTCAGGTAGCCCGACGTGCGCACGAACGCGTAGTTGTCGAGCACGTCGAGGATGCCGGCCACCGGCAGCAGGACGTCGTCCTCGCTGACGGTCGGCTCGCCCTGGTCGTAGCGGTCGCGGCCGCCGCCCTGGGTGCCGGTCGTGCCGCCGCGGCGGTTGCGGTCGCGGTAGCGACGCCCGCGGCGCCGGCCGCCGCCCTCGAGGTCGTCGTCGTCGTCCTCGTCGTTGCGGTGCTCACCCCGGGTGTCGGGCCGGTCCCCACGGTGGTCCTGGCGGTCCTGGCGGTCCCGGTTGCCGTCCTGACGGTCCCGGTTGCCGTCCTGCCGGTCCCGGTTGCCGTCCTGCCGGTCCCGGTTGCCGTCCTGCCGGGCGTCGCCGCGGCCGTTGCGGTTGCCCTGGCGGCCATCCTGCTGGTCGCGGTCGTCGTCCCGGTCGCGACCGGACTGGTCGCGACCGGACTGGTCGCGGCCGGACTGGTCGCGGCCGGACTGGTCGCGGCCGGACTGGTCGCGGCCACCCTGGTCACGGCCGGACTGGCTCCGGCCACCCTGGTCCCGGACCGACTGGTCGCGGGCACCCTGCTCGCGGTCGTCGCCCCGGTCGCCCCGGTCGTCCCGGTTGCGGTCGTCGCGGTTGCGCTCGTCCCGGACGTCGTCGCGGTTGCGGCTGCGGCCTCGGCTGCGCTCGGGCCGGTCGCCGGCGACACGGTCGCCGCCCTGGCCGGCATCACCGCGGGAGTCGTCCTCGTCCTGTCCGGCGTCGACCGGACGGTCGGCGCGCTCGGCCCGGCTGCGCTCGCGGGAGCGCGGTGGGCGGCGGTCGCCGCGGGCCTCGGTGGACCGGTCGCCGGACGGGTCGTCAGCGGCGGGTGCGGCGGACTCGTCGGTGCGGTCGGCCGGGGTCGCGGTGCGGTCGGCCGGGGCTGCGGTGCGGTCGGCCGGGGCTGCGGTGGGCTCGGCGGCCGGCTGCACCGGGGAGACCGCAGCGGCGTCGGGCGCGCCGGCGGGTCGGCTGGCTGCGCGGCGCCGACGGGTCGGTGCCGTCGCGACCGGCTCGCCGGGGGCGTCGCCGGCCGGCGCTGCGGTCTCGGCGACCGGGGCCGCGGGAGCGGCGTCGACGACCGGGACGGCCGACTCGGCGGGAGCCGGGGGCTCGGTGGCGACCGCGGGCTCGGCGGCCGTGCGGGGGGCGCCCACCTGCCGCTCGGAGATGGCGGCCACGAGGTCGCCCTTGCGCATGCGACCGGTGCCGGCGATGCCGAGCTCGGCGGCCAGGCGCTGGAGCTCGGGCAGGAGCATGCCCGACAGCCCGTTGCCGCGACGGCGCTTGCCGGCGGCTCCGGCCGCGGCGTCCTCGTTCGGGGCGCCGTCGACCGGGGTGGAGGTCTCGCTCACGTACAGGTCCTTCCCTGCGGTGACCTGCGCCTACTGGCGCAGGGGGTGACCGGTGGCCCTCTCGGGTTCGCCGCGGCGAGGCCGCGGCGGGACCGAGGAGGGGGTGGGTCTGTGGGAGCGGGACGGAGGACGGGACTCGCTCGTCGCCGTCGTCCCGCGGTGAGGCTCGCCCGAGGGCGGCTGTGCAACCAGCCTAGACACCGGGACGCGGTGCCGACGACGCCGGCTGCCCCCAGCGTCTACCCAGGCGGTCAGGACGATACAGCACCGTCTCCGTACCGGACGCGCGCTCCGCGTGCCTCGACGGCGAGGTCGAGCACCTCCCAGCCGTCGGGCACGACGGTGTGCACGAGCGAGCGGTCCTCCGGCCGCGGCACGAGCACCAGCACGCTGGGCCCGGCGCCGGAGACGACGGCCGCGTGGCCGGCGTCGCGCAGGTCGCCGACCAGCGCGGCGGTCGCCGGCATGGCCGGGCCCCGCTGGTCCTGGTGCAGCCGGTCGTCGGTGGCGTCCAGCAGCAGCTGCGGGGCGGCCGTCAGCGCGTGCACCAGCAGGGCCGAGCGCCCGGCGTTGAACACGGCGTCGGCGTGCGACACGGTCGGCGGCAGCAGACCGCGCGCGACGTGGGTGGACAGCGTGGTGGACGGCACGCAGAGCACCGGCGAGACCTCGGGCGCGACCTGCGTCGACACGGCGCGGACGCCCTCGGGGCCGGTCCACGACAGGGTGAGCCCACCGAGCAGGCAGGCCGCGACGTTGTCCGGGTGGCCCTCGATGTCGTCGGCGAGGGCCAGCACGCGCTCGTCGTCGATCCCCGTGACGGCGGGGCACAACGCCCAGGCGGCGAGGATGCCGCCGACCACCGCAGCTGCCGAGGACCCCATCCCCCGGCCCTGCGGGATGCCGTTGACCGAGCGCAGCGACAGGCCCGGGGGCACCCAGCCGAGGTCGACGCAGGCCGCGCGGAAGGCCCGCACGACCAGGTGCGACTCGTCGCGGGGCAGGGTGTCGGCACCGAAGCCCTCGACCTCGACGTGCAGGCCGTCGGCGACGGACACCTCGAGCTCGTCGTAGCGCGCCAGCGCCAGGCCGGCGCTGTCGAAGGCCGGGCCCAGGTTGGCGCTGGTGGCGGGCACGCGGATGCGCACCGCGCCGCCGTCGGCGGCGCTCACAGACCCAGCTCCGCGGCCGCGGCGGCCGCGTCGACGGGGATCGTCCGGGGCGCGGGGGCCCCGGAGATGGCCCACTCGGGGTCCTTGAGGCCGTTGCCGGTGACGGTGCAGACCACCCGCTGACCGGGTTCGAGCTCACCGGCCGCGGCGACCTGCAGCAGGCCGGCGACCGAGGCCGCAGACGCCGGCTCCACGAACACGGCCTCGTGCCGGGCCAGGAGCCGGTAGGCGGCCAGGATCGCGCGGTCGGTGACGGCGTCGATGCGCCCACCGGACTCGTCGCGGGCGGCCAGCGCCTTGGTCCAGGACGCCGGGTTGCCGATGCGGATGGCGGTGGCGATCGTGCTCGGGTTCTCCACCACCGACCCGCTGACGATGGGGGCGGCGCCCGCGGCCTGGAAGCCGAACATGCGCGGCCGCTTCGTCGCGGGCCCGCTCTCGTGGTACTCGCGGTAGCCCTGCCAGTAGGCGGTGATGTTGCCGGCGTTCCCGACCGGGAGGCAGTGGACGTCCGGGGCGTCGCCCAGCACGTCGACCACCTCGAACGAGGCCGTCTTCTGCCCCTCGATGCGGTACTGGTTGACGCTGTTGACCAGGCTCACCGGGTAGTCGATGGCCAGCTTGGAGGCCAGCGCCAGGCAGTCGTCGAAGTTGCCCTGCACCTGCAGCAGCGTGGCCCCGTGCACCAGCGCCTGGGCCAGCTTGCCGGTGGCGATCTTGCCCTGCGGCACGAGGACGGCGCAGACCAGGCCGGCGCGGGCGGCGTAGGCCGCGGCGCTGGCCGAGGTGTTGCCGGTGGAGGCGCAGATGACGGCCTGCGCGCCCTCCTCGACGGCCTTGGTGATGGCCATCGTCATGCCGCGGTCCTTGAACGAGCCGGTGGGGTTGGCCCCCTCGACCTTCAGGTACACGTCGCACCCGGTGCGGCGGGACAGCTCCGGGGCGGGCACCAGCGGGGTGGCGCCCTCCTGCAGCGTCACCACCGGGGTGGTCGCGCTGACCGGCAGGCGGTCGCGGTATGCCTCGATCAGGCCCGGCCAGAACGGCGAAGCGGCGGTCATGCCAGTCCCTCCACACGCAGCACGCTCGTCACGGCCCGGACGGCCGGCATCCCACGCAGCCGGGAGATCGTGGCAGACAGCGCCGAGTCCGGTGCCCGGTGGGTGACGATCACCAGGGTGGCGGCCTCGCCGGCGCCGTCCTGGCGGACGGTGGAGATGCTCACGCCGTGCGCGGCGAACTCCTGGGCGACGGTGGCCAGCACGCCCGGCTTGTCGGCCACGTCGAGGCTCACGTGGTACCGCGTCGGGGTGTCGGCCATCGGGGACACGGGCAGCCCGGCGTAGGCCGTCGTCCCGGGGCCGGCGACCCCGGCGACCCGGTTGCGCGCGACGGCGACGAGGTCGCCCAGCACGGCCGAGGCGGTGGGCTCACCGCCGGCGCCCTGGCCGTAGAACATCAGCTGACCGGCCGCCTCGGCCTCGACGAAGACGGCGTTGAACGCGCCGCCGACCGAGGCCAGGGGGTGCGTCGTCGGGATCATCGCCGGGTGCACGCGCACGGCGATCGCGTCGCCGTGCTCGCCGGTGACCTTCTCGCAGATCGCCAGCAGCTTGACCGTGCAGCCGATCTCGGCGGCCCGGGCGACGTCGGTGGCGCTGACCGCGGAGATGCCCTCGCGGTGCACGTCGGACGCCGCGACCGGCGAGTGGAACGCCAGCGAGGCCAGGATCGCGGCCTTGGCGGCCGCGTCGAAGCCGTCGACGTCGGCCGTGGGGTCGGCCTCGGCGTAGCCCAGCTCGGTGGCCTCGGCCAGCGCCTCGGCGAAGCCGGCCCCGGTCTCGGCCATGCGCGACAGGATGTAGTTCGTCGTCCCGTTGACGATGCCGACCACGCGGGTGAGCTGGTCCCCGGCCAGCGACTCGCGCAACGGGCGCAGCAGCGGGATGGCGCCGGCGACGGCGGCCTCGTAGTAGAGGTCGACGCCGGCCTCGGCGGCCGCGGCGTGCAGGGCGACGCCGTCGTCGGCGAGCAGGGCCTTGTTGGCGCTGACCACGCTCTTGCCGGCGGCGAAGGCGGCCAGCATCAGCTCGCGGGCCGGCTCGATGCCGCCGATGACCTCGACGACGAGGTCGACGTCGGGCCGGGTGACCAGGGCGCGCGCGTCGGTCGTGAGCAGGTCGGCGGGGACCTCGGGGTGCCGGTCGGGACGCCGGACGGCGACCCCGGCCACCTCGACCGGGCGCCCGACCCGGGCGGTGATGTCGGCGGCCTGGTCGGCCAGCAGCCGGAGCACGGAGGCGCCGACCGTGCCGCAGCCCAGCAGGGCGACCTTCAACGGTGCGCTCACGAACGGACCCCGATCGAGGGCTGGGACGGCGGGACGGCGAGCGCGGGGACGTCGGCGAGGACGGCGTCGAGGGCGAACACGTCGGACAGTGTCTGACGCCGCACGATCGTCGCCGACACCCCGTCCCGGACGGCGACCACCGGCGGCTTCAGCAGGTAGTTGTAGTTCGAGGCCATCGACCAGCAGTAGGCCCCCGTGGCGGCCACCGCGAGCAGGTCGCCGGGGACGACGTCGGAGGGCAGCCACAGGTCGCGGACCAGGACGTCGCCGCTCTCGCAGTGCTTGCCGACGACCCGGCACAGCGCCGGCGCGGCGCCGGAGACGCGGTTGGCCAGCACGCAGGTGTAGGCGGCGTCGTAGAGGGCGGTGCGGATGTTGTCGCTCATCCCGCCGTCCACCGAGACGTAGTTGCGCACACCGGGCGTGCCGGGGGCACCCGACGAGCCCAGGCGCACCGGCTTGATGGTGCCGATCTCGTAGAGGGTCACCGTGCCCGGGCCGGCGATGGCCCGACCGGGCTCGACGGCCAACTGCGGCACCGGCAGGTCGAGCGCCGCGCACTCGGCGGCCACCACGCGGCGCATGCGCTCGGCGACGTCGGCCGGGGCGATCGGGTCGTCGTCGGCGAGGTAGGCGATGCCGAACCCGCCGCCGAGGTTGAGCTGCTCCAGCACCACGCCGGTGGCCTGCTGCACCTGGGCCATGAGGCCGACCACGCGGTGCGCAGCGGCCTCGAAGCCCTGGGTGTCGAAGATCTGCGAGCCGATGTGGCTGTGCAGACCCGACAGCTCGAGCGCCGGCTCGCGGATCACCCGCACCGCGGCGGTGAGGGCGTCGCCGGTGGCCAGCGAGAAGCCGAACTTCTGGTCCTCGTGGGCGGTGGCGATGAACTCGTGGGTGTGCGCCTCGATGCCGACCGTGGTGCGCACGAGCACCGAGACCGGCGCCCCGCCGGCGGCCACCCGGGCGGCGGCCAGCGGCAGCAGCCGCTCGATCTCGTCGAAGGAGTCGAGCACGACGTGGCCCACGCCGGCGTCGACGGCCAGCGCCAGCTCGACGAGGGACTTGTTGTTGCCGTGCAGGGCGATGCGCTCGGCCGGGAAGCCGGCGGCCAGCGCCACCGAGAGCTCGTTGCCGCTGCAGACGTCGAGGTGCAGGCCGTCCTCGGCCACCCAGCGGGCCACCTGGCCGCACAGGAAGGCCTTGGAGGCGTAGTGCACGTCGGCGTCGGCGAAGGCGTCGCGGAAGTCCGCGGCCCGCCCGCGGAAGTCGTCCTCGTCGAGCACGAACAGCGGGCTGCCGTGCTCGCGCACGAGGTCGGTGACCGACCGGCCGGCCAGGTGCAGCTCCCCGTCGACCCGGGTGGCCCCGCGCGGCCAGACCCGTTCGTCGAGGTCGCCGAGGGACGCGGGCGGAGCACCGGCGGCCGTGGGCGGGGTGATGTTCCCGTGGAGGGGACCCGCCGGGTGCGCCCTCACATCCGCTCCGGGGCGTGCACGCCGAGCACGGCCAGGCCGTTGCGCAGCACCGTGCGGGTGGCCGAGCACAGCCACAGCCGGGCGACCGTGGTGGCCGTGGCCTCCTCGTCGCCGCGCGGCAGCACGCGGCAGGCGTCGTAGAACCGGTGGTAGGTCCCGGCCAGCTCCTCGAGGTAGCGGGCCACCCGGTGCGGGGCGCGCAGCTCGGCGGCCGCGGTGACCACCCGCGGGAACTCGGCGATCGCCCGGAGCAGGTCGACCTCGCGGGGGTGCGCGAGCTCGGTGGCCACCACGTCGGCCGCCGTCCCCAGCTCGATGCCCAGGTCGGCCGCGCCGCGCAGCAGCGAGGCGATGCGGGCGTGGGCGTACTGGACGTAGAAGACCGGGTTGTCGCTGGCCGCCCTGCTCCACAGGTCCAGGTCCAGGTCGATCTGCTGGTCGACCGAGGCCCGGGCCAGGGCGTAGCGGGCGGCGTCGGCGCCGACGGCCTCGACGAGGTCGGCGAGCGTGATGACCGTGCCGGCCCGCTTGCTCATGCGCAGGGGCTGGCCGTCGCGCACCAGGTTGACCAGCTGGCCGAGCAGGATCTCGAGGTTCTGCGCCGGGTCGTCGCCCAGGGCGCTGACCAGCGCCTTGTACCGCCCGACGTACCCGGCGTGGTCGGCGCCGAGCATGATCACGACCTTGTCGAAGCCCCGGTCGCGCTTGTCCTGGTAGTAGGCGCAGTCGGCCGCGAAGTACGTCCAGTCGCCGTCGCTCTTGATCAGCGGACGGTCCTTGTCGTCGCCGAAGTCGGTGGTGCGCAGCCAGGTGGCCCCGTCGGCCTCGTAGACGTGGCCGCGCTCGCGCAGGGTGCCGACGACCTTCTCCAGCGCACCGGAGGCGTGCAGGGTGGCCTCGGAGAAGTAGGTGTCGAACACGACGCCGAACTCGGCCAGCGACTGCTTGATCTCGGTGAACATGAGGTCGACGCCGTGCACCCGGAACCGCTCCTGCTCGGCCTCGGCCGGCAGGTCGGTCACCCCCGGCTCGGCGGCGACCACCGCGGCGGCGATCTCGCCGATGTAGTCCCCGGCGTAGCCGTCCTCCGGCGCCGGGCGGCCGTGGGCCGCGGCGACCAGGCTGCGGGCGAACCGGTCGATCTGGGAGCCGGCGTCGTTGAAGTAGTACTCGCGGCTGACGTCGGCACCGCTGGCGGTGAGCAGGCGACCCAGCGCGTCGCCGACCGCCGCCCACCGGGTGCCCCCGATGTGCACCGGGCCGGTCGGGTTGGCCGAGACGAACTCGAGGTTGATCCGCTGGCCGGCCAGCGCACCGGTGCGGCCGTAGGACTCCCCCGCGGTCACCGCGTCGAGGGCGATCTGGCCCAGCGCACCCTGCGCAAAGGTGACGTTGAGGAAGCCGGGGCCGGCGACGTCGACACGGGCGATGCCCGGCTGCTCGCGCAGCGCAGCGGCCAGCACCTCGGCGACCTCGCGCGGCGGGCGGCCGGCCTGCTTGGCCAGCTTGAGGGCCACGGTGGTGGCGTAGTCGCCGTGCTCGGGGTTGCGCGGACGCTCCACCACGACGTCGTCGGGGACGGCCACGGCGAGGTCGCCGCGCTCGACGGCCCCGGCGACGACGACGCGGACGAGGGCACTGAGCTGCTCGGGTGTCACCTGGTGATCGTAGAAGAACGGAACCACCGGGTTGCCTACGCCGTTGGTCCTGGTGGCCGACCCGTGGGCGGCGTCACAACCGCCGGTGCGCACAGGTGGCGCGCCTAGACTCGCGCGCTGGCCGCCCCGCTGCCCCGTCGGCGCACCGCCGTCGCGGCCGGCGTCCCCCGAACGGAACTGGAGAGGTCTTGCCCGAGGACCAGAAGCCCGAGAAGAACGCGCCCGCCCGGCGCACCCCCGGCAAGGGGGCCGGCGGACGCCAGGCCACCCCGGCGGGCAAGGGCCTCGGCGGCTCCAGCGCGGCCGGGAAGGGCGCGGGCAAGGGCCCCGGCGGCAAGGGTGGCCGCACCCGCCCGCAGCAGGCGGTCGTGGCCAAGCCCAAGCCGTGGGGCCTGATCGCGGCCGCGGTGGCGGTCGTGGTGTTCGCCGGCGCCGTCATCGGCTACGCCGTCTACGCGGTGAACAAGTCGAAGGCGGACGAGATCACCGCCGCCGACCAGATCCAGGGCGTGCAGGCGTTCGACTACGCCGCGGGCCAGGAGCACGTCACGACGAACGTGAGCTACACCGAGAACCCCCCGGTGGGTGGTCCGCACGACCCGTACTGGGCCGACTGCACCGGCACCGTCTACGACATCAACATCCGGCACGAGAACGCCGTCCACTCCCTGGAGCACGGCGCGGTGTGGATCACCTACGACCCCGACGTGGTCAGCAGCGACGACGTGCAGGAGCTCGCCGACGTGGTCGAGGGCAACTCGGGCCTCATGCTCTCGCCCTACACCGGGCTGGCCACCGCCTCGGACCTGAACACCCCGATCAGCCTCTCGTCGTGGAACCACCGCCTGGGCGTCGACTCGGCCGACGACCCCCGCATCCAGCAGTACGTCGACTTCTTCACCTACGGCTCGGACGCCGACGGCACGTCGCTGTACCCCGAGGTCGGCGCCAGCTGCCAGAACCCGGACTTCGCGGCGAACCCGCTGCCCGCCGACGCGACCAGCGCGCCGATCGGCGAGAGCGACGCCCCGACCACCGACTCCGCGGCCCCGGCCACCGAGGCGACCGAGCCCTCGACCGACCCCGCCGCCACCACGACGAACTGAGGTCCACCGTGCAGCCCGACGACGCCACCCCCAGGACCGGTGCGACGGGGGCCCCGACCGGCCGGCGATGGCTGGTCGGGGGCCTGGTGGCCGTCATCGCGGCCGGGCTGGTCGTGATCGGCGGCGCGCTCGCCGTCGGGCTGGGCATCGGGCGCACCGACTCCCCCGGCGCGGGCTCGGTGGACGCCGGGTTCTCGCTGGACATGAGCCACCACCACCTGCAGGCCGTCGAGATGGCGAACCTGGCCGCGGCGCGCAGCAGCGACCCGGAGGTGCAGTCGTTGGCCTTCGACATCTCCCAGACCCAGCTCAACCAGGTCGGCCGCATGCAGGGCTGGCTGACCCTCTGGGGCCTGCCGGTGACCGGCCGCAACGACATGTCCTGGATGGGCTCGTCGATGCACGACCACTCCTCCGGCGGGCTGATGCCGGGCATGGCCACCGAGGACGAGCTCGCGCAGCTGCGGGCGGCCACCGGCGAGGACTTCGACGTGCTGTTCCTCCAGCTGATGATCCGGCACCACCAGGGCGGTCTGGAGATGGCGGAGTACGGCGCCGCGCACGCCTCCGAGGCCGTCGTGCGGGGGCTGGCCCGGTCGATCGTGGAGACCCAGACCGCCGAGACCGGGACGATGGCGACGATGCTCGCCGCCCGTGGGGGGTCCCCGCTCCCTGCCCCCTGAGCGGCTGATAGCGTCCTGAGTCGCAACCCCACACACGAGCCCCCGTAGCTCAGGGGATAGAGCACTGCCCTCCGGAGGCAGGGGCGCAGGTTCGAATCCTGCCGGGGGCACGCACGCACCGGGCCGGATCCACCAGGATCCGGCCCGTCGTGCGTCCAGCACCGGACGACGGGGGTCCCGCATGGCTCGGCAGCGCACGGTCAGCGACTCGGTGCTCGCGGCCGCCACCCCGGCCGCGGTCTACGCGGTCGTCGCCGACCCGACCCGCACGCCCGAGTGGAGCCCGGAGAACCGCGGCGCCCGCACCGGCGGCGCGGGCCCGCTGCCGGTCGGCGCGGTGTTCACCGGCGCCAACGAGCGGCGCGGGTTCCGCTGGATCACCGAGTGCGTCGTGACCGCGGCCGAACCCGGCGAGCGCTTCGCCTTCCGGGTGCGGGCCATCGGCGGCGCCCGCCGCCGGCTGCGCACCCGCATCGCCACGTGGGAGCACCGCCTGGAGCCCGCCGAGCTGCCCGGCGGCGGCTCGGGCACCCGGGTCACCCAGACCTGGACCGACGACCGCACCATGCCCGACGCCGTCGCCCGGGTGTTCGACGCCGTCGCCACCCGCGGCCCGTTCGCCGACTTCCAGCGTCGCAACCTGGCCACGAGCCTGCAGCGCCTGAAGGCCGTGGTCGAGACCCCCACCCCGGCATGACCGCACCGGTCGCGGTCCGCCCGCGGGCGTGGGTGCCGGTGGCCCTGACCATGTTCGCCATCGGCTGGGGCGCCAACCAGTTCGTGAGCCTGCTGGTCGCCTACCGGCGCGACGAGGGGCTGTCCACGGTCGACGTCTCGGCCCTGGTGGGGGTCTACGCCCTGGGCCTCATCCCGGCCCTGCTCGTGCTGGGCCCGGTGTCCGACGCCCGCGGGCGCGGCCCGGTGCTGCGGGTCGCCGCCGTGGTCTCGGTCCTCGCGACGGCGGTGCTGCTGCTGGACCACCTGTGGGCCCTCTACGCCGGCCGGTTGCTCGCCGGTCTGGCCAGCGGCGCCGCGTTCGCCGCCGGGAGCGCCTGGGTGCGGGAGCTGTCGGGGCCGGCCTGGGACCCCACCACCGTGCCCGGCACCGGGGCGAAGCGGGCCGCGACCGCGCTGTCGGCCGGCTTCGGTCTCGGCCCGCTGGTCGCCGGCCTGGTGGCGCAGTGGGCGCCGCACCCGCTCACCGTCGCCTACCTCCCGCACCTCGTGCTCGCCCTCGCGGTGCTGGTGCCGCTCTGGCGGGCGCCGGAGACGGTGCCGCGGGCCGACACCGCCGTCCCCCTCCGCAGGGCCCTGCGGGTGTCCTCGGTGCGCGAGCCCCGCTTCCGGCGGCTGGTGTCCCCGGTCGCCCCCTGGGTGTTCACCGCGGCGACCGTCTCGCTGGCCGTGCTGCCCGGCCTGCTGGTGGGCGCCGGGGGTGCCGCCGCGGAGTACGCGGTCGCGGTGAACGCCGTGGTCGCCGGCCTCACCCTGGGCACCGGCGTGCTCGTGCAACCGCTGGCCCGCCGGTTGGCTGCGCACGACACCCGGCCGGCCGCCCGGGCGGGCACGGCGGCGGTGGCCGCCGGGCTGCTCGTCGCGGTCGGGTACGCCCTGTCCCCCACCCCGTGGTTGCTGCTGCCCACCGCGCTGCTGCTGGGCGCCGGCTACGGCTGCTGCCTGGTCGCCGGGCTGCTGGAGACCCAGCGGGTGGCCGCCCCGCACGAGCTCGCCGGGCTGACCGGGGTGTTCTACGCCCTCACCTACCTGGGCTTCGCCGCCCCGCTGGTGCTGGCGGCGCTGACCGCCGTCGCGCCCTACCCGGCGCTGCTGGGGGCGCTGGCCGCGCTGGCGGTGCTCACCCTCGCCTGGACGACGCTGGACCGCCGCACAGGTTGACCGGTCCCGGTCGTGTCGTGGTGGGACGGCGGTCACCCGCCGGCCACCTGCGCGGCCCACCGTGGCGGCATGAGCACCGGCCCCTGCTCGACCCACTGCCTCGCCGACGTCTCCCCCACCGCGCCGCCGGGCCTGCGCCGCCGCCGGGCCGTGGCGCTGGCCGCCGCGCTGGCCCGCGCCTCGGCCCGCCCGCCGGCCGGTGACGGACGGCGCCACGCCGTGTGCACCTCGGCCCGGTTGCTGACCGCCGCCGGGGTGCGGGTGGCCGTGCGACCAGCGGCCGTGGCGTGGCCGACCGGGCCGGTGCTGGTCGTGGCCAACCGCGTCTCCTGGGTCGACGACCTCGCGCTGCGCACCGCCGTGCCCGCCGTCCCCAGCCAGGAGGGCGCGGTCTGGCCCGGGCTGCCCACCGTGCGCACCGACCAGGTGACCGAGGCCCTGGCCGCCGGCCGCAGCGTGCTCGTCCGACCCGAGGCCGAGCCCAGCTGCGGCACCGAGCTCGGCCGCTTCCGCCCGGCCGCGGTCGCCCCGGCCCTGGCCGCCGGCGTGCCCGTCTGCCCGGTCGTCGTGCGCGCCCGGGCCGCCGACCGGCCGACCACCGTGACGGCGCACCTGACGGGCGAGTCGTGGTGGCGGAGCGCCGCCCGCGTGCTCGGCGCCACCGAGCTGGTCCTCGAGGTGCAGGCGCTGCCGGCCATCGACCCCCGCGGCGGCACCGCCGCCGAGGTGGCCGCGCTGGCCGAGTACGCCGTGGCCCAGGTGCTCGAGGCCGACCCGCCGCGGCCGATCAGCCACCCGCGCCGGCCACGCACCCACGCCGGGACCGACAGCTCGGCCGGCGTCAGCCCTCGGACACCCGCCCCCCGCTGACCGACAAGCGGCGGGTGACCGCCACCGCGTCGAGCATGCGGCGGTCGTGGGTGACCAGCAGCAGCGTGCCGGTGTAGTCGGCCAGCGCCTGCTCGAGCTGCTCGATGGCCGGCAGGTCGAGGTGGTTGGTGGGCTCGTCGAGCACCAGCACGTTCACCCCGCGGGCCTGCAGCAGCGCCAGCGCCGCCCGGGTGCGCTCCCCCGGGCTCAAGGAGCCCGCCGGGCGCACCACGTGGTCGGCCCGCAGGCCGAACTTCGCCAGCAGGGTGCGCACCTCGGCGTCGGGGAGGTCGGGCACCTCGGCACCGAAGGCGGCCGACAGCGGCAGGTCGCCCAGGAAGCTGCGGCGGGCCTGGTCGACCTCCCCGAGGCGCACACCCGACCCCAGCGACGCCGTCCCCTCCGCGAGCTCGGCCCGGCCGAGCAGCGCGGCCAGCAGCGTCGACTTGCCCGCGCCGTTGCCGCCGGTGATGGCCAGCCGGTCGCCCCAGTCGACCTGCAGGTCCACCGGACCGAGCTGGAAACCACCGCGCCGCACCACCGCGCCGCGCAGGGTGGCCACCACCGCGCCGGCCCGTGGCGCCGCGGCGATCTCCATGCGCAGCTCCCACTCCTTGCGGGGCTCCTCGACGACGTCGAGCCGCTCGATTATCCGCTGGGTCTGCTTGGCCTTCGCGGCCTGCTTCTCCGACGAGGCCCGCTGGGCGGCCTTGATGTGCTTGTCGCCGTCCTTGCTCTTCTTGATCGAGTCGCGGACGCCCTTGGCCATCCAGTTCTTCTGCATGCGGGCGCGCGCCTCGAGCCCGGCCTTGGTGTCGGCGAACTCCTCGTACTCCTCGCGGGCGTGCCGACGGGCGACCTCGCGCTCGACCAGGTACGCCTCGTAGCCGCCGTCGTGCACCCGCACCAGCTGCTGGGCGAGGTCGAGCTCGACCACCCGGGTGACCGTGCGGGCGAGGAACTCGCGGTCGTGGCTGACCAGCACGACCCCGGTGCGCAGGCCCCGCACGAAGGACTCGAGCTGGTCGAGCCCGGCCAGGTCCAGGTCGTTGGTGGGCTCGTCGAGCAGCAGGACGTCGTAGCGGGACAGCAGCAGCGCGGCCAGCCCCACCCGGGCCGCCTGCCCGCCGCTGAGCCCGGTCATCGGTGCATCCGCGGCGACGCCGGGGGCCACCGAGGCCAGCACCTCCGCGACGCGGTCGTCCAGGTCGGCGCCGCCCAGGGCCAGCCAGCGCTCGAGGGCGTCGGCATACCCGTCGTCGGGGGTGCCGGCGGTCAGGGCCGCCAGCGCGTCGTCCATCTCCCGCTGGGCCCGGGCGACCCCGGTGCGCCGGGCCAACGCCCCCAGCACGGTCTCGCCGTCGCGGCGCTCGTGCTCCTGCGGCAGGTACCCGACCGTCGCCGAGGGCGGGGACAGGCTGATCCCGCCCTCCTCGGCCGGGAGCAGGCCGGCCAGGGTGCGCAGCAGGGTCGACTTGCCCGCCCCGTTCACCCCGACCAGCCCGACGACGTCGCCGGGGGCCACGACCAGGTCGAGGCCGGCGAACAGGACCTTGGTGCCGTGCCCGGCGGCCAGGCCTCGGGCGACCAGCGTTGCGCTCACGGTGCACATTGTCGCGCTGCGCGCTCCGACCGCGGTCAGGTGCCGTCCCGGCTCCGCTGAGCCCACCCGCCCTTCCTCGGGGAGGCCTGCGGCCCCCCGCTCGTCAGGGACCCGTGGTCTCGCCGAGGACGTCGTCCGCGTAGTCGTCGAGGAAGTCCTCGAAGGGGCCGGTGTCCTCGCCGGGGGCCGGGGCACCGGGACGTCGGCGGACCAGCCAGGGCTGCAGGTGGTCGTAGCCGCGCACCGACACCCGGCGCAGCGGGCGGACGCGGTAGGGACGCAGCCCGCGCAGGGACCGGGCGAGGTCCTGGTCGACCAGCAGGGTGCCCGGCCGGGCCAGCGAGGTCAGCCGGCTGGCCAGGTTCACCACCGGCGAGTAGACGTCGCCCAGGCGGGTCAGCACCGGCCCGAAGGCCGCCCCCACCCGCAACGGCGGCCGGTCGGACGCGGCCCACTCGTCGGGCATGCGCAGCCCGATCTCGACGGCGTCGACCGCCGAGGTGCAGGTGAAGAGCACACCGTCGCCGACGGTCTTCACCACCCGGCCGTGGTGCCGGGCGACCAGGTCGGCGGCCAGCCCCTCGAAGTCCTCGACCATGGCGCCCAGCTCGCGCCCGCCCATCCCGCGGCTGCGGGAGGTGTAGCCGACCAGGTCGGCGAACCCGACGGCCAGCTCCCGCCGGTCGACCGCCGCCCCGGGGTCGGCCGCCAGCAACCGTTCGGCGTTGGCCGACAGGTGCCGACGCCACACGTAGTCCTGCACCTCCCGCAGCAGCGGCAGCAGCAGCTCGGCCGCCCGCACGGTGTCGACGGCGTCGTCGAGGCGGTCCCGCAGCAGCGCGGCGAGCATGTCGGTCTGCCAGTCGGCCAGCCGCGACAGCGACTGCCCGATCGCCCGGGCCACCGAGGCCTCGCTGTCCTGGTCGACGAAGCCCGAGTCGATCAGCGCCCCGAGGGTCGTGAGGGCCTCGACGTCGGCGTCGGTGAAGACCTCCTCGTCGTCGCCCACGTCGGCGAAGCCCAGGGCCCGCCACAGCCGCTGCGTGCGCTCGGGGTCCACCCCGGCCCGCTGGGCCACCTCCGCCCGCGTCCAGCGCCGCGGGCCGCCCAGCAGCAGGCGGTCCAGCGCCGCACGGGCGTCGGGGACGGCGTCCAGGGTCGGGTCCTGCGTCAGTCCGTGGTGTGCACGACGAGCACGTCCACCGACGACCGTCGCGTGGCGTCGGCCGGGACCGAGCCCAGCAGCCGCCCCTTGATGCCGGCCAACCCGCGGTTGCCGACGACCAGCAGGTCGGCGGACTCGCGCCGGACGACGTCGAGCAGCGCCTCGACCGGCGAGCCCACGACGGCGACGGTGCGCACGTCCCCGGCCCCGGCGGCCGAGGCCCGCTCGTACGCCGTGCGGACGGTCTCCTCGGCCGGGGAGGAGCCCATGACCTGGTAGGCCTCGTCCTTCAGGACGTCGGCGGCCCCGCGGACCTCGCGGTCGTCGGGGTCGGTGGGCAGGTAGGCGCAGGCGATGACCAGGGTGGCCCCGCACGCCCCCGCGAGGGCGCCGGCCCGGGTCACCGCGCGCAGCGAGGACTCCGAGCCGTCGGTGCCGACCACGACGGTGCGATAGGCAGTCACAGGCGGAACGTAGCGGACCGCGGCACGGCCCGCCCGCCAGGTGTGTCCGCCGGTCACAGGTGATTCCGGTACCGGCCGGTGCGGTTGGATGGGCACCGCCGGTCGGCGGCACCACCGAGGAGGCGTCATCAGCACCGAGACAGCACCGGACCCGGGTCGGGTGGAGGTCCGTGGCCTCACCAAGACCTTCGGCTCCGTGACCGCCGTGGACTCCCTGAGCTTCACCGTCGAGCCCGGCCAGGTCACCGGGTTCCTCGGCCCCAACGGCGCCGGGAAGACCACCACCCTGCGCATGGCGCTCGGGCTCATCACCCCCGACCGCGGCACCACCACGATCGGCGGCACGCCCTACGCTGCGCTGCGGCAGCCGGCACGCCACGTGGGCGCCGTCCTGGAGACCGCGTTCCACCCCGGCCGCAGCGGCCGCGACCACCTGCGCGTCTACTGCCGGGCCGCCGGCCTGCCGGCCAGCCGCGCCGACGAGGTGCTCGCCCGCGTCGGGCTGACCCCCGCCGCCCGCCGCAAGGCCGGCAACTACTCCCTGGGCATGCGCCAGCGGCTCGGGTTGGCCACCGCCCTGCTCGGCGACCCCCGGGTGCTGGTGCTCGACGAGCCGGCCAACGGCCTGGACCCCGAGGGCATCCAGTGGCTGCGCGGGTTCCTGCGGCACCTGGCCCACGACGAGGGCCGCACCGTGCTCATCTCCTCGCACCTGCTCTCCGAGGTCGAGCAGACCGCCGACCGCGTCGTGATCGTGGGCGCGGGCAAGCTGGTCCGCGAGGGCAGCCTGGACGAGCTGCGCCGGGAATCGGCCGGCACCGTCACCGTGCGCACCCCGCAGGCCGACGCCCTGGCCGCGGCCGTGGCCGGACCCGGGGTCGCGGTCACCACCGCCGGGCCCGGCGCCCTCCAGGTGTCCGGGCTGACCACCGACGAGATCGGCCACCGGGCCTTCGTCGCCGGGGTCGAGCTGCACGAGCTCTCCGCCCGCACCTCCGGCCTCGAAGAGGTCTACTTCCGGCTCACCGCCGGCGCCGAGCAGTACGCCGCCACCTCGGGGAGCGCCTCGTGAACGCCGCTGTCGACCTCGTCCGCGCCGAGTGGACCAAGCTGCTCAGCACCAAGGTCTTCTTCTGGCTCCTGCTGGTCGCCGCCCTCATGGGTGGTGGCTTCACCGCGCTGTTCACCGCGCTGGCCGGCGCCCAGAACGGCCTCCCGCCGGTGGGCTCCCCCGAGTTCACCGAGGTGGTCGCCGGCGTCCCCGCCCAGGTCGCGGTCATCCCGCTGGTGCTGGGCATCATCGGCATGACCCAGGAGTACCGGCACCGCACCGCGACCCCCACGTTCCTCGTCACGCCCCGGCGGGGCCGGGTCGTGGTGGCCAAGCTCCTGGCCTACGCGGTCGCCGGCGTCGCCGTCGCGGCCGTGGTCGTGGCCGTCACCGTGGCGGTCGCCTCCGGCTACGGCAGCGCCCGCGGCGCGGCCCCCGACTGGACGGCCGACACCCTGGGCACCCTGGGCCGGTCCGGCCTGGCGCTGGTCGTGTTCGCCGTCATCGGCGTCGGCGTCGGCGCCCTGGTGCGCAACCAGGTCGGCGCGGTCGTCGGTTCGCTGGTGTACCTGTTCGTCGTCGAGTCGATCATCGCCAGCATCCCGGCCACCGCCGACGCCTACCGCTTCCTCCCCGGCGGGGCGCTGGCCGCGATGACCGGCACGGGCGGTGGCGGTGGGATCGATCTCCTGACCGCCTGGCAGGGCGGGCTGCTGCTCCTCGGATACGGTCTGGTCGCCGCCGTGCTGGGGACCGTCCTGGCCGTGCGCCGCGACGTGGTCTGACCCCCGGGCCGGGCCACCGCGAGACCGCGAACGACGAGCGATGAGGGTGCACCGATGACCGAGCAGACGCCGACCACGGCCACCCCCGGCCCCAGCACCGGGGAGCTGCGGGCGCTGCGGATGACCGCCCAGCGGCTGGCCGGGCTGGTCGCGGCCGGCGACACCGAGGCCGTCCGCACCGCCGTGCGCGCCCAGCCGCGCCTGCTGTCGGCCACCGTCGAGCGGGCCGGCCAGGACGGCTGGACCCCGCTGCACGTCGCGGTGGCCGAGGGCCGCGGCGACGTCGTCGACGCCCTGCTGGAGGCCGGGGCCGACCTGGAGGCCCGCACCGAGCACGACCGCACCCCGCTGCACGTCGCCCTCGACCACGCCCCCGAGCTCGTGGACCCCCTGCTGGCCCGCGGCGCCCAGCCCGACGGCGCCGCCGCGGCCTACCTCGGCGACACCGCTCGGCTGGCCGCCCGGCTGGACTCCGGGGAGTCCTCGGTCCACGACGACGCCGAGACCTCGCTGCTGCAGTTCGCCGCCCTCGGCGGTTCCGCTTCCGCGGTGCAGCTGCTGCTCGACCGCGGTGCCGACCCCGACGACGGCGCGCTGCTGGCCGCAGCGCACGCCGGGCAGCCGGAGATCGTGCAGCAGCTGCTCACCGCCGGTGCCCGCGTCGACCGGCGCGACCCCGAGACCGGGCGCACCGCCCTGCACGCCGCCGTCGAGGTCGGCCACCTCGAGTCCGTACGGGCCCTGCTCGCCGCCGGCGCCGACCGGGAGGCCACCACCTCCGACGGCGCCACCGCGCTGGACATCGCCCGGGTGGCCGCGGCCCGCGACCGGGCGGCCGGCGACGGCACCCCCACCCCGCAGGACGCACTGGTCGACCTGCTGGAGCACTCCCCTGCCGATGACTAGCGCAGGACCCGGCCGTACGTGAGCCGGAGCACGTCAGCGGGATCACCTCGTTGACGGCCCCGGCCCGTTCCGGCCGGTAGCATCGACCACCGGTCCAACGACGTCCACAGACGAAGAAGGCACTCGACCCCGTGTCAAGCGTGAACTCATCCCAGTCCTCGGCGACGTCCTCCGCGGCGGCCGGATTCGGCACCAACGAGTGGCTGGTCGAGGAGATGTACCAGCAGTACCTCGCCGACCCGGGGAGCGTCGACCAGGCCTGGCACGACTTCTTCGACGACTACAAGCCGGCCGCCGACGTCGCACCGGCCGCCCAGCAGGCGGCCGCAGCGACGGCTCCTGCCCCGCAGGCCGCTGCCCCGCAAGCCCCAGTCCAGCAGGCCCCAGCCCAGCAGGCCCCGGCCCCCAAGGCCCCTGCACAGCAGGCCCCCGCGCAGCGGACCCCGGAGCCGGCAGCCCAGCCAGCCCCGGCAGCCCCCGCCGCCCCCGCCGCACCGGCTGCGCAGAAGCAGCCCGCCACCCCGGCGCCGTCTGCCCCCGCCGCCGCGCCGGCCCCCCAGGAGAAGCCCGTGAAGCCCGCCGAGAAGCCCGCCCCCGCCGCCTCCGAGGGCCCGCAGCGCACCGTCCTGCGCGGCGCCGCCGCCAGCGTCGTGAAGAACATGAACGCCTCGCTGACGGTGCCCACCGCCACCAGCGTGCGCGCCGTGCCGGCCAAGATGCTGGTCGACAACCGCATCGTGATCAACAACCACCTCGCCCGCTCCCGCGGGGGCAAGGTGTCCTTCACCCACCTCATCGGCTACGCCCTGGTGCGCGCGCTCGACGACTTCCCCGAGATGAACGCCGCGTTCGCCGAGGTCGACGGCAAGCCCCACGTCGTGCAGCCCGAGCACGTCAACTTCGGCCTGGCCATCGACCTCCCCAAGGCCGACGGCTCGCGCTCCCTCGTCGTGGCCAACATCAAGGCCGCCGAGGAGATGGACTTCGCCGCCTTCTGGGGCGCCTACGAGGACGTCATCCGGCGCGCCCGCGGCGGCAAGCTGACGATGGACGACTTCACCGGCACCACGGTCAGCCTGACCAACCCCGGCACGGTCGGCACCAACCGCTCGGTCCCCCGGTTGACCACCGGCCAGGGCACGATCGTCGGCGTCGGCGCGATGGACTACCCGGCCGAGTTCCAGGGCATGAGCCCCGAGACGCTCACCGACCTCGCGGTCGCCAAGACGATCACGCTGACCTCGACCTACGACCACCGGATCATCCAGGGCGCGCAGTCCGGGGACTTCCTGCGCCGGCTGCACGGGCTGCTGCTGGGCGAGGACGGCTTCTACGACGGCGTCTTCGCCTCGCTGCGCATCCCCTACGAGCCGGTCCGCTGGGTGCCCGACGTCACCGTCCGGCACGAGGGCCAGATCGACAAGGGTGCCCGGGTCGTCGAGCTCATCGAGGCCTACCGGCGCAACGGGCACCTCATGGCCGACACCGACCCCCTCGAGTTCAAGGTGCGCACGCACCCCGACCTCGACATCACCCGGCACGGCCTCACGCTGTGGGACCTCGACCGGCAGTTCCCGGTCGGCGGGTTCGCCGGCGAGAAGGTGATGCCGCTGCGCGACGTCCTCGGCGTCCTGCGCAACTCGTACTGCCGCACGGTCGGCATCGAGTACATGCACATCACCGACCCCGAGGAGCGCGAGTGGCTCCAGAAGCGCATCGAGGTCAAGCACGACGCCCCTGACCGGGCCAAGCAGAAGCACGTGCTGAGCCGGCTCAACGCCGCCGAGGCCTTCGAGACGTTCCTGCAGACCAAGTACGTCGGGCAGAAGCGGTTCTCCCTCGAGGGCGGCGAGTCGGTCATCCCGCTGCTCGACGAGGTGCTGGTCGCCTCCACCGAGTACGAGCTCGACGAGGTCGCCATCGGCATGCCGCACCGCGGCCGGCTGAACGTGCTGGCCAACGTGCTGCAGAAGCCCTACTCCAAGATCTTCGGCGAGTTCGAGGGCAACATCGACCCGGGCACGGTGCAGGGGTCCGGCGACGTCAAGTACCACCTCGGCGCCACCGGCCACTTCCAGCACCCCTCGCGCGATGCCGGCATCACCGTCTCGCTGACCTCCAACCCGAGCCACCTCGAGGCGGTCAACCCCGTGCTCGAGGGCATCGTGCGGGCGAAGCAGGACATGCTGGACAAGGGCAACGACGGCTTCACCGTGCTGCCCGTGCTGCTGCACGGCGACAGCGCGTTCGCCGGCCAGGGTGTGGTCGCCGAGACCCTCAACCTCTCGCAGCTGCGCGGCTACCGCACCGGCGGCACGGTGCACGTCGTGGTCAACAACCAGGTCGGCTTCACCACCAGCCCGGCCGCGGCCCGCTCCAGCCTCTACTCCACCGACGTCGCCCGGATGATCGGTGCTCCGGTCTTCCACGTGAACGGCGACGACCCCGAGGCGTGCGTCCGGGTCGCACGGCTGGCCGTCGACTACCGCCAGGCGTTCCGCAAGGACGTCGTCATCGACATGGTCTGCTACCGCCGCCGCGGCCACAACGAGGGCGACGACCCCTCGATGACCCAGCCGTTGATGTACGACATCATCGACCGCAAGCGCTCGGTCCGGAAGCTCTACACCGAGGCGCTGGTGGGTCGTGGCGACATCACCCTCGCCGAGGCCGAGGAGGCCCTGAAGGACTACCGCGGGCAGCTCGAGCGGGCCTTCGCCGAGACCCACGACGCGCAGGACTCCTCCAAGCAGGTGCGCCCGGTCGACCAGCGCCCCTCGGAGTCGGCCAAGACCGCGATCACCGCCGAGGTGCTCAAGGCCATCGGCGACGCCCACGTCTCGCTGCCGCAGGACTTCACCGTCCACCCCAAGCTGCAGAAGATGCTCGAGCGCCGGGCCGCCATGGTCAGCGAGGGCGGCATCGACTGGGCCATGGGCGAGCTGCTGGCCTTCGGTTCGCTGCTCATGCAGGGCGTGCCGGTCCGGCTGGCCGGGCAGGACTCCCGCCGCGGCACCTTCGTGCAGCGGCACTCGGTGCTCATCGACCGCGAGGACGCCAAGGAGTACACGCCGATCGCGAACCTCTCCGACGACCAGGCGCGCTTCTTCGTCTACGACTCGCTGCTCAGCGAGTACGCCGCGGTCGGGTTCGAGTACGGGTACTCCGTGGCCCGCCCCGAGGCGCTGGTGCTGTGGGAGGCCCAGTTCGGCGACTTCGTCGACGGTGCGCAGCTGATCATCGACGAGTTCATCTCCTCGGGCGAGGCCAAGTGGGGCCAGCGGTCGGGTGTCGTCCTGCTCCTCCCGCACGGCCTCGAGGGCCAGGGCCCCGACCACTCCAGCGGCCGGCCCGAGCGGTTCCTGCAGATGTGCGCCGAGAACAACATGACCGTCGCCAACTGCTCGACCCCGGCGAACTACTTCCACCTGCTGCGCCGCCAGGCGCTGTCGGAGACCCACCGCCCGCTGGTGGTCTTCACCCCCAAGTCGCTGCTGCGCGCCAAGGCCGCGGTCAGCGCGGTCGAGGACTTCACCGACGAGCGCTTCCGTCCCGTGCTGGGCGACCCGGGCGTGGGTGGGGAGCCGCTGGAGGACGCCGCCGTGCGCCGGGTGCTGCTGTGCAGCGGCAAGGTCGCCTACGACCTGCTCGCCGCCCGCGAGGCCGAGGGCACCGACGACGTCGCGGTCGTGCGGGTCGAGCAGCTCTACCCGCTGCCCACCAGCGAGCTGGTGCAGGCGCTGGAGCGGTACCCGAACGCCGCCGAGGTCGTGTGGGTGCAGGAGGAGCCGGCCAACATGGGTGCCTGGCAGTTCATGGCGGTCAACCTGCCCGCCGAGCTGCCGGCCGGGAAGACGCTGTCCGTGGTGAGCCGCAAGGCCTCCGCGAGCCCCGCGGTCGGTTCGGCCAAGGTGCACGAGGCCGAGCAGAAGGACCTGGTCCGCCGCGCCTTCGCGCAGTAGGTCGGGGTAGCAGCCGTGTACTTCACCGACCGCGGCATCGAGGAGCTGGTCACCCGCCGGGGCGAGGAGGAGGTCTCCCTCGCCTGGCTGGGTGACCAGCTGCAGGCCTTCGTCGACGAGTTCCCCGACTTCGAGGTACCCGTCGAGCGGCTGGCCACCTGGCTGGCCCGCGGCGGGACGGGCGACGACGACGAGGACTGAGCGTCGCGGGCCCCCCTGGTTGATCATGCAGTTCGGCACCGGTGGCGCGCCGGGCTCCGGCGTGTCGCCCGTGCGGTTCTGCATGATCAATGGGTGCAGTGCTGACCATGGGTAGGTGCTCGGTCACTCCCACGCCCTGTCCGGGCTCGCCGTCGGCGCGGCCACCCTCCCGGTCGCGCCCCTCTCGGGCACCGTCGCCCAGCTGAGCTGGGTGGCCGCCGTCGGCGGGATGGCGATGCTCCCGGACCTGGACCAGCGCGGATCGACCATCTCGCGCATGTGGGGACCGCTCACCGAGGTGCCCTCGGGCATCGTCGGGAAGCTGACCGGTGGGCACCGGCACGGCACCCACGACGCGGTGCTCGCCCCGCTGGCGTTCGGCGGGCTGGCACTGGCGGCCGCCCAGGTGTTCTGGGCCTCGATGCTGCTGCTCGCGCTGGCCATCGGCCTCGCGCTCCGGGCGCTGCACGTCGTCGTCCCCGGGCGGTTCGAGGAGACGGTGGTCGGCAACCTCGTGCTCTCGTGGGGCGGGGCCTGGCTGCTGCTGGCCCACAGCCCGAGCCCCATGTGGCTGCCGTGGGCGGTGGCGCTGGGCGTGCTGGTGCACATCGCCGGGGACTTCCTGACCTGCGGCGGGGTGCCGGTCCCGCTCGTGTGGCTGGTCCGCCCCCGCGCGAAGGTCGCGTTCTCCCCGATGGAGACCGGGGGCTTCACCGAGAAGGTGCTGCTCGTGCCGGCCTTCGTCGTGGCGACGGTGGTGCTGCTGTGGCTGAACATGCCGGCGGCGGCGGTCCTGGAGGGGTTCACCGCCGCCGGCTGAGGTCAGCTGCGCACGACCCCTTCGGCACGGGCGGCGTCGGCCACCGCCGCCGCGACGGCCTCGGCCACCCGGCGGTCCAGCGGCGAGGGCACGATGTAGTCCGGCCGGACGTCGGAGCCCACCACGTCGGCGATGGCGGTGGCCGCAGCCAGCTTCATGCCCTCGGTGATGGCCGTGGCGCCGGCGTCGATGGCCCCGCGGAACACCCCGGGGAAGGCCAGCACGTTGTTGATCTGGTTGGCCAGGTCGCTGCGCCCGGTGGCCACCACGGCGGCGTACTTCGCCGCCATCTGCGGGTCGACCTCGGGGGTGGGGTTGGCCAGCGAGAACACGATGCAGCCCGGGGCCATGGCCGCGATCGCCTCCTCGGCGACCGATCCGCCGGACAGGCCCAGGTACACGTCGGCGCCGGCGAGGGCGTCGACCATCGTGCCGGTGCGGCCGGTCGGGTTGGTGTGATCGACCAGCCACTGCTTGGTACCGGTCAGCCCCTCGCGGCCGGCGTGCAGCAGGCCCTTGGAGTCGGCGACGGCGATCTCGCCGATGCCTGCCTCGAGCAGGATCTTCGTGCAGGCCACCCCGGCCGCGCCGGCCCCGGAGACCACCACCCGCAGGTCGGCCAGCTGCCGGCCGGTGACCCGTGCGGCGTTGCGCAGCGCGGCGAGCACCACGATCGCCGTCCCGTGCTGGTCGTCGTGCATGACCGGGATGTGCAGCTGCTCCTTGAGCCGGGCCTCGACCTCGAAGCAGCGCGGCGCGCTGATGTCCTCGAGGTTGATCCCCCCGAACGAGGGCGCGATGGCCAGCACGGTGGCCACGATCTCGTCGACGTCGGTGGTCGAGAGCACGATCGGCACCGAGTCCAGGTCGCCGAACTCGCGGAACAGGCAGGCCTTGCCCTCCATCACCGGCAGCGCGGCGGCCGGCCCGATGTCACCCAGGCCGAGCACGGCGGTGCCGTCGGAGACGACGGCGACCACGCGGGGGGCCCAGGTGAACCGGCGGGCGAGCTCGGGCTCGGCGGCGATGGCACTGGAGACGCGGGCTACACCCGGGGTGTACGTGAGGGCGAGGTCGGCGATCGACGTGATGGCGCCCTTGGTGCGCACCGAGAGCTTGCCGCCCTCGTGCACCGCGAAGGCGGGGTCGTCGGCGAACCGGTCGGTGGAGCTGGTCATGACACTCTCCGTTGAGCCCATGGGTACGGGAGCGTAGGCCAGCAGCGGGGCCGCGGCGCCGGCTCACGGACGTGATCTGGGCAACCTCCCCGGCCGCGGCCACGTCCGCAGCAGCACCCGGCCCACCACCACCGCCGGCCCGAACGCGCGGCTGTCGTCGGTCACCAGAGGGTTGTCGCCCGCCACCCACCACCCGCCCTCGACCGGCCGGACCACCCGCTTGACCACCAGCAGCTCGGGCCGGGCCGGGAAGCGGGCCAGGACGACGTCCCCCGGCGCGGCGGTGGAGCTGCGGACCACCAGCAACCGGTCCCCGTGCTTCACCGTCGGCGACATCGACGGCCCGGTCACGCGGGCCACCGCCCAGCGGGTGGGCAGCGCACGGACGTCGCCCACCGGTCCCCCGCTCGACATGTCGGTCGTGATCGTCGCGAGTAGGGTCCCAGACGACCCATCCCACGAGCTTCTGGAGGGACACCCATGCGGCTGTTCAGCCTGTTCTCCGCCGTGGAGGCCACCGCGCACTGCGACCTCCCCTGCGGCGTGTACGACCCCGCCCAGGCCCGCATCGAGGCCGAGTCCGTCAAGGCCCTGCAGGAGAAGTACCAGGGCAGCGACGACGAGGTCTTCAAGACGCGTGCACTGATCATCAAGGAGCAGCGGGCCGACCTGGTCAAGCACCACCTGTGGGTGCTGTGGACCGACTACTTCAAGCCCCCGCACTTCGAGAAGTACCCGCAGCTGCACGAGCTGTTCAACAAGGCCACCAAGCAGGCCGGTGCTTCGGGTGCCAAGCAGTCGGTCGACCCGGCCGAGGGCCAGAAGCTCCTCGACTACATCGCCGAGATCGACAAGATCTTCTGGGAGACCAAGGCCGCGGCCTGATCCCCACCCCACCGACGACGCCGGGTCGCCCCTCGGGGCGGCCCGGCGTCGTCGTCCCCGAACGCGAGAGGTGAGCCCGTGGACGCAGCGGTGCCCTGGGACCTGCGGGGCCTGCTCGAGCGGGTCGAGGCCGCCGCTCCCGTCGACGCGGTCACGGTCGTGGCCGCCGAGCTGTCGGCCGCCGTCGCTGCCCGCGAGGTCTCCTTCCTCATCGCGGACTTCTCCGGGCACTCCCTCGTGCGGCTGGGCACCGTCGTCCCCGGTCGGGCCGCCACGCGGTCGGCAGGCACCGAGAGCGCCGACACCGTCGCGCTCGCCGGCAGCCGGCACGGCGAGGTGCTGCGCACGCAGCGCGCCGCGGTCGACCCGGTCGCCGGCGGGCACCGCGTGCTCGTCCCGGTGACCGACCGCGGTGACGCCCTCGGGGTGCTCGAGCTGGTGCTCGCCACCGAGCCCGACGCCGCGGTGCTCGGCGCAGTCGCCGCGGCCGGGCACGCACTGGCCTACGTGCTCATCGCCAACCGCCGGCACACCGACCTCTTCGAGTGGGGGCAGCGCACCACGCCCTTCTCGCTGGCCGCGGAGATCCAGCGGCGCCTGCTCCCGGCGTCGTTCACCTGCGAGGCCGGGCAGTTCACCGTGTCGGGCTGGCTGGAGCCGGCGGCCACGGTCGGCGGGGACACCTTCGACTGGTCCCTGGACCGGCACAGCCTGCAGGTCTCCATCACCGACGCGGTCGGCCACGACGTCGCCGCGGCCCTGCTGGCCACGCTCCTGGTCGGCAGCCTGCGCAACGAGCGCCGCCGCGGGGTCGACCTCGCAGCGCAGACCCGGGCGGCCAACGACGCCGTCGCCGAGCACGCCGCGCCCGGCCAGTTCGTCACCGGCCAACTGCTGCACGTCGACCTCACCACCGGCGCCGCCGTCCTGGTCAACGCGGGGCACCCCGCGCCGTTGCGGCTGCGCGACGGCGTCGTCACCGAGCTGGAGCCGGCCATCGACCTGCCCTTCGGGGTGGCACCGGGCCGGGACTTCCGGCTGCAGGAGTTCGAGCTGCTGCCCGGCGACCGGCTGGTCTTCCTCACCGACGGCATGCAGGAGCGCGACGCCGCCGCCGTCGACGTCGTCGCCGCCCTGGCCGCCAGCGCCGCCGACCACCCCCGGCAGGTCGTGCACGCCCTGGGGGCGGCCGTCGTCGCCGCCAGCGGGGCGCAGCTGGCCGATGACGCGACCGTCGTCTGCCTGGACTGGTACGGAGGCCGGCTGCGCCCGCGCACCAGCGACGGCGGAGCCAGCGCCGAGCACGCCTCGGCGTGAGGCGCGCCCGCACCACCGGACCCCGGTAGCCTCGGGTCCTGATGCGCATCGACCGGGCCGGCTGGCCCTTCATCACCGTCCCGCTGGCCCCGGCGGCGGCCCTCGCGGTGCTGGGGCGGCTCACCGGCCGGCGGGCCGCCCGCGCCGCGGCATGGCCCCTGGCCGGGCTGTCGGCCTACATGGCGCTGTTCTTCCGCGACCCCCAGCGGCGCTGCGACACCACCCCGCCCGGCCCCGACGACGTCCTCTCCCCCGCCGACGGCATGGTCATGGTCGCCGGCCCCGCGCAGGAGGGCGTCGCACCCGAGCCCGCGCCCCCCGGCGGCTGGCAGCAGGTGAGCATCTTCCTGTCCGTCGTCGACGTGCACGTCAACCGCTCGCCCTACCGGGGCACGGTGACCTCCTCCAGCTACACCCCCGGCAGCTTCCTGGCCGCCTACCGGGCCGAGAGCGCCCACCAGAACGAGCGCAGCGAGATCTGGCTGGCCGACGGCGACCGCACCGTGGTGTTCCGGCAGCTCGTCGGCGTGCTCGCCCGGCGCATCGTCACGCGCACCTCCGAGGGCGCCCGGCTGGCCGCCGGCGAGCGCATGGGCCTGATGAAGTTCGGCTCCCGCATGGACGTCTTCCTGCCCGCCGACGCCGAGCTGGCCGTCACCAAGGGCGAGCGCGTGCGCGGCGGCGAGACCGTCATCGCCCGCTTCCCCCGCGCGGCCGGGGGCGACCGGCGGTGACCCGACCGGCGAACCGGCGCACCCAGACCGTCGAGTTCGTGCGTGCGTCCTCCAAGCGCGGGCGCAGCCGGGCCCGCTCGTGGCTGCCCAGCATGTTCACCCTGGGCAACATGCTGTGCGGGTTCGCCGCGATCCTGGTCTCCTTCCGCGGGCAGTACGCCCTGGCCTGCGTGCTCATCGGCGCCTCGGTGGTCCTCGACATCGCCGACGGCGCCGTGGCCCGGCTGGTCGGCGCGGTGTCCCCGTTCGGGTTGCAGTTCGACTCGCTGGCCGACCTCGTGTCCTTCGGCCTGGCGCCCTCGCTGCTGACCTTCGCGCTCTTCTCCGCCGGCCGCGACGGCTTCGACCCGCTGGGGTGGATCGCGTGCTTCGTCTGGGTGGCCTGCGCGGCCATCCGGCTGGCCCGCTTCAACGTCACCATCGACCCCACCGCCGACAAGCGCTTCTTCATCGGCCTGCCCAGTCCGGGGGCCGCAGCCGTGGTGATGGCCAGCGTGTTCGCCTTCGCCGACGTGCTCGAGGGCCGTGACCGGCTGTGGGTGCTGCTCGTCGTCGTGGTGCCCGGGCTCCTCATGGTCTCCAACATCCGCTGGCGGTCCTTCCGCTCGTTGGTGAGCCCCAAGAGCCGCCGTCCCTACGGCCTGGTGGCCGCCGCGGTGCTCATCGCGGTCGGGCTGGCCACCGTGCCGGTGCTGACCTTCTGCGTGGTCGCCTACGGCTACCTGTTCTCCCCGCTGCTGGTGCCCGTGCTGTCCCCGCTGGGCCGGCTGGTGCCCGCCCGCGTCAAGGAGCTGCTGTCGTGAGCGTGCGCCCGGTCCGCCCCGAGGACGTCGACGTCGTCCTCGGTCTCGTGCGCGAGCTCGCCGACTACGAGAAGTGCCTCGACGAGGCCCGCATGACGCGGGAGCAGCTGCACGGGGCGCTCTTCGGCGACGCGCCGGCCCTGTTCGGCCACGTGGCCTGCGACGACGACGGCTCCGTCGTCGGGTTCGCGCTGTGGTTCCTGAACTTCTCCACCTGGCGCGGCACCCACGGGGTGTACCTGGAGGACCTCTACGTCTCCCCCGCCCACCGCGGCACCGGGCTGGGGCGCGAGCTGCTGCGCACGCTGGCCGCGGTGTGCGTCGAGCGCGGCTACGCCCGCCTCGAGTGGTCGGTGCTGGACTGGAACACCCCCTCGATCGAGTTCTACCGCGCCGCCGGTGCCCGGCCGCAGGACGGCTGGTCGGTCTTCCGGCTGACCGACGGCGCCCTGACCCAGTTCGCCCGTGGGAGGACGTCATGAGCGACCGCAGGCCCAGCGAGTGCTGGCTCACCGACATGGACGGCGTCCTGGTGCACGAGGGCCAGGCCCTGCCCGGCGCCGCGGACTTCCTGCAGCGGCTGGTCGACCGCGAGCGCCGGTTCCTGGTGCTGACCAACAACTCGATCTTCACCCCGCGCGACCTCGCCGCCCGGCTGGCCCGCTCGGGGCTGCAGGTGCCCGAGGAGGCCATCTGGACCTCGGCGCTGGCCACCGCCGACTTCCTGGCCGCTCAGCTGCCGGGCGGGTCGGCGTACGTGATCGGCGAGGCCGGGCTCACCACCGCGCTGCACGAGGCCGGGTACACGATCACCGACACCGACCCGGACTACGTGGTGCTCGGCGAGACCCGCACCTACAGCTTCGAGGCCATCACCCGGGCGATCCGCCTGGTCGAGGCCGGCGCCCGGTTCATCGCCACCAACCCCGACGTCACCGGCCCCTCGGCCGAGGGCTCGCTGCCGGCCACCGGCTCGGTCGCGGCGCTCATCACCAAGGCCACCGGCGCCGAGCCCTACTTCGTGGGCAAGCCCAACCCGATGATGTTCCGCTCGGCGCTCAACCGCATCGACGGGCACTCCGAGTCCACGACCATGGTCGGCGACCGCATGGACACCGACATCGTGGCCGGCATCGAGGCCGGGCTCGAGACGGTGCTGGTGCTCACCGGGTCGACCCGGGCCGCCGACGTCACCCGGTTCCCGTTCCGCCCCGGCCGGGTCGTCGACTCCATCGCCGACGTCATCGACCTGGTCTGAGGAAGGACCCCCTCGCCCCCCGGGACGTGCTCCGCACGACCCGGGGCCCTGCGAGGGGGCCGTCCCATCACCTCTCGGAGTAGGCCAACCGGGCCTCGGGGGTGGCCAGGAACCAGCAGACGCCGGCCACGCAGGCCAGCACGGGCAGCCCGATCAACGGGCGGCCCGCCTCGAAGGCCGTCGCGTAGCCGAGGGCACCCAGCAGCAGCTGGAGCACCACGACGGGGCCGCGGGCCCAGCCGGCGACCCGCCACAGCCCCCGGGCGACCACGGCGAGCGCCGCGGCCCCGACGAGGACGTAGACGACCTCGGCGAGGGCACGGCCCACGCTGTCGGGGGTGCTGGTGAGCGTCAGCCACAGCAGGACGGCCGCGACCGCGGACGCCGCGGCGGCCTCGACGCCGACGAGCAGGGCGGCCAGCCGCACCGAGCGGGGCGCGGCGGTCGTGGGCCCCGCGGGCCGGGGCGCGGACTCGCGCGCGGCCCCGCCCAGCAACCGCTCGGACCAGCAACGCCCGTCGGGCTCCTGCGATCGTGCCGGCACGGCCCCGAGGCTACGCGGGCCGCAACCGCAGGGCCGGCGAGCGCCCCCGCCCCGCTGGCTACTGTCGAGCCATGCGTGCGCTCCTGGTGGCCAACCCGGCGGCGACCACCACCACCGCCAAGGTCCGCGACGTGCTGGTCCGGGCGCTGTCCAGCGACCTCAAGGTGGACGTGGCCGAGACCACCCACCGCGGCCACGCCCGCGAGCTCGGCGAGCAGGCCACCGCCGACGGCATCGACGTCGTGGTCACCCTGGGCGGCGACGGCACGGTCAACGAGACCGTCGACGGCCTGCTGGCCGGCGGACCTGGCACGCACGTGCCGGCACTGGCCGTGGTGCCCGGCGGGTCCACCAACGTCTTCAGCCGCGCCCTGGGCCGCTCCCGCGACCCCGTGGAGGCCACCGCCGAGATCCTGGACTCGCTGCGGGCCGGCCGCACCCGCCGGGTGTCCCTGGGGACGGCCAGCGCCCAGGTGGCGGTGGGCACCGACATCGCCTGGGGCACCGGGTGGACCCCGCCGCGCTGGTTCGTCTTCTCCGCCGGGCTCGGGTTCGACGCCGACGTCATCCGGCGGGTCGAGGAGCAGCGGGCACGGGGGCGTCGATCCACCGGCGGCCTGTACGTGCGCGCCGGCACCCGGGCGTTCCTCACGGGGCCCGACCGCCGCCGTCCGGCGATGACCGTGCACGTGCCCGGTGAGCCCCCGCGCGAGGACCTCTTCCTCTGCCTGGTCTCCAACGTCAACCCGTGGACCTACCTCGGCCACCGCGCCATCGCCCCGAGCCCCGAGGCCGGCTTCGACAACGGCCTGGCGGTGTTCGGCCTGGGCCGGCTGGGAGCGGTGCGGATGATCTCGCACCTGCGCACGACGATGTCCGACCGCCCCGAGGTCCGCGGCCGCGCCGTCCACCGGCGCCACGACCTGGCGGAGCTCACCGTCACGGCGTCCCGGCCGCAGGGCTGGCAGCTCGACGGCGACCACCTGGGGCCGGCCACCGCCCTGCGCGTGCGCAGCGTGCCGTCGGCGCTGGAGGTCGTCGTCTGAGACCTCGTCCGGGTCGTCGCCGGGGTCGTCGTCCCAGCGTTCGGTTAGCTGGTCCCCAGCTCCCGGACAAGCTTCCGGAGTACCCGGTCACCCGTTGCGGTGGCACACCTGGTAGTGGCGTGGTGAGGTTGCTCATACGGAAGGACGGCGGACGGCTGAACTGCTTGACAGCCGCTCAGCGCGTGAAAGCATCGACCTCGAACGCAACCTGCTGGTAACACCAGCGTGCGGGTGCTGCCGGGCGACGATCCAGACGCCGCCGGCCGACCGTGACCCGGCCCACCGGCCGGAACCGGACAGGGCACACCGTAGACGACACCGAGGAGCACACCGACATGGACTGGCGCCACCGCGCCCTCTGCCGTGACGAGGACCCCGAACTCTTCTTCCCGATCGGGACGACGGGCCCTGCGGTCACCCAGATCGAGCAGGCCAAGGCCGTCTGCCAGCGCTGCCCGGTCGTGCAGTCCTGCCTCGAGTGGGCACTGACCTCCGGTCAGGACTCCGGTGTCTGGGGCGGCCTCTCCGAGGACGAGCGTCGCGCCCTCAAGCGCCGCACGCAGCGGGCCCGCGTCCGCACCTGAGGCACTCGGCAGCAGCACGCGCACAGGAGCCGGTCACCACGTCGTGGTGACCGGCTCCTGCCGCGTCAGCGGCGGGTGCGTCCCACCCCGGGCAGCTCGAGCTCGGCGACGGTGCCGGGTCCGTCCTCGGGTGCGCGCACCGTCAGCTGGCCGTGCAGCTCGCTGGTCACCAGCGTGCGCACGATCTGCAGTCCCAGCCCCTTGCTGGCCGCGACGTCGAAGCCCGGTGGCAGCCCCCGGCCGTCGTCGGCGATGGTGACCACCAGGTCGTGGCCCTCGCGCCGGGCGGTGAGCTCGATGCGCCCGGGCCGCCCCTCGGGGAAGGCGTGCTCGGCGGCGTTGTGCAGCAGCTCGGTGACCGCCATGACCAGGGGCGTGGCGCTGCCGGCGGGCAGCTCGCCGAACCGGCCGGTGCGCACGATCGCCGCAGCCGGCCCCACCGACGCGACGTCGCCCAGCATGGGGATCACCTGGTCCAGGACGTCGTCGACGTCCACGACGTCCTCGCGGCTGCCGGCCAGGGTGTCGTGCACGACCGCGATCGAGGCCACCCGGCGCACCGACTCCAGCAGCGCGTCCCGGGCAGCCGGCTCGGACACCCGGCGGGCCTGCAACCGCAGCAACGCCGCCACGGTCTGCAGGTTGTTCTTCACCCGGTGGTGGATCTCCCGGATGGTGGCGTCCTTGGTCATCAGCGCCCGGTCGCGTCGGCGCACGTCGGTGACGTCGCGCACCAGCACCAACGCCCCGTGCTCCCCTCCGGGGGCCTGCAGCGGCAGCGCACGGACGAGCAGCGTGGCCGACGCGCCCTCGACGTCGAGGGGGTCGGGGAAGCGACCGGCCACGGCCGCGGCGATGTGCGCGGCCACCACCTCACCGGTCACCCGGTCGCTGGCGGTGCCGCGGGTGAGCGCGGCGAGGTCGGCGCCCACCAGGTCGCCGGTGAGGCCCATCCGCCGGTAGGCCGACAGCGCGTTCGGGCTGGCGTAGACCGCCCGGCCCGCGCCGTCCAGCCGCACCAGGCCGTCGCCGACCCGCGGGCTCATCTCGGCGTCCTCGAGCATCCGCGGGGGGAAGGTGCCCGCGGAGACCATCTGCGAGAGCTCGGCGGCGATGTCGAGGTAGGTCAGCTCCAGCTCCGACGGCGGCCGGCTGGCGGAGATGCGGGCGTCGCGGGCCAGCACGGCCACGACGGACCCCTCGTGGCGCACCGGCAGCACCTCGCGCCGGCGGGGGAAGGCCCCGGTGCCGTCGGGTTCCTCGACGAGCGGTTCGCCGTCGCGGTGCACCCGCACGAACGACGCGGCCGCCTCGCCCTCGACCTCCACGCCCACGAGGTCCTCGGGCTGCGTGGTGGGTGCGGTGAGCGGGCGCACCTGCGCCACGCACCACCACGCACCCCCGGCCAGCGGCACCCACAGGGTGAGGTCGGCGAAGGAGAGGTCGGCCAGCAGCTGCCAGTCGGCCACGAGGCGTCGTGCGTGGTCGGCCTGGGACGGGCTGACCGCGGGGGCCCGCAGGAGCCGGTCGGACAGACCACTGCGGGAGGCGGTCACCTCAGCTGGTCACGGTCGCGATGAGGTCGCCCTCCTGGAGGACCTCGCCCTCGACCACGTGCAGCTCGGAGACCGTGCCGGCCCGCTCGGTGAGCACCGGGATCTCCATCTTCATCGACTCGAGGATGACCAGCGTGTCGCCGGCCGCCACCTCCGCGCCGGGGGCCACGAGGACCTTCCAGACGCTGGAGACCATCTCGGCGTGGATCTCCTCGACCGCCACCGGCGGACCTCCTCGTGCTGCGCGGGTACCGGCGACCATCCAACCACCTGCGCCGTGCCCACGGTCAGCCCTCGGTCAGCCCTCGGCCAGCCGGTGCAGGACCTCGCACACCGCGACGCCGTCGTGCGGCACCCCGGTGTCGGGCAGGTCGGTGAGCACCTCGGCGGTGCGCAGCGCGGCGGTCGCGGTGTCGGGCCCGGCGGCGCTGACCGTGGCCAGCAGCGCGTCGTACCAGCCGTCGAGCCGGTCGCCGGGCGCGTACCCGCCCACGGCCACGACGTCGGCGTCGGCAGGCGCCGCCACGTCGGGCAACCGGCCGGTGACCCGCCCGGCCGTGCCGGGAGGCAGCGTGGCCCGCAGCTGGGCGACCACCGCCGCCCGCGGCGCCGCGGTCGGCGGTGGGCGGAGGCGTCCCGAGGCGCAGCGCAGGGCGAGCTCGACCGCGTCGACGCCGTGCGCCCGCTCGAGCACGGCCAGGTCGAGCGAGAAGCCGGCGGCGACCTCGGCCAGCTCGCCGTCGGGGTCGATGCCCACCGTGACCAGGCCCCGCCAGCCGACCTCCGCGAGCCGGTGCGCGGCGCGCGGCAGCTCGGGACCGCCGCCGGCCGGCCAGCCCGCGGGGGTCCAGGACACCCGGGCCGTGCCGGCGTCCCGGTCGCGGCGCACCGGGGTCACGTGGCGCAGGCCCTCGGAGGTCACGACGGCGAGGAACCCCTGGGCGCTCGCGGGCTCGACCCCGTCACCCCCCAGCCGCTCCAGCACCCCGGCCGCCGGCCCCACCCAGGTCAGCCCGGACTCCACCACCGCGGCGGCCAGCTCCGCGTTGCCCGCGAGGGCCGGGGGCACCGGGAGCACCGCCTCGACCCCGCTGCGCCGGGCGGCCTCGACCAGCCGGGGCACCGACAGGTAGGACTCGGCGGCCGGCGCCGGACCCAGCAGGACCGAGTCGTCGGCCATCCGGACGTGCCGCGCACCGCGTTCGCTCGCCGAGTGCACCGCGACGGTCTTGACGCCCAGCGCCTCGGTGGCCCGCACGACGGCGCAGGCCGCTGGACCGCGCCCGGCCACCAGCACGCTCGAGATGCCGATGCCGCCGGTGTCCGCCACGTCGTCCCCCTGTACTGGTGCGCTGTGCTGGTGCGCTGTCGTGCCCTGCCGGGACAGCCTTGCCCAGGACGCGCGGCGGGGACACCCGGCACGCCCGCACGGGCTCGTGAGACCCTGGACGGCCGGAGCCCGAGGAGCTCGGGGACCCGTGATGAGAGGAGGGCAGCGATGTCCAAGCGTGGACGCAAGCGGCGCGCCCGCAAGAAGAACGGCGCCAACCACGGCAAGCGCCCCAACGCCTGAACGAGGCGAGCGCACGAGGGCCCGGACGACATCGGTCGTCCGGGCCCTCGGTCGTGCTGGGGTCTGCCCCGCGGATCAGTCCGCGGCGGACCGCTCCACGGTGACCTGCTCGACGCTCACGGTGGTGCCGTTCTCCTCGAAGGCGACCTGGGTGAGCTGCAGCTTGATGCGGTCCTTGAGGCCCAGCGGCGTCGGGTCGCCACCGCAGCGCTTGCGGACCAGGGCCTTGAACTCCTGCTCGATGCCGAACTCGCGCAGGCAGGGCGAGCAGTCCTCGAGGTGCTCGGCGATGACGGCCCGGCGCTCGTCGCCGGTCTCGTGGTCGAGGAACTCGAAGACGTGCGACAGGACGTCGTCGCAGCTGGCGATCTCGGTGCTCGGGTGGTCGCTCACGATGCCGATCCCTCCTCGGCGGCCCCGGCGCGGGCGAACCCGCGCTCACGGGCGTAGTCGGCGAGCAGCTTCTGCAGACCGCGACGCCCGCGGTGCAGCCGGGACATCACCGTGCCGATGGGCGTGCCCATGATCTCGGCGATCTCCTTGTAGGCGAACCCCTCGACGTCGGCGAGGTACACCGCCAGCCGGAAGTCCTCGGGCAGCTGCTGCAGCGCGTCCTTGATGTCGGAGTCGGGCAGGTGGTCCAACGCCTCCATCTCGGCCGACCGCAGACCGGTGGAGCTGTGCTCCTCGGCGGCGAACAGCTGCCAGTCCTGCACCTGCTCGGTGGGGTACTGCTGCGGCTGCCGCTGCTTCTTGCGGTAGTTGTTGATGTAGGTGTTGGTCAGGATCCGGTACAGCCACGCCTTGAGGTTCGTGCCCTCGGCGAACTGGTGGAAGGCGGAGTACGCCTTCACGAAGGTCTCCTGGACCAGGTCCTCGGCGTCGGCGGGGTTGCGGGTCATGCGCAACGCGGCCGGGTACAGCTGGTCGAGGAAGGGCAGGGCGTCGCGCTCGAAGCGGGCGTCGCGCTCGGCGCGCGACTCCGTCTGCTCGCTGCGGCTGCCGTCGGCCCGGGCCTCGGGGGTCTCGACGACCTGCGGGGGGGCTTCCGTGCTCTCGTCGGGCACCGACCGTCCTCTCTGCGGCACCCGCGAGGAGAGCACCACGTCGGTCGATGCTAGTCGGGCGGGCACGGCCCGGCCGGGCGGACGACGGACGACCACCGGGCCCACGGCGCGGTGGTCCCTGGTCGCTGCGGCTGTGCTGGTCACGGTGCGTGCAGCGCACGCGGGGCCCCGGGCATTCCCCGCTCCGGCGCTGCCGGGAGGGCCCCTAGGGTCACCCCATGGCGGCGACCCCTGCTGTGCGGGTGCTGGAGAAGGCCGGTGTGCGCTTCGAGCTGCGCAGCTACGACCCCGACGACCACGAGGACGGGCAGGGGTACGGCGAGGCCGCCGTCGCCGCCCTCGGCCAGGACCCCGAGCGCGTGCTCAAGACGCTGCTCGCCCGGGTGGACGGCACCCTGGTCGTGGCGGTCGTGCCGGTGGCCGGGCAGCTGGACCTCAAGGCGCTGGCCGCCGCGCTGGGTGGGCGCAGGGCCGCGATGGCCGACCCCGCCGACGCCGAGCGCAGCACCGGCTACGTGCGCGGCGGCATCAGCCCGCTGGGGCAGCGCAAGGCGCTGCCGACCGTCGTGGACTCCTCGACGCTGGACCTGCCCACCGTCTGCGTGAGCGGCGGGCGACGCGGTCTGCAGGTCGAGCTCACACCGGCCGACCTGGTCGCGCTGACCCGCGCCCGCACCGCACCGATCGGTCGGTGAGCCTCAGCCGTAGGGCGTGAGCAGCTGGTCGACCGGGGCGAAGTCGTCGGTGAGCACCGGCGCCCCGCCGACGAACGCCTCGAGGTCGTCGCCGGTGATCACCTGCCACGGCAGCAGCCGGCCGGCCAGCGCCGAGCTGATCGCCGCGGTGTCGATCGGCGAGCGCGAGGCGACCGCGACGACGTTGCCGCCGTCCTCGCCGGCCACGACCGGCGCCCGGGCCAGCAGCGCGACGTGCGGGAACACCTGCTGCATCGTGGCCAGCTCGGCGCGCAGGAACGACAGCGGCCCGTGGTCGATGAGGTTGACCGCGTAGACGCCGTCGTCGGCGAGCGCGCGGTCGACCAGCTGCAGCGCCTCGACGGTGGTCAGCTGCCACGGGACGGCGAGACCACCGAACGCGTCGCCCACCACGAGGTCACGGGCACCGGCGACCTCCCGGCCCAGACCGGTGCGGGCGTCGCCGACGTCGACCTGCAGGTCGGCCGAGGTCTGCAGGCCCAGCTCGGCGCGGTCCAGGGCGAGCACGCCGGCGTCGACCTCGAGCACCCGGCTCGTGGTGCCCGGGCGCACGTCGGCGAGGTAGCGGGGCAGCGTGAGCCCGCCCCCGCCCACGTGCAGCGCCGACAGCGCCTCACCGGGCACACCGAGGGTGTCGGTGACCGACGCGACGGCCTGCACGTACCCGAACTCGAGGTGCGTGGGGTCGGTCAGGTCGACGTAGGAGTGCCGCAGGGTGTCCAGCACCAGGGTGCGGCCGCCCTCGCGGGCGGGGTCGGCGACCACGCGGGCGCAGTGGTAGGTGGTCTCGACCTCGCACGGGTTCGGCGCGAGCACCGCCGCACCCGTGCCCACCAGCGCGGTGACCAGCAGTGCGCCGGGCAACCGGACGGCGGCGCGACGGCGCAGGGCGACCCACAGGACGACACCCGTGGCCACCACGACCAGGCCGGCGCCGACCAGGATGGCCGTGGTCGGCAGCAGGGCGACGAGCACGAACCCGGTGCCGAACGTCGCGGCGATGCCACCGAGGGTGCCGATGCCCGACAGCTTGCCCACCACCGAGCCGGTCCGGTCGAGGCTGCGCAGCTGCAGGGCCACCACCATGGGCGGGACGGCCGACAGCAGGGTCACCGGGACCACCACCGCCACGGCGGCCAGCAGCAGCACGTTGCCCGCCGCGGCGCCGGCCAGCAGGGCCCCGGCGAACCGGACCACCGGGGCCACGGCGACGAGCAGGGCGCCGCCGGCCACCAGGAGCGGGACCAGCAGACCGCGGGGGTCGCGGCGGTCGGCCACCGCTCCCCCGGCCCACGCCCCGACCGCGATCGCGGCCAGCGCGAAGCCGATGACGGCGGTGTTGGTCTGCAGCGTGATGCCCACGTAGGGGGCGATGAGCCGCAGGCCCGCGATCTCGAGGACCAGCACGGCGCCGGAGGACACGAACGTCACCACCGCGGCCAGCCACCCGGGCAGGGCCCGGGAACCGGGGTCGGGTGCGGTCACGTCAGAACAACGCCGGCTGGTCGGCCGGCCCGGCCGCCGACGCGGTCGACGGGTCGACCCGGGCGGTCAGCTGCTCGCCGCCGTGGGCCACGTTGCCCACCGCCGGGCCGACCGGACGGATCTCCAGGCCCGCCACCAGCTCCGCCGGGGTGGGCGCCGTGAGCGCCTCGACGTCGTCGCGGCCCAGGTCGAGCCAGTCGGCCCACCGGTCGCGCGGGAGCACCAGCGGCATGCGGTCGTGGATGCCCGCCAGCGCCCCGACCGCCGGGGCGGTGACCACGGTGCAGGAGTAGAGGCGGTCCTCGCCCCGGCCCCACACCTCCCACAGCCCGGCGAAGGCCAGCACCGAGCCGTCCTCGGGGGTGACGTACCAGGGCTGCTTGCCCGGGGCGTACTCACGCGGGGACCACTCGTACCAGCCGTCGGCGGGCACCAGGCAGCGCCGGGCGCGGGCCGCCTTGCTGAACGCAGGCTTGCTGGTGAGCGTCTCGACCCGGGCGTTGAGCATGCGGTTGCCCACCGAGACGTCCTTGGCCCACGAGGGCACCAGGCCCCACCGCACCACGCGCAGCTCGCGGTGGTCGCCACCGGTCGGGGCGCCCTCGGCGTCGCGCTCGCGCGCCTGCCGGACCACGTGCACGTCCTTGGTCGGGGCGACGTTCCAGTCCGGGCCCAGGAGGGGCTGGCCCTCGACCGGCACGGCCTCGAACTCGGCCGCGAGGTCCTCGGGACGGCGACTGCTGGCGTAGCGCCCGCACACGGGTGCCTCCTGGTGGGTCGGTGACTGCCACCGAGCGTAGGGGCGGGCACCGACACCGGTGTGCCGTCGCAGCCGTGGGGTAGGACTGGGCGGACCCACCCGCGACGAGAGGCACCCCGCACCGTGACGAGCACCGACACGAGCACCGACCGCGTCTACGCGACCGTGAACCCCTACACCGGGCAGACCGAGGCAGAGTTCGACGCCCTCACCCCCGACGAGGTCACCGCCGCCGTCGAGCGCGCCCACACCGCCCACCTCGAATGGCGCGGGCGCAGCGTGGCCGACCGCGCGGCCGTGGTCGGCCGGGCCGCCGACCTCATGCTCGAGCGCCAGGACGCGTTCGCCGCGCTGATCACCAAGGAGATGGGCAAGCGCATCCAGGAGGCCGCCGGCGAGGTGCAGCTGGCCGCCAGCATCCTGCGCTACTACGCCGACAACGCCGAGGAGTTCCTGGCGCCCCGGACCATCGAGGTGATGAAGGGCGAGGCCGTGGTGGTCAACGAGCCCACCGGCGTGCTGCTGGCCATCGAGCCGTGGAACTACCCGCTCTACCAGGTCGTGCGGGTCGCCGGCCCCAACCTCACGCTGGGCAACACCATCCTGCTCAAGCACGCCGAGAACAACCCGCAGTGCGCCCTGGCCCTCGAGGAGCTCTTCCGCGACGCCGGCGCCCCCGAGGGCGTCTACACCAACCTCTTCCTGCGGATCTCCGACACCGAGTCGGTCATCGCCCACCCGGCGGTGCAGGGCGTCACGCTCACCGGCAGCGAGAAGGCCGGCTCGTCGGTGGCGTCGCTGGCCGGCAAGCACCTGAAGAAGTCGGTGCTCGAGCTGGGCGGCAGCGACCCGTTCGTCGTCCTGGACACCCCCGACCTGGGCCGCACCGTGAAGGCCGCGACCATGGGCCGCATGGCCAACACCGGCCAGGCCTGCATCGCCGCCAAGCGGATCATCGTGCTGGCCGACGTCCACGACGAGTTCGTCGCCGGCATGCAGCAGGCCTTCGCCGGCTTCACCCCCGGCGACCCCGCCGACCCGGCCACCACCCTCGGCCCGCTGTCGACCGAGAAGGCCGCGCAGGAGCTGCACGCCCAGATCCAGGACGCCGTCGACAAGGGCGCCACCGTGCTGGCCGGCGGCGGGCGCCCCGACCACGACGGCGCCTTCGTCGAGGCCACCCTGCTCACCGGCGTCACGCCGGACATGCGCGCCTACTCCGAGGAGCTCTTCGGCCCGGCTGCGGTCGTCTACAAGGTCGACACCGAGGACGAGGCCGTGGCACTGGCCAACGACAGCAGCTACGGGTTGTCGGCGGTCGTCTACTCCGGGGACGCCGAGCGCGCCCGCGGCGTGGCCGACCGGCTGGAGTCGGGCATGGTGTGGATCAACCAGCCCTCCGGCTCCTCCCCCGAGCTGCCCTTCGGCGGCGTCAAGCGCTCGGGCTACGGCCGCGAGCTGTCCGAGCTGGGCATGTTCGAGTTCGCCAACCGCCGCCTGGTGCGCACCATGCCCGCGCCCAAGGCCAGCGCCCCGGCCGCCCCGGTCGTCGGGTGAGCGCCGGGCAGGGAGCGGCGGCGGGACGGCGGCGCCCGGGGCGCAGGGCAGGATGACCGGCATGCACAGCTGGTCGACGCCCTCCGCCCGGCGGCCGGTCGACGCCGTCGTCTCCCTGCCCGGGTCCAAGTCGATCACCGCTCGGGCGCTGGTCCTGGCCGCCCTGGCCGACGGGCCCTCGCGGCTGGTCCGGCCGCTGCGGGCCCGCGACACCGACCTCATGGCCGACGCCCTGCGGGCGATGGGGGTCGGCATCGCGGTCGACGGCAGCGGGCACGACACCGACTGGCTGGTCACCCCGGGGGCGCTGCGCGGTCCGGTCACGGTCGACGCCGGGCTGGCCGGCACGATCCTGCGCTTCCTGCCACCGGTGGCGGCCCTCGCCGACGGCCCGGTCACCGTCACCGGCGACCCCCGGCTGCACGAGCGCCCCAACGCCGGGCTCATCGAGGGCCTGCGCGGCTGCGGGGTGCAGGTCGAGGACGCCGGGCGCGGCAGGGCCCCGTTCACCGTGCACGGCACCGGCGCGGTGGCCGGCGGCGCCGTGACCGTCGACGCCAGCGAGTCCAGCCAGGTCGTCAGCGGCCTGCTGCTGGCCGCCGCGCGCTTCGACCGGGGCCTCGACCTGTCGCTGGCCGGCGGGGTGCCCTCCATGCCGCACGTGCAGATGACCGTCGAGGCCCTCGCCGAGCACGGGGTCCGCGTCGACCGCACCGCCACCGGCTGGCGCGTGCACCCGGGGCCGGTCGCACCGGTCGACCGGGTGGTCGAGCCCGACCTGTCGAACGCGGCGCCCTTCCTGGTGGCCGCGCTGGTCACCGGCGGCCGGGTCACCGTGCGCGACTGGCCGCACCGCACCACGCAGCCCGGCGCGCACCTCGAGCACCTGCTCCCGCGCATGGGCGCCGACGTGCAGCGCACGCCTTCGGGCCTGCAGGTCACCGGTGGCGCCCGCATCGCGCCGCTGGTGGCCGACCTGTCCGAGGTGGGCGAGCTGACCCCGGTGCTCGCGGCCCTCTGCGCGCTGGCCGACGGCCCCTCGCGGCTGACCGGCGTCGCGCACCTGCGCGGGCACGAGACCGACCGGCTGCAGGCCCTCGACGAGGTGCTCACCGCCACCGGAGCCACCGTCACCCAGCTGCCCGACGGCCTGGAGATCACCCCAGGCCCGCTGCGCCCGGCCGAGCTGGACTCCTACGCCGACCACCGCATGGTCATGGCCGCCGCGGTGCTGGGCCTGGCCGTCGACGGCGTCGTGGTGCGCGACCCGGGCACGGTGGCCAAGACGCTGCCCGACTTCGTGGACCGGTGGGCCGGGCTCCTCGGCGAGCACGCCGGAGCGGTCAGCTGACGGGCGCCCGCTGATGGCCGGCCGCACGTTCGACAGCCGCTCCGACGAGGACGACGTCCGGGTGCGCCCGGGCCGGCGCGGGTCCAGACCGCGCACGCGCACCCGGCCCAGCCACGACGACGCCGTCCCCGGGCTCGTGGTGGGTGTCGACCGCGGCCGCATGACCGTGCGCGTCGAGCACGCCGACGGCCCGGTCGAGGTCATCGCGATGCGGGCCCGCGAGCTGGGCAAGCACGGGGTGGTGACCGGCGACCGGGTGCGCCTGGTGGGCGACACGAGCGGGCGCACCGACACGCTCGCCCGCATCGTGGTGATCGAGCCGCGCAGCACGGTCCTGCGGCGCACCGCCGACGACACCGACCCCACCGAGCGGGTGGTGGTCGCCAACGCCGAGCAGCTGGTCGTGGTCACCGCGATCACCGACCCCGAACCGCACGTCGGTTTCCTCGACCGGTGCCTCGTGGCGGCGTTCTCCGGCGGGCTCACCCCGCTGCTGTGCCTGACCAAGGCCGACCTGGGCAGCCCCGACGCGCTGCTGGCCCGCTACGCCGGGCTCGAGGTGGAGGCCATCGCGGTCAGCCGCGACACCGACCTCGACGAGCTCTCGCCGCGGCTCGACGGCCGCATCTCGGTGTTCGTCGGCCAGTCCGGGGTCGGCAAGTCGACGCTGGTCAACCGGCTCGTGCCCGACGCCTACCGGGCCACCGGCGGGGTCAGCAAGGTGGGCAAGGGCCGGCACACGTCGTCCTCGGCGGTGCTGCTGGACCTGCCCGGCGGCGGCATGGTCATCGACACCCCGGGCATCCGCAGCTTCGGGCTGGCCGACACCGACCCGTCCGACGTCCTGGCCGCCTTCGACGACCTCGCCGAGGTCGCCCGCGACTGCCCGCCGCTGTGCGCGCACACGGCGTCGGACCCGGACTGCGCGCTCGACGACTGGGCCGCCGAGGGCCCGCCGGCCCGAGCCGAGCGGCTGGGCAGCTTCCGCCGCCTCGTCGAGGCGGTCACCCGCACCCCGGGCTACTGACCCCTCAGACCTCGACGGTGCCGCCGCTGCGCCAGTAGACGCCTGCCTCGCGGGAGAGCATGCCCTCGTCGACCAGGTACCGGCGCAGCGCGGCGGTGTCGGGGTGCCAGACGGCCAGCAGGGCGTTGACCTCGCGCTCGGGGTATCGCAGGCCGGGTTCGAAGACCCGCACCAGGTGGTCGAGCACGACCAGCCGCTTGGCCCGGTGGCTGGGGATCGACGTCAGCCGGCCGTCGGCCACGAACGCCTGCAGCACGGCGTCGGCCGCCGGGTCGTCCGAGAGCGGGTCGGGCGGGGGCCGGTGCTCGCCGGCGTCGCGCGCCGCGGCGGCGAACAGCTCGCGGCGCAGCTCGAGCTCGGCGCCGTCGCGGCGCACCAGGCCCCCGCGCCCCAGGCGCCGGGCGGCCAGGGCCACCTCGGTCTGCGAGCGACCGGTGGCCTCGGCGACCGAGGGGATGTCGGTCGCCCCGAGCGCCAGCGCGGCCACCACGGCCAACCGGGTGTCGTCGGCGAGCAGGCCCACCAGCTTGGCTGCGTCCGGGCCCGTGGTCATGCCCCCAGGCTAGGTTGCGGGGATGAGCGGACGCGGCTGGACCGAGGACATGCAGCTCGCCCACGTGCTGGCCGACCAGGCCGACGCGATCAGCATGGAGCGCTTCAAGGCCCAGGACCTCGTCGTCGACACCAAGCCCGACCTGACGCCGGTCACCGACGCCGACCGGGCGGTCGAGCAGCAGCTGCGGGCCTCGCTGGCGCGGGTGCGTACGCGGGACGCCGTGCAGGGCGAGGAGTTCGGCACGACCGGCCACGGGTCGCGGCGGTGGGTCATCGACCCGATCGACGGCACGAAGAACTTCGTCCGTGGCGTGCCGGTGTGGGCGACCCTGATCGCGCTGCTCGACGGCGACACCCCGGTGGTGGGCATGGTCAGCGCGCCGGCCCTGCACCGCCGGTGGTGGGCCGCGGCCGGCGTCGGCGCCTGGACCGGACGCCGGCTGGAGTCGGCCACCCGCTGCCGCGTCTCGGGGGTCACCGAGCTGGCCGACGCGTCGCTGTCGTACTCGTCGCTGTCGGGCTGGGAGGAGCGCGACCGGCTCGCCGGGTTCCTGGACCTGACCCGGTCGGTGTGGCGCACCCGGGCCTACGGGGACTTCTGGAGCTACACGATGGTCGCCGAGGGCGCGGTCGACGTGGCCTGCGAGCCCGAGGTCTCGCTGTGGGACCTCGCCGCCCTCGACGTCATCGTGCGCGAGGCCGGTGGCGCCTTCACCGACCTGGACGGAGGCGCCGGCCCGGGCGGCGGCAGCGCGGTGGCCAGCAACGGCCAGCTGCACCGCGACGTGCTGGCGGCGCTCACCCCGGGGTGAGCGCCACCGGCGGGCTCAGAGGCTGCGCCCGCCGGACCCGCCCCTGCCACCCTGCAGCTTCGCGCGCAGCTGGTCGATCTTGGCGCGGTTCTTCGGGTCCTTGGCGAACTGCTGGGCCTTGTCGGTCGCCTGCCGGATCGCCCGCTGGCCCTGGGGGCTCTTCGCGAACTGGGTGATCTTGTTGATCAGCGATGCCACGAGGGATCACCTTCCGTGTGCGGGGACCGGGGTGCCGGTCCGTCCGGGGGGCTCAACGGTGGCACGCCCCGGGCCGTTCCGCTCACCCGTGCAGGAAGCCGCCGGAACGTCCGTTGCGGTCGGCCAGCAACCCGGCCAGCGTCGAGATCGCGATCTCCACCGGCGCCCGCGACCCGATGTCCAGCCCGATCGGCCGGTGCACCCGGGCCACCTCCTCGGGCGGCACGCCGAGCGCGGCCAGCGCGGCCACGTGCGGCCCCTCGTGCCGGGGGTTGCCCATGAGGCCGATCCAGCGGGTGTCGGTGGCCAGCGCGTCGCGCAGCACCTCGCCCAGCTCGGGGCGGTGGTGGTCGCACACGACGACGTCGGCGTGCGGCTCGGCCGGCACCGCGCCCAGGCGGGTGGTGCCCGGCGGCAGGCCGTCGACCTCGCGGTCACCGGGCTCGACCAGCACGGCGGTGAACCCGCACTCGACGCCCAGGCGCAGCAGCGCCGCGGCCACCGGTGAGGCGAAGACCGCCACCAGGACCCGGTCGGTGACCGGCTCGGCGGCGTCGCCGTGCGCGACGCCGCAGGTGGCGTCGCTCATGCCGAGGTCCCGGGCACCGGGCTGTCCCCGTAGGCGTACTGGGCATTCGGGTAGCGGCCGCCCTCGGCCGCCCCGGGCGGGGCGATGCGCTCGAGGGCGGCGAGGTCGTCGGCGGTGAGCTCGACGTCGCACGCCCCGGCGTTCTCCTGCAGGTAGGCGACCCGCTTCGTGCCGGGGATCGGGACGACGTCGTCCCCCTGTGCCAGCACCCAGGCCAGCGCGAGCTGCCCGGCGGTGACGCCCTTGCTCTCGGCCAGCTCGCGGACGGCGTCGACCAGCCGCAGGTTCGCCGCGAAGGCCTCGCCCCGGAACCGGGGGTGGTCCTTGCGGAAGTCGTCGTCGCCGAAGTCGGCGGGGCTGGTGATCGCGCCGGTGAGGAAGCCGCGGCCCAGCGGCGAGAAGGGGACCAGACCGATGCCGTGCTCCCGGGCGACCGCGGCCACCCCGGAGGTCTCCAGGTCACGGGTCCACAGCGACCACTCGCTCTGCAGCGCGGTGACGGGGTGCACGGCGGCGGCCCGGCGGATCGACTCCGCCGAGGCCTCGCTCAGCCCGAGGTACCGCACCTTGCCGGCTTGCACGAGCTCGGCCATCGCGCCGACGGTGTCCTCGATCGGCACCCGGGAGTCGACGCGGTGCTGGTAGTAGAGGTCGATGGTGTCCACGCCGAGGCGGCGCAGGCTGGCCTCGCACCGGGCGCGCACGTTCTCGGGGCTGCCGTCGATCTGCATGCGGCCCTCGGCGTCGCGCGAGATCGAGAACTTCGTGGCCAGCTCGACGGCGTCGCGGCGACCGCGCAGCGACTCCCCCACCAGCTCCTCGTTGTGGCCGTCGCCGTAGACGTCGGAGGTGTCCCAGAACGTGATGCCGAGCTCGAGCGCCCGGTCGAGGGCCGCCAGGGACTCCCCGCGGTCCGCCGTCCCGTAGGACTGGCTCATGCCCATGCAGCCCAGCCCCTGCGCGGACACCTCGAGCTCGCCCAACCTGCGTCGTCCGACCGTCATGGCCCCATCCTGCGCCTGCGTGGGAAGGTGTGGCACGTGGAGTACGCAGAGTCCGTCGTGGACCTCATCGGGAACACCCCGCTGGTCAAGCTGAACAAGGTCACCGCTCACCTGGGCCCCGATGCCCCCCTGGTGCTGGCCAAGGTCGAGTACGTCAACCCGGGCGGGTCGGTGAAGGACCGCATCGCCGTGCGCATGGTCGACGCCGCCGAGAGATCGGGGGCGCTGAAGCCGGGCGGCACGATCGTGGAGCCCACCAGCGGCAACACCGGCGTCGGCCTGGCCATCGTCGCCCAGCAGCGCGGCTACAAGTGCATCTTCATCTGCCCCGACAAGGTCAGCGCCGACAAGGTCAACACGCTGCGCGCCTACGGTGCCGAGGTGGTCGTGTGCCCGACCGCCGTCGACCCGGCCGACCCGCGCTCGTACTACTCGGTCTCCGACCGGCTGGCCCGCGAGACCCCCGGCGGCTGGAAGCCCGACCAGTACTCCAACCCGGACAACCCGCGCAGCCACTACGAGACCACCGGCCCCGAGATCTGGCGGCAGACCGACGGCCGGGTCACGCACTTCGTCACCGGGGCCGGCACCGGCGGCACCATCTCCGGGGTCGGGCGCTACCTCAAGGAGGCCTCGGGCGGGAAGGTGCAGGTCATCGGCGCCGACCCCGAGGGCTCGGTCTACTCCGGCGGCACCGGGCGGCCCTACCTGGTCGAGGGTGTGGGTGAGGACTTCTGGCCCTCCACGTACGACCAGACGGTGGCCGACGAGATCGTCGCGGTCTCCGACGGCGACTCGTTCGCGATGACCCGGCGCATGGCCCGCGAGGAGGGCCTGCTCGTCGGCGGCTCCTGCGGGATGGCCGTGGTCGCCGCGCTGCGGGTGGCCGAGCGGCTGACCAAGGACGACGTGCTGGTGGTGCTGCTGCCCGACGGCGGCCGCGGGTACCTCAAGAAGATCTTCGACGACGAGTGGATGGCCGACTACGGCTTCGTCGAGGCCGCCGACGGCGAGACCGTCGGCGAGCTGCTGCGCACCAAGTCCGGCGACGGCGACGCGCTGCCGGCGCTGGTGCACACCCACCCCACCGAGACGGTGCGCGAGGCCATCGACATCCTGCGCGAGTACGGCGTGAGCCAGATGCCGGTCGTGCGCGCCGAGCCCCCGGTGACCGCCGGCGAGGTCGTCGGGTCTGTGGCCGAGAAGGCGCTGCTCGACGCGCTGTTCGCGGGCACCGCCGCCCTGTCGGACACCCTGGAGAAGCACATGAGCCCACCGCTGCCCATCATCGGCTCGGGCGAGCCGGTGTCGGCCGCCGTCACCGCGCTCGGCGACGCCGACGCGCTGCTGGTGCACGAGGACGGCAAGCCCGCCGGCGTGGTCACCCGCCAGGACGTCCTCGGCCACCTCGCCGGCGTGCCGGCCGGGAGCACGGCCGGCGTGCCGGCCGGGAGCACGGCCGGCGTGCCGGCCGGGGTGACCTCGTGAGCGGCTTCAGCACGCGGGCCATCCACGACGGCCAGGAGCCCGACCGGACCACCGGCGCCGTCGTCGTCCCGCTGCACCTGACCAGCACGTACAAGCAGGACGGCGTCGGCGGGCTGCGCGAGGGCTACGAGTACAGCCGCAGCGCGAACCCGACCCGCACCGCGCTCCAGCAGGCGCTGGCCTCGCTCGAGCAGGGGGCGACCGGGCTGGCCTTCGCCTCCGGGCTGGCCGCCGAGGACGCCCTGCTGCGCACGGTGCTGAACCCCGGCGACCACCTCGTGATCCCGATCGACGCCTACGGCGGCACGTTCCGGCTGATCAGCAAGGTGCTGCAGCGCTGGGGGGTCGACCACACCCCGGTCGACCTCGGCGACCTCGACGCCGTGCGGGCCGCCTTCCGGCCCAGCACCAAGCTCGTGTGGTGCGAGACGCCGACCAACCCGCTGCTGGGCATCGCCGACATCGCCGCGCTCGCGCAGCTGGCGCACGAGCACGGCGCACTGCTCGCCGTCGACAACACCTTCGCCTCGCCCTACCTGCAGCAGCCGCTGACCCTGGGCGCCGACGTCGTCGTGCACTCCACGACGAAGTACCTGGGCGGGCACTCCGACGTCGTGGGCGGCGCCCTGGTGGCCGCCGACGCCGGGCTGGGCGAGCAGCTGGCCTTCCACCAGAACGCGATGGGAGCGGTGGCCGGGCCCTTCGACGCATGGTTGGTGCTGCGCGGCATCAAGACCCTCGGCGTGCGCATGGACCGGCACCAGGCCAACGCAGCGAAGGTCGCCGAGTTCCTGACCTCGCACGCTGCGGTGTCCTCCGTGCTCTACCCCGGCCTGCCCGATCACCCCGGGCACGAGGTGGCCGCGAAGCAGATGTCCGGTTTCGGCGGGATGCTCTCGTTCCGGCTGCGGGCCGGCGAGGAGGCCGCGTTGGCGGTCTGCGAGCGGGCGCAGGTGTTCACCCTCGCCGAGTCGCTGGGCGGGGTCGAGTCGCTGGTCGAGCACCCGCACCGCATGACGCACGCGTCGGTGGCCGGCAGCGCGCTGGAGGTGCCGGCCGACCTGGTGCGTCTGAGCGTGGGCATCGAGGACGTCGAGGACCTCCTCGCCGACCTCGACCAGATGCTGGCGTAGTCCCCCCTGCTCCCGGGTCGTCTTGACGGCGGTGAGATGGTTGAACGCATGACCATCGACCTCACCGCCGTCGAGGCGACCCGGGCGCGGCTGCGCGAGACCTACCTGCGCCCGGCCGGCGAGCGCCCGGCCTCGACCGCGCGCGGGCTGCACCACACCGCGCTCGTCAGCAGCGACGTCGAGCGCACCATCGCCTTCTACCAGGGCGTGCTCGGCTTCCCGCTCACCGAGCTGATCGACAACCGCGACTACCCGGGCAGCTCGCACTTCTTCTTCGACATCGGCAACCAGAACCTGCTGGCGTTCTTCGACTTCCCCGGCCTGGACGTCGGCCCCTACGCCGAGGTGCTCGGCGGGCTGCACCACGTGGCCATCAGCGTCGAACCTGCCCGCTGGGAGGCCCTGGTGGCGAACCTGACCGAGGCCGGCGTCGCGCACGAGGTGCACTCGGGGGTGTCGGTCTACTTCCGCGACCCCGACGGTGCCCGCATCGAGCTCATCGCCGACCCGCTGGGTGAGATGTACGGGGAACACGTCCTCTAGCCAGGAGGTTGGTCGGCCCGTGACCCAGGCACCACGCCCCGGCCCGGCGCTGCGCGTCTCGGTCCCCACGCTGTCGCCGTCCTCGAGGCTCTACATGGGCACCGAGGCCGGCGGATCCGCCCTGCTGCTCGTCGGCACCCTGCTGGCGCTGGCGTGGGCGAACTCGCCGTGGGCCGCGGGCTACGAGTCGTTCTGGTCGACCAGCGCGAGCCTGGGCGTCGGCGACGCCGTGCTGTCGATGGACCTGCGGCACTGGGTCAACGACGGCGCGATGGCGCTGTTCTTCCTGGTCGTGGGCCTGGAGATCACCCGCGAGGTGGCCACCGGTGAGCTGCGCGACCGGCGGTCGGTCGCGGCCCCGGCGCTCGGCGCCCTGGGCGGGCTGGCCGTCCCCGCGCTGGTCTACCTGGCCTTCAACCCCAGCGGCGAGGCGGCCAGCGGCTGGGGCATCGTCATGAGCACCGACACCGCCTTCGTGCTCGGGGTGCTGGCCCTGTTCGGCCCGCGCTGCCCCGACCGGCTGCGGCTGTTCCTGCTGACCCTGGCGATCGTCGACGACATCGGCGCGATCGGCGTCATGGCCCTGTTCTACTCCGACGACATCGTGCTGCCGGCCCTCGCGGTGGCGGGCGCCCTCGTCGTCGTCCTGCTCGTGCTGAGGTGGATCGGCGTCTGGACGCTGACCCCCTACGTGCTCACCGGCATCGCGCTGTGGCTGGCCGTCCACGAGTCGGGCGTGCACGCGACGCTGGCCGGGGTGCTGGTCGGCCTGCTCCTGCCGGCTCGACCCCCCAGCCGCAAGGAGGTCGAGCGGACGGCAGCCTTCGGCCGCGCCCTGCGCGAGGACCCCGACGCCGCCAAGGCCCGCACCACCAAGCTCGCCGTCGCCTCCACCGTGCCGGCCAACGCCCGGCTGCAGGAGTCGCTGCACCGCTGGACGGCCTACCTCGTGGTGCCCGTCTTCGGCCTGGCCAACGCCGGCGTGGTGCTGGACGGCGAGACCCTGCGCGCGGCGGCGACGTCGACGGTCACCCTCGGCGTCGCCGTGGCACTGGTGGCCGGCAACGCGGTCGGCATCACGCTGGGCGCTTACGCGGCTCTGCGCACCGGGTGGGGGGTGCTGCCCGGTGGGGTGCGCTGGTCGCACCTGATGGCCGGGGCGACGCTGGCCGGCATCGGGTTCACCATCTCGCTGTTCATCACCGACCTGGCCTTCGACGACGCGCTGCTGCGCGAGCAGGCCAAGATCGGCATCCTGCTGGGGTCACTGACCGCAGCGGTGGTCGGGACCCTCCTGCTGCGCACCCTCGGCGAGCGGTTCCCGCTGTGCTCGCCGGCGTCCGAGGAACCCCCGTCGCTGCCGCCCCGCCCCTGGATCGCGCCCCGGGTCTGAGGCGGCCCCGATCACCCGGCGCAGGGCGGCCAGGTCGGGTCGACCGGTGAAGAGCTGGCCGTCGACGAAGATCGTCGGGGTGCCGGGCACCTCCAGCTGCACGCCGGAGGCGAAGTCGGCCTCCACCTTGTCGCCGTAGGGCTGGGCGGCCTCGCCGGTCATCGGCCCCGGGTCGAGGCCGAGCTCCTCGGCGTAGGACACGAGGTCGGCGTCGGTGAGCTGGTCCTGGCGGGCGTAGAGCAGGTGGTGCATCGGCCAGTACGCGCCTTGGTCGGCGGCTGCCTCGGCGGCCAGCGCCGCGGTGAGGGCGTAGGGGTGCACGTCGTGCAGCGGCCAGTGCCGGAACACCAACCGGACGCCGCCGTCGGACTCGTCGACCAGCGCGCGCAGCACCGGGGCGGCCGCGGCGCAGTAGGGGCACTGGTAGTCGCCGTACTCCAGGACGGTGACCGGCGCGTCCGGGTCCCCGTAGACGTGGTCGTCGGGCCGGACGGCGAAGGGATCGCTCACGCCCCCACCCAACCGGATGCCGCTCCCCCGCTGTTCCCGGGGCCGGGCAACCGCTGCCGGCTCCCCCGGGCCCGACATGACGAAGGCCCGGACTCCTCGGAGTCCGGGCCTTCGTGGTGGTAGCGGGGACAGGATTTGAACCTGTGACCTCTGGGTTATGAGCCCAGCGAGCTACCGAGCTGCTCCACCCCGCGTCGCAAGGACAACACTACCCCACGCTCCGCAGGCGCGTCGAACCGGCCGGGCGTGACCGTGCACACCCTGCGGCGCCTGGAGAACGACGAAGGCCCGGACTCCGAGGAGTCCGGGCCTTCGTGGTGGTAGCGGGGACAGGATTTGAACCTGTGACCTCTGGGTTATGAGCCCAGCGAGCTACCGAGCTGCTCCACCCCGCGTCGGTAGGACCACCCTAGCGCACCGGCCGGGGTGGTCCCACCGGGGGGTCAGCCCGTGGGGCTGGCCGGCGCGCTGCTGGCCGACGCGGACGCCGCGGACTGGGCGGCCTCGAAGGCGGCAGAGGCGTCGGCCAGGGCCTGCTGGGCCTGACCGATGGCGACGAAGTTGCCCGACTGGTTGGCCGCGGCCAGGTCCTGCAGCGCCTGCTGGATCGCCGCGATGGCCTGCGCGGTCGCCGAGTCGACCACCACGTCCCCGCCCCCGCCGGTGGGCGGTGCGGTGGTCGTCGGGGCCGACGTCGTCGGCGGGGTCGTGCTCCCGCCGCCGTCGGGCGCCGTGGTGCCCCCGTCGGGCACGGAGTCACCGACCCCGGCGCCGAACACCTGGTCGAGGGACTCGGCGAGGGTGTCGCCGTACCCGATCCGGCCCTGGTAGTTGACGATCACCTTCTGCAGCAGCGGGAACGAGTTCTCGGCCGCGCTCTGCACGTAGAGCGGCTCGACGTAGAGCAGCCCGGCGTCGCCGATGGGCAGCGTGAGCAGGTTGCCGAAGACCGCGCGGGAGTTGTCGCTGTCGAACAGCGTGAGGTCGGTGCGCACCTGGTTGTTCGACGTCATCGCGTTCTGCGCCTGACCCGGCCCCTGGTAGGGCGTGTTGCCCGGCAGCCGCAGCACCTGCAGCTCCCCGTACGTCGCCGGGTCGGCCGAGGCCGAGACGAACGCCGACAGGTTCTCCCGCTGGAAGGCGTTCAACGCACTCGTGAGCTGGAAGGTCGCCCCGCTGTCGCCGGGCCGCTGGCTGAGGATGTAGTACGGCGGCTGGGCGGCCGTCGTCCCGCCGATCGTCGGGTCGTCCGGGATCCGCCACCGGTCGTTCTGGTTGTAGAAGTCGCCGGCGTCGTCGACGTGGTACCGGGTGAGGATGTCGCGCTGCAGCTTGAACAGGTCCTCGGGGTAGCGCACGTGGGCGACCAGGTCGTCGGACATGTCCGACTTGGGCTCGATGATGCCCGGGAAGGCCTGCATGTACGTGCGCAGCACCGGGTCCTCGTCGTCCCAGGCGTACAGCGTGACCTGGCCGGTGTAGGCGTCGACGGTGGCCTTCACCGAGTTGCGCACGTAGTTGACCGTGTCGTTGGGCAGCGCGGTCGTGCCCGTGCCCGTGCCGGTCAGGGCGTCGGTCGTGGCCTCGCCCAGCTCCATCTGCTCGGCGTAGGGGAACGCGTCGGAGGTGGTGTAGCCGTCGAGGATCCAGGTGACCCGGCCGTCGACGACCGCCGGGTAGGGGTCGCCGTCGACGGTCAGGAAGGGCGCCGCCTTCTCGACGCGGTCAAGCGGGTCGCGGACGTACATCACCCGGGAGTTGTCGTTGACCGCACCGGAGAGGATGAAGTTGCGCTCGCGGTAGTAGATGGCGAACGTCAGCTGCCGGAAGAAGTTGCCGATCGACACCCCACCGCTGCCGTCGTAGGTGAAGTTGACCTGGTCCTGGTCGTCGTCGGACGAGCCGGACTCGGGCCGGTCGAACTCACGGGGACCCTCGCCGTCGGCGGCGCCGACCACCGAGTAGGTGTCGGTGCCGTTGTCGTTGAGCAGCTCGCCGTAGTAGATGCGCGCCTCGTCCACCGGGATGTTCCCGGTCGTGGGCAGGTTGCCGGTGGTGAAGTTGGGCTGGCCGCCCTCACCCGAGCCGCTGCTGACCTGGTTGGCCGGGGCGGCCACGAACCCGTTGCCGTGGGTGTAGACGGTGTGCCGGTTGATCCAGCTGCTCTGGTTGTCCGACAGGTTGGACTGGTCGAGCTCGCGGACGGCGACGACGTAGTCCTGGGTCACGCCGTCGACGCTGTAGCGGTCGACGTCGAGCCGGTCGGGGAAGCCGTACACGTTGCGGATCTGCTGCAGGGCGGTGAACGTCGGGGCCAGCACGTTCGGGTCGAGCAGCCGGATGTTCTCCACCGTCGGGGAGCCGGCCAGCTCCGCGGCCGCCTGCGCGGCGTCGGCGTCGCTGGCCGAGTCACCGGTCTGGTCCTGGGCGTAGTTCACGTACTGCACGTCGGCGATGTCGTAGGCCTGGCGCGTCGCGTCGATCGCCCGGGCGATGTAGGGCGCCTCGCGCTCGTCCGGGGTCGGGCGGACCACGAACTGCTGCACGATCGCCGGGTAGGCCACGCCGATCACCAGCGAGGACAGCATGAGCAGCACGAGCGACGCGGCCGGCAGCGCGAAGTTGCGCACCACGATGTTGGCGAAGAACGCGATGGCGCAGATGATCGCGACGAAGACCAGGATGGTCTTGGCCGGCAGCAGCGCGTTGACGTCGGTGTAGCTGGCGCCGGTGAACACCCCGCCGCGGTCGGAGTAGACGGTGCTGTACCGGTCGAGCCAGTAGGCCACCGCCTTGAGGGCGACGAAGACGCCCAGCAGCACCGACAGCTGCACCCGGGCCGCGCCCGACAGCTTCTGCCCCGGGGTCTGCAGCCGCAGGCCACCGAAGACGTAGTGCGTCAGCAGCGACCCGATCAGCGCCAGCACCGCGATGGCGAAGGCGAAGCCCAGGGCCAGGCGGTAGAAGGGCAGCTCGAAGACGAAGAACCCGTTGTCGAGCCCGAACTGCGGGTCGACGGTGCCGAAGTCGGTGGCGTTGCGGAACTGCAGCCAGGTCTCCCAGCTGCCCTGGGCGGTGAACCCGGCGAACAGGCCCAGCACGACGGCCACCGCGACCAGCACGAGCGTGCGACGGGGCTCGATCGACTGGCGGTAGCGCTCGAGGTTCTGCTGCTCCAGGCTCATCGGCCGGAAGGTGGGCCGGAAGCGGTAGGCGAGGTGGATCGCCAGCGCGACCAGCCCGCCGGTGGCGAGGCCAGCGACGGCGAACAGCAGCGCCCGGGTCTGGATCTCGGTCCAGAAGACCTCGGTGTAGCCGGTCTCGTCGAACCAGAGGTAGTCGACGTAGACGTTGGTGAGCGTGCCGATCACGGTGAACAGCACCAGCAGGACGGCGATGACGCCGATGACCAGCTTGGCGCGCCGGGACAGGGTCGGCACCGGCACGGGGGGCCGCATGGCCACGGGCGGGCTCCTTCAGTTGCGCGGGCTCGGCGTCGGGCGGCGCCCACCGGTCACAGCTGGACCCGTGGCGCCCGACAGCCGCCCGCCAGGTGCGGCGGGCAGCATCCGGGACAGGCGGGGGGACGCCTGCTCAACTGCCGCGGGCTCCCCCGGGTTCCCGGATGCCTGCAAGCACACCACGGGCACCCGACACGTGCGCCGCTGAGGTGCTCCCGGGGTCGCCGTGCGCTCAGTCGCCGTCGGTGCAGGGGGCCGGCGTGCCGCCGTCCCGGAAGGTGGCCAGCGCGGTCAGGGCGTCCTGCAGGGTGGCGACCCGGGCCATCGGCAGCCCCGGCTGCGCGTTGGCCAGCGCCTCCTGGCAGTTGTCGGCCGGCACCAGGAACAGCTCGGCGCCGATGTCGCGCGCGGCGACCATCTTCAGGGGGATGCCGCCGATCGGGCCGACCGTGCCGGCGGCGTCGATCGTGCCGGTACCCGCGATGACCGCGCCTTCGGTGAGGTCGGTGTCGCCGACGAGGTCGATGATCCCCAGGGTCAGCATCAACCCGGCCGAGGGCCCGCCGACGTCGTCGACCCGGATGGACACGGTGAACGGCGCCGACGGGGTCTGCAGGATGCCGACGCCCAGGAACGAGCCGTCCCGGGCGTCGCCCGAGGTCGTCGTGATCGTCGCCGTCCCGGCCTGGCCGAGCCGGGTGTAGCCCACCGTGACGGCGCTGCCGGCAGGGATGGCCGTCAGGGCTGCGTCGAGGCGGTCGGTGTCGGGCGTCGGGGTGCCGTCGACGCTCTCGATCGCGTCGCCCGGTTCCAGCCGACCCGCCGACGGCGAGTCGTCGGCGACCGCCTGGACCACGACCTTCTCCGGGTAGCCCAGCTGGCCCAGCGCAGCCGCGTTGGCCGACTGCTCGGAGGTGAGGAACGCCTGCCGGTTCTGCTGCTGGGTCTCCTCCACCGACTGGTCGGGCGGGTACACCGTGTCGCGGGGCACCACCGACACCTCGCCGTCGAACCAGCCCTGCACGGCCCCGACCAGCGTGAGCGGGCGCTGCGGCACCCCCACGGTGGTGAGGTTGAGGTTGCCGCTGACCTCGTTGCGGTCGCGGCCGGCGACGCTGATGATCGGCTCGCCGTCGAGCTCGCCCAACGTGTTGTAGGTCGGGCCCGGCACCTGCGCCACGTAGGGCACGGGCACCACGGAGCCCACCAGCCCGAACCCCAGCAGCAGCACCACACCCGCCACCAGGACGGTCACACGACGGCTCACAGCGGCCGACAGTAGGTGACCACCTGGTCGAGGGCCCGTTCCCCGGCGCGGGCAGGGTGTTCGCCCAGGGCTTCCTGTGACCCACCTCCGCGGCCCCGGGCGCGGCTACCGTGGTGACCATGAGCGACATCCCCTTCGGATTCGGCCCCTCCGACCGCGACCCGCAGCGCCGCGACGAGAACGGCCCCGGGGGTGGCGGCAACCCGGCCGACCCGTTCGGCTTCGGCGCGTTGTTCGGCGGCGCCGGGGGCGGATCGCCGGAGGACCTGCTCGGCAAGATGCCGCTGTTCGCCGAGCTGCAGAAGCTCATGACCTGGTCGGGCGGCCCGGTGAACTGGGACCTCGCCCGCCAGGGCGCGATCAGCCAGCTCGCGGCCGGTCACCAGCCCACCTCCGCCGCCGAGCGCAGCGAGGTGACCGAGGCCCTGCGGCTGGCCGACCTCTGGCTGGACCAGGTCACCGAGCTGCCCTCGGGCATCGAGCGCACCGCTGCCTGGTCGCGGGTCGACTGGCTGGAGCAGACGCTGCCCGCCTGGGGCGCCCTCATCGACCCGCTGGCCGAGCGGGTGGTGGCCGCGATGACCTCCGCGCTGCCGGCCGAGGCCGCCGCCGTGGCGGGCCCGCTGTCGGGCGTCATGGGCCAGATGGGCGGCGTCATGTTCGGCGCCCAGGTCGGGCAGGCCCTCGGCAAGCTGGCCGACGAGGTCGTCACCAGCACCGACGTGGGTCTCCCGCTCGCCCCGGCCGGCACCGCCGCACTGGTGCCGCAGAACGTCGACGCCTTCCGCGAGGGCCTGGACCGGCCCGAGGAGGAGGTGCGGCTGTTCCTCGCCCTGCGCGAGGCCGCCCACCAGCGCCTGTTCGCCCACGTCCCGTGGCTGCGGCAGCAGCTGGCCGACGCCGTCCACGCCTACGCGCGCGGCATCCACGTCGACGCCGACGCCATCCAGCGCGGGCTCGAGGACGCGATGGGCGGCATGGAGGGCGGCTTCGACCCCCAGGACCCCGAGAAGCTGCAGCAGCTGCTGGGCAGCGGGGTGCTCGAGCCCGCCGAGACCGAGGAGCAGCAGCGCGCCCTGCGTCGGCTGGAGACCCTGCTGGCCCTGGTCGAGGGCTGGGTCGACGTCGTGGTCGCCGAGGCCGCCGGGCAGCGGCTGCCCGGCCACGGCGCGCTGGCCGAGACCATGCGCCGCCGGCGCGCCTCGGGCGGGCCCGCCGAGCAGACCTTCGCCACGCTGGTCGGCCTCCAGCTGCGGCCCCGGCGGCTGCGCGACGCGGCGACGGTCTGGGGGGCCATGGCCGCCCAGCACGGCAGCGAGGCCCGTGACCAGCTGTGGTCGCACCCCGACCTGCTGCCCACCGCCGAGGACCTCGACGAGCCCCTGGACTTCGTCGGCCGGCAGTCCCGCCCCTCGGCCGCCGACGCCGCAGCCGAGCAGGACGAGTTCGACCGGCTCACCGCCGGCCTGGACCTCGGCGACCCCGACGACGCCCCGGGCACCGACGGGGACACCGGCTCCGGGGACACCGGCTCCGGGGACACCGGGTCCGCCCCGCGCTGATCAGGCGGGGTCGATCCCGGTGCGCGCCTCCACGCCCTCCAGGTAGCCCAGGGCGCGCTCGGCGCGCGGATAGCGGCCCACCAGCGCCCAGAACGCGGCGTCGTGGGCAGGCTCGAGCAGGTGGGCGAGCTCGTGCACCAGCACGTAGTCCACGACGTACTCGGGCATGCCGCGCAGGCGGCTGGACAGCCGGATCGTGCCGTCGGCCGGGGTGCACGAGCCCCACCGCCGGTGCTGGTTGTCCACCCACCGGACGCTGCTCGGCAGCACCCCGCCCAGGTGGGCCTCCGAGAGCGCCCGCGCCCGCACCATCAGCTCGTCGTCGGTGCCCGACCGACGCCGCCCCCGGCTCTCGCGGGTCTCGAGCTTGGCGACCATGCGGTCGACCCAGGAGCGCTCCTCCGAGCGGCTGAAGGAGGCCGGGATGAGGACGACGGTGCGACCGTCCTGCCGGTAGGCGGTGACGGTGCGGCGACGGCGCGTGCTCCGGCGGACCTCGACGGCCCCGGGCGTCGAGGTCGGTGCTCCGGTGGGGGCGGAGCGGGGTGGGGTCGGGGACTGCACGCACGCACCGTAACCACGTCGGGCCGGCAACCCCACCCGTCGACACCCGGTCGGGTGCAGGTGCACACCGTCGGTGGACCCCACCCGTCGTCCACACCCCTCCGCGCCCCGGACGGGGTGACGGGCACCTCGGCGGACGCGTCGTCCCCCGCGCGTCCCCCGGCCGTGCACAGCGCCACGCCGAGTGCTCAACACGTGCTCCACACCCTTGTCCACAGGGTGTGGGAACCGTGCACCGCCGGACCGGTCCTGCTGCCACCCTCTGGCCCGTGACCGAGAGCCACCGACCGTTCCTGCCGCGGACCACCCCGCTGCTCCGGCTCGGCCCGGCGACCCTGCAGGTCGGCGGTGTCGACGGCGACCCCGGCGTACGGCTGGGGCCACTGGCACCCGGCCTCCCGGCCGTGCTGGTCGCGCTGCTGCGCGGGCTCGACGGCGGTCGGTCGGCGCGGGTCGTGCTGGCCGAGGCCGTCGCCGCGGGTCTCGACCCCGATGCCGTCGACGACGTCCTGCGGGCGCTGCAGCGCTGCGGGCGGCTGCTGGAGGTCTCCCCCGAGGACCTGCTGGCCGCCGCGCACACGCCCGCCGTCCGGGCGCGGGCCGACCTCGAGCTGCCGGCCGCCCTCGCCGCTGCCGGCCCGGGCTCGTGGCGGCTCCGGCGGGCCTCGACCGTGGTCGTGGAGGGGGCCACACGGGTCGGCGTCCCGCTGGCGGCCATGCTGGCGGCCAGCGGCGTCGGCCGCGTCCACGTGCGCGACCGGGGCACCGTGACCGCGGCCGACACCGTGGTGGGGGGCCTCACCGCCGCCGACGAGGGCCGCCCCCGCTCGCTGGCGGCCGCCGATGCGGTGCGACGGGTCGCCCCCGAGGCCGACCTCCGCCCCCCACCACCGGGGACCGCACCGCACCTGCTGGTGCTCACCCGGCCCTGGGCGGCGCTGGACCCCGTCCACGCCGGTCTGCACGGCGCACGGGTGCCGCACCTGGTGGCGACCGTGCGCGGCGAGGTCGGGGTGGTCGGCCCGCTCGTCGTCCCCGGGCGCACCGGCTGCCTGCGCTGCGGCGAGATGACCCGCACCGCAGCGGACCCGGGGTGGCCCGAGCTCTCCGCGCAGCTGCACGAGCCGCCGGCGGCCCGCAGCGGGCCGCCGGCGGCGCCGGCGACCGGCAGCACCGGGGTCTGCACGGCCACCGCCGTCACCGCGCTCACCCAGGCACTGGCCCACCTGGACGGGCAGGCCTCGCCCACCTGCACCGACGCCGTCCTCGAGCTGCGGGTCCCCGACCTGCTGCCCGTGCGACGGACCTGGCCGGCGCACCCCGGATGCAGCTGCGGGGTGCTCCCCGCCGGCGTCCCGGGCCCGTCCCGGCACGACCGGCGTGCACCAGGGACACTGGAGGGGTGACGGACACCGGTCGGGGAATCCCACGCGGGAGCGTGTCCCGCACCGCTCGCCTGGCATCGCTGCCGCTGGGGGCTGCGGGGCGGGCCACCCTCGGCATCGGCCGCCGGCTCACGGGCCAGTCGGCCGAGCAGGTCTCCGCCGACCTGCAGCAGCGCACGGCCGAGCAGCTGTTCGCCGTGCTCGGCCAGCTCAAGGGCGGCGCCATGAAGCTGGGCCAGACGCTGTCGGTGTTCGAGGCAGCAGTGCCCGAGGAGCTCGCCGCCCCCTACCGCGAGGCGCTGGTCAAGCTGCAGGAGGAGGCCCCTCCGATGCCCGTGCGCACCGTGCACGCGGTGCTCGCCCAGCAGCTCGGCGGCACGTGGCGCACGCGCTTCAGCTCCTTCGACGACGAACCGGCCGCGGCGGCCAGCATCGGCCAGGTGCACCGTGCGGTCTGGCGCGACGGCCGCGACGTTGCGGTCAAGATCCAGTACCCCGGGGCCGGGCCGGCGCTGATGGCCGACCTGAACCAGCTCGCCCGCTTCGCCCGCATGTTCGCCGTCCTCTTCCCGGGCATGGACGTCAAGCCGCTGATCACCGAGCTGAAGGCCCGCGTCGCCGAGGAGCTCGACTACGCGATGGAGGCCGACTCCCAGCGGGCCTTCGCCGCTGCCTACGCCGGCGACCCCGACATCGCCGTGCCCCGCATCGTGGCCAGCGCACCCAAGGTCATCGTGTCGGAGTGGATGGAGGGCACCCCGCTCTCCCGGATCATCACCGGCGGCACCCGCGAGCAGCGCGACCGGGCCGGCCTGCTGATGTCCACCCTGCACTTCGGCGGGCCCACCCGGGCCGGCCTGCTGCACGCCGACCCGCACCCGGGCAACTTCCGGCTGCTGCCCGACGGCCGGCTCGGCGTCATCGACTTCGGGGCGGTCGCCCGCCTGCCCGGCGGCTACCCCGAACCCATCGGCCGGCTGGTGCGGTGGGCGCTGGAGGGCCGCGCCGAGGACGTGCTGGCCGACCTGCGCACCGAGGGCTTCGTCAAGCCCGAGGTCGAGGTCGACGCCCAGGCGGTGCTGGACTACCTGCTCCCGCTGCTCGAACCGGTGGCGAGCGACCGGTTCCGGTTCACCCGGGCCTGGATGCAGGAGCAGGCCACCCGCGTCGGCGACCCGCGCAGCGAGGCCAGCCGGCTGGGCCGCCAGCTCAACCTGCCCCCCGCCTACCTGCTCATCCACCGCGTGACGATCGGGTCCATCGGGGTGCTCTGCCAGCTCGACGCCGAGGCCGACTTCCGCTCGGTCATCGCCCGCTGGCTGCCCGGCTTCGTCGACTGACGCCGCGCTGGCCGACGGCGACCGGGTACCCGGTCGTCGTCGGCCAGCGCATCGAGCGGCTCACCGGACGGCGGCGCTGGCGCGGGCGGCCCGGCGCGTGGCCCGCTCGGCCCGTCGGGCCCAGCGCCGCGCGGCGACGATCCGCCGGGCCCGGGCAGACGCGTCGGCGTCGGCCAGCAGGTCGGCCTGCCGGATGCGCGCCAGGGTCAACTCGTTGCGGTAGAGGTCCATCACTCCCCCTCTCGGGGTCTCGTGCTCGGTTCTCGGGTGGGTGGTGTCGCTCATGCGGCGACCTTGCGGGGGCGGCCCCGGGGACGCTTGCGGGCGATCACGACCCCGTGGTCGAAGATCTGCCCGCCCCAGACGCCCCACGGCTCGCCGCGGTCCAGTGCGCCGGCCAGGCAGGAGGCCTGCAGCGGGCAGGCCCCGCAGAACTCCTTGGCCTGCTCCAGCTGGGCCGGCGCCTCTGCGAACCACAGGTCGGCGTCCTGCGTGCGACAGGGCAGCGCCGTCCGCGGGGTCCGTTCGAGCTCGGCGCGCGGCAGGGACACCGGTCGCTCGATCGTGTGCTGCACGGTCGGTCCTCTCTCCTCGTCGTGCAACCGACGGCGGAGGGCCCGCCGACGGGTGGTCGGTGGGATCGACGGCACATGGAGAAGGCCGCGGATCCCGGTTCTGTCCGGGTTCCGCGGCCTCGAGGAGGACCGACCTGAGCGCTAGCTCAGGGGGTCTCTCGGGGGCAGGTCACCCGGGGTGTCGCTGTTCAGCTGGACGTCGCCGCCGATGGCGTCGACGGGCCGGACGGTCATGGGGACGCCGGCCGGGCGGAGCCGCAGTCCGGCGCCGACGGGCAGACCGGTGCCACGGAACGGAGCGGCGGTGTGCGCCACCGAGGCGCCCTCGACGGCTCGGCCGCACGCGACGAAGACCCCGACGCGGGACGGGGCCTTCGCGTAGATGGCGGTGCTGCCCAAGGTGACCCCTCCTTCCGGGGTTCGGGGACCGGCCGGTGGGCCGGTCCCGCGGTGCGGACGTGCTGCTCGTCCTCGTGCGCCGTGCTGGTGTGCTCCGTCACCGGAGCGCGTGCAGCAGAGGCTAGGGGACCCCTGCTGAGGCGGTCAACGCAATTAGACGGAGGAGTTCTCGTCGACGGCCGCCAGGACGTCGGCGCCGTACATCTCCAGCTTGCGGGCGCCGATGCCCGGGAGGGCCGACAGCTCGGTGAGCGAGGCCGGCCGGGACTCGGCGATGGCCTGGAGGGTGGCGTCGTTGAGCACCACGTAGGCCGGCACCGACGCGGCCGACGCGGTGGCCGCCCGCCAGGCGCGGAGCCGCTCGAACCGCTCGCCGGCCGCGCCGTCGAGCTGCACCTCCGCCCGCCGGGCCGGCGACCGACGAGCGCGGGCCCGTTGCTCGGCGGTGTCGGGGGCCAGGCCGTCGAGGAAGCGGCTGCGGGGGCGGGACCGCTTGCCGCCGGGTTGCCGGGACAGCGACCACGACAGGGTGAGCTGCTCGCGGGCGCGGGTGACCGCGACGTACAGCAGCCGCCGCTCCTCCTCGACCGCGGCGGGACGGGCCAGCGACTGCGCGATGGGGACGACGCCGTCGACCAGGCCGACCACGAACACCGCGTCCCACTCGAGGCCCTTGGCCGCGTGCATGGAGGCCAGGGTGACGCCCTGCACGGTGGGGGCGTGCTGGGCGTTGGCGCGCTCGGCCAGGTGGGCCACGAAGCCGGCCAGGGTGAGGTCGGGCTGCTCGGCGACCAGGTCGACGGCGAGGTCGACCAGCGCCGAGAGCGACTGCCACCGGTCCCGGGCCGCACCCCCGGGCGGCGGACGGTGCTCGACCCAGCCGACCGAGGCCAGGACGTCGCGCACGGCCGGCACCAGCGGACCGCCGTCGTCGCGCCCGGCGGCCGCGCCGCGCAGCAGCAGCACCGCCTCGCGCACCTCGGGCCGCTCGAAGAACCGTTCGCCGCCCTTGAGCACGTACGGCACGCCCAGGTCGGCGAGGGCGGACTCGTAGACCTGGGACTGGGCGTTGATCCGGAACAGCACGGCGATCTCGGCCGCCGGCAGGCCGGAGTCGACCAGCGCACGGCACATGGCGGCCACCGCGGCCGCCTCGGTGGGTTCGTCGGGGTGCTCGACGAACCGCGGCTCGGGACCGGCGGCCCGCTGGCCCAGCAGCCGCAGCCCGGGCAACCCGGTGCGCCGGGGGGCCATGCCGATGAGCCGGTTGGCCAGCCCGACCACCTCGGGGGTGGAGCGGTAGTCGCGCTCGAGCTTGACCACCTCGGCGTCGGGGTAGCGGTCGGCGAAGCCGAGCAGGTAGTCGGGGTCGGCGCCGGTGAAGGAGTAGATCGTCTGGTGCGGGTCGCCGACGACGCACAGCTCGGCCCGGCCGCCCAGCCAGGCGTCGAGCAGCCGCTGCTGGAGCGGGTTGACGTCCTGGTACTCGTCGACCACGAAGTGCCGGTACTGCCCGCGCACCTCCTGGGCGACGTCGCGGTGCTCCTCGAGGGCGTAGGCGGTGACCAGGAGAAGGTCCTCGAAGTCCAGCGCGCCCTCGCGCTGCTTGGCCTGCTCGTAGGAGGCGTAGACCGCGGCGACGGCAGCCGCCTCGAACGGTGCCTCGCGACCGGCGGCCCGGGCCCGGGCCGGGTACTCGTCGGGGGTGGCCAGGGTGGTCTTGGCCCACTCGATCTCGCCGGCGAGGTCGCGCAGGCTGGCCCGGTCGGTGGTCAACCGGTGCCGGGTGGCCGCCCCGGCCACCACCCGCAGCTTGTTCTCGACCAGCTCGGGCATCGGGCCGCCGAGCACGCGGGGGGCGAAGTACCGCAGTTGCCGCATGGCCGCCGCATGGAAGGTGCGGGCCTGCACACCCCCCACACCCAGCGCCGACAGGCGCCCGCGCAGCTCGCCCGCGGCCCGTGCGGTGAAGGTGACGGCCAGGACCTGCTCGGGCACGTACACCCCGGCGTGCACCCCGTAGGCGATGCGGTGGGTGATGGTGCGGGTCTTGCCCGTGCCGGCACCGGCGAGGATGCACACCGGGCCCCGGACGGCGGCCGCCGCGGCCCGCTGCTGCTCGTCGAGCCCGGCCAGCACCGCCTCCGCGCCCTGCACTCCCCCGGTCATCCCCCGAGTCTGGCAGCCGGGTCCGACAGTCCGGGGAGCAGTCCGGGGAAGCATCCCCGGACCGGCGGCGTTGGTCCTCCCGACGAGCCGGGGCCACCAGGTCACCGGCGCCACCCTCGACGGAGGTCCCACCGCATGAGCGCCCCCACCGCCCCCGTGACCATGTACACCACCAGCTGGTGCGGCTACTGCGTGCGCCTGAAGAAGCTCATGCAGCGCGAGGGCATCGAGTGGGCCGAGGTCAACATCGAGACCGACGAGGCCGCCGCCGACCTGGTCATGAAGGCCAACGGCGGGAACCAGACCGTGCCCACGCTGATCTTCGCCGACGGCACCGCGCTGACCAACCCCACCATCGAGCAGGTGAAGAGCCAGCTGGCCTCCTCCGGCGCGTGATCCCCCACCCACGGCCCTCGACGGTCCATGATCACGGTGGTGCTGGCTGCGGGGGGCCCGTACCGTCCCGGCCACCGTGGTCAGGAGGACCGAGGGAGGACAGGGCCGTGGATGGCGTCGCCGACACCCCCGTGAGCAGTCCGACGCCCGACGACGTCGTGCGCACCGGCACCGGTGAGGCAGCGTTCGTGATCACCCGCACCACCCGGGGGTGGGCGGTGCTGACGCCGGCCGGCACCGAGCAGGCCCCCGACCTGGTCGAGGCCATGAGCCTGGCCGACCTCATCGCCGAGGACCTCGGGGCCTCCCCCGAGCCCGGCCGCGACGTCCGCCGGGCCGCCCGGGGCCCCGCGGCCCCGGAGCCCGGTGCCGACGACCCCCGTGACCAGGAGCTCGCCGCACTGCGGCGCACCGTCGGTCAGCTCGAGCACGCCCTGGCCACCCGCGTCTCCACCGAGCGCGCGATCGGTGTCCTGGCCGCTGTGCACGCCACGACGCCGCGCGCGGCCTTCGAGCAGCTGCGGCGCGACGCCCGCGCCAGCGGTCGACCGGTGCACGACCTCGCGCGCGAGGTGCTCGACGGCCTGGTGTGCGCGCCCGCTGCCGTCACCCCGACCCCGGCGCCCGACGTGCCCCCGCCGGCCCCGGCGCCCTCGGTCGAGTCGGTCGCCGACGCCGACCGTCCGACCCGTCGCCGGGTCGAGCGCGGTCACCGTCGCCCGGCGCTGGTCGAGGGCGACCGCTGAGCGCTCCGCTCCCGCTGTCCCCGGACGCGCTGGCCGACCGGCTGGCGGCGCTGCTGGCCGCCACCCCACCCGAGGCGGGGGCGACGGCGGTGCGCGTGGCCCTCGACGGCCCCGACGTCGCCGCACCCGAGCGGCTGGCCGCGCAGGTCGCCGACCGGTTGCCGGCGCTGGGCCGGTCGACCCTCGTCGTCCCGGCCGTCGGGTTCCTGCGCCCGGCCTCGGTGCGCCTCGAGCACGGACGCACCGATCCCGACGCCCGCTACACCGACTGGCTCGACGTCGCGGGCCTGGGCCGCGAGGTGCTCGACCGGGTCGGCCCGGGTGGCCCGGGCGACGTGCTGCCGCAGCTGTGGGACGTCGAGCGGGACCGGGCCACCCGGGCTGCCCGGGTGCCGGCCGCCGCGGTCGTGCTGGTGCCCGGTGCGCTGCTGCAGGGCGTGGGGTTGGCCTTCGACGTCGTCGTCCACCTGCGGGTGAGCGGCCCCGCCCGGCGTCGGCGGTTCCCCGCGGAGCAGCAGTGGGAGCTGCCCGCGTTCGACCGCTACGACGACGAGGTCGACCCGGCGGCGCTGGCCGACCTCGTCGTGCTGGCCGACCACGCCGACCGCCCCGCCCTGGTCGTGCAGGGCCGCTACGCCTGAGGGTCCCCGGCCAGCCAGGTGTCGATGATGTGGCGGGCGATGGACACCGGCGGCGGCAGCGCGGCCGGGCCGGCGCCAGAGCGCAGCTCGTCGCGGCTGAACCAGCGCGCCTCCTCGATCTCGTCGTGGTCGACGTGCAGGTCCGTGCCCACCGCCCGGGCGGTGAAGCCCAGCATCAGCGACTGCGGGAACGGCCACGGCTGGCTCGAGACGTAGCGGACGTCGGTGACCTCCACGCCGACCTCCTCGGCGACCTCGCGGGCCACGGCGGCCTCGGCGCTCTCGCCCGGCTCGACGAACCCGGCCAGGATCGAGAACCGCCCCGGCGGCCAGACGGCCTGCCGGCCCAGCAGGACCCGGTCGCCGCCGTCGTGCACCAGCATGATCACGGCCGGGTCGGTGCGCGGGAAAACCTCCTGCCCGGTGGTGGGGTCGCGCTGGGTCCAACCCGACTTCTCGACGACGGTGGCCGCGCCGGTGTACGGGCTGAACCGGTTGCGCTCGTGCCACTCGACGATGCCCACGGCCTGGGCCAGCAGGCCGGCGTCGCGCGCACCGAGGTCGGACCCGACCTCGCGCAGGCCGCTCCACCCGTCGACCGGTGTGCCGCTGATGGTCAGCGAACGCTCACCGCGGACGACGGCGTAGGCGACGTCCTCGGCGTGCCCGAGGTAGATGCCACCGGCGGGGAACTCGACCCGCTCGTCCCACAGCAGCTCGGGGCCGGTGGCCGTCTCGCGCAGCGGGACCTGGCGCTGGGCGTCGATGGTGAGCACCCGCACCGGCCGGCCGCGGGCCGGGTCGTCGAGGGTCCGGTCGAGGTGGCCGCGGTCGTGGCCGACCCGGGACAGCACGGGGACGTCGTCCGTGGTGGGTCCGCTGTGCTCGGGCCAGACGGCGACGTCGACCGGCAGCTCGGACGGCGGCGGGTTGTCGGCCGGGCCGGATCCCCCCGGCGGGGCCGCGGCGGGGTCGACGGGCGGGACGCTCACCGCTCCACCGGGCCCAGGGCCGCCAGCTGGTCGCCGGCCTGCGCGGCGTCGCCGACCACGACGGTGGTGAGCCCCGCCGGGTGCAGCCAGCGCCGGGCCGCCGCGGTGACCTCGTCGAGGGTGACCGCGGCCAGCGCGGCCTGGTGGTCGGCCAGCCAGCCGGCCGGCAGCCCGGACCCCACGAGGGCGGACAGCGTGCTGGCCAGGCCGGCGTGCGTCGCCGTCGCCAGGGCCGTGCTGCCCAGCACGTAGCGACGCGCGGCGTCGAGCTCGGCCTCGGTGACCGGCAGCAGCGCGATGCGGCCCAGCTCGTAGACCGTCTCCAGCAGCGCCGGCCCGGTGACCTCGGTGGCGACGTCGGCCTCCACGAGGAACGAGGACCCGGCCTGCAGGTGGTCCACCGCGCTGCGCGGGCTGTACGTGTAGCCGCGGCGCTCGCGGATGTTCTCGACCAGCCGGGAGGAGAAGTAGCCCCCGTAGACCATGCTGGCCAGCCGCACGGCGGGCAACTCGGGGTCGCGGCGGCCCGGGGCGGGGCCGCCGATGCGGATGTTGGACTGCACGGCGCCGGGCCGGTCCACCAGCAGCAGGGGCCCGGGCGGGGCCGGGGTGAGCGGCGGGGCGTCGACGGCGGTGCCGGTCCCGGCCCAGCCCCCGAGCGCGGTGGCCACGGCGTCGGTCGCCGCGGCCGGGTCGACGTCCCCGACCAGCACCAGCGTGCTGCCGGCGGGCAGGACCCGCTCGCGGTGCAGCTTGCGCAGCGCGGCCGGGGTGGTGGCCGCGACCTGCTCGGGGTCGGGCAACCCGACGGCGTAGGGGTGGGCCCCGTAGCGCCGGGCGGCCAGCGCCGTGCGGGCGACCACGCCCGGCTGCGAGCGGGCGATGGCCACGCGCTCGGCGACGCGGGCCTTCTCCGCGGCGACCTGGGCGGCCGGGTAGGTGGGGCGACCGAGCAGCTCGGCCAGCACACCGAGGACGGCGGGCAGGCCGTCGGGCAGCATCGTGGTGGACAGCAGCAGGCGGTCGGGGTCGGCCGACACCGACAGCTCGGCGCCCTGGGCCTGCAGCAGCTGGGCGATCTGCACCTGGTCGTGCGCGGCGGTGCCCAGCAGCACGGCGCCGGTCAGCACCGACGTGCGGGCGACGTGCGCGGCCACGGTGCGGGCCGAGGCGGCAGCGAAGGGGATGCGCAGCCGCAGCTCGACCAGCGGCACCCCGGCGCGGGGCACGACCGCGACCTGCAGGCCGGTGTCGAGGGTGGTCAGGTGGACGTCGGGCACCGGCTGCGGGCGGGGCTCCCCCAGCGGCGGGACCAGCGCGAGGTCCAGGACGGGCGCGCTCATGCGGCACCTCCGGCGGTGTGCAGCTCGAGGACGGCGGCGGTGTCGGGCACGAGCCCGCGGGCGGCGTGCTGCACCGCCTCGGGGGTGACCGCGGCCAGCCGGGCGGCGAGCTCGCCGGCCAGCTCGGCGCGGCCGTGGATCAGCTCGGCGGAGGCGAAGCCGAGGGTGCGGCCGAGCACGGAGTCGGCGCCGCGCAGCAGCTGCGCGCTGGTGCGGGCCTGCACGCGGGCCAGCTCCTCGGCCGGGACGCCGTCCTGGGCGACCTTCTCGACCTCCTCGTGGACCGCGGCCAGCACCCGCTCGGGGGTGATCTCGGCGGGGTGGTGCACCTGGGTGGTCAGCGTGGTGGCGTCGCGCACGTCGAACGGGTCGCCGAACAGGCCGACGTAGGAGGACTGGGCGATGGCCAGGTGGTCGCGGTGCACCAGGCGGAGCTCGAGCCGCGAGGCGTCGCCCTCGCTGAGCAGCTCGCTCAGCAGCACCGTGCCGAGGTAGGTGTCGAGGTCGGCGACCGGGTCGGGCACCCGCCACGCGATGGCCAGCGCGGGGGCCGGGGCAAGCGGGTCGACCACGACGCCGTGGCGGGCGGTGGTCGGCGACGGCTCGCCGGTGTAGGGCGTGGGTGGCGCCGGCCGGTGCGGGACCTGGTCGAACCAGCGGCGGACCAGCTTCTCGGTCTCGGTGACGTCGAGGTCGCCGCCCAGGCACAGGACGGCGTTGGCCGGGGCGTAGTAGCGGTCGAAGAAGTCCTGGGCGTCGGCGACGGTGGAGGACTCGAGGTCGACGAAGGAGCCGTAGCCGTCGTGGGTGTTGGCGAAGGACTCGAAGGCGATCTGCGGCAGCTGCAACCAGGGGAAGGCGCCGTAGGGCCGGTTGAGCACGTTGACCCGGATCTCCTCCTTCACCACGTCGATCTGGTTGCGGAGGTTCTCCTCGGTGATCGCCGGGGCCGCCATGCGGTCGGCCTCGAGGAACAGGGCGCGCTCGAGGGCCTCGGCGGGCAGGGCCTCGAAGTAGTTCGTGTAGTCCTGGTGGGTGGAGCCGTTGAAGGTGCCGCCGGCAGCCTGCACCAGGCGGGCGTGCTCCATCTTCGGCACGTTGGCCGAGCCCTGGAACATGACGTGCTCGAAGAGGTGGGCGAACCCGGTGCGGCCCTCGGGCTCGGAGCGCATGCCGACGTCGTAGAAGACGCTGACCGCCACGACCGGCACGCTGCTGTCGGGGGCGAGGACCACCCGCAGCCCGTTGTCGAGGGTGAAGCGCTCCACCGGGTGCCGCAGGGTCAGATCAGCAGCAGGTGAGCTCACGTCCCGACCCTAGTCGCGCCGCGGCCGCCCGGCCCGGGCCGGGCGTCAGAGGACGTCGACGGCCTCCACGACGCGGTCGATCACGCCGTACAGCTCGGCGTGGGTGTTGGGGATCGACAGGTAGAGCAGCGCCGGGGCCGAGCGGCCGGTGTCGACGACCAGGAGCGCCGCCCGCTCACCGGTGGCGTCGTACCCGGGGTTGTCCCAGGACAGGACGAACTCCCGGATCCAGCCCGGGGCGCCGTCGACGGTGACCGCCTCGTCGCGCAGCACCTCGGCCTCGTTGGGCCCCGGGTAGTAGTTCGCCCGCACGCTCTCGGTCAAGGTGTCCACCGTGGCCTGCGCGCTGCCGGGACCGGTCCACCCGTAGCCCTCGGCGACGGGCCCGGAGGTGATCTGCGCGATGAACTCGCCGCCGTCGGGCACGGTGTCCTGGGTGACGAAGTACTGCCCGGCCACCGACGTGGTCTCCAGCGGGGGGCTGAGCACGTACTGGTACCAGCCGTCGCCGAGGAACGGGTAGGCGATCCCGGCCTGGTTGTCGACGATCTGCACGGTGCCCGGCGCGAAGGTGGGGCCGGTCGCGGTGGGCCCCGCCACGCCGGTGGGGCCGGGGTCGCCGGTGCGCCCACCGGAGGTGCCGAGGACGACGCCGACCACCAGGACGACGACGGCCGCGACCACCGCGCCCACGACCCACGGCACGCGGCTACGGGTGGCTGCAGGGCCGGCGGGCTGCCACACCGGCCGGGGCGGGCGCAGCGTCTGCTCACCGGTGCCGGTGGTGACGCCGGGCCCGGCCGGGGTGGCGACGTCGGACCAGCCGATGCCGTTCCACCAGCGCACCATGCCGGGTGCGCCGTCCGGGTCCGGGTACCAGCCCGGAGGTGCCGCACCGGGAGCGCTCATGTCGAGCACCCTAGGCCCAGGCGTGCCGGGTCAGAGGTCCTCGCGGTCAGCGGTGTCCCGCCACCAGGAGAGCAGGTCCGACAGCCCGTCCTGGCCGCCGCGGCCGGTGACCGAGGCGTAGCCGGACCGGTCGTCCCAGGTCCAGGTCAGCACGGGCGCACCGTCGGCGTCGACGCCGCAGGAGAGCCGACCGACCGGCTGGTCGTCGAAGTCCGCGAGGCGCACCCAGCCCTGGTCGCCGTCCGAGCTCGAGCAGGCGAACGCGTCGTCGCCGTCGAGCTGGCCGAGCCCGGCGGCGGCCACGGCGTCGTCGAACGCGGCCGCGGCCGACTCCGGGGAGTCGTACAGCTGGTAGGTCTGGCCGCTGGGGCCGTCGGGGGACGGGCTGACCCCGCAGTCCAGCCCGGTGAGGACGGCGTCCTCGGCTGCGGTGCGCGTGCAGTCGGCGGGGACGACGTCGGTCGGCAGCCCGACGGCCAGCAGGGCCTGCTGGGCGTCCAGCGCAGCGTCCTCGGCGTCACCGGCCCGGGCCGTGGCGATCGCGGCCCACACCCCCAGGGCAGCCGCCACCAGCGCGAGGACGACGGCCAGCACGAGCAGCCCGCGCCCCGACCGACGCCGCGGTGCCCGGACCCGGCCCTGGCCCTGGCCGGGCGCCCACGGGGGCGGGCCCGGCGGCGGCACGGGCCCGCGCACCGCGTCGCCGAGCGGCGCACCCTGCGGGGCGTGACCCGGGAGCAGAGCGGTCGGGTCGGTGCGCAGGGCCGTGCCGGCCCGACCGGGGTCCTCGCCCTGCAGGCCGACGGTGGTGGGCGCGGTGCCGTTCGGGCCGGGGGGGCGATCGCCGGGGCGGGGCACCTCGATGCCGTTCACCCCGAGCGCTGCGCGGGCCGCCGCGGCCATCCCGCCGGCCGACGTCCAGCGCTGAGCCGGGTCCTTGGCCAGGCCGCGCAGCACCACGCCGTCCAGGACCGCCAGGTCGACGCCGCCGGACCCGCCTGGTCGCACCTCGCTGGGCGGCCGGGGGGTGCTGTTCACGTGCGCGTACATCTGGCTCACCGCGTCGCCGGGCGGGAACGGGCGCTCGCCGGTGAGCGCCTCGTGGAGGACGCAGGCCAGGGAGTACACGTCGGTGGCCGGCGACAGCTGGCGTCCGTGGAAGCGCTCGGGCGCCATGTACTCGGTGCTGCCGATGGTCAGCCCGGTGCCGGTGAGGGCGGGGCCGGTCTCGTCGCCGACCGGGCGGGCGATGCCGAAGTCGACCAGGTAGGCGAAGTCGTCCCCGACCACGGAGCCGGCGAGGTCGCCGCCGTCGGCGCGGGCGACCAGCAGCACGTTGGAGGGCTTGACGTCGCGGTGCACCAGGCCGTCGGCGTGGGCGGCGTCCAGCGCGCGGGCCACCTGGCCGACGATGTCGACCGCGCGGGCCGGGTGCAGCGGGCCGGTGCGGCGCAGCAGCGACCCGAGGTCCTCGCCCTCGACCAGCCGCATGTCCAGGAACAGCCGACCGTCGATCTCCCCGTAGCGGTGGATGGGCACCACGTGCGGCTCGCGCAGCCGGGCCACCACCCGGGCCTCGCGGCGGAACCGTTCGCGGTAGGACTCGTCGCCGGCCCACTGCGGGTGGAGCACCTTGAGCGCCACCTCGCGCTCGTGCTCGGCGTCCAGGGCACGCACCACCTCACCCATGCCACCGGACCCGAGCAGGCCCAGCACCCGGTAGGGGCCGAACTGGTCGCCCTCGCGCATCGTCGTCGTCCCCTCAGCGGGCCGGAGCGAGGGCGGCGAGCTCGCGCCACAGGTGCGCCGCCGCCTCGGCACCGCGGTGCAGCATCGGCAAGAGCACCCGCTCGTTGGGCGCGTGGATGCGGTCGGTGGGCAGGCCCACCCCGAGGAAGAGCAGCGGGGCGTCGAGGACCGCCACCAGGTCGGCCTCGGGGCCGCTGCCGCCCTCGCGGGTGAACAGCACCTCGTCGGCGGGGCGGTCGAAGGCCCGCCCGATGGCGGTGAGCAGCGCGGCCATGGCCGGGTGGTCGAGGTCGCTGGCGCAGGGGCTCACGCCGCCCTCGGGCACGTGCACGTCGGCCTCGATGCCGGCGGGCAGGTGGTCGGCGACCCACGCACGCAGCTGGTCGCCGAGGTCGGCCGGCACCTGGTCGGCCACCAGCCGGAAGGTGATCTTGGCGTGCGCCTCGGCCGGGACGATGGTCTTGTGCCCCGGTCCGGTGTAGCCGCCCCACATGCCGTTGACCTCGGCGGTGGGGCGGGCACCGATGCGCTCGAGCGTGCTGAACCCGGCCTCGCCGGCGGTCGCTCGCGACGCTGCGGGGCCGGCCAGCCAGGCCGCCTCGTCGAAGGGCACGCGGCCCATGAGCTCGCGCTCGCGGTCCGACAGCGGCCGCACCATGTCGTAGAACCCGGGCAGCGTGACCCGTCCCTGCTCGTCGTGCAGCGCGGCCAGCAGCGACGCCATGGCGTGGAGCGGGTTCGGGACCGCGCCGCCGAACGACCCGGAGTGCAGGTCGACGCCGGGGCCGCGCAGGGTGATCTCGGCGTCGGCCAGCCCGCGCATCGCGGTGACCGCGCTGGGCACGTCGGGGGCGGCCATGCCGGTGTCGCTGACCACCACGACGTCGCAGCCCAGCCGGTCGCGGCGCTCGTCGAGCAGGGCGCGGAAGTGCGGGGAGCCGGACTCCTCCTCGCCCTCGACCAGCAGCTTGACGGTCACCGCGGGGGTGTCACGGCCGGTGGCGGCCAGGTGGGCGCGCAGGCCCAGCAGGTGGAACGCCACGTTGCCCTTGTCGTCGATGGCACCGCGGGCGTGCAGCTCGGGGCCGCGGTCGGTCTCGACGACGGTGGGCTCGAACGGCGGGTGGGTCCAGGCGTCCTCGGGGGTCACCGGCTGCACATCGTGATGGCCGTAGACCAGCGCGACGGGGGCGTCGGCCTCGGCCGCCGGCCACTCGGCGTAGACCGCCGGCGCACCCGGGGTCTCCCACACCTCGACGACGGGGAAACCGACCCCGCGCAGCGCCCCGGCCAGCCACTCGGCACTGGCCCGCACGTCGGCGGCGTGCGCGGGGTCGGCGGAGATCGACGGGATGCGCAGCCAGGCGTCCAGGTCGGCGTGCAGGTCGTCGAGGTGGGCGCGGACGAACGTGCGCTCGGGGTTGCTGCTGGGGTCGCTGCTCACGCAGGCGACCGTAACGCGCCGCTCGTCGCGGGCCCCGCTACCTTCGCGGGCATGGGTGCTGGGCAGCTGCAGGTGGACGTCGGCGACCTCGTGTTCGACGTGCGGACCGACGGCCCGGAGGACGGTCGCCCCGTGCTGCTGCTGCACGGGTTCCCGCAGACGTCGCTGTCGTGGTCGGCGGTGACCCCGCTGCTGGCCGAGGCCGGGCTGCGCACCTACGCCCCCGACCAGCTGGGCTACTCCCCCGGCGCCCGGCCCGGGGAGACCGACGCCTACGCCCTCCCGGCGCTGGCCGCGGTGACCGCCGACCTGATGACCGCGCTGGACCTGACGACCGCCGACGTCGTGGGCCACGACTGGGGTGCCAACGTCGCGTGGGCGCTGGCCGGGTGGCACCCCGACCGCGTGCGCACCCTCACCGCGGTGTCGGTGCCGCACCCGACCGCCTACACCCTCGCCTACCGCGCCGACCCGGAGCAGAAGGAGCGCTCGGCCTACATCAAGCTGTTCTGGCAGCGCGACAAGGCCGAGCGCGTGCTGCTCGAGGACGACGCCCGCCGGCTGCGACGGATCCTCGGCGACGTGCCGCCCGAGGCGATCGACACCTACGTGGCGCACCTGTCGGCGCCGGGGGCGCTCACCGCGGCGCTGGACTGGTACCGGGCGATGAGCTCCTCCACCCCGGTCGACCCGGTCGGCGTGCCGACCACCTACGTGTGGAGCGACGAGGACATGGCCGTGGGCCGGACGGCCGCCGAGGCCTGCGCCGACCAGGTCACCGCCGACTACCGCTTCGTCGAGCTGCCCGGGGTCTCGCACTGGATCCCGGAGAAGGCGCCGCAGGAGCTCGCCGCAGCGATCCTGGACCGGGTCGCCACGGGCTGACCTGCCCCACCCCCGGCGGGGCCCACCACCCCGTCGCGCCGGGGCCGCGACCGCCCGGGCGTCGGGCCGGGGCCGATGAGCTGCCGGGGGTCGCCGGCCACCCCGGTTCGGTCACCGCGCACCGTCCCCGGGCCCGTCGGTGACCAGGGCGAGCAGGCCCGCCTCGTCGAGCAGGTCGGCGGGGCGGAGCGTGACCCCGGCCAGCACGTGGTGGAACCCGGCGCTGACCCGGTCGACAGGCACCCCGGCCAACCGGGACCACCCCAGCCGGTAGGCGGCCAGCTGCACCGCGGCGGCGGAGAGCTCGGCGGCGCCGGGGACCGGGCCGGTCTTCCAGTCGATGACCTCGTACCCCCCGTCGGCGTCGGCGTAGACGGCGTCGATGCGCCCGCGCAGCGTCAGCGGCCCCAGCGGCGTCTCGAACGGGGCCTCCACCTCCACCGGCTGGCGGTCGGCCCACTCCCCCGCCAGGAACGCCGCCTGCAGCGCGGCGAGGGCCTCGTCGGGGGCGGCGTCGGCGTCGCCGGAACCGGGCAGCTCGTCGAGGTCGATGAGCCGGGTGGTGCCGAACCGCTGCTCGAGCCACAGGTGGAACGCGGTGCCCCGCCGGGCCAACGGGGCAGGCGCGGCGGGCATGGGTCGCCGGAGCCGGCGGGCCAGCCCGGCCGGGTCGCGCCGGAGGGCCACCAGGGCCGAGACCGACAGGTGCCCGGGCAGCACCACCTCGGTGGCGCTGCGGCCGGACTCGGCACGTTCGCGCAGCAGCAGCTGGGCGTCGCGCACCCAGTCGGTGACCAGCGGGTCGTCGGCGGCGCCGAGGCCCGGCTCGCCCAGGGGGTGCGGCGCGGTGCCGGCCACGAGCTCGGCCGCGGCGGTGAGGGCGCGCCGCCGGCCGGCCGACAGCGGGTCGGCCGGCCAGACGCCCACGGGCCACTCGGCCAGCGCCGGGTTGGTGTCGCCGTCGGCCGGCGGGTCGGCCCAGTGGTCGACCGCACCGCGCACGGAACCGCCGTCGACCACCTCGCGGACGGCGAGCAGCAGGGACGAGGGGCCGGTGGGCTTGACCCCGTCGCGCCACCAGCTGCCCGAGCACAGGAGCAGGTGCCGGGCCCGGGTCACCGCCACGTAGCCCAGGCGGACCTCCTCGGCGGTGCCGAACGCCTTCCACTCGGCGACGTAGTCGGCGAGCGCGTCACGGACCGCGGCCTGGTCGCCGGAGCCCGGCACGGGCAGCCGCAGCGCGGGGAGGTCGTCGCGGTCGGTGAGCCGCAGCTCGGCCGGCACCGCACCGGGGTCGTTGATCCAGGAGTCGGAGGTGTCGGTGCGGCTGGGGAACTGGCCGACGGTGAGGCCGGGGACGGCGACGACGTCCCACTCGAGACCCTTGGCCGAGTGCCCGGTGAGCAGCTGCACCGCGTCGGGGTTGACCGCGACCTCGCCGGGCTCCAGGCCGCGCTCGCGGACCTCGGCGTCGGACAGGTAGCCCAGGAACGCCGGCAGCGACGGCAGCTCGGCCAGGTCGGCGAACTCGGCCGCCACCGCGTGCAGGGCGTCGAGGTGCACCCGGGCCCCGCCCGGGCTGGCGTCGGGATGGCTGGCCAGCTCGGTCTCCAGCCCCAGGGTGCGCACCACCTCGTCGACCAGGTCGGGCAGCGGGGCGCCGAGCCGGCCGCGGAGGGCGCCGAGCTCGGCGCCGAGGCGGCGCAGCCGCCGGTAGCCGTCGGCCGAGTACCCCACCGGTGCCCCCAGGTCGTCGAGGGCCTCGACGATGCTGCCGCGCTCGGTGGGCAGCGCCGGGGCCGTCGTGGGGTCGGGGGCCGGACCGGCGACCGCCCCGCCGCCGGTGCCTGCGTCCCCGTCCGGGGCGGGTCGCCGGTCGCGGACCAGGACCCGCGCGCGGGCCTCCAGGGCGGCGAGGTCTCGGGGCCCGATGCGCCAGCGGGCCCCGGTGAGCAGGCGCCCGAGGGCGTCGCCGGCGGTCGGGTCGACCAGCACGGTGAGGGTGGCGACCACGTCGATCACCTCGGGCACGTCGAGCAGCCCACCCAGTCCGACGACCTCGACGGGGAGGCCGCGCTCGCGCAGCGCTGCGGCGATGCCCGGCAGCTGGGCGCGGCGACGGGCCAGGACGGCCACGGTCGGGCGCCGGCGCGGGCCCCCCTCCGCGCCGTCCACCTGCGGCCCGGTCGCGGACGGATCGGCGCCCCCCGGGCCGGCACCCTGCGAACGGGCCTCCCCCGCACCGGCCTCGCCGGGGCCGGTCCCGCCCGGGCCGGTCCCGCCCGGGCCGGTCCCGCCCGGGCCGGCGTCGCCCGGGCCGGCGTCGCCCGGGCCGGCGTCGCCGGGACCGTGCCACTCGGCGGCCAGCCGGTCGGCCAGGGCCGCGGTCTCCTCGGCCACCGTCGCGTACAGGCCCACCCGCACCTCGCCCGGCCCGGCCGTGGGCGCGGCCGTGAGGTCGGGCAGCGGGTCGGCGCGGACGGGCTGGGGCAGCTCGGCCGCGACCCGGTTGGCCACGGCCAGGACGGCGTCGTCGTTGCGCCAGCTGGTGGACAGCGTCAGCCGCTCGGCCGGCCGGCCCGGCGCGCCGGGGAAGGTGCGGGAGAACCTCTCGATGGTGCCGGCCGAGGCCCCCCGCCAGCCGTAGATGGACTGGCGCGGGTCGCCGACGGCCAGCACCGGGTGGTGGGCCGCGCCGCCGAACAGCGCCTCGAGCATGCGCAGCTGCCCGACCGAGGTGTCCTGGTACTCGTCGAGCAGCACCACCCGCCAGCGGGCGCGCTCGCGGCGGCCCACCTCGGGGGACCCGGTCGCCGCGCGGGCGGCTGCGGCCACCTGGTCGGCGTAGTCGATGGCCCCGGCGGCCCGCTTGCGCGCCTCGAAGGCCTCCACCATGGGCAGCAGCGCGACCCGGGCCCGCTGGCGGGCGAGCATCTTGAGCACGTCGGCGTAGGGCCCCTTGGTGCGGCCGGTGACCGGGTAGGCGTGAACCTGGGCCTGGAGCCGGGCGGTCCAGGACCGCAACCGGTCGGGGGTGATGTCGTGCTCGCCCAGCTCGGCCGCCAGCTGCAGGACGTCCTCGGTGGTGGTGACCAGACCGAGGGCCACGTCGCTCATGTCACCGGTGTGCGCGGCGACGGCCGTGGCCGCCTGACCCCAGCACATGGCCGGACCGAGTACGCCGGCGCCGGGCTCGACGCCGATGCGCAGCCCGTGCTCGGCGACGATGCCCGCCGCGTAGCCGTGGTAGGTCGCGACCGTGGGCTGCGCGATCTCCAGCCGCTCGCGCAGCTGCGGCTCGGTGTCGGGGTGGGTGGCCAGCGCCCCCAGGCGCAGCCGGATGCGGGCGCCGAGCTCGCTGGCGGCCTTGCGGGTGAAGGTGAGCCCCAGCACCGCCTCGGGGGCCACCAGCTGGTTGGCCACCAGCCAGGCCACCCGGGCGGCCATCGTCTCGGTCTTGCCCGACCCGGCACCGGCGACCACCACCATGGGGCGGTCGACCGGCGCCTGCACGACCTGCGCCTGCTCGGCCGACGGGGCGTAGGACAGCCCGCAGCGCCGAGCCACCTCGGCCGGGTCGAGCAGCTCGGGGACCGCGGCGGCCCGGGGCTCGACGAACCCGGGGAGGTCGAAGGTCAGCTGCCCCTCGGGCGGGGTGCCGTGCCGGCTCACCGGGTCACCTGCCGGCCCGACTCCTGCACCGGGCAGCTGCGCCGGAAGGCGCACCGCTCGCAGTCGGTGTCGGTACGGGCCAGGAAGCTGCCCGCCCCCATGCCCTCGCCGACCTCGGCGACCAGCTCGCCGGCCCAGGTGCCGCGCGCCGGGACGTCGGGTGGCAGCGGCGGTTGCACGTGCTCCTTCGCCGCCTTCTGGCTGCCGCCGACCTGCAGCAGCGCCGCCCCGCCGGGCACGGTGCCGTGCTCGGCGAAGGCGCCCTCGGCGACGGCGACCTGGTAGGCCGCCAGCTGGCCGTGCTCGGCGACGGCGCGCGGGGCGGTCTTGCCGGTCTTGAGGTCGACCACCACCAGCCGGCCGGCGTCGTCGCGCTCGAGCCGGTCGACCTGACCACGCAGCCGGGCACGGCCGACGACGACGTCGAAGTCGTGCTCGGCGGCCACCAGCTCGCGGTCGGCACGCGCGTGCCAGGCGAGGAACTTGGCCAGCATCTCCTGGGCGCGGTCCCGCTGGCGCTGGTCGAACCACCCCGGGCCCAGGTCGAGCTGGTCGAGCTCGGCCGCGAGCACCTCGGGGGCGCGATCGGCGGGCAACCCCTCGGCCACCTGCTGGGCGACGTCGTGCACCGCCGACCCGACGGTGCGGGTGGTCTCGGGCGAGGCCTCCGCGCCGACGGCACCCAGCACCCACCGCAGGGGGCACCGCTGGAAGGTGTCCACCGCCGAGGGCCGCACGCGGACCACGGCGCCGGGGTCGACGAGCGGGGCGTCGTCGGACAGCGGCGCGAGCCCCCACCACGACGCCGGGTCGGCACCGGGGACCCGTTCCTCGGCCAGGCGGCGCAGCACCGCGGCAGCGCTGCGCCGCCGGCCGGCAGGGGTGTGCGGGTCGGTGAGCGCGCGGCGCAGCTCGGCGACGAGTGCGGGCAGGGTCAGCGCCCGCGGGAGCGGGGTGTGCGGGCGGCCGCCGTCGGCGCCTGCGTCGTCGGGGCGGGGCGGGGCGACCAGGTCGAGGAACCGGGAGGCGTTGGCCCCGACGTCGCCGCCCTCCAGGCCGCCGTCGACGGCGGTCACCACCAGCCGTCGCCGCGCCCGGGTGACCGCCACGTAGAACAGGCGGCGCTCCTCGGCCAGGGCCAGCGTGCGGCGGTCGACGTCGGTGACGTCGGTGCCGGCCGCGACCTCGACGAGGTCCTCGGCACCGAGCAGGCTGGCACGGGTGCGCAGATCGGGCCAGACGCCCTCCTGCACCCCCACGACGCACACGAGGTCCCACTCCAGGCCCTTGGACGCGTGCGCGGTGAGCAACCGCACCGTCTGGCCCTCGGGAGCGCGGGCGGCACCCCCGTCGCCGGGCAGCTCCTGGGCGCCGAAGTGGTCGACGAAGTCGGCCACCTGGGCGCCGGGCAGGCGGTCGACGAACCGGGCCGCGGCGTCGAACAGGGCGACGACGGCGTCGAGGTCGCGGTCGGCCACGGCCCCGGGCGGGCCACCGGCGGCGCTGAGGGCCGCCCACACCGGCGCCAGCCCGCTGGCCTGCCACATGGCCCACAGCACGTCCTCGGCCGACCCCTCGCGCAGCAGGGCGACCCGTCCGGCGGCCAGCACCCCCGCCACGCGGACCGCCGCGCGGGCCACCGGCGGGGGGACGGCGTCGAGCAGCGTGGCGTCGGCCAGCAGGTCGGCCAGGGGGGTGCCGCGCTCGGCCGGGTCCACGCCGCGGGCCACCAGGGCGCGGCGGGTCGCCCGGCGCAGCCGGCGGAGGTCGAGCACGGTGGCCCCGCCCAGCGGCGAGGCCAGCAGGGCCTCGGCGCCGGGCTCGGTGAGCCCGGCCGGAGCGGGCCCACCGGCGGGCAGCAACGAGCGCAGCGCCGCCAGCAGCGGTTCGACGGCGGGCTGCTGGGCCAGCGCGAGGTCGTCTGCGGACACCGCCACCGGCACCCCGGCCTGGGCCAGGGCCCGGCGCACGGGGGCCAAGGCGCTCGAGGTGCGCACGACCACGGCCATCGACGACCACGGGAGGCCGTCGAGCAGGTGGGCCCGGCGCAGGGTGTCGGCGACGTGCGCCGCCTCGACCGCGGGCGTGTCGAACACGTGCACCTCGGCGTGCCCCGGCGCACCATCGACCCCGGGGACCAGCTGCCGGTGCTCCCACGGGCCCGGCAGGCCGGCGGCCACCCGCCGACTGACCTCGAGCAGCGTGGCCCCCGACCGGCGGCACACCCCCAGCGACACCCGCTGGGCCGGTCGGCCGTCGCGGTGCCGGAAGCGGTCGGTGAACTCCGCGATGCCCCGGGGCTCGGACCCGCGGAAGGCGTAGATGGCCTGGTCGGGGTCGCCGACGACCACGAGGTCGCGGCCGGCCCCGGACAGCAGGTGCAGCAGCTCGACCTGGGCCGGGTCGGTGTCCTGGTACTCGTCGACGAACAGCCAGCTCGACCGGAGCTGCTCCTGCCGCAGCAGGGCGTCGTCGGCCCGTAGCTCGTCGATCGCGGCCCGGACCAGCTCGGCCGGGTCGTACCCGCTGCCCGACCCCTGGAACGCGGTCTCCAGGCCGGTGACGTCGTCGTACTGCCGGGCGAACCGGGCCGCAGCCACCCAGTGGGGGCGGTCGAGGGCGTGCCCCAGCTCGGCCAGCCGCCCGGGGTCGACCCCCCGCTCGGTGGCCCGCAGCAGCAGCTCGCGCAGCTCGCGCCGGAACCCGGCGGTGCGCAGCGCGGGCTCGAGGTCGGTGGGCCACGCGACGCCGTCGTCCTCGGCGTCGCCGGCCAGCAGCCGGCCCACCGTGAGGTCCTGCTCGGCGGAGGTGAGCAGCCGGGGCGGCGGGTCGCCGCGCAGCGCCGCGGCCCGGTGGAGCACCCCGAACGCGTAGGAGTGGAAGGTGCGGGCGACCGGCTCGCGGATGGTGCGGCCGACGCGCGCCGCGATGCGGGTGCGCAGCTCAGCGGCGGCCTTGCGGCTGAAGGTGAGCACCAGGATGCGCTCGGGGCCCACCCCCGCCTCGATGCGCCGGGCGACCGCCTCGACGACCGTGGTGGTCTTGCCCGTGCCGGGGCCGGCGAGCACGAGCAACGGGCCACCGGTGTGGTCGACGACGACCTGCTGGGTGGGGTCGAGCTCGGGGCGCGCCACGCTGCTCGGCGGCGGGACGACGAGCCGGTAGGCCGGTGCAGCGGTGCCCGTGGTCGTCATGGCCGCGATGACACCACGAAGGTCCGACAGGACCGGGCGGGGCGTGGGGTCAGCCGGACCAGCGGACGGCGTCGAGGTCCACCCGCTGGCCCCGGACCGGGACGCCCTCGGCCGCCAGCAGGGCCAGCTGACGGGCCCGCACCGGTTCGGCCGCCGTGCCGTCGGCGCGGACCACGCGGAACCAGGGCACCGCGGCGCCCCCCTGCGAGAGCGCCCGGGCGACCCGCCGGGGACCGACCCCGACGAGCCGCCCGACGTCGCCGTAGGTCGTGACGCGACCGGCCGGGACGCGCTCGACGACGTCGAACACCGCCTCGTCCACGTCCTCGGCCGGTCGGGTCACGGGTCGCCCCCCGGTGCGGTCGCTCAGTTGTAGTTGCTGTTGGCCTGCCACCACGTGTACAGGCTGGCGACGTCGGCCTGCGTGGTGCCGGTGGCCACGGCGATGCCCTCGATCGTGTACTGGTCGTCGGTCCATACGACCACGACCGTGCCGTTGGTGTTGATGCCGCACCCGACCATGCCGGTCTGGCTGCGGTCGTCGGTCGCCCAGGGGAAGTAGCCGACCGCGGTCGTGCAGTCCTGGTCGCCCGTGAGCTCGGTGAGACCGGCACCGGTCACGTCGGTCTGGAACACCGAGTCCATCGTGGACTGGTCCGGGTACTCGTAGAACGTGGCGCCCTGGGGACCGGGCTGCGTCAGCGCCGCACCGCACTCGGCGGCGTTGGTGGAGCCGTCGTCGCTCGGGGTCGCGGGCTCGCAGTCGGTGAAGTCGCTGGGCAGCGTGGCCAGGAACTCCTCCTCCTCGTCGGAGCCGGAGGAGGACGAGGTCGAGGACGCCGACGACGAGGACTCCGACGAGGACTCCGAGGACGACGACGTCGTGGCGGTCGTGGAGGTGGCCGTCGGGGTGGTCACGACGTCGTCGGAGTCGTCGCCACCGAGGGTGAGGAACAGGGTGACCCCGACCGCGATGGCGACCACGAGGGCGGCCACCGCACCGATGATCAGGCCCTTGTTGTTCCCGCCGGGAGCCGGCGGCTGACCGCCGAAGGGACCCCCCGGCCCACCCGGACCGCCGGGACCCCCGGGGCCGGACGGCCCACCGGGGCCTCCGAAGCCGGGCTGGCCGTACGGCGCCCCGCCGGGCGAACCGGGCTGACCGTAGGGCGCCCCGCCGGGCTGGCCGGGCTGGCCGTAGCCGGGCTGGCCGAACTGCTGGGTCGGCGGCGGGCCCTGCTGCCCGGGGCCCTGCTGACCGAACCCGGGCTGGCCCGGCTGGCCGAACTGCTGGGTGGGCTGCTGGGCGCCCCACCCGCCGGAGGACCCGCCCTGCTGGCCGAACGCCTCGGTCGGCGGCTCGCCCCCGGGCTGCTGGCCGAACGGCGGCTGCCCGCCGTGCTGCGGGTTGCCGTAGGGCGGCTGACTCATCGGGGACCTCCAGCTGGTGCGGACCGTACCGACCCGGATCGTAGGGCCACGGGTCGTCCCGGGCCGGTCGAACCGGTCACGAGATGATCACGCTCGCCGTCCGTACACGGCGAGCAGGCCGGACCGCGGATCGGTGCCGACCGCCGGGGACGGGGCGCCGGCCGGACCGGCGCCGTCGGGATCCGCGGAAGGCACGGGGAGACCGGGCACCCCGGGGCGCACGGGGTGGCGTCGGGCGTGCTCCCAGGCCGCCTCGACCAGGTCGGCATCGCCCACCGGGTCCGAACCGGTCGCCCGCGCCAGGTCCCAGGAGTGCACCAGCAGCTGGACGACGAGGTCCATGAGGTGCACCGCGGCGGGTACCCGCTGCTGGGCCCCGCCCGCGACCGGCACGGGCACGTCGAGGTCCCGCGGCACCGCCCACACGGTCAGCGCGCCGTCGGCGGCGGCCTCCCACGAGCCGAGCGGGTCGCCGGCGAGCAGGTCCTCGGTCCCCGTCGGCATCGCGGCCGGGACCGGGTCGTCGTCGACCAGCAGGGGCTCGTGCAGCTGGCCGGCGACGAGGTGCGCGACGAGGTCGGCCACGGTCCACCCGGGCAGGACGACGGCGTCCCACTGCTGCGGCTCGACGGCGTCGACAGCATCGGTGACCTGGGCTTGCGCCCGCTGGAAGAGCTCGAGCAACAGCACCTGCCGGGGATCCACCTGCTCAGTCAAACGCACCGGCCCCCCACCCGTGGGGGCGAGGGGCCGGTGCGCGGGACCTGCGTCAGTAGGTCGGGAGGGCCTTGTCGATGCGCGTCGCCCAGGCGGTGACGCCGCCCTGCACGTGGACGGCGTCGGAGAAGCCCGCCGCCTTGACCGCGGCCAGCGCCTCGGCCGAGCGCACGCCGGTCTTGCAGTGCAGCACGATCGGCTTGTCCTGCGGCAGGGTCGACAGGGCGCGGCCGGAGAGGATCTCGTCCTTGGGCACCAGGCGCGCACCGGGGATCGAGACGATCTCGTACTCGTTGGGCTCGCGGACGTCGATCAGCTCGAAGTCCTTGCCGGCGTCCATCATGTCCTTGAGCTCGTCGACGGTGATCGTCGAGCCGGCCGCGGCAGCCTGCGCCTCGTCGGACACGACGCCGCAGAACGCCTCGTAGTCGATGAGCCCGGTGATGGGCTCGGCCTCGGGGTCCTTGCGCACCTTAATCGTGCGGAAGGTCATCTCCAGGGCGTCGTAGACCATCAGCCGGCCCAGCAGCGAGTCACCGATGCCGGTGATCAGCTTGACCGCCTCGGTGGCCTGGATGGCGCCGATGGTCGCGCAGAGCACACCGAGCACGCCGCCCTCGGCGCACGAGGGCACCATCCCCGGCGGCGGGGGCACGGGGTAGAGGTCGCGGTAGTTCGGGCCGTGCTCGGCCCAGAACACCGACACCTGGCCGTCGAAGCGGTAGATCGAGCCCCAGACGTAGGGCTTGCCCAGCAGCACGCAGGCGTCGTTGACCAGGTAGCGGGTGGCGAAGTTGTCGGTGCCGTCGACGATCAGGTCGTACTGGCTGAAGATCTCCTCGACGTTCGAGGAGTCCAGCCGGGTCTCGTGCAGCCGGACGTCGACCAGCGGGTTGATCTCCTTGACGGAGTCGCGCGCGCTCTCGGCCTTGGAGCGGCCCACGTCGGAGGCACCGTGGATGATCTGGCGCTGCAGGTTGGACTCGTCGACGACGTCGAACTCGACGATGCCCAGCGTGCCGACCCCGGCGGCGGCCAGGTACATCAGCACGGGCGAGCCCAGCCCACCGGCGCCGACGGCGAGCACCTTGGCGTTCTTCAGCCGCTTCTGCCCGTCCATCCCGACGTCGGGGATGATCAGGTGGCGGCTGTAGCGGCGGACCTCGTCGATCGAGAGGTCGGCGGCGGGCTCCACCAGGGGTGGCAACGACACGTCGGGGCTCCTTGCGTGCGGGGTCTGGCAGCTGGGGACGGCGTCCTCACGAGCCCCAACAGCCTGCCAGCCGCCCCTCTTCCCGCTGCTGCGGGTGGGTGCTCAGGGGTAGGGCCAGGCGTTCTTCGCGCACCCCTGCAGGCCGAGGGTCTGCTGCTGCATGACCGGCGCGAGCTCACCGGGACCGGGGCAGGGCTGGTGCCCGTTGCCCAGGGCGTGACCGACCTCGTGGTTGACCACGTACTGCCGGTAGGTGGCGATGTCGCCGGCGTAGTCGGGGACGGCGGTCTCCCACCGGGCCAGGTTGATCACCGCGCGCTCGCCGTAGCGGCAGGAGGTGTACCCGCCGGTGCCGACGCCGGGGCAGTAGGTCTCCATGCTGCCGGGGCTGATCAGGCTGACCCGGAAGTCGTAGTCCCCGGCGGCGGCCTCGGCGGCCCCGACGCGCTGGAAGCTCATCGCGCCGTCGTGGCCCCAGGACCGCGGGTCCCCGAGGGTGGCCTCGACCGCTGCGGCGAAGGCGGGGCCGTCCATCCCGATGCCGTCCTCGACCTCCACGACGAAGCGGCGCAGCGGGCCGGTGCCGTACACCGCCGAGCTGCCGTCGACGACGCCGACGGTGCCCGCTCCGAGCTCGACGTAGCTGGCCGCGCCGGTGGTCGGGGCGAGGCCGGTGGGGTCGGCGTCGCCCTGGGCCACCGCCGGGTCGGTGGGCAGCACCGCAGCGTCGGGGGCCTCGGGGGCGGGGTCGGTCGCCGGGGCCGTGGTCACGGCCGTCGCGGCGCTGGTGGAGCGGGCCTGCCCGGTCCCGGTGACCGCGACGTCGACCAGGGCCAGGACGGTGAGGACGGCGAGCACCGGCAGTGCGTAGGCCCGCCACCCCCAGCGTGCGGCGAACCGGGTGGCCCAGCCGCCACGCACGCCGCCCGCCCGCCCGTGCCCGGGCGAACGGCTCGACCGGCGGCCGACCGGGTCGCGACGGGCGACCAGCGGACCCGCGGTGGTGCGCAGGCCCGTGCCGGGCAGCGGCCGCGGCAGCGGGTCCGGGGCCGGGGGGAAGTGGCTGCGGGACCGGCCGCGCGGCCGGGGGCCGACCAACGGTGGCCGCGGGACCGGGGGGAGCCCCGGTCGGGGGTCCGGCGCACGGCCGGGTCCAGGACCCTGGCCGTCCGACGCGCCGACCGCGCGGTCGGCGGGGTCCGGACGGGTCACACGTCCCAGGTTCTCACGCCGGTGCGGGGCCGCCGTCGTGGTCGGGCCCGGCCGAGGACGTGTCGGACCGTCCCGTCGCACCCGTCGCACCCGTCCCGTCGAGGAGTCCGGAGCCGGTCTCCTCCAGCATCGCCAGCACCGCCCGCGCGGTGTCCTCGGGTGCCTCCATCATCGCGACGTGGCCGATGCCGGCCTGCACCTGCAGCCGGGCGTCGGGCAGCGCCGTCGCCAGGCGCGGGGCCAGCCGCGGGTCGACCAGCTTGTCGCGGTCGCCCCAGACGACCAGCGCGGGGGCCGTGACGGAGCGGGCCGCCCGCCAGGCGTTGGCCCGCCCCACGCGCAGGTAGGAGGTCATGAGGCCGCGCATGCTGCGGGTCAGCGCCCGACCGGACCAGCTCTGCCCGTCGCGCAGCCGCATCTCCTCCACGGCCTCGGCCAAGCGCTCCGGCGGCACCCGCGCGGGGTCGCCGAAGCACATCTCCAGGGTCATCCGCACGCGGTCCTCCGGCGCACCGAGCCGCACGCGCTTCTCGGCCAGGGCCGGCACGCCGGGCACGAGCAGCAGGGCGATCGCCCGGTCGAACGCCGGCGGCACCCGGTACACCGGCATGGCCGGGGAGATCAGGGTGAGGGTCGCCACGAGGTCGGGACGGCGGACGGCGACGAGCAGGCTGACCAGGCCGCCGAGGGAGTTGCCCAGCAGGTGCACCGGCTGGTCCCGACCGGGTCCGGGGCGGGCGGCGACGTCGGCCAGCACCGCCTCGACCGCCTGCACGTGACGGGCGATGGAGTAGCGGCCGTGCGGCGGCGGCGCCGAGCGGCCGAAGCCGGGCAGGTCCACCGCGAAGCCCTCGAGCCGGCCGGACAGCAGGGCGGCGAGGTCGGTCCAGTTCGTGGAGGCCCCGCCGAGGCCGTGCACGTAGAGGGCGCGGGCCCCTTCGTCGGCACCGGTGCGGGGCGTGTGCCGCAGGAACACGGTGCCGCCGTCGGCGGGCACCTGCTCCCCGGGCCACGCCGGCACCGGGGACGGGAGGTCCGGCAGGTCGGCGGCGGAGCGCCCCGCCGGGCGCACGCCACCGGGCGCGGTCGCCGTCACCGGGGCCGGTCGGACGTCGGGCACCCGCGCGACGGTAGACCACCTCCCCGCCCGGCGACCGCCCGGCGACCCGGGGGCGAACTCGCCGGTAACATCTGCCGGGCCATGCAGCCTCCCCGACCGCCCGCGCCCCTCGACGCACCCGGCCGCCGCCCCTCCCGCCTGCCGCGGGGCGCCCGCCGGCTCCAGCTGCTGCGCGCGGCGCAGGAGGTGTTCGTCGCCCAGGGCTTCCACGCCGCGGCCATGGACGACATCGCCGTGGCCGCCGGGGTCAGCAAGCCGGTGCTGTACCAGCACTTCCCCGGCAAGCGCGAGCTGTACCTGGCGCTGCTCGAGCAGCAGGTCGGCGAGCTCACCGAGCGCATGCGCGAGGCGATGAGCGGTACCGACGACAACCGCACCCGGGTCGACGGCGCGGTCGGGGCCTACTTCGACTTCGTCGACGCCGACGGCGAGGCGTTCCGGCTGGTGTTCGAGTCCGACCTGCGCAACGACGAGGAGGTCCGCCGCATCGTCGACGAGGGCACGCGGGGCTGCGTCGAGGCCATCGCCGAGGTGATCGCCGCCGACACCGGGGTCGACCAGGAACGCGCCCTGCTGCTGGCCTCGGGCATGACCGGGCTGGCCGAGACCAGCGCGCGCTGGTGGCTGCCGCGCAAGGGCACCGTGTCCCGGGACGAGGCCGTGGCGCTGATGAGCTCGCTGTCCTGGCGGGGCATCTCGGGCTTCCCGCGGCTGGGCGACGCCGACCACCCGACCCGCTCCTGAGCCGTTCGCGCTCAGCGCACCTCGGCGGGCCACCGACCCGCCCCGGCTGGACTAGCGTCGGGGGCAGCAGCCAGAGCGGCCGCCAGACCTGAGGAGGCATCTCCAGCGTGGAAGTCAAGATCGGTGTTCAGCACTCCCCCCGCGAGCTGGTCATCGACAGCCCGAACACCCCCGACGAGATCGCGGCCGAGGTCTCCAAGGCCATGACCGGCTCGAAGGACGGCCTGCTCACCCTGGTCGACGAGCGCGGGCGCCGCATCGTCGTCCCCACCGACCGGATCGCCTACGTCGAGATCGCCGAGGCCGACACCCGGCGCGTCGGCTTCATCGCCGGGCCGTGACATCGCGATCCTCCGGATCGCACCGCGGCCAGGTGCCGTTCCCCTGATGTGCTGAGCGTGTCCGAGGTCCGGTGGGAGGAGGTCTCCGACCCCCGTCCCGCCGGACCTCCCTACCTCGTGGTGGTCGGGTTCTCCTACCTGCCACTCCCGTGCGGGAGCTACCTCATCAGCCGGCCAGGCCCAGCGCGCTCATCCGCTCGCCGTGCGCCGTGGTCAGGCGGGTGAGCAGGTCGGCGATGCCGTTGAGGTCGCCGGTGCCGGTGATCAGCAGGTCGGCCAGGCCGTCGCGCTCGGCGATGACGGCCTGCGACTGGGTCAGCGCCTCGCCCACCAGTCGCCGGGCCCACAGGGCCAGACGCCCGCCGACCCGCCGGTCCGCCGCGATCGCGGCCCGTACCTCCCGGACGGCGAACTGCGCGTGCCCGCTGTCGGCCAGGGTCTCCAGCACCAGGGTGCGGTCGGGCTCGGGCAGGAACGCGGCGACCTCGCGGTAGAAGTCCGTCGCCAGCCCGTCCCCGACGTAGGCCTTGACCAGCCCCTCCAGCCAGGTGCTGGCACGGGTGGAGTCGTGGAAGGCGTCCAGCGGCCGCACGAAGGGGGCCATGGCGCGGGCCGGCTCGACGTCGAGCTCGCGCAGCCGGTCGCACAGCCGCTGGTGGTGGCCGATCTCCGCGGCGGCCATGCGGGCCAGGGCCGCGTGCCCCTCCAGCGTGGGGGCCAACCGGGCGTCCTCGGCCAGCCGGTCGAAGGCGGTCAGCTCCGCGTAGGCCAGCACCCCCAGCAGGTCCACGACCGCCGGTTCCACCGTGTTGAGCGCGCTCACGCGGGTGCCTCCTCGACTGCGCGGGTCCGCTCCCGGGCGGGCGCGGGTGACCCGCACCGCAGCGCGGGGCCGGGTCGGACCGTATCCCGAGGTAGGATGGCCGCGGCGAGCCGCACGGCTCGCTCTCCGTGTGCGCTGATGACCGCTGGACGACGCCCGTCGGAACCCCGCCCGTGACGGCGGCGGCACCACGGTCGGTCCCCGGGCCTGTCTGCCCCACGACGCCCGGTCTGCTGGCCGCGTCGGCGCTGGATCGAAGAAGACGACCGGGCCGCAGCGCGTCGGCACACGACGCCGCAGCGGTCCCCTCCGGACCGAGGCGAGAGCACTGACCACCACAGAGCACACCCCGAACGACACCCCGCAGACCCCCGAGGTCGACCACGCCGAGTCGGGGGCACCCGCCCCCGAGCAGCTCGAGCAGCAGATCGACGAGCTCGGCGGCGCCCCCGTGCCCCCCGACGCGCCGTTGTTCAGCGACTTCGACGTGCACCCCGACATCATCGCGTCGCTGGCCGACGTCGGGATCACCCGCACGTTCGCCATCCAGGAGCTCACGCTCCCCCTCGCCCTGAGCGGCAACGACCTCATCGGCCAGGCGCGCACCGGCACCGGCAAGACGCTGGGCTTCGGCGTCCCGCTGCTGCAGCGGGTCACGCCGCCGTCCGAGGGCGCCGACGGCGTCCCGCAGGCGCTGGTCGTCGTCCCCACCCGCGAGCTGTGCGTGCAGGTCTCCCGCGACCTCGCCGCCGCCGGTGCCCGCCGCGGGATCCGGGTGCACGCGATCTACGGCGGCCGCGCCTTCGAGCCGCAGATCGCGGCGCTGCAGGCCGGCGTCGAGGTGGTCGTCGGCACCCCCGGCCGGCTGCTCGACCTGGCCCAGCGCGGTGACCTGATCCTGGGCAAGGTCGGCGGCCTGGTGCTCGACGAGGCCGACGAGATGCTCGACCTGGGCTTCCTGCCCGACATCGAGCGCATCCTCGCCATGGTCCCGACCAAGCGGCAGACCATGCTGTTCTCGGCCACCATGCCGGGGCCGATCGTGACGCTGTCGCGGTCGTTCATGTCGCAGCCGACCCACATCCGGGCGCACGGCAACGACGAGGGCTCCACGGTCCCGCAGACCACCCAGTTCATCTACCGGGCGCACAACCTGGACAAGCCCGAGCTGCTCTCGCGCGTGCTGCAGTCCCGCGACCGCGGCCTGGTCATGGTCTTCTGCCGCACCAAGCGCACGGCGCAGAAGGTGTCCGACGAGCTGGTCGACCGCGGGTTCGCCGCCGCCGCCGTGCACGGCGACCTGGGCCAGGGCGCCCGCGAGCAGGCACTGCGCGCCTTCCGGGCCGGCAAGGTCGACGTCCTGGTCGCCACCGACGTCGCCGCCCGCGGCATCGACGTCACGGGCGTCAGCCACGTCGTCAACTACCAGTGCCCCGAGGACGAGAAGACCTACGTGCACCGCATCGGCCGCACCGGCCGCGCGGGCAGCACCGGCGTCGCCGTCACGCTGGTCGACTGGGACGACATCCCCCGCTGGCAGCTGATCAACAAGGCGCTCGACCTCGACTTCGCCGACCCGCCGGAGACGTACTCGACCTCCCCGTGGGTCTACACCGACCTCGACGTGCCGACGACGGCCACCGGGCGGCTCCCCCGCGCCCAGCGCACCCGCGAGGGCCTGGACGCCGAGTCGCTGGAGGACCTCGGCGAGACCGGCAAGCGCCAGCGCACCGGTGACCGCGGCGGCGACCGTGGCGGCCGCTCCGGCGGGTCGGGCCCGGGCCGCGAGGCGCCGGCGGAGGAGACCCCCGCGGCCGGTCCGCGCAAGAGCCGGCCGCGCCGGCGCACCCGGGGCAACGGCGAGGCCGCGGCGGGTGCCGCAGCCGCTGCCGAGGGCGACTCGACGGCCGGGGCGGCCGCCGAGGGTGCACCGGCCGAGGGCGGGGCTCCCCGGCCGCGCCGTCGCCGTCGCCGCGGGGGCGCCGGGCGCTCAGGAGGCGGCGAGACCGCCGCCTCCTGACCACCCCACCCGGACGGTCGGGCACCATCTGGGCGTGAGCCCCGTGCACCGTCCCCCCGTCCGGGTCCTGGTGTGGACGGCGGTCACCCTCGTGGTGGTCGTCGTCGCCGTCCTGGCCTGGCGCAGCTCCGACGCCGCGGCGACCTCGAGCACCACCGCCGCGGCGCCCGCGCCGGCCACGGGGTCGCCGGCCGCGCAGCTCAGCGAGGCGTGGTCGACCAGCACCGACGGCCCGACGACCGGGGACGTGGTCGCCGACGCACGCGTGCTGCGCACCTCGACCGACGGCGTGGCCCTGCTCGACCCGGCCACCGGCACCGAGGCCTGGCACTACACCCGCGCCGGTGCACGGCTGTGCGGGGCGACGACGGTCGACCAGCTGGTCGTCGTGCTGTTCTCCACCGGCGGTCGGTGCAACGAGCTCACCGCGCTGCGCGCCGGCACCGGTGAGCGGCTCTGGTACCGGTCGGTGGGCTTCCGCGCCGACGCCACCCTGACCAGCACCGACCGCGTCGTCCTCGCGGTGAGCCCCACGGGCCTGGCCACCGTCGACCCCACCGGCAACAACCTGCGCTGGCACCAGGCCGCCCCCGAGGGCTGCCGGTTCACCGCCGCCGCGGCCGGCAGCACCGGTGTCGCCGCCCTGCAGCAGTGCGGCGACCAGCTGCAGGCCGTGCTCCTCGACGGGTTCGCCGGCACCCAGCGCTGGGTCGTCGACCTCGGCGCCGGTCCGGCACGCCTGGCCGGCGCCGACGGGTTCGTCGGAGTCGTCGTCGGCGACGAGCTGCGCTCCCTCGCCCCGGCCGACGGCACCCTGCTGGGCAGCACGGCGCTGCCCGCCGACCCCGACCCCGACGGCCCGGTCCTGGAGGTCGGGCTGGACGCCACGACGCTGGTGTGGGCGCGCGGCACCGTCCTCGCCCTCGACGCCGGCACGGGGGCACTGCGCTGGTCGGTCGCCGCGTCCGGGCTGCCCGCCGCCGGTGACGCCAAGGCCGCGCCGGCCACCGTGCTCGTCCCCGAGGACGGCGCGCTCGTGCGACGCGACGCCGTCACCGGCGCCGAGGTGTCCCGGTCCACCCTCCCCGGCGCCCTCCCCGCCGGCGCCCGCACGGCCGTGGTCGGCGACGTCGTGGTCGTCTCCTCCCCCGGACGGATCACCGCCCACCGCTGACCGGCGGACGCCCAGCTGCTCGGGGCACACTGGGGCGCATGCTCCCTGGCGGCTCCGAGAACAGCGCTCCCGACGACCTCCGGCAGCTCACCCCGCACCGGGCGGCCACCGTCACCTTCCCCGGCGGCACCGGACCGCTCGCCGCCCTGGACACCGGACCGGCAGCCCGCGGCACGGTCCTGCTGGTGCCCGGCTACACCGGGTCCAAGGAGGACTTCGCCCCGCTGCTGGACCCGGTCGCCGACGCCGGGTGGCGCGCGGTGGCCATCGACCAGCGCGGCCAGTACCGCTCCCCCGGCCCCGAGGACCCGGGCGCCTACACCGTCGCCGAGCTGGCCGCCGACGTCCTGGCCGTGGCCGACGAGCTGCGCGGCGACGGCCCGGTGCACCTGCTGGGGCACAGCTTCGGCGGCCTGGTGACCCGGGGTGCCGTGCTGGCCGACCCCGGTGCGTTCGCCTCGCTGACCCTGCTGGGCAGCGGTCCGGTCGGGCTCACCGGGCCGCGCGCCGAGCTGCTGGACCACCTCGCCCCGCTGCTGGCCGCCGGCGGCGTGCCGCTGGTGCACGAGACGCTGGAGCGGCTGGCCCTGACCGACCCGCGCACCCAGGAGGTGCCCGCCCCGGTGCGGGCGTTCCTGGCCGAGCGCTTCCTGGCCAACGCCGCCGCCGGGCTGACCGGCATGGGCGAGGCCATGACCGGCGAGCCCGACCGGGTCGCCGACCTGGCCGCCACCGGGGTGCCGGTGCTGGTCGCGCACGGGGTCGACGACGACGCCTGGAGCCCGGCGGCGCAGGAGGACATGGCGCACCGGCTCGGCGCGCACCACGAGGTCATCGCCGGGGCGGTACACTCCCCGGCCATCGAGCAGCCTGCGGTCACCGTCGCCGTGCTCACCAGCTTCTGGGCGAGCGTGCCGGCCGGGGTGGACGCATGAGCGGCCCCACCGTCACGGAGGACCGCGACGGCTTCTTCGGGCCCGACTCGGTGACCTGGCGGATCCACGGGGACCCCAGCTTCTCCGTCGGCGGGATCCGGGCGCTGCTGCTGCAGGCCCTGCACCCCGTGGCGATGGGCGGGGTGCACCGGTTCTCCGACGGCTTCCGCGACGAGCCGTGGGCCCGGCTCACCCGCACCGCCGAGTACGTCGCCACGCTCACCTTCGGCACCCGGCGGGAGGCGCTGCGCGCCGTCCGGCGGGTGCGCGGGGCGCACCGCGGCAAGTCCGACACCGAGCCGACCACCGGCCGGGCGTACTCGGTCGACGACCCCGACCTGCTGCTGTGGGTGCACGCCTGCGAGGTCGACTCGCTGCTGTCGGTGGCCCGCCGTTCGGGGATGCAGCTCACCCAGGACGACGCCGACCGGTACGTGCGCGAGCAGGTCGTCGCTGCCGAGCTGGTCGGGTGCACCCCCGGGACCGTGCCGACCACCGTCGCCGAGCTGGCCGCCTACTTCCGGCGGGTGCGGCCGCAGCTCGCCCTGACCGAGCCGGCCCGGCTGGCGGCCCGCTTCGTCCTGGTCCCGCCGATGCCGGGCTGGGTGCAGGTGCTCACCCCGGCGCGCCCCGCGTGGGCCGGGCTGGCCTCGCTGGGTCTGGCCACGCTGCCCCGGTGGGCGCGGTCGATGTACGGGCTGCCCGGCCTCGCGCTCACCGAGCCGGCCACGACGGCCGCGGTGCGGGCCTTCCGCACCACCGCGCTGGCGGTGCCCCCGCGCATCCGGGAGAACCCGACCCTGCGGGCGGCCCGCCTCCGGGTGGCCTGACGGACGTCGACGCCCCCCGGGCGACGCTCCGCGCCGACCGGGTCCCTGCGTCGAGGCCGTAGGTCACGTCGGGAGGAAGGACCAGGGCTCGCGGGCGGGAGCTGCCGCCTGGCCGGTGCGGCAGGACCGGCGGAAGTCGCACCAGCCGCACTGCTGCCCCGGCGCCGGCGGGAAGGGCTCGTCGTGGGCACGTACTCGTCGAGCCACCCGGCCGCCCGCGCGCGCCACGCGGCCGACTGCTCGGCGTCGGCGAAGCCGGTGTCCGACCAGTGCCCGTACAGCAGCTGGCGCGCCGCCCGCGGCGCGCGCTCCTGCACCGGCAGCTCCCACCACGACCGCAGGGCGGCGTGCACCGCCGACCCGACCGTGTTGTGCGCCCAGGGCGGGCCCTCCGGCGGGGTGGGCCGCTCGAGGTAGGAGAACCGGTAGCGGCGGGGCAGTCGGAGTACGTGGCCAGCTTGCTCGGCGTGGCCGGGAACAGCCGCCGCGGCATGCCGGGCATCTCCAGCTGGGCTCCGGTCACGGCAGGCACCGCGACCCGGGGGTCCGACGGCCTCAGCCGGCCGTCGGTGCGCTGCCCGTACCGGCCGCCAGCAGCCGCTCGTACTCGGCCGGGTGCGTGGTGCACGCCGCGATGGGCGTCTGCTTGTTGCTGCCGTGGTAGTCGCTGGACCCGGTGGTGAGCAGGCCCAGGTCACCGGCCAGCCCCCGCAGGTGGTCTCGGTCGGCGGGGGCGTGGTCGGGGTGGTCGACCTCCAGCCCCAGCAGTCCCGCCGTCGCCATGGCGGCCAACGCGGCGTCCCCCACCACCCGGCCCCGGGACCGCGCCAGGCCGTGGGCGAAGACCGGCACCCCGCCGGCGGCCCGCACCAGGGCGATCCCCTCGAGGACGTCGGTGTCGGCCTTGACGACGTAGTAGGGGCTGGTGTGGTGCAGGGGGCCGGCGAAGGCGGCGTCCACCGACGCCACCACGCCGGCCTCGACCAGGGCCCGGGCGACGTGCGGTCGGCCGACCACGCCGCCGCGGCTGCGCTCGACGATCGCGGCCCACGAGACCGGGTGGCCGTCGGCGGCCAGCGCGTCGACCATCCGCTCGCCCCGGGTCAGGCGCTCGGCCCGCAGCCGGGCCCGTTCGGCGGTGAGCTCGGGGGCCGCGGGGTCGAACAGGTAGGCCAGCAGGTGCACGCTGATCGGGGGCTCGTCGGCGGGGAACCAGCGGCAGGACAGCTCCATCCCCGGCACCAGCGTCAGGCCCGGGGGGCAGGCGGCGCGGGCGGCGTCCCAGCCGTCGGTGGTGTCGTGGTCGGTCAGCGCCACGACGTCCAGCCCGGTCGCGGCGGCCGCCGCGACGAGCTCGGCCGGGGTGTCGGTGCCGTCGGAGACCGACGAGTGCGTGTGCAGGTCGATGCGCATCGGCCCCCAGCCTGCCCGACGTCGGCTCAGCGCGGGCGGGGGTAGCGGCTGCGGAACCCCGGGATGGGGCCGGTGGGGTGCCGACCGTCCCCCGTGGGGGCGGGGCGCCGGACGACCGTGGCGCGCCCGACGAGCGGGGATCCGTCCTCGTCCTCACCACCACCACCGCGCGACCCGGCGTCGCTGGGGAACAGCAGTTCGCTGATGTCGTCGTAGATCTTCTTGGCGTCGGGCAGGTAGGTGATCTGGGAGAGCGCCTGGTCCTGCCCGGCGGACTCGAACCGGAAGCCCCCGTAGCCGAGCAGCTGCCCGACGAGGGTCTCCTGGTAGGTGAGGTCGGTGATGCGGCGCAGGGGCATCACCGCCACCTTGCGCACGACCACCCCTGAGGTGAGCAGCACGCGGCGCTTGGTGACCAGGAAGTGCCGGATCCACCACTCGGCGACCGCCAGACCCAGGTAGCCGAGCGCGCCCAGCGCGATGACCAGGCCGAGCACGACGGTGACGCGGTTGCCGGGGTCCAGCGCCAGCACCCACACGCCGAGGACGAGGACGGGGACGCCGCGCACCCCGGGGCGCACGAGCGCAGCCCAGTGACGCCGCTGGTTGACCACCGCGGTCTCCCCCGGGAGCAGGTAGCGCCCGGCGTCGCGCCCCAGCGGCGCCCCCGGTGCCCGCGCCCCCGTCATGCCCGCGCTGCCGTGCTCGAGCAGGTCAGAACAGCGAACCGACGAAGGTGGACAGCTGGCCCGCGGCGTCGGCGAGGGCCGTGCCGGTGGTGCGGACGATGTCGGCGGACCGCTCGGGCTGCGAGATCACGTAGAACAGCACGAACGCGACGACGACGAAGCCGAGGAGCTTCTTGACGTTCACCCGACACCTCCTCCTCGAGAGCCTGGGACGGGACCGCACGGACCCCGCGCGGCCGGGGAGGACCGCAGTCACATGGGTAACACGGGTCGCACGCGTCACGGCCGCGACACGCGGGGTCGGCGCGACCGCACTTCAGTCGCCGGGCAGCAGGTGCTCACCCGGCGGCCCCAGCGGGAGGTCCGGGGGCACCCGGTCCCGCAGGTCGGTGAGCACGAGGTCCTCGGCCAGCAGCCACGCCGCGGTGGCCGGCCACGTGACCAGCCACAGCCAGACCCCGTACGCCTCGCCCACGAAGGCCGACCGGTCCTCCCTCGTCGGCACCGACCACAGCGGTGCGCGCTGGCCGGCCGCCTGCACCGCCGCTGCCGACGCACCGCCCACCAGGTCGCCGGGGTCCACCCACGGCAGGCCGGCGTACCCCGCTCCCAACCCGGTGCCCGGCTCCTCGGCCACGAGCACCAGCTCGGCCTGGCCACCCAGCGGCGCCGGGCCCGAGCAGCCGACCACGATGCCCCGTGCGCCGGGCTCCCCGCCCCAGGCCGCCCCGGTGACCGACCACCCGGCCGGCATGGGGTCGGGCACCCAGGCCGGGACCCGGGAGTCCAGGCACACCGCGGACAGGGTGTCGTGGTCCAGGACGGCGGTGTGGTGCAGCGGCGTGACCGCCGCGTGCAGGTGGCACCAGGCCTCGTCGGACCCCGGGCGCACCACGAGGTCCGCACCGCACCGAGGACACACCGGACCGACGTTCATCCCGCCCACCGTCGCGGCCCGGGACCGCTCCTGTCAACGCCACCGGCCGCTACCGTCGGCGCCGTGACCGGGTTGGTGGCGTGCGTGGGCGGGGTGGTGCACGACCCCGCCGGCCGCCTGCTGCTGGTCCGCCGTGCGCACGACCCGGACCGGGGCAGCTGGTCGGTGCCCGGCGGTCGGGTCGAGCCCGGTGAGGACGACGCGACCGCCGTCGTGCGGGAGGTGCTGGAGGAGACCGGCCTGCACGTGGTGGCCGGGCGGGTCCTGGTGCCCGCCGGGGCGCCGCGGTACGAGGTCGTCGACCTGGTGTGCGAGCTCGTGGGCACGGCGGCGACCCCGGTGGCCGGCGACGACGCCGAGGCAGCGGCGTTCGTCGACCGGGCCACGCTGGCCACCCTGCGCTGCACGCCGGGGCTGGTGCCCACCCTCGGCGGGTGGGACCTGCTGCCCCGCTGCTGACGTGCGCCGGGGTCGCGGACGGCCCGGATCAGGGGCGGCGCGGCTCGGGGCGGCCGGGCTGCTCGCCGCCGCGGGCGTCGCCGTAGGACCGCTTGGGCACCATCACCTTGCGCCGGAAGACGCAGACGACCGTGCCGTCCTGCTTGTAGCCGATGGTCTCGACGTGGACGACCCCGCGGTCGTCCTTGGAGCGGGACTCCGTCTTGTCGAGCACGGTGGTCTCGCCGTAGATCGTGTCGCCGTGGAAGGTCGGGGCGATGTGCCTGAGCGACTCGACCTCGAGGTTGGCGATGGCCTTGCCGCTGACGTCGGCGACGCTCATGCCCAGCAGCAGCGAGTAGACGTAGTTGCCGACCACGACGTTCTTGCCGAAGTCGGTGGTCTCCCCCGCGTAGTGGGCGTCCATGTGCAGTGGGTGGTGGTTCATGGTGATGAGGCAGAAGAGGTGGTCGTCGTACTCGGTGACCGTCTTCCCGGGCCAGTGCTTGTAGACCGCCCCGACCTCGAACTCCTCGTAGTACCGGCCGAACTGCACGGATGCGCTCCTGTCGTCGTTGACCTGGTGTTCTGCCGGCCGGTCAACGGCCAGCAGCGCGTCGGCGATCCTACGATGGGTCCGTGCCCCTGCTGACCGCGACCGATGCCGAGGCCGGGCAGGAGGTCGAACGGCTGACCCCGGCCGGCCGGCGGGCCCGGCTCGCCGCCGCCTGCGTCGTGCTCGTCCTGCTGCTGGCCGGCAGCGTCTGGGGCGACGACTCCGAGTTCCCGTTCGGCCCCTTCCGCATGTACTCCACCCGCGCCGACCCCGACGCCCCGGTCGTCTCGACCCGGGTGGTCGGCGTGACCGCCGCGGGCGAGGAGGTGCGCCTGTCCGGGGGCGAGGTGGGTCTGCGGCGAGCCGAGTTCGAGGGCCAGCTGCCCCGGCTGGTCGACGACCCCTCGCTGCTCGGCCTGGTCGCCGAGTCCTACGAGTCGCGGCACCCCTCGGCCCCGGAGCTGGTGCGGGTCGAGGTCGTGCAGCGGCACTTCGACCTCTCCGGCGGGCAGCAGACCGGCACCTACACCGACGAGGTGCTCGTCTCCTACGAGCTGGACGGTGCCGCGTGAGCGCCCCGCCGACCGGGCGACCGGAGACCGCAGCAGCGGTGCCGCTGACCCCGCGGTGGTGGTTCCGCCCGGTGCCGCTGGCCCGCATCGCGGTCTTCCGGGTGATCGCCTACCTGTTCGTCCCCGTCGACGTCTTCCTCACCACCGCGTGGGTGAAGGCGCACGCCGACGTCCCCACGGCCTTCTACCAACCGTTGGCCATCGGTCGCCTCCTGCACCTGCCCACCCCCACCCACACGGTCGTCCTGGTGGTGCAGTGGGCCCTGGTGGTGGCCGCGGTCGCCGCGGCGACCGGGCGGGCCCCCCGACTGCTCGGCTGGGCCGTCTTCCTCCTGTACGCGGAGTGGATGGTCATCGCGATGAGCTACGGCAAGGTCGACCACGACCGCATCGCCTACCTCGTGGCCCTGGCGGTGCTGCCCACCATCGGCCGGGCCCGGTGGCGCGACCGGCGGTCGTCGGAGGCCGCCGGCTTCGCCACCGCCGCCGTGCTGGTCACGGTCATGCTGACCTACTTCCTGGCGGCCTGGGCCAAGATGCGCTTCGGCGGCTGGGACTGGGCAACCGGGGCCACCCTGACCCGCGCGGTGGTGCGCCGGGGCACCGAGCTGTCGCTGTGGACCCTCGACGTCGCCTGGCTGCTGCCCGCCGCGCAGTGGGTGATGCTGGTGTTCGAGTTCGCCTCACCGCTGATCCTGCTGGTGCGCAGCGACCGGGCGAGGGTCTGGCTGGTGGCGTTCCTGCTCGGCTTCCACGTGATGGTCTACGCCGGCGTCGGCATCATCTTCCTGCCGCACTGCATCGCCATCCTGTCGGTCCTCCCGTGGGAGCGGCTGCGTCGGCCCCGGGCCGACGCCGCCCCGCCCGCCGAGACGGCCGTCGACCGGGCCGCACCCGCGCCGGCCGCCGCCCCGTACCGGGACGGCGACCCGCCGGGCTGAGGCGGCTCAGACCAGGGCGCCGATGCGTGCGGCCATCTCGGCCTCGTGCTGCTGGTAGGCGGTGCCCACGTCGGTGAGCAGGTCCCCCATCCCCGCCAATGCCTGGCTGACGCCCTGGCTGCTGGCCCGCCACTGGTCGTACAGCCGACGGAACTCCAGCGCCGCGGAGCTGTCGGACCAGCCGTCGGTGACGCCGGTGTCGATGCCGGCGGACAACGTGCCCAACCGGGACGTCTGCTCCGCGGCCTCCCCCCGGCACTGGGCGGCCATGGCCTGCAGGGTGGCGATGTCGACCTTCACGGTTCCTCCTCCGTCCGGGCCCGTCCCGGTCGAGCGGGGACGGTAGGGCGCGACCGCGACGTCTCGCTGCTCGTCGTCCACAGGCGGCCCCGCCGTCCACAGATCTGCGCGGACCCTGCCGACGACGGGCGCCGGCGGGCACCCTGCGGCCCGTGACCGATGCCTGGCCGCCGCCCTCCGCGGCCCGCTGCTGGACCCTGGACGACGGGTCGGGGCCGGTCGACGTCGAGGTGCACGCCACGGAGGGGACCACCCTGGGCCGGGTCCGGGCAGCGCTCGCCGCCGCGGGTCTCCCGGCCGGCCCGTTGTGGTCCGGCGCGGACCCGCTGGCCGACTCGCTCCCCCTGCACGACCCCCGGCTGCGCCACGGGGCACGGCTGGGTTCCGACCGCCCGGGGCTCCGGCAGCCCGGGGACGGCGGTGCGCTCGAGCTCCAGGTCTGCGCGGGGCCCGGTGCCGGCCGGCGCCATGCCCTGGCGCACGGCCGGTCGACGGTGGGGCGCGGCCCGACCGACGGGGCCCACGCCCGGGGGCACCTCCCCCTGCCCGACCCCGGGGTGTCCCGCACCCACCTCGAGGTCACCGTCGACGGGCCGTCGGTGACGGTGCGCGACCCGGGCTCGGCCAACGGCACCCGCTGGCTGGTCGCCGGGTCGGTCGGCGACCCCGTCGGCGACCAGCCGCAGCCCTGGCCGCTGGGCGCCGTCCTGCGGCTGGGGTCGACGTCGCTGCGGCTGACGGTGCCCAGCGGTCCGGCGCGGACGGTCAGGTCCGTCCCTGGTGGACGCCTGCAGCTGGAGGGCCTCCGAGCCGGCGCGACCCCTGCGGACGAGGCGTGCACCGACGCACCGGGAGGCAGGACGGCGGTGGGCGAGGTCGTGGTCGCCGTCCCGGACGACCCGCCCGACCCGCCCCGCCGGCCCCCGGCCTGGGTGGCGGTCGCGCTGCCCGCCCTGGCCGGAGGAGCGCTGGCCGTGGTGCTGGGCTCGCCGCACTTCCTGCTCGTGGCCCTGCTGGGCCCCCTCGTGGCCCTCGGCACCTGGGTCTCGGACCGCTGGTCCGGTCGTCGGGGGCACCGTCGCCGACGCGCCGAGCACGAGCTGGCCCTGGTCGAGGTCGCCGAGCAGGTCAGCGCCGCCGTCGGCGCGGAGACCGCGCAGCGCGAACGCGCCGCCCCCGACCCCGCCGTGCTCACCGGGGCCGCCCACCGGCGCACCGCGCCGCTGTGGGGCGCGGCCGCCACGACGACCACGGTGCGCCTGGGCAGCGGTCCGGGAGCGACCCGGGTCGTCCGCGGCGCGGGCCCGCCGCTGGCGGTCGACCTGCACCCGGTGACCCTGGACCTGTCCGGGCCGGCCGGGGTCGGCCCGGACCTCGTCGTGCGCGGGCCGCGCGACGCCGTCCTCGGGGTGCTGCGGTCGGTGCTCTGCCAGCTGGTCACCCTGCACCCGCCCGGGCGGTGGGCGCTCACCGTGCTCGCCCCGCCCGCGGCCCTCGACGCGTGGGCGTGGACCCGCTGGCTGCCGCACTGCGCCGTGGCCCCGTCACCGGGCGCCGGGCCCGTGCCCCGGCACGTCGTCGTGCTCGACGGGGAACCCCACGGACCAGCCCGGGCCTGGTTGCACCGCGCCCGCGCCGAGGGGGCGGTCGTGGTGACCACCCGGAACGAGGGGGCGGCCGGGGCCGCGGTGCTCGACGTCGTGGGCGAGACCGGGGCGCACGGTCGACTGGCCGTCCCCGGGCTGCCCACGCGGACCGTCGAGCTCGACCTGGTCGACCGCGACGTCGCCGAGCAGCTGGCCGTGGACCTGGCTCCCCTGACCGTGCCCGGCGGGCCGGCGGGGCTCCCGGACCGGGTGCGCTGGCGCGACCTGGTCGCCGGGCGGGCCACGACGTGGTCGCGGTCCCGCCGACGGCTCACCACCGTCCTCGGGGTCGGAGTGGACGGCCCGGTCGAGCTGGACCTCTGCGCGGTCGGCCCGCACGTGCTCGTGGCCGGGACGACCGGGGCCGGCAAGTCCGAGCTGCTGCGCACCCTGGTGCTCGGCCTGGCCCGGGCCCACCCACCCGACCGCTGCAGCTTCCTGCTCGTGGACTACAAGGGCGGGGCGGCCTTCGCCGACTGCGCCGACCTGCCGCACACGGTCGGGGTGCTGACCGACCTCGACGGCGCGGCCACCGCCCGGGCGCTGCAGTCCCTGGTCGCCGAGCTGACCCGCCGCGAGAGGCTGCTGGCCGACCACGGCGCCCGCGACCTCGCCGACCTCCCCGACACCGTGCTGCTCCCGCGGTTGGTCATCGTCGTCGACGAGTTCGCCACCCTGGGCGACGAGCTGCCCGGGTTCGTCCCCGGCCTGGTCGGCATCGCCCAGCGCGGCCGGTCCCTGGGCGTCCACCTGGTGCTGGCCACCCAACGGCCGTCGGGCAGCGTCGGTCCCGAGATCCGGGCCAACTGCACGGTGCGGCTGTGCCTGCGCACGACCGACGAGACGGGCTCGCGCGACGTCATCGGGGTGCCCGACGCCGCGCGGCTCCCGGTCGACCGACCCGGACGCGCACTGCTGCGGGTGGGGGCCGGCGCCCCGGCGCTGCTCCAGGTGGCCCAGGTGGGGGAAGCAGCCCCGCAGCCCACCACGGACGGGACGCCGGTCCTGGTCCGGCGGCGCACCTGGCCCGCCTCCCCCGCCGTGCCCGCGGCCCCCGGGGCGGACACCGGGGCGGGCGACGGCGACACCGACCTCTCCCTCGAGGTGGCCCGCCTGCGCCGCCTCGCCGTGCCCCTGCCCGCTCCTCCGCGACCGTGGTTGCCGCCGTTGCCCGACCGGGTCGCACCGGCGCCGGCCACCGACCGGGACCCGCCGGCGGTGCTGCGCTGGGGCCTCGTCGACCACCCCGGACGGCAGTCCCAGGAGCCGCTGCTGGTCGACCTCGCCGCGGGTGGTGGGTGGCTGGTGGTGGGCGGCCCCGGCAGCGGGCGCACCACCGCCCTGCGCACCCTGCTGGCCGCGGCCACGACCCGGCTGCGCCCCGACCAGCTGCACGTGCACGTCCTCGACCACGCCGGGGGCGCGCTGGTCGGCCTCGCCCAGGGGCTCCCGCACACCGGCACCGCGGTCGCCCGGGGCGACGGCCACCGGCTTCACCGCCTGCTCGTGCGGCTCCAGCACGAGGTCGACCGGCGCCGCAGCGCCCCGGGCCCGCACCCGCACCTGCTGGTCCTGGTCGACGGCCTCGAGGCGGTCGCCGACGCCGCCGAGGAGGTGCTGCCCGGCGTGGGGGCCGCGACGCTGCTGCGGGTGCTCCGCGAGGGCGCCGCGGTGGGTCTGACCGCCGTCCTCACCGCCGACCGGGTGCTGCCGGGCAGCCGGTTGGCCGGGGCCGCCGGGCACCGCGTCGTACTGCCCCTCCCCGACCGGGCGGACTACCCCCTGGCCGGGGTGCCCGCCGCCCTCGTCCCGGGCCACCGGCCGCCCGGGCGTGGGCTGCTGGGGCCCGACGCGGTGCAGGTGCAGCTCGCACTGCCCGGCCCGCTGCCCGGGTCGGCGCGGGCCACGGTGCCCGGGCGGGTCGAGGTGGTGGAGCTGCCCGCGGACCCGCCGCCCTGCGCGCCCGGACCCCCCGGGCAGGTCGCTCTGGGGCCGGGCGGGGACGACGGGGCGCCGGTGCTGCTGGACCTCCGGCGGTGCGGGGGTCTGCTGGTGGCCGGTCCGCCGGGCAGCGGGCGCAGCTGCACCCTCGCCGCCCTCGCCGCGCGGTTGACCGAGGCCGGCACGCCCGTGCTCCAGGTGGCACCGGGAGCGCCCACCGCTGCGGTGCTCGAGCGACTCGATGCGTGGGGACCCGAGGGCGGCGTGGTGCTCGCCGACGACCTCGGCCGGCTCCCCGACCCGGTGCTCGACGCCCTCGCCTCGGTCACCGGCCCCGGCGCGCCCGCGGTGCTGGTCGCGGCCGCCTCCGCCGCCGACGTCGGGTCCGCGTTCCGTGGTCCGGGCCCGGCACTGCGCCGCAACCGCACCGCGCTGCTGCTGCAGCCGGCCCGCGGTGACGCCGAGCTGCTCGGCATGCGGCTGCCCCGCGACCCCCTGCCGACCCGACCCGGCGCGGGCTGGCTGGTCACGCCGGGCGTCGTGGTGCGCGTGCAGGTCTCCCGACGACGGTGACGCTCAGAGCAGGTCGAGCACCGGTCCGATCTCCTGCGTGGCGTACCAGGCCAGCTCGTGGCCCTCCGCCTGGTCGACCACGAACTGGGCGTCCTCGCTCCCGAGGTCGGCCTCCAGCACCACACGCACGGCTGCGGCCACGTCGGTCTCGGCGTCGGCCACGTCGACGTGCGCACTGGCGACCTCGGCCAGCGTCAGGTCGACGCCGGCCCGCGCCGCACCGCGGTCGGTGTCGGGGTCACCGAGCGGGGTGACGGCGTCGTCGGGCAGGTCGGCGGCCAGCACCACCCGTCGCCGGGCGGCCACCGGGTCGACGTCCAGCAGCCGCAGGCTGGCCCGCGCCGCGGCCGACATCGCGGCGTACTCGAGCTCCTCCTCGTCGCCCTCGTCGTAGAAGTCCCGCACCTCGGGCGTCACGGCGAACACGGTGAGCGGACCGGTCAGCCGGCCCTCGTCGAGCAGCTGGCGCAGGACGGTCGTGGTGGCCGGCAGGTACACGCGCATCCGCCCAGTGTCACGCACCCGGCGCGGCACCGGGGCCGCGGCCCCGCCGGGGCTGCTCCGAGCCACCGGTGGTCTCGACGAGGTCGGCGACCTCCTGCTCGATGAGGTCGGCGAGCACGTCGACGTCGCTGACCGAGTCGCGGTCGGCGTTGAGCCCGAAGTAGACGGTGCCGTCGTAGCTCGTCAGCCCGATCGCCAGCCCCTGCCCGCGCGCCAGCGGCACCACCGGGAACACCTCGAGCATGCGGGCGCCCGAGGCGTAGAGCGGGACCTGCGGACCCGGCACGTTGGTGACCACCAGGTTGAACAGCCGCCGGGACAGCCCGCTGGCAGCCCGGGCGCCGAGGGCGTGCAGGGTGGGCGGCGCGAACCCCGAGAGCGCGACGAGGGCGTCGGCGCCGACCGACTGGCTGCCGTGGGCCGCCCCGCGCATGGCGTAGCCGATGCGGGCGACGCGGACCCGCGGGTTGGGCTCACCGACCGGGAGGTCCAGCAGCAACGAGGACACGACCGTGCCGGCCGGGCCGTCGTCCTCGGCGGCGTCCTCCGGCCGGACCGACACCGGCACCAGCGCCCGGACCGACGTGGACCCCACCACCGGCTCGCCGCGCGAGAGCAGCCATTCGCGGAGGGCGCCGGTGACCGTCGCGAGCAGGACGTCGTTGACCGTGCCTCCCAGCTCCCGGCGCACGGCCTTGAGCTGGTCGAGGTCGGCGCGGGCCACGGCCACCCGGCGCTGCCGGCCGATCGACCCGTTGAGCGGGCTCGTCGGCGCCGGGCGGACGGCGGTGCGGGCCAGCGCGGTGAGCAGCGACCCCGCGGTGCCGGCCAGACGCCCGGCGGTGGCCCGCAGGTCCCCGGTGGCGGTGCGGACGGTGTCCAGCACGGCCGTGGGCCGCTGGACCACCTCCTCCACGGCCTCCCACACCAGCGCGACCGGACCGGGCGGGCGGCGGGGCCGCCAGTCGTCGGGGGGCGCCGGGCGGTCGGCCGGCACCGGGGCGTCGTCGAGGATGACCTGCCCGATGTCGATGGCGGTGAGGCCGTCGACCAGGGCCGGGTGGGTCTTGGTGACCACGGCGATGCGGTCGTCGGCCAGCCCCTCGACCAGGTACATCTCCCACAGCGGCCGGGCGTGGTCCAGCGGCCGCGCGGTCAACCGCGCCACCAGGTCGAGCAGCTGCGCCTCGGTGCCCGGTCGCGGCAGCGCCGAACGCCGCACGTGGTAGGTGACGTCGAAGTCGGGGTCGTCCACCCAGGCGGGGTTCGCCAGGTGCCCGGGCACCTCGACGACCTTCTGCCGGAACCGAGGCACGAGGGACAGCCGCGACTGCACCAGGTCGACGAGGTCCTCGTGGTCCAGGCCGCCGCGCGGGGACTCCAGCACGAAGAACCCGGCCACGTGCATCGGCGTGTCCTTGTCCTCCAGGTAGAGGAACGACGCGTCCAGCGAGGTCAGGCGGTCGACCACGGTGCTCCCTCCGTCGCAGGACCCGACCCTAGCCACACCGGTCAGCGACGGCGACGGCTGCGTCCGGGGGCGGGGACGCCGGTCAGCTCGGCGGCCAGTGCGCGCAGGGCCACCCGCAGCGGTGAGCGCTCAGCCACCTCGGCCAGGGTGCGGCCGGCCGCCAGGGCCGCGTCGGTGGCCTTGCGGTCGGCCGGCAGGAAGCCGACGACGCGGGCACCGGCGAAGCGGGTGAGGGCCCCGCCGATCTCCTCGCGCGGGTCGCCGGGCACCGGACCGCGGCGGACCTGGTTGACCAGCACGCCCGGATCGACGTCGGGGAGCACGTCCTGCAGCTGGCCCAGGGCCCGGATGGTGCGCTGCAGGGCGACCGGGTCGGCGCCGCTCACGCAGAGGACCACGTCGGCCTGCTCCAGCACCGTGGTGGTCACCCCGTTGCGCCGGGGCGCCGCGGTGTCGAAGGACAGCTCCTCGTCCTCCTCGACGCAGAAGGCGCAGTCGACCACGGTGAGCGCCGACAGCCGCCGCGCCTGGTCCAGGACCGTCCCGACCGCCTGCGGCCGCAGCTCCGGCCAGCGGTCGGCCCGCGCCAGACCGGTGAGCACCCGCAGCTGAGGCGTGACCGCCCAGGCCAGCCGGGCCAGGCGGGCGACGTCCAGGGTGCCGGCGGTGGCCTGCCGGGCGGCGGCGGCGATGCCCGGTGACTCGTCGAGCAGGCCGAGCACCTGGGCCACCACGCCGCCGTAGACGTCGGCGTCCACGAGGAGGGTGGGGACACCGAGCCGGGCCGCCTCGTCGGCCAGGCCCACCGCCACCGTGGTGCGGCCGGGCGCGCCGGTCGGGCCCCACACGGCCACCACCGTGCCGCGGCCGGCCGGTCGGGCGGTCGGGTCGTCGGGCACGCCGAGGGCCGGCAGCGCCGCGCGCGGGTCACCGACGTCGTGGCCGCCGGGCGCGTCACCGGTCCCCAGCACGGCCTCCCGCAGGGCCGCGGCGATGCGGGCCGCTTCGGTGTCGGCCGGCAGCACGCGGCCCACGCCGAGCTGGTGCAGCCGCTCGACGGCCCGCTCGTCGCCCGGCTCCACCAGCCCGACCACCGCCACCCCGGCCGCGGTCAGCCGGGCCACGGCATCGCCGTCCAGCCGGCGCAGCTCGGCCGACAGCAGCACGGCCTGGCCGGTGCCCGTGGTGGCCGCGGCGAGCAGGTCGCCGACGTCGACGCACCGCCGGACGACGGTCACGCCGTGGTCGGCCCGGTCCAGCGCGCCCACCAGCTCGGACTCCCAGGCGGCCCCGGTGACGGCGGTGAAGACCTGCAGCGCCATCAGCCGGTCGGCCCGGCGGGCGGGGTCGTCGGCGTGCCCGCCGGCACGGTCGGGGTCGCGGGACCGGCGGTGCGTCCGGTGTCGACGCCGTCGCGCACGACGACCACGAGGGCGCGGCCCCCGACCGCGGCCAGGACGGCGGGGACGTCCTCGGCGGGCACCCCGACGACCACCTGGATCGTGGTCGCACTGGTGGACAGCACGCCGTCCCCCCGCCCGGTCACGGCCTGCACGGTGGCCCCGCCGACCACGAGGTCGACGTCCCCGGACACGTCGGTCGCCCCCGCCGCGGGGTCCGCGACGGCGTACACGTCGACCAGCTGCCCGCGGGCCAGCGCGGGCGGTGCGTACCCCGCCTGCACGGGCAGGGCCAGCTGCACGTCCTCCGACGCCGGGTACAGCGCCGAGCGGGGCAGCAGCTCCCCGCCACCCACGGCCCGGCCGAGCACCTGGCCGACGGGGTCGGTGGTGGTGGCGAGGTAGCCACCGGCGGCGTCGTCGAGCCGCACCTGGGCCGCCACCAGGTCGTCGGCGGCCAGCACCGTGCCCGCGGCGAGGTCACCGGTGGCCGACCAGACCGGGACGGTGGCGTCGGCGGCGCTCACGACGCGGGCCCCGATCAGCACCGAGCCCAGCACGAGCAGCACCCCGAACACCAGGCGCAGGTCGAGCCAGCGGGGCGGTCGCACCCGTCGGGGCACGGGCCCCTCGGGCCCGGCGGGTGCCACCGCCGAGGGCGTCCTGGTGCTCATCGCGCTCCCGTTCCTCGACATCGGCTGCCGTTCGTCGCCGCCGGGCCGGTCCGGGCGCGATCAGCTGCAGATGATGGCGTACGCGGACGTTCGCGTGCACTGGTTGTGGACACCTCTGCCTGTGGATCCACCCGACCGGGTCATGCCCGAGGTGCCAGACTGGCTCCCGACCCCCGAAGAGGAGACGACCCACCCCGATGGCCACCCCGCGCTTCCTGACCCTCGACGACGTCGCCGAGACCCTCAACGTCTCGTGGTCCCAGGCCTACGCGCTGGTGCGCCGCAAGGAGCTCATCGCCATCCAGATCGGCGGGCGGGGCCAGTGGCGCGTGGAGCGCGACGAGCTCGAGCGCTTCATCGCCCAGAAGTACGCCGAGGCGCGGGGCGCCACCCCGCCGCCGCTGGAGTCGGCCACGCCCGAGGTCGCCCGCACCGCCGACTGACCGGCCCGGGTCGCGCCCCGCCGGAGCTCACCCGACCGACGGCTCCACCGACACCACGACCGCGACGGCCGCCAGGGCCACCGCACGCACCGAGCGCACCGCTGTCCGCCGCCGCGGTCGGTCGAGGTGGTGCTCGGCCAGCTCCAGGAAGTCCGCGCCCACCCGGTCCACCGTCCCGGTCAGCACCGAGCCGCCCGTCAGCCGGCACTGCACCGCGGCCCGGTCCCGCGCCAACCCGCGCACCGCCCGCCGGAGGTCCCAGGACCGGCCGACGACCCCCTCCTCCTCGGCCGCGGCGGTCGCGACCCCCAGACCGGCGACCGCCTCGAGGGCGTCGAGGGCCACCAGCACCTCCCGGCCCTGGTCGTCCCGCAGCAGCACCCAGTCGACGCCGACGTCGAGCAACCGTCCGCGCACGGGACCGGCCCCGCGGCACTCGAGCACGAGCTCGTGCCCGCCCGACCCGCGCAGCCGGTCGGCCAGCCGCACCGCACCGACGGCGGCCCGGGCCCGTGAGCCCGCCTCCGCCCGCTCCGCGGCGGCCTCCTCGGCCTCGAACGCGGCGTCGAGGTCGGCGAACAGCTGCTCCCAGCGCATGGGCGCACCGTAGTCGAGCCCAGTTCATGCATTTGCTTGCGTTTGATGTGTTCGATCGTGTTAGCGTGCGTTCGAATCCGAGGAGGACACATGACGGTGCGACGGTGGGCAGCCACGACCGCGGTGATGGCGCTGGTCGGCTGGGCGCTCGCCGTCCTGGCGCCGGGCGCGGACGCCGTGACGGCCGCACTCACCGGCCCGCAGCGGGTCGTGGACACCGCCGGGACCGACGCCCTGCTGGTGCCCCTGGTCTGGCTGCTGGCCGCCGCGTGCTGGGTGTGGGGCACGGTCGGTATCGCACTGACCGCCCTGAGCGTGCGCACCGGGCTCGTCGGCCGGGTGGCCGAGGCCCTGCTGGGCGTCGTCCTGCCGGCCGGGCTGCGCCGGGTGGCCGCCGTCGCCGTCGGGGTGTCGCTGGCCACCGTCCCCGTCGTCGCCACCGCCGCGCCGCCGACAACCACCACTGCGAGCACCACCGCGACGGCCAGCCCCGGCGCGGACGGCGGCGGGGCGGACGTCGGCGGCGGGGCGGTCCAGAAGACCGGGCCCACGTCCGCACCGGCCTGGTCCGACGTCGCCCCGGTCCCGCCGGCGGTGCCGGACTGGCCCGCCGCGCCCAGCAGCGGCGAGCACGTCGTGCTCCGCGGTGACTGCCTGTGGGACATCGCGGCCACCTGGTTGGCCGAGCACTCCCCGGCCCAGGTCACCCCGGCAGCGACCGCAGCCGCCGCGGACGCCTGGTGGCGCGCCAACGCCGACGTCATCGGGTCCGACCCCGACCTGCTGCTCCCGGGCCAGGTGCTGCGCGCACCGGCCGCGCCCTGAGACCCCCGCACCCACCGCACCCGAGGAGAGATCCCCATGAGCACCCCGGCCCCGCTGCACCTGGACCCCGCGACCTCGAACCCCGCGACCTCGAACCCCGCGACCTCGAACTCGGCGACCTCGAACCCGGCGACCTCGAACCCAGCGGCCTCGAACCCAGCCGTCCACGAGCGCCCCGCCCCTGGACGGGTCCGACTGCGGCTGGTCCCCACCCCGGGTCCGAGCACGCAGGCGGTCCCGGTGACGCAGCTGGTGCAGCGGGGCGTCCCTGCCCTGCGGCCGGTGCTGGCCCCGGGCCCACGACCCGGCGCGGTGCCGGCCGGCGCCGCCGTGCGGACCGGGGCGCCGTCGCCGGCGGGCCCGCCGGCACCCGTGGCGCACCGGTTGCTGACCATGACGCTCGAGGCGTTCAGCGGGCTGCGGCCACTGGCCCAGCTGCGTGCGGCCTACACGCTGCCGGTGTTCACCGCGATCACCCGCGGCCGCCGTCCCGCGTGGTGCGCAGCCGGCAGCGGCCCCCTGCTGGTCGGCGGTGTCCGGGTGGCCGAGCCGGTGGAGGGCGTCGCCGAGGTGTGCGCGGTGGCCCGGCGCAACGGCCGGGCGCACGCCGTCGCGGCCCGCCTCGAGGTCATCGACGGACGCTGGCGGTGCACGGCCCTGCAGGTGGGTTGAGCGGTGCCCGCGACCGCAGCGGTCGCGGTCACCGATGCGGCCTCAGGCGCCGGCCACCCCGTGGCACTGCTTGTACTTCTTGCCCGACCCGCAGGGGCAGGGCGCGTTGCGGGCGGGGGCCTTGGTGCCGGTCACGGTGGCCGACTTGGCCGCCGCGCCCTTGGCGCCGCCGGGACGCCGGGTCTCGGCCTCGCCGTCGATCCCCGGGGCGGAGTAGCTCAGGTCCGCGGTGGGCTGCGGTCGGTCCAGCCCCTCGACAGCCAGCTCCGGCCCGGTCCCGGTGGTCGACGTGGTGGTCGAGGTGGAGGCCGCCGTGGTGGCCGACGGGGTGGTCGAGGCCGAGCGGCGAGCCGTGGCGGCGGGCGGGGCGGCCGACGGGGCGTCGGCGGAGGCAGCCGGCTCGACCTCGACGGCGTCGTCGGCGGCCCCGGTGGACGGGGCGGCGGGCACCATGGCCTGCTGGGCGCGGGCGGCGGCGGCGCGGGCGAGCACCTTGTCGTTGCCCGACACCGCCCGGGCGAGGGCCTCGGCCTCGGCGGTGGCCTGCTTGGCCTTGGCCTCGGCCTCCTGCTGCTCCTTGGTCTTGACCTCGAGGTTGAACAGGAAGCCGACCGACTCCTCCTTGATGCCGTCGAGCATCGCGTTGAACATGTCGTAGCCCTCGCGCTGGTACTCCACGACCGGGTCGCGGTTGGCCATCGCGCGCAGGTGGATGCCGGCCCGCAGGTAGTCCATCTCGTACAGGTGCTCGCGCCACTTGCGGTCCAGCACGCTCAGCAGCACGCGGCGCTCGAGCTCGCGGGTGACGTCGCTGCCGAGGGTCTCCTCGCGCACCTCGTACTGCGCCTGAACGTCGGCCAGCAGTTCCCGCTTGAGCACGTCGGCCGTGAGCGCGGACTGGTCGCCCTCGGCGTGCTCGTCGAGCACCTCCTCGACGGTGACGCCGACGGGGTACAGCGCCTTCAGACCGGTCCACAGCTGGTCGAGGTCCCAGTCCTCGGCGTAGCCGGCCTCGGTGGCGCCGTCGACGTAGGCGGCCACGACGTCGTCGAGCATCGACTCGACCTGCTCGTGCAGGTCCTCGCCGTCGAGGACCTTGCGGCGCTCGTCGTAGATGACGGTGCGCTGCCGGTTGAGCACCTCGTCGTACTTGAGGACGTCCTTGCGGGTCTCGAAGTTCTGCTGCTCGACCTGGGTCTGCGCCGAGCGGATGGCCCGGCTGACCATCTTGGACTCGATCGGCTGGTCCTCGGGCACGCGCAGGGTGGTCATCATCGACTCGAGCATCGGTCCGTTGAACCGGCGCATGAGGTCGTCGCCCAGCGAGAGGTAGAAGCGGGACTCGCCGGGGTCGCCCTGGCGCCCGGAGCGCCCGCGCAGCTGGTTGTCGATGCGCCGGCTCTCGTGCCGCTCGGTACCCAGCACGTAGAGGCCACCGGCCTCGACGACCTCCTCGTGCTCCTTCGCGACCTGCGCCTTGGCCTCGGCGAGCGCGTCGTCCCAGGCGGCCTCGTACTCCTCGGGGGTCTCGGTCGGGGTGAGGCCCCGGGCGCGCAGCTCGTCGTCGGCGATGACCTCGGGGTTGCCGCCGAGCTGGATGTCGGTGCCGCGGCCGGCCATGTTGGTGGCCACGGTGACCGCAGCCAGCCGCCCGGCCTGGGCCACGATGGCGGCCTCGCGGGCGTGGTTCTTGGCGTTGAGGACCTCGTGCGGGATGCCCCGCTTGAGCAGGTACTTGCTGACGACCTCGGACTTCTCGACGCTGGCCGTGCCGACCAGCACCGGCTGACCGGCCTCGACCCGCTCGGCGATGTCGTCGACGACGGCCTCGAACTTGGCCTTCTCCGTCTTGTAGATGACGTCGGAGCGGTCCTGCCGGACCATCGGCTTGTTCGTCGGGATCGGGACGACCCCGACCTTGTAGGTCTGGTTGAGCTCGGCCGCCTCGGTCTGGGCGGTGCCGGTCATCCCGGAGAGCTTCTCGTAGAGACGGAAGTAGTTCTGCAGCGTGATCGTGGCGAGGGTCTGGTTCTCGTCCTTGATCGCCACCTTCTCCTTGGCCTCGATGGCCTGGTGCATGCCCTCGTTGTAGCGCCGCCCGGCGAGCACACGACCGGTGAACTCGTCGACGATGAGCACCTCACCGTTGGTGACGATGTACTCCTGGTCCTTGTGGAACAGCTCCTTGGCCTTGAGCGCGTTGTTCAGGTAGCCGATGAGCGGGGTGTTGACCGCCTCGTAGAGGTTGTCGATGCCGAGCTGGTCCTCGACGAACTCGACGCCCTCCTCGGTGATGGCGACGGTGCGCTTGCTCTCCTCGACCTCGTAGTGCCGGTCGCGCTTGAGCAGCGGGGCGATGCGGGCGAACTCGCCGTACCACTTGGCCGACTGCTCGGCCGGGCCGCTGATGATCAGCGGGGTGCGGGCCTCGTCGATGAGGATGGAGTCCACCTCGTCGACGATGGCGAAGTGGTGGCCGCGCTGCACCAGGTCGGCCTTGCTCCAGGCCATGTTGTCGCGCAGGTAGTCGAAGCCGAACTCGTTGTTCGTGCCGTGCGTGATGTCGCAGAGGTACTGCTCGCGCCGCTGGGCGGGCTTCTCGCCGGACAGGATGGTGCCGACCGACAGGCCGAGGAAGCGGTGCACCCGGCCCATCCACTCGGCGTCGCGCTTGGCGAGGTAGTCGTTGGTGGTGACCACGTGCACGCCGTCGCCGGTGAGCGCGTTGAGGTAGGCGGGCAGGACACCGGTCAGGGTCTTGCCCTCACCGGTGCGCATCTCGGCGATGTTGCCCAGGTGCAGCGCCGCGCCACCCATGAGCTGCACGCGGTAGTGCCGCTGGCCCAGCGTGCGCCCGGCGCCCTCGCGGACGACGGCGAAGGCCTCGGGGAGCATCGAGTCCAGCGACTCGCCGTCGGCGTAGCGCTCCTTGAACTCCTCGGTCTTGGCGCGCAGCTCGGCGTCGGTCAGGTCGACGACGTCGGGCTCGAGGGACTCGACCGCGTCGGCGATCTTGGACAGCCGTCGGACCAGCTTGCCTTCACCGGCGCGCAGGATCTTGGAGAACACCACGCGACCAATGTAGTGCGGTCCCGCCACCGCCCAGCTGGACGCGAGCTGTCAGCGCAGGACCAGCTCCCCGGCCTTCGGGTCGAGCACGACCTCCCGGCTGGTCCCGCGCAGGCCGGCGAGCACGGCGTCGACCACCGCCCGCTGGTCGAACCCGGCCGGCAGCCTCGGCGGGGTGCCGGCCAGCGCCCGGTGGACCAGTCCGGTGTCCACGTGCGGGGGCTTGACGTCGAGGACGGCGACGCGCCGTGGGCGCAGCTCGCGCCGCAGCACCGACGCCCAGGCCGACAGCGCGGCCTTCGACGCCGAGTACTCGGCCATCTGCAGGGTCGGGGCGTCGGCGACGATCGCCGAGAGCAGGACCACCGCTCCCCCGTCGGCCAGGTGCGGCAGCGCGCCCCGCACCATGCTCATGGGCCCGAGGGTGTTGACCGCGAACAGCTCCTCCACCACCGCGTCGTCGGCGTCGGCGGCCGGCCCGAACGCCACCACCCCGGAGGCGACGACCACGGCGTCCAGCCCGCCGAGCGCCTCGGCCGCCGCGGTCACCGCCGCGCGGCCGGACTCGACGTCGACGACGTCGAGCACCTGGGTGGGCGCCCCGCCGAGCTCGTCGGCCAGCGCAGCCAGCCGGTCGGCGTCCCGCCCGCCCAGCGCGACGCGGGCCCCGGCCGCGGCCAGCTCCCGGGCCAGCGCCCCGCCCAGCACCCCGGTGGCCCCGGCCACCCACACCCGCGCACCCTGGATCTCCACGCGCCGATCCTGCGGGACCATCCGCATTTGCGCAGTTCGGAGCCGGGCTGCCGGGCGCCCCGTAGGCTGCGCCGGTGCCCCGCGCCGAGCTGTCCGACGACCTCATCGCCTTCTTCACCGAGCGTCACCTCGCGACGCTGACCACCCTGCGGTCCGACGGCACCCCGCACGTGGTCCCGGTCGGGGTCACCCTCGACCCGTCGACCAGCACCGCACGGGTGATCACCTCGGGCACGTCGGTCAAGGCCGGCCACGTGCGCGACGGTGCGGGCACGGCCCGGGTGGCCGTGTGCCAGGTCGACGGCCGGCGGTGGACGACGCTCGAGGGCGTCGCCGTGCTGCGCGACGACGAGGCCTCGGTCGCCGACGCCGTGCGCCGCTACGCCGAGCGCTACCGCCAGCCCCGGGTCAACCCGGCCCGCGTCGTCCTCGAGATCGCCGTCGACCGGGTCCTGGGCAACCAGTGAGGGGCCCCCTCGCCACCCACGAGCCGCTGTGCGGCCCGCGGGACCCGGCGAGGGGGCCCCTCGCCCAGCTCACCCGGCGTGGGCGGGTTCCCGGTCCGGGGCGCCGAGCCTGATCAGCCCGTAGTCGTAGGCGTGCCGGCGGTAGACCACCGTCGGCTGGCCGGTGTCGGCGCAGGCGAACAGGAAGAAGTCGTGCCCCACGAGCTCCATCTCGTGCAGCGCCTGGTCGACGGTCATGGGTGTGGCGGGGTGCTGCTTCTCACGGACGACGCGGCCGGGCAGGTTCTCCTCGACCTCGGGCGTGTCGGGCTGCGCCGCCGCCAGCTGCTGGTCGAGCTCGTCGAGCGCCGCAGCCGCGGCGCTGCCGTCGAGCCGGACGCTGGCCGGGGTGCGCCGGCCGTGGTGCACGCGCCGGCGGTCGGCGGCACGCCGGAGCCGGTTCTCCAGCTTGGCGACGGAGGCGTCCAGGGCGGACTGGAAGTCCGCGGCGCACGCCTCGGCCCGCACGACGGGGCCCTTGCCCCGCAGGGTGATCTCCACGCGCTGGCAGTTCGCGGACTGGCGTGGGTTCTTCTCGTGGAGCAGCTCCACGTCGAAGCGTTCGATCTTCGCGTCGAACCGCTCCAGCTGGCCGACCTTGTCCTCGACGTGCTGCCGGAAGTGCTCGGGCACCTCGACGTTGCGACCTCGGACCACGATCTCCATGTGACCTCCCGAACTCGGGTGTTGGTCGACCCGACGCTAGTGCCGGACGGCCCGGTCCGACAGTCCGGGGCCGGGGAAGCCGGCCGCGGGCACGTCACGCACGGTGAACACCCCTGCTCCGCCCGGGACCGGGGGCCGGGCGCGCCCCCGCGGGGTGGCGGCCACGACCGCGGCGACCACCGGCGTGTCCCCGCCCGCGGCCGCCGGGGCGAGGGCCGGGGCGAGGGCCGTGGCCGCCTCGGTGAGGGTCGCCCCGCTGCTCACGACGTCGTCCACCAGCACCACGAGGCCGGGCAGCCGGCGCGAGGGCTCGCGCAGCACGACGGTGCCCGCGAGGTTGGCCCGCCGCTGCTCGGAGCCCAGCCCCGCCGAGTCCTGCACCCGGCCCCGCCGGCCCAGCGCGGCCACGACGGTCGCCGGGACCCCGGCGCGGCGCAGCTCGCGCACCGCCGCCGCGGCGAGCTCGGCGACGGGGTCGCGGCCGCGGACCCGCAGCGCGGACCGGCTGCTGGGCAGCGGGACGAGCACGACGGCGTCGCGCCGGCCGGACGCCACCTGCACGGCCCCCACCGCCAGGGCCAGTGCGGCTCCCAGGGGACCGGCCAGCTCGGTGCGGGCGTGCTCCTTGAACGCGTTGACCGCCGGGCGCACCGGCCCGGCGTACTCACCGGCGGCGACCGTCGGCGGGAAGCCGTGGGGGTGCCGGCGCGGGGTGGCCGGCCGCGGCCGGGCCAGCAGCGCGGCGCAGGGCGGGCACAGCACGTGCCCGGGGTGGCCGCACCCGGCGCACACCCGGGGCAGCACGAGGTCGGCCAGGGTGCGGCCGAGTACGTGCGGTGACCCGATCACCGCTCCAGGCTGCCCGACCGGGGGCCGTGCGGCCCGTCGGCCGGGCCCCGTGTGGACCGGGGCCCGGCCTGTGGACGGCGGCCGACGCGCACGTGCGCGCTGGTGTAGGCGCTCGGGCCTCAGAGCGGGTAGGTCGGCGCCTGGCCGACCAGCGGCCCCTGGCCCCGCACGAGGGTGGTCCAGACCCCGCCCACCAGCTGCCACAGCGTCCCCCCGGCCACGACCAGCGGCGGGCGACTGGGCGCGGCGGCCACTGCGGTCGGCTGCGCCGGGAGACCGGCCGTGCTCACCGCGTCCAGTCCCCACCCGTCGACGCCCATCTCGTAGGGCGCGGTGCCGTCCTCGCCGGGGGCACCGGCGAGCACCACCAGTCCACCGGCCGTCCGCCAGGCGACGTCGACGACCTGGGACAGCTGCGGGGCGATCGACCGCAGGTCGCGGACGGCGACCTGGTCGTCGCTGCGCACCACGGTGCCCACGAGCAGTTGCCCCCCGTCGGGCCCGTCGACGACGACCGCGGCACGGACGCCGTCGGGTGAGAGCTGGAAGACCCGTGCGCCGCCGAGCCCGGGCAGCGTGGTGGCGTTGACCGTCTGCGGCGAACCGGTCGCCGGGATGCGGATCACCTCGCTGCCGTCGCGCACCGTCCACACCTCGGGTCGGGTGGCCGCGGTCGTGGGCGCGGTGAAGGTGGTCGCCGTCAGCACCGGGGTGAGCGCGTCGGCGTAGGCGCCGGTGAGCAGCGTGCTGGTGCCCCCGGCCGCCGCGACCGCCACGGTGGTGCCCAGCTGGTTGGTGCGGGCGTCGGCGGTGATCGCGGCCGCGGTGAGCTGGTACTGCCCGGTGCCGGCCGGGCCCGGGGCCGGCTCACCGGTGCCGGTGCGCAGCGCGCCGGCGGAGACGTAGTGGGCCACCGAGACGGCCGGGACGGCGTCGGGGTCGAAGGAGGCCCAGTCGTCGACGGTCTGCACGTCGGGCACGCCGTCGACGGCGACCGGGGCGCCGTCCACGCGCACCCGCACGGCCCGGACGTCGTCGAGCTGGTCGAGCGCCCAGACCAGCTGGGCGCACAGCAGCGACACCCCGTCGCCGGCGCCCGGCGGCAGCCCGGTGAGGTCGACCGTGGCGACCTGCTGGCGCACCTGCACGTTGCTGCGCAGCTCGACCCCCGCCAGCGGGTTGAGCACGCCGGCGGCCACCGCCGTGGAGGCCCCGGCGACCAGCCGGTCGACCAGGGCCGTGGCCTGGGAACCACCCGACACCAGGAACCGTGGGTCGGGGACGACGCGGGTGCCCGTCGGGTCCACGAAGTAGGCGTTCACCTGGTCGTAGGTGCGGATGAAGTCGGGTTCGAGCAGGACCAGGCCGTCCGGCGGCGAGGCGATGCGCCACTCGCCGTCCTCCTGCACGAGGTCGAACGTCGCGGAGTACGGCTGACCGGCGCCGGTGCTGAACACCCCACCGGGGTCCACCCGGCCGACCAGGCCGGCGGTGAGGACGACGGTGCCGTCGTCGGCGGCCACCGGGGCGTAGTCGGCGCTGATGACCGTCACGCCGTCGGTGTCGCTCCAGGTGTCGGCCGCACCGGCCGTGAGGAACTGGCGGGCGACCGGGTGGTTGCGGGTGGTGCTGGCCATCGCGTCGACGAAGCCGCGCACGACCTCCTCCGGGCCGGCACCGGGCACCGGCGGCAGGGCCTCGATGCCGACGTCGTCGGGCGGGTCGGCGACCTGGGTGATCTCGACCGGCGTCGAGCTCGTGGGCACGGTGGTGCAGCCGGCGACCAGCAGCGCCGCCGCCGCGGCCACGGCCGCGGCGGCCCGGCGGCCGGCCCTCATCGGGGTCCCTCCGGACGGCGGCTGTCGGGGCGGCGGCGGACGACCACCGGGCGCAGCGGCAGCGGTGAGCCCGTCAGATCGTCCCCCGCGTTCAGCGGCAGGGTCAGCCGGAACTGGGCTCCCTGGTCGGGCTGGCCCCAGACCTGCAGCCAGCCCCCGTGCAGGCGGGCGTCCTCCAGGCTGATCGACAGGCCCAGCCCGGAGCCGCCCACGGTGCGCACCCGGGCGGGGTCGGCGCGCCAGAAGCGGTCGAAGACGTGCGCGGCCTCCTCCGAGGTCAGGCCGATGCCGTGGTCGCGCACGGTGACCGCGGCGGCCGTGCGGTTGGCGGCCAGGGTCAGCTCGACCGGGCGGCCGGCCCCGTGCTCGACGGCGTTGCCGACCAGGTTGCGCAGCACCCGCTGCACCCGCCGGGCGTCGACGTCGGCGATGACCGGTCGCTGGGGCGCGCGCACCTCGAGCCGGCAGCCGAGGCGGTCGGCCAGGCTGGACATGTCCGCCGCCACCCGGCGGACGAGCGGGCCCAGGTCGGTGGGTTCGGCCTCCAGCTCGGCTGCTCCGGCGTCGTAGCGGCTGATCTCGAGCAGGTCCGACAGCAGGGACTCGAACCGGTTGACCTCGGCGTACAGGAGCTCGGCCGAGCGGGCCACGTGCGGGTCGAAGTCCGACCGCGACTCGTGCAGCACCTCGGCGGCCATCTGCACGGTGGTCAGCGGGGTGCGCAGCTCGTGCGAGACGTCGGAGGTGAACCGCTGCTGGAGCTGGGACAACCCCTCGAGCTGGGTGATCTGCCGTTGCAGGCTGTCGGCCATGGCGTTGAAGCTGGTGGCCAGCCGGGCGAGGTCGTCCTCGCCGTTCACCGCCAGCCGCTCCTCCAGCTGCCCCTCGGCCAGCCGTTGGGCGCTGCTCGCGGCCCGGCGCACCGGGTCGACCACCAGCCGGGTGACCAGCACCCCGATGCCGACGACGAACAGCGTGAGCGCGATGCCGCTGATGGCCACCGTGCTGCGCACCAGCGAGAGGGTCTCCTGCTCCTGGTCCAGCGGGAAGGCGTAGTACAGGTCGACCTGCTCGCCGCCCTGCCCGTCCAGCGGTACCGGCACCCCGACCAGCAACGTGGGCACGGTGCCGGACGCGCCGTCGGGGATCGAGGCGTACTGCCACACCTGCGCGCCGCCGTCGACCGCGGCGACCAGCTCGGGCGGGAGGGCCGGGTAGAGGCTGGGCCGGCTCGCCGCGGGCCGGGCCGTGTCGCCGGTGCGGTAGACGAGCACGGTGTCGAAGTTCCCGGCCTCGCCGTTGCGGCTCTGCAGCTCGCGCACGGTGCGGGCCAGGGTCGAGCGCACGCTCGCGGCGTCGCCGGTGGCGATGCCCGAGACCTGCGACTGGGCGTAGGCCACCCCGGACTGGGCCTGGTCGATGGCGGCGTCGCGCTTCACCTCGAGCAGCTGGCCGCTGATCTGCCGGAAGAGCACCACGCTGACCACCACGACGACGACGCCGGCCACGAGCATGGTGATGGCGCCGATGCGCAGCTGCAGGGACGAGCGCCACGCGTGCCAGCCGGCCGCGCTCCACGCCCGCAGGCGGGCCCGGAGCGTCACCGAGCGGTCATGCGGGACCGGCCTTGTAGCCCACCCCGCGCACCGTCAGCACGACCTCGGGCCGCTCGGGGTCGCGCTCGACCTTGGCGCGCAGCCGCTGCACGTGCACGTTGACCAGCCGGGTGTCGGCGGCGTGCCGGTAGCCCCACACCTGCTCGAGCAGCAGCTCGCGGGTGAACACCTGCCGCGGCTTGCGGGCCAGGGCCACCAGGAGGTCGAACTCCAGCGGGGTCAGCGCGATGGGCTGGCCCTCGCGGCTGACCTGGTGGGCGGGGACGTCGATGGTCAGGTCACCGATGCCGAGGGTCTCGGCCTGCCCGGTCTCGCCGCGGCGCAGCTGGGACCGGACCCGGGCCACGAGCTCGACCGGCTTGAACGGCTTGGTGACGTAGTCGTCGGCACCGGCCTCGAGCCCCTGGACGACGTCGATCGTGTCGCCCTTGGCGGTGAGCATGATGATCGGCACGCTGGACTGGGCGCGGATGTCGCCGCAGATCTGCAGGCCGTTGCGGCCGGGCAGCATGAGGTCCAGCAGCACGAGATCGGGGCGCACCTGCTGGAAGGTGGCCAGCGCGCGGGCGCCGTCGGCGACGAAGGCGGGTTCGTACCCCTCCCGGCGCAGCACGATGCCGAGCATCTCGGCCAGCGCCGCATCGTCGTCGACGACCAGGACGCGTCCGCGGGCGGTGGGAGCAGGAGACGGCACGTGCCCATTGTGCGCGCAGGGCCCCCGACAGCACTGCACCCCGGCCAGGTCTCCCCCGGCCGGGGTGCAGGTGTCAGCGCGTCGCCGAGGCCGTCAGCGTGCCCGGCCCCGGCCTGCCTTCAGGGTCCCGCGGCGTGCGGAGCACGTCGTGGGGGGAAGGCAGGTCCTTTCAGTAGCGGTAGTGGTCGCTCTTGTACGGGCCCTCGACCGGGACGCCGAGGTAGTCGGCCTGGACCTTGGTCAGCTCGGTGAGCTTGACGCCCAGCGAGTCCAGGTGCAGGCGGGCGACCTTCTCGTCGAGATGCTTGGGCAGCACGGTGACGCCCGGGGTCTTGCCCTCGTAGGCGGCACGGTTGGCCCACAGCTCGATCTGCGCCAGCGTCTGGTTGGTGAACGAGTTGCTCATCACGAAGCTGGGGTGCCCGGTGGCGTTGCCCAGGTTCAGCAGCCGGCCCTCGGACAGCACGATGATCGTGTGGCCGTCGGCGAAGCGCCACTCGTCGACCTGCGGCTTGATGTTGGTCTTCACCACGCCCGGGGTCTTCGCGAGCCCGGCCATGTCGATCTCGTTGTCGAAGTGCCCGATGTTGCCGATGATCGCCTGGTGCTTGGTGGCGGCCAGCTGCTCGGCCGAGATGATGTCCTTGTTGCCCGTGGTGGTGATGACGATGTCGGCGATGCCGATGACGTCGTCCAGGGTGGTGACCTGGTAGCCCTCCATGGCGGCCTGCAGCGCGCAGATCGGGTCGATCTCGGTGACGATCACGCGGGCGCCCTGGCCGCGCAGCGCCTCGGCGCAGCCCTTGCCGACGTCGCCGAAGCCGCACACGACGGCGACCTTGCCGCCGATCATGACGTCGGTGGCGCGGTTGATGCCGTCGATGAGCGAGTGCCGGCAGCCGTAGAGGTTGTCGAACTTGCTCTTGGTGACCGAGTCGTTGACGTTGATGGCCGGGAAGAGCAGGCGGCCGTCGCGGGCGAGCTCGTACAGGCGCAGGACACCGGTGGTGGTCTCCTCGGTGACGCCCTTGATCTCCTTGCCGATGCGGGTCCAGTACTGGTCGTCGACGGCGAGGGTGTCGCGCAGCACCTGCAGGACGACGGCGAACTCCTCGCTGTCGCTCTCGGTGGTGTCCGGGACGGCGCCGTCGGCGGCGAAGCGGGTGCCGAGGTGGACCAGCATGGTGGCGTCGCCGCCGTCGTCGAGGATCATGTTCGGGCCGATGACGGTGCCGGACTCGTCGCGGAACTCGAACAGGCGCTGGGTGCACCACCAGTAGTCCTCGAGGGTCTCGCCCTTCCAGGCGAAGACGGGGACGCCGGAGGGGGCCTCGGGGGTGCCCTCGGGGCCCACGGCGATGGCGGCGGCGGCGTGGTCCTGGGTGGAGAAGATGTTGCAGGAGACCCAGCGGACGTCGGCGCCCAGCGCGGTGAGGGTCTCGATGAGGACGGCGGTCTGCACGGTCATGTGCAGCGAGCCGGCGATGCGGGCGCCGGCCAGCGGCTGCTCCTCGCCGTACTCGGCACGCAGGGCCATGAGGCCGGGCATCTCGTGCTCGGCGAGGGAGATCTCCTTGCGGCCGAAGCCGGCGAGGGAGAGGTCGGCGACCTTGAAGTCGCCGTCGGTCAGTACGCGTGCGCCGGTAGAGGCGGTCATGTCGCTCCAGATGTCCCGGCCGCGCCAGAGGGGCTGCGGCTGCGTCGGTGTCTGTTCGTGAGCGAGCATGCCGAGGCTTCGGCGGGGCTCGTGCCGTCGTCCACGGTACCGGTTCGTCACGCCCCGGTGCCAGGACCGACGAGGATCACACGGCGCGCAGCCCCGTGGTGGCGCGGTAGAGGACCCCTGGCCCCTGGGCGCTGAGCTGGGCGTTCGCCGGCACGAAGGCCGACTCCCCCTTCTGGAGCACGAGTTCGCCGTCGTCCGTGCCGAGCACGACGGTCCCCTCGGTGCACAGCAGCACCTGCGGTCCCGCCGTGCGCAGGCTGCCCGGGTCGGCGCCCAGCTCGACGCGGGTCAGGTCGAAGTCCTCGACCGGCACGGGGTAGCGGAGGCCGCCGGGGCCCAGGACCGGTCGGATGACGGGGACCTTGCCGTCGGCGAAGTCGAGCACCTCGACGAGCGCGGCCAGGTCGACGTGCTTGCCGGTGAGGCCACCGCGCAGCACGTTGTCGGAGCTGGCCATGACCTCGACCCCCGCCCCGGAGAGGTAGGCGTGCAGGTTCCCGGCCGGGAGGAAGACCGCCTCGCCCGGGTCGAGGGTGAGGTGGTTGCACAGCAGCGAGATGACCACGCCGATGTCGCCCGGGTAGGTGTCGGCGAGGGACGCCGCCCAGCGGTAGGTGTTGATGAACTCGGGGTCGTGCGCGGCCACGAACGTCGCGGCCTTCTCCGCCACCGCGGTCACCAGCGACTGGCGGCGACGCACGGACAGCGCCAGCAGCTGCGGGATGGCCACCTGCAGGCCGCCCCGCGCCAGGGCGGCGATGGTGGGCTTGAGCTCGGGCAGCTGGAGCTTGGCCAGGCAGTGCAGGGACTCCTCGACCGGCCGGAACCCGCACAGCGCCTCGACCGGGGTGAGGGCCAGCAGGATCTCGGGCTTGTGGTGCGGGTCCTTGAAGGTGCGGGTCGGGTCGTCCTTGGGGATGCCCGCTGCCTCCTCCGCGGCGAACCCCACCTCGGCCTGCGCCGTCGTGGGGTGGGCCTGCAGCGACAGCGGCGCGTCGGCGGCGAGCACCTTCATGAGGAACGGCAACCGGTCGCCGAAGCGCTGGCGGACCAGCGGGCCCAGCAGCCGATCGGGTTCGGCGGCGATGGCGGCGTCGAGGCCTCGGCCGTCGGCCAGCACGCTCGGTGCGTCGGGGTGCGCGCCCATCCAGAGCTCGGCGCACGGCTCGGGCGCCGGGGACGGCTCACCCAGGAGCTCCGGGATGACGGTGCGACTACCCCAGGGGTAGTGCCGGATGGTGTTCGTCAGCTGCCACATCGTCCGCGAGGCTACCGGGGTGCGGGTCACCCCTCGGTCATCGGCGCACCCGTGGGAGAACCTGAGCGTCGCCGGATGTCGGGTTCCAGGTAGATCACGGTCGCGATCGGGACGGCCCTGCGCACGCGCGCCTCGGCCTCGTCGATGGCCCGGGCCACCGCCTCGGCCGTGTCGTCGTGCCGGACGGCGATCTTCGCGGCGACCAGCAGCTCCTCGGGGCCGAGGTGCTGCGTGCGCAGGTGGATCACCGACTCGACGTGCTCCCCGCCGGCGAGGGCGTCCTCGATGGCCCGCCGGGCGGCCGGGGTGGCCGACTCGCCGACCAGCAGGCTCTTGGTCTCCACCGCCAGCACCGAGGCGACGGCCACCAGGAGGACCCCGATCGCGACGGTGCCCAGGCCGTCGTACACCCCGTTGCCGGTCGCTGCGGTCAGCCCGACGCCGGCGAGGGCGAACACCAGGCCGGTGAGCGCCGCGGAGTCCTCGAGCAGCACCACCGGCAGCTCGGGCGCCCGGGCCTGCCGGATGAAGGCCCAGTAGCTCTCGCCCGGCTGCCGGACCTCGTTCGTCTCCCTGATCGCGGTGCGCAGCGAGAACGACTCCAGGACGACGGCGACGCCGAGCACGCCGAAGGCCCAGCCCGGGCTGGTGAGCTCCTCGGGCTCGAGCACCTTGTGCACGCCCTCGTACACCGCGAACAGGCCACCCACGCTGAACAGGACGACGGCCACCAGGAAGCCGTAGACGTAGCGGTCGCGCCCGAAGCCGAAGGGGTGCTCCGCCGTGGGGCGCCGCCGGGACGTGCGGCCGCCGACCAGCAGCAGGACCTGGTTGCCCGAGTCGGCCACCGAGTGGATCGCCTCGGCGAGCATCGAGGAGGCCCCGGTGACCAGGAAGGCGACGAACTTGGCGGCCGCGATGCCGAGGTTGGCCAGCAGCGCGGCGATGATCGCTGCGCCCCCGCCACCGTGCCCGCTCCCCTGCCCGCTTCCCTGCCCATCGCCCTCCGTCGTCGCCGCCGGAGCGGGTGCGGACGGGCGATCGGGTGGTTGCGTCACGGGAGGAGTGTGCTCCCGGGGTCGCGGCCGCGCTCGGCGTCGAGGGCCAACGCCAGGTAGACCGCAGCGAAGTCGCCCACCGCCACCTGGCGTGCCACGCGGGCCAGCCGTGCGTCGCCCTCACCACCGGCCCGGTCGGCCAGGCCGCTGACCGGCACCGTGCGCGCGGTCGCGGTCGTGAGCACCTGGCGCAGGGCGTCGGCCGCCGACCGCGGGTCGCGCTCGGCGGGGCCGTCGTCGGCACCGGCCGCCTCGTCGCGGACGGTCAGCAGCCGCAGTCGCCGGCCGGTGTCGTCGGCGCGGTCGCGGAAGAAGTCGTCGCCGTCGACGGGGGCCAGCGGGCCCCCCAGCACCGTGCAGGCGGCCGCTCGCTGCTCGGGTAGGCGGTAGGCCGCGGCGGGCAGGCCGGCCAGCGTCGCCAGCTGGTCGGCGACCCGGCCGCCGGCCGCAGCGGCCAGCGGACCCTCGGCCACGACGACCGGGAGCGCGTCGAGCAGCTCGAGGGCGAGGGTCTTGGCCGGGTTGGCGTAGGTGGGCACCACCGGACCGCAGTCGGCCGCGACGGCGTCGAGCGCCGCGGCGACCTCGTCGGTGCCCGCTGCGCCGTCCGGGAGGAGCCCCAGCCCGCCGGCCAGCTGCAGCATCGGGGTGAGGAGGGACCACAGGCTCGTGTGCTGGACCCGGCTCGGCGGCAGCGGGACGTAGGGCGCGCGACCGCCCGCGCACGCGGCGTGCAGCGGTGCCCCGTCGGCGCCGATGCCGAGCACCGCCACCCCCCGGCGGAGCGCCTCGTACGCGGGCGCGACGGCGTAGGACCCCGCGCCGGTCCGGGTGGCGACGACGGCGACGTCGGAGGCACCGGTCCACACCGGCAGCCGGGGCCCGGGGACGACGTCGACCGCGACCGGGCTGCCCGGCCCCAGCAGGGCGCGCAGCAGGCCACCGGCCACCGCGCCCTCCCGCCGGGCGACCACCACGAGTCCCCGGGGGCGACCGGCGTCGGTGATGCGGCCGAGCCCGGCCTCGTCGGTGAGGCTGGCGGTCTCGCGCACCTGCGCGCCGGCGCCGGCGACCGCGGGCAGGAGGCCACGGGGGTCCCGTGCCCGCAGCAGCTGCGGGTCGTCCAGGACCTCCTCGACCAGCTCGGGGGAGGTCATGCCCCTGCGCCACCTCCGCGGCGGCGGGCCTCGTCGAGCAGCAGCACCGGGATGCCGTCGCGGACCGGGAAGGCCCGGTCGCACCCGGTGCACAGCAGCTCGCCCGCCCCGGCGTCGAGGGTCAGGGGGCTGTGGTGCGCATCGGGACAGGCCAGGATGGCCAGGAGGGCCGGGTCGATGCCCAGCGTGTCGGGGTGGGCCGTGGTCATGCGCGCACCTTCGCCAGGACGTCGTCGCGGATCGTGGTCATGCGGGCCTCGTCGGGGGCCTCGACGTTGAGCCGCAGCAGCGGCTCGGTGTTGCTGGCACGCAGGTTGAACCAGGCGCCGTCGGGGAGCTGCACGGTCAGGCCGTCGAGCTCGTCGACGGTGACGCCGTCCCCCTCGTAGGACTCGCGGACCGCGGCCACGCGGCCCGGCGCGTCCGTCACCGTCGAGTTGATCTCACCCGAGGCGGTGTACCGGCTGTAGGCGGAGGCGAGCTCCGACAGCGGCCGGGTCTGCTCGCCGAGCGCGGCCAGGACGTGCATCGCGGCCAGCATGCCGGTGTCGGCACGCCAGAAGTCGCGGAAGTAGTAGTGCGCGGAGTGCTCACCGCCGAAGACGGCGTCGGTGCGGGCCATCTCGGCCTTGATGAAGCTGTGCCCCACCCGGGTGCGCACGGGCTCGCCGCCGTGCTCGCGGACGATCTCGGGCACCGCGGAGGACGTGATCAGGTTGTGGATGATCGTCGTCCCGACCCCCCGGGCCAGCTCGCGGACGGCGACCAGCGCGGTGACCGCCGACGGGCTGACCGGCTCGCCGCGCTCGTCGACGACGAAGACCCGGTCGGCGTCGCCGTCGAAGGCCAGGCCGATGTCGGCGCCGTGCTCGGGGACCGCCCGCTGCAGGTCGACGAGGTTGGCCGGGTCGAGGGGGTTGGCCTCGTGGTTGGGGAAGGACCCGTCGAGCTCGAAGTACATGGGCACGACCTCCAACGGCAGCCCGCTCAGCACCACCGGCACGGTGTGCCCGCCCATGCCGTTCCCCGCGTCGACGACGACCTTCAGGGGTCGGATGCCGGAGAGGTCGACCAGACCGCGCAGGTAGTCGGAGTACTCGCCGAGCACGTCGCGGGTGCTCGAGGTGCCGGGTGCGTCGACCACGCGCTCGAACACGGCCTCGCCGTCGAGCTGCTGCTCGGCCCAGGTGCGGATCTGGGCGAGACCGGAGTCCTGGCCGATCGGTGCGGCCCCGGCGCGGCACATCTTGATGCCGTTGTACTGGGCCGGGTTGTGGCTGGCGGTGAACATGGCGCCGGGCAGGTCGAGGCTGCCGGCGGCGAAGTAGAGCATGTCCGTGGAGCCCAGGCCGGCCTCGACCACGTCGAGACCGCGGCTGAGCACCCCCTCGGCGAAGGCGCGCGACAGCGGGACGGAGGAGTCGCGCATGTCGTGGGCGGTCACGACGGCCGACGCACCGGTCTCGGCGTGCACGAACTCGGCGAAGGCCGCACCGATCGCCCGGGCGACCGTCTCGTCCCACTGGTCGGGGACCACGCCCCGTACGTCGTAGGCCTTGATGATCGTCGACAGGTCGGGCACTGAAGTCCACCTCGGGTCGTGTTCGGCACACCGCACCGGAGGCCGTGGTCAGACCCTAGCGACGAGGCACGGCGACCCGCCCCCGGAAGGTCAGGGGAGGTTCGGGAGCACCCGCAGGTGTCCCCGCCGAGTGCCCGAGCCGTCGTCGGCCGGGTCGCGCTCGGGCTCGGGGCGGGCCGCCTCGCGCACGGCGTCGGCGAGCGCCAGGAGGTCGTCGCCGGTCGGACCGGCGTCGTCGGTGTCGACCTCGTGCCGGACGACCTCCCAGCCGCGCGGGACGGTGAGCCGCTCGGCGTGGAACTCGCACAGGTCGTAGCTGTGCGGCTCGGAGTAGGTCGCCAACGGGCCGACGACGGCCGTGGACTCTGCGTAGACGTAGGTCAGCGTGGCCGCCGCCGGCTGCGCGCACCCACTGCGCGAGCAGCGACGGGACTGCCTCACCACCGGTTCCTCACGGCTGGCACCCTAGCCCCGCCGAGGCCGGTTCGTCAGGGAGGCACACCGGCGAGGTCGGGTGCGCCGCGCCGGGCCGTAGGCTCGCAGCCGCCATGGACCGACCACCCGCCCGACGCCGCGACCGCCACGGTCGAGGCCTGCGCGGGCCGCTGGTCCCGCCGGGCGTGCCGCTCTCCCGCAGCCGCGCCGAGCAGTTCGACGACCTCGTCCTCGACGCGGTCGAGGACATCGAGCGACGGTGGGAGCGGGAGCTGGCCGGCGTGGAGTTCGCGGTCGAGGACGTGCCGTGGGTCGACCACAGCAGCCCCGACGAGGTGGTGCTCGACGCCGACGTCCTCGACGACGGCAGCGTGCCGCTGGCGCGGGTGCTGCCCGGCCGGCGCGAGGGTGGCGTCGAGCACGCTCCTCGGATCATCGTCTACCGCCGGCCGCTGGAGATCCGCGCCCACGACCCCGAGGACCTCGCCGACCTGGTGCGCGACGTCGTGGTGGACCAGGTGGCCGTCCTGCTGGGGCGCGACCCGGAGGAGATCGACCCCGCCGGCTGACACACTCGCGGCGAGGAACGGGGGGCAGGTCATGCGGGGGACGCAACGCACGGTCGCGGTCGCGGCGGTGGTCGCCGTGGTGGTGGCCGTGCTGGCCGTGGTCCTCGGCGTGCCGTGGCTGTGGGCGGGCGCGGCGACCGCCGCGGCGGTCGGCACGGTGGTCGGCGTCCCGGTGGTCCGCGCACGACGGGCGGGGGCGACCCGCGCCCGGAGCGCCGCCCGCTCCTCGGCCACGGCCCCGTCGACGGACCCCTCGGCCGCACAGGCACCCCGGTCGGTCCGCGAGGTGGACGACCTGCGCGACTTCTTCGACCGGCCACCGGGGTCGCCCACAGCTCTGCCTGCAGGCGCAGTCCCCGACGCACCGGCGGCCGTCCCTGCGACGCCGGGGCCCGGGGCGGACGTCCCGGCCGGCCGCGGCCGGCGCGGAGCCCGGCGGGGCGCCGTCGTCGCGCTGACCCTGCTCGTCCTGGGCGGCCTCGTGGCCGGGGGCGTGGTGCTGACCGGCGACCGCGGCCCCGGCGGGGCGTCCTCCCGCGCACCCGCACCCGCACCCGCACCCGCCGAGCCGTCGCGCACGGGGACGGCGCCGTCCGCGGCCCCCACCCCGCAGCCCGCCCCGCTCACCGCGACCGCGGCGGGCGGCCTGGCCGGGACCGACGTGCCACCCGGGGTCGACGGGTTCACCGCATCGCTGACCTTCGCCGGGATCGTCCTCGAGCCCCGTGCGGTCGGGGTCACCGTCGCCTACCCCGTGCTCACCGCCAGCAGCGACGGCTCCCGCGCGGTGGCGCACCTCGAGCTGCCGGTCTGGAACTGCCTGGCCGCCGACCCGCCCGCCGACCCCGCCGCCGCGCAGTGCACACGATCGCTGACCGAGTACGCCGACCTCGGCTCGCCCGACCTCGTCGTCGACCGTTCCGCCGACGGCGCGGCCCTGCGGGGGACCTTCGCCACCTACACCCGACCGAACGGCTCCGCCCCGGTCTACACGGGGCGCAGCTACGCCGTCGAGGTCGAGGTGGGGTCGTCACCGACCGGGGCGACGGGCACGCTGAGGCTCGGCGGCGGCGAGGCCGCGGTGCTCCCCGGGGGGACCGTCAGGGGCTGACGGTCCACGACGCCGCGCCCAGCGACACGTGCGGCGGCCCGGGAGCCGTCCCCGCCACGACGTCGCCGAACCCCCACCAGGGGAGGCGGACGGGCCCCTCGAGCAGGGTGAGGAGGCCGCCGACCGGCCGGCCGGCGGACCGTACGACCGCGTGCTCCAGCACGCCGGTGGCGGCGTGCACGCGGGCCAGCGCGCGCAGGTCGACCAGCCGCGCTCCGGCCGGCCGGTGGTCGAGGAAGACCGGGAGCCACCGCTCCAGCGCCACCGGGTCGGTGGACCGGGTGACCTCACCCAGGTCGTCGAGGTGGTCGACCAGGCCCCGCGCGCGCACGGTGCGGAAGCGCGAGCCGGTGCCGAGCCGGGCGCTCAGCGCCCGCAGGACCGGGTCCCCCATCGGCAGCCCGGTGAGCGAGAGCTCCCACGGGCCGCGCACGGCGGCGAGGAGGTCGACCAGGCCGTCGGCCAGCAGCTCGGCCACCTCCGGAGAGGCAGCGGGGAGTCGACGGGGGGCCGGGCCGGGCGGGCCCGGCGGTCCGCCCTCACCGAGCAGCCGGACCACGGTGGTCGGGAGTCCCCGACGCAGCTCGCGCCGGGACGTGACCAGGGCCAGCCCGGCGGGGCGGCCCTGGCGGTGGTGCTCGACGACCACGGCTCGGTGCCGGACCCGGGGGGCGGGTGCGGCGCCCAGCGCGGCGGTGAGCCACGGGCCGCGGGCGGTGGTCGGCGCGGTCAGCCCGGCGAGCAGCGGGGCGGCGGCGCGGATCTCCCGCACCACCGGGGCGCGCCCCTCGGCCACACGGATGAACACCTGCTCATCGTGCCAGCCGGCGGTGCGGACCTAGACGGCCTGGCGGCGCAGGCGACGACGCTCGCGCTCGGAGAGCCCGCCCCAGATGCCGAACCGCTCGTCGTTGCCCAACGCGTACTCCAGGCACTCCACCCGGACGTCGCACCCGGTGCAGATCTTCTTGGCCTCGCGGGTCGACCCGCCCTTCTCCGGGAAGAAGGCCTCGGGGTCGGTCTCGGCGCACAGTGCGCGCTCCTGCCAGCCCTGGTCCTCCTCGTCGAGGCCCGCCGACCAGTCCAGGCCGGAGAACCCCAGCGCCGACCCCGTGTCGACACCCTGCTGCTGCTTGTAGTCGCTCAACCACGACACCTCGGCCATGACGATGCGTCCCCTCTCGCCTTCGTCACAGTGCGTGATCATCGGGCCACTCCCGACGTGCCGCACTCGGTGACATCGATGGAATTACACGCGTGTCGTCCGGGTGGGGTCAAGTCGAGCAGATGGTCCGTGGAGCATCACGCGTCACAGGTGTCACGCAGGGTCTCGACAGCGTCACGAAAGCCGGAGACACGCCGCACCCGACCACAGGATCTGCCCACGGAACCCCAGGTTTTGGTACAGATCATTCCGACACCGGTCCGGTGGGAACAACCTAATTTGCCATCAGGCACCATGGTGTGCATGCGGATCGTGGTCGTGGCCGGCGGCGTCGGCGGAGCCCGCTTCCTCCTCGGGGTGCGTGCGGCGGCCCCGGACGCCACGATCACCGCCGTCGTGAACACCGGCGACGACGTCACGATGCACGGGTTGCGGATCTGCCCCGACCTGGACTCGGTGATGTATACGCTCGGTGACGGAACCGACCCGGTCCGCGGATGGGGCCGACGGGACGAGACGTGGGTCGTCAAGGACGAACTGGCTGCCTACGGGGCCGATCCGACGTGGTTCGGACTGGGTGACCGCGACCTCGCCACCCATCTCGTGCGCACCCGCATGCTCGACGCCGGTTACCCGCTGTCGGAGGTGACGGCCGCGCTCGCGCAGCGGTGGCAGCCCGGCGTCGACCTCGTCCCCATGAGCGACCAGCGGGTCGAGACCCACGTCGTGGTGGACGACCCCGCCACGGGACGCCGGCAGGCCATCCACTTCCAGGAGTGGTGGGTGCGGCACCGCGCCGCGCCCGAGCCGCACGCCTTCGTCCAGGTCGGCGTCGAGGACGCCCGACCGGCGCCCGGGGTCGTGGAGGCGTTCGCCGGTGCCGACGCCGTCCTCCTCGCGCCCTCGAACCCCGTGGTGTCCATCGGCACCGTGCTCGGCGTCCCCGGCCTGCGCGAGGCCCTGCTGGCCACCCCGTCGCGGATCGTCGGGCTGTCGCCCATCGTCGGCGACGCCCCGGTGCGCGGGATGGCCGACCGCTGCCTGCCCGCCGTCGGTGTCCAGGTGAGCGCCGAGGGCGTCGGCCGGCACTACGGCGCCCGGTCCGACGGCGGCCTGCTCGACGCCTGGGTCGTGCACGAGGGCGACACCGCCGACGTGCCCGGCGTCGACGTCCGCACGGTGCCGTTGCTCATGACCGACCTCGCCGCCACGCAGGCGATGGCGCAGGCTGCACTGCATGCCGCACGCGCATGAGGCACCACCGGGCCTGACCGTCCACCCCGTGCCCGGTCTGCCCGAGTTCAGCCCCGGCGACGACCTGGTCGCCGCGATCGCCACCGCGGCGCCGTGGCTGGCCGACGGGGACGTCGTCGTCGTGACCTCCAAGGTGGTCTCCAAGGTCGAGGGCAACCTGGTGGCGGTGCCGCCCGGTGCCGACCGGGAGGCGGTGCGCCAACGGGCCATCGACGCCGAGACGGTGCGGGTGGTGGCCCGGCGGGGCCCGTTGAAGATCGTCGAGACCCACCACGGGTGGGTCGTGGCGGCCGCGGGCATCGACGCGTCCAACACCGCCGCCGACAGCCTGGTGCTCCTGCCGGCCGACGCCGACGAGTCCGCCCGCCGCCTGCGGGCCGGCCTGCACCAGCGACTCGGGGTGACCGTCGGCGTCGTCGTGAGCGACACGTTCGGCCGCACCTGGCGCGACGGCCTCACCGACGTCGCGGTCGGCGCTGCGGGTCTGCCCGCGCTGCTCGACCACCGGGGCGACGTCGACGCGCACGGCAACCGGCTCGAGACCACCCAGGTCGCCGTCGTCGACGAGCTCGCCGCAGCCGCGGACCTGGTCAAGGGCAAGCTCGGCGGGGTGCCGGTCGCCGTCGTCCGCGGGTGGCGCTGGACCGCGCCGGACGACGACCACGGCACCCGACCCCTCGTGCGGCTGGGCCCGGGAGACCTCTTCGCCCTGGGCACCCGCGACCTCGTCCCGGCCCGGACGGCGGCGCCCGACGTGGCGCCCCGGCCCGGCGCGCTCGACGCGGTCGCGGCCGCCTTCCGCGTCGCCACAGCCGCGCTGCCGGAGTTCCCGGTCGTGTTCGCCTACGGCGGCGACACCCCCGACGTCGTCGACGTGCACCTCACCGACGCGCCGTCGGTCGTCACCGCGCTGAACCTCGGCGCGCTGGTCGGGGCCGCGCTGGTGCAGCTGCACGCCGAGGGCTGGGCCACCCGGTGGGAACCCGTGGGCACCCCCGGCGGCTCCTCGCTGGTCGGCCGCGTCCGGCTCGGCGCCGCCGCCGGCTGAGCCGACCGGTCGACCCCCGGGGTCAGCCGCGGGGGCCGGCCTGCATGGCCTCGGCGAGCGCCGTCCGCCACCCGCGGCGGGCCAGCAGGCCGGCGGCGTCCCAGGTGCTGCCGTCGAGGACCGACCAGGCCGGGCGCGGTGCGGGCCGGACGAAGTCGGCCGAGGTGGTGGGCAGCACCCGCGCCGGGTCGGCGCCCAGCTCCTCGAACACCGCCTGCGCGAGCCCGTGCCAGGACACCTGCCCCTCGTCGGTGTAGTGCAGCAGGGGCGGCACCGCCCGGGTGGCCGCGCCGAGCGCGACCAGGCCGCCGGCGAGGTCCCACGACCAGGTCGGCGACCCGACCTGGTCATCGACGACCGAGACCGTCTCGCGCTGACCCTCCAGGCTGGTCATCGTGGCCACGAAGTTCCCGCCGTGCCGGCTGTGCACCCAGGCGGTGCGGACGACGGAGGCATCGGCGTCCACGGCCGCGACCGCCGCCTCGCCGGCCGCCTTGGTCCGCCCGTAGGCCGACCGCGGTGCCACCGGGGCGTCGACGGGGTAGGGCTCGGTCGCGGTGCCGTCGAAGACGTAGTCGGTGGACACGTGGACCAGCCTGCCGTGCCCCGCCACCTCCTCGGCCAGCCAGCCGGGCGCGTGGCCGTTGACGATCAGCGCCGTGCCCTCGTCGGTCTCGGCGGCGTCGACGGCGGTGTAGGCCGCGGCGTTCACCAGCACGAGCCGGTCGGCCGCAGCCGACGCGACCCACCCGCGCACCGCCCCGCGCACCGACGCCTCGTCGGTGAGGTCGACCTCGGCGCGACCGACCGCGGTGACCACGTCGCCGTCGCGGCGGGACAGGTGGTCGAGGAGGTCACGGCCCAGCTGGCCGCGGGCGCCGGTGACCAACCAGGCGGTGCGGGAGCCGGCGGCGCTCACGACCGGGCCGTCGCGGCGGCGGCCTTGAGCGGCTCCCACCAGGCGCGGTTGTCGCGGTACCACTGCACCGTGAGGGCCAGCCCGTCCTCGAAGGTCATGCGCGGCGCGTAGCCCAGCTCACCGGTCTTGGAGTGGTCGACCGAGTAGCGCTTGTCGTGCCCCCCGCCGCGGGGGTCGACGATCTCCTCGACGTAGCTCCAGTCGCGGCCGGTGGCGGCCAGCAGCTGCTCGGTGAGCTCGCGGTTGGACAGCTCGCGGCCGCCGCCGATGTTGTAGAACTCCCCCGGCGCGCCCTTCTCGACGACGAGCTGGATGCCGCGGCAGTGGTCGTCCACGAACAGCCAGTCGCGCACGTTGGCGCCCACGCCGTAGAGCGGCACCTTCTTCCCGTCCAGCAGGTTGGTCACGAAGAGCGGGATGACCTTCTCGGGGAAGTGGTACGGACCGTAGTTGTTGCTGCACCGGGTGATCGAGATGTCCAGCCCGTAGGTCTTGGCGTAGGCACGGGCGATCAGGTCGCTGCCGGCCTTGGCCGCCGAGTACGGGGAGTTGGGCTCGAGGATGTGGTCCTCGACCCAGGAGCCCTCGTCGATGGAGCCGTAGACCTCGTCGGTGGAGACGTGGACGACGCGGCCGACGCCGTGCCGCAGCGACGCCTCGAACACCTGCTGGGCGCCGAGGACGTTGGTGAGCACGAACTCCGCGGCGCCGGTGATCGACCGGTCGACGTGGGACTCGGCGGCGAAGTTGACGACGACGTCGTGCCCGGGCAGGGCGGCGTCGAGGTCGGCGGGGACGCAGATGTCGCCCTGCACGAAGCGGTAGCGAGGGCTGTCGGCCACCGACGCGAGGTTGGCCAGGTTGCCGGCGTAGGTCAGCTTGTCGAAGACCGTGACCTCGGCGTCCTCGAACCCGGGGTAGCCGCCGGTGAGCATGGTGCGCACGTAGTGGGAGCCGATGAAGCCGGCACCGCCGGTGACGAGGACGCGCATGCCGGGACGGTATCGGGCCCGGCCCCGCAGACCGCGGAGCTCTCACCCCGACGGGCGAGGGGTCGACCTCGCGGGCTCGCCCGTGCCCTACCGTCTGGTCGATGCGCGGAATCATCCTGGCCGGGGGCACCGGGAGCCGGCTCTACCCGATCACGCAGGCGGTCAGCAAGCAGCTGATGCCGGTGTACGACAAGCCGATGGTCTACTACCCGCTGTCGACCCTGATGATGGCCGGCATCCGCGAGGTGCTGGTGATCACCACCCCGGCCGACCAGACCGCCTTCGAGCACCTGATCGGCGACGGTTCCCGGCTGGGCATGCGCATCGAGTACGCCGCGCAGCCCCGGCCGGAGGGCCTGGCCCAGGCGTTCCTGATCGGCGCCGAGTTCATCGGCGACCAGTCGGTGGCCCTCGTGCTGGGCGACAACATCTTCTACGGCGCCGGCCTGGGCACCGCCCTGGCCCGGCTGCCCGAGCCTGCGGGCGGGCACGTGTTCGCCTACCACGTGGCCAACCCCGGCGAGTACGGCGTCGTGGAGTTCGACGACGCCGGCCGCGTGCTCTCGATCGAGGAGAAGCCCGCCGTCCCCAAGAGCTCCTACGCCGTCCCCGGCCTGTACTTCTACGCCGCGGACGTCGTCGACGTCGCCCGGTCGATCACCCCCAGCGCACGGGGCGAGCTGGAGATCACCGCGGTCAACGAGCACTACCTGCGTGCCGGGCGGCTGACGGTGACCGCGTTGGACCGCGGCACCGCGTGGTTGGACACCGGCACGTTCACGTCGCTGCGCCAGGCCACCGAGTTCGTCTCGGTGGTCGAGGAGCGGCAGGGCCTCAAGGTCGGTTGCATCGAGGAGGTCGCCTGGCGCAACGGCTGGCTGGACGACGACGCCCTGCGCCGGGTCGCCGAACCGCTGGCCAAGAGCGGCTACGGCGCCTACCTGCTGGGGCTGCTCGCGGAGGTGCGTTCGTGAACATCCGCGAGTTGGCCGTGCCCGACGCCTACGTGGTCGACCTCGTCACCCACGGGGACAGCCGCGGTGGGTTCACCGAGTGGTACCGAACCGACGTGCTCACCGACGCCGTCGGGCACGGTGTCGACCTCGCCCAGGCCAACCACTCGGTGTCCGCCCGCGGCGCCCTGCGCGGGGTGCACTTCGCGCTGGTCCCCCCCGGCCAGGCCAAGTACGTCTACTGCCCGGCCGGCCGGGTGCTGGACGTCGTCGTCGACGTCCGCGTGGGCTCCCCCACCTTCGGCACGGTCGACGCCGTCGAGCTGGGGGGCGAGCGGCCCCGGGCGGTGTACCTGTCCGAGGGCCTCGGGCACGCCTTCGTGTCGCTGGAGGACCGGTCGTCGGTGACCTACCTGCTCTCCAGCGCCTTCTCCCCGGGTCGCGAGTTCGGCATCCATCCCATGGACCCCGACCTCGACCTGCCGTGGCCGAAGGACGTCGAGTTCGAGCTGTCGGCCAAGGACACCGCCGCCCCGACGCTCGAGGAGGCCCGGCAGCAGGGGTTGCTGCCGACCATGGAGCAGTGCACCGCGCGGTACGACGAGCTGCGGGCTCAGAGCCGGCGGTAGTCGGTCGGGGCCATCCGCGGCCCGCGCTTGGGCGGGCGGGAGCCGCCGACCTCCAGCAGCCGCACGACCCGCTGCCGGTGGCCCCGCCACGGCTCGAGCAGCTCGAGCATCCCGGCGTCGTCGGTCTTCCGGCCGGCCAGGGACCAGCCCACCAGGTTCTTCAGGTGGTAGTCACCGACGCTGACCTGGTCCGGGCACCCGATGGCACGCTGCGCGACCTCCGCCGCCGTCCAGACCCCGATGCCGGGCACCGACCGCAACCGGCGGCGCAGGTCCTCGCAGTCGGTGTGGTCGTCGCACTCGAGCCGGTCGGCCACCGACGCGACGGCGAGCAGGGCCCGCCGGCGGGCGCCGTCCAAGCCGCACCGGTGCCAATCCCAATCGGTCACCGCGCGGACCCGTTCGGCCGTGGGGACCACGCGCATGCCGTCCGGCGCCGGCCCCGGTGCCGGTTCCCCGGCCAGGTGCAGCAGCTGACGCCACGTGCGGTGGGCCTCGATGCCGGTCACCTTCTGCTCGAGCACCCCGGGGACGAGCGCGTCCCACACCCGGCCGGTGCCACCGATCCGCAGCCAGGGCGAGGACCGGTGCAGCCGGTCGACCAGCGGGTGCAGGTGGGCCGGGAACCCGTCGGGCCGGTCCTCGGCGCCCAGCCACCGGGGCACCACCTCGAGCGCCCAGGACGCCCCGGGGCCCCACGACTGCGCGTGCACCACTCCGGCCCGGACGGCCAGCCGCACCGTCGCCGGCCCGTCCGGCGTGCTCGTTGTGCGCCAGAGCGCGCCGTCGGGCGCGTACTGCAGTGCGGGGTCACCGGCGCCCCGCCGGTGCGGGGACAGCGCCCGGCGGACGTCGAGCGGCCAGGTCGGCTGCCAGGAGCGCTCCCGCGGGAGCTCGCGCAGGCCGGTCACCGCACCGAGGGTAGGCCCCTCAGGCGTACCGCCCGGGGAACCGTTCCTCGGCGGCGGCGAGCAGCTGCTTGACCCGCTCGGCATCCCCGACCGGGCACACCATGGTGACGTCGGCGGTGTGCACGACCACGCTGTCGCGAACCCCGACGAGGGCGACCAGGTGGTCGGGGTCGTCGGACAGCACGACGTTCCCCGAGCTGTCGAGGGCCACGACCAGCCCCCGGACGGCGTTCCCCTGCTCGTCGGCGTCGAGGGTGTGCGCCAGCGCCGGCCACGAGCCGACGTCCAGCCAGTCGACGTCGAGGTCGACGACCAGCACACGACCGGGCTCAGCGGCCGCGGGCTCCAGCACGGCGTAGTCGACGCTGATCTTCTGCAACGTCGGGAAGACCTCCTGCAGCTCGGCGTCCCGGTCCTCGGCGGCGACGATGCGGGCCAACCCGGCGGCGGTCTCGGGCAGGTGGTCACGCAGCGCGTCGAGCACGGTCTGCGCCCGCCACACGAACATGCCCGAGTTCCACAGGTACTCCCCCGACGCCAGGTACTCCTGCGCGGTGGCCAGGTCCGGCTTCTCGCGGAACGAGGCCGCCTCGGCGGCACCGGGCACCTCGGTCGGGTCGCCCTTCTGCACGTAACCGAAACCGGTGGCCGGCGAGGTCGGGGTGATGCCCAGGGTGACCAAGGACCGCGGCCGGGCGGCGAGGCAGTCGTAGGCCGTGCGCAACGCGTCGGCGAACCGCTCGACCGGACGGATCACGTGGTCGGCCGAGACCACCGCCAGCTCTGCGTCGGGATCTGCGTCGGCGACCAGGGCAGCGGCGAGCCCCACGGCGTTGGCGGTGTCCCGGGCCACCGGCTCCAGGATCAGCCGGTCGGCGCCGAGCTCGGGCAGCGCCGCCCGGACCGCGTCGCCGTACCGGGCCGCGGTGCACACCCAGATCTGCTCGGTGGGCAGCACGGCCTGCAGCCGGGCGAAGGCCTCGGCGAGCAGGCTGTGCGCGCCGCCCGACTCCTCGGCGACGACGTCGAGCAGCTGCTTGGGACGGGCCGACCGGGACAGCGGCCACAACCGGGTCCCGGATCCGCCGGCCATGATCACTGCGTGCCTCACGGGTGGTGCCTCTCGTCGGGGATGGGGGTGTCGAGGTGCTGCTGGGGGCGGGCGCCCGCGCCGACCCGGCCGCTGACGTAGGCCACGAGCATCCGCGCGCCCAGCCCTCCTCGCAGAGCGGTCCGCAGAGGCGCGTACCGGCGCCCCGGGTACCGGCCCGAGAGGTAGCGCAGCGCGCTGGTGTGGTGGACCCGTTGCATGCGGTGGGACTGACGGCGGGTTGCGTGGCCGCCCTCGTGGGTGACGGTGGCCGACGGGACGTACACGCTGAGGTGGCCTGCTCGCCCGAGCCGCTCCCCGAGGTCGACGTCCTCGAAGTACATGAAGTACCCCGGGTCGTAGCCGCCGACCGCGTGGAAGGCCGCCGTGTCGACGAGGAAGCACGAGCCCGACAGCCAGCCGGCCGACCGTTCGCGTGGGGCTTCGCGCTCCCGGCGGTACCGCGCCGTCCAGGGGTTGGCCGGCCAGAACCAGCCGAGCACGGCGTGCCCCACCCCGGTGGACAGGGAGGGCAGGTCGCGGGCCGACGGGTACAGGTCGCCCTCGGTGGTGCGGATCGCCGGCCCCACCATCACGGCCCTGGGCCACCGGGCGGCGGCGGCCAGCATCTCGTCGACGCTGCCCGGGTCGAGGACCACGTCGGGGTTGGACACCAGCGCCCATCCGCTGCGCACGTCGTCCAGGCCGGCGTTCACCGCAGGCCCGTAGCCGATGTTCCCGCCCGTGCGCAGGACCCGGACCCCGGGCCGGGTCGCGGCCTCGGCCTCGGGTGCCCCGTCGGTGGACCCGTTGTCCGCGAGCACGACGTCCACGGGCCGCCGGGTGGCACCGGAGAGGCTGTCGAGGAAGGTCGGCAAGGACCGACCGGGTGAGTAGGTGACGACGACGACCCGCAGCGGCTCCGTCATGCCTGCCTCCTCCACCACGGCCCGCGGCCGCGGGCGGCGCGGAACGCCTCGACGTGCTGGTCGGCCGCACGGGACCAGGTGAAGCCCGCCGCGCGCGCCCGGGCTGCCCCGCCCAGCGCAGCCCGCCTGGCGGGATCGGCGAGCAGCGCACCCAGGGCGTCGCCGATGGCCCGGTCGTCGACATCGGTGTACGCCACCGCGTCACCGCCCACCTCCGGCAACGCGAGCCGGTCCGTGGTCAGCACGGCGGCACCGCAGGCCATGGCCTCCAGGACGGGCAGCCCGAACCCCTCGCCCAGGCTCGGGTAGGCGACCACGTCGGCTCCGCCCAGCAGGGCCGGCAGGTCGGCCAACGGCAGGTAGCCCGGCCGCACGACCGTGAGGCGCGGGGGAACCGCACGCACGGCCCCATCGACCTCGTCGTCCCAGCCTCGTCCCCCGGCGAGCACCAGCGCCGGAGGGTCAGAGAGGTCACCGACCGCTCCCACCCAGCCGCGCACCAGCGCGGGCACGTTCTTGCGGGGCTCGATCGTCCCCAGGAAGGCCACCCAGCTCCGGCCGGCGAGCCCCAGGGATCGGGCAACCCTGTCGACGTCGGCCGCGGAGGGCGGGCCGAACAGGTCGCGGTCCACCCCGTGGTGGGCCACGGTCGTCCGGGCGGGGTCGACCCCGGCCTCCCGTGCGACCTCGGCACCCGTGGCGGCCGAGGGCACCACCAGACCGGCTGCGAGCCGGCCGGCCAGGCGGGTCCACATGCGGAAGAAGCGCGCCTTGAGCGGGGAGTGCAGGTCGGGGTCGGTGAAGAAGGTCGCATCGTGCAGGGTCACGACCACGGGGACCGGCGCCAGCAGCGGCATCGTGTAGTGGGGGCTGAGCACGACGTCAGGACGCCGACGGGTCGCCAGCCACGGCAGACCGACCTGTTCCCACACCAGCCGGGCGGCCGGGTGCCGGGCCCACGCCGGCACGACGGACACGGCCGCGCCGGCGGACTCGACCAGGGCGACGTCCCGCTCCTGCACGACCACCTCGACGTCCACACCCGGTCGGACCAGCTCGGGCAGCAGCGCGTCGAGGTAGCGCCCCACGCCGCCGCGGTCGGCGGGGACGGCGGTCGCGTCGACGAGGACCCTCAGGTCAGCTCCTTCCCGCGCATCCATCGTCGGCGACACTACCGACACACCGACCGGAGACGGTCACGGAACCCGGTACACGAGAACTCCGCCCACCGACCGACCCTGGCCCGGCAGGACCGCGTCCATCACCGCGCGCCACTCGGGGTGCCCCTCGTCCACCAGCACCAGCTGGACCCCCACGCTGCGCAGGTACGGGAGGAGACGGTCGGCGTAGTCGTAGGCGAGGTCCCGGTTGAACAGGGCCGCTGCCGTGGGGTCCTTCAGCTGCGGCGGTGGTGCAGCACCGCCGCCGTTGCCCGTCGGCGTCCGGAACGAGAAGTCCAGGACCTCCATCCACCGCAGACCTGGGCCCCACTGACCCGACGGCAGCACCAGGACGTTCTCGTCGGGCTGGGTGTCGTCGGTCAACTGCCCGCTCGACACGTACGCCGCGACCGGGGTGGGGGTCGGGTACACCGGCCACCCCAGCGACGGAGAGGGCAGGAGCAGCACGCAGGAGACGGCGATCCCGACCCCGACCGCGAGCCGGGGGAGGCGGGACCGCCACGTGGACCACGCGATGGCCACCAGGACGGCCAAGGCCATGAACACGAATGCCGAGAACCGACCGGGCAGGGCGTGGTTCAGACCGGGCAGCAGCTCGGCGAGACGCCACGGCATCGGGACGGTGGGGTAGCCCGCGATGGTCAGCACGGGACCCAGGCTGAGCACGAAGCTGATCGCGGCGAACGCAGCCAGGCCGAGCGTCAGTCGGTTCCGGACCCAGACCACCGCGACCCCGGCGAGCACCAGCATGGTCAGCGGCACGTAGGCCGTGTTCTCGGCGACGTTGCCCATCCAGTGCGACCGGAGGTCCTGGAAGAACGAGTCCCCGATCAGCACGTTCGGCGTCGGCACGACGAGGTTGGTGAGGTCGGTGGAGAACTGCGAAGGAGGGTTGGCGGCGGCCTCCGGCACCCCGGTGCGCAGCGCCGCCCAGATCACCGGCGCGGCGAGGACCGCGCCCCCCGCTCCACCGGCGGCCAGCAGGGGGATGCAGGCGAGGATCCTGCGGCGCGGGCCCGCGGGGGCGAACAGGAGGCCGACCCCGAGGGCGACGGCTCCGAAGACGACCTGCGTGACCATCAGCTCGGTGGAGGCGCCGAGGGTGAAGGCGACCAGCACCGCTGTGCCGACGACCAACCACCTGCCCCGCATGCGACCCCGGACGTGGCGTACGACGAGGAAGGCCACCCCGGGCAGGGCGACCACCCACATCATGTTGAGGTGGCCGAGCGCGTGCCCGGAGAAGTAGGGGCTGACCACGACGAGCGCCCCGGCGACCAGGCTCCCGGACGCCGAACCGGTCCACTCCCTGGCCAGCAGGAGGACGGCGACGGCCGCGGCCAGGATGGCTACCAGGAAGGCGACGTTGTAGCCGGCGGTCGCTCCCCACAGCAGGGTCACGGGCGCCACGAGCACCGACACGGCCGGGATCGAGATGGCGTTCCCGAGGTCCATGCCCTGCGGCGCGTACATGTTCGGCGTGGTGAACGGGTTCTCGCCGTTCAGCACGGCGTGCACGTTCCACGCGAGGTAGAAGGCGAAGGACTCCGAGTCCCCGGGGTTGGACAACCGTGCTCCGGCGAAGTCCGACAGCACGGGGCGCGCCCACACCAGCACGGTCATCACGGCCAACCCCAGCCCGGCGGCGCTGCGGCTGCGGAGGATCCGGCGGGTGCGCCCTGCTGGACGTCCGGCCGACTCGGCGCCCACCACCTCAGTTGACGACCCCGACACGGCGCCAGCGTAGGCGAGGACCACGGCAGGCCCTGCCCGACGGCCCGGACCTCGTCCGGGAACCCGCGGTCCGGGGGGATGGGTAACGTCGGGCCGTGCCCGTCGAGCCGTCCCTGCGCGTGGCCATGACCGTCGAGCAGTGCTGGCAACCCGCGCCCGGCGGGTCGGGCACGTACATCAGGGAGCTGCTCCGCGCATACGCGGAGCTCGACGACCTGTCCGTCACGGGCATCTCCGCCTGGCACCGTGGCTCCCCGCCCGAGGACGGTCCGCTCCCCGTCCCGGTTCGTCGCGTGCCGCTGCCCCGCGCTCTGCTCTACCGCTCGTGGCAGCAGGCCCGCCTCCCGCGCACCGGCGGGGCCGACGTGGTCCACGCGAGCACCTGGGCCGTGCCCGGGCGACGCGCCCCGCTCGTCGCCACCGTCCACGACCTCGCGTTCCGCCACGACCCGCAGCACTTCACCCCGAACGGCGTCGCCTTCTTCGAGCGGGGGCTGGCCATCGTGCGGGACGAGGCTGCCGCCGTCGTCGTCCCGTCCTCGGCCACCGCCGCCGACTGCGTGGCCGCCGGGATCGAGCCGGAACGGGTGCACGTCGTCCTGCACGGTGTGCGGGCGGGTGCGGCAGATCCCGCCGGCGTCGCGACCTTCCGGGCCCGGCACGGGCTCGTCCGTCCGTACGTGCTGTGGGCCGGGACCCGGGAACCCCGCAAGAACCTGCCCCGGCTGGTCGCCGGCTTCTCCGCGGCAGTGCGGGCCGGTGCGGACCTTGACCTCGTGCTGGTCGGACCGGACGGCTGGGGCGACGAGCGGGACCGGCTGGCCGGGGTGTCGGCGGACCGTGTGCGGGTGCTCGGACGGCTGCCCGCCACCGATCTCTCCGCCGCCTACGCAGGCGCCCACGTCTTCTGCTACCCGTCGGTGCGGGAAGGGTTCGGCATGCCGGTCTCCGAGGCGATGGCGCACGGCGTCCCCGTGGTCACGTCCCGGGGGACCTCCATGGAGGAGGTGTCCGACGGCGCCGCCGTGCTCGTCGACCCGATGGACGAGGACGACATCGGGCGCGGCATCGTCGAGGCGATCTGGCCCGGGGCGCACCCGGCCCTGGCCGCCGCGTCACGGGCGCGGGCGGCCCAGCTCAGCTGGAGCCGAGCCGCCGCGCAGACCGTGGCCGTGCTGCGCGAGGCAGCCGGCTGACCGTCTCAGCCCGCGCGCACGAGGTCCAGGTCGTGACGCACCATGCGGGCCACGAGCTCCTCGAAGGGCACCGTCGGCGCCCACCCGAGCTCGGCCGCCGCCCTCGACGGGTCACCTCGCTGCTCGGGCGCGTCGGAAGGCCGGGCGAAGCGGGGGTCCAGCGTGACCAGGTGCTCCCACCGATCGACCCCGGCCGCGGCGAACGCGGCGGCGACGAAGTCACGCACGCTGTGGGAAGCACCCGTGGCCACGACGTACTCCCCCGGTGTCCCGTGCCGCAGCGCCCGCACCATGGCGTCGACGTAGTCCGGTGCCCACCCCCAGTCCCGGCGGGCGTCGAGGTTCCCCATCGACAGCTCGTCCTGCTGGCCTGCGACGATGCGGGCCACACCGGCCGTGATCTTCCTCGTCACGAAGGCCTCCGGTCGTCGCGGTGACTCGTGGTTGAACAGGATGCAGCTCGATGCGTGCAGTCCCCGCCGCCGGTACACGGCGACGAGGTGGTGGGCGAAGGCCTTGGCCGCACCGTAGGGGGTGACCGGGGCGATGGGTGTGCGCTCGTCCTGCGGCGGCCCCGCCCAGCCGAACACCTCTGCGCTGGATGCCTGCACGAACCGCACCGGATGACCGGTGCGCTCCTGGAGGTCCCAGGACCCCTTGAGCAGGTGCCCGACCGCGACGCCGGTGACCTGTGCGGTCAGGGCCGGCTCCGCCCACGAGAGCGCCACCGAGCTCAGCCCGCCGAGGTTGAACACCTCGGTGGGCTCCACGTCGGCCACCAACGCCTCCAGCCCCGCACCGTCGGTCAGGTCCCCGACGTGCCGGACGACCCCCTCCGGGAGGGCGACCCCGTCGCCCTCCCGGACCATCGCGTGGACCTCGGTGCCCTCGTCGAGCAGCTGCTCCACCAGGTAGCTGCCGTCCTGACCGGTGGCACCGGTGACCAGCGCCCGTGCCGCGGTCACCTGCCGGAGAGCTTCTTCTGCTCGGCGACGTCGGAGTCGACCATCATCTGGACCAGCTGCTCGAAGCCCACCTGCGGCTCCCAGCCGAGCTTCTCCTTGGCCTTGGCCGGGTCGCCGATCAGGAGGTCGACCTCTGCGGGCCGGAAGAACCGGGGGTCCTGGACGACCTTGGACTCCCAGTCGTCGATGCCGACGCGGGTGAACGCCACGTCCAGCAGCTCGCGGATCGAGTGGGTCTCGCCCGTTGCGACCACGTAGTCGTCGCCCTCGGGCTGCTGGAGCATGCGCCACATGGCGTCGACGTAGTCGCCGGCGAAACCCCAGTCGCGCTTGGCGTCGAGGTTGCCCAACGAGATGGTGTCCTGCAGACCCAGCGAGATGCGGGCGACCGCCTGGGTCACCTTGCGGGTGACGAACTCCGGTCCGCGGCGGGGCGACTCGTGGTTGAACAGGATGCCCGACGAGGCGTGCATCCCGTAGGACTCGCGGTAGTTGATCGTCATGTAGTGGCCGAAGACCTTGGCCACGCCGTACGGCGACCGCGGCCACAGCAGCGTGCTCTCGCGCTGCGGGACGTCCTGGACCTTGCCGAACATCTCCGAGCTGGACGCCTGGTAGAAGCGGACGCTCGACAGGTCGTCGCCCGCGTAGAGCCGGGTCGCCTCGAGCATGTTCAGCACGCCCTGGCCGGTGACGTCCGACGTCAGCTTGGCGTTCTCCCACGAGTAGGCGACGAAGGAGATGGCGCCCAGGTTGTAGACCTCCTCCGGCCGCGCCTCGCCGAAGGCACGCATGAGGCTGGACAGGTCGGTGATGTCGCCGGTCAGGAGCTTGACGTCGGGGACGGTCTCGCGGACCAGGTCGGCCTTCGGGTTGTTCTGGCCTCGGATGAGGCCGTAGACCTCGTACCCCTTGGACAGCAGCAGCTCCGAGAGGTAGAGACCGTCCTGGCCGGTGATCCCGGTGACGAGTGCGCGCTTCATGAGTCCTTCAATCCTCGAGGCCTGGAACGCGGGTTAGCGTAACGGTGCCCTCACAGGACGGCGGTTCCGTCACCCGACGGACGCCCCGTCACCCCACCTCGCCCCAGGAGCCCCGTGCGCATCGGTCTGGACGCGACCCCGCTCCTCGGGCAGCGCAGCGGGGTGGGTCGGTACGTCGCCGGCCTGGTCGCCGGCCTGCAGCAGCTGCCCGAGGCCCCGGAGGTGCTGCTCACCCTGTTCAGCATCCGGGGGTCCGTCCCCGTGGCGTCGTCGGCCACCGTCCGCCCGGCGCCCCGTCGAGCACCGGCCCGCCTGCTGCGCCGGACCTGGGCGCACACCCGGTTCCCCCCGGCCGAGCTGCTCACCGGTCGGGTGGCGGTGTTCCACGGGACGAACTTCGTCGCGCCCCCCACTGCGCGGGCCGGGCGGCTGGTCACCGTGCACGACCTGGCCTACCTGCGCTACCCGCAGACGGTCACGGGCGACGCGGAGCACTACGCCCGGTTGGTTCCGCGGGCTCTGGACGGGGGCGCCCACGTGCTCGCGGTGACGCACGCCATGGCGGAGGAGATCCGGGACGAGTACGGCCTCCCGGCGGACCGGGTGCACGTGGCAGCGCACGGGGTGGACCCGGAGTGGTCCGCGGCGACGCCTGCGACCCCCGGGCAGCTGGCTGCGCTCGGGCTCCCGCCCGAGTACCACCTGTTCACCGGGAACCTCGAGCCCCGCAAGAACCTCGGCATGCTGGTGGCCGCGCATCGAGCAGCCCGACGCTCCGACCCCGGGGTGCCACCCCTGGTGCTCGTCGGCCCCGCTGGTTGGGGGGACCGCTGGCAGGGCGCCGAGCCGGACCCCGCCGACGTCGTGCTGGCCGGCTACCTGCCGGACGAGGACCTCCGGTCCGTGGTGGCCGGGGCGACCTCGGTCTGCATGCCCTCCCACTACGAGGGCTTCGGCCTCCCCGTCCTGGAGGCGTTGGCCGCCGGGCGCCCGGTGCTGGCCAGCGACATACCGGCGCACCGCGAGGTGGCCGGGGGGCAGGCGCAGCTGCTCGACCCGGCCGATCCGGACTGCTGGGCCTCGGCTCTGGGCAACCCGGCCTCGGCCCCGGGCGACACCGGCTCCCGACGTGCACACGCAGCCGGCTTCACGTGGTCGATCTCCGCGTCGGCGCACCTGCGCGCCTACGAGGACGCCGCCCAGGACCGGTGATCGACGGGACGAGCCGCACGGCTCCTGCTCGGAGCAGGTGCCGTGCGGCTCGTCCCGTCGCTCAGGGGAAGCGGGCCGCGGCCCGCTGGGCGTACTCCGCGCTCGAGGCGAGCGCCGCCACCACGTCGACGTCCCCGCGCTGCGCGAGTGCCGGCAGGAACGATGCCCGGCCCCCCGCATCGACGGCCCGACCGAGCAGGACCTGGTAGTAGATCCCCAGCCTCAGCTCGCGGGCCTCGGCCGACGTCGTGATCTCGCGCACGACCGCGGCGCGCGGCCCGGAGGCGAGTCGGCCCTGCCAGAAGTCACGCTCGTCCTCCCCGGCCGATCGACCCAGCAGGGCCTGGTAGAGCCCCTCGATCCAGAGCCGGTCGCCGCCCTGCGCCTGCACGGCTTCGGGGGTGGACCAGATCGCGACCGTGAGCTCGTTGGGGCTGCCGCCCCCGGACAGGTAGTTCGTGAAGGTCGCCAGTCCGCCGGGGTCGGGAGCGCGCCTCAGACCCTGGACGTAGGCGGTGCGCACCAGTTGCCCGAACCGCTCCGAGGAGGCTGCGAAGCCCTGCGCCACGGACTGGGAACTCTGCCCGGACGCCAGCTGGGCGGTCCAGTAGGACACGCCGCCGGCATCGGCCGGACGACCCAGGACGTCGGCGTAGAGCGCCTGCACCATGGCCGATGCGCCGCGGTTGGTGAAGGTGAACCAGTCGCTCTTCAGCCCCAGCGCCGACCTGATCTGGTTGCCGGTGTAGGTCCGCGACCCGCCTGCGGTCGACACGGTCACCTGCAGGGCCCGCCCGCCGTCGGGCCCGAGCCCGTTGGCCTGCGTGACGGCGATCCCGGTGACGGAGCCCAGCCCGAGACGGTTGCCGATGTCGGCCAACGACATGGACACCGACCAGTTGTGGTTGGGGTTGCCAGCCGTGGCGTCGCCCCGGTCCTCGACCGCCGGGAACGCCCCGCCGGCGGTGAACCCGCCGGAGGAGGAGCTGAACTCGGTCCGGACGACGGCCCCACCGGGCGTCCGGCGGACCTGTCCCGAGGTCGCCGCGATCGCGGAGTTGGTGCGGGAGTCCTCGAGCCACGTGACCGCCCCGCCGAACGGCTGCGTGTACGCACCGCCGTACACCTGGCAGCTCGTCGTGTCGCACGTCTTCGCGTAGGAGGTCCACTGGGACGCCAGCGCGTAGCTGCGGGCAGCCACCGCCTGCACCTTCACGGCCTCGGCGCCGCGGCCTCCACCGGCGTTGGCCCAGCTGGCCGGCATCTCGCGGGGGACCACCCCGCGGAGGTAGTCGTCGATGGAGACGTTGTTGACGGTGGTCTGGAAACCGCCGCCGTCCACCACCGACATCGTGCCGCGGTAGGCGCGCACCTGGCCCGACTCGCACGAGCGGACCTCGCCGCCCACGGTCGCGCCGGACGACACCCGGGGGGTCGCGCCCAGGACCGTCCAGGGACCGCTGCAGCTGTCACCCACGAGGACCTCGAAGGTGTTGCTGGCCACGCCCCGGATGCGGACGGCCGCGCGGCCGATCGGCGCACCGTTCAGGGTGAGGTCCGGCCCGGTCAGCACGGTCTCCCGGTTGCGCAGGCTGAGCAGCTCCACGCTCACCACGGGGTTCCCGGCGTCCGAAGCGGCCGTCGTGCCCCCGTAGTAGTGGTCCAGGATGCTGGCGTGGTCGGCCCCGAGGTCCACGGCGTAGCCGTAGGCCCCCCACTGGCTCATCCCGCGGCCGTGGCCGTACCCGTGGCCCGAGATCGTGACGTCGCCGGGTGCGGCGGACGCCGCACCCGTGGGTGCTGCGGAGACGAGCAGGAGCGTGGCCAGCGCGGCCACGGCGGACCTGACGAGCCCCGGCCGGGGGAAGCGGCGGGCGGTCGACATGGGACCCCTCTTCGTCGGGAGAGCGGAAGGTCTCCGCTGCTCAGGTGGACGCAGCCGGGGTCACCGGCCGCTCTCCACTGTGTGTCGGCAGCACGCCGGGGTTCCTTGAGGAGCGACGACGGTCAGCGACCTCCGGGCCGCGCCACGGACTCGAAGACCGCGTCGTACTCGTCCAGCGTCCGCTCGAGCCCGTAGAGCTCGGCGGTGCGGCGGGCACCGTCGACGCGATCGGACAGGTCGAGGGTCAGGTCGCGCAGCCCGCGGTGCACGGCATCCGGGTCACGAGGAGCCACGACCACGCCGAACCCCGTCCGCTGGACAGGGATGCGCACCCCCGGGATGTCACTGGCGAGGGAGGGGACCCCGGCCAGCATGGCCTCCACCTGCACGATGCCGAAGGCCTCGAAGGAGTTGACGGAGGGGAGGGCGAAGACGTCCAACGAGGCGTACAGATCGGCCAGTCGGTCGTCGGGCAGGAACCCCAGCAGACGGATCCGCGGGTCCGCCCCCACCGCAGCGCGGACCCGCTCGACGACGCTCCCCCCGGCGACCCGGGCGTGGTCGCCGGCGATCAGCAGCCGGGCCGTCGGGTCCTCGAGGCGGCGGAAGCCCTCGACCAGGAACTCCAACCCCTTCTCCTCGACGATCCTCCCGACGAACCCGACGTGCGGCCCCGCGCCGTCCCGGAACGCGGGGGCGCCCCCCCTCCGGTCGACGCACGGCGGAGCGATGGCGCGGGTCCTGCCCTCCATCGCCGGGCGCAGACGGGAGTGCACGGCGTAGTCGTCACTGGAGGGCACGACGACGTCGCTGCGGCGCATGGCTGCCGCCGACGAGAGGTCCATCACCCGCTGCTGCACGCGGTCCAGCCGCGTCCCCTGCATCGAGACGTCGCACTGGTAGGTCAGCACCGTCGGGGTCGACCCGGACAGCAGCGCGACCGCACCTGCCTCCAGCAGGGGCATGTGCAGGTTGAGCACCCGCGAGCGCCGGGCGGCTCTGGCGACCACCGCGGGGAACGTGGGGCTGATGACCCCCTTGCCCAGGCGGGCGACGACCGGGGTGCGGCGGACCTCCACCCCGTTGAGCACCTCGTGCGCAGGCAGGTGCGCCTCGTGCCTGGTCGCCACCACGAGGACACGCTTGCCCCGGGCGGCCAACCCCTCGGCGACGAGCCGGGCCGCCTCGGTCAGACCGCTCACGTAGGGCGAGTAGTAGGTCAGGCCCATGACGACGTCGTGGGTGATGGTGCGCTGGGTCATGGGGCCTCCTCGGTGGCCGGCCGACGGACGGTGTGGCGCGCCTCGCCGGGGCCTTGGCCGAGAGCCGACGCAGCCTGCCGTCCGGGCCGCTGTGACACGGAGGACCGTAGCCCGGAGGGTGGGTGGGGTGCCCCGCGCCACTGCCGAGGTCCCCGGAGGAGAGGGGGCAGCCGACGTATGGTGGCCGCCGTGAGCGAAGAGCTGCTGGTGTCCCACGCACAGAACGCCGAGGACGTGGTGCTGTGGCGCGCCCTGGGTTCTGTGCAGAACGGGCGGTACGTCGAGGTCGGCGCCAACCACCCTGCGGTCGACTCCATCAGCAAGGCCTTTTACGACCGCGGTTGGGCCGGGGTGGCCGTCGAACCCGTACCCGCCTTCGCCCAGGCCTACCGCGAGGCCCGACCCCGCGACGTCGTCGTGGAGGCCGCCGTCACCGACGCCGCGGAGCAGGAAGTCGTCCTGCACGTCTTCGAGGGCACCGGGCTGTCGACCGTGCGCGAGGACATCAGCGCCGGCCACGAGGCATCGGGCATCGAGGCGACCGAGGTCCGGGTACCGGCCCGCCGACTGGACGACGTCCTCGTCGAGCACGTCCCCGCCGGCGAGGAGATCCACTTCCTGATGGTCGACGTGGAGGGCGCCGAGCACGACGTCCTCCGGAGCATCGACCTGTCCGTGCACCGCCCGTGGGTCCTCGTCGTCGAGGCCACCGCCCCTCGCAGCCGCGACCGCACGCACCACGAGTGGGAGCACATCGTCCTGGGCAACGGCTACGTCCACGCCATGTTCGACGGCCTCTCCCAGTGGTACGTGGCGCAGGAGCACGTCGACCTGCTGCCCGAGCTCGACCACCCGGCGTGCCCGCTGGACTCCTGGGTCCCGATCCGCACCTTCGTGGCCGAACGACGGGTGGAGAGCCTGGACGCAGAGCTGGGCGGGGTGCGCCTGGAGAACGCCGAGCTCACCCGCCAGGTGGTCTCGTGGCGGGGACGGGTCCTGGAGCAGTGGGCCAAGGCCGCGCGCACCGCCACCTCCGCGAGGGGCTCGTCCGACAACGGTCACCTCCGCCAGGAGCTCGACGCCCTGCAGAGGACGCTGTCCTGGCGCATCACCGCGCCGTTGCGGTCGGTGCGGTCGGCCCAGCTGCGGCGGAGCCGTCGTCCGTGACCTCCGCCCACGCCCCCGAGGCGCCCTCCGTCCACGGCGTCGGCGCCGCTCTGGCGCAGCGTCTCCGTGCCGTCGCGCCGTTCGTCGTCGAGGCCGTGCCGGACGCCGACCCGGTTCCGCAGCAGGATGCCGGAACCGTGCTCACCACCCTGGTGGAGGAGCTGCGCTCCCGCGCCGATGCATCGAAGGCGTGGCTGGTGTGGACCGCGCTGACCGGGGCCTTCCCCACGCACGACGAACTCGCCTCCATGCGTCGGCACCTCGAGCTCACCGACACGCTCGGGTCCGTGCAGTGGTTGCTCGAGGCGGGCCTGTCCGCCGTCGTCGGCGGCGGCTCCCCCGACGCGGAGCTCGAGGTCCTCGACCAGGGCGTCGTCGTCGACGTCGACTTCTGCGCGACAAGCGACCACCACACCGGCATCCAGCGCGTCGTCCGGGAGACCGTCCCCCGGTGGGTGCGCGACCACGACCTCACGCTGGTGGCGTGGACCGCAGCCGGCGGGGCCACCCGTCGCCTGACGGGCAGCGAGACCGACCGGGTGATCCGGTGGGGTACGTCCTCGGCCGCCCGCACCGTGGACGGCCCGACCCGACCCCGGCTCGTCGTGCCGTGGCGGTCGGTGGTCGTGTTCCCGGAGAACCCGGAGCCGCAGCGGTGCCCCGCACTCGCCGCGCTGGCCGAGCTGAGCGGCAACACCGCCACCGTCCTCGGGTACGACTGCATCCCCGTCGTCAGTCCCGAGCTGATCCACCCCGGGTTGCCGGACCGGTTCATGCGCTACCTGCACCTGGTCAAGCACGCCCGCACGGTCGCCGCGATCTCGAGTTCGGCCCGCGACGAGTTCGAGGGCTTCTCCCAGATGATGGGCGCCCAAGGCCTCACCGGTCCCGCCGTCGTCGAGGTGGCCCTGCCCATGCAGGTGCCCGAGGTCGAGGCCCGGCCGTCGCCGACGGGCGCGCCCCTGGTCATCGCGGTGGGCAGCTTCGAGCCCAGGAAGAACCAGCTGGCCGTGCTCCACGCCGCTGAGCGCCTGTGGCGCGAGGGGCACCGGTTCCGGTTGCGGTTCATCGGCGGTGGCGGCTGGCGGACCGAGTTCGACGCCGAGCTCAACCGTCTGGCCGCCCGAGGTCGCGACGTCGACATCGCCGTCCGTCTCTCGGACCGCGAACTGTGGCAGGCCTTCGCCGACGCCCGGTTCACCGTCTTCGCCAGCCTCCACGAGGGGTACGGGCTCCCCGTCGCCGAGTCCCTGGCGCACGGCACACCAGCGCTCACGACCGGCTACGGGAGCACAGCCGAGATCGCCGCGGAGGGTGGCGCCCTCACCGTCGACCCCCGCGACGACGACGCCCTCATGGCGGGGATGCGGCGACTGCTCACCGACGACGACCTCCTGTGCGAGCTCGAGGCACAGGCCGCGTCACGACCCACCCGGACCTGGGACGACTACGCGGCCGAGTCGTGGCGTGTCCTGGTCGCCGAGCACGTGGAGGAGACGGCGTGAGCCTGCGGAGCCGGGTGGCGGCATCGGTCCCGCTCGACCAGCTGTTCCGGTCCCCGGGTGACCGATGGGCGGCCCTGGGCGAGCGGTTCGCGCTGGTGGCCCGCGTCCTGGACGTGGCGCACAGCGGCGGACGCCCCGACCACGACGACGTCGTCGCGATGCACGACCGCTTCCGCGCCCCGGACCCCGACGAGGTCTGGCTCGCGCTGGCGGTGCTCCAGGCCGAGCTGCCGGAGCTGGAGGACGTCGTCCGGCAGGTGCGGCGCATCCGGCTGGACGGCCCTGAGGTCGTCCTGCAGGACCTCGTCCTCCGAGCCGGTCTCCGTCGGCTGCGGCGACGGCTGCCCGAACCCCGGGTCGAGGTCGTGACCGACGAGGTCCTCGTGGACCTCGAGCACACCAGCAGGACCTCGCTCGCCACGGGCATCCAGCGCGTCGCGCGCGAGACCGCGCGTCGCTGGGCCCGCGACCACGACGTCGTCCTCGTGGGGTGGGAGGGGCAACGCGCCCTGCGCCGGCTGGACCGGGGGGAGTCGGCACGTGCCCTGCACGGCACCGAGGCGCCGAGCGGGGAACGGGGGACGGCGGACCTCGTCGTCCCCTGGGGCGCCACGTACCTGCTGCCCGAGCTGGCCCCCGAACGGGACCGCACCAGCAGGTTGGCCGCCCTCGCCCGCCATGCCCGGACCCGCACCGGCGTGATCGGCTTCGACTGCGTGCCGATCAGCTCCGCCGAGACCACCGACGCAGGTGTCAGCGAGTCCTTCGCCAACAACCTGGTGGCGGTCCGCGACTTCACCACCGTCGCGGCGATCTCCGAAGCGGCCGCGATCGAGTACCGCGGCTGGCGGCACATGCTGTCGGCGATCGGTCGGTCGGGGCCGACCATCGACCCCGTCGTCCTGCCCGTCGAGCCCGTCGACGCCTCCGAGGAGGGTCTGGTGTGGGCCCGGGACGAGCTGCGGACGGGCACGCTGCCCGTGGTGCTCTGCGTGGGCACGCACGAACCGCGCAAGAACCACCTCGCCGTGCTCCACGCGTGCGAGCTCCTGTGGCGCGACGGGGTGCGCTTCAGCCTGGCCTTCATCGGTGGGCACGCCTGGAACAGCCGGGCGTTCGACCAGACCCTCAGCTCGTTGCGTGCACAGGGCAGGCCGGTCCAGAACTTCAGCAGCGTGACCGACGACCAGCTGTGGGCCGCCTACCGGGCGAGCCGCTGCGTCGTCTTCCCGTCGCTGAACGAGGGGTTCGGCCTCCCCATCGCCGAGGCCCTCGCCTGCGGCACACCCATCGTCACCTCCGACTTCGGGAGCATGGCGCAGATCGCGTCAGCAGGCGGCGCCGAACTGGTCGACCCGCGTGATGACGCCTCGATCAGGGACGGCCTGCGGCGGGTCCTCGTCGACGAGGACCACTACCAGGAGCTCCGGAAGGCAGCCGCCGCCCGGCCTCGCCGCACCTGGGACGAGTACGCCCGAGACACCTGGCAGCACCTAGCGCAGAGCGAGAAGACCCCATGACCTCGATCGGCGATCGCCCAGCCACCCCGCTGAACGACGAGGCGAGCGCGCGGATGACCCGGCTCGCCGAGGAACCGCTCGTCCCGGCCGGGTCCGTGCGTGGGTTCTTCCGGGGCACGCTGCACTCCCTGAGGGACCTCGCGGCCTACCGGGAGTTGCTGTCCCTCCTCGTCCGGCGCGAGCTCAAGGCCAGGTACAAGGACAGCGCCCTGGGTTTCCTCTGGAGCCTCATCCGTCCGCTGGCGATCTTGTTGGTGTACTACATCGCGATCGGCAAGTTCCTGGGCGCCGAGCGGTCCATCCCGGACTTCGCCATCTACATCTTCACGGGCCTGACGGTGTGGCAGTTCTTCACCGAGGTCGTCGCCGGCGGAACTGGATGCATCGTCGGCAACGCGGGTCTGATCAAGAAGGTCTACCTACCGCGGGAGGTCTTCCCCCTCAGCGTGGTCGGTTCGGCCATGTTCACCTTCGCCACCCAGTTCGTCATCCTGCTGCTGGCCCTGGTCGCAGCCGGTGCCGTCCCGACGAGCTCCCGCCTGCTGTACGCACCCCTGGCCCTGTCGGTGCTGATCGTCTACGCCACGGCACTGGCCCTGGTCCTGGCCGCGGTCAACGTCTACCTGCGGGACGTGCAGTACCTGGTCGAGATCGGCCTGACGGTGATGTTCTGGTCCACCCCCGTCGTCTACTCGTGGGAGTTGGTCAGTCGGGTGGTGGACCACCCGACCCTGCAACAGCTCTACCTGGCCAACCCGATCACCGCGGCGGTGCTGGGCATGCAGCGTGCCTTCTGGGTCGCGGGGGCCGATCAACCCTTCCCCGACGGCATGGCCGCACGGCTCGGCGTCATGCTGGCCGTCGGTTTGGTCCTGCTGTGGCTCGCGCAACGCCTCTTCGCCCGGCTCGAGGCGAACTTCGCCCAGGAACTGTGAGATGACAACCACACCCACCGTCGTCCGGCTGCGCGACGTGTCGCAGCGCTTCGTCATCCGCAAGGACAAATCGCTCAAGGAGCGCTTGGTCAACGCGGCTCGCTCCCGGAAGCACCGCGAGGACTTCTGGGCTCTGCGCGACGTCGACCTCGACATCCACGCCGGCACCACCGTCGGGCTCATCGGGCCCAACGGCTCGGGGAAGAGCACCCTGCTGAAGACGATCGGCGGGATCCTGCAGCCGACCTCCGGCACCGTCGAGCGCCGCGGTCGACTCGCCGCCCTGCTGGAGCTCGGGGCGGGGTTCCACCCCGATCTCACCGGGCGCGAGAACGTCTACCTGAACGCGTCGATCCTCGGCCTGAGCCGAGCCACGACCGACCGCTACTTCGACGAGATCGTCGACTTCTCCGGCATCGAGAAGTTCATCGACACCCAGGTCAAGTTCTACTCGTCCGGGATGTACGTGCGGCTGGCCTTCGCCGTCGCCGTCCACGTCGACCCGGACGTGCTCCTGGTCGACGAGGTGCTCGCCGTCGGCGACGAACCCTTCCAACGCAAGTGCCTGGACAAGATCCGTTCGTTCCAGAAGGACGGGCGCACCATCGTGCTGGTCACCCACGCCCTGGACCAGGTGGTCGACATGTGCGACCGGGCCGTGGTCCTCGAGTCGGGGCGCGTCGTCGTCGACGGGGAACCGACGGTCGCCACCCGGACGTTGCGCGACGACTTCGAGACGGCTCGTCGCGCCGAGGCCGACAGCTCGCCGTCCGCGTCCACCGCTCCTGGTGCGCGTGTGCTGGCGGTCCGCGCGCTCGACGAGGACGGGCAGGAGTTCCGCGAGCTGTCCGCCGGGCAGTCCATCCGGGTGCAGGTGGACGTCGAGTCGCCGGCGCCCCTGGACGACTGGGTGCTCGGGATCGGCATCGACACCCCGTCGGGCATGAGCGTGTTCGGGACCAACACCCAACTGCTCGGCCAGCGGATGCCGGTGCTGCGCGGCCGTCAGCAGTTCGAGATCCGCCTGGACAACGTGTGCCTCGGCCCGGGCCGGTACGAGCTGCACGGCGCCCTCGCCATCTGGTCCGGTCCGGAGCTGCACCGCCTGCCCCAGGCCGCCAACTTCTCCGTGTCCAACGGCGGCGTGTCCGTCGGTCTGCTGGGCAGCACGCCGACGCTGGTGAGGTGACGGCGCGGGCCCTGCCCTGATCAGTTCTGCCGCGTCACCCCGGACAGCACGACCCACCGGGCAGCAGCAGGGTCACTGGGGCTGTCGACCTGCATGGAGACGACCACGGGAGCGGATCCGGACGGCAGGTCGACGACGACCTGCTCGGGGTCGGCGGTCAACCCGTCCACCGAGGTCGAAATCCCCCGGCCGGTGGACACCACCACGTCCAGCGGCGCGGTCGACTCCCCCCGGACGGTCAGCTGGATCTGCTGCGACACCCCCGGGGTGCGCACCACCAGGGCACTGGCGTCGCCCACCGTCGCGAAACCACCGCCGGGCCGGACGAACAGGTTCCAGTTCAGGAGGTCGTACGGTGCGACGACCACAGCCTCGCCACGGTCCAGATCGAGCAACCGGAACCGGTCGTTCTGCCGGATGACGACCCCCGGGTCAGCGGCCACCTGCACCCCGTCCCCGACCAGCCAGTACCGGTCGGTGCCGCCGGACCAGTAGGACGAGACCCGGAGGTAGTCAGGCCGGAGTGCGGGGTACTCCACGTCGTCCTCGTCGGCCAGGACCAAGGTCATCCACTGCTGGTCGAAGAACTGGGGCACCAGGACGGACAGGTCCTCACCCTCGTCGCCGCCGAGTTCGCGGACCCAGGCAGCCGCCTCGGTGAACGAGCCGTCGACGTGCCGACCGGGCAGCGCCACGGGGTCGAGGGAGTCCAGGGAGGACCGTGCGTTGAGCGACACCCAGGCCGCGAGGGACACGAGCACCACGGACGCGATGCCGGCAGCCACCAGCCGTGCCACGGCTGGACGTCGACGGTCGGCGAACCGCCGTACCAACCCTGTCACGGCGCTGGCGACGGAGGCCCACCCGAGGACGGCGAGGAACAACCCGACCGAGAAGGTGATCTCCACGGCCCGGCGCTGGGCGTAGTCGAGGCCCTCGGCGGTCAACAGCCCGACGACGGCCGTGCTGGACACCGCGAAGCCCGTGGCGAGACCCCGGGCCGGCCCGACGAGGACAGCAGCGACCCAACCCCCCAGCACCACCAGCGCGAGCCCCCCGGCGACGGCGACGCCCGTGCTCGACGTCGCTGTGGGGAACCCGACGAGGCGATCGGCAACGACCAGCACGTCCGGGTCGAGGTAGGGCGAGACGCTCGGGTTGTCGCCCCCCGACCCCACCACCAGGAGCGAGACGACCGCCCGGTACCAGGCCAACGGCGCCAGGACCACAGCCAGGAGGATGACCTGCAGAGCCCCCAGCACGGCCGCCCGGACGTGGGTCCTGCGCACCACGGCCGCGGCGATCAGGGCCGGCGCCAGGAAGGGCGCGAACTCCGAGTAGGTGCCGACGACGGCGCCGAGGACCAGAGCGGCCACCACGTGGGTCCTCCGGTCCGTGCCCGGCCGCAGCGACGCCACGAACAGACCCATCGCCAGGGGGACCAGGGCGACACCGAGCACGGAGGCGGCGTTCTGGTTGTACGCCTGCTGCACGAGGACGGTGGAGGAGGCGACGACCGTGCCGGCCACCAGACCTGCCGTCCGGCTCGCCCCCAGCACCCGTGCTGCACCGACGCAGGCCCCGGGGATCAGCAGCACCCAGGTGCCCAGCCACGCCACGAACGTCGTCGTCGGGTTCGTCGAGGTGAGCACGTTCAGCGCAGCCTGGACCAGTTCCTGCCCGACCCGGAGCGGCAGGTCCAGCGCCGTCTGCGCCGGGCCGTCCCCCGGTACGGCCCCGGAAGGCTCCTGACCAGCCGGCACCGGCGCCACCGCCGGGGCGTCGAGGATGGAGTGCTCCTCCAGCCACCCCGTCACCGACACGTAGTAGACCGCGTCGTTGCTGGGGGTGGCGCTGACGACCGTCGGTGATCCGAGTTCGATGCTGGGTGCCATCGAGACCGCGGCGAGCGGGATCCCGACGGCGACGGCCACTGCGCACCAGGCGAGCGTGGTCCGGTCCGCCCAGCGGCGGACCCCGTGCCGGACCACGAAGCGGGCGATCAGGGCCACGGCGACGACACCCAGCACCCACACCCCGACCGAGACGGGCAGGAGGATGCCGGTGGCGTGCAGGCCGCAGACGAGGAAGGCGATCCCGACGACGGGGGCCGCTGGGAGGACCTGCCGCCGCAGCTCATCGGGGACGAGGGTCAGGACGGCCCAGCCGAAGGACGTCAGGACGACGACGGCTCCGACGACCAGGAGGAACAGCATCAACATGTCGCCGGTGGGGACCCCTCCGCGGAACCGATCACCTGGTCACCCTCTCACGCCCGACCGCGGGTGAGCCGGAGGTCCGGGAACGGGTCGACCCGGGCCACCGTCGGGGGGACGGCGGCCCGGGTCGAGGGCACATCAGGGGAAGCGGGACTGCGCGCGCAGGAAGTACTCCTGGCTGACGGTGACCTCTTCACGGAGGCGCTCGTCGCCGCTGCCCATGACCACCGGCAGCCAGTACTGCTGCTCCGAGACGCCTGCGGCCCGTCCGAGGTAGTACTGGTACGCCTGGTCGACGCGGCGCATCCCGGCCTCCGGTGAACCCCAGATGGCCTGGATGACCGGCTCGGGTCCGACCTGCCGCCGGACGTAGGCCCAGTGCGAGACCTCGTTCGAGCCCGCGGACCTGCCGAGGGCGGCCTGGTACATGTTGTTGACGAACGCGGCATCGCTGCTGCCCCCACGGAGGTAGAACTCAGCGCTGGCCATCAGGGTGGGTCGCAGGTTGTCCAACCGCACGTTGCCGAGGCTCAGCTGCTGCAGCCAGGTGTCCATGCCGCTGGGGTCGGGGCCTCGCCCGAGCACCTGGACGTAGGCCTGGGTGATGATCAGTCGCCGGTACTCCAGCGAGGTCGCGAAACCCGTCGTCGCGCCGCGCCGGTCGAGGGAGCCGTTGGCCAGAGCCGTCGACCACATCATCAATCCCCCGTCGTCGGGGTCCCGGGTCATCATGTCGCGGTAGAGGGCCCGGACGTACGGGGATGCCGAGACCTGGGCCGCGACGGCCGACCGGATCTCCGGCAGTCGCGCGTACCCGTACTGACCGGGGCACGTCGTGCTGCCGACGTCCCGGTGCCCGAAGATCGTCGGCAGGGTGACCCGCTGCCCCGCGGCGTACTTGGACGTACCGCCCCCGCTCGAGGTCAGGACCGTCGTGCCGGACGGGTTGACCCCGTAGAGCGAGAACTTCCAGGCGATGATGGCCTCGACCGCGTTGACCATGGCCTGCGGTGCAGGCGTCGTGTCGTAGTTCCCGAGCATCGACACCCCGAACGTGGAGGTGTTGAAGCCGCCCGCGTGCGCCCCGATGACGGTGCTGGCGAGACCGCCGTACCGGCCTTCCCACAGCCGCCCGAACTTGTCGACGATCACGTTGTAGCCGATGTCGCCCCAGCCCCTGCTCACCGTGTGGTAGCGGTAGATGGAACGCATCATCGCGGGCACCTGGTCCGCGGTGTAGTTGTTCGTGTCCGCCGTGTGGTGGAGGGTCGCGGCCTTGATCGTGGGCGCGTACTCCGGGTCCCACGTGCGGATGGTCTCGTCGGCGCCCCACTGAGCGCGCGAGTAGACGTCCGGCATGGCCGTCGCGGCGTCCGCCGTGTCCTGGATGTCCGGTGCGGTGAGGGAGTCGTCGGCATCGCTGGTCCCCGGGTCGACCAGGTCGAGGGTCACGTCGACGGGCTGGGCCCCGCTGGCCGTGACGAGTTCGGCCTCGACGCCGTGGCTCGCACCCGTCCACAGCGGAGCCGTGCCGCCGCGCCGAGGTGCACCGGAGTCCGTGCCCGTGTTCTGGTCGCTGTCCTCGACGGTGACCGCAGTCCAGTCGCCCCAGGCGCCTGCTTCGTCCTGCACGCGGATCTGCACGACGGTGCCGGTCACGGCTGCGTCGTAGGCCCACGTGACCCCGACGAGGGAGAACTCGGCGGTGTCCGTCTGGCTCACGGTCAGCGTCGGCTCCACGGGGGACACGCCCCCGACCGGCTCGGTCGTCCCTTCCTGGACCTCGGCGTCGGGCGCGGGTGCATCGACCGATCCCATCTCGACCTGCTCCGTGGAGGTCTCCACGGGCTCGGGCGCGGGCGCCGGCGCGGCGTAGACCGGGAGCACCAGCAGCCCCCCGGTGAAGGCGAGGAAGGCGGTGATCCCTCCGAGTGTGCGACGCACGTGTTCCCTGCTTCCGGTGACGATGCCCGCGCAACGGGGTTCTGCGCGGTTCTGCTCTGCCGGTTCATCGGCCAGGAGCAGGTCCACCTTGAACCAGGCATCGCCGACCCGGAACAGCTCGACCTGGCGAGTCGGGGCGAGGAGGCACATTTCGTCACAACGCACTGAACAGCGGGCGCCGATCTGGCGACACCGACTGCAGTACTCGGGACGACGCCCGGCGCGTCGCACGGACCGGCTTCGACGCACAGCCTTCCCCCGTAGGGTGGCCAGTCGTCCGTGGACGTCGGCACGGCCGTCCGGCTGCCAGGCGCACCTGCCCCCGTGAGGACCACTCCATGCCCGACCCAGAGCAGCACGCACGCCACCTCCCTGACGCACGCCCGCTCCCGCCCCGTCTCGATCCCCGAGGTGGCCGAGGCCCACGCCGCAGGGAGACCGAGGGATCCCGAACTCATCGGACCGGACCGCGCCGGGCCCGACCCAACCGGGCAGCGGTCATCGCCCGGGTCGCGGCCGGCCTCGTAGCTGTCCTGGTGCTCGGCACCAGCGGCTGGGGCTGGTACCTGGGTCAGGTCGTCGAGGCGGGCGTCAACCGCACCGACGCGATCCCGGCCACCGGCAACGAGGACGGCGACGGCGTCGACGGCCGGGCGATGAACCTGCTGCTGGTCGGCAACGACAGCCGGGCCAGCGCGACCGAGGAGGAGCTCGCCGAGCTCGGGACCGAGGCCAACGAGGGCACCAACACCGACACGATGATCCTGGTGCACATCCCGTCGAACGGGGCCGCGGCGTCGTTCGTCTCCTTCCCCCGCGACTCCTACGTCGACATCCCGGGCCACGGCCAGGACAAGCTCAACGCCGCCTACGCCTACGGGATGGCCGATGCCCCCGACGGCGCCACCGACGCCCAGAAGCAGGCCTCGGGCGCCCAGCTGCTCATCCAGACGATCAGCCAGCTCACCGGGCTGGCCATCGACCACTACGCCGAGGTCGACCTGCTGGGCTTCTTCAACCTGTCCTCGGTCATCGGTGGGGTCGAGGTCAACCTGTGCAACGCGGTGCAGGACGACTTCTCCGGCGTCGACCTGCCGGCGGGCATCTCCACCATCGAGGGCACCCAGGCCCTGGCCTTCGTGCGTCAGCGGCATGGCCTGCCGCGCGGGGACTTCGACCGGATCATCCGCCAGCAGTACTTCATCGCGGCGATGATCCGGAAGATGCTGTCGGACAACGTGCTGCTCGACCTGGGCAAGCAGCGGCAGCTCGTCGAGGCGGCCGCGAACTCCCTCACCGTCGACCAGACGCTGGACCTGTTCGAGCTGGCCGCCCAGATGCAGTCGGTCACGGCGGGCAGCATCGACTTCCAGACGATCCCCTACGTCGGCGACAGCGAGGACGACGAAGGCCGCTACATCCTGCAGCTGCAGGACGAGGACACGCTGCACGCCTTCTTCGCCAACCTGTCGGCCGACGCCGAGCCCCAGCCGGAAGCCACGGCAGCGCCGACCACCCCGGCCACCGTGGACCCCGCCGAGGTGTCGGTCGCCGTCTTCAACGGCTCGGGCGTCGCCGGGGTGGCGTCCTCGGCCGCCGACGACCTCAGCGCAGCCGGGTTCCAGGTGGCCAGCACCGGCAACGCCGACTCGACGGCCTACACCGCGACCGAGATCCGCTTCGCCGCCGGCGACGAGGCCCTGGCCGCCACCCTCGCCGCACAGGTCCCGGGTGCCACGACGGCGCAGGTGGACGACGTCGAGGCAGGCACGGTGCAGCTGGTGATCGGGTCGGACTTCAACGGGATCGGGCAGGCACTGTCAGCACCCCCGGCCGCGACGAGCGAGGCCGCTGTCCAGGGCGAGGACCCGCGCACGGCGGCCGACACCGGCTGCATCAACTGATGGCGGCTGACCGCTCGGGCGACCGGGCGGTCAGCCGAAGAACACCCCGATGCCGACGGTTGCCGCCCACAGGATGCCCAGGACCAGCAGGACGCGGTCCCCCAGGACGATCTCCTCCGGCGCACCGGCGGCACCCTTGTCCACGTCGCGGGCGTACCGCAGGACCGCCAGGACGAAGGGCGCGATGGAGATCGTGGCCCACGGCACCGTCGGCTGGGACTCCGACATCTCGAAGGCCCACAGGCTGTACGCGGTCAGCGTGACACCCGCCGACAAGCTCCAGACGAAGCGTAGGTAGCTCGCCGAGTACTCCTGCAGCGTCTTCCGGGTGGCGGCGGCGTCACCGACCAGGATCAGCTCCGAGTAGCGCTTGCCCGCCACCATGAACAGCGACCCGAAAGCCGTCACCAGCAGGAACCACTGCGACAGCAACAACCCGGCGGCCACGCCGCCGGCGATGCCGCGGAGGAGGAACCCGGACGCCACCACCGCGAGGTCGATGACCGGCTGGTTCTTCAGGAAGGTGCAGTACGCCAGCTGGATCATGACGTAGCTGCCCAGTACCCCGGCCAGGGCCGGGCGCGTGAGGACGACGGCGGCTGTGAGCGCCACGGCGAAGAGCACCACGGCGAGCGCCACCGCAGCCGGACGCGGCACGAGACCAGCGGCGATGGGTCGGTACCGCTTGCGCGGGTGGCGCCTGTCCTCCTCGACGTCGATCGAGTCGTTCACCAGGTAGACCCCGGACGCGCACAGGCAGAACAGGACGAAGGCCACAGCCGTCGGGCCGATCACGTCGGCCTGGAAGACCGCCCCGGCGGCCAGCGGCGCTGCGAGCACCAAGACGTTCTTGACCCACTGCCGCGGCCTCAACGACCGGACGTACCCCCAGGGCACCGACCCCCGCGGTCCGGGCGTCCGCGGCGGCGGCGGGACACGGCCAGGTGCAACGAGCGGCGTCTCCGGCCCGGCGGGCGTGCTCACGACCGAGCTCCTCTGCGGCGGCGTGCGCCACGCCGGACACCGGTGGCCACACCGCCGCCGATCATCGCACCGGCCAGGACGTCGGAGGGGTAGTGGACCCCGAGCAGGACACGGGACACCAGCATCGCTCCGGTGACCGCCGCCATCACCGGGCCCCCCACGAAGGGCGCGAACCCGACGGCGGCTGCAGCGGTCGAGCAGCTGTGCGCAGAGGGGAACGACAGAGTGCTGGGGGTGCTCACCAGAGCCGGGACGTCGACCAGCCGGGGCCGAGGACGCCGGACGACGCGCTTGACCAGGACCCCCGCCGCGTGTGCCGCCACCACGCCGGCCACGGCATCACCCCACTCGGGCCGGCGGCGCCCCCCCAGCCACCCGAGCGACCCGATGGCGATCCAGCCGGCCGCGTGCTCGCCGAAGTGCGACAGGGCGCGAGCGACCGGTACGGCAGCCGTACTCCCCAAGCGGGCCCGGGTGGTGCGGAGGATCGCGTGGTCGAGGCGGGGCACGAGCCCGCCCGGGTCTCCGGTCATCGGGAGACGACTCTAGTGCCGGCTCCCACCCCGGGGGGACCCGATGAGCAGACGGGCACGGCCCTGGTGCCACCCTCGCACCATGGCACCCGCACGCCACGCCGTCCCCGCCGACCTGCTCGTCGACGCCGTCCGACGCGACGCCGCCTCACCTCGCCTCACCCACTACGACGACGCCACCGGGGAGCGGACGGAGCTGTCCGGAGCGACGCTGGCCAACTGGGTGGCCAAGTCGGCCAACCTGTTCCAGGACGAGTTCGACATCGGACCGGGGAGCAGGGTGGCGGTTGCCCTGCCCGTCCACTGGCAGACCGCCGCGGTCCTGCTGGGCATCTGGTCCTGCGGCGCGGCCGTCGTGGACACCGTGCCCGAGGACGAGACGTCGCTCGCAGGGATCGATCTCGTGCTGGCCGAGCAGGGCAGGCTCGACGCGCTGTCGGACGCCGGCGCACCCGACGTGCTGGGGCTCTCGCTGCACCCGCTCGGGCTGGGGATGGTCGGCTACACCGGCGAGGCCCGGGACTTCGCCCTCGAGGTCCGGGCCCACGGCGACCACTTCGCACCCCATGAGCAGGTCGACCCCGATGCCCCTGGACTGCAGGTGGGCGGTCTCGAGCTCAGCCTCGGCGGCCTGGTGGACACCGCCCGGGCACTCGCCGACCGCCTGGGGGTGCGGGCCGCCGACCGGTTGCTGGTCGGCGAGCGAGCAGCGACCGAGGCGGGTCCGGTGACGTGGTTGTTGGCTCCGCTGGCCGCCGGTGCCTCCGTCGTGCTGTGCCGCCACGCTGCTTCCGGCCAGTTGAAGCACCGGGCGGGGACGGAGAAGGTGACGGCTACCCTCGGCCTCGAGCTCGACGGGATCCGCGAGCTGGGCCGCCCCGCCGCGAGCTGACCCGCCCAGCCACTCGATGGACGGTGGTTGCTGCATGGACAAGGTCGTCGCCAGTGCTGCCGAGGCGGTGGCCGACATCGGCTCCGGCTCGTCGTTGGCCGTGGGCGGGTTCGGGTTGTGCGGGGTGCCGATCAAGCTGATCGATGCCCTCCTCGCCCAGGGTGCGGACGGGCTGACCACCATCAGCAACAACTGCGGGGTGGACGACGCCGCGCTGGGTGTCCTGCTCTACGCGGGCCGGATCTCGCGGACCATCTCGTCGTTCGTGGGCGGCAACAAGGAGCTCGCCCGGCTGTACCTCTCGGGCCAGCTGGAGGTCGAGCTGACCCCGCAGGGCACCCTGGCCGAGCGGCTGCGCGCCGGCGGTGCCGGCATCCCGGCCTTCTACACCCCCACCGGCGTCGGCACGATGGTCGCCGACGGCGGTATCCCGGTCCGCTACGACGCGGACGGGAACGTCGTCGAGACCTCCAGGCCCAAGGAGATCAGGGAGTTCGACGGCCGCCAGTACGTCCTGGAGACGGCACTGACGGCCGACTTCGGCCTGGTGCGCGCCGCGGTCGGCGACCGGCACGGCAACCTGGTCTTCCACGCCTCAGCCGGCAACTTCAACGCCCTGGCCGGCATGGCCGGGCGCACCACCGTCGCCGAGGTCGAGCGACTGGTGGAGCCCGGCGAGATCCCCCCGGAGCAGGTGCACCTGCCCGGCGTCTTCGTCCAGCGCGTGGTCGAGGTCGGCCCCGAGGGCAAGGACATCGAGAAGCGCACCACCCGCCCCCGCCCCACCCAGGAGGTCTGACCGTGGCGCTCACCCGTGACCAGCTCGCCGCCCGGGTCGCCCTCGACCTCGAGGACGGCGCCTACGTCAACCTGGGCATCGGCATGCCCACCCTGGTGCCCAACCACATCCCCGACGGCGTGCACGTCGTGCTGCAGTCGGAGAACGGGATCCTCGGCGTCGGCCCCTACCCGTTCAGCGGCGACGAGGACCCCGACCTGATCAACGCCGGGAAGGAGACGGTCACCCTCCAGCCCGGGGCGTCGTTCTTCGACTCGGCGATGTCCTTCGGCATGATCCGCGGCCACCACATCGACGTCGCCGTCCTCGGCGCCATGCAGGTCAACCCCCGCGGCGACCTCGCCAACTGGCTGATCCCCGGCAAGATGGTCAACGGCATGGGCGGCGCCATGGACCTCGTGCACGGCGCCCGCCAGGTCATCCTGATGATGGAGCACGTCGCGCGCGACGGGTCGCACAAGCTCGTCGAGGAGTGCACTCTCCCCCTGACCGGCAAGGGCTGCGTCGACCGCGTCGTCACCGACCTGGCCGTGGTCGACGTCGTCCCCGGTACGGGATTCGTGCTCCGCGAGACCGCACCCGGCGTCACCGTCGAGCAGGTCGTCGCCGCCACCGGGGCACCCCTGGCCGTCGCCGACGACGTCCACGAGATGCATCTGCCGGTGACCGCCTGATCGGCGGTACGGGCGCTGCCGGCGGGGAGCCGCCGGCGAGGCGGGCCCCGCTCCGGCTCGCCTGGGTGGTCGTCTGCATCGCGGGCGCCAGCGTCCTGACCTACGGCTACCTCGCCGTGGTGGCGCGGAACCTGCCCAGTGCCGAGTACGCGGGGTTCGGTTCGTTCTGGTCGCTGGCGCTCATCGTCGCGTTCGGAGTGTTCCTCCCCGTGGAGCTGGAGCTGGCACGGGCGATGAGCGCGCACCCCGACGGGGACGTCCCCGCACGTCTGGGTCGAACGGTCCTGTGGCTCGTGCTGGGGTGCCTGGCCGCCATCGCCGCGACCAGCCCCTTCCTGGTGCCGGCCCTGGGCGGATCGTCGACACTGGCGCCGCTGGCCGCGCTCGTCGTCGTGAGCGCGGGCCAGTTCCTGCTCCGGGGGATGCTGCTCGGGCAAGGCAGGCTCGTCGCGCACGGCACGGTGCTGCTGGTCGACTCGGGTCTGCGCGTGCTGCTCGCCTGGTTGGTGGGGGTTGTGGTTCCCGACGCCGGCAGTGCGGTCTACGCCTGGACCACGGTGATCGCCGTGGCTCTCGCTCACCTGCCCCTCCTCGTCCTCGTGGGGCGCCGGGCGGGTCGGGGCGGGACACCGCCGGGCCCTGCCCTCGCCGGGCCGCGCGGGGGCACCGGGGCCAGCCGGATGGGTGCTGCGGTGACCCACCTCCTGGTCGGCACCCTGAGTGCCCAGGTGTTGCTCAACTCCGGTCCGGTCCTCGCCTCAGCAGTGGCCGGCGCGACGCAGGCCGGCGTGGCGGCCGCCTACGTCGCCTGCTTCACCCTCGTCCGGCTGCCGCTCTTCGTGGCGGTCCCCCTGCAGAGCGCCCTCGTCCCGTTGCTGGTCAGCGCCGCTCGGGCGGGAGGGCCCCGAGCCGTCCGCGCTGTGGTGCTGCGCATGATCGCGGGCACAGCCGCGGCGGCGTCGCTGGGTTGGGTCATCGGCGACCTCATCGGGCCGCCGCTGGTCGGGCTGCTCTTCGGCGACGAGTACCGGTTGCCCGGCAGCACGATCGCCCTGCTCGCCGCCGGGGCCGGCCTGCACATCGGACTCATCGTGCTGACCCAGGTCCTGGTGGCCACCGAGCAGCACCGACGAGTCGCCCTCGTGTGGTCGACGGGCGTCGCCGTGGGGCTCGTCGTCTTCCTCGCGGTGCCGGACCTCGTCCTGCGCGCCGGCCTCGGGTTCACACTGGGGACGGCGGCCGCCCTCCTGGCCTGCACCGTCTTCCTGGTCCGCGGCGGGCTCACGGACCTGCCCGCGGAGCCACCGCCCCGGGTCGGGTGAGTCACCCGGCCCGGGGCGCATCCATCAGCGGAGCAGGTTGCGGGCGATGACCATGCGCTGGATCTGGTTGGTCCCCTCGTAGATCTGGGTGATCTTCGCGTCGCGCATCATGCGCTCGACCGGGAAGTCCTGGGTGTACCCGGCCCCGCCGAACAGCTGGACGGCGTCGGTGGTCACCTGCATGGCGACGTCCGAGGCGAAGGCCTTGGACGACGCCGACACCATGGTCAGGTCCGGCCCACCGGTCTCCCCGCGCGCGGCGGCGACGTAGACCAGGTGCCGGGCAGCCTCGATCTTCATGGCCATGTCGGCGAGCATGAACTGCACGCCCTGGAAGTCCGACGTGCTCTTCCCGAACTGCTTGCGGTCCTTGGTGTACGCGATCGCGGCGTCGAGGGCGCCCTGCGCGACGCCGACGGCCTGCGCGCCGATCGTGGGCCGCGTGAAGTCCAGCGTCCGCAGCGCCGTCTTGAAGCCGGTGCCGGGCTCGCCGACGATGCGGTCGGCGGGGATGGTGCAGTCGGTGAAGTGCAGCTCGCAGGTGGGCGACCCCTTGATGCCCATCTTGCGCTCCTTGGCGCCCACCTCGAAGCCGGGGTCGTCGCGGTGGACCACGAACGCCGAGATGCCGTTGGCGCCCTTCTCCGGGTCGGTGACGGCCATGACCGTGTACCACTCGCTGATGCCGGCGTTGGTGATCCAGGCCTTGGCGCCGTTGAGCACCCAGGAGTCGCCGTCCAGGCGGGCGCGGGTCTTCATCGCGGCGGCGTCGGAGCCGGCCTCGCGCTCGGACAGGCCGTAGCTGATCATCGCGTCGCCCGCGGCGATCGAGGGCAGCACCTTCTGCTTGAGCTCCTCCGACGCCGAGAGGATCACGGGCACCGAGCCCAGCTTGTTCACCGCGGGGATGAGCGAGGCCGAGACGTCGACGCGGGCGACCTCCTCGATGACGATGCAGGTCGCGATCGCGTCGGCGCCCTCGCCGCCGTACTGCTCCTCGATGTGGGTGGCGTGGAACCCGGCCGCCGTCAGCGCCTTCTGCGCCTCGATCGGGTACCGGGACTCGGCGTCGCACTCGGCTGCGTAGGGGGCGATCTCGCGTTCGGCGATCTCGCGGACCGCCTCCCGGATCGCCTCGTGCTCCTCGGTCAGCGCGTACAGCCCGCCGGCGACGTTACCCACGGGTAGAGATTAATCCGTGTTCACTCCGTGGCGGTAGCCAGACGCTGCTGGAGCTGCGCGTCGCGCGCGACCACGGAGGCGGCCAGGTCCGCCTGGAACTGCTCGACCCGCGACCGGAGCGCCTCGTCCGACGCCGCGAGAATGCGGACGGCGAGCAACCCGGCGTTGCGGCCACCGCCGATGGACACCGTGGCCACGGGGACGCCGGCCGGCATCTGCACGATGGACAGCAGGCTGTCCAGGCCGTCGAGCCGGTCGAGGGGGCGCGGGACGCCGATCACCGGCAGCGGCGTGGCCGCCGCGATCATCCCGGGCAGGTGCGCCGCTCCCCCGGCGCCGGCGACCACCACGCGCAGCCCGCGCCCCGCGGCGCCCTCCGCCCAGTCGAGCATGCGGCGGGGGGTGCGGTGCGCCGACAGCACGTGGGCCTCCCACGCGACGTCGAACTCGTCGAGCGCCTGCGCGGCCGGCTCCATCATCGGCCAGTCGGAGTCGCTGCCCATCACGATGCCGACGACGGCGGTTCCCATCAGTGGTGCTCCTCCTCGAAGACGAACGCCGGGTCGACCACCCCGTCGGCCAGGTAGCGGGCCGCGGCGACGGCACGGGCACGGACCTCGGCGAGGTCCGCGCCGAGGGCGGTGACGTGGCCGAGCTTGCGGCCCCGTCGTTGGCCCTTGCCGTACCAGTGGAGCTTGACGTCGGGCCAGTGCGCCATGAAGTGGTGGATGCGCTCGTCGAGCGGCGGGCCCGCCCAGTGGTCCTCGGCCGCCTCGCCCCCGAGGACGTTGGCCATGACCACCACCGGCGCGGTCATGGCGGTCGAGCCCAGCGGGTAGTCGAGCACTGCCCGCAGGTGCTGCTCGAACTGGCTGGTCACGGCGCCGTCGATCGACCAGTGCCCCGAGTTGTGGGGCCGCATGGCCAGCTCGTTGACCAGGACGCCGTCAGCGGTCTGGAACAGCTCGACGGCCAGCATGCCCACGACCCCGAGCCGGTCGGCGACGCGCACGGCCAGCTCCTGCGCCTGCGTGGCGAGCTCGGGGTCGAGGTCGGGCGCGGGGACCAGCGCCTCGTTGCACACCCCGTCGCGCTGCACGGTCTCGACCACCGGGTAGACGGCGACCTGACCGAACGGGGACCGGGCGACCTGCGCGGACAGCTCCCGGACCATCGCCACGCGCTCCTCGACGAGCAGCGCACCGTGCTGCTCGAGGAGGGCCCCGGCGGCCTCCTCGTCCCCGACGACGAACACCCCCCGGCCGTCGTAGCCGCCGCGCGGGGTCTTGAGCACCACCGGCCAGCCGTGGGCGGCGGCGAACGCGGCCACGTCGCCCGGGCTGTCGACCTGGGCCCACGCCGGTTGCGGCTCACCGGCGTCGGCGAGGGCGCGTCTGAGGACGAGCTTGTCCTGGGCGTGCACGAGGGCATCGGGCCCCGGTGCCACGCGGACCCCCGCCGCCTGCAGGGAACGCAGGTGCTCGGTGGGCACGTGCTCGTGGTCGAACGTGACGACGGTGGCCCCCTGCGCGAAGGCCGTGAGGTCGTCGAGGTCGGCGTGCGAGCCCAACCGGACGTCGCCAGCGACGAGTGCCGCCGACTCGGCGGGGTCCGACGCCAGGACCCGCAGCGACTGGCCGAGAGCGATCGCTGCCTGGTGGGTCATCCGGGACAGCTGACCACCGCCCACCATCGCGACGACAGGAGTACCGGTTCGGGGGTCCAGAGGTGCAGCCATGGTGCGGTCAGGCTATCGGTCACCCCGCCAGCCGGGATCCGTCGCGCCCGGTGCGGATCTCGATGCGGCTCGGGATGCGGGTGCGCAGCTCCTCGACGTGGCTGACGACGCCGACGGTGCGCCCGCCCCGGCGGAGCTCGTCGAGCACGCCCATGACCGCGTCGAGGGCCAGCGGGTCGAGCGAGCCGAAGCCCTCGTCGACGAACAGCGTGTCGATCTGCACCCCGCCGGACTCGGCGGTGACCACGTCGGCCAGGCCCAGGGCGAGGGCCAGGGACGCCATGAAGCTCTCGCCCCCGGAGAGGGTCTTCGTAGGTCGTAGCTGGCCGGTGTACTCGTCGAGCACGTCGAGGCCGAGCCCGCCGCGGGCGCCGTTGCGGCCGGCGGCGTCGCTGTGCCGGAAGGTGTAGCGGCCCCCGGACATGTCCTGCAGCCGCGAGCTCGCGACCTCGGCCACCTGCTCGAGCCGGGCGGCGAGCACGAAGGACTGCAAGCGCATGCGCAGCGTGTTGGCACCGCGGCCGTTGGCGAGGTCGGCCAGGTCGGCGACGTGGCCGGCGACCGCGCGGCGCTCGTCGAGCTCGATGCGCGCCGCCGTGAGCGCACCGGCCAGCTGGGCCAGCTCGGCGACGCACCGCCGGGCGGCATCGGCCTGCGCCACCGCGGCCTCGCGCCGCTGCACCGCCGCGCGCAGGTCTGCTTCGAGGGCCGGGAGGTCGGGCCGCGGGCCGGGATCGGCCAGGTCGGGGTCGGCAAGCACGGACCGGGCGACGGCCACTGCACGCTCGTGCTCAGCAACCCGCTCGGCCAGCCGCGCGGTGGCCGCGGGGTCGAGCAACGCCGCCGCGGCCTCGCGGAGGTCGGCGAAACCGGCCGCCGTCACCTTGCCGGACGCGCGCTCGTCGGCCAGCACCAGGTCGGCACGGGCCCGCAGGTCGGTGGCATGGGCTTCCAGCCATGCCTCGCAGCACTCGGCCTCGGCCAGCAGCCGACGCCGCCGGGCCCGCAGGTCCCCGTCGGACCCGACGACCTCGGCCAGCCGGGCGGCCAGGTCGGCCCGGGCAGCCTCGGTCGTCCCCAGCTCGGCGCGGGCCGCGGCCAGCGTGGACTGCGCGGTGGACTGGTCCTCGGCCCGGCGAGTGACGTCGGCGAGGTGGTCGTCGAGCGCGGCCCGGGCGGCACCGAGGTCGGCCGCCTGTTCGACGAGGTCCTCGAGCGCCGCCCGGGCGTCGGTGCGCCGGCCGCGCAGCTCGACCGCCCCGGACCCACCGGCGACGGCCCGGTGCGCGGCCAGCGCAGCCTCGACCTCGGCCTGCTCGGCCCGGGCGTCAGCCAGCCGCGCCTCCGCCTGCTCGAGCCCGGCCCGCGCCGCGTCCTCGGCCTCGGCCGTCACCTGCCGGCCCACCGGCGACGCGGGGCGGGGGTGCTCGACCGAGCCGCACACCGGGCAGTCGTGGCCCTCGGCAAGGGCAGCGGCGAGCTCGGCGGCCATGCCGACGAGCCGGGCGTCACGCAGGTCCTGCACCGACTCCCGGGCGGCGACGACCGCCTCGCGCAGCGCCAGTACCTCGGCCTGCCCCGCGGTCGCCCGCGCCGCCAGCCTGTCGACTGCCTCGGCGGCCGCGAGCTGCTCGGTCAGCCGGTCGAGCTCGGCGGTGGCGCCGTCGACCCGCGCCTCGGCCGCCGCGGCCCGCTCGACCCTGCCCTCCAGCTCGGCCTGCCGCGCCGGGGACCCGGCCAGCGCCCCGTGCGCCAGCGCCAGGTGCTCGTCGAGATCGGTCACCCGCCGCCGCATCCGGCTCACCTGCTCCTGCAGTGCCACGGCCCGGCGCTCGTCGGCGAGCATGCCCTCGGCCACCGCGGCACCGGCCCGGAGCTCGCGGGCCGTCGCCGCGTCCGCGGTGCGCCCGGCGGCCACCCGGGCCCACGACCGGTCGGCGCCCTGGAGCGCGGCGCCGGCGGTCTCGACCACCGAAGCTGCACGGCGGACCATCTCGAGGGCGTCGCGCACCGGTTCGGCGCGCCGTGCGCGGTCGCACCGTTGCCGGGCCGCGGTCACCTCCGCCTCGCGGGCGGTGAGCGCATCGAGGTCGGCACGGGCCCGGTCGAGCCGGTGGTGCCGCTCGGCGGCCGCCCGTCCTGCGTCCCGCGCCGCCTCGGCCACGGCCTGCGCGTGGCCCGTTGCGTCGGCCGCGGCATGCGCCTGCTCGTCCCTCGACCGGGCAGCCTGGGTGGTGGCCCGCACCCACCGCTCGACGGCGACGTCGCCCGGGTCGACCGCGAGGTCCTCGGGCAGGTCGGCCCCCGCGACCTGGGCGACCCGCGCCAACAGCCCGGCCAGCGACGCCCGGGCCAGGTCGAGCTGCTGACCGGCGGTGCGCCGCTCGTCGGCCAGCCACTCCTCGGCGCGGGCGAAGCGGTCGACGTCGAAGAGCGTGCGCAGCAACCGGCTGCGGTCCTCGGGTTCAGCACGCAGGAACCGTGCGAAGTCGCCCTGCGGCAGCAGCACCACCTGGCAGAACTGCTCGGCCGAGAGCCCCAGCCGCGTGCGCAGGTGCTCGGACCCCTCGTCGATGCGGGTGCTGACCGGCTCCCACCCACCGTCGGTCAGCCGCTGCACGTGCAGGAGGGCCTGCTCCGTGGTCGTGCCGGTGCCGCGCTTCTTGGGGCGGACCTGCTCGGGCCGCCGGGTGACCCGGAGCCGTTCGCCGCCCAGGGTGACCTCACAGGAGACCTCGGTGCGGACGCCGGCGGGTGCGTGGTCGCTGCGCAGCCGCTTCTCCTGGCCCCGCGGCCCGGGTACCGAGCCGTAGAGGGCGAAGACCACGGCATCGAGCAGGGTGGTCTTGCCCGCGCCGGTGGGACCCCAGAGCAGGAACAACCCGTCGCGGCCGACGTCGTCGAGGTCGACGGACACGGTGCCGGCGAAGGGGCCGAACGCACTCAACGTCAACGAGTGGACCCTCACCGGGTCACCTCCTCGCGGTCGGCGGCTGCCAGTGCCCGCCCCAGCAGTTCGCGCTCGGCCGCCGAGGGTGCCACGCCACCACGCACGTGCCGCACGAACTCGTCGGCCACCGACAGGTCGTCGCGGCCGCGCAACCGGTCGGTGTAGCTGCGGGTGTCGTCGTCGCGGGGCGTACCGGCCCACTCGAGGTGCACGCAGTGGGGGAACCTCGCCCGCAGGCGCCGCATGGCGTCGGTCGGCCGTACCGGGTCGGTCAGCCGGGCGGACACGAAGTCGTCGGCGACCGCCTCGTGCGCCGGGTCGGCCAGCAGCTCGGCCAGCTCGCCGGTGACGACGCTGAGCCGGCGGGGGGTCGGGAGGGCCACGGGGCGGACCTCGGCCAACCCCTCGGCGTCGAGGTCGACCAGCCAGACCTGCTTGCGCTGGCCTGCCTCGCCGAAGGAGTACGGCAGCGGGGAGCCGCTGTAGCGCACCCGGGGCGTGACCGTCTGCGGGCGGTGCAGGTGACCGAGGGCGACGTAGTCGACGCCGTCGAACACCGATGCGCTGACCACGTCGACCCCGCCCACGGCGATGTCCCGCTCGCTGTCGCTGGGCAGCCCCCCCTGCACGAACGCGTGCGCCAGCACCACGGACCGCACGCCGGGACGGAAGTACAGGTCGGTGCGCACCTTCTCCATCGCCGCGGACAGCACCGCCTGGTGGGACCGGGCGAGGTCGGCGCCGAGCTCGTGCCGGGCGACCTCCGGTTCGAGGAACGGCAACCCGTAGACCGCGACCTCGCCGTGCTCGTCGGCCAGCAGGACAGGCTCGTCGAGGGAGGCGGTGGTGGCGCGGACGTGCACCCCGGACACGGCGAGCAGGCCCGACGCGAACCCCAGCCGCCGGGCGGAGTCGTGGTTGCCCGGGGTGAGCACCACCGTGGCGCCGGCGCCGCGCAACCGGGAGAGCACACGGTCGAGCACGCCGGTGGCGTCGGCCGAGGGCACCGCGCGGTCGTAGACGTCGCCGGCCACGACGACGACGTCGACCCCCTCGGCGCGCACGACCGCGGCCAGGCCGGAGAGCACGGCCTCCTGCTCGGCCAGCAGGTCGGTCCCGTGCAGGGACCGGCCCACGTGCCAGTCGGAGGTGTGCAGCAACCGCATGCCGACGACGCTAGGCCGACCCACCGACAGAACGGTGGGCGGTGCTCAGCGACCGGGCTCGAAGGGACCCGTGTCGCCTCGGTAGTACTGCCCGATGTAGCCGGCGCTCTCCTGCGCCCGGCGGTCGGCGTCCTCCTCGACCATGTGGTTGAGCAGCTGCTGCACGCCGTCGGAGTCCGGGATCGCCGTCCAGACCGTGGACCCGCCGTCCCCCGCGGTCTCGATGGTGAGCGTGCCGGAGTTGATGATCCGGTCCCACAGCGTCTGCGTGTAGGACACGTCGGTGATCCGGGAGAGCCCGATGTCCCGGCCGGTGCGGGACAGGATGCCGACGCGGTGCAGGATCCGGTGCGTCGTGATGATGTAGTGCGTCGTCCGCCAGCGCAGCAGCGGGACGGCGACGAGCGGCACGGCCAGCACCAGCACGACGACCAGGACCACCAGCCGGAAGACGCCCTGGTTCGAGCCCTCGGGGATCAGGGCCGCACCGAACGAGCCCAGGCCCACGAGCGCCAGGAAGGCGACCAGCGGCCAGAAGACGGTCAGCCAGTGCGGGTGCAGGTGCCGGACGACCTCTTCGTCGTCGGCCAGCAGCTTGTCGGGGTAGGCCACACCACCAGGATGGCCGACGACGGCGCCGTCGTCACCGCTCGCGCGACGCGGGCCGTACGTGTCGGACGTCCCCGGCGGACAGCTCCACCCGTCCCTCGGGCGTGCGCACGACGAGCCGGCCGTCCCAGTCGACGGCCTCGGCGACGCCGTCCAGCACGGTGTCGTCGGGCATCGTCACGCGGACGTCGGCCCCGACCGTGGAGCACCAGGCCAGGTAGTCGGCGGCCAGCCCGGAGGACACCGGGTCGCCGGCGTGCTCGACCCACCGGCGGTAGCGCGTCTCCAGCTCGCGCAGGTACCCCAGCAGCACCGGGGCGCGGTCGACCACGTCGCCGGTCAGCTCGGACAGCGACGTCCCGGTGTCGGGCAGTTCGTCGGGACGGGTGCTCACGTTCAGGCCGACACCGACCACGACACCGCCGTCGGCGACCTCGGCCAGGATGCCGGCGAGCTTGCGGCCGTCGGGGGCGAGCAGGTCGTTGGGCCACTTGAGCGACGTCCGCGCCAGGCCCGACAGCGACTCGGCCAGGGCGACGCCGGTGAGCATCGACAACCAGCCGCGGCGGGCCGCCGGGACGTCGGGCCGCAGCAGGACCGACACGGTCACCCCGGCCCGCGGCGGGGACGTCCACGTGCGGTCGAGCCGGCCACGGCCGGCCACCTGGTGCTCGGCGACCAGGACCAGGCCCTCGTCCTCGCCGTCGGCGCGGGCAGCCAGCGCCGCGTTGGTGGAGCCGATCTCGTCGACGACCTCGACCTCGCGCCACAGCCCGCCACCGCGCCGCAGAGCTGTGACCAGGGCCACGGCGTCGAGGCCGGGGCGGTCGAGGTCCCGGTAGCGCCCCGAGCCGGTGTCGTCCATGTCCCCTACGCTACGGCCGGTGCGGATGGCCTCCGCAGCGGAGCAGGGGCCGACGGTTCGCTGGGAGGGCTGAGGTCACGTGAGCGCGGCTGAACTGCAGGACGCCGGCGAGAGCGTCCCCGACGGCATCGACGTGCACACCACGGCGGGCAAGATCGCCGACTTCGAGCGCCGGCAGCAGGAGGCACTGCACGCGGGGTCGGAGAAGGCTGTCGAGAAGCAGCACGCCGCCGGGAAGATGACCGCGCGCGAGCGGGTGGCCTTCCTGCTCGACGAGGGCTCCTTCACCGAGTTCGACGAGTTCGCCCGGCACCGCTCCACCAACTTCGGGCTGGAGAAGAAGCGCCCCTTCGGTGACGGCGTGGTCACCGGCTACGGCACCGTCGACGGGCGCCCGGTCGCCGTCTTCAGCCAGGACGTCACCAGCTTCGGCGGCGCGCTCGGCGAGGTCTACGGCGAGAAGATCGTCAAGGTGCTCGACTTCGCGATCGCCAACGGCTGCCCGGTCGTGGGCATCAACGAGGGCGGCGGCGCGCGCATCCAGGAGGGCGTGGTCTCCCTCGGCCTGTACGGCGAGATCTTCCGGCGCAACGTGCACGCCTCGGGCGTCGTCCCGCAGATCTCGCTGATCATGGGCGCCAACGCCGGCGGGCACGTCTACTCCCCCGCCCTCACCGACTTCGTCGTGATGGTGGACGGGACCAGCCAGATGTTCATCACCGGGCCCGACGTCGTGAAGACCGTCACCGGCGAGGACGTCACCCTCGAGGAGCTCGGCGGCGCGCGCACCCACAACACGAAGTCCGGTGTGGCGCACTACCTGGGCTCCGACGAGGAGGACGCGCTCGACTACGTCAAGACGCTGCTGTCCTACCTGCCGGCCAACAACCTCGACCCGCTGCCCGTGCTCGACGTCGCCCCCGTCGACGTGTCGCTCGACGGCGTGACGGACGAGGACCGCGAGCTCGACACCTTCGTCCCGGACTCGGCGAACTCGCCCTACGACATGCACACCGTCATCGAGCACGTGCTCGACGACGGCGAGTTCCTCGAGGTCCAGGAGCTGTTCGCGCCCAACATCCTCATCGGCTACGGCCGGGTCGAGGGCCGACCGGTCGGGGTGGTCGCCAACCAGCCGACGCAGTTCGCCGGCACGCTCGACATCGACGCCAGCGAGAAGGCCGCCCGCTTCGTGCGCACGTGCGACGCCTTCGGCATCCCGGTGCTCACGTTCGTCGACGTCCCCGGCTTCCTGCCCGGCACCTCGCAGGAGTGGGACGGCATCATCCGGCGCGGTGCCAAGCTCATCTACGCCTACGCCGAGGCGACCGTCCCGCTGGTCACCGTCATCACGCGCAAGGCCTACGGCGGCGCCTACGACGTGATGGGCTCCAAGCACCTCGGGGCCGACGTCAACCTCGCCTGGCCCACCGCCCAGATCGCCGTGGTCGGCGCCCAGGGCGCGGTCGGCATCCTGTACCGGCGCGAGCTCGCCGAGGCCGACAACCCCGACGAGCGTCGCGCCGAGCTCATCGCCGAGTACGAGGACACGCTGGCCAACCCCTACATCGCGGCCGACCGCGGCTACGTCGACGCGGTCATCCTGCCCTCGCACACCCGCATCCAGGTCACCAAGGCCCTGCGCGTGCTGGCCAACAAGCGCCAGACCCTGCCGGCCAAGAAGCACGGGAACATCCCGCTGTGAGCGAGCAGGCCGCACCCTTGCTACGGGTGGTCTCCGGGGCACCGACCGACGAGGAACTGGCCGCGCTCACCGCGGTCGTCGCCGCGCTGTCGCAGCGGCGCGAGCGGGTGCGCCCGACCCCGGTCGGCGCCTGGGCGTCGCGGGCCGACGGGTTCCGCCGTCCGCTGCAGGCGGGGCCGGGCGGCTGGCGGGCCTCGGGACGGTTCGCATGAGCCGCCGCCTGGTCCTCGGGTCCGCCTCCCCGGCGCGGCTGCAGCTGCTGCGCCAGGCCGGCCTGTCCCCCGAGGTCGTCGTCTCCGGCGTGGACGAGACCGCGATCTCCTCCCCCCGCGTCGCCGAGCTGGTCGCGCTGCTGGCGACCGCGAAGGCGCAGGCGGTCGCCGCGCAGGAGACCGACGCGCTGGTGATCGGTGCCGACTCCGTGCTGGAGTTCCGCGGTCAGCCGCTAGGCAAGCCGACCGACGCCGACGACGCCCGGCTGCGGTGGCGCCGCATGGGTGGCCGCAGCGGTGTCCTGCACACCGGTCAGGCCCTGCTCGACGTCCGCGACGGGGCGATCACGCGGCGGGACGTGGCCGTCTCGTCGACCACCGTGCACTTCGCCGTCCCCACGGACGCCGAGCTCGACGCCTACGTCGGCAGCGGTGAGCCGCTGCAGGTCGCCGGCGCCTTCACCCTCGACGGCCTCGGCGCACCCTTCGTCCGCCGCGTCGAGGGCGACCCCACCGCCGTCGTCGGCCTGTCCCTGCCGCTCCTGCGGGTCCAGCTCGGTCGGTTGGGGCTCACCATCACCGACTTCTGGACCCGCTGACCAGCTCAGCCGACCTTGCGGAGGTCCAGCACCACCGCTCCGGCGACGGGCCGGAGCCCTTCGAGTCGCCGCTCGACCTTCTCGGCCCACGCAGGGACGCGGGCCACCGTGCTCGGGTACAGGTACAGGTTCCGCCGACCCTGGAGGCGCCACCCAGCTGCAGCGGCCGTGCGCAGGAAGGGCCGCACGGGGAAGGTCCGTTCGCCGTCGGTCAGCACGTGGTAGGCCAGGACGTAGGGGTGGACCCGGTTGGGCTCCATCGCCCGCCACTGGCAGCCCGGGGCTGCGGCCCGGGCCACCTGGTCGGCGACCTCGCGCACGTCCGCGACGTGGTGGAGCATGTCGACGCTGATCACCAGTCCCGCGGCGCCCGCCCCGACGGCCGCGACGAGGTCCTCACCCGTGCCCACCTCAGCCCGCACGTTCCTTAGGCCCTCCTCCGCGGCGCGCTCCCGGGCGAACTCCACGTAGTTGGCCAACGGCTCGACCCCGACGAACGAGCGATCGGGGTGGCGCTTGGCGAGCTCGCGCAGGAGCACACCGGTACCCATGCCGATCTCCACGACGGTGCCCTCCGAGCCGCGGACCACCTCGTCGTAGAACGCCAGCCGACGGCGAGCCATGTGACCCGCCGCGCGCATCTCGTCGTACCCGGCGGGGTCGTCGTCGTGGGAGGCGTTCAGCGGCTCCGTGGACGGCGGCGTGTTCGGTCCAGACGTCATGTCGACAAACTACGGCCCCACCCACCCGGCATCCAGCACCACAGCGCGGAGCGGACGTCGTGCCGGAGGGGTCCGTCCGTCCCGTTGCACGAGCCCCAGCGGCCACAGGCCGCCCACCTCACCTCCCGTGAGCTGCGCCACTGAGCTGCCGGGGGACGGCTGCCCTGTGTCGCAGACGGCACCGCGCCTGGCTACAGTCCAGGCGGTTCTCATCGAGGAGGCTGTGCGCAGTGCAGAAGGTCCTGATCGCCAACCGCGGCGAGATCGCCGTCCGGGTCGCCCGCGCCTGCAAGGACGCCGGCCTGACCAGCGTCGCCGTCTACGCCGACCCCGACCGCGACGCCTTGCACGTGCGGGTGGCCGACGAGGCCTTCGCGCTCGGTGGCAACACCCCGGGTGAGTCCTACCTGGTGATCGAGAAGATCATCGAGGTCGCGCAGCGGTCCGGCGCCGACGCCGTGCACCCCGGCTACGGGTTCCTCTCCGAGAACGCCGACTTCGCCCAGGCCGTCCTCGACGCCGGGCTGACCTGGATCGGTCCCTCCCCCGCCGCGATCATCGCCCTCGGGGACAAGGTGCAGGCCCGGCACATCGCCACCAAGGCCGGCGCCCCGCTCGTGCCCGGCACGAAGGACCCCGTGGCCAACGGCGACGAGGTCGTCGCCTTCGCCGAGGAGCACGGCCTGCCGGTGGCCATCAAGGCCGCGTTCGGCGGTGGCGGGCGCGGGTTGAAGGTCGCCCGGACGATGGAGGAGATCCCCGAGCTGTTCGACTCCGCCGTCCGCGAGGCCGTGTCGGCCTTCGGGCGCGGCGAGTGCTTCGTGGAGAAGTTCCTCGACAAGCCCCGCCACGTCGAGGCCCAGGTGCTCGCCGACACCCACGGCAACGTCGTCGTCGTCGGCACCCGCGACTGCTCGCTGCAGCGGCGCAACCAGAAGCTCGTGGAGGAGGCGCCGGCGCCCTTCCTCACCGACGAGCAGCGGGCCCGCATCCACTCATCGGCCAAGGACATCGTCCGTGGCGCTGACTACGTCGGTGCCGGCACGGTGGAGTACCTGGTCGGCGTCGACGGCGACATCTCGTTCCTCGAGGTGAACACCCGCCTGCAGGTCGAGCACCCGGTCAGCGAGGAGACCAGCGGTCTGGACCTCGTGCGCCAGCAGTTCCGCATCGCCGAGGGCCTGCCGCTGGAGATCACCGAGGACCCCACCCCGCGCGGGCACTCCATCGAGTTCCGCATCAACGCCGAGGACGCCGGGCGCGGCTTCATGCCCGCCCCCGGCCCGGTCACCGCGCTGTCGGTGCCGCAGGGCCCGGGCGTGCGCTGGGACTCCGGCGTCGTCGCCGGTGGCGAGGTGGCCGGTGCCTTCGACTCGATGCTGGCCAAGCTGATCGTCACCGGCGCGACCCGGGCCGAGGCCCTGCAGCGGGCCGCCCGGGCCCTGGACGAGTTGACCGTCGAGGGCATGCCCACGGTCATCCCGTTCCACCGCGCCGTGGTGCGCGACGAAGCCTTCACGTCCGAGCCGTTCACCGTGCACACCCGGTGGATCGAGACCGAGTGGGACAACCAGGTCCAGCCCTACGGCGCCGCAGGCGAGTCCGACGAGCCCGAGGAGCGCCAGACCGTCGTCGTCGAGGTCGGCGGCCGCCGTCTCGAGGTCTCCCTGCCCGCCGGCCTCGCCGCCGGTGGCGGTGCGCCCGCGGCCGGCGCGAAGGCCAAGCCGCGCAAGCGGGGCGGCGGATCCGGCGGTGGGGCAGCGTCCGGGGACAGCCTCACCTCGCCCATGCAGGGCACGATCGTCAAGGTGGCCGTCGAGGACGGCGCCACCGTCGCGACCGGTGACCTGGTGGTCGTCCTGGAGGCGATGAAGATGGAGCAGCCCATCGTCGCCCACAAGGCCGGCACCATCACCGGCCTCACCGCCGAGGTCGGGGCGGGCGTCACCAGCGGCGCCGTCCTCTGCACCATCGCCGACACGGACTAGGGCGACCTGGCCCACAGCGCTCTGGCATCCGCGTCGACGACCACGAGGACGCCGTCGTCGAGCAGACGTGCAGTCGCCAGGTTCGGTGACCAGGTCCGGGAGGCCCAGGAGGCGGAGCCGTCCGGACGGTAGTGCACGAGGTTCCCGTCCGTCTGCATGATCAGGCTCCCGCCGGGGGCACCCCCCTGCGTCCAGAGGACGGCACCGCCAGCGGACTGCACGACGAGGTTCCCGTCGGCCTGCACCACCAACCGGTACGCACCGTTGGCCGAGACCAACGACTGACCACCGAACAACCGCTGACCAGCACGCAGCACCGAACGGTCATCGGACCCCGAGGACCACAGCACAGCCCCCGAACCCGACGACACCACCACCGCACCGTCATCGGACAACCGGACCGACCCACCCGACGAGGCATACGTCCGCGTGGACCACAACGCCTCACCACGGCCCCCGTACACCACCAGGTTGCCGTCGGCCTGCATCACCGCACGAGCACCCGAACCACCGCTGTAGC
>NZ_FMUH01000009.1 GCF_900101025.1 Klenkia marina | reverse complement strand
TTGCCGTTCTTCGGGATCATCTCCGAGATCATCCCGGTGTTCGCCCGCAAGCCGTTGTTCGGCTACAAGGGAATGGTGTTCGCGATCATCGGGATCGGGGCGCTGTCGTTGACGGTGTGGGCGCACCACATGTACGCCACCGGCGCGGTGCTGCTGCCGTTCTTCAGCTTCCTGACCTACCTGATCGCGGTCCCGACCGGGATCAAGTTCTTCAACTGGATCGGCACGATGTGGCGCGGTCAGTTGACGTTCGAGGCCCCGATGTTGTTCGCGATGGGATTCCTCATCACCTTCCTGCTCGGTGGGCTGACCGGTGTGCTGCTGGCCTCCCCGCCCCTGGACTGGCAGCTCAACGACAGCTATTTCGTCGTCGCGCACTTCCACTACGTGGTGTTCGGCACCGTGGTGTTCGCCGCCTACGCCGGCATCTACTTCTGGTTCCCCAAGATGTGCGGCCGGATGATGGACGAGCGGCTGGGCAAGGTGCACTTCTGGCTGACCTTCATCGGGTTCCACATGACTTTCTTGGTGCAGCACTGGCTGGGCAACCAGGGCATGCCCCGCCGGTACGCCGACTACCTGCCCACCGACGGGTTCACCACCCTGAACACGATCTCCACGATCGGCTCGTTCATCCTGGGTGCCTCGATGCTCCCGTTCTTCTACAACGTGGTGAAGTCCTGGAAGTACGGCCAGCTGGCCCTGCGCGATGACCCGTGGGGCCACGGCAACTCCCTGGAGTGGGCCACGTCGTCCCCGCCGCCGCGGCACAACTTCACCGAGATCCCGCGCATCCGGTCCGAGCGGCCGGCGTTCGAGCTGCACTACCCGCACCTGAGGGACCGCCTGGACCGCGAGGCGCACGCCGGCGGGAAGCACGGCACCTACGCCAGCGAGGTGCTCGAGGGCACCGGCAAGCGCGCCGGGGCCAATGACCCCGACCCCACCTGAGCCGCGGGGAACCAACTCAGCGTCATTGGCGACAACCACGGTGGAAGACGCGCCCTTCGGCGGGCTTCCCACCCACGCGCAGTCACCGACCCAGGAGCCCTTCGTGTCCCCGCGTCCCACCACCCCGCCCCGCGCAAGCCGACGGCAGGGGGCCCTCCGCGCCATGGCCGGCGCTCGGCTGCGGCACCGCGTGCTCGTCATCGCCTCGGTGATGACCGCCGTCGTGCTAGGAGCCGGTCCGGCCCAGGCGCACAGCGACCTGGAGTCGGCGAACCCCGCGGTCGACAGCACAGTCACCGACGTGGCTGACGCCCTGGAGCTCACCTTCTCCGACGGAGTGCAGCCCGGGTTCGCCCAGATTGCCGTCTTGGACCCCACCGGCGCCGACGTGGTCACCGCCGACCCCACCGTCAGCGGTGACGTGGTCTCCCAACCCGTGGCGATGACCTCAGCAGGCGACTACGGGGTGTCCTACCGGATCGTGTCCGCCGACGGGCACACGATCCAGGGCACCTACGGCTTCACCTACACACCGGTCGAGCTGCCCAGCAGCAGCGCTGCGGCAACCTCAGACAGCGCGGCGCTCCCCGCGGAGTCCTCCCGGTCCGCGTCGATCAAGGGCGAGGGTGGGTCGGCAGTAGAGACCGCAGCTGCCCAGGACGACAGCGGAATCTCCGGCGGTCTGGTGGGCGGGATCCTCGCGCTGATCGCCGTCCTGGGAATCGGCGGGTACGCCCTCGTTCGCCGCCGCCGGGCGTGACACCGGCACCTGACGAGCCCACCTCCACCCGTCCCACGCCTGCGGGCTCCGCGCGCCTTGCGGCGAGCATCGGCGGCGGTCCTGCGCGAAAGGGATCTCCGACAGACCCAGGGCTCAGCGGGACGGTCCGGCGGGGGCTCGCGGAGCTGACCAGCCGCCCCGCGTTGCTGGTGGTGGTCACGGTGGCTGCAGCCCTGGGTGTCGGTGTCGCCGTAGCACTGCTGGCAACCTCCGGGTCCTTGGCCCCCGTCGCCCTGCCAGGTCTGCCGACCGCCTCTGCCGCGGTGACCGGGGCCATCCCCGCCGTCAAGGTCCTCAGCGACTTGGCCGCGGTGGCCACCGCGGGGTGCCTGCTCGCCGCCGCTTTGCTGGCCCCTGGCCATCAGCGGATGAGCGTGGCCGGCCACCGCTGGACGCGGCTGGCCGCGTGGCCGGGCGCGATCTGGAGCCTGAGCGCAGCCATCTTGGCTCCGCTGCAGCTGGCTGACTTCCTGGGCACCGACCTGCAGTCGGTCAGCGGCCGAGGGCTGTGGTCGTTCGTGACCACCATCCCGCAGGGCCAAGCCCAGGCCATGGTCGTGGTCTTGACCGCCGCGGTGGTCATCGGCGCCCGGCGGGTCCTGACCACCGGCGGCAGCCTGGCGCTTCTGCTGGTCGCGCTGTTGGCAAGCCTTCCACCGGTGTTCACCGGGCACGCGGCTGGATCGGGTAGCCACCAGGCCGCGGTGTCCGGCCTCGCTCTGCACATCGTCGGGGTCCTGGCGTGGGCAGGGGGGGTGCTTGCGCTGCTGCTCATCCGGCGAGTTCCTCCAGGGGTGCTGGCGGCCGCGTCCACCCGGTTCAGCACAGCGGCACCCGTCTTGGTCGGCCTGGTCGCCGTCAGCGGGATGCTCACTGCTTCCACCCGCATGTCGCACCTGTCCGACCTGATCGACACCGACTACGGCCGGCAGGTGCTGGCCAAGACCGCGGCGTTGATCCTGCTGGGAGTGATGGGCTGGGCGCACCGACGCCGAACCCTTCCTGCGCTGGCCGCGGGCAACCCGACGGCGTTCCGGCGACTGGCTGCAGGTGAAGTGCTTGCCTTCGCCACCACCATCGGCATCGCAGTCTCGCTGTCGCGCACCCCCACTCCTCGACCCACCGATCGGCCAGGGCAGGAGGAAGGCAGCACCTTCGACACCCTGGGCTTCGCCCTGCCCCCCGACCCCGTCGGCGGACGGTGGTGGACACAGTTGTGGGAGCCCTACCCCGACCCCCTGTTCCCCCTGCTGACCGCCGTCGGGGTGGCGGCCTACCTGTGGGCGGTGCGAGCACAGACCCACCGCGGTGGCCCCTGGCCGGCGCGGCGCACCGCCTGCCTGGTGGGCTGGGCGGCGGTGATGGTGCTGGCCACTACGAGCGGGCTGGCCCGCTACGCCCAGGTCTGGATGCCTGCGCACATGCTGCAGTACCTGCTGCTGGCCCTGCTCGGGTCGGCCCTGCTGGTCCTGGCCCGCCCAGGCAAGCTGCTCGCCCAGCAGTACTGCGCCCCCGCCGGCGCCAGGCCTGACTCCGGTCGCGACGACCGGGGCCCCGCCGAGTGGGTCCAGGCCTTCTCCAGCAGTCGGGTCACCCAGCTCCTGCGTCGTCCGGGCCCGGCCCTGGCGGTGTTCGCGGTCGTGGTCTACCTGGGCGCGACCGGACCGGTCCTGGAGCTGACGCTGCGGTCGCACGCTGCCCACGTGGTGTCCGTGCTCGCCACCTCGGCGGCGGGCGCCCTCCTTGTTCGGTCCTGGTTCGACAGCAAGCTCTCCCGCGCGATCCGGGTGCGTTGGATCCTCATCTGGGCGGCCCTCCACGCGGTGGCCTCCACTGCCTTGCTGCTGTGGCCCGATGTCCTTGCTCCCACCTGGTGGGCTGAGATCGATCCCACTTGGCGGGGGCCCGCACTCGATGATCAACGGACAGCTGCGGTCCTGGCCCTTCTCCTGGGAATCACCGCTGCCGTGCTGGCCATCGGGCGGGTGTGGCGCGCAGGGCCGCACAGGTCAGCGGAACCAGCCGGCCCCCGTCCCGAACCCGGGCGTCTGGAGGACGTCGACCCAACGATCGAGACCAAACCGTGACGTCTACTAAATGAACTAGTAGGTTGGCGGGGTCTGCCTGGGCCACGAACCCTGCCCGGGTCCCCACGCAGACCCGCCGAACCGCCGGCCCACCCGGGCCGGGGGACCGGGGACCCATGAGTTCCTGGGGTGAATCTGCGCTTGCAGTAGGGCTCCTTCCAGCCCGAACCCGTCAGCTAACTCGGTAGGCGGAAGGGAAGAACGGAGCCCGCCCCACTGTGGCGACCCTGCGCGAGAACCTCCTGCGACATCGCTCGACACCCCTCGGCTCCCGCGCCGGGGGCGCCGCCCATCTGCCAGCCACGGCACACCGCCTGAGCACCGCAGCGACCATCGGGGCGCTCGTCGCACTGACCGTCCTGGGACCCCCGGGCGCGGCGGCAGCGGCACCAGCCGATCCACCCGCCGCTGCACCTGAGGTCTCGTCGGCCGCGCCAGCTTCACCAGCTGGGGAAACCGCCCCGGAGCAGGCAGCGCGCCTGCAGGGTCTAGTCGATGCCGCCCAGGCCGAGCTGGACCAGGCGACCGTCGAAGCCGAGGCCACCGTCGAGCTCACCCGGCTGGCCACCGTAGAGCTGGACACGGCCGCCGCAGCTGCCGCCGATGCAGCAGCCGCTGCCCTGGCCGCCCAAGCCCAGACCGCTCAAGCCCAGACCGAGGTGGCTGCAGCCGGGCGCGCGGCCTTCATGGGCTCCGGGGACCTCACCCAGGCCGGACTGCTCCTGGACTCCGACGACCCCGACGACCTCCTGTCCCGAGCCACCACCCTGGCCGTCCTGGCCGACCACCGCGCCGAGGACCTCGACGTCCTCGAGCAGGTACAAGACCAGCAGGAGGTCGCCGACCTAGTCGCCCGCCAAGCCGTCCAACGACAGCAGGACGCCCTGGCCGCGGCACAGGCCGCCGACGTCCAAGCGGCCGCCCAGCTGGCGGCCGCCCAGGACAGCTATACCCAGGCAGCCGCCGAGCTGGACACCCTGCAGGAGCAACTTCAGGCTGCGCAGGTCAACGCCTTGGCCGAGCAGGGAATCGACGACCCCGAGGGGGTCGTGGCCGCCCAGCAAGCCACCCTCGAAGGATCCGGTGGCGATCTGGTCGCCGGCCGGGTGACCTCTTGCTACGGGGCCCGAGGGGGCGCCAACCACAACGGCATCGACATCGCCGCACCCATCGGCACACCCATCTACGCCCCTGAGGAAGGGATCGTCCTGGACGCCGGCCCAGCCAACGGGTTCGGTCTGGCCGTCTACATCCAGCACCCCGACGGCACCATCACCCTCTACGGGCACATCAACCAGTTCTTCGTCACCGCCGGTCAGGCAGTCCAGGCCGGTGAACTGATCGCCGAGGTCGGTAACAGAGGTCAGTCCACCGGTCCGCACCTGCACATCGAGACGCACGTCGGTGGCCTGTACGCCACCCGGACCAACCCAGCGCCCTGGCTCGCCCAGCGGGGCATCACCCTCGGTAGCCGGTGTGCGTGAGCAGGCGGCAACGCCGGGCCGCTTGCTGTGATCGACATCGTGCAGCCCCGCCGGGCCTCACTCCTTGGGGCCGTGACCTCAAGGACCCCACCACGCAGGTCGTTAGTACTAGGACAGGTAGTGGTTAATGGGGGAGTGGTTGAGCAGTGGGTGCCGCCGAACGAACACGATGGTCTGGATCGAAGACGGTTCGTCGAAGGTCCCTGTCGTGCCTGGTCGCAGGGGTGTTGGCGATGGCGTTGAGCTGGTCGACCACGCCGGTGATGGCGGCACCGACCAACCCCAGTGACGGGGAGATTTCCGCCGCGCAGCAGCAGCAGCAAGCCGTGGCCGCCGACGTCGGCCGGCTGGCCGCCAGCGTTGCCGACGCCCAGGCGCAGCTCGAGCAGGCCAACGCGGCCGCCGCGGCCGCCGCCGATGCCCAGCTCGTCGCCGAGGCCGACCTCGAGCGCGCCCAGGAGGCCGCCGAGGTCGCGGCCGGTGAACTGTCGGCGGCCACCACCGCCGCCCAGGCGGCCCGATCAGCGGTCGGGGACCTGGGGGCGCAGACCTTCATGCGGGGCAGCGACCTGGGCGGGGTGGCGGCACTGCTGTCGGCAGCTGGGCCCTCCGAAGTCCTCCAGCAGGCTGCGACGCTGCAGTACCTGGCCGCAGACCGGGTGACCGTGTTGACCCAGCTGGAAGCCGCACAACTGCGCCAGGCCAACGCCGCCTCGCTGGCCGACGCCGCAGTCAACGATCAAGTGGCCGCCCAGGCGGCCGCCGCGACCACGGCGGCGACAGCCGCGGACGTGGCGTCGCGAGCGCAGGCATCGACCGACAGCCTGCAGGTGGAACAGGCCCTGCTGCAGCAGCAACTGCAAGACGCCCAGGTCGCCCTCCTGGAGCTGCAAGGGCAGCGCGATGGATACGCCGCCTGGGCGGCCACGCAGCAAGCGCAACAGCGAGCAGCCTCCGCTGAGGCCAACGCGGCTGCTGCCGCCCTCGCCCAGCAGGCCGCCCAGGCGCAGAACACCAATCGGCCGGCCACGCCGGCGGGCGGCGGTGGGGCAACCAGCCGCCCCAGCGCACCCGCTGGAGGCCCCATCACCTCCGGTGGCGGGGTGGCACCCACCAGTGGCCGCTTCACCTCTTGCTATGAGATGCGGTGGGGCCAGATGCACAACGGCCTGGACATCGCTGCCTCGATCGGCACCCCGATCTACGCCCCGATCGCCGGTCGGGTCGTTCGGGCCGGCGCGGCCACCGGCTTCGGGCTGGCCGTCTATATCCAGCACGACGACGGTTCGGTCACCGTCTACGGCCACATCAACGACTACTTCGTCACCACCGGGGACCGAGTCACCGCCGGCCAGCTCATCGCCGAGGTCGGCAACCGAGGCCAGTCCACCGGCCCCCACCTGCACTTCGAGGTGCACAGCCAGGGCATGTACCAGGGCCGCACCAACCCCATGCCCTGGCTGCGCGCTCGAGGAATCGACATGGGCGGCCCCTGCAGCTGAACCCCGTCGGTCGCCACCTCAGCCCCAGGCAGGCCGACTGCGCCCGCCACCCCGGGCACCCGCTGGCGCGACGGGCCACACCATGACATGGTGACATGCGCAGCACTGCATATGAGTTGAGGGAGCCATGGGACACGACCACAGCCACGCACCAGCCCCCGGGGCTACGGTCTCGGCCGGCTACCGACGACGACTGATGCTGGTCCTGGCCATCACCGTCACAGTCCTGGTCATCCAGATCATCGGCGCACTGATCTCGGGCTCCCTGGCGCTGCTCGCCGACGCCGGACACATGGCCACCGACAGCCTCGGCGTCGTCCTCGCCCTGGTGGCCGTGACCCTGGCACAGCGAGCTGCCTCCACCCGCCGGACGTTCGGCTGGCAACGCGTCGAGGTCCTCGCCGCCCTGGGCAACAGCCTGCTGCTGCTCGGCATCGGCATCTACATCGTCGTGCAGGCCATCCAACGGATCGGGGACCCACCCGAGATCCGCTCGGGAGTCATGCTCGCCGCCGCCGTCCTCGGCCTGGTCGCCAACCTGGCCTCACTGGCCATCCTGCGAGCCGGCCAAGACAAGTCCCTGAACATGCGCGGCGCCTACCTCGAAGTCCTCGGTGACGCCCTGGGCTCCTTCGCCGTCATCGTCGCGGCAATCCTGATCATCACCACCGGATGGACCGGTGCCGACATCGTGGCCTCCCTCGTCGTCGGTGCACTCGTCCTCCCACGGGCCTGGTCACTGCTCCGCGACGCCCTCGACGTCCTGCTCGAGAACGCACCCCGAGACGTCGACATGACCCAGGTTCGCCAACACATCCTGAACACCCAAGATGTTCTCGACGTCCACGATCTCCACGCCTGGACGATCACCTCTGGATCAAAGGCACTGTCCGCCCACGTCGTCGTCGAGGAGGCAGCCCTGGCCGACGGCCACGGAGGGCGGGTGCTCGACAGTCTCGGCGAGTGCCTCGGGGAGCACTTCGACATGGAGCACTGCACCTTCCAGCTCGAATCTGCGACCCACCGCGCCCACGAGGCCCCGGTCCACGACTGAGGATCGAGCGGCCAGGGGTCGCAGCACCGTCGGCTGATCGAGTAGCCGGGTGTCAAGAACCCCGGTATTCGGTCCTACCGATTCGGGCTCAGAACTCGTTCCGAAACCGGGGGCGCCTGTTCAGCGGCAGCAGGCGTCGGCGCCTTCGGGTGTGAGGGCGGCGAGGGTGGCGAGGGTCTTGACGGGGCCGGCGAGGGCTTCGCAGCACAGGGCGTAGACGTTGCTGCGCCCGCGGGGAGTGACGGCGACCAGGCCTTCCTCGCGGAGGGGGGCGAGGTGGTGGCTGACGAGGGTCTGGCCCATGCCGCTGGCGTCGGTGAGCTCGCGGACGGTGGCCGGCCCTTCGGCGAGCAGCAGCACCAGGTGTAGTCGGTTGGGGTCGCCCAGGGCCTTGAGCTGGGGGGCGAGCAGGCGTGCGCGGTCGGCGGGTGAGGTGAGCTCGTCGACACCGAGCAGGCGCACGTCCAGGTCCTGGGTCACGCACCAAGTATGGCACCTGTTGTTGTCAACAGCATCCGCTGTTAGGTTGAGCCCATGAGTGCCCCCACCACCTCAGACCTCCCTGTCGTTGTGATCGGTGCCGGCCCGGTCGGTCTGGCTGCCGCAGCGCACTTGCTCGAGCGCGGCCTGGAGCCGTTGGTGCTGGAGGCGGGTGACCGGCCGGGGGCCGCGGTGGCGCAGTGGGGGCACGTGCGGTTGTTCTCTCCGTGGGAGTACGACGTCGATGCCGCCGGGGCCCGGCTGCTGGAGCGCACCGGTTGGGAGTCCCCGGCCGCCGATGAGCTGCCGACTGGCGCCGAGCTGGTCGCTGACTACCTGGCGCCGCTGGCGGCGACGCCGGAGCTGGCGCCGCGGATCCACACCGGGACCCGCGTGGTGGCGGTGACCCGGGTCGGGGTGGACAAGACCCGCGGCCTGGGCCGGGAGGGCCGGCCCTACCTGGTCCGCACCGTGCGCGAGGGGGCGGTGGTCGACCTGACCGCCCGGGCGGTCATCGACACCTCGGGGACCTGGGGTCAGCGCAACCCGCTGGGCGCCTCCGGCCTGCCGGCGGTGGGGGAGTCCGCGGCCGAGAGGTGGTTGGTCGGGCCGCTGCCCGACGTGCTGGGCCGGGACCGGGCACGCTTCGCCGGCCGGCACACCCTGGTCGTCGGGATGGGGCACTCGGCGGCGAACACACTGCTGGCCCTGACCCGCCTGCAGGGTGAGGAGCCCAGTACGGAGATCAGCTGGGCGATCCGGGGCCGGTCGCCGGCCCGCCTGTACGGCGGCGGGGACTCCGACGGCCTGCCCGCCCGCGGTCTGCTCGGCTCGGACCTCAAGGCGGCCGTGGCGACCGGCGCGATCACCCTGCACCGGGAGGTCACGATCACCGAACTGACCCCGGTCGCGGACCAGATCGTCGTGCGCGGCATCGGCCGGGACCAGGCGCCGCTGGAGCTGACCGTGGACGCGGTGGCTGCCGCGACCGGGTTCCGGCCGGACCTGGAGATGCTGCGGGAGGTGCGGCTGAACCTGGACCCGGGGGTGGAGTCCCCGTCGCGGTTGGCGCCGTTGATCGACCCGGACTTCCACTCCTGCGGCACGGTGCCCCCGCACGGATACCGCGAGCTGACCCACCCCGACGACGGGTTCTTCCTGGCCGGCATGAAGTCCTACGGCCGGGCCCCGACGTTCCTGCTGGCCACCGGCTACGAGCAGGTCCGCTCCATCGCCGCCGCGCTGGCCGGGGACACCACGGCCGCCGATGACGTGCAGCTGCACCTGCCCTCGACCGGGGTGTGCTCGACGGACCTGGGGGAGCGGGTGGACGCCGAGCTCGGCTTCCCCACCGGCACCGAGCACGGCCGCTCCGGCGACGAACTCGAGATCCAGGCGCCCGCAGCCTCGTGCTGCGGCACCGCGCCGGCGGAGCCGGAGACCGCGCAGGCGGGCGCCCGCAGCTGACCGCGGACGCACCAGCCGTCGGCGGCCATCGGGACGCGGTGTCCTGGTGGCCGTTGGCGGTGTTGTGCGTGACCGAGGTGGTCAGCTGGGGCGTCCTGTACTACGCCTTCCCGGTCGCACTGGCCTCGATCACCGCCGACACCGGCTGGTCGACCACCGCCACCACGGCGGCCTTCTCCGCCGGGCTGGTGGTGTCCGCCGTTGCCGGGGTGCCGGTCGGCCGCTGGCTGGACCGGATCGGGCCCCGGCCGGTGATGACCGCCGGGTCGGTTCTCGCCGTGGCCGCCACGGTCGGCATTGCCACCGCCCCCACCCTGCTGTGGTTCGCCGCGGCGTGGCTGGTCGCCGGTGTTGCGATGGCCGCGGTGTTCTACCAAGCCGCGTTCGCCGCGCTGACCCGCTGGTACGGGCCCGCCCGGGTGCGGGCGCTGACAGTGCTCACCCTGGCGGCGGGGCTGGCCAGCACCGTGTTCGCCCCGCTGACCAGCGTGCTGCTCGCGCACCTGGAGTGGCGGGAGACCTACCTGGTGCTCGCCGTCGTGCTGGCGGTGGTGACGATCCCGCTGCACGCCCTGGCCCTCACCCCGCCCTGGCACCCGGCCATCGACCAGCCCGGCGCCGAGCGGGTCGACGTGGCCGCGGTGGTCACCAGCCGCCCGTTCCTGCTCCTGGCGACCGCGCTGACGCTGACGGCGTTCGGTCTGTACGCGGCCAGCCTGACCCTCATCCCGCTGCTCACCGCCCGCGGCCTGAGCGCCGGGCTGGCCGCGGTCACCCTGGGCCTGCTCGGCGCCGGCCAACTGCTGGGTCGGGTCGGCTGGGCGCCGCTGACCGCCCGCACCACCCCGGCCACCCGCACGGTGCTGGTCGTGGCCGGCTCAGCTCTCGCCGTCGCCCTGCTGGCCATCGTCCCGGGGCCGGCGTGGCTGTTGGTGGTCCTGGCGGTGCTGGCCGGCGCGGTGCGCGGGGCGGGCACGTTGTTGCAGGCCACCGTGGTCGCCGACCGGTGGGGAACGGAGCGGTACGGGTCGTTGGCCGGGTGGTTCGCCGCCCCGATCACCGCGGCCTCCGCGCTGGCACCCTTCGGCGGGACGCTGATCGCCAGCTGGGTCGGTGGCTACCCCGCCGCGTTCGCTGTCCTGGCCGGTGTCATCGCCGCCGGCGGGATCGCCGCCTGGGCCGGCACACCCCGCCGGAGGACGATTGCTGCGTCGCTCAGCGGGGGAGTCGCCCGGCCAGGTCGGTGACGCGGGCGGCGATGTCGTCGCGGACCAGGCGCATCCGGTCCATGCCCTCGATACCCCGCGCCGACGGCTCGTCGGTCTCCCACGTCTCGAACACCGTGCCCGCCGCGCCGGCGACCAGGTCGTCGTCGATGCGGGCCTCGCCGCCCAGGGTGACCACGACGTCGGCGGCGGCCAGCAGGTCAACGGTGACCGGCTTCGGGGCGCCGCCGGAGATGTCGACGCCGACCTCTGCCAGGGACGCCACGGACTGCGCGTTGAGGTTGCTGCCCGGGTCGGTGCCGGCGGAGTCCACTGCCACCCCGGGGGCGGCGGCGCGCATCAGGCCGGCGGCCATCTGGGACTTGCCGCCGTTGCGGGCGCACACGAACAGAACTGCAGTCATGCCGGCGCCGTGGCGGCCGGCGTGACCCCGAGCTCGGCGAGCAGCCCCCGGATCCGGCCCTCGATGTCGTCGCGGATCGGCCGCACTGCCTCCACGCCCTGCCCGGCCGGGTCCTCCAGCTCCCAGTCCAGGTAGCGCTTGCCGGGGAACACCGGGCAGGCGTCGCCGCAGCCCATGGTGATGACGACGTCGGAGGCCTGCACCGCCTCGGTGGTCAGCACCTTCGGGGTGGCGGTGGAGATGTCGATGCCGACCTCGGCCATCGCCGCGACCGCGGCCGGGTTCACCTGGTCCCCGGGCAGCGACCCGGCGGAGCGGACCTCGACGGCGTCACCGGCCAGGTGGGTCAGCCAGCCGGCAGCCATCTGGGAGCGGCCGGCGTTGTGCACGCAGACAAACAGCACGCTGGGGATCTGGGACACGGGTCGGCCTCTCAGCTCGGTACGGGGGCGGGTGCGAGGTCAGCAAGGAGGGCTTGCACGCGGGAGTCGATGTCCGCGCGGATCGATCGGACCTCACCGACGCTGAGGCCGGCGGGGTCACGGACGGCCCAGTCGGCGTAGCGCTTGCCCGGGTACACCGGGCAGGAGTCCCCACACCCCATCGTGACCACGACGTCGGCGGCGCGGACGACGTCGTCGGTGAGGGGCTTGGGGAACTCGGCCTCGAGATCCAGACCCAGCTCGGCCATGGCAGCCAGGACTGCGGGGTCGATCTGGTCACCAGGCTGGGAGCCGGCGGAGCGGACGTGCACCCGGCCGGCGCCGTGGTGGGCCAACAGCGCTGCGGCCATCTGGGAGCGCCCGGCGTTCTGCACGCACACGAAGAGCACCTCGGGCACCGGCTTGGCCAGCACGCCCTTGGCCTGGGCCAGCGCGGTGAGCCGGTCGGTGGCGAACCGGCCGGTCAGCGCGGTCAGGTGCGTCTGCACCCGCGATGTGCGGGCCAGCGCGGTGTAGGACTCGAAGACGTAGCGGTCGACGGTCTCCCGGGCGAAGACGCCGGTGAACCGGTCGGCCAGCTGATCGGCCAGACGGTGCAGGGCGGCCTCGGGGGCCAGGAGCCCGGTGGGGGGCTGGTTCATGACGTGGCGCTCCTCGTGCTGGACGGGGTGGCAGAGGCCGGGACGGTGGGGTCGCCGGGGAAGTACTTGCGCGCCGCCCACAGCGACACGTAGACCAGCGCCACCAGCACCGGCACCTCGATCAGCGGGCCGACGACCCCGGCCAGGGCCTGCCCGGAGGTCACGCCGAAGGTGCCGATGGCTACGGCGATGGCGAGCTCGAAGTTGTTGCCCGCGGCGGTGAACGCCAGGGTCGCGGTCTTGGCGTAGCCGAGCCGCAGGCGCATGCCGAGCAGGAACGATCCGCCGAACATCAGCGCGAAGTAGGCCAGCAGCGGCAGCGCGATCCGGACGACGTCCCAGGGCTTGGAGGTGATGGCGTCGCCCTGCAGCGCGAAGAGCATCACGATCGTGAACAGCAGCCCGTAGAGGGCGACCGGGCCGATCTTGGGGAGGAACCGGCCCTCGTACCAGTCGCGGCCCTTCGTGCGCTCCCCGATGGTGCGGGTGGCGAACCCGGCGACCAGGGGGATGCCGAGGAACACCAGCACCGAGACCACGATGGCCCAGACGCTGAACTCCGCCGAGGTGGTCGACAGGCCCAGCCAGCCCGGCAGCACCTGCAGGTAGAACCAACCCAGCGCGGCGAACGCGACGATCTGGAAGACCGAGTTGATCGCCACCAGCACGGCGGCGGCCTCCCGGTCACCGCAGGACAGGTCGTTCCAGATCAGCACCATGGCGATGCAGCGGGCCAGCCCGACGATGATCAGCCCGGTCCGATACTCGGGCAGGTCGGGCAGCAGCAGCCAGGCCAGGGCGAACATCAGCGCCGGCCCGAGAATCCAGTTCAGCCCGAGGGAGGCCAGCAGCAGCTTGCGGTCCCCGGTGACCCGGTCCAGCTGGTTGTAGCGGACCTTCGCCAGCACCGGGTACATCATCAGCAGCAGCCCGATCGCGATCGGCAGGCTCACGTCGCCGACCTTCACCGCCTCCAGCGCGGTGTCCAGCCCGGGCACGAAGCGGCCCAGCAGCAGGCCCAGGGCCATGGCGGCGACGATCCAGACCGGCAGGAACCGGTCCAGGGTCGACAGCCGGGCCATCACCGGGGTGTCCAGGTCGGTGCCCGGGCGGGCGGTCTCGGTGACGGGGTCACTCATGCTGCAGGGCCTCCACACGACGAGCATCGACGTCTGTCGATGCAGAGGTCACTGTGCAGGAGGCATCGACAGGCGTCAATCAGTGAGCCACGATGGGCAGGTGAACAGCAGCCCAACGACCCCGCCGGCGCGCACCGAGCTCCCCGTGCTGCCCGACGCGAGCTGCTCGGCCGGCCCGCTCACCGGCGGGATGACCGCCGCCGACGCCACCGAGCTCGCCCGGGTCCTCAAGGCCCTGGCCGACCCGGCCCGGTTGCGGCTGCTGTCCCTGATCGCCGACAGCCCCACCGCCGCGGCGTGCGCCTGCGACCTGACCGAGCCCCTGGGGCTGTCCCAGCCCACGGTGTCCCACCACCTCAAGGTGCTCGTCGACGCCGGCTTCCTCGACCGGGACAAGCGCGGCGTGTGGGCCTGGTACTCCCTGATCCCGGGAGCCCTGCAGCGTGCAGTGACCGGCGTGCCCGGCGTCGCGGAGCTGAGCCCGGCTTGAGCCCCCGCGAGCAACTGGGCCCCACCGACGTCGTCTGCGTGCCCATGACCGCGGAGGACTGGCCGCAGGTCGAAGCGATCTATCAGGCCGGCATCGACACCGGCCACGCCACCTTCGAATCCGCCCCACCCAGCTGGGACGCCTTCGATGCCAGCAGGTCAGCCGATCACCGACTGGTTGCCCGGCAGGACGGAGGACCGCGCGATGGCGCCGTGCTCGGCTGGGCAGCGGTGTCCGCGGTCTCGACACGCGAGGTGTACGCCGGGGTCGTCGAGCACTCGGTCTACGTCGCCCCCGACGATCGAGGCAAGGGCGTCGGCCGGCTCCTGCTCGGGGAGCTCGTGGCCAGCACCGAGGCAGGGGGGATCTGGACCATCCAGTCCTCCGTCTTCCCCGAGAACACGACCAGCCTGACCCTGCACGAGCGGGCCGGCTTCCGCACCGTCGGGGTCCGCGAACGCATCGCCCGGATGGGCTACGGCCCACTCGCCGGCCAGTGGAGAGACACCGTGCTCATCGAGAGGCGCGCAGTCAGCTCCTAGATCAGGCGCCGCCGTCGAGCCCGGGCCACGGGAGAGCGTCGCCTGGCAGTCACGGGATGACTAGGTCACCCGCGGCCAAGAACGGTTCGGATACCCATCCACAGCGCACAGCGCCAGCAGACGGCGACGCCAGGCGTCGCCCCCAGGTAGTGGACTCGCGCGCGAGGTCGCTTGCGGCCGCAGCAACCGCAGGTGACGAGCTCTGGCTGGGTGTCAGGAGCTGAAGACGTCACCTCAGCACCGCCAGCAGCTGCTCGACGGTGGGGGATCCGGCCAGCCCGGTGTCCGTGCGGTAGACCCGGCAGGACAGGCCGACGGGTGCGTCTGGGTCGGCGAACGGATCGACGCCAGCGATCAGCATCGTCGGCGAGCCTCGGAAGCCGACAGCCTCGGCTTCCTCGGGAGTGGAGACCAGCCGGCGGTCCACCGCCGTAGCGCCGAGGCCGGCCAGCTCCAGGGCCTTCAGCAACCGCCGGTCGGCGACCTGCCAGTTGGGGCATCCGTCGAAGTACTGCAGCGTGATGTCCACGTCGACCTCCTCGACCACTGTGGCGGGTCGACCCGCGTGGTGGGCCCACGATGGCCGACACCGCGGTGGGTGTCCATCGACAGGCCTTGCTGGCAGGAGTGGAGGTCTGATCCGAGGTGCCACGCAAAGCTCAGCGGACCAAAAGCTCAATTGTCGGACGGTCCACGATGAGCGGTTCATGGTCCCGCGCAGTCGTGACGCACCGCACGACGATCACAGTTGCTTGATACCCCCGGGGGTATCTACAGTCTGAGGCGTGGATATCCCCCAGGGCGAGCTCGCCGACGTCGTGAAGCGCCTGAACCGCATCCAGGGCCAGATCGGCGGCATCGTGAAGATGATCGAGGATGGCCGCGACTGCGCTGCCGTGGTGACCCAGCTGGCGGCGGCCTCGAAGGCGCTGAACAAGGCGAGCTTCGCCGTCGTCAGCACCGGCATGCGGTACTGCTCGGTCAACTCAGCCCCCGACGAACGCGACGTCGACCTGGCGCAGCTGGAGAAGCTGCTGCTGTCCCTGGCCTGAACCGCCCCACCCGAGGAGGCACCGTGCAGATCGCCCAGCTCACCCCCGCCCAGGTCGCCGCCGACACCGGCAGCACCGTGGTCGACGTCCGCGAGTCCGACGAGGTCGCCACCGGCGCGATCGCCGGCAGCACCGCGATCCCGCTGGGACAGCTGGCCGCCCGCGTCAGCGAGCTTGACCCGACCGCTCCGGTCATCACCGTGTGCCAGAGCGGGCGGCGCAGCCAGCAGGCCGCCGAGGCCCTCGCCGCCGCCGGCTACGACGTCTCCAACATGGCCGGCGGCATGAACGCCTGGCGGGAGGCCGGCTTCCCCGCCGCCTGAGGCGCCGCCCTGCTCGTTGAGGACGGCGCATCAGCAGGACCGTGCCATACCCCTACCCCGTACCGTATGCAAGGAGACAGCCGTGCAGATCGACATCATCGAGACCACCAGCCTGGGCGACCGCAGCTACCTGGTTAGCCAGGCCGGCACCGGCATCGTCATCGACCCCCAGCGCGACATCGACCGGGTCCAGGACCTGGTCGCCCGACGCGGGGTCACCGTGACCCACGTGCTGGAGACCCACGTGCACAACGACTACGTGACCGGTGGCCTCGAGCTGGCCCGGGTCACCGGGGCGGCCTATCTCGTCCCGGCTGGCGACGACGTCACCTACCAGCGGGTCCCTGCGGCCGACGGTGACGTGCACAGGGCCGGTGACCTGCAGATCACCGTGGTGCACACCCCCGGGCACACCCACCACCACGTCTCCTACGCCCTGGCCGGCGCCGACGGTGAGGTGCAGGCGGTCTTCACCGGCGGCTCCATGCTCTACGGCTCCACCGGGCGCACCGACCTGCTGGGCGCGGAGCACACCGACACCCTCACCCACGCCCAGTTCCACTCCGTGCGACGCCTGGCCACCGAGCTGCCCGCGGCCACCGCGGTGTTTCCCAGCCACGGGTTCGGCAGCTTCTGCGCCGCAACCCCGACCAGCGGAACCTCCTCCACCATCGCCGACCAGCAGCAGGTCAACCCCGCGCTCACCCAGGACGAGCAGACCTTCGTCGACGAGCTGATCGCCGGGCTGGGTGCCTACCCGGCCTACTACGCCCACATGGGCCCGATCAACGCAGCCGGCCCGGCGCCGGTGGACCTGTCGGCCCCCCGCACTGTCGACGCGGAGGAGCTCGCCGGCCGGCTGGCCGCGGGGGAGTGGGTCGTGGACCTGCGCACCCGCACCGCCTTCGCCGCCGGGCACCTGCCCGGGGCGCTGAACTTCGAGCTGGGCACCAACTTCCTCACCTACCTGGGCTGGCTCTACGACTGGGACGCCCCGCTGACCCTGATCGGCGACAGCGCCGAGCAGGTCGCCACCGCCCGCCGGGAACTGGTCCGCATCGGCGTCGACAGGATCGCCGGCGCCGCGATCGGCACCCCCGAGGACCTGTCCGCCGGCGCCGACCTTGGCTCCTACCTGGTCAGCGATTTCGCCGGCCTGGCCACCCACTTGGCCAAGCACCCCGACACCGTCGTCCTCGACGCTCGCCGGGATGACGAGCGAGCCACCGGCGGGGTCCGGGGATCGGTGCACGTGCCCATCCACGAGCTGCGTGACCGGATGGACGAGATCCCCGACGGGGAGGTCTGGGTGTATTGCGGCTCGGGCTACCGCGCCTCCATCGCCGCGTCCCTGCTGGCCCGGGCCGGACGCCGCCCGGTGCTGGTCGACGGCGGCTACGGCGACCCGGAGACCGGATCGGCGGCCGCTGGTCTGCACGCCGAGTCCGTGGCGGTCTGAGATGTGCCGCGCAGCCACGTGCCGCACCTGCGGGAAGACCACCTGGGCCGGCTGCGGCCAGCACGTCGACCAGGTCATGCGCGGGGTGCCCACCGCCCAGCGCTGCCCCGGCCACGCCGCTGAGCCCCGTGAACCAGGACGCCTCCGCCGGCTCTTCACCCGTCCCTGACCCACCCCACTCCTGCGAGGACCACGCCCCATGACCAGCCCCACCCTCATCGGCCCCACCGAGGTGGCCGCCACCACGGCCACCGTGGTCGACGTCCGCACACCGGCAGAGTTCGAGACCGCCCACATCCCCGGCGCGGTCAACGTGCCCCTGCCCCTGGTGCAGGCCCACGCCAACACCCTGGCCGACGCCCTGGAGGGCCCGGTCGTGTTGGTGTGCCAGGCCGGATCGAGGGCCCGTACCGCGCACGACGCGCTGGCCTCGGCCGGCGCTGAGCAGCTGGCCGTGCTCGAGGGCGGCATGAACGCCCACACCGCCGACGGCCACACCGTGCGCCGAGGGAAGCAGCGCTGGGCTCTGGAACGTCAGGTCCGCCTGGTCGCCGGCACCATCATCGCGAGCAGCGTGCTGGCCTCCCTCCGGTTCCCCCGAGCCCGCTTCCTGGCCGGCGGCATCGGAGCCGGTCTGGCCGGCGCTGCGGTCACCGACACCTGCGCCATGGGCGCCGCGCTGTCCGCGCTGCCCTACAACCGCGGGGAGACCCCGGTGCACCTCGACGACGTGCTGCAGGTGCTGCGCAGCGCCACCACCGCCCGGTGATCGCCGCAGCGATCGGCCTCGGCCTGGTCATCGGCGCCCTCGTCGGACTCCTCGGCGGGGGCGGGTCGATCCTGGCCGTACCCGCCCTGGTCTACGTCGTCGGACAACCGCTGCCCCAGGCCGTGGCCACGTCGCTGCTGGTCGTCGGAATCACCGCCGTCGTCGCGCTCCTACCCCGACTGCGTGCTGGGCAGATCGCCTGGCGCATCGCCGTCGTGTTCGGGGCGGCCGGGGCGGCGACAGCCTTTGCCGGAGCCGCGGTCAACCGGCTGCTACCCGACGACGTTGTCCTCGCCCTGTTCGCGGCACTGATGATCGCCGCCGGCGTGCGGATGCTGCAGGACAAGCCCACCACCGGAGCCGCGTGTGCCACCGACCACGGGACCGTCAACTGGCGGCGCTGCCTGCCCCGCACCGTCGCCGGCGGCCTGGTCGTCGGGTTCCTCACCGGCCTGCTCGGCGTCGGGGGTGGGTTCCTCATCATCCCGGTGCTGGTGATCGTGCTCGGGCTGCCCATGACCACCGCGATCGGCACCTCGCTGGTCATCGTGGCCGTCAACAGCGCCGCCGGGTTCGCCGCACACGCCGGCGAAGCGCCCATCGACGTGCCCATCACCGTCGGCTTCACCGCCGCCGCCGTGATCGCCGCACTCGTGGCCGGACGACTGGGTGCCGGCCTGGACACCGCACGACTCAAGCGCTGGTTCGCCTGGCTGGTCTTCGTCGTCGCCGCGTTGGTGCTCGTACAGGTCGTCGTCGGCCTGGTCCGCTGACAACGAGGACACGACTGCCGGGAGCGGACTGTTTCACCGCCGGCAGCGGGCCACGTGTTGGACCGCCAGCCAGCATTATCTGGACCGAGCTGATCCACAACCCACCGCGGCAGCATGTTCGTCACTCGGGGCGGTTGCTAGCAGTGTGAACCGTGTGCGGGTGCAGCCCACAATCCCCCGTATATGGATCGACGGATTCCGTGTCACAACTAGGTCCGAAACCGCTAGGGCCCTGGTCTGCGGGGTCGATGCAGTGCTCGGCTCCGACGGTCGTCGTCCCCGATGTGCATGGATCGTCCGTGGTGCAGTGGTGTCAGGAGCGGGCTGGTCGGATGTGACTGCGGGAACCGTGGATAGAGCTCCGCTGCGCGTCCGAGGCCCATTCTGTGGGCCGGAACTGGCTGTCCTGCCAGGCGACGCCCGGGTCCGGCCCAGTCGGGTGCCTGGCATGTCCCGGGGGTCGACGGTCAGCGCAGCAGGGCCCCGGTGAGGACCCCGCGCGCCGTGCGCAGGGCGACTGTCGCCCAGGCCCCCAGCAGCGCGGCGAAGAGCATGACGGCCGCGACCTGCAGGAAGGTCTCGCCGGTGTGCAGGGCGAGCCCGGACGTGCCGGTGACGACGGTGCCGACGGGGAAGGTGAAGGACCACCAGGTGAGGGTGAAGGGCAGGTGCGCCCGGGCAGTGCGGACGGTGACGGCGAGGGCGATGCCGGCCCACATCAGCGCGAACCCCCACACCGGGAGCCCGTAGACCAGCCCCATGGCCTGGAAGGCGGTGGCGTAGGGCTCGGGGACGGCGAGGTGGGCCTGGCTGCCCAGGTTGTTCGCGGCGGTGATCGACTGGCCCAACGGGCCGAGCACGATCCACAGCGTGGGCACCATGGCGGCGGCGCCGATCTTGTGCCGGGCCAGTCGGCCCCACACCAAGGTGATCACCACGAGGCTGGCCAGCAGCGAGAGCCCGAACATCGACCAGCACAGGGTGAACAGGGTGGTGCGCAGCTGTCCGGCGGGCAGTTCGGGGACCAGCAGGGCGCCGGTGGCCGCGGACACCATGGGCGGGACGACGGGCATCAGCCACCCACCGAACGCGGCGTCCTCTGCGACGTCGTGGCGGGTGAAGACCAGGTACGGGAGGCCGACGGCGGTGACCAGGCCGTAGACGGTGCCGGCGACCCACAGGACGGCGAACACCCACAGTGCTGCGGTGGCGCCGATGAGGTCGGCGCCGACGAGGTGGGTGGCGACGCCGAAGGCCAGCAGGCCCATCGGTGGGGCGCCGTAGAAGTGCGCCATGACCGGGTTGTCGGCGTGCCCACGGGCGGTGTCGGGGTGGTATCGCCAGTGCGCGATGGTGGCGGCCGAGACGGCCAGCAGCAGCACCCCGGCCAACACCCACACCACCTGTGCCAGGACCTGCAGGCCCGGGACGGTGACGGGCAGGGTGGCTGCAGCGGTGGCCACGATGGAGGTGCCCATGACCGAGGCGAACCAGTTGGGGCCGATGTTGGCCACGGCCAGTCGCCGGTCGTCGTCACTGCCGAACAGGCCGGGTCCGGGGGTGGGCTGGGTCGCCGTGCTGGTCATGGGTCCATCGTGCGCTGGTGCAGACCCTGCCGGTAGCCGCCGCGTCGTTGTGCATGCACAAGCCCAGCTTGTGGCGCTCGGTGCCAGGGCCTAGCGTCCCACCGGTGCAGGAGACACTGCGAGAGCTCAAGCTCGCCCGGCTGGACGACCCGCACGTCGCGCCGCTGAACGCGCTGGTCCGGCGGTGGCGGGGCCGAGGTCGGGCGGTGCCGTGGTTCGACCCGCACGGCGGGGGCACCGGTGCGCGGGTGCTGCTGCTCCTGGAGAGCCCGGGTCCGGCGACGATGGCGCTGGGGGAACGCGGGTTCTCCTCCGAGGACAACCCCGACCCCACGGCGCGGGTGCTGCGGGCCGCGCGGGAAGCGTCCCCGCTGCGGGCCGTGGACTGCCTGCGGTGGAACGTCGTCCCGTGGGCGCTGGGCACCCCCGAGGCCTGGCGCAACCCACGGGCCGCCGACCTGGCGGAGGCCGGTCCAGCATTGGCCGAGGTCCTCCAGCTGGTCCCGCGGTTGCGGGTCGTCGTCCCGCTGGGGACGGCGGCACTGGCCGGCTGGATGCGGTACCTGACGATGCACCCACCCGTGCACCCGGTGGTGACCCTGGCGGTGCCGCACCCCTCCCAGCGCAACACCCACGCCCGAACCGAGGCCGACCAGCGGTTGCAGCATGCCCTGGGCGCCGCAGCAGCATGGCTGCCGGAGCTGACGGCGTGCCGCTGAGTCCGCACGTGCCCGAGCTGGGGGCGTTGGAACTGTTGTTGGACGTGGTGGCCACCGGCAGCATCGGCGCCGCGGGGCGCCGGCACGGTGTCAGCCAGCAGGCCGCCTCGGCCCGGCTGCGCACCCTCGAGCGGCAGGTGGGCGTCGCCGTGCTCGATCGCCGGGCCCGCGGCACCGGACTCACCGACGCCGGGACTGCGTTCGCCGCCTGGGCGGCCCGCGTGGTCGAGGCCGCCACCGACCTGGACGCCGGGCTGACCGCACTTCGTCACCGGGGATCGGCGCGATTGCGGTTGGCGGCGAGCATGACCGTGGCCGAGCACCTGGTCCCGGGGTGGCTGGCCGCCCTGCGGGCGCACGGGGGCGTCGAGCAGATCACCTTGACGGCCACCAACAGCGCCGCCGTGGCCGACCTGGTTCGCGCCGGGGCAGTGGACGTGGGTCTCGTCGAGGGACCGGACCCCCTGGCCGACCTCTCCCAGGTCGTGGTGGGCACCGACGACCTGGTGCTCGTCGTCGCTCCGGACCACCCCTGGGCCCGTCGGCGACGGCCGGTGGCCGCCGCCCTGCTGGCCCGCACCCCGCTCGTCACCCGCGAGGTCGGCTCGGGCACCCGCACCGCTCTCGAGCAGGCCCTGGGCCCCCCGGGCCCGACGCCGGTGCTCGAGCTCAGCACCGCGACCGCCGTCCGGGAGTCCGTCCGGGCCGGGCTCGGCCCGGCCGTCCTGCCCCGACTGGCGGTGGCCGGTGACCTGCGCGACGGCCGGTTGGTCGCCATCGGCGTCACCGGGGTGGACCTGCGCCGACGGTTGCGGGCCGTGTGGGTGGGGCCCACCGACCGACCCCCCGCCGGCCCGGCCCGCGACCTCGTGGCCACGGCGACCGCACGAGTCCACCCGCCCGGACCGCGGAGGAAGAGTGACGCGGGCGGGGTGACACACGCCAGTCGGCAGGACCACCGCTGAGCCCGGCGATGGAACGCCGCCGAGATCGCGACGCCTGAACCGTCCTCCAGGGCTGACGGACCCCCGGACAACGGGAGAGGACCGCTCGACCATGGACCACCCGACCAGTGCCCAGAGCTGGTGTCCGACCCCGACGCACCGGTGCCGGGACGGCGGTGCGCAGGGGTCGGCGCACCTCGCATCCGGCGTTGCCGGCCCCGTCACGATCGGCACGCTTGCACGGTCGTCGTGGCCACCCACCCCCCGAGACCGGGCCAGCCCATTGCCTGCCCTGGTCGACGACCCCTGGACACCAGGGCCACCCCGGTGCGCGTCGTCCCGCCCCACTGACTTCCCGGAGCACACACCGCAACCCGTGTCGCAGTGCAGTCAGTGCGGACAACAAACCCCGGTGTGCGGTCCTACCGAATCGGGCCCAGAACCAGGTTCACATCCAACTCCTGGCGAGGCCGAGAGGGGTGACCTTATTCGGGCTGGGCGCTGTCAGATGCCGAAGGCCGGTGCGTAGTGGAAGTCGCCGGGCTCGCCGCTCCACGCCTGGAGGGTCCGTACCTGGAAGTGGTCAGCCCACGACGGGTCGGATGCCTTGATGCCCAGCGGTTCGGCGGGGCGGAAGCCGAATCGCCGGTAGTACCCGGTGTCTCCCAGAAGGACGGCTTCGGGAAAGTCGAGGGGGTCAGCTGCCGCGAGTACAGCGTGCATGAGCGCGCTGCCGATGCCGGTCCCTTGCATGTCGGGGAAGACCCCCAGGGGCGCGAGGCCCACCGAGGTTGCGCCGGCGAGCTGCGCACGGCTGCCGAGAACGTGCCCCACGACCGCGCCGTCCCGTTCGGCGACCAGGGACAGCGCTGGGATGACGTCTCCGGCGGCGCGTAGGGCGTCGACCAGGGTTGCCTCAAACGCGACCGATCCGTCCTCGGTGGCGAACGCGGCGTTGTGGACAGCGTGTACGGCGTCGCGGTCGTTCGGGGTCTCTCTGCGGATCAGCACCCGGAGCACGATGCAGGCGCTAGGGCTGCGCCACAACATGTTTGGCCCGTCGTGTCACAAACCCCCGTCTGTGACACGACTCAGCCGAGCTGTCGCCTAACGAGAAAGCGCCAGATCCATGATCGCGGGGGAAGGACCAAAACCCGTTCTGAAATCAACGGCCCATAAACCCCATCACGCCAGCTTGTGATCCGACAGCAGGTGCCGCCCGGTCCGGGTCGTGACCGAGCTGCCGTGCCTCGCCCCCGGGGGCTCCGCCGGTCCGTGCTCGAAGACTCAGTCCACCGCCCGCAGGGGTGGGTGGTGACGGGCGCGGTGTAGACAAACTAGCTGCGGTCGTCGGGGTCGACGCCGACCTCGGGCCCGTCGACAGTCAGGGTTTTTCGGTCCAGCAGGAGGACGGAACCGGCGGTAGCGCCTAGTCATCACGATCGGCGCGCAGCCGACCACGCAAGGCGACGGTGGCGCGCTCGAGCCCGGGAAAGGCACGGTCACCGTCGCGGACAGCTCCAGAGGAGGGCCGGCGGGGCCGGGCGGCAGCTCGGCGGTGCTCATCTCGTCAGTCTGATGACCCGTGCCGCGGGCGCAGCCAATGCCGGCCAGCACCTACGTCGCGGGACCGGCCCCGCACCGTTGCAGATGCAGGGCCGGCCCGGGGTGAGTTATCGCGGCGCTCGAGTAGGTCGAAGTCGGCACGCAAGGGGGCTGCGGGCACGACCTTCCTGGAGATCAGGTGTCCGAGGGACCGATCAGACGCAGTCGACGCTGGCCGGGGTTGCGCGGGTCCTGGGGCAGGGTGTCCCAGTGTTCGTCCGCCAGGTGGACCGGTTGCTGGTTTGCAGGCACTACATCGGTGAACAGCGCCAGGGTCTCCCCGACCTTGGTGGCCGCTGGGGCGACGATGCCGTGATAGCGGAGCTGATGGGCCAGCTGTGCCACTAGCTGACACTGTCGGTAGGCCTCCCGGTCGGAGGTCGCGCTCTGCAGCTCAGCCATCGTCAATCCGGCAGCTGCCCGGCCACCAGCGGTCCTGAGGTCCAGGACGTTGTCGACCTCCACGCTGGCGGTGATGAGCATGCGGGGGACGAAGGAGCCCGGGGGCATGGGGTCCTCGACGGGGTCGACCAGGTGGCGGTAGGCCTCGATCACCACGGACTGCTCTGGCTTGCCCAGATAGAGCACCGGGAACCCGTTGCGAGTCCCCCAGCGGCCGGCACTGCGACGGCCCTGCAGGCCTGTGTGCGAGAAGCGGGCTGGCACGTGACGCTGCCAGATGCCGGTGACCTGAGCGGTGGGTGCGCTGGACAGCTGAGCGGCCGTGGTGGTCATGACTACATAGCCCCCGATACGCGCTGGGCTTCGGCCAGCACCTCATCGATGTTGCCGGCGACCAGCAGGTCGATGGGTCGCTGCCCGGACAGGTTGCGGTTGCGCGAGTTGAGCCAGATAGCAATCCCCTCCTCGGTGTAGGCGGTCTGCAGCTCCTCGACGAGGAACTTCAGGTCGAGCAGGCGCTGGAGCTTGACGCCGTTGGGTGCGGTGTCGCCGCCGGCCCAGTTCTGCACGGTGCGCAGGCTGGAGCCCACGGCTTGGCCCAGCTGGCCCTGGGTGATTCCAACTTCAGTGACCAGGCTGACGATCCGCGGATAGGTCTCGGAGTACGACACCTGATCGTCGGACGGTGTGGCCACTTGATGCTGCATGCGGTTCTCCTCCATGGGACTGCCCTCCCTCGGGCGATATGTGCATAGCCTATCGCGGTCTACCTTTCGGGTCTAGTTGCGCATCGAGTTGCGTATCTGTGTATGCTTCGGGTCGAGGAAGGGAGCGCTCATGGCTGAGCTCACGGTCCGCATCGGCGGTGACGACATCGCGCTGCTGCGGCGCGTACTGGGCGCGCACGGGGCTGGCGCGGGACCGGCTGCACCGCACCGGGTGGTCGTCGACGCTCACCTGGCTCCGCGCAAGGCTGAGATCGTCCAGCTGGCCCAGGTGGCGGGCATCCCGATGCTCATCGACCCGCAGACCTACTACCTGCAGGACTACCAGCACCCCGGCGACTCGTGGGCCGCCCTTCCCTACGCCGAGGCCGCGATCGCCACCCCGGCCGACCTGCTCAACCCGACCCGGGTCGACCAGGTGGTGGCTACCTGCGTGGAGTTCCAGCTGCAGCACGGGGCCAGCGCCATTCTGGCCCCCTACGTGCACATCGAGTCCGCGACCGACGGATGGCTGCAGGTCCAGCTGGCTTTATGGGCGGCCACCCACCGCTACCTGGCCGCGCAACAGATCCACGTCCCGGTTATCGCCGTCGTCGCCATGGGCTGGCGGCTGCTGCACCGTCCGACCTGGCCCGCCGTGATCGAGCCGCTGGCCACTGGCGTCGAGGCCCTGGGGGTGCAGGAGATCGCGTTGGCCGCCAGCAAGGTCGACCAGGGAGCCCATCCCGCACAACGGCTGGCCGACTACCTGGCCACCATGCACCGGCTCGCCCGCATCGCACCGGTGACGGCCTGGCAGCAAGGAGTGCTCGGAGACGTCTCCGTCGCCGGAGGAGCCGCAGGCTACGAGACCGGGATCGGTCGCAGGGAACGGTGCGACTTGCGCGTCGCCATGACCAACCGTCGTACTGCACCAGACCCGAATGCGCCCCGCGGGCCGCGCGGGGTCTTCATCCGGCAGCTCAACAGGTCGGTGCCCAAGCGCACCGTGGTGGCCATCAGCACTGATCGCCGGCTCATGGCCAGGGTCATCTGCCCCGACCCGGGGTGCTGCCCGATGGGGCGGGAATCCCTGCTCGGCGATGCCCGCACCCACGCCCTGATCAGCCGGAAGACCAGCCTGCTCCAGCAGCAGCGCATCTCCCGCCCCTCCTGGGGGTGGAACCGGCTGGCGGCCCACGCCGATGAGGCCCTCGACCTCGCTGCCCGCCTCGCCGCCACCCGGCAACGCAACCCAGCCATCACCCGCATCGACATCGGCGCACTGATGGCCACCAAGGCCGTCGCCGACCATCACCGCCAGGCGCTGCGCCACCGCAAGGCCGCCTAGCGCCGGCACCCCCAGACCGAGGCTCCCACCCGGGGATGTCTCGAACCGAAAGGAACAAGAACATGGCCAAGGGCCACCACCGCAGCGCCATCTCCGGGCGCTACATCTCCAGCGCCGCTGCCGCCCGGCATCCCCGCACCTCGGTCACCGAGAGCGGATCCGGGGCCAACCGCAGCAGCGGCACCCACCACCGCAGCGCCATCACCGGGCACTTCATCTCCAGCGCCGCTGCAGCCCGGCACCCCAGCACCAGCGTGACCGAGCAGGGCTAGCCCCGCCTCGCCACCTGAACAGCAGGGCCCCCCGCACCTCAATTGCGGGGGGCCCTGCGTGTTTCCTACCAGACAGATCACGGCTAGTCCGCGAGTGCGGCGGCGACGGCGTAGGTGGCATTGCGGGTGTGGTTGGCGCGGGTCCGGTCGTAGAGCCGGGTGGTGCGGGGGTCTCGGTGGCCCATGGAGTCCTGCACGTCCCGAAGGGCGACGCCGGCGTCTAGGGCGGTGGTGGCATAGGTGTGCCGGGCAGAGTGTGGGCTGATCCGGCCGGCGGCCGGTAGGCCGGCGTCGGCTGCGAGCCGGCGCAGCAGTCTCCAGGCTGCGGTGCGGTCCAGGGCGCGGCCGCTGCTGGTGGCGAACAGTGGGCCGGCGGTGCGCTCGCCGATGGCGCCGGCGAGGGCGTGCTGCACGTCGGGGGTCAGCGGCACTCGGGCTCGGCGGCCGCCCTTGCGGCGAATCCGCAGCACCCGGTGCCCCTGGTCGTGGTCCAGGTCTTCCACTCGTGCGCCCAAAGCCTCGGACACTCGCAGCCCGTTGAGCACGAGCAGCTTGATCAGGGCCTCGGAGCGGGGGGAGTGGGCGCGGGCAGCGGCGAACAGGGCATGGACCTCGTCGCGGGTAAGCCCGGAAGTCATGGATTCCTCGTCGACCGCGGGCCGGGTGATGCCGGTGAACGGCGAGCCGGCGACAGCACTGTGGCGGGCGGCGTAGCGATAGAAGCCGTGGACGGCTGAGGTGCGCCGAGCGACGGAGGCGGCGGCGAGGGTGTGGCCGGTGCGGGGGTCGCCGACCTCGGTGAGCATTCGGAGGTAGGCGTCGGCGTGGTGGATGCCGGCGCGCAGCGGGTCGAGCTCGAGCTGGGTGCACCAGTGCAGCCAGGAGGCCAGGTCGGCGGTGTAGGCGGCGCGGGTGGTGGCCGATCGCTTGGACAGCAAGAACCCCCGCACCAGGTCATCGACCGTCGACAGCCGGGTCGCCTCGGCGGGGGTGACCGGCACCGGAGCTGCACGCGGTGCGACGACCACCGCGGAGGAGAACGCCGGGGCCAGTTCAGCGCTCACGGCGCCGTCACCACCTCTGCGTCGTCGACCCAGCGGGCCAGCACGCTGACCGCGGCCAGCTGCTCCAGGGCGTGCTGCTCCTCGGCGGGGCTCTCGGTGACCTCGTGGCTGAGCCGGTTGCGGACGCCGGCAAACAGGCCCTCGGCCAGCGACCGGGCGCCGCGGTGCACGCTGGAGTAGGTGTCGCTGCCGTCATCAGGCATCAGGCGCAGCCGCGGCCTGTCCGCTTTCGGGGCGTCCAGGCTGAACAGCTGGTTGAACAGGTCGGTCTCGCTGACGTCGCGGCGGCCGACCTTCAGCTGAGCCTCGGCGTTGACCTTCTTCAGAGCGTCGACCACTGCCTGGGCGTACTGCCGGCTGCCCCACATCGAGCGGGCACCGTCCCAGGCCCACGGGTGCAGGCGGCTGGCGTCCAGGGTGGGCGCGTTGTCCCCGAGCTTCTCGCGAAGCTCCTCCTGGCGGCGCAAGATCGTGATGGCACGAAGGGTCGCCTCGCGGTGTCGGGTCCATCGGTTCGACGACCGGAGCTCGATCGTGGTCCGCCAGTCGGCGATGACGCGGTCGAGGATCTGCTCGACCACCGCGGCCGCGGCGGCGACGTCCCCATCGGGACTGGCGGTCGAGCTGCTACTGGTGACGAACCCGCCTCGGCTGTTGTTAGTGAGCACAGTCATCCGCTCAAAGATCCCAAGCTCATCGAGCGCCCACGCGATGTCCATGAGTACAACATAACGTCTTTTATGTTGCATCCCTGCCAAGCCGGCAGCTATCCCAGACGCCCGGTGGCGAGCGTCGCCTACCGAGGTCGATCGCTCTACGCGTAGACCCCCCAGGGACCAGCTGTCGACGCGCCGAGCTCAGTTGTCCACCGACCGATGTCACGCTGGCTGGATGAACGGCGACGGTGAGCTTGCTGAGGTCCCGGCAGCACTTGCGGAGGCCTTAGCCCAGTTGCCGGCTGATTTCCGCGCCATGCTGCCCACCAACAGCGAGGGGCAGCCGCAGGTGGAGATCGTGCGTGCCCTCTACCGGCATGAGTGGACTGAGCCGGGCCAGATGAGATGGATAGAGGTCCGCGAGCTGAGCGCCGATGAATGGGATGAGGCAATTGCAGCCCATCGTGATATCTACCGCTTCACCCGTGGACTCGACGGTTTCCCGTCGTTCGCCTGGGGCGATCTTCGTAACGCGCGCGAGGAGTTGCTGCGACAACTGCGTGAACAACCCAGGCCTAACGAGTGGATGCCACAGATTATCGAGTATCGGATTATCAACTACAGCACGGCGCTCAAGCTGTACCACGAGTACGTGACAGCGCAGGTTAATCGCACAGGCGATGACAACCTAAAGGCTCAGGTGGCGGCCGCCTTCTCGAGAGTTTACGACCGCAGCTTCGGGTATCGAATCATCTACTCGATGCGCAACGCATTCCAGCATGGAGTGCGTGGGCTGGTGTCACTACGGATGACAGCAAGGCTGGCCGAGGGCTCCAACGCAAGGCCGGAGTCGGAAGCCTCCGCGTATCTCGAAAAGGACGTCTTTGCAGCGAGTCGCGCGAACGCCGCTGTCCGCCGGGACGTTCGCGAGTCGGACGAGGAAATAGAGCTGTTCCAACTCGGCGAGGATGCGTTCGCCGAGGTTCAAGCGCTGCACGCCTGTCTGTCTCCCTTGCTGCATCCCGCTGCGCCGATCGCAGCCCGATTGCTCGTGCAGTACATCGCAGAGCTCAGCGGAGAACGACCGCACTTTCACGAGTACGTCCGTGGTCTTCCGACGAGAGGGATCCTGGGAACAACGAGCCTGGACCGTAACGGCTTTGACTACGTCGCCCGGCAGGCAGGCAAGCGTGTCGATTATGAGGAGGGGGCGCCGACAGACGCGCTAGCGGCATTGCCGACTTACCCCTCCTCCGCCTCACCGGACTAGCTCCTCTTCGCGGACGAGCATTTCGTCTTGAACGTGCTTTCGACGAGTAGGTACCGGGGCAGCGCCGACCGTGCGGACTGAAAAACCATGGCTCGCCCTGCGAGGCAGGCTGTACCGGACACGTTCCGCCTCGAACCGACACACGACTCGATCCGCAGATAGCCTGCACTATTGGCGGCCTATGCGGATTCGCCGTCGAGCATGTGTCCGGCCAAGGTCGCGGGCATCCGCCGTCCAACCGGCTCCTCGGTCGACCCGGTGCGTGTGGTGAGGCTTGACGTGGCCGATGCAGATGGATGACCCGCGCTGAGTCGGCAAGTTGTCGTCAGGTCGAGGCCGGGGCCTTAGCCAGTCGGGTGACCTGGCTATCGAGGTGCAGCTGATCAGGAGTCCCTGAGAATCCGCGCAGCGCGGCAACTAGTTCGCGGTCGCTACTGGAAATGACCTTAGGTTCGAGAAGATCAACCAGGAGGCTCCATTGGCGTCGGGCGCTTGTGGATGTGAGCAACGACGAGATGCTCTCGCTAGTGAAAGCACGCAATGCGCGACGGGCCATGTGTACGGTGAACTTCTCGACCAGGCGCTGGTAAGTATCCTCGGCGCTGAACGCGACGCCATATCCATTTCCGAGGAACAACTCCACGATGGCGCGTACATACTTCTGTTCTAGCTGCTTCGGGACGTCGCCCTGTGGACCGACTAAACGCTCAACGACAGTCGCTGGCGCGCCTTCCAGGAAGAAGTTGTTCCAGCCATTATGAACCGCCATCAGGTTGTCGAGTGCAGCGTCCAGTTCTGCGGCGCGCATCTCCGGCGGAAGATAGGAGGTGCCACCTACCAGGTCGAGTAGCTCCCGAGCAGCTTCGGCTGGCCCAGTATCAGCGCTCGCTCGCAGTCGGGCGTACTGGACGCCGAACCGGCCGCGTGCGTCCTCGCTGACGTGCTCCCAAAGCGGTGGCCACAACTGCCGGACGTTGTCGGCGACTGTCGGCGTTCGTTGCGAATCGAGATAAAGGCCGAAGAAGCCGCGGGCAAGGGTGTCCGCGCGAGACTCGAGGCCTCCGAAGAACAAGGCAGCGTCGCGAACTGCGTCGCCGTCGAGAAGTGCCTTCTTGAGGTTGCCCAGGAGTCGGCCGGTCTCGGCTGCGACGTGGTCCGGTGGGGTTGTGATTACCTGGTTGATGCATACCTGCAACCACTGCGCGAGATCCAGGCCGGTGAGTTCAACCTGGTTCGGGTGCGCGGCGCTGGCGTGATTGCGCATGTATCGAACATGGTCCAGCCGCTGAAAGCCTACGGCGGTGAGCAGACCGATCTCCCTGGCTGCGCGCAACAGGTTGGCGTCATCAATGCGGGAGAGGTCCTCCTCCGACTTCAGGTGTTTGCGTAGGTCGCTGCCGCCAGCAGCAACGTCGAAGAAGTAGTTAAGGTCGAAGCCGGTCACTCGGCGGCGCAGCTCGTGGACGAGTTCGTCCCACAGGTAGTTCAATGCTGCGTCGAAAAGCCCAACGCTGGCCGCAGCGATCATCTTACTGACGTAGATCGACCGGCCGAGCACGGTCGGACTCAGTCCGTCCAAGATCGGCTGCACGTTGCTCAGCAACATGTGCCGCTCTCCTACCTCCACGAAGATCCCTTCGTGGGGGAGCCCGGCTTGTCGTAGCTGTTCGAGGACGACGATCTCGAAGCGCTGCAGGTCGCTGCGTACATCGGCGACGGCGACACCAGTGGGGTTGCCCTGGGGAGCGAGGTCGGTCACGTGCTCAGTCTAATCCACAGCGTCTAATACACTGCCTAGATGGGTTGCACCCTATGTATCCACGGTTCGTCCGCGCTTGGTGTGAACGTTTCCAGAAATAGCCCGAAGAAACCGAAGTTCCGGAGATGGCGCGGGCATTGCCTGGACATTTTAGTCCGCGCCATTGTACCTCGAGAACGCGCCGCGAACTCCACTAAGTACTAGCACAAGGGCGACGTCGTTCGGCTGACTTGCCTGCTGCATGGCGCCCTCGATGAGCTGGTGGTCAAGCGCGCCCGCCGAGCCGGCTGGACCAGCTAGGGGTAGGCCATCACCGGGCTGTGTGCCGGGTGTGCCCCTAGCTTTGACTGGGTGCCTCCTTATCGGCTGATCGCCGACCATCGCGGTCCGCTCGAGGAGTTCACCGCGACGGACGATGGCGAGGCCGACACCGTCGATCGGGCCAAGTCCGGCAGCACACCAACGAAGAAGACCGGCTATCGGCTTGAGGCCAACCGGGACGGCCTGCGGCAGGCCGTGCTCACCTGGACTCCGCGCCGAGTGCTCGCCGCCTCGGCTGTGCGTGATGATCTGGTTCAGCCGCCGAAGCGATGACCCCGGGTCGACTGTCGGTGCGGGCGTTGGCGAGTAGGGATCAGCCAGCGTCGAACAGTGGCGCTTGTCCGGGCATGGAGCGGCGGGAACGGCCGGTCGTCCGAGGTGCGGTAGCGCTGACAGCGGCCATCTGGCGCTCCAGGTAGCGCAGGCGTTCCTCAGCCATCTCGACGTCGAGAAGCGCTTCGTCGGCTCGGTTGTGCGCCTCGACCGCAGCGCGTTCGGTGCTGGCTTGGGCAAGCATCCGCTCGGCCCACCGCAGCTTGGCATCAGCGGACTCGACCACCAGTTGCTGCTGCTCGATAGCCCACTGCAGCTGCGGTTCAGTCAATTCCCGGTCGTGCATAGCTCACCCTAACCGCAAAACCGAGGGCCGGCAATGTTTATCGGACGCCTCACGGTTAGTGAATTGTTACTGTAGTTCGCCAAGAACGACGCAACCACCAACCGAAATGAGAACTTCCGTGGCTCGCAAGATGCAGATCATGCTTGAGGACGACTTGACCGGCGAAGCGCTGGAGGACGGCGCTGGTGATACCGTCACCTTCGCCCTGGACGGCACCTCGTATGAGATCGACCTGTCCGATGACAACGCCGCCGAGATGCGTGAGGCGCTGTCCCGGTACACCGCGGCCGCGCGGAAGGTCACCACGTCTGGCCGGCGCCAGGCCGGCAGCGGGGGAGCGCCCAAGCGGGCCAGCGGTGGCGGGCGGACCGATCTGGCGGCGATCCGGGAGTGGGCGAAGGCCAACGGGCACGAGGTGTCCGAGCGGGGCCGGATCGCCGGTGCTGTCGTGGAGGCCTACGACGCCGCCCACTGACACCGGCAGACCCGAACTAGGCCAAGACGGCCCTTGGGTCAGGGCTGCGGCTGTTGCCCGGTGTCGACTGGGTCTACCGGGCGCAGAAGCCGGCTGCTGGCGGTTCCGGTGTAGGTGAACCAGGTGCGGCCGCCGGGGTCGGTCTGCTGGGTGGGACCGTCGACGGTGAGGGTGTCCCAGTCCATGACCTGCATGGGCTGACCGGCCGGGATGTTGAGTCGCTCGGTCAGCATGTGCCGCAGATGTCCCTGCAGCGCGACCGTTGCCTGCTCCAGGTTGTCGAAGGGCAGCTCGACGACCGTGGTGATGCGGTGCGCCATCGCGGGTGACAGCGGGCCGGTCTCGTCGTGGGGCGCCGGTGATGGGTCGGGCACGGCGGGATTGTGCACGAGACCGCGCCCGATGTGACCGGTCGTGGCGCCCTCGGTATATGACCTGCGCCCCAGCGACTGCTTGGCGAGGTGGGCACGAGGCCTGCTGCGCTGGCGGGGTGGTGGCCAGCCTGCGGCTGGGGCTTCGCCGCGGTGGTCGGGTGAGGGGGTGCGGCGGGTCGACCCAGTCTGAGGGGGTGGGGGCCCGACCGGTCAAGGCCGCCTGCGGCGCCGCTGCGCGGTCGGGCTGCGCCCGAGCCTGGACCGCCCACCCTCACCCCCTCACCCCCGGGTCTCCCGACCCGCCGCACACAGCGGCGGGCAGGCGGGAGGAGACCCCCATGAGCACCACCACGAAGGACGTCAGCCCGGCCGCGGCCGGCGGGCAGCAGTTCGTCTCGGCCACCGTGCACCTGGCCGGTGCCGTCGAGTTCGAGACCGCGCACGCCAGCTGGACCGGCATCGGACACGTCATGGCCAGGATGGGCGGAGTGCTCCTGTACTTCCTGGACCGGGCAGCGATCGCCGGGTTCGCGATCGCGGCCGGCGAAGCCGGCGCCCTGGGCGCCCAGACGTTCGGCGACCAGCAAGTGAGGCCGCTACCGGCCCTCGCGCGGGTCGGGGACGGGCAGGACGCCAGCATCGTGCTTCGGCTCCACGGTGCCCAGGACATCGGGCGACCGCACGCGGCCACCACGACCTCCAGCCAGGACGGGGGAGCATTCGTCGCGGTGCGGGTGGGCGGGCTGACGCTGGTGCTGCGGGACCAGCTGGCGCTGGCCGCGCTCGAGCAGGTCGCGGCAACAGCGGCCCGTGCGGCGGACGTGCTGTGGCCCGACGAGGACGCCGACCTGCAGCTGCCGGTGCAGCCCAGCCGGGCACCGCGGCGCTGACCGGAGTCCCGGGGGCGGCCCATGCGGTCGCCCCCGGGAGTTGTCCCCAACAACGTCGGCTGTCCACAGATCTGCTGGATGGCCGTTCGGAGGCCCTGTCGGGGGAGAAGGTGACCGCATGGACGACACCACCCCCACCCCCGACCGCCCCGCCGACGCCTCGTCCCCGGCGCCGGCCGAGGTCGAGTTCTTCATCCGGGCCACCCACCAGCTCCGGCGAGTGCACGACAGCAGCGTCATCAGCACCCACTGCAGCGGCCCCTGCGGGGTCGAGGCCATGGCCAACCTGAGCCTGGCCGAGCTCATCGGACCGAACCCGCCCGGGCCCCTGGAGTACGTCAACGTCGAGCTCATCGACCTGGCGACGGGCAAGGCCGAAGGCTGCACCCGTGGGCTGACGCCGCTGAGCGGTGACCCCACCGACGTCCACTCCTGGCCCTAGACCGCCCGTCAGCCTCGAACGCCACAGGTCAGATCCGGGGCCGGACGTTGCCCGACGTCGTCCAGTACGGCTCCCGCTCGACGGTGGACACCCGGGCCTCCCACACCGGCAGCCCCCACTCCATGCCGCGCTTCCACTGGTGCACCCAGCCGGCGATCTCCCGGTCAGCGCGCTCCCGGCCAGCAGCGGGCACCCGCACCCACGCCGGGCGGGGCGGATCGAAGGGACCCAGGTCAGGCACCGCCGCCGCACATCAGCACCGAACCGACGACCAGCACCGGGCGGCCGCCGGTGCGCAGGACATGGGTCTGGTCGCCGGCCTCGACCTGGTCCTCGTGCTCGGTACAGAGCAGGAAGTCCCAGCGCCGCTCCCCGTCACCGACCGGCACCGCCGTCGCACCCCGCTGCGTGCAGGACATCGTCTCGCACTGCTCCCCGAACCTCATGAACGGCACCATCCCGGCGGGGTCTGACACAACCGTCACACCCCAGCCAGGGCCAGGGACCTTCTGCCCTGACGGGCCGCGCTGCGCGCGGGTCGGCTGCGCCGCCCGGTGTCCGCCTCCGGCGGGCTGACCACCAAACTGCGCCCCCGGCCCGTCCGGCAGCTCAGCGTAGGGACCTTCCAGGCCGCCTCCTCCCGACCGGATCAGGATCCTTTGCCCGAGTGGCTCCGCTGCGCTCCGCCGGCAAAGCATCGTGATCCGCTCGTCCCCCGCCGACCCTCCAGGCCCCTGAGCAGAGCTCTCTGCCGGACGGGCCGGGGGAACGGTTGAGGGACAAGTTCCGCAGCCACCCACCTCGCGTCCTCCCGCTCCGGCTCCGTAGCCACCCAGGGAGAACACCGATGACCAGCACCAACCAGCCCAGCAGCGCGACCACCGCCCCGGCCGACAACGGACCGGACCGGTCCGTCCCGGCCGCCGACCCCGCCGGGCTGCTGCGGGCGTGGACGTCGACCGGGGCGCAGCTGTTCGACCGCGAGCGGGCCACCCGTGAAGGCCACAACTACGCCACCGGCCCCGACGCCGTCACCACCGCCATCGACACCCTGACCTGGCAGACCCTGCCCGCCGACGGCACGCTGAGCGCCCCGTTCAGCCCCGGCGAAGCCATCAAGACCCTCATCACCGAGATGCGGCTGGGCCAGGTCACCGCGCTGGCCTGGAACGGCGCCGTCGACGTCCGCGACGACGTCGAGCACGCCGCCGGCCTCTACGGGCTGTACGGGATCGACGCCGTGCACGCCGGCTACCGGGTGCGGATCTACGCCGTGGACCGAGGCACCGACCTGCTCATCGTCGCCGTCGACGCGCCCCCGGCCCTGGCCACCGCGCTGGACCCCACCGCCGGGCTCACCCCCACCCACTGAGCCGCACGCCACCCAGCAACACGGCACCCAGCAGCACGCAGGCGGCGTCCCCCGCACCCGACATGCGGGGGCCGCCGCCCCCCTCACCCAACCAGCCCCCACCGTCAGGAGCCCGCCATGACCAGCACCCGCACCCGCCCCGCCGCCGCCCAGACCCAGCCGACTACCGAGAACATCGAGGTGAGCGCCGGGACCGCCGCCGCCACCACCGTGCACGCCACCACCCAGCCCGAGACAACGACCGGCGCAGGGGCCGGGCAGCCCCGCACCGGTGGGCACGAGCTGGTGCAGGTCGACCCGGCCACCCTCGCCGTCGACGTCAACATCCGCCACGACGCCCGCCTGGACGACGACTTCTGCGCCAGCATCGCCGACCACGGCGTGCTCGTCCCGATCGTCGCCGTGCGCACCGCCGACGGGGCGCTGCGGGTCCGGTTCGGGCACCGCCGCACCCTGGCCGCCGTCGCCGCCGGGCGCCCGACGGTGCCGGTGGTCGTGGCCGCCGACGAGGCCGCCGGCCCTGGCGGAAGTAATGCCGCCGAGGTCGAGCGGCTGGTCACCCAGTGGGCGGAGAACGAGCACCGCGCCGGGCTGACCACCGCCGAGCGCGCCGACGTCATCGGCCAACTGTCCGCCTTCGGGATCGCGCCCACCCAGATCGCCCGCCGAACCCGCGCCACTCGCGCCGAGGTAACCGCCGCGCTGGCCGTCACCAGCTCCCAGCTCGCCCGCGCCGCCACCGCCCGCTACGAGTTCCTGGACCTCGCCCAGGCCGCCGTCGTGGCCGACTTCGACGCCGACCCCGACGCCGTCACGGCCCTGGTCGTCGCGGCCCGGGACGGCCGGTTCGACCACGTCGCGCAACGGTTGCGCGACGAGCGCACCGACCGGGCCGCCCGCACCGTCGTCGCCGACCGGCTGCGCGCCGACGGGGTGACCGTCATCGACGCACCGGCCTCCCAGGACCGCGCGCGCGAGCTGCACCGCCTGGCCGACGCCGAAGGCACCCGGTTCACCGAGACCAGCCACGCCGGATGCCCCGGGCACGCCGCCTACGTCGGGCAGGAGCACGGCTGGGTGCTCGTCGACGCCGACGGCCAGCCGACCCCCGACAGCGACGACGGCCAGGACGACGACGGTGAGGACGCCGACGAGGATGACGCCGAGCGGCCCGGGCCGGGGGAGCGGGACTGGCGCAGCTGGCCCGCCGCCCGCTGGGTCTGCACCGACCCCGCCGCCCACTGCCACCGCGACCTGTGGGCCAGCGGCACCAGCAACGACCGCACACCGGCCGCCGACATGACCGACACGCAGCGGGACGCCGCCCGCGCCGCGCGCCGCGACGTCATCGACTCCAACAAGGCCTGGGGGAGCGCTGAGACCGTGCGCCGGGACTGGCTGCGGGGACTGGCGACCCGCAAGACCGCCCCCAAGGGCACCGCCATGTTCGTGGCCGCCGCCCTCGCCCACGACGCCGACCTGCTGGCCGACATCGGCGGCAACCACCTGGCCGCCGACCTGCTCGGCGTCGAGGCCGGCGCCTACGGCCGCTCCCGTGGCCTGGTCGACCTGATCGAGCGAGCCGGGGACGCCCGGGCTCTGCTGCTGACCCTGGTCCTGGTGCTGGCCGCCTACGAAGCCCGCACCAGCCGCGACGACTGGCGCACCCTGCGCCCGGCCACCGGTCGCTACCTGACCCACCTGCAGGCATCGGGTTACGCCCTGGCCGATGTCGAGCTGCGCGCCTGCGGCCAGCCCGTTCCCGACCGCACCGGGAGCGGGGGCGGCGAGGAGGTCTGATCGGGTAGGGGTGGGTCCAGCCGGCAGCACCCGGCGGGACCCACCCCGACCAGCACAACCCACCTGGTCCGGGTTCGCATGCCGGCGGTGGGGGTCGCGCGCACCCGTCGCTGGCGCGCCGGTCCGTCCGCTGCGCGTCCGGAGGACCTGACGGTCCGACGCGCTCACGACACGAACCCCGGCCGCCGACCATGGCCGGCCACCCCACGGGGTGAACATCAGTCCGGGTGCCGCCCGCCGAGGGGCACACTCCACCCCGCACACAGCACCCGCGCGCCGCCGTCTCGAGGAGGACCAGGACCGTGCTTTTCGAACCCCGCGCCGCCGACCTGGACCCGGTCGACCTGGAATCGGCGCTGCTGCGCACCGCGGTCGGTGACTACACCGCCGAGGCCGCGATCCTCCTGCTGGCCAACGCCGGCCACTGGCTGCCCGCCCTGGCCGCCGCCGACCTCATCGCGGTGGAATCCGACGAGGACCCCACCGCACCCCCCACCGGCGAGGTTCCCGGGGTCGGCTGGGCGGCCATCACCTGGACCGACCTCGACGCAGCCCTGCGCGCCAGCCGGATCGAAGGCAGCAGCGGCCAGCTACGGATCCTGCGCGCCGCGGCGTCGATCGCCGACGGCCAGCCCCTCGACCTGGGCGACGTCGCCTCCGGCCTCGACCGGCGTCACCTGCAGCTGCTGCTCGCCGCGATCTCCCACGCCGGCGGCAGCCACGAGCACCGCGACATCGACAGCGACGGGTTCCCCAGCGACCCGCTGCCCCCGCTAGCGCCCTGGCCACCCCGGGACTGACCGAGCCCGTGTCCTACCCGCCCCGACCCCAGCTGGCCCCCGGCAGCGTGCTCCGCGAGCTGCAGGCTGCGGCGGCCGTCCGCCGCGCGGCACGCATCCGGGTCGCCGACGCCGTCGCCGACGCCGTCGCCGAACCCGACGGCACCGACCACGACTCGGGCCTCGACGTGGGTGACCGACGGCGGGCCTTCGCCACGGCCACTGCCCGCTGGGTCCACCTGATCAAGCTCGCCGCGGCCGCCGGCCACCCGGTCTCCGACATCGCCCGCGCCGCCGGGGTCGCGCCCTCCTCCATCCACTACCGGCTCCGTCCTGGACGCGCGAACACACCAGAAGGCCCCTAGCGCTCTATCCGCAACCGGCTTACGATTATTGCGAATAAAGGAGGGTCATGGCCGCGACGCCGCTGCACCCGCAGACCTACCTGCCCGACGCCGAGGTCGGGCCGCTGCACGACGCCCTCGCCGTGCCTGCAGCCGGCTCTGACCAGCAATACCTGGTCACGGGTACGGGGGAGCAGGTGCCGGTTCCCCTGGAGACGCTGCGGGCGTTGCGGCAGGTGATCGAGGCGATGCATCAGGGCCTGGCGGTCACGGTGGTCCCGCAGTCCAAGACGCTGACCACCCAGCAGGCCGCGGACCTGCTGGGTGTTAGCCGCCCGACGGTGATCAAGCTGCTTGAGGACGGGGAGATGCCGTTCGAGCGGGCCGGCAACCGCCGGCGGATCCTGCTGCACGACGTGCTGGCCTACCGCGAACGCCGCCGGACCCAGCAGTACGCAGCTCTGGAGGCGCTGGCCACCGCGGAGGAGGACGACCCCGAGGTGGTGCTCGACCAGCTGCGCACTGCCCGCCGGGCCGTTGCCGCGCGCCGCCGGGCCACCACCACGAGCTGAGGCACCCCGGCCCCGGTCGGCGCAGGAAGCGCGGGTAGGGGCGGGAGACTGCTCGGCGTGCTGACGGCCATGCTCGACACCTCGGTGCTGTGGCCCAGCCTGCAGCGGGACTTCCTGCTGTCCCTGGCCATCGAGGGCACCTACCGGCCGGTGTGGAGCAAGGCGGTACTGGCCGAGCTGGAGTTCCACGAAGCCGCCAAGCTCGTCACCCGCGGCACCGACCCGGCCGACGCCGCCCAGCGCGCCACCCGACTGATCGCGATCATGATGATGGGCTTCGGTGACGCCATGGTCACCGAATGGGAGCCGCTGGAGGGCACGTTCGGGCTGCCCGACCCCGACGACGAGCACGTCGCGGCCGCGGCGGTCACCGCCCGCGCGGCGGTGATCGTGACGGCCAACCTGAAGGACTTCCCGCCCACAGCGCTACCGGCGGGCCTGCAGGTGCTGCCCCCGGCGGCGTTCGCCCTGGCCATCGTGAGCGCCGATCCCGCGGCCGCCCGCCGAGCGGTGCAGGCCATCGCCGATCGCTCCGGGCGCATCGGCCAGCAGTGGACTACCGAGGACGTGTTGCAGCTCCTGGCCACCCGGTACGCGATGGGCGCGGCCGTGCACCTGCTGCGCACCTGACACCCACGCGGAGCAGCGCTGCGATAGGTCATCGCCCGATGGTGGTGGCGGCGTCCACGACCGCGGCGGAGCCGTCGACCCGTGTCTGTGGGTGCGCGGGGGTGCGGTGCGCGGGTGGTGGTCGGGGCCCGGTGTGGTGGGGCGGGCGGTGTAGTTCCGCCTGCCCGCGCCAGCGCCGGTGAGGCGCCCGCGAGGCTCGCTGTCCAGGGCGAAGAGCCAACGATCTTGGAGCGAAACAAGGGAGCGCAGCGACCGCGCTCGAAGATGGTTGGCGTCCCTGGACGGGGAGACGGGCGCCGGGAAGCTGAGGGCCCAGACATCGATTGGCTGGCGCAGCCAGTCCTTCTCTCTTCCGGCGTAGCCGGGCCGGTAGGCCGTCGTGCGCCCCTTCCCGATGCGGTCCGTCAGCGGCCCTCCAAAGCAGTGGCCGATGGAGCAAGCTATGCACTTACGTGCTGTAACCCGCTCCGCCCTCTGGACAGAGGGCGGAACGTGCCGCACCCTGACGGGTGTCGGGTCCCTGGTTCCGGGGTCGCTGCGCTGGGCCGAGAGCGGGAGGGCAAGGGCATGACCAACGAGCCGACGCCGCCCGGCAAGTTCCGCCGTCGGCGGGCGAACTTCTCCGGCGGCCGGTCTCGCCGGCACGTCGTCTACGTGGCCCCGGCCGAGGGTGACCTGCTGGCGCAGCTGGCTGAGCAGCAGGGCGTCACGGTGCCGCGGCTGCTGGTGGAGTCCGCTCTGGCCGGCGACCGGGAGACGGCCTCGGCCCGCCGCGACGCGATCGTGGAGCTCTTCGCCGTCCGCCGGCTGCTGGCCGCGGTGTCCAACAACGTCAACCAGGTCGCCCGGCACGCGAACGCGACCGAGGACTTCCCCGCCGACGCGGCCGCGGTGCTGGCCGCGGTGCGCCGACTGGTGCCCCGGATCGACGGCGCCGTGGACGCGCTGGCCGAGCCGGTCCGGGCCAGGGAGATCCTGGAGGCGGCGCGGGCGGGTGCGACGCCCGAGAGCGCGCCGGAGACGGACTGGTCCAGCACGCTGGCCGAGCCCGACGAGGGCGATCAGCGATGATGCCGAATGTGACCCGCGGGTCCAACATGCGCGGGCTGCTGGCCTACCTGGCCGGCCCCGGGCGGGCCAACGAGCACACCGAGCCCCACCTGGTGGCCGGGGACTCAGCGGTCATGGCGTGGTTCAGCGACGACGAGCTCAGCCCGGCCGCGGCACTGGCGGTCGGCCGCACCCTGGACCACCCCCGCGCCTCGCTGGGCGTCGAGGTCGGCGGCGGGGACGTGTGGCACTGCTCGCTGTCCCTGCGCCCCGAGGAAGGGCAGATCGGTGACCAGCGGTGGGCGGCCATCGCCCAGGACCTGGTCGACGGCATGGGCTTCTCCGGGGCCGCGGGCACCGCCGATGAGGGGCGGGCGCCCTGCCGATGGGTCGCGGTGCACCACGGCGCCTCCAAGGGAGGCAACGACCACATCCACATCGCGGTGTCCCTGGTCCGGGAGGACGGGACGAAGGCCCGCGTCAGCCACGACTTCTGGCGGGTGCAGAAGCTGGCCAACCAGCTCGAGCACAAGCACGGCCTGGACGTCCTGCAGTCCCGCGAGCTCGACCGAGGCACCCGAGGTGTGAAGCCGGCGGAGCTGCAGCGCGCCAAGCGCGAAGGGGCGGAGGAGCCCGCCCGGGTCCTGCTCGAGCGGCAGGTCCGGGCCGCAGCGACCGCCGCGGTCGATGAGGCCGAGTTCGTCCGCCGGCTGCGCGGCGACGGCGCGCTCGTGCGCCCGCGCCTGGCGACCGGGACGTCCGACGTCGTCGTCGGGTTCTCGGTGGCGATGAAGCCCACCGCGGCCGACCGGGCCGCCGGCCGCGGGCCGGTGTGGTTCGGTGGCGGCCGCCTGGCCCAAGACCTCACCCTGCCTCGGCTGCGCGAGGCGTGGCCCGACAGCCCGGCCGCGGCCAGCGCCGCGGCCGCGGAGTGGGTCGCCGCGGGCAGGGGCCGGCCACCGGCCGCACCAGGTCGCGAGCTGGTGGAGCTCACCGCCGCCGACTGGGCTGCGGTGACCGCCGACGTCCGCGACCTGCGGGAGTACCTGCGCGGCGTGCAGCCCGGGGACACCGCCACCTGGACGCGGGTGTCGGCGGAGACTGCCGGTGCGTTCGCGGCCTGGTCCCGGCAGACGGAGACCACCCCGGGCCCGCTGGCTGCGGCGGCCAAGGTGCTGGGCGCCTCGGCCCAAGTTCGTCGGCCCACGTACCGCAGCTCGGGACCCACCGCCCGTGGGGCGGCGCTGCTGCTGGCCTCGATCGGCCATGGCGGCGCCGGGCCGGTTGCCACCGCTGCGCTGTTCCGGCAGCTGGCCAACACCTCGAAGGCCATCCACGACGCGCACCTGGCCGCGGGTGACCTACGGCGCGCAGCCGAGATCGAGGCCGTCGTCCGGACGCAGCTCGAGCAGGTCCGCCGTCAGCTACCTGAGCCGGCGGCCGTCACGGTCAGGGCCCCGTCGGCGCCGGTGCGCGCCGTCGGCCCTGTCCTGCCGTCGGCCCCTGCACCTTCGCGCCTGCCAGGGCGGGCGTCGACGACGGCCCCGGGTGCCGGTCGCGACCGCGAGGCACCCACCAGATGAGGCAGCACCCGATCGGGACAGGAGCAGCTGATGAGCGAGTCCGAGGACAACGCCGGCGAGGTCGTGGCCACGACCGTGCGGGTCGCGCTGACCGCCGCCGGGCAGCTCGCCGAGCAGGCCGCTCGGCAGCGGGAGGCCAGGTTGCGGGAGGCAGCTCGAGAGTCCGACGCCCGGGCCGCGACGGTGCAGGCTCAGCTGGACGTGGAGCGGCAGCTCGCGCTGCGCAGCGTGCAGGACGTCGTGCGGCGGGGCGACAGCGTTGACCTCGACGAGCTCGCCGAGGCATGGCAGCGGGCGGCGAGCTGGGACGACCCGGCCATGTCCGCCGAGCGGGACCGGATCCGGGACCTGGCCGACCGCCGGTTCGGGGTCGACCCCGGTTCGCCGGCTGATGCGGTGGCCGGGGACCGCGCCTCGCGGGATGTGCCGACGGCGGTGGCCGTCCTCGGCCGGGACGACGCGCGATCGGTGACCGACCGCGAAGCCCGGACCGATGGCGCGGGTTCCCGGGTCGCGGCCCTGACTGCGCACCTGGAGGACGCGGGCGTGGAAGCCGACGTCGCTCAGGCTCGGGCGCTGGCCGCCCAGTCGCATCCGACGCCCGTGGCTGCTGCCGCCCAGCGGCCGGCCGCGGCGCCCAAGGCTCGGCGCCGTGCGCGGGGTCGCGGGGCCGGCGTCGAGGTGCAGAGCCCCTCACGCTGACCGGGAGCGCTCACAGTGCGGTGAAGAGGGCTGCCGGTGGCGCGGCGGTGGGCAGGGCAGCCAGGTTGTCCGGGCGGTGACCCCGCGAGGGGGTGCAGCCAGAGAAGGGGCCCGCGGGGTCCAGCAAGACGGCCATGTTCGGGTCGGCGTGCATGGTGAACCAGACGCTGATCCCGGTGGCCGGGTCCAGGCGTAGGTGCTCCCAGGCCCGCCAGATCGCCTCCAGACGGGTGATGGCCTCGGCGTGACGCCACCAGTCCGGGCACCAGGTGGTGGCCCGGCCGTCGACGGCCCGGCGGTACATCGGCGCCAGCAGTCCCTCGACCCAGGCGACCAGGGTCGGGTAGGCCAACGGCAGGAGCTCGGGATCGTCCTCGGCCGCAGCCGCGGCCGAGCTGGGGGCAGAGGTGTCCTCGTCCCACTCGTTGACGTCGGCGGTCATCGTCGGGTGCCGGGCCCTGCCCAGTCCTCACGCAGCTGCATAGGCGTGGGCACATCCGGGAGCGGGTCCTGCCGCCCGATGGCGGGGCGGTCGATGCGCGCTGCGGGGTCGTGGGCTGCCTGGGATGCGGCCACGGCGGCCGCGTGCGGCCCGGTGTGCCACGGCTCGGTGCGGATCAGGGTGGCCGGGTTGCCGGAGGAGAAGACGACGGCGCGACCGCGGGGGAGGTCGGCCAGGTCGTCGATGTCCAGGACGAGCTCGTGGGTCTGAGACCGGGACGTGCTGCGTCCGCCCTTGGCGGTGGAGGTGCTGACGGTGGGGCGCCGGTACTGCCCGACCAGGGTGGACAGCTCGCGGAGGAAGTCGGTCTCGGCGACGCCGCCGCCGTAGACGCGCACGGTGGAGGCCGACCACAGCTTGCGCATGCCGTCGCGCCCCCACACGGCGACACCCTGGGACCAGGACTGCAGGATCGTGAAGACCGGGATGCCGCGGGACCCGTAGTGGGAGTAGAGGTCGGGCAGGTTGTACCAGCGGCAGATGTTGGCGGCCTCGTCCAGGACGACGACCATCGGCACGGCCAGCCGGCCGCCGGGCAGTTCGCGGGCGATGGTCTCGGCGGCCTCGGTGAGGGCGTTGGTCAGAGCGGTCACCAGGGGCCCGGTGGAGCCCTCACCCTCCTTGGACAGCAGGTAGAGGGTGCCGCCGCTGGTGACGAAGTCGGCGACGTCGAGCTGGGGCCGGCGGTCGCCGGGGCCGGTGGGGCACACCCAGGCGGTCGCGGCGCGCGAGGTCAGGAAGGACACGGTGATCTCGGCGGTGCCGTAGATGCCGTCGCGCTGCTTGTACTGGAACCGCAGCACCTGTCGGACGTTGGCGGCATTGAGCCGGTAGCCGGCCTGCTCGAGCAGCAGGGCGGGGGTGTCGTCGGTGGAGTCGGTGAGCCACAGGTAGACCTGGGCCAGGTCCCGGCCGCCGCAGGCGGCGGCGAGGAGCAGGTTCCCGAGCAGCGCGATGCCGGCGGGGTCGAAGTAGGCGTCGGTCTTGGCGCCGGCGTCCCGTGCCGCCGAATGCAGCAGCCGGGCGAGCTGGCGGGCCTTGACCTCGTCGGTGACGAAGGTCAGCGGGTTCCACCACCAGGTGGGTTGGGTGTCGGCGATGCCCTGGGGGTCGAACACCCACACCGGGCCGCGTTCGGCGCGGGGGTCGCGGGTGGCGTCGAGTAGGTCGCGCTTGTTGGAGGTGGCGATGACGGTGCCGGGGGCGGCCAGGATGACGGGGATGGCCCGGGAGGTGGTCTTGCCGGTGCGGGGTCCCCAGATGTCGATGCAGACGTCCTCGTAGGAGGAGAACAGCCGCTGCCCACCGGCGACGGCCCGCCCGATCGGTAGGCCGGGCCCGTCGACGCCGAGCCGGCGGGAGGTGTCGGTGCCGCCGCGGTGGCCCAGGCGGGCGATGTCGCGGCCGCGGCCCATCTTCGCCGCGGCCCGGTCGACCCGGCTGCGCCTGGACCGGTGACGGTGCACCACCCAGCCGGCTAACGCGGCCAGCAGCGCGAGGACCCCGGCCGCGGTGCCCAGGACCGGCACGGTGGAGGGCGGGATGCCCGCGCCCTGCCGGAGCGCGACGAGGGCCTGGATGGGGTGCAGGGGCAGCGGCTGAACCCCGTCGATCGCTGCTGCCAGCCGGAGGGCCCCGACCCCGAGGCCGACCACGAGCAGGCCGCCCAGCAACGCCAGCAGGCCGGCCAGCCCGCTGCCGCTGGGCTTGTCGACTGCGCTCATGCCGGGACGTCGGCGGCCGCCGCCACCCCACCGAGGTCGAGAGCGGCGTCGTGGGCGAGGTCGTGCAGCCTGGGGTCGGCGTCGACCGGTGGGAGGTCGGAGACCTGGCCGATCCTCGATACCTGGTGCCAGAGCTTGTTGGTGTCGTGCAGGGACCGCTCAACTTCGGACAGGCGGACCTGGACGGGGATGCCGGGTCGGCCGCCGACCTTGACCAGGAACTTGCCCTGCCCGGGCGGGGCGGTCTCGGTCAGGGTTTCGGGGTCCCAGGCCGGCGGGTCGGACCAGGAGGCCAGCATGGCCTCCTCGGCGCGGGAGACCCGCACGGCGGTGCGCAGCAGCGGCATCTCTGCTGCGGGCAGGCCACCGCAGATGACCATGCCGGCGCGCTCGACGAACCCGCGGGCCTTCATCCGGTCCTCCTCGGTGGGGAGGGCGGCCAGGTCGCTCATGGTGTGGGAGACCATCGCCTGCCCGACGCCCTTGTTCCGGTTCAGCCGGGTGAGGGCGTCGACGCGGTCGACCATGCCTCGGCCGGCGCGCAGCGCCCGCCACAGCTCGTCCAGGACGATGAAGTAGAGCCGGCGGGGTTCGAGGCCGGCGTCGGCGAGGGCGTTGGCGACGTTGACGGTGCCGAAGCCGGTGGACCAGCAGGCGAGCAAGGCCGCGGCCTGCAGGTCGGTCTGGCCGTCGTCGATGGAGGACACGTCGAACACGACCGGGGTGTCCCGGCGCATCGGGGCGGTGCTCTGCTGGGCGAACATGGTGCCGAGGCGACCTCCGGTGCACAGGGTGACCAGGGAGGCCTCCAGGCCCTCGGTGAGCTCGTCGTAGCGGGTGCGGTCGCCGCGGTCGATGGCGACGGCCCGGACGGCGTCGGGGGCCTCGCGGATCACTTGCAGCAGGTCGGGCAGCACCGGCACGCCGGTGTGCCGCTCGTCCAGGACCGCCAGGGCGCGGTCGACGATCGCCTCCTCCCGGTCGGTCGGCGGTGCGCTGCGCAGGATCGTGAGCAGTGCCGCGACCATCGTGGTGCGGCGGGCGTGGGCGTCGGCGAGGACCTCGGTGCGGGCCCGTCCGGACAGCCGTGCGGCCGCGGCGGTGGCCTCGCCGGGGTCCAGCACGTTGATCGACCCGCGGCCCGGGCCCAGGGGGACGACCTGGCCGCCGACGGCGCGGATGAGGTCGACGTAGTCGGGCTTGAGGTCGCCCAGGACCAGGGGCAGGGTGCCGTACCCCAGCAGGCCCAGGGCCTGCCTGCGGACCAGGGAGCTCTTACCCCGCCCGGGCAGGCCCAGGACGAATTCGGAGGGGTTGCTGATCAAGTTGGCGCGCTGGAACCACGACACCGGGTCGCAGCACAGCGTGGCGCCGGAGATCATGTTGCGGCCCAGCGGTACCCCGACCATCGGGGAGCCGGTGCCGGCGGAGAAGGGCCACAGCCCGCACACCTGCACGGTGGTGCCGCGGTACTCATCAGCTGGCTGCAGGTAGTCCACGGCGCCGCGGCCGCGGCCGCCGAACCCGCGTGCGCCGGGGCGGGGCGTCTTGGTGGGTCGGGTGGTCACAGGGCGTTCCTCAGCTCGGCGGGCACCCTCAGGTGTCGGGGGACGACGACGCCCAAGGGCAGGGCGGCGGTGAACGCGGAGTCCTGGGAGCCGTGCAGCACGCGCAGCCGGACCCGGGCGGTGGGGGCCAGGGCGTCGATGGCGGCGGTGGCCAGCGGCAGCTGCGCGGCCGTGGCCACGGTGGCGGTCACCAGCAGGGAGAAGTTGGTGACGCCGGCGCCCTGGGCTTCCTCGAGGGCGGAGCGCTCGGCCTTGCGCAGGTCGGTGGCGGCGCGGGCGTTGCCCGGGCGGGAGGACTGGGCCCGGAAGGTGGCGGCGTTGACGTCGGCCACGACGGCGTCCGCGGCGGCGCCGGCGGCCAGCGGCCGGTAGAGCAGGGCCACCCGCTTGCGGTCGATGTCGGGGTGCGGTGCCAGCAGGGCGGCCAGGACGGAGTCCAGGACCTCACCGCGGGGGGCCTCGGTCATGCCCCAGGTGACCGAGATCCCGGAGTCGTGCCGGTAGTGGTCCCAGGCGGCCTGGGCTGCGGTGGGGCCGACGTCGGCCCAGTCGACGGCGACGGTGTCCCCGGCGGCGCGGGCGGCGTCGAAGGCGCGGGCCGCGGCCGGGTCGTAGGCGGTGCGGACGAGCTCGGCGAGCTCGCGGGCGGTGACGGGCCGGGCTGCTCCGGCGCCGGTGGCGTGCAGGCCCTCGGACAGTGCGGGCAGGCGCACGGCCAGGTCGCGGGCCATGACGGCGGGGTCGCGGCGGGTGCCGCGCAGGGTGCCGGTGAAGGTGAGGGTGACGAAGGCCCGCACCGAGGCCGATCCGACGGGGTAGGACTCCACAACGTCGCGGAGCATCGCCTGGGCGACGGCGGGGGCGTCGGGGTCCAGGTTGGCCTCGACCTCCCGGCGCAGCCGGGTGCCGAAGTCCGGGGCGGTCTCCACCGTCACCTGCGCGCCGACCAGGCCGGGCTCGTCGGCGAGGCCGGCGAGCCAGGTGCCCCAGTGGGCGACCCAGGAGTCGACCTGCTCGGCGTCGACGAGGGAGGCGCCGTCGGGCTCGCAGGAGAACGTCACGGCGTAGTCGTTGCGCGAGGGCAGTCGCAGCAAGGCGAACCGGCGTCCGTAGGCGTCCTCGGCCTCGGAGATCTCCGAGCCGGCGGCCAGCCCGGGCAGGGTGTGCCGGGCGGTCGGGGTCCACCCGATCGGCCCGGATCGGTAGAGGTGGGTGCCCCGCATCCGGGAACGGAGGAACGCACCTCGCGTGGCGACGCGCTGCAGGGTGGTGCGGTGGTGGCGGTCCCGGGTGTTCAGCCCGGCGAACAGCACGCCCAGGACGGCGGCGACGGCAACGGCGGGGATGATCCCGCCGAAGAACAGGGTGACGATCACGGCCAGGAAGCCGGCGAACAGCAGCACCGTGGACAGCAGGCCCAGGTTGCCCACACCTGGGGACGTCGGGCGTCGCCAGTTGCCGTAGGTGCGGTGCGGCCTCGTGGCCTCAGCGGTTGCCACTGGGTCCCCCTCCGTCGTCGCTGGTGTCGTTGCTGGTCTGGTCGTTGCCGCCGTCGGCCGAGCGGGCGGCGCCCCTGGCCGCCGTCTGCGTGGCGGCTGCCGTTCGGGTCGCCGTAGCCACCCCGCCGCCACCGGAGCCGGCGGTGGTCCCTGCGCTGCCGGCCGCGCTGCCACGGGTGGGCGGAGGTGGTGAGGCAGGTCCTCCGCTGCCGCCGGGCCCGCGCCCGCCCCCGGGGCCCGTGGGCCCGCCGGTGCCGGCACCGGCGGGGCCGCCGGCACCTGCAGCGCCAGCTCCTGCAGAGCGCCCGCCGCCGGCTGCTGCCGCCCCGGTCGCGCCCTTCGCGGTCCGCATGGCGATGGCGCCGGTGGCCACCGCGCCGACCGCGGCCGCCCCGCCGCCCCCGCCGCCGGCTGCGGCGCCGACCAGCGGGGTCAGGAACCGCATGAGGGCCGGCAGGGTGAGCAGCGCCAGGATCATCAGCACCAGGCCGGTGAGGGCGGTGGTGAGCCGGTCGTCGCTGGCGTTCTCACCGATCAGCTGGAACGCGGTGGCGTAGACGATGGCCGCGGCGGGCTTGTAGAGGATGAAGGCCAGCAGCCAGGAGCAGGCCTTGCCGAACCACTGCCGGCCGGCGGCGGTGTTCGTCGCGGCGGCCGACAGCGGCAGAATGCCGGCGAGCACGACCAGGAACCCGTTGCGGACAATGAGCAGCGCGATCTGCACGATCGAGGCCAGCAGCGCGATCAGGCCCACGACGATGATCACGATGACGGCGAGGACCGCCACGTCGCCGTCGGTGAGGTTGAGCAGCCGGACGAGGTCGGCGCCGAAGTCGTCGGTCGACCGGTCGATGATCCAGGCGGCCGAGGCGTCCGCGGCAGTGACGAGCAACCCGATGCCGGTCAGCCCGGCGCCGGAGACGATCAGCAGCTGCACCAGGGACCGGGCGAGGTCGCTACCGGGCTGCGCCCGGCGCTCCCACGCCATCTTCAGGGCAGCGACCAGCACCGACAGCACCGCGATGGCCAGCACGAACCAGGTCAGCGTGCCCTGCACGAACGACACCGCCGAGGACGTTGCGACGTCCGGTGAGGGGGTGTCGATCCAGAAGGTGGCCAGCGTGGTGGTCAGGTCACCGACGGCGGCGACGATCTTCTCGGCCAGGTCGACGATGGCGTCATCGACCGCCTGCCCGGCCTGACAGCCAAGGTCGAGGGTCCCGCACTCCTCGCGGATGACGCCGGCGGAGGGTAGGCCGCCTCCTGTGCCGTCATCGGCCATCAAGCGCCTGCCCAGGGGACATAGCCGGACAGGCTGGCGATGGGCTGCGCTTGAGCGGACACGTTGCCGTCGGCCGGGATGTCGACTTTCCAGTCGCCGTCCTCCCGCACGACGGTCAGCGGGATGCCCGCCATGCCGCCGGTGGTGGCGATCGCAAGGCTGACGGTGACCACGTCGTCCTGGGCGGACAGGTAGGTGAAGCCCGCGACCTGGTAGCGCGTCCCGGTGCCGATCGCCGATGCCGGGTCAGTGCGTACCTGCTCCAGGAGAGTGTTTCGGCCTGGGCCGTCGGCGGTCAGCTCCTCGACCGCAGCGACCAGTGCGTCCGGGTCGGTGATAGCGGCGAGGAAGTTCGCTGCGGCGAACAGAGCGCCGGTAGGTGTCTGGGCGTAGCAGCTGCGCACCCCGGTGGCCGGGTCGATGACTGCGGGGCCGGCGTCGTCTGAGCTGGGTGCCGCAACTGTGCCGACCAGAGTCCACTCGGTTTCCGGGGCGGTCACGGGGACCGTCTGGTCCCCGCCGGGCAGGTCGCAGTCACTGGCGGACGGCGTCGCTGTGGCGGCGGTTGCGCTGGACGAGCCTGCGCCCGACGTCGGTGCCGGGTCAGCTTGCCGGTCGTCGTCGTCGCCGCCGGTGAAGACCAGGAACCCCGCCAGGACGATGAGCACTAGGGCGACGCCGGCGGCGGCCAGGAAGCCTGGACGGGTGAACGGGCTGGGGTCTGAACCCGGGTCGGGTCCGCCGGCTGGTGGCAGCTGGTCGCTCATGCCAGGACCAGCCCGACGACGGCGGCCGCGGAGGAGCCGAGGATGGCCCCGCCGAGGACCCAGCCGAGCTGGCCGACGGCCTGTCCGCCTTCACCGCGCTGGAAGGCCAGGGCCAGCTTGATGCCGACGATCAGCACGCCGGCCACGCAGGCGGCGAACACCGCCCAGGCCAGCCAGCCGAGGACGGTGAGGATCGCGGCGGCGCCGGGGGGCTCGGTGCCGGTGCCGGGGTCGGGGACGGCGGCCAGCACGGTGGCGGCGGTGGAGGTGATGGCGCTCAGGGCGGTGAACATGGTGGTCCTCACGTGGTTGGGGTGGTGGTGGCGGACAGGCCCTGCAGGTCACGGGTGAACCGCAGTACGGGGCGGGGCAGCTTCATCCCCGCGCTGGTGGCGTCGCTGGGGTCAGCGAGCAGGCGCAGCGGGTCCAGCCAGGGCAGGAGCCAGGACCGCGGTGCGCCGCCGGCGACGACGAGGGCGAGGTCGGCCAGCGGCTTGGGCAGCCGTCCTGGGGCGTCGGGTACGAGGACCAGGCCGTGCAGCCGGTTGGCCGGGAGACGGCCAGAGGCCCACTGGGTCAGCACGGAGCCGGCGGCGGTCAGGCCTGCCGCGTGGGTGCGGGCCACCAGGACGACGTCGAGCTGCCCGCCGTCGGGCCGGGGCTGCCCGCCGGGTGGCCAGGAAGCCGACACCGGCCAGCGGCCGCTGCTGGCCCGGGCGCCGGTCCAGGCGGCGATGGTGGTCTCCCCGGCGCCACCGTGGGCGCCCACCACGTAGAGGTGACCGGTCGAGGCCGGGAAGGTCGACATCCGGGGTCCGCTCACCGGCGGCAGGCCCGGCTGTGGCGCGTGCGGCCCGGGCGGGGCCACTGCTGGCGCGGTCGTCTCGATCGTGGGTCCCTGGGTGGTCGGTGCGCTCATGTGGTGCCTCCGAGGTCGGTCACAGGGGCACGCCCCGGCTGGTCATGAACGGGGCGGGGTCGGTGAAGGCGCCGTTGGTTTGGATCTCGAAGTGCAGGTGGCAGCCGGTGGAGTCGCCGTAGGAGCCGACCCGGCCGATCTGGGTGCCGACGGCGACGGTCTGGCCGACAGCGACCAGGACGTCGCCGGGGTACATGTGGGCGTAGCGGGAGACGACGCCGCCGCCGTGGTCGACCACGATGAGGTTGCCGTAGCCCGAGGATGGGCCGGCCCGCACGACGGTGCCGTCGGCTGCGGCGTAGATCGGGTCCCCGCAGGGCGGGGCGATGTCTAGCCCGTTGTGCATCCGGCCCCACCGCATGCCGAACCCGGAGGTCTGCGGGCCGATGGCCGGTCGGGTCCAGGTGCCCGACGGGAGACCGAGGTTGGCTGGTTGGTCGGCCTGGCAGGCCAGTGCCCCGCCGCCACTGCCGGGCACCACGGGCACCCCGGCCAGGGAGTTGACCACGGCCACGGCCGGGTCCCAGTAGCGCGTGTAGTGGTCGGGGTTGGCGTTGCGCTGAGTGCGGTGCGCGGCGATGGTCGGCGCCAGGGTTTCCCAGCCGGGGACGGCTAGGAGGGCTCGGAAGAAGTTGGTGGCCGAGGTGGTCGGGTCCATCCGGTCGGCGTAGGACCCCCACGCCCCGTTGTCCCGCTGCTGAAACAGCCCGCGGGAGTCCGGTCCGGCGGCGTCGCCGTAGTCGATGACGGTCAGCGACGATTCCCCCATCGCGGTCATCACCCCGATGGTCTGGCCTCGGACCGACACGCCCAGGGCCTGGCCGGCGTTGACGATGAGGGCGGCGTTGACCAGCTGGGTGCCGCTGTAGCCGGCGACCTCGCCCGGCACCGCGGCCGGGTCGACGGTGACGCCACCGGCCGCACCGCACGGGTTGGCGACGGGCTGGTGGGCGGTGTCGGCGAGCACCAGGACGCCGATCAGAAGCAGGCCGAGGGCCAGCGGAGCCGCGAGGACAGCGGCTAGTCGCCACTGCAGTGCCGACATCACCGCAGGCCCTCTGGCGGGGTCAGCGTCTCGGCCAGCCACGGGGCTCCCTGACCCTCGCGGACCAGCAGCAGCTGGTAGTCACCGACGTCGGTGGGGACGGTGACGGTGGCCAGGTAGGCGCTGGTAGACCCGGCGTAGCGAGCTGGGCCGGTGAGCTGCCGGGCGGGCACCTCGAGGGGGTCGGTCCCGACGTAGGCCTCATGAGCGGCCGCGGTCAGGTGCTTGGAGAGCTCGGCGAGCCACTGGGTCGCCCCGAGCTGCACCTGGATGAAGGACGTCATGGTGGCGGTGGCCGCGGCCTCGGCTGCCGCCTGGCTCGCGGCGTCGTCGGTCGGCGAGGGGGCTGCCGGGGGGAGGTCGGCTTGCACGTCGTTGGGACCGGTGGGCAGCGTCGCGCTCGACGCCACCGGCGGGGTCTCGGGTGCGCTGCAGCCGGCCAGCAACGCCGCAGCGGCTGCCGCGGTCACGAGCAGGCGGTGCGGTCGAGTGGGCATCGGTCCTCCTCAGTGCGCGGTGGCCGGACAGGTGCGGGGCGGGGCGTGCCACTGACATGCGGCAGTAGGGGGATCACCCGACGGTTTAACCATAGCTAAATCTAACGGCGGGAACGTATGCCGCTGGCTAATTCGCTGTCAAGGATCGTTCGATTGCGCCGGAGGACTGGCTATGGTCTGAAGGTCACGGACGGGCCGGTGAGGAGACCTTCGGTTGGTGAAGCAGAACGAGGGGATGCCAGACCTGGCCGGTCGGCTCAACCACCTCTTCGCCACCGTGCCGCGCCCTGAGGGCGGGCTGTGGACCAACGACGATGCGGCCGCCGCGATCAACGGGTCTGGGGTCTACCTGTCTGGCGCCTACCTCAGCCAGCTGCGGACGGGGAAGCGGAACAACCCCTCGGCCCGCCACCTCGCGGCCATCGCCCGGTTCTTCGAGGTCCCCGTCGACTACTTCTTCGACCCTGAGGTCACCGCCCGGATCGACGAGCAGCTCGAGCTTCTCGGGACCATGCGCGACTCCGCGATCAGCAAGATCGCGCTCCGCGCCAAGGGCCTCTCGGCCGGGGGCCTGTCCGGCGTGGCCGGCATGGTCGAGTACATCCGCCAGCAAGAAGGTCTCGCCGACGAGGGCGCCACCGGCGCTGAGCAGCAAAGCTAGCTGTAGCTGCGCCGATGGGCTCGCTCTAAGCTCGGTCGACACCGAAGCAGGGAGGACCACGCGATGAGGGGCAAGGCCCGTCGCGACGTGCGAGCCGCCCTGGGCGCGATCCAGGAGCTGCTGCCGGTCCCGTGGGACATCGACGTCTTCGTCGGACGCCTCGCCGAGCGGCGCGGCCGCCCGATCGCAGTGGTGCCGTGGGACTTCGCCGGCAGCGGCAACCCGAGCTCGGGCATGTTCCTGCCCAGCGGCACCACGGACTACCTCTTCATCGACGCCGCGGCCTCGCCGTCGCGGCGCGAGCAGATCGTCGGCCACGAGCTCGGCCACCTGCTCCTCGGGCACACCCCGCAGCTGCAGGACGCCCCCGACGGACTCCTGGAAGCCCTGGCCCCAGACGTCAGTCCGGCTCTGGCACGCCGGGTGCTGGCTCTGGGGCGGACCGGGTACGACGACGCCCACGAGGCCGCGGCCGAGCTGTTCGGGACCAGCCTGGCCCGCCTGGGCGCCAGCACCGACGACCCGCCCGAGGACGGCGAGCTGGGGCGGCTGGTGGAGGTGCTCCGCTGATCCGGGTCCTGGTGGTGGCCATCGTCGTGGCCCTGCTGTGGTCGGCCGCGGCGTTCCGGCTGCACGCCTGGCGGAAGTCGGCCACCTTCACCAACGGGGCGTTCGTGGTCTCGACCGCCGCGATCGCGCTGGCCTGTACCTGGAAGGTCACCAGCGGCGCCGCCTCAGGGCCCTCTGCGCAGGGCGACCTCTTCGAGCACATGCTGCTGGTGGTGGCCGCGCTGGCCACCCAGCTCCTCCTGCTCTCGCTGCGCACCGGTCGCCCGCAGCCGCGGGCCATCGCTGCCCGTGTCCTCACCGCCGCGGTGGTGCTCGCCGTGATGGCCACGACCTACGTGCTGGACCCCGCGACAGCCGCCGACGTCATCTACCGGGTGGCCTTCCACGGCTACCTGTCGGTCGCCCTGGTCGAGAGCCTGCAGCTGGTCATCCGCTACAGCCGGAGCTTCGACGACGCCGGCCGGAAGATGAACCTGCTCCTGATCGGGTGGGGCTGCGCAGTGGGCCTGATCTACTCGGCCAGCCGGCTCCTCTACGTCCTGGTCGACCTGACTCTCGTTCCAGAACCGACCGCCATCCACACCGCGGGCTCCGCCGCGGCGCTGATCGGCTCCTCCGGCATCGCGCTGGGCATCCTCGCCCCCCGCAGCGTGCGCGCCGTGCAGCGCTGGCGGACCGCAGTCACCGCCACCCACCGCCTGGACCCGCTGTGGCGCGACCTCGCGCACGCTTTCCCAGACATCACGCTGTCGACCAGCTCGCCGACCACCGTCCACCGAGCCGAGATTCGCTACCACCGGCGTCTGCTCGAGGTCGCCGAAGGTCTGGCCCGGGCCCATGTCCACGGCCCGATCCCGACTGAGTCGGACGCGGTCAGCGGACTCGCCCGCGCGCTGCTGGTCAGCCGCACCACCTGGCAGACACCACGAGGTGTTCTGGCCTCCGAGCTCCTGCCTGCTACCCCCAGTACTGCCGAGGAACGGCGCTTCATCCATGCCCTGGCCGACGACTACCGGACCGCCGGGAATCGGACGACCCCCACCACGTCAGGAGCCGCCGCGTGAGCGCCCCCACCAATTCGCCCACCGCCCCACCCGACCCGACGCGAGTCAGGGTCGCCCGGGTCGTCACCGAGACCACCGCGCCGGCCATCCTGGCTGTTGCGGGGCTGCTGGTGGTTGCCATCCACAGCGCCGGTAGCGGCGCAGGAGCCGCCTGGGGTGGGTTCGCAGCCCTGCTGGTCACCGGGATCCCGCTGGCCTACGTCGCCAAGGGGGTCAAGGCCGGCAAGTGGTCCGACCACCACATCGCCGAACGCACCCAACGCGCGGTGCCGCTGCTCATCGCCTCCGCCTCCGTCGCGGTCGCGGCAGTCCTGCTCGTGCTGGTGAATGCGCCCCGTGACCTGATCGCCCTCGTGCTGGCCCAGCTGGCCGGGCTCGTCGTGGTCCTCGTCGTCAGCCACTGGTGGAAGATCTCGATCCACACCGCAGTCGCCGGCGGTTTCCTAGGCACCCTGGTCGTCCTCTTCGGGCCCTGGGCACTCCTCGGGCTGCCCGTGCTGGCCGCCGTTGCCTGGTCCCGCATCGTGCTCGACGCCCACACCTGGGCGCAGGTCATTGCCGGTGGCGCCATGGGCGCCCTCGTAGCAGGGACGTTGTTCCCCCTGTTCCGGTGATTCCTACGAGGACGGGTGAGGGTCGGGCCGAGGAGGTCATGACGACGGGGTCTGGAAGCCGCCGATAACCATCGTTATGTAAGGCCGCCCCACTCCGCTGCAGCTCAGGGGCTTACACGCTGCCCAGTATGGAGGGCGACAATGACGGCCGTCCGTCAGAACCATGGCCTTGAGGTCCGGGATGGTGGCTTGCGGTGTGCCCCACGGCCGGCCCACCGCGGGGTCCCCACTGGGTCGCCTCCAGCGCCGGTGGCAGCCAAGCTCTTTCAGAAACATGTCGACACACCCGGGTCAGCCATTGCTTTTCTGAAAGCCACCCGGTTGGGTGAGTTACATGGCTGCGATTAGCAAGCGGGGGCGACCGCACAAGGGCGACCGCGTGGTCGTGTACGCCCGACCGCACCGGGTCATCGCCGACCGGCTCAAGCAGGATTCTGAGGCGGCCGGCGTCTCGCAGAGCGACTACGTTGCCCTGCTTCTCGCACGAGCCCTGCAGCTAGAGCAGTACGCACCGGACCTCCCCCAGCCCGATGGCCAGGAGGTGCTGCCGCTCGGCAGGACCGCCTAAACGCGAGAGGGCGGCCCCCCAAGGGGGACCGCCCTTACCGCTAGAGCCGGGCAGGTGCGCTAACACCTGGTCTCCCGGCGACACATCCCCACCCTGGCTATTGGGAGGCTTTGTGCTGCCTGCCCACTGTAGGACGCTGTCCAGATTTGGGCCAGCCTTCCTACGTGGCGACACGCCCAAGCCCGGTGATTTCACCGGGCTTAGGTGCTGACTGCTGCCCTTCACACCTCAGCGACCCCTCCCCCACCCCCGGTTTCCTCCCGGCGGGTGTCCGTCGGCATCCGCCCGACCGCCGGTGCCACTGCTGGCCTCCCGGCCTGGTGGGGCGCCACTGACTGGGTCGAATCCGAGGTTCGCGACGCACTCGCTGAGCACCGGGACGTCTGCCGTGCCCATCACGTCGAGGCCGACACCGCCTTGGCCGTTGCCCGCGGCATGGCTGCCTACGCCGACTTCAACACCGGCCGAGACTGCCGTCCTACCAACGCCCGCCTGGTCGCCGACCTGCGGGTGTCGCTGTCGACGGTCCACCGAGCCCGACGCGTTCTCAAGGCCCTCGGCCTGGTCGTCGAGCTGGTCGCCGGCCGATCCATCATGACCCGCAACGAACGCCTAGCCGCCTGGCGACGGGGCTCATCCCACCGCCAGATCGCCGCTGAGTTCGCGCTTTGCTCCCGCCGCCTGCGACCCCGAGGCGCGCGTCCTACGGCAACCGGTCCCGGTGGCGGCCGTGCCGCCTTCCGACGCCCCGCCGCATCCACAGGCCCAGTTACAAGATCACGTAGCCGGTTGCATCTTGTGGATGATGACACCCCACCCAGCGCTCTTCCAGAGCGCTTGTCTTCTCACCTAAGAACAACTCATCTTCAAGCCAAAGCCGAACAGAAGAAGGCCGCTCCGCGGCCTGCGCCCACCCGGAGGGTTGATCAAGATCAGGCTGAACGGCGCCTTCGGGTGGTCCGCACCCCGGCAGAGGGGCTGACAGGGCTGCCAACCGGCGCAGAGGGCCCTCCCCCGCGAGCAACAGGTCCCGACCCACGCACCCGACGGCTGGCCGACAGCGTCGCCCGCCGCCTCGGGTGGCTGCGCGGCACCTCCCCACGCCGCTTGGCCCCCACGCTGCACCGCTTCGCTACCGCCGGCTGGACCCCCCGTGACGTCGAGCGCGCCGTCGCCGACGCCCTTGCGAGCCGGGGCTGGCGACTCCCCCGCGACATCCAGCAGCCCGCGGCCTACCTGGCCACCTTGCTCCGGGCGCTGGACCCCGAGGACCGGCCGGGTGAACTGGATTCCCACATGGCCCAGGTCGAGGAAGCCCAGCGCATCTACGAGCGACTGCTGGTGTTCGGGCGTCCCTGCCCGCACGGCACACCAGCCGGCGACAGACCTTCCCCACTGCGTGGTCTGCTGGCCTGCCCGAGCTGCCGCACAGCCATCGGCAACCAGCCGTGACCACGGACCACGACGGATCTTCCCTGCCAACCCTGCCCGGCGCGGCCCTTCGCGCCGGCGCGGCTCAACACCCGCGCCCGCCGTCCACACCCGCCGTGGACCGACAGCCGACAACACAGCACGCGATGCTATCTAGCCTGATATCCGACTAGCTATGTGGCTACTTATTAAGGCGGACATACAGTCTGCCGTGCAGCAATCAGTATGGGTAGCTTTCTGTTGCTCCAAGCACATAGCTTGGGCACAAGCTGGGTTGACGTGCGTCCGACTAGAGATCGGGTCCGATTGTTGTACGTCGTACCAACTAGCGACTAGTGCACCGGCGCGCCTAGCCCGCCGACAAGGCCGGCGACTCTAGTTTCGACTTCACGCCACACCAGGGAGTCGACCACCATGAAGCACGTCGATCGCAGCGTCCTGCAGCGAGTCATCGCGGTCATGAACGGCAAGGGGGGAGTCGGAAAGACATCCATCACGGCCAACCTCGCGGGCCTCTACGCCGCCGCCGGCTACCGCGTCCTCGTCCTCGACTGCGACCCTCAGGGCAACCTCGGAGTCGACCTGGGCTACCTCGCCGACGGACGCTCGGACAGCGGCCAGGAGCTGCTGAGGGCCATCACCGAAAGCTCCGCGCCCGTCCCGCTCGCGGGAGTGCGGGAGAACCTCGACGTGCTGCCTGGGGGCGATCTCCTCAACGACCTCGCGTCCGAACTGGTCCGCACCGGCCGCGGCAGCGTCGACACCGCCGGCATGGCTTTGGCCGCCTCCCTGGCCCAGATCGCCGAGGACTACGACCTCATCTTCATCGACTCGCCCCCCGGCGGCGACGTGCTCCAGCGGCTCATCCTCACCGCCGCCAAGTGGGTCATCGTGCCCACCCGCTCCGATGACGCCAGCCGCATCGGCCTGCGCGACGTGGCCCGCCGCTACCTCGAGGCCCGCGCCGACAACCCCGGCCTGGCCCTCTTGGGCGTCGTGCTGTTCGGCACCAACATCTCCGCCACCCGCGTCACCGGACAGGCCCGCGAAGCCCTCGCCCGTGACCTCAACGGCGTCGTCCCGGTCCTGGACGCCACCATTCGCTACGTCGAGGCCGCCGCCACCGACGCCCGTAACCGCGGCCAGCTGCTCCACGAGCTGGAGAAGAGCGTCGCCGCCCAGCCCCGCTGGTACGAACTCCGGCGCAACGGCGAGGGCAAGAAGACCACCACCCTGGCCGCCAGCGCCGGCTCCTTGGCCGGGGACTACGCCGCCCTGGCCAAGGAAGTCCTGCAAATGATTGTCGACGCCGAGAACGAGCTCATCGACGAGCTCCAGGGAGCCCAGTCGTGACCGAGCCCAACAGCACCGCCCGCCGCGTCCCGGACATGGACCTGGGAGCCGTCTTCGGCAATCGCACCGAAGGGCTCACCGGCCTCGCCCCCCGCCGCCGGTCGGCCCCGGCCGTGCCGCCTGAACCGTCCAAGCAGCCCAGCCAGGTCACTGAGCCGGCGCCCGCCACCGGGTCCGCAGCAGTACCGACCTCGCTGAGGACGCCAAAGGCTCGCGAGTCCCAGGACGACAGCGGTGGGGGAGCGGAGGTAACGGCGCCCAAGCCGCAGCCGGCCAGCCGGCCCCGCGCTCGAGCGGCCCGCTCGACCACCAGCACTGCGTCGCCGGTGCCGCGGTTGGTCATTCTGCAGCTGCCCAACAGCACCGCCGATCGTCTCCGGGACAGCGCCCGCCAGCGGGGCGTCACCTACAAGGAACTCGCGCTGGACGCCGTCGAGGCCACCGCCGACCAGCTGCCGGACCTGCTCGCTGCCCAGCGGCCCAAGGCCCGCGCTGAGGGCCTGTTCGCCGGTGAGCGGGTCGCCGTCCAGGTGCGTCCTGAAGGGCGTCGGCAGGTGTCCATCAAGCTCACCGAGACCAGCATTGCCGCCCTCGACGACCTGGCCACCCAGCACGGCGCTCGTTCCCGCAGTGAACTCGTGGCGACCGCCCTCGACGCCTATCTAGCCGAATAGCTATCCGAATAGATCGTTCCAGGCAAAGCGGGCTCGAGAGGGTGACCTGCAACGATGGGCTCCCGTCAGCCACGGGGGGAGCTGACGGGAGCGAGATAATTTTGGACCGTTAGGTAACTGAACGCATCCGCGTCGTCGGCAGCCGACCGCCCGCCCTCGTGCAGTCTGGGGCGACGTTCCCTACAGGGTGTCGACGTCAGCGGGGGAGAGGTCGGGGCGTAGCCGCAGGAATCGGAGCGGGTGGCGGAACACCCCCGCGGTCAACGCCGCGTCGGCCGACACCTCAGCCACCGCGATCGGCTCGACGCGGGTCAGCGGCACCGATAGCCGGCTCCCGCCGAACGCTCCGCTGCCGATCCGATCGGGCCACGGGTGGTTGGGTCCGGCCGGGACCAGTGCTGCAGTGAGCTCGGCAGCCTGCTCCCGGTTCAGACCTGTTGAGCGGCCCACCACCTGCAGGACCCCGTCCCGCATCCGGCCGGCCACGAGCTGGCTGGGACGGTGCAGCGGGCCGATGACCCCACCGACGATGACCTCGGTGGTTTCCCGGGACTTCACCTTCAGCCAGTCCCGGCGACCGGGCAGGTATGCACCGCCGGCGGCCTTGACCACCAGGCCCTCCACTCCGGCGGGCCGGAAGTCGGCCATCCAGGACAGCGCCTCGTCGCGGTCACCAGTCTGCGGGCACAGCTGCATCGGCGGTGACCAGTCCACGGCCAACCTCTTCAGCCGTCGCCGGCGCTGAGCCAGCGGCAGGCGGCGCACGTCACGGCGGGCGTCGGTGAGCACATCGAAGGCCACGAACGACGCCGGATGCGCCCGCACCAACGCCGGCATGCCACCGAGCCCGGTGACCAGACGACGCTGCAGGAGACCGAAGTCCAACCGGTCGCCGGCCCAGATCACCACCTCACCGTCGACTACCGACCCGGCAGGCAATTGCGCGGCCGCGGCACGGGCGATGTCGGGGAACCGCGCGGTGAGGTCCTTGCCTTGCCGGGACCACAGTGTCGTCGTCGCGCCGCGAACGATGACCAGTCGGAACCCGTCCCACTTGGGCTCATACAGACACCCACCGGCCAGCGCGTCCGGTGCTGGCACTTGCTCGACGGCCTTGCACAACGCCACCGGCACCGGGCCCGGCAGGGCCGACAAGCGCCCGGGTAGAGCTCGAGCAGCGTCGCCGGATGTGGTCACCGGAACAGCGTGCCCAGCGTCAGCCCGCCCTGCCCTGCCTTTCCCTCGGAGGAGGGAGTCATCCGCCGTGGCGCATGCCCAGTGTCAGCATCACCTTCGACGGGGGTAGTCCTGCCAGTGAGGGCGGCACCGCCTTCGCCGCATCGCCCAGCACATCGAGGAGCTCGGTCTCGATCCGATGGACATCAACGCCCACAAGTACCTGGGCCTGTCGCTGCTGCCCTGACCCAACCCGAGTCCTACACGGGGACATCGAACGTATGTGCGAATCTGAAAGCATGGGCACCAACCGTCGCTACCCGGAGGCCGGCGCACAGCGTGCCCAGCAACGCCGGCTGGAGGAGGCCCGCAGCCGCGGTGAGCTGGCGACCCTCACCGACGAGCAGCTGCAGCTGACCACCCGGGTGGTGTCGATCGCCCCCGAACGAGGACCCATGTGGGCCCTGGCGTGGCTCAAGTTCGGTGACACCGACATCCGCTGCACCGTGCAAGTCAAGCGATGGACCTCCGACGCCGTCGGCGTCGAGCTCAAGGTCGGGGAGGACAAGCTGCGCTGCTGGGTCTGGCAGGGCGCCGTCGAGAGGGTCGACGGTGCCGCCCTGCCACCCTGAGCCCGCAACTTGAGACCGAGCATCCACGCCGCGCTGACGCGACCGCCTGACCCTCCGTCGTGCGACTCAGAAACCCCCATATACGGATGTACGGATTTCGTTCCACAACTCGTTCCGAAAAAGGACGGGCGGTGAGTTTCGGTGATTGATAAGGCCCGCAGCTTGGGTGCGCACCGCCACCGAAGGAACGAGCCGAGCGTCGGGACCAGCCGGGTGAAGTCGGGCTAGTTGTGGTCGTGCGGCCGGAAGAGTCCGCGGACGAATGCCCCGAGCCCGGTCGGGCGCTCGAGGGCGGGTTGTTCGTCTGCTCGGGCCTCTCCGGCGATCCCGTCGTGGTCAGGCGCCCCGCTCGCGTCCCTGCGTGGCTCGTGGGTGCCCTGGTTGCGGTACTCGCTGGGAGTGGTCATGCCTTGACCTCGTTCCGGTGGGCCGACGCTGCAGAGACGCCGGTATCTGGGCGGTGGTGGTCTGGGTCCGAGGGCCCGGGCCGGAGGTCGAGGCGTCGCAGCAGTTGGGCGTTGAGGGCGACGACGATCGTGGACGCCGACATCAGCAGCGCTCCGATGGACATGGGCATGACGAACCCGATGGGGGCCAGGACCCCGGCGGCCAGCGGCACGGAGATCAGGTTGTAGCCGGCGCCCCAGGCCAGGTTCTGCACGCTCTTGCGGTAGGTCGCGGCTGACAGGTCGATCACCGACACCACCGACCGGGGGTCTGCTGAGGCCAGCACGATGCCGGCGGAGGCGATCGCGACGTCGGTGCCCGCGCCGATGGCGATGCCGACGTCGGCCTGGGCCAGGGCGGGGGCGTCGTTGACGCCGTCGCCGACCATCGCGACGCGTCGTCCTTCGGCCTGCAGGTCGGCGACGGTGGCGGACTTGTCCTCGGGGCGGACGCCGGCGAAGTACCGGTCGATGCCCAGTTGGGCGGCCACAGTGGCGGCGACGGCTTCGGCGTCACCGGTGATCATGACGACCTGGGCGCCGCGGTCGCGGAGCTGGTCGATCGCGGCCCGGGATTCGGGTCGGATCTCGTCGGCCAGGGCGAGGGCGCCGATCACGACCCCGTCGGCCAGGACGTGCAGGATGATCGACCCCTGCTGGCGCCACTGGTCGGCGACCGGGAGCTCGGCCGCGCCGGCCTGGTCGAGCAGGCCGGGTCCGCCGACGGCGACGGTGCGGCCTTCCACGGTGGCCCGCACGCCGATGGCGGGGGAGGAAGTGAAGTCCTCGGCGGCGGGGATGGTCAGGCCGCGATCGGCGGCGGCCCGGACGATGGCTTGGGCCAGGGGGTGCTCGGAATCGGTCTCGGCGGCCGCGGCCAACGCCAGTACCCGGTCGGCGTCAAAGGTCTGGCCGGGGTCGGCGGTGGGGTGGTCGGCGATGCCGATGTCGGTGAGGGTGGGCCGGCCGACGGTGAGGGTGCCGGTCTTGTCGAACAGCACGGTGTCCACGGTGCGCATGGCCTCCATCTGCACCCGGTCCTTGATCAGCACCCCGGCGCGGGCGGCGCGCTCGGTGCCGATGGAGATGACCAGCGGGATCGCCAACCCCAGGGCGTGCGGGCAGGCGATGACCAGCACGGTGATGGTCCGGATGACCGCGTCCTCCGGTGCGCCGATGGTCGACCACACGATGGCGGTGAGGATCCCGGCGCCCAGGGCGAACCAGAACAGCCAGCCCGCCGCGGTGTCGGCCAGCCGCTGGGCGCGGGAGCCCGAGGCCTGAGCGTCGGCGACGAGCTTGCCGATCCCAGCCAGGGTGGTGTCTTCACCGGTAGCGGTGACCTGCACGCGGAGCCCGGAGTCGGTGGCCACGGTGCCGGCCACCACCGGGTCCCCGACGCCGCGGGTGACGGTCGCGGACTCCCCGGTGATCATCGACTCGTCCACCGCGGCCGACCCGTCGGTGACCCGCCCGTCGGCCGGGATCCGGCCACCGGGCCGCACGACAACGACATCTCCGACCTGCAGGTCGGCCGGGGCCACCGGAACGATCTGGCCGTCCTGGACGCGCTCGGCCTCATCGGGCAGCAGCGCTGCCAGGGAGTCCAGCGCCGAGGACGTCTGAGCCAGGGACCGCATCTCCACCCAGTGGCCCAGCAGCATGATCACCACCAGCAGGGCCAGCTCCCACCAGAAGTCCAACCCGTGCGGGACCAGCCCCAGCGTCGAGGCCCACGACGACGCGAACGCCACCGTGATCGCCAGGGCGACCAGCAGCATCATCCCGGGCTTGCGGGCGGCAATCTCGTCCACGGCGCCGGTGAGGAACGGCCGACCGCCCCACAGGTAGATGACCGTCCCCAGCACCGGGGACACCCACGACAGGCCGGCGACGTCGGGCAGCGGGTAGCCCAGGATCGAGGCGAACATGCCCGAGGCGGCCACCGTCGGCACCGCGAGCAGCAGGTTCCACCAGAACAGCCGCCGGAACATCGCCACGTGCCCGCCGTGCCCGCCGTGCCCGCCGTGCCCGCCGTGCCCGCCGTGCCCCTCGCCGTGGCCCCCGTGATGGCTCTGGCTCGAGCGGTCATCGGCGTGCTGGCGGTGAATGTCCTGCCCGCCGTCGTGGGCGTGGGTGGTGATCCCAGCTGGGGCGTTGCTGCCCTGCGGGGTCGGGGGATCAAGTGGCTGGTCGGGCATCGAGCTCTCCTCACGAATAGCTTTGATACCCCCGGGGGGTACCCCTGCATGAGTCATGGATACCACCCGGGGGTATACGAAGCAATCCGTGGAACATCGGTGGTGCGCCGGTGCCCGGGTTGAGTGCCGCGGTGCTGGCTGGCTCAGGCGGCCGTGGCAGGGAGGCGGGGTGCCGTGCGTCGCAGCGCGGCGACGGCCGGTGCGCCGGTGAGCAGGCCGGCGAGGATGCCGATCTGCATGAGGAACCAGAACCGGACGTCGGTGGCCGGGGGCATGAGGTCGTTGAAGTGCAGCAGCAGCATCCAGCCGCCCATCCCGATGTCGAAGGCGAGCACGGTGACGGTGGCGCGGGTGAATGCGGTCGGGGTGTTGGTGCCGTCATTGGTGCGCTCGTAGACGGCGAGCAGGGCGATGGCTAGGACCGCGATGACGGCGATCATGACCCACAGGTCGGTGCCGGCGATGGTGAGTCCGGAGGCGATGACCAGCGGGACGCCGACGAGGTGGGCCAGGGCGGAGGCGCTCCCGCCGGGCAGGCTGTCCACGACGATCGGCTTGGTGTCGGTGCCTGCGCCGCTGGTCTGGGTCTGTCGGCCGTAGCGGCGGTAGAGCACGAGCGCGGCTGGTGCCAGGAAAAGGGCTGAGGCGACCCAGCTGATCTCGGCGGTGAGGGTGCGGTGCCGGTGGCCGCGGGCCCACACGTCGGTGGCGATCACCGCCGCGCTCAGCAGCGCCAGGACGCCGTAGGTCCAGGCCAGCGGCGTCAGCCACTCCGGCAGTGCGGCGCCCATCGTGTTCATGTCCATGTCGTTGTCATCCCTGGGGGTTGGGGCGGCTCGTCGTGAGCCGCCCGGGTGAGGTGCGGGGTCTTCGGGACAGCAGCTGGGCGCGAGAGGCCCAACGGCCCAGGCCGGCTGAGTGCAGAAGGGCGGCGTGCCTGCACACAGATCACGTCTGCACGCAGATGCAGTGCCGCTGAGGTGCTGTGCGTCGATCGCCCATCGGGGACCGTGGGCAGCGCGGCGGGGGGTCAGTGGCGACCGCCGCTGCGCGGGCCTACTCGGAGCCCCTGCAGGGGTGGGGCTGCGTCGGATTCGACGCAGCCCCACGCGCTGCGGCTACTGGGTGGCCAGGCTCTGCAGGAGCTGTTCCATCTCGGTGATCTCGGTGCCCTGGGAGGACTTGATCTGCTCTGCCAGGGCGATCGCCTCGGGGTCCTCGCCGTCGTCGATCTCGGTCTGGGCCATGCCGACGGCGCCGGTGTGGTGCTCGAGCATCATCTGAAGCCACAGGCGGTCGAACTGCACACCGCTGGCGTCCTCCAGGGAGGACATGTCCTCCTCGCTCATCATGCCGCCCATGTCCGAGTGATCCATGCCAGAAATCTCGCTGTCGGCGCTGTCGGCGCTGTCGGCGCCCCAGCTGTTCAGCCAGCCGTTGAGGGTGTCGATCTCGGGTTCCTGGGCGGCCTGGATGCGGGCAGCGAGGTCTTGGACGTCGGGGTCGGTGGAGCGGTCGGCGACCAGGTCGGCCATCTCGACGGCCTGCTCGTGGTGCGGGATCATCGACTGGGCGAACGTGACGTCGGCGGCGTTGAACGTCGCATCGGCCGGGATCGACGTCGAGGACCCCGGGGCTGCGGTGTCCTCACTGCCTGAGCAGGCCGACAGGGCTACCGAGGCGGCGATGAGGGCGCCGAGTATTCCGGCGGCGCGGGTGGAATGAGAACTGCGGGGTGAGCGGGTCAAGACACGCGTGTTGAGCACAGGGTCTCCTGAGGGGTGCCGCGCCCGGCATAGGCGGACGCGAGGGGTCGTGGATGGTCGAGCACGCGACACCGGCCCACATGGGGGCCACGGGTGTCAGGTGGTTCGGCCTAGACCCTCAGCACGCAGAGGCGACTGAGTTCAGGAGTGGGCGCGCAGGCCACGGCGCGGTCGACGACGATCCGCACAGCGCCGGTCACCCGGGTGCAGACGGTCAGGAGTCGACGTCGGGCCAACCAGGCGGCCAGGGCCGCCAGCGCCACACCGACCCCGCCGGCCAGCACGGCCAGGCACACCATCAGGGCATGCGCCGCGGTGCCGTCGGGGGCGCCCGTGGAGTGCCCGGCATCGGACAGGGCCGCGGGTGCACCGTGCTCGAGCGCCAGCACCATGCCCACCGCAGCGGACTCTGGCCCGCCAGCGGAGACCGAGGGGCCGGTCATCGACATGCCGGTCATCGACATGCCCGTCATCTCCGAGTCGGCGGCTACGCAGCTCAGACCGTGCATGGAGAACACGGCCGCCAGCAGCAGCAGCGTCCACAGCAGGCGAGCCCGCACGACACCTCCACCACCGATTCGGATACCCCAGGAGGGTACGCACAGTTCACCATCGGCCGTCTGCAGCTGGTGCACTGCACGAGCGGACCGGCTTTCGCACGCGAGGGGAGAGCGTCGCCTCGCAGTCACGAGGATGACTAGGTCACCCGCGGCCGAGGACGGTTCGGATACCCATCCACAGCGCACAGCGCCAGCACACAGCGACGCCAGGTGTCGCCCCCAGGTAGTGGACTCGCGTGCGAGGTCGCTTGCGGCCGCAGCAACCGCAGGTGACGAGCTCTGGTTGGGTGTCAGGAGCTGAAGACATCACCGCAGCACCGCCAGCAGCTGCTCGACGGTGGGGGATCCGGCCGGCCCGGTGTCTGTGCGGTAGACCCGGCAGGACAGGCCGACGGGTGCGTCTGGGTCGGCGAACGGATCGACGCCAGCGATCAGCATCGTCGGCGAGCCTCGGAAGCCGACAGCCTCGGCTTCCTCGGGAGTGGAGACCAGCCGGCGGTCCACCGCCGTAGCGCCGAGGCCGGCCAGCTCCAGGGCCTTCAGCAACCGCCGGTCAGCGACCTGCCAGTTAGGGCATCCGTCGAAGTACTGCAGCGTGATGTCCACGTCGACCTCCTCGACCACTGTGGCGGGTCGACCCGCGTGGTGGGCCCACGATGGCCGACACCCGGGTGGGTGCCCATTGCCAGCCCCGGTGCAGCTGGCACCGTCTCTGGTGCGGTCGTGAGCCGAAATGCCCAGCAGCCCATCTCCCGACATACCGACAGGCGTTCTTATGTTGAGTCACAGCGGGTGCGAACCCCGGTTGTACCTGGGGGTTCGTGTCCCGGGGCCTCGAAGACGCCGACGGTCTGGTCGTCCTCCACGTTCGACGACGGCAATTTCCAGTGGTGAGGACTTCTCACCGCTGGGGGGTGGGGGCCCCTCAGGGGCCCGGGTCGGCCGTGAGTCAGTCGAGTGGGACTGGGGACCGGGATCGGCAACCAGGAGGCTGACGCCGGCCACGGTGATGGCGCCCAGGGTGATGGACACGTCCGCGAGGTTGAAGGTGGCAAACCAGCCCGTGTACAGGTAATCGGTGACCCGGCCGTCGCCGGCGCGGTCGATGAGGTTGCCCAGCGCGCCGGCCAGCACGGCGGTCAGACCGACCAGCACTGCCGCAGGTGAGCCCGGTCGCCCGGCGATGCGCCAGGCGTAACCGGCGACGGCCAGGGTGATGGCGGCGGTGACCGCGACGAGCACCCAGGCGGGTAGGCCGTTGCCCATGCTGAACGCGGCCCCGGTGTTGTATCCCAGCCGCAGGTCCACCAGGCCCAGGTCGAGGGTCTGACCATCTGGGAGGTAGCGCTCGACCGCGCCCTTGGCGGCCAGGTCGACACCAACCAGCGTGCCGGCCGCAGCCACCACGGCCAGCCGTCGCCTGGGAGTCGAGTTCACAGTCCGAATGCTCCGCCCTCGATGAGGATCACGATCCCCAGCACGATCAGTACCAGGGGGAACAGCACGCGCTCCGAGCGTTCCAACACCTTCGCCACGGGCTCGCGGGTGGCGATGAACCGGGCTGCCAGGACCAACAGTCCGACCAGCAGCAGGAAGACGATCGAGTAGGCGATGATCCCGGCGGTGCCGACGGTGAGGAAGACGGGAACGTAGACGCCGATGTTGTCCCCGCCGTTGGCGAAGGTGACCGCCGCGACGGCCAACACCCCCACGGTCCGGTCGTCGTCATCGTCGTCGTCGCCACCCCGGAACGCCGCCCACAACCCCAGTACCAGCGGGATGAGTCCGAAGTAAGGAATGGCCTCGGTGGGCAGAAAGGTGGAAGCGCCGGCGGCCACGAGCGCGGACACCGCGAGGATCGCCCCGAAACCGAGGTACTGCCCGGCTGTGATCCTGGCGGTGAGGTGGCGGGTGCCTGCTCCCCGGGCGAAGAACAGCGACAGCACGATGATGTCGTCGATGTTGGTGACCAGGAACAACCCGACGGCCTGCGCCGCCGAGATCAGCACACTCATGACCCCACGCCGACACCCACACGCTGCTCGTCGATGGCCGTAGCCGTCTGGGCGGGAAGGCCTTGACGGGCCGGACGGGTCCGGCCAGCCCGGATCCCGTTGGCGATCACGAAGACCTCGGCCACCTCGTGGGTGACGATCACCGCCGCCAGGGACAAGACCCCCAGTGCGGCCAGCGGGATCAGCACGATGAGGATCGCCGCGGACAGGGCCAGGCTCTGCAGCATGATCCGGCGGGCTCGCCGGGCATGGGCGAGCGTGGCGGGCAGCTGGTGCAGGTTCTCGCCCATCAGGGCGACGTCGGCGGTCTCGATCGCGACGTCGGCGCCCATGGCCCCCATGGCGATCCCGACATCGGCGGTGGCCAGCGCGGGGGCGTCGTTGATGCCGTCCCCGACCATCGCCACCCCACCTCGGTGACCGGCGCGCAAGGTGTCGATCAGAGTGGCCTTGTCCTCGGGGCGCAGTTCGGCGTGCACCTCTGTGATGCCGGCGGCGCGGGCCAGATGGGCTGCGGTGCGGGCGTTGTCGCCGGTCAACATCGCCGTGCGCACCCCCATCGACGTCAGGCGGGTGATGACCTCGGCCGCCTCGGGACGCAGCTCGTCCCGGATGCCCAGCGCACCCAACAGCCTCCCGTCGTACTCGACCAGGACGACGGTGGCGCCGGCGTCCTGGTGGACGCCCACCTGCTCCTGGAGCGGCCCCGGGTCGATGAAGCCGGGCTTGCCCAACCTGGCGGGTCGCCCGTCGACCAGACCGGTGAGGCCCTGGCCGACCAGCGCCTGCACGTCGATGGCCTCCGGGGCAGGAGTCTGGCCCTGCTGGGCTGACCAGGTGGCCAGGACGGCGGTGGCGAGAGGGTGCTCGCTGCGGGCCTCCAGCGCCGCGGCGACACGGAGCACCTGGGCGTCATCGTGGCCGTCGGTGGTCAGCACGGCGACGACGGCGGGGGAGTTGCGGGTCAAGGTGCCGGTCTTGTCCAGCGCGATGGTGCGCACCGAGCCCAGGGACTCCAGGGCCGCACCGCCCTTGACCAGCACGCCCTGACGGGTCGCTGCGCCGATGGCGGCCACCACGGTGACCGGGACGGCGATCGCGAACGCACACGGGGACGCAGCGACCAGCACCACCAGTGCCCGCTCCACCCACACCCCGGGGTCACCCAGCACCGAACCCAGGACGGCGATCGCGGCGGCGGCGATGAACACCGCGGGCACCAGCGGTGCGGCGATACGAGCGGCCAGGCGCTGGGCTGCGCCCTTGCGGTCCTGGGCCTCCTCCACGATGTGCACCACGCGTGCCAAGGAGTTGTCGGCGACGGTGGCGGTGACCGTGACCTGCAGGACCCCGCCGCCGTTGACCGAGGCGGCGAACACCTCGGTACCGGGCTGCACCTCCACCGGCACCGACTCCCCGGTCACCGCCGAGGTGTCCAAGGTCGACCGACCCTCGGTCACGGTGCCATCGGTGGCCAACCGCTCCCCGGGACGGACGACCAGCACATCCCCGACCCGCAGGTCGGCCGGATCCACCTCGGACTCCACGAGCCCGGTGGGCCCCGGGCGCAGGACGGTAGCCCGGGTGGGCACCAGGTCTAGAAGGGACCGCAGTCCCCGCCGGGTGCGGTCCACGGCGTAGTCCTCGAGCGCTTCGGCCAGGGAGAACAAGAACGCCAGCATCGCGGCCTCGCGCACCTCGCCCAGCGCGATCGCCCCGACCATCGCCACCGTCATCAAGGTGCCCACACCCAGCCGGCGGCGGCGCAGGGCACGCAGCGTGCCGGGGACGAAGGTGGCCCCGCCGGCGGCGACGGCGCCCAGCGCCAACACCCACGACACCACGGTGGATCCGCCGGTCCAGTCGGTGATCGTCGACGCCGCCCACAGCACGCCGGCGGCAGCGGCCAGCTGCACCGACCGGGCCCGCCACAGCGGTTGGGCGGGCTCATCGGGTGAGCTGGCCGGGGAGGAGCACGTGGGGTCCCCGCAGCCATCCCCGACGCTGACCACGGCCCGACCGGTGTCAGGTGTGGGGGAGCAGCACCCGCAGTCGGCACCGCAGCCGGCGTCCACCGGCAGCGCCGTCGCCGAGGTCGCGGCGGAACCACAGACCGTTTCGGCCGTGCCTGGTCGCGTGGACTCGCCTGTCGGCTGCTCGCCGGTGCCACCGCAGCACGAATCAGACACCGGGCACCTGCCCACGCGCCGTGGACGATGCGAACCCGGTGGCCGACGAGCTCGCCAGCGACCCGTTGTCGCCGCCCAGCCCGGCCACGGCGAGCAACTGGCGCCCGGTGTCGGTCAGCCGGTACATCATCAGCTTGCCGTCCTTGCGGGAGGCGGCGAGCCCTGCGGTGCGCAGCACCCGCACGTGGTGGGACACCAGGTTCTGGCTGGCCCCGGCGATCCAGGCCAGATCGCACACGCACAACTCCCCGCCGACCTGCAGCGCTGCCGCGATCCGCAACCGCTGGGGGTCCGACAGGGCCTTGAAGCGCAGGGCTGGGCCCTCGGTCTGCTCGATGTCAGGAAGCCCGGCCCGCACGGCTTCGGCATGGGGGAGGTCGATGCACAGCAGATCGCAGTGGTCCGCGGACATCGGCAAATCCTCTCAACGGGTCCGAGGAGGGCGGACCGGATGCACCGCACGCTACAACAAAACAACATGTGTTGGCACATGGGTATTGATCGGCAATTTCCTAACCTGCATAGTAGAAGCTGGCCGTGGTGCGCGGTCGTTCCCGATGGAGGAGTCACCCTGCGGTCCAACACGAAGATTTCGGTCCTGCTGGTAGCCGTCTTCGCGGCCGTCGTCACCGGTGCAGTACTCATCTTCGGCAGCGGATCAGACACATCGTCCGCCGATGCCGACAGTCGCGTCGTCCGCGCAGACAGCCACCGGCTGGACACCGCCACCAGCGGTGACGTCACCCTGGTGGAGTTCCTGGACTTCGAGTGCGAGTCGTGCCTGGCGGCCTACCCGGTGGTCGAGCAGCTGCGCGAGGACTACGCCGGCCAGGTCACGTTCGTCGCCCGGTACTTCCCGGTTGACGGGCACTTCAACGCCCAGAACGCAGCCGTCGCCGTGGAGGCCGCAGCGCAGCAGGGCCAGTTCGAGGCGATGTACCAGCGGATGTATACGACCCAGCCGCAGTGGGGGGAGCAACAGAGCTCGCGAGCCCTGCTGTTCCGGGAGTTCGCCAGCGACCTGGGGCTGGACATGGATGCCTACGACGACGCCGTCGCCGACCCCGCCACGTTGGACCGGGTTCTGGCCGACCGGGACGACGGTCTGGCACTGGGCGTGCAGGGAACGCCCACGTTCTTCCTCAACGGGGAGCAACTGACGGTGGGCTCGGCCGATGAGCTGATCGCCGCCGTCGACGCCGCGGTCAACGAGTGATCCGGTGACGGCCTGGACCGACACCCGAGCCGCCGGCGCCGCCCTGCCCGGGGACGAGCCTCAGGGGACCGCGCAGGTGCTGGCCGGGCGGGACCGGCGGCTGGGGGCAGGCCTCCTCGTGGGTGGTGCGCTAGGGCTGCTGGCGGCGTTCGTGCTGGCAGTGGAGAAGTTCCGCCTGCTCACCGAAGCGGACTACGTGCCCACCTGCAGCATCAACCCGGTGCTGTCTTGCGGGTCGGTGATGAGCAGCCCGCAAGCCGAAGTGTTCGGCTTCCCCAACCCGTTGCTGGGGCTCATCGGCTTCACCGCCGTCCTCGTCGTCGGCGCCGCCCTCACCGGCGGTGCAGCCCTGCCCAGCTGGTTCTGGGCCGGGCTGCAGCTGGGCGTGGTCGCCGGCGTCATCTTCGTGCACTGGTTGATCGAGGCCAGCCTTTACCGCATTGGGGCGCTGTGCCCCTACTGCGTGGTCGTGTGGGTCGTCGTCATCGCCCTGTTCACCGCCGTCACCGCCCGCAACCTCACCGCAGTCGCCCACCGGCTGCCCCCAGCCATCCAGCCCGTGGTCGCCGCCTTGCACCGGCGGCAGACCATCGTGGTCACCGTGTGGCTGCTGGGCATCGCCGCACTGATCACCGTGCGGTTCTGGACCTTCTGGAGCACCACCCTTGGCTGAGCCCGGTGCACGCAGCTGGACCCGCCGTACCGCGCTGAGGGCAGCAGCGGCAGCCCTCGCCGTAGTGGCGATGGCGGGGTGCTCCACCGACACCGATACCTCTAGCGCCGGGGGAGGTGGTGACTTCGACTTCACCGCCGCCACCCCTGCAGGGGCGGTTATCCCCGCCGAGTCCCGGCAGACCGCACCGGCCTACGCCGGTGAACTGCTCGATGGCACCGACTTCACCTCGGCGTCGGTGGCCGGGGACATCGTGGTGCTGAACTTCTGGGGATCGTGGTGCGCCCCGTGCCGAGTCGAGTCCCCGGAGTTCCAGACCGTCTCCGCCGATGTCGCCGAGGCCGGCGTGGCCTTCCTGGGGGTCGCCGTCCGCGACCAGCGCCAGCTCGCCCAGGCCTTCGTCACCGACTTCGCCATCACCTACCCCTCGCTGTTCGACCCCTCCGGGGAAGTAGCTCTGGCCTTCCGCGGCTTTCCCGCCAACGTCGTCCCGACCACGATCCTCATCGACCGGGACAACAGGGTGGCCGGGGTCTACGTGTCCGCGGTCACCGAGGAAGACCTGCGCGCGATCCTGCAGCAACTGCTCGAGGAAGCTCCGCCAACCACCCCCACCCCGAGTGCCCCCGATGACTGACATCGGTGCGGTGTTCGCCGACCTGGTCACCGACGGCTCACTGGTCGTCGCCGTGGCCGTCGCGGCCCTCGTCGGGGTGATCAGCTTCGCCTCACCGTGCGTGCTGCCCCTGGTGCCGGGCTACCTGGGCTACGTGGCCGGGCTCAGTGGCACCCACGCCACCGCGGCCACCGATCCCGGGCACCGGGCAGCGGCCGCGGCCCCGGCGCAGCCGGCGGGAAGCCCGGTGGCCCAGGTCGCACCACCACGACACCGCCCCCGGTCTCCGATCAGCCCGGGCAGGGGGCGAGTCCTCACCGGCGCCGCATTGTTCGTCGCCGGCTTCACCGTCGTGTTCATGTCCTTCGGTGCCGCCTTCGGGGGCCTGGGGCGCCTGCTGCTGGAATGGGCCCCGGTCATCACCCGCGCCATGGGCGTGGTCACGATCCTCATGGGGCTGGCATTCCTGGGTGGACTGAGCTGGCTGCAGCGCGAGCGACGAGTGCAGCGCCGCCCGCCCGCGGGCCTTGCGGGCGCCCCGCTGCTGGGCATGGTGTTCGGTCTGGGCTGGACACCGTGCTTGGGGCCGACACTGTCGGCGGTCAACGCGCTGGCCTACAGCGAGGCATCGGCCACCCGCGGCGCGATCTTGGCCCTGGCCTACTGCCTAGGCCTGGGCATGCCGTTCCTGTTCATCGCCAGCGGCGCACGCCGGGCACTGACCCTGTCCCGGTTCGCCCGCACCCATGCCCGCACCGTCACCCGGGTGGGCGGAGCAGTTCTCATCGTTCTCGGCCTGCTGATGGTGACCGGCTCCTGGGACGCGATCATGATCTGGGCCCGTGCGTGGCTGGCCACGACCGGCCTGGGGACCTCGGTCGTCTGACAGCCGCGTCCTCATCGAGGTCGGTGTCCATGTCGCATCCCGGTACCAGGTGCAACGCGGTGGTCGTCAGCGGCGCCGGCGGTGCGATGGGCGAGCGCCGCAGCTGCCGCACCTGCTGCTCCCGCCGGCGGTGCCACCACCGTCGTGCCAGCAGCGCCACGCCCACCGCGAAGGCGGCCCCGACACCGGCGATCGACCACCCCACCACGTAGCCGACCGACCACCCGCCCGGCACCCCCGCGGCCGGCCCTCCGCCGGGCCCCAGGGGTGCCACCGGGTGGGAATCGACCACCGCCAGCGCCACCACGGCACCCACCGCGACCAGCACACCGGCAGCGACGGCACCCCGAACCAGGCGCCGTGGATGCAGCCGGCGCCGGCCAGGGACGCCGTCGGTCTCACACACCGCCGTAGGAGTGCAGACCGGTGGAGACCAGGTTCACGAAGAGCAGGTTGAACACCAGGGAACCGAAGCCGACCAGGTTGATCCACGCCGCAGGAGCTCCCCGCCACCCAGCGGTGCTCCGAGCATGCAGGTAGGCCGCGTAGGCCACCCAGGAGATGAACGCCCAGGTCTCCTTGGGGTCCCACCCCCAGAACCGCCCCCACGCACTCTCGGCCCAGATGGCCCCAGCGACGACGGCGAACGTCCAGATGGGGAAGGCGAACACCGCGGCGCGGTGGGCGACGCGGTCCAGCGCCACCGCCGAGGGCATCCGGTCCCACAGCCCCGGCTCTGGCCGCGGCGGCCGGCTCTCGCGTCGGCGCTGCACCAAGAACAGCGCACTGGAGGTCGCGCTGACCAGGAAGACCCCGAAGGACAAGATGGCCGCCGAGACGTGCACGACCAGCCAGTCCGATCGCAGCGCAGCGATCAGCGGCCCGGCCTCGGCGTACAGGAAGAAGCCGATGAGCACCAGGCTGACCATCACCGGTCCGATGACGAACAAGCCGATGTGGCGCATCACCGGTACCCGCAGCGCTGTCACCAGGTAGGCCAGCACCCCGATCAGCACTGCCGCGGTGCCGAACTCGTACATGTTGCCCCAGGGGGCACGACCGGTCCCGAACCCGCGCAGCCCCAGCACCCCGATCTGCAGCACCGCACCCAGCGCGCTCAGCGCCAACCCCAGACTGCTCCACGCCCACCGTCGATGCCGTGGGACGGAGGCGGCCGCTGGCTGGGGACGCTCGTCAGTGCCACCATGGCCAGCGCCACCCTGGCCAGGGTCATCATGGCCAGGCTCAGCATCGCTAGGGCCACCATGGGCGCCACGGTCATCCCGGTCGCCGTCGCCGAATGCACCGTGGCCCGGTGCCGGCGCTGCGGCAGCCACCCCCACCCCCACCGGTGCCGCCGAGCGCGCAGGTACTGCCTCCACCTCAGTCGCGGCCCGGCGATGGCCGAACGCCAGCTCGGCGGCGAAAGCCAGTGCGGCCACGGCGTAGGCCACCACTGCGGTGGTGAACAGCCGATCGGACAGTTGAGCCAGGACGTCGGGGGTCACAGGTCGGTCATCTCCTGGGGAACGGTGCCCGCGGCCTTCACCGAGGACGTGAGGGGCGGGGGCGGAGGGGGCGCAGCAGCTGGCCGGCGGCGAATAACCAACGACCACGCCACAGCCCCCACGCCCAGGGCGCTGAGGACGTACTCGGGCACCGCACCCACGCGGGTGGCCAGTGTGGTTCCGCCGCCCAGGGCGACGGTGTCGTTGAACGTCCAGGAGGTGAAGAGGTCCGAGCGGGCACGAACCGACCCGTCAGCGTCGATGACCGCCGACAGACCGCTGGTTGCCGACACCACGACCGTCCGGTCGAACTCGATGGCGCGCAGGCGGCCCATGGCCAACTGCTGTGGGCTCTCGTCGGTGTAGCCGAACGTCGCGTTGTTGGTCTGCACCACGATCAGCTCCGCGCCACCGCGGACCACATCGGCGACCAGCCCGTCGTAGGCCACCTCGAAGCAGATGACGTCGCCGACGGTCACGCCTCCCACGTCCAGCACGCCAGGGTCCTGACCGGCGGTGAAGTCCCTGCGCAGCAAGTCCACCTGGTCGCTGAAGAACCGGAAGAACGACCGGGCCGGCATGTACTCACCGAAGGGCACCGGGTGTCGCTTGGCGTACTGCTGGCCAGCTCCGGTGGCCGGGTCCCACACGATGCCGGCGTTGGTCAGGAAGATGCCAGGGCCCTCCAGGACGGCGCCGATGAGGATGGGCACCCCGATCGCCTGGGCGGCCCGGTCGATCTCGGCTCGGGCATCGGGGTTGACCAGGGGGTCGATGTCGGAGCTGTTCTCCGGCCAGATCACCAGCTGGGGGGCCGGTTGCCGTCCGGCCGCTACCTCTGCCGCCAGGTCCACGGTGGCCCGCACGTGGTTGTCCAGCACGGCGCGACGTTGGGCATTGAAGTCCAGCCCCGCCCGCGGGACATTGCCCTGGATCACCGCGACGCCCACCGAGGAGGCCTGCGGCCGGACCCCCGAAGCCGGGTCGTGCAGGACGGCCACCGCCCACAGGGGGGTGCTCACCAGCCACGGCAGGGTCGCCAGGACGGCGCTTCGCCCTCCCCGCGGCCACACCGAGACGTCGGGAACGCAACGGGGTCGCCGGCGCTGGAGGATGACCGAGGCCAGCAGTGAACCGGTGACCGCGACGGCGAAGCTGGTCAGCGGCACACCACCGAAAGCCGCCAGCTGCGCCAAGGGAGAGTCGGCCTGGCTGAACCCCAGCCGCCCCCACGGCAGCCCACCGAACGGCCACCGGGACCGGCCGGCCTCCATGGCCACCCACAACGCCGCCGACCACAGCGGGGCGGCCCGCAGGCTGCCCACCGCGGCCAGCCCCGCCGCCAAGACGGCGTAGAAGACCGCCTGGGACACCGACAGCGCGATCCAGGGCCAGCTGCCGACGAAGATCCCCGACCAGCTCAGCAGCGGCAGCATGAACGTCAGCCCGAACACCCCGCCCAGAGCCGAGGCCCGGATCAGCGATCGCCCGTGACACGCCAAGGACAGCAATGCCGGCCCGACCACCGCCAGCGGCCACAAGTTCCACGAGGGGAAGGCCAACCACAGCAGTGCCCCGCCGGCGGCGGCCAGCACCACAGGCGCGGCTGACGCCCAGAGGCGACTCGTCGACGTACCGCGCCACCTTCCCCGGGCAGCGCGCGGGTGCCCAGGAGACCTTGTGTGGGCCGCGGATACGCCCGGGACCGTCGGCATGGCCACCAGCACCCCCGTCTCGTGGCGTGTCGAGCCGCAGGTGCTCGTCTTGGGCCGCCAACGCCCCTAGTCTCCTAACCTACATCGTAGATAGAAGGTGGGAGGGCCGGGATGGCGATCGGGGACTCCAATCCGGCCGCACCGTCCAGCGCAGGAGACCGGCGACCCCGTCGTTCTCGTCGGTCGGTCGGTTCTGGTCGCCCCCGGCGTACCGGCCCGCGCCCCCCGACCGGCAACCGAGCAGCAGCACTGCTCGTCGCCGTCATCGCCGGCGCCGTGGCGGCCAACCTGACCCTGGGCGCCGGCGCGGCTGGTTCCCCACCTCGGGTCCAGGACGTCAGCGCTGTCGCCGATGCTCTGGCGCACGTCGACGAGGAAGCGCCGGCCGAGGCCAGGGTGCAGATCAGCGAATCGGAAGCAGCCGCCCGGCTGCAGGCGGTCGCTGCGTCCCGGGCCGCCCGCGCCGAGGCGGCCAACCAGGCCGTCCTACCGGTCCAGGGGCGTCTGACCAGCAGCTTCGGCCCACGGTGGGGGACCAGGCACTACGGGCTGGACTTCGCTGCCCCCATGCTCACCCAGGAAGTCGCCGCCGCCGATGGGGTCGTGCTGCGCGCCGGCCCGGCCAGCGGATTCGGACTGGCTGTCTACATCCAGCACGACAACGGAGACGTGACCGTCTACGGGCACATGGACTCCATCCAGGTGCAAGCCGGCGACATCGTCGAGGCGGGAGACCCGATCGCGTTGCTGGGCAACCGTGGCCAGTCCACCGGCCCCCACCTGCACTTCGAGGTCCACGAGGGTGGCATGAACGGATCACGGCTGGACCCAGCACTGTGGCTCGCCGAACGCGGGGTCGAGCTACCTGCCTGACGGTCCGGTTCTCCCGCCGCTCATCCAGTCACCGTCATCACGCCGACCTGGCCCAGGGCCACATGGAAGGAGCACTCGTACCCGTACTCGCCCGGATCGGTGACCGTGAACTCGATGGTCGCCTCGTCGCCGGGCGCCAGGATCGGGATCTGCTCGGTGATGGTTCGAGGCCCTTGACCCTCGCTGAACACGAAGTTGTGCGTCAGCTGGGCGGCCTGGCTGACCAGTGTCAGGCGCACCAGACCAGGGGACACCGTGAAGGCATCGGGCAGGAACACGTAGTCGTCCCCGACGGTCACCACCACGTCCTGCGTGCCATCGGGGGCGGTGCTCACCGCGGCGGTTCGGGTGGTCCGTCCGGCGGCCTGCGAGCCTGCCGAGCGGTCAGCTCCACCGGAGCATGCCCCCAGTGCCGGGGTCAGCGCACCCAGCGCGAGCGCAGCCAACCAGGACCTTCGGGTCAGCACCACGCGGCTCATCACCAACCCCTGTCCACCGATTCCGTTTCTACTAGTCACAGTAGGACAGGGTGCAGCTGGTGGTTCAGCTGACCCCGGTGCACAAGTGGGTGATGGCCGCGGCTGCCGCCGGCGCCATGGCCACGGCGACCGGTGTGCTCAGCACCAGGATTAGCGCACTGACCGCCAGGCCCAGGCGGCGGCTCTGCAGCGGGTGTTCGGGGCTGAGCATGCGACCCACGCGGGTGACCGTCACCCCTGGTGTCGAGCAATCGGCCATGGCCAGAGCGGGGCTCGGTGCCCGCATCGAGGCCAGCCGCACGATGGCCGAGGCCACGACGACGCGAGGCACCGTCCGTGCGGCGCTGTCGTCGGCGGCCAGCTCTACCAAGCGCGCAGTCTGGCTCGCCGCGGTGGCGAACAGGCTCACCCCGGGGAAAGCGCGGGACAGCGACCCGGCCACGAACACCGCCAGGTGGTGGTGAGCCCGGAGATGGGCACGCTCATGGGCCAGCACACCGCCGAGCTCCTCCGGGCTCAGTGCCGCCATGGCGCCAGCGGTCACCAGGACCCGGGAAGAGCGGCCGGGAATGCAGAACGCCGCCGCTGCCGGGGAATCCACGACGTGCACCCCTAGCGTCGGGTGGGCGGCGCTGACCTTGGCCAGCGAGTTCCGCATCCGATCGCGCTCACGGTGGGTGCTCCACGCGTCGTAGGCCAACCGGGTGGCCGTCCACGCCACGACCGTGCCCACCAGCAGCAAGCCGAGCGTGGGCTCGAGAGCATCGCCGTGGAACCCGTAGGCCTGCTGCAGGCTCAGAGCGCACGCATGCATCAGCGCTGCCAGGCCGGCGACCCAAGCAGTCGCAGGAATCAGCAGGGTCAGCCCGATCAGTACAGGAACGGTCACCGCCGACAGGCACAGCGCCTGCCACATCGCGATGCCCAGGCGTGGGGAGTTGTCCATCCAGGCCATCCCCCGAAGCCGCGGGCCCAGGGTCAGCAGGGCCACTCCTAGCCCGACGAGGACCCAGGACGCGGTCACGGGGTCGACCGTTGAGCGGCCTGCACGGCCTGCTGGAGCTGGCTGACCTCATCGGGGCCCAGATCGGCCACGAAATGCATCAGCACCGCTTGGGAATCACCGGCGTGCTGCAACACGTCCTGCAGCAAGGCCGCCGAGTGCTGGGCTCGCGAGCGAACCGGGGCATAGCTCCAGGCGCGCCCGTGCATCTCGCGGACGACCTCGCCCTTGCGGTGCAGGTTGTCCAACACGGTCATCACGGTCGTGTAGGCCAGGGGCTTGGGTGTCTGCAGTCGCCCCAGCACGTCGCGCACCGTGGCCGGCTGGTCGCCGTCCCAGAGCACCTGCATGACCGCGGCTTCCAGGTCGCCGAAAGGTCTGACCACCGTCGTCCTCCTCGGCTCGATGTCGTCCACGGCAGCAGGACTGCCGGGTCCCACTGATCCAGCGGTCTCCACACAGTGTGCCGGGACCGTGCCGACGGTGGGTCGACCCGACACCCGGTCGCCGTGCCATCATCTACTAAGTCCGATAGCAGGTAAGGGTGTGGTCCGCAGACCGCCGGCCCACAAGCCCGAGGAAGAGGTCCCGTGACCATCGCTCCAGCTCCCATCGTGAGCCGCCCCAGCCCTCCCATGGCAGCTGGCAAGGGCTCCCGGCTCTCACTGCTGCTGCGCACCACCGACCATAAGACCATCGGCCTGATGTACCTGGCCACCTCGTTCACCTGGTTCGTGGTGGGTGGCCTGATGGCCATGCTCATGCGCGGCGAGCTCGCCCAGCCCGGCCTGCAATACCTGTCCAACGAGCAGTACAACCAGTTGTTCACCATGCACGGCACGGTGATGTTGCTGTTCTTTGCGACGCCGTTGTTCTTCGCGTTCGCGAACCTGATCCTGCCGTTGCAGCTGGGTGCCCCGGATGTGGCGTTCCCGCGGCTGAACGCCTTCTCCTACTGGCTGTTCCTGTTCGGCGGCCTGATCATGATCTCGGGATTTGCCACCCCCGGTGGCGCCGCAGACTTCGGCTGGTATGCCTACTCCCCGCTGTCGGACGTGACGAACTCCCCCGGGGCCGGTGGGGACCTGTGGATCGCCGGGCTGGCGGTGTCGGGGCTGGGCACGATCCTGGGTGGGGTCAACTTCATCGCCACGATCGTGTGCCTGCGGGCGCCGGGGATGACGATGTTCCGGATGTCGATCTTCGCCTGGTCCTCGCTGGTCACCAGCATCTTGATCCTGCTGGCGTTCCCGATCCTGACCGCTGCGTTGATGGCGTTGCTGGCCGACCGGCACCTGGGTGCGCTGGTGTTCTCCGCGGCCAACGGTGGGCCGATGCTGTGGCAGCACCTGTTCTGGTTCTTCGGCCATCCCGAGGTCTACATCATCGCGTTGCCGTTCTTCGGGATCATCTC
>NZ_FMUH01000002.1 GCF_900101025.1 Klenkia marina | reverse complement strand
AACAACCGCTGACCAGCACGCAGCACCGAACGGTCATCGGACCCCGAGGACCACAGCACAGCCCCCGAACCCGACGACACCACCACCGCACCGTCATCGGACAACCGGACCGACCCACCCGACGAGGCATACGTCCGCGTGGACCACAACGCCTCACCACGGCCCCCGTACACCACCAGGTTGCCGTCGGCCTGCATCACCGCACGAGCACCCGAACCACCGCTGTAGCTGGCCCACACCACACGATCACCGGCCCCGTACACCACCAGGTTCCCGTCGGCCTGCACCACCAACCGGTACGCACCGTTGGCCGAGACCAACGACTGGTCGGGGTACAGCTCGTCGCCCGTCAGCAGACTGGTCACGGTCGGTGCCAGCGCTGTCCGGACGCGAACAGCAGCCGAGCCGGCATCGGTCCTCTGGACGACGACGTGGAAGTCACCGCCGGCGACCTGGACCGCCGCACCGACCGGCAGGGCCTGCTGCATGTCGCCGTCCCACCCCGCGGACCCGGACGGTGAGCCGTCGAGCAGCAGGGAGGTGTTGGCGCCCGACGACGCGCGGCGCAGCACCACGCCGCTGGTCAGGCCGTAGGCGTTCCGGCTGTCCCCCAGCCAGGCGTCCCGGCCGCTGGCCTGGCGGTACTCGAGGTAGTAGACGGTGCCGTCGGCCGCGGTGAGCTTGATCGCCCGGGTCCCCGAGGACGCCGCCACGGGCACCAGCGTCACCGTGGTCGTCGCGTTGGACGTGGTGAGGGCGACCTGCTCGGAGGACGGCAACAGACCCAGGCGGGCGGCCTGGGCCGCGTTGAGGGTGCCGACCTGGTCCCAGGAGATGCCCATGATGTCGTAGAAGTCGTAGTAGTCGCGGGTGCGGCAGGAACCCGCCTCGAGGGACGAGTTGCACTGCAGCTCCGACGAGTGGCCGAGCCCGAAGTTGTGCCCGAGCTCGTGACCCATCACCGACAGCCGGGACGCCTGCACGTAGGAGTACCCGCCCGACCCGATGGAGGAGCCGACGGTTCCCAGGCCGTAGGCGCAGCCCGGCGCGTTGCGCGGGACGTAGAGCATGAGGTGCTTGCCGGCGCCCTCGGTCCAGCCGATCTGGCGGGCGACGTCGGACCACAGGGCGAACGGCGCGCTGCAGGCCTGGGCCGAGGTGATCCATCCCGAGGCGCCCTGGGCCGCGGAGATCCGCACCGTGCCGTTGCTCTGCTCGTCCCAGAAGGGCGAGACGTCGGCGTTCAGGGCGTTCACCACCGTGCTGATGGACGTGCCGTCGGCCGTCGCCCCGGAGGGCAGCACCAGGACGGCGGTGACCGTGTTGGTCGGGGTGGACCCGGCCGAGGCCGTCGTCGGGTCGGGGGCCGCGACGTCCAGCACGGTGGCCGACTGGACGTCGACGGCGGGGGCGAAGCCCTGCTCGGTCGAGGCCTCGTCGGTGACCGGGTCGCCCACGGTGACCGAGATGGTGGAGCCGACGGTGACGTCGGGCAGCGCATCCGTCGGCACCCGCACCGCGGTGCCGTCACCGGTGTCGATCCAGCTGAGCGGCTGCTCCCCCGCGTGGTCGTCGTGCCCGGTGTGCTCCTCGGCCCCGTGGTGGTCGTGGTCCTCGGCCGCCGGGTCGGGCCAGGCCTGCTGGAGCTCGCCGACGACGACGTCACCGGCGTCGGGCACCGTGGAGTCCTCGACCGCCGGCTGGTCGACCGGCGCCGGCTCGACGGGCTGGTCCGTGGTGGGCGCGGTCGTGGGCGCCGCCTCGGTGATCGGGGCCGCTGTGGTCGGCGTCCCGTCGGTGCTGCTCGCGCTCGTCGGGGCGGACGTGCCCGTCGACGGCGCCGCGGTGGGGTCCTCGGCGAGCGCGGGCGGCGCCACGACGAGGGACGCCAGGACGGCGAGGGACGCGGCGAGCACGGAGGAACGCAGCGCGCGGCGACGTCGGACCTGGGGCACGGGTGACTCCTGAGCAGAAGGGACTGCTCAGGAGTTCGTCGTCCGGGGCGACCGGCTTGAGCGGCTCACCCTCCCGGGTGAGGCGGACTCACCCGGGCTGGGAGTTCATCAGCCGCCGCCCGGCCTCGGTGATCGAGCCCGACAGCGAGGGGTAGATCGAGAACGTCTGCGCCAGGTCGTCGACCGTGAGCCCCTTGCTGACGGCCAGCGTGATCGGCAGCACCAGCTCGGACGCGCCGGGGGCGACCACGACGCCGCCGACGACCACGCCGGTGGAACGGCGGGCGAAGATCTTCACGAAGCCGTCGCGCAGGTCGCTCATCTTCGCCCGGGCGTTGGTGGCCAGCGGCAGCTGCACGCTCTCGATGTCGGTGCCCTCGGGCAGCGTCTTCTCCTGCACCCCGACGGTGGCGATCTCGGGGTGGGTGAACACGTTGCCGGCGACGGTGCCCAGCCGGATGGGCGACACGGCCTCGCCGAGCGCGTGCCACATCGCGATGCGGCCCTGCATGGCCGCGACCGAGGCGAGCTGGAAGACGCCGGTGACGTCGCCGGCGGCGTAGATGCCGGGCACCGACGTGCGCGACACCCGGTCCACGACGACGTGCCCGGACGGCGAGGTCGCGACCCCGCACTTCTCCAGGTTCAGCCCGTCGGTGTTGGGGACGGTGCCCACGGTCATGAGGGCGTGCGACCCGGTGACGACCCGGCCGTCGGTCAGCTTCACCTCGACCCCGGTCGGGGTGCGGACGACGGACTCCGCCCGGCCCCGGTCGGCGATCTTGCCGCCGCGGGACTGGAAGACCTGCTCGACCACGGCGGCGGCGTCGGCGTCCTCCCCGGGCAGCACCTGGTCGCGGGAGGAGACCAGCGTGACCGGCACCCCGGCCTCGAGGTAGCCGGAGGCGAACTCGGCCCCGGTCACCCCGGACCCGACGACGACGAGGTGCTCGGGCAGGTCCTCGAGCTCGTAGACGTCGCGCCAGCTCAGGATGCGCTCGCCGTCGGGCTCGGCGCCGGGCAGCACCCGCGGGTCCGCGCCGGTGGCGATGAGGACGACGTCGCACTCGACCTCCTGCTGCACCCCGCCCTCGTGGTCGCAGATCTCGACCCGGTGCGTGATGAGGCCGCGGACGTCGTCGGACAGCCGGGCGGTGCCGCTCACGCAGCGCACGCCGACGCTCTCGAGCCGCGCGTGGATGTCAGCCGACTGGGCGACCGCGAGGCCCTTGATGCGGTGGTTGACCGCCGACAGGTCCAGGCTCACCGTGGCCAGGTCGGAACCCTGCAGGCCCAGGACGGCGGAGTCGCGCACCGCGGTCATGGCCCCGGCGGCGGCGATGAAGGTCTTGGAGGGCACGCAGTCGGTGAGCACGCTGGCCCCGCCGAGGCCGTCACGCTCGACGACGGTGACGTCGGCGCCGAGCTGGGCGGCGACCAGGGCGGCCTCGTAGCCGGCCGGTCCGCCGCCGATGATGACGATGCGGGTCATGGGTGAGCTCCAGGGCAGTGCGGGCGGTGTGCGCCCCATTCTCCCCGGTTGCCGGGACGGCCGTCGCCGTCAGGGGGTCGGGTCGGCCAGGAACGTGGCGAGCAGCTCGCGGGCGGCCAGTGCCGGGGTCAGCTCGCCGGCCAGCACCCGTTCCTCGAGGGCACCCGCCGACGACCGGACGGCGGGGTGCTCGCGCAGCCGGGCCTCGAGCCCGTCGCGGACGAGCTGCCAGGTCCAGCGCACCTGCTGGGCGTTGCGGCGCCGGTCGAATTCCCCCGACGCCCTCAGCTGGTCGGTGTGCGCGACGACCCTGGCCCAGACCTCGGCCAGGCCCTCGCCGGTCAGCCCCGCGCAGGTCAGCACCGGGACGTCCCACTCCGAGGCGCCCCGCAGCATCCGGATGGCTCCGGCCAGCTCGCGGGCCGCCGTCCGGGCGTCTCCGGCGGCCGGGCCGTCGGCCTTGTTGACCGCGATGACGTCGGCGATCTCGAGGATGCCGCGCTTGATGCCCTGCAGGGAATCGCCGGTGCGGGCCAGGGTCAGGAACAGGAACGTGTCGACCATCTCGGCGACGGTGACCTCGCTCTGCCCCACCCCGACGGTCTCCACCAGCACCACGTCGTAGCCGGCGGCCTCGACCACCACCATCGACTCACGGGTGGCCTGCGCGACCCCACCCAGCGTCCCGGCCGTGGGCGAGGGCCGGATGAACGCGTTCGGGTCGACCGACAGCCGGGCCATGCGGGTCTTGTCGCCCAGGATCGACCCGCCCGACCGGGCCGACGACGGGTCGACCGCCAGCACTGCGACCTTGTGCCCCGCGGCGGTGAGGTCGACGCCGAGCTGGTCGATGAAGGTCGACTTGCCGACCCCCGGCACCCCGCTGATGCCCACCCGTTGAGCTCCCCCGACGTGCGGCAGCAGCTCGACCAGCAGCTCCTGTGCCCGCTCGCGGTGGTCGGCCCGCCGTGACTCGACCAGCGTGATGGCACGGGCGATCGACCGGCGGTCGCCGGCCAGGACGCCGTCCGCCAGCTCCATCAGTGCCCGAGGCGGGCCGACAGCTCCCGCAGCAGCTGCTGGGCCGCCGTCGCGATCACCGTGCCGGGCGGGAACACCGCCGCCGCGCCCATGTCCTTCAGCGTCTGCACGTCGTCGGGCGGGATGACCCCGCCGACCACGACGAGCACGTCGTCGGCACCCAGCTCGGCCAGCGCGTCGCGCAGCGCCGGCACCAGCGTGAGGTGGCCCGCGGCGAGCGAGGACACCCCGACGACGTGGACGTCGGCCTCGACCGCCTGCCGGGCGACCTCCTCCGGGGTCTGGAACAGCGGGCCCACGTCGACGTCGAAGCCGAGGTCGGCGAAGGCGGTGGCGATCACCTTCTGACCGCGGTCGTGGCCGTCCTGGCCCATCTTGGCGACCAGGATGCGCGGACGGCGTCCCTCGGCCTCGGCGAACGCCTCGGTCATGGCACGGGTCTCCTGCATCGGGCCACCCTCCCCTGCCTCCTCGCGGTACACGCCCGAGATGGTGCGCACCTGTCCGGCGTGCCGGCCGTAGACCTTCTCCAGCGCGTCGGAGATCTCCCCGACGGTGGCCTTGGCCCGGGCGGCGTCGACGGCCAGGGCCAGCAGGTTGTTCTCCAGCTCCTGCCCGCGCTCGCCGTCCGCGGCGGCCTGGGCGGCCTCGGTCAGCTTGCGCAGCGCGGCCTCGGTCGCGTCGCCGTCGCGCTCGGCGCGGAGGTCCTTCAGCCGCTGCACCTGCTGGGCCAGCACGTCGGCGTTGTCCACCTTGAGCACCTCGATGGCCTCGTCGGCCTCGACCGGGTACTTGTTCACCCCGATCACCGGCTGGCGGCCGGAGTCGATGCGGGCCTGGGTGCGGGCGGCGGCCTCCTCGATGCGCAGCTTGGGGATGCCGTCGCTGATCGCCTGGGCCATGCCGCCGTGCGCCTGCACCTCCTCGATGTGCGCCCACGCCTTGCGGGCCAGGTCGTAGGTGAGCCGCTCGACGTAGGCCGACCCGCCCCACGGGTCGATGACCCGGGTGGTCCCGGACTCCTGCTGCAGCAGCAACTGGGTGTTGCGGGCGATGCGCGCGGAGAAGTCGGTGGGCAGCGCCAGCGCCTCGTCGAGGGCGTTGGTGTGCAGCGACTGCGTGTGGCCCTGGGTGGCGGCCATGGCCTCGACGCAGGTGCGGACGACGTTGTTGTAGACGTCCTGCGCGGTCAGCGACCACCCCGAGGTCTGCGAGTGCGTGCGCAGCGACAGCGACTTCGGGTTGGTCGCCCCCTCGCGCTCCACGAGCTTGGCCCACAGCAGCCGCCCGGCCCGCAGCTTGGCGACCTCCATGAAGAAGTTCATGCCGATGCCCCAGAAGAAGCTCAACCGGGGCGCGAACGCGTCGACGTCCATGCCCGCCTCGCGGCCGGCCTTCAGGTACTCCACGCCGTCGGCGAGGGTGTAGGCCAGCTCCAGGTCGGCCGTCGCACCGGCCTCCTGGATGTGGTACCCGGAGATCGAGATCGAGTTGAACCGGGGCATCCGCTGCGAGGTGTAGGCGAAGATGTCGCTGATCACCTGCATCGACGGCCCCGGCGGGTAGATGTAGGTGTTGCGGACCATGAACTCCTTGAGGATGTCGTTCTGGATGGTGCCGCTGAGCTGCTCGGGCGCCACCCCCTGCTCCTCGGCCGCCACGATGTAGAGCGCAAGCACCGGCAGCACCGCGCCGTTCATGGTCATCGAGACGCTCATGCGGTCCAGCGGGATGCCGTCGAACAGCTGCCGCATGTCCAGGATCGAGTCGATGGCCACCCCGGCCATGCCCACGTCGCCGGGCACCCGCGGGTGGTCGGAGTCGTAGCCGCGGTGGGTGGGCAGGTCGAAGGCGACCGACAGGCCCTTCTGCCCCGCGGCCAGGTTGCGCCGGTAGAACGCGTTCGACGCCGCCGCGGTGGAGAACCCCGCGTACTGCCGCACCGTCCAGGGCTGGGTCGTGTACATCGTCGGGTAGGGGCCGCGACCGTAGGGCGGCAGCCCGGGGTACCCGTCCAGGAAGTCCAGGCCCTCGAGGTCCTCGGTGCCCAGCAGCGGCGGCACCCCGATGCCCTCGGGGGTCTCCCACGTGGCCTCGCCCACCGGTCGCCCGGTGCGCTCGGCGAACTCCGCCGCCCAGTCGGCCGCGGTCGCCGCGGCCGAGGTGGTGCCCAGCTCGAGGGACCCGAAGTCGGGGATGCCGCTCATGCCCGTGCTCCCAGCAGCTCGTCGAGGGTGGTGGTGAGGACGTCGACCGCGTCGCAGCCGGCGAAGACGTAGCCGTCCACCCCGTCGACGGCGAGGTCGGGCTTGCCGGCCAGCCAGACCCGGGTGGCCCCGGCGGCCCGCAGCGCGGCAGCGAGCTCGGCGGCCGCCCCGTCGGCCACGTAGTCCCTGTCGGCCCCGCAGATGCAGGCCGTCGTCGTGCGTGCGTCGGCCAACCCGTCGGCGCCGTCCCCGGCGGGGGTGGTCATCCCGCCGGCCTGGAAGAGGTTGGCCGCGAACGTCGCGCGGGCGGTGTGCGCGGCCGGCTTGCCGAGCGTGGCCAGGTAGACGGCCGGGCGGTCGGCCGGCTGCTCGGCGCGGTCCCGCAGGTCCTCGAATGCCGCTGCGGCCCGCACCCGGGGCAGCGCCCCCGGCCCGGGTGGGGGTGGCGTGGGCGCCGGTCGGCGGTCGGGCAGCACCTCGGCGACGTTCGGGAACTCGCTGACCCCGGTGATCGCGTCCTTCCGCGTGGCGAGCCGCCGGGAACGGTCGGCCCACGCCGCGGCCACGCGCTCGTGCACGAGCCCCGAGGACAGCGCGGCGGCGTACCCGCCGGCCCGCTCGAGATCGATGAACCACGCCCAGGCGGCGTGGGCCAGCGCGTCGGTCAGCGACTCGACGTACCAGGAACCGCCGGCCGGGTCGAGCACGCGCCCGAGGTGGCTCTCCTCCAGCAGCAGCGCCTGGGTGTTGCGCGCGATGCGGCGGGCGAAGGGGTCGGGCAGGCCGAGCGCGGCGTCGAAGGGCTGCACCGTGATCGCGTCGGCCCCGCCCACGCCTGCGCCGAACGCCGCGACCGTCGTGCGCAGCATGTTGACCCACGGATCGCGGGCGGTGGTCATCACCGACGAGGTCACCGCGTGCTGGCGCATGCCGCGGTCGGCGGCCGGGACGCCGGAGGACTCGCCGACCCGGTCCCAGAGCCGGCGAGCAGCGCGCAGCATCGCGATCGTCGTGAACTGGTCGGCGGTCGCGGCGAACCGGAACTCCACCGCCCGGGCGGCCTCGGCGACCGACAGGCCCTGCTCGGTGAGCGCCCGCAGGTACGCCACGCCCGCGGAGACCGCGCAGCCGAGCTCCTCGACCGCCGTCCCGCCGGCGTCGTGCGCGGGGGTGGCGTCGACGACCACCGCGCGCAGGTCCCCGTGCTCGGCGGCCCGGCGTGCGTACTGCCCCAGCCCGGTCAGGTCGGCGGCGACGCCGGTGCGGGCCTGGTCGCCGAGCGGGTCCAGGCCCAGGTTGCCGCCGGGCGCCAGGTCGGTGCGACCGGCCACGCGGTGGTCGAGGAGGTCGAGGAAGGCGTCGGCCGCGGCCGGCCCGCCCTGCAGGGTCACCGGCGCCAGGTCGAGCAGGACGTCGGACAGCACCTCGCCGAGGGCCCCGGCCGGGACACCGCCCTCGCCCAGCACCAGCCACAGCGAGGTCACGCCGTGCTCCAGGTCGGCGCCGATCGCGTCCTTCGTCGTCCCCGGGTCGGGGTCGGCGTGCCGCTGCCGGACGTCCCAGCCCGCGGGAGCGCTGGCGGCCACCTGCCCGTCGGCCGCCGCCGGCGCTGGGCGCACCACCCGCGAGCCGCGGACGAACGGCGGCAGGCCCGGGGCCCCGGTCGGCGGCAGGTCGGCGACGTCGGCCGCGGTGTACAGCGGCGCCACCGTCACCCCCGTGGCCACCGGTCGGCGCAGCGCCTCCTCCACCGGGTCGGGCAGCTGCTCGCGCCCGGCCTTGCGGAGCACGCCGGCGACCAGCTCTCGCCACCGGTCGCGGTCGACCGGGGGGAAGCCTGCGGCGAGTGCGAGCTCGTCGGGGGCGGTCGGGTCAGCCGGGGCCGACTCGACCGCGTCGGGGGTGGGGTGGCTCATCGTCGGGTCACCGTTCTCCGTGCTGCGCTGCGGGGAGGTACGTCGAGGGTCTGTCTACCGGACGCCACCGACGGGGGCGCACGGACGACGTGTCGGGACGGTCACACCTGACCGGCTCTGGCGCCGGTCGGGACGTCGGCGGCCAGCGAGTGCAGCGCGGTGCGGGCCATGAGCCGGACGCCGACCCCGATGGCCCGCTCGTCGACGTCGAACGTGCCCTGGTGGAGATCTCGCGCAGGTCCACCGAGTTCGCTGCCGTGGGTGCCCAACCGGGCCAGGGCGATCGGCAGGCGCTCAGCGAACCAGCCGAAGTCCTCCCCGCCCATGCTTTGCGGCGAGAGCACCACGCCGTCGGCGCCCACGGTCTCGATGGCGGCCGAGCGCAGCAGCGCCACGCCCCGGGGGTCGTTCACCACCGGGGGCACCCCGCGCACGTACTCCACCGACACCGTCGCGCCGGAGTCCTCGCCGACCCGGTGGACCAGCCGGCGCACCAGCTCCTCGGCTGTGTCCCAGACCGCTCGGTCGAGCACCCGCACGGTGCCGCGCAGCGACCCGGTCTGCGGGATCGCGTTGGCGGCGACGCCGGCGCCCACCGCGCCCCAGACCAGCGACATCGCCGCACGGGGGTCGACCTGGCGACCGAGCAGACCGGGCACCTCGGTGACCACCCGGGCCAGGGCGTGCACGAGGTCGACGGTGAGCTGGGGCCGGGCGGTGTGCCCACCGGGACCGGTCAGGGTGACCTCGAGCCGGTCGCAGGCCGCGGTGATCGAGCCGGTGCGCAGCCCCACCCGGCCGACCGGCACCGACGGGTCGCAGTGCAGCGCGAACGCCCGGGCGGCACCGTCGAGCGCACCGGACTCGAGCACCTGCAGGGCGCCACCGGGCACCTGCTCCTCGGCGGGCTGGAACACGCACCGCACCGTGCCGGGCAGGTCGTCGAGGGCGGCGAGCGCCCGGGCGACGCCGAGCAGCACGGTGGTGTGCACGTCGTGCCCGCAGGCGTGGCACATGCCGTCGCGGGTCGAGGCGTACGGGACGTCCTTCAGGTCGGCCAGCGGCAGCGCGTCGATGTCGGCCCGCAGCACGGTGACCGGCCCTCCGGTGCCCACCTCGCAGACCAGGCCGGTGCCCCCGGGCAACCGCCGGGTGGTCAGCCCGGCCCGGCGCAGCTGGCGCTCGAGGTAGGCGGTGGTCTCGTGCTCGGCGAACCCCAGCTCGGGGTGGGCGTGCAGGTGCCGCCGGGTGGCGACCAGCTCGTCGTGGTGGGCGTCGACCCACCGGTCGACGGCCTCGGCTGCGGTGGAGGCGCGGCTCACGCAGGCAGCCCGTCCCGCATCTCGGCCAGCAGGCTGTCCACCACCGGCTCGAGCCGGCCGTCGTGCGCCGCGGCCACGGCCCGCTGGCGCTGGTAGGAACCGCCCACCTCGAGGATGCGCAGCACGTCGCCCAGCTCGGTGGCGCACTGCAGCCGCCTCGCCGTCGGCATGAGCTCCTCGACCAGGTCGGCGAGCGCCTCGCGCACCGGGCGCACCGTGCCGCGCTCGTCGACGATGATCTCGGCGTCCAGGCCGTAGCGGGCCGCCCGCCACTTGTTCTCGCGCAGCACCCAGCTGGCCGGCACCGGCAGGGTGTAGCCACGGTCGATCTCGCGGTCGAACTGCTCGACCAGGCACTGGCTGAGCGCGGCCACCGCCCCGATCTCGTCGAGGGTCGGCAGGCCGTCGCAGATGCGCAGCTCGACGGTGCCGAAGTCCGGGTGCGGGCGGATGTCCCACCAGACCTCGCGCACGCTCTCGATGGCGTGGGTGGAGATCAGCGTCTCCATGTACTCCTCGAACCCGTCCCAGCCCGAGAGCTGGTAGGGCAGACCCGCCGTCGGCATGCCCTCGAAGACCTTGGACCGGGCACTGGCCAGGCCGGTGTCGGCCCCGACCCAGTACGGGGAGGACGCCGACAGCGCCAGGAAGTGCGGCACGTACTGGGTCAGCGCGTTGACGATCGGGATGATCTTGTCCGGCGACCGGACGCCGACGTGCACGTGGACGCCGAAGATCTGCAGCCGGCGGGCCAGCCACTGCATCTTCTCGACCAGCTGCGCGTAGCGCTCCTTCGGCGAGATGTCCTGGGTCTGCCAGTCGGTCATCGGGTGGGTGCCGGCGCAGAGCACGCCCAGCCCGCGCCGGTCGGCGGCCTCCACGACCTCGGCGAGGGTGCCGGCCAGGTCGGCCTTGGCCTCGGCGACCGTGCCGCAGATGCCGGTGATGATCTCGACCGTCGACTGCAGCAGCTCGTGCTTGGCCTTCGGGTGCTCGTCGAGACCCTCGGGGGTCAGCTCGGCCAGGATCTCGTTGGCGCCCGACGTCAGCTGGCGGGTCTCGCGGTCGACCAGCTGCAGCTCCCACTCCACCCCCAGGCTCGCGCGCTCGGACGATGAGAATCGGATCTCCACCGGGCGAGTCTAGGAGCGCCGGACCCAACCCACCTGCCCAACGGGACCGACCGCCTCCGGCTGGACCGCCGTCGATGTCGGTGAGCTGGGCTAGCGTCATCCGCGTGAGCCAGCCCAGCACCCCGTCCTCCCCCGCCGACCCCACCGACCCCGCCGCCGTCGCCCGCCGCGCGGCCGACGACCTGGTCGCAGCCCTCGGCGAGGGCCACGACACCGCGGTCGTCATGGGCTCGGGCTGGGCGCCGGCCGCCGACGCCTTCGGCGAGACGCTGGCCAGCGTCGCCATCGGTGACCTGCCCGGCTTCGCCGCGCCGACCGTGCAGGGCCACGGCGGCGAGATCCGGTCGGTCGCCGTCGGCGACCACAAGGTGCTGCTCTTCCTCGGCCGCACCCACCTCTACGAGGGGCGCGGGGTCGAGCCCGTGGTGCACGGCATCCGGACGGCGGCCGCGGCCGGCGTCCGCACCGTGCTGCTGACCAACGCCGCCGGCGGCCTGTCCCCGCAGCACACCGTGGGCCAGGCGGTGCTGATCAGCGACCACCTCAACCTCACCGCCCGCTCGCCGCTCGTGGGCGCCCGGTTCGTCGACCTGACCGACCTGTACTCCCCCCGGCTGCGCGAGCTGGCCCGGCAGATCGACCCGTCGCTGGTCGAGGGCGTCTACGCCGCGCTGCCCGGCCCGCACTTCGAGACCCCGGCCGAGATCCGCATGCTGGGCACCCTGGGCGCCGACCTCGTCGGCATGAGCACCGCGTTGGAGGCCATCGCCGCCCGCGCCGAGGGCGTGGAGGTCTTCGGCCTGTCGATGGTCACCAACGCCGCCGCCGGCATGACCGGGGCACCCCTGGACCACCACGAGGTGCTCGCCGCCGGCAAGGCCGCGGCCACCCGGCTGGGGGCCTTCCTCGTCGAGCTGATCGGCCGCTCGTGACGGGCCCGGTGCTGGTCACCGGCGCGGCCGGGTACATCGGCGGGCTCCTGCGCCACGGGTTGCCCGAGCGCGGGCACGCGCTGCGCAGCCTCGACGTCGTCGCCGTCGTCGAGCCGCGTCCGGGCGAGGAGCACCTGGTGGCCGACGCCACCGACCTCGCCGCCGTCACCGCGGCCGCCCGCGGCGCCTCGGCGATCGTGCACATGGCCGGCATCGCCACCGAGTCGTCGTGGGCGGCGATCAGCCACGCCAACATCGAGGGCACCTACGTGGCGCTCGAGGCCGCCCGCCTGGCCGGGGTCCCCCGCGTCGTGCTGGCCAGCAGCAACCACGCCACCGGCATGTCGCCCCGGGTGGAGAACGCGCAGACCGACGCCCAGCCCCGGCCCGACACCTACTACGGCGTCTCCAAGGTCACGATGGAGGCCCTGGGCTCGCTCTACGTCGACCGCTACGGCCTCGACGTCGTCTGCCTGCGCATCGGCTCCGCGCAGCCCGAACCGGTCACACCGCGGCACCTGTCGACCTGGTTGTCGCCCGCCGACACCGTCGGCCTGGTCCACGCCGCGCTCACCGCACCGGCGCCCGGCTTCTCCGTCGTCTGGGGCATCTCGGCCAACACCCGCGGCTGGTGGGACCTCACCAGCGCACGGGCCCTGGGGTACGACCCGGTCGACGACGCCGAGGCGTTCGCCGCCGCCGTCACCGCCGCGCACGGCGAGCCGACCCCGGGCACCGTCGAGTTCGACCGGGTCGGCGGCGAGTACGCCGGCCCCGACTTCGCGGTCGACGCCGTCGCCGCCCGCGCCCGGCAGCCGTGAGCACCGCCCCCAGGGGCACCGCAGCCGGAGGCGGCGCGGGCGCCGTGGACCGGGCAGCGGTGGAGGCGTGGATCGCCGGCGACCCGCACCCCGGTGACCGGGCCGAGCTGCAGGCCCTCCTCGACCGCGGTGACGCCGACGCCCTCGCCGAGCTGGCCGCCCGGTTCGCCGGGCCGCTCACCTTCGGCACCGCGGGCCTGCGGGGTCCGCTGCGCGCCGGGCCCGGGGGCATGAACGCGGCCGTCGTGGCCCGAGCGGCCGCCGGCCTGGGTCGGTACCTCGCCGACGAGGGCCTGGGCGGGCGCGGCGTCGTGGTCGGCTACGACGGCCGGCACCGCTCCGACGAGTTCGCCCGGATCACCGCCGAGGTGCTCAGCGGAGCCGGGTTCGCCGTCCAGGTGCTGCCCCGGCCGCTGCCGACCCCGGTGCTGTCGTTCGCCGTGCGGCACCTCGGCGCGGTTGCCGGGGTCATGGTCACGGCCAGCCACAACCCGCCGCAGGACAACGGCTACAAGGTCTACCTCGGCGACGGCGCCCAGCTGGTGCCCCCGGCCGACCGGGCCATCGAGGCCGCCATCGCCGCCACCGGCCCGGCCCGCGACGTCCCCCGCGGCGAGGACTGGACGACCCTGGGCGACGACGTCGAGGCCGACTACGTCGCCGCGGTCGTGGCCGCACTGCGTCCCGACCAGGTCCCCGGCCGCGAGCGGCTGGTGGTCGCCACCACCGCCATGCACGGCGTCGGGACGGCGACCACCCGCGCGGTGTTCGCGGCCGCGGGCTTCGCCGAGCTGCACGCGGTGCCCGAGCAGGAGCACCCCGACCCCGACTTCCCCACCGTCGCGTTCCCGAACCCCGAGGAGCCCGGCGCGGTCGACCTGCTGCTGGCCCTCGCCGAGCGGGTCGGGGCCGACGTCGCGCTGGCCGAGGACCCGGATGCCGACCGGTGCTCGGTGGTCTGCGGCGGCCGGCAGCTCACCGGCGACGAGGTCGGCGTGCTGCTGGGCGACTGGCTGCTGCGCCGCGGGGTGGCCGGCACCTACGCCCGATCGCTGGTCAGCGGCTCGCTGCTGGGCGACGTCGCGGCCGCGCACGGCCAGCCGACCGAGGAGACCCCGACCGGCTTCAAGTGGATCATCCGGGCCGGCACCCCGGGCGCACCGCTGGTCTTCGGCTACGAGGAGGCCCTGGGCTACGCGGTCACCCCCGGGGTGGCCCACGACAAGGACGGCATCTCCGCCTCGCTGGCGGTCGCGCTGCTGGCCGCCGAGCTCGCCGCCGACGGCCGCACCCTGCTCGACCGGCTCGACGAGATCGCCGCCGACCATGGGGTGCACGCCACCGGCCAGCTGTCGGTCCGGGTGACCGACCTGGCGCTGATCACCGACGCCATGGCCCGGCTGCGGGCGGCGCCCCCGGCGCAGCTGCTGGGCCGCCCGGTCGAGGTCGAGGACCTGCTGCCCGACGTCGACGGCGTGCGCCTCTCCGGCGAGGGGGTGCGGGTCGTCGTCCGGCCGAGCGGCACCGAGCCCAAGCTGAAGGCCTACCTGCAGTCCGTCGTCCCGGTGGCGGGGTCCGTGCCGGCCGCCCGCGGGCGCGGCGCCGAGGACCTCGCCCGGCTCCGGGCGGAGATGTCGGCGGCTCTGGGTCTGTGATCGAGTGGCTGCAGGGGCTGCCGCCCCTGGTCGTGTACGTGACCGTGCTGCTGGTGGTCGGCGTCGAGAGCGTCGGCGTGCCGCTGCCCGGGGAGACGGTGCTCATCGGCGCGGCCCTGCTGGCCGGCCAGGGGGTGGTCTCCCCCGTCACGGTCGCGGTGTGCGCCGCCCTCTCGGCAGCGGTCGGCGACACCGTCGGCTACCTGCTGGGCCGCCGCTACGGCGACCGGCTCTTCGCCTGGGCCGGCCGCAGGTCACCGAAGCACCTGGGGCCGGACAAGCTGGCCGCCGCCCAGGCCCTGATGGAGAAGCACGGCACCTGGGCGGTGTTCCTGGGCCGGTTCGTGGCGCTGCTGCGCATCATGGCCGGCCCGCTCGCAGGCTCCTTGGGCATGCCCTACCGGCGGTTCGCGGTCGCCAACTGGTCGGGTGCGGTGCTGTGGGCGGGAGCCACCACGGCGGTCGTGGTGGCGCTGGGTGCGGCGGCGGAGGAGCTGCTCGGCCGCATCTCGACCGGCGGCCTGGTGGCGATCGCCGCCGTCGCCGTGGTGGCGGTGGTCGTGCTGCGCGTGCGTGTGCGCCGCCGGCGGCTTCAGCGCCAGTCCGACGGCGGGTAGTCCGGCGCACGGTCCGCCGGGCCCGGAGTCCACGGCTCGACCTGCTCGGGGCCGGTGACCGGCGGGCCGACCTGACCGGGGGTCCCGGACGGTGCGGGGCCGTAGCGGTTGGCGGCCGGCTGCCCCGGCACGAACCCGCAGATGCCCAGCAGCGCCAGCTGCCCGAACACCGGCACGAGGTTGAGCAGCAGCCACCAGGCCGAGCGGCCCTGGTCGTGCAACCGGCAGGCGTGCGCGCTGAGCGAGGGCACCAGCGTCAGCCAGCCGAGGGCGTTGGTGAAGAACCCGACCTCGAGCTCGGTGGCGCGCCCGGCGAGGACGTCGGCGGCGTTGGTGGACCCGAACGAGAGGTCGACGCCGAAGGCGAGCAGGCCGAGCACGGCGATGGGCAGCACGTAGTGCAGCCAGAACACCCGGCGGCCGATGCGACCCCGCCGGAGGTACCAGTTCACGAACTCCACACCGATCCCCCTGCGTCGTCCCTGGTGCCGACGGTACTGGTCGGCCCCGCCCCCGGCCGGCAGGCCGCTGCGGTCAGACCTGCCGACGGGCCCCGGCGGCCACCGCGGCCTCGGCGGCGGCCAGCACCCGCACCTGGTGCGCGCCGTACCCGGCGTCGCAGGGGTGCGCGCCCCCGGTGAGCGCGGCGGCCTGCAGCTCGGTGACGGCCACGGCGTGCGCCTCGTGCGCACTGCCCTCGGGCGGGGGCAGCAGCACCAACCGGCCCGCGTCGCCGTGCACCCAGAACTCCTCGCCGGCCGACAGGCTCGAGGCCGACGCCGACAGCGTGTGGGTGCTGGTGGCCCCGCCCTCGTGCTCGAGCACGACGTTCACCGTCCCGTCGGCGGCGCGGGTGCCCAGCGCGGCGACCACGGGGCCGAGGGCGGGCTCCATGAGCGACAGGGCGTGCGGGCCGAGGTCCCACAGCGGCGCGCCGGGCTCGGCCCGCCAGACCGAGCCGCGGAACGGGCTGTCGGCGGCGAAGGTGCTGGCCAGCCAGGTGACGCTGCCGCCCACCAGCGCCGACCGCGACGCCTGCTCCAGCCACGACGCCGTCTGCTCCCGGAAGCGGTAGGTGAGGAACACGACCGAGGCGACCCCGGCCGCCGTGGTGGCCGCGACCACCCGCTCGGCGTCGGGCACCGACAGCGCGACCGGCTTCTCCAGCAGCAGGTGGCAGCCGGCCTCGGCGGCGCGCACGGCGAGGTCGGGCTGCACCGAGGGCGGCACGGAGATGCTCACCGCGTCGACGTCGGCGAGCAGGGCGTCGAGGTCGGCGGTGCCGGGGACGTCGTGCCGGGCGCCGGCTGCGACCGCCTTGGCCTCGTCCCGCCCCCAGATCCCGACGAGCTCGGCCTCGGGGTGCGCGGCCAGCGACGCCGAGTGCACCTCGGTGGCCCAGAACCCGCTGCCGAGGACGGCGAAGCGCATCAGACGGCGCCGAACTGACGGTCGCCGGCGTCGCCCAGACCCGGGACGATGTAGGCGTCGGCGTTGAGCTCGGAGTCGATCGAGCCGGTGAACACGCGCAGCGGCAGTCCGGACTGCTCGAGCCGGGTGATGCCCTCGGGCGCGGCCAGGGCGCACAGCACGGTGATCGAGGTGCAGCCGCGCTCGGTGAGCAGCGTGCAGCAGTGCACCAGCGAGCCACCGGTGGCCAGCATCGGGTCGAGCACGAAGACCTCGCGGTCCACCAGCGACTCCGGCAGCGAGGCCATGTAGGCCTCGGGCTCGAAGGTGGTCTCGTTGCGGGCCAGGCCGACGAAGCCCATCTGCGACTCGGGCAGCAGCGAGTGCGCCGTGTCGGCCATGCCCAGCCCGGCCCGCAGCACCGGGACGATGAGCGGCGGGGCGGCCAGCCGGTAACCGGTGGTGGTGGTCACCGGGGTGGTGATCTCGTACTCCTCCACGGCGAGCTCGCGGGTGGCCTCGAAGACCAGCAGCTCGGTGAGGTCCCGCAGGGCCGCACGGAAGGCGGCGTTGTCGGTGCGCTCGTCGCGCATCCGGGTCAGTCGGGCGCGGGCGATCGGGTGGTCCACGACGGTGAGCTGCACGTCGGTCACCGTATCCGCCCGCGGACGGGTTGTCGGCGGGGTCAGCCATGATGGGTCCATGACGCACGCGCTCGACCCCACCGCGCCCGGGCGCGGTACCCCTGCCGTCGGGCTCGACGCGTACGCCGACGTGACCCGTTCGGACGCTGCGCTGCGCGCCTTCCTGCACGGCCTGCCCGGGGTCGACCAGGTCGGCGCCGAGGCCCGCGCCGCCCAGCTGGGCACCCGGTCGATCAAGACGACGGCGAAGGCCTGGGCCATCGACGCCGCCATCTCGATGGTGGACCTGACCACGCTCGAGGGCGCCGACACCCCCGGGCGGGTCCGCTCGCTGGCCGCCAAGGCCCGCCGTCCCGACCCGACCGACGCCAGCTGCCCGCAGGTCGCCGCGGTCTGCGTCTACGGCGACCTCGCCGGCGTGGCCCGCGACGCCTTGGTGGGCACCGGCATCCACACCGCGGCGGTGGCCACCGCGTTCCCGTCGGGCCGGGCCAGCCGCGCGGTGAAGATCGCCGACGTCCGCGACGCCGTGGGCAACGGCGCCGACGAGATCGACATGGTCATCGACCGCGGCGCGTTCCTCGCCGGCCGCTACCTCGACGTGTTCGAGGAGATCGTGGCGGTGAAGGAGGCCTGCGGGTCCGCGCACCTCAAGGTGATCCTCGAGACCGGCGAGCTGCGCACCTACGACGCCGTCCGGCGGGCGTCGTGGCTGGCGATGCTGGCCGGCGGCGACGTCATCAAGACCTCCACCGGCAAGGTCTCCCCCGCCGCCACCCTCCCGGTGTGCCTGGTGATGCTCGAGGCCGTGCGCGACTTCCGCGCCGCCACCGGGGTGCAGATCGGCGTCAAGCCCGCCGGCGGCATCAGGACCACGAAGGACGCCGTCAAGCACCTCGTGATGATCAACGAGGTCGCCGGCCCCGACTGGCTGGACCCCGACTTCTTCCGCTTCGGCGCCTCCAGCCTCCTCGACGACCTGCTCCTGCAACGGCAGAAGCTCCGCACCGGCCACTACTCCGGCCCCGACCACGTGAGCGTCGTCTGATGTCCGTCTTCGAGTACGCCCCCGCCCCCGAGTCCCGCTCGATCGTCACGCTGCGGCCGCACTACGGGCTGTTCGTCGACGGCGAGTTCACCGACGGCGGCGGCGAGCCGCTGAAGACGGTGAACCCGGCCACCGAGGAGGTGCTCGGCGAGGTCGCCGTGGGCACCGACGCCGACGTCGACCGCGCCGTGCGCGCGGCCCGCAAGGCCTTCACCCGCGTGTGGGGCCCGATGCGCCCGGCCGACCGCGGCAAGTACCTGTTCCGGATCGCCCGGCTGCTGCAGGAGCGGGCGCGCGAGTTCGCGGTGCTCGAGACCCTCGACAACGGCAAGCCGATCACCGAGTCGCGCGACGTCGACGTCCCGCTGGCCGCGGCGCACTTCTTCTACCACGCGGGCTGGGCCGACAAGCTCGACCACGTGGGCCTGGGTGCCGCCCCCCGCCCGCACGGCGTGGCCGGCCAGGTCATCCCGTGGAACTTCCCGCTGCTCATGCTGGCCTGGAAGGTCGCCCCGGCGCTGGCCGCGGGCAACACCGTGGTGCTCAAGCCGGCCGAGACCACCCCGCTCACCGCGCTGCTGTTCGCCGAGGTGTGCCAGCAGGCCGACCTGCCCCCGGGCGTGGTCAACATCGTGACCGGCGCCGGCGACACCGGCCGCGCGGTGGTCGAGCACGCCGACGTCGACAAGGTCGCGTTCACCGGCTCGACCGAGGTGGGCAAGCAGATCGCCCGCGCCGTCGCCGGCACCCAGAAGGTGCTCACCCTCGAGCTCGGCGGCAAGGCGGCGAACATCGTCTTCGACGACGCCCCGGTCGACGAGGCCGTCGAGGGCATCGTGCGCGGCATCTTCTTCAACCAGGGCCACGTCTGCTGCGCGGGCTCGCGCCTGCTGGTGCAGGAGTCGGTGCACGACGAGGTCGTCGCCGCGCTCAAGCGGCGCATCGGCACCCTGCGGGTGGGCGACCCGCTGGACAAGAACACCGACGTCGGGGCGATCAACTCCCCCGAGCAGCTGGCCCGCATCCGCGAGCTGGTCGGGATCGGCGAGGCCGAGGGGGCCCAGCTGTGGCAGCCCGAGGGTCAGCTGCCCGACCGGGGCACCTGGTTCAAGCCGACGGTGTTCACCGACGTCACCCCCGCGCACCGCATCGCCCGCGACGAGGTGTTCGGGCCGGTGCTCTCGGTGCTCACCTTCCGCACCCCCGACGAGGCCGTGGCCAAGGCCAACAACACCACCTACGGGCTCTCGGCCGGCATCTGGTCGGAGAAGGGCTCGCGCATCCTGTCGGTCGCGAACCAGCTGCGCGCCGGCGTCGTGTGGGCCAACACGTTCAACCAGTTCGACCCGACGTCGCCCTTCGGTGGCTACAAGCAGTCCGGCTACGGGCGCGAGGGCGGCCGCCTCGGCCTGCGCGCGTACCTGAAGGAGTCCTGATGAGCGAGCGCATCGAGGTCCGCAAGACCTACAAGCTCTACGTGGGCGGCAAGTTCCCCCGCTCGGAGTCCGGGCGCACCTACGAGGTGACCGACTCCCGCGGGCGCTTCGTGGCCAACGCCGCGTGGGCCTCGCGCAAGGACGCCCGCGACGCCGTCGTGGCCGCCCGCGGCGCGTTCGCCGGCTGGTCGGGTGCCACCGCCTACAACCGGGGGCAGGTGCTCTACCGGGTCGCCGAGGTGATGGAGGGCCGTGCGGCGCAGTTCGCCGCCGAGGTCGCCGCCGGCGAGGGCCTCTCGGAGACCAAGGCCCGGGCCGCCGTCGACGCCGCGATCGACCGCTGGGTCTGGTACGCCGGCTGGACCGACAAGCTGGCCGCGGTGCTCGGCGGCACCAACCCGGTCGCCGGGCCGTACTTCGACTTCTCGGTGCCCGAGCCCACCGGCGTGGTCGCCGTGCTGGCACCCCAGCGCTCGTCGCTGCTGGGCCTGGTCAGCGTGCTGGCGCCGGTGCTGGCCACCGGCTGCACGGCCGTGCTGGTCAGCTCGAAGGAGCGCCCGCTGCCGGCGATCACGCTGTCGGAGGTGCTCGCGACGTCCGACGTCCCGGGTGGGGTGGCCAACCTGCTCACCGGCGACGCCGCCGAGATCGGCCCCTGGCTGGCCGAGCACGCCGACGTCGACGGCATCGACCTCTGCGGCGCCGGGACGACGGCCATGGAGCTCGAGCGGTCGGCCGCCGGCACCCTCAAGCGCGTGCTGCGGACGACGGCCGAGGAGCCCGACTGGACGGCCGACCCGGGCCTGTCCCGCATGACCCCGTTCCTGGAGACCAAGACGGTCTGGCATCCGATCGGCGTGTGAGGCCCCCGGCTCCCGGCTCCCGCAGGAGGTGCTGACCGTCAGCGACGGGCGAGGGACTCCAGGAGCGCCACCAGTGCGGCGTCGTCGGGGGCACCGGGCAGGCCGGTGAGGCTCTCCAGGTACAGGCCGTCGCCGACCAGCCGCACCACGCGGGCGACCACGGGGTCGGGGATCAGGTCCTCCAGCGCCGCGGTCCAGCCGCGTTCGACCTCCGCGATCACCGCTCGGGCGGCCGGTTGCCCGGTGCCGGCCAGGCCCAGCAGCGCCTGGTAGGTGCGGCCGAGCCCCGTCTCGACCTCGCTGTTCGCCGTCCGCACCCAGTAGGCCACCGGCCCCTCGGGGGCCCCGCGCAGCCGGTCGACGTCGGCGGCGGCGCGCTCGCGCAGCCGGCCGGCCAACCCGTCGACCAGGGCCTCCTTGCTGGGGAAGTGGTAGAGCAGGCCGCCCTTGGAGACAGCGGCCGCCTCGGCCACGGCGTCGAGGGTGACGGTGGCCCCGGCCCCGTCGACCAGCAACGCCTCGTAGGCGTCCAGCACGCGGTCCCTGTTCGACGGTCTCGCCATGGTGGTTTACTGTACCAGCTGGACGGTACAGAAATGATGGAACGAGGAACCGTGAGCACGACCGCAGCACCCACCCCCGCACGCGCACCGCAGCCCCCGCGGGCCGGGCGCCGCCAGTGGGCCGGGCTGGCCGCCCTGATGCTGCCGGTGCTCCTGGTGGCCGTCGACGGCACGGTGCTGACCTTCGCCGTCCCCTCCATCGCCGCCGCGCTGACCCCGAGCAGTGCCGGCCTGCTGTGGGCCGTCGACGTCTACCCGCTGGTGCTGGCCGGCCTGCTGGTCACGGCCGGCTCGCTCGGCGACCGCTTCGGCCGGCGCCGGCTGCTGCTCGTCGGCGCCACCGGGTTCGGCGCGGCGTCGGTGCTGGCTGCCTTCGCACCCTCCATCGGCTGGCTGATCGCCGCCCGCGCACTGCAGGGGGTGTTCGGCGCCGCGCTCATGCCCTCCACGCTCTCGCTGCTGCGCAACCTGTTCCTCGACCCCCAGCAGCGCCGGCTGGCCATCGCGATCTGGGCAGCCGGCTTCTCCGGCGGGGCCGCGCTCGGCCCCGTGGTCGGCGGCTTCCTGCTCGAGCGGTTCTGGTGGGGCTCGGTCTTCCTGATCAACGTGCCCGTGCTGGCCCTGCTGCTGATCGCCGGCGCCTTGGTGCTGCCCGAGTCCAAGGCCCCGCAGCCCGGGCCGCTCGACGTGGTCAGCGTCGTCCTCTCGCTGGCGGCCATGCTGCCGCTCGTCTACGCGATCAAGAAGCTTGCCGGGGGCGGTGTCACCCCGCTCAGCGTCGGTGCGGCGGTCGTCGGGCTGGTCGCCGGCACGGTGTTCGTGCGCCGGCAACTGCGTCGCCCCGCCCCGCTGCTGGACCTCTCGCTGTTCCGCTCACGGGTCGTGCGCGCCGCCATCAGCGCCAACCTGCTGAGCATCGCGGCCTTCGGCGGTCTGCTGCTCATCGCCTCGCAGTACCTGCAGCTGGTGCTGGGCCTCAGCCCCATGGAGGCCGGCCTCGTGCTGGTGCCGGGCCTGGCCGCCGCCGTGGTCGCCGGGCTGCTGGCCGTGCCGCTGTCGCGCCGGGTGCCGGTGCGGGCGCTGGTCGTCGTCGGGCTGCTGCTCGGCGCGGCCGGGTTCGCCCTGGCCACCCAGCTGGGCACCGGCACCGCCGTCTCGACCGTCGTCCTGGCGTTCGTGCTGGTGGCGGCCGGCGCCGGGCTGGCCGAGACGCTCACCAACGACGCGATCCTCACCGCCGCGCCCGCCGAGCGGGCCGGGCAGGCCAGCGCGGTCAGCGAGACCGCCTACGAGATGGGTGCCGGCCTGGGCATCGCGGTGTTCGGCAGCGTCCTCGGCGCGGTCTACGCCACGCGGCTGGCGCTGCCGGCCGGCCTGGACGCCGCCGACGCCGGGGCCGCCGACACCCTCGGCGGCGCACTGGACGTCGCCGGTCGGCTGCCGGCCGACGCCGCGGCCGCCCTGGCCGACAGCGCCCGCAGCGCGTTCGCCGTCGCCACCGACACCAGCGCGCTCATCGGCCTGGGGGTCATGCTGCTGGCCGCCGCCGTGGTCGCCGCGGTCTGGCGCGCGCCCCGCAGCTGATCGCCCCGGGCCCCGCTCGCCCCCGCCCACCCCGGGCAGGCAGGATGACCCCGTGGCCAGGCCCAGCATCGTCCCCATCGCCCTCACCCTCGACGACCGCACGGGCTACACCCTGTGGGCTCCCCCGTGGGAGGAGGACGGCGAGGAGTGGCAGGCCTTCCTCGGCAACTCCGAGGGCGAGACCGCCGTCGTCCACCTGTTCCCCACCCCCGACGCGCTGGCCGCCTTCTGCCGCACCAGCACCGACCACGACCTCGCCGACCACCCGGTCTGGCCGGTCGTGGCCGGGCTGGGCGCCGCCGACGTCACCCCTGACGACGACCACCGCTACGACCTCGACGGGGTCTACGACGTCGTCGCCGACAACCCCGACCGCTGGGCCGTCGACGAGCTCGCCGCCACCTTCGAGATCGCCGGCCGAATCGCCGAGTGCTGCGACACCGCCCCCGACGACGACGAGGACGAGGACGAGGACGAGACCGCCTTCGAGTCCGTCGCCGAGCTGATGGCCAAGCCCGAGGTGGCCCTGCTCTCGCTCGGCATCGACGCCTTCGTCGGCCGCGCCGGCGAGGAGGCCTGGATCCGGCTCGGCGGTGCGGTCGACGAGCTGTGGGAGGACGTCGTCGAGGAGCTCGACGAGCACCTCGACTGGACCGGCGCCGGCACCGCCGACCCCGACGACTACCCCTCCGCCGCCGAGAGCGAGGTGGCCGTCCCCGACGAGGACGACGACGAGGACGACGCCGAACCGGCCGAGGACGACGACGAGCCCGCTGCGACCGCCGCGCCCACCAGCGCGATCAGCAGCCCCAGCCGGATCGCCGCCGACCCCGTCGCGGTCGCCGCGGCCGCAGGGTTCTGGGAGGGCGTCGGCATCCTGCCCGTGGAGGTCGTGGTGCCCGAGGGCGCCGGGCTCACCCTGCGCTGCTACGTCGAGGACGAGTCCCGCTTCCTCGGCGCCGACGGCGAGGTCTTCCTGTTCGCCTCGCCCGCCGAGTTGGCCGCCTTCGCGCACGGCGACGAGGACCACGACCTCACCGAGATCGCCTCGTGGCCCGAGGTCGCCGACACCGACACCCTGCCGCTGCCGGTCGACCAGGACCGCTACGACCTCGTCGAGGTCGGCGAGGTGCTCGCCGAGGTCGCCGACGGCGCCGCCGGGCTGGTCGACCACAGTGTGCTGGTGCAGCCGGTGGAGGGCGTCCGCGACCTCGCCGAGTACGCCGGTCTCACCCGGGTCGACGAGCTGCTGGCCGCCAGCACCCCCCTGGGGCAGGCCGTGGCCCGCGCCGAGCGCGAGCCCGGTGCCGCGCTGCGCGCCGAGGACGCCGCCGTGCTCACCGGCCCCTGGGACGAGCTGGTCCGCGAGGTCAGCACCGCCCTGGTCTTCCGCGACTGACGCAGGGGGTCCCGACGACGCGGCGGCGCCGTTCCCGGGGCCACGTCGCCCGTCCGGCAGCACCACGGCAGGTGCGCTCGCAGGCGACCGGCGATGCCTGCCGGCTCACGGGCGCAGCCAGGCGACAGGTGGGCCCGCAGGCGCGTGGCCCGGGTGGGCGGCTCACCCGGGAGGGCAGCCGGGCGACGGGTGCACCTGGGGGCCGACCGGGAGGGCCGTCCCGCACGGGAGCGCACCGCTCCGCGACTGCGTCCTCGGGCGGGTGCTCGTGCCACGTGAGCCGTGTACGCGCGCACCCGGGCCAGGAGTGCGCGCCTGGCCGGCGACCGAGGAGGCCGACCCGCACCGGAGCGCACCCGGGCGGCGGCTGCGCCCTCGGGCGGGGCGACAGCGCCGGGCCACCCGTGCCGGCGCGCACCAGCCCGTGGCCGCGCCCGGGTGCGGGGCGGCCCGGGGACGCCGAACGCCCGGCCCCTCCGAGGAGGGACCGGGCGTCCAGGTCAGGACCCGTCGCGGGGGCGACGAGGTGTTGCTGTCAGTACGAGCGCGCGGGGCGCGGCGGGCGGCCGCCGGCGTTGCCGCCCTGGGGGCGGGAGCCACCGGGACGACGGTCGCCGTAGGAGGGCCGGTCCGAGCGGGCCGGACGGTCGCCGTAGGACGGCCGGTCCGAGCGCACCGGGCGGTCGCCGTAGGCGGGCCGCTCACCCGCGGGGCGGGCCGGGCGGTCGCCGTAGGCGGGCCGGTCACCGGCCGGGCGAGCCGGACGGTCGCCGTAGGAGCGGGCCGGGCGGTCGCCGTAGGAGCGCTCGCCGTCGCGACGCGGGGGACGACGGTCGCCGTCGCGACGAGGACGCCCGCCACCCTGGCCACCCCGCGAGGGACGGACCGGGCGCTCGACCGGCTCGACGTGGACGCCGGAGGCGACCAGCTCCGCGATCGGCGCGTCACCCGGACGGATCCGGGAGACGTCGGTGTTCACCGCGGCCTGGCGGAAGCGGCGCTTGGCCTGGCCCACCTGGTCGGGCAGCAGCAGCGAGACGACGACACCCGCGGCCCCGGCGCGCGCGGTGCGGCCGGAACGGTGCAGGTAGGTCTTGTGGTCGGCCGGCGGGTCGTAGTGCAGGACCAGCTGGACGTCGTCGACGTGGATGCCGCGGGCGGCGACGTCGGTGGCGACCAGCACCGGCGAGCGGGCGTCGGTGAACGCCTCGAGCGCGCGGCGACGGGCCGACTGCGGCAGACCGCCGTGGATCGGCTCGGCCTTGATGCCGACGGCCTGCAGGTTGTCGGCCAGCCGGTCGGCGCCGTGCTGGGTGCGCACGAAGATGATCGTGCGACCCGGGCGGGCGGCCAGCTGCTCGGTGACCTTGAGCCGGTCGGGGAACGAGACGCTGTAGGCGCGGTGCTCGGCCGGCGGCGCGCTGTCGACGGGCTTGACGACCTCGTGGCGGGCCGGGTCCTTGAGGTAGCGGCGCACCAGGGTGTCGACCTCGCCGTCCAGCGTGGCCGAGAACAGCATCTTCTGGCCGCCGGGACGGACCTGGTCGAGCAGCTCCTTGACCACGGGCAGGAAGCCCAGGTCGGACATGAAGTCGGCCTCGTCGATGATCGCGATCTCGACGTCGGCCAGGGTGCACTCGCCCTGGTTGATGAGGTCCTGCAGGCGGCCCGGCGTCGCGATGACGACGTCGACGCCGCGGCGCAGCTGCTGGATCTGGCGGTACATCGAGGCACCGCCGTAGACGGCGGCGAACTGCACGCCGTTGGACTGGCCCAGCGGGGCCAGGTTGTCGTGCACCTGCTGCGCGAGCTCACGGGTGGGCACGAGCACCAGGCCGCGCGGGGCGCGGCGGCCCTGCTGCACGTCCTGGCCGAGGCGGTGCAGCAGCGGCAGGCCGAAGGCGAGGGTCTTGCCCGAGCCGGTGGCGGCCTTGCCGAGCACGTCGCGGCCGGCCATGGCGTCGGGCAGGGCCGAGACCTGGATGGCGAACGGGTGGTGGATGCCCCGACGCTCGAGCGCGGTGATCAGCTGCTGCTGCAGGCCGAGCTCGTGGAAGGTCGGGCCGACGGGAGCCGGGGCGGCCGCGGGGGCCGTCTCGGCGACGGCCTCGGGGGCCTCGTCGGTGGAGGTGGGAACGGTGGTGCTGGTGTCGACGGTGTCGAACGAGGACAAGCGGGGACTCCGATGCAGATCGGGCGCGTCCCGTGGTGTGGTGCCGGGCCCGCCTGAGGCGGGACTCACTGGGCGACCCCAGGATGCGTCTGCGGTGACGCGGAGGTCTGCACGGATGCGCTCTACCCCGGGCAGGACCGCCCGGGAGGTGTGGCCGGCGATCGCCGACCTGCCCAATCTAGCAGCGATCGCGCCCGAGTCATTCCCGCGGACGGGTGTGCGTGATCACCCGCGCAGGGCCGCGTAGCCCTCCCGGACCCGCTGCAGGAGGGCCGCGCGGTCGGCGTCGCCGAGGAAGGCGCCGGCCACCGCCCGCTCGGTGACGGTCGCGACGTCGTCCCAACCCCACCCGTGGGCCTCGCTGACCGCCACGAACTCGCTGGTCACCGACACCCCGCTCATCAGCCGGTTGTCGGTGTTGAGGGTGACGGCGAACCCGGCGCGGTGCAGCCGGCCGACCGGGTGGCGGGCGATCGAGGGGTAGGCGCCGGTCTGCACGTTGGACGACGGCGCCACCTCGAGGGTGACCTGCTCGTCGAGAACGCGCTGGGCGACCGGACCCAGGGGGCTGCCGTCCTCGGGCACCTCGTCGGCGATGCGCACCCCGTGGCCCAGCCGCTCGGCCCGGGCGCCCTCGAGCGCCCCGCGGATGCTCTCGATGCCGTCGGCCTCGCCGGCGTGGACGGTGCGGTGCGCGCCGGCCCGGTCGAGCAGGGCGATGGCGGAGGGGTGCCGGTCGGCCGGGAACCCGATCTCGGGGCCGGCGAGGTCGAAGCCGACCACCCCCGCGTCGCGGTACCGGACGACGAGCCCGGCCACCTCGTCCCAGCGGTCGGCCTGGCGCATGGCGCACAGCAGGGCCCCGACCCGGATGGTGCCCGCCTCGCGCGCACCGGCGGCGAACCCGTCGAGGATGGCCTCGACCGCTGCCTCGATCGGCATGGCGGTGAGCAGCTCGGGGGCCATGCGCACCTCGGCGTGCACGACGCCGTCGGCCGCGAGGTCGAGGGCGCACTCGCGGGCCACCCGCTGCACGGCGTCGGGGGTCTGCATCACCGCGACGGTGTGCGCGAAGGTCTCGAGGTAGCGCACGAGCGAGCCCGAGTCGGCGGCCTGCCGGAACCAGGCGCCCAGGGACTCGGCGTCGGACGCCGGGAGGTCGGTGTACCCGATCGCGTCGGCCAGCTCGAGCACCGTCTGCGGGCGCAGGCCGCCGTCGAGGTGGTCGTGCAGCAGCACCTTGGGGGCGCGGGCGAGGGTCTCCGGGGTCAGCGGCGCGGGCATGCCGGGGAAGCTACCCGTCGGCGCGGTCCCGCCAGCGGAAGGTGCGCACGCACAGCAGCAGGCCGACGACCACCCAGGCGGCCAGCACCAGCGCGACGCGGCCCAGCTCCCACGACCCGGCCGGCTCCTGGGCCGCCAGCGCGTCGGGCAGGAACACCGAGCGCAGCCCCTGCGCCATCCACTTGAGCGGGAAGACCGCGGCGACGGTCTGCATCCACTCGGGGATCTGGTCGAACCGGAAGAACACCCCGGAGATGAACTGCAGCACCAGCGCGAAGGGGGTGACCATCGCCGAGGCCGAGCGCCCGTTCTTGGGCAGGCTCGAGACCGCGATGCCCAGCAGGGTGCAGGCGGCCGAGCCCAGCAGCGCGACCCAGGCGAAGGTCAGCCACTGCGTGCCGCTGGGCAGGTCGATGCCGTAGAGGACCTTCCCGACCACGAGCAGGATCGCGATGGTGGCGACCGTGACGGCGAGGACCTGCACGACCTTGCCGATGAAGTAGGCGGCCTTGGGCATCGGGGTGCCGGCCAGGTGCTTGAGCGTGCCGTCGCTGCGCTCGGTCGCGATGCCGATGGCCATGTTCTGCAGGCTGGCGCCGAGGATCCCGGCGGCGATGACGCCGGCCATGAAGTACTGCGTGAAGCTGACCCCGCCGCCGATCTCGTAGTCCAGCACCGCCCCGAAGACCACCAGCAGGATCACCGGGAACATCAGGGTGAACACGACCGACTCGCGCTGCCGGAAGAACTCCTTCAGCTCGACGCCGGCCCGCACCCGGAACACCCGGGGCAGGGACGGCAGGCTCGACGGCGCGCTCATCGGGCGGGCTCCTCGGCGGGCTGACCGATCATCTGCAGGTACACGTCCTCGAGGGTCGGGCGGGTGACGGCCAGGTCGGGCACCTCGCCGGCGAACCGACCGGCGAGCTCGGCCACGAAGGCCGTGGGGGTCGGGGTCGGGCTGCTGCGCCGGACGCCGTCCTCGGTCCAGCTGACGACGGCGGGTGCGGCCTGCCGGCCACCCAGCTCGGCCGGGACGGCGACCTCGACCAGCCGGCCGCCGGCGATGACGCCCACCCGGTCGGCGAGCTCCTCGGCCTCGTCGAGGTAGTGCGTGGTCAGCAGCATCGTCGTCCCGAGCTCGCGCAACGACCGGATCAGCGACCAGAACTGGCGGCGGGCCTCGGGGTCGAAGCCGGTGGTGGGCTCGTCGAGGAACAGCAGGTCGGGCTTGCCGACGATGCCGAGCGCGACGTCCAGGCGGCGGCGCTGGCCGCCGGACAGCGACCGGCCCCGGGCCCCGGCCTTCTCGGCCAGCCCGACGAGCTCGAGCACCTCGACCGGGTCGCGGGGGTCGGGGTAGTAGGCCGCCTGCGCGCGCAGCAGCTCCAGGCAGGTGAGCTGGCTGTCCCCGGCACCGGACTGCAGCACGATGCCGATGCGCGAGCGCCACCGCCGTCCGCCCGCCGCCGGGTCCTGGCCCAGCACCCGGACGTCCCCCTCGTCGCGCGAGCGGTAGCCCTCCAGCACCTCGACGGTCGTGGTCTTGCCAGCACCGTTGGGGCCCAGCAGCGCGAAGATCTCACCGCGCCGGATGTCCAGGTCGAGGCCGGCGACGGCGTCGCGGTCGCCGTACCGCTTCACCAGACCGCGGATGCTGATCGCCGCGTCGGCGTCGGCGTCGAGGGGAGCACTCACGAGGAGACACGATTGCACGGCGACGCTCCGCGTCGCCGTGCGGTGCACACCGCGACGCTCCGCGTCGCACCGCGGCCAGGTGCCGTACCCCCGTGGCCACGAGCGACGCTGCCACCGGCTCGGGGTGACCCTCCGGGCCACCCGTCGCCGGGGAGGGACGAGTCCTTCGTCGGGGGACCCTCCGGGCCCCCGCTCGTCAGGACGTGATGCGGTCGACGACCAGGGGGAGGACGGTGTCGTCGGTGTCGACGCCGACGGCGCCCTCGAGGGCCTGCAGTGCGCGGTCGATGCGGCTCGCGTCGTCGGTCTGCAGCTCCAGCAGGGGCTGACCGGCGGTGACCTGCTCCCCCACCGACGCGTGCCAGACGACGCCGGCCGCCGCGCTGACCGGGTCCTCCTTGCGGGCCCGGCCGGCACCCAGCCGCCACGCGGCCACGCCGAGGGAGAAGGCGTCGAGCCGGGTGAGGGTGCCGGTGGCCGGCGCGGTGACCACGTGCCGCTCGGTCGGCTGCGGCAGCGGGGCGTCGGGGTCGCCGCCCTGCGCGCGGATCATCGCCTTCCAGCTGTCCATCGCCCGGCCGTCGGCCAGGGCAGCTGCGGGGTCGACGTCGCCGCGACCGGCGCCGGCGAGCATCTCGCGCGCCAGCGCTAGGGTCAGCTCGACCAGGTCGGCCGGGCCGCCCCCGGCGAGCACCTCCAGGGACTCGGCGACCTCGACGGCGTTGCCCGCCGAGCGGCCCAGCGGGCGGTCCATCGCGGTCACCAGCGCGACGGTGTGCACGCCGGCGACCTCGCCCAGACCCACCATCGTGCGGGCCAGCTCGCGGGAGCTCTCGACGTCCTTCATGAACGCGCCCGAGCCGGTCTTGACGTCGAGCACCAGCGCGTCGGCGCCCTCGGCGATCTTCTTGCTCATGATCGAGCTGGCGATCAGCGGGATCGACTCGACGGTGCCGGTGACGTCACGCAGCGCGTAGAGCAGCTTGTCGGCCGGGGCGAGGTCGTTGCCCGCGGCGCAGACGACCGCGCCGACGTCGCGCAGCTGCCCGAGGTACTCCTCCTCGCTCAACGCGGCCCGCCAGCCGGGGATGGCCTCGAGCTTGTCCAGGGTGCCGCCGGTGTGCCCCAGGCCGCGGCCCGAGAGCTGCGGGACGGCGACCCCGCAGGCGGCCACGAGCGGGGCCAGCGGCAGCGTGGTCTTGTCGCCCACCCCGCCGGTGGAGTGCTTGTCGGCGGTCGGGCGGCCCAGCGACGAGAGGTCCTTGCGGACGCCGGAGTCGATCATCGCCCGGGTCCAGGCAGCCAGCTCGTCCGGCGTCATGCCGCGGAAGAACACGCTCATGAGCAGCGCGCTCATCTGCTCGTCGGGCACCTGGCCCGCGGTGTAGGCGCCGATCACCCAGCGGATCTGGTCACCGGTCAGCTCCACGCCGTCGCGCTTGGCGCGGATGACGTCGATCGCGTCGTGCTCGCTCATGCCCGCTCAGCCGCCTTGATGAGGTCGTCGGGGCCGAAGGCGTCGGGGAGCACCTCGCGCATCGGCACGATGCCCAGCGACACCGTCTCGATCATCATCTCCGCGCCGCCGAACTCCCACAGCAGCTGCCGGCACCGGCCGCAGGGCATCAACGGCTGCCCGTCGCCGCCCACGCAGGCCACCGCGACCAACCGACCCCCGCCGGTGCGGGCCAGCTCGCTGACCATGCCGCACTCGGCGCACAGCCCGATGCCGTACGAGGCGTTCTCGACGTTGCAGCCGGTGACCACGCGGCCGTCGTCGACCAGCCCGGCCACCCCGACCGGGAAGCTGGAGTACGGCGCGTAGGCGTGCGTCATGGCCTCGCGGGCCGCGGCCCGCAGGGAGTCCCAGTCGACGTCGGGCATCAGTGCTCGCCTCTCCGGTAGACCAGGCCGTCGGCCTTGGGCATGCGCAGACGTTGCGAGGCCAGCGAGAGCACCAGCAACGTGGTCAGGTGCGGGGTGAAGCTGACGATGCCCTCCGGCAGCTCCTCGATGGTGATGTAGCCGACCAGCGAGGCCGCGGAGAAGGCGGCGGCGGTGATGGCCTGCGTGTACTTGCCGCGCGCGCCCTGCACGACCGCGACGGCCAGCAGCAGGATCGCCACGAGCAGGAGCAGGGCGACCACCCCGGTGCGGCTGCGCAGCTGGAGCGCGTCGGCGAAGCCGAACAGGCCCGCACCCGCGGCCAGCCCACCCGGCCGCCAGTTGCCGAAGATCAGCGCGGCCAGACCGATGAAGCCGCGGCCGTTGGTCTGGCCCTCCCGGTAGATGTTGGCGATGAAGACCAGGAAGACGCCACCGAGGCCGGCCAGTCCGCCGGAGATGACCACGGCGATGTACTTGAGCCGGTAGACCGGCACACCGAGGGAGTCCGCGGCGGCCGGGTTCTCCCCGCACGAGCGCAGCCGCAGGCCGAAGGGGGTGCGCCACAGCAGCAGGTACGCCGCCGGCACCATCAGGACGGCGAGCACGGTGAGCACCCCGACGCCGTTGCTGACCCCGCGCAGCACGCCGGCCAGGTCGCTGACCAGGAACCAGTGCTGGTCCTCGAGCTTGCCCAGCAGGTCCGGACCCGAGGAGAGCACGGGCAGCGAGAACGTGGGCGGCCGCGACGACATGGCCGGGGACTGCGTGACGCCGCCGCCGGCCGGGTTGTCGACGTAGATGCTCTCGGACAGGAAGCGGACGACGCCGGCGGCGAGGATGTTGATGGCGACACCGGAGATCACGTGGTCGACGCCGAAGGTGACCGTGGCGACCGCGTGCAGCAGGCCGCCGAGCGCGCCCATGACGATGCCCCCGACGACGGCGCCCTGCCAGCCCCACTGGTAACCGGCGAAGCCGGCCCCCCAGGTGCCCAGGATCATCATGCCGTCCAGGCCGATGTTGACCACGCCCGCGCGCTCGGCGAAGAGCCCGCCCAGGGCGGCGAGCAGCAGCGGCACGGCCAGCAGCAGCGTGGCGGCCATGGTCGAGGACGACGTCAGCGCCTGCTGCCCGGAGATGACCCGCACGGCCGAGACGAGCAGCAGCAGGCCGACGAGGATCCAGGTGATGCGGCGGCCGCGGCCCCCGCCCAGGAACAGCTCGGTCACCGGACCCCGCGAGGGCGCGGTCGTGGTGGTGGGGACGGCGGTGCTCACTGGGCGCTCCCCGTGGGCTCGGTGCGGCCGGCGGACCCGGTCGCGTTGGTCAGCGCCGGGCCGGTCGGCGGGGTGCTGCCGGGCTCGGGGCTGCTGCCGTCGCCGGCGGCGGGCGGGGCGACCGCGCTGCCGGACTCGGCCTGCCGGCGGGCGATGCGCCGGGCGATCTCGTTGGCGATGACCACGGCCAGCACGATCGTGCCCTGGATGATCGTGACCACCGAGGACGGGATGCTGGCGATCTGCAGCGGCACCGAGGCGCGGTCCAGGAAGGCGAACAGCACCGCCGCCACGGCGATGCCCAGCGGGCTGTTGCGGCCCAGCAGCGCGATCGCGATGCCCAGGAAGCCCAGCCCCGAGGTGAACTGCGTGCCGTAGCTGTGGTCGGAGCCCAGCAGGTCGGGCAGGCCGATCAGCCCGGCGACGGCGCCGGAGATGAGCATCGTGGTGATGACCATGCGCTTGGCGTCCACGCCGCTGGCCGAGGCCGCCGACGCCGACAGGCCGGTGGCCCGCAGGTCGAAGCCGAAGCGGGTGCGCTTGAGCAGCACCGCGACGGCGACGCCCACGACGACGGCCACCAGCAGGAAGCCGTAGAGCTGGCGGGGCGGGTTCGCCAGGCCGAGGGCACCCAGCAGGCCGTTGAGCGAGGGGAACCACCCCGACTCGGGGATCTCCGTCGTCGTGACGATCGAGGCCCCCGGCTCGCTGCCGCGCAGCGGGCCGGTGAGCAGGAACGACGCCAGGCCCAGGGCGATGAAGTTCAGCATGATCGAGCTGATCACCTCGCTGACCCCGCGGGTGACCTTGAGGACGCCGACGATGCCGGCCCAGATCGCGGCCACGCCCATGGCGACGACGATGATCAGCAGCACGTGCAGCGGGCCGGGCAGTGACACCGAGGCGCCCACGCCGGCCGCGACCACGGTGGCCATGCGGTACTGGCCCTCGACGCCGATGTTGAACAGGCCCATGCGGAACGCCACGGCCACCGCCAGGCCGGCCAGGAACAGCGGCACCGCCCGGTTGAGCACGACGACGATCGCGGTGACCTGCTGGCTCGGGGTGTCGCCGAAGTCGACCATGACCGAGAAGGCCCGGGCCGGGTCGACCCCGATGGCGGCCATGACCGCGGCGGAGATGACCAGCGCGATGACGACTGCCAGCGCGGGGGCCAGCAACGCCTGACCGGTGCGGCGCAGCGCGCTCACTGCACGCTCCCCGCGGGGCTGGTCACGGCGCCGGTCATGTACCCGCCGAGCTGCTCGGGGGTGACCGCCTGCGGGTCGAGGGTCGCCACGACGGAGCCGCGCAGCATGACCTGCAGCGTGTCGGACAGGCCGATCAGCTCGTCGAGGTCGGCCGAGATCAGCACGATCCCCATCCCTTCCGCACGTGCGTCCTTGAGCAGTTCCCAGATCACCGACTGGGCGCCGACGTCGACCCCGCGGGTCGGGTGGGCGGCGATGAGCAGGCGGGGTCCGGCGCTCATCTCGCGGCCGACGATCAGCTTCTGCTGGTTGCCGCCCGACAGCGCGACGGCCAGGGTGTCCGGCCCGGGGGCGCGGACGTCGTACTCGCGCATGATCCGCTCGGTGTCGGCCCGGGCGGCCTTGCGGTCGATGAACAGGCCCTTGGCGTTCGGCGCCTCGGTCTGGTGGCCCAGCACGCGGTTCTCCCACAGCGGGGCGTCCAGCAGCATGCCCTGGCGGTGCCGGTCCTCGGGGATGAAGCCGATGCCGCGCTCGCGCCGGGTGCGGGTGGTCCACGAGGTGATGTCGTCGGCACCGAGCACGATGGTGCCGGCGGCCAGCGGGCGCAGACCCATGACGGCGTCGACGAGCTCGGCCTGGCCGTTGCCCTCGACGCCGGCGATGCCCACGACCTCGCCCTCGCGCACGGTGAGCGTGACGTCGTCGACGGCGGGGCGGGTGCCCGGCCCGGCCACGGTGACCCCGCGCAGCTGCAGCACCGGGGTCTCGCGGACGGTGGAGGTGCGGGTCTCGGGGGTGGGCAGCTCGGCGCCGACCATCATCTCCGCGAGCTGCTTGGCCGTCGTCGTCCGCGGGTCGGCGGTGCCGACGGTGGTGCCGCGCCGGATGACGGTGATGGCGTCGGCGACCTTGCGCACCTCGTCGAGCTTGTGCGAGATGAAGATGACCGTGAGGCCCTCGCGCTTGAGCTCGGCCAGGTTGCCGAAGAGCTCGTCGACCTCCTGCGGCACGAGCACCGCCGTGGGCTCGTCGAGGATGAGCGTGGTGGCGCCGCGGTACAGCACCTTGGCGATCTCGACGCGCTGGCGGTCGCCCACGCCGAGGTCCTCGACCAGGGTGTCGGGCTCCAGGCCCAGCGCGTAGGCGTCGGAGATCTCGACGATGCGCCGGCGGGCGTCGCCGCCGATGCCGTGCAGCTTCTCGGCGCCCAGGACGACGTTCTCGAGCACCGTGAGGTTGTCGGCGAGCATGAAGTGCTGGTGCACCATGCCCACCCCGGCGGCGATGGCGTCGGCCGGGCTCTTGAAGACGACCTCGCGGCCGCCGAGGAGGATCTGGCCCTCGTCGGGGCGGTGCATGCCGTAGAGGGTCTTCATCAGCGTCGACTTGCCGGCGCCGTTCTCCCCCACGATGGCGTGCACCTCGCCGCGGGCGACCCGCAGCTCGATGTCCTTGTTCGCCACCACGCCGGGGAACCGCTTGGTGATCCCGCGCAGCTCCACCGCCAACGGTGCTGACTCCGTCACTACCACTCCCGAGGGGCTCGAGCTCCGCATGGACTGCGGCCGGTTGGACCGTACACAGGAGAAACGGCGGGCCCGGGCGCTACCGCCCGGGCCCGCCGTCCTCGTGCCGCTGTGCAGTGGATCAGTTGCTCGGGGTCTCCGGCACGGTGATGTCGCCGTCGACGATCTTCTGGGTGTACTCGTCGATGGTCGACTTGATGTCGTCGATGAAGCCACCGGAGTAGGACAGGCCCACGCCCTCGGTCGACAGGTCGCTGACCACGTCGGTGCCGCCCTCGACGGAGCCGTCGACGAAGGTGCCGATGTAGGCCTCGACGGCGTTGTCGACCCGCTTGAGCACCGAGGTCATGATCACGGCCTGCAGGGCCGGGTCGCCGACGGTCTCGTACTGGTCGGAGTCGACGCCGATGGCGCGCTTGCCCGAGGCGGCGGCGGCCTGGAAGACGCCGATGCCCGAACCGCCGGCGGCGGCGTAGACGATGTCGGCGCCGCCGTCGAACATGCCCTGGGCCACGATCTGGCCACGGGCCGGGTCGTTGAACCCGGAGAAGTCACCGGCGGGCGAGATGTACTGCACCTGCACGGTGATGTCGGGGTTGACGGCCTGGGCACCGGCGACGAAGCCGGCCTCGAAGGCCTGGATCAGCGGGGTCTCGACGCCGCCGACGAAGCCGACGTTGCCGGTCTCGCTCTTGGTGGCGGCGGCCACGCCGCCGAGGAACGAGCCCTCGTTGGCGGCGAACAGCAGGCCGGTGACGTTGTCGGCCACGTCGACACCGGAGGAGTCGACGATGGCGAACGAGGTGTCGGGGTACTGCTGCGCGACGTCACCGATCACGTCGCCGTAGGCGAAGCCGACGGCGATGACCGGGTTGAAGCCCTGGTCGGCCAGCTGGGTGAGCAGGTCGGCGCGGTCGGAGGCGTCGCTGTTGGGCGAGATCTCCTGGACGGTGCCGCCGTTGGTCTCGATGGCGGCCTCGACACCGGCGTAGGCCGAGTCGTTGAACGACTTGTCGCCGCGGCCGCCGGTGTCGTAGGCGAGACCGATCTTCGGGCCGTCCTCACCACCACCGCTGCCGCCGCTGCCGCCGCTGCCGCCGGCGGGCTCGTCGCTGGCGCAGGCGGCCAGGGCCAGGCTGCCGGCGATGGCCAGGGCGGCCAGCTTCATCCCACGCGCTCGGCGCAAGGGGGTCTCCTCTCGTGTGGGACGTCGCCCGCCCGGAGGTCGGGGCGCCCCGGGGTGTGCACTCCGGTGTCCGCCGGCCCCGGCCCGTGAGGGCGGGGCAGCGATGGCGGCACGCTAACCGCGCCCGACGGCTCCCCGGCACCCCTGCCCGGGCACCGAGACCCGATCGTTAGGACCCGGACACGTCCCGGGCACAGGTCGGCACACCCGGCACACGCGTCACGGCCGACCACCCGACACGCTCCGGACCCCGCCGTACGGGCGACCGCACCGTTAGCGTCCACCACCATGCGACCACTGCTGCCCGGTGCACGCACGGCCGCGGTGGCACTCGTCACCGGCCTCGTGCTGCTGGCCGGAGCGCCCGCCGCGCTGGCCGAGGACGGGGCCCGACCCACCGTCGACACCAGCGCCCCCACCCCGACCGCGCCCCCGGACGGCGGCCCCGCCCAGGGCCACGCGCCCGACGGCAGCACCGTGGGCGGCGACGGGCTGAACACGCGCGGGCTGGTCACCGCCGCCGGCGCCCCGGCCCAGCCCGAGGGCATCGACGCGCGCGGCTGGCTGGTCGCCGACCTCGACACCGGTGAGGTGCTCGGCGCACAGGACCCGCACGGCCGCTACTACCCCGCCAGCACCCTGAAGACGCTGACCCTGCTCACCCTGGCCCCCGAGCTGGACCCCACGCTGGTCGTCGAGGGCACCACCGACGACGAGGGCATGGAGGGCAGCCGGGTCGGCATCGTCGCCGGCGGCCAGTACCCGGTGTCGCTGCTGTTCGACGCGCTGGTGATGCAGTCGGGCAACGACGCCGCCAACGCCCTCGCCCGGGCCGCCGGCGGGGTCGACGCCACGCTCGCGGCGATGAACGCCACCGCGCAGCGCATCGGGGCCCTGGACACCGTCGCCGGCACCCCGTCGGGCCTGGACGTCGCCGGGCAGACCTCCTCGCCCTACGACCTCGCGCTGATCATGGCCCAGCTGGTCGAGAACCCCACGACCGCGGCCGTCCTGCAGCAGACCACCGCCCAGATGCCCGCCGTGCCGGGCAAGAGCGACGGGTACCAGATCCAGACCCAGAACACGCTGCTCACCGAGTACCCGGGGACCCTGGGCGGCAAGACCGGCTTCACCGACGCCGCCCGGCACACGTTCGTGGCCGCGGCCGCGCGCGACGGCCGGCGGCTGGTGGTCAGCCTCATGCAGACCGAGCGCTACCCGGTGTCCACCACCGAGCAGGCCGAGCGGCTGCTGGACTGGGGCTTCGCCACCCCCGCCGGCGGCGGCGTCGGCACCCTCGTGCGCCCCGGGGACGTCGACACCGACGCGACCGCCGTCGACCTCCCGGTCCCCTCCCCCGCCGACGGCACGCTCACCTCCCAGGACGCCGCGGCCGCCGTCGCCGCGGCGCAGTCCCCCGCCGTCGACCCGGCGTCCACCCAGGCGCCCGCGGAGTCGGTGCTGCTGCCCGTCGCGCTGGCCACCGGGGCGGTGGCGATCGTCGTGGCCACGATGGTGGGCCGCCGGCGCGCCGTCCGGCTGGTGCCCGCCGGCGGCTGGTCCGACGACCGCGCCGTCAGGCGTCCCCCGCCGCGCCGTCCCGAGGCCGGCCCGCCCGGGCCCCCCGCCGGTGGCGCACGGCGGCTGCCCGTCGACCTGCCGCCGCACCCATCAGGGCCCCTCCCACCAGGAACCCTGCCCCCACCAATCCCGCGGCCAGCGTCAGCGGCGCCGGACGAGGGCCCCGCTCGTCGACCAGCACCACGTCGGGCAGCCGGGTCGGCGCGGGCGGGCCGTGCGGCACCTGCGCGTCCGAGTGCTCGACCGCCGGGAGGGTCGCGGTCCACGAGGCCGTGAAGAAGGCGAACCGGGCGACCACGTTGATCCACACGATCAGCCCGACGAAACCGCCGAACGCCGATGCGGTGACGTTGCCGCTGAGGATCTGCAGGTAGTAGCCGCCGACCAGCTTGAGCAGCTCGAAGCCGACGGCACCGAACACCGCCCCGGGCAGCAGCATGCGCGCGCGGTGCGGGGTGTCGGGCACGCCCTTGAGCACCCACAGGAACATCAGGGTGTCCCCGACCAGTGCCAGCCCGATGCCCAGCGCTGCGGTGAGCAGGAAGAAGCCGGGGACCCGGTCGATGCCCAGCGCGTCGAAGACCACGGTGGAGGCCGCGGTGGTGCCGGTGGTGAGCGCGATCGACAGCACGCCGGCGCCGGCCAGGCCGAGCAGCACGACGACGTCCTTGAGCCGGTCGCCGAGGAAGTCGGGCGGGTCGGGCTTGCCCCGCCAGATGGTGTCCATCCCGACGCGCAGCTTGTCGATGGCGCCGATGCCGACCACCAGGAACCCGATCAGGCCGATCACGCCGGTCGTCCGACGGGCGCCGATGGCACCGGCCACCGACTGCGCCAGGTCGCTGCCGGTCTTGCCCGGCACCGCGTCCTGGATGGCGCCGACCAGCTCCAGCTGCAGGGCGGTGTTGCCGGCCAGCACGAAACCGGCGATGGAGGCCAGCAGCAGCACGACCGGGAACAGCGCCAGGAAGGCGTAGTAGGTGACCGCCGCGGCCAGCGTGTCGGCCTGGGCGCGGTTGTAGTGCCCCCCGGCGTGCACCAGGTGGTCGAACCATCCGTACCGGGCGCGCCCGCGGTGGATCAGCTCGCGGATCCGGTCGACGGTCCGGGTGATCACGTTGCCGCCGGCGGCCGGCTCCTGCGGTGTGGTCACGGCCGAGAGTGTGCAGGCCGCAGCTCGGACCCGCAGGCCGTCAGGCTCCGGCGAGACCCGTCAGGGGGTAACGGCGGGCCACCGACCAGGCGCCGGAGGGCTGCTGCTCGAACTCGGTGAAGTGCTCGACCCGGAAGGTGGCGCTGACGTCGGCCAGCTCGGCGGCGGCCATGTCCAGGGCGTCGGCGGGGACGTCGTGGGCGACCGTGACGTGCGGGTGGTACGGGAACGCCAGCGGACGGTCGAGCGGGCCGCTGCGGACGTCGGTGGCGATGCGCTCGCAGTCCACGACGCCGCGGGCCACCGTCACGAACACGACCTCCGACACCGGCCGGAAGGTGCCCGTGCCCTGCAGGTGGATCTCGAACGCCGGGTGGCTGCGGGCGACGCCGGCCAGGTGCGCCGCGATGAGCGGCCGGTCGGCGACGGCGACCTCGGTGGGCGGCAGCAGGGTGACGTGCGGGGGGACGACGCCGGCCTGCGGGTCACCGCACTTGGTGCGCCAGTCGACCAGCAGCTGCGCCCACGGCTCGGGGATGTCCACCACCACGCCCAGCACCGCGGTGGCACCGACGTCCTTGTTCGCGCTGCGCGGCACGAAGGTGTCGTCGTGCCGGCGTCGGGCGGAGCGCGGACCCGGCGGCGGCACGGGGGGCAGCGGGCGGGTCACGGCGTACCCAGCGGGGGGAGGAAGCCGATCCGCTCGTACACCGTGGCCAGGGTCGGGGCGGCCACCTCGCGGGCCCGGGCTGCGCCGGCGGCCAGCACCCGCTCGAGCTCGGCGGTGTCGGCCAGCAGCTCGGCGGTGCGGGCCTGCACCGGCGCCAGCGCCTCGACCACCACCTCGGCGAGCTCCTTCTTGAGGTCGCCGTAGCCCCGGCCGACGAAGCGCTCCTCGAGCTGGGCGACGGTCTCCCCGGAGAAGGCCGCGTGGATGGTCAGCAGGTTGCTGACCCCGGGCTTGCCCTGCGGGTCGAAGACGACCTCGCGACCGGTGTCGGTGACCGCGCTGCGGATGCGCTTGCCGATGACCTTGGGGTCGTCGAGCAGGTTCACGCACCCGGCCTCGGGCAGGCTCTTGGACATCTTCTTGTCCGGCTGCTGCAGGTCGAGCACCTTGGCCGCGCCCGGGGGGATGTAGGCCTCGGGGAGGACGAACGTGTCGCCGTAGCGACCGTTGAACCGGGTGGCCAGATCGCGGGTCAGCTCGAGGTGCTGGCGCTGGTCCTCGCCCACGGGCACCCGGGCAGCCTGGTACAGCAGGATGTCGGCGGCCTGCAGGATCGGGTAGGTGAACAGCCCGACGCTGGTGCTGGCCTGGCCCTGACGGGCCGACTTGTCCTTGAACTGGGTCATGCGGCCGGCCTCGCCGAAGCCGGTCAGGCACTGCAGCACCCACCCGAGCTGGGCGTGCTCGGGTACGTGGCTCTGCACGAACAGCGCGCTGCGCTCGGGGTCGACGCCCAGCGCGACCAGCTGCGCGGCGGACACCAGCGTGCGGCGGCGCAGCACGGCCGGGTCCTGCTCGACGGTGATCGCGTGCAGGTCGACGACGCAGTAGAACGCCTCGTGGTCGGCCTGCATGCTGACCCACTGCCGCAGCGCACCGAGGTGGTTGCCGAGGTGGAAGGAGTCCGCCGTCGGCTGGATGCCGGACAGCACGCGGGGAGCAGGCACGTCCCTCATCGAACCACGCGCCACACCCGCCCCGGTGCGGACCCGCTCAGCCGAGGGCGTCCGCGCCCGCGACGACCTCGTCGAACGCGGCGAGGAAGACGTCGTCCTCCTCGGGCGTGCCGACGGTGACCCGCAGGCCCTCACCGGCGAACGGCCGGGTGATGACCGCCCGCGCCTCGAGGCCGGCGGCCACCTCGGCGGTGCGCTCGCCCAGCGGCAGCCACACGAAGTTGGCCTGGCTGTCGGCGACCGCCTGACCGCGCTCGCGCAGCGCTGCCGTGAGCCGGTCGCGCTCGGCGGTGACCTCGGCGACCCGGGCGCGCACCTCGTCCTCGCTGGCCAGTGCGGCGACCGCGGCGGCCTGGGCGACCATCGATACGCCGAAGGGCACGTGCGTCCTGCGCACGGCGTCCGCGACGGCCGGGTCCTCGGCGAGCAGGTAGCCGACGCGCAGGCCCGCCAGCCCCCACGCCTTGGAGAAGGTGCGCAGCACGGCGACGTTGGGCCGGCCGCGCATCAGCTCGGTGCCGTCGGTGACCTCGGGGTCGGTGACGAACTCGCGGTAGGCCTCGTCGAGCACCACCAGGGTCGACGCCGGCACCGCGTCGAGGAAGGCCTCGAGCTGGGCACGCCGCACCGCCGTCCCGGTGGGGTTGTTCGGGTTGCAGACCAGCACGACGCGGGTGTCCTCGTCGAGCGCGGCCGCCAGGGCCTCGAGGTCGTGGGTGTCCGACGGCCCTCCGCCCGTACTGGCCACCAGCGGCACCTGGACGGCGCGGGCACCGGCCACCTGGGCCAGCAGCGGGTACATCTCGAACGACCGCCACGCGAAGGCCAGGCCCGCACCCGGCTCGACGAACGCCTGCGTGACCTGCTGCAGCAGGGTGACCGCCCCGCACCCCACGGCCACCTGGCCGGGGTCGACCCCGTACCGCTGCGCGAGCGCCCCGGTGAGGACGGCGGCGCCGTTGTCGGGGTAGCGGTTGGTCTCCCCCGCCACCTGCGAGATCGCGGCGACCACGGCCGGCAGCGGCGGGAAGGCGACCTCGTTGCTGGCCAGCTTCACCGCCTTCGGCACCCCGATCTCGCGGGCCAGGTCGGCCGGGTTGCGACCGGGCCGGTAGGCCGGCAGAGCGCTGACCGCGGCGCGCGGGCTGACCATGACGGATCCTCCGTAGGCTTCGGGGCATGCGTGTTCTCGTCGCCGGTGGTGCCGGCTACATCGGCAGCGTAGTCACGGCGGCCCTGCTGGCCGGGGGTCACGAGGTGACCGTGCTCGACGACCTCTCGACCGGCCACGCCGACGCCGTGCCCGAGGGCGCGGCGTTCGTGCGGGCCTCGCTGCACGACTCGGCCCCGGTGCTGGCCGATGTACGCCCCGAGGCGGTGCTGCACTTCGCGGCCAAGAGCCTGGTCGGGGTCTCCCAGACCCAGCCCGAGGACTACTGGCACACCAACGTCGGCGGGTCGCTCGCGCTGCTGGAGGCCATGCGGGCGGTCGACTGCCGGCGCATCGTCTTCTCCTCGACCGCGGCCACCTACGGCGAGCCCGACGCCGTCCCGATCACCGAGGACGCCCCGACCCGGCCCACGAACACCTACGGAGCCTCCAAGCTGGCCGTGGACCACATGCTCACCTCGTACGCGGTGGCCCACGGGTTCGCCGCGGTGAGCCTGCGCTACTTCAACGTGGCCGGCGCCGGCTTCGGCCGCGGCGAGCGCCACGCCGTCGAGACCCACCTGATCCCGATCGCGCTGCAGGTGGCGGCCGGCACGCGCGACGCCATCACGGTGTTCGGGGAGGACTACCCCACCCCCGACGGCACCTGCATCCGCGACTACGTGCACGTGCTCGACCTCGCCGACGCCCACCTGCTGGCCCTGCCGGCCCCCGCGCCGGGCGAGCACCGCATCTACAACCTGGGCAACGGCACCGGGTTCAGCGTGCGGCAGGTGGTCGACGCCGTCCGCGAGGTCACCGGCCACCCCGTGCCGGTCGTCGTCGGCGCCCGGCGGGCCGGCGACCCGGCCCAGCTCGTGGCGTCGTCCGAGCGCATCCGTGCCGACCTCGGCTGGGACCCGCAGCACGCCGAGCTCACCACCATGGTCCGCGACGCCTGGGCGCTGGTGAGCTGACGGGACGGCCCCGTCCCGGGGCCCGCGGCGTGCCGAGTGCACCGTGGGGTGGGACGGGGCCGTTCCTCAGGTGGCAGCGGCGCCGGCGCGGAGGGTGTCGCCGTCGATGGCCGGCGCGGGCGCCGGGGCCACCGCGATGCGGGCGATCCGGCGTCCGTCGAGCTCGGTGACCGCGAGCACCCGGCCCTCGTGCTCGGCGGTGTCGCCCACCGCGGGGATGCGGCCGAGCTCGGCCAGCACCCACCCGGCCACCGTCTCGTAGGGCCCCTCGGGCAGGTGCAGGCCGGTGGCCTCGGCGAAGTCGTCGAGGTTGAGCAGGCCGTCGACGTCGTGCGGTCCCTCGGCCGGCTCGTCGGTCTCGGGGGCGGCGTCCTCGTCGTACTCGTCGTAGATCTCGCCGATGACCTCCTCGATGAGGTCCTCCAGCGTCACGATGCCGTCGGTGCCGCCGTACTCGTCGACGACGATCGCCAGGTGGTGGCTCTCGCGACGCATCTCCGACAGCGCGGTGAGCACCCCCGCCGTCCCGGGCAGCTGCTTGACCTCGCGGGCCAGGTCGCCGACCGTCGCCGCCCGCCCGGCGGGGTGGTTGGGCTGCAGCAGGTCGCGCACGTGCACGAAGCCGACGACGTCGTCCTGGGTGCGGCCGACGACCGGGTAGCGGGAGTGGCCGTTGTCGGCGATGAGCTTGGCCGCCCGGCTGGCGGTGAGCGAGGCCTCGAGGAAGTCGACCTCGGTGCGGGGGGTCATGACCTCGCGCACCTCGCGGTCCCCGGCCCGGAAGACCTCGTCGATGAGCCGGCGCTCGTCGGTGGACAGCGACTCGTGCGCGGCCACGAGGTCGCGCAGCTCCTCCTGGCTGATCGACTCGCCGCTCTGCTTGGGGTCCCCGCCCAGCAGCCGCACCAGCAGGTCGGTCGAGCGCGAGAGCAGCCAGATGACCGGCCGGAACACCGAGGCGATGCGGTTGAGCGGACCGGCGACGACCAGCGAGAACCCCTCGGCCCGCTGCAGCGCGAGCCGCTTGGGGGTCAGCTCGCCGACCACCAGCGACAGGTAGCTGATGCCGATGGTGACCAGCACGAAGCTGACCGGGTCGGCGGCGCCGCGGGGAACCCCCAGGCCCACCAGCCAGTCCCCGAGCGGGGCCGACAGCGTGCTGGCGCCGAAGGCCGCGGAGAAGAACCCGGCCAGGGTCACCCCGACCTGCACGGCGGCGAGGAAGCGGTTGGGGTCGTGCAGGAGCTTGGTGAGCGCCTTCCCCCGGCTGCCGCGCTCGCCCAGGGCCCGCACCTGGGACTCCCGCAGCGAGACCAGCGCGATCTCGGCGCCGGCGAACGCGCCGCCGATCAGCACGAACACGACGACCATGACGATGTTGAGCCAGACGTCGCTCACCGGCGGCGTGCTCCTTCTGCAGGGTGGTGGGGCCGTCCCAGGATCCCGGGTGCGGGGCGGACGGTCCACCCGGCAACGGTCGTGCCGCGGTGCGCGTTCCGTCTCACCCGCGGTCCACCCCGCTACGGTGGTCGCCCATGACCGCCCCCCGGAGCCACCGCCGGACCCCCCGCGGCCTGCGGGTCCCGCGCCGCTGGGTCCCCGCCCTCGCCGTGCTGGCCGTGCTCGGCGTCCTGGGCGGCGTGCTGTGGGCGCTGCCGGGCGGCGGTGACCCGGTGCCCGCCGCGGCGACGGCGAGCAGCACCGCACGGACGTCGAGCGCGGCCGCGACCACGTCCGCGGCCCCGACCACCGTGACCCCGGCACCGCCCACCACCGAGGCGCCGCCCACCACCGAGCCGCCCACCGTCGAGGCACCGGTGCCCACCACGCCCGAGCCGGGTCCGGCACCGGAGCCCGCCCCGGCCCCCGCGCAGGTCGCCGTGGCCGACCCCGGGGACCCGGGCGCCGAGGCGGCGGTGGTCGAGCTCGTGAACGCCGAGCGGTCGGCGGCCGGGTGCGCCCCCGTGTCCGCCGACGCCGGACTGGCCGCGGTCGCCCGTGCGCACAGCGCCGACATGCGCGACCGCGGCTACTTCAGCCACACCACCCCGGAGGGCCTCTCCCCCTGGGACCGCGCCGCCGCGGCCGGGGTGGCGGGGGCGTCGGCGGAGAACATCGCCCAGGGCTACGGCGACGCGGCGTCGGTGATGGCGGGCTGGATGGACAGCCCCGGCCACCGCGCCAACATCCTCGACTGCGGCAACACCCGGCTTGGCGTCGGCATGGTCACCGGCGGCCCCGGCCCGACGTGGACCCAACTCTTCGGCCGCTGACCCGCTGACCGGTTGCCCCGATGTCGGGGACATCGGGGTCCTACGGCTGCGCCCGAAGCCCGATGTCCCCGACACCGGTCGGCATCCACCGCGAGCGATCACCGGAGGGCGATGAGCGCACGAAGGCGGGCGACCACCTCTGCGGGGCGATGCAGGTCGGCCGCGGTCAGGTGGAGCACCAGCCACCCGGCCTGGGTCAACCGGTTGAGCCGTCGTCGGTCGCTGCTGAGCTGCCCCCGCTCACCGTGCCAGACGCCGTCGTACTCCACGGCGATGCGTAGGTCGGGCAGCGCGAGGTCGACGCGGGCCACCCAGCGCCCGTCGTCGTCCCGCACCTCGAACTGGGGAACGACGGGGAAGCCGGCGAGGGCCAGGAGGACCCGGGTGCGCGACTCCTGCGGTGACTCCGCCCGCGGGTCTGCCAGGGCCACCGCCTGCACAGCCCGCCGGGTGCCGGGGCCGGCCGGCAGCCCGACCACGCGCTCGTGCAGGTCGTCGCGGTCCACCAGACGCCGGGTCAGCAACAGGTCGAGCAGCACGACCGCCTCGGCCGTGCTCTCCCACCGGGCGATGTCGGACGCCGTCCGCGCGGCGGTGGTGTGCCGGAGACCGCGCAGCTCGGCGAGGTCGTCGGGCTCGGTACCGCCCTGCCGGATGCGGAGCCCGGTCACGGGGCCGAACCGGTGCTCCCGCGGGACGAGCACCTCCACCGGGGTCGATTCGTCTGCCGCCTCGGTCACCCCCAGCAGCCAGGCAGCGCTGCGGCCGGCCACCACCGCGGTGGGCGGCAGCACGAGCCGCGCCGCGGCCAGACGCACGCCGTGCGTGTCCGGCAACGACGCATCCGCGTAGACCCCGCGCATCACCCGCCGCCATGCCGAGCCACGCAGCTGCTCGGACGTCAGCCAGCCGCGGTCACAGGCGGTGCGGCCGAGGAAGACGCGCCCGACGAGTTGTCCGGGACGGCGGGCCGGGGACACCGCACCAGCCTGCCCCGCTGCGACGACGACTCCGCACTTGTCCACAGGGACCCCAGCCCGGTCCGACGACGTCGGGGACATCGGGGATCCCGAGGCCGTCCGGGGGCCCGATGTCCCCGACATCGTGGTGCTCCCTTGTGCCCCGGACGTGCGACGGCCCCCCTTCCGCGGAGCGGGAGGGGGGCCGTCGTCGGGTGGATCAGGCAGCCATGGCCTTCTGCAGGTTGGCGTCGATCGCGGCGAGGAAGTCCTGGGTGGTGAGCCAGGGGGCGTCCTTGCTGATCAGCAGGGCGAGGTCCTTGGTCATCTGACCGCCCTCGACCGTCTCGATGCACACGCGCTCGAGGGTCTCGGCGAACTGGGTGACCTCGGGGGTCTCGTCGAGCTTGCCGCGGTGGGCCAGGCCCCGGGTCCAGGCGAAGATCGACGCGATCGGGTTGGTCGAGGTCTCCTTGCCCTGCTGGTGCTGGCGGTAGTGCCGGGTCACCGTGCCGTGCGCGGCCTCGGCCTCGACGGTCTTGCCGTCCGGGGTGGCCAGCACCGAGGTCATGAGGCCCAGCGAGCCGAAGCCCTGCGCCACGGTGTCGGACTGGACGTCGCCGTCGTAGTTCTTGCAGGCCCAGACGTAGCCGCCCTCCCACTTGAGGTTGGCGGCGACCATGTCGTCGATGAGGCGGTGCTCGTAGGTGATGCCGGCGGCCTCGAACTTCTCCTGGAACTCGGCCTCGAACACCTCCTGGAAGATGTCCTTGAACCGGCCGTCGTAGGCCTTGAGGATCGTGTTCTTCGTCGACAGGTACACCGGGTAGTTGCGGGCCAGGCCGTAGTTCAGCGAGGCGCGCGCGAAGTCGCGGATCGAGTCGTCGAGGTTGTACATCGACAGCGAGACACCGGCGCCGGGGGCCTGGAAGACCTCGCGCTCGATGGGCTCGGAGCCGTCCTCGGGGGTGAAGACGACCTTCAGGGTGCCCGCGGAGGGGAACTTGAAGTCGGTGGCGCGGTACTGGTCGCCGTAGGCGTGGCGGCCGACGATGATCGGCTTGGTCCAGCCCGGCACCAGGCGCGGCACGTTCTGCATGATGATCGGCTCGCGGAAGATCACGCCGCCGAGGATGTTGCGGATCGTGCCGTTGGGCGAGCGCCACATCTGCTTGAGGCCGAACTCCTCGACCCGCGCCTCGTCCGGGGTGATCGTGGCGCACTTGACCCCGACGCCGTGCTGCTTGATGGCGTTGGCCGCGTCGATCGTCACCTGGTCGTCGGTGGCGTCGCGGTTCTCCATGCCGAGGTCGTAGTACTCGAGGTCGACGTCGAGGTACTTGAGGATCAGCTCGTCCTTGATGAACTGCCAGATGATCCGGGTCATCTCGTCGCCGTCGAGCTCGACGACCTTGCCCTTGACCTTGATCTTGCTCACGTGGAAGTGGTCCCTCTCTGTTGGAAGCCGACCCTCAGAGGTCGGCGACGTCCGCTTGCTTGGCTCGTACGGCCTCGGCTGCCTCACGCAGCCCGGCCAGCTCGTCGTCGGTGAGGTCGGTCTCGACCACCCGCCGGACACCCTCGCGGCCGATCTCGGCCTCGACCCCCAGGTAGACCCCGGAGATCCCGTGCTCGCCGTCGACCCAGGCGCACACCGGCATGACGGCACCGGAGTCCTCGATGACGGCCTTGGCCATCCGGGCCGCGGCCGCCGAGGGCGCGTAGTACGCCGAGCCGGTCTTGAGCAGCGCCACGACCTCGGCCCCGCCGTTGCGGGTGCGGTCGACCAGGTGCGCGATGCGGTCGGGTGCCATGACCTCCGACAGCGGCCGGCCGTCGACGGTGCACCGGCTGGGCACCGGGACCATCGTGTCGCCGTGGCTGCCCAGGGTCAGCGTCTGCACCGAGGCGGTCGGGACGCCGAGCTCGCGGGCGACGTTGTCGGTGAACCGCGCGGTGTCGAGCATGCCGGCCTGGCCCATCACGCGGTGCGTGGGGAAGCCGGTGGCCAGCTGCGCCAGCGCGGTCATCTCGTCGAGCGGGTTGCTGACCACGATCACGACGGCGTCGGGCGAGGTGCGCGCGACGTTCTCCGACACCTGCCGGACGATGCCGGCGTTGGTCTCGATGAGGTCCATGCGGCTCATGCCCGGCTTGCGCGGCAGGCCCGCGGTGATGACGACGACGTCGGATCCCTCGGTGCCCTCGTAGGAGCCGCCGCCGACCCCGACGACCTCGGTCTCGAAGCCCTCGATCGAGCGGGACTGGTTGAGGTCGAGCGCGAGCCCCTCGGGCTTGCCCTCGACGACGTCGGTGAGCACCACGGTGCCCACGACGTCGTACTGCGCCAGACGGAGTGCGGTGGTGGAACCGTAGAAGCCGGAACCCACCACGGTGATCTTGCCGGGCTTCGTCGCCATGGCCGCCAACCTATCGCCGGAGCTGCTCGGCTGCGCCCCCGGGCCGGTCAGGCCGCGGTCAACCAGGGGGGATGGCCACCGCGACGAGGGCCAGGGCCACTCCCCCGCCGGTGGTGAGCAGCACGTCGGTGACCGTGCTCCGGACGGCCAGGAACCCCTGGCGGCGCACCGGCAGCACCATGCGCAGCACCCCCGCGGCGATGAGCGCCAACCCCATCACGAGCAGGCCACGGCGCCAGTTGCCCGACGCCACGGTGAGCAGACCCACCGCCACCACCAGCAGCACACCGGTCAGCGGCAGCTGCCGCAGCACCCCCGCCAGGAAGGGACGCCGGGTGTGCAGCGGGGCGCGGGCCACGGCGTCCTCCTCAGGCCACGACGGGGGCCGCGGCCCGCTCGGCGAGCCCCACCACGTTGCTGAGCAGCATCGCCCGGGTCATGGGCCCGACCCCGCCGGGGTTCGGGGCGACGTGCCCGGCGACGTCGACCACGTCGAGGGCGACGTCGCCGGCGATCTTGCCGTCGACCCGGCTGACCCCGACGTCCAGGACGGCGGCCCCGGGCTTGACCATGTCGGCGGTGAGCAGGCCGGGCACCCCGGCTGCGGCCACGACGACGTCGGCGGTGCGGGTGTGCGCGGCCAGGTCGCGGGTGCCGGTGTGGCACAGCGTGACGGTGGCGTTCTCGCTGCGCCGGGTGAGCAGCAGCCCGAGCGGGCGGCCGACGGTGACCCCGCGGCCGACGACGACGACCTCGGCACCGGCCAGGGGGACGTCGTAGCGGCGCAGCAGCTCGACGATGCCCAGCGGGGTGCACGGCAGCGGGCCGGGGACGCCGAGCACGAGGCGACCGAGGTTGGTCGGGTGGAGGCCGTCGGCGTCCTTGTCGGGGTCCATCGCCTCGAGGACGGCGGCCTCGGACACCTGGCGCGGCAGCGGGAGCTGGACGATGTAGCCGGTGCAGGCGGGGTCGGCGTTGAACTCGGCGACGACGGCGAGGACGTCGGCCTGGGTGGCGTCGGCGGGCAGCTCGCGCTGGATGCTGGCGATGCCGACCTGCGCGCAGTCGGAGTGCTTCGCGTTGACGTACCACCGGCTGCCGGGGTCGTCGCCGACCAGCAGCGTGCCCAGCCCCGGACGGCGACCCGCGGCGGCGAGCGCGGTCACCCGCTCAGTCAGCTCGGTGCGGATCGCGGCCGCCGTGGCCTTGCCGTCCAGTCGTGTCGCGGTCACCGGCCCAGTCTGCCGCACGGGTGAGGTGCGGCGACCGCGTCGTCCCCGGGACCCGCGGCGCGCGGAGCGTGTCGTGGGGAGGAGGTGACGTGCTGGAACGGCCTCGTCCCCGGGACCCGCGGCGCGCGGAGCGTGTCGTGGGGAGGAGGTGACGTGCTGGAACGGCCTCGTCCCCGGGACCCGCGGCGCGCGGAGCGTGTCGTGGGGAGGAGGTGACGTGCTGGAACGGCCTCGTCCCCGGGACCCGCGGCGCGCGGAGCGTGTCGTGGGGAGGGACGAGGCCGTCTCCTAGGGTCGAGGGCTGACCGGTCAGCGCCGAGGAGGACAGATGAGCCAGCCCGACCCCGACCGCACCCAGGTGTTCACCACCCCCGGGTCCGCCCGCACCCCCGACCCGGCCGACGAGCAGGTCACCGCCGTCCACCCCACCGCCTCCGCGCGGGACGACGCGGACCGGCAGGACACCGCGGTGGTGCCCGCGGTCCCGCCCGCCGGGGCGGCGCCCGCCCCGGAGCCGGTGCAGACGTGGCGGCCCCCGGCCGACCCGGGGGCGACCGCGCCGGCCTGGTCGACCAAGCCGGTGGCGGTGCGGCGTCCCGACCCCGTCGGCGCGCTGCTCCTGCAGCTGGCCGGGGTCGCCGCGGGGCTGAGCCTGGCGCTGCCGTGGACGCCGGGCGGTGCGACCGGCTACGGCCTGGCCGAGGACGTCGTCGACACCGCCGGTCGTGACTGGACCGACCTGTTCAGCACCGGGCTGTGGCAGCCGGGTGCGGTGCTCGCCGGTGGGGCGCTGCTGTTCGTGCTCGGCCTGCTGCTGCTCCTGCCCGCCCGCGCCCACCGCTTCCTCGGGGCGCTGGCGCTGGTGGTGGCCGGCGTGGTCGTGGCCGCCGTCCTGGTGCCGGCGGCCGCGCAGCGCTGGCGGCCCGAGGCCTTCGACCTGGGGTTCGCCTTCGCGCTGGCGGTCGCCGGCCTGGGTCTGCTGGGCGCCCTGAAGGCGCTGCTCACCGGCCCGAAGCTGAGGTGAGGCGCCGGGACGACCCCCTCGCCGCCGGGCGAGGGGGCCGCTGGCGCTAGTGCGCGAAGTGGCGGGTGCCGGTGAGGTAGAGCGCGATGCCGGCCTCGGCGGCCGCGGCCACGACCTCCTCGTCGCGCACCGACCCGCCCGGCTGGACGACGGCGGTGACCCCTGCGTCCAGCAGCACCTGCAGGCCGTCGGCGAACGGGAAGAAGGCGTCGGAGGCGGCGACCGAGCCCGCGGCCCGCTCCCCCGCCCGCTGCACGGCCAGGCGGGCGGCGTCGACCCGGTTGACCTGGCCCATGCCCACGCCCACCGTGGCGCCGTCGCTGGCCAGCAGGATGGCGTTGGACTTCACCGCGCGCACCGCCCGCCACGCGAACACGAGGTCGTCGAGGGCGGCGGCGTCGACCGGCGAGCCGGTGGCCAGGATCCACGTGGTGGGGTCGTCGCCCGCGGCGGACACCCGGTCGGCGTGCTGCACGAGCACGCCGCCGCTGATCGGCCGGAGCTCCACCGGCTCGGCCACGGCGTCGGCGGGCATGCGGAGCAGGCGCACGTTCTTCTTGCGGGTGAGCACGTCGACGGCGTCGTCGGTGAAGGCCGGGGCGACGACCACCTCGGTGAACACCTCGGCGATCTGCTCGGCCGTGGACAGGTCGACCTCGCGGTTGGCCGCGATCACCCCGCCGAAGGCCGAGACCGGGTCGCACGCGTGCGCCTTGCGGTGGGCGTGCGCCAGGTCGGCGCCGACGGCGATGCCGCAGGGGTTGGCGTGCTTGATGATCGCCACGCACGGGGCGTCGTGGTCGTGCGCGGCCCGCCAGGCGGCGTCGGTGTCAACGTAGTTGTTGTAGGACATCGCCTTGCCGTGCAGCTGCTCGGCGTGCGCCAGCCCCTGCCGGTCGCCCCGGTAGAGGGCGGCGGCCTGGTGCGGGTTCTCCCCGTAGCGCAGCACGTCGGCGCGCTCCCAGGTCGCCGCGGTCCACGAGGGGAAGCCGCTGGCGTCGGGGGCCACCGTGCTGCCCAGCCACGAGGCCACGGCGACGTCGTAGGAGGCGGTGTGCCGGAAGGCGTCGGTGGCCAGCTGCTGGCGCTGGGCCAGCGTGGTGCCGCCCTCGGCGACGGCGGCGAGGACGTCGTCGTAGCGGGCCGGGTCGACGACGACGGCGACCGACGGGTGGTTCTTGGCCGCGGCGCGGACCATGGCCGGGCCGCCGATGTCGATCTGCTCGATGCACTCGTCGGGCGTGGCACCCGAGGCCACGGTCTCGCGGAACGGGTAGAGGTTGACCACCACGAGGTCGAAGGCGGCGATGCCCAGCTCGTCGAGCTGACGCACGTGGTCGGCCTTGCGGCGGTCGGCCAGGATGCCCGCGTGCACGCCGGGGTGCAGCGTCTTCACCCGGCCGTCCAGGCACTCGGGGAAGCCGGTGACCTGCTCGACCGGGGTGACCGGGATGCCGGCCTCGGCGATGCGGCGCGCGGTCGCACCGGTGCTGACCAGCTCCACCCCGGCGTCGGCCAGGCCGCGGGCTAGCTGCTCGACGCCGGTCTTGTCGTAGACGCCGAGCAGCGCCCGGCGGACGGGGGTGCGGTCGGTCATGGGGTGCTCCTGGGCTGGTCGGAGGGGGTCGTGGCGGAAGCGAGGTCGTCGAGGGTGTCGACGAGCAGCACCCGTTCGACGGCCTTGATCCGGTCGTGCAGACGGGCCTCGTCGTCGCCGGGCAGCACCGGCACCGGGGCCTGGGCGACCACCGGGCCGGTGTCGACGCCGGCGTCGACGAGGTGGACGGTGGCCCCGGTGGTGGTGACGCCCGCGGCGAGGGCGTCGCGCACGGCGTGCGCCCCCGGGAAGGCCGGCAGCAGGGCCGGGTGCGTGTTGAGCAGCCGACCGCCGAACGCGGCGAGGACGGCGGGGCCGAACAGCTTCATGAACCCGGCGCTGACCACCCAGTCGGGGCGGTGCGCGGCGATCGCCCCGGCCAGCGCGGCGTCCCAGGACACCCGGTCGGGGTGGTCGGCGAGCGGGACGACGAAGGTGGGCACGCCACGCTCGCGGGCCGCAGCCAGACCGGGCGCCTCGCGGTCGGCGCCGACGGCCACGACGGTGAACGACGGCCTGTCGGCTGCCATCAGCGCCGCGCAGAGGGAACCGGTGCCGGACAGGAGCACGACGACCCGGGCAGGTGTCGGGTGGTCCGGCGGCACGTACCGGGAGGCTACTCGGGCCTCTGCGGCCCCGGACCTCGGGCGTTCAGCCGCGCCAGCGGGTGACGGCGGCCGCGATCGCGGCGGCCAGCCCGGCCTGGGCGGCGGTGGCCAGGCCTGTCGCCAGGGCGGGTGCACCGACCTCGGCGAGTGCGCCGTCCCCGAGCGAGCCGCCGCCGACCAGGCACAGCACCCCGGTCAGCACGCCGACGCCGACCCCGGTGACGACGCCCCACAGGGCCGCGGTGACGGCCCCGCCGTCGGCGTCGGTCAGCCGGCGGGCGGTGGCCGTGCCGGCGACCAGGCCCGCCGCGGCCGGCAGCACCTGCGACACGAACGCCAGCAGCGGCACCGCCTGGGTGTCGGGCAGGGCCGCGAGCAGCGGCAGCGCGGGCACCGCACCGAGGGTGACCCCGGCGGTCGAGACGAGCGTGCCCGCCCCGACGGCGAAACCGGGGCCGGCGGCGAGGCCGAGGACGGCGACGGCGGCGTTGGGCAGCAGCAGGGCGCTCAGCCCGACCAGGCCGACCGCCCCGGCGCCGGCCCCGCCCAGGGTGGTGGCCAGCGCCGCGACCCCGGAGACGTCCCCCACGAGCGCGACGGCGACCACCGCGAAGGCCAGGGCCAGCAACCACCAGGTGCCGGCGAGCACCCCGCGGGCCACCGCCGGGCCCGGCCCGCGCACGCGGCCCAGCAGCTCGCCCGCCCACCCCGACTCCCGCCCGGCGCCCCACGCGGCGGCCAGCAGCGGGAGCAGCACCGCGCCCGCCAGGGTGCGCGGCCACTGCACGGCGGCGTCGGGGCCGGTGACGAGCAGGGCCACGAGCACGGTGAGCAGCAGGTGCCCGCCGGCCACGGTGCCGGCGGCGGTGAGCACGTCGCGGGCCGAGCCGAGGTCGCGTTCGGCCACCACCCATCGGGCGGCGCTGCTGATGCCCCAGGCGACGGCGGCGGTGAGCACCAGGGGGGCCAGCGCGAGCGACCCGGCCTGCCAGTCCAGTCCCGCCCCGTGGGCGAGCAGCCACAGCCGGGCGGCGAGGGCGGTGTCCTGACCGGTGGACAGCCCGCCGTCGGGGTCCAGCGCCGAGACGACGACGAGGGCGAGGGTGAGCACCAGGAGGCCGGCGACGGTGACCGCGGCCGACGCCGCGGCGGCCAGCACGGGCGTGGGCGACCCGGTGACGGCACGGAGGCGGGCCGTCGTCCGGGTGAGGAGCTCGTGCATCCCCCCACTCTCGCAAGCCCACCGGCCCGGCGGGGGACGGGCCCGCCGGGGCCGACCAGATCACCGACGACGAGACCCGCCCCGGAAGGCTCCGGAGCGGGTCTCGTGGTGGTGCGGGTGGTGCGGTGCGGTCAGGCGTCGCCCGAGGGCTTCGGCCGGTCGCGGTCCTCGTCGGCCGCGGGGGGCGGCGGCGGGGTGCTGGGCGCGGCGTACGTCGGCGGCGCCGGCGGGTTGCCGCCGGTCGACGGCCCGCCCGAGGGGTTGGCGCTCCAGCTGCCGGCCGGGGCCTGACCCGGGGTCTGGCCCGGGGTCGACGGGCCGGACGAGGACGGGCCCGCGGACGGCTGGCCGTAGGACGGCGTGCTGGACCCGGACGACGGCTGCCCGTAGGACGGGGCCGACGCCGACGGCTGACCCCACCCGCCCTGGTTCTGCTGGCCCGGCTGGCCGTAGGCCTGGCCCGGCTGCTGGCCGTAGCCGGCGGGCTGCGACGAGCTGCCGTAGCCGCCCTGCGGGCCGGTCTGGCCGAAGCCCTGAGCCCCCTGCTGGCCACCGTGCTGCTGACCACCCTGCTGCTGGCCACCGTGCTGCTGACCGAACTGCGGGGCCTGCTGGTTGGCCCAGGACGCGGCGTTGGCCAGCCCCCCGGACATGGCCGGCTTGTTCTTCAGCTCGGGGAGCAGGCCGAGGACGGCGAACGCCAGGGCCGCGGCGGACACCAGGAAGGTCAGCAGCGCGAAGATGCTGAAGCCGGCCTCGAAGGTCTGGATCCACTCGATGAGGGTGAGCAGGAACGCCAGCCCGGTGAGCCCGACGGTGACGAAGCTGCGGGGGAACCCGAGCTTGAGGTCGACGAACGCCGGGAGCAGCACCCACACGGCGGCCAGCAGCAGCAGGATGAACGAGAAGACGATCAGCCCGGACTCGAAGCCGTTGACGCTGTAGCTGTAGCCGAAGCCGAAGTCGCCGCTGAACCAGGGCAGCAGCGAGAAGAGCAGGTAGAGCAGCGCACTGCCGGCGACCACGTAGTCGGCGACCTTGAGCTTCTTGAGGTCGAAGCCGCCGCCGGAGGCGGGCTGGCCGAACGGGGCCGGGCCGCCCTGCCCGTAGCCGCCCTGGCCGTACTGCGGCTGGCCGGGCTGGCTCTGCGCGGGCTGGCCGTAGCCGCCCTGCGCGGGCTGGCCGTAGCCGCCCTGCAGGGGCTGCCCGTAGCCGCCCTGCGGGGGCTGCCCGTAGCCGCCCTGCTGGCCGTGCTGGCCCTGCTGGCCCTGCTGGCCCTGCTGGCCGTAGCCGCCGGACTGCTGGCCGGGCTGGCCGTAGCCGGCAGGACCCTGCCCGGGTCCCCCCGGCGTCTGGTCGGGTCCGCTCGTCGTCATCGCTCGGCTTCTCTCCTGAGTCGTTCCGGGTGGGACGTGATCAGCATGTCAGGGTCCCGGCACGCATGGTCTCCACGCGCCGGGGGTGCCGCAACCGCAGAGCGGCGGGGTACCCCTCCGTTCGAGGGGTACCCCGCCGCCGGGTGCGGGTGGGTCAGCCCAGGAGCTCGCGCATGAGGCGCGCGGTCTCCGAGGGGGTCTTGCCGACCTTGACGCCGGCGGCCTCGAGGGCCTCCTTCTTGGCCTGGGCGGTCCCGGCCGAGCCGGAGACGATGGCGCCGGCGTGGCCCATGGTCTTGCCCTCGGGGGCGGTGAAGCCGGCGACGTAGCCGACGACGGGCTTGGTGACGTGGGCCTTGATGAACTCGGCGGCGCGCTCCTCGGCGTCGCCGCCGATCTCGCCGATCATCACGATGGCCTCGGTCTCCGGGTCGTCCTGGAAGGCCTGCAGCGCGTCGATGTGCGTGGTGCCGATGACCGGGTCGCCGCCGATGCCGATGGCGGTGGAGAAACCGATGTCGCGCAGCTCGTACATCATCTGGTAGGTCAGCGTGCCGGACTTGGAGACCAGCCCGATCTTGCCGGCCTGGGTGATGTTGGCCGGGATGATGCCGGCGTTCGAGCGCCCGGGGCTGATCAAGCCCGGGCAGTTGGGGCCGATGATCCGGGTGCTCTTGCCCTGGGCGTAGGCCCAGAACTCGGTCGAGTCCTTGACCGGGATGCCCTCGGTGATGACCACGCACAGGCCGATGCCGGCGTCCACGGCCTCGACGACGGCGCCCTTGGCGAACTTCGGGGGCACGAAGACGACGGTGACGTCGGCCCCGGTCTCCTTCATGGCCTCGGCGACGGAGCCGAAGACCGGCACGGAGGTGCCGTCGAAGTCGACGGTCTGGCCGGCCTTGGAGGGGTTCACGCCGCCGACCACCGCGGTGCCGGAGGCCAGCATGCGCTGGGTGTGCTTGCGACCCTCCGACCCGGTGATGCCCTGGACGATGACCTTGCTGTTCTCGGTGAGGAAGATGCTCATGGTTCAGGTGTCCTTCGCAGTCAGCAGGTCGGGATCAGGCGGCGGCGAGCTCGGCGGCCCGGCGGGCGGCGCCGTCCATGGTGTCGACCACGGTGACCAGCGGGTGGGCGGCCTCGGCGAGGATGCGGCGGCCCTCGTCGACGTTGTTGCCGTCGAGGCGGACGACGAGGGGCTTGGTGGCGTCGTCGCCGAGCATCGCCAGCGCGGACACGATGCCGTCGGCGACCGCGTCGCAGGCTGTGATGCCGCCGAAGACGTTGACGAAGACGCTCTTCACGGCCGGGTCGCCGAGGATGATGCCCAGACCGTCGGCCATGACCTGCGCCGAGGCGCCGCCACCGATGTCGAGGAAGTTGGCCGGGCGGACCCCGCCGAACTCCTCACCGGCGTAGGCGACGACGTCCAGGGTGCTCATGACCAGGCCGGCGCCGTTGCCGATGATGCCGACCTCGCCCTCGAGCTTGACGTAGTTGAGGCCCTTCTCCTTCGCGGCGGCCTCGAGCGGGTCGGCCGCGGCGGCGTCCTCGAGGGCCTCGTGCCCGGCCTGCCGGAAGGCGGCGTTCTCGTCGAGGGTGACCTTGCCGTCGAGGGCCAGGACGGTGCCGTCGGGCGCCTTGGCCAGCGGGTTGACCTCGACCAGGGTCGCGTCCTCCTTCGAGAACACGTCCCAGAGCTTGATGGCGATGTCGATGACCTGGTCGCGCACCTCGGCGGGGAACTTCGCCGCGTCGACGATCTCCTCGGCCTTGGCGCGGTCCACGCCGACGGTCGCGTCGACGGCGATGCGGGCCAGGGCCTCGGGCTTGGTGACCGCGATCTCCTCGATCTCCATGCCGCCCTCGACGCTGGCCATGGCCAGGAAGGTGCGGTTGGAGCGGTCGAGGAGGTAGGAGAAGTAGTACTCCTCCGCGATGTCGCTGGCCTGGGCCACCATCACCTTGCGGGTGACGTGGCCCTTGATGTCGAGGCCGAGGATGTCGGTGGCGCGGGCCTTGGCCTCCTCCGGGGAGTCGGCGAGCTTGACGCCACCGGCCTTGCCCCGGCCGCCGACCTTGACCTGGGCCTTGACGACGACCTGGCCCGCGATGTCGCGGGCGATGGCCTCGGCCTGCTCAGGGGTCTCGGCTACGCCGCCGGGGAGCACGGGCACGCCGTGCGCTGCGAACATGTCACGGGCCTGGTACTCGAAGAGATCCACGAAGAGAGACCGTAACGCCCCGGCAACCGCCCTGCCGACCACCCGTCGCGGTCCGTGGGACGCATCACAGGGTGCGCACCTCGCTCAGCGGCCGCCGCGACGACCCTCAGGGAAGGCGTCGGCGGCCTCGTCGAGCAGGTCGTCCGGGTCGCCGAGGCCGAGGGCCCGTCCGGGGGTACGACCGGGGGCGGGTCGCCACCGCCAGGCCAGCCCCGCCAGGCCGGACAGGGCGAGGCCGGCGAGCAGCAGACCGACGCCGGGCAGCGTCCAGTCCAGGTCCGGGGAGTGCAGGGCGTCCCGGAGTCCGGCGAGCCCCGCGGCCAGCACGGCCACCCCGACGGCCAGCAGCCCGCCCACCGCGGCCAGCCGCGGGCGCAGCGACGCGGCCACGACACCCGACAGCAGCAGCGCACCCGCCAGCAGCAGGCCGCCGAGCAGGGCCGCGCCGGGCCGCTCGAGCAGCGCGCGCGGCCCCTCGGCGGTCACCACGCTCACCAGACCGGTGCGGGGGTCGGTGACCAGCTCGTCGCGGACGTCGGCCGCGGGCAGCGCGAGGCAGAGCGCAGCCAGGGCCCCGAGCAGGACGGCACTGCCGGCCAGCACCGGGCGCAGCGGGTCCAGCGACCCGGCGTCCTCCATCACGGTGCGCCCCCAGGCGACCAGCGCGAGCAGGCCGGCCAGCACCGACAGGACCAGGGCCGCGAGGCCGAGCACCCAGCCGGGCGCGGTCCGCACGGTGCTGGTCACGACGAGGTCACCGGCCAGCACCTCGATGCCCGGGCGCGTGGTGGACGCCGTGCCCTGGTGCAGCTCGATGAGCACCCGCCCCACGGCCAGGCCGCCGGTCACGGCTGCGTACGCCAGGCCGAAGCGCGGCACCCGGCCCGCGACCGTGAGCCCGCCGACCGCCAGCGCGACGACCGGCGCCACGAGCGCGACGAGCACGTCGAGGGGGCCGGTGGCCAGCGACAGCCGGACGTCGTCGACCACCAGGTAGGCCGGGAACACCGCGACGGCGCCGACCAGCCCGGCCAGCGCCAGGAGGGCCCCCGCCGCCCGGGCCACCACGGGCACGGGCCCGACCACCAGGCGGTCGACCGGGACGGCGGGCGCGGTGCGACGCGACGGAGCCCCCCGCCGGGCGCTGGCGGTGGCACCCCGGGCCGGGCTGCTGGGGCGGCGCTGCTGGTCTGTCCTGCGGGGGGCCACGCATTCCTCCTCGGCACGGTCGACGTCCGTCGAGACCGCATCGTGATCGTGTCGGGGCGTCGTGTGTGACGGTGGACACACGAGGGCATTACCGTGGCATGAACGGGGCAGGAATTCGTGAGTCCCACCACAGCCCGGCCGCACCGGCCCGGAGCCGCACTCGACCCGGGAGGTGCCCGTGACGACGTCCGCGTCGGCCCCAGCCTGGCACGGCGCGCCCGGTCTGGTGGCCAGCGGCGCGTCCGGCGTGGTCACCGCGGCGCGCACCCTGCGGTCGTTGTGCCGCCCGGCCACCCTCGCCGGCGGTCTCACCGAGCTGGCCTGGGTGGGCGCGCACGCGGTGCTGTGGCCGCTGGGCACGCGTGCCGAGACGCTCTGCGTCGACGAGCGGATCCGCCCCGACTGGCAACCGCCGGCCGTCCGCGCGTTCTTCGCCGCCGACCCGCTGGCCGCCCGGGTGCCGGTCGTGCTGGTGCACGGCATGGTCGACAACCGCTCGGTCTTCACGGTGATGTCCCGGTCGCTGCGCCGCCGCGGCTTCACCTCGGTGAGCACCTGGAACTACAGCCCGCTGGTGCAGGACGTCCGGGTGGCGGCCCACCAGCTCGAGGAGCACCTCGCCGCCGTCTGCGAGGAGACCGGCCACGACCGGGTGCACGTGGTGGGGCACAGCCTGGGCGGGTTGGTCGCCCGCTACCTGCTGCAGTGCGGCGGCACGGCGCGCATGGCCTCGCTCACCACCCTGGGCACCCCGCACGGCGGCACGGCCTGGGCCCACGCCGGCCCGACCCCGCTCATCCGCCAGCTGCGCCCGGGCTCGGAGCTGATGGCCGAGCTGGCGGCCCCGGCGCCGCAGCTCGACGTCCCGGTCACCGCGGTGTGGAGCGACCTGGACCAGCTCGTCCTGCCGGTCACCCGGGGTCGGTGCGACCACCCCGACCTGCACGCCCGCAACGTGCTGGTGCGGGGTGTGGGCCACATGTCGCTGCCGATCACCCGTCCGGTGCTCGACGAGGTGGCCGCCGTCCTGGCCGGGCACCGCAGCAGCGCGTCCCACGCAGTCGCCGCCTGAGGTCACGCTCCACGGAGCGTGACGAGAAGTCGACAGAACGACACGCCGCTCACCTCCCCGCCCCATCGGGTCACGCGTGGTCACAATGCGATCACGCAGTCGGCAACCCGTCGGCGCACGTCGATCCTGACGTCACACACTCGCGACACCGCCCCACCCCGCCGCCCGGCCCAGCCGGACGGCGACCAGCTCCCCCGGGCGGGACGGCGTCGGAAGGCGGTGCCCGCTTGTCCCGGTCTCGTGACCTCGTGGGTCGTCCCCGCACCGGACGGCCGGTGCGCGACAGGTCGGTCCTCGACGCCGACGTCCTGGACACCCGCGTGCCGCACGACGCCAGCGAGCTGTTCGACCCGTTGCCCGCTCCCCGCAACCCCCTGGACGACACCGGCAGGAGCCGGTCCACCGTGGGTGCGGTCGAGGTCCTCACCTCCGGACCCCGCCCGCCTGCCGCCCGCGGCCGGCACCGCGTCCCCCGCCCTCCGCGTCGTCGCTCCCCCGCGCTGCTGGCCGCGCTGTCGGTCGGCGGGCTGCTGGCCGCCGTGCTCGGCACCTCCGGGTCCCCGATCCCCAGCGCCCCGGTCGGCGACGCCGCCGACTACGGCCTGTCGGCCGCCGAGTCGAACTTCGCCGGCGGCATGGAGGACGTCGACGCCCGCCGCGAGATCACCGCCGCCGAGGCCGCGTCCCGCCTGTCCGACCTCGCCGCGTCCCGGGCCGAGCGCGAGCCCGACTTCGTGCTGCCCACCGACGGCGTGATGACCACCTGCTTCTGCCAGCGCTGGGGCCAGATGCACTGGGGCATCGACCTCGCGGCCCCGCTCGGCACCCCGATCGTCGCCGCGGCGGACGGCGTCGTGCTGCGGGCGGGCCCCGCGAGCGGCTACGGCAACGCCATCTACATCCAGGACGCCGACGGCAACGTCGAGATCTACGGCCACATGCGCTACATGGACGTCGAGGCCGGCGACGTGGTGTCCGCCGGCGACGTCATCGCCAAGGTCGGCAGCGAGGGCCAGTCGACCGGCCCCCACCTGCACTTCGAGATCCACGTCGGCTCCATGACCGGCCGCCCCACCGACCCCGAAGCCTGGCTGAACGACCGCGGCGTCGAGATCGGCGGGTAAGGAGCACTGCTGCGCCGCAGGCGCTGAGTCCCGACGAGCGGGGCCGGAGGCTCCCCGAGGAGGGGCTCGACCGCCGGCCGACAGCTGCTCGGTCGCGAGGAGGGGGCCCGCAGGGTCCCCGATCGAACGACGGACGCGCTCAGCTCACCCGGGGCACGGCTCCTGGCCGCGGTGCGATCCGCAGGATCGCCGTGTCATCCGGTGGTGAAGTCTGTGAGGTCGACGGAGTCGCCCTCACAGCTTCACCACCGGGGCGTAGCGCAGGACCAGGCGCTTGACGCCGCCGGAACCGAAGTCGACGGTGGCCTGGGCCTTGTCGCCGACCCCGTTGATCTCGACCACCGTGCCCAGCCCGAAGGCGTCGTGGCTGACCCGGTCACCCACGTCGACGCTGATGACCTGGCGGTTGCCGGCCCCGCCGCGCAGACCGCCGGTGGACAGCCCGGTGGCGGCCACCCGGCGCTGCGCCGAGCCGTAGGCGGCCGAGGGCTTGGGGTCGACCCCGGTCCAGTGCACGGCGTCGTCGGGCAGTTCGTCCAGGAAGCGCGACGGCGGGTTGTAGGCCGGCTGCCCCCAGGAGGTGCGCACGGTGGCGCGGGAGAGGTACAGCCGCTCTCGGGCGCGGGTGATGCCGACGTAGGCCAGCCGGCGCTCCTCCTCGAGCTCCTTGCTGTCTCCCAGCGCGCGCAGGTGCGGGAAGACGCCGTCCTCGAGAGCGGTCAGGAAGACGACCGGGAACTCCAGGCCCTTGGCGGTGTGCAGGGTCATCATGGTGACCACCCCGGCGTCGTCCCCGGCGACGGGGATCTGGTCGGCGTCGGCGACCAGCGAGACCTGCTCCAGGAAGTCGGTGACCGAGCCCTCGGGGTTCACGGCCTCGAACTCGGCCGCGACGCTGACCAGTTCGTGCAGGTTGTCGACGCGGCCCTCGTCCTGGGGGTCGGTGGAGGACTCGAGCTCGCTGAGCAGGCCGCTGCGCTCGAGGATCGACTCGAGCAGGGCGCTGGGCCCCGAGCCGGTGGCCAGCAGGTGCTCGAACTCCTCGAGCAGCGAGACGAACTCCTGGATGTTCTTCAGCGACCGGGTGGCCAGGCCCGGGGCCTCGTCGGCCCGGCGCAGCGCCGTGGCGAACGCGATGCGCTCGCGGTCGGCCAGGGTCTCGACGCACGCCTCGGCGCGGTCGCCGATGCCGCGCTTGGGTGTGTTGAGCACCCGCCGCAGGCTGACCACGTCGGTGGGGTTGCTGACCACCTTCAGGTAGGCCAGCGCATCACGGACCTCCTTGCGCTCGTAGAAGCGCACCCCGCCGACCACCTTGTAGGGCATGCCGACCCGGATGAACACCTCCTCGAAGACGCGGGAGGCGTTGTTCGTGCGGTAGAAGACCGCGATGTCCTTGGGCCGGGCGTCACCGGCGTCGACCAGCTTGTCGATCTGCTCGGCGACCCAGGCCGCCTCGTCGTGCTCGTTCTCCCCGACGTAGCCCTCGATGAGCTCGCCGTCGCCGGCGTCGGACCACAGGTTCTTCGGGCGCCGGGCGGTGTTGCGGGCGATGACCTGGTTGGCCGCGCGCAGGATGCGCTGGGTGGAGCGGTAGTTCTGCTCCAGCACGATGGTGGTGGCCTCGGGGTAGTCGCGCTCGAACTCGTCGATGTTGCGGATCGTGGCGCCGCGGAAGGCGTAGATCGACTGGTCGGCGTCACCGACGACGCAGAGCTCGGCCGGCGGCACCGGCCCGCCCGGGAACCCGACGAGCTCGCGCACCAGCGCGTACTGCGCGTGGTTGGTGTCCTGGTACTCGTCGACGAGCACGTGCCGGAACCGGCGCCGGTAGTGCTCGGCGACGTCGGGGAAGGCCTGCAGCAGGTTGACCGTCGTCATGATGAGGTCGTCGAAGTCCATGGCGTGCGCCTCGCGCAGCCGGCGCTGGTACAGCGCGTAGACCTCGCCCAGCACCTTCTCCGGCGCGGTGACCGGGGCGTAGGACTCCTCGTCGACCAGCTCGTTCTTCAGGTTCGAGATCTGGGTGGCCAGGCTGCGCCCGGGGTAGCGCTTGGCGTCGAGGTCGAGGTCGCGGGCCACCATCGTGAGCAGCCGCACCGAGTCGCCCTGGTCGTAGATGGTGAACGAGCTCTTCAGGCCGAGCTTCGCAGCCTCGGCGCGCAGGATGCGCACGCACATCGAGTGGAAGGTCGACACCCACATCGCCCGGGCGCGCGGGCCGACCAGCTGGGCGACCCGCTCCTTCATCTCGCCGGCGGCCTTGTTGGTGAAGGTGATCGCCATGATCTCGCCCGGGTGCGCCCCGCGGGCGCCCAGCAGGTAGGCGATGCGGTGCGTGAGCACGCGCGTCTTGCCCGACCCGGCGCCGGCCACGATGAGCAGCGGCCCGCCCTCGTGCACCACCGCGTCGCGCTGCGGGCCGTTGAGGCCGGCGAGCATGCGGTCGAGCTCGCGACCGACCTGACCGGAGGTCTGGCGGGGCAGGGCGGCGGTACCGGGGAGGGAGATCTGGGGGCTGCTCATGACGCCGTCGAGCTTAGGCGCCGGCACCGACACTCCCCCGGGCCCGCGGGGTGTGGCAGACTCTCCCTCGTGCTGAGCGCGCAGAGCTTTTACTACGGCCACCGGGTACCGGTCGCCGTCCCTCAGCGCTAGCCACTGACAGACGAACCCCGGGCCCAGGAGCCCGGGGTTTCTTCGTCTCCGGGGTCCGACGGCCCTCCCACCAGGAGGACGACCATGAGCACGACCACCGACGCCGCCGTCGACCCGACCACCCGCATCGGCGAGCTCCGCGGAGAGATCGACGCCTGCGACGCGGAGATCATCCGGCTGGTGCAGCAGCGCCTGGCCATCTCGCGGGAGATCGGGACGCTCCGCCGCTCCACCGGTGGCACCCGGCTCTCGCTGTCCCGCGAGCAGCAGGTGCTCGCGAAGTTCCAGGACGCCCTGGGCACCGACGGCGCGGCGCTGGGCATGATGCTGCTCCGCCAGGGCCGCGGCCGGTTGTGAGCCCGGGAACACCCACCCCGCGAGCGGACTTGAGCCCCGTGTGACCGCACCCGCCCAGCCCCCCGCCGAGCACGTCGACCGCGTCCTGTGCGTGCTGGCCCACCCCGACGACGTCGACTTCGGCAGCGCGGGCACGGTGGCCACCTGGACCGACGCCGGCACCGAGGTCGTCTACTGCCTGGTCACCGACGGCGACGCCGGCGGCTTCGACGACACCCCCCGCGAGCAGATGGGGCCACTGCGCCGGGCCGAGCAGACCGCCGCCGCCGCGCACGTCGGCGTCACGCAGCTGCACTGGCTGGGCTACCCCGACGGCCGGGTCGAGCAGACGCTCGACCTGCGCCGCGACATCGCCCGGGTGATCCGTCAGGTCCGCCCCGACCGGGTGCTCACCACCTCCCCCGAGCGCATGTGGGACCGGGTCGGCGCCAGCCACCCCGACCACATGACGGTCGGCGAGGCCACGCTGCGTGCGGTCTACCCCGACGCCCGCAACCCCTTCGCCTTCCCCGAGCTGCTGGCCGACGAGGGCCTCGAGGCGTGGACGGTGTCCGAGGTGTGGCTGTCGGCCAGCCCGCGGGCGCAGCACGCCGTCGACGTCACCGACACCGCCGAGCGCAAGTTCGCCGCGCTCGGGTCGCACGTCACCCAGGTCGCGCACCAGCCGGAGGGTCAGCTGCGCGAGTTCGTCGGTGGCTGGATGCGGCAGACCGCCCGCACCCACGGCCTCCCCGACGGCCGCCTCGCAGAGGCTTTCCACATCGTGCACACCGCCTAGAGCAGGCGGTTGGTCGCCGCCCAGCGGGTGAGCTCGTTGCGGTTGGAGAGCTGGAGCTTGCGCAGCACGTTCGAGGCGTGGGACTCCACCGTCTTCACCGAGATGAACAACCGCTGGCCGATCTCGCGGTAGGTGTAGCCACGGGCCAGCAGCTGCATGACCTCCCGCTCCCGCGCCGACAGCAGGTCCAGCCCGGGGTCGGTGTCCGGTGCGGGCGCGGGGACGGCGGGACCGGCGGAGAAGGCGTCGAGGACGAAGCCGGCCAGCCGCGGGGAGAACACCGCGTCCCCGCCGGCCACCCGCACGACGGCGTCGCGCAGGTCCGGCCCGCTGATCGTCTTCGTGACGTACCCGCGGGCGCCGGCCCGGATGACGGCGATGACGTCCTCGGCGGCGTCGGACACCGACAGCGCCAGCCACCGGACGTCGGGCAGCTCCGCCCGCACCGTCTCCAGCACCGCACGACCGCCGCCGCCGGGCAGGTGCACGTCGAGCAGCACGACGTCCGGCCGCGTCGCGCGCACCCCGGCCACGGCCTCGGCGACGTCGGCGGCCTCGCCGACCACCTCGACGGCGTCCCCCAGCTCGGCCCGGACGCCCGACCGCACCATCGCGTGGTCGTCGACCAGGAACACCCGCACCCGCTCGGTCACGTCGTCCTCCTCGGCAGCACCAGCTCGACCTCCGTGCCCGACCCGGGCGCGGAGTGCACGTCCGCCGTCCCGCCGACCCGGGCCAGCCGGCCGACGACCGAGTCGCGCAGCCCGCGGCGGTCGGCGGGCACCGTCGCCGGGTCGAAGCCCGTCCCGCGGTCGCGCACGAACACCGTCACCGCGTCGGCGGTCACCTCGGTGTAGAGGTCGACGGTGGTCACCCCGGCGTGCTTGGCGGCGTTGACGACGGCCTCCCGGGTGGCCCGGCCCAGGGCCTCCACGGCCTCGTCCACGGGGAGGTCGCCCACCACCACCGGGTCGACCGCCACCTCGTGGTCGGCCTCGACCTCGGCGACGATCGCCTCGACCGTCGCCGCCCAGGTGCCCGACGCCCCCGCCCGCGGCGAGTACAGCCAGCTGCGCAGCTCGCGCTCCTGGCCGCGGGCCAGCCGGGTCACCTGCACCGGGTCACCGGCGTGCTTCTGCACCAGGGCGAGGGTCTGCAGCACCGAGTCGTGGAGGTGGGCGGCCACCGCCGCACGCTCCTCGGAGCGGATGCGGGCGGCCCGCTCGGCCGACCGGGAGTCCAGCAGCCGGCGCCACACCGGTGCGGTGGCCAGCCCGATGCCGATCAGCACGACCAGGGTGGCCACGAAGCCGTTGCGGGCGTTGGCCAGCTGACCGGTCGTGGCCAGCAGCAGGAACAGCCCGCCCCCGGCCAGCAGCACGCCGATGACCAGACCCCAGCGGGCCGAGCGGGCGTCGGTGCGGCCGGTGTCCAGCTGGTACCAGATGACGGCCAGCCCACCCCCGGCCAGCACCAGGGGGACGACGACGTCGCTGCGGGCCAGGGTGTCCAGCTGGCTGGAGAGCACGAGGGCCACCAGGCCCAGCAGCACCAACCCGACGACGTGCCGCCGCGTGGGGGCACTCGCCGTCCCGGGGCGCACGTGGCCCTCCGGCGCGGACCTCATCGAGAACCACAGCAGGGCGTAGCCCACCACGCCCACACCCGCGACGGCCAGCAGCACGAAGGCGATGCGCACGAGCACCGGGTCCAGCCGCAGGTGGTCGGCGGTCCCGGCCGCCACACCGCCGAGCACACGTCCCTCGCGGACCCGCAGGAGCGGGGGCCGGGAGGTGCCGACGGCGGGGCCGGCCGGCGGGGCGGTGGTGGTCACCGGACCATCGTGCCCGGCGCGGGTGGGCGGGCACATCGGGGAACACCCTGACGGGGCCGGATCAGGGACGGACCGGGGTGTTCCCCGATACCGTCGGGCCCCCCTCGTCGACAGGCTGGACGGCATGACGACCCCATCCCCGCCGCAGGCTCCCCCTCCCCCGCTGCCGCCCTACCCCGAGCCCCCGGCCGGTGCGACCCCGCCGCCGTCCTCGGCGCCGCGACCGCCGCTGCGCCGCAGCCGCACCGACAAGGTGATCGGCGGCGTCGGCGGCGGACTGGCCGAGTACACCGGCATCGACGCCCTGCTGTGGCGGGTGGGCTTCATCGCCCTGGTGTTCGCCGGCGGCACGGGCTTCCTGGTGTACGTGCTGCTCTGGCTGCTGATGCCGGCCCGCCCGGTCGACGCCGCCGGCGGGCCCGTGGCCGCGCCCCAGCCGGCCGAGCCCCGCTCCCCGGTCCCCGGGATCACCGTCGCCGCCCTGCTCCTGTCCCTCGGCGTGGTGTCGCTGGTCGCCTGGCTCACCCCGTGGGACCCGGGCCCGGTCGTCTTCCTGGGCACCGCGCTGCTCGTGGTCGGGGTGGGGCTGGGTGTCGGCGCGTTCGTCGGCGGGCGGTCCTCCCGGGGGCCGCTGATCACGCTCGGCGTCCTGCTGTCCTTCGCCGTCGTGGTGGCCTCGGCGGGCCACGGCTTCCGGGACCGCGCCCCCGGGGGCGTCGGTGACCGGAGCGAGTTCCCGCGGGCCGCCGACCAGGTGCAGTCCAGCTACGAGAACGGGGTGGGCGACCTCGACCTCGACCTGACGAACATCGACCTGGCCGACCTGACCGGGCCGATCACCACGTCGGTCAACGCCGGCATCGGCGACGTGGAGGTCGTGGTGCCCCGATCGGCCGACGTCCAGGTCGACGTCCAGAACGGGGTCGGCGAGGCCGACGTCCTCGACGGCGGGTCCCGGGGTGGGTTCTTCCCCGGCACCGGGGGGCAGCGGTGGACCGACGACGGCACGCCCGAGATCGTGCTGACCATCGAGTCCGGCATCGGCGACGTGACGGTGACCCGTGGCTGAGCCCGGCCGTCCCCAACCCGACCCCGCTCCGCCCACCACCCCGCACGAGACCGAGGAGACCGCCGTGCACCCGGACCAGGCCAGCGACCAGCACGACACCGCCCACCGCGACAACGCCGTCCACCCCGCCCTGGAGGCCGACCGGCGCGACACCGCCGTCCTGCTCGACGGGGGCAGCACGTGGGCCTCGCCGCCCGTCGCCGGCGCCGGCGTCGACCCCGGTACCGCCGCCGGGACCGGGGCCCGCACGGGCACGGGCGTGGCCCCGCTGCCCGGACGCCGCTTGCCCGACCTCCTCGCGCTGACCGCGGCCGCTGTGTTCTGCCTGGTGGCGGTGCTCGGCCTGGTCGGCACCTCGCTGCCGGGGTGGATGTTCGGCGGCGGGTTCGTCGCCGTCGTCCTGGTCGTCGCCGGCGCGGGCCTGCTCGTCAACGAGCTCCGGCGGACCCGGGCCTGAGGTCCTGGCTCACCCACCGTCCCCGTCCTCCGACGCAGGAGTCCGTCCTCCTCCACCGGATCCGGTGGAGGAGGACGGACTTCCGTGCACCCCCCTGATCAGTGCTGGGGGTGCGGGGTCACTCCCACTCGATGGTGCCCGGGGGCTTGCTCGTCACGTCGAGGGTCACCCGGTTGACCTCGGCCACCTCGTTGGTGATCCGGGTGGAGATCTTCGCCAGCACGTCGTAGGGCAGCCGGGTCCAGTCCGCGGTCATGGCGTCCTCGCTGGAGACCGGGCGCAGCACCACGGGGTGGCCGTAGGTGCGGCCGTCGCCCTGCACGCCGACCGAGCGGACGTCGGCCAGCAGCACCACCGGGCACTGCCAGATCTCGCGGTCCAGCCCCGCGGCGGTGAGCTCGGCGCGGGCGATCGCGTCGGCCTTGCGCAGCGTGTCCAGCCGCTCGGCGGTCACCTCGCCGACGATGCGGATGCCCAGACCCGGGCCCGGGAACGGCTGGCGCCACACCAGCGACTCGGGCAGGCCCAGCTGCAGGCCGACCTCGCGCACCTCGTCCTTGAACAACGTGCGCAGCGGCTCGACGAGGGTGAAGGTGAGGTCCTCGGGCAGCCCCCCGACGTTGTGGTGGCTCTTGATGTTCGCCGTCCCGGTGCCGCCGCCGGACTCGACGACGTCGGGGTACAGGGTGCCCTGCACCAGGAACTCCACGGTCTCGCCGTGTGCCTGGGCATCGGCGACGACGTCGGTGGCGGCCTGCTCGAACACCCGGATGAACTCGCGACCGATGATCTTGCGCTTCTGCTCGGGGTCGCTGACCCCGGCGAGCGCGGTGAGGAACTGCTCGCGTGCGTCGACCACCCGGAGGTCCGCGCCGGTGACGGCGACGAAGTCGCGCTCGATCTGCTCGGTCTCGCCCTCGCGCATGAGCCCGTGGTCGACGTAGACGCAGGTGAGCTTGTCGCCGATGGCCCGCTGCACGAGTGCCGCGGCCACGGCGGAGTCGACGCCGCCGGACAGCGCGCACAGCGCTCGCTTGTCCCCGATCTGCGCGCGGACCGCCTCGACCTGCTCCTCGACGACGTTGGCCATCGTCCAGGTCTTCTCCAGCCCGGCGATGTCGAACAGGAAGTGCTCGAGCACCGTCTGGCCGTGCGCGGTGTGCTTGACCTCGGGGTGGAACTGCACGCCGGCGAGCCTGCGGTCGACGTCCTCGAACGCCGCCACCGGTGCGCCGGTGGAGGTGGCCGTGACGGTGAAGCCGGGCGGAGCCGCGGAGACGGCGTCGCCGTGGCTCATCCACACCGACTGCTCCAGCGGGGTCTCGCCGAACAGGCGGTTGCCGGTGGTGACGGTCAGCGGCGTGCCGCCGTACTCGCGGTCACCGGTGTGCGCGACGGTGCCGCCGAGGGACTGCGCCATGGCCTGGAAGCCGTAGCAGATCCCGAAGGCGGGCACGCCGGCCTCGAACAGCGCCGGGTCGACCTGCGGGGCACCCTCGGCGTACACCGAGGACGGCCCGCCGGACAGCACGATGGCCGCCGGCTTGCGGGCCAGCACCTCGGCGACGGGGACGTCGGAGCCCACCAGCTCGGAGTACACCCCGGCCTCGCGGATGCGGCGGGCGATCAGCTGGGCGTACTGCGCGCCGAAGTCGACGACGAGCACCGTGGGGAAGTCCATGCTCAGCCCCCGATGACCAGGTCGACCCGCTGGAACTCCTTGAGGTCCCGGTAGCCGGTCTTGGCCATCGTGCGGGCCAGCGCGCCGAACAGGTTGGTGCGGCCGTCCGCCTCGACGGCGGGGCCGTTGAGCACCTGCTCCAGCGGCGCGCCGGCGCCGACCGGACCGGTGACCTCGCCGCGGGGCAGGCGGGGGTGCGCGGCGACGGAGTCCCACCACGCGCCGCCGGCCGGGGCCTCGGACGCCGAGCGCAGCGGCTCGCCCAGCTGGACGGCGTCGGCCCCGCAGGCCAGCGCCCGGGCGATCGCCCCGGACGTCTCGATGCGGCCGTTGGCGATGACGTGCACGTACCGCCCGCCGGTCTCGTCGAGGTAGTCGCGGCGCGCCGCGGCGGCGTCGGCGATGGCGGTGGCCAGCGGCACCCGCACACCCATGACGTGGTCGCCGGTCGACGCGCTGTCGGCGCCGACGCCCACGATGACCCCCGCCGCGCCGGTGCGCATGAGGTGCAGCGTGGTCTGGTAGTCGGCCGCACCGCCCACGATCACCGGGACGTCGAGGTCGGCGATGAACTCCTTGAGGTTCAGGGAGTCGTCCTGGGTGGTGACGTGCTCGGCGGAGACGATCGTGCCCTGGATGACCAGCAGGTCGACCCCGCCGGCCAGCACGGCCGGCGCGAGCGCCTCGGTGTGCTGCGGGCTGATGCGCACCGCCGAGGTGACGCCGGAGTCGCGCAGCTCCTTCACCCGTGCGGTGACCAGCTCGGGGCGGACCGGCTCGCGGTAGATCTGCTGGAGGAGCGCGGTGGCCGAGGTGCCCGACGCCGCGGCCTCGCGCAGCTGCCGGTAGACGTCGGTGGGGTCGTCGTACCGGGTCCACAGGCCCTCGGCGTTGAGCACGCCGAGGCCGCCGGCCTTGCCCACGGCCACCGCGGTGGCCGGGCTCATGACGGCGTCCGAGGGGCTGGCCACCAGCGGGATGTCGAACCGGAAGGCGTCGATCTGCCAGGCGGTGGAGACGTCGTCGACGTCCCGGGTGCGCCGGCTGGGCACGATGGAGACCTCGTCGAGGTCGTAGCCGCGGCGGGCGAAGCGGTTCAGCCCGATCTCGACGTTGTCACGCACTGGCACTGCTGGTCACCGGGCCCGGTAGTTGGGAGCTTCGACGGTCATCTGGATGTCGTGCGGGTGGCTCTCGGTCAGGCCGGCCGCGGTGATGCGGGTGAGCTGGCCCTTCTCCTGGAGCTCGGCGACGGTGGCCGCGCCGGCGTAGCCCATCGACGCGCGCAGGCCGCCGACGAGCTGGTGGGCGACGCCCGACAGCGCGCCGCGGTAGGGCACCTGGCCCTCGATGCCCTCGGGCACGAGCTTGTCGTCGGACAGGACGTCGTCGGCGAAGTAGCGGTCGCGGCTGTAGGACTGGTTGCCGCGCTTCTGCATGGCGCCCAGGGACCCCATGCCGCGGTAGGACTTGTACTGCTTGCCGTTCATGAAGACCAGGTCGCCCGGAGCCTCCTCGACGCCGGCGAACAGGCTGCCCAGCATCACGGTGTCGGCCCCGGCCACCAGCGCCTTGGCGATGTCGCCGGAGTACTGCAGACCGCCGTCGGCGATGACCGGCACGCCGGCCGGCTTGCAGGCCAGGGACGCCTCGTAGACCGCGGTGACCTGCGGGACGCCGACGCCGGCGACCACGCGGGTGGTGCAGATCGAGCCCGGGCCCACGCCCACCTTCACGCCGTCGACCCCGGCGTCGACCAGCGCCTGCGCGCCGGCCCGGGTGGCGACGTTGCCGCCGACCACCTGCACGCCGTGGCCCACCCCGGCGAAGTCCTTCTTCACCCGGGCCACCATCTCGAGCACGGCGCGCTGGTGGCCGTGCGCGGTGTCGACCACGAGGACGTCGACGCCGGCGTCGACCAGCAGGCCGGCCCGCTTGTAGGCGTCCTCGCCCACGCCGAGCGCGGCACCCACCACGAGGCGGTTGTCGGCGTCCTTGGTGGAGTTGGGGTACTGGTCGCGCTTGATGAAGTCCTTGACGGTGATCAGCCCGCGCAGCCGGCCGGCGTCGTCGACCAGCGGCAGCTTCTCGACCTTGTGCTGGCGCAGCAGGGCCAGCGCCGTCTCGCCGTCGACCCCGACCGGGGCGGTGACCAGCGGCAGCGGCGTCATGACGTCGCGCACGAGCCGGTTGGCGTGGTCGGACTCGAACCGCATGTCGCGGTTGGTGACCATGCCGACCAGCACGCCGTCCTCGTCCACCACGGGCGCCCCGGAGATGCGGTAGCGGCCGGACAGGGCGTCGACGTGGGCGAGGGTGTCGCCGGGCGAGCAGGTGACCGGGTTGGTGATCATCCCGGACTCCGAGCGCTTGACCAGGTCGACCTGGCCGGCCTGCTCCTCGGCGGCGAGGTTGCGGTGCAGGATGCCCACGCCGCCGGCCCGGGCCATGGCGATGGCCATGCGGGCCTCGGTCACGGTGTCCATGGCGCTGGAGACCAGCGGGATGGCCAGCCTGATGCCGCGGGTGAGCAGGGAGGAGGTGTCGACCTCGGCCGGGACGACGTCGGAGGCACCGGGCACCAGCAGGACGTCGTCGTAGGTCAGGCCGAGCGGCGCGAACTTCGCGGGGAGCTCGGGGGTGCTGGCGTCGGGCTGCACGGGTGCCGCCACCTCTCGTCCGGGGAGCACCGCGGACAGGCGCCGGGACGGCGCAGCGGTACCCAGTTGATCGTAGGCTGCCGCCCCCGTCACACCCCAGGGACGCCTACCCTCGACCGCGTGACCTCGTGGGACGACACCTTCGCCGGTGGGGACGACGACGCCTCCCCGCCGCCCCCGCTGTCGCCCGAGGAGCGCGCCGGCGTGCTCGACGACCTGGCCGACCTCGAGGTGTTCCGCACGCTGCTGGAGCCCACTGGGGTGAAGGGCATCGTCGTCGACTGCCCCGACTGCGACGAGGAGCACCACGTCGACTGGGCGCTCATGCAGGCCAACCTGCGGCAGCTGCTCGACGAGGGCCAGACCGGCCGGCACGAACCGCCCTTCGACCCCGACCCCGACGACTACGTCAGCTGGGACTACGCCAGCGGCTACGCCGACGGGGTGGCCGCCCGCGCGGAGGCCGACGAGCCCGGCGGCGGGCAGGGCGAGGGCCGCACGGCCGGTCGCCACGCCCGCGAGGACTGAGCCGGCCGCAGCTGGACGGAGGGTTCAGCGGGCGACCGGCACCCGGGTGTCCTCCCGCGGCCGGTAGACCACCAGCGCGTGGAACACGAACCGGGCCACGAAGGCGACGGCCAGGGTGACCGCGGTGGCGATCGCGCTGTGCAGCACCCCGTGCGAGACCAGCCACCACGCCAGCGAGATGCGGATCGCGCTCTCCACGTTGTTGAACGCGAAGGACTTCAGGAAGCGGCGGCGCACCGACTCGGCCCCGGCGACGAGGTCGCCGAACACGAACTTCTCCTGCAGCACGAAGTTGCCGACCATCGTGACCTCGGCGGCGATCACCGCCGCGGGCAGGAACGGCATCCCCAGCGCGACCAGCACCGACACCAGCAGCACGTTGGCCACCGCACCGAGGGCGCCGATGAGCGCGAACCCGGACATGCGGCCGAAGCGGAGGTCGACCAGCTGCCAGAGGAACCACAGGCCCTGGCGCAGCGAGGCCTTCGACGTGCCGGCGCGGCGCGGGCCGAAGGTGAAGGGCACCTCGGCCACCGACCGCCGGCGACGCACCAGGATCTCGAGCAGGATCTTGAAGCCCTTGGGCCGCAGCTCGGCGAGGTCGACGCGACTGCGGTCCAGGGCGAAGAAGCCGGTCATCGGGTCGGTGCAGGCCCGCAGCCGGGTGGGGAACATCGCCCGGGTGACCAGGGTGGTGACCCGCGAGACGCCGTGCCGCAGCCAGCTGGACAGGCCGTCGGCCCCGCCGCCCGCGGTGTACCGGGAGGCGACCGCCACGTCGGCGTCGTCCAGGGCGGCCAGCAGCCGGGGCAGGTCCTCGGGCGGGTGCTGCAGGTCGGCGTCCATGACGGCGCACTGCGCGCCGCGCGCGGCGCGCAGCCCGGCGACCACGGCACCGGACAGCCCTCCGGTGGGCTGGTCGCGGTGGATGACCACGACGTCCGAGCGCAGCGTGCTGCCCACCTCGCGGGCGAGGTCGGCCGTGCCGTCCGTGGAGTCGTCGACCACCACGACCTCGGTGCGCGGACCACCGACCGCGGCGTCGACGCGACGCAGCAGCTCGACGACCGTGGCCGACTCGTTGTAGGTCGGTACGACGACGCTGACCTGCACGTGGGCGGACGCTAGCAGGCGCCAGCTGGGGGTGCGGATCAGCTCATCATGCCCCGGCGGAAGCCGGTGGCGACGGCCTCCGCGCGGTCCTTGGCGCCGAGCTTGCGGAACAGCCGGCGGGCGTGGGTCTTGATCGTGTCCTCGGACAGGTAGAGCTCACGGCCGATCTGGGCGTTGCTCTTGCCCTGGCTCATGCCGGTCAGCACCTGCATCTCACGGACCGACAGCGACACCGCCGGCACGTCGACCCGGACGGCGGCACGGACCGTGGGGCCGGAGGACACGAGGGCGCTGGACCCCGACCACGCCGGCGCGGAGGAGGCCCCGACCGAGGACAGGGGGCCGGCGTGCGGACCCCTGCCGGGCTCGACGCGCAGGCCGGCCCGCGAGATGCCCAGCCCCATCTCGACCGGGGAGGCGTCCCAGCGCAGGTACCCGCGGGCCCCGGTGGCGACGGCGGCCCGCACGGTCTCGGCGTCGTCGGGGGCGCCGAGCACCACGACCGACAGGGCGGGGTGGGTGCGCAGCACCTGGGTGGCGACGGCGAGGCCGTTGTCGGTGGCGCGCTGGGTGCCGACCATGAGGACGTCGGGCTGACGGGTGGCCAGGCGGGCCAGCAGCGACGCGGCGTCGCCGACGGCCTCGACGCGACCGACGAAGGGCAGGGCGACCAGGCGGGCGGCGACGTCGTCGCGCACCCGCCGACGCTCGTCGAACACCCAGACGGTGGCTCCGCCCAGGGTGGAGCCGTTGCCCCCGTTGACCGCGTTGCGGGTCCTGTCCTCGATCACGTCAGCTCCTGTCCTCACCGGGTGCACCCGATCGGGGGCGTCCGTGTCCCCCACCCGGTGGTCGGCGGGGGCGCCACCCACCTTGATCGCCCGCCGCCCAGGTGCCCAGCGGGTGTCACCCCGCCGGGTGAGGGGCGTGCGTGGTGGTGCCGGGGAGCGACCGGCAAGCACAGATCGGCCGATCCCGCAGAAGAAGGTTGGTCCGGTTCGGTTTGGACGTGATCACGACCGGGCAGTGGGGGCTGAGCGCCGGGCAGCACCCCGGCCGGCCCGAGTACAGGAGGACCACCCCATGGCTGACATCCGCCGCCTGCCCACCCCCGTCGCCGAGGTCTGGGACTGGCAACTGCACGGCTCGTGCCGTGGTGAGTCCACGTCGCTGTTCTTCCACCCCGACGGCGAGCGCGGCCCCGCCCGGGCCCGCCGCCAGGCCGCCGCCAAGGCCGTGTGCGGCACCTGCCCCGTGATCGACGCCTGCCTGAAGCACGCCCTGAGCGTGCGCGAGCCCTACGGCGTGTGGGGCGGCATGAGCGAGGAGGAGCGCACCCGGCTCATCGCCGCCGAGAACGCCCCCCTCCGCGTCGGCGTCTGACGCAGGGGGCACTCCCCCCGAACCACGAAGGGCCGGTCGACCACGGATGGTCGACCGGCCCTTCGTCATGGTGAGGTGCTGGAACGGCCCCCTCGCCGGGCCCCGGGGTGCGCGCGGAGCGTGCACCCCGGGGGGGCGAGGGGGCCCTTCCGTCAGTGCGAGTGGCCGTGGCCGCCGTGGCTGTGGCCGTGGTGGCCGCCGCCGGCGTGCTCGTGGGTCTCCTCGGGTGCCTCGACCACCGCGGAGTCGGTGGTCAGGATCATCGCCGCGATGGAGGCGGCGTGCCCGAGGGCGGCCTTGGTCACCTTCACCGGGTCGATGACGCCCTGGGCGGCCAGGTCGCCGTACTCGCCGGTCGCGGCGTCGAAGCCGTGGCCGACACCGAGCTCGCGCACCTTGCCGACCACGACCGGACCCTCGAAGCCCGCGTTGGACGCGATCTGCGTCAGCGGGGCGTCCAGGGCCTTGCGCACCGACCGGGCACCGGTGGCCTCGTCACCGGTCAGGGTGAGCGCGTCGACCGCCGCGGCGGCGTGCACCAGCGCGGAGCCACCACCGGGGACGACGCCCTCCTCGACCGCAGCGCGGGTCGCGGCGATGGCGTCCTCGATGCGGTGCTTCTTCTCCTTCATCTCGACCTCGGTGGCCGCCCCGACGCGGATGACGCCGATGCCGCCGGCCAGCTTGGCCAGCCGCTCCTGCAGCTTCTCCCGGTCCCAGTCGGAGTCGGTCGCCTCGATCTCGCGGCGGATCTGGGCGACCCGGTCGGACACGGCGGTGGGCTGGCCCCCGCCGTCGACCAGGACGGTGTCGTCCTTGGTCACGGTGACCCGACGGGCGGTGCCGAGCACCTCGAGGCCGACCTCGGACAGCTTGAGGCCGACGTCCTCGGTGACCACCTGGCCGCCGGTGACGACGGCGAGGTCCTGCATGAAGGCCTTGCGACGGTCGCCGAAGAACGGCGACTTCACCGCGACGACCTTGACCGTCTTGCGGATGGAGTTGACCACCAGGGTGGACAGCGCCTCGCCCTCGACGTCCTCGGCCACGATGAGCAGCGGGCGGGCGCCGGAGCCCAGCACCTTCTCCAGCAGCGGGAGCAGGTCGGCCAGGGCCGAGACCTTGCCCGACACCAGCAGCACGAGGGCGTCGTCGAGGACGGCCTCCATCGACTCCTGGTCGGTCACGAAGTAGGGCGACAGGTAGCCCTTGTCGAAGGCCAGGCCCTCGGTGACGACCAGCTCGGTGTCGAGGGTGTTGGACTCCTCGACGGTGATGACGCCGTCCTTGCCGACCTTCTCCATGGCCTCGCCGATGAGGTCGCCGATGACGGCGTCCTGGGCGGAGATGGTGGCGACGTGGGCGATGGCCCGCTTCTCGTCGACCGGGATGGCGACCTCGTCGAGGGCGGCCTGCACGGCGGCGACGGCCGCGTGGATGCCCCGGCCCAGCGCGGTCGGGTTGGCCCCGGCGGCGACGTTGCGCAGGCCCTCGTGGACCAGCGACTGGGCCAGCACGGTGGCGGTGGTGGTGCCGTCGCCGGCGACGTCGTTGGTCTTCGTGGCGACGTTCTTGGCCAGCTGCGCGCCGAGGTTCTCGAAGGGGTCCTCGAGGTCGACCTCGCGGGCGATGGTGACGCCGTCGTTGGTGATGGTCGGGGCGCCGAACTTCTTGTCGATGACCACGTTGCGGCCGCGGGGGCCCAGGGTCACGCGCACGGCGTCGGCGAGCTTGTCGACGCCGCGCTCGAGGGAACGCCGGGCGTCCTCGTCGAAGTGGATGATCTTGGGCACGGAAGACCTCTCGATCGGGTGGTTCAGGGCATGGGGAACGAGAACCGCCCCGGGACCCGGTGGTGCTCGGGTCGCCCGGGGCGGTTCAGGGTCGTGCTGGAACGGCTACGTCGCAGGGTCCCGCCGGGCGCGGAGCGCACGGTGGGGGGCGACGTGGTCCTTCTACTTCTCGACGACGGCCAGCAGGTCGCGGGCCGACAGCACGAGGTAGTCCTCGCCGGCGTAGCGCACCTCGGTGCCGCCGTACTTCGAGTAGACGACGACGTCGCCCACGTTCACGTCCAGCGGGACGCGGTTGCCGTTGTCGTCGATGCGGCCGGGGCCGACGGCGACGACGGTGCCCTCCTGGGGCTTCTCCTTGGCCGTGTCCGGGATGACCAGACCGGAGGCCGTGGTGGTCTCGGCCTCGTTGGCCTGGACGACGACGCGGTCCTCGAGCGGCTTGATGCTGACCTTGGTGGCGGTGGTCACGTGGTGACTCCCCCTTCTCGTCCGACGAGCAGTGGATGGTGCTGATGCTGTGGCACGGGGGCCGGGTTCTGCCGTCGCGGGGGTCAGGCCCGGCCCGTGTCGATTGGCACTCTACCCACCCGAGTGCCAGCCGCTCAAGCGGGTCGCCCCCCGCTCCCCCGGTCGGATGGTCCACGCTGTGCCGGTGCCGTCCGAGGTCGAGCAGCCCGTCGAGGAAGTCGTCCGTCAGCTGCGCGCGCTGGCCACCCCCGAGGGCGCCGCTGCACTGGCCCGGGCGCGCGCCCTGCTGGCCGACCGCACCGACGTCGTCGCGGCGCTGTCGCGGCTGCGCGCCGAGTTCGGCGCCGACCTGGGCGGGCCGGCCTGGGGCGTCGCCCGGCAGCGGGAGAAGGCCCGCGCCGCCTTCGGCCCCGACGCCGACCGGATGCTGTTCACCGGAGACACCCTCGAGCAGGCGGGCCGACCCGAGCTCGCCGACCGCCGGGCCGCCCGGCTGCTGGCCGGCGGGGCCACCACCGCCGTCGACCTCGGGTGCGCGGCCGGCACCGAGAGCCTCGCGCTGGCCCGGGCCGGCGCCGACGTCGTCGCCGTGGACCGGGACCCGGTCGCCCGCGAGCTGACCGCGCACAACGCCGCGGCCCTCGGGCTGGCGGTGCAGGTCCGCGACGCCGACGTCGTCGAGCTGGTGGCCGCCGCCCGCGACGGCCGGGTGGCCGGGTGCACGGCCGCCGTCCTGGACCCCGCCCGGCGCGCGGGGGGACGCCGCGTCCTGGACCCCGCGGGATGGTCCCCACCGTGGTCGACCGTGGTCGCGCTGCTCGACGCCGTGCCCTGCTGCGTGGTCAAGGTGGCACCGGGCCTGGACCACGACCGGGTGCCCGAGGGGGTCGAGGCCGAGTGGGTGTCGGTGGGCGGCTCGATCGTCGAGGCGCTGCTGTGGGGCCGTGGGGTGTCCACCACCTGGCGGCGCGCGACGGTCGTCCGGGCGGGTGCCGTGCACGAACTGTGCGCCGACGCCGACCCGGGCCGGGCACCGGTGGCGGCGCCGCGGGGGTGGCTGCACGAGCCCGACCCCGCGGTGATCCGCTCGGGCCTCGTGGCCACCGTCGCCGACCAGCTCGGCGCCACCCTGGTCGACGGGCAGATCGCCTACCTGACCTCCGACGCCCCCGCCGACTCCCCGTGGGTGACCTCCTACCGGATCACCGACGTGCTGCCGTTCTCGGTGAAGCGGTTGCGGGGGCTGCTGCGCGAGCGCGGCATCGGGCGGGTCGTGGTGAAGAGGCGCGGGTCGGCGGTCGAGCCCGAGGCCCTGGTCAAGCAGCTGCGCGGGAAGGGCGAGGGCCGGGCGGTCGTCGTCGTCACCCGGGTGGCCGACGTCCCCACCGTCCTGCTCTGCGAGCCGTGAGTGCGCAGCTGCGGTGGCGGTGCCGGCCAGGTCGCAGGGCCCCACGGCGTGCGGAGCACGACGTGGGGCGATCGGGTCCTCCTCCTAGCGCGAGACCACCGTGATCGGCAGCGAGCTGTCGGCGCCGAGGTCGGGGTCGCTGGGCGTGACGCCGGCCTCCACCAACCGGGACCCGAGCGCGGCCACCATGGCGCCGTTGTCGGTGCACAGCCGGCGGCTGGGGACCCGCAGCACGATGCCGGCGGCGTCGCAGCGCTCCTGGGCGACCGCGCGCAGCCGCGAGTTCGCCGCCACCCCCCCGCCGATCACCAGGTGGTCCACGCCGTGGTCGCGGCAGGCCCGCACGGCCTTCGCGGTGAGGACGTCGACCACGGCCTCCTGGAAGCTCGCCGCGACGTCGGGGACGCGCACGGGCACGCCGTCGCGCTGCTGAGCCTCCACCCACCGGGCGACGGCGGTCTTGAGCCCGGAGAAGGAGAAGTCGTAGGCCGCGTCGCGCGGGCCGGTGAGCCCGCGCGGGAAGGCGATGGCGCGCGGGTCGCCGGCGAGCGCCTCACGGTCGATCGGCGGGCCGCCCGGGAAGGGCAGGTCCAGCACGCGGGCGACCTTGTCGAAGGCCTCGCCGGCGGCGTCGTCGATGGTGCGGCCGAGCTCTTGCACGTCCTGGGAGAGGTCGGGCACCAGAAGGATCGAGCTGTGCCCGCCGGAGACGAGCATGGCGATGCTGGGCTCGGCCAGCCGGCCGTGCTCGAGCTCGTCGACCGCGACGTGCGCGGCCAGGTGGTTCACCCCGTACAGCGGGACGCCGAGCGCCAGCGCGTACGCCTTCGCCGCCGCCACCCCGACCAGCAGCGCCCCGGTGAGCCCTGGCCCGCTGGTCACCGCGACGGCGTCGACGTCGCCCGCGGTCACCCCGGCGTCGGCGAGCGCGCGGTGCACGGTCGGCACCATCGCCTCCAGGTGCGCCCGCGAGGCGATCTCGGGCACCACCCCGCCGAAGCGCTCGTGCTCGGCCATCGAGGTGGCGAGGGCGTCGGACAGCAGGGTCCGCCCACGCACCAGGCCGATGCCGGTCTCGTCGCAGCTGGTCTCGAACCCCAGCACGAGCGCCTGCCCCGTCGGGTCCTCAGCCACGCTTCATCACCACCGCGTCCTCGCCGCTGTTCGGGTAGTAGTTCGGCCGCACCCCGATGGGCACGAACCCGCGCCGGGCGTACAGCCCCTGGGTCGCCTCGTCGGATGCCCGCACCTCGAGCAGCACGACGGGGCAGCGCCGGTCGGCCTCGGCCAGCAGCGCGTCGAGCAGCCGCCCGCCGATGCCCCGGCCCTGCCGCGAGCCGGTGACGCCGATCGTGGCCACGTGGGCCTCGTCGGGGTAGGCGATCAGGCCGGCGTAGCCCACGACCTCGTCGTCCTCGACCGCGACGGTGTAGCTGCGGGTGTCGGTCATGCCGAGCTCCTCGACGTACATCGCCCGGGTCCAGGTGTCCGGGGCGAAGAGCTCCTCCTCCAGCCGCATGACGGCGGTGAGGTCCGCAGCGGTCATCGGCCGCAGCTCGATCACCGCGAGACCGGCTTGCGGGTGATGTTCGGGACGGCGTCGGGTCGGCGCAGGTAGAGCGGGGTCAGCGGGGCCGGGTCGCCGCCGGGGACGGCGCGCAGCAGGCCTGCGGTGGTGACCTCCGCGGCGGTCACCGGGCGGCCCAGGCGCTCGGCGAACCGGTCGTCGCCGACCACCGGCAGGTCGGGCAGGTCGAGGTCCTCGGGGCGTCCGACGTCGGGGCCGGTGAGCCGGTCGCCGTCGTAGGCGGCCCAGTAGACCTCCTTGCGCCGGGCGTCGGTGAGGACGACGCGGGGGCCCGTGCCGACGGCGTCCAGGGAGCACACCCCGTGCACGGGGGCGCCGACCACGTCGCCGAGGGCCGCGGCGGTCACGATGCCGACCCGCAGGCCGGTGTAGGGGCCTGGGCCCAGCCCGACCACGAACCGGCCGACGTCGCGCAGCGCCACGCCGGCCTCGGCCAGCACGGCGGTGACCGTGGGGGTGAGCAGCTCGGCGTGCCGGGTGCCCGACGGGACGGCGGCCTCGGTCAGCACGCGGTCGCCGTCGGCGACCCCGACCACGAGGGTCGGCGTCGCGGTGTCGATGGCCAAGGTGAGCACGACGGACCAGGTTAGCCGCGGCCGGTCAGGCGAGCGTGGACTCGTCGACGTCGGGCAGCTCCACCGGCCAGCGGTCGGGCTCCCCCGCCAGGGTCAGCAGCTGCTCCAGGCCCCCCGGGTAGACCGTCTCGTCGGTGCCGGCCAGCTCGGCGCGGGTCCACCACCGGTGGCCCAGGATCGTGCGCTGCTCGTCCTCGGTGTGGCCGGCGACCGAGACCTCGAACGCCGGCACGCGGACGACGTAGAACGCATCGCGCTGGTCGACCACCACGTCGCTGAACCCGTGCCGCACCCGCCGGCGGGCGATCGGCCCCTGCACCGCGGCCCGGTCGACGTCCAGGCCGGTCTCCTCGGCCAGCTCCCGCACGACGGCGGTCAGGTCGTCCTCGCCCTCGTCGATGCCGCCGCCGGGGGTCATCCACCAGGTGACCACGGGGTCCAGGCCCGCGTCGCTGTCGTGGAACAGCAGCACCCGGTCGGCGTCGTCGACCAGCAGCACCCGGACCGTGGAGCGCTGCCTGGTCGGCCGCAGCCGGGCGGTCCACGAGGGCCCGTGCGGCACCAGCGTCGCCGTCCGGACATCGTCGTCGTCGCGGGCCAGCTCGACCACCAGGTGCTCGTCGGCCAGCTGCTCGACCAGCCCGTGCCCCCACTCCACGACGGTCACCGACTCCTCGAGCGTCGCGTCGAGGTCGAGGTCGTCGACGTCGAGCAACGAGCCGAGCCGGTAGGCGTCGACGTGCACCAGCGGCAACCGCCCGCCGCGGTGCACCCGGGCCAGCACGAACGTCGGCGACGTGACCGGCCCGCGCACGCCCAGGCCGGCCCCGATGCCCTGGGTCAGGGCCGTCTTGCCCGCACCCAGCGGCCCGGACAGCACGACCAGGTCCCCGGCCCGCAGCAGCGCCGCCAGCTCGACGCCGAGGGCCCGGGTGTCCTCGACGGTGGTGAGCGTGCGCCTCATCGGGCGGCCGCCCGGCGGACCAGCTCGGTGATCGCGGCGGTCACCTCGTCGGGGTGCTCGAGCAGCACCAGGTGCCCCGAGTGCGGCACCACCCGGTAGCGCACGTCGCGCGCACCGGCGGCGGTCAGCTCGGCGACCAGCCGGTCGCTGTGCCCCTGCGGGATGAGCTTGTCCTCGTCGCCGGTGAGCACCAGCACCGGGACGTGCGCCAGCGGTTCGATGGCCGCCTCCGCGTCGAGCCCGACGATGGCCGGGTAGAACTCGGCGATGACCTCGACCGGGGTGCCCCCGATCATGGCGTCGACGTAGTCGACCAGCCGGGGGTCGACCTCATCGCCGGCGAACGACAGCGCCCTGGTGGCCCAGCTGACCACGTCGGCGGCCGAGCGGCGGATCCACTCCGCGAAGGTGGGACGGTGCCGCATGACGAAGCCGGCGACCGGGAACACCGCTGCGCGCACCCGGGTGAGCACCCCGGGCAGGCCGAGGTCGAGGTCCTCCAGCCCGCCGGCCGACGTGGACACCAGGCCCACCCCGACGACCCGCCCGCCGAACAGGTCGGGACGGCGGGCGGCCAGCTGCAGCACCGTCATGCCGCCCATCGAGTGCCCGACCAGCACCACCGGGCCGCGGGGCACGCAGGCGTCGAGCACGGACACGAGGTCCTCGGCCAGCTGGTCGACCGTGGAGTGCGCGGCGTCGCCGCGGGCCGAGGCGCCGTGGCCGCGCTGGTCGTAGAACACCAGGCGGGCCTGCGGCGCGTGGCCGTTGCCGGTGGCCACCGCACGGCCCAGGTCGCGCCGCTGGAAGGTCCACGACGCCATGGACAGCGTGTAGCCGTGCACCAGGACCACGGTGAGCGGGGCATCCGTGGGCCCGACCTCCTCGACGTGCAGCAGCACCCCGTCGGTGGCGTGCACCAGCGAGGTGCGGTCGGCCGGGCGCGACCCGGAGCCGAGGGGGTCGTCGGCCCGCTGCACCTCGGCCGGCAAATCGGTGACGTCGGTGGCCCGGCCACCCCGGCCACCCTTGCCCGCCCGGCCGCTCCGGCCGCCAGGGGCCTCGGGGACCTCAGGGGCGTCCGCGGGCGGCAGCGGTACGTCCCCGGGCACCGGACCCACCCGGTCGGCCCGGACCCGGGACGACGCCGCCCGGGTGGCGGCCACGCCGACGGCGGCGCCGGCGGCCGCCAGACCGAGCAGGCCGCCGACCAGCCCCACCGTGCGGGGCTGCGGCGGCTTCACGGGGCGACCCCCGCGCTGCCGCGGTAGGTGCGGGTGAACCGGCCACCGACCCGGGTGACCAGCTCGTAGTGGATGGTGTCGAGCACGTCGGCCCAGTCCTGCGCGGTGGGCTCGCCGGCGTCGCCGGGGCCCCACAGCACCACCTCGTCGCCGGGGGCCAGCTCGTCGTCGCCGAGGTCGAGCACGAACTGGTCCATGCAGACCCGGCCGGCGATCGTGCGCCGGGCACCGGCGACCAGCACCTGCGCCCGGTTGCCCGCCGCACGGGGCACGCCGTCGGCGTACCCGACCGGGACCAGTGCCAGGTTCGCCGCGGCCGCGGTGTGGTGGGTGTGGCCGTAGGAGACCCCGGTGCCGGCCGGCACGCGCTTGGTCAGCGCGACCCGGGCCCGCACCGTCATGGCCGGGCGCAGGCCGTGCACGGCCGGGTCGCCGCCGAGCGGGTCCAGGCCGTAGACGGCGACACCGGGCCGCACCTGGTCGTACCAGGTGTGCGGCAGCGCGACCGTGGCCGCGGAGTTCGCCAGGTGCCGGCGGGCCTCGGTGAGCCCGGCGCCGCGGGCCAGCGCGGTGGCCTCCTCGAACACCGCGACCTGGGTGCCGATGGTCGGGTGGGTGGGCTCGTCGGCGTACGCCAGGTGGCTCCACAGCCCGGTGACGACGACGTCGCCGTCGGCCTGCGCCCGCACGGCGGCCTCGACCAGCGCCGGCCAGTCGGCGACCGTGGCGCCCTCGCGGGACAGGCCGGTGTCGACGAACAGCTGCACGGCGGCGGTGCGCCCGGCGGCGCGCGCCGCGTCGACGACCTCGGCCAGTGCCCAGTCGGCGTTCACCGACAGCTCGACGTCGGCGGTGATGCCCGCGGCGTAGTCGGCGCCGGGCACGTGCTGCCAGGACAGCACCGGTGCGGTCACCCCGGCCGCCCGCAGCGCCAGGGCCTCCTCGAGCACGGTCACGCCGAGCGCGTCGGCGCCCCCGGCCAGGGCGGCCCGGGCGGCGGGGACCAGGCCGTGGCCGTAGCCGTCGGCCTTGACCACGGCCATGAGCGGCCGACCCACCCGCTCGCGCAGGGCAGCAGCGTTGGCGGCGATCACGTCGAGGTCGACGACGACCTCGGCCCGGTGCGGCACGGCACTGCTCGGCTGGGCCCGGTTCGGCTGGGTCACGCCCTCGAGTGTCCCAGCCCGCCCTGCACGCGGTGCACGGCGGCGGGCAGGTGCCGCACCAGGTCGGAGGCGATCAGCGGTCCGCCCGCGGCCGCCAGCTGGCCGGCGCGGCCGTGCAGGTGCGCCCCGGCGGCAGCTGCCTCAACGGCCGGCAGCCCGGTGGCCAGCAGGGCGCCGACCACCCCGCTGAGCACGTCGCCGGTGCCGGCGGTGGCCAGCCACGGGGTGCCGGTGCCGTTGACGAACGTCGTCCCGTCGGGGCCGGCCACGACGGTCGCGTCGCCCTTGAGCAGCACCACGGCCCCCAGGTCGGCCGCCGCGGACCGGGCGGCGCCGATGCGGTCACCGGCGAGGTCGAACCCGAGGCGGGTGAACTCGCGGTCGTGCGGGGTGAGCACGGTGGGGGCGCTCCGGTGGCGGACCAGGTCGAGGTCGTCGGCGAGGAGGGTCAGGCCGTCGGCGTCGACCAGCACGGGCAGGTCGAGGGCGAGCACCTCGGCCAGCACGTCGCGGGCCTCGTCGTCGGTGCCCCCGCCGGGCCCGACCACCCAGGCCTGCACCCGGCCGGCGTCGGCGGGCCGGCCGCTGCTCACGATCGCCTCGGGCCACGCCGCCCGCACGCCCTCGGCCGCGGTGCCGGCGTACCGGACCAGCCCGGGCCGGGTGCGCAGCGCGGCGCCGGTGCACAGCACGCCGGCACCGGGGTAGGTGGCCGAGCCCGCATGGATGCCGACCACGCCCTGGGAGTACTTGTCGTCACCGGCACCGGGGTCGGGCAGCAGCGCCGCGACGTCGCCGTCGGTGAGCTGCCGGGCGGCCGGCGGCCCGAGCTCGAGACCGAGGTCGACCAGGTGGACGACGCCGGCGTGCCCACGGCCCTCCCCCACGACCAGCCCGGGCTTGACCGCGCCGAAGGTCACGGTGTGCTGGGCGGGGAACGCCCCGTCCTCGACGACGCCGGTGTCGGCGTCGACGCCGCTGGGCACGTCGACGGCCACCAGCAGCCCGGGGCCGGCGACCGCGCGGCCCACGGCGTCGGCGGCGGCCGGCCGCAGCCCGCCCCGGCCACCGATCCCCGTGATGCCGTCGAGCACGAGGTCGGCCCGGTCGAGGCCGGCGGCGTCGGCTGCGGTCACCACCCGGGCCCCGGCCCGGCGCAGGGCGGCGAGGCCTGCGGGGTGGGCCCGGTCGGGGTCGAGCAGCAGCCCGGTCACCGCGGCCCCGCGCCGGGCCAGGGTCGCCCCGGCCCACAGCGCATCGCCCCCGTTGTCACCGGACCCCACCAGCAGCGTCACCCTCAGGCCGACGGCGCGACCGGCCAGCCGCAGGCACACCGTCGCGAGCCCCGTCGCCGCGCGCTGCATGAGCGCGCCCTCCGGGGTGCGGGCCAGGGCGACGGCCTCGGCCGCCCGCACCTGGTCGGCGGTGTGCAGGTCGGTCACGACGCGCTCTCGGCGATCACCACGGCCGAGGCGATGCCCCCGTCGTGGCTCAGCGACACGTGCCAGGAGGTGACCCCCAGCTGCGCGGCCCGGGCAGCCACGGTGCCGCGGACGGTGAGCAGGGGCCTGCCGTGGTCGCCGACGGTCACCTCGGCGTCGTGCCAGTGCAGGTCGCCGGGTGCACCCAGGGCCTTGGCGAGCGCCTCCTTGGCCGCGAACCGGGCGGCCAGCGACTCACCGGTGCGGGGCGCCCCCGACGGCGTGACCTGCTCCGTCGGGGTGAACAGCCGGTCGCGCAGGCCCGGCGTGCGGGTGAGCGAGGCGGCGAACCGCTCGACCGGGCACACGTCGATGCCGACCCCGACGATCACTCCACTGTGACGGACTTGGCCAGGTTGCGGGGCATGTCGACGTCCAGACCGCGGGTGTCGGCGATCTCGCAGGCCAGGATCTGCAGCGGCACCGTGGTGACCACCGGCGCCAGCAGCGTAGGCGTGCGCGGCACGCGGATCACGTGGTCGGCGTAGGGCAGCACCTCGTCGTCGCCCTCCTCGGCGATCACGATCGTGCGCGCCCCGCGGGCCCGGACCTCCTGGATGTTGGAGACGACCTTGCCGTGCAGCGACTCCCGCCCGTGCGGCGACGGTGCGACCACGATGACCGGCGTGCCCTGCCCGATGAGGGCGATCGAGCCGTGCTTGAGCTCGCCGGCGGCGAAGCCCTCGGCGTGGATGTAGGCCAGCTCCTTGAGCTTCAGCGCGCCCTCGAGGGCCACGGGGTAGCCCACGTGCCGGCCCAGGAACAGGATCGTCGACTCGGTGGCCAGCGACCGGCCCAGCTCGCGCACGGACTCCACGCCCGCGAGCACCTCGCGCACCTGGTCGGGCAGCTTGCGCAGCTCGGCGACCACGGCGGCGACCTCGTCCTCGTACTTCAGGCCGCGCACCTGGGCCAGGAACAGCCCGACCAGGTAGCAGGCCACGACCTGGGTCAGGAAGCCCTTGGTCGAGGCGACGGCCACCTCGGGTCCGGCCCGGGTGTAGAGGACGGCGTCGGACTCGCGCGGGATGGTCGAGCCGTTGGCGTTGCAGATGGCCAGCACGCGGGCCTGCTGCTCCTTGGCGTGCCGCAGCGCCATGAGGGTGTCCATCGTCTCGCCGGACTGACTGATGACGATGACCAGTGTGGAGCGGTCGAGCACCGGGTCGCGGTAGCGGAACTCGCTGGCCAGCTCGACCTCGACGGGGATGCGGGTCCAGTGCTCGACGGCGTACTTGGCGATGAGGCCGGCGTGGTAGGCGGTGCCGCAGGCGATGACGAAGATCTTGGTGATGCCGCGGAGGTCCTCGTCGGAGATGCGCACCTCGTCGAGCACGATCTCGCCCCGGTTGCCCAGCCGGCCGAGCAGGGTGTCGGCGACGGCCTGCGGCTGCTCGTCGATCTCCTTGAGCATGAACCAGGGGTAGCCGGCCTTGCCCGCCGCCTCGGCCTCCCAGTCGACGGTGTAGGCCGTGGGCTCGACGCGGTTGCCGGCGAAGTCGGTGACGGTGACGCCGCGCTCGCGGTGGATCTCGACGACCTGGTCCTGGCCCAGCTCGAGGGCGTTGCGCGTGTGCCCGATGAACGCCGCGACGTCGGAGCCCAGGAAGTACTCGCCGTCCCCGACCCCCGCGACCAGCGGGGAGTTGCGGCGCGAGGCGACGAGCGTGTCGGGCTCGTCGACGTGGCTGACCACGAGGGTGAAGGCGCCCTCCAGCCGGCGCGACACCTGGCGCATGGCCTCGGCCAACCGGCCCTCGCCTGCGGGCAGGGTCGGGTAGACCGCGGCCAGCAGGTGGGCCACGACCTCGGTGTCGGTCTCGGACGCGAACTCCACGCCGGTGGCCTCGAGCTCGGCGCGCAGCGCGGCGAAGTTCTCGATGATGCCGTTGTGGATGACCGCCACGGACCCGTCGGCGGACAGGTGCGGGTGCGCGTTGCGGTCGGTCGGCCCGCCGTGGGTCGCCCAGCGGGTGTGGCCGATGCCGATCGTCGAGGACGGGAGCGCCTTCTCGGCCAGCTCCTTCTCCAGGTTGGCGACCTTGCCGGCCTTCTTGGCCCAGGCCAGTTCCCCGTCGGCCAGCACGGCCACCCCGGCGGAGTCGTAGCCGCGGTACTCGAGCCGTCGCAGGCCCTCCAGCACCACGTCCAACGCGTTCTGAGGACCGACGTACCCCACGATGCCGCACATGGGCACCGAGGCTACCGGGGACGAGGGGGCGCCCGTCGGCACGCGGCGGTGGCCGTGCCCCTACGCGGCGAGCTGCGCGGAGCCCTCAGACCGACGCGACGACCTCGGCCAGCCGGTGGGCGACGGTGTCGGCCTGCTCCTGCGTGGGGGCCTCGACCATCACCCGCACGAGCTGCTCGGTGCCCGAGGGGCGCAGCAGCACCCGGCCGGTCTCGCCGAGCTCCTCCTCGACCGCGTTCACCGCGCGGGCGACGTCGTCGCTCTCGCTGACCGCGATGCGGTCGGCGACCGGCACGTTGACCAGAACCTGGGGCAGCCGGCGCACGACACCGGCGAGGTCGGCCAACGAGGAGCCGGTGGTGGCCATGCGCGCCATCAGCATGAGCCCTGTCAGCAGGCCGTCGCCGGTGGTGGCGTGGTCGAGGAACACCAGGTGCCCGCTCTGCTCGCCGCCCAGCGACAGCTCGCCGGTGCGCAGTGCCTCGAGCACGTAGCGGTCGCCGACGGCCGTGGTGGTCACGGCGATGCCGGCCTCGCGCATGGTGTGGTGGAAGCCCAGGTTGCTCATCACCGTGGCCACGACCGTGTCGCCGGTGAGCGCGCCGGTCTCGTGCAGCGCGAGCGCGCACACCGCGAGGATCGCGTCGCCGTCGACGACGTCGCCGGCGGCGGTGACGGCCAGGCAGCGGTCGGCGTCGCCGTCGTGGGCCAGGCCGAGGTCGGCGCCGGTCTCGCGGACGGCGGCCTGCACCGGCCCCAGGTGGGTGGAGCCGACGCCGTCGTTGATGTTCCAGCCGTCGGGCTCGGCGCCGATGACGTGCACGGTGGCCCCGGCGCGGCGGTAGACCTCGGGCGCCAGCGCACTGGCCGCCCCGTGCGCGCAGTCCACGACGACGGTGACCCCGGCGAGCGGGGCAGGCACGGCGGCCAGCAGGTGGTCGACGTAGCGGGCCCCGGCGTCCGGGAGGTCGAGCACCCGGCCGACGCCGGCCCCGGTGGGCCGGTGCGCGCCGGTGCCGGTGCCGGCGGTGACCGCCCGCTCGACGGCGGCCTCGACCACGTCGGGCAGCTTGTGCCCGCCGCGGGAGAAGAGCTTGATGCCGTTGTCGGGCATCGGGTTGTGGCTGGCCGACAGCATGACGCCCAGGTCGGCGTCCAGCGCGGCGGTGAGGTGGGCGACCGCCGGGGTGGGCAGCACCCCGACGCGCAGCACCTGCGCCCCGGCGCTGGTGAGGCCGGCGACGACCGCGGCCTCCAGCATCTCCCCGCTCGCGCGGGGGTCACGCCCGACGACCGCGACGGGACGCGAGGTCCCGTCGCGGTCGGCGAGCACACCGGCAGCCGCCCGGGCCACGGCCAGGGCGAGCTCCGGCGTGAGGTCGGCGTTGGCCAGACCCCGGACGCCGTCGGTGCCGAACAGGCGACCCACGGCCGACCCCGTCAGCGCTTGGAGTACTGGGGGGCCTTGCGGGCCTTCTTCAGGCCGTACTTCTTGCGCTCGATGACGCGCGGGTCGCGGGTCAGGAAGCCGGCGCGCTTGAGGGCCGGGCGGTCCTCGGGCTCGACCTCGATCAGCGCACGGGCGATGGCCAGGCGCAGGGCACCGGCCTGGCCCGAGACACCGCCGCCACCGAGGATGGCGACGACGTCGTACTGCTCGCCCTTCTCCAGGATGGTGAAGGGCTCACGGATGAGCTGCTGGTGGACCTTGTTCGGGAAGTATTCCTCGATGGTCCGGCCGTTGAGCTTGAACTGACCGGTGCCGGGGAGCAGGCGCACCCGGACGATGGCCTCCTTGCGGCGACCGACGGTCTGGATCGGGCGGCCGTCGGCGTCGGTCACGGTCTGGGGCGCCGTCATCGGGGAGGTCACTGGGACACCTGCTTGATCTCGAAGGTCTGGGGCTGCTGGGCGGCGTGCGGGTGCTCGGGCCCGGCGTACACCTTGAGCTTGGAGAGCATCTGCCGGCCCAGGGAGTTGTGCGGCAGCATCCCCTTGACGGCCCGCTCGATCACGCGGTCGGGGCGGGTCTGGATCTCGTCGCCGACGTTGATCGCCGTGAGACCGCCCGGGAAGCCCGAGTGGCGGTAGGCGGTCTTGGCGTCGCGCTTGGAGCCGGTGAGGGCCACCTTGCCCGCGTTGATGACGACGACGAAGTCGCCGGCGTCGATGTGCGGGGCGAACTGCGGCTTGTGCTTGCCGCGCAGGAGCTGCGCGGTCTGGCTGGCCAGTCGACCGAGCACCACGTCGGTGGCGTCGATGACGTGCCAGGCCCGGGTGATGTCACCGGGCTTGGGGGTGTAGGTGCGCACGGGGGCCCACTTCCTCGTCGTCGGGATGGCTGGTGGTTCGCCCCACCGAGCACGGGGGACGGAACGCGCACGTGCGAGCACCAGCCAGGCCACGCACGCCGATCGACGACGATACCAGCCGTGCCGGACGTCCCGGTCAGCCGTCGATGAGGTCCCGCTGCTGCGGCAGCAGCGCGTTCATCTGGGTGTAGTCGTCGGCGGCGTCCAGGCTCTGGATGTCCAGGCTGGCCAGGTAGCTGCCGTAGCCGACGTAGCAGCGCTGGGCGAAGTTGCCCGGGGCGTTCTCGAACACGAAGCAGGGCGCCTCGGGGATGGCCGGGAGCACGAACGGGGTGCCGCCGAACGCCGTGGCCTCGAGCTGGGCGAACCCGGTGTACACCGCGTTGGTCTGCGCCGACGTCGGGAAGGTGTAGAGCGACACCGCGTAGTCCAGCTGCGCGTCCTCGTCGTAGGTCGTGCGGTAGAAGGCGCCGCCGAACCCGTTGCCGGTGAGCAGGGTGCGCTCGACCGTGGGGTCGATGGCCAGCCGCAGGTAGCCCTCGAGGTCGTAGGACCCGGTGAACCGGGTCGGGTCACCCGGGGTGGTGAGCGCGAACGGGCCCAGCCCCAGCGGGTCGGTGGGCAGGTCGGGCACCTGGGCCTGCGGGGTGGGCTGGAAGCCCTGCAGGAGCGCCAACTGGTCCTGCACCTGCGCGACCACGAGGTCCGGCGCCGTGCCCGACGGGGCGTCGAGGTAGGTGTAGACCAGCATGCGGCCGGTGGGCACCCAGACGTCGACGGTGTCGGTGGGCGAGCCGGCCGAGTCCGACCCCCCGGTGCGCAGCGCACCGCTGGCCCCGAGGGCGGGCAGGTCGACGGGCTCCTGGTCACCGCTGCCGTAGTCCAGCGAGATGGCCGTCAGCGCCTCGGCCGCGGCGGCCGCGGAGTCGGGGTCGGACATCTCGGCGACCAGCACGAGCGTGCCGTTGTTCGCCGCGTCCTGGCCACACGTGCCCCAGCCGGCGACGAACCCCCACCGGTCGAGCTCCTGCTCGACGCGGCCGTCGCCGAAGTACAGGGCGTCGACGCCGCTGGCCGAGCCGAACGGGCCGGTGGGGAAGCACGAGCCGGTGCGGTCGGGCCGCACGGTCTGCGGCAGCGAGGTGACCGCGGCGATCCGCCGGGCCTCCGCCCCGGTGCCCGGCCCGATCTGCGGCGCGGGGGTGACGTCACCGGTCGGCGCGGCCGAGGTGCTCGGCGCCGAGGACGACGACGGGTCAGGGGCCCCGCTGGTGCGGGCCGGGCTGGCCGTGCCCTCGACCGTGCTGGTGCACCCGGCCAGCAGGACGGCGGCGGCCACGGCACCGACGACCCCCCGGGCGTGCGCGGAGGTGCGGGGCGGACGGGCTCGACGGGCGCTCAGCACCGGCACAGCCTAGGGCTCACACGACCTCGCGGAGCAGCCCGGTGTCGACGTCGTAGACGAAGCCGCGGACCTCGTGCGAGGCCAGGTAGGGGGTGGTCCGCACGACGGCGAGGGACTCCCGGACGTCGGTGTCGACGTCGGTGAACGTGCGCCCGGTCCACGGCGGCCGGTGGCCGGTGGCCTCCTGGACCAGGTCGGCCAGCCCCCGGTCGTCGGTCTTCTGCAGGCCGCAGTCGGTGTGGTGCACCAGGACCGTCTCCCGGGTGCCGAGCAGGTGCTGCGAGATCGTCAGCGAGCGGAGGGTGTCCTCGGTGATGACCCCACCGGCGTTGCGGATCACGTGGGCGTCGCCGACCTCGAGGCCCAGCAGCGGGAACAGCGGCATGCGGGAGTCCATGCACGCGACGACGGCGACGTGCCGCGCCGGGGCGACCGGGCGCGACCCCGGGAAACGCTCCGCCCATTCGGCGTTCGCGGTCAGCATGCGGTCGGTCTCGGACACGTGGACCCCTCGGCTGCGTACCTCGCCGCCTGCACGCGGCCCTGTACCGGAGCAAGTTAGCCGCGCCCGCCGCGACCCGCGCAACCGGGCATCGGTCAGGATGGGTGACGTGACCACCGCCACCGACCACCGCCGCACGGTCGAGGAGCACCGGGCCGCCGTCCGCGCCCTGCTGGCCGACTGCTCCCCCGGCACCGAGGAGGTGCCGCTGGTGGACGCCGTGGGCCGGGTGCTGGCCGAGGACGTCACCGCCGCCGTCCCGCTGCCGGTGTTCACCAACTCGGCGATGGACGGGTACGCCGCCCGCTGGGCGGAGGTGGGGGCCGCGACGTCCGACCGCCCCGTGCGGCTGCCCGTGGCCGAGGACGTCCCGGCCGGTCGCACCGACGTCCCCCCGCTCGACCCCGGCACGGTGCACCGCATCATGACCGGCGCTCCCGTGCCCGACGGCGCCGACGTCGTCGTCCCGGTGGAGGACACCGACGGGTCGACCACGACGGTGACCATCACCGCCTCCCCCGCGGCCGGCAGCTACCTGCGGCACTCCGGGGAGGACATCGCGCAGGGCGCGACCGCGCTCACCGCGGGCACCGTGCTCGGGCCGGCGCAGCTCGGGGTCGCCGCCTCGGTGGGGCGGGCCCGGGTCCTGGTGCGCCGTCGCCCGCGCGTGCTGGTGCTGTCCACCGGCAGCGAGCTGGTCGCCCCGGGCGAGGCGCTGCGCCCCGGGCAGATCCACGAGTCGAACTCGCTGGTGCTGGCCGCCGCGGTCGACGCCGCCGGCGGCGCGGCCCGCACGCTGCACTTCGTGCCCGACGACGTCGACCAGTTCCTCACCACCGTCCGCGCCGAGCTCGCCGACGCCGACCTGCTCATCACCAGCGGCGGGGTCAGCATGGGCGCCTACGAGGTCGTCAAGGACGCCCTCGGCGCCCTGGGCACCGTCGAGTTCGTCAAGGTCGCGATGCAGCCCGGCGGCCCCCAGGGCTCGGGCACCGTGGACGGCGTCCCGGTGGTCACCCTGCCCGGCAACCCGGTCAGCTCGTTCGTCTCGTTCGAGGTGTTCGTGCGGCCGGCGCTGCGGGCGGCCCTGGGCATCCCCGACCCGCACCGGCTGCGCACCACCGCCCGGCTGACCCGTCCGCTCACCTCGCCCCCCGGCCGCCGGCAGTACCTGCGCGGCCGGTTCGCCGACGGCGAGGTCGAGCTGGTCGGCGGGCCCGGTTCGCACCTGCTCGCCCACCTGGCCCGCGCCACCTGCCTCGTCGTCGTCCCCGAGGGCGTCACCGAGCTGCCCGCCGGCAGCCCGGTCGAGGTCCTGCTCGTCGAAGGAGCCCTGCAGTGAGCTTCACCCACCTCGACGCCTCCGGCGCCGCCCGCATGGTCGACGTCACCGCCAAGGAGGTCACCGCCCGCGAGGCCACCGCCGCCGGGCGGGTGCTGGTCACCCCCGAGGTGGTCGCCCTGCTGCGCGGGGAGGGCGTGCCCAAGGGCGACGCGATCGCCGTCGCGCGCATCGCCGGCATCGCCGGGGCCAAGCGCACCCCCGACCTGGTGCCGCTGTGCCACCCGATCGCGCTGCACGGGGTGACCGTCGACCTGCAGGTCACCGACGAGGCCGTCGAGATCACCGCGACCGCCCGCACGGCCGACCGCACCGGCGTGGAGATGGAGGCGCTCACCTCAGTGGCCGTCGCCGGCCTGACCGTGATCGACATGGTCAAGGCCGTCGACCCCCGCGCCAGCATCACCGACGTCAGGCTGCTGGCGAAGTCCGGCGGCAAGAAGGGCGACTGGGTCCGGTGACGCTCCCCCCCGGCGCACGCGCCGTCGTCGTCACGGCCTCCAACCGGGCCTCGGCCGGGGTCTACGAGGACCGCTCCGGTCAGGCGCTGGCCGCCGGCCTGCGCGAGCTGGGGTTCGAGGTCGAGGGTCCGCACGTGCACCCGGACGACGTCGAGGTCCTCGCCGCGGCGTTGCGGGCGGCCGTCGCCTCCGGGGCCGACGTCGTGCTGACCACCGGCGGCACCGGCCTCACCCCCACCGACGTCACCCCCGAGGCCACCCGCCTCGTGCTCGAGCGGGACGCCCCGGGCATCGCCGAGGCCGTCCGCCGGTACGGCCAGCCGACCGTGCCCACCGCGGTGCTGTCCCGCGGGCTGGCGGGCACCGCCGGACGCACGCTGGTGGTGAACCTGCCGGGCTCGACGGGCGGCGTGCGGGACGGGCTGTCAGTGCTGGGCCCGCTGCTCCCCCACGTGGTCAGCCAGCTCCGCGGCGGGGACCACCAGCCGCCCGGCGCCTGAGTAGACGTTGCAGCCGTCGCCGCGCAGGAACCCCACCAGGGTCACCCCGCTCGACTCGGCCAGCTCGACCGCCAGCGAGCTCGGCGCCGAGACCGCGGCCAGCACGGGGACGCCGGCCATGGCGGCCTTCTGGGTCAGCTCGAAGCTGGTGCGGCCGCTCACCATGAGCACGTGCCCGGCCAGCGGCAGCCGGCCGGCCCGCACGGCGTCACCGACGACCTTGTCGACCGCGTTGTGCCGGCCGACGTCCTCGCGCAGGGCGACCAGGTCGCCGTCGGCGGTGAACAGCCCGGCGGCGTGCAGCCCACCGGTCTTCTCGAACACCTCCTGCGCGGCGCGCAACCGGTCGGGCAGGGCGAGCAGGGTGGCGAGCTCCACCCGGACGTCGTCGGCGGCGACGTCGAAGCGGGAGCGGGTGCGGATGGCGTCGATGCTGGCCTTGCCGCAGACGCCGCACGAGCTGGTGGTGTAGAAGTTCCGGTCCAGTGCGGTGTCGGGCACCGGCACGCCGGGGGCCAGGTCGACGTCGACCACGTTGTAGGTGTTGCGGCCCTCGTCGTCGACCGAGTCGCAGTAGCGCAGGGCGGCGATGTCCTCGCGCGAGGTGATGACGCCCTCGGTCGCGAGGAAGCCGTGCACGAGGTCGAAGTCGTGGCCCGGGGTCCGCATGGTGACCGCGAGCGGGGTGCCGTCGAGCCGGATCTCCAGCGGTTCCTCGCTGGCCACGGTGTCGGGTCGGGTGCTGCGGTGCGCGCCCCGGATGCGCAGCACCGGCGTCCGGGCGGTGACTCGTCCCACGGGGGCGACGGTACGCACCGCGCGGTGCGGTCGCCGGGTCCAGCCCGCCGGGGCCCTACGGTCGGGGGGTGCCCGCCCCCCTCCGCTGCGCCGCGGTCGTCCTCGCCGGTGGCCGCGCGGCCCGCATGGGCGGCGGGGCGAAGCCGCAGCTGGTCGTGGGCGGTCGGTCGATGCTGGCGGCGGTGCTGGCCGCGGTGCCCGACGCCCACCCACGCGTGGTCGTCGGGCCGCCGCAGCCGGTGCCGGGCGACGTGGTCGTGGTGCGGGAGGACCCGCCCGGTGGCGGACCGGTACCGGCCCTGCGCGCGGGCCTGGACGCCGTGGACGCCGACCTGGTGGTCGTGCTGGCCGCCGACCTGCCCTTCCTGACCACCGATCTGGTCGCCGACCTGGTCGCCGACCTGCGGGCCCACCCCGCGGCCGACGGCGTGCTCGTGGTCGACGCCACCGGCCGCGACCAGTACCTGCTCGGCGCCTGGCGCACGGCCGCACTGCGGCGCCGACTCGCCGGGCCGGCCGACGCCGCACCGGCACCCAGGTCGCTGCGGGCGGTGCTGGACGGCCTGCAGGTGCGCCGGCACCGGCCACCGGTCCCCGAGGGTCGGCCCACCCCGTGGACCGACTGCGACAGCCCCGCCGACCTGGACCGTGCCCGCGCCGCGGTGGGAGTGCCGCCGCACCCGACCGGGTAGTCGACCGGCATGCATGTCGTCGTCGCCGGAGCCCACGGCCAGATCGCCCGCCGCCTCACTCGCCTGCTCGCCGCCCGCGGGGACACCGTCACCGGTGTCGTCCGCAACCCCGACCACCGGGCCGACGTCGAGGACGACGGCGGCGCACCGGCCGTGCTGGACCTCGAGCAGGCGTCGGTCCAGCAGGTCGCAGACGTCGTCCGCGGCGCCGACGCCGTGGTGTTCGCCGCCGGCGGCGGTCCCGGCAGCGGCATCGCCCGCAAGGACTCCGTCGACCGCGGCGCGGCCGTCCTCCTCGCCGACGCGGCCGAGGCAGCCGGGGTCCGCCGGTACGTCCTGCTGTCCTCCTACGGCGTCGACGCGGTCGCCGACGGCGCGACGCCCGAGGGCGTCGACGAGGTGTTCGTCGCCTACCTGCGCGCGAAGCTCGCCGCCGAGCAGGACGTGCTGCCCCGGCCGGGCCTGGACACCACCGTCCTGCGGCCGGTCTCCCTCACCGACGACCCGGGCACGGGCACCGTGCGCCTGGCCGCCTCCGTCGAGCGCGGCGAGATCAGCCGGGACGACGTCGCCGCCGTGCTGGTGGCGCTGCTCGACGACCCGCACCCCGGGTCGGTGCTCGAACTGACCGGCGGGGACACCCCGGTGCGCGAGGCGGTCGCCGCGGTCGGCTGACCGGCCCGCGCCGTCCGTTCGTCGCGACGTGCGCGCGTGCGTCGGCCCCGGCTTCAGGCGTCGCGGCGGGCCCGGGTGACCTCGGTGCGGGCGGCCAGCTGGTCGTCGGGCGGGTAGTCGACCGCCAGGAGCGTGAGGCCGCCGGCCGGGGCGACGGGCACCTCGTCGGCGCGGCTGGTGCGGGCGAGCAGCGCGGCCGGCCAGTCCGGGGGACGCCGGCCCTCGCCGACCGCGAGCAGGGCGCCCACCAGACTGCGCACCATCGAGTGGCAGAACGCGTCGGCCGACGCCGACACGGTCACCAGGTCTCCGTCAAGGACCACGTCCAGGGCCTGCAGCACCCGGATGGTGGTGGCCCCCTCGCGTCGCCGGCAGAAGGCGGCGAAGTCGTGCTGGCCCAGCAGCAGGGCCGCGGCCACCCGCATCGCGGGGACGTCCAGGGTCCGGGGCCACCCGACGGTGTCCAGGCGGCGCAGCGGCGGCGGGCCGGCCACGGCGTCGGTCAACCGGTAGGCGTAGTGCCGGGCCAGGGCGGCGAACCGTGCGTCGAACCCGGCCGGCGCGAGGGCAGCGGAGGTCACCGCGACGTCGCCGGGCAGCACGCCCCGCAGTCGTCGCAGCAGCTTCGCCTCGTGCTGGGCCCACAGGGCTGCCGGGAGGTCGAGGTGGGCCACCTGACCGGTCGCGTGCACCCCGGCGTCGGTGCGCCCCGCCACGGTGAGGTCGACGTCGTGGCGCAGCACGGTCGCCAGCGCCAGCTCCAGGTCGCCCTGCACGGTGCGCTGGGAGGGTTGGCGCGCCCAGCCGTGCAGGTCGGTGCCGTCGTAGGCGATGCCCAGCCGGACGCGGACGAGCCCGCCACCGGTATCGGTGGCGGGCTCGTCGACGGAGCTGGGTGTCACGGAGGCGACTACTTCGGGTCGGGCTGCGACTCCCCGCCGGGGGCGTCGACGCCGGCGCTGGCGGCGTCACCGGTCTCGGCGGCGTTCACCTCGGCGGCAGCGGCGTCGGCCACCTCGGGCGAGACGCCGTCGGCCTCGACGACGACGCCGTTCTCGGCGGTCGGCTGCTCCTCGGTGACGTTCTCGTCCTGCACCTCGTCGTCCGGCGTGACGGCCTTGGTCGTGGCGCCGACCTCGCCGGCCGCAGCGGCCGAGCCGGAACCGGCGGCGAACGTCGTGCCGCGGGCGCGCTCGGCCTCGCCGACGGCCTGCTGGGCCACGGTCAGCGCGTCGACGAGCTCGATGACGGCCATGGGTGCGTTGTCACCCTTGCGGGGACCGACCTTGGTGATCCGCGTGTAGCCGCCGGGGCGGTTCTCGTAGCGGGGGCCGATCTCGGCGAAGAGGTGGTGCACCACGTTCTTGTCGCGGATCGTGGTCATGACCTGGCGGCGGGCGTGCAGGTCGCCGCGCTTGGCCATGGTGATGAGCTTCTCGGCGACCGGGCGCAGCCGCTTCGCCTTGGTCTCGGTCGTGGTGATCCGGCCGTGCTCGAACAGCGAGGTGGCGAGGTTCGCCAGCATCAGCCGCTCGTGCGACGGCGAACCGCCGAGGCGGGGGCCCTTGGTGGGAGTAGGCATGTCGATCCTTCCTCAGGCCGCCGGAGCATCCGTGCAGGCCGCGCTTTCACTGATGGGTGGAACTCCGGTCGCGGCGGTGCCGGGACCGGCGGGACCTCGCCGCCCGTGCGGGCGACGAGGTCCGTCTGTCAGAGCTGCTCGGTCTCGCGGAAGTCGCCCTCGGCGTAGCCCTGGCCGTCGGCGTACTGGGCCTCACCGGGGTAGCTGTCGTCGTAGGTCTCGTCGTAGCTCTCCACCGAGGTGGGGACGAACCCGGGCGGGCTGTCCTTGAGCGCCAGACCCATGGCAGCGAGCTTCAGCTTGACCTCGTCGATGGACTTCGCACCGAAGTTGCGGATGTCCAGGAGGTCGGCCTCGGAGCGGGTCACGAGCTCACCGACGGTGTGCACGCCCTCGCGCTTGAGGCAGTTGTAGGACCGGACGGTGAGGTCCATGTCCTCGATCGGCATCGAGAAGTTCGCGATGTCGGCGGCCTCGGCCGGGCTGGGCCCGACCTCGATGCCCTCGGCGTCGACGTTCAGCTCGCGCAGCAGGCCGAACAGCTCCACCAGGGTCGAGCCGGCCGACGCGATGGCGTCGCGGGGCTCGATGGAGGGCTTGGTCTCGACGTCGACCACGAGGCGGTCGAAGTCGGTGCGCTGCTCGACGCGGGTGGCCTCGACGGCGTAGGTCACCTTGAGCACCGGGGAGTAGATGGAGTCGACGGGGATCCGCCCGATCTCCTGGCCCGGCTGCTTGTTCTGGGTGGCCGGCACGTAGCCGCGGCCGCGCTCGACGACCAGCTCGATCTCGAGCCGGCCCTTCGCGTTCAGCGTCGCGATGTGCAGGTCGGGGTTGTGCACCTCGACACCGGCCGGGGGCGCGATGTCGGCGGCGGTGACCTCGCCGGGGCCCTGCTTGCGCAGGTACATGGTGACCGGCTCGTCGGAGTCGGAGCTGACGACCAGACCCTTGAGGTTCAGGATCAGCTCCGTGACGTCCTCCTTGACGCCCGGCACGGTGGTGAACTCGTGCAGGGTGCCCTCGATGCGGATGCTGGTGACAGCAGCGCCGGGGATCGAGGACAGCAGGGTGCGGCGCAGGGAGTTGCCGAGGGTGTAACCGAAGCCGGGCTCCAGCGGCTCGATGACGAACCGCGAACGCGAGGCGTCGATCGTCTCCTCGGTGAGGGTGGGGCGCTGTGCGATGAGCATGTCGTTCTCCTTCTGGTCCTCCGGCGACCGCCATATGACGCCGTGAGGGAGACGTGCCGGTGGGGCGGGCTCTGTCCGCCCGCCCCACCGTCCTACAGGTGCATCACTTCGAGTAGAGCTCGACGATCAGCTGCTCCTGGACCGGCGTGTCGATGACCTGCCGGGCCGGGATGGAGTGCACGAGCACCTTGAGCTGGCTGGAGATGACCTCGAGCCACGCCGGCACGGGCCGGGAGCCGGCCTCGGCCTGGGCGACCTGGAAGGGCACCATCTCGACGGACTTGGCGGCCACCTCGACGATGTCGTTGGCCGACACGCGGTACGAGGGGATGTCGACCTTGCGGCCGTTCACCTTGATGTGGCCGTGGCGCACCAGCTGGCGCGACATGTCGCGGGACTTGGCGAAGCCGGCCCGGTAGACCACGTTGTCCAGCCGCGTCTCGAGGATCTGCAGCAGGACCTCACCGGTCTTGCCGGACTTCTTGTTGGCTTCCTGGTAGTAGCCGCGGAACTGCTTCTCCAGCACGCCGTAGATACGACGGGCCTTCTGCTTCTCGCGCAGCTGCAGGAGGTACTCGCTGTCCTTGGTGCGACCGCGACCGTGCTCACCCGGGGGGTAGGGACGGATCTCGATCGGGCACTTGGCGGACTCGCACTTGCTGCCCTTGAGGAACAGCTTCATCTTCTCGCGCCGGCACAGGCGGCAGTCGGCTCCGGTGTAACGGGCCACGTCGGGTCTCCCTGGGTTTCTAAGAAGTGGAGTCAGAAGGCGCGGGGGTCAGACCCGGCGGCGCTTCTTGGGGCGGCAGCCGTTGTGCGGCTGGGGGGTGACGTCGGAGATCTGCCCGACCTCGAGGCCCGTGGCCTGGAGGGAGCGGATGGCGGTCTCGCGGCCGGAGCCGGGACCCTTCACGAAGACGTCGACCTTCCGCATGCCGTGCTCCTGCGCCTTGCGCGCGGCGTTCTCGGCAGCCATCTGCGCCGCGAACGGCGTGGACTTGCGGGAGCCCTTGAACCCGACGTGGCCGGCCGAGGCCCAGCTGATCACGTTGCCCGTGGGGTCGGTGATCGACACGATCGTGTTGTTGAAGGTGCTCTTGATGTGCGCCGCGCCGTGGGCGACGTTCTTCTTCTCCTTGCGGCGCACCTTCTTGGCGCCAGCCGCGCGTGCCCTGGGAGGCATGACTCTCTTCTCTGTTCGTGGCCTGGTGGAGCTCGAGGAACCCACGGCCGCCCCCTCTGCGGGGGCGCAACGGCCGGGGTGGGGTGCCGGTGAGGGCTACCGCTGGGTCAGCGGGCCTTCTTCTTGCCGGCGATGGTCTTGCGCGGGCCCTTGCTGGAGCGCGCGTTGGTCTTGGTGCGCTGCCCGCGGACGGGCAGGCCACGGCGGTGACGCAGGCCCTGGTAGCAGCCGATCTCGACCTTGCGGCGGATGTCGGCGGCCACCTCGCGGCGGAGGTCACCCTCGACGCGGAAGTGCTCGTCGATGTAGTCGCGCAGCTTCAGCAGGTCCTCGTCGGAGAGGTCCTTGGCGCGGAGGTCCGGGCTGACGCCGGTGGCGGCCAGGGTGGCCTTCGCCGAGGTCGGGCCGATCCCGTAGATGTAGGTGAGCGCGATCTCCATCCGCTTCTCGCGGGGCAGATCGACGCCGGCCAGTCGTGCCATGTCCTGTTACTCCCTCAGCCCTGGCGCTGCTTGTGCCGGGCGTTGTCGCAGATGACCATGACCCGGCCGTGCCGGCGGATCACCTTGCACTTGTCGCAGATCTTCTTCACCGACGGCTGGACCTTCACCGGTGCCGCCCTCATTCCTTGTAGTTCGTGGTCACGGACCCGGCTGTCGTGGCCGGACCCGCGACGGGTCACTTGTAGCGGTAGACGATCCGACCGCGGGTCAGGTCGTAGGGCGAGAGCTCCACGACCACGCGGTCCTCGGGCAGGATGCGGATGTAGTGCTGCCGCATCTTGCCGCTGATGTGCGCGAGCACCCGGTGCCCGTTCTGGAGCTCGACCCGGAACATCGCGTTGGGGAGCGGCTCGACGACTCGACCCTCGACCTCGATGGCCCCGTCCTTCTTAGCCATTCCCTGCGCTGCCTCCCGATCTGGTTCGCCCCGGCGCGTGCCGGATCGACTTCCACCTGCACCGCACGGGGCGCGGGTGGTCGTGCTGGGTGTCTGGTGCGGGCGTACTCGCAGAGGGCGTCCGGCGGAGTGCGGCCACAGCACGACGACGGACGGCGCGAACGCCAGCGGCAACTGTACCCCGCCCGCCCCACCTGCTCCAACCCCGGGAGGGTCAGGTGCGGGGCGTCACTCCGAACGGTGCCAGCCCGGCCACGCCGCCGTCCTCCGCGGTGAGCACCCACGGACCCTCCGGTGTGAGGGCGACGGTGTGCTCGAAGTGCGCTGCGCGGGAGCCGTCCTCGGTGACCACGGTCCAGCCGTCCTCGAGCTCGACGGTGTCGGGCGACCCCACGGTGATCATGGGTTCGATCGCCAGGGCCATGCCCTGGACCAGCTTGGGACCGCGGCCGGGGCGGCCCAGGTTCAGCACGTGCGGGTCCTGGTGCATCTCGGTGCCGATGCCGTGCCCGCCGTAGTGGTCGACGATCCCGTAGGGGTGCGACTCGGCACGCACGGCCTGCTCGACCGCGTGGCTGATGTCGGTCAACCGGCCACCCACCAGCGCCCGGGCCAGACCTGCCCACATCGAGCGCTCGGTGACCGCCAGCAGGGCGGCGTCCTCGGCGGAGGGCTCCCCCACCGTGGTGGTGAACGCGCTGTCGCCGTGCCAGCCCTGCAGGATGGCCCCGCAGTCGATGGAGACGTTGTCCCCCGCGGCCAGCGTGCGGCCGGCCACCGGGATGCCGTGCACGACCTCGTCGTTGATCGAGGCGCAGATGCTGCCGGTGAACCCGTGGTACCCGAGGAACGACGGGATCGCCCCGGCCGTGCGGATGTGGTCCTCCGCCACGGCGTCGAGCTCACCGGTGGTCACCCCGGGCCGGATCTCGGCGCGGACCGCGGCCAACGCCCCCGCCACGACGAGCCCGGCGGCCCGCATCAGCTCGATCTCGTGCGCGGTCTTGACCTGGATCATGCGTCCACTCCATCGGGCCAGCAGGGGCACCCGCGCCAGCAGGCCCGAGCTCATCGGGCAGCTCGCCGACGCGGGTGCACCGGCTCAGCCCTGGTCGTCGTCGGCCTGGGCGAGCGCCTCGAGCGCACGCCCGGTGACCTCGTCGATCCCGCCGATCGCGTCGATGCGGGCCAGCAGGCCCTCCTCGGCGTACCAGGCCGAGAGCGGCTCGGTCTGGGCGTGGTAGACCTCGAGCCGGTGCCGCACCGTCTCGGGCTTGTCGTCGTCGCGCTGCACCGGCTTGCCGTCGACGATGACCACGCGACCGGACAACCGGCGCACGAGCTCCTCCTCGTCGACGACCAGCTCCAGCACGCACGTGAGCCGCTGACCGAGCTCGTCGAGCGAGGCCCGCAGCTGCTCGGCCTGCGCGATGGTGCGCGGGAAGCCGTCCAGCAGGAAACCGGCCTCGGCGTCGGGCTCGGCCAGGCGGTCGCTGACCATGGCCACGGTGATCTCGTCGGGGACGAGGTCGCCGGCGTCCATGTAGGTCTTCGCCTGCTTGCCGAGGTCGGTGCCGCCGCTGACGTTGGCCCGGAAGATGTCACCGGTGGAGATCGCCGGGACGCCGAGCCGGCCGGCGATGATCTGCGCCTGGGTGCCCTTGCCCGCGCCGGGCGGCCCCAGGAGGACGACGCGCACTACTTCAGGAACCCTTCGTAGTTGCGCTGGTTGAGCTGCGTCTCGATCTGCTTCACCGTCTCCAACCCCACTCCCACCATGATCAGCACCGCGGTCCCGCCGAACGGGAAGTTCTGGTTCTGCCCCTCTTGCGTGATGGAGAGGAACAGGTTGGGCAGCACGGCCACCAGGCCCAGGTAGATCGAGCCGGGCAGCGTGATGCGCGAGAGCACGTACTGCAGGTACTCGGCCGTCGGCCGGCCCGGGCGGATGCCGGGGATGAACCCGCCGTACCGCTTCATGTCGTCGGCCCGCTCCTCGGGGTTGAACGTGATCGACACGTAGAAGTACGTGAAGAACACGATCAGCCCGAAGTAGATGGCGATGTGCACGGGGCTGGACTGGTTGATGACGTACTTCTCGAAGAACTGCCGGACCGACCCTGCCGAGTCGCCCTGCAGCTGGCTGATCAGCTGGGGCAGGTAGAGCAGGGAGGACGCGAAGATCACCGGGATGACACCGGCCTGGTTGACCTTCAGCGGCAGGTAGGTCGACGTGCCGCCGTACATGCGCCGACCGACCATGCGCTTGGCGTACTGCACCGGGATGCGACGCTGGGCCTGCTCGACGTAGACCACCGAGGCGATGACGACGAGGGCCAGGACGCAGACCAGGCCGAACACCAGGCCACCGCGGGTCTGCAGGATCGAGCCGCCCTCGGCCGGGATGCGTGCGGCGATCGAGGTGAAGATCAGCACGGACATGCCGTTGCCGATGCCCTTCTCGGTCAGCAGCTCGCCCAGCCACATGATCATCGCGGTGCCGGCGGTCAGGGCGATGACCAGCACGACCGTCGTCCAGATCGAGTCCGACGGGATGAGCTCCTGCTGGCAGTTCGGGAACAGCTGACCGCTGCGGGCCAGCGCGATGATGCCGGTGCTCTGCAGCACCGCCAGTGCGATCGTCAGGTAGCGGGTGTACTGGGTCAGCTTCTGCTGGCCCGACTGCCCTTCCTTCTTCAGCTGCTCGAAGCGCGGGATGACCACGACCAGCAGCTGCACGATGATGCTCGCCGTGATGTACGGCATGATCCCGAGCGCGAAGATCGACAGGCGGAGCAGTGCGCCGCCGGAGAACAGGTTGACCAGCGAGTAGACGTCGCGCTGGTCGGAGGCCTGCGCCTGGTCGAGACAGCTGTTGATGGCCTCGATGGAGACCCCCGGACCGGGGACGCTGGCGCCCAGCCGGTACACGGCGATGATCGCCAGGGAGAACAACAGCTTGCGCCGGAGGTCTGGCGTCCGGAACGCCGCGGCGAACGCCTGCAGCACGTGCCCTCCCCGAATCGGTCGTGCGAGTGTGTGGGGCCACTCTGCCAAGCGCCGCGCACGAACTCGCAACGGGCCCGGCGCAGAGTAGCCGGTGAACGCAGAAAACCCCCTGCCCCGGTCCGGGAGGCCCGGGACGGGACAGGGGGTGGTCTGTCAGAGCTGGGAGGTGCTGCCCCCGGCTGCGGCGATCTTCTCGGCCGCGGAGGCCGAGAACGCGTGCGCCTGGACGTCGACCTTGACGCTGCCCAGTTCGCCGGTCCCGAGGACCTTGACGGGCTGGTTGCGCCGCACCGCGCCGACCTCGGCGAGCGTCTCCGGGGTCACGGAGCCGCCCTCGGGGAAGAGCGAGGCAATCTTGTCCAGGTTCACGACCTGGAAGACGACCTTGTTGCGGGGCGTGAAGCCCGAGAGCTTCGGCAGTCGCATGTACAGCGGGGTCTGGCCACCCTCGAAGCGCGCAGAGACCTGCACGCGGGCGCCGGAACCCTTGGTACCGCGACCGGCCGTCTTGCCCTTGGAGCCCTCACCACGACCCACGCGGGTCTTCTTGGTGTGGGCGCCGGGGGCCGGACGCAGGTGGTGGACCTTCAGAGTCATGTCAGTGTTCCTTCTCGACCGCTCAGGCGATCTCGTCGACGGTGACCAGGTGCGGCACCGTCGCGATCATGCCGCGGATCTCGGGACGGTCCTCCTGCACGACCGTGTGGTTGATCCGCTTCAGACCGAGCGACCGCAGCGTCTGGCGCTGGTTGGGCTTGGTGCCGATGGCGGACTTGACCTGGGTGACCTTGAGCTGGGCCACGTCACACCCCCTGGCCGGCACGCGCACGGAGCATGGCTGCGGGGGCGACGTCCTCCAGGGGCAGACCACGGCGGGCCGCGATCTCCTCGGGGCGGACGAGGTCCTTCAGCGCCTGCATCGTGGCGTGCACGATGTTGATCGGGTTCGAGGACCCGAGGCTCTTGGAGAGCACGTCGTGGATCCCGGCGCACTCGAGGACGGCACGCACCGGGCCGCCGGCGATGACACCGGTACCCGGGCTGGCCGGCTTGAGCAGCACGACACCGGCGGCCGCCTCACCCTGCACCGGGTGCGGGATGGTGCTGGCGATGCGGGGCACGCGGTAGAAGTGCTTCTTGGCCTCCTCGACACCCTTGGCGATCGCCGCGGGCACCTCCTTGGCCTTGCCGTAGCCGACACCCACGGTGCCGTCGCCGTCGCCGACGATCACCAGCGCGGTGAAGCTGAAGCGCCGGCCACCCTTGACGACCTTGGAGACGCGGTTGATCGCGACCACGCGCTCCAGGAACTGGCTCTTCTCGGCCGGGCCGTTGCCTGCGCCGCGGCCGCCACCGTCCCGACGGTCGCGACGGTCGTTGCCGCCCTGTCCGCCACCGGCGCCACCGGTCCCGCCGGCGCCACCGCCGCGTCGCTGTGGTCCTGGCATCAGACGTCCCTCTCGATCTTCGTGTTGTCGCGCATCAGAAGTTCAACCCGGCTTCCCGGGCGCCGTCGGCCAGCGCCGCCAGCCGCCCGTGGTAGCGGTTGCCGCCGCGGTCGAAGACGACGGCGGAGATGCCGGCGGCCTTGGCCCGGTCGGCCACGAGCGCGCCGACCTGGCGAGCCAGCGCCGACTTGTCGCCGGCGGTGCCCCGCAGCGAGGCGTCCATGGTCGAGGCGCTGACCAGGGTGATGCCCTGGGTGTCGTCGACGACCTGCACGTGGACGTGGCGCGAGCTGCGCTTGACCACCATGCGGGGACGCTCCGGGGTACCGGCCACGCGCTTGCGCAGGCGGTTGTGCCGCCGGGCCCGCGACACGCGGCGCGCGGTGCTGGCATCGGTGCCGACGGGCTTGTGCACCCGGGCCACCTTCTCGTTGCTCTTGGTCTCTGCCATCACTTGCCCGTCTTCCCGACCTTGCGCTTGATGACCTCGCCCTGGTACCGGACGCCCTTGCCCTTGTAGGGGTCGGGCCGGCGCAGCTTGCGGATCTTGGCGGCGACCTCGCCGACCTGCTGCTTGTCGATGCCGGCGACCTTGAAGCGGGTCGGGGCCTCGACGGTGAAGGTGATCCCCTCGGGGGCCTTGATGAGCACCGGGTGGCTGAAGCCGAGGGCGAACTCGAGGTCACTGCCCTTGGCCTGCACGCGGTAGCCGACGCCGACGATCTCGAGGGTCTTCGCGTACCCCTCGGTGACGCCGGTGATCATGTTGGCGATGAGGGTGCGGGACAGACCGTGCAGCGCACGGCTCTCGCGCTCGTCGTCCGGACGCTGCACGAGCAGCGCGCCGGACTCGTCCTTCTCCACGAAGATCGGGGAGGCGACGGTGTGGGTCAGGGCGCCCTTGGGGCCCTTGACGCTGACGGTCCGGCCGTCGATGGCGACGTCGACGCCACCGGGGACCGGGACCGGGAGTCGTCCGATTCGAGACATCTGTGAATCGCTCCCTTACCAGACGTAGGCGAGGACTTCCCCACCCACGCCCTTCTTGTTCGCCTGCTTGTCGGTCAGCAGACCGGTCGAGGTGGAGATGATCGCCACCCCGAGGCCGCCGAGGACCTTGGGCAGTGCGGTGGACTTCGCGTACACGCGCAGACCGGGCTTGGACACGCGCCGGACACCGGCGATGCTCCGCTCGCGGTTCGGGCCGTACTTGAGGTCGATGACCAGCTCCTTGCGGGTCTGGCCCTCCTTCTCGACCTCGTTGACCTTCCAGCCGGCGATGTAGCCCTCCTGCTGGAGGATCTCCGCGACCTTGGTCTTGAGCTTCGACGAGGGCATGGCCGCTGCGTCGTGGTACGCCGAGTTCGCGTTGCGGATGCGCGTGAGCATGTCCGCAATCGGGTCGGTCATCGTCATGTGTCGGTCGTGCCTCTCTCGCCGCGGTTCCCTCCGCGCTCTGCGGGGGCCTGTCGGCGATCGGTGGTGCTAGGGAGCGGTGACCTGCAGGGAGCAGGTCACCAGGAGGACTTGGTCACGCCGGGGAGCTCGCCCGCGTGGGCCATCTCCCGGACGCAGATGCGGCACAGCCCGAACTTGCGGAACACCGCGTGCGGACGACCGCAGCGCTGGCAGCGGGTGTAGCCGCGGACCTTGAACTTGGGGGTGCGGGCCGCCTTGTTGACGAGCGCCTTCTTGGCCATGGTGTCTCCTGTTCCCGGCTCAGCGAGTCGTCTGGACGACGGTCTGGCCGGCGAAGGGGAAGCCGAGCAGGCTCAGCAGCTCGCGACCCTCCTCGTCGTTGGTGGCGGTGGTGACCAGCGTGATGTCCATGCCACGCGGGCGGTCGATCTTGTCGACGTCGATCTCGCGGAACATCGACTGCTCGGTCAGACCGAACGTGTAGTTGCCGTGGCCGTCGAACTGCTTGGAGTTCAGGCCGCGGAAGTCGCGGATGCGGGGCAGAGCCAGGCTCAGCAGCCGGTCCAGGAACTCCCACATGCGGTCGCCGCGCAGGGTGACCTTCGCGCCGATCGGCATGCCCTCGCGCAGCTTGAACTGCGCGATGGACTTGCGGGCCCGCACGACGGCGGGCTTCTGGCCGGTGATGGCGGTGAGGTCGCGGACCGCGCCGTCCATCAGCTTGGCGTCGCGGGTGGCCTCACCGACGCCCATGTTGACCACGATCTTGGTCAGACCGGGGATCTGCATGACGTTGGCGTAGCCGAACTCGCTCATCAGCGCCGGCGCGATGTCCGAGCGGTAGTGGGCGAGCAGCCGGGGCAGCTCTCGGGTGGGTGCGCTCATGTCACAGGTCCTTGCCGGTTCGCTTCGAGACCCGGATGTTGCGTCCGTCCTCGTCCTTGCGGTAGCCGATGCGGGTGGGGTTGCCCTCGGAGTCGATCACCATCACGTTGCTCACGTGGATGGCGGCCTCCTGGGTCACGATCCCGCCCGACTGCGCGCCGCGCTGGCTGGTGCTCACGCGGGTGTGCTTCTTGACGCGGCCGATGCCCTCGACGAGCACCTTGCCGGTCTTGGGGAAGGCGGCGATGACGCGGCCCTTGGCCCCCTTGTCCTTGCCGGACAGGACGACGACCTGGTCGCCCTTCTTGACCTTGAGAGACGGGGTCTTCTCAGCCATGGTCACAACACCTCCGGGGCGAGCGAGATGATCCGCATGAAGCGCTTGTCGCGCAGCTCGCGGCCGACGGGCCCGAAGATGCGGGTGCCGCGCGGGTCACCGCTGTCACGGATGATCACCGCGGCGTTCTCGTCGAAGCGGATGTAGGAGCCGTCGGGACGCCGACGCTCCTTCACGGTGCGGACGATGACGGCCTTGACGACGTCACCCTTCTTGACCCCTGCGCCGGGGATGGCGTCCTTCACGGTGCCGACGATGACGTCGCCGATGCCCGCGTAGCGACGACCGGAGCCACCGAGAACACGGATGCACAAGATCTCCTTGGCACCGGTGTTGTCGGCGACGCGCAGTCGCGACTCCTGCTGGATCACTGCATGACTCCTGGGGTGTCTGGGTTGACCGCCGGGCCGGAACGGTGAAGCGGCGGTCGGGACTCACGTGCGACAGCCGGCGGCTCTCGCCGCCGGCCGTCAGGTCCCGGTTGTCGGCGCGCCCGCGGGCGCGCCAGTCGTCCAGGATACGCGCCGCGCCTCCCCCGCTGCAGGCGGGGTCGGCGCGGGGCGCACCGGAGGACTACTTGGCCTTCTCGATCACCGAGACCAGGCGCCACCGCTTGGTCGCGGACATCGGCCGGGTCTCCATGATCTGGACGCGGTCGCCGATGCCGGCGGTGCCGGCCTCGTCGTGCGCCTTCAACTTGCTGGTGCGGCGGAGGATCTTGCCGTACAGGCCGTGCTTCACGCGGTCCTCGACCTCGACGACGATGGTCTTGTCCATCTTGTCGGAGACGACGAGGCCCTCACGGACCTTGCGGAAGCCACGACCGGCCAGGCCGGGACCGGAGGCGACGGCCTCGTTGGTCTCGTTGGTGGTCTCGCTCATGCCACACCCTCGCTCGGGGCGACCGACAGGCCCAGCTCGCGCTCGCGCATGATCGTGTAGATCCGGGCGATGTCGCGACGCACGGTCTGCAGGCGCCGGTTGTTGTCCAGCTGGCCGGTGGCCACCTGGAACCGCAGGTTGAACAGTTCTTCCCTCGACTCACGCAGACGCGTGGCGAGCTCGTCCACCGAGAGCTCACGGAGCTCCGGGGCGGTGAGGCCGGCAGCCATCACACCTCTCCTTCACGGGTGATGAAGCGGCACTTCATGGGGAGCTTGTGGATCGCACGGCGCATCGCCTCACGGGCGATGGGCTCGTCGACACCGGACAGCTCGAACATGATGCGGCCGGGCTTCACGTTGGCGACCCACCACTCGGGCGAGCCCTTGCCGGAACCCATGCGGGTCTCGGCCGGCTTCTTGGTCAGCGGGCGATCGGGGTAGATCGAGATCCACACCTTGCCACCACGCTTGATGTGGCGGGTCATGGCGATACGAGCGGACTCGATCTGACGGTTGGTCACGTACGCGGGCTCGAGGGCCTGGATCGCGTACTCACCGAAGTTGATCGCCGTGCCGCCCTTGGCCCGACCGGTGCGGTCGGGACGGTGCTGCTTGCGGTGCTTGACGCGACGCGGGATGAGCATCGATCAGCCCTCCGTGTTCGGGGCGCTCGCCTCGGTGGCGGTGCCCTCGGCGCCGGCGGTCTCGCCAGCGGCCTGCGCGGTGGTCTCGACCGGGGTCTCCACCGCGGTGGCGGTGGTGTCCTCGACCGGGGCCTCGGTGGCGGTGGCGTCCTGGGGCTCGGCCGCAGCGCGGCCGGCCTCGGTGCCACCAGCGGTGGTGCCGGTCGAGCCCGACCGGCGGGGGCGCTGAGCGCGCTCGCGCCGCTCCTGGCGCTGGGCCAGGGCCTGGAGGGCCTCGCGCTCGGCCCGGGAGCCGGACGCGTCGCCCTTGTAGATCCAGACCTTCACGCCGATGCGGCCGAAGGTGGTGCGGGCCTCGTAGATGCCGTAGTCGATGTTCGCCCGCAGCGTGTGCAGCGGAACACGACCCTCGCGGTAGAACTCCGAACGGCTCATCTCGGTGCCGCCCAGGCGACCGGAGCACTGCACCCGGATGCCCTTGACCTGCGGGCTGCGCTGGGCCGACTGCATGGCCTTGCGCATCGCACGGCGGAAGCTGACGCGGCTCGAGAGCTGCTCGGCCACGCCCTGCGCGACCAGCTGGGCATCGGACTCGGGGTTCTTGACCTCGAGGATGTTCAGCTGGACCTGCTTGCCGGTGAGCTTCTCGAGCTCGCCGCGGATGCGGTCGGCCTCGGCGCCGCGGCGACCGATGACGATGCCCGGGCGCGCGGTGTGGATGTCGACGCGGACACGGTCACGGGTGCGCTCGATCTCCACCTTCGAGATGCCGGCGCGCTCCATGCCCTTGCCCATGAGCTTGCGGATGGCGACGTCTTCCTTGACGTAGTCCGCGTACTGCTTGTCGGCGAACCAGCGCGACTTGTAGTCGGTGGTGATCCCCAGGCGGAACCCGTGCGGGTTGACCTTCTGACCCACTAGCGGGTCCCTCCCTTCGAGTTGGTCTTCTGCTGCGCCGCCGGGCCGTGCTGGCCCGAGTCGCGGCGTGCCTTGCGGGACCGCGCGGCGAGCTCGGCGCTCGAGGCGACCTCGCTGACCTCGACGGTGATGTGCGAGGTGCGCTTGTTGATGCGGAAAGCACGCCCCTGGGCACGCGGCCGGATGCGCTTGAGGGTCGGGCCCTCGTCGACGTAGGCGGCACTGATGACCAGGGCCGTCGGGTCGAGCTGCAGGTTGTGCTCGGCGTTGGCCACCGCGGAGGCGACGACCTTGGCCACCGGCTCGCTGGCGGTCTGGGGGGCGAAGCGCAGCAGCGCCAGCGCCTCGTCGGTGGGCAGGTAGCGGACCATGTCCACCACCCGCCGGGCCTTCATCGGGGTGACGCGGACGAACCGGGCCGTGGCCCGGGCGACCGGTGCGTCGGTCCCCAGCTGGGAAGTCATCTCAGGTTCTCCTCGTCCGCTCAGCCGCGCCGCGACCGACGGTCGTCCTTGACGTGCCCACGGAAGGTACGCGTGGGCGCGAACTCGCCGAGCTTGTGCCCGACCATGGCCTCGGTCACGAAGACCGGGACGTGCTTGCGACCGTCGTGCACGGCCAGCGTGTGGCCGAGCATGTCCGGGATGATCGTCGAACGCCGCGACCAGGTGCGGATGACGTTCTTGGTGCCCTTCTCGTTCTGGGCGTCCACCTTGGCGAGCAGGTGGTCGTCGACGAACGGGCCCTTCTTCAGGCTCCTTGGCATTGTCTTCCCCTACCCGCTCAGCGCTTCTTGTTGGTGCGACGACGGCGCACGATCATCGCGTCGGAGGCCTTGCGCTTGCGCGTGCGGCCCTCCGGCTTGCCCTTGGGGTTGACCGGGTGGCGACCACCGGAGGTCTTGCCCTCACCACCACCGTGCGGGTGGTCGACCGGGTTCATGGCGACACCGCGGACGGTCGGGCGCTTGCCCTTCCAGCGCATGCGGCCGGCCTTGCCCCAGTTGATGTTGGACTGCTCGGCGTTGCCGACCTCGCCGATCGTCGCGCGGCAGCGGACGTCGACGTTGCGAATCTCGCCCGAGGGCATGCGCAGCTGGGCGAAACGACCCTCGCGGGCGACCAGCTGGACGCTGGTGCCGGCGGAGCGGGCGATCTTCGCCCCGCCGCCGGGACGCAGCTCGATCGCGTGCACGACGGTGCCGACCGGGATGTTGCGCAGCGGCAGGTTGTTGCCGGGCTTGATGTCCGCGTTCGGCCCGCACTCGACGACGTCGCCCTGCTTCAGCTTCGCCGGGGCGATGATGTAGCGCTTCTCCCCGTCGGCGAAGTGCAGCAGCGCGATGCGCGAGGTGCGGTTGGGGTCGTACTCGATGTGCGCGACCGTGGCCGGCACACCGTCCTTGTCGGCCCGACGGAAGTCGATGAGCCGGTAGGCACGCTTGTGCCCACCGCCCTGGTGGCGCGCGGTGACGCGGCCGTGGACGTTGCGGCCGCCCCGACCGTGCAGCGGGCGGACCAGCGACTTCTCGGGGTGGTCGCGGGTGACCTCGGCGAAGTCGGCGACGGACGAGCCGCGGCGGCCCGGCGTCGTCGGCTTGTACTTACGGATGGCCATGGTTCCTACTCAGTCCCTGTCTGATCTGGCGTGAGGTCGCTGGTCCGGTGCGCGGTCAGGCGCCCGGGCCGCCGAAGAGCTCGATGCGGTCGCCGGCGGCGACGGAGACGATGGCGCGCTTGGTGTCCTTGCGCTTGCCCATCACGGCGCCCTTGGAGCGCTTCCGCTTGCCCGGTCGGTTGATCGTGTTCACGGACAGGACCTTCACGTTGAAGACCTGCTGCACAGCGATCTTGATCTGGGTCTTGTTCGCGTCGGGGCGGACGATGAACGTGTACTTGTTCTCGTCGAGCAGCCCGTAGCTCTTCTCCGAGATGACCGGGGACAGCAGGACGTCCCGGGGGTCGCGGACGCTCATGCCTTCTCCTCGGTGGTCGCGGGAGCCACCGAGGGCACCTCGCTGTCGATCTCGTGGGTCTCCAGGTCCGGCAGCTCGGAGCTGCTGGCCCGGCCGCGGCCGCTCTTGCCCTTGACGGGGCCGGCCACGTACTCGGCGAGGGCGGCCTCGGTGAAGACCACCTCGTCGGAGCACAGCACGTCGTAGGTGTTGAGCTGGCCGGCCTCGAGCAGGTGCACGTGCGCGAGGTTGCGCAGGCTCACCCAGTTGAGGACGTCGTCGCGGTCCAGGACGACCAGCACGCGCTTGGCGGTGCTGACCGCGTTCAGCGCGGCGAGGGCGACCTTGGTCGACGGGGCGTCGCCGGTCACGAACGCGGAGACCACGTGCACCCGGCCCTCGCGGGCCCGGTCGGAGAGGGCAGCGCGCAGTGCGGCGGCCTTCATCTTCTTCGGGGTCTTCTGCTCGTAGTTGCGCGGCTGCGGGCCGTGCGAGATGCCACCGCCCTCGAACTGCGGCGCACGCAGCGAACCCTGGCGGGCCCGGCCCGTGCCCTTCTGGCGGTAGGGCTTGGCGCCGGTGCCGCTGACCTGGGCGCGCGTCTTCGTCGCGTGGGTGCCCTGGCGAGCGGCGGCGAGCTGGGCCACCACGACCTGGTGCATCAGCGAGATGTTGGCGTTGGCGTCGAACAGCGCGCCCGGGAGGGTCGCGGTGCCGGTCTTCTTGCCGGCCGGGTCGAGGACGTCGACCGTGCGGTCGACGCGCTCGGACGTCTGCGAGCTGGTCACTTCGTGTCACTCCCCACGGGGCCACCCTTGACCGCCGAGCGGACCAGGAGCAACCCACCCTTCGGACCGGGGACGGCGCCCTTGATGAGCACCAGGCCCTTCTCCGTGTCGACCTTGTGGACCTTCAGGGACAGGGTGGTCGTGGTGACCGCACCCATCCGGCCGGCCATGCGCATGCCCTTGAACACGCGACCCGGGGTGGCGCAGCCACCGATCGAGCCGGGCGAGCGGTGCTTGCGCTGCACGCCGTGCCCCGCGCCCAGGCCCTTGAACCCGTGGCGCTTCATGACACCGGCGGTGCCCTTGCCCTTGCTCTTGCCGATCACGTCGACGGTCGCGAGGTCCGCCAGCACGTCGGCGGTCAGCTCCTGACCGACCGTGTACTCGCCGGCGTCCTTCGTGCGCAGCTCGACCAGGTGCCGTCGCGGCGTGACGCCCGCCTTGGCGAAGTGCCCGCCCTCGGGCTTGTTCACCTTGCGGGGGTCGATCGCGCCGAACCCGATCTGGATGGCCGAGTAGCCGTCCACCTCGGGGGTGCGCACCTGGGTGACCACGCACGGGCCGGCCTTGACCACGGTGATCGGCACGATGCGGTTGTTCTCGTCGAAGACCTGGGTCATCCCCAGCTTCTCGCCGAGGAGACCACGGAATGTGCTCGCCATTGTCTTGGTGCCCCTACTGGATGTTGACGTCGACCGAGGCCGGCAGGTCGATGCGCATGAGCGCGTCGACCGTCTTCGGCGTCGGATCGAGGATGTCGATGAGCCGCTTGTGGGTGCGCATCTCGAAGTGCTCGCGCGAGTCCTTGTACTTGTGCGGCGAACGGATGACGCAGTACACGTTCTTCTCGGTCGGCAGCGGCACCGGGCCGACGACGCGCGCTCCGGTCTTCGTCACCGTGTCCACGATGCGCCGCGCCGAGGCATCGATGGCCTCGTGGTCGTAGGCCTTCAGCCGGATGCGGATCTTCTGTCCCGCCATCGCCTTGTCTCGCTCCTGCCGATCGGGTGTTGCTGGAAGTCGTTGCTGGGTCGGTTGACCCGGGTTGGTGCTCCCGGGCAGACCCGGGTGGTGGGCGGCGGCGCTCAGGCCGCCGCCCACCGGGGACTCACTTGAGGATCTTGGTGACCCGACCGGCGCCCACGGTGCGGCCGCCCTCGCGGATGGCGAAGCGCAGGCCCTCCTCCATGGCGATGGGCTGGATCAGCTCGACCGTCATCTCGGTGTTGTCGCCGGGCATGACCATCTCGGTGCCCGAGGGCAGCGTGACCACGCCGGTGACGTCCGTCGTCCGGAAGTAGAACTGGGGACGGTAGTTGTTGAAGAACGGCGTGTGCCGGCCACCCTCGTCCTTCGAGAGGATGTAGACCGAACCCTCGAAGTTGACGTGCGGGGTGATCGAGCCGGGCTTCACGACGACCTGGCCGCGCTCCACGTCCTCGCGCTTGATGCCGCGCAGCAGCAGGCCCACGTTGTCGCCGGCCTGGCCCTGGTCGAGCAGCTTGCGGAACATCTCGACGCCGGTGACGGTCGTCTTGGTCGAGGTCGGGCGGATGCCGACGATCTCGATCTCCTCGGAGACCTTGACGATGCCGCGCTCGACACGACCGGTGACCACGGTGCCGCGGCCGGTGATCGTGAAGACGTCCTCGACGGGCATGAGGAACGGCTTGTCGATCTCGCGCTCGGGCTCGGGGATCGAGTTGTCGACCGCGTCCATGAGCTCCATGAGCTTGTCGCCCCACTCGGCGTCGCCCTCGAGCGCCTTCAGCGCCGAGACGCGCACGACCGGCAGGTCGTCGCCCGGGAACTCGTACTCGGAGAGCAGCTCGCGGACCTCGAGCTCGACGAGCTCCAGGATCTCCTCGTCGTCGACCATGTCGGCCTTGTTCAGCGCCACCACGATGTAGGGGACGCCGACCTGGCGGGCCAGGAGCACGTGCTCCTTGGTCTGCGGCATCGGGCCGTCGGTGGCGGCGACCACGAGGATCGCGCCGTCCATCTGGGCCGCACCGGTGATCATGTTCTTGATGTAGTCGGCGTGCCCGGGGCAGTCGACGTGGGCGTAGTGCCGGTTCTCGGTCTGGTACTCGACGTGCGCGATGGAGATCGTGATCCCACGCGCCTTCTCCTCGGGCGCCTTGTCGATCTGGTCGAACGCGGACGCCTCGTTGAGGTTCGGGTACTTGTCGTGCAGGACCTTGGTGATCGCCGCGGTGAGCGTCGTCTTCCCGTGGTCGATGTGCCCGATGGTGCCGATGTTGACGTGCGGCTTGGTCCGCTCGAACTTGGCCTTGGCCACTGGGGTTCCTCTCTGGGTTGGTCTGGTCGCAGTGCTGCGCGAAACTCTGGTTACTCGCCGGTGGCCTTGGCGATGATCTCCTTGGCCACGTTGGAGGGCACCTCGGCGTAGGTGTCGAACACCATGGTGTAGCTGGCTCGACCCTGGGTGCGGCTGCGCAGGTCACCCACGTAGCCGAACATCTCCGACAGCGGGACCAGGGCCCGGACGACGCGGGCGCCGGAGCGCTCCTCCATCGCCTGGATGGTGCCACGCCGGGAGTTGAGGTCGCCGATCACGTCGCCCATGTTCTCCTCGGGCGTCACGACCTCCACGGCCATCATCGGCTCCAGCAGAGCCGGGCTGGCCTTGCGGGCGGCCTCCTTGAAGGCGGCCGAACCGGCGATCTTGAACGCCATCTCCGAGGAGTCGACCTCGTGGTAGGCGCCGTCGAGGAGCGAGGCCTTGACCCCGACCATGGGGTAGCCGGCGAGGATGCCGTACTGCATGGCGTCCTGCATGCCCGCGTCGACCGAGGGGATGTACTCCTTCGGGATGCGGCCACCGGTGACCTTGTTGGCGAACTCGTAGGTCGCCGAGTCGCCGCTCATCTCGAGCGGCTCGAGGGCGATCTGCACCTTCGCGAACTGGCCCGACCCACCGGTCTGCTTCTTGTGGGTGTAGTCGTGGCGCTCGACGGTCTTGCGGATCGTCTCGCGGTAGGCGACCTGGGGCTTGCCGACGTTGGCCTCGACGTTGAACTCACGCCGCATGCGGTCGACGAGGATCTCCAGGTGGAGCTCGCCCATGCCGGAGATGACGGTCTGGCCGGTCTCCTCGTCGAGGCGGACCTGGAACGTCGGGTCCTCCTCGGCCAGCTTCTGGATGGCCGTGCCCAGCTTCTCCTGGTCGCTCTTGGTCTTCGGCTCGATGGCGACCGAGATGACCGGCGCGGGGAAGGTCATCGACTCGAGGATCACCGGCTTCTGCGGGTCGCAGAGGGTGTCGCCCGTGGTGGTGCCCTTCATGCCGTTGACGGCCACGATCTCGCCGGCGCCCACGCCCGCACGCTCTTCGCGCTTGTTCGCGTGCATCTGGTAGATCTTGCCGACCCGCTCCTTGCGGTCCTTGGTGCTGTTGAGCACCGGGGACCCGGCGTCGAGCTTGCCGGAGTAGACGCGGATGTAGGTCAGCTTGCCCAGGTGCTGGTCGGTCTGGATCTTGAACGCCAGCGCGGAGAAGGGCTCGGTCTCGTCGGCGTGCCGCAGGACCTCGGTCTCGCCGTCGAGGGCGGTGCCCACGATGGCCTCGACGTCGAGCGGGCTGGGGAGGTAGTCGGTGACGGCGTCGAGCATGGGCTGGACGCCCTTGTTCTTGAACGCCGAGCCGGTGACGACCGGGTTGACCTCGCCCGCGATGGTGGACTTGCGGATCGCGGCCTTGAGCGTCGCGACCGGGATGTCCTCGCCGCCGAGGTAGGCCTCCATGATCTCGTCGTGGAAGTCGGCCAGGTTCTCGAGGAACTTGGTGCGGTACTCGGCGGCCTGGTCGGCCAGCTCGGCCGGGATCTCCTCCACGGCGTAGTCCTCGCCGAGCTTGGTCTCGCCGCGCCAGGTGAGGGCGCGCATCTCGACCAGGTCGACGACACCGATGAAGTCGCCCTCGGCGCCGATCGGGATCTGCAGCACCAGCGGGTTGGCACCCAGGCGCTCGACCATCATGTCGACGCAGCGGAAGAAGTTCGCACCGGTGCGGTCGAGCTTGTTGACGAAGCACATGCGCGGGACGCCGTACTTCTCGGCCTGGCGCCAGACCTGCTCGGTCTGCGGCTCCACGCCGGCGACACCGTCGTAGACGGCGACGGCACCGTCGAGCACGCGGAGCGAGCGCTCCACCTCGACGGTGAAGTCGACGTGCCCGGGGGTGTCGATGATGTTGATGTCGAAGCCGTTCCAGGTGCACTTCGTCGCGGCCGACGTGATGGTGATGCCGCGCTCCTGCTCCTGCTCCATCCAGTCCATCGTGGCCGCGCCGTCGTGGACCTCACCGATCTTGTAGTTGATCCCGGTGTAGAAGAGGATCCGCTCGGTGGTGGTGGTCTTGCCGGCGTCGATGTGCGCCATGATCCCGATGTTGCGGGTCTTGGTGAGGTTGGCCATGTCGAGCCCTTCCTGCTTGGTTCCTGACGCGGGGCCCGGGATCGTCCGGGCGGTCGCCGCGGGTGGCGGCTGGTGGCGCTGGTGGTCTCACCAGCCGCCGGTGATCACCAGCGGTAGTGCGCGAAGGCCTTGTTCGACTCGGCCATCTTGTGCGTGTCCTCGCGGCGCTTGACCGCGGCACCGAGGCCGTTGCTGGCGTCGAGCAGCTCGTTCATCAGACGCTCGGTCATCGTCTTCTCACGACGCGACCGGGAGTACTGGATGAGCCAGCGCAGGCCGAGCGTGGTGCTGCGCGAGGCGCGCACCTCGATCGGCACCTGGTAGGTGGCACCACCGACGCGGCGGCTGCGCACCTCGAGGGCGGGCTTGACGTTGTCCAGCGCGCGCTTGAGCGTGACGACCGGGTCGGTGTCGGTCTTGGCCCGGCAGCCCTCGAGGGCGCCGTAGACGATCGCCTCGGCGACCGAGCGCTTGCCGTCGACGAGCACCTTGTTCACCAGCTGGGTCACCAGCGGCGACTGGTAGACCGGGTCGGCGACGAGCGGACGACGCGGGGCAGGTCCCTTGCGGGGCATGTCAGCTCTTCTCCTTCTTCGCGCCGTACCGGCTGCGAGCCTGCTTGCGACCGCGGACCGCCTGGGTGTCCAGGGAGCCACGGATGATCTTGTAGCGGACGCCGGGGAGGTCCTTCACGCGGCCACCGCGCACGAGCACCATCGAGTGCTCCTGCAGGTTGTGGCCGACGCCGGGGATGTACGCGGTGACCTCGACGCCACTGGTGAGCCGGACGCGAGCGACCTTGCGCAGCGCCGAGTTCGGCTTCTTCGGCGTCGTCGTGTAGACGCGCGTGCACACGCCGCGACGCTGGGGGGAACCCTTCAACGCCGGGGTCTTGGTCTTCTCGACCTTGTCCTCGCGGCCCTTGCGGACCAGCTGCTGGATCGTGGGCATGGGTGGCCTTGAACTCCTGCCTGCGCTGGGTCGTGCTCTGGATGAGTGCGTTGCTTGTGCCTGGTGGCTGTCGCCGGAGGTGCTCCGGCCCTGCTCCAGGGCCCGTCCGCACCCCGCCCCGGCCCCCGCGCTCGGGCGTGTCGCCCTTGCCGTGAACCGGTCCGCGATCGAATCGGACGTGGTCGCCCCTCGCGCGTGCCGCTGGACCGCTCACCCGGCCGGAGCCGGGCGGGACCCCCTGGCGTCCAGGCGATCCGGAGATCGGCCCGGTCACCCAGGTGCACCACGAGTGGAGCAGGCCCAGGATGAATCCTGGGCACGGCTGACCACGATACCCGGGCGGGATCACCCGGTCAAAGCCGGGTACGTCACGCCAGTGCGGGCGCCGCTCCCGCCGCGTCCACCGACCGGGGTCGGCGGGGTGCTGCGGGTGCGGGCCCGGCCATCACGAGGGGGTGCAGCACCCCCGGGCGGTGGCCGGCCGGGATCGAACCGTCGCCCATGGTACCCCGCACGTCGTCCGCGGCCCTCCCCGGCCCGGGCGCCCTCGGACGGCACCCGGGGGACGCGGTGCCGGGCCGGTGATCGGCCCGGGGTCGGTCGGTGCGGAGCCGGTGGCTGTCGGACCCTCCGCCTACGGTCGGGTACCCAGTCGTCACCCGCAGCACCGTCACCCCGGAGGCCACCGTGCACGTCGACACCGCCCGCGAGCTCAAGGCCCTGCTGTCCCGCCGGCTGTCCGAGGCACCTCCGAGCGCCGTGGTGGCCAGCGGGGCTCCGGGTGGGTGGAGCGGCATCGCCCTGGGCCTGGCCCCGGTGGCCCCGGGCCAGGTCCACCTCGCCGTCCGCCTGCTCGCCGAGGCCGACGCGGCCCTGGTCCTCGGCGCGCTCGACGACGCCGCGCGGTCCGAGGTCGACGTCCGGGTCATCGGCCCGGTCCGCCCGCAGCGCTCCCCCACCCCGGAGCAGCTCCAGCGGCGCACCCGCCCGCTGGTCCCCGGCATCTCGGTGGCGCACCCGACCGTGACGGCGGGGACCCTCGGCGGTTTCGTCACGCGACGCGACGTCGACGGTCTGCTCGTCCTGTCCAACAACCACGTGCTGGCTGCCAGCGACGCGGCGTCGGTGGGCGACCCAGTGCTGCAGCCCGGTCCGGCCGACGGCGGCACGGCTGCCGACCGCGTGGGCACCCTGACCGCCTTCGAGCGGTTCGTGGCCACCGGCAACCTGGTCGACGCAGCCGTCGCGGCCCTCGACGAGGGTGTCGCCGCCGACCCGGCCGCCTACCCCGGCGGCGCGCTGCTCGGTGCGGTGCTGCCCGCCGACGAGGTCGACCCCGACGAGCTGGTGGAGAAGGTCGGGCGGACCACCGGGCACACCCGGGGCCGGATCACGGCGGTCGAGGTCGACGGCGTCGGCGTGCAGTACGGCGAGGGCGTGGTGCACACCTTCGACGACCAGATCGAGGTCGAGGGACTGCAGGGCTCGTTCAGCGAGGGCGGCGACTCCGGCTCGGTCATCTGGCGCAGCAGCGACCGGGCTCCCCTGGGTCTGCTGTTCGCCGGCTCCTCGACGGGGGGATCGGCCGGTGGCGGGGTCACCTTCGCCAACCCCCTCGCCACCGTCCTGCGGGTGCTCGGGCTGGCCTTCGTCGCGCAGGGCTGACCACGCGGCCGTGCCCGTCGCTGGACCGGCGGCGGGCACGGGTCCACCATGGGGGCGTGACCGACCGGAGCACCGCACGCGCCGCCAAGGCGGAGCTGACCGCCCGCCTGGCCGGCGTCCCCGGCGTCTCCGGCGTCGGGCTGACCCGGCAGGACGCGGACTACGTGCTGCGCGTGGACCTGGCCGAGGCCGCCGCCGGCGCCCGCGTGCCGGGTCATGTCGACGGCGTCGCGGTGGTCACCCGGGTCATCGGCACGGTGCGGACCCTCCCCGCCACCTGAACCGGCGCCGCCCGTCCCGACCCGTGGCAAGGTGCTGCCCGACGGGGGTGTCGGCGTGGACGCCCCGGACGAGGAGGCACGCGTGCGCATCGGCATCCAGACCAGCTACGCCGGGGACTTCCGGCAGACCGCGCAGGAGATCGTCGACCTCGAGCAGGTCGGCCTCGACGTCGCGATGGTCGCCGAGGTCTACACCTTCGACGCGGTCAGCCAGCTGGGCTACCTGGCGGCGGTCACCGACCGCGTCGAGCTGATCAGCGGGATCCTGCCGATCTACAGCCGGACCCCGGCCCTGACGGCCATGACCGCCGCCGGTCTCGACCTCGTCTCCGACGGCCGCTTCACCCTGGGCCTGGGGGCGTCGGGCCCGCAGGTCGTCGAGGGCTGGCACGGGGTCCCCTACGACGCGCCGCTCGCCCGCACCCGCGAGGTCGTCGAGATCTGCCGATCGGTCTGGCGGCGGGAGCGCCTCGAGCACGCCGGGCCGAAGTACACGATCCCCCTGCCTGCCGACCAGGGCACCGGGCTGGGCAAGCCGCTCAAGCTCATCAACACACCGCTGCGCGAGCGGATCCCGGTCATGCTGGCGGCGATCGGGCCGAAGAACGTCGAGCTCGCCGCCGAGATCGCCGAGGTCTGGGAGCCCATCTTCTTCCACCCGGAGAAGGCCGCCGACGTCTGGGGCGCCCCGCTGGCCGCCGGGAAGGCCAAGCGTGACCCCGCACTGGGCGACCTGGGCGTCGTCGCCGGTGTCCCGGTGGCCATCGGGGACGACGTCGAGCACCTGCTGGAGTTCGTCAAGCACGGCGTCGCCCTGTACGTCGGCGGCATGGGCGCCAAGGGCAAGAACTTCTACAACGACCTCGCCGTGCGCTACGGGTTCGCCGACGAGGCGGCCACCATCCAGGACCTCTACCTGGCCGGCCGCAAGGACGAGGCCGCGGCCGCCGTGCCGGACGAACTGGTCCGGCAGACCTCGCTGATCGGGCCCGAGTCCTGGGTGGCCGAGCGGGTGGCCGCCTTCGCGGAGGCGGGGGTCACGACCCTCACCGCGCAGCCGCTGGACGACTCCCCCGCCGGGCGCCGCCGCACCGTCGAGGCACTGGCGCGCATCGCGCACTGAGCGCACACGCAGGAGGGCCCCGCACACCGGGTGGTGTGCGGGGCCCTCCTGTCGGTCAGCGGATCAGCTCCGCCAGTCGTACTCCTCCAGGCGCACGGCCTCGCCGCTGCCCGAGCCGAAGACGTCGGGGCTGTAGTACTGCCCGTCGTCGTAGCCGGCCATGGTGTAGACCGCGGCGCGGGCCTCCTCGGTGGGCTCGACCGTGATGTTCCGGTAGCGGCTGATGCCGGTACCGGCCGGGATCAGCTTCCCGATGATCACGTTCTCCTTGAGCCCGAGCAGGCTGTCGCTCTTGCCCTGGATCGCCGCGTCGGTGAGCACCTTGGTGGTCTCCTGGAACGAGGCCGCGGACAGCCACGACTCCGTCGCCAGCGAGGCCTTGGTGATGCCCATCAGGACCGGACGCGCCGAGGCCGGCTCGCCGCCCTCGGACACGACCCGGCGGTTCTCCGTCTCGAAGATCGTCCGCTCGATGAGCGCACCCGGCAGGAAGTCGGTGGCACCCGAGTCGATGATGGTCACCCGCTTCAGCATCTGGCGGATGATCACCTCGATGTGCTTGTCGTGGATCGACACGCCCTGGCTGCGGTAGACCTCCTGGACCTCCCGGACCAGGTGCAGCTGCACCTCGCGGGGGCCCATGATGCGCAGCACCTCGTGCGGGTCGACGGCACCCTCGGTCAGCTGCTCGCCGACCTCGACGTGCCCGCCGTCCTCCACCCGCAGGCGGGAGCGGCGCGACAGCTTCTCGTAGACCACGTCGTCGGAGCCGTCGTCCGGGGAGATGGTGAGCTTGCGGAACTGCTCGCCGTCCTCGATCGACACCGTGCCCGCGAGCTCGGCGATGGGCGCCTTGCCCTTGGGGACGCGGGCCTCGAAGAGCTCCACGATGCGGGGCAGACCGTGGGTGATGTCGTCACCGGCCACACCACCGGTGTGGAAGGTGCGCATCGTGAGCTGCGTGCCGGGCTCGCCGATGGACTGGGCGGCGATGATGCCGACCGCCTCGCCGACGTCGACCAGCTTGCCGGTGGCCAGCGAGCGGCCGTAGCAGGTGGCACAGGTGCCCAGCAGCGACTCGCAGGTGAGCACGCAGCGCACCTTGACCTCGCTGACGCCGGCGTCGACGAGCTCGGCGATGAGCACGTCGCCGAGGTCGGCCCCGGCGGTCGCGATCACCGTGCCGTCGGCGGCCTCCACGTCGGCGGCCAGGGCCCGGGCGTACACGCCGGTCTCGACGTGGGCGTCCCGGGTGACCTTGCCGTCGAGGACGGTGCCGATCGGCATGAGGACGCCGCGCTCGGTGCCGCAGTCCTCCTCGCGGATGATGACGTCCTGCGACACGTCCACCAGACGACGGGTGAGGTACCCGGAGTCGGCGGTGCGCAGCGCGGTGTCGGCCAGACCCTTGCGGGCACCGTGCGTGGAGATGAAGTACTCCAGCACGGACAGACCCTCGCGGAAGTTCGCCTTGATCGGCCGCGGGATGATCTCGCCCTTGGGGTTCGCGACGAGACCGCGCATGCCGGCGATCTGGCTGATCTGCATCATGTTGCCTCGGGCACCCGAGTTGACCATGACCCAGACCGGGTTCGTGGTGGGGAAGTTGTCCACCATCGCCTGGCTGACCTCGGCGCGGGCCCGGGTCCAGATCTCGATGAGCTCGGCACGACGCTCGGCGTCGGTGATGACGCCGCGCTCGTACTGCTTCTCGATCTTGCGGGCCTCGTCCTCGTGGCGCTCCAGGATCCCGGCCTTGGCCGGCGGGGTCACGACGTCGTCGATGGCGATCGTGATGCCCGCGCGGGTGGCCCAGTGGAAGCCGGCCGCCTTGAGCGCGTCGAGCGTCGCCGCCACCTGCACCTTGGGGTAGCGCTCGGCGAGGTCGTTGACGATCGCCCCGAGCTCCTTCTTCGGCACCTGGTAGTTGACGAAGCGGTAGTCCTCGGGCAGGGCCTCGTTGAACAGGACCCGGCCCAGCGAGGTGCTGACCAGCGCCGGCGCACCGGGCTCCCAGCCCTCGGGGGCCTCCCACGCGTCGTTCTTCGGGCCGTTGTCGACGCCGAAGACCTCGTCGAGGCGGATGAGCACGCGCTCCTGGATGCCGAGGGCACCCCGGTCGTAGGCCATGCGGGCCTCCGACGTCGACCCGAAGGCCTTGGGCAGCTCGTCCTCGCCGCGCTCGTCGGCCGCGGCCTTGAGCGTCGTGAGGTGGTAGAGCCCCAGCACCATGTCCTGGGTCGGCGCGGTGATCGGACGACCGTCGGCCGGGCTCAGGATGTTGTTCGAGCTCAGCATCAGGATGCGGGCCTCGGCCTGGGCCTCGGCCGACAGCGGCAGGTGCACCGCCATCTGGTCACCGTCGAAGTCCGCGTTGAACGCGGTGCACACGAGCGGGTGGATCTGGATGGCCTTGCCCTCGACCAGCTGGGGCTCGAAGGCCTGGATGCCCAGGCGGTGCAGCGTGGGCGCGCGGTTGAGCAGCACCGGGTGCTCGGTGATGACCTCCTCGAGCACGTCCCACACGACGGGGCGGGCGCGCTCGACCATGCGCTTGGCGCTCTTGATGTTCTGCGCGTGGTTGAGGTCGACCAGCCGCTTCATGACGAAGGGCTTGAACAGCTCCAGGGCCATCTGCTTGGGCAGACCGCACTGGTGCAGCTTCAGCTGCGGGCCGACGACGATGACCGAACGGCCGGAGTAGTCGACGCGCTTGCCCAGCAGGTTCTGGCGGAACCGGCCCTGCTTGCCCTTGAGCAGGTCGCTCAGGGACTTCAGGGGACGGTTGCCTGGACCGGTGACCGGACGGCCACGGCGACCGTTGTCGAACAACGCGTCCACGGACTCCTGGAGCATCCGCTTCTCGTTGTTGACGATGATCTCCGGGGCGCCCAGGTCGAGCAGGCGCTTGAGCCGGTTGTTCCGGTTGATCACGCGGCGGTACAGGTCGTTCATGTCCGACGTGGCGAAACGACCACCGTCGAGCTGCACCATCGGGCGCAGGTCCGGCGGGATCACCGGGACGGCGTCGAGGACCATGCCCATCGGCGAGTTCTGCGTCTGCTGGAACGCCGCGACGACCTTCAGCCGCTTGAGCGCGCGCAGCTTGCGCTGGCCCTTGCCGTTGCGGATGGTGTCGCGCAGCGACACCGACTCGGCGTCGAGGTCGAAGTCCTTGAGCAGCTTCTGCAGCGCCGCGGCGCCCATGCCGCCCTCGAAGTACTCACCGAAGCGGTCGCGCAGCTCGCGGTAGAGCCCCTCGTCGGCGATGAGCTGCTTGACGTCGAGCTTGCGGAAGGTGTCCATGACCTCGTCGAGACGGTCGATCTCGCGCTGGGCACGGTCACGCATCTGGCGCATCTCGCGCTCGCCGCCCTCGCGCACCTTGCGGCGCACGTCGGACTTGGCGCCCTCGGCCTCGAGCTCGGCGAGGTCGGCCTCCAGCTTCTGCTGGCGGCCCTCCACGTCGGCGTCGCGACGGGTCTCGAGGTTGTGCTTCTCAGCGCTGATCTCGGCCTCGATCGTCGGGAGGTCGCGGTGGCGCGCCTCGTCGTCGACGGAGGTGATCAGGTAGGCCGCGAAGTAGATGATCTTCTCGAGGTCCTTCGGCGCCAGGTCGAGCAGGTAGCCCAGCCGCGACGGCACGCCCTTGAAGAACCAGATGTGGGTGACCGGAGCAGCGAGCTCGATGTGGCCCATGCGCTCACGACGGACCTTGGCCCGGGTCACCTCGACGCCGCAGCGCTCGCAGATGATGCCCTTGAACCGGACCCGCTTGTACTTGCCGCAGTAGCACTCCCAGTCCCGGGTGGGACCGAAGATCTTCTCGCAGAAGAGGCCGTCCTTCTCCGGACGCAGCGTCCGGTAGTTGATGGTCTCGGGCTTCTTCACCTCGCCGTGGGACCACTGGCGGATGTCGTCACCGCTGGCGAGGCCGATGCGCAGTTCGTCGAAGAAGTTGACGTCGAGCAACTTGTTACCCCTTTCCGGGGCTAGTTCTTCGTTTCTTGAGTCACGAGGGGGTGGCCGGCCGGCCCCGGGTCACGGGGCCGGCCGGCGGACGATCAGACGTCCTCGACGGAGGAGGGCTCGCGGCGGCTGAGGTCGATGCCCAGCTCCTCGGCGGCCCGGAACACCTCGTCGTCGGTGTCGCGGAGCTCGATGGCCTGCCCGTCGCCGGACAGCACCTCGACGTTCAGGCACAGCGACTGCAGTTCCTTCAGCAGCACCTTGAACGACTCCGGGATGCCCGGCTCGGGGATGTTCTCGCCCTTGACGATGGCCTCGTACACCTTGACGCGGCCGAGGATGTCGTCGGACTTGATCGTCAGCAGCTCCTGCAGCGCGTACGCGGCGCCGTAGGCCTGCATGGCCCAGCACTCCATCTCGCCGAACCGCTGACCACCGAACTGCGCCTTACCACCCAGCGGCTGCTGCGTGATCATCGAGTACGGGCCGGTCGAGCGGGCGTGGATCTTGTCGTCGACCAGGTGCAGCAGCTTGAGGATGTAGACGTAGCCCACCGAGATCGGCTCGGGGAAGGGCTCGCCGGACCGGCCGTCGAACAGGCGGGCCTTGCCCGTCTCCTTGACCAGCCGCTCGCCGTCGCGGGTGAGCGTGGTCGAGCCCAGCAGGCCGACGATCTCCTCCTCGCGGGCACCGTCGAACACCGGGGTGGCCGCACGGGTGCCCGGAGCACCGCTGCGGGCACCGGCAGGCAGCTTGCGGGCCCACTCGGGGTCGCCCTCGACCTGCCAGCCCGTCTTGGCGACCCACCCGAGGTGGGTCTCCAGGACCTGGCCGACGTTCATGCGACCGGGGACACCGAGCGGGTTGAGCACGATGTCGACGGGGGTGCCGTCCTCGAGGAAGGGCATGTCCTCCTGCGGGAGGATCTTGGAGATGACGCCCTTGTTCCCGTGGCGGCCGGCCAGCTTGTCGCCGTCGCTGATCTTGCGCATCTGGGCCACGTAGACCCGGATGAGCTCGTTCACGCCGGCGGGCAGCTCGTCGCCGTCCTCGCGGGAGAAGACGCGGACGCCGATGACCTTGCCGGACTCGCCGTGCTTGACCTTCAGCGACGTGTCGCGGACCTCGCGGGCCTTCTCGCCGAAGATGGCGCGCAGCAGGCGCTCCTCGGGGGTCAGCTCGGTCTCGCCCTTGGGCGTGACCTTGCCGACGAGGATGTCGCCGGGGACGACCTCGGCACCGATGCGGATGATGCCGCGCTCGTCGAGGTCGGCGAGGACCTCCTCGGAGACGTTCGGGATGTCCCGGGTGATCTCCTCGGCGCCGAGCTTGGTGTCGCGGGCGTCGACCTCGAACTCCTCGATGTGGATCGAGGACAGGACGTCGTCCTGCACAAGGCGCTGCGACAGGATGATCGCGTCCTCGTAGTTGTGGCCCTCCCACGGCATGAAGGCCACGAGCAGGTTCTTGCCCAGCGCCATCTCACCGAGGTCGGTGCAGGGGCCGTCGGCGATGACCTGGCCGACCTCGACCCGCTGACCCTCCTCGACGACCGGGGTCTGGTTGATCGAGGTGCCCTGGTTCGAGCGGCGGAACTTCAGCAGACGGTAGGTCTGCCGGGTGCCGTCGTCGGCCATGACCGTGACGTAGTCGGCGGTCGAGTCCTCGACCACGCCGGCCTTCTCCGCTGTGACGACGTCACCGGCGTCGACGGCGGCGCGCAGCTCCATGCCGGTGCCGACCAGCGGGGCCTCGCTGCGCAGCAGCGGGACCGCCTGGCGCTGCATGTTGGCACCCATGAGCGCACGGTTGGCGTCGTCGTGCTCCAGGAACGGGATCATCGCGGTGGCGACCGAGGTCATCTGCCGCGGCGACACGTCCATGTAGTCGACGTTCTCGGGAGCGAGGTAGTCGACCTCGCCGCCCTTGGTGCGCACCAGGACGCGCTCCTCGGCCAGGCGACCCTTCGCGTCGAGCGGGCTGTTGGCCTGCGCGACGACGAAGCGGTCCTCCTCGTCGGCGGTGAGGTAGTCGATCTGGTCGGTGACGGTGCCGTTCTCGACCTTGCGGTACGGGGTCTCGATGAACCCGAACGCGTTGACGCGGCCGAAGGAGGACAGCGACCCGATCAGGCCGATGTTCGGGCCTTCCGGGGTCTCGATCGGGCACATGCGGCCGTAGTGGCTGGGGTGCACGTCGCGCACCTCCATGCCGGCGCGCTCACGGGACAGACCACCGGGACCCAGCGCCGACAGGCGGCGCTTGTGGGTCAGGCCCGCGAGCGGGTTGGTCTGGTCCATGAACTGCGACAGCTGGCTGGTGCCGAAGAACTCCTTGATGGAGGCGACGACCGGCCGGATGTTGATCAGGGTCTGCGGCGTGATCGCCTCGACGTCCTGGGTGGTCATCCGCTCGCGGACGACGCGCTCCATGCGGGACAGGCCGACCCGGATCTGGTTCTGGATCAGCTCGCCCACCGTGCGCAGGCGCCGGTTGCCGAAGTGGTCGATGTCGTCGACGCCGTGGTCGGGCTCGCCGGCGTGCAGCTTCACGACGTACTCGATCGTGGCGACGATGTCGGCCTCGGTCAGCGTCTGCGTGGGCTGCGGGACCTCGACGCCCAGCTTCTTGTTGACCTTGTAGCGGCCGACGCGGGCCAGGTCGTAGCGCTTGGGGTTGAAGAACAGGTTCTCCAGCAGCGCCTGGGCCGACTCGCGCGTCGGGGGCTCGCCCGGACGCAGCTTGCGGTAGATGTCGAGCAGGGCCTCGTCCTGGCCGGCGATGTGGTCCTTCTCGAGGGTGGCCAGCATCGTGGGCGACCACTGGAAGTGCTCGCGGATGCGGTCCTCGGTCCAGCCCAGCGCCTTGAGCAGCACGGAGACCGGCTGACGGCGCTTGCGGTCGATGCGGACGCCGACGGTGTCGCGCTTGTCGACGTCGAACTCCAGCCACGCACCGCGGCTGGGGATGACCTTGGCGGAGAAGACGTCCTTGTCGCTGGTCTTGTCCAGGGTCTTGTCGAAGTAGACGCCCGGGGAACGGACCAGCTGCGAGACGACCACGCGCTCGGTCCCGTTGATGACGAAGGTGCCCTTCTTCGTCATGATCGGGAAGTCGCCCATGAACACCGTCTGGCTCTTGATCTCGCCAGTGGTGTTGTTCATGAACTCGGCGGTGACGAACAGCGGCGCCGCGTAGGTCATGTCCTTGTCCTTGCACTCCTCGAGGGACGCCTTGACGTCCTCGAAGCGCGGGTTGGAGAAGGACAGCGACATCGAGCCGCTGAAGTCCTCGATCGGGGAGATCTCCTCGAGGATGTCGGCCAGGCCGCCCACGGCGGTCTCGGCCTCCTCGGGGGACAGCGTCGCCTTCCACTCGGGGCTGCCCACGAGCCAGTCGAAGGACGCCGTCTGCAGGGCCAGCAGATCCGGCACCTCGAGGGGCTCGTGGATCTTGGCGAAGGAGACGCGCAGGGGCGCGCCGGGGATCTTCTGCGCGGCGGTACCGGCGGTGTGCGCGCTGTTCTGGGGGTCGTCCGGGATGATCTGCTCGGTGCTGGTGGTGTCCGTGCTGGTGCTGCTGGAGCCTGCCAAGATGCGTCCTTCCAAGGACCTCACGACGTGCGGGCGGTCGGTGCGGGTCGTCGTCGGCGGTGTCGGCGCTGCGACTTCGACGGCCGATGGTCACCCGTTCGTCGTGGTCAGCGAAGAGGTGGCCCGTCGTGTTCCCGGGGCACCTCTGGTGACCCGGCTCGGCGGGCAGGCAGTCAGAGGGCAGCGCAACAGGAGACCCTACCCGCATACGGGACAGATGTCCACGTCGGGGTCGGAGGGCTCAGCGGCTCCGGCGGAGATGATGCCAGCGACGCGGCCCGGGCGACAGCCGGGCGCGCCGGTGCCGGCTCAGCTGCTGGTCAGGAGCGTGAGCTCGCTGATCTTCCAGCCGTCGTCGGTGTCGGTCACGGTCACCCGCACCGTCTGCGTGCACGACTGCGCGCCGTCGTCGGTGACGGTGCACTCCGACCCGGTCGGCGCGGCCTGGTTCCCCGAGTTGACCGAGGTCACCACGTACTGGCCGAACACGACGAGCGTGGCCTGGTCCTGCGACTCGTTCACCTGCTGCAGGCCCACCTCGAGCACGTCGTAGCTCGTGGTCGCCGACACCTGCTGGTAGGTGTCGATGATGCCGCCGGAGGAGAGGTCGGTCTCGTACTGATCGCGCAGGTCACCGGTGAGCGCGTCGAGCTTGCGCTGCACGCTGCCGTCGGAGTCCTGGTAGTCGTAGGCGTAGACGGCCTGCACGCCCTCCTCCGCGGCGGTGAAGATCGTCGGGTCGACCGTGCTGGGGTGCAGCCGCTCCCACAGCAGCCAGCCTCCGCCGGCGGCCGCGAGCACGCACAGCACCGCCAGGACCAGGGCCACGGTGCGGCTGCCGGCCGGGGCCGTGCGGGTGCCGGTCGCGGCCGTGCGGCTGCCCGTCGTCGTCGGGCTGCGCCTCCCCGTGCGGCCGGCCGGGGCCGTGTCGTCGTCCCGGCGGCGCAGGCGCCCCAGCCCTCGGCGGCCGGGCCGCTCGGAGGCCGGCTCGGGTGCGGGCTCGGCCGCCCGACCGCGCGGGCGGGAGGCGGGCCGGGGCGCCGGTGCGGCCTCGGCCCGGGGACGCGGGGCGGGACGGCGGCGGGGTGCGGCGGCCTCCCCCTCGGCCGACGGCGTCGCCGGGACGTCGTCGTCGGCGCGGCGGCTCCCGGCGACGCGGGGCCGCGGCGAGGGCCTGCCGCCGCCCGTGCGGGGCCGCGGCGTGGGGCGCGGGCGGGGACGGGCGGAGTCCTCGCCCGGCCCGTCGTCGCCGGTGCGGTCCTGGTCGGTCACGGCCGGGTCACCGTCCTGAGATCCCGGACAGCAGCCAGCGGCCGTCCTCCTGGGTGAGGTCCACCTCGATGCGGTAGCGCTGCACCTGCGCCTGCTGGGAGGCGCTGCTGGTCTGGGTGGACTGGATGACCATGTAGACCGTCGCCGAGCCGTCGCCGGCGGCACCCACGGCGGCCCCGACGACCTCGGTGTTCACCACGGCCTGGGCGGTGGTGATGTCCTGCCGCCGGCTGTTGAGCTGGTCGACGGACTCGCTCCTCAGGTCGCCGGTGGTCACCGCCTCGATCTGGGTGATGTCGTCGTCGAGGGTGAGGTAGTCGAAGGAGGCCACGTCGACGATGCCCGACCGGGCGGCCTGCAGTGCGTCCACGTAGTCGTCGGTGGAGACCGACGACGTCCCCGGCCGGGTCACCAGGAGGTAACCGGTGCCGGCGAGCAGCAGCACCAGGAGGGCGCCGAGGACGGGCACGAGCGGCAGCACCGCCCGGGACCGCCGGGCGTCCTCGTCCCCGGCACCGCCGTCCCCGGCACCGTCGCCACCGTCGCCGTCCTCGTCCGCGACCCGGCGCCTCCGCCTGCTGCCGCGGGGGCGGTCCGCGCCCGCCGCACCCTCGTCCGCGGCCTCGTCCGTGCCCCCGTCCGTGCTCTCGTCGGCGCCCGTGTCGGCGCTGCGGTCCGTGCTCCCGCTCGGGGTGACGGCCTGGTCGGCGGTCTCGTCGACGGCGAGCGCGGTGCCGGAGGTCTCCGGCTCTGCGGGGTCGGGGTCGCGGGGAGCCCCCCGGGTCTCGTCGGTCACGGTGCGCTCCTCTCGTGGGACGGCGTGGACGGCGGGTCCGTCCGGTCAGGGTGGTGGGTCGGGCGCACTGCGTGGGGCAGGTCACCGTAGCGGTCGGGCCCGGCAGGTCGCCCGGGGGTCAGCCGCCGGTGGTGGCGAACGGTGAGGCGCTCAGCAGCCCGCTGAGGACCTCGCTCAGGATGCCGGCCGCGGTGGTGCCGCTCGAGGCGGCGCCGCCCCCGGGCCCCGGGGATGCCTGCCCCCCGGAACCGCCGATGTTCTGCTCGCCGCGGATGTTCGAGCCGGTCTCGTCGACGCCGTCCGAGGGATCCGGGTCCACGCCGCCGACCACGTCGCAGCGCACCTGGGTGGTGTCGACCGCGGCGACGGCCTCCGGGGAGGGGGTGGACCCGGTGCCCACGTACCCGGTGGTGCAGGACCGCGGGTCCCCGACGTTGGGCACGAACCCGAAGTGCACGCGCATCTGGCCGTCGGGGTCCCGGCGCACCACGCTGAACCCGCCCGTGACCACCTCGGGGTAGGTGACCAGCAGCTGCTCGACGCCGTCCAGCCGGGGTGTGGTGACGTCGTTGAGCACGTCGAGGTTGCGCACCAGCGAGCTGAGCCCGGGTCCGGCGTCCTCCACCAGCTGCTGCAGCGCCGCACCCGCGTCGGGGGCGTTGATCACGAGGCTGCGCAGGTCGGGGTCGCTGCTGACCAGGGTGTCGGACACCAGTCGGAGGTCGGCTGCCCACTGCTGGATGGCCGACCGCGACTCCGCCTGGGTCTGCAGGACGGTCTGGCCGTCGGTGATGAGCTGCAGGGTCTGGGGCAGCGACTGCTCGGCACGGGTGAGCAGCAGGTTGCCGTTGTCGATCAGCCGGGCCAGGTCGTCGCCCGCGCCGTCGAAGGCCGTGCCCAGCTCGTCGACGACGATGCGCAGGTTCTCGGTGTCGATCGACCCGACGAGGCCGTCGACGTCCTGCAGCAGCTGCTCCACCGGGATGGGGATCGACGTGCGGTCGACCGGGATCACCGAGCCGTCGTCCAGGAAGGGGCCGTCGGCGGTGTCCGGTCGCAGGTCGACGTACTGCTCCCCCACCGCGCTGCGGTTGGCTACGGCTGCCGCGGCCGAGGCGGGGATCGGCGGGGCGTCGGGGTCGATGGTCAGCTCGACCTCGACGCCGTCGTCGGTGAGCCGCATGTCGCTCACGCGGCCGACCGCCACCCCCCGGTAGGTGACCTCGGCGTTGACGAAGATGCCGCCGGAGTCGGAGAACTCGGCTGCCACCTGGTAGCCCCCGCCGAACAGCAACCGGTCCAGGCCGACGTAGCGGAAGCCGACGTAGCTCATGCCCAGCAGCGCCACCAGGGCGAAGGCCAGCAGCTGCAGGCGGGTGGTGCGCGTGATCACGGCGTCGCCCCCGTCGTCAGGCCCGGGATCGCGGGCAGGCCGAGCAGGCCGCTGCCACCACCGGTCGCCGGGGCGCCCGGGACCAGGGCGGTGAGGTCGGGCAGCGTCGGCAGGGTGAAGCCCGGCCCGGCCGTCGTCGTGGACGTCGTCCCCGCGGCCCCGTCCTGCCGGGTGGGCTGGCCGTTGCCCGGGCTGCCGGGCTGCCCGCAGCTGCCGCCGGTGAGCTCCTCGGGGTCGACCAGCTGCAGGGCCCCGGTGGTCTGGTCGACCACGTAGCGGCAGAACAGCTGGCGCAGGTCGAGGTTGAGGTCGGCGGTCATGTTGGTGAACAGGGCGTACCCCCCGGTGCGCTGGTCGGCCCGGTACTGCAGGGCGGTCAGGGAGCTGGCCGGGAAGGGGTAGGTCAGCAGGAGGTCCAGGGACCCGGCCAGGTTCGGCCCGGCGGCCGCCAGCTGGCTGAGGATGGGCTGCAGGTCCTGGAGGTTGGCCACCGTGTCGGCGCCGGTCTCGTTGATCACCCGGGTGCCGACGTCGCCGAGCTGGCCCAGAGACTGCAGCATCGACACCAGCAGACCGCGCTGGTCCTCCAGCACCGCCAGGCCCGGGCCGATGGTGTCCAGCGCGGTCGTGATCGTGCCGGTGCCCGCCGACAGCGTGGCGGCCAGTGCGTTCACGCTGTCCAGCGCGCGGTTGATCTCCTCGCGCTGGACGTCGAGCCCGCCGATGAAGGTGTCGAGCTGGTCGAGGGTGTTGCGGACGGCGTCGGTGCGGCCCTCCAGCGCCTGACCGAGCTCGGAGGTGATGGTCTGCAGCTGGGTGAGGCCACCGCCGTTGAGCACCAGCGAGAGGGCGCCGAGCACCTCCTCGACCTCGACGTTGCGGTTGGTGCGGTCCAGGGTGATGAGCGAGCCGTCGCCGAGCTCGCCGGTGGGTTCCTCGCTGCCGGGTGCGGCGAGCTCGACGTACTTCTCGCCCAGCAGCGAGGACTGCTGGATCATCGCGACCGCGTTGGCCGGCAGCTCGACGTCGCGGTTGACCTCCACCGTCACGACCGCCGTCCAGTCGTCGCCCAGCTGCACGTCGGTCACCTTGCCGACCGGGACGTCGGCCACCCGGACGCCGGACTGCGGCACCAGGTCCAGGACGTCGGCGAACTGGATCTGCACCGAGTACGGGTCGTCACCGACGTCGGCGCCGCCGGGCAGGTCGATGGAGTAGGCACCGCGGAAGCCGCAGCCGCTCAGCAGGAGGGCGGCCGACACGAGGGCGGCGGCCCGTCGGGTGGAGGAGGTCACGAGCCGGCTCCCGGGATCGAGGGCAGGCCGGGCAGCAGGGTGGCGCCGGCCTGCCCGCTCGAGGGCGAGAAGATGGCGGTCAGCAGCTCCTGGAGGTCCGGGACGCCGTTGCCGTTGAGGTCCTGCAGCGACCCGCTGTTGGTCGGGTCGCCCGACAGCAGCCGGCCGCAGATCTGGTCGATGGGCGGCAGGTCCAGGAACGCCGTGAGGTCGGACAGGTCCACCCCGCCCAGCTGCAACCGGCCGGTCTGACCCAGCAGCTGGCACACCACGACGTCGGCGTCCTGGCTGCCGAGGGAGTTGTCGCGGGTGTCGAGGGTGCCGTAGTCGGGGTTGTAGGCGTGGGCCACGTTGCCGATGGCCGCCGGCGCCACGTCGAGCACCTGGGCCAGCGCCGAGCGCTGCTGCACCAGGGTGAGGGTGACGGCGGCCAGCCGGTCGACGTTCTGGCTCAGCAGGGCGGTGTTCTGCTGCACGAACGTGGCCACCTGCCCCAGTGCGGAGGTGAGCGCGGAGATGGCTGCCGCGAGGTCCTCGCGCTCGCCGGCCAGCTGGTCGGCGACCGCGGCCAGGTTGCTGTTGAACTGGCCGACCTGGGCGTCGACGGTCGCCAGGGCGCTGGTGAAGGTCTGCAGGTTGTCCACCGAGGCGAACAGGTCGTCGCGGTTGTCGGCGAGCGTGCGCACGGCCTGGGAGAACCCGGTGAGCGTGGAGTTCAGCGCCGCCCCGTTGCCGTCGAGGTTGGCCGCCGCGGTGTCGACGAGGTCCGACAGCGCCCCGTCGCTGTTGACCCCCGTGGGGCCCAGCGCCACGGAGAGGTCGTCGAGCGCGCCGTAGACCTGGTCGAGCTCGACCGGGGTGGCGGTGCGCTCGAGCGGGACCTCGGCACCGTCGGTCATCCGGTCCCCGCCGCTGTAGACCGGGGCGAACTGCACGTAGCGGTCGGCCACCAGCGACGGGGCGAGGATGACGGCGGCGGCGTCGGCGGGGATCGCGTACTCGTCGTCGACGAGCATGTCGACCCGCACGCGGTCGCCCATCGGCACGACGCCGGTGATCTCGCCGACGTCGATGCCCAGCACGCGGACGCTGGAGCCGGTGTAGAGCCCGACGGTCTGGTCGAACCAGGCGGTCACCCGGATCTGCCCGGCCGGGCGCAGCACGGTCCACCCCAGGGCGCCCACGAGCACGAGGGCGGCGGCCAGCGCGACCCACCGCTGCATGCGGGCGGTCACGGCGAGCACCCCACGAGACCCCCGGTGCTCCCGGCCACCGTGCCGCACAGCACGCCGCCGACGACCCCGGGGATGAGGTTGTCCACGAAGCTGTCGAACCACCGGCCGTTGCCGAGCGTGTTGGTGAAGACCGTCACGAAGGGCGCCAGGTTGGCCACCGTGTCCCCCAGGTTCTGCCGGTTGCGCTCGAGGATGTCGGTGACGGTGGACAGCTGCGCCAGGGCGGGGGTCAGCGCGGCGGTGTTGTCCTGCACCAGTCCGGCCAGCTGCGCCGAGAGCGTCTGGGTCGACGTGAGGATGGAGTCGATGAGCTGGCGGCGCTCCTGCACCTCGGTGAGCAGGGTGTTGGAGTCGACGATCAGCTGGGTGAACTCGCCGTTGCGGTCGGCCAGCACCTGGGTCACGTCCCGGGTGGCGCTGAGCAGCTGCTGCAGCTGGGCGTCGCGGCTGGCGATCGTGCTGGACAGCCGCGACAGGCCGTCGAGGGAGGTGCGCACCTCGTCGGGGGTGTCGGCGAAGGTCTCGCTGAGCACCTCGAAGGACTGCGCCAGCTGCGTGGTGTCGATGGAGTCGACCGTCTGCGCCAGCCCGTTGAAGGCCTGGACGACGTCGTAGGGCGAGGCGGTGCGGTCCAGCGGGATCCGGTCGTCGGGGTCCAGTGCGGTCTCCCCGCGCGGCACCAGGGCCAGGTACTTGGCGCCCAGCACGGTCTCGATCTTGATCGCGGCCTCGCTGCGGTCGCCGACGAACGCGTCGCGCACCCGGAACTGCACGGTGACCGCGCCGTCCTCCAGCTGGAGGCTCTCGACCTGCCCGACCTTGACCCCGGCCACCCGCACCGGGTCGTCGGCGCGCAGGCCGGCGGCCTCGCTGAACTGGGCGGTGTAGACGGTGCCGCCGCCGATGAGCGGGAGCGACTGGGCGTTGAAGGCCAGCAGCACCAGCAGGGCGATGACCGACAGGCTGACCGCGCCGATGGTGACCGGGTTGCGGTCGCGGAACGGCTTGGACTCGCGCGCCATCAGCTGCACCCCGCCGACCCGTTGGCCGCCCCGCCGGGCGGGAGCTGGGTCTGGCCGACGACGGGCAGGGTGACCAGACCCGAGGCCGAGCAGAGGTAGAAGTTGAACCAGCTGCCGTTGATCGCGGTGCGGGTGAGCAGGTCGACCTTGGTGGGGGCCAGCTGCAGGAACTGCTCGAGCTGGTCGCCGGTGTCGGCCAGGTTGGTCGACAACTGGCCCAGGGCGGTGATGTCGGCAGCCAGCGGGGGCCGGGCGTCGCTGAGGAACTGCGAGGTGGTCTGCGCCAGGGTGTCGATCGTCTGCAGGGAGTCGAAGATCGCGTCCCGGTCGGTGGCCAGGCCGGACACGAACTGCTGCAGGGACACGACGAGGTCGCTGAGCTGCTGGTCGCGCGCGGCGACGGTGCCGACGACGGTGGTGAGGTTGTCGATCACGCTGCCGATCACCTGGTCCTTGTCCGCCAGCGAGTTGGTGAGCGACCCGACGTGGGCCAGCAGGCTCTGCACCGTGCCGCCCTCGCCCTGGAACACCTGGATGAGCTCGTAGGACAGCCGGTTGACGTCGTCGGGGCTCAACGCCTGGAACAGCGGCTGGAACCCGCCGAAGAGCACGGTCAGGTCGAGCGCCGGTTCGGTCTGGGCCAGGGGGACGACGTCGCCGGCCGCCAGGGTGGCGCCGCCGGAACCGGCCCCCTCGGTCAGCGCGACGTAGCGCTGACCGACCAGGTTGCGGTAGCGGATGGTCGCCTCGACCGAGGTGGGCAGGGCGACGTCGGAGGAGACCTCGAACCCGATCTCGGCGGTCGGCGAGTCCTGGTCGTCGCTGAGACCGATGGAGGTCACCTGGCCGACGCGCACACCGGCGATGCGCACCTCGTCGCCCTCGACGAGGCCGGCGACGTCGGTGAACTGGGCGCGGTAGCCGGTCTGGTCGCCGTACCCGGCGTTGGTGATCGTGGCCAGCAGGACGTAGCTGGCCAGGATCGTGACCATCGCGAAGACGACCAGCTTGACGATCGGTGCGGTCAGGCCCCTCACGGCACCATCACCTGCGTCCCGCGCAGCAGCGGAGCCAGGCTCGAGGCCGCGAGGTCGGAGATCCGTGCGGGGTCGACCCCGGTCTGGTAGCCCAGCAGCGAGCGCACGAAGTCCAGCTCCGCCGACGAACCGGCCAGGCTGCCGGCCCCGTCGGCGCCGGAGAGCCCGCCGTCGGTGAGCCCGCGGGGGAACGCCGACGCCAGGGAGAGGTCCGTGCCCACCCCGGTGCCGTCGCGTCCGGTGCGGGGGTCCTCGAACGGGATGTCGGTCGGGCTGGTGCCGCCCAGGCAGACGGGGTTGCCCGACACCGGGTTGTCCTGGGAGTCCACGCCGTCCAGCGGCGGGACGGGGCAGTAGAACTCGCCCTGGGCGGCGGCGGCCATGACCCCGTCGATGTCGTTCAACCCCCGGCAGTCGGGTCCGGACACGTCGTCGTACGCCGGCTGGTCGCCCGGGACGTACGGGTTGCGCGGCGGCAGCGTGACGGTGAGGTTCAGGTTCAGCGCGGGGTCGCCGTCGCCGCCGAAGGCCTCCGTGATCATCGGGTTGAACCGCGTCAGACCGTCCAGCAGGCAGGGGTACTCCGGGGAGTAGCGGGCCAGCAGCGAGAGCACCGGGCGCGAGCCCTGGGCGAGCTGGATGAGCGCACCCTCGTTCTCCTGCAGGAACCCCGCGGCCGTCTGCGCGGAGGAGCCGACCACGGTGAACGTGCGCCGCAGCTGCTCGGACTGGTCGACCACGGTGGACGCCGTGACCGACAGGTTGTCCAGCACCGCGAGGACGTCGGGGGCGGCCGCGTCGTAGGTGTCGGCGACGTCGGCCAGCAGCGAGACGTCGGCCTGCAGCTCGGGCAGCACGGTGTTGAGCTGGCCGACGTAGGTGCCGGTGTCGGCCAGGTTCTCCCCCAGGGCCTCGCCCCGGCCGCGCAGGGCATCGGCCACCGCACCGAGGGTGTTGGACAGGTCCGCCGGGTCGACGGCCTGCAGCAGCGGGAGCAGGTCGTCGATCACCCGCTCGAGCTCGATGGCGTTCTCGCTGCGGTCCTGCGGGATGACGTCGCCGGCCGCCAGCCGGTCGGGGCTCGGGTCGTCGGGGATGACCAGCGAGACGAACCGCTCGCCGAAGAGGGTCTTGGGCAGCAGCCGGGCATTGACGTCGGCCGGGATCTCGGCCAGGTGCTCGGGCTCGATGGCCAGCTCGATGGTCGCGCCGTCGCCGGTGGACTCGACCGAGCGGACCTCGCCCACGATCACCCCGCGCACCTTGACGTCGCTGGCCCTCTGCAGCTGGTTGCCGACCGTGTCGGTCTGCAGCTGCACGACCACCGCGTCGCTGAACGCCTTCTGGTAGGTGGCCACCGCGAGGCCGAGGAGCAGGACGATGACCACGAGGAAGGCCAACCCCTGCAACCGCTGCACCACCACCGCACCCTTGCCGCGGCTCATCCTGCGATCCTCACCGTCGTCGTCGAGCCCCAGATGGCCAGGGACAGGAACAGGTCGATCACCATCACGGCCACGATCGAGAAGCGCACCGCGCGGCCCACGGCGAGCCCGACGCCGGCCGGACCGCCGCCGGCCCGGTACCCGTAGTAGCAGTGCGACAGGATGATCACGACGCTGAAGACAAGCACCTTGACGAAGGACCACAGCACGTCCTGCGGCGGCAGGAACAGGTTGAAGTAGTGGTCGTAGGTGCCCGCCGACTGGCCGTACACCGTGGTGGTGATGGTGCGGGTCGCGAAGTAGCTGGTCAGCAACCCGATGACGTAGAGCGGGATGACCGCGACGAAGCCCGCGACGATGCGCGTGGTGACCAGGAACGGCAGCGAGGGCACGCCCATGACCTCGAGGGCGTCGATCTCCTCGTTGATCCGCATGGCGCCGATCTGCGCGGTGAAGCCGCAGCCGACGGTGGCCGACAGGGCCAGACCGGCGACCAGCGGGGCGATCTCGCGGGTGTTGAAGTAGGCGGAGAGGAACCCGGTGAACGCCGAGGTGCCCAGCTGGTCCAGCGCCTGGTAGCCCTGCAGGCCGACCTCGGTGCCGGTGAAGAACGACAGGAACGCGATGACGCCGACGGTGCCGCCGACGACGGCCAGCGCGCCGGTGCCGAAGCTGACCTCGGCCAGCAGGCGGAACGTCTCGCGCTTGTAGCGCTTGAGGGTGCGCGGGGTCCAGCCCAGCGCGCGGCCGTAGAAGCTGACCTGGTCGCCGAGGTCCTCCAGCGTCGTCATCGGGCGCCGGTAGACCGTGCGCACGATGCGGCGGGTGCGCACCTTGACCCGGTCGACGGGTGAGAGCAGGGCCATCGTTCAGGACCCCTTCGGCGGCACGAGCTGGAAGTAGATCGCGGTGATGACGAAGTTGACCGCGAACAGCAGCAGGAACGTGATGACCACCGACTGGTTGACCGCGTCGCCGACGCCCTTGGGCCCACCACCGGCCCGCAGCCCCTTGTAGGAGGCGACGATGCCGGCGATCAGCCCGAAGATCAGCGCCTTGATCTCCCCGGACCAGAAGTCCTCCACCTGGGCCAGGGCGCTGAAGGACGCCAGGTAGGCGCCGGGCGTGCCGCCCTGCAGGATGACGTTGAAGAAGTAGCCGCCGGTCACGCCGACCACCGAGACCAGCCCGTTGAGCAGGACGGCGACCAGCATCGCGGCCAGCACGCGCGGGACCACCAGGCGCTGGATGGGCGAGATGCCCAGCACCTCCATGGCGTCGATCTCGTCGCGGATCTTGCGGGCGCCCAGGTCGGCGCAGATCGCCGAGCCACCGGCCCCGGCGATGAGCAGCGCGGTCACGATCGGGCTGGCCTCGCGCAGCACGGCGAGCACCGACGCCGAGCCGGTGAACGACTGGGCGCCCAGCTGGCGGGTCAGCGAGCCCAGCTGCAGGGCGATGACGGCGCCGAACGGGATGGCCACCAGGGCGGTGGGCAGGATCGTGACCGAGGCGACGAACCAGGTCTGCTGGATGAACTCGCGCAGCTGGAACGGCCGCCGGAACACAGCTCGGACGACGTCGAGGGCGAAGGCGAAGAGGTTGCCGCTGGCCTTGAGGGGCCGGGTCGGGGAGAACGTCCCGTCCAGCAGCCCCGGCGCCTTCGGCTTCTCGCCCGGGGTTGCGGTCACGAACGGCCCCGTGGGTCGGGGAGGACCAGGTCGGCGCCGTCCTCGGTGCGCCACTCGCGCTCGCCGGCCACGGTGGGCTGGTAGGACCCCGAGTCGGCCAGGGCCAGCAGGTCGGCGGGCAGGCTGGCGCGGATGGCGTCGGCGGTGGCCGGGTCGTACGTGTGCAGCATGCGGGCCACCCGCTCCTGGCGGCGGCGCACGGCCTTGCGCTCGGGCAGGCCGGGGCTGGGCTCGAGCTGCGGGGGCACGGCGTCGCCGCCGGAGGCGCCCTTGGGGCCCACCCCGTTGTGCTGGTCGCCGCCGCGCGCCTCGAGCGCGGCCATCTCGGCCTCGACCTGGGCGACGTCCTTCTCCTCGCTCATGCCGATCGGCCCCTCGCGGCGCCCGTTGAGGAACTGCCGGACGACGGGCTCCTGGCTGGTGAGCAGCTGCTCGCGCGGCCCGAACATGGCCAGGTGCCGACGGAAGAGCAGGCCGAGGTTGTCGGGCACGGTGCGGGCGGTGCCGATGTCGTGGGTGACGATCAGGAAGGTGGCGTCGATCTGGGCGTTGAGGTCGACGATGAGCTGGTTGAGGTAGGCCACGCGGACCGGGTCGAGGCCGGAGTCGGGCTCGTCGAAGAGGATGACCTCGGGGTCGAGCACCAGCGCCCGGGCGATGCCGGCGCGCTTGCGCATGCCGCCGGAGATCTCACCGGGGAGCTTCCCCTCGGTGCCGGCCAGGCCGACCATGTCCATCTTCTCCATGACGATCCGACGGACCTCGGACTCGTTCTTCTTCGTGTGCTCGCGCAGCGGGAAGGCGATGTTGTCGTAGAGGTTCATCGACCCGAAGAGGGCGCCGTCCTGGAAGAGCACGCCGAACAGCCGGCGGACGTCGTAGAGCTCCCGCTCGGAGCAGCTGACGATGTCGGTGTCGGTCATGACGATCGACCCGCGCTCGGGCTTGAGCAGCCCCACGAGCGACTTGAGGAAGACCGACTTGCCGGTGCCCGAGGGGCCCAGCATCACCGAGATCTCGCCCGGCGGGAGCGTGAGGGTGACGTCGCTCCAGATGTTCTGGCTGCCGAAGGACTTGGTGAGTCCCTCCACGTGCACGGCGACGCCCACGGTCGACCCTCCTCCACCGGCTGCGGTGCCGGCACCTGCCTGCTGCATGCGGGCCCCGGCATCATGCGGCCACTCTCGCGGCCGCGCATGTCTACTGGGGAGTAACGAAGGCCGAGGTTAGTGGTTACGCAGGTCACGGCAATCACGTGGCCCCCGTCTCACACCCGATCGTGATCTGCCGCCACGCAGCGCGACCGCCCGCACACGCAGCAGGGGCCGCACCTCCGTGGAGGTGCGGCCCCTGCTGTCGATCGGTGTCACCCGGGGGTGACGGGCCCGGCGTGCGCCGGGCGGGGTGTCACTTGACGGTGACGGTGGCGCCGGCGCCCTCGAGGGCAGCCTTGGCCTTCTCCGCGGCGTCCTTGGCGACCTTCTCCAGGACCGGCTTGGGCGCGCCGTCGACCAGGTCCTTGGCCTCCTTGAGGCCGAGCGAGGTGAGGCCGCGCACCTCCTTGATGACCTGGATCTTCTTGTCGCCGGCGGACTCGAGGATGACGTCGAACTCGTCCTGCTCGGCGGCGGCCTCGGGGGCAGCGCCACCACCGGCGGGGCCGGCGGCAGCCACGGCCACGGGGGCGGCGGCGGTGACCTCGAAGGTCTCCTCGAACTGCTTCACGAAGTCCGACAGCTCCAGGAGGGTCATCTCCTTGAAGGCGTCGAGCAGCTCGTCGGTGGACAGCTTGGCCATGTCTTCTCCTACTGGTCAGTCGTCGCTGGCCGCGGGCGCGGCGTCAGCGTCGGTGTCGGGGGTGGTGGGTGCAGCAGCGGTGTCGTCGGCGGGGGCCGCCTCGGGAGCGTCGCCCGCGGGCTTCTTCTCCTTGAGCGCCTCGGCGAGACGGGCGACCTGCGACAGCGGGGCCTGGAACAGCCCGGCGGCCTTGGTGAGGTTGCCCTTCATCGCGCCGGCCAGCTTGGCCAGCAGGACCTCACGGGACTCGACGTCGGCGAGGCGGGTGACCTCGGCGGCATCGACCGTGCGGCCCTCGACGACCCCGCCCTTGACGACGAGGGCCGGGTTGGCCTTCGCGAAGTCACGGATCGCCTTGGCGGCCTCGACCGGGTCACCGGCGATGAACGCGATGGCGGTGGGGCCGTTGAGCAGCGGAGCGAGGTCGGCGTGGCCGACCGAGTCCGCGGCCCGCTTCGTCAGGGTGTTCTTGACGACGGCGTAGCTGCTGCCCGCACCGAGGGAACGACGCAGCTGGCTCAGCTGCGCCACGGTCAGCCCGCGGTACTCGGTGAGCACCGCCGCACTCGAGTCCTGGAACCGGCTGGTGATCTCCGCGATCGCCGCATCCTTGGCCTGCGTGGGCATGGGCCTCCTCTCTCAGTCGGGGTGACCACCGGAGGAGGCACGGCGCGGCTGCGATCGAGAGGGGCCGGAGACGACAGACGCCCCGGCGCGAGGCGCACGGGGCGTGAGCAGGCGAAGCCTGCGGACGAACCGTTCACCTGCGCGGGCCGCCCGGACGGATCCGGGACCTTCGATCGCACGCGGACGTGCGACGACCAGCGGTCTGGGGGGAACGCCGAGAAGAGTACACGCCCCCACCGTGCGGGGTGCACGCCATCCGACGGGCCACCGTCGGACGAACACCGCAGGATCTACCCGGAGCGCCCGCCGCACGACAGGAGCACACCCCGCATGAGCAGCACCCCCGCGCCCGCCCGCAGCACCGACCGCTCGGTCGCCGGCCGCCTCGCCGCCCTGGTCGGCGAGGTCTTCGGCGGGTCCGTCCCGGTGCGGATCCGCGCCTGGGACGGCAGCGAGGCAGGGCCCGCCGACGCCCCGGTCGTCGTCCTGCGCAGCCGTACCGCCCTCCGCCGCCTGCTCTGGGACCCGAACGAGCTGGGCCTGGCCCGCGCGTACGTGGCCAGTGAGATCGACGTCGAGGGCGACCTGGCCGAGGGGCTCTCCCGCGTCTGGGCGCTGGTGCGGGAACGTCCGCCGTCGCTGCCCGGGGTGCGCGACCAGCTGCGCTGGGGCCGCACGGCCCTGCGGCTGGGCATCGTGGGCCGGCGCCCGGCCGCCCCGCCGGAGGAGGCCGTGCTGTCGGGCGAGAAGCACACCACCGACCGCGACAGCGACGCGATCAGCTACCACTACGACCAGAGCAACGACGTCTACCAGGCCCTGCTCGACGAGCACATGGCCTACTCGTGCGCCTACTTCCGCGAGGACCCCGCCACCGACCCCGGCGCCGCCGACGGCAGCTACACCGTCACCGACGCCCAGCGGGACAAGCTGGAGCTGGTCTGCCGCAAGCTGGGCCTGCAGCCGGGCATGCGGCTGCTGGACGTCGGCTGCGGCTGGGGATCGATGATCCTCTACGCCGCCCAGCACCACGGGGTGCACGCCACCGGTGTGACCATCTCCGCCCAGCAGCGCGACCACATCGAGAAGGTCGTGGCCGAGCGCGGGCTGGCCGACCGCGTGACGGTGCGCCTGCAGGACTACCGCGACGTGCCGCTCCCCGCCGAGGGGCCCTACGACGCGATCAGCTCGATCGAGATGAGCGAGCACGTGGGGCAGGAGCAGTACCCGGTCTACGCCGCCACGCTGCACCGCCTGGTCAAGCCCGGGGGGCGCGTGCTCGTGCAGGCCATGAGCCACCCGAGCGCCCCCGGCGGCGGCGCCTTCATCGAGCGCTACGTCGCCCCCGACATGCACATGCGCCCGACCTGGCAGACCGCCGAGATGCTGGCGGCCCCCGGTCTCGAGCTGCGCGACGTCGAGAGCATCCGCGAGCACTACGACTGGACCGTGCGCGCCTGGGGCGTCCGCCTGGAGGAGCGGTGGTCCGACGTCACCGCGATCATCGGCGAGGCCGGCGCCCGCATCTGGCGGCTCTACCTGGCCGGCGGCGGGCTCACCTTCGCCGAGAACCGCATGGGTGTGGACCAGTTGCTCTTCGCCAAGCCGACCCCCACCGGCCGCAGCGGCATGCCCGAGACCCGCGGCTCCTGGTACGAGGGCCTCGGCGCCCCGCACCGGGCCTCCTGAGCGGCGCCGTGGTGGGTGTGGACTGGGGCGCGCTGGGGGGCGGCGTCGTCGTCTCGTCCGTCGTGCTGCTGGCCGTGTTCACCGGTACCTGGCTGCTGGCGCTGCGGCTGGGCCGGCACTCGGTGGTCGACGTCGTCTGGGGCCTGGGCTTCGTCGTCGTCGCCCTCGTGGGCCTGCTCACCGCCCGGGCCGGGGGGCACGGCGACCTGGGCCGGCAGCTGCTCGTGCTGGGCCTGACCGCGGCCTGGGGCGTGCGGCTGGCCGTGCACATCGGACGCCGCAACGGCGACCGCGAGGACCCGCGCTACGAGCAGATCGCCGCCCGGGCCACCGGATCGGTGGCCGCGCACCTCTACCGGCGCGTGTACCTCCCGCAGACCGTCGTCCTGTTCGCGGTGTCGCTCCCCCTGCTGGTGGCCGCGTTCCAGGACGGCGCGGCCACCTCGGGCTGGCCGCTCGTGGTGGTGCTGCTCGGGGTGCTCGTGTGGTCGGTCGGCTTCACCTTCGAGACCGTCGGCGACTGGCAGCTCGAGCGGTTCAAGGCCGACCCCGCCAACCGGGGCCGGGTCAACGACCTCGGCCTCTGGCGGTACACGCGGCACCCGAACTACTTCGGCGACGCCTGCGTCATGTGGGGGCTCTGGCTGCCCACCGCCGCGCACTGGTCGGGATGGGTGTTCGTCGTCTGCCCCGTGCTCATGACGCTGAACCTGGTCAAGGGCTCCGGCGCGGCCATGACCGACAAGCGGATGCGGAGCACCCGCGAGGGCTTCGCCGAGTACGTCGAGCGCACCAGCGGCTTCGTGCCGTGGTTCCCCCGGAGCTGACCCCCGGACGCAGAACGCCCCCGCAGCCTGGCTGCGGGGGCGTTCTGCGTGTGCGGGTCGATCAGAGCTGGGAGGCCTCGTCGACGAGCAGGTTGCGGGTGCGGTTCGGGTCGACCTGGATGCCCGGGCCCATCGTCGTGGAGACGGTGACCTTGCGGACGTAGCGGCCCTTGGCGGCCGAGGGCTTGGCGCGCAGGACCTCGTCGAGGGCCGCGGCGTAGTTCTCGACCAGCTTGGTCTCGTCGAAGGAGACCTTGCCGATCACCAGGTGCAGGTTGGACTGCTTGTCGACGCGGAAGTTGATCTTCCCGCCCTTGATGTCGTTGACGGCCTTGGTGACGTCGGGGGTCACGGTGCCGGTCTTCGGGTTCGGCATCAGGCCACGGGGGCCGAGGATGCGGGCGATGCGGCCGACCTTGGCCATCTGGTCGGGGGTGGCGATCGCGGCGTCGAAGTCCAGGAAGCCGCCCTGGATGCGCTCGATCAGGTCGTCCGAGCCCACGACGTCGGCGCCGGCGGCCTCGGCCTCGGCGGCCTTGTCACCGGTCGCGAAGACGATGACGCGGGCGGTCTTGCCGGTGCCGTGCGGCAGGTTGACGGTGCCGCGGACCATCTGGTCGGCCTTGCGGGGGTCGACCCCGAGGCGGATCGCGACCTCGACCGTGGCGTCGTACTTGGTCGTCGACGTCTGCTTCGCCAGACCGGCCGCCTGCAGCGGGCTGTAGAGCTGGGCGGGGTCGACGAGCTCGGCTGCCTTGCGGAAGTTCTTGCCGTGCTTGGCCATGTGGTGCTCCTGTTCCACCCGGATGACCCGGGCGATCGTGTGGTGAACGGGCCTGGCCGGCCCTCCCACGGAGAAGACGTTCTTCTCCGGCCTCGGTGCAGGGGCCCGACCCGCGCGAAGCGTGGGTCGGGGGGCACCGAGGTCCTTCGTTAGTTGACGGTGATGCCCATCGACCGGGCGGTGCCGGCGATGATCTTCTCGGCCTGGTCCAGGTCGTTGGCGTTCAGGTCCTCCATCTTGACCTGGGCGATCTCGCGGACCTGGTCACGGGTGACCGAGGCGACCTTGGTCTTGTGCGGCTCGCCGGAGCCCTTCTCGACACCAGCGGCCTTGAGCAGCATGCGAGCGGCCGGCGGCGTCTTGGTGATGAAGGTGAAGGAGCGGTCCTCGAAGACCGAGATCTCCACGGGGACGATGTCACCGCGCTGCGACTCGGTCGCGGCGTTGTAGGCCTTGCAGAACTCCATGATGTTGACGCCGTGCTGGCCGAGCGCCGGACCGACGGGCGGCGCAGGGGTGGCCGCGCCGGCCTTGATCTGGAGCTTGATGACCGCGGTCAACCGCTTCCTGGGGGGCATGACTTCCTCTTCTTGTCGTTCAGGGGGTGGTGCGGATCAGCCGGGTCAGAGCTTCTGGACCTGGCTGAAGGACAGCTCGACCGGGGTCTCGCGGCCGAAGATGGAGACCAGCACCTGCAGCTTCTGCTGCTCGGCGTTGATCTCGTTGATGGTGGCCGGGAGGGTCGCGAAGGGCCCGTCCATGACCGTGACCGACTCGCCGACCTCGAAGTCGACCAGCGGGGTGCTGGCGGCGCCCTGCGCCGGGACGCCGGACTCGGGTGCGGAGGGGGCCTTCGCGGTGGTGGCCGGCACCAGCAGCTTGACGACCTCGTCCAGGCTCAGCGGCGAGGGCCGCGAGGTGGCACCGACGAACCCGGTGACCCCGGGGGTGTTGCGCACCGCGCCCCACGAGTCGTCGGTGAGGTCCATGCGCACCAGCAGGTAGCCGGGCAGCACCTTGCGGTTGACCTGCACCCGCTTGCCGTTCTTGATCTCGGTGACCTCCTCGGTCGGCACCTCGATCTGGAAGATGTAGTCCTCCATGTCCAGGCTGGTGATGCGCGACTCGAGGTTGGTCTTGACCTTGTTCTCGTACCCGGCGTAGGAGTGGATGACGTACCAGTCGCCGAAGGCGCTGGCCAGCGCCTTGCGCATGGCCTCGGCCGGGTCCTCGTCCTCCGCCTCGGCGGTCTCGAGGACCTCCTCGGTGAGCGGGTCGTGGTCGGGGGCCGGCTCCAGGGTCGTGTCGCCCACCAGCGCGTCGTCGACGGCACCGCGGGCGTTGCCCGACCCGCCGGCGACGGCGTCGGCCATGGGGTTGTCGGCGGTCAGGTCGCCGGTGTCCACCGAGCCCTCGGCCGCACCGGTCTCGCGCACGCCGGTCTCGGCGTCGACGGCACCGGTCGCGGCGTCGACGGCGGCGTCGGCCGTCGGGTCCTCGGTGGCGGTGTCGACGGCCTCGTCGGTCTCGCGGGGGTCGGTCACGGGGTGGGTCTCTTTCCTGTGCGTCGGTGGTGCGTGCTCGGGTGGGGGGCGGCGGTCAGCCGAAGACGGCGATGACGCCCTGGGCGAACAGGATGTCCAGCCCGGCCACCAGCGCGACCATGAAGGCCACGAAGACGATGACGACGGTCGTGTAGGTGATCAGTTCGCGGCGGCCGGGCCAGATGACCTTGCGCAGCTCGGCGACGACCTCGCGGAGGAAGCGGCCGATGCTGCGCTTCTCGCGCAGCTCGGCGGCCCGGGCTCGCTCGGCCTCGGCACGGGTGCGCGTGACCTCCGTCTTGCCGGACTCGCCCTTGGCGGCGGTGCTGCCGCGCGCAGGCCGCGTGGTGCGGGCCTCGCTGGCCGGACGTCCACCCGGTCGGTCGCGGCGACGGACGCGGGGCGCCTCGACCTCGTCGTCGGCGTCGTCGTCCGCGTCGTCGGCGGTGATGGCGCCGCGGCGGCGACGGGTCGGGGTCGCGACGACCTTGTCCTCGTCGGCGGCGGCCTCCTCGGCGACCTCGGCCTCGGCGGCCTCGAGCTCGGCGGCGTCCTCGACCCCGGGGGTCTCGGCGTCGATCTGCTCGTCGGTCAGCTCGCGGTCGGCGGGCTCGGACCCGGCACGGCGACGGGCGACGTCACCCTCGGTGCCCGGCTGCTCGTCGCTCACTGCGCCTCGCCTCGTCGTCGGTGGTGGGGTCGGATCACTCCGCCGCCCCGGCCGGGGCGGACCGCCGGCGGACCGGCGGAGGAGCAGGGGTGACAGGACTTGAACCTGCAGCCTGCGGTTTTGGAGACCGCTGCTCTGCCAATTGAGCTACACCCCTAGGCGGCCGCACGGGGCGGACGCCGGGGGACGAGACCCGCCGTGGCGCACGGTGGTACCAGTCGGTGAGGAGAGGTACCGGGGCACGCCGGTGGCAGGGTGCACGAACCCCGAGCGAGAAGTGTACGTGACCGCCTCCGGGCCCGGCCACCACGTACCCGACCAGCGGTCAGAAGAGCGGGACGACGGCTCGTGCCGGCGGAAGGACTCCTCGCCCCCGGCACACGCCGCGTGCGCACCGGGTCCCTGCGAGGGGGGGCGTCAGAGCTGGACGACGGCTCGCGCCAGGCTCAGGACCTTGGCGCCGTCGCTGGTCACCGTGAGGTCGACGCGGACGCGGTCGTCGTCCAGGAGGGCGGCCACGCGCCCGGCGACGACGACCTCGGCGCCCTGGTCGTCGTCGGGGACGACGACGGGCCGGCTGAACCGCACGGAGTACTCCACGAGCGCACCGGGGTCCCCGGCCCACGCGGTGACCGCGCGCGCGGCCAGACCGGCCGTGAGCATGCCGTGGGCGATGACCCCCGGCAGCCCCACCTCGGTGGCGACGCGCTCGTTCCAGTGGATGACGTTGAAGTCACCGCTGGCACCGGCGTAGCGGACCAGGTCGGCCCGGGTGACCCGCGAGACCTGCCCGGGCAGCTCGGTGCCGACCTCGACGTCGGCGAAGCGGACGACCGCGGTCACGAGGCACTCCCCCGGGCGACGAGCATCGCGCTGGTGCGGCAGACCGGTTCGCCGTCCTCGGTGGCCAGGTCGACGCGGGTGGTGAGCATGTCGTTGCCGGCCACGCTGCGCACCGCCTCGATCGAGGCGGTGGCGACCAGCCGGTCGCCGGCCCGGACGGGGCGGTGGTGGACGAACTTCTGCTCGCCGTGCACCACCCGGCTGTAGTCGATGTCGACGTCGGGGTCGGCCAGCACGACGTCGCCGGCGCCCAGGCTCAGCACGATGGCGAACGTGGGCGGGGCGATGACGTCGGGGTGGCCCGCGGCACGGGCCGCGACCGGGTCGCGGTACACCGGGTCGGGGTCGCCCAGCGCGGCGGCGAACTCGGCGATCTTCTCGCGACCGACCTCGTACACGGCAGAGGGCGGGTAGCTGCGCCCGACCAGTGATGCGTCCAGCGTCATGCTCCCCGCCCTCCGGCGATCCGTGCGACCGTCAGGTCAGCGGGTCTCGCGGTGGATCGTGTGCTTCTTGTCCGTGGGGCAGTACTTCTTCAGCTCGAGCCGGTCGGGGTCGTTCCGACGGTTCTTGCGGGTGATGTAGTTGCGGTTCTTGCACTCCTGGCAGGCCAGGGTGATCTTCGGACGGACATCGGTGGCTGCCATGAGCGTTTCCTCGCCTTGTTCTGTGCGGAGCGTGGCAGCAGGTGCTGACACGACGACGGACCCCGACCTCGGGGTCCGTCATGGGTAGCGGCGACCGGACTTGAACCGGTGACACAACGATTATGAGCCGTTTGCTCTACCAGGCTGAGCTACGCCGCCGAGTGACCTCGCGGCCGAAGTCTACCGACTGGACCGGCTGGTCGGAGCCCCTTTACGGAATCGAACCGTAGACCTTCTCCTTACCATGGAGACGCTCTGCCGACTGAGCTAAAGGGGCCTGCGTACTGCGCGGGGGACACTACCCGGCCCTCTCGGACGCGGCTCGTGCGGCCCCTCGCGGAGCGTGCTGGAGAAGCCTAGCAAACCCTCACGAGCGCACGAACAACCGCCTGTGCGGCGAGCCGGCGACCGCCGAGCGCACCCCGGTGCGCGCCAGCAACCAGGCCTCCAGCCGGTCGTCGGGCAGCGGTCGGCTGACCAGGAAGCCCTGCAGCTTGTCGCAGCCCATCTCGGTCAGCAGGTCGCGGGTGACCTCGTCCTCGACGCCCTCGGCGACCACCCGCAGCCCGAGGTTGTGCGCCAGCTCGACGATCGAGCGTGCGATGAAGGACTCGCTCTGGCTGGTCGACATGCCCAGCACGAAGGACTTGTCGATCTTCAGCTCGTCGATGGGCAGCTGGCGCAGCTGGGACAGCGACGAGTAGCCGGTGCCGAAGTCGTCCATGGACAGCCGCAGGCCCAGGGAGTGCAGGTCGGCCAGCACGGTGGAGTTGCGCACCGAGTCGTCGACGACGATGCCCTCGGTCAGCTCGAGCGTGAGCAGCGAGCCCGGGACACCGTGCTTGCGCAGCGCGCCGCGCACCCGGTCGACCAGGTCGGACTCGGCCAGGCAGCGGGCCGAGAGGTTGACCGCCACCGAGAGGCCGATGTCCTGGTCCAGCCACTTGCGGCACCGCTCGAGGGCGAGGTCGAGCACGTAGTCGGTGAGCGCGCCGATCCGCCCGATCTGCTCGGCCAGCCCGATGAAGTCGTCGGGCGGCACGTTGCCGTACCGCGGGTGCGCCCACCGCACCAACGTCTCCACCGACACGATGTCGGAGGTGCGGGTGTCGACGATGGGCTGGAACACCACGGTGATCTGCTTCTCGGCCATCGCCGACTCGAGCTCGGTGCCCAGCTGCAGGCGGCGCAGGCTCTGCTGGTCGAGCACCGGGTGGTAGCTGGCGACGCCGCCGGAGGCGTGCCCGGCCAGCAGCGCCACGTCGGCGCGCTGCATGAGCGTGCCGGAGTCCTGACCGTGCACGGGCGCAGCCGCGACACCGAGGGTGAGCAGGACGTCGAGGTCCAGCCCGGCCACCCGCGCGCGGGTGGCGGCGGCGTCGCGGAGCCGGCGGGCCGCGCGCTCGGTGGCCGGCAGGCTCAACCCCGGCAGCAGGACGGCGAACTGGCCGCCGTCCATGCGGGCGACCAGGGCCCCGGGCGGCGCCTGCTCGCGCAGCAGACCGGCCGTGACCATGAGCAGCTCGTCGCTGGCGGCGTGGCCGAGGGTGTCGGTGACGTCGGTGTGGTTGTCCAGCGAGGCGAGCACCAGGCCGACCCGGACGTCGGGGTCACCGCCCAGCAGGTCGTCGATCTCCGTCGCCAGGCGCTGCCGGTTCGGCAGGCCGGTGAGCCCGTCGTGGTCGGCGTCGTACCGGATGCGGGTGAGCAGCTGCTGCTGGCGGATGGCGGCGTTGACGTGGGTGAGCATCGAGTCCAGCGCCGCGCGGTCGCCGGCCTGGAAGGACACGACGTCGCTGCGCCGGTCGCAGACCTCGAGGTAGCCGAACTCCCCCGCGGCGGTGACCACGGGAGCGCCCAGCACCTCCTGGGCCCCCCGCCGCTGCAGCGCGACCGACTCCTCCGCGGTGGCCCGGCCGGCGGTGAGCAGCACCGGGCCGGCGTCGTCGGTGGCCACCGCCCGGCGCCGCACCGGGTCCTCCGGGTCGCTGGGGCCGTCGTACCACTCCTCGGAGCCGTCGGCCCGGGCGACGACCAGCCGCGGCTCGGCGTCGAGGTAGGGCGGCAGCCAGAGCGCGACGCGGTCGGCGTTCAGGAGTTCGCGCACGGCGGTCGCGATGCGCCGCAGCCCGGTGTCGTCGGAGGCGACCTCCTCCACCCGGCGCGCGAAGTCGTAGACCTGCTGGAGGCTGCTGCGCTCCCGGTTGACCCGGGCGGTCTGGCGGAACAGCAGCAGCACCGCGGCCACGAGCGGGAGGACGACGACCAGCGCCCAGGTGGTCTCGCGCAGCAGCAGCAGCACGACGATCCCGATGCCGACGCCCAGGAAGGGCAGCGCCGCGCCCGTGCCCAACGACGCCTTCCAGAAGGAGGCACCGGGGACACCGGCGGTCATGCTGATGGCCAGGGCGACCAGCACGTTCCCGGCCAGGCCGGCGCCGATGAGGGCGACCAGCAGCGCCAGCCAGGACAGCGGCTCCTGCAGGTCCACCGGGGGGAACAGCCCGAGCACGAGGGCGGCCACGGCCACCTCGGTGACCCCGGTGGCCAGGTTGAACACGAGCTTGGGCGGGGCGTAGCGCTGGTGCACCAGGGCGACCAGCAGGGCCGCGGTGCGCGCCACGACGGTCCAGAAGGCCCCGACCTCGATGAGCCCGACCACGAGCACGAGGTCCATGAAGGAGAAGGCCCAGGTCTGCCGGCCGAACTCCAGGTGCAGCGGCACCGACTCGGCGACGACCCCGCCGACGAAGACCACGCCGACGATCCACCAGACCGGGGCGCCGTCGGGGGGCCGCAGCGCGAGCACGCCGGAGACGGCGGCGATGGCGACCGCGAGGGCGGTCGGTGTCCACGGCCACCGGAGCACGGAGGACCGCCGCGCGTGCGCGGGGGTCGATACCTCGGCCAACGAAGCCCTGACTCTAGGAAGCGGGTCGGCGCGAGGCTAACAGCGAGTGACCGCCGTTCCAGGCCCTTCTCACCACGACGGGGCAGTCGCCAGGACGGCGACCGCCCCGCGGGTCAGGGGGTCAGCAGTGGGTCAGGCCCACTTGCCCGTGCGGGCCCACTTCCCCGTGCGGGCCCACTTGCCCGTGCGGGCCCACTTGCCGGTGCGGGCGGTGCTGGACATGGCGGTGGTGCTGGACATGACGCCTCCTCAGGCATGGGTGGACTGCTCGAATGCGGCAGCCGCCCACGCGGGGGCAGAGCTAGGTCGGCACGGACCGCTGCGAGAAGACTCCGAGCCGTCACCCGGTCGGGCAAGTCGTTGACAGCACGACCAGGTGATGAACGGTGGCGTCGCTACGTTGCGTCGACAACTCGCGACCCGAAGTCATCGAAAGGATGACATTCGACCGTGCGACACCGCAATACGGCCCGTCACCGGTCCCGGGCCGGTCCCCCGCGCCTCCCCGGCGGGCGGGGTCGTGGTCCCGACACGCCCGGTCGGGACGACGGCACGTGCACGGGTGTCGAGCGCCCGTGTCGTGACGCTGCGCAACTGCCCGCGGACCCCCGGCGCAGGCACCGCCGACCGCCGTCCCCATCCGGGTGACGGCGGGGTCCGGCCCGCGCCGCGTGGACCTACAGTCCGGCCGGTGGACAGCGGCGGGACGAGGTCGGAGCAGGGCTCCAGCCTGCCCTTCGTGCTGGTCTGCTGGCTGGTCGCCGCCCTGATGAGCTTCGGCGCCATCGCCGCGTCCGACGCGTTCCTCGAGCAGCAGCGGGTGCAGTCGGCCTGCGACGGCGCCGCCCTCGCCGCGGCCAACCAGACGTCCGACGGGGCCGCCTACGCCCGCGGCGTCGCCGGCTCCCTGCCCCTGGACCGGTCCGCGGCCGAGGTGGCCGTGGCCGACCAGCTGGCCGACGGCGGCACCCGGCTGGACGGGTGGTCGGTCGTGGTGCGCGGCGACGAGGCCACCGTGACCTGCACCCGCTCGGTGCCCATCGCGTTCGGTTGGCTGTTCCTCGGCGGCGCGCCGCTCGAGCGCACCGCGGTCGCCAGCGCCCGGGCACCCACGGTCTGAGCCGGCCGGCGGGGCCACCGCACCCCGGGACGACGACGGCCCCCGACCGTGGGGTCGGGGGCCGTCGCACCAGGCGTGGCGGGTGAAGGATTCGAACCTTCGTAGGCTAAGCCGACGGATTTACAGTCCGCTCCCATTGGCCACTCGGGCAACCCGCCGTGTGCTGTGGTGCTCGACGAGCGTACAAGACCGGTCCGGGTCACCCACGAGGTGGCCCGCGACCACGAGGAGGAGAGTCCCGACATGGCAGATGCGTCCTTCGACGTCGTGAGCAAGGTCGACCGCCAGGAGGTCGACAACGCCCTGAACCAGGCCGGCAAGGAGCTGTCCCAGCGCTTCGACTTCCGGGGCACCAACGCGAGCATCGCGTGGGCCGGCGAGGAGGGGGTCACCCTGACCGCCGACACCGAGGAGCGGGTCGCCGCCGCCCTCGAGGTGTTCAAGGAGAAGCTGGTCAAGCGCGGCATCTCGATGAAGGCCGTCGACGCCGGCGAACCGCAGGCGTCGGGCAAGACCTACAAGATCTCGGCGACCATCCAGCAGGGGATCGCCTCGGACAAGGCCAAGCAGATCGCCAAGGCCATCCGCGACGAGGGCCCCAAGGGCGTGCAGGCGCAGATCCAGGGTGACCAGCTGCGGGTCAGCGGCAAGAAGCGCGACGACCTGCAGGCGGTCCAGCAGCTGCTCAAGAGCAAGGACTTCGAGATCGCCCTGCAGTTCGACAACTACCGCTGAGCCGACCGCGGCGCCCCGTCGCCGGGGCGCCGCCGTCAGGACTGGCCGAGCTCCCGGGCCATCGCCTCGAGCCGGGCGATGCGCTCGGGCATCGGCGGGTGCGTGGCGAACATCGAGGCCATCCCGGCGCCCCGGAACGGGTTGGCGATCATCAGGTGGCTCTGGGTCACCAACCGCTGCTCCTGCGGCAGCGGCCGGGCCGCCACCCCGCGCTCGAGCTTGCGCAGCGCCGACGCGAGGGCCAGCGGGTCGTGCGAGAGCTGGGCGCCGGAGGCGTCGGCCTGGTACTCGCGACTGCGGCTGACCGCCATCTGCACGAGACCGGCGGCCACCGGCCCCAGGAGCACCAGCAGCAGGCTGCCGATCGCGTTGCCGCCGCCCCGGTCGTCGGAGCGACCGCCGAACAGGCTGGAGAACATCGCCATCTGGGCGGCGAAGGTCACCACGGTGGCCATCGCCCCGGCCACGGAGCTGATCAGGATGTCGCGGTTGTGGACGTGCGAGAGCTCGTGGGCCAGCACACCGCGAAGCTCGCGCCGGTCGAGCAGCTCGAGGATGCCCTGGGTGCAGCAGACCGCGGCGTTGCGCGGGTTGCGACCGGTGGCGAAGGCGTTGGGCTGGTTGGTGGGGCTGACGTACAGGCGCGGCATGGGCTGGCGGGCCTCGGTGGCCAGCTCGCGCACGATGGCGTACATCTGCGGCGCCTGGGTCTCGGTGACCGGGAAGGCGCGCATTGACCGCAGCGCGATCTGGTCGCTCTTGAAGTAGGCGTAGCCGTTCACGCCGAGGGCCACGAACACCGCGACGACCAGCCCGCTGCGGCCGCCGAGCAGGGCACCGACCAGCAGGACGAACCCGGCCATCACGCCGAGCAGCAGCGCGGTCCGCAGACCGTTGTTCCAGCGGTGCACGCCCGACCAACGCGGCGGGTCGGGACGCCGTTCCCACCTGCGCGAGGTTTGCGTTCTGCGCGGTGGAGCAACCAGGTGGGCATGAGCACCGACACCGACACCGGCGAGCAGGACCTCGTCCGGGACCGCACCGACGAGCCCGACCTCCTCGACGTCGACGTCCTGAACCGGGCGTCCGGGCGCGGCACGCGCGACCTCGTGGCCCAGGCCGCGGCCGACCAGCCGGCCGCCGTCGCCCTCGTCGTCGACGCCCTCACCGGCTCCGAGGCCCACGGCCGCGACGTGACCGAGCTGCTGCAGCTGGTGGCGCGCACCGCGAAGGCCGCCATCGCCGACTGCGACTCCGCCGGGGTCACCGTCGTCCAGGAGGGCACCCCGTTCACCTCGGCGTGGACCGACGAGCGCACCCTCTCCGTCGACCGCGACCAGTACGACGTCGGCGACGGCCCCTGCCTGCACGCCGTCCGTCAGCAGACCTGCGTGCGGGTCACCGTGAGCGAGGCCGTGCAGCTGTGGCCGGACTTCACCCGCGCGGCCCGGGCCGACGGCGTGCTGGCCTTCCTGGCCTGCCCGCTGGTGGTCGACGGCCAGCAGTTCGGCGCCCTCAACCTCTACAGCCGCTCACTGGACGGCTTCGGCGACGCCGACGAGGCGCTCGCGGTGCTCATCGCCCGCATCGCCAGCGGTCTGGTGGCCGGGCAGCTGCGCCAGCACCGGTCGGCCGCGCTGGTCTCGCAGCTCGAGGAGGCCATCGCCTCGCGCGCGGTCATCGAGCAGGCCAAGGGCGCGATCGCCGTCGTCCGCCAGGTGTCCCCCGACGACGCGTTCGGGGTGCTGCGCACGGTCAGCCAGGACACCAACGTGAAGCTGCGCGAGGTCGCCGCACGCACGCTGCGGGAGTTCGGGGCGCTGCTCGGCTGACCTGCAGAAGTGAGGGCAGCCTGTGTGCTGCCTCACGCTGCCCTCCCGGCGACGCGCCGCACCGTCACGGGAACGTAATCTCGGCCGGTGGAGGTACACCCCTGATGACCCACAGCACCCCCGAGCAGGCCCCCGTCGAGGCTCCGCCCTCGGCCCCGGGCGGGCTCGTCAAGAGCGTCGTGCAGCTCGACCGCGTCGTGATCCGCCTGGCGGGCGACTCCGGTGACGGCATGCAGCTGACCGGCAACCGGTTCACCAGCGAGACGGCGTCCTTCGGCAACGACCTGTCGACGCTGCCGAACTTCCCGGCCGAGATCCGGGCGCCCACGGGGACCCTGGCGGGTGTGTCCAGCTTCCAGCTGCACTTCGCCGACCACGACATCATGACCCCGGGTGATGCCCCCGACGTGCTGGTCGTGATGAACCCCGCGGCCCTGAAGGCCAACCTGGCCGACCTGCCCGGTGGTGGTCTGCTGATCGCGGACTCCGACGAGTTCACCCCGCGCAACCTGGCCAAGGTCGGCTACGCGGAGAACCCGCTGGAGGACGGCTCGCTGGACGGGTGGCAGCTGGTCAGCGTGCCGCTGACGTCGATGACCACCGACGCGCTCGCCGACTCCGGCCTCGGCAAGAAGGAGGCCGAGCGCAGCAAGAACATGTTCACCCTCGGCCTGCTGTCGTGGATGTACCACCGCCCCACCGAGGGCACCGTCCGCTTCCTGGAGCGCCAGTTCCGCAAGAAGCCCGAGATCGCCGCGGCCAACATCGCCGCGTTCCGGGCCGGGTTCAACTACGGCGAGACCACCGAGGCGTTCGCGGTCTCCTACGAGATCAAGCCCGCCCCGATGGCCCCGGGCACCTACCGCAACATCTCGGGCAACCAGGCGCTGGCCTACGGCCTGGTCGCGGCCGGGCAGCGGTCGGGCCTGCCGGTGTTCCTGGGTGCCTACCCGATCACCCCGGCCTCGGACGTGCTGCACGAGATGAGCAAGCACAAGGCCTTCGGCGTGCGCACCTACCAGGCCGAGGACGAGATCGCCGGCATCGGTGCCGCACTGGGCGCCAGCTTCGGCGGCGCCCTGGGCGTGACCACCACCAGCGGCCCCGGTGTGGCGTTGAAGGCCGAGACGATCGGATTGGCGGTGATGACCGAGCTGCCGCTGGTCATCGTCGACGTCCAGCGCGGTGGCCCCTCGACCGGTCTGCCCACCAAGACCGAGCAGTCCGACCTGCTGCAGGCGATGTTCGGGCGCAACGGCGAGGCCCCCGTGCCCGTGGTGGCCCCCCGCTCGCCCGGCGACTGCTTCGACGCAGCCATCGAGGCCGCCCGCATCGCCTTGACCTACCGCACCCCGGTGTTCCTGCTGTCCGACGGCTACCTGGCCAACGGCGCCGAGCCGTGGTCGGTGCCGGCCGCGGACACCCTGCCCGACCTGCGGGTGGAGTTCGCGACCGAGCCCAACGGCCCCGACGGCGAGTTCCTGCCCTACCTGCGCGACCCCGAGACCCTCGCGCGGCCGTGGGCGGTGCCGGGCACCAAGGGGCTGCAGCACCGCATCGGCGGGCTGGAGAAGGCCGACGGCACCGGCAACATCAGCTACGACCCGGCCAACCACGACTTCATGACCCGCACCCGGCAGGCCAAGATCGACGGGATCGCCGCCTCGCTCCCGCCGACCGAGGTCGACGACCCCGACGGCGACGCGAGGGTCGCCGTCATCGGCTGGGGCTCCACCTACGGGCCGATCGGGGCCGCCTGCCGGCGGATCCGACGCTCGGGCCGCTCCATCGCCCAGGTCCACCTGCGGCACATCAACCCGATGCCGGCCGACCTGGGCGACATCCTGCGGTCCTACGACCGCGTGGTGTGCCCGGAGATGAACCTGGGCCAGCTGGCCCTGCTGCTGCGCGCGAAGTACCTGGTCGACGTGCAGAGCCACACCCAGGTGCGCGGGCTGCCCTTCCGGGCGGCCGAGCTCGCCGCCGTCCTGCAGGACGTCATCGACAGCACCGTCACCCCGACCACAGCATCGGAGGTCACCCCGTGACCACCCACCCCATCGACGAGCACGTCCACGAGCTGGGCATGCCCGCCTTCGACCAGCGCATCGCCGACGCCGTCGCCCGGTCGGTGGAGCTCGGCGGGGAGAAGCAGACCTCGCTGAAGGCCAAGGACCTCAAGACCGACCAGGAGGTGCGCTGGTGCCCCGGCTGCGGTGACTACGTCATCCTCAACGCCGTCCAGTCGTTCCTGCCCAGCCTGGGCATCGCCCGCGAGGACATGGTCATCGTGTCGGGCATCGGGTGCTCGTCGCGCTTCCCGTACTACATGAACACCTACGGGATGCACTCCATCCACGGCCGCGCCCCGGCCATCGCCACCGGCCTGGCCGCCTCGCGACCGGACCTGTCGGTGTGGGTGGTGACCGGTGACGGCGACGCGCTCTCGATCGGCGGCAACCACCTCATCCACACGCTGCGCCGCAACGTGAACCTGACGATCCTGCTGTTCAACAACCGGATCTACGGGCTCACCAAGGGCCAGTACTCCCCCACCTCGGAGATCGGCAAGGTCACCAAGAGCACCCCGATGGGCTCGCTGGACCACCCGTTCAACCCCGTGTCGTTGGCCCTGGGCGCCGACGCCACGTTCGTGGGCCGGGCGATGGACTCCGACCGCAAGGGCCTCACCGACGTGCTGCGACAGGCCGCCGAGCACCAGGGCACCGCGCTCGTGGAGATCTACCAGAACTGCAACATCTTCAACGACGGCGCCTTCGAGCTGCTCAAGGACCCGCTGACCGGCACCCAGTGGTCGATCCCGCTGGTCCACGGCGAGAAGCTCGTCTTCGGCCCCGACGGCGCCTCGTGCGTGGTCGCCGACGGCTGGGGCGGGCTGCGCATCGCCGAGACCAACCAGGTCGACGAGGCCGACATCGTGGTGCACGACGCGCACCGCACCGACCCGGCCTACGCCTTCGCCCTGTCCCGGCTCTCGCACCAGGACCTGCGCTACACCCCGATGGGCGTGTTCCGCTCGGTGCGCAAACCGACCTACGACGCGATGATGACCGACCAGCTCGCCGACGCCCGGTCCGGCCAGCCGGCCGACCTCGACGCGCTGCTGCGTGGTTCGGACACCTGGACGGTCGACTGACCTTGCGCCACCGCCCCGTCCGGCGGACAGTGTCTCTGTGACCCAGCGACACACACACTTCCGGACGGGGTACGGCAACCGATGAGCACCGGGGTGGACACCGCCGTCCTCGCCACCGCCCGCACCACGGCGGCCACGGCCACCGGCCATCTCGTCGAGGACCTCGTCCTCGGCGCACGCATCGGGGCCATGCGGGCCGGCGGCTACGCCCTCGCCCTGCGCGGCGACCGGGTCGCGCGGCTGCTGCACCGGCCGTGGCGGCTGGACCCCTATCCGGTCTACGCCCAGCTGCGGGCCGCCCAGGTCGCCTCCGGGCCGGTGCGCAGCGGCACCGGGCTCACCGCGGTGGCCACCCACGCCTCGGTCGAGGCGGTGCTGCGCGACCGCAGGCTCGGTGTGCGGCTCTCCGACGGCCGCAGCAGGCTCGGCCAGGGTGACGGCCCCTCGCTCATGGAGCCGGTGGACCTGTCGCTGCTCACCGTCGACCCACCGGACCACACGCGGCTGCGCCGGCTGGCCCAACCAGCGTTCGCCCCCCGCCGGTTGGCCCACTACCGCGAGGTCGCCGAGCAGGTGACCACCGAGCTGCTCGACGCGGCGGCCGCCCGGCGTGGTCCGTTCGACCTGGTGGCCGAGCTGGCCTCACCGCTGCCGATCCGGGTCATCTCCGCGCTGCTCGACGTCCCCGACGTCGACGCCGAGCGGTTCGCCCGGTGGGGCCTTGCGCTGGGGTCGTCGCTGGACGGCGTCCGGTCGCCCTCGCACGTGCGCGAGCTGACCCGGGCCACCGACGGCATGCGGGCCCTGTTCGGCGAGCTGCTCGAGCAGCGCCGGGCGCACCCCGGCGAGGACGTCATCTCCACGCTGGCCGGTGCGGTCGACGGCGGCACGGCCACCGCCGACGAGGTGCTGGCACTGGCCCAGCTGCTGCTGGTCGCCGGGTTCGAGACCACCACGAACCTGATCGGCAACGCGGTGCAGGCGATGCACCGCACCCCCGGCCAGTGGTCGGCGCTCGCGGCCGATCCCTCGCTGGCCCCGGCCGCGGTCGAGGAGACGCTGCGCTACGACTCGCCGGTGCAGCTGACCGCACGCTTCGCCCACGAGGACGTCGAGATCGGCGACCTGAGGCTGCGCCGGGACAGCGGCGTACTGGTGCTGATGGCCAGCGCCAACCGCGACCCGGCCGTGCACCCCGACCCCGACCGGTTCGACCTGCACCGCGAGCAGGCCGCGCCGCACCTGGCCTTCTCCGGCGGAGCGCACTACTGCCTGGGTGCGCCGCTGGCCCGTCTGGAGGGGGAGGTGGCCCTGCGGTTGCTGGCCGAGCGCATGCCCCGGCTGCGGCCGGCCGGGGCACCGGTGCCCCGCGTGGCCACCGTGCTGCGCGGTCCGCTGCAGCTGCCGGTCACCGCCTGAGCGCTGCCGGGCGGGGTCACCCGCCCGTGTCGGGCGGGCCCGCGGAGGTGGGCGCACCCGACAGCACCTCGGTGAGGGCGGCGAGCGCGGTCACCAGCTCGGCGCGGCCGGGCGCGGCCCAGCCGACCACGAGGCCCGCCCGCGGGTCGACCAGTCGCTGCTCCGCCAGCGTGCCCACCGCCACGTCGCGGCTGGCCAGCTCGGCCAGCACCGCGGCCTCCACGGCCCGGTCGGGCAACGGGACGACGAGGTGGGCGCCGGCGGCGTCGCCGATGGTCGTGCAGCCGGCGGCGGCCACCGCGGCCCGCACCAGGTCGCGGCGGGTCGCCAGCTCGCGGCGCAGCCGGCGCAGGTGCCGGGCCAGGTCGCCGGAGGCCGCCAGTGCGGTGAACACCCGTTGCCCGGCCCGACCGGGCCGCTGACCCGTCGCGGTGCGCCGCTCGAGCAGCCGGTCACGCAGCGCAGGCGGAGCCACCACCCATCCCAGCCCCAGGGTGGGGGTGAGCACCTTGGACGCCGTGCCCAGGTGGACGACGACGTCCGGGCCGAGGGCGGCGAGCAGCGGCAGCGGGGCGACGTCGTAGCGCAGCTCCCCGTCGTAGTCGTCCTCCCAGACCGCGAACCCCTCGGCCCGCGCACGCTCGATCAACGCCGCCCGGCGCGCGGCGGGCAGCCGGCCACCGAGCGGGAACTGGTGGGCCGGGGTGCAGTACACGGCGTCCAGGCCGGGTGGGACGGCGGCGACCACCAGGCCGTCGTCGTCCACCGGCAGGGGCACCACCTCGACCCCGCAGGCCCGCAGCGCCCCGACGGCCCGCCGGTAGCCGGGGTCCTCCACCCCCACGCGGGCGCCGGGGCCGTGAAGGGCGGCGAGCTCGGCGACGGCCGCGGACGTGCCCGCGGCGGCCAGCACGTCCGCCGGGTCGGCGGGCAGGCCCCGGTGCCGGAGCAGGTGCTCGACGACGGCCGCGCGGAACGCCGGGTCCCCGGCGGGGTCGTAGCCGGTGTCGGGCGGCCGGTCACCGGCCGCCCGCCAGGCGCGCCGCCAGGCGGCCGGGTCGAGCACGGCCGTGCAGGGGGCGCCGGGCCGCAGGTCGGTGCCGGGCACCGGCCGCAGGACCGTCCCCGGCCGGGTGGCGCGGCCGGGACCCGGTCGTGCGGGCGGGACGAGGCCCGGGGAGCCGACCACGAACGTGCCCACCCCGCGACGGCCGGCCAGCCAGCCCTCGGCCACGAGCTGGTCGTAGGCGGCCGCGGTCACCGTGCGGCTCACGCCCAGCGACCGGGCCAGGTCGCGGGTGGAGGGCAACCGGTCCCCGGCCCGCAGGCCGCTGGCCGCGCGCAGCCCCGCGGCCAGCTGCACGGCCAGCGGCACGCCGGAACCACGGTCGAGGACCACGGGCGGCGGTTCGGTCACCGGTGGCCTCCTGGAACGGATGCGGATTGGCTCTCGGAGGATGCCACGGGCGCGGTGACGATGGTGCGGTGACCAGTACGCCGCCGTCCCCCGCTCCCCTGTCCCCCGCTCCCCTGTCGCCCACTCCCCTGTCGCCCACGCCCCTGTCGCCCACGCCCCTGTCGCCCACGCCCCGCTCGACCGTGCGGCGCAACCCGGTGCGGGCCCGCACCGACCGCGCCGAGCTGTACGCGGTGCTCGACGCCGGCCTCGTCGGCCACCTGGGGCTGACCCTGCCCACCGGACCGCTCGTGCTGCCCACCGGCTACGGGCGCGACGGCGAGACGCTCTACCTGCACGGGTCCTCCGGGGCCGCGTCGCTGCGGGCCGCCGCCTCCGGGGTGCCGGTGTGCTTCACGGTCACCCACGTCGACGGCATCGTCTACAGCCGGTCGGCCTTCCACCACTCGATGAACCACCGCTCGGCCGTCGTGCAGGGCACCGCCCGGTTGGTCACCGACCCCGACGAGCGCCGGCACGGCCTGGCGGTGCTGACCGAGCACCTGGCGCCCGGGTCCTGGGAGCACAGCCGGCAGCCCGACCGCAAGGAGCTGGCCGCGACCGCGGTCCTGGCGCTGGACCTCACCGAGGCCAGCGTCAAGGCGCGCACCGGCCCGCCCGGGGAGGACGAGCGCGACCTCGAGACCCCGTCGGCCGACTGGGCCGGTGTGCTGCCCCTGCGCACGGTCTGGGGCGAGCCCGAGCCCTGCCCGCTCCTGCCGGCGGGCACGCCGGTGCCCGCGCGGGTCAGCTCGCGGGGGTGACCCGGAGCAGCTGGTCGGTGCCGTCGCCGTTGTCCGTGGTGAGGTACAGCGCGCCGTCGGTGCCCAGCTGCGGGCTGCGCACCCGGCCGTAGGTGCCCTCGAGCTCGGGGACGCGGAACTGCTCGACGAGCTCGCCGTCGGGTCCCAGCCGCAGGGCCAGCACCCCGGTGTCCTTCTGCACGCCGAGCAGCAGCAGGCCCTCGTAGGCCCCCCACTGCTCGCCGTCGAGGAAGGTGATGCCCGAGACCGCGATGGTCGGGTCGCCGGAGGACCACACGGCCGCGATCGCCCCGGGGATGTCCGGGTCGGTCATCGGGACGCTCTCGTCGTACTGGCCGTCGCCGACGGGGTCCCAGCCGTAGTTGCCGCCGTCGGTCGCCAGGTTGACCTCGTCGTCGACCTGGCTGCCCTGCTCGGCGGTGAACACCGCGCCGGTGCCGGGCTGGACGGCGATGCCCTGCACGTTGCGGTGGCCGTAGCCCACGACCGCGTGCGAGGTCGGGTCGGTGAGCTCGAGGAAGGGGTTGGTGGCCGACGGCTGCCCGGTCTGCGGGTCGACCCGCAGCAGCTTCCCGGCCAGGGTGGAGAGGTCCTGCGGGTTGGTGCCGACGGCGTTGTCGCCGGTGCCGATGAGCAGCTGGCCGGCACCGTCGAAGCGCAGCCGGCAGCCGCCGTGCCGGCCGGAGTCGGCGTTGACCGGGATGCCGCCCACCAGCGGGTCGGCGACGCGGGTGGCCGCGCTCCAGCCCTCGTCGACGGTCCAGGCGGTCACCTCAATGCCCGGGCCGCCGCCGGCACCGCCGTCGGCCACGCCCATGCAGGTGTAGAACCGGCGGCTGTCGGCGAAGGCGGGGTCGAGCACCAGGCCCATGAGGCCGGTCTCGCCCTCGGCCCAGAGGTCGTCGAGGTCGGCCGCCACCTCCTGCGCCGTGCCGTCGGGCCGGACAGCGGTGAACCCGCCACCCCGCTCGTCGAGGAGCAGGGTGCCGTCGGGGGCCTGGGCGACGTCCCAGGGGTGGTCGAGACCGTCCAGGACCACCTCGACGTCGAGCGCGGGCGCGTCGGCCGGCGCCGACGTGGCTGCGCCGTCGGCGTCCGAGGACCCCGACCCGCCCGAGGAGCAGCCGGCCAGCAGCACCAGGCCGGCGATCAGGGCGGTCGGACGGGCAGCGCGGCGGAGTGTCATCCCCTCCACTGTCCCCGATGTCGGAGCTAGGCGCTGCGGGTGACCACGTAGTCGCAGAGGGCGTCGAGCGCCTCCCGGACCTCGCCCTCGGGCACCCGGCCCAGCCGCGCACGGGCCCGGTCGGCGTAGGAGTGCAGCACCTCGGTGGCGCGGGCCAGCGAGGCCGACGCGCGCAGCAGCCCGAGGGCCTCGGCGTGCTCGGCGTCGTCGGTGACCGGGCCGGCCACCAGCTCGCGCAGCCGGGCCTCGGCCGGGTCGTCGCCGGCCAGCACGAAGAGCACGGGGAGGGTGGCGATGCCCTCGCGCAGGTCGGTGCCCGGGAGCTTGCCGGAGGTGCCGCTCTCGCTGACGATGTCGATGAGGTCGTCGGAGAGCTGGAAGGCCACCCCGACCTCCTCGGCGTAGGCGGTGAGGTCCTCGACCACGGCCGGGTCGACGCCGGCGAAGCTGGCGCCGAAGCGGGCCGAGGTGGCCACCAGCGAGCCGGTCTTGTCGGCGAGCACCGACAGGTGGTGGGCGACCGGGTCCTCGCCCTCGGCCGGGCCCACGGTCTCGCGGATCTGGCCGGTCACCAGCCGCTCGAAGGTGCGGGCCTGGATGCGCACGGCCTCGGGGCCGAGGTCGGCCAGCAGGTCGGAGGCGCGGGCGAAGAGGAAGTCGCCGGTGAGGATGGCGATGCTGTTGGACCAGCGGCTGTTGGCGCTGGGGGCCCCGCGGCGCACGGCGGCCTCGTCCATGACGTCGTCGTGGTACAGCGTCGCGAGGTGGGTGAGCTCGCAGACCACCGCGGCCGACACGACGTCGTCGGCCTCGGCGTCGCCGAGCTGGGCGGCCAGCAGCGCCAGCACCGGGCGGAAGCGCTTGCCCCCCGCGGTCATGAGGTGCGCGGCGGCCTCGGCCACGAACGGGTGCTCGCTGGTGACCGCGGTCTCCAGCGCCGACTCGACCCGGGTGAGCCCGGCCGACAGCGCATCGCCCAGCGGCCCCTCGGGCAGCCAGGAGCCGACCGTGGACGCCGGACGGCCAGGTCGGTTCCACGTCTGGGTCGGGCTGCCGCTCATCGCCGCTGAATCTAGTCGCCGCAGGTGGGGACGCCGACGCTGCCCTACCCCGGAGGGTCAGCCGACCAGGGCTGCGGCGCGGTCGGCGAGGTCGAGCACCGAGCCGGGGACGACGCCGAGCACCAGCGTGGCGGTCACCGTCACGGCCAGCACGATCGTGGTCGGCAGCCCCGGCACGCCGACCGAGGGGCCGTCCTCGGCGGGCTCGGAGAAGTACATGAGCACGACCAGCCGCAGGTAGAAGTAGCCGGCCACCGCACTGGTGACCAGCGCGACCACGACCAGCGGCCAGGCACCCACCTCGGTGGCGGCCCGGAACACCGCGAACTTGCCGGTGAACCCGCTGGTGAGCGGGATGCCGGCCAGCGCGAGGAGCAGGAAGGTCATCACCCCGGCCGTGAGCGGGGACCGCCGGGCGAGCCCGGCCCACTGGGCCAGCTGGGTGGCCTCCCCGTCGCCGTCGCGCACCAGGGTGACCACCGCGAACGCGCCGATCGTCGTGAGCCCGTACGCGAGCAGGTAGAACAGCGTCGCCGAGAGCCCGGAGCCCGCCAGCCCGAGCACGCCGGTGAGCAGGAACCCGGCGTGCGCGATCGAGGAGTAGGCGAGCATCCGCTTGACGTCGGTCTGGGTGAGGCCCAGGACGACGCCGACCACCATCGACACGATCGCGATGCCGTAGACGAGCGGCCGCCAGGTCCAGTCCGCCGTCCCGAAGGCGACGTAGAGCAGCCGCAGGACCGCGCCGAAGGCGGCCACCTTGGTGCACGCGGCCATGAAGGCGGTGACCGGGGTCGGGGCGCCCTGGTAGACGTCGGGCGTCCAGGTGTGGAACGGGGCCACCGAGGCCTTGAACATCAGGCCGACCACCAGCAGGCCCAGGCCGAGCACGAGCAGCGTGCCGGTGCCCTCGGTGGTCACCGAGGCACGGATCCCCGACAGCCGGATGGTGCCGGTGGCGCCGTAGACCAGCGCCAGCCCGTAGAGGAAGAAGGCCGAGGCGAACGCCCCGAGCAGGAAGTACTTGACCGCGGCCTCCTGCGAGAGCAGCCGCCGGCGCCGGGCCAACCCGCAGATCAGGTACAGCGGCAGGCTGAGCACCTCGAGGGCGATGAACATGACCAGCAGGTCGTTGGCCGCGACGAACAGCATCATGCCGCCGATCGCGAAGGTGGCCAGCGGGTAGACCTCGGTCTGCACCCGCTCGTCGGTGAGCAGCTCGCGGTCGCGGGGGCTGCCCGCGGGCACCGCGGCCGAGGCCACGAAGGCCGACTTCGCCGGGTCCAGCCCTCGCTCGGCGAACAGCAGGATCGACAGCGCGCCCAGGCCGGCGATGGTGGCCTGCAGGAACAGCCCGGCGCCGTCGACGGCGAGCGCGCCGGCCGCGGTCACCTCTCCGGGGTCTGCGCCGTCGGCCAGGGCGAGGAACACGGTCGAGGCGAACCCGCCGACCGTGCCGACCAGGGCCAGGGCGACCTGCACCGGCTGGCGCACGTGCCGGGGTGCGAAGGACTCGACCAGCACGCCGACGAGCGCGGCCCCGAAGACGAACAGCAGCGGGGTGAGCGCGGCGAGGGAGAGGTCCGGTGCCTCGATCATCAGTTGGCCCCCTGCTCGGCGGTGGCGGGCTGGTGGACCGGCTGGGTGCCGGCGGGATCGGAGCCGACGTCGACCATGGTCGCGCTCACGGCCGGGTCGATCAGGTCGAGCAGGGGCTGCGGGTAGACGCCCAGGCCGATGATGAGCGCCACCAGCGGTGCGACCACGGCGAGCTCGCGGCGGCGGAGGTCGGGGAAGGGCTGGCTCTCCACCAGCCCGCGCACGGGCCCGTGCACCGAGCGCTGGATGAGCAGCAGCACGTACAGCGCGGCGAGCACGATGCCGACGGTGGCCACGACCGTGAACACCGGGCGGGCCGGGAACGACCCGATGAGCACGAGGAACTCGGACACGAAGCTGTTGGTGCCCGGCAGCGCGAGGCTGGCCAGCCCGGCGACCAGGAACACCCCGGCCAGCAGGGGGGCCTTCTTCGCGATGCCGCCGTAGTCGGCGATGCGTCGGGAGCCGCCGCGGCTGATGACCATGCCGACGACGAGGAACAGGATCCCGGTGCTGATGCCGTGGTTGACCATGTAGAGCACCGCACCGCTGCCGCCCTCGAGGGTGAAGGCGAAGATGCCCAGCGCGATGAAGCCGAAGTGCGCGATCGACGTGTAGGTGACCAGCCGCTTGATGTCGGACTGCCCGATGGCCAGCAGCGCGCCGTAGAGGATGCCGGCGACGGCCAGGCCCAGGATCCAGGGCGCGAACGTGCGCGAGGCATCCGGGAACAGCGGCAGGCAGTACCGGATGAAGCCGAACGTGCCGACCTTGTCCAGCACCCCGACCAGCAGCACGGCCCCGCCGATGGGGGCCTCCGCGCCGGAGTCGGGCAGCCAGGTGTGGAAGGGCACCAGCGGGGCCTTGATCGCGAAGGCGACGAAGAAGCCCAGGAACAGCAGCTTCTGCACGCCGGGGTCGATGTCGAGCTGGCGCAGCGCGTCGAAGGCGAAGGTGCCCTCGCCGATCTGGGAGTTGCTGACCACGTACAGCCCGATGACCGAGGCCAGCATGACCAGCCCGCCCAGCAGGCTGTAGAGGAAGAACTTCATCGCCGCGAACTGCCGGCGCGGCCCGCCGAAGCTGCCGATGATGAAGTACATCGGGACGAGCATGGCCTCGAAGAACACGTAGAACAGGAAGACGTCGGTGGCGGCGAAGACGCCGACCATCATCGACTCGAGCACCAGCAGCCAGGCGAAGTAGGCCTTCATCGGGCGCCCGCCGGGTCCGGTGTCCTTCCACGACGCCACGACGACCACCGGCACCAGCACCCCGATGAGCAGCAGCATCACCAGCGCGATGCCGTCGACGCCGAGGGCGAACTGCACGCCGAACGCCGGGATCCAGTCGACCGCGGTGGTGAGCTGGAAGCGGTCGCCGCCGGTGTCGAAGGCGACGGTGGCCAGCACGGCCAGCACCAGCACGGCCAGGCTCACCCCGAGGGTGGCCTGCTTGGCCACCGCGTCGCGGCCCTTGGGCAGGGCGGCCACGGCCGCACCGCCGACCGCCGGCAGCACGACCATCGCCAGCAGCCAGGGGAAGTCGCTCACGACGCGTTCTCCTCGGTCAGGGGGGTGGTGGTCATCCCGCCGTCACCGCCAGCAGGGCCCCGGCGACCAGGACGGCGCCGCCGAGCATGCCGAGGGCGTAGGACCGCACGAACCCGGTCTGCGCCCGGCCCAGCCGGGTCGACGAGCTGCCCAGGCCGGTGCCGATGCCGGTGACCAGGCCGTCGACCCCGCGGTCGTCGACGAGCACCGCGGCCCGGGTCAGGCGCATGCCCGGCCGCATGAACACGGCCTCGTTGACGGCGTCGGCGTACAGGGCGTTGCGGGCCGCACGCACGGGGAACGACACCTGCGCCGGGGCCGTCGTGGGCACGGGGCGCCGGCCGACGGCCAGCCACGCGACCAGCGCCCCGGCCGCCACCACGACGGTGACCAGCACGCTGACCACCAGCGGCGGCACGACGTGGGCCGCGGCCTCCTCGGGCTCCCCGAACACCGGGGCGAGCCAGTCGGCCAGCGGGGCGACCTGCACCAGCACGAAGCCGGCGGCCACCGAGCCGACCGCGAGCACGACCATCGGCAGCGTCATGACCGCCGGCGACTCGTGCGGGTGCACGCCGTCCTCCCAGCGGGGCTTGCCGAAGAAGGTCATGAGCATCAGCCGGGTCATGTAGAACGCGGTGAGCCCGGCGCCGAGCACCGCGACCCCGCCGAGGACCCAGCCCGACACCCCGCCCCGGTCGAAGGCGGCCTCGATGATGGCGTCCTTGGTCCAGTAGCCCGACAGGAACGGGAAGCCGATCAGCGCCAGGTAGCCGAGCCCGAAGGTCACGAAGGTGGTCTTCATCTTCGTGGCCAGCCCGCCGAACCGGCGCATGTCGGTGCGGTCGCCCATGCCGTGCATGACCGACCCGGCGCCGAGGAAGAGCCCGGCCTTGAAGAAGCCGTGGGTGAGCAGGTGGGCGATGCCGGCGGCGTAGCCGATCGGCCCCAGGCCCACCGCCAGGAACATGTAGCCGATCTGGCTGACCGTCGACCAGGCCAGCACCTTCTTGATGTCGTCGTAGGCGCAGCCGGCGATCGCACCGATCATGATCGTGACGGCCCCGATGACCACGACCACGGTCTGGGCGGCCGGGGCGGCGTCGAAGACCGGCGCCGAGCGGGCGATGAGGTAGACGCCGGCGGTGACCATGGTCGCGGCGTGGATGAGCGCCGAGACGGGGGTCGGACCCTCCATGGCGTCGGGCAGCCAGGCCTGCAGCGGGAACTGGCCGGACTTGCCGCAGGCCCCCAGCAGGAGGAGCAGGCCGATCGCGGTGACGGTGCCGCCGGCCAGCAGGCCGACCGAGCCGAGCACGCCCGCGTAGGACGTCGTGCCCAGCTGGGTGAACATGATGAAGATCGCCAGGGCCAGGCCGACGTCGCCGACCCGGTTCATGATGAACGCCTTCTTGGCGGCGGTGGCCGCAGCGGGACGGGTGTACCAGAAGGCGATGAGCAGGTACGACGCCAGGCCGACGCCCTCCCAGCCCACGTAGAGGGCCACGAAGCTGTTGCCCAGCACCAGCAGCAGCATGGCCGCGACGAAGAGGTTCAGGTAGGCGAAGAACCGCCGGCGTGCGGGGTCGTGGGCCATGTAGCCCACCGAGTAGACGTGGATGAGCGCCCCGACGCCGGTGATGAGCAGCGCGAACGTCATCGACAGCGGGTCGACGAGCAGCCCGGCGCTGACGTCGAGCTGCCCGGTGGAGATGAAGGTGAACAGGTCGACCCCGACGCTGCGCTCGTCCAGCCCGGCCAGGGTCACCGTGCTGAGCACGGCCAGCACGAACGACGCCGTCACGGTCGTGATGGCCAGCAGGTGACCCCACCGGTCGGTGCGTCGCCCACCCAGCAGCAGGACGGCGGCACCGGCCAGCGGCAGCGCGATCAGCAGCCAGGAGAGGGACAGGAGCCCGGTCGCGGGCACGGGGTTCATCGCGGCCCCCTCAGTACTTGAGCAGGTTCGCGTCGTCGACCGAGGCCGACCGGCGGGTGCGGTAGATCGACATGATGATCGCGAGTCCGACGACGACCTCGGCCGCGGCGACCACCATGACGAAGAAGGCGATGACCTGGCCGTCGAGCGTGCCGGTGGCCCGCGCGAAGGTGACCAGGGTCAGGTTCACCGAGTTGAGCATCAGCTCGATGCACATGAACACGACGATCGCGTTGCGCCGCACCAGCACCCCGACGGCGCCGACGGTGAACAGGATCGCGGCCAGCACCAGGTAGTTCGTCAGCGTCATCGGGTGCTCCCCCGGGTCGTGCCCAGCGCGGCGTCCGAGCCGCCCTCCGTGGGATGACCCGGCGGGAGCTCCTCGACCACCTGGGGCTCGACGCCGGTGGCGAAGCTGGCCTCCGAGGGGCTGCCGTCGGGCAACCGGCCGGGGGCGGCGATGGAGTTGGCCCGGGCGTAGACGCCGGGGCCGGGCAGCGTCTGCGGGTGGTCGGTGGTGAGGAAGCGCGCCCGCGAGCGCTCCTTCTGCGTCAGCCGGCTGCCGGGCTCGCGCTCGATGTGCGCCAGCACCATCGCGCCGACCGCGGCGGTGATGAGCAGCGCGCTGGTGACCTCGAAGGCCAGCAGGTAGCGGCTGAACAGCAGCCCGGCGATGGCCTCGATGTTGCCGTCGGCGGCCCCGCCGGCCCCGCCCTGCACCTGCTCCAGGCCCACCACCGCCATGCCCTCGGTCGCCCGGGCGATGCCGGCGCCGACCAGCCCGGCGAAGCCGATGCCCAGCACCGTGGCGGCCACCCGCTGCCCGCGCAGGGTCTCCACCACCGAGTCCGAGGAGTCGCGGCCGACCAGCATGAGCACGAACAGGAAGAGGATCATGATCGCGCCGGTGTAGACGATGATCTGCACCGCGCCGAGGAACGGGGCCTCCTGCACGACGTAGAAGACGCCCAGCGCCAGCATCGTGTTGACCAGGAACAGCGCCGAGTGCACCGCGTTGCGGGCGAACACCATGCCCAGCGCCCCGGCGAGCGCGATGGGGCCGAGGATCCAGAAGACGACGGTCTCCGCCGTCCCGATCTCGATGCCCAGGTCGGCGCCCATCAGGAGCCGGCCCGCAGGTAGTAGTCGCGCTCGTCCTCGCCCAGGCGCATGGGGTGCGGGGGCTGCTCCATGCCCGGCAGCAGCGGGGCCATCAGCTGCTCCTTGGTGTAGATCAGGCTGCCGCGGTCGTCGTCGGCCAGCTCGAAGTCGTTGCTCATCGTCAGGGAGCGGGTGGGACAGGCCTCGATGCACAGCCCGCAGAAGATGCAGCGCAGGTAGTTGATCTGGTAGACGGCGCCGTAGCGCTCGCCGGGGCTGAAGCGCTGCTCGTCGGTGTTGGTGCCGCCCTCGACGTAGATGGCGTCGGCCGGGCACGCCCAGGCGCACAGCTCGCAGCCGACGCACTTCTCCAGGCCGTCGGGGTGCCGGTTGAGCACGTGGCGGCCGTGGTAGCGCGGCTTGGTCACCTTGGGCTCGTCCGGGTACTGCTCGGTGGTGACCTTCTTGAACATCGCCGCGAAGGTCACGCCGAAGCCCTGGGCGGGAGCGGGCAGCCGGCTGGTGCGGGCGGCCGGCGCCGACCGGGTGCCACCGGCCTGCTCGACCTCGCCGCCGTGGCCGGGTCGCTTCTCCGGGCTGGTCTCAGGCACGGTCGTCGTCCTTCCGGGGGTGCGGGGTGGGGCGGCGGCGTCCGGTGGCGACCGGGGCGCCGGCGGCGACCGGCTCCCTGCCCTCCGACCGCGTGCCCTCCAGCCGGGGCGAGGGCGGCACGACCAGGTCCATCGGCGGGATCGGGAACCCGCCCTCGGCGCGGGCGGGTCCGGTGCGCTGGGCCGGCCGGCGGCGGGCGCCGCCGGTGCGCACCGGGGGAAGCACCTCGGGCTCGGTCGGGTTGGTCGACCCCGCCGCGGCGTTGAGCGCGGCGATGCGGGTGTCCTCGTTGCTCCTGCGCGACGCCACGAGCAGCACCGCCAGGACCACGGCGGCGATCGGCAGCCCGACGTAGAGGGCCACCTCGCCGCTGGAGAGGTCGGCCTCGCGGGAGACGGTGCGCATGGTGGCGACGGCGAGGATCCAGACCAGCGCCGTGGGCACCAGCACCTTCCAGCCGAAGCGCATGAACTGGTCGTAGCGCAGCCGGGGCAGGGTGCCGCGCAGCCAGATGAAGACGAAGAGCGCCGCGACGATCTTGAGCATCAGCCACAGCAGCGGCCACCAGCCGGAGTTGGCGCCGTCCCAGATCGAGATGGGCCAGGGGGCCCGCCAGCCGCCCAGGAAGAGCGTGGCGGCCAGCGCGGAGACGGTGACCATGTTGACGTACTCGGCCAGGAAGAAGAGCGCGAACTTCAGCGACGAGTACTCGGTGTGGAAGCCGCCGACCAGCTCGCTCTCGGCCTCGGGCAGGTCGAAGGGCGCCCGGTTGGTCTCCCCGACCACCGCGATCACGTAGATGATGAAGCTGACCGGCAGCAGCACCGCGTACCAGCTGGGCCCGTCGAAGGTGAGCCCGAAGAAGTCCAGCCGGTTGTCCCCGGCCTGGGCGGCCACGATCTCCGAGGTGCTCATCGTGCCGGCGTAGAGGAGCACCGCGACGATCGACAGCCCCATCGCGATCTCGTAGCTGACCATCTGGGCGGCGCTGCGCAGGCTGCCCAGCAGCGGGTAGGTCGACCCGGAGGCCCAGCCGCCCAGCACGATGCCGTAGACGCCCATCGCCGAGCAGGCCAGCACCACGAGCACCCCGATGGGGGCGTCGATGAGCTGCAGCGGGGTGCGCTCGCCGAAGATCGAGACCTCGGGCCCCAGCGGGATGACCGAGAACGCCAGGAACGCCGGGATGGTGGCGATGACCGGGGCCAGGAAGTACACCGGCTTGTCGGCCAGCGCCGGCATGATGTCCTCCTTGAACGCCAGCTTCAGGCCGTCGGCCAGGCTCTGGAGGTAGCCGCGCGGGCCGACCCGGTTGGGGCCGCTGCGCTGCTGCATGCGGGCGACGACCTTGCGCTCGAACACGATCGCGAACAGCGTCATGACGACCAGCAGGCCGAAGACGCCGACGATCTTGACCAGCACCAGCCACCAGACGTCCTGGCCGAAGTCGGCCAGCGTCGGGGAGTCGTTCATGCCCTGCTCCCTGGGGTGATCGAGACGACGCCGCCGGGGCCGACGCCCAGGCCGCTGCGCACGTGGCTGCCCGGCGAGCGCATCGGCAGCCACACCACGCGGTCGGGCATCTCGGTGATCCGGGCCGGCAGGGTGATCGCCCCGGCCGGGCCGGTGACGGTCACGTGCTCTCCGTCGGTGACGCCGAGGCGCACCGCGGTGTCCTTGCCCAGCCGGACGACGGCCGGGCGTGCGGTGCCGGCCAGCGCCGGCTCGTCGCGCTGGAGGGTGCCGTCGTCGATCAGCTGCCGCCAGCTGGCGAGCACCGCCTGCTCGGCGCCGACCCGCGGGCTGCCGGCCGGGGCGACGTCCAGCCCGCGCACCTCGCGGGAGCGGCCGGAGCCGCCGAGGGCGACCAGCTCGCGGCGGGCGTCGTCGACGGTCGAGACGCCCAGGCGCACGCCGAGGGCGTCGGCGAGCCCGGAGAGCACGCGGGCGTCGGTGAGCTGGCCGCTGCCGTGCAGGGTCGCGTCGAAGGGCCGCACCCGGCCCTCCCAGTCCAGGTAGCTGCCGGCCTTCTCCGGCGCGGCGGCGACCGGCAGGACGACGTCGGCGTGCTCGGTCACCGCGGTGGGGAACAGCTCGAGGCTGACCACGAACCCGGCGGCGGCCAGCGCGGCCTCCGCCAGCGCCGGGTCGGGCAGGTCGGCGGGGTCGACCCCGCCCACGAGCAGACCACCGAGGCGGCCGTCGCGGGTGGCCTGCAGGATCGCGGTGAGGTCGCGGCCCTCCTTGCGCGGCAGCTCGATCCCCCACGCGGCCTCGACGTCGGCGCGGTCGGCGGCGTCGGTGACCCCGCGCCCGCCGGGCAGCAGGTTCGGCAGCGCACCGACCTCGACGGCGCCCCGCTCCCCCGCCCGGCGCGGCACCCAGGCGATGCGGGCCCCCGACGCCGCGGCCAGTGCCGACAGCGCCGACAGCGCGCCCGGGACCTCGGCCAGCCGCTCGCCGGCCAGCACGACCGCCCCCTCGGCGCGCAGCGCGGTCGCGGCCTGCGCGCCCACCCCGCCGGCGGAGTCGGCGGCCAGCGCCCGCAGGACGGCGGCCTCCAGCCCCGGCGGCGTGGCCAGCAGGGTGGCGTCGAGCTTCTCGTCGGCCAGGGTGGTGAAGGGCGCGACGTCGAAGACCGGCAGGCCCCGCTCGCGGACGGCCCGGCGCAGCCGCAGGAAGACGATCGGCGACTCCTCCTCGGGCTCGAACCCGACCATCAGCACGGCCGGCGCGGCGACCAGCTCCTCGTAGGTCACCGCCCCGGCGCCGGGTGCGGTGCCGGCGACGTGCGCGGCCAGGAAGGCCAGCTCCTCGGCGGAGTGCGCGCGGGCCCGGGCGTCGACGTCGTGGGTGCCCAGCGCGACCCGGGCGAACTTGGCCCACGCGTAGGCGTCCTCGACGGTGAGCCGGCCCCCGGGCAGCACGCCGACCCCGCCGTCCTCGCGGGCGGCGGCCAGGCCGGCGGCCGCGGCGGCCCAGGCCTCGGGCCAGGACGCCGGCTGCAGCACGCCGTCCCGGCGCACCAGCGGGGTGGTGAGCCGCTCGTTGGCCGCGGCGTACCGGAAGGCGAAACGACCCTTGTCGCAGTTCCACTCGGTGTTGACCGCCGGGTCGTCGCCGGCCAGGCGCCGCAGCACAGTGCCGCGGCGGTAGTCGGTGCGCTGCGCGCAGCCCGAGGCGCAGTGCTCGCAGGTGCTCGGCTCGCTGCGCAGGTCGAAGGGCCGCGAGCGGAACCGGTAGGCCGAGCTGGTCAGTGCACCGACCGGGCAGATCTGCACGGTGTTGCCCGAGAAGTAGGACTCGAAGGGCTCGTCCTCGTAGATGCTGACCTGCTGCAGCGCGCCGCGGTCGAACAGCTCGATGAACGGGTCGCCGGCCACCTGCTGGGAGAAGCGGGTGCACCGGGCGCAGAGCACGCAGCGCTCGCGGTCCAGCAGCACCTGCGAGCTGATCGGCAGCGGCTTGGGGTAGGTGCGCTTGGTGCCCTCGAAGCGGCTCTCGGCGTGCCCGTTGCTCATGGCCTGGTTCTGCAGCGGGCACTCACCGCCCTTGTCGCAGACCGGGCAGTCGAGCGGGTGGTTGACCAGCAGCAGCTCGAGCGTGCCGGCCTGGCTGGACTCGGCGACCTCGCTGGTCAGCTGGGTCCTCACGACCATGTCGGGGGTGACCGGCACGGTGCAGGACGCGACCGGCTTGCGCTGGCCCTCGACCTCGACCAGGCACTGCCGGCAGGCTCCGACCGGCTCGAGCAGCGGGTGGTCGCAGAACCGCGGGATCTGCACGCCGATCTGCTCGGCGGCCCGGATGATGAGCGTGCCCTTCGGCACCGCGACGTCGAAGCCGTCGATGGTCAACCGCACGTGGTCCTCGGGGGTGTGCGGACCGGGGACGGCGGGGACCCGTGCTGCGGCGGGTTCGGGGGTGGTCATGCCACCGCCGCCACGGGCTCGAGCTTGAGCGTGCGGCCCAGCCGACCCTGTTCGTCGGGCGGCAGGAGGGCCACGTAGTCGTCGCGGAAGTACTTCAGGGACGACGCGATGCAGCTGGTGGCGCCGTCGCCCAGGGCGCAGAACGAACGGCCCAGGATGTTGTCGCAGGTGTCGGTGAGCAGGTCGAGGTCGCGGGCGGTGCCGTGGCCGGCCACGAGGCGTTCGAGGATCTGGACCAACCAGTAGGTGCCCTCGCGGCACGGGGTGCACTTGCCGCAGCTCTCGTGCGCGTAGAACTCGGTGAACCGCAGGGTGGCCTCGACGATCGAGTCGGTCTCGTCGAAGACCATCAGCGCGGTGGTGCCCAGCATCGAGCCGGCCGCGGCGACCGAGTCGAAGTCGAGCGGGACGTCGAGGTGCTCGGGCGTGAAGTAGGGGGTGCTGGACCCGCCCGGCGTCCAGAACTTCAGCTCGTGGCCGGGCCGCACCCCGCCGGCCATCTCGAGCAGCTCGCGCATCGTCGTCCCCATCGGGGCCTCGTACTGGCCGGGGTGCACGACCCGGCCCGACACCGAGTAGATCTTCGGGCCGGGCGACTTCTCGGGGCCGAACTCCTTGAACCAGGCCGACCCACCGCGGACGACGAACGGCACGCTGGCCAGCGTCTCGACGTTGTTGACCACCGTCGGGGCGCCGTACAGGCCGGCGACGGCGGGGAACGGCGGCTTGAGCCGGGGCTGGCCGCGCCGGCCCTCCAGGGAGTCCAGCAGCGCGGTCTCCTCGCCGCAGATGTAGGCACCGGCGCCGGCGTGCACCACGACGTCGAGGTCGAAGCCCGAGCCGTGCACGTCGCGGCCCAGGTGACCGGCGGCGTAGGCCTCGGCGACCGCGGCGGTGAGCCGGCGGTGGGCGTGCACGGCCTCCCCGCGCACGTAGATGACCGCGTAGTGGCAGCGGATCGCGTAGGAGGCGATGGCCACGCCCTCCACCAGCGAGTGCGGGTCGGCCATCATCAGCGGCAGGTCCTTGCAGGTGCCCGGCTCGCCCTCGTCGGCGTTGACCACGAGGTACTTGGGCTTCGCCGCGGGGCCGGTCGGGGTCTCCCCCGGCTTGGGCTGCGGGATGAAGCTCCACTTCATGCCGGTGGGGAAGCCGGCGCCCCCGCGGCCGCGCAGGCCGGAGTCCTTGACGAGGGTGACCAGCTCGTCGGGGGTCATGCCCAACGCGGTGCGCCAGGCTGTCCAGCCCTCGGTGCGCTCGTAGGTCTCGATGGTCCAGCTGCGCTCGTGCGCGAAGCGGCTGGTGAGCACGGGGGTGAGCGGCATGGCGTCAGACCTCTCGCGGGACCGACGTGCCGGACCCGGACTGGGCCTGGCCGTCGACGTCGGGTGCTGGGGCGTCGCGGTCGGCGGCCTCGCGGCCGGCCGGCTCGGGGCGGTCGGGGTGGTTCTGCTGCGCGCCGGAGCGCTCGGCCGGGTTGTCGGCCGCGGCCACCTGGGCGTCGGCGGCCTCGGCACCGGGCGTCTGCCCGTCGTCCCCGTCGGGCCGGACGGCGTCGCGCGGCGCACCGGCGCCGTCCGACCCGCCCGGGGAAGGGAGCCCTTCCGTACCGGACCGGGGCCCTGCGTGCTGGGAGGGCTCCCCTGCCTCGGTGGGACGGGCATCGGCGGACCCGGCGGCCGACCCGGGCATCGGCGGGGCGGCCTCGCCGCGCTCGGCCGCCAGCCGGACCCCGCGCAGGGTGGGGACGCCGGCGCTGGGCCCGTCGACGGCGGCGCGGGCGGCGGCGTCGTCGGCGTGCTGGCTGAAGCCGGCCAGCTGTCGGGACACGCCCCGGAAGTCGGTGAGCGGCGCCCCGCGGGTGGGGTCGGGCCTCTCGCCGCGGCGCAGCGCGGCGACCAGCTCGAGGGCGGCGCCGACGTCCTGCTGGTCGTAGAACTCGTAGTCCACGGTGACGACCGGTGCGTAGTCGCAGGCGGCCAGGCACTCGGCGTGCTCGAGGGTGATCGAGCCGTCGGCGGTGGTCTCGTCGTGGTGCACCCCGAGCTCGTCGGCCACCGCGTCGTAGATCCTCTGGCCGCCGAGCACCGCGCAGAGCGTGTTGGTGCAGACGCTCACCAGGTGCCGGCCGGTGGGGCGGCGCTTGAACATCGTGTAGAACGTCGCGACCGCGCCGACCTCGGCCTTGGTCAGGCCCAGCTCCTGCGCGCACAGCGCGACGCCCTCGGGGCTCACGTAGCCCTGCACGGACTGCACCAGGTGCAGCATCGGCAGCAGCGCCGAGCGCGGCACCGGGTAGCGGGCCATGATCTCGCGGCACTCGAGCCGGGTCTGCTCGGTCAGCGGGGGCAGGTCCTCGTGCACCTCGACGGCGCTGGAGTCCAGGCCCGTGACCGCCGTCCCCTCCGCGGATCCCGGGAGCGCGCTCATCGGTCCACACCCCCCATGACCGGGTCGATGGAGGCGATGGCCGCGATGACGTCGGCGATCATGCCGCCCTCGCTCATCGCCGCGGTCGCCTGCAGGTTGACGAAGCTGGGGTCGCGCACGTGCACCCGGAAGGGCCGGGTGCCGCCGTCGCTGACCACGTGGAAGCCGAGCTCGCCGCGGGGGCTCTCGATGGCCTGGTAGACCTGCCCGGCCGGCACCCGGAACCCCTCGGTGACCAGCTTGAAGTGGTGGATCAGGGCCTCCATCGACTGGCCCATGATGTGCTTGACGTGGTCGAGGGAGTTGCCCATGCCGTCGGCGCCGAGCGACAGCTGCGCGGGCCAGGCGATCTTCTTGTCCTCCACCATGACCGGGCCCGGGCGCAACCGGTCCAGCGCCTGCTCGATGATCTTCATCGACTCGTTCACCTCGGCCATGCGCACCAGGTAGCGGCCCCAGGCGTCGGCCGTGTCGGCGGTGGGCACCTCGAAGTCGTAGGTCTCGTAGCCGCAGTACGGCTCGACCTTGCGCAGGTCCCAGGGCAGGCCCGCGCTGCGCAGGATCGGCCCGGTGACGCCGAGGGCCACGCAGCCGGTGACGTCGAGGTAGCCGACGTCGCGCAGCCGGCGCTGCCAGATGGGCTGGCCGGTGAGCAGCCGGTGGAAGCCGGCCACCCGCTCGGGCATGATCGTCAGCCACTCGCGGATCTTGGCCTCGATGCCCTCGGGGAGGTCCTGGGCCAGCCCGCCCGGGCGCACGTAGGCGTGGTTCATGCGCAGCCCGGTGATCTCCTCCAGCAGGTCCAGCACGAGCTCGCGCTCGCGGAACCCGTTGGTCATGCCGGTGAGCGCGCCCATCTCCATGCCGAAGGTGGCCAGGCCGACCAGGTGGCTGGCGATGCGGTTGAGCTCCATGACCAGCACCCGGATGGTGGTGGCGCGCTCGGGCACCTCGATGCCCAGCAGCTTCTCCACGGCCAGGCAGTAGGCGGTCTCGTTGAACAACGGCGCCAGGTAGTCCATGCGGGTCACGAAGGTCGTGCCCTGGGTCCAGGTGCGGTACTCGACGTTCTTCTCGATGCCGGTGTGCAGGTAGCCGATGACCACGCGGGCCTTGGTGACCGTCTCGCCCTCGAGGTCGAGCACCAGCCGGAGCACGCCGTGGGTCGAGGGGTGCTGCGGGCCCATGTTGACGACCAGCCGCTCCTCGGCGAGCGGGTCCGAGCCGAAGGTCAGGTCCCAGTCGCCGCCGGTGACGGTGTAGACGCGGCCCTCGGTGGTCTCGCGCGAGCCGGCGTACGGGTCGGTGGTGGTCACCGGTAGGACCGCCTCTCGTCCGGGGGCGGGATGGTCGCGTCGTGGTACTCCACGGGGACCCCGCCGAGCGGGTAGTCCTTGCGCTGGGGGTGGCCGTCCCAGTCGTCGGGCATGAGGATCCGGGTGAGCGCGGGGTGGCCGTCGAAGACGACGCCGAACATGTCGAAGCACTCGCGCTCGTGCCAGTCCGACGTCGGGTAGACCCGGGTGGCGCTGGGCACGTGCGGGTCGGCGGCGGTGACCGCGACCTCGAGCCGGATGCGCCGGCGGTAGGTCATCGACGTCAGGTGGAGGACCACGTGCAGCCGCTCGCCGGTCGGTCCTCCCGAGTCGTGGTAGTCGACCCCGCTGACGCTGCTGCACAGCTCGAAGCGCAGCGCGTCGTCGTCGCGCAGGGCCTGCAGCAGCACGAGCAGGTGCTCCCGGTGCACGAACCAGGTGATCTCGCCGCGGTCGACGAGCACCCGCCGGACGGCGGCGTCGTAGACGTCGTGGCCCACCGCGTCGGCGAGGGCGTCGGCGACCTCGTCGAACCAGCCGCCGTAGGGCCGGTCGGTCGAGTGCAGCGCGACGGCCCCACCCGGCTCGACACGCACCAGGCCGCCGAAGCCGGAGGTGTCACCGCTGCCGGTGACGCCGAAGGCGCCGGTGCGGAACGGGCCGGTCACGGCCGCTCCCCCGGCAGCAGGACGGCGTTGCCCCCGCGCTGCTCGATGGCGAACTGACCGGTGCGGCCCGCCGCGGCGGCCTCCTCGTAGGCCTTGCGGGCGCTCTTGTCGGCCCGGACGGTCGACGGCATCTCGACGTGGAGGTCCTTCGCGGTGCCGTTCGCCCGCGCCGCGGCCAGGGCTGCGGCGCGCTTCTCGCCCAGGGGCTCGTGCTGGATCTTGTGGTGCAGCTTGAGGATCGCGTCCATGAGCATCTCCGGCCGCGGCGGGCAGCCGGGCAGGTACATGTCCACCGGCACGATGTGGTCGACGCCCTGCACGATCGCGTAGTTGTTGAACATGCCGCCCGAGCTCGAGCAGACGCCCATCGCGAGCACCCAGCGGGGCTCGGGCATCTGGTCGTAGATCTGGCGCAGGACCGGGGCCATCTTCTGGCTCACCCGCCCGGCCACGATCATCAGGTCGGCCTGGCGCGGCGAGGCCCGGAAGACCTCCATGCCGAACCGGGCGAGGTCGTAGCGGCCGGCGCCCGAGGCCATCATCTCGATCGCGCAGCAGGCCAGGCCGAACGTCGCCGGCCACAGCGAGGACTTGCGGGTCCAGTTCACCAGCTTCTCGACGCTGGTCAGCAGCACCCCGCTGGGGAGCTTCTCCTCGAGACCCATGTCAGTCCCACTCCAATCCGCCGCGGCGCCAGACGTAGGCGTAGGCGATGAAGACGGTGGCGATGAAGACGACCATCTCGACCAGGCCGAAGAGCCCGAGCTGGTCGTTGGCGACCGCCCAGGGGTAGAGGAAGACGATCTCGATGTCGAAGACGATGAACAACATCGCGGTCAGGTAGTACTTGATCGGGAAGCGCCCGCCCGACAGCGGCTGGTCCACCGGCTCGATGCCGCACTCGTACGCCTCGAGCTTGGCCGAGTTGTACCGGCGCGGGCCGATGAACGGGGCCGCGGTGACCGAGAAGAGCGCGAACCCCGCCGCCAGGACGAACAGCCCGACGAGGGGTGCGTAGGTCGCGAGCATCAGCGCCTCCCCCGGTTCCCGATCTGCTTGTGAATTGGTTCACAAAGCGACACGGTCCGACCCTATGCCCGAGATCACACTCCGCGGAAGCCACCCCCCGTCGGCGCGCCGCAACTCAGGGCGCCCTTACCGGCATCCGCCCAATTCAGGGCCACCCACGCCCCGTCTCCCTCAACCGCGCGCCCAGCCGCTCATCGTGCGGGCAGCCGGTCACCGCACGCACCGACCGGATGTCCACCAGGCGACCGGATGCCGATCGAGTGACCGGATGCCGACCAGGTGACCGGATGCGCACCGGTGACCGGGTGGGGCGCGGTCCGCAGGCGCGACGTCAGCGGGACGGCGTGAGGCGGTGCAGGACGTCGAGGACTCGGTCGACGGCGTCGCCGTCCCGGCCGTCGGAGAGATTGCCCATCAGCCGCAGCGCGATCGACACCGCCGCCGGGCGCTTGAGGCCGTGCGCGGTCGCGAAGCGGACCAGCTCGGGCCGGGCCAGGCCCTTGAGGAACAGCCCACCCAGGCGGTGGTGGGCTCCGAACTCGCGCCGCAGGGTCTCGGGGTAGCGGCGCAGCACCGCCTCGCGGGCCGGCCCCTCGGGTGCGGCCAGCGCGGCGAGCACCGCGGCGGCCCCGGTGCGGCCGGTCTCCATGGCGTAGCTGATGCCCTCGCCGTTGAACGGGTTGACGGTGCCCGCGGAGTCACCGACCAGCAGCAGGCCGCGGGTGTAGGCCGGGCGGCGCGACAGCGAGGTGGGCAGACCGGCGCCGCGCAGCGGGGTGCCGGGTGCGTCCGGGTCGATGCCCCACGAGGGCGGCAGCGAGTCGATCCAGCGCCGGTAGACGGTGCGGGTGTCGTCGTCCCCGGCACAGCGGGTGTCCAGCAGCCCGAACCCGACGTTGGCGGTGCCGTCGCCCATCGGGAAGAACCAGCCGTAGCCGGGCATCGACTCGGCGTCGGGGCCGCGGTCGGTGAGGTCGAAGGAGATGTCGAGGTACGGGTCGTGGGTGCGCGGCGTCGGCAGGTACTGCCGGACGGCGACCCCCAGCGGGACGTCGGTGCGCCGGTTGAGGCCCAGCGCCTTGGCCAGCCGCCCGCTCAGCCCCTCGGCGGAGACGACCAGCGTGGACCGGAACTCCTCGCCGTCGGTGGCGCGCACCCCGCAGACCCGGCCGGCGTCGTCCAGGATCGGCTCGGCGACGGTGACCCCGAACCGCACCTGCGCGCCGGCGGCGACGGCGTGCCGGGCGAGCTGGGCGTCGAGGTCGGCGCGGGTGCGGATCAGCCCGCCGGAGGGCCAGCGGGCCAGCCGGGGCCAGTCGACCTCGGCGACCTGGCCGCCGCCGTGCACCCGCAGGCCGCGGTGGCGCACCCAGCCGTCGTCGGTGGTGTCGATGCCCATCGCGGCCAGCGCGGCCACCCCACGCGGGGTCAGACCGTCGCCGCAGACCTTCTCCCGGGGGAAGTGCGCCTTCTCCAGCACCAGGACGTCCAGCCCGGCCGAGGCCAGCCAGAACGCCGCCGAGGAGCCGGCCGGCCCGGCGCCCACCACCACGACGTCGTGCCGCTGCTCCCCCACGGCGGGGAGTCTAGGAAGGGGGCGGGGCGATCGGGTCGGTCGGGTTCGGCACCGGCGAGGGCGGCGCGGGCTCCGAGGGCACCGGGTCCACCGGGGTGGGCGGCGGGTCGACGGGACCGGGGTCGGGCGTGGGCGGGAACGTCATGCCCACCGGTGTGCCCCGGGTCACCCGGCGCCAACCCCGTCAGGCCGGCTTCGTGCCCCGGTGCAGCGCGACGATGCCGCCGGTGAGGTTGCGCCAGGCCACGTCGGCCCAGCCCGCGGCCTGCAGCTTCGCCGCCATCGGGGCCTGCGCGGGCCAGGCCCGGATCGACTCGGCCAGGTAGACGTAGGCCTCGGGGTTGCTGCTCACCCCGCGGGCGACCTGCGGCAGCGCCCGCATCAGGTACTCGAGGTAGACGGTGCGCCACGGCGTCCAGGTGGGGGTGGAGAACTCGCAGACCACCAGCGTGCCGCCGGGCCGGGTGACGCGGGAGAACTCGCGCAGCGCGGCGTCGGTGTCGGCCACGTTGCGCAGCCCGAAGGAGATGACGACGCCGTCGACGCTCGCGTCGGCCAGCGGCAGCGCCATGGCGTCGCCGGCCACCATCGGCACCGGGCGGTGCGCCCCGGCCCGCAGCATGCCCTGGGAGAAGTCGCAGGCGATCGCGGTGACCCCGCCAGTGGCCAGCTCCACCGTGGAGACCCCGGTGCCGGCCGCGACGTCGAGCACCGTCTGCCCCGGGCGCGCACCGAGCGCCTCGCGGGTGGCCCGCCGCCAGCCGGCGTCCAGGCCACCGGAGAGCACGGTGTTGGTGACGTCGTACTTCCCGGCCACCCGGTCGAACATCGCGGCGACCTCGGCGGGCCGCTTCTCCAGCGTCGCGCGGTAGCCGGTGTGTGTCCGATCTCCTGAGCTCACGCCCGACGACGATACGGCGGGCTGCCTATCGTGGGCGGTGTGACCAGTGCGGCGACCACGACCCGGCGGGTGGTCACGACCCCCCTGGGACGGCGCCGCAGCGACCTGCTCACGAAGCTGCCCGCCGACGGCGCGCTCGCGTGGGTGCGCGACGGCGAGGGGCTGGTCGGCTGGGGCGAGGTCGACCGGCTCGAGGTGAGCGGTCCCGGTGCCCTCGAGCGGGCCGCCGAGTGGTGGGCGCAGCGGTGCGCCGCCGCGGACGTCGTCGACCCGGTGGGGCTGCCCGGCTCGGGCCCGGTGCTGTTCGGCTCGGTGGCCTTCGACCCCGAGCGCGGCACGTCGGTGTTCGTCGTCCCCGCCGTGGTGCTCGGCCGGCGCGACGGGCAGACCTGGGTGACCGTCACCGGCGAGGACCACCCCGAGATCACCGAGGAGTTCCCGGCCCAGGCCGCCGACGCCTCGGTCGGCAGGCTCACCTACGCCGACGGCGCCCTCGACCCGGTCGCGTGGTGCGGCCGGGTCACCGAGGCCGTGCGCCGGATCTCCGCCGGCGAGCTCGGCAAGGTGGTGCTGGCCCGCGACGTCCTCGTCACCGCCGACCACCCGCTGGACCCGCGCCGGCTGCTGCTGCGGCTGGCCGCCCGCTTCCCCTCGTGCTGGACCTTCGCGGTCGAGGGGCTGCTCGGCGCCACACCCGAGCTGCTGCTGCGCCGCACCGGCGACCTCGTCGAGTCCCGCGTGCTGGCCGGCACCGCTGCGCGCAGCTCCGACCCCGCCGCCGACACCGCCCTGGGCGCGGGCCTGGCCGGCAGCGCCAAGGACCACGCCGAGCACCGCTACGCCATCGACTCCCTGGCGGCGTCGCTGCGTCCGTTCTGCACCGACCTCGTGGTGCCCTCGCGCCCGGCGGTGCTGACGCTGCCCAACGTGCGGCACCTGTCCACCGACGTCCGCGGGCACCTCTCCCCCGACGCGCCGGGGCTGCTCGAGCTGCTGTCCGCCGTCCACCCGACCGCCGCCGTCGGGGGCACCCCCACCGAGGCCGCGGTCGAGCTCATCCGCGAGATCGAGGGCATGGACCGCGGCCGCTACGCCGGGCCGGTCGGCTGGGTGGACGCCCGCGGCGACGGCGAGTTCGGGCTGGCCCTGCGCTGCGCCCAGCTCACCGGTGAGCGCGGTGGCGCCGAGGCCCGGCTGTTCGCCGGCTGCGGCATCGTCGGCGACTCCGACCCGATGGCCGAGCTCGCCGAGACCCAGGCCAAGCTCGCCGCCGTCCAGGCCGCCCTCCAGGACTAGCCTGCCTCGGCGTGGATCAGCCGGGTGCACCGGAGCGCGTCCTGGCTCACCGACGCCGGTGAGCCAGAACGGCCGTTGCTGAACCCAGCTGATCCACGCCGGCTCCGAGGGCTCAGTCCAGGGCGGCGTGGGCGGCGTCGCGGAGGCGGGCGGCGAGGTCGGCCTCGGCGCGCTGGTCGCCGCGGACGACGACCACCCGCGGCCCGCCCAGGGCCAGTGCCCCGCGCAGTCCGTCGGCGTCGTGCACCGCGGTGGTCGCCCAGCCCAGCGCCCGGGCCACGGCCACCAGGTCGCGCCCGTGCGGGGTGCCGAACACCCGGCGGAAGCCCGCGGCGTGCTCGGCGCGGCCGGGCTCGAGCTGGGCGAAGATGCCGCCGCCGTCGTTGTCGGGCACCACCAGCGTCAGGTCGGGCACCGGCTCGCCGTCGCCGACCAGCAGCCCCTGCAGGTCGTGCAGGAAGGTGAGGTCACCCATCAAGGCGTAGGCCGGGCCGCCGCCGGCGCCCTGGTGGGCCAGCGCGGCGCCGATCGCGGTGGAGACGGTGCCGTCGATGCCGGCCACGCCCCGGTTGGCCAGCACGGTCAGCCCGGCTCGGGGCACGGCGTACCGGTCGACGTCGCGCACCGGGTTCGACGAGCCCAGCACCAGCAGCGCGCCGGCCGGCAGCGCGGCGACGAGGTCGCGGGCCAACCGGGCGGCGGTGAGGCGGGGATCGGCGTCCAGCACGTCGTCGACGGCGGCCCCGGCCCGCTCGGCGGCCGCGGCCCACTCCTGGGCCCAGCCGTCGGGCACCACGTGCCCGGAGATGTCCGTCCCGCCGACGACGGCCCCGGGGTCGGGCAGCACGCCGGCCACGCGCTGGGTGCCCCGGCCGGCGTCGGGCCAGCCCGGGTGCGGGGTGACGGTGTCGACGACGACGTCGGGGTGGGCCAGCAGCGCCGACACCGGACGGCTCAGGGTGGGTCTGCCCACGACGACGACCCGGTCGGGGCGGTGCTCGGCCGCCCAGGTGCCCGCACCCAGCAGCAAGGCGGCCCCCCGGACCGATCCCGCGCCGCCCCAGGTGCCGCTGCTCGGCTCGCCCAGCACGGGCCAGCCACGCTGCTCGGCGATGACCGACGTGCTGCGGCCCAGCGCGACCGGGGCGTCGCCGGCGACGACGAGCGTGCGGCGGGCCCGCACCGGGCCGCGGGTGCTCCCGGCGGGCGGGGTGGCCAGCATCGCGCCGGGCCCGGTGCCGGAGGTGGCCGTGGTCCACGGCGCACCGTCGGGCCGGCCGGCCCAGGTGCCCGACGGCGGGGCGGGCCGCGGGTCGTGCTCCTCGGGCATCAGCGGGTCGCGCAGCGCGAGGTTCAGGTGCACGGGGCCGGGGTCCCCGGACAGCGCACCGGCCGCGACGACGAGGGCCCGGGCGACCGTGGAGCGCCAGTACCTGTTCTGCGCGGCCTCGCGGCCCTCCTCGGGCACCCCCATGTCGGTCGCCCAGCGGGTGGCGCCGCCGTAGAGGCCGACCTGGTCGATGGTCTGGTTGGCGCCGGTGCCGCGCAGCTCGGGCGGGCGGTCGGCGGTGAGCAGCAGCAGCGGGACGCCGGCGTGCGCGGCCTCCAGGGTGGCCGCGTGCAGGTGCGCGGTCGCCGTCCCCGACGTGGTGAGGACGGGCACCGGGCGGCCGGAGGCCTTGGCCAGGCCGAGGGCCAGGAAGGCCCCGGTGCGCTCGTCGATGCGCACGTGCAGCCGCAGGCGGCCCGACAGCTCGGCCTGGTGCAGGGCGAGGGCCACCGGCGCCGAGCGCGACCCGGGGCACACGACCGCGTCGGTGACCCCACCGCGCACGAGTTCGTCGACCAGCACCCGCGCGAAGGCGGTGGAGGGGTTCACAGGGCGCGCACCCGCTCGAGCCGGGCCAGCCAGTGGCGCTCGGTGCCGGGGTCGGCGGCCGGGAGCCGGTCGGGGACGACCGGGCGCACGGGGAGCGCCCCGTCCACCGGCAGCAGCGGTTCGCTGGTCACGTCGTGGTCGAACAGCGCGACGGTGGCCAGGCCGCAGGCGAAGGGCAGCGCGGGCAGCGCGGCGGCCAGCGCCACGCCGGCGGCGATGCCGACCGAGGACTCCAGCGCCGAGGAGACCACGCACGGGAGCCCGTGCGCCTCGGCGACGGCCAGCGCCGCCCGCACGCCGCCCAGCGGCTGCACCTTGAGGACGACGACGTCGCACGCCTCGCGCAGGTCCACCCCCGCCGGGTCCACGGCCCGGCGGACGACCTCGTCGGCGGCCACCCGGACGTCGACCCGCCTGCGCAGCGCGGCGAGCTCCTCGACGGTGGCGCACGGTTGCTCGACGTACTCGAGGTCGTAGCGGTCCAGCACGGCGATGCGCTCGGCGGCCCGGTCGACCGACCAGGCCGCGTTGGCGTCGACCCGCACCGCGCCGCCCGGGCCCAGGGCGTCGCGCACGGCCTCGACCCGGGCCTCGTCGTCGGCGTCGGTCTGGCCGGGCTCGGCGACCTTCACCTTGGCGGTGCGGCAGCCCGAGGCGGTCACGATCGCGTGCGCCCGCTCGGGGCCCACGGCCGGCACGGTGCAGTTGACCGGCACCGAGGTGCGCACGGGCGCGGGCCAGCCCACCGTGGCGGCCTCCACGGCCGCGGCCCACCAGCGGGTGACCTCGGCGTCGGCGTAGTCCCAGAACGGGGAGAACTCGCCCCACCCGGCCGGACCCCGCACCAGCACCCCGTCGCGCACGTCGATGCCGCGGAACCGGGTGCGCAACGGCGTCGACCACACCCGCACGTCCATCACGGGTCGAGCCTAGGCTGGGTCCTCGTGGCCCGGCAGCTCTCCCTCGTGCCCGCGCCGCCCCCCGGCCCCGCGGTGCTCACCGACGTGTGGCCGCACGTGCGCGCCGCCCTCGACGGCGACGCCCCGCTGGCCGTCGTCCCCGCCGACCCGGGTCCGGCCGCCCGCGCCGCGGCGGTGCTGCGCCCCGAGGTCCCGCTGGAGGACGGCGCCGACCTCGTCGTGCTGACCTCCGGCTCGACCGGCGACGGCCGCGGTGTGCTGCTGACCGCCGCCGCGCTGCGGGCCTCGGCCACCGCCACGCTGGCCCGGCTGGGCGGGCCCGGTGGCTGGGTCCTCGCCCTGCCGGTGAGCGCGATCGCCGGGCTGCAGGTGCTCGTCCGCTCGGCGCTGGCCGGCCGGCCCCCGGCGGTGCTCGGCCCCGGCGACCGGCTGGCCGACGCCCTGGTGCGCACGCCCGGCGAGCGCCGGTACACCGCCCTGGTGCCCACCCAGCTGCGCCGCTTCCTGGCCGCCGAGCCCGAGGCGCTGCGCGGGTTCGACGCGGTGCTGGTCGGCGGCGCGGCCACCGACCCCGCGCTGCTGGCGCAGGCCCGCGATGCCGGGGTCGCCGTGGTCACCACCTACGGCATGAGCGAGACCTCCGGCGGCTGCGTCTACGACGGGGCACCCCTGGACGGCGTCGGCGTGCGGGTCACCGCGCAGGGCATCGAGCTGTCCGGCGCGCAGCTGGCCCAGGGCTACCGGCTCGACCCCGCCGCCACCGCCGAGGCGTTCGTGGTCGACGGCGCGGGCACGCGCTGGTTCCGCACCCGCGACGCCGGTGCCTGGCAGATCGGCACCCGGCGCGCGTACTCGCCGCTGGACCCCGCGGTCGCCGAGCAGGCCCGCCTGGTCGTCGAGGGTCGCCTGGACGACGTGGTGGTCACCGGGGGCGTCAACGTCGCCCCGCCGGCCGTGGAGGCCGCGCTGCGCGAGCACCCGGACGTCGCCGACGCCGTGGTGCTGGGTCGCCCGGACGCCGAGTGGGGCGCCCGCGTGGTGGCCGCCGTCGTCCCCTCCCCCGGCGCCGTGCCCGACCTCGCCGTCCTGCGTGCCTGGGTGTCCGAGCGCCTCGGCCCACCGGCCGCCCCCAAGGAGCTGCACGTGCTCGACGCCGTCCCGGTGCTGCACACCGGCAAGCCCGACCGCCGCGCGGTCACCCGACTGATCGAAGGAACCTGATGGCCACCCCCGCCCAATGGCTGGCCGGCGCCCGCCCGCGCACGCTGCCCGCCGCCGTCGCCCCCGTGCTGGTCGGCACCGGCGTCGCCGTCGCGCTCGACGGCTTCCGGCTGGTGCCCGCGCTGCTGGCCCTCGTGGTGGCCCTCGCGCTGCAGGTGGGCGTGAACTACGCCAACGACCACTCCGACGGCAAGCGCGGCACCGACGCCGACCGGGTCGGACCGATGCGGCTGGTCGGGTCGGGCGCGGCGACGGCGCAGGCCGTCCTGGTGGCCGCGCTGCTGTCCTTCGCCGTCGCCGGCGTGGCCGGGCTGGCGCTGGCCGCGCTGTCGTCGTGGTGGCTGGTGGCGGTCGGCGCGGTGAGCATCGCGGCGGCTTGGACCTACACCGGCGGGCCGATCCCCTACGGCTACCGCGCGCTGGGCGAGGTGTTCGTCTTCGTGTTCTTCGGCCTGGTGGCCGTGGTGGGCACGACCTTCGGGCAGACCCGCACGGTCGAGGGCCTGGCGTTCGCCGCGTCGGTACCGGTCGGGCTGCTGATCACCGCGATCCTGGTGGTGAACAACCTGCGCGACGTGCACGGCGACGCCGCCGTCGGCAAGCGCACCCTCGCGGTGCTGCTCGGCGAGCGGGCGACGCGGTGGTTCTTCACCGGTCTGCTCGTCGCCTCGTTCGTGGTCGTCGCGCTGGTGGGCACCGCACGCCCCTGGGCGCTGCTCGGGCTGCTGGCCGCGCCGCTCGCCGTCCCCCCGGCGCGCACCGTGCTCTCCGGCGCCACCGGCCCGGCGCTGATCGCCGCACTCGGCGGCACCGGCAAGGTCACGCTCGCCACCGGCGTGGTGTTCGCGCTGGGGCTCGCCCTCAGCTGACCGGGTCGTCGGTGCCCTTCAGCCGGGCCCGCAGGTCCTCCTTGGCCGCCTTGCGGGTGACCGAGCGGGCGGCCATGGCCTCGGTGAGCCGCTCGCGCAGCGGCTTGAGCAGCACGAACGACAGCGGCATGGACAGCAGCAGGCCGAACAGCAGGCCCGGGAAGCTGCCCAGGCCGAGCACCCACAGCAGCGCGACGAGCGCGGCCGCCAGGGCGATGCGGCCCAGCGTGTAGAGGGCCAGCAGCGGCCAGACCGACGGGGCCTGCGCCGGCCCCCCGGTCGGGCCCACGGGCCGGTTGGGCTCACTCGGTGCGGCCATGGCGGCCCTCCCACTTGGTCGACAGGACGACGGTCGTCCGGGTGCGCGAGACACCCCTGACCCGGTTCAACGCGTTGATGGTGTCCTCGAGTGCCGGGATGTCGGTCACGCGCACCTTGAGCACGTAGCCCTCGGTGCCGGCGGTGCGCCAGCAGTCCTGCACCTGGGGCAGCGCCGACATCGCCTCGAGCATGCCGACGTCGTCGACCTCGTCGCTGTCGATGATGCCGACCAGGGCGGTGACCCCCAGGCCCACGGCCGAGGGGTCGACGACGGCGGTGTAGCCGGTGATGACCCCGGCGGTCTCGAGCTTGCCCACCCGCTCGTGCACGGCCGGGGCCGACAGCCCCACCTGCCGCGCGAGCTCGGCGTAGCTGGCCCGGCCGTTGGCCTGCAGCAGCGCGAGCAGCTGCTCGTCGACGGCGTCGATGTCGTCCTCCGTGGTCTGGGGCAGGGCGTGCGGGCGGGGTTGGGGGCCCTCCGGGCGGGGCACCACCGAGTATCGCCGCAGCGCCTACATTGGGGTCTCGGCGGGTCGGGCACGTCTGCGGGGAAAGGTGGACCGGTGGTCTTCTTGGTCATGCTGGTGATCGCCGTCGCGGTGGTCGTGCTGGTGATGCGCGCCGCGGCCGTGCAGGGCGGCGGCAACGGGGGCGGCAACGGCGGTCTGCGCCGGCCGCGTCCCCCGCGGGGCCCGAAGCCCCCGCCGCGGATCATCGCCCCCGACGACGACCCCGACTTCCTGCGCGAGCTCGACCGCCGCACCCGTCGCGACGACGGCACCGCCTCGGCCTGAGGAAGGCCCTCGAGCCGCTCCGTGCGGCCCGGGACCCCGCACGGGGCCGCTAGGCGGCGCTGGTGGAGCTGCCCCCGCCGAACAGCCGTCGCCAGCCGCTGCGCCGGGCCGGTTCCGCGGGGCGGGCCTGGTCGGCCTCGGCCGCCGCGTCGAGGGCGGCCAGCAGCGACCCGTCGTCGTCGGGGTGGCGCTGCTCGTCGGCCGCGTGCGGGGTGGCGTGCGGCACCGCCTCGGCCGTCGCCGCCGGGTCGGGCCAGCCGATGCCCTCGCCGCGGCGCGGCTCCTGCGGCCAGCCGACCGGCGAACCGTTCTCGACGCGCCCCCGCTGCTGCAGGGCCGTGGCCACGATGGGGTGCACGACGGCGCCGTCGGCTGCGCTGTGCTTACCCACGGTGCTGCCCCCTGCGCTCGCTCATGTCAGCAGGATCGCACGTCACGCCGCCGCGGGCAGCTCTGGACCGGACGGATTCCCCCGGAAGGGGATCACGCAGAGTGAGCCAGGGGCTCAGCTGACCCCGCCGTAGGAGTGCAGACCGGTCGAGACCATGTTCACGTAGAGCAGGTTGAAGATCATCACGCCGAGGCCCATGACGTTGACCCAGGCCGAGGGCCGGCCCCGCCAGCCGGCGGTGGTGCGGGCGTGCAGGTAGGCCGCGTAGACCACCCAGGCGATGAAGGCCCAGGTCTCCTTGGGGTCCCAACCCCAGAACCGGCCCCAGGCGCTCTCGGCCCAGATGGCCCCGGCGATGACCGCGAAGGTCCAGATCGGGAAGCCGAACACGACCGTGCGGTGGGCGGTGCGGTCGAGCGCGGCGGCCGAGGGCAGCCGGTGCACGATGCGCGAGAGCGGTACCTCGCCGGCGGCGACCTTGGCCTCGTAGCGGCTGCGCACCAGGTACATGACGCTGGCGATGCCGGAGACGAAGAAGATGCCGAACCCGAGGATCGCGGTGGTCACGTGGATGGCCAGCCACGCCGACCGCAGGGCGGCCACGAGCGGACCGGCCTGGGCGTAGAGGAACAGCCCGATGCCGACCATGGAGAGCACGACCGGGGCGAGCACGAAGATGCCGATGTGCCGCAGCGACGGGGTGCGCAGGGCCAGCACCAGGTAGACGACGACGGCGACCAGCACCACGGCCGTGCCGAACTCGTACATGTTGCCCCAGGGCAGGCGGCCGGTGGCCGAGCCGCGGGTGATGAGCACCCCGGCGTGCACCAGGGCGCCGACGATGGTCAGCCCCATCGCGACCAGGCCCCAGCGCCGGGCCCGGGCGGGCTCGTCGTCCTGGGCGGGGACGGCCCGCTCGGCGGTGCCGCCGCCGGCGGCCACCAGCTCGCGGGCCGGGGCGACCTTGCGGCCGAAGGCCAGCTCGGCGCAGAACGCGACGACGGCCAGGGAGTACAACCCGACCGCCACCGAGAAGAGCGTGTCCGAGGTCGCGGCGAGCGATTCGTTGATCACGAGCTGGGGTTCTCCTCGGTGCGGGCGCGGCGGGCCAGAGCGGCCGCGACGTCGTCGGTGAGTGCGGTGAAGCGGGGTGCGGTGTCGGCGCTGCCGCGGGTGAGCGCACCCATGCGCAGGACGGTACCCGCGCCGTCGGGGCCGGCGGCGACGCGGGCGAAGACCCGTTCGCGGCGCAGCAGCAGCATGCCGAGCAGCCCGACCAGGATGGCGATGGCCGAGACCAGCACCCACACCTGGCCCGGGTCGTGCGAGACCTGCATGGCGGCGAACTGCTTGAGCCCGGAGAACGTGATCACCGTGCCGTCCTCGAGGGTGGTGGACTCCCCCAGCGACAGGTTGGCCTGCCCCACGCGGTCGAGCGTGCCGCGGTCGATCTGGGTCTGGTCGATCGTGTACACGTTCTGCGGCAGGCCCGAGTCCAGCCCCAGGTACCCCTCGTAGACGAACAGCGCGACCTGCGGGTCCAGCGGCCGGGGGTCGATCGAGGTCAGCACGCCCTGCTGCACCGAGCCGGTCGGGGCGAAGAAGCCCTCCAGCGCCAACTGCTCGTCGCTGCCCGGGACGTCGGGCAGCTTGAGCGCGCCCTGGCTGGACATCGTCGCGGTGTCCGAGGGCAGGAACGGCGCGGAGATGTCGGTGAAGGAGTCACCGTTGGGGAAGGTCACGCTGAACACCGGCGAGAAGCCGTGCCCGGTGACGTACACGCGGTCGCCGTCGAACCGCAGCGGGCTGTTGACGCCGATGGTGGTGTTGCGGCTGGCCGACCCGGCCAGGCCGTAGGCGATGTCGGCGGTGAACGAGGCCGCGGTGAGGTTCTCCTCGTACTCGGCCTTGAAGTCCTCGAGCGTGACGCACAGCGGGCTCATGCCGGCGGGGTCGACGAACGCGCCCTTGCTGCTGTTGTCGTACTGCTGGAACGTGTTGCAGAAGCGGTCGCCCTCGGTGACCAGGATGCTGCCCTCGTAGCCCCAGAGCTTGCCGCCGGCCAGGCCGAGCAGCAGGGCCAGCAGCGCCAGGTGGAAGACGACGTTGCCGGTCTCCTTCAGGAAGCCCTTCTCGGCCGACAGCTCGGGGCCGTGCGCGCCGTCGCGGCGCACCACGCGGAACCGGCGCACCCGCAGCTCCTCCTCCACGACGTCGAGGGCCGTGGTGGGCCCCAGCGTCGTGGGGACGTCGCCGTTGTCGGGCAGCCGGTGGAGGTGCCGCGGCGCCGGCGGGGGCGCGGCGAACACGGCGCGGCCGTGCTCGAGCGCACGGGGGACGACGCAGCCGATGAGGGAGATGAACAGCAGCAGGTAGATCGCGGCGAACCAGGGCGAGCTGAACACGTCGAACAGGAAGAGCTTGTCCAGCACCGGGGCGAGGTCGGGGTGGTCGGCGAAGTAGGTGGTCACCCGGCTCTGCGACAGCGACCGCTGCGGCAGCAACGAGCCCGGGATGGCCGCGACGGCGAGCAGGAACAGCAGGATGAGCGCCGTCCGCATGGCCGTGAGCGACCGCCACCAGCGCAGCAGCGTGGAGGACACCTTCTCGACGGTCGACGCCCTGCGAGGCGACGGACGAGGCGCGGGGCCGGAGGCTCCCGCCGACTCCGTCGGGTTCAGATCGTCGCCGGTCGGGGACGGCTCCTGGCCGCGGTTGGAGGCCGGAGGCCGACCATCGGACACAGTCGTCACAGGAAGAACTCCCCGAATCCGCTGGCCGCGATCCAGGACCGGAACCAGATCATGCCCTCGGCCCAGAGGCCGGTGAGCAGCAGCAGGCCGACGACCACCAGCACGGCGCCGCCGAAGCGGCTGACCGCGGCGGCGTGCCGGCGCAGGAAGCTCGTCGCCCCGACCGCCCACCGGGCGCCGAGGGCGACGAGCACGAACGGGATGCCCAGGCCCAGGCAGTAGGCGACGCCCAGCAGGGCGCCCCGCCCGGCGGTGGCCGAGGAGAACGACAGGGTCTGGACGGCGGTGAGCGTGGGGCCCAGGCACGGCGTCCAGCCCAGCCCGAACACCACGCCCAGCAGCGGGGCGCCGGCCAGCCCGGTGGCCGGGCGGAGCGAGAGCTTCCTGGTGCGCTGCAGGAAGGGCAGCCAGCCCAGGAAGCCCAGACCGACCAGCACGGTGACCCCGCCCATGACCCGGGTGATCTCGTCGTTGTAGACCAGCAGCCAGCGGCCGAGCCCGCCGAACGCGGCCCCGAAGGCCACGAAGACCGCGGTGAAGCCGAGCACGAACAGCACGGCACCGGTGACCATGCGCCCCCGCGGGGGCCGCTCGTCGGTGCGGACCGCCGTGGCGACCGTGCCCCCGTCCCCTTCGCCCCCACTCGGCTGCGGCGCCGCGGCGGTGCGTGCGCCGGTGCCGACCAGGCCGGTGACGTAGGACAGGTAGCCCGGCACGAGGGGGAGCACGCAGGGCGAGGCGAAGCTGATCAGCCCGACCAGCGCGGCGACGGCGGCGGCGACCAGGAAGGGGCCGTCGAGCACCAGCTGCTGGAAGGTCTCCCCCACCGCTCAGCCCTCCTCGAGGAGGCGGTCGAGGGTGGAGCGCAGGTCGGCCTGCGTGACGGTGGCGGTGAAGACGGCCGCCACCCGGCCGTCGCGGTCGAGCACGATCGTCGAGGGGATGGCCGTGGCCGGGTAGTCGCGGAAGGCCAGGGCCACCTCGCCGGCGGGGTCGAAGAGGGAGGGGAAGGTGACCCCCTTGTTGTCCACGAACGCCTGGGCCAGCTGCTGCTGGTCCTTGACGTTCAGGCCGAGGAACTGCACCCCCTGGTCGGCGACCTCCTCGTAGACCTCCTGGAACTCGGGCGTCTCCACCCGGCAGGGCGGGCACCACGAACCCCAGAAGTTGAGCACCGCGACGTCGCCGGACAGCTCGTCGGAGCTCCAGTCGCCGCCGTCGAGCAGGGTGCCGCTGAACTCCGGTGCCGAGGCGCGCTCGTCGACGGCGATGACCTCACCGGCCGGGGTGCCGGCGACGAACCGGAACTCACCGCCGTTGTTGACGTCGACCTGGTCGGCGCCGGTCGAGCAGCCGGCCAGGGCCAGGGCGGCGACGGCCGCGGCGAGCAGCTTCCTCATGCCCCGCCCACCGTGCCCTTCCCGGCCGGACCCGCGGGCTCGGCGTAGTCGACGCGCACCAGGTCGTCGCCGGCCCAGGTCAACGAGGTGACGCTGGCCAGCCCGCACTGCCGCTTGCGGGGGTCGTGCACGTAGCTGCGGCCCTCGACGGTCAGCCGCAGCACCCAGATGGGCAGCTGGTGGCTGACGCAGACGGCGGCCGACCCGCGGGCGGCGTCGCGGGCGGTGTGCACCGCGCCGAGCATGCGTGCGGCGATCTCCTTGTACGGCTCGCCCCACGAGGGCGTGAACGGGTTGCGCAGCCGCCACCAGTTGGCCGGGTGCTTGAGCGCGCCGTCGCCGACGCCGAAGGTCTGGCCCTCGAACTGGTTGCCCGCCTCGATGAGCCGGTCGTCGGTGGCGATCGGCAGGTCGAGCGCCTCGGCGATGGGGGCGGCGGTCTCCTGGGCCCGCTGCAGCGGCGAGGCCACGAGGTGGGTGATCGGCCGGTGCTGGTCGAACCACTCGGCGGCGGTGCGGGCCATGCCGTGCCCGGCCTCGGAGAGGTGGAACCCGGGCAACCGGCCGTAGAGCACACCGGTCGGGTTGAACACCTCACCGTGCCGCATGACGTGGACGGTGGTGAGCTCGCCGGTCACGGCTGCAGCGCCTGGGCGTCGTGGGAGACCGCGGGGGCGGTGCCGGGAGCGGCGGCCGCGGCGGCCCGGGCGGCGGCGGGCAGCGCGTCGAGCACGTGCTGCACGGCCTCGTCGTCCATCGCGGCGTTGACGAACCACGACTCGAACGCCGACGGCGGCAGGTACACGCCGTCGGCCAGCATCGAGTGGAAGAAGGCGGTGTGCCGGGCGGTCTCCTGGGTGCGGGCGTCGTCGTAGTCGCGCACCGCGCGGCCGTCGGGCACGAAGAAGACGGAGAACATCGACCCGGCGGTCTGCAGCCGGTGCGCGACCCCCGCCTCGGTGAGGGCCTCGGTGAGGGCGCCGGAGATCGTGGCGGCGACGGCGTCGCAGCGGGCGTAGACCTCGTCGGTGCAGTGCCGCAGCGTGGTGAGCCCGGCGGCGACCGCGACGGGGTTCCCGGCCAGCGTGCCGGCCTGGTAGACCGGCCCGAGCGGGGCCAGCTGCTGCATGAGCTCGCGACGTCCGCCGAACGCCGCAGCCGGTAGGCCACCGCCCATGACCTTGCCGAAGGTGACGAGGTCGGCGTCGTAGTGCTCGTGCCCGCGCCAGCCTGCGCGGCTGACCCGGAAGCCGGTCATGACCTCGTCGACCAGCAGCAGCGCACCGTGCGCGGCGGTGATGCGGCGCAGCTCGGCGTTGAACCCCTCGAGCGGCGGGACGACGCCCATGTTGCCGGCGGCGGCCTCGGTGGCCACGACCGCGATCTCGCTGCCGCGCTCGGCGAACACGGCCTCGACGGCGGCGACGTCGTTGTACGGCAGCACGATCGTGTCGGCGGCCGCGCCGGTGGTGACGCCGGGGGTGTCGGGCAGGCCCAGCGTGGCCACCCCGGAGCCGGCCGCGGCCAGCAGGGCGTCGACGTGGCCGTGGTAGCAGCCGGCGAACTTGACGACGACGGAGCGCCCGGTGGCGCCGCGGGCCAGCCGGATCGCCGACAGCACCGCCTCGGTGCCGGAGTTGACCAGCCGCACCTGCTCGACGCCGGCCCGCTCGACGATCTCGGCGGCCAGCTCGACCTCACCGGCGGTGGGGGTGCCGAAGGAGAAGCCCCGGGACGCCGCCTCGGTGACCGCGGCGACCACGGCGGGGTGGGCGTGCCCCAGGATCATCGGGCCCCAGGAGCTGACCAGGTCGACGTAGCGGCGACCGTCGACGTCGGTGATCCAGGGTCCAGCACCCGAGGCCATGAACCGCGGGGTGCCGCCGACCGCGCGGAAGGCGCGCACCGGCGAGTTCACCCCGCCGGGGGTCACGGCGGCGGCGCGCTCGAACAGGTCGGCCGAGGCGGGGGCGTCGTACGGGTAGCTCACGGTCCCACTGTCCCAGGCTGCTCGTCCGGACCGGCGGCCCCCGTCAGAGCTGTGCGCAGGGCCACCCTCAGCTGTGCGGGCCGCCGGGTGGGCACGAGCACCGTCGTCCCGTCGGTGCGGCGCAGCGGCAGGCCCACGCGGCCCTTGGGCACGTCGGCCCCGCCGCCGAGCACGGGGGCCCCGACGTCCGCGCCGACCTCGCCGTCCAGCGACGTCGGGTCGACCTCGGCCAGCGGCAGCCGCTCGCGGCCCACGGTCAGGCCGGCGTCCGGCCCGCGGTCGGTCACGGTGACCGTCCACACGCGGTTGGCCGAGACCGTGCCGGCGGCCACGATGCCGAGCACGGCGACGACCGCGACCACCCACACGAGCAGGGGCACGTCCTGCCCGGGCAGGACGACGTCGAGCACGGCCAGGACGACGAACGCCCCGACCATCGTCCAGAGCGTGCGCCAGGACCCGCCGGGCTCGGTGTAGGTCACCGCAACCAGCCGGCGGCCTCGACCGCCCAGTACGTGAGGACCGTGCCGGCGCCGGCGCGGCGGATGGAGGTCAGGGTCTCGAGGATCGCCCGGCGGCGGTCGACCATGCCGCGCTCGGCGGCGGCCTCGACCATCGCGTACTCACCGCTCACCTGGTAGGCGCTCACCGGGACGTCGACGGCGTCGGCGACCTGGCGCACGATGTCCAGGTAGGGCAGCGCGGGCTTCACCATGACGGCGTCGGCACCCTCGGCGAGGTCCTGGGCCACCTCGCGCAGCGCCTCGGCGGCGTTGGGCGGGTCCATCTGGTAGGTCGAGCGGTCGCCGAACTGCGGGGCACCCTCGGCGGCCTCGCGGAACGGGCCGTAGAAGCCCGAGGCGTACTTGGCGGCGTAGGCCAGGATCGGCACCTCGGTGAAGGCCGCCGAGTCCAGCCCGGCCCGGATGGCGGCGACCTGGCCGTCCATCATCCCGCTGGGGGCGACCAGGTGGGCCCCGGCCTGGGCCTGCGCGATCGCGACCGCGGCGTACCGGTCGAGCGTGGGGTCGTTGTCCACGACGCCCGCGGGCGTCACGACGCCGCAGTGGCCGTGGTCGGTGTACTCGCACAGGCACAGGTCGGCCATGAGCACGAGCTCGTCGCCCAGGTCGGCCCGCAGCTGCTGCAGCGCCACGTTCACGATGCCGTCGGCGGCGTCGGCCTGCGAGCCCACGGCGTCCTTCTCGGCCGGGATGCCGAACAGCATGAGCCCGCCGATGCCGGCCTCGGCCGCCTCCTGGGCCGCCGTGCGCAGCGAGTCCATCGAGTGCTGGACGACGCCGGGCATCGAGGTGATCGGCACCGGCTCGGTGATGTCCTGCTTGACGAACACGGGCAGGACGAAGTCGGCGGGGGCCAGCCGGGTCTGCGCGGTCAGCCGGCGCATCGCCGGTGTCGAGCGCAGCCGCCGTCCCCGCGCGAAGCCCGGGCTGGCCCCGCCCGTCATTCGGCGGACCCGGCCTCGGCCTCGGCGCGGCGGGCCTCGGCGAAGGCCGCGAGCGCGTCGACCAGCGGGCCCACCGCAGCGGTCTCGGGCTGGACGTCGACCCGCAGGCCGAACTCGGTGGCGCTGGCCGCGGTGGCCGGGCCGATCACCGAGACGACGGTGCGGGCGTGCGGCTTGCCCGCGATCCCGACCAGGTTGCGCACGGTCGAGGACGACGTGAAGCACACGGCGTCGAAGCCGCCGCCCTTGATGGCCTCGCGCACGGCGGCGGCCGGCGGGGCGGCCCGCACGGTGCGGTAGGCGGTGACGTCGTCGACCTCCCAGCCGCGGTCCTTCAGGCCCGCGGTCAGGGTCTCGGTGGCGATGTCGGCGCGCGGCAGCAGCACCCGGTCGATCGGGTCGAAGACGTCGTCGAAGGGCGGGAAGTCCACCAGCAGGCCCTCGGAGGACTGCTCGCCCGTGGGCACCAGCTCCGGGACGATGCCGAACTCGCGCACGGCCTCGGCGGTCTGCTCGCCCACGCAGGCGACCTTGACCCCGGCGAAGGCACGGGCGTCCAGGCCCAGCTCGACGAACTTCTCGCGCACGGCGCGGACGGCGTTGGTCGAGGTGAAGACGATCCAGCCGTAACGGCCGGTGACCAGGCCCTTGACGGCGCGGTCCATCTGGGCGGCGCTGCGCGGGGGCTCGACGGCGATGGTGGGCACCTCGACCGGCACGGCCCCGTAGGCGCGCAGCCGCTCGCTCATGTCGCCGGCCTGCTCCTTGGTGCGGGGCACCAGCACGCGCCAGCCGAACAGCGGGCGGGACTCCCACCAGCCGAGCTTGGCGCGCTTGTCCACGACCGAGCCGACGGTGGCCACGACCGGACCGGAGAAGGTCTCGGTGCCGGCGTCCTTCTCGGCGACGGCGCCGAGCTTGGCGACGACGCTGCGCTGCGCGGTGCTCGAGCCGTCGGCGGTGACCACCACGGGGGTGCTCGCCGACAGCCCGCCGTCGACCAGGCCCGCGGCGACCAGCGGGAGCTGGTCGGCCATGACCTGCAGCACCAGCGGGCTGCCGGTGCCCGTGCTGGCCGCGGCGAGGGCCGCGAGGTCGGTGGGGTCCTCACCGCGCAGGTCGGCCTGCACCGAGCCCGCGCCGACGGCCACGCCGGCGAAGGCGGGGACGGCGCTGCCCACGGCGACACCGGGCACCACGTCGAAGGGCACGCTGGTGCGGGTCACGGCCAGCACCTCCTTGACCACGGCGTCGGTGGTGAAGGGGTCGCCGGCGACCAGCCGGACGACGACCGAGCCGGTCTTGGCGGCGGTGACCGCGGTCTTGGCGACCTCGGCCGGCTCGCCGGTGACGACGGTCAGCTCGAGGTCGGGGTGCGCCTCGCGCACGGCGTCGGCCAGCGGGGCCGGCACCTCGGCGTCGGCCAGCACCAGGTCGGCGGCGGCGAGCGCCTCGGCGGCGCGGGTGGTCAGCATCCCGGGGTCACCGGGGCCGCCGCCGACGAAGACGACTCGGCCGGACTGCTTGCGTGAGCGCGTCATCGCGTGCTCTCCATCTCCGACCCCGGGGTGGGGTCGCTTGCGGTCGAACAGGGGGACTGTGGGGGTGCTGCGGTGGTGGTCATCGGCTGGCCGCCACGAGGGCGCCCGCACCGCGGTCGAGCAGGTCGGCGGCGAGCTCGCGGCCCAGCCGGTGCGCTTCGGTCGCGGGCCCGGAGACCGAGCCGCGGACGGCGTCGCTGCCGTCGATCGCGGTGACCGAGGCCCGCAGGTAGAGCTCGTCGCCGCCGTCCTCGCCCTCGCCGATCTCGGCGTGCGCGGCGACGGGGGCACTGCACCCGGCCTCCAGGGTGGCCAGGACGGTGCGCTCGGCGGCGACGCAGGCGCGGGCACCGGCGTCGTCGAGGGCCGCCAGCAGCGACCGGGTGACGTCGTCGTCGCTCCGGCACTCCACGGCCAGGGCACCCTGCGCGGGGGCGGGGAGCACCTGGAGCGGGTCGAGCACCTCGGTGACGGCGTCGAGCCGGCCGAGGCGGGCCAATCCTGCCCGGGCGAGGACCACCGCGTCCAATTCGCCCGAGGTCACCTTGCCCATCCGGGTGTCCACGTTGCCCCGGATCGGCACCACCTCGAGGCCCAGACCCAGGGCCCGCAGCTGCGCGACGCGGCGGGGGGCGCCGGTGCCGACGGTTGCCCCGGCGGGCAGCTCGCCCAGCGTCAGGCCGTCGCGGGCGACGAGGGCGTCACGGGGGTCCTGCCGGGGCGGTACCGCCGCGATGACCAGCCCGGGCTCCTCGGCGGTGGGGAGGTCCTTGTAGCTGTGCACGGCGACGTCGACCCGGCCGTCGTGGAGCGCGTCGCGCAGCGCGCTGACGAACACCCCGGTGCCGCCGAGCTGGGTGATGGCCGCCGACGAGCGGTCGCCCTCGGTGGTGATGTGCACCAGCTCGACCGGCCGGCCGCTGACCGCGGTGATGGCGTCGGCCACGTGCCCGGACTGGGTGAGCGCGAGCTCGCTGCGCCGGGTGCCCAGCCGGATCGGGGTGGCGTCGGGGGCGGTCACGAGACGTCCCGGTCGGTGAGCTGGTCCAGCGTGGTGGTGGTCGAGGCGTCGACGGTCACGGCGTCGGCGAGCTTGCCGCTGGTGTCGGCGTCCAGGCCCAGGCCGAACAGGGCCCGCAGGGCGCCGGCGTAGTCGGTGTCCCCCGGCGCGCTGGCCAGCTCCTTCACCCGCACGGTCGGCTCGTGCAGCAGCTTGTCGACCACCCGGCGCACGGTGCGGGCGATCTCGGCGCGGGCGCGGGCGTCGAGGTCGGGCAACCGGCTCGACAGGCGCAGCAGCTCGGCGTCGACGACGTCGGCGGCCTGGCTGCGCAGTGCGGACACGGTCGGGGCCACCGCCGCGGCCTGCCGCTCGGCCCGCAGCAGCGAGGTCTCGAGCTCGACCAGGGCGTGCGCGGCGGCGATGTCGTCGGCGGCGACGGACCCGGCCACCGGCTCGCCGGGCCGGGCCGCGCGCTCGCCCTGCAGCATCGCGAGGTCCACGACGTGCACGTCGGGCATCGTGCCGACCGCGGCGTCGACGTCGCGGGGCAGCGCCAGGTCGACCACGACCAGCGGGCGGGTGCGGCCGGTCATCGCGGTGCCGACGACGTCGGTGCCGATGACCGTCCCGGTGGCGCCGGTGCAGGTGACCAGGACGTCGGCGTCGGCCAGCTCGCCGGCCAGGTCGTCGAGGTCGGCGGCGCGGCCGCCGACGGCGTCGGCCAGCCGCAGCGCGGTGGCCGGGGTGCGGCTGGTGACGGTGACGGCGGCGCCGCGGCGGGCCAGCGTGGTGGCGGCCAGCGCGCCCATGGAGCCCGCGCCCACGACCAGCACGGGGCGGCCGGCGAGGTCGCCGATGCGGTCGGTGACCCGGTCGAGGGCCACCGACACCAGCGAGGCGCCGGCCTTGTCGATGCCGGTCTCGCTGTGCACCCGCTTGCCCACGCGCAGCGCCCGCTGGGTGATGGGGTGCAGCTCGCGGCCGATCGCGCCCTCGGCCTGGGCCAGGGCGTAGGCCGCGCGCAGCTGGCCGAGCACCTGGGTCTCGCCGACCACCATCGAGTCCAGCCCGGCGGCCACGACGCAGAGGTGGCCGATCGCCTGGTCCTCGTAGTGCACGGTGACGTAGGGCGAGAGCTCCTCGACACCGGCGCCGGCGTGCCGGGCGAGCACGCGGCTGACGTCGGTGACGCCGCCGTGGAAGCGGTCCACCTCGGCGAAGATCTCGACCCGGTTGCAGGTGGCCAGCACCAGCGCCTCGGACACGTGCTCGCTGTCGAGCAGCTCGTGCAGGGTCTTGACCGTGTCGTCGGCGTTCATCGCGACCTGCTCGAGCAGGGTCACCGGCGCGGTCTGGTGGCTGATGCCGACGGCGAGGAGACTCACGGGAGCGCCACCTGCTCGGTCATCGGCCGGGAAGCCTGGTGGGGCACGACGTCCACACCCTTCTGCTGGTCCAGGAAGGCCAGCACCTGCAGTTCCACCGACAGGTCGACCTGCCGGACGTCGACGCCGGCCGGGACGACGAGCGTCACCGGGGCGAAGTTCACGATGCTGCGGACGCCGGCGGCGACGAGGCGGTCGCACACCGACTGGGCCACCCCGGCCGGGGTGGTCACGACGGCGATGGTCACGCCGTGGGCGGCGACGACCTGCTCGAGCTCGTCGACCGGGCGCACCTCGGTGCCGCCGACGACGTCGCCCACGCGCGCCGGGTCGGCGTCCAGCAGGCCGACGAAGGTGAAGCCGCGGGTGCCGAAGCCGGCGTACCCGGCCAGGGCGGAGCCCAGGTTGCCCATGCCGACCAGCACGCACGAGCGGGCCTGCTCGACACCCAGCGCCCGGGCCAGCCGCTCGCGCAGCGACCCGACCGCGTAGCCGACGCCGCGCACGCCGCACGGGCCGAGGTAGGAGAGGTCCTTGCGCAGCCCGGCGGGGTTGACCCCGGCGGCCGAGGCCAGCTCACCGCTGGACACCGAACGCCGCCCGCTCTCGGCCAGCGCGGTCAGCACCCGGAGGTAGACCGCCAGCCGGGCGACGGTCGCCTCGGGGATGACCCGGCTCCGCACCTCGCTCACGCACCCTCCTCCGACGACCGTCCGCGGACACCCCGGACGAGCTCGCGTCACGGGCGTCCCCCGGCGGTGTGCGCGCACGCGGGCGGCGTCGCCGGGGTCGAGGGGTGTCGGCCGGGGCCTCGCGTCCCGGCACCGCCACGGTAACCGCTTGTGAACGTCGGAACAAAGTTCCGCGGGGCATCCGTGCAGGTCACCGGCGTCCGGTGTGTCGGACACCACCGGCTCAGCGGGCGGAGAGGTCCCGCCGCAGGCGGTCGACGTCCACGGTGAAGTAGCTGTGCTCCCGGCCGTCGAGCAGGACGACGGGCACCCGGTCGCCGAACTCGGCCTGCAGGTCGGGGTCGCCGTCGACGTCGACCTCGGTCACGGCCAGCCCGTGCTCACCGGCCACCCGGACCAGCGTCTCGCCGGCCACCACGCACAGGTGGCAGCCGGCGCGGGTCAGCAGCTGCAGCCGGGCGGGCTCAGCCATCGACGCCCTCCGCGTGCCGGGTGTCCTCGGCGATGCGGTCCAGGCCCAGCTCGCGCAGGCGCGCCCGGCTGACCTTGCCGGTGAGCGAGTGCGGCAGCGCCTCGACGACGTGCACCGTCGTGGGCACCTTGAACCGGGCCAGCGAGGTGCGGCTGAAGGTGCGCAGCGTCTCGCCGTCGACCTCGGCGCCGGGCTCCAGCACGACGAAGGCCCGCACCGACTCGCCCGTGCGCTCGTCGGGCAGCCCGATGACGGCGGCCTCGGCGACCTCGGGGTGGCTCTCGAGCACCCGCTCGACCTCCAGCGGGTAGACGTTGAACCCGCTGACCAGGACGAGGTCGCGGCGCCGGTCGACCAGGTGGAGGTCGCCCTGCGCGTCGCGGTAGGCGATGTCGCCGGTCAGCATCCAGCCCTCGTCGTCGGGGCCGTCGGCGCCGTCGGGCCAGTAGCCGGCGAACAGGTTGGGCCCGCGCACGCACACCTCGCCGGCGCTGTCGGGCGGGTCGTCGCCGAAGGGGTCCCCGAACACGTCCTCGCGCACGCGGCTGCCGGGGTCGGGGCCGGCCTCGGGCCCCCCGGCGGTGTCGCGCAGCACGAGCTCCACGCCCGGCAGCGGGGCACCGATGCACGCCGGCTTGGCCCGGCCGGTGGCCAGCGTGGTGGCCAGCACGGGCGCGGCCTCGGTGAGGCCGTAGCCCTCCCAGACGGTGACGGCGGCACGGTCCTTCATCGCCGTCCAGACGCGGGGGGCCAGCGGGGCCGAGCCCGAGCTGGCGGTGTGCACGGCGGCGAAGGCCCGGCGCAGGGCGGCGTCGGACCCGGCGGCGTCCGCGGCCGCCAGCCAGGCCTGGTACATCGGCGGCGCGGCCGGGACCGCGGTCACGCCCTCGCCGGCCATGAGCTCGAGGGTGGCCACCGGGTCGAAGGACCGGACGACCACCCCGCACGACGCGGTGGCCGCGACCAGGCCGAGCCCGCCGTTGAGGCCGTAGACGTGGAACAGCGGCAGGGCCAGCAGCACGACGTCGCCGGGCCGCACCGGTGCCGGGTCGACCGCCAGCACCTGCTGCTGGTTGGCCAGCAGCGCCCGGTGGGTCAGCATCGCCCCGCGCGGGTGCCCGGTGGTGCCGCTGGTGTAGGCCAGCAGCGCCAGCGCGGCGGGGTCGTCGGGGTCGGCGGGGGGCTCGCCGTCGGCGTCCGGGGGCCCGACGAGGACGGGGACGCCGGCCAGGTCCGTGCGCTCGGCCGCGACGACCAGCGCCCGGGCGCCGGAGTCGGTGAGCAGGTGGGTGAGCTCGGGGTCGGTGTAGGCGGTGTTCACCGGGACGACGACCAGACCGGCACGCAGCGCGCCCACCACGGCCACCACCCAGTCGACGCCGTTGGGCAGCTGCACGGCCACCCGGTCACCGGCGGTGAGCCCCCGGGCGGCGTAGCCGGCGGCGGCACGGTCGACGGCGGCGGCGACCTCGGCCCACGTGAGCCGGCGGTCGCCCTCGACCAGGGCGGGGGCGGAGCCGTGGTCGCGCGCGGCTGCGCGCACCAGGCCGTGGAAGGTGCGGGCTGCTGGGGCCACTGCGGCCTCTCCTCCTCCTGCCACCCCGGGCGGGGCGGCCTCGCACGGGCCTCGCACGGGCATCGCACGGGCTCCACGTGGACGTGGGGGCCCGATGTTGTCACCATGGGCCCGACCTGCGCAGGTCAGGGCCCGGTGGCACCCACCCCGGACCGCCTGGGCGACGACGACGGGGGGCGACGTGTCCCGCCAGGGTCGTGCCGCCGACGACCTCCGCGGCGCCGTCGAGGACGGGGTCGCCGGCGACCCGCTCCAGGACGAGCAGCGGCCGGTCCTCCCCCGGCCCCGGCCGACCCCACGGCCCCGCCCCACGCCCCGGCCCCGCACGCCCGAGCCCCGCCGCCCGGCCGGCGACGAGGCGCCCGCCGCGCCCCGCCACCGGGCCGGACCCACCGCGGAGCCGGCCGCCGACCCGACCGCCGGGCCGGTTGCCGTGCCCGAGCCCGAGCCCCCCGTCGAGCCCGTGGTCGAGCCCGAGCCCGACCGACCCGAGGGCGAGGAGCAGGTCGCCGTCTGGACCCTCGTCGAACGCGCCCAGGCCGGCGAGGCCGAGGCCTTCGGCGAGCTCTACGACCGGTACGCCGGGATGGTCTTCCGGTTCCTCCACCACCGCGTCGCCGACCGGCAGACCGCCGAGGACTTCACCAGCGAGACCTTCGTGCGGGCGCTGCGGCGCATCGACTCGCTGACCTTCCAGGGCCGCGACGTCGGCGCGTGGCTGGTCACCATCGCCCGCAACATCGTGCTCGACCACGTGAAGAGCAGCCGGTTCCGCCTCGAGGTCACGACGGCCGACATGCGCGACGCCGACCGCGTCACCGACGGCCCCGAGGACGCCGTCCTGCAGGGGCTCACGAACGCCGAGCTGATGGCCTGCGTCGCGCAGCTGGGCGACGAGCAGAGGGAGTGCATCTCGCTGCGCTTCCTGCAGGGGCTCTCGGTGTCCGAGACGGCCGCGGCGATGGGCAAGAAGGACGGCGCGGTCAAGGCCCTCCAGCACCGGGCCGTCAAGCGGCTGGCGGCCCTGCTCCCGGAGGGTCTGCGATGACCCGCACGGGTGGTGCGGCAAGTTACCTCCCGGTACCCCGTATCGGGGGGCGCCGGTCCTCGTTGACCGCGCTGACACGGCTCGTCGGGCCGGTCGCTGCGCACGGGGGACGGGGACGACGGTGAACGACAGGGAGCTGGAGGAGGCGCTGGTCGGGCGGCTGCGGCTGCTCGCCGGCGACGAGCCCGACCTCGGGGCCGACGTCCGGGCCGCGCAGCGCGCCCGGCTGGTCGCGATGGCCGCGGTGCGCACCCCCGGGGTGCGCTCGCCCGAGGCCCGGCCCTCCCCCTGGCGCCGGCTGCTGGCCGCGCGGGCCGAGGACGCGCCGGTCGCCCGCTGGCGCACCCGGCTCACCGCGGGTCTGGTCGGTGCGGCGATGACGGTCGGGGCGCTGTCCGGCCTGGTGGCGCTCGCCCAGGACGCCGAGCCCGGTGACCTGCTCTACGGCCTGAAGCGGGGCAGCGAGCAGACCCAGCTGGCGCTGGCCTCCGATGCCGACCGCGGCCTCACGCTGCTGGGGTTCGCGTCGGTGCGCCTGCAGGAGCTCACCGAGCTCACCGGGTCCGAGGCCGGGGCGCTGCCCGCGGCCGCGGTGCCGGGCCGGCCCGTGGCGGCCGACGGCGCCGATCCGGCGACGGTGGTCGACGTGCTCGCGACGATGGACGAGCAGACCACCGAGGGCACGGCGGCGCTGACCGCCACCGCGGTGCAGGAGCAGGACACGGCGGCGTTCACCACGCTGGCGGGCTGGACCGGCGACCAGCGCGCCGGGCTCGAGCAGCTCGACGTGCCGGCCGGCGCCGAGCAGGCGCTCGCCGACTCGCTGGCGCTGGTGGACCAGGTGGCTGCCCGGGGTGCGGCCCTGCAGGCGGCGCTGGCCTGCCCGGACGGGTTCGTCGACGCCGGCGCCGACTCGCTGGGCCCGGTGCCGGGCGCGTGCGCCGCGGCCCCGGGCGCCACCCCGAGCACCGCGCCGGACCCGGGGACGGCACCGACCGCCCCCGGCAGCACCGCCGCCCCCGCGCCGACGTCCGACCCGGCCCCGGCCCCGGCGCCTGCGCCGACCGCTGCGCCGGGCGCACCGACGACCACCGCCGCCGGCCCCACGGGCGGCGGCGCGCCGGCGACGAGCGCACCGGCGGTGCCCACCGGCCCGCTCCCGCTGCCCACCCCGGCCGTGCCGACCACCCCGCCGCTGATCGACCTGCCGCCCCTGCTGCCGTCGACGACCATCTGCGTCGGTGGCCTGATCTGCGTGGGCGGCTGACCCGGGCTCCGGTGCGCCGGGGCGCTCAGCGGCTACGGCTAGGGTCGAGCGCGCCGGGCCAGCCCCGGCGAGGCGTCGAGACGAGGGGGCCACGCATGGTTCGAGTGCCGTTCCGCGGCCGTCGTGCGCGCACCCCGGCGGGGCTGGAGGACGAGGAGACCCGTGCCCTGGTGGCCGGCGCCGCCGCGGCCGCCGCCGCCGAGGTGGACACGCCCCCGGCCGTGCAGCCCGACCTCACCGCCGCCGCCTTCTTCGACTGCGACAACACGATGATGATGGGCGCGTCGCTGTTCTGGTTCGCCCGCGGGCTGGCCGCTCGCAAGTACTTCACCGGCCGCGACGTCGCCTCGTTCGTCTGGCAGCAGGCGAAGTTCCGGGTGGCCGGGACCGAGTCGGCGGTGGACATGCACACCGTGCGCGACAACGCCCTGGCCTTCATCGCCGGCCGCTCGGTCGAGGAGATCTCCAGCGCCGGCGAGGAGATCTACGACGAGCTCATGGCCGACCGCATCTGGGCCGGCACCCGCGTGCTCGCCCAGCAGCACCTCGACGCCGGTCAGCGCGTCTGGCTGGTCACCGCCACCCCGATCGAGCTGGCGTCGGTGATCGCCCGCCGGCTCGGGCTCACCGGCGCCCTGGGCACCGTCTCGGAGATCGTCGACGGCAAGTACACCGGCCGGCTGGTCGGCGAGATGATGCACCACGAGGCGAAGGCCCAGGCCGTGCGCGCCCTGGCCGAGCGCGAGGGCCTCGACCTCACCCGGTGCACGGCCTACAGCGACTCCTCCAACGACCTCCCGATGCTGTCCCTGGTGGGCACGGCGGTGGCGGTCAACCCCGACACCGAGCTGAAGGCCGTCGCCCGGTCGCGCGGCTGGCTGGTCAAGGACTTCCGCACCGGCCGCAAAGCCGCCCGCATCGGGGTGCCCACGCTGGGCGCCGCCGCTCTCGGTGGTGGCGCGGTGAGCGGTCTGCTGGCCCTGCGCCGCCGCAACCGCTGGCCGTTCTGACGGCCCCGTCGCGACCTGGCGTCAGCTGAAGACGGAGCGGCGCTGCAGCAGGAGCTGGTAGAGGGACTGCTGGATGGTCTCGCGCACCTGGTCGGTGAGGTTGAAGACCAGCATGGGGTCGTCGGCCGCACCCGGGCCGTAGGACGCGGTCTCGATGGGCTCGCCGAAGGCGATGAACCACTTCGACGGCAGCGGCACCGCACCCAGCGGCCCCAGCAGCGGGAAGGTCGGCGTGATCGGCAGGTACGGCAGCCCGAGGATGCGGGCGGCCGTCTTGGCGTTGCCGATCATCGGGTAGATCTCCTCGGCGCCCACGATCGCGCACGGCACGATCGGCGCCCCGGTGCGCAGCGCCGCGGTGACGAAGCCGCCGCGGCCGAACCGCTGCAGGGTGTAGCGCTCGCTGAAGGACTTGCCGATGCCCTTGAAGCCCTCGGGGAAGACGCCGACGAGCTCGCCGTCGGTCAGCAGCCGCTCGGCGTCCTCGTTGCAGGCCAGGGTCGAGCCGAACTTGCGGGCCATGGCCCCGACGAAGGGGAACTGGAACACCAGGTCGGCGCCCAGCAGCCGGAACCGGCGGGCGGCCGGGTGGTCGTCGTGCAGCGCCACGGTGGTCATCAGCGCGTCGAGCGGCAGCGTGCCCGAGTGGTTGGCCACGACGAGGGCGCCACCGACGTCGGGCACGTTCTCCAGGCCCTGGGTCTCGACGCGGAACCACTTCTGGAACAGCGGGCGCAGCACGGGTAGCAGCAGGTGGTCGGCGAGGTCGGGGTCGAAGCCGAACTCGTCGGTCTCGTACTCGCCGGTGAGCCGGCGGCGCAGGAAGTCCAGACCGCCGGCCACCTGCTCCTCCCAGCCTGCCGACACCGCCGCGGTGGGCTCCTCGGGGCCGTCGGGGTGCAGCCGGATGACGCGGGCCTCAGGCATCGCGCACCGCCCGCAGACCCGGTGCGTGCGGCTGGGCGGGCCGGGTGGCGACCGCCCCGAGCGAGCTCAGCACGCCGGCTGCCCGGCCCACGAGGGAGCCGGCGGTGGACAGCGTCGCGCCGACGGCGCCGGGGTCGACGACGGGGACGACGGTGCGCCCGTAGTCGGCGAGCGCCTCGGCGGTGGTGTAGCGCGGGGTGTAGCCGAACTCCTCGCGCAGCACGCGGGTGTCGACCACCCGGCCGAAGTTCAGGAAGCGCAGCTGCTCGGGCGAGTAGTCGGTGATGCGGGCCTGGCGGATCAGCCGCCCCAGCGGCGCCATCGCCTGCTCGGGCAGGGGCAGCGGCACCCGGCCGAGACGCCGGATGGCCTGCGAGAGCAGCACGGTGCCCTCGGCGCCGACGTTGACGGTGCCGGCGAAGTCGCCGGTGGTGGCCCGGGCCAGGACGGCGACCGCGTCGTCCTCGTGCAGCAGCTGCACGCGGGCGTCGTACCCCAGCGCCGTGGGGACGACGGGCATGCGCAGGAAGCCGGTGAGCAGCGAGTCGATGCGCGGGCCGATGAAGTTGGTGAACCGCAGGACGGCGACCCCGACCTCGGGGCGGCGCCGGGCGAAGGACCGGACGTAGCCCTCGATGTCGAGGCTGTCCTTGGCGAAGCCGCCGCCGGGCACGCGCCGGGCCTGCATCGTCTCGGTGAAGACGGCGGGGTCGCGGGGGCTGGCGCCGTAGACCGCGCTGGTGGACTTGAGCACCAGCCGGCGCACCGACGGCACCCGCTGGCAGGCGGCCAGCAGCTGCATCGTGCCGATGACGTTGAGCTCCTTCATCGACGTGCGGCCGCCGCTCCCCCCGGGGGTGGAGCTGATGTTCATGTGCACGACGGTGTCGACGCCGGCCGCGGCGATGACCTTGCCGATCAGCGGGTTGCGGATGTCGGCGCGCACGAACTCGGTGCGCCCGAGGCGGCGGAGCACCTCGGGACGAGGGGGGACGGTGTCGACCCCCAGGACCCGCTCGACGGAGGGGTCAGCGGCGAGCTCGGCCGCCAGCGCACCGCCCAGCCACCGGCTCACACCGGTGACGAGGACGACCGCGGGCGGCACGAGCCTCAGCTCACTTCTTGTTGCGGCGCTGGACGCGCGTCTTCTTGAGCAGCTTGCGGTGCTTCTTCTTCGCCATCCGCTTGCGGCGCTTCTTGATGACCGAACCCATGGTGATGCTCCCGACTCGTGGTCGCGGGGGCCCGGGGCGGTGACCGGTGGCCACGCCGGGCACCACGCGAGGGTGTTCCGCTCGTGTGCACCGGTGTCCCCGGGTAGCGGGGGCGACGGCGCTCGGCTGTCGAGACTACCTGGTGGCCGGGCGGGGCGGCTCGCTCGCCGGGTGCTGGACCGGGCGGGGCCACCGGCCGGGCGGCCGAGGTCCTCCCCCGCGGGGAGCCGCCGCCGGGACCCGACGGCGGCGACCCCGTACGGAGGGCGCTGCTGTTCTTCAGTGCAGGTGACGCGATGGAACGGCCGCGTCGCAGGGTCCCGCGGCGCACGGAGTGCGTCGTGGGGGGCGACGTGGTCCTTCTGTCAGGCGATGTCGGTGTAGGCGTCGCGCAGGTAGTCCTGGACGGCGCGCTCGGGCACCCGGAAGGAGCGGCCGACGCGGACGGCGGAGAGCTCGCCGCCGTGCACGAGGCGGTACACGGTCATCTTCGAGACGCGCATCATCGCGGCGACCTCGGCGACGGTCAGGAAGGTGACGGCCGAGCGCTGCGGCTGGGGGGCCAGCTGCCGGTTGACCGGCGCGGCGGCCGGGTGGGCGGCGGGCACCGGGCGGGCGACCGACTGGGCCGACACGGGGCGACCCACGGGGCGCGGGCCGGGCTGGGCGGGGCGGACCTGGTAGGCGCGCTGGGGCATCGTCATGGTGTTTCTCCTCCGCTGTGGCGCGCATCGAGGCCGTCGGCTTCCCCACCGGCGGTCGGGTCACGTGCGTGCTGGGAGAAACGTTAGGGGCCTGGTGGGACAGAAGCGATGGGTGAAACGAACAGGCGGACCGGTCCGTCCTGGTCACTTGTCGACACGACTGCCAGTGGTCGGTTGTTCACTGGGCGTGTATGACATGTCGACACGGCGACACGGCGTCAGGGGACCGTCACATCTCCCCAACCCGGACGCCTCGGCGTTGTGCACTCACGCAGCGTGATGTCCGAAAAAGAATTCCCCCGGATCAGCGACCCAGCTCCACCGAGCGGTCGTGCGCGGCCTCGATCGCCGCGATGAGCGCCGCCCGCACGCCGTGCCGCTCGAGCTCCCGGATCGCGGCGATCGTCGTGCCCCCCGGGCTCGTGACCGCCTCGCGCAGCTGCACGGGGTGCTCCCCCGAGTCGCGCAGCATCGTGGCCGCCCCGAGCGCGGTCTGCACGATGAGGTCGGCGGCCAGCGCCCGCGGCAACCCCAGCAGGATGCCGGCGTCGATCATGGCTTCGACCAGGTAGAAGAAGTAGGCGGGCCCGCTGCCCGACAGCGCCGTCACGGCGTCCTGCTGCTTCTCGGGCACCCGCCGCACCTGGCCCACCGCCGACAGCAGGGCCTCGGCCTCGTCGAGGTGGGCCTCCGTGGCGTGCGCGCCGGGCGACAGCACGCTCATGCCCTCGTCCACCAGCGCCGGGGTGTTGGGCATGACCCGCACGACCGGGGTGCCCGGGGGCAGCGCGGCCTCGACACGGGCCGTGGGCACCCCGGCCGCCACCGACACGACCAGGTGACCTGCCCCGACGTGCGGGGCCAGGGAGGTGAGCAGCGCGTCGACGTCCTGGGGCTTCACGGCCACCAGCAGCACCCGGCACGCGGCGGCGGCCTCGGCGAGGTCGAGGGCCCGCACCCCGTACCGCTGCGCCAGGTCGGCGGCCCGCTCGGCGCTGCGCTCGACCACGACGATGCCCTCGGCAGCGCCGGGCCGGCGGGTCAGGCCCGAGAGGAGGGCCTCCCCGATCTTGCCGCCGCCCACGAGGGCGAGGCCGGAGAGCTGCTGGTCGGGTGCGCTGGTCACGCCCAGGACGCTAGCGGGCCCTCACCGAGCGGCGAGCAGCCCCGCCGCCGGGACGACGACCAGCAGGGTGCCGGCGAACAGCAGCAGGAGCAGGACCCTGGTGGGCAGCGGGCCCTGGCCGTGCTTGCTGCGCCAGAACGCCACCCCGCCGACCATGCCGGCGATGGCCAGCGGCGCGGCCACGACGGCCGCGTAGGGCAGCAGCTCCCACAGCACGGTGAACAGGTAGTAGACGCCGACGCCGACGGCGAGGGCGAGCACCAGCTCGCCGACGAAGCGGGCCCACGCCAGGGCGGTCTGCGCCGCGGTCAGCGGCTCGTCGTCCTCCTCGGGCGGGAGCACCACCTTGGGGATCGGGCCGGTGGAGGGCACCGGGTCGGCCCCGGAGCGGGAGCCGACGGCGCCGGCCAGACCCGGGGTGCGCCCGGTGCGCAGGCCCGGGATGGCCGCGGTGGCGCCGGCCGGCTCGGCGGCGAGGGGCTGCTCGACGGTGGCCGGTTCGGCCTCGGGGGCCCGCCGGCGGCCGAAGCGGCCCGCACCCTTCGTGGCCGGCGCGGCCTTCGCGTCGACCGGGGGTGGGGGCGTGGCGTCCTCGGTGCGCCGGCCGCCCACCCGCCGGTCGGAGACCCGGCGGTCGGTGTCGGGCCGCTGGGGGTCGCGCCGGGCACCGGGGCCACCGGTGGCCGGCCCGCCGGAGCCCGTGCCGGGCTCCGCGGTGCGCCCACCGGCGCCGTCGCGGGAGGTGGTGCCGCTGCGGGACTCCTGCTCGGCGCGGGTCTCGTCGACCGTGCGCTTGCGCCGGGCCGGCCGCACCGGACCGGTGGTGCCCGGCCGCGTGCCGGCCTCGGACTCGAGGCCGTGCTCGCGCAGGATCTCGGCCAGGGACCGGACCGAGTGGTCAGCGTCGCTCATGCGCCCTCCAACCCGTCCAGCCGGCGAAGGATGATGCCCTCGCGCAGCGCCCAGGGGCAGATTGCCACGGACGGCACCCCCACCGCCCGCATCGCGGCCCGCGCCACGACCGCGCCGGCGGGCACCTGGTGCGCCCGGTCGACCGAGACCCCGTTGAGCTCGGCGAGCGCCGAGGAGTCGATGCGCGACACGAAGCCCACCAGCTGCTCGAGGCCCACGGTGCTGAGCTGGCGCGGGACCCGCAGGCCGGCCGAGTAGGGCGCGGCGCCGGTGAGCCGGGCCAGGGTGCGGAAGGTCTTCGACGTCGCGACGACCAGGTCCGGTGCCCCGGCGGCGGCCAGTCGCCGCGCGGCGGGGGCCAGCAGGCGTGAGGCGTGCTCGTCGAGGGAGTCCAGCGCAGCGAGGTCGGGACGGCGCCCGGCGTGCGCCTCGGGCAGGAAGCGCCGGGTCATGCGGCCGGCGCCCAGCGGGACCGACAGCGCGACGTCGGGGTCCTCGTCGATCCCGGTGGCCAGCTCGAGGGAGCCGCCACCGATGTCGAGCACGAGCAGCCGCCCGGCGCTCCAGCCGAACCACCGCCGGACGGCGAGGAAGGTCAGCCGGGCCTCGTCCTCACCGCTGAGCACCTGCAGCTGCACCCCGGTGGCCTCGACGACGCGCTCGAGCACCTTCGGGCCGTTGGAGGCCTCGCGGATGGCCGAGGTGACGAAGGCGAGCAGCTCCTCGCACCCGGCCTCGTCGGCCACCTCGCGCGCGCGGCGCACCGAGGCCAGCAGCGCCTTCTCCCCCGCCTTGGACAGCACGCCGTCGTCGCCCACGTGCTCGGCCAGCCGCAGCACCGACTTGTCGGAGAAGGCCGGGGTGGGGTGGGCGCCGCGGTGGGCGTCGACCACGAGCAGGTGCACGGTGTTCGAGCCGACGTCGAGCACTCCCAGCCGCATGGACGCACAGTCTGCCGGGTCGTCCCCCGTCCACGACCACGTGGTGCACTGGACGCCGTGCAGGCACCGCCGGAGGAAGTCGACCCCGACCACGCCCGCGAGTGGGTGGAGTTCACCGACCCCGCCGACCCCGAGCACCGCGTGCGGGCCGACCTCACCTGGCTCACGTCGGCCTGGACCTGCGTCTACGGCCGCGGCTGCGCCGGGGTCGTGGCCGGGCGGGCCCAGGACGGCTGCTGCAACCACGGCGCGTTCTTCACCGACGGCGACGACCTCACCCGGGTGGGCGCCGCCGTCGAGGAGCTCACCGACGCCGACTGGCAGCGCCGTCCGCAGTGGGCCGAGGACTGGACCGAGCCCGACACGCTGGACGAGCCCGGCGTGGACGGCGCCACCGAGGCCGCCCTGCGCACCCGCGTCGTCGACGGGGTGTGCGTGTTCAACAACCGGCCCGACTTCCCCGGGGGCGGGGGCTGCGCCCTGCACGCGCTGGCGCTGCGCACCGGCCGGCACCCGCTGGAGACCAAGCCCGACGTGTGCTGGCAGCTGCCGGTGCGCCGCGAGCAGGAATGGATCGACCGACCCGACGACACCCGCGTGCTGGTCAGCTCGATCGGCGAGTTCGACCGCCGCGGCTGGGGCCCCGGCGGGCACGACCTGCACTGGTGGTGCACGGGGTCCCCGGTGGCCCACGTCGCCGCCGAGCCGCTCGTGGACACCTACGCGGCGGAGCTGACCGAGCTGCTGGGCGCACCGGCCTACGCCGAGCTACGCCGGCTCACCCACGCGCGCCTGGACCTCGGTCTCGTCGCCTCCCACCCGGCCAGCCCGGTACCCGTCGAGCTGCACCGGCGCCGACCCGGCTGACACCCCGGCCGGGGTCGTCGCGAAGGTGCGCCGCCACTCCCGGGGCGCGACCCCCCGGCGCCGGGTGAAGTGCTCGCGGAGGTTGGCCGCCGTCCCGAAGCCGACCAGCCGGGCGACCTCCTCGACCGGCGTGCTGGTCCCGGCCAGCAGGTCCTCCGCAGCGGCCAGCCGCTGGGCCAGCAGCCACGCGTGCGGCGTCGTCCCCGTGGCGGCCTTGAACCGGCGGGCGAAGCTGCGCGGGCTCATCAGCGCGCGGCGGGCCAGCTGGTCGACCGACAGCGGCTCGGCCAGGTGCTCGCGCGCCCAGTCGAGCACCAGCCCGAGCAGGTCGTCCTCGCAGCGGGCCACCGGGGTGTCGATGTACTGGGCCTGCCCGCCGTCGCGGTGGGCCGGCATGACCATCTCCCGCGCCAGGGCGTTGGCCGGACCGGGCCCGTACTCGCGCCGCACCCAGTGCAGCGTGGCGTCGACCGCCGAGGCGGTGCCGGCGCTGGTGATGATCGAGCCCTCGTCGACGTAGAGCACCCGGGGGTCGACCTCGACCGCGGGGTAGCGGTCGGCCAGCTCGCCGGCCATGCGCCAGTGGGTGGTCGCCCGGCGGCCGTCGAGCAGCCCGGCGGCGGCGAGCACGAAGGCACCGCTGCACTGGCTGATCAGCTGCGCTCCGCGCTCGTGCGCCGTGCGGACGGCGGCGACGAGCTCGTCGGGCACGGGGCGGTCGAGGTCCTCCCAGGCACTGACCAGCACCACGTCGGAGATCGCCAACCGGTCCAGCCCGTGCTCGACCAGGACCGCCACCCCGGTGGGGCTGCGGACCGGGCCGAGGACGTCGGAGACCAGCGCGAAGTCGAAGCGGGGCAGCCCGAAGCGGGTGTAGTCGTAGCCGAACACCTCGTTGGCCACGCCCAGGCCGAAGGGCCCGAGGGCACCGTCGGCGACGAGCAGGCTGACCCGGGGGCGGTGTGCGGTGTCCACACCACCATCATGGCAGGAATCCTGCGGTCGGTGTCATCCCTGCCACTCGTGGGGGCGCTCGGGCGCGGCCAGGCTGGTCGCATGCTGCTGATCACGTGCCCCGTCACCCGCACCGACGAGCTGGTCGCAGACCGCCGGGTCCGCCCGGTGGCCGACCCCCGCAACCGTCCCGGCGTGGTCGCCGTGGTCGCCGACTGCCCGTGCGGGGGTGCGCACGTCTTCCTCACCGGACGCCGCATCGAGCAGGCCCGGGCCCGGCTGGCCGCCGCCGACCGCGCTCGCCGGGCGGACGTCGCCGTCCCGGCGTAGCTTCGAACACATGAGCGATGCAGACGCCCCCGTGAACTCCGGCCAGCCCGGCGACCCCACCGCCGAGAAGGACCCGCACGACTGGGTGACCGGCGACGAGCCCGCCACCGGCGCGCAGAAGAGCTACCTGTCCACGCTGGCCCAGCAGGCCGGCGAAGAGGTCCCCGACGACATCTCCAAGGCCGACGCCTCGATCAAGATCGAGGAGCTCCAGGACGAGACCGGCCGCGGGAAGTGACCTCGGGAGCCCCGCCGTCGGCGGGGCTCCCGGTCACGATTCGAACTTGTAGCCCAAACCCCTGACCGTCACGAGCCACTTGGGCGTGGCGGGGTCGGGTTCGATCTTGGCGCGCAGACGCTTGACGTGGACGTCGAGGGTCTTGGTGTCGCCCACGTAGTCCGAGCCCCACACGCGGTCGATCAGCTGGCCCCGGGTGAGCACCCGGCCCGAGTTGCGCAGCAGCAGCTCGAGCAGGTCGAACTCCTTGAGCGGCAGCGAGACCGGCTGGCCGTCGACGGCGACGGTGTGCCGCTCGACGTCCATCCGCACCGGGCCGGCGCTGAGCGTGGCGTCCGGGGGCAGGTCGGTGTCGCTGCCGCGGCGCAGCACCGCGCGGATGCGGGCCAGCAGCTCGCGGGCCGAGTACGGCTTGGTCACGTAGTCGTCGGCGCCCAGCTCCAGGCCGACGACCTTGTCGATCTCGGTGTCCTTGGCCGTGAGCATGATGATCGGCACGGCGCTCTTCGCCCGCAGCGTGCGGCACACCTCGGTGCCCGACAGCCCGGGCAGCATGAGGTCCAGCAGCACGATGTCGGCCCCGCCGCGGTCGAACTCGGCCAACGCGTCGATCCCGTTGCCGGCGACGACGGCCTCGTAGCCCTCGCGGCGCAGCATGTAGGACAGCGCGTCGGAGAAGGACTCCTCGTCCTCCACGACCAGCACTCGGGTCATGACCGTCCTCTCAGCACATCGGTGTCGGCGACGGCTGCGCGCAGCGCGTCGACGCGGTCGCGGGAGATGCCCGCGGGGTCGGTGGACGGGCCGGCCTGCGCCGGGGCGGGGGCCAGCGGGATGCGCAGCGTGAACGTCGACCCCAGGCCCTCCTCGCTCCAGACGGTGACCGAGCCGCCGTGGTTGGTGGCCACGTGCTTGACGATGGCCAGCCCCAGCCCGGTGCCGCCGGTGGCGCTGGCCCGGGACTGGTCGACGCGGTAGAAGCGCTCGAACACCCGCGCCCGGTCGGCCCGGGGGATGCCGATGCCCGAGTCGGTCACCGCGATCTCGGCGAAGCCCTCGCGCGCCCGGGTGCCGACGGCGATCTTCGTGGCCTCCGGCGAGTAGGTGACGGCGTTGGCCAGCAGGTTGGTGACCGCGGTGGCCAGCTGGGCCTCGACGCCGAGCACCACCAGGTCGTCCTGCTCCCCCACCGCCAGCTCGATGCCCTTGGCGACCGCGGCCAGCCGGGTGCGGTCGACCGCCTCGGCGACGACGTCGTGCACCGCCACCGGCTCGAGCTCGGGCAGCGGCTCGGCGCCCTGCAGGCGGGAGAGGTCGATGAGCTCGCGCACCAGCCGGGAGAGCCGGTCGGCCTCGTGGGTCATCCGCGCCGCGAAGCGCTGCACGGTCTCGGGGTCGTCGGCGGCACCCTGGGTGGCCTCGGCCAGCAACGCCAGCGCGCCGACCGGCGTCTTCAGCTCGTGCCCGACGTTGGCGACGAAGTCGCGCCGCACGGCCTCGACCCGGCGGGCCTCCGTGACGTCCTGGAGCACCAGCGCCACCGGGCCCGGTTCGTGCGCCGGCCCGCCCTGCACCCGGACGCCGTGCACCCCGACCATGCGCGGACCGCTGCCCACGAGGTCGGCGGGCAGCTGCACGTCCGAGCGCCGCGGGCCGGACTTGCGCACCTCGTGCGCGACCGCCACCAGCGCCGGCACGAGCAACCGGGTGCCGCGCACGATGCCCATCGCCCGGGCGGCCGGGTTGGCCAGCACCACCGAGTCGTGGACGTCGAGCAGCACGACGGCGGGGTCCATGAGGTCCAGCAGCCGCCGCGCGAGCACCGGCTCGTCGTCGATGCGGGTGGGCGCCCCGGGCAGCGAGGTGGGCACGTGGGTGCCGTCCTCGATGGAGGGCGCGGACGGCCGGCGGGTCGACAGCCGGACGGCGAGGACGCCGACCGCACCGCCCAGGACGAGGCCGAGCGCCAGCCACAGGAGCGGGTGCACGTGGTCGATGCTAGGCCGAGCCGGGGGCTCCTCCGGCCCCCCGACGGGTGGATCACCCCTCCGGGCAAGCAGTGTTCACGGGCCGGTGCCCTGCCGTTCACCTGCTCGTCCCGGCACGGATCCGGTCCGGTACCTACGCTCTGCCGTGGGCGCCCGAGCCGCAACCACACCCGGTTGCGCCGCGCCCCGACGAGACCGCGCACCCGGCGTCACCGGGTGCGGACCTGGGGGGGCACCGTGCGGGACACCTACCGCGAAGAACTGGACGACATCACCACCAGCCTGGTGGAGATGACCAACTCCGTCGGCTCGGCCATGAGCAAGGCCACCACGGCCCTGCTCGACGCCGACGTCGCGCTGGCCGACCTGGTCATCGCCGGCGACGCGCACATCGACGCCGTCCGCGAGAACGTCGACGACCGCTGCTTCACGCTGCTGGCCCGCCAGGCCCCGGTCGCCACCGACCTGCGCTCGGTCACCACCGCGATGGCCACCGTGCAGGACCTCGAGCGCATGGGCGACCTCGCCCAGCACATCGCCAAGGTCGCCCGCATGCGCTTCCCCGACCACGCGGTGCCGCAGGAGGTCCGCCCGGTCTTCCTCGACATGGGCCACACCGCCGAGAGCCTCGTGGCCCAGGCCGGCACGATCATCGCCAAGCGCGACATCGAGGCCGCCGCGCAGCTCGAGGCCGACGACGACCTCATGGACCGCAACCACCAGCAGCTGTTCCGCGAGCTGCTCAGCGACGACTGGCCGCACGGCATCCAGTCGGCCATCGACATCACCCTGCTGGGCCGCTACTACGAGCGCTTCGCCGACCACGCCGTGAGCGTCGCCCGCCGGGTGGTCTACCTGGTGACCGGCGAGCGCCCCCTCCCGGTCGTGGCCGCCGCCAGCTGAGCTGGGCACATCGCGATCCTCCGGATCGCACCAGAAGGGCCCCGGGACACCGTCCCGGGGCCCTTCTGCTCAGTCGGTGCTGGAACGGCCCCGTCGCAGGGTCCCGCCGCGAGCTTGCTCGTGGTGGGGGGCGACGGGGTCCTTCACTTCTTGCCCTGGGCGGCGACGGCCTTGATGGCCTCGGCCGCGGCCTCGGGGTCGAGGTACTGGCCGCCGGGGTTGGTGGGGCGCAGGTCGGCGTCGAGGTCGTAGCGCAGCGGGACACCGGTGGGGATGTTCAGGCCCACCACCTCGTCGTCGCCCATGCCGTCGAGGTGCTTCACCAGCGCCCGCAGGCTGTTGCCGTGCGCGGTGACCAGCACGGTCTTCCCGGCGCGCAGGTCGGGCACGATCGCGTCGTACCAGTACGGCAGCATCCGGACGACGACGTCGGCCAGGCACTCGGTGGCCGGCCGGGCCTCCGGGGGCAGGAAGGCGTAGCGCGGGTCGGCGTCCTGGCTGTACTCGTCGGCCGGGTCGATCGGCGGCGGCGGGGTGGCGTAGCTGCGCCGCCAGGTCATGAACTGCTCCTCGCCGTACTCGGCGAGGGTGGCGGCCTTGTCCTTGCCCTGCAGCGCGCCGTAGTGCCGCTCGTTGAGCCGCCACGAGCGCGTCACGGGGATCCACTGCCGGTCGGCGGCGGCCAGCGCCAGCTCGGCGGTGGTGATCGCCCGCTTGAGCAGAGAGGTGTGCAGGACGTCGGGCAGCAGCCCCTCGCCCTTCAGCAGCTCACCGCCCCGGGTCGCCTCGGCGCGGCCCTTCTCGGACAGGGACACGTCGACCCAGCCGGTGAAGAGGTTGGCCTTGTTCCACTCGCTCTCGCCGTGGCGGAGGAGCACCAGAGTTCCGGTCACGGCGTCCATCCTGCCCGACGGGTCAGCCGGTGAGCAGGGGCCAGGCCAGCCAGAGCTCGAAGAGCACCGGCGGCACCAGCCCGGCCAGCAGCCACGGGCTGACCACCCGTCGTCCGGTGCTCCACCGGTCGACGGCGACCACGGCCACGCACAACCCGGCGCCGGCCGCGCCCCACCCCAGGGCGGCGGGGACGTCGTCGGTGAAGAACTGGGCCAGCGCCACCTGCACCGCGCAGACCAGCAGCGGGTAGACCAGGGCGGTCGCCAGCACGACGCCGGTCAGGGCGCGGGTGCGGCTGCGCAGCTCGGTCTCGTCAGCCACGGCTCGGGCCTCAGGTGAGGGTGCCGGCCCGCCAGCGCCGGGCCGCGGCGCCCAGCTGGTCGGCGGTGCGGGCCAGCGCCGACCCGCCGCGGGTGACCCGGTCGGCGGAGGCGGGGTCGGTGTCGTCGAGGTCGTCGGCCCGCGCTGCGCGGCCGCCGGCCACGATCCAGCAGAAGGCGGCGGCCCGGTCGAGAGCGACGTCCAGGTCGCCCTCGAACACACCGGTGAGCACCGCGTCGGCCAGGTCGCGCACGCCGTCGGGCCCGGGCGGATCGGCGAGCCCCGCGACCACCTCGCGGGGCAGCACCCGCCCCTGGCCGGCCTCGAACTCGCGCGCGGCGGCGACGGGGTCGCGCTGCACCCAGGCGCGCAGCAGGTACAGCCGCCACAGCGCACCGGGCAGCGAGATGGCCGGGGCGTCGGCCCACAGCTCGGCCAGCTCGTCGAGACCCTCGTCGTCGGCGAGGGTGACCAGCCGGCGGGTGACCTCGGGGTCGTCGGTGGAGCGGGCGCGGTCGACCAGCGCGTAGGCCACGCCCCGGGCGGCCTCGGTGGTGGCGATGGGGTCGACCTCCCCGGCCAGGTGCGCGCCGATGGAGGCGCGCAGCAGGGGGCGGCGGTTGCGGCCGGCCATCAGGTCCTCCTCGTCGGGAACGGCCGCAGGGGTGCAGACGACCTCCTCCGTTGTACGTGCCCGACCGGCCGACGGCTACCCCGGGTTCCCGGCGGGGTCGCGACCCAGGAAGCCCATCAGCCGGTCGACCGCGGGGGCGTCGTCGGGCACTGGCACCTTCGGCCCGTACTGGCCCGAGGACCGCAGGAACTCGTCCATCGGCTGCATGCCGGCCAGCAGCTCGGCGCACTCGGCCTCGTCGAGCCCGGCGTCCTGGCCCGAGGCCCGCGCCAGGTCCCAGGTGTGGAGGAGCACGTCGGTCGTGTAGAACCGGTCGACCGCCTGGCCCAGCGGCTGCGTGCCCAGGTGCTGGTGGGTGAACGGCTCGGCGGCCCGGGGCGAGTCCAGCAGCGCCTGGACGGCGGCGGCGTGCCGGGACCAGTCCTGCGCCGGGTCACCGGTCCACTCGACGTCCAGGACGACGCCGTCCGCGGCGAGCAGGCCGGGCAGCCACTCGACGAGGTGCCCGACCACGTCGGCCGCCGTCCAGCCCTCGACCGGGGCGGGCGACGACCAGTCGGCGACGCCGGCGACCACCTCGCCGAACCGGCCGGCCACGCGGGCGTGCCGGGCGGACGGGGTCTCGGGAGCGGTCGACGTCACGGTGGGACGGTAGGCCACTCAGGACGGCGGGACCGCGCGGCGGCCGGGCAGCCACACCAGGCACACGACCGCCGCGATCGCCGCCGACGCCGCCGTCCCGATCGCGGTGACGTGCATGGCCTCGACGAACGCCTGCCGGGCGGGCGCGACCAGCACCTCGGTCTCGGCCCCGGCCACGCGCACGGCCTCCAGCGTCGCCACCACCGACTGCCGCGCCTGCTCGCGGGCGGCCTCGGGCAGCACGTCGACGGCGTCCCCCAGGCGGGCGGCGTAGACCCCGGCCACCAGCGAGCCCAGGATGGCCACCCCCAGCGCACCGCCGACCTGGCGCACCGTGTTGTTCACCGCGCCGCCGGCACCGGCCTTCTCGCGGGGGACCACGCTCATGATCGACTCGGTGGCGGGTGCGAGCACGGCGCCCAGGCCCAGGCCCTGCACGAAGAGCACGAGCAGCACCAGCCAGATCGGCGGGTCGACCCGCAGCAGCTGGTTGGCCGCGAACGCGGTGGCCATGAGCCCGAACCCGGCCGCGCACACCAGCTTGGCGCCGAACCGGTCGGCCAGCACCGAGGCCCGCGGCGAGGCGATCGCGATGGCCACCGCCATCGGCACCAGCGTGGCGCCGCTCTCCAGCGGCGAGAAGCCGAGCACGCCCTGCAGGTAGTAGACGAGGTAGAACGTGGCCCCCTGCAGCGCGAAGAAGTTCAGCGCCAGTGCGCCCGCCGAGGCCGAGAACGCCGGCAGCCGGAACAGCGACACGTCCAGGGCCGGGTGCGTGGTGCGCCGCTGCCACCACACGAACACCGCCAGCAGCGCCACCCCGCCCAGCAGCGGCCCGAGGACGCCGGGCGTCGTCCAGCCCACCCCCTCCCCGCCGCGGATGATGCCGAACACCAGCGAGCCCAGCCCGGCGATCGAGAGCAGCACACCGGCGACGTCGAGGCGCCCGGGTGCCGGATCCCGGGACTCGGGCACGAGGGTGACCACGCCCAGGGCGCCCACGGCCGCGACCGGGATGCCGAGCAGGAACACCGCGCCCCACCAGAAGTGCTCGAGCACCACCCCGCCGGCCAGCGGGCCACCGGCGATGCCGATGCCGGCCGCCCCGGCCCACACCCCGATCGCCCGGCTGCGCTCGGCGGGCGGGAACACGTTGCTGATCACCGCGAGGGTGGCTGGCTGCACCGCCGCCCCGCCGACGCCCATGAGCGCCCGCCAGGCGATGAGCTCGTCGGCCGAGCCCGCGAACGCGGCGAGCACCGACCCCAGGGAGAAGATGCCCAGCCCCAGCAGCAGGGCCCGCTTGCGCCCGATGCGGTCGCCGACGACGCCCCAGCTGAACAGCAGGCCGGCGAACACCAGGATGTAGGCGTCGATGGCCCACTGCAGCTGGCTCTGCGTCGCCGCGAGGTCGCGCTGCAGGGTCGGGAGGGCCACGTTCAGCACCGTGTTGCCCATGATCACGACCAGGAGGCAGACGATCATGGTGCCGAGCACCCACCAGCGGCGCTCGTACCCCGGTGGGGTCGGCCCGCTCACCCGCGCTTCTCGACGAAGTCCTTGAAGGCCTCGAGGTTGCGCAGCGACTCCCCGCGCTTGACCCGCCACTCCCACTCGCGGCGGATCGAGGTGCCGAAGCCGATCTCGAGCATGGTGTTGAAGTGGTCGTCGGCGTAGCTGAGCACCGCGCCCAGCAGCCGGTCGATCTCCTCGGCGGTGACCGCGGCGGCGCTGATCCGGCCGGTCAGGTAGACGTCGCCGACGCTGTCGATCGAGTAGGCGACGCCGTACATGCGGGCGTTGTGCTGCAGCAGCCAGGTCCACAGCTGCTCGCGGTTCTCGTCGGGCTGCCGGCAGACGAAGGCCTCGACGCGCAGCCCGTGCTCGCCCAGCACCAGGCCGCAGACCGTCTTCAGCTTCTTGGTGCCCGGCAGGTCGACCAGGAACCGGCCGGGGGCGGGGTGCTCGTAGACCAGCTCGGCGTCGCGCAGTGCGGCGTCCACGACCGCCTCGAGCTCGGCGACGGTGCTCACCGCGGGCCCGCCCCGACGGAGAACGCCCGGACGGCGTCGCGCACCCGATCGCGCGGGGAGCGCACGGTCGAGCCCATCTCGACCATCGCCGCGGAGTACGCCTCGACCAGCGAGCCGGCGGTGCGGTCCCAGCTGAAGCACTCGGCGTGCTGCCGCGCGCCGGTGGACAGCTCAGCGCGCCGCTCGACGACCTTCCTGATCGCGGCGGCGTAGTCGGCAGGGTCGTGGCCGTCGACCAGCACCCCGGAGACGCCGTCGGCGACCGCGGTGGGCAGGCCGCCCACGGCCGCGGCCACCACCGGCGTGCCGCAGGCCTGCGCCTCCAGCGCGACCAGCCCGAAGGACTCGTTGTGGCTGGGGACGACGGCGACGTCGGCGGCCCGGTAGTGGTCGGCCAGCGCCGCGGCGGCCTGCGGAGGCACGAACCGGACGACGTCGGCCACCCCCAGGGACACCGCGAGCTCCTGCAGCTGCCGCGGCTCGGCCAGCCCGCTCCCGCTGGGCGCACCCACCACCAGGACCTGCAGCCGGTGGCGCAGCGCCGGGTCGTCGGCCAGCAGGCGGGCAGCGGCGTGCAGCAGCACGTCGGGGGCCTTCAGCGGCTGGATGCGGCCCACGAACAGCAGCACCAGCGCGTCGTCGGCCACGCCCACCGCCCGCCGGGCCGCGGCCCGGTCGCCCGGGGTGAACGTGGTGAGGTCGACCCCGGGCGGCACCACCAGCGTGCGGGCGGGGTCGGCGTCGTAGAAGCGCACCAGTTGCCGGGCCTCCTCGGCGGTGTTGGCGATGAGCCGGTCGGCCTCGGCCACCACCTGCTCCTCACCGATCACGCGGGCCCGGGGCTCGGGGGCGTCGCCGTCGGCGAGCGCGGCGTTCTTCACCTTGGCCAGGGTGTGCGCCGAGTGCACCAGCGGCACCCCCCAGCGGTCGCGGGCCAGCCAGCCGACCTGGCCCGAGAGCCAGTAGTGGCTGTGCAGCACGTCGTAGTAGCCGGGTTCGTGCCGGGCCTCCTCGCGCAGCACCCCGGCGGTGAACGCGCACAGCTGGGCGGGCAGGTCGTCCTTGCCCAGGCCCTCGAACGGGCCGGCCGACACGTGCCGCACCGTCACCCCCGGGGCCATCTCGACCACCGGTGGCAGGTCCGAGGACGTCGCCCGGGTGAACACCTCCACCGCGATGCCGCGCGCGGCCAGCCGGCGGGAGACCTCGACGACGTAGACGTTCATGCCGCCGGCGTCGCCGGCCCCGGGTTGGTCGAGCGGGCTGGTGTGCACGCTCAGCGTGGCGACCCGGCGGGGCAGCACCGGGCGGGCCGACCACGGGGCCACCGGGCGCAGCGGGCGGCGAGCAGGCACGACACTCCTCCCGCAGGCGCCCACGCCAGGCACCTCTCCGGCCCACCATCCTGCACCAGCAGACTGGACGCATGCCCGCCGAGACATCTGCCCTCCCCTTCCCCGGCGACGGACGTGTGGCCGTCGTCACCGGAGCCTCCAGCGGCATCGGTGCCGCCACGGCCGAACGCCTGGCCGCCGACGGGTTCACCGTCGTCCTCGCCGCCCGCCGCCTGGACCGGCTGACCGAGCTGGCCGAGCGCATCGGTGGCCGCGCCGTCGAGCTCGACGTCACCAGCGACGAGTCCGTGGCCGCTCTCGCCGCCTCGCTCGACCGGGTCGACGTGCTGGTCAACAACGCCGGCGGCGCGTTCGACGCCGCTCCGGTGGCCGAGGCCGACCTCGACTCCTGGACGAAGGCCTTCCAGGTCAACGTGCTGGGCACGGTGCGGGTCACCAAGGCGCTGCTGCCCGCGCTGCGCGCCTCCGGCGCCGGCGACGTCGTCCTCATGGGGTCCACCGCCGGGTTGGTCAGCTACGAGGGCGGGGCCAGCTACACCGCGGCCAAGCACGGCGTGCACACCCTGGCGCAGACCATGCGCCTGGAGCTGGTCGCCGAGCCCGTGCGCATCGTGGAGATCGCCCCGGGCATGGTCAGGACCGAGGAGTTCGCGCTCAACCGCACCGGCGACGCCGCGACGGCCGCGAAGGTCTACGAGGGCGTGCGCGAACCGCTGGTCGCCGCCGACGTCGCCGACTGCGTCGCCTGGGCGGTCACCCGCCCCCACCACGTGAACGTCGACCTGATGGTCGTCCGCCCCCGCGCCCAGGCCGCCCAGCACAAGGTCCACCGCGAGCAATAGGCCCCACCCCGGTATCGGGGTATCGGGGTATCGGGGTATCCACCCTGTCGATCGGGCCCGATGACGGGGGTGGAGCTTCCGGTACCCGGCGTCAGCCGGGTCGGACGGCGGTCGGCTCCGGTACCAGCGTCACGCCGAAGCGGTCGCGGACGGCGTCCACCACGCGGGTGGCGAAGGCGAGCAGCTCGGTGGCCGTCGCCCCCGGCTCGGTGGTGAGCGCCAACGAGTGCCGGGACGACGTCCCCACGTGGCCGTCGCGGGTGCCGCGGCCGAAGCCGGCGTGCTGCACCAGCCACGCCGCCGACAGCTTCACGTCGTCGCCGGCCGGCCAGCTCGGGCAGCCCGCCTCGACGACCGGGCCGGCCATCGCGGCCGGCACCACGGGGTTGGTGAAGAAGGAGCCGGCGCTGCGCGAGTCGGGGTCGGCCGGGTCGAGCACCATGCCCTTGCCGCGGCGCAGCTCGAGCACCGCCGTGCGGACGTCGGCCAGCGGCGCCCGTTCCCCGACCTCGACGCCCAGCCGGCGGGCCAGCTCGGCGTACCCGACCGGCATCGACAGCTCCGAGGCCTCGAGCCCGAAGGTCACCGTGAGGACGACGAACACCCCCGGGTTCCGCTTGAGCGCCGAGTCGCGGTAGCCGAACCCGCAGTCGGCCGGGGCCAGCGTGCGCACCGAGCCGTCGCGCCGGTCGAGCACCTGCACCGCGGTGATGGTCTGCGCGACCTCCTGGCCGTAGGCGCCCACGTTCTGCACCGGTGTGGCCCCGGTGCTCCCCGGGATGCCGCTGAGCGCCTCCATGCCGGCCAGGCCCTCGGCGACGGTGTGCGCGACGAGGTCGTCCCACGGCTCGCCGGCCTGCACCACGAGGGAGTCCCCGGTGCGCAGCACGCCGCGGGAGCGGACGGCGACGACGTCCCCGGGCCACCCGGCGTCCGGCGCGACGACGTTCGAGCCCCCGCCCAGCACGAGCAGCGGACGCCCGGCGGTGTCCGCGTCGCGGACGGCGGCGACCAGCTCCTCGGCGTCGTGCACCTCGACGAGGCGGTCGACCGGACCGCCCACCGCCAACGTGGTGAGCTCGGCCAACCGGGTTCCCTGATGCACCTGCACGGGCCCCACGCTAACCGCGACTACCCTCCGGACCGGTGAGCAGCGACCACTCCCGCAAGGCGGTGCTGCCCCCGACCCGCAAGCAGCCCCGGCTGGCCGCCGGTCGCGCCCGTGCGATGGGCCTGCCCACCCGCGGCACCACGAACGCCAACCGGCTGCGCCGCGTCGACCGCTGGTTGCTGGCCACCCAGGTGCCCCGGCTGCGCGACGCCGCCCGACCGTTGGTCGTGGACCTCGGCTACGGCGCCTCGGCGGTGACCACGCTGGAGCTGGTCGACCGGCTGGGACCCGAGGTCGACGGCCTCGAGGTGGTCGGTCTGGAGATCGACCCCGAGCGGGTGACCGCCGTGGCCGCCGACCGCGACCCGCCGCGGGTCGACTTCCGGGTGGGTGGGTTCGAGCTGGCCGGCCTGTCGCCGGTGCTGGTGCGGGCGTTCAACGTGCTGCGCCAGTACGACGAGGAGTCCGCCGCCCGCGCCTGGACGACGATGTGCGCGGCGCTGGGGCCCGGCGGCCTGCTGGTGGAGGGCACCTGCGACGAGTGGGGGCGGCGCGCCACCTGGGTGGCCCTCGACGAGTCCGGCCCGCTGACGCTGACCCTCGCCGTCCGGCCCTCGGACATCGAACGGCCCTCCGACCTGGCCGAGCGGCTGCCCAAGGCACTGATCCACCACAACGTGCCCGGGCAGCCGGTGCACGACTTCCTCACCGCCTTCGACGCCTGCTGGGCCTCGGCAGCCGGCTTCTCGACCTTCGGCCCGCGGCAGCGCTGGACCGCCGCCGCCGAGGCGCTGGCCGGCCAAGGCTGGCCGCTGGTGGGGTCGACCCGCCGCTGGCGGCACGGCGAGGTCACCGTGCGCTGGTCCGCCGTGGCCCCCTCGTGAGCGCGGCGTGAGCCGCCGCCGTGCGGCCGAGCCCCCGCCCGCCATGCCGGGGCAGGTCGCGGTCGCCGGCGGGGTGGCCGAGATCCTCGGGGACGCCGACCGCGACCGCTCCTACGTGCTGATGCTCGACGGGGTGCCGCAGTCGCACGTGGACCTCGACGAGCCCGAGCACCTGGAGTTCGAGTACGTGCGCCGCATGGGGCACGTCGTGGACCTGGCCGCCGACGAGGGCGCGGCGCTCGACGTCGTCCACCTGGGCGGCGGTGCGCTGACCCTGCCGCGGTACGTGGCGGTGACCCGGCCGGGTTCGCGGCAGCGGGTGGTGGAGCTCGACGAGCCGCTGACCGAGCTCGTGCGCGAGCACCTGCCGCTCCCCCGCGGTGCGCGCATCCGCGTGCGGGCCGCCGACGCCCGGGCGGGGCTGGAGGCGCTGCCCGACGCGAGCGCCGACGTGGTCCTGGTCGACGTGTTCGCCGGGGCCCGCACCCCGGCGCACCTGACCAGCCGCGAGTTCGCCGTCCAGGTGGCCCGGGTGCTGCGGCCGGGCGGGGTGACGGCGTGGAACGTCTCCGACGGCCCGCCGCTGCGGTTCCTGCGCACCCAGGCGGCGACCCTGCGGGCGGTGTTCGGGCACGTGCTGCTGGTGGCCGAACCGGGCACGCTGCGCGGCCGCCGGCACGGCAACACGGTCGCGGTCGCCTCGGACGCCGAGCTGCCGGTCGCGGCGCTGACCCGGCGCTGCGCGGGCGACCCGATGCCCTCGCGGGTGGTCGCCGACACCGACCTGACCACCTTCGTGGGCACGGCGGTGCCGGTGGACGACGCCTCGGCGGTGCCGTCGCCCGAGCCGCCACCAGGCATCTTCGCCTGATCTGGCCAGGCAGCTCCCAGCCAGCCGCCTTACGGTGTCAGCATGACTTCTCCGGCGCCCCGCAGCTTCGCCCGCGACACCCAGCACAAGGTCGTCGCCGGGGTGTGCTCCGGCCTGGCCCGCCGTTTCGGGCTGTCGCGCACCGTGGTCCGGGTGGCGTTCGTGCTGTCGTGCATCCTGCCCGGGCCGCAGTTCATCGCCTACCTGCTGCTGTGGCTGGTCATGCCCCGCGGCTGAGCCGCAGATCGGTGCCGCGGCTGAGCCGCAGATCGGTGCCGCGGCTGAGCCGCAGATCGGTGCCGCGGCTGAGCCGCAGATCGGTGCTGCGGCTGAGCCGCAGTTCCGTACCGCGGCTGAGCTACCAGCTGCTGTTGCCCGACTGCAGGCCGCGCAGCGCCGGCCGCACGTCGACCAGGTACACGATGATGCCGATGATGGCCGGGAGCCCGAGGAACGACATCACGCCGAACCCGTAGACCACCAGCGTGGCGATGGCGGTGATGGCCACCCACGCGGGCTTGGTCAGCTTGCCGCAGGCCACGTAGCCGGCGGCCGGGCGGATGATCGCGTCGACGGTGGCCCAGGCGCCCGCGGCGAGCACGGCGTAGGTGATCACCATGAACAGCGCGTTGTCGAAGGCGGGCATGCCGCCAGGGTAGCCGCCGGGGACGACACAGGGCCCGCAGCGCGAACGCTGCGGGCCCTGTTCCGGGTGCTCCTGGTGTCAGCTGGCCGAGGGGGCGCTGCTGCTGGCGGCCGGGGCGTTGCTGCTGGCCGACGGCGCGGTGCTGGTGGCCGAGGGCGCGGTGGCCTTCGCCGGGGCGGCCTTGGCGGCGGTGGCCTTCGAGGTGGTGGTCTTCGCGGCGGTGGCCCTCGAGGTGGTGGCCTTGGGGGCCGTCGTCCGCTTGGCCGGGGTGCGCTTGGCCTGGGTCGCCGGCGCGTTGCCGGCGGCCGAGCGGATGCTGCGCTTGGCCGAGCGGGCCTCGCGGGCGACGTCGCGCTTGGTCTCGGCGACGGCCTTGCTGGTGCGGGCCTTGGCCTTCTGCGCGCCGGAGGTGACCTCGTCGGCGGCGTCGGCGGCGTCGGACTTCGACTTCTGCGCGGCGGAGGTGACCTCGTCGGCGGCGTCGGCCACGACCTCGTCGGCGGAGTCCAGCGTCTCGTCGACGGCGTCCTGCACGGTCTCGACGGTGCGCTCGGCGCGCGAGACCAGCGAGCGGAAGCCGGGCTGGCGACGCAGGTCGTCGACGACCTCCTCGCCGCGGGCGGCGAGCTCGGCGACGGTGCTGGTGGCCTGGTTGCGGGCGGCGCCGGCGAGCACGGTCACGGTGCCGCGGACCTCGGCGACGGTGTTCTTGACCGCCTCGGGACGGGTGGCGCCCTGGGCGCGCCCGGCGGCGTCCTCGGCGGTGCCGCGCACCTGGCCGACCGCGGAGAAGGCCAGGTCGCGGGCGGCCTCGGCACGGGCGCGGGCCTCCTTGACGGCGACCTCGGCCTGCGTCTGGGCCTCGGCCGGCAGCGCCTCGGCGCGGTGCAGCACGGTCTCGACGAGGGTGCGCGCCCGGTCGACGACCACGTCGCCGGCGCCGATGGCGGCCAGCGCGCCGGTCCGGCCGGTGGCCACGACCAGGTCGCGGGTGGACCGGGCGGTCAGCCGGGCGTCGCGGACGGTGCGCTCGGCGCGCTTGCGGGCGGTCTCGGCGTTCTTCTTGGCGGTGTCCAGGGCGCTCATCGGGGCTCCTCGGTGGTGGGGGTGGCGGGGCTGACGGCCAGCGACTCGTACAGGTCGAGCAGCACGGCCTTGTGCCGTTCGCTCAGCGCCGGGTCCGACCGGATGGCGGTGACCGTGTCCGGCGTGCCGGAGCGGCGGTCGAGGATCCCGGCCTGCTCGTAGAGCGTCTCGGCGGAGATCTTCAGACCGCGGGCGATCTGGGCCAGGATCTCGGCCGACGGCTTGCGCAGCCCCCGTTCCACCTGCGAGAGGTAGGGGTTGCTGACCCCGGCCGTGCGGGCCAGCTCGCGCAGCGACACCTGGGCGGCGTTGCGCTGGGTGCGGATGAAGTCGCCCACCTGCGAGCTGACCGCGGTCGAGACGGTGGTCGCCTCGGCGGCGGCGGACTCGACGGCACTGGTCACGCTCTCGCGGACCGAGCTGACGATCTCCGACGGGTTCTGCACGGTTCCGAGGCTAGCGCCGGGTGCTAGCTCCTGCAAGCGGAGAGCTAGCAGTGTGGTCGACGCCTCAGCCGGCGGCGCGGACCTCGCCCACGACGCCGTCGCCGCCGCTCACCGGGGTGACGGCGAAGGGGGCCAGCAGGTCGGCGGTCACGCCCAGCCGGGTCAGACCCGCGCAGAGGGCAGGCATGCGACCGCGGTCGCCGCCGTCGTCCAGCTTGAGCGCCACCGCGCCCACCCCGGGCAGCGCAGCCACGTGGACCCCGTCGGCACCGCCCTTGACCAGCAGGTCGGGCACGGCCCCCATGAGCAGGGTGTCGTCCTTGCCGGTGCCGGCGACCAGCCACGGGTGCGCCCGCACCGCGTCGGCGACCGCACGGCCGGAGGTGCCCGGCTCGGCCTGCACCAGCGACAGGACGCCCCGGGCGAGGGCGGTCACCGACAGCGCGTGCTGCGGGGCGCCGCAGCCGTCGACGACGACGGCGCTCACCTGCTCACCGCCGGCCTCCCCCAGCCGGGCCTCGACGGCCTGCTGCAGCGGGTGCGCCCGATCCAGGTACCCCTCGGTCGGCCAGCCGGCGGCGACGCAGGCCGACAGCATCGCGGCGTGCTTGCCCGAGCAGTTCATCGCCGAGCGCGCCGGCGACCGGCCCTCGACCAGCCAGGTGGCCTTCTCGCGCTCGTCGGACGGCAGCGCCGCCGGGCACCCCAGGTCGTGCTCGGCCAGGCCGGCGGCGGCCAGCATCGCCAGCGCGAGCTCGACGTGGCCGGGTTCGCCGGAGTGCGAGCCGGCGGCGATGGCCAGCTCCTCGGTCGAGCGGGGCACCCACCCGGCGTCGAGGTAGGTCGTGGCCTGCACCGGCTTGTTCGACGACCGCGGCAGCGTGGGGACCGAGACCGCCCCGACCGCGTGCACGACCGCGCCGGTGGCGTCGAGCACCACCAGTGAGCCGCGGTGCACCGACTCGAGGAACCCCGACCGGTGCACCTCCACCAGCACGGGGTTGTCCGGGTAGCTCACGTGGTCCCTCCTCCGCGGCCAGCCGGCCGAGTGTGCAGTTGCGGTCGTCGCGCGTGGCGTGCCGGTCCGTGTCGCCGACCGCAACTGATCGGTCGACGGGCGGGGGGTCCTTCTCCTAGTGACGACCCTCGGCGGCCAGCAGCTGGGCGACGTCGGCCTCGCCGTCGCGGTAGCGGCGGCCGAGCTCGGCGGCCAGGGCGTCCATGACCTGCTGCACGCCGCGGCGGCGCTCGGACAGCCCGCGCTCACCGGCGGCCAGTGCGCGGGCCGCGGTCTCGAGCTGGTCGTCGGGCAGCTCACCGACGTCGGAGAGGTCGACGCCGGGGGCCAGCGAGTTCACCCACTGCTCGAGCGCGACCGGGTTGCTGGGCTGCACGGTCTGGTGCCGGCCCAGGCCGTGGGCGGGGCCGCGGCCCTTCTCGGCCAGGATCTCGGGCAGCAGGTCGACCAGCGAGCGGCCGTCGTGCTCGGCGCGGCGCTGCAGCTCGCGGCGCACGATGTCCAGCCGGCCCTGGAGCAGGCGCCGGGTGTAGGAGAGGTCGACCTCGCTCTGCTCGGCCTGCCGGCGCAGCGCTCGGACGTCGAGCATGCCGCGCTGCTCGACGCCCTCGAGGAACGCCGGGTCGAGCAGGGTGTCGACGGCGGTGCCGCCGGCCGCGGTGGTGGTCATCGGGATGCCTCCTGGGGTGCGCTGATGCCCAGCAGCTCGCGGGCCTCGGTGGTGGTCAGGGCGGGGCGCTGGGCGATGCGGGCCAGGCCGGCCGCACGGGCGACCAGCTGGGCGTTGTCGCGCACGGGCTCGTCGGGGGCGTAGGTGAGCGTGTCCTCCATGCCGACCCGCAGGTGCCCGCCGGCGCTGAGCGCGGCGAGCATCACCGGCAGCGAGGTGCGGCCGACGCCGGTCGCGGCGAAGGTCCAGCCGGGCTCGATGGCGGGCAGGCAGGCGGCCAGCGCCGCCGTGGTGCCGGGCATGCCGCCGGGCACGCCCATCACCAGGTCGACGTGCACGTGCCCGCCGTGCGGGGGGCCGTGCCGGTCGAGCAGCCGGGACAGGGTGGCCAGGTGGCCGAGGTCGAAGGCCTCGTACTCGGGCACGATGCCGCGCTCGCGCATCTGGGTGTGCAGCTCGACGATGAGGTCCCACGGGTTGCTGAAGACGTCGCGGCCGAAGTTCACGGTGCCCAGCGAGAGCGACGCGGCGTCGGGCTCGGCGTCGAGCACGGCCACGCGGTCGGGCAGCGGGTCGGTGACCGCCCCGCCCGAGGACAGCTGGACGACGAGGTCGGTGGACTCGCGCACGGCGGCCACCACCTCGCGCACCCGCACCAGGTCGAGCGTCGGGCGGGTGTCGAGGTCACGCACGTGCAGGTGCACGACGGCGGCACCGAGGGCCTCGCAGTCGCGTGCGGTGGCCACGACCTCGTCGACGGTGACCGGCAGCGCGGGGACGTCGGCCTTCGCCGACTCGGCCCCGGTGGGCGCGAGCGTGATGAGCGTCCCGCTCGTCGTCGCCCTGCCCGTCCCCGAAGTCACCGGCCGATCGTCGCAGACCGCACGGCCCGCACGCGCTCCCGGGCCGCCAGCACCGTGTCGTCGGTGGTCACCACCAGGTCGTCGGGGTCGACGACGACCACCGTCTCCCCCGCGCGCAGCTCGGGCAGGGGCTCCTTCTCCAGCGTCGCGGACTTCAGCAGCGCCAGGCCCACGACGCCGAGCTCGTGGTGCCGGACGACGGTGCCCAGCCGGCCCACCTCGCGGGCGCCGGCGGTGACGGGGGTGCCGGGCGGGGGCAGCTGCTCGCTCATGCCGTCGAGGTGCACCAGCACCAGCCGGCGCGGCGGACGCCCCAGGTTGTGCACCCGGGCGACGGTCTCCTGCCCCCGGTAGCACCCCTTCTCCAGGTGCACGGCCGTCGACAGCCACGGCGTCTCGTTCGGGATGGTGCGGTGGTCGGAGTCGGCACCCAACCGCGGCCGGTGGGCCTCGACGGCCAGGGCGGCCAGCGCGTCGACCCCCGCCAGCACGGCCCCGGCGCCCAGCAGGGCGTCGGCCCGGTCGGCCACGGCGGCGCGGGGCACCAGCAGGTCGACGGTCGGGACGCCGTCGCCGAGCGGGGGCATGCGCCGCACCCACCCGCCGCCGTCGGTGGCCTGCACCTCGTAGGGCTCGGCCGGCCGGGGCAGCCCGGCGGCGGCCAGGACGTCGTCCGTGCGCGGCCCGACCAGGGTGAGCACGGCCCAGGCGTCGGTGACCAGTGCTGGCTCGACCCGGAGCATGAAGCGCATGCGGTCGAGCCAGCCGGCCAGCTCCGTGCCGGCACCGGGCTCGGTGTCCAGCCAGGTGGTGCCGGCGAGGTCGGCGACCACGACGTGGTGCTCGACGTGCCCGTGCGGTGAGAGGACGAGGGCCTCGGTGCCGGCACCGTCGGGCAGCCGCTCGAGGTGCTGGCTGGTCAGGCTGTGCAGCCACGAGAGCCGGTCGGGCCCGGGGACGGCGACGACGTCGCGGTCGCTGCGGTCGACCAGCACGACGCCCTCGGCCGCGCGGCGCTGCTCGGGCAGGGGCTCGCCGTAGTGCGCGGCGACGGAGCCGGTGACAGCACCCCCCGGATCGGACTGGACGGCGACCGCACCGGGGCGGGACAGCAGCGGGGACGTCATGACTCCTCCTGACCGGACCCGCGGCAGTCCCGGCACGTCCCGGACAGCGCCACGTGGCCCACGTCGAGGCTGTAACCCAGGTCGGCGGCCAGACGTTCCGCGACGCCGTCCATCACCGCGGGGTCGACCGAGTCGATGCGCCCGCACACCGAGCACACCACGTGCAGGTGCGGGTGCTGGGCGGCGTGGTAGACCGGCGCGCCCTTGCCCAGGTGGGTGTGCCAGACCAGGTTCAGCTTCTCGAGCAGCTCGAGGTTGCGGTAGACCGTCGAGGTGTCGGGCGCGGCGCCGGCGGGGCCCGCCTGCTCGCGCAACCAGGTGCCGATCTCCTCCGGGGTGCCGTGCTCGAGCGCACCGACCGCCTCGAGGACCCGCTGCCGCTGGGTGGTCAGGCGCAGCCCGCGGGAGCGCAGCTGGGCGGCCAACGGCGGCGTCTCGTGGCTGTGGTCGGGCACGGGTGGAACCTAGCGCGCAGGTACGACAGCGGCGTCCCACCAGGTCAGCACCCGCATCGCGCCGAGCGTGACGCCGCGGGAGGGCTCCCCTGCCGGGGCATCGGTCCCGGACCACCCCGCGCCGGGTCGGACGGGCCCCTGCGACCACCGCCCGTCCGGCTGCCGCCCGGCCCGCGACCGGTCGACCGCCCCCGCCGCGCGCGGGTCGGGGGCGGTGCCGTGGTGCAGCCCGGCCCGGCGCAGGTGCTCGAGCACGCGCAGCACGGTCGTACCGCCACCGCGACGGGGCCACCGGCGGGGTGATGCAGACGTCGACCTCGCCGCCCCAGCAGGGCAGGTCGTCGTGCTCCCAGCGCCAGCCGGCGGCCAGCCGCTCGACGGTGTGCCCGAGGGCGGCGGGGTCGCACCCCCACCCCCGCAGCGACGCCGGCGACCAGGTGGTCGCCGTCCACGGCTGGCCCTCGCCGTCGGTCGGCCACTGCACCTCCCCGTCGACGCGGGGGAAGAACGCACCGCCGGCCCACTGGCCGTCGGGGTCCTGGTGGGCCAGCAGTCGCGCCCCGAACTCCTCGGTGGCCACCCGGGCGCGGGTGGCCCGCCAGACCTCGGGCGGTGCGCCGAGCAGGTCGCGCTCGACCTGCCGGCGCAGCGCCGGGTCGCCGTCGAGCAGCCAGGTCAGGACGTCGTCCGCATGCCGGGAACCCAGCGCGCTCCTAGGCTCGAACCGTGATCTTCTTCTTCGGGTTCGGCAGCAAGCAGAAGGACCTCGGGCCTGGCTCGACCCGCACCTGCCCGCGCTGCTCGAACACGACCGTGTGGGCCCGGGTCAAGCGGTACCGCCAGTTCACCGTCTTCTTCGTCCCGCTGCTGCGCTGGAAGCGGGAGCAGCTGGAGATCTGCACGATCTGCGGCACCGCGGTGGCGGTGTGAGGCACGCTGGGCCGGTGGACGACCAGCGGGCGGTGGCGGTCTGGCGGGACGGCGCGGCGGTTCGACTGCCGGCCGACCAGCCGGTGGTGACGGCGTTCGACGCCGGTCTGGCCCGCGGCGACGGCGTGTTCGAGTCGGTGCTGGTCGCCGGCGGCGCCACACCCCGGCTCGGCGACCACCTGGTGCGGCTGCAGCGCTCGACCCGGCTGCTCGACCTGCCCCCGGTGCCCGACGAGGCCTGGCGAGCGCTGGTCGCCGCAGCCACCGAGGGCTGGCCGGACGGCGTCGAGGGCGTGTGCCGGCTGTTCCTGACCCGCGGCGAGGGCGCCGCCCCGACTGCGCTGGCCCTGCTGGCCCCGGTCGGCGAGGACGTGCTGCGCCAGCGGCGGGACGGCGTCCGCGTGGTCGCGCTGACCTACGGGCTGGCCGCCGGCGTGCGGGCCGGCGCGCCCTGGCTGCTCGGCGGGGCCAAGACGCTGTCGTACGCGGTGAACATGGCGGCGCAGCGGCACGCGCACGCGGTCGGCGCCGACGACGTGGTGTTCACCTCCGCCGAGGGGCAGCTGCTGGAGGGCCCGACGTCCACGGTCGTGTGGGCGGCCGGCGGCACGCTGCACACCCCGCCGGCGGACCTCGGCATCCTCGCCGGCACCACCCAGGCCCGGCTGTTCGCCGCCGCCGAGGCCGACGGCTGGCCCACCGCGGTCACCCCGGGCACGGTCGCCGACCTGCACTCCGCCGACGCCGTCTGGCTGCTGTCGGGCATCCGCGGCGCCGCCGCGGTGACGTCGCTGGACGGCGTCGAGCGCGGCGACGCCGGCCTGACCGCCCGCGTGCAGGAGCTGCTGAGCCGGCCCTGATCGACGCCTCCTGATCGCCGAGCTGTGCGCGGGCGCGCCGAGGCGTCCTGCACGTGGTGGTCGACAGGAAGTGGTGGGGCTTCGCGGTTAACCTTGACGACGGTGCGCCGGGAAGTCTGGTCGGCAATACTCTTCGTCGACCCCTGGAGCTGCTCCCGTGTCCAGCCCTGCCCGTCTGTTCGCCCGCGGCACCTACGGCGAGGCCACCCGCATCGCCGCGCTGCTGCGCAGGGAGACCGTCGGCGGCGTCCTGCTGATCGTCGGAGCGGTGGTGGCCCTGGTCTGGGCGAACACCCCGTGGGCCGACTCGTACGAGGGCCTGCGCGACACCGTCGTCGGCCCGGCCTCGCTGCACCTGGACCTCTCCCTGGGCACCTGGGCGGCCGACGGACTGCTGGCGGTGTTCTTCTTCGTGGCCGGGCTCGAGCTCAAGCGCGAGTTCGTCGCCGGGGACCTGCGCGACCCGCGCAAGGCCGCGCTGCCCGTCGCGGCAGCCGTCGGCGGCATGGCCGTACCGGCGATCATCTACACCGTCATCAACCTCGGCAACGAGGGCGGCCTGACCGGCTGGGCGATCCCCACCGCGACCGACATCGCCTTCGCCCTGGCCGTGCTGGCGGTCATCAGCACGCACCTGCCTGCGGCGCTGCGCACCTTCCTGCTGACCCTGGCCATCGTCGACGACCTGCTGGCCATCACGATCATCGCGGTCTTCTACACCTCGTCGCTGGCCTTCGGTCCGCTCGCTCTGGCCTTGATCCCGCTGGCGCTGTTCGGGTTCTGCGTGCAGAAGCGCATCCGGTCGTGGTGGATCCTGCTGCCGCTGGCCGCCGCGACCTGGGTGCTGGTGCACGAATCCGGGGTCCACGCCACCGTCGCCGGCGTGCTGCTGGCCTTCACCGTCCCCGTCGTGCGCAGCGAGGCCGCCGGTGGTCCCGGCGCCGGACCCGGGCTGGCCGAGCACTTCGAGCACCGCATCCGGCCGATCTCGGCGGGGATCGCCGTCCCGGTGTTCGCGTTCTTCTCCGCCGGCGTGACCGTCGGGGGCCTGTCCGGGCTGGGCGCCTCCCTCACCGACACCGTGGCCATCGGCATCGTCGCCGGGCTGGTCATCGGCAAGGCCGTCGGCATCACCGGGGCCACCTGGCTGGTCAGCCGGTTCACCCGCGCCCAGCTGGACACCGACCTGCGCTGGCCCGACGTCGTGGGCCTGTCGTTGCTGGCCGGCATCGGGTTCACCGTGTCGCTGCTCATCGGCGAGCTGGCCTTCGGGCCGGGCTCGCTGCGCGACGAGCACGTCAAGGTCGGCGTGCTCACCGGCACGCTGATCGCTGCCCTGCTGGCCACCGCGGTGCTCAAGCCGCGCGACCGCGTCTACCGACGCATCGCCGAGGCCGAGGCCCGCGACGACGACGGCGACGGCATCCCGGACGTCTACCAGGAGCACGGCCGCACGGTGGAGCAGACGTCCCCGCGGGAGACCGTCGACGAGGCCTCCGAGCGCCGCCGCAACCCGTCCGCCGAGGGCTGAGAAAAGGGCGTTGCGAGGACGGTCGCACCGGTCGTACCGTGGCCGTACACGAGAGAGGAGGTGGTCCGAACAATTGATGTCGTTCAGGACTCGTGAGGTGGCTGTCCGCTAGCCGCCGTCCAGATGGGCCGCCCGCTCAGCACCGGATCAACCCGGTCTGACGCGCGTGGCATCGCCCGTCCGTCGTACGGCGGCGAGCGAGAACCGGACAGTCACCCGACCCCCGGGCCGCCGACCCAGTCCAGTCGGCCCGCGACCTGCAGCAAGTGCTCATCGAGCCAGCAGGATTCGCGGAGCAGCCCGGGGGTTGTCCATGCCCGGGTCCGGGTGACCGCACCCGGGTCAGGCCGCGAAGCGCCCCGCGGCGACCACCCCGGCCGGCAGGTCGGCCCGCAGCGGCCCGAGGACGTCGGCCAGCTGCTCGACGGTCATCCCCGGGCCGGCCGCCCCGAGCGCCGCCACCGACGGCCACGGGGTGCGCCAGTCACCCAGGCCCTGGTCATCGGCCACCCCCTCGACGTAGGAGTCGACGACGCCGTACAGCTCCTCGGCGTCCACCGGCAGGCCGGCCAGCCCACCGCCGGGCAGCACCCCGGCCGAGCGCCACCAGCCGGCACCGTCCCAGCCGAGCACGAACGAGACCTGCTCGGTCGTCGCCCGCAGCGGGGACAGCCACCACGCCGGGGCGTCGGCGACCAGCTCGCCGCCGGGCTCGCCGTCCGCGGCGCGGGTGAGCGCGGACCGGCCTGCGCGGTCCCAGCCGTGCAGCAGCGCGCGAGCCGGGTCCAGCACGGTCATGCGCGCCCGGTTGCCGCCGCCGTCGTCCCAGTGCCAGGACGACGCCCCGTCCGCGCGGGCGACGTCGGGGAAGCCGAGCGCGGTGGTCACCGCGGCGACCGCGGCCCACCGCCCCCGCAGGACGTCGAGCGAGGGCAGGTCGACGGCGGCGAGCTCCACGCCCCGCACTGTAGGACGATCGTCGACATGGCCCCCGACGACGTCGAGTCCCGCCTGACCACTGTTCTCGGCACCTGGGCCGCATCGTCCCTGGCCCTCGGCGCCGTGCTGGCGGCCCGACCGGGCGCGCGGGGGTTCGCCCGGCAGACCGCCGCGTGGGGTGCGGTCGACGGCGTGATCGCCGCGGTGGGCGCGCGCAACCGGCGACGCCGCGGGCCGACCGACCCGGCCCGGCTGCGGAAGGTCCTGCTGGTCAACGCCGGTCTTGACGTCGGCTACCTGGTGGCCGGCGCAGCCCTGCTGCGCAGCGACCGGTGGCGCGGGGACGGGGCGGCCGTGCTCGTCCAGGGCGCGTTCCTGCTCGCCCTGGACAGCGCGGCCGCCGCCGCCCTGCCCCCCGCCCCTACAGCCGGCTGAGCTCGTCGGCGAGGTCGTCGAGGCCCAGCGAGCCCTGCGACAGCGCCGCCATGTGCCAGGCCTTGAGGTCGAAGGAGTCACCGCGCGCGGCCTGCGCAGCCGCCCGGCCCTCGAGCCACGCCCGCTCGCCCAGCTTGTAGCTGATCGCCTGCCCCGGCATGCCCAGGTAGCGGACCAGCTCGCTGTCGAGGAACGCTGCGTCGCGACCGCAGTACTCGCCGAAGAACGCCCGCGCGAGGTCCGGTGTCCACGGCTGGCCGCGGTGGGCCTCCAGCGCGCCGTCGGCGTCGTCGGGGATCGGCAGCTCGAGGTGCATGCCGATGTCGACGACCACGCGCACGGCCCGCATCTGCTGGGCGTCGAGGTAGCCCAGCCGTGCCCCGCTGTCGGTGAGGAAGCCGAGCTCGTCCATGAGCCGCTCGGCGTACAGCGCCCAACCCTCGAGGTTGGCGCTGACCCCGCCCACCGCGGTCTGGAACACCGACAGCTGGTCGGCCACCAGCACCCACTGGGCCAGCTGCAGGTGGTGGCCCGGGACGCCCTCGTGGTACCAGGTGGAGACCAGGTCCCACAGCGGGAAGCGGTCCTTGCCCAGCGTCGGCAGCCAGGTGCGACCGGGCCGGGAGAAGTCGAGCGAGGGCCGGCTGTAGTAGGGGGCCGCCGCGCTGCCCGGCGGGGCGATCATGGCCTCGACCCGCTTGATCGGCTCGGCGATGTCGAAGTGCGTGCCGTCGAGCGCCGTGATCGCGTCGTCCATCATCTGCTGCAGGCGGACACGGATCTCCTCGACCCCATCGACCGCCTCGCCGTTCTCCCCCAGCCAGCGCATCGCCTGCATCGGTGTCGCGCCGGGCAGCACGAGCTCGGCGGCGGCGCGCTGCTCCTCGCGGATGCGGCGGTGCTCGGCCCAGCCCCAGGCGTAGGCGTCCTCCAGGCCGATGCCCCGCCCGAGGTCGCTGCCGTTCCACCGACGGGCGAACCGGGCGTAGCGCTCGCGGCCCACGGCGTCGGGCGTGCCCTGGGCCTGCGGCAGGTAGGTGTCGCGCAGGAAGTCGCGGACCTCGGCCACTGCACCGTCCGCGGCGGCTGCCGCGGCGTCGAGCTCGGCCCGCAGCGACTCGGGGCCCGGGGCGACGACGCCGGCGAAGTAGGGCCCGCTCAGCCACTCGCCGAGCTGGCCCACGACCGTCTCGACCTGCCGGGGAGCGGCGAACAGCCCCCGGGACGCGCCCTCGGTGAGGGTGGCCAGGTAGCCGCGGTAGGCCTCGGGGACGCGGGCCAGCCGGCGGCCGAGCACCGCCCAGTCGTCGTCGGTGGCCAGCGGCATCATCGAGAACACCTGGCGCACGGAGTGGACCGGGGAGAAGAGGTTCGACAGCTCGCGCAGGCCCTCGCCGGCGTCGTGCAGGTCGAGCGAGGCGGTGAGCCGCTCGCGCAGCAACCGGGCGCAACGGAACTCGACCGGGTCCTCGGCCAGAGCCGGGTCCTCGGCGAGCACGCGGTCGAGCTCGGCCAGGGTGTCGCGCTCGAGGCCGGCGGCGGCCTCGAGCCCGGCCGGGGACAGCTCGGGCAGCCGGTCGTCGCCGGGGCGGGTGCCCAGCGCGGTGCCGGCGATGGGGTCGAGGTCGCAGAGGGCGTCGACGTAGGCGTCGGCCACCTCGCGCGGAGTACGGGTGCTCATCGGATCCTCTCGAGACGGGCGGACATCACCGGGCGCAGCTGCCCGTCGGGACCGGCGCGGTCGACGGCGTACATGAGCGCGCCCTCGACGACCCCGTAGAGCCGCACCGCCTTGGTCAGGTCGGGGTGGTCGGGGGTCCGGGCCAGGACGTCGCTGGTCAGCTCCCAGCTGGTGGTGGTGCGGGCGGTGCCGACGTAGATCTCGACCAGGCCCTCGGGGTGGGCCACGAGCAGCTCGACCTCGTCCTCGCCGCGCGGGCGCCAGAACCCCGACTCGCGGACGTCGGGGGCACCGACCGCGCCGTCGTCGGTGATCTGCCAGGTGCGCGACTCGTAGGCCAGGAAGTCGCGGCCGTCGTGGGCGAAGCGCACCCACTGGCCGAAGCGCTGGTCGCCGGCGGGGCCGACCAGCACCCCCTCGCCGTGCCACTCGCCCAGCAGCGGCAGCACCGAGAGCAGCTCGTGGTCCACCTCGGGCCCGGTGCGGACGTCGGTGGTCTCCTCGACCGGCAGCTCGGTGCGGCCGGTGGCGGGCTGCTCGGGCAGGCCCGCCGGCGTCGGATCGGTCATCGCCCGGCCCCCGTGCGCTCGCGACGGGTCAACCGGACCGCACCCAGCGCGCACCACAGCGCGGCGAGAGCGGCCAGGGTGACGAGAACCCAGGCAGTGACCAGACCCATGCCCGCCACGGTAACCAGCGGGTCCGACACCGCCGGGCGCTACCGGGGCAAGGCCTCCGCCGTGCGCCCGACGACGTCCGCCCACGGCGTGGGCGCGATGCCCAGCACCGCCGTGGTCGCGGTGCCGTCGACGACGAAGTCGGCGTCCCACTGGTGCCGGATCGCCACCACCTCGCGCAGGAAGGGGACGACGGTGCCCAGGGCGGTCAGCACCGGCCACGGCATCTGTGACACCTTCGGGGCCGGGGCGCCGAAGGCCGCGGCGAAGTCACCCAGGGCCTCGCGCTGGCTGCGCGAGGAGGTGCTGGGCACGATCCACGCCCGGCCCCACGCCCGCTCGTCGGTGCCCAGCGCGGCCAGGGTCGCACCGACGTCGGGCAGGTAGGCCCAGCTGTGCTGCACGTCCGGGTCACCGATCACCCGGACCCGCTTGCCCGCGCGGACCCCGGCCAGGCTGCGGACCAGGTAGGACTGCCCGGGCGGGACGTCGGGGCCGACGAAGTCCGAGGCCCGCGCCTCGGCCACCCGCACCCGACCCGCCTCGTGCGCGGCCAGCATCCCGGCCCACATCGCCGCCCGGACCCGGCCCTTGGTGTCGGTGGCCGCCAGCGGACTGTCCGCGGTCATCGGGCCGGTCGGGCGGCCGTAGCCGTACAGGTTGCCCATCGCCACCAGCACCGCGCCGCTGCGCTCGGCGGCGGCGAGCAGGGCCTCGGCGATCGGCGGCCAGTCGGTCGCCCACCGGTGGTAGGGCGGGTTGACCCCGTTGTACAGCGCGTCCGCGCCGGCCGACGCCGCAGCGAGCGCCTGCGCGTCGGCAGCGTCCACGGCCCGGTGCTCGACGTCCACCGACGACGACCCCCCGCTGCGCGACAGCACCCGCACGCGGTGCCCCGCCCGCACCAGCTCCCCGGCGACGGCCGAGCCGACCGGTCCCTTGCCCACGACCACGTGCAGTCCCACGACGCCTCCCTCGGTCGACGAGAGCGGTGCTCTCGTTCTACTGCCGAGCGTCGACGGGTGCTCTCGGAATGTCAAGAGCACCGCTCTCGAACAAGATCGGTGCTACCGTGGAGTTGTGGTGAGCACGGCGAGGGAGCGCGCCCGGGCGGCGCTGACCGCGGAGATCCTCGAGTCCGCGCGTGGCCAGCTGGCCACGGTCGGGGCCGCCGCGCTGTCCCTGCGCGCCGTCGCCCGCGACCTGGGGCTGGCCTCCTCGGCGCTGTACCGGTACTTCCCCAGCCGCGACGAGCTGCTGACCGCGCTGATCATCGAGGGCTACGACGCGCTGGGTGCCGCCGCGGAGTCCGCCGACGTCCCGACCGCCCAGCCCCGCACCCGCTGGCACGCCATCTGCGCCGCGGTCCGCGCGTGGGCGCTGGCGCACCCGCACGAGTACGCCCTGCTCTACGGCTCCCCGGTCCCCGGCTACGCCGCCCCGCAGGACACGGTCGCCGCAGCCGGCCGGGTCGGGGCAGCGCTGGGCCGCGTGCTCGGCGACGCCGCCCGGGCCGGCGTGCTGCCCCCGGCCGAGCACCGCCGCACCGCGCTGGTCACCCCGGCGGCGGCGGAGGTGCTGGGCGGGGAGCACCCGGCCCTCGACGACGCCGTGCGGGCGCGGGCGCTGCTCACCTGGAGCTCGTTGTACGGGCTGATCAGCTTCGAGCTGTTCGGCCACTTCGCGGGCGTCGTCGCCGACCCCGAGGCCTTCTTCACCGAGCAGGTCGGCGAACTGGCCGACCTGCTGGGCCTGTGAACGCCAGTGGCCCGGAACCGCACGGGTTCCGGGCCACTGGCGTTCGACGCTGCCTCAGGCGATGGCGAGGGTGGTCTCGTTGAGGCCGACCTCGGCGCTCAGCACGCGCTCGGCGCGGCCGACCGGGGCCAGCGAGCGCAGCTTCCACTCACCCGGCGCGGCGAAGAACCGGAACTCGCCCTCCGGGGAGGTCACGACCTCGGCGGTGAACTCGTCGGAGGAGTCGAGCAGCCGCACGTAGGCGCCGGCGACCGGTGCCCCGTCGTGCCACACCGAGCCCTGGATCACCGTCTGGGTGGTCAGGTCGATGCCGGCCAGCGCGCCGCCCTGCTTGGGGGCCCCGCACACGGTCAGGCGCCCTTGGCGATCGGGACGCCGACGAGCGAGCCGTACTCGGTCCACGACCCGTCGTAGTTCTTGACGTTCTCGTGGCCCAGCAGCTCCTTGAGCACGAACCAGGTGTGGCTGGAGCGCTCGCCGATGCGGCAGTAGGCGATGGTCTCCTTCGAGCCGTCGAAGCCGGCGTCGGCGTAGAGCGCGGCCAGCTCCTCGTCGCTCTTGAAGGTGCCGTCCTCGTTCGCGGCCTTGCTCCACGGCACGTTCACGGCCGAGGGGATGTGGCCGGGGCGCTGCGCACCCTCCTGCGGCAGGTGGGCGGGGGCGACCAGCTTGCCGGCGAACTCGTCGGGGCTGCGCACGTCGACCAGGTTCTTGGTGTCGATCGCGGCCACGACCTCGTCGCGGAACGCGCGGATCGAGGTGTCGGGCTCCTGCGCGGTGTACTGCGTGGCCGGACGGGTCACCTCGGCGTCGGACAGCGGGCGGCTGTCGAGCTCCCACTTCTTGCGGCCGCCGTCGACCAGCTTCACGGCGTCGTGGCCGTAGAGCTTGAAGTACCAGTAGGCGTAGGCGGCGAACCAGTTGTTGTTGCCGCCGTAGAGCACGACGGTGTCGTCGTTCGAGATGCCCTTGGCCGACAGCAGGGCCTCGAACTGCTCCTTGTCCACGAAGTCGCGGCGCAGCGGGTCCTGGAGGTCGGTCTTCCAGTCCAACTTCACGGCACCCTCGAGGTGGCCCTTGTCGTAGGCGCTGGTGTCCTCGTCGACCTCGACGAAGACCAGGCCGGCGTCACCCAGGTGCTCCTGGGCCCACTCGGCGCTGACGAGCACGTCGGAGCGGCTCATGGTGGTTCCTCCTGCGGGATGGGGGTTCAGGGACGGACGGCGGGGCGGGCCCGCCGGGCGAGCAGGTAGAGCTCGCAGCCGAGGCAGAAGCCCGCGGCCGCGTTGAGCAGTGCGGCCACCAGGGCCAACCCGGTCGCGACGGCACCGACGAGCGGTGCGCCGGCCAGGTAGCCGAGGGTGCCGACGAGGGCGAGGCCGAACCCGACGAGCTGGGCGAACCGGGGCGGCGCCTCGTCCTCCCGCTCGGTGGCCGGGCCCAGCCGGGGGGCCACCAGCACGCGGAACAGCACCCCGTAGGGGGCGTACCGCAGACCGGCGAACGCACCGACGGCGAAGACCACCGCCTGGACGGCGAGCAGCCAGCCGCTGCCGGTGAGCAGGACGACGGCCAGGACGACCGTGGTGATCCAGGCGCCGAAGCGCGGGCCACGGACGTCGACCTGACGAGCGGGTGTCACGGGGTGGGGCCTTCCGACGGCGGGTGAGGGCGCGTCGAGGCGGGGAGTCAGCCTCGGAGGGAGGACCGACACAGGCAGCTGCCCAGACGGCACAGGTCGACTGTGCGTCGCTGAGTCAGCAGGGTGCCCACGGCGGGGAGGGTAGCAACACCCATCACACGGCCCCCGTCGCCGGGGCGTGCGCGGCCACCAGGGCGCGCAGCTCGTCGGGCCGGGGAGCGCCGCTGCTGCGCCCCAGCAGGGCACCGCTGCGGTCGAGGTAGAACAGCGTCGGGGTGCGCCGGACGTCCAGCGCCCGCACGGCCTCGAGCTGGCTCTCGGCGTCGACGTGGACGGCGGCGAGCCCCGGGTGGCTGGTCCGCAGCTGCTCCAGGCGGGCCTTCGTGGCCCGGCACGGCGCGCAGAACGCGGTGGCGAACTGGACCACCGTCAGGTCGGCGTCCTCGGGCCGCACGCCCAGGGAACGCAGCACCTCGAGCTCGCTCACGCCTGCTCCCGTCGTCCGTACCGCACCGCTGCGGGTGCGCAGCCACCAGGCGGCCACCCCTGCGACGAGCAGCGCCAGGCCGAGCACGAGCGCACCGGTCGCGTCCACGAGAGGACCCAACACGACCGGGACGGTGCGGATTCCCGCTACTGCAGGACGACGTCGGTGGCCGCCACGGTCACGTCCACGCCGCCGTCGGTGACCTGCAGACCGGTGACCTGCAGACCGAAGGGCAGCGCGGGCAGCGCGTACCGGAAGTCCAGCAGGTCCTGCGCCTGCTCCACCACGACGTCGGGCACGTCGATGCCGGCCCCGGCGGCGGAGGAGACGTCGACCACGAGGTCCTGGCCGTCGAGCGTCACGGTGCCGGTCGCGGTGAGCGGGACCGTCTGCCCGAGCACCTCGACGGTCTTGGTGATGCGCAGCCCGTCGCCCTCGCGGGTCAGGGTCGTGTCCCCGCCCAGCTGCGCGGCGAGCAGGTCGAGGGGCACCGAGGCCTGCCCGTCCACGCGCTCGACCGGCAGCTGCTGCACCCGGCCACCGAGGACGTCGGACAGCGGCAGCTGCACGCCCCGCAGCGAGACGTCGGCACCGGTGCCGGCCGGCTGGCCCAGCTCGTCGGCGGTCAGCGAGATGCGCACGTCGTCGTAGCGGCCGGCCACGGCCTGGGTGAGGAACGGGAACCCGGTGATGTCGACGTCGGGCTCGCCCGCCAGCCCGCCCTGCTGCGCCACCTGCGCCGCGACCTGGTCCTCGGCGACGACCACCGCGACGCGGTCGGCGGCCACGAGCAACCCGAGCAGCACGAGGACGGTGATCAGCAGACCCTTCACCGGGCCCACTCTCCCAGGGCTACAGGCTGGTCTGCAGCGCCAGGAAGAACGCCACGGGCGCGGCGGCGGCGAACGGCAGCACGGCCTGCACCAGCGGCAGCGCCCACCCGCGCTGCGGCCGCTCGGCGACCACGTAGGAGGCGCCGACGGCGACCAGCACGGCCACCGCGGCGATCGCGGCCCCGTAGGTGGCCGCCGACAACGCGTCGAGCAGGTCACCGGGCTGGCGGCGCAGCAGGGCCACCCCCACCCCCGCGAGGACGGCGAGCACCAGGCCCGGCAGCCCGCGGGGCACCCCCGGGGCGAGGGCCGGACGGGGCAGGGCGAGGTCGACCAGGTGGCCCACGACCAGGGCGGCACCCACCACGAGCACCGCCGTGGTGGCCAGCCGCGGGCCCTCGGGCGTGCGTCCGAGGGCGAGCAGCACCGACAGCGCCACCACCGCGCACACCAGCAGCAGGACGCCGGCCAGGGAGGCCACGAGGTAGCGCCGCGGGGCGGGGCGGGCCATCTGGTGCACCACCGACAGCAGGAAGCCCGGGCCCAGCACCAGCAGCAGGAGGCCGAGGTCGGGACGCTCGGGCAGCCCCATCAGCAGGTCGGCCCCCGCCGCGGCCAGGACCCCGATGCCCAGCGACCCGACGAAGCCGCGGATGCCGGTGGCCAGCACCCACGCCGCGACCAGCGCGACCTGGAGCGCGACGACGGCGGCCAGCCGACCGGTGTCGCCGAGGACCGCCGGCAGGCCGACCAGCAACCCGGTGCCCACGAGGGCCGCGCCGGCCGCCGGTACGTGGTGGGCCGTGCGCGGCAGCTCGGCCTCCAGCGTCGCGTGGCTCACGGAGCCGGGTGCGCGTCGGCGGTGGGTGCGGTCACCGCGCCATGCTCGCAGAGCGGCTCGCGACCGACCGCCTCCCGCGCCCAGCGGCCGATGCGCTCGGCCAGCGGGCCGCTCATGCCGTTCTCCGCGTGGCCCATGCCCGGCACCACCCACACCGTGGCCGCCGGGCCCGCGGCCCGGGCGAGGGTGCGGGCGTGCTCGAGCGGGAAGTAGGCGTCGCGGTCGCCGTGCACCAGCAGCAGCGGGGTGGGCGCGATCCCGCTCACCACCTGCACCGGCGCGGCCGGGTTCGCCGGCCACGGCGGGGCCAGGCGCACGCCCATCACCCGTGCACCCAGCCGCCGCCCGGTGGCCGTCTCCAGCAACCAGTGCACCCGGCGCATGGGCGGGGTGTCGCGCACGAACCAGCGGGAGACGGCGCTGACGGCGACCACCGCGTCGGGCCGGTGGTCGCCGATCGCCGCCTGGCGCAGCACCGCACCCCCGCCCATCGACAGCCCCACCGTGACGACCCTGGTGGCCCCGTCGGCCCGGGCGGCGCGCACGGCGGCGTCCACGTCGAGCAGTTCGGCGTCCCCGCCCGCACCCGACGCACCGCCCGAGCGGCCGTGCCCGCGGAAGTCCAGCCCGCGCACCTCGCCGAACCGGCTCAGGTACCCGGCCAGCCGCAGGAAGGGGGCCCGGGCGGTGGAGTTGGTGAAGCCGTGCGCGAGCACGAACGTCACGGGCCGTCCACCCGGGCGCGCCGGGACGCCGGGACCGGCCGGCACCACGATGCCGTGCAGCGCCACCCCGTCGTCGGTGGTCACCGTCACGTCACGTCGGGGTATCGCCGGGGTCACACCTCGCCGCACGTCCGATATCCTGCCGGTTCACCCGACACCGACGTCGACGGACCCGCGAGGAGACCGCATGCGGCTCGTGCTCATGACTTCGGCCCGTCAGGCGACCACCGAGGTGCTGCCCGCCCTCGGTCTGCTGCCCCACCAGGTGCGCGTCGTCGCCCCCGAGCTGTCCAGCCTCCTCGACGGCGACGCCGGCGACGTGGTCCTGGTCGACGCCCGCCACGACCTGGTGCGCGCCCGCACCCTGTGCGGCCTGCTGGCCAGCACCGGGGTGGCCGCCTCGCTCGTCGCCGTGCTGTCCGAGGGCGGCCTGGTCGCCCTGTCGGCCGACTGGGGCGTCGACGACGTCGTGCTCGACACCGCCGGCCCGGCCGAGGTCGACGCCCGCCTCAAGTGGGCCACCGCCCGCCGCACCGCGGCGAGCACCCCGAGCGCCGCCGACGAGGGCGGGGTCACCAAGGCCGGTGAGCTGGTCATCGACGAGCACAGCTACTCCGCGAAGCTGCGCGGGCGCCCGCTCGACCTCACCTACAAGGAGTTCGAGCTCCTCAAGTACCTGGCCCAGCACCCCGGCCGGGTCTTCTCCCGCGCCCAGCTGCTGCAGGAGATCTGGGGCTACGACTACTTCGGCGGCACCCGCACCGTCGACGTCCACGTCCGCCGGCTGCGCGCCAAGCTCGGCACCGAGCACGAGGCCCTGATCGGCACCGTGCGCAACGTGGGCTACAAGCTCGACCAGCAGGTCGCCGACGCCACTGCGAGCTCCGCCGCCGAGACCGCCGACACCCCGGCCGTCCCCTGACCGAGCACCGGCACGACCCGCTCCCGGACCGCATGACCGCTGTCCCGGTGGACGTGCTGCCCCGGGCCGAGGGGGCGGCGTTGACCGGCGCCCTCGAGCTGGTCGCCCTCGCCGCCGAGGTCGACGGCGTGCGCCCGCTCAGCGAGGAGGCCGAGCTGCGGTTGCGGCACGGCGGCCCGGACGGCGGGCGCGACGTGCTGTTCGGCCACGCGGTCGGCGCCGCCGCGTACGCCCGGCTCGACCGCGGCGACGACGGCTGGCAGGCCGAGTTCGTCGTCCACCCCGAGCTGCGCCGGCGTGGGCTCGGCGGCACGATGGCCGCGAAGCTGGAGGAGCTGGCCGGCGATGCCCCCCTGGCGGTCTGGGCGCACGGCGAACTGCCGGGGTCCGCGGAGCTCGGTGCCGCCCGCGGGTGGACCCGGGCCCGCACGCTGCTGCAGATGCGCATGCCGCTGACCGGCGTCGACCCCGACCCGCGGCCCGCGCTGCCCGACGACGTCCTCGTCCGGCCGTTCCGGCCCGGGGTCGACGAGCAGGCGTGGCTGGCGGTGAACGCAGCCGCCTTCGCCCACCACCCCGAGCAGGGCGGCATGACCCGACGCGACCTCGAGCTGCGCGAGGCCGAGGCGTGGTTCGACCCGCAGGGCTTCCTGCTCGCCTGGCGGGTGGCCGGCGACGGCACCGAGACCCTGCTGGGCTCGCACTGGACCAAGGTGCACCCGGCGGGCGAGACCGGCGACGAGCCCGTCGGCGAGGTGTACGTGCTCGGCATCGCCCCCGAGGCGCAGGGTCTGCGGCTGGGCCGGGCGCTGACCGACCTGGGCCTGGCGCACCTGCGTTCACGGGGCCTCGCGGAGGTGCTCCTCTACGTCGAGGAGGACAACGTCCCGGCCGTCTCGCTGTACGAGAGGTCGGGGTTCAGGCGCTACGCCGTCGACGTCCAGTGGCACCGGGCCGCCCCGCCGGCTTGAGCCGAACCGGGTGAGTTCACCTGGATGCCGTGACCTGTACCTCACCCCGTGCACCAAGCCTCGGACGCCGTTCACCCGGCGTTCACCGAGCGAGCCGGATCCGTCCACCTCTGCTGCTTAGCGTCCTCGTCTGTTGGACCTCACTGCCCGGCACCGACGTCCGGGCACCACCAGTCGAAAGGCCCTGAGTCGATGCTCAGCACCAAGACGCGCGCCGTGACCCTGTCCGCGGCGTTCGCCAGCACCCTCGCGCTCGCCGCTTGCGGCGCCTCCAACGAGGGTGGCACCACCGACTCTTCCGGCGCGGGCTCCAGCCAGGAGCAGCTGAACGGCACCCTCAACGGCGCCGGCGCCTCCAGCCAGCAGGCCGCCATGCAGGGCTGGACCGCCGGCTACTCCTCCATCCAGTCCGACGTCACCGTGAACTACGACCCGGTCGGGTCCGGCGGCGGCCGCGAGCAGTTCATCTCCGGCGGCGTCGACTTCGCCGGCTCGGACGCCGCGCTGAAGGACGACGAGCTCACCGAGGCCGAGGCCCGCTGCGGCACCGGTGGCGTCTTCGAGCTGCCGAACTACATCTCCGCCATCGCCGTGGTCTACAACCTCCCCGGCGTCGACGAGCTGAACCTCTCCCCCGAGGTCGTGGCCGGCATCTTCACCGGTGCGATCACGACGTGGAACGACCCGGCCATCGCCGCGGACAACGAGGGCGTCGACCTGCCCTCCACCACGATCACCCCCGTGCACCGCGCCGACGACTCGGGCACCACCACGAACTTCACCCAGTACCTGAACGCCGCTGCGCCCTCGGTGTGGACCAGCGAGCCCGACGGTGAGTGGCCGCTGTCCGGTGGCGAGGCCGCCAACCAGACCTCGGGCATGATCTCCGCGGTCCAGGCCGGCGAGGGCGCGATCGGCTACGCCGACGAGTCGCAGGCCGGCGACCTGGGCGTGGCCAAGATCGGCGTGGGCGAGGAGTTCGTCGCCCCCTCCCCCGAGGCCGCCGCGGCCGTCGTCGAGGGCTCGGAGCTGCAGTCCGGGCGCGGTGAGTACGACTTCGCCTACGACATCAACCGCACCACCACCAACGCCGACGAGTACCCGATCGTCCTCGTCAGCTACCACATCGGCTGCGTCAGCTACGACGACGCCGCCCAGGCCGACCTGGTGAAGTCCTTCCTCGGCTACGTCATCAGCGAGGACGGCCAGCAGGCCGCCGCCGACGCCGCGGGCAGCGCCCCGATCTCGGACTCCCTGCGCGAGCAGGCCCAGACCGCGGTCGACGCCATCACCTCCGGCAGCTGATCCACCGCGGGCGGCCCGGGCGCACACCGCGCCCGGGCCGCTCGCGCACCGGGCAACGGCGCCCCAGGCACACCCCACCCCACCCAGCTCGACCGCACGCTCGGAGTCCCCGTGACCTCGCTCGACACCAAGCCCCGGAAGGCCGACAAGCCGGCGCGCGCCGTCCGCAGCGCCGGCGACCGCACGTTCGCCGGCCTGTCCACCGGCGCCGGCATCCTCATCCTCGTCGTGCTCGCCGGGGTGGCCGCGTTCCTGATCGCCGAGTCGCTGGACGCCATCTCCGCGCCCGCCGCCGAGGTCCCCGGCGGGGAGGGCGTGTGGAGCTACGTCGGACCGCTGGTGTTCGGCACCCTGCTGGCCGCCGTCATCGCCCTGCTCGTGGCCACGCCGCTCGGCGTGGCCATCGCCCTGTTCATCACCTACTACGCACCCAAGCGCATCGCCGCGACGCTGGGCTACCTCATCGACCTGCTGGCCGCGATCCCCAGCGTCGTCTACGGCTTCTGGGGCCTGGCCGCGCTGGCGCCCTCGCTGGTGCCCTTCTACGCGTGGGCCGAGCGCAACCTGGGCTTCCTGCCCTTCTTCGCCGGGCCCGCCTCGGTGACCGGGCGCACCATGCTCACCGCCGGCCTCGTGCTGGCGATCATGATCCTGCCGATCATCTCGGCGATCAGCCGAGAGGTGTTCTCCCAGGCCCCGGCGCTGCACCGCGAGGCCGCCCTGGCCCTGGGCGCGACCCGCTGGGAGATGATCAAGATGGCGGTGCTGCCCTACGGCAAGTCGGGCGTCATCGGCGGCGCCATGCTCGGTCTGGGCCGCGCGCTCGGCGAGACGCTGGCGGTGGCGATCGTGCTCTCGGTCTCCGGTGGCATCACCTTCGACCTGATCAGCTCGTCCAACCCCTCGACCATCGCGGCCAACATCGCGCTGCAGTTCCCCGAGTCCTCCGGGCTCGACGTCAGCACGCTGATCTTCACCGGCCTCGTGCTGTTCGTCATCACCCTCGCGGTCAACATGCTCGCCCGGTACGTGGTCAACCGCCGGGCCGACTTCTCCGGAGCGAACTGATGAGCACCGCCACCCCCGTCCGCCCGGAGGCCCCCGAGCCCCTGGCCCCCGCCGTGCGCCAGCGCCGCGGGCTGCCCCGCTTCGGCGGCACCGCGGTGTTCGCCGCCGGGCTCGCGCTCGCCGCCGTCCTCACGGCCGCCTCCGGCTGGTCCTGGGGCCTGTTCGCCGTCCTCGGCATCGTGCTGGGCTGCCTGGTCACCTACGTCGTCTCCCGGGTCGTCGAGGGCCGCCGCAAGGCCACCGACCGCCTGGTGACCGCTCTGGTCAGCTCCGCCTTCGCCGTCGCGATGGTGCCGCTGGTCTCGCTGATCTACACGGTGGTCAGCAACGGCGTCGGCCGGCTCGACGGCACGTTCTTCAGCAACTCGATGGTCGGGGTCGTCGGCGAGGGCGGCGGTGCCTACCACGCCATCATGGGCACGCTGATCATCACGGCCCTGGCAGCGGTCATCTCCGTCCCGGTCGGGCTGCTGGCCGCCATCTACCTGGTCGAGTACGGCAAGGGCCGCCTGAAGAAGGTGCTCACCTTCTTCGTCGACGTGATGACCGGCATCCCCTCCATCGTGGCCGGCCTGTTCGCCTACGCGCTGTTCGCGATCTTCTTCGGCCCCGGCATCCGGTTCGGCCTCGGCGGCGCCGTCGCGCTGTCGGTGCTGATGATCCCGGTCGTCGTCCGGTCCTCGGAGGAGGTGCTCAAGCTCGTCCCGAACGAGCTGCGCGAGGCCTCCTACGCCCTCGGCGTCTCCAAGTGGCGCACGATCCTCAAGGTCGTCGTCCCCACCGCGATCGCGGGCCTGGGCACCTCGGTGACGCTGGCCATCGCCCGCGTGATCGGCGAGACCGCGCCGCTGCTGGTGATCGTCGGCATCACGGCCGCCACCAACTTCGACCCGTTCGACGGCCGCATGGCCACCCTGCCGGTCTACGCGTACTACCAGCTCACCCAGCCGGGCGTGCCGCCGGAGTTCGGCATCGAGCGGGCCTGGACAGCCGCTCTGGTGCTCATCATCATCGTCATGGCCCTCAACGTCGTGGCCCGCCTGATCAGTCGTTTCTTCGCCCCCAAGACCGGTCGCTGACCGAGGAACCAGGAGCACACCAGACATGGCCAAGCGCATCGACGTCTCGGACCTGGACATCTTCTACGGCAACTTCAAGGCCGTGGAGGGCGTCAACGTCTCGATCGAGCCCCGCAGCGTCACGGCGCTCATCGGGCCCTCGGGCTGCGGCAAGTCCACCTTCCTGCGGTCGCTGAACCGCATGCACGAGGTCATCCCCGGCGCCCGCGTCGAGGGCAAGGTCGTCATCGACGGCCAGGACCTCTACGGCTCCGACGTCGACCCGGTCGACGTCCGCCGCCAGATCGGCATGGTGTTCCAGCGCCCCAACCCGTTCCCGACGATGTCGATCTACGACAACGTCGTCGCCGGCGTGCGGCTGAACAGCAAGAAGATGAAGAAGAACGACCTCGACGACCTCGTCGAGTCCTCGCTGCGGGGCGCCAACCTCTGGAACGAGGTCAAGGACCGCCTCGACCGCCCCGGCTCGGGCCTGTCCGGTGGCCAGCAGCAGCGCCTGTGCATCGCCCGTGCGATCGCCGTGCAGCCCGAGGTCCTGCTCATGGACGAGCCCTGCTCGGCCCTGGACCCGATCTCGACGCTGGCCATCGAGGACCTCATGACGGAGCTGAAGGACCGCTTCACCATCGTCATCGTCACGCACAACATGCAGCAGGCCGCCCGCGTCAGCGAGCAGACCGGCTTCTTCAACCTCAACGGCGTGGGTCAGCCCGGTCGGCTCATCGAGTTCAACCCGACCGAGAAGATCTTCTCCAACCCCGACCAGAAGGCCACCGAGGACTACATCTCCGGCCGCTTCGGCTGACCGAAGGACCTCGTCGCTCCCACGACACGCTGCGCGCGCCGCGGGATCCCGGGACGAGGCCGTTCCAGCACCTCACCGGGCCCCGTCGACCTGCTGGTCGGCGGGGCCTCGTGCTGTCAGCCGCAGGTGGCGGTGCGCTCGGCGGGGGACGGCGCGATCCCCGGCACCTCGGCGCCGACCGCCACCGGCACGACCGCGAGGTCGGGGCCGGCCACCACCAGCTGGATCGACCCGCCGGTGGCGCTGCTGGGCTCGAGCACCGCGCCCGGCACCGCCGCGGCCACCGCGCGCGCCTGCTCGACCAGCTCGGGGGCGTAGCGGACGACGCTGACGGGGGTGGCCGCGGGCTCCGGGACGACCGCGGGGACGACGAAGCCCTGGCCGGCCAGCGCCGATGCCACCGCCGCGCCGGGACCCGCTGCGGGGTCGGCGGCACCGGAGGCGTCGAGCACCTGCACGGGGATGCCGGCGGGCGCCACGGACACCACCGCAGCCGTGCCCGCCGCGGGGTCGGCCGCCGGGGGGACCTCGACCGGCTCGGGCAGCTCCCCGGTGGACAGCAGCGACTCGACGAGGGCGCGGGTCGCGACGTCGTCCAGCAGCACGCGCGCCTCGGTGCCGCCGGCGGGCACGTAGCCGACCCGCAGGACCGGCAGCTGCGTGCGTTGCACCGCGTCGGCGGGCAGGTCGCGCAGCGTGCTCGCCAGCGAGCGCAGGGCGCCCAGCGACGTGTCCTCGTCGAGGGTGAGGGCGTCGGCGGCCGACACGAGCACGGACGTCGCCCGCACCGGGTTCAGCGCCATCGCGAGGTCGGCGACGGGCAGCCCGTCGGTCGGGCACGACGCCGGGGCGTCCAGCTGGGCCAGGTCGACCTCGAGCAGGTGGTCCACCCGCAACCCGGTCACCTGCTGCACGGCGCGCACCAGGCACGACGGGCCACCCTGCAGGTAGGAGGCGGTCACGGTCTCGGTCGTGGGCGCCCGCACCGCGCCGCCGGCGTCCCGGCACTCCGGGGTGTCCACCAGCGTGGTCGGCGGGACGTCGACGACCACGGCCGAGGCACCGTCCTGGGGCACCCGCAGCAGACTGGGTGCGACCCGGCCGTCCCCTGCGCCGAGCACCAGCCAGGTGGTGGCGGCGTCCTGCAGCTGGGGGGCGAGGACCTCGGGGCCCTGCGGGCTGAGCGCGGCGACGCGGTCCATCGTGCGGTCGGCGTAGAAGTACAGACCCACGTAGTAGCCGGCCACCAGCCCGACCAGGACGCCCAGCACCACGGCGACCCGCACCAGGCGCCGCAGCAGCGGGCTCATCGGGGCGCGGGGGGCCTTCGGCAGCGGGACGTCGCGGCCGGGGATGGGCGGCAGCGGCGTGGCCGCCCGCTGGCCGGGCAGGGGGGGCACCGGGGCGGAGTGCCGGACGGCGCGCTCCGTGCCCGGCAACGGCGGCACCGGCGCCGAGGGCCGGTGCGACCGGTCCTCGGCGGGCCCGGTCACCGTCGGGGCGGGTGCGACCTCGGCTGCGGCGGCCCGGGTGGCCCGCTCGGTGCCCGGCAGCGCCGGCACCGGCGCGGAGGTGCGGACCGCGTCGGACTCGGGGACCGGCGGCAGCGTGGGCCGCGGGCCACCGGTCTGCGCCGGGAGGGAGCTGGTGGCCGGCGCCTGCACGATGCCCGATGCCGGGAGCTCGCTGGTGGCCGGCGGGGCCGGCACCGGCCCGGCCACGGGAGCGGGTTCGGCCACGGGAGCGGGTTCGGCCACGGGAGCGGAGTGCGCCACGGGAGCGGGTTCGGCCACGGGAGCGGGGTCCGCCACGGGCGGGGCGGGGGGCAGCGGCAGCCGGTGCACCGGGTCGGCGTCCACCGGGGCCACGGGGAGCGGTCGCGGAGCCGGGGGCGGCGTGCTCGGTCGGGCCGACGGGGGCGGGGTGGTCGTGCTCGGCCGCGGAGCCGACGAGGACGGCCGGGACGGCGGTGCCGCGGCGGCGGTGCGTCGGTCGGCCCGCCGGCGGCCGGGGGCGGCGCTCGTCCCCCGTGAGCGGGCCAGCAGGGCCTCGACCGTGAGCTGGGCGTCGGTGGCCGCGCCGCGGACCCGGGCAGGACCCGAGGGGTCGGCTGCGGGACCGCTGTCGGGTCCCCCGCGCCTGCCCTCGTCCGCCACCGGTGTCCGCACCTCACATCGTGGTCCCCGCGCGCACGCAGCGTCCGGGCACGACCACGATACGGCTCGAATCGCAGCAGTGTGATTCCCACGCCGAGTGATCGCCTCGTCGACAGGCCGTCATGTCGACCTCCGGCGCCGTCGCGCACCGGCACCGCCCTGCGTAGCGTCGGCCCGGTGAAGCTCCCGATCCCCGGCCCCGCCGACCTGTTCGCCGCGGCCGAGGGGTTGCGCGACCTGGTCACCGAGTCCCTCGCCCTGGTGCCCCGGGTGGTCACCGCGGTCGGCCAGGCCGAGCTGCTCATCGACCGGGTGTCGGTCCTGCTGGCCCGCGTCGAAGCCGTCGTCGACCGCGCCGAGGACGCCGTCGCTGCGGTCGACGGCACCCGGGAACGCGCCGACGCCGCCATCCGCGGCATCCGGGAGACCCGCGGCTCCGCCGACGCCGCCATCCGCGGCATCGAAGAGACCCGCGGCTCCGCCGACGCCGCCATCCGCGGCATCGAAGAGACCCGCGGCTCCGCCGACGCCGCCATCCGCGGCATCGAGGACACCCGCGGCGCCGCCGACGCCGCCATCCGCGGCATCGAGGACACCCGCGGCGCCGCCGACGCCGCCATCACCGGCATCCAGGACACCCGCGCGGCGGCCGACGGGCTGGTGGCCGAGGCCCGCGCGACCCGGGGACGGGCCGACGAGCTGGTCGCCTCCGCCGGGGGTCTGCTGGACCGCGCCACGCCCCTGGTCACCGCCTACGAGCCCGCGCTCGCCAAGCTGGCGCCGCTGCTGCAGCGGTTCGCCGACGACCTCGACCCGGCCGAGGTCGAGGCCTTGGTGCACCTGGTCGACCGGCTGCCGGCCCTGGTCGGGCACCTGGACGACGACGTCCTGCCCGTGCTCGCCTCGCTGGACGGCGTCGCCCCCGACGTCCACGCCCTGCTGGACACCGTCCAGGACCTCCGCGAGCTGGCCAAGGGCTTCCCCGGCTCCAAGCTGTTCCGCCGGCGGGGCGCGGAGGAGATCGCCGAGGAGGAGGCCGACCAGCGCCGCCGCTGACCGGCGGCGGCGCTGACCGCCGCTGCCGGGCTACTGCTTGTCGAGGGCTTCGGGCTTGTGCACGGCCTTCTTGCCCGACTTGTCGCTCTTCACCTCGTACTGCGGGTCGTCGTCGCTGGCCTTCACGGTGCGACCGGCGGCCTCGGTGTCGTCGGTGATCTTGCGGGTGACGGTCCCCTCGGTCTCGGTGCCGTGGGTCTTCCAGGTGACGTCGTCACCCTTCTTCAGGTCGTCGCTCATGGGGTCCTCCTCGGATGCGGTGCCGGGGAGTTATCCGGCAGGGCCTGGCCGCACACCTGATGACCCCCGCGGCCTGCGGAAGCGCCGGTGTCACCCCACCGGGTGAGGTCGCCGACCACAGGGGTGCCCCCGGCGCCGCGGCTCACGTAGCGTGGTCACCAGGTCGGAACGGCGGACATCGGCGCAGCTCCGAGCGCCGGCGCCCTCACTCTCGGTGAGCCCGACCCCGCGATCGCCGACCCGGTCGTCCCCTCCCCCGGGACCGGCCGGGTCGGCCCGTCCCGGGCCCTGGTCGGCGCACCGATCTAGGCTGGCCGGTCGTGACCGACCCGCCGTCCCGCCCCGTCGACGTCCTGACCGTGGTGGCCGCCCGCGCCGTCACGCCCGCCGTCCGCAGGGTGACCCTGCGCGGCGCACCCGAGGTGGTCGCCGCCGCGGAGCCCACGCTCGCCCTGCTCGTCCCCCGGGTCGGCGACCCGGCACCGCACTGGCCCGACGTCGCACGCGACGGCCGCATCGTGTGGCCGCAGGGCAGCCACGGCGTCAGCCTGCGCAGCTACACCGCCCGCCGGCAGGACCCCGTCACCGGCGAGCTGGACATCGACTTCGTGCTGCACGGCGACGGCCCGGCCGCGGCCTGGGCAGCGGCCGCGGCCCCGGGCGCCGTCCTCGGGGTGGCGAGCACGGCACCGCTGGGTCTGCGCGACGACGGCCCGCCATCGGGCTGGCTGCTGCTCGCCGGCGACGAGACCGCCCTGCCGGCGATCGCGCGCATCCTCGGGGCCGCGACGTCCGGGACGCGCGGCGTGGCCCTGCTCGAGGTGGCCGGCGCGGCGGAGGAGCAGGAACTGCCGGCCCCGCCCGGCGTCGAGGTGCGCTGGCTGCACCGCGGGGACGCCGAGCCCGGGGTGACCTCACCCCTGGCCGAGGCCGTCGCCGCCCTGCAGCCGCCCGGGTCCGACGACGTCTTCGCCTGGGTGGCCGCCGAGTCCGCGGCGGTGCGCACGATCCGGGCAGACCTGCGCAGCCGGTGGGGGCTGGGCCGGGCGGGCCACCACGCGATCGGGTACTGGCGACGCGGCCGGGCGATGTCCCCGGCCGGCTGATCGACCAGGATTCGCAGCGTCCTCACAGGTACCCTCCAGAACCAGCTCAGCCGCTGTGCCCACGCTGTGCCCATGACGACGACGGCGCCAGAGCGGTCCCCGGGAGGACAGATGTCGGCGAGCACGGGGCAGCGAGCGCCGGAGGCACGCCTGCTGGTGGTCGACGACGAACCCAACATCCGCGAGCTGCTCTCGGCCAGCCTGCGCTACGCCGGGTTCGAGGTGGCCACCGCGGCCGACGGCCAGCAGGCCCTCGCAGCCGCGGCGCAGTTCCGCCCCGACCTGCTCGTGCTCGACGTGATGATGCCCGGCCTCGACGGCTTCGGCGTCGTCCGGCGGTTGCGGCAGAACGGCACCCACACCCCGGTGCTGTTCCTCACCGCCCGCGACGCGGCCGAGGACAAGGTCTCCGGGCTCACCCTGGGCGGCGACGACTACGTCACCAAGCCCTTCAGCCTCGACGAGGTGCTGGCCCGCATCCGCGCGGTGCTGCGCCGCACCCAGGGCGCCCGCACGGTCGAGGAGGCGCCCCGGCTGGTCTTCGCCGACATCGAGCTCGACGAGGAGTCCCACGAGGTGCTCAAGGCCGGCGAGCTGATCAGCCTGTCGCCGACGGAGTTCAAGCTGCTGCGCTACCTGATGAGCAACCCGGGCCGGGTGCTGTCCAAGGCGCAGATCCTCGACCACGTGTGGAACTACGACTTCAACGGCGAGGCCAACGTCGTCGAGTCCTACATCTCCTACCTGCGCCGCAAGATCGACACCACCGAGCCCCGCCTGCTGCACACCCTGCGCGGGGTCGGCTACTCGCTCCGCCTGCCGCGCGGGAGCTGACGATCAGCACCCCGGACAGCAGCACGACCGTCGAGACGGGCGGGGAGACCACCTCCCCGCCCGTCCGGCCGTCGCGGCCCCTGCACCCCCGGGTGCCGCTGCGGGTGCGGTTGGTCGCCCTGCTGATCCTGCTGGTCACGGCCGCGCTGGCCGTCACCGGCCTCGTGGCGACGTCGCTGCTGCGCAGCTACCTGGTGAGCCAGCAGGAGGAGCAGCTCCGCGAGGCCTCGGCCGCCTACGTGCAGAACCCCCAGGCGACCCTCGAGTACTGCAACCGGCCCACCCGGATCCCCAACCAGAACCTGCTGGCCTGCATCGACAGCAGCGGGGCCGGCGTCATCGTCGCCGGCGGCAACGTCGCCGGCGAGGGCGGCACCGCGACCGACGTCCCCGACCTGTCGGGCATCGACCCCGGGTCGATCGCGTCCTACGACGACCAGCCCTTCACGCTGCGGGCGAAGGACGGCAGCACCACGTGGCTGCTCCTGGCCGCCGCCGTCACCCCGGACGAGGTGGTCATCACCGGCATCGACCTGGCCGTCGACCAGCAGACCCTCGGGCGCCTGGTCGGCATCCAGCTCGTGGTCGGCGTGCTCGTGCTCGTGGTGCTCGGCGTCGCCGGCTACCTCGTGGTGCGCAGCTCGTTGCGGCCGCTGGTGGAGGTCGAGCACACCGCGGCGGCCATCGCCGCCGGCGACCTCTCGCAGCGCGTGCCCGAGGGCGACGAGCGCACCGAGGTCGGCCGGCTGGCGAGGGCGCTCAACGGGATGCTCGGCCGCATCGAGGGTGCCTTCCGGGCCCAGGCGGCCAGCGAGGAGCAGGCACGGGCGAGCGAGGAGCAGGCCCGCACCAGCGAGACGCGCATGCGCCGCTTCGTCGCCGACGCCAGCCACGAGCTGCGCACCCCGCTGACCTCGATCCGTGGGTTCGCCGAGCTGCACCGGCAGGGCGCCTACGCCGACCCCGCCGAGACCCGGCGGATGATGGGCCGCATCGAGTCCGAGGCCGCCCGCATGGGCTCCCTCGTCGAGGACCTCCTCCAGCTGGCCCGGCTGGACCAGCAGCGCCCCGTCGACGCGCTCCCGGTCGACCTGGGGGAGCTGGCCGCCGACGCCGTCCACGACGCGCAGGCCGTCCAGCCCGACCGCCCCATCACGCTGGCGATGGACGACTCCCTCACCGACCTCCCCGTGGTGCTCGGCGACGAGGGCAGGCTGCGCCAGGTGCTGGCCAACCTGGTCACCAACGCGCTCACCTACACCCCGGTCACCGCCCCGGTCACCGTGCGGGTCGCCGAGGACCCGGGCGACCCCGACGTCGTCCTGCTCGCCGTCGCCGACGAGGGGCCGGGACTGGCCCCCGAGGACGCCGAGCGGGTCTTCGAACGCTTCTACCGCGCCGACGCCTCCCGCACGCGCGAGGTGGGCGGCAGCGGACTGGGGCTGTCGATCGTGTCCGCCCTGGTGGCCGCGCACAACGGCACCGTCGAGCTGTCGACCGCCCCGGGCGCGGGCGCCACCTTCACCGTGCGCCTGCCCCGCACGGGGCCGACCGGTCAGGACTGACCGGGCGGGTGTGAGACTCGCGGGGTGAGCACACCGACTGCCTGGGGCGCCGGCTCCGACGCCACCGAGCCCGACCCCGAGCTGCTGGCCGCGGTCACCGAGCTGGGGGCCGCCGTCCGCGAGCTGCTGGAGACCTCGGTCGCCACCACCGTGCCGGCCGGCGAGCAGGCCGCGGTCGCCGCCGGGGTGCGCGAGCTGACCGCCCGCCTGGCCGCGTCGACCCGCGACCGCCACACGCTGTCGGCCCTCGACGACCTGCCGACCTTCCGGCGCACCTACTCCCCCGTCACCGGCACCGGCCACGGGTTCGCCCCGCCGGTGCGGTTCCGCCGCGAGGGCGGCGTCGTCGTCGGGGAGGCCACCCTCGGGCTGCGGCACGAGGGCCCGCCCGCGCACTGCCACGGCGGGGTGAGCGCGCTGCTCATGGACCAGCTGCTGGGCAGCGCCGCCTTCCTGGCCGGTCGGTGGGGCATGACGGCCCACCTCGGCCTGGAGTACCGCGGCGCCGTGCCGCTGCAGACCCCCGTCGTGCTCACCGCCCAGGTCACCGAGGCGTCGGGCCGCAAGACGGTGGTCGCCGGCACCATCGCGCTGGCCGCCGAGCCCGACCGGCACCTGGTCCGCGGCGAGGCGGTGTTCGTCTCCCCCCGAGCCGAGCTGCTCGAGCGCTACTTCGGCGAGCTCACCACCGCCGACGGGGCGCCCGCGCCCGGCCACGGGCACGCCGCCACCGACGGCACGGCGCCGTGAACGACGTCGAGCTCGCCGCCGCGGCCGCCCGCGCCGCCGCCGACGTCCTGCTCTCCCTGCGCACCGGCACCGCGACCGGCACCGCTCTGGGCGACGCCGGGGACGCCGCAGCGCAGCGGGCCATCGCCGCGCTGCTGGCCGAGCACCGCCCGGACGACGCCGTGCTCAGCGAGGAGGCCGCCGACGACCACGCGCGGCTCACCGCCGACCGGGTGTGGATCGTCGACCCGCTCGACGGGACCAAGGAGTACCGCGCGGGCGACCGGCACGACTGGGCCGTGCACGTGGCGCTGTGGGAACGGCGGTCGGGGGGCAGGGCCGGTGACGCAGTCGGTGACGCAACCGGTGGTGACCTGACGGTGGCCGCCGTGGGGCTGCCCGCGCTCGGCGAGGTCGTGGTGACCGACCCGGCGCCCGTCGTCCCGCCGGTACCCGACGGGCCGCTGCGGGTGGCGGTGTCCCGCTCGCGGGCGCCCGAGGTCTCCCGGGCCGCCGCCGCGGCACTGGACGGCGTGCTGGTGCCGCTCGGGTCGGCCGGCTACAAGACGCTGGCCGTCGTGCGCGGCGAGGCCGACGCCTACGTGCACGCCGGCGGGATGCACCAGTGGGACTCGGCGGCGCCGGTCGCCGTGGCGCGTGCGGCGGGGCTGCACACATCGCGGCTGGACGGCTCGCCGCTGGTCTACAACGCCGCCGACACGTGGCTGCCCGACCTCGTGGTGTGCCGCCCCGAGCTGGCCGCCCGGGTGCTGGCTGCGGTCCGTCCGGGGGCATGACGGAGACTGGTCGCCGGAATCCCCACCACGTCGGTGTGGTTGGGGGAGTGGACCGTCGTCGAGCACCCCGGAGCACCCGCGCGTGAGCATGCCTGACCTGCACCTGACCCAGTTGCAGCGGCTCGAGGCCGAGTCCGTGCACGTGCTGCGCGAGGTCGCCGCCGAGCTCGAGCGGCCGGTGCTGCTGTTCAGCGGCGGCAAGGACTCGATCGTGATGCTCGAGCTGGCGCGCAAGGCCTTCGCCCCGGCCCGCATCCCGTTCCCGGTCATGCACGTGGACACCGGGCTGAACTTCCCGGAGGTGCTGGCCTTCCGCGACCGCCGGGTGGCCGAGCTCGGCGTCGAGCTGGTCGTGGCCTCGGTGCCCGACGCGATCGCCGCGGGCACGGTGCGCGAGGAGCCCAACGGGTCGCGCAACCGCATCCAGACCCCGGTGCTGCTCGACGCGGTCGAGCAGCACGGCTTCACCGCCCTGTTCGGCGGCGCCCGCCGCGACGAGGACAAGGCGCGGGCCAAGGAGCGGGTGTTCAGCTTCCGCGACGAGTTCGGCCAGTGGGACCCGAAGAACCAGCGCCCGGAGCTGTGGGACCTCTACAACGGCCGCATCCACCTGGGCGAGTCGATCCGGGTGTTCCCGCTGTCGAACTGGACCGAGCTGGACATCTGGGGCTACATCGCGCAGGAGCGCATCGCGATCCCCGACCTCTACCTGGCCGCCGAGCGCGACGTCGTAGACCGCGGCGGCATGCTCTACGCGGTCAACGAGTTCATCACCCCGAAGCCCGGCGAGACCGTGTTCCGGGAGTCGGTGCGCTACCGAACCGTGGGCGACGCCAACCTCACCGCCGCCGTGCGCTCGACCGCCTCCACCGTCGAGGAGGTCATCGCCGAGATCGCGGTGACCCGGCTGACCGAGCGTGGCGCCACCCGCGGCGACGACAAGGTCAGCGACGCCGCCATGGAGGACCGCAAGAAGGAGGGCTACTTCTGATGGCGGCGCCGGCGCAGCAGCCAGCGCACCGTGACCAGCAGCAGCACCAGCCCGGTCAGCCAACCGACGACCTCCGGCGCGCGGGAGCCCAGCGGGTGCCCGAGCAGGTCGTCGACCAGCGCCGTCAGGCCGTAGCCCGCCAGGTAGCCGACCACCACCACGAGCAGGCCGGGCACCAGCGGGGCGAAGAACACCCCGCCAGCGTCCGCCCCTGCACGCTCCCCAGCCAGCCAGACACCCAGGAGGTGGCCGCGTGAGCGCCCCCGTCGACACCCTCACCGCCGCGGCGGCCGAGATCGCCAGCGCCCGCAAGGACATGCTGCGCATCGCCACCGCCGGCTCGGTCGACGACGGCAAGTCCACGCTCATCGGCCGGCTGCTCTACGACTCCAAGGCGGTCTTCGAGGACCAGTACGAGGCCATCTCGCGGGCCTCCCGCGGCGACCACGTCGACCTCTCGCTGCTCACCGACGGGCTGCGGGCCGAGCGCGAGCAGGGCATCACCATCGACGTCGCCTACCGGTACTTCACCACTCCGCGGCGCACCTTCGTCCTGGCCGACACCCCCGGGCACGTGCAGTACACCCGCAACATGGTCACCGGCGCCTCGACCGCCGACCTCGCGATCGTGCTGGTCGACGCCCGCAAGGGCATGCTCGAGCAGTCGCGTCGCCACGCCTTCCTGGCCGCGCTGCTGCGGGTGCCGCACCTCGTGGTCGCGGTCAACAAGATGGACCTCGTCGACTGGTCCGAGGGCGTGTTCACCGCCATCCGCGACGAGGCCACCACCTTCGCCGCACGTCTGGGGGTCCCCGACATCACGGTCGTGCCCATCTCGGCGCTGGCCGGGGACAACGTGGTCACCGCCTCGCAGAACATGCCCTGGTACGACGGCCCCTCGCTGCTGCACCACCTCGAGCAGGTGGAGGTCGTCGGCGACGCCAACGTGGCCGACGCCCGGTTCCCGGTGCAGTACGTCATCCGGCCGCAGTCCGACGCCCACCGCGACTACCGCGGCTACGCCGGCACCGTGGCCAGCGGGGTGCTCCGGGTCGGCGACGCCGTGCAGGTGCTGCCCTCGGGGCGCACCACGACCATCGCCGGCATCGACGGCCCGGCCGGTCCGGTCGAGGTCGCGTTCCCGCCCATGGCGGTCACCGTGCGGCTCACCGACGACGTCGACGTCTCCCGCGGCGACCTGGTCTGCCACCTCGACGACGCCCCCGCGGTCACCCAGGAATTGGAGGCCGTCGTGTGCTGGATGGCCGACGAGCCGCTGCGCGGGCGCCGCAAGCTCGTGCTCAAGCACACCACCCGCTCGGTGCGCGCGGTCGTCACCTCGGTGCACCACCGGCTCGACGTCAACACCCTCGACCACGACGTCGAGGCCGGCGAACTGGGCCTCAACGACATCGGCCGGGTCACCCTCAAGGCGATGCAGCCGCTGTTCGTCGACGACTACGCCCGCAACCGCGTCACCGGCCGCTTCATCCTCGTCGACGAGGCCACCAACGCCACGGTGGGCGCCGGCATGCTGTGAGCGCCGCTCAGCCCAGCAGGTCGGGGCGCTGCGCGCGGAACCACTCGCCCAGCCGGCCCGCCGGGAAGTCGGGGGCGTAGGCGCCCAGGTCGACGTGCGGGCGCTGCTCGCGCGCCTCCTGGTCGATGTTCGCCTTCTGCAGGGCCGGGATCTGCGGCGACAGCTCGACCTGGGTCGGCCCGTGCACCGCCGTCGACCGGGCGGTGGGCGCGGCGGTCAGGGCCTGCACGCGCCGGCCGGTGCTGCCCGGGGTGCGGTAGCCGTTCTGCGCCGGGCCGGCCCCGATGTCGGTCATGTCGACCCACCGCAACCGGATGCGCCGGTGGGGCTCCTGGACCTCCAGCCCCTCGGCGGAGGCCACGAGGACCGCTCGTCCACCGGGGTCCCCCGGCCGGTCACCCGGTCGGAGGACCCCCGACGGCTCAGGCGGCCGTGGACTCCGCGGTGCTCGCCCCGGTCTCGCCGGAGGCGACCTTCAGGGCGCGCTTGGTGAGCAGGCGCGCCAGGTGGGAGCGGTACTCGGCGTCGGCGTGCATGTCGCTCGAGGGCGACGTGCCCTCGGCGGCCAGCTCGGCGGCGTCCTCGATGCTCCTCCCCTCGGCGAGCGCGGCCTCGACGGCGGACGCCTTCAGCACCACGCCGCCCATGTTCGCCAGGGCCACGCCCACCGAGCCGTCGGGCAGGTGCACGGCGGCGGCCGCGACGATGGGCCAGTCGTTCTCGCGGCGGGTGAACTTCTCGTAGCCCCAGCCGCCGGCACCGGTGCGCGGCACCCGCAGCTCGACGATCAGCTCACCCTCCTCCATCGCGGTCTCGAAGAACCCGAGGAAGAACTCGGTGATCGGGATCGACCGCCGACCCGACGGGCCCTGGACCACCACGGTCGCCCCGAGCGCGAGCAGGGCGGTGGGCAGGTCCGACGCCGGGTCGCAGTGCGCGACGGTGCCGCCGAGCGTGCCCTTGTGCCGCACCTGCGGGTCACCGACCCGGGAGGCGACGTGCGGCAGCAGCGGCACCTCGGCCTGGGCGACCTCGGACTTCTCCAGCTCGTGGTGCCGGGTGCCGGCTCCGATGGCCACCTCGTCGCCGTCGACCCGGACGTAGGAGAGCTCCTGCACCCCGGAGATGTCGATGAGCACCGAGGGCACGGCCAGCCGCAGCTTCATGATCGGGAGCAGCGAGTGCCCGCCGGCCAGGATCTTGGCGTCCTCGCCGTGCTCGGCCAGGGCGGCCACCGCCTCGTCGACGGTGGACACCCGCACGTATTCGAACGCTGCGGGGATCACGCGGTCACCTCCTGCTTGGCCGAGGGGACCTGGCCGGCGGCGGGGCCGGACTCGGCGGCCTTGAGCACCGCCTGCACGATGTTGTGGTAGCCGGTGCACCGGCAGAGGTTGCCCTCGAGACCCTCGCGGACCTCGCGGTCGGTGGGGTTCGGGTTGTCGGCCAGGACGCCGACGGCGGCCATGACCATGCCCGAGGTGCAGAACCCGCACTGCAGGCCGTGCTCGGAGCGGAAGGCGGCCTGCACGGGGTGCAGCTCGCCGTCGGTGGAGAGGCCCTCGAGCGTGGTGACCTCCGACCCCTCGGCCTGCAGCGCGAGCACCGTGCAGCTCTTCACGGTGAGCCCGTCGACCATGACGGTGCAGGCACCGCACGACGTCGAGTCGCAGCCGATGTTGGTGGCGGTCAGCCCCAGGTTGTCGCGCAGGTGGTGCGCCAGCAGCGTGCGCGGTTCGACCTCGTCGGTCCGCTGCTGCCCGTTGACGGTCATCGAGACCTGCATCAGTTGGTGCTCCCCTTCTGGGCTTCGCGGACGGCGCGCCAGACGCGCATGGAGGTGGCGGGCATGTCGATGTGCCGCACGCCCAGGTGGGCCACGGAGTCGACGACGGCGGACTGCACCGCCGGGGTGGAGCCGATGGTGCCGGCCTCGCCGATCCCCTTGGCACCCAACGGGTTCATCGGGGTGGGCGTGGCCATCTCGACCAGCTCGAAGCTGGGCAGCTCGGTGGCCGAGACGAACGGGTAGTCGGCGAAGGTCGACGTCTGCGGGTTGCCGTCCTCGTCGTAGAGGATCTCCTCCAGCAGCGCCTGCCCCACGCCCTGCGCGATGCCGCCGTGCCGCTGACCCTCGGCCAGCAACGGGTTGATGATCGTGCCGGCGTCGTCGACGGTGATCAGCCGCGTGACCACGGCCTTGCCCGACTCGACGTCGGTCTCGACGACGGCGACGTGCGCGCCGAACGGGAACGTCGGCGCGTTCGCGGTGAACGTCGTCTGCACGATCAGCTGCTCGTCGGCGGCCAGCTGCGCCCACGTGATGCCCGTGCCGGGCGTGCCCTTGACCGACAGGCCCGCGTTGGCGAGGTCGACCTCGAGGTCGTCGGGGTTGGCCTCGAGCAGCTCGGCGGCGCGCTTGCGAGCCACCTCGACCAGCTCGACGGCGGCCTGGTGCACCGCGGCGCCGCCCTGCTGCAGCGAGCGCGAGCCCATCGTGCCGCCGCCGTCGGGGATGCGGTCGGTGTCGCCGTGCAGCACGGTGATCTTCTCGACCGGGATGCCCAGCTGCTCGCTGGCCAGCATCGCCCAGGTGGTGGCGTGGCCCTGGCCGTGCGGCGAGGTGCCGGTGAGCACGGTCGCCGTCCCGTCGGGGTGCACCTCGAGCTCGGCGTTCTCCGAGGTGCCGTGGCCGGAGTCGGCGCCGGTGATCTCGACGTAGGCCGAGACGCCGATGCCCAGCTGGCGGACGTCGCCGCGCTCGCGGCGGCGGGCCTGCTCGGCCCGCAGCTCGGCGTAGCCCGCGGCCTCCAGCACCCGGTCCAGCGCCGCGGCGTAGTCACCGCTGTCGTAGGTCGCGCCCGAGGACGTCGTGAACGGCTCGGTGAAGGGTGCGATGAAGTTCTTGCGCCGCACATCGGCGGGGTCCATGCCGATCTCGGCGGCGAAGAGGTCCATCGCCCGCTCGGCGGCGGCGGTGGCCTCGGGCCGGCCGGCGCCGCGGTAGGCGCCGATCGAGGTGCCGTTGGTGGCGTAGCAGGTGGCCTGGGCGTGCACCTTGGGGATGTCGTAGACCGCGGCGGCCATGAGCATCGTCAGGGTGGGCAGCACGGTGCCGATGCGCGGGTAGGCGCCGCAGTCCTGGTTCACGACCAGGCTGTAGGCCTTGACGGTGCCGTCGCGGTCGCCGCCGATCGTGATGACCTGGTCCTGGGCGCGGCCCTGGAGCATGCCGGTCATGTTCTCCGAGCGGCTCTCGGCCCAGCGCACGGGCCGCCCGGCCTGCTGCGCGAGCCACGCGACGAAGGCGTACTCCTGGTCGGCGCCGATCTTCGCGCCGAACCCGCCGCCGACGTCGGGGGTGACCAGGTGCACGAGCTTGGGGTCCAGGCCCAGCCAGCCGGCGATCTGGCCCTGGGCCTGCTGCGCGCCCTGGTTGGTGCACCAGATGGTGACCCGGCCGTCCTCGCCCCAGGCCGCCGAGGCCGCGCGGGTCTCCAGCGGGGCCGCGGCCACGCGCTGGTTGACGATCGCGCGGGTCACGACGACCTCGCAGTCGGCGAAGAAGTCCTCGGGGGCCGGCTCGCCGAACGCGGCGACCTTGTTGGTGCCCACCTCGGGGAACAGCACGGTCTCGTCGGTGGCGGCGGCCGCGGTGCCGACCACGGCCGGCAGCGGGTCGATGTCGACGACGACCATCTCGGCGGCGTCCTCGCCCTGGTAGCGCTCCTCGGTGAGGACGACGGCGACCAGGTCGCCGACGAAGTGCACGCGCCCGCCCACCGGCACCAGCCACGGCCGGGCGAAGCCGGCGTCCAGGAAGGGCAGCGGCGGGGGCACCGGCTGCAGGTCACCGAGGTCCTCGGCGGTGTAGACCGCGACGACGCCGGGGGCCTCGCGGGCCGCCGAGGCGTCGACCTCGGTCACGGTGCCGTGCGCGACGGTCGACCGGACGAAGGTGGCGTGCAGGGCGCCGGCGAGGCGGGGGTCGGTGAGGTCGTCGGTGTAGACCGCCCCACGGGTGAGGAAGAGGGGGTCCTCCGTGCGGACGACCCGGGTGCCGAGGATGCTCATGGGCTCGCTCCGTTGCTGGGCGACGGGTGGAACGCGCCCCGCGGGCGGGGTGCTCGGCGTCACTCTCGCACGCCGCGTGTGAGCGGCGACACCCTGCCTTCCGCCGAGCGGCACCCGGTGCCACCGGTCCGCCCGGTCCGTGGTCTGCTGGGGCCATGGAGTCAGCGCGCACGCGCGGCGGCGCGCTGCTGCTGATGGTCGCCGTCGTGGTCGTGGCGCTGAACCAGCGGCCGGCCGTGGTGGGCGTGGCCCCGGTGCTCGGCGCCCTCCGCGCCGACACGGGGTTGTCCAGCGCCCTCGCCGGGTTGCTCACCTCGCTGCCCGTGCTGTGCTTCGGCGCCTTCGCCCCGGTGGCGCCGCGCGTGGCCCGCCGGGTGGGCCTGGAGACCGCCGTCGCCGCCTCGCTCGTGCTGCTGGTGGCCGGGACGGCGCTGCGGCTGCTGTCCCCCGTGGCCGTGCTCTACGCCGGCACCGTCGTGGCCGGCGGCGCGATCGCGGTGGCCAACGTGCTGGTGCCGGCCTACGTGAAGCGCGAGTTCGCCCGGCCCGGGCTCCCGATGGGCCTGTACTCCGCGGCCCTCAACGTCGGTGCCGCCCTGGCCGCCGGGCTGACGGTGCCCGTCGGCGCCGCGCTGGGGCTGGACTGGCGCGGCGCGCTGGCCGTGTGGGGCGCGCTCGCCGTCCTCGGGCTGGCGGTGTGGCTCCCGGTGGCCGGCACCGGACGGGACGACCGCGGCGCACCAGCCGCGCCCGGCGGGTCGTGGGGTCTGCTGCGGCACGCCACGGCCCGGCAGGCCACGATCTACCTGGGGCTGCAGAGCATCCAGTTCTACGGGCTCTCGGCCTGGCTGCCCACCCTGCTGGCCGACGAGGGGCTGCCGGTGGAGGCGGGCGGGGCGCTGCTGGCCGTGGCCACGGTGGCCGGCGCGGTCGGGGCGTTCGTCGCGCCCACGCTGGCCGGTGCTCTGCAGCAGCGCCACCGCGGACAGCGCTCGCTGGTCGCGGCGGTGGTCGCCGGCTACCTCGTGGGGCTGGCTGGGCTGCTGCTGGCCCCGACGACGGGCACCGTGGTGTGGGTGGTGCTGTTCGGGGTGGCCCAGGGGGGCGGCTTCGCCCTGGGGCTGACGCTCGTCGTGCTGCGCAGCGCGACGCCGCTGACCGCTGCCCGCCTCGGCGGGGTGGCGCAGTGCCTGGGCTACCTGTTCGCCGCGCTCGGCCCGGTGGTGCTCGGCGCGCTGCACGACCTCACGGGTGGCTGGTCGTGGTCGCTGGGGCTGCTGCTCGCGCTGCTGGTGCCCCTGGCGTGGTCGGGCTGGGGGGCGGCCCGCGACGTCGTCCTGCCGGAGCCGTCGCGGGCCTGAGCCCTACTCGGTCGGCGCGGGGGCCTCGGAGGGGTCGCCGTCCCAGTCCTTGCCGGCGTTCTGCGCGTTCTCCGACGCGCTGTCGGTCTGCGCGGCCACGGTCTCGACCATCTCGCGGTCGCTGACCCCCTCGCCGGCGGCGTGCGTCTCGGCGCTGTGCTTGCTCATCGTGGGCCCTTCGTCGGTGGACGGTCCTGCTCGTCCCTCCCCGACCGGCGCGCCGCGCAAACGCCGGCGCACTCAGCCCAGGGCGTCGATGGCCTTGACGATCCGCTGCTCGCTGACCGACCGGGGCGTGCCGACCGACGGCGCGAACAGGCTCACGCGCAGCTCCTCGACCATCCAGCGGATGCGGGCCACGGGGTCGTCCGGGCCGCCCACCGAGGGCACCCGCGACCGGAGCTGCCGGTACTCCTCGGTGACCGCCTCCACCTGCTCCTGGTGGATCGCGTCGCGGCCCGCGCCGGCGGGCAGCTTCTCCAACCGCACCGCCATGGCCGTGAGGTACCGGACGGCGTCGCGCAGCCGCCGGTGCCCGAGCGTGGCCACGAACCCGCGGTGCAGCAGCCCGGTCATCTGGGCGCGCAGGTCGGCCACGACGGCCGCCGGCACGCCCCGCCCGGGGGCGGCGCCGATGGCGATGGCGGTCTCGCGGGCCTGGGTGAGCACCGCCTCGACCCGGCGCACGGTCTCGGCCGTCAGGGTGTGCAGCTGCGTGCGCGAGGCCTCGACGAGCACGGCGAAGGCCTCCTCCGTGCGGGGCGGGCCGCCGTGCTGGGCGATCAGCTCGTCTGCGGCGGCGTCGACGCAGTCGGCCACCAGGTCGGGGATCTCGCCGTCGGGGTTGAACTGCAGCGCCAGCCGGGTGCGCGGCTGCAGCGACTTCACCACCTTGGCCGCGGGCGAGCCGACGGCGAGCAGCAGCAGCCGGCGAGCCCCCAGCCAGGTCAGCCGCGACGCCTCGGCGGCCGTGGGCACCACCCGGACGCCGACCGTGGCGCCCTCGTCGACCAGCGCCGGGTAGGCAGTGACCAGGTGCCCCTGCCGGTCGACCTGCACGGTCCCGGGCAGCGTGCCGAGGGTCCAGGAGGTCAGGCCGGTGCGCGAGACGTCGGCCGAGGCCTTGGCCAGCGACTTCCTGGACTCCCCCGCGACCTGGCGGCGCAGGGCCTCGAGGTCCTTGCCCGACGCCAGGGGCCGATCGCGGTCGTCGAGCACCCGGAAGGTGGCCCGCAGGTGGTCGGGCACCGAGGCCGGCGCCCACGCGTCGTGCGGGACCAGCACCGCCACCGAACGACGGATCTCGCGCTCGAGGGCCGGCAGCAGCGGCTCGGTGGGGTCGATGTGCGGCAGCACCTCGCGCACCCGGTCGGGGATCGGCACGAGGCCGCGGCGCAGCTGCTTGGGCAGCCCGCGCAGCAGCGCCGTCACCAGCTCCTCGCGCTGGCCGGGCACCGTCCACGCCAGCGAGGCACCGGAGGTCTCGGCGGCCACCGTGTCGAGCACGCCGAGCGGGACGTCGACGGTCACGCCGTCGTCGGCGGCGCCCGGGTCGAAGGCGTAGGACAGCGGCAGCACGAGCCCGTGCGTCAGGTGCACCTCGTCGGGGAAGTCGCCGGCGGCGACCTGCTCGGCGACACCGGCGTCGGTGACCATCCCCGGCGTGAGGTCCAGCAGGTGCGGGTGCTGCCGGCGGGCCTGCTTCCACCAGGTGTCGAAGTGCCGGGTGGACACCACCTCGGGCCCGACGCGGGCGTCGTAGAGCTCGAAGACCGTCTCGTCGTCGACCCGCAGGTCGCGCCGGCGGGCGCGCTCCTCGAGCTCCGCGACCTGGGCCAGCACCGCCTGGTTGTGCGCCCAGAACCGGTGGTTGGTCTGCCACTCGCCCTGCACCAGCGCGTGCCTGATGAACAGCTCACGGCTGACCACGGGGTCGATCGAGCCGTACTGCACGCGTCGACCGACCACGAGCGGGATGCCGTAGAGCGTGATCCGCTCGGTGGCCACGACCGAGCCGCGCTTGGCGTCCCACCGTGGCTCGGAGTACTGCCGCTTGACCAGGTGGTCGGCCAGCTTCTCGATCGTCTCGGGGTCGACCCGGGCCACGGTGCGGGCGAACAGCCGGCTGGTCTCGACCAGCTCGCCGGCGACCACCCAGCGCGGCGGCTTGCGGGTGAGCACCGAGCCCGGCGCGATGACGAACTTCGCGCCGCGGGCACCCAGGTACTCCCTCGACCCGCGCCGCTTGTCCCCCGGCGAGGCGTCCTTGCCGAGGTCCTGCTGCAGGCCGACCTGGGAGAGCAGCCCCGACAGGAGCGCGGCGTGCACCCCCCGCTCGTCGGGCTCCGCCGCCACGCCGCCGCGCCCGTCCTGCACCGTCATGCCGAGACGCCGGGCGGTGCCGCGCAGCTGGCCGTGCAGGTCCTGCCACTCGCGGATGCGCAGCCAGTGCAGGAACTCGCGCTTGACGGTGCGCCGGAACTGGTTGCCGCTCAGCTCGGACTGCTTCTCGGTGAGGTAGCGCCACAGGTTGAGCAGCGAGACGAAGTCGGAGTCCTCCGCGGCGAACCGGGCGTGCATCTGGTCGGCGGCGGCCTGCGCGTCGGCGGGGCGTTCGCGCACGTCCTGCACGGTGAGCCCCGCGGCGATGACCAGCACCTCCTCCAGCACCCCGCGCCGGTCGGCCTCGACCACCATGCGGGCCAACCGGGGGTCCAGCGGTAGGGCGGCCAGGGCCCGCCCGGTCTCGGTGAGCCGGCCGTCGTCGAGGGCGCCGAGCTCGTCGAGCAGCGCGTAGCCGTCGGCGACCGCGCGCCGGTCCGGCGGGTCGAGGAAGGGGAAGTCCTCCACCGCGCCGAGGCCGAGGGAGGCCATCTGCAGCAGCACCGAGGCCAGCGACGTCCGCAGGATCTCGGGGTCGGTGAACTCGGGCCGGCTCTCGAAGTCCGCCTCGCTGTACAGCCGGATGGCGATGCCGTCCGAGGTGCGGCCGCACCGGCCCGAGCGCTGCCGGGCCGAGGCCTGGCTGATGTCCTCGATCGGCAGCCGCTGCACCTTGGTGCGCGCGGAGTACCGGCTGATCCGGGCGGTGCCGGGGTCGACGACGTACCGGATGCCGGGCACGGTCAGCGACGTCTCGGCGACGTTGGTGGCCAGCACGATGCGGCGGCCGGTGTGGGCCTGGAAGACCTTGTGCTGGTCGGCGGCCGACAGCCGCGAGTAGAGCGGCAGCACCTCGGCCTGGAGGGCCGCGTCGCCGAGCGCGTCGGCGGTGTCGCGGATGTCGCGCTCGCCGGCCAGGAACACCAGCACGTCGCCCGGCCCCTCGGCCACGAGCTCGCGGCAGGCGTCGACGATCGCCGTCACCTGGTCGCGGTCGGGGTCCGCCTCCGGGTCGTCGGGGTCCACGACCGGCCGGTACCGGACCTCGACCGGGTACGTGCGGCCCGAGACCTCCACCACCGGGGCGTCGCCGAAGTGCTTGGCGATCCGGTCGACGTCGATGGTCGCCGAGGTGATGACGACCTTGAGGTCGGGACGGCGGGGCAGCAGCTGGGCCAGGTAGCCGAGCAGGAAGTCGATGTTCAGCGACCGCTCGTGGGCCTCGTCGACGACGATCGTGTCGTACTGGCGCAGCAGCCGGTCGCGCTGCACCTCGGCCAGCAGCACGCCGTCGGTCATGAGCTTGACCAGGCTGGTGTCGCTGACCTGGTCGGTGAACCGCACCTTGTAGCCGACCACCTCGCCGAGGGCGGAGCCCAGCTCCTCGGCGATGCGCTCGGCGACGGTGCGGGCGGCGATGCGGCGCGGCTGGGTGTGCCCGATGCGGCCGCGCACGCCCCGGCCCAGCTCGAGCAGGATCTTGGGCAGCTGGGTGGTCTTGCCCGACCCGGTCTCGCCGGCCACCACCACGACCTGGTGGTCGCGGATGGCCGCGGCGATGTCCTCGCGCCGTCCGCTGACCGGCAGCTGCTCGGGGTAGGCGACCGTGGGGACGGCGGCCGCTCGGGCGGCGATGCGCGCCTCGGCCCGGCCGACGTCGGCGGCGAGCTGCTCGTGCTTGCGGGCCCGGGCGGCCGGGTCGCGCACCCCGCGCAGCTGGTCGAGGCGGCGGCGCAGGCGGTGCTCGTCGTCGAGGGTCAGCCCGGGCAGGCGGGACCGCAGTTCGTCGGTCCCGGTGCTCACGCCCACCAGTTTCCCACCCCGCCGCCACCTGGTTGACGATGCTCCGCGCAACCAGTTGCACGCATCACATCAACATGCACGGTGCAACTGATTGCATGTACCGCACAACGAGTTGTACCGTCCAACCGTCCCGCCACCGCGGGGCCGCCCCACCTCCTCCCCCGGAGCGCCCGTGAACGACTCCCTGGTGGCCTCCGCGCCCGCCTCGCCCGAGAGACGGGGTGACGTGCACACCGTGTCCGACCAGATGGCCCGCCTCATGCGCGTCGTCCACGCGTTGAAGGCCGCCGTCACCGCCGGCGGGGACTCCCGCGAGCGGGCCGCGCACGTGCTGCTCTTCCCGCTGTCCCGCCTGGGACCGCAGCGGCAGAGCGCCCTCGCCGAGATGGTCCACGCCGACCCCTCGACGGTCAGCCGGCACGTCACCGTCCTCGTCGACGCCGGTCTCGTCCGGCGCGTCGCCGACGCCCACGACGGCCGCGCCAGCCAGCTCGTCATCACCCCGGCCGGCACGGACGTCGTCGCCGCGATGCACCGCGAGCGCGAGGCCCTCTTCGACTCCGTGACCGCCGAGTGGTCCGACGAGGACCTCACCGCCTTCGGCGACCTCCTGGAGCGCTTCGTCGGTGACCTCACCGACGCGCTCCCCTCCGTGGTCGCCGCCCAGTCCCGACCCACCCCCGAGAAGGACCGATGACCCAGACCACCGACCGCGCGGAGGCCTCGGCCGGCCGCCGGGCCGCCGCCGCCCCCGGCGCCGACGGCACCTTCACCCACCGCCAGATCATCACGATCCTGGTCGGCCTCCTGCTGGGCATGTTCCTGGCGGCGCTGGACCAGACCGTGGTCTCCACGGCCATCCGCACCATCGCCGACGACCTGAAGGGCTACGACCTGCAGGCGTGGGCCACCACGGCGTTCCTCATCACCTCGACGATCGCCACCCCGCTGTACGGGAAGCTGTCCGACATCTACGGGCGCCGCCCGTTCTTCATCTTCGCCATCGCGGTCTTCGTGGTCGGTTCCGCCCTGTGCGGCATCTCCACCTCGATGTACGAGCTCGCCGCCTGGCGGGCCGTGCAGGGCATCGGCGCCGGTGGCCTGATGTCGCTGGCGCTGGCGATCATCGCCGACATCGTGCCGCCGCGTGAGCGCTCGAAGTACCAGGGCTACTTCATGGCCGTCTTCGGCACCTCCTCGGTGCTCGGCCCGGTCATCGGCGGCGCCCTGGCCGGCCAGGACTCGATCCTGGGCCTGTCGGGCTGGCGCTGGATCTTCTGGGTCAACGTGCCGCTGGGCATCCTCGCCCTGGCCGTCGTCTTCAAGAACCTGCACCTTCCCCACCAGCGGCAGAGCCGGCGCATCGACTACCCGGGCGCCATCACCCTCATCGCCTTCCTCGTGCCGCTGCTGATCGTCGCCGAGCAGGGCCGCACCTGGGGCTGGAGCTCCACCAGCGCGATCGTCTGCTACGCCATCGGGGCCGTGGGCTTCGTCGCCTTCGTGCTCGCCGAGCGCGCCTACCGCGACGACGCGCTGCTGCCGCTGCGCATGTTCACCAACCGCACGTTCTCGGTCAGCGCGATCAGCTCGGTCGTGGTCGGCATGGGCATGTTCGGCGGACTGCTGCTGCTCCCCCAGTACCTGCAGATCGTGCACGGCTCCTCGGCCACCGAGGCCGGCCTGCAGATGATCCCGCTGGTGCTGGGCATCATGACCGGCGCGATGAGCTCGGGCATCGCGATCGGCAAGAGCGGCAAGTACAAGAAGTTCCCGCTCATCGGCCTGGTGCTGATGATCGGCGCGCTGACGTCGCTGTCGTTCGTCGTCGGCGCCGACACGAACTACTGGGTGATGGTGCCGTTCATGGTGGCCATGGGTGTCGGCCTGGGCTTCAACTTCCAGCCGATCATCCTGGCCGTGCAGAACGCCGTCAGCCCCCGCGAGATCGGCGTGGCCACCTCCTCGGTCACCTTCTTCCGCCAGATGGGCGGCACGCTGGGCACCGCGATCTTCCTGTCGGTGCTGTTCAGCTCGCTGCCGACCAACATCGGCGACGCCTACGCCGACGCCCAGTCGTCCGCGGCGTTCCAGCAGGCCGCGCAGGCCAACCCCGACCAGCTCCAGCAGCTGCAGGGCGCCGGCGCCGACCTGTCGGACACCTCGTTCATCCAGCGCATCGACCCGGCCCTGGCGCTGCCGTTCAAGGACGGCTTCGCGACCTCGATCGACTTCGTGTTCCTGCTGGCCGCGGCCGCCCTGGTCGTCGGGTTCGTGGTCCTGTTCTGGCTGCCGCAGGTCGCCCTGCGCAACCAGTCCGGCGTCCAGGCCCGGCAGTCCGGTGCCGCGGAGGGTGCGCCCACCGCGGACGCGCCCGCCCAGCAGCCGGCCACCGTGGCCGCGAACGCGGTCGGGGCCGCCGCACCCACGTCGAGCGCCGCGACCAGCACGAGCGACACCGGTCGCCACGCCCGCGTGGGGGACCAGCCGCTCGGCAAGCACGAGGACGTCGGTGACGACCACGGCAGGCACGAGGGGGACGACGACGCCCCGACCGGGCTCGACAGCATCCCCGCCGACCACCTCCCGGCCGGTCGGCCCCAGGACTGACGTCCACCGCACCACCGCGTCACCCCACCGCGTCACCCCACCGCCCCCCGCAGCGCACCCGCTGCGGGGGCGGTCGCGTTCGGGCAGGGTGCCCGCATGGGCGATGCGCTGTTCCCCGGCTTCGAGGTGCTCGACCTGGACGTCGAGCACGAGCACGGCGGCACGCGGGTGCACGCGGTCCTCGGGGGCCAGGGACCGCCGCTGGTGCTGCTGCACGGCTACCCGCAGACCCATGCGCTCTGGGCCGGCATCGCCCCGGAGCTGGCCCGCGACCACACGCTGGTGGTCCCCGACCTGCGCGGCTACGGCGACTCGGGCAGACCCGCGGACGCCGCCGACCACCGGCCCCACTCGTTCCGCGCGATGGCTGCCGACGTCGCCGCCCTCATGGCGCACCTGGGCCACGACCGCTACGCCGTCGTCGGGCACGACCGCGGGGCCCGGGTCACCCACCGGCTCGCGCTCGACCACCCCGACCGCGTCACCCGGGCCGCCGTCCTCGACGTCCTGCCGACCGCGCACGTGTACGCGCACGTCGACCGGCGCCTGGCCACCGCCTACTACCACTGGTTCTTCTACCTGCAGCCGGCGCCGGTGCCCGAGGACCTGATCGCCGGCGACCCGATCGGCTACCTGCACACGCTGCTCGGCGGCTGGGGCGGTCCGCTCGGTGCGCACTCCCCCGCCCAGCTGGCCGAGTACGAGCGCTGCTTCGCCGACCCGGCCACCCGGCACGCCATGCTCGAGGACTACCGCGCCGGCGCCTCGGTCGACCTCGAGCACGACGCCGCCGACGCCGCGGCGGGCCACCGGGTCAGCTGCCCGCTGCTCGTGCTGTGGGGTGCCCACGGCGTCGTGGGCACCGGTCCCGACGACGTCCTGGCGGTCTGGCGCGAGCGGGCCGAGCGCGACGACCTAGTCACGGGCCAGCCGATCGACGCCGGCCACTTCCTGGTCGACGAGGCCCCGATGCAGACCCTCGGCGCGCTCCGGACGTTCCTCGCGGATTGATCTTGCAGTTCGGCAACGCCGACACGCCGACCGACCGTGCGCCACCGTTGCCGAACTGCAAGATCAAGAGAGTCGGGCCTAGCCTCGGGGCATGCGCGCATCGCTCGTCCTGTCCCGTCGCGATCTGGACTTCCTGCTGCACGAGTGGCTGCAGGTCGAGCAGCTCACTCAGCGCGAGCGGTTCGCCGGGCACGACCGCGCGACCTTCGACGCCGTGGTCGACCTGGCGGCCGAGATCGCCGTCGAGCACTTCGCACCGCACAACCGGCTGGCCGACGAGAACGAGCCGCACGTCGTCGACGGCAAGGTCGTGCTGGTGCCCGAGGTGGCCGCGGCGCTGAAGGTGTTCGGCGAGGCCGGGCTGGCGGCGGGCACCCTGCCCGAGGAGCTCGGCGGCATGCAGCTGCCCCAGGTGGTGAGCAAGGCGGCCACCGCGTGGTTCCAGGCCGCCAACGTGGGCAGCTCGGCCTACCCGTTCCTCACCATGGCCAACGCCCACCTGCTGCTGGCCCACGGCAGCCCCGAGCAGGTCGAGACCTACGTGCGACCGATGGCCGAGGGCCGCTGGTTCGGCACGATGGCGCTCAGCGAGCCGCAGGCCGGGTCGTCGCTGGCCGACATCACCACCCGGGCCGAGCGGTGCGAGGACGGCTCGTTCCGGCTGACCGGCACGAAGATGTGGATCTCCGGCGGCGACCACGAACTGAGCGAGAACATCGTCCACCTGGTGCTGGCCAAGGTCCCCGGCGGCCCGGCCGGGGTGAAGGGCATCTCGCTGTTCGTCGTCCCCAAGTTCCTCCCCGAGGGGGAGGGCATCGGCGAACGGAACGACGTGGTGCTGGCCGGGCTGAACCACAAGATGGGCTACCGGGGCACCACGAACACCCTGCTCAACTTCGGCGAGGGCGTGCACACCCCCGGCGGGCGCCCGGGCGCCGTGGGCTGGCTGGTGGGCGAGGAGAACCGCGGCCTGGCCGCGATGTTCCACATGATGAACGAGGCCCGGGTGGGGGTCGGGCTGGGCGCCACGGCGTTGGGATACACCGGCTACCTGCACGCGCTCGACTACGCCCGCACCCGCACGCAGGGGCGGCCCCCGGCCGGCAAGGATCCGTCGGCTTCCCCGGTGCCGATCATCGAGCACAGCGACGTCAAGCGGATGCTGCTGGCCGCCAAGAGCTACGTCGAGGGCGGGCTGGCGCTCGGCCTGTACTGCGCGAAGCTGGTGGACGAGGAGCAGACCGCGCCGACGCCCGACGAGCGCGCCGCGGCGCACACCCTGCTCGAGGTGCTCACGCCCATCGCGAAGAGCTGGCCCTCGCAGTGGGGGCTGGCTGCCAACGACCTGGCCATCCAGGTGCACGGCGGCTACGGCTACACCCGCGACTTCCCCGTCGAGCAGTTCTACCGGGACAACCGGCTCAACCCCATCCACGAGGGCACGGTCGGCATCCAGGGCCTGGACCTGCTCGGCCGCAAGGTGGTCGCCGGCGGTGGCGAGGGGCTGCGCCTGCTGGCCACCACCATCGGGGCGACGACCGCGCGGGCCGCCGGCACCGAGTGGGCGTCGTTCGCCGAGGACGTCGACGCCGCGGTGGCCCGGGTCGGCGAGGTGACCGCGACCCTGTGGTCGGCCGGTGACCCCGACGCCACGCTGGCCAACGCGACGGTCTACCTCGAGGCGGTGGGCCACGTGGTGGTCGCGTGGCTGTGGCTGGAGCAGGTGCTGGCCGCCGGCGACGGGACCGGCGACTTCTACGCCGGCAAGCGGGCGGCGGCCCGGTACTTCCAGCGGTACGAACTGCCGCGGGTGGGTCCGCAGCTGGACCTGCTGGCCTCGCTGGACCGGACCACGCTCGACACGCAGCCGGAGTGGTTCTGAGGGGTCAGAGGACCGCGGTCACGGCTTCCGGGGCGGCGTGCCGGGCCCGGGGGGCGGCGGCGGAGCGCTTCTCGGCCTCGTAGCGGGACGTCGACTGCGTCCCCATGGCGATCACGAGTCCGGTCAGCACGAGGAAGCCCAGCAGGGCCACGAGCGGCCAGAGCACCATGTGAAGTCGTTCTCCCCATCCAGTCGGTCAGCCACCGGGGTACCGGTGGCCCGTCGTCCGTGACGGAACCTGCCCCCAGTGTCGGGAGTTCAACCCCGCTCCTTGACCGAACCCGGGTGAACACTGGGTAACGGTCATCACAGCCCGGCGCGACGTGGTCTGATGCACGGGCCAACCTGTTGTTCCCCAGCCTCCGGAGGACCCGTGCCCAGCCGAGCTCCGCGCGTCGGGCTGCTCGTGCTCACGCTCTCCCTCGCCGTCACCACCCTGTCGCTGCTGCAGTCGCTGGTGGTGCCCATGCTGCCGGTCATCGGCACGCAGCTGGGCGTGGGCGCCGGCGCCGCGGGCTGGGTGCTCACCGCCAACCTGCTCGCCGCCGCCGTGCTCACCCCGGTCATCGGCCGCCTGGGCGACACCCTGGGCGAGCGCCGCGTGGTGCTCGGCGTCCTGGTGGTGATCGCCGCGGGCACGCTGCTGGCGGTCCTCACGACCTCGCTGCCGCTGCTGCTGGTGGCCCGGGTGCTGCAGGGCGCCTCGTACGGGCTGTTCCCGCTGTCGATCTCGATCCTGCGCCGCGAGCTGCCGGCCGCCCGGCTCACCGTGGCCATGTCGATCGTCTCCAGCACGCTGGCCGTCGGCGGCGTCATCGGCCTGGTGGTCACCGGCCTGCTCACCGAGGACGGCGGTGACTACCACCGGCCGTTCTGGCTGGGCCTGGGGATCGCGCTGGTCGCCCTCGCGCTGGCCGCCTGGGCGCTGCCCGACCGGCCGGCCAGCGCCACGGGTGGGGTCGACTGGTGGGGCGCCGCCGTGCTGGGCGCCGGGCTCGTGCTGCTGCTGCTGCCGCTCTCGCAGGGGCACACGTGGGGGTGGTCGTCCCCGGCCACGCTGGGCTGCCTGGCCGGCGCGGTCGTCGTGCTGGCCGGGTGGGTCGTGCTGCAGCGCCGTCGCACCCACCCGCTCGTGCGCCCGCAGCTGCTGGCCGACCGCCGCATGCTGGTGCCCAACGTCGCCGGCCTCATGACCGGCTTCGGTCTGTTCGCCTCGTTCCTGGCCGTCACCCAGTTCGTGCAGGTGCCCACCGCGGCCGGGTACGGCTTCGGCGCCACCACGCTCGAGGCGGCCGTGGTCTACCTGCTGCCCGGCGGCGTGGCCGGCATCGTGCTGGCGCCGTTCGCCGGCCAGGTGGTGGCCCGCATCGGCGGGCAGACGACGCTGCTCATCGGGGCGGCGTCCGGGCTGGCCGGGTTCACCCTGTTCGCGGTGGCCCGGTCGACCCCGTGGGTGGTGGTGCTGGTCGGGTTGCTCACCCAGCTCGCGGTCACCGTCGCGTTCGCGGCGCTGCCGGCCCTCGTCGTCCAGGCCGTCGAACCGGCCGAGACCGGGGTGGCCAACGGCGTCAACTCGATCAGCCGCTCGGTGGGCAGTGCGCTGGCCAGCGCACTGATCGTCACCGTCGTCGCCGGGTCGGCCGACGCGACCGGGTTGCCCAGCAGCGGGTCGTTCACCGTCGTCGCCCTGCTGGGCGGCGGCAGCGCGCTGGTCACGCTGCTGGTGGCCCTGTGGGGCCGGGCGGCCGAGCGGCGAGCCGGGCAGCACCGGCCCGACGAGCTCGCGGACGTCGAGCGGGCCACCGCCGGCGCCGGGGAGTGGTCCCCGGTCAGCGGCATCCGCTGAGGCCCGTCACCCCGCCGAGGAGCAGCGCGGCGGGAGGTTCTGCTGCGCCCAGCCGGCCAGCTGGTCCAGCACCGGGGTGAGCGAGCGGCCTGCCGGGGTGAGCGCGTAGGACACCCCGACCGGCGGGCCGTCGTCCACCGAGCGCAGGACCAGCCCGGCGGTGGCCAGCTCGGTGAGCCGGTCGGACAGCACGGAGTCGCTGATGCCGCCCACCGCGCGGCGCAGCTCGCTGAACGAGGCAGGGCCGCCGCTGAGCACGCCCAGCACCATGCCGTTCCAGCGCTTGCCCAGGAACCCGAAGGCCTGGGCGAGGGCGGCGTCGCACGCGCGGGGTTCGTGCTGCGCGTCGTCGGCCACGGCAGCAGCGTACCCGTGCTAGCTTCTGCGGCGTCGCTCTGTTTTTCCTAGCGACCTCTACGAACCGAGTGAGGTAGTCATGTCCCTGTTCCGCCTGGACGCCAGCATCCGCACCGAGGGCTCCGCCAGCCGCGCCATCGCCGACATCGTGGAGGCCGAGTGGCGGGGCGGGAACCCCGACGCACCCGTCACCCGCCGACACGTGGGCACCGAGCCGCTGCCGGCCGACGCCTGGGGCGCTGCGGTCAGCGGCTCCTACCTGCCGGCCGAGCAGCGCACGCCCGAGCAGGCCGGGGCGCTCGCGCTCGCCGCCACGCTGACCGACGAGCTGGTCGACGCCGAGGCGCTGCTGCTCGCCGTCCCGCTGTACAACTTCGGCGTCTCCCAGCACGTGAAGACCTGGGTGGACCTCGTCATCACCGACCCCCGCATGGGCCCGCGGGCCCAGCCGCCGCTGGCCGGCAAGCCCGCTGTCCTCGTCACCGTGCACGGCGGCAACTACAGCGCCGGGACGCCGCGCGAGGACTGGGACCACGCCACCGGCTGGCTGCGCCGCATCCTGGCCGACGTGTGGCAGCTGGACCTCACCGTGGTCACCCGCGAGTTCACCCTGGTGGGGGTCAACCCCGCGCTCGACGAGTTCACCGAGATGGCCGCCGAGCTCAAGGCCGCCGCCGAGGTCGAGGCCGCCGAGCACGGACGCCGGCTCACCTCGGCCCGCCAGCCGGCCTGAGGTCGGTCGGCGGGCCCCCGCGCACGAGGGTTCCGGGTCGGTCGGGCGGGGCAGGGAGCACCCACGGGGTGAAGCCGCCGCCCGCCACCCACCCCTCGCCCGGAGTCGCCATGTCCAGCAGTGCCCGCACCAACAGCCGCGAGCCCGACCCGGCACCGCACGACGACAAGATCTCCGCCGGTGGCCGCGCCGACCACGCCCCCACCGGCGCACCCGGGAAGGCGACCACCGGCGGCACCCTCAAGCGGCTCGTCAGCGAGACCAGCGAGGACAACCTCACCGACTGGGCCGCCTCGCTCACCTACTACTTCGTGCTGGCGATGTTCCCGGCGATCATCGCGATGATCTCGGTCGTCGGCCTGGTGCTCGACCCGCGCCAGGTCACCGACGCGCTGACCACGGTGCTCGACCAGGTCGCCCCGGGCGGCGCCTCGGACACCTTCAGCGGGGTCATCGAGGACCTCGCCGGCAGCACGGCCACGGCCGGCTTCGCCCTGGTGATCGGCCTGGCCAGCGCGCTGTGGGCCGCCTCGGGCTACGTCGGGGCCTTCACCCGCGCGGCCAACGTCATCTGGGAGACGCCCGAGGGGCGCAAGTTCTACAAGCTCAAGCCCCTGCAGCTGCTCATCACGCTGATCGGCGTCCTTTTCGTCGCGCTCATCGCGCTGTCGGTGGTGGCCACCGGCCCGATCACCGACGCGATCGGCAACGCACTGGGCCTGGGCAGCACCGCCACCACCATCTGGGACATCGCCAAGTGGCCGGTGATGGTCGTGGTCGTGGCCATCATGATCGCGATCCTGTACTACATGACGCCGAACGTCCGGCTGCGCGGCTTCCGCTGGGTCTCCCCCGGCGCGGCCTTCGCCCTCGTCGTGTGGATCATCGCCTCGGCGCTGTTCGCGTTCTACGTGGCCAACTTCGGCAGCTACAACAAGACCTACGGCGCCCTGGCCGGCGTCGTCGTCTTCCTGGTCTGGCTGTGGATCACCAACCTGGTGCTGCTCATCGGTCTGCAGCTGGACGCCGAGCGCGAGCGGACCATCGAGCTGCGCGAGGGCGTGCCCCGCGCGGACAAGGAGATCCAGCTCGACGCCCGCGCGGAGCCCAAGGAGCAGAAGACGACCTGAGCACCTAGCCCTGTTCGGCGGACCGGCGCATCGACCACATCTGCGCCGGCCGCTCGAACTGGGTCGCGATCTCCCACGACACGTGCGGCGGGCCGGTCTCCTTGCGGAAGTTGGCCACGGCGACCCGGGCCAGCTCGGGGTCGGCCGCCGCCCGGGCGGCCAGCTCGCGGGCCCGGGCCTCGACCTCGTCGGCCGGCAGCGACGCCCAGGCCAGGCCGAGCTCGGCTGCCCGGGTGCCGTCGATCTCCTCGCCGAAGATCGCCATCGCCGCGGCGGCCTCCCGGCCGATCAGCCGGGACAGGATGACGAAGTGCCCGCCGCCGGGGTGCAGGCCGCGCTTGAGGAAGCCGCAGATCAGCCGGGCGTCGTCGGCCACCACCCGCAGGTCGGCGGCCAGCAGCATGTTCATCCCGGCGCCCACGGCCGAACCGCGGACGGCGGCCACCGTGGGCACCCGCACCTGACCCAGCCGGTAGAACGAGTCGTAGATGGCGCCCATGCCGTCCCAGGCGGGCCCGGCGGCCGGGTCCTGGCCGGCGTCCAGCAGGGTCTGCACGTCGCCGCCGGCGCAGAAGCTCTTGCCCACCGCGGTGAGCACCAGGGCGCCGACGTCGGGGCGGGCGTCGACCTCGTCGAGCACCGCGATGAACTCCGCGGCCATCGCCGGGGTCAGCGCGTTGCGCCGGTCGGGGGCGTTCAGGGTGACGACGGCGACGCCGCCGTCCACCTCGAGCAGGACTTCGCTGTCAGCCATGCCGGTGATCAGACCACGCGGGTCACCCGGCCGCGCGCTCCTCCTCCAGCCGCTGCGCGCCGCTGGTGGTCTTGAGCGTCTTCTCCTTGATGAACAGGACGACGACCAGGGCGAGCGCGGCCAGCGGGGTGGCGATGAGGAAGAGCTCGGCGGTCGCGTCGCCGTAGGCGTCGCGCACCAGGCCGGCGACCTCCGGCGGGAGCTGGGTGGTGTCCGGGGCCGCGGCGTGCCCGCCGCCGTCGGGCCCGCCCAGGGCACCGAGGTCCGAGGTCACCCGGGCGGCGAGCACCGCGCCGAGCACGCTGACCCCGACCGTGCCGCCCAGGCTGCGGAAGAACGAGAGCACCGAGGTGGCCGAGCCCAGCTGCGCGGCCGGGACGTCGTTCTGCGCGGCCAGCACCAGGTTCTGCATGAGCATGCCGACGCCCGAGCCCAGCACGACCATGTAGGCCCCGATGAGCACGATGGAGGTCTGCGCGTCGATGGTGGCCAGCAGGCCGAACCCCAGGGTCATGAGCGCCGCGCCGGCGACCAGGTAGCGCTTCCAGGTGCCCGTGCGGGTGATGAGCTGGCCCGCCACCGTCGAGGAGACCAGCAGGCCGAAGATCATCGGCAGCGAGAGCATCCCGGCGGCGGTCGGCGAGTAGCCCAGCGACACCTGGAAGTACTGGGAGAGGAAGACCGTCCCGCCGAACAGGGCGATGCCGACCAGGGCGCTGGCGACGACCGTGAGGGTGACCGTGCGGTTGCGGAAGATCGTCAACGGGACCACCGGCTCGGCGACCCGCGACTCCACCCACACCGCGGCGGCCAGCAGCACGACCCCGAGGCCGACCAGCACCGCGCTGGTGCCCGAGACCCAGTCGTAGGAGGTGCCGGCGAGGGTGACCCAGATCAGCAGGGTCGAGACGCCGGCGGTGATGAGCAGCGCGCCCAGCCAGTCGATGCGCACGCCGGTGCGCTTGACCTGCTGCAGCTTCAACGTCTTCTGCAGCAGCACGATGGCCAGCAGCGAGAACGGCACGCCGATGAAGAAGCACCAGCGCCAGCCCAGCCACGAGGTGTCCACGAGCACGCCGCCGATGAGCGGTCCGGCCACGGTGCCGACGGCGAAGACCGCACCGAAGATGCCGGCGTACCGGCCGAGCTCGCGCGGCGGGATCATCGCGGCCATCACGATCTGCACCAGCGCGGTGAGGCCGCCGGCGCCGATGCCCTGCACCACGCGGGCCGCGATGAGCATGGTGGTGTCCTGCGCCAGGCCCGAGGCCAGCGACCCGACGACGAACAGCCCCAGCGAGCTCTGCACCAGCAGCTTCTGGCTGACCAGGTCGGCGAGCTTGCCCCACAGCGGCACGGTGACCGTCATGGCCAGCAGCTCGGCGGTCACCACCCAGGTGTAGACCGACTGGCTGCCGCCGAGGTCGCTGATGATCGTGGGCAGCGCGTTGGACACGACGGTGCCGGCCAGGATGGCCACGAACATGCCCATCATCAGGCCGGACAGCGCCTGCAGCACCGACCGGCGGCTCATGGCCGTCTGCGCGGTGGCGGTGGGTTCCTCGACGGTGGTCACTGGACCTTCTTCTCTCGGGTGGGGGTGGGCAGGCCGGCGGCGACGGCGTCGAGCGCCTCGTCGACCACGGCGGCCAGGGGGCGGTCGCCGCCGTGCCAGCGGAGGAACGCCGCCCGGACGGCGGCGCTCACCACGGCGGCGACGAGCACGGGGTGCAGGTCGGTGTCGACGTCGGCGCCGGTGCGGGCGGCCACGGACTCGGCGAGGGCGCGCTCGTCGGTGGCCGACAGCTCGACGAGGCGGGGCAGCAGCGCCGGGGTGGCGGCGATGACGGAGAACCGGGCCCGCCAGGTGCTGGCGTCGTCCTGGACCCGGGCGAGGTCCTCCTGCATCGCCGCCCGCAGGGCGGCCAGCACGGGGACGGCGGGGTCCTGCTCGGCGAGGCGGTCGGCGAGCCGGATCCGGTCGGCGCCGTCGGGCAGCAGCAGCGCCTCCTCCTTGGACCCGAAGTGGTTGAAGAACGTGCGGTAGGAGACGTCGGCGGCGGCGGCGACCTCCTCGACCGTCACGTGCTCGAACCCCTTCTCGACCGACAACCGCAGCACGGCCGCAGCCAGCGCCGCCCGGGTGTCGGCCTTCTTGCGCTCGCGCAGGCCCGTCGTCACGACGACCATCACACGCCTTCATTGCACAGTGTGCAAGTTTGCTCGGTGTGCAACCAGTCACCGGGTCGCGCCCACCGTGCCGTCCTCCGCCGGCGTGGTTCCATACGCGCACGGGGTGTGCGCGGAGGGAGACACGTGGTCGACGACGGCGACACCGCGGGCGCCCCCGCGTCGCAGACCCTCGACCGCGGCATCCGGGTGCTCGAGCACCTGGCCGCCGCCCGTGAACCGCAGTCCATCGGCACCGTGGCCGCCGCGGTCGGCGTCCACCGCTCCATCGCCTACCGCCTGCTGCGCACCCTGGAGGCCCACCGGCTCGTCGAGCGCGACGAGGCCGGCAGCTACGGCGTCGGGCTGGCCGTCGTCGGGCTCTCGCGGTCGGTGCGCCGCACCCTGCAGGCCGCCGCCACCCCCGAGCTCGCCCTGCTCGTGCAGCAGCTGGGCATGACCGCCTTCCTGGTCGTGCGCGACGGCGACGAGGCGGTGACCGTGAACGCCGTCGAGCCCCGCGACTCCCCCGCGCACGTCGCCTTCCGGCCCGGCAACCGGCACCCGGTCGACCGCGGCGCCACCGGCCTGGCCCTGCTGCTGCCCGACCCGCCCGACCCGGCCGACCGGCCCGAGCTCGTGGCCGCCCGACCCCACGGCTGGGTGTCCTCGCTCGGCGAGGTCATCCCCGGCATGCGCGCGGTGGCCGCGCCCGTGCGCCGTCCCGACGGATCGGCGGCCGGGGCGCTCGCGGTCATCTTCGTCGACCAGACGGTCGACGCCGCCGAGGTGGGTGCGGTGCTCGTCGACGCGGCCGACCGGGTGTCGGCCGTGCTGGGCTGAGCCGCCGGCTGGCTACCGTGCAGGCATGACCGAGCCAGCCCGCGACCCGGCCGCCGACGACACCCCCACCCCCGAGGAAGCACCCGAGCCCGCCAAGACCCCGATCTGGTGGACGGCGGTGCCCGTGCTGGTGGGCGCCTACGCGGTGTACGGGCTGGTCCAGGGCGACACCGGCTCGATCTGGCCGTGGGGCGACGTCGTCATCCTGGTCGTCGCACTGGCGCTGCTGGCCGTCGTCCTCGCGCCGCGGCTGAAGCAGCGCCGCTGACCGCGTCGGGGAACGAGCGGTCCCCGAACAGCACGGCCCGCGCCGCCGCCCGCCCGGGCGGGGTGCCCAGCAGCGGGAACCCGGCCTCGACCAGCCGGGGCGACCGCACGGCGGCCAGCCCGCGCCGCAGCGCCAGCCGCCCGCGGAACCGGGTGCGCAGCTCGGCCCCGTCGTAGCGGGCCAGCGGCCCGGGCCGGCCGGTGCGCAGCGCCTCGTGCAGCACGTCGGCGGCCTGCGCGGCCTGGCGCAGGCACGGGTCGAGCCCTCCGGCGGTGAGCGGCGAGACCGCGCCCGCGGCATCGCCGACCAGCAGGCCCTCGGCGCTGCTGATCCGGCGCAGCAGACCACCGACCGGGATGGGCCCACCGCGCAGCTCGGCGTCCGCCGGGACCGGTCCGGGCAGCCCGGGGGCGCGCTCGACGAACCGGCGCAGGGCGGCCCGCAGACCGTCGCGGTAGCGGTCGGGCAGCCCGGCGGTGCCCACGTGCACGTGCCGGCCGTCGTCGACCACCCAGGCCAGGTAGCCCGGGGCCAGCACGGGGTCGAGCACGCAGTGGAAGGCCGGCGGGCGGTCGTGCGCGGGGACGGCGAACACCGCCTCCGCGCCGGTGAGCAGCAGGCGGTTGCGGTCCAGCCCCAGCTCGGTGGCCACCCGGGAGCGGGCGCCGTCCGCGCCGACCAGGAAGCGGGCGCGCACCCGGCGCTCGCCGTCGGGGCCCTCGAGCCGCCAGCGGTCGCCGTCCCGGCCGAGGAAGCGGGTGCCCAGCGCGATGCGCACACCGGCCTCGACCGCGTCGGCCGCGGCGGCGAGGTAGAGGCCGCCCATGTCGCCGACCCGGTACTCGTCCCGCGGGCTGTCCAGGGTCACCGGCCGGCGTCCCGACGGCGGGTACAGCACGACGCGGCGGATCGCCGCGCCCAGGTGCTGCGGCGGCAACGGGAAGTCGCGCAGCGTCTTGGCCACGAAGATGCCGGTGGTGCGCACGGCGACGTCGAGCCGGCGGCGGCGCTCGACCAGCTCGACCTCGTGGCCCCGGCGGGCGAGGTCGATGGCCAGGTGCAGCCCGGCCAGGCCCGCGCCGACGACGAGGACGTCGGTCACGACAGCACCTCGGCGTCCTCGTCGACCCACTGCAGCAGGTCGCCGGGCTGGCACTCGAGCACCCGGCAGATGGACTCCAGCGTGCTGAACCGCACCGCCTTGGCCCGCCCGTTCTTCAGCACGGCGACGTTGGCCGGCGTCAGCCCCACCCGCTCGGCGAACTCGCCGACGGCCATGCGGCGCTCGGCCAGCAGCACGTCGATGCGGACGACGATCGGCATCAGATGACCTGCTCGAGGTCGCTGCGCAGCGCGGTGGCCTGGCGCAGCAGCGAGCGCAGCACCAGCACGACCAGCTCGACGACGGTGATTCCGAGCAGCACGAGGAACAGCAGCAGCGGCAAGCCGGGGTCGGTGGCGGCGATGCCGACCAGCACGAACCCGACGGCGAAGACGGCACCCCCGGCGGCGGTGGCCCGCACGACGAGGTCGACCCAGCGCAGGGAGTCGGTGGTGAAGATGGCGTCGCGCTCGACCAGGCCGAGCAGCTTCCAGGTGGCGAGCAGCACGACCTGGAAGCCGAGCAGGGTGCCGGCGGCGACCGCGGTCAACGGCCAGCGCAGCCAGGCGAGCTCGGGGTCCTGGCCGGCCATGTACGCGAACTGTCCGGGGAACGAGAACACCTGCAAGAACACCAGCAGGAGGAACAGGGCGACGAGGAAGAACCGGAGGATCGGGACGACCCCGACGCGGCGCGATGGCATGCATCGAGAATCGATGGATACCTATCGGAAGTCAATAGGCGACACGCGGGTGGGGCTGATCATCCCGGGTCGGCTGCTGCCTCCCGCTGGGCGAGGCAGCAGCTCACCCGAGGTGATCACACCCCGCCGCCCCAGCCGGTCGTGCCCGCCGATCCGCGGTAGGCGTCGGGGTTGCCCGTGCCGTCGGTGCCCCGGATGCCGGAGCGGGACCCGGCGTCGGGGTTCAACCGGGCGCCACGGGCCTTGGCCCGCCGGTCGTGCACCAGCATGGCGACCAGCAGGGCCACCACGACGAGGACGATCCAGAAGACGGTCATGCCCGACGGTAGCGGTGACGGGCGCTCCGGCCCCGGGTCCGAGGGAGGACCCGGGGCGGCGCGGGTGACTACTTCTTCTTGCCCTTGGAGCCCTTGGTGGCCTTCTTCAGCTTCGCGCGGGTCTTCTCGAGCTTGCGCTCGAGGGTCTTCACGAGCTTGCGGTCGTCCTTCTTGGCGGTCTTGACGGTCTTGGCCATGCCGGTCCTCCCGGAGTCGGTGAGTTGATCGAGTCCATGATCGAACAGGACGGCGCGCGACTCGGCACCTCCGACCCCCGCACGGGTGACGCCGCGGGGCCTCAGACCAGGCCGTGCTGGTGGGCGAACACGACGACCTGCACGCGGTCGCGCAGGCCCAGCTTGCGCAGCACCGCGCCGACGTGGGTCTTCACCGTCGACTCCGAGAGGTAGGCCTGGCCGGCGATCTCGGCGTTGGACAGGCCCTGCGCGACGGCGGTGAAGACCTCGCGCTCCTTGTCGGTGAGCTGGCCGAACACGGCGGGCACCGGCTCGCGGGCCGGCAGCCGGCTCTCCAGCAGGGTGCTCAGGTCGCGGGGTGCCAGCACCGCGTTGCCGGCGTGCACGGTGCGGATCGCGTCGCGCAGCTGCACCGGCGTCGTGTCCTTGAGCAGGAACCCGCTGGCGCCGTACCGGATCGCCGTGGCCGCCCGGTCGTCCAGGTCGAAGGTCGTGAGGACGACGACCCGCACCGGGCGCGCGCGGGCGGCCACCCGCTCGGGGGCGAGGATCCGCCGGGTCGCCTCGACGCCGTCCAGGTCGGGCATGCGCAGGTCCATGAGCACGACGTCGGGCTCGAGCTCGTCGACCAGCCGCACCGCCTCGTGCCCGTCGCCGGCCGCGCCGACCACGGCCATGCCGTCCTGGGCGTCGACGATCACCCGCACGCCCTCGCGGAACAGCTCCTGGTCGTCGACGAGCAGCACACGGATGTCCACGGGTGGATCCTGCGTCACCGGCGCACCGGCACCCGCGCGGTGACCACGAAGCGGTCCGGTCCGCCGTCCACGTCGAGCCGGCCGCCCACCGCGTCGAGCCGCTCGCGCATGCCGACCAGTCCGCGCCCGCCCGGCGTCCGGCCGCCGTCGCCGACCTCGTTCTCCACGCGGATGCGCAGGTCGTCGTCCCAGGTGCGGTCGACGAGCACGGGGGCGTCGCGGCGGCCGTGCCGCAGGGCGTTGGTGACCATCTCCTGCAGCACGCGGTAGGCCACCGGCGCGAGGTCGGGGGGCAGCGGCTGCGGGCGCCCGGACTGGGTGTCCACCACCTCGCGGCCGCTGCGCCGGACGCCGTCCACGAGGTCGTCGAGGTCGGTGGGCGCCGAGTCCTCGCGGGTGGCGGCGAGCACGGTGCGCACGTCCTGCAGCGAGGTGCGCGCCGACGTGGCGATCACCGCCAGGGTCCTCTTCAGGCGGGCGGGGTCGTCGTCGGGGAGGTACTGGCCCGACTCGGCCTGGGCCAGGATCACGGCCAGGGAGTGCCCGACGACGTCGTGCACGTCGGCGGCCAGCCGGGCCTGGTCGCTGCGCAGCCGGGCGACCTCCGCGCTCTCCTGCTCGCGCACCTCGGCCGCCCGCTGGCGCACCTGGGAGTCCCGGGCCCGGACGGCGAACCGCACGGCCACCCCGGCCAGCCACGGCGCGGCCAGGGCCACCGCACCCAGCCCGACGACGCCCAGCTGGATGGTCGTGCTCTGGGTGGTCACCGGCGCCAGCACCTCGCGGAAGCTGCCGCCGCTGGCCGGCGTCCAGCCGTCCCGGAACAGCAGCAGCGCGGTCAGCACCCCGGCGGGCAGCGAGAGCCCGGACACCACGACGGTCGCCGTCCGCCCCCACCGGGCCGCGCCGAACGCGACCAGCGCGAGCGACGCCTGGGTCGCCATCGGCGGGAGGTACAGGACCACCTGCAGGGCGCAGGTCAGCCAGGCCAGCCCCACCCCGAGGGAGGGCAGCCGGCGCCAGGTGCCGACGGTGACCGCGGTCGCCAGCACCACCCAGCCCAGGCCCGAGCCGTACCCGTAGCCGAAGGTCAGCTGCGAGGTGCGGACGGCGTCGACCAGCCCGGCCCCGGCGACGGCGAGGGCGGGGACGACGTCGCCCACCCAGCCCCGGGGTGGTGCCTCCTGCGCTTCGGTCACCCCGAGAGCATCGCGCCCCGGGCCGCCGCCGGGCATCCCCCGCAGGTACCGGGCGACCGGCACCTGGGCGTCGACCTCGGCACCGGCGGTGGAGGTGGACCGCGGTGCTCGGGCGCGACCGTCGTCGCCATGCCGATCCGCCGCCGCACCCCCGCCCTGCTGCTCAGCTGCCTGGCGCTCGCCGCCTGCGCCACGACGGCGGTGGTGGCGCAGGAGCCGTCGCCGACCCTGACCACCCCCGACGGCGTGGTCCTCGGGCCGGACGACGGGTTCCTGCCCGACGGCGAGCACCTCTCCCCCCACGACACCGGCCAACCGGCCGTCGCCAACCTGGAGCGGGCGCTGCTGGACGCCGTGCAGGACGCGGCGGACGCGGCGGCGGCGGAGGGCATCGACGTCCAGATCACCAGCGGGTGGCGCAGCGCTGCCCTGCAGCAGGCCCTGTTCGACCAGGCCGTCGTCGAGCACGGCAGCGTCGAGGAGGCGCAGCGGTTCGTGCTCAGCCCCGAGCTGTCCCAGCACGTCACGGGCCGGGCCGTGGACATCGCGCCCTACGACGCGATGGACTGGCTCAGCCGCTTCGGCGACGACTACGGCCTGTGCCGCACCTACGCGAACGAGGCGTGGCACTTCGAGCTGGTGACCTCGCGCGGTGGGGAGTGCCCCGAGCCGCTGGCCGACGCCACGGCCGGGTGACTCAGAGCGAGCGGACGGCGCGCTTCCGCTCGTACATGCCGCCGTCGACCTCGGCGAGGGCCTCGTCGACGGTCTGGCCGGCCCGCATCGTGAGGATGCCGACCGAGGCCGAGGTGGTGACGCCGTCCTCGTCGGGCAGCGGCACGTCGAGACCGGTCATCCGGTCGCGCAGACGGTGCGCGACCGCCTCGGTGGTCGGGGGCAGCAGGACGACGAACTCGTCGCCGCCCAGCCGACCGACCACCCCGCCGGCGGTCTCGGTGAGCTCCTGGGCGACGGTGACGACGGCCTGCAGGACCAGGTCGCCGGCAGCGTGGCCGAACGTGTCGTTCACGGCCTTGAAGTCGTCGAGGTCCAGCAGGACGAGGACGGCGCCCGTGGTGGAGGACCGCTCGGCCAGCTCGAAGAAGCCGCGCCGGTTGAGCACCTCGGTCAGGGGGTCGGTGCGGGCCTGCCGCTCGAGCTCGCCCTGCAGGAGGGTGCGGCGGTCGACCTCCTCGGCCAGCCGCGCGTTGGCCTCGGTCAGCCGCTTCTGCAGCCGCACCCAGGGGATGGCGGTGAGCGGGGCGATGAGCAGCGGCATCAGCACCGGCGCCCCGTGCGCGACCAGCTTCACCGGCAGCGCGTCGAAGGTCAGCCCGAACGCCCAGTAGACGAGGTGGGTGACGACCACGGACCCGACGGTGCCGGCGACGACGAAGCGCACCACCGACCGCAGCGCGGACGGCGGCGCGGGGTCACTCACCTGGGTGGTGCCGGGGCCGGCCGTGGTCACGGAGTGATCATCGACCCTGCGGCGGACCGGGCGCACTCCCCGTGCGGGTGAGTGGGCCCCGTGGGGATCGAACCCACAACCCGCGGATTAAAAGTCCGCTGCTCTGCCAGTTGAGCTAGAGGCCCGCAGCCCTCGGGCCGCCGCCGAAGCCTACGGGTCTGCCGCGCCGGCATCCGGTGCGCCCGAGTGCGGGGTTCCTGCCCTCTCGAGGCCCCCGGAGACGACGAGAACCCCGCTACGGACGGCGGGCACGGTCCAGACGGTTACGCTCCGGGGTCGAGCGGCTCGCCGCTCACCCGATCAGTGGTCGGGCAGCACCGAACGAGGGATCGCAGGGCGACGCAGCGTCACCTAGCGTCCTCTGGGTCAGCGTCACCCGCCCTGCGACGGAAGCGAGCCACCATGCCCGGGAAGCCCGAGGTCGTCACGACCCGGCCGCTGGTCCGCGGCAGCGTGCTCCCCCGGCGCGAGCCCCGCCGTCCGCTGCTGGCCCGCCTCGCCCGACGTCCGCAGCCCGCCCCGGCCGGCGCGCCGCGGCTGCTGGTGCTGGTCCCCGCGCACGACGCCGCCGGCACGCTCGCCCGCACGCTGACCTCGCTGCGCGCCCAGACCCGCCCCGCCGACCGCGTCGTCGTGCTGGCCGACGCCTGCACCGACGACACCGAGCAGGTCGCCCGCCGCTTCCCCGGCACCACCGTGCTGCGCACCGTGGAGAACACCGACGGCCGCACCGGCGCGCTGGCCCAGGGCTGGCGCCGGTTCCAGGGCGGGGCCGACCTGGTCGCCGTCGTCGACGCCGACACCGTGCTCGCCCCCGACTGCCTCGAGCAGCTCGAGCGCGAGCTGGACGCCGGTGGCCGGCACGGTGGCGTCCTCGTGCGCTTCGGCGTCGACCAGCAGCTGGGGTCCACCCCGCTGGCCCGCGTGCTGCTGCACCGCGACCCGGCCGAGCACACCGCCTGGGCCATGGACGCCCTGCAGGGCGGGCGCAGCGAGCACGCCCGCGGGGGCCACGTCGTCCTCGCCGGCGCGCAGGCCCTGCGCGACGTCGCGGCCGCCCGCGGCACCGCCGCACCCTGGTACGCCGCCGCGCCCGACCCCGACCAGCAGCTGCTGCGCGACCTCCGCCGCGCCGGCCACGTCGCCGGGACGTCCACGGCCGCCCGGGTGCACGCCGGCCCGGTGCTCACCGTCGCCGCCCTCGCCCGGCGCCGGGCCCGCCCGCAGCGGTTCGGGGCACGCCTCGCCGGCGCGGTCGCCCTGCGGGTCGCGCTGCTCGCCGCGCTCGTGGCGACGCTGGCCGGCGCGCTGCCGGTCTGGCCGTGGGCGGTGGCCGCCGGGCTCGCCGTCGTCGCCGGAGCGGTGCGCGCCCTGCGCCGTCCGCACCGGTCGCCGGCCGACGTCGTCGCCGGCGCCCTGCTCGTACCGGGCGAGGTCGACCTGTGGCTCCGCGTCGGCTGCGCCGCCCGCGCCCGCAGCGCTGCCTGACCCTCCCCCCAGCCCCCCGGTCGCGTACGCCCCCCACGGCGCGCCGGGTGTCGGAACCCGGCCCCGGCCGGTCCCCTCCCCCGGGACCGCGTCCGGGGCCGGGCCCGGTCAGCCGCAGACCCGGTCCACCAGCTCCTGCAGCACGGCCCGTTGCCCCTCGGCCAGCGGGAGGTCGACCACGGTCGGCTCGCCGTCCACGTCCACCGTCAGCGGGAACACGAACGGCTTCTTGGTCTCGGCCAGCACGTGCGGGTCGCAGCTGGCCGAGGTGACGGTCAGCGGCAGGTGGAGCTCGTCGCCGTCCAACCGGGCGGGGAGGTCCAGCGACGGCGCCAGGAGCACGCTGCGGCCCACCCCCGTCACGACCACGTCGGCGGCGTCCACCCGGGTCAGCACCACGGCGCCGGTGACGCGGTCGCCGTCCGCGGTCAGGTCCCGCACGGTCACCGTGACGTGCTCGGCCAGCCGACGGGCCGCGCACTGCTCGCCGGCCACCAGCTCCAGCGCGTCGCCGGCCAGCGGCACGGTGACCTGCTCCGGGCCCTGCCCGCGGTCCACGTCGAGGACGGCGGCCACCGGCTGCACCGGGGCGGCGCAGTCGACGGGTCCGAACGGCACCGGCAGGTCGACCGTGCGCCCGGGACCGTAGACGGTGCTCACCGCGGTCGGTGGCTGGGCGGTGAAGGCGGGGCTGGTCAGGGTCACCGCCGTGACCGCGAAGCCCGCCCCGCTGGCCGTGAGCCGCACCTGCACCTGGCCGCCGACCGCCTCGTCGGTGCGCAGCCGCACGACCTCGCCCGCGATGCCGTCGACCGCCGGCACCGCCGGGCCGGCCGGGGCACTCGTCAGGGCACTTGCCGGGGCATTCGTCGGGGCCGGGGTCCTCATCGACACGTCGGGGTCCCCGGCCGCCGGGTCGGTGCCGCACCCCGCGACCAGCAGCACACCGACCGCGGCGACGAGCAGTCGGGAGCCCATGCCCGGGCACCCTAGGCGCTCACCTCGGTTGTCCGTGACAACCATCACGGTTGCGGGGGCGTCCACCGGGAATGCACAGCGCGAACACGAGTTGCTACCGGAGACTGTTCCGCGAAGCAACCATCTGCCCGATCCCTGGAGTACCGGTGACCTGCCCCAGCCTGCTCCGCCACCCCCGCGTGGTGGACGTCGCCGGTGACCTCGCACGGCGGTCGACCGCCCGGGTGCACGACCTCTTCCAGGCCGAGTCCGGCCGCGCCCAGCTGGCCCGCTTCGCCCTGGTGGGCGCCATCTCCAGCGCGCTGTACGCAGTGCTGTTCGTGGCCGTCGAGGGCGTGGGCGAGCAGCCGGCCAACCTGGCGGGCGCCCTGGCCTCGACCCTGCTGGCCAACGAGCTGCACCGCCGGCTCACCTTCCACGCGGGCGGTCGGGTCGGCTGGTTCACCGCCCAGTGGGAGGGCGGCGGCCTGGCCGTGGTCGGCCTGGTGGCGACCTCCCTGGCGCTGGCCGCGCTCGACCACCTCGCCGGGGACACCAGCTGGCAGGTCGAGGTGCTGCTCATCGGCGCGGTCACCGGCGCCATCGGCCTGCTGCGCTTCGTGGCCCTGCGCGCCTGGGTGTTCACCACCCGTTCGTCCGCGCACGAGTAGCGGCCGACGGGGTGGGGTAGGTCGTTGTCCGTTCAACGACCATCGAGACCCCGGAGGTCCACCCCCGATGACGAAGATCGCCGTCGTGTACTACTCGTCCACCGGCAACACCCACCAGCTCGCCCAGGCCGTCGCCCAGGGCGCGGAGGAGGCCGGCGCCGAGGTCCGACTGCGCCGCGTCGCCGAGACCGCCCCCGACGCCGCGATCGAAAGCAACCCGGCGTGGCGCGCACACCTGGACTCGGTGTCCGACGTGCAGCTCGCCACGCCCGAGGACCTCGAGTGGGCCGACGGCTACGCCCTCGGCACGCCCACCCGCTTCGGCACGCCGTCCGCCCAGCTCAAGGGGTTCATCGACACCCTCGGCGGCCTGTGGGCCACCGGCAAGCTGGCCAACCGCGGGGCCACCGCGTTCACCAGCGCGCAGAACACCCACGGCGGCAACGAGTCCACGATCCTCACGCTGTTCAACGTGTTCTCGCACTTCGGCGCGGTCATCGTCCCGCCCGGCTACACCGACCCGCTGCTGTTCGAGGCCGGCGGCAACCCGTACGGCACCTCGGTGCCCTCGGCCGGCAACTCCGCGGCCGCCTCCCCCGAGGCCCTGGCCGCCGCGCGCTTCCAGGGACGCCGGCTCGCGGAGATCTCGGGCAAGATCACCTCGTGAGCGCATCCCGGCCGCGTCCTCGCCGGACGCGGCCGGGGCCCCCGCTCACTAGCCTGACCCGGTGACCACACCCCCGCCGAGCAGCGTCGACGAGGCGACCGACGGCGAGGCGGCCGGCAGCGAGGTGCCCGCCCGGCGGAGCTGGGTGCCCGTGCTGGTCCGCTGGTTGCAGCGTGTGGTCGTGGCCCTGGTCGGCGCCACCCTCGGCGTCCTGCTGCTGGGCCGGGTCGAGGCACCGATCGGCCCGTTCGACGCGACGGTGGCCTTCACCCCGGCGATCTCCGGGGGCGCCGAGCTGGAGATCCCGCCGCTGGGCGCGCTCGCCGTCGACGCCTACGACGGCCCGCTGCGCCTGGACGTGCAGCTGCGCCGGGTCGACCAGGTGCGCGCCCAGGCCCTGGCCACCGACCCGGCCCAGCTCGACGGCGTCGTCGACCGGGTCAGCGCCGACCTGCGCACCGCGGTCGAGCAGCTGGCCTGGACCACCGGCGCGGCCGCCCTCGGCGGCGCGGCCCTGTTCTCCGTGATCGCGTTGCGGCGCACCCGCGAGCCGTTCATCGCCGTCGGGCTGGCCACCGTGCTGCTGGCCGGCACCGCCGGCCTCGGCGTGGCCACCTGGCGGCCCGAGGCGTTGAGCCAGCCCACCTACACCGGCCTGCTGGTCAATGCCAACAGCCTCATCGGCTCGGCGCAGGACATCGTCGCCCGCTACGACGCCTACCGGGCCTCGCTGGAGGACCTGGTCAGCAACGTGAGCACGCTGTACTCGGCGGTCTCGACGCTGCCCGACCCGGCGGCCACCGGCGACAGCGTCACCCTGCTGCACGTCTCCGACCTCCACCTCAACCCCGCCGGGGCCGACCTGGTGGGCCAGGTGGTCGCCCAGTTCGGCGTCGACGGCGTGCTCGACACGGGCGACGTCGTCGACTGGGGCAGCCCCGCCGAGAACCAGACCTTCGGCTGGATCGGCGCCCTCGGCGTCCCGTACGTGTACATCCGGGGCAACCACGACTCGGCCGTCACCGCGGCGGCCGTCGCCGCGCAGCCGAACGCGGTCGTGCTCGACGACACCGGCACGACGGTCGACGGCATCTCGGTCGTCGGCGCCCCCGACCCGCGGTTCACCCCCGACAAGGACGCCGAGGGAGCCACGCAGACGCTCGAGGAGACCGGCCAGGAGCTGGTCGACTACATCGGCACGCTCGACGACCCGCCCTCGATCGCGCTGGTGCACGACCCGAAGCAGGCCCCGCCGCTGGACGGCGTCGTCCCGCTCGTCCTCGCCGGGCACACCCACGAGCGCGAGGTCTCCGTGCTCGAGGACGGCACCCGGCTCATGGTCGAGGGCTCCACCGGCGGTGCGGGCCTGCGCGGGTTGCAGGGCGAGGACCCGACGCCGCTGTCGTGCACCGTGCTGTACCTCGACCCGGCCACCGGCGAGCTGACCGCCTACGACGAGATCACCCTCGGGGGGCTGGGGCAGTCCGAGGTCACCATCGAGCGCACCTACGTCGAGCCCCTGCCGACCGGGGACGGCGAGGAGCCCGCACCCACCGACCAACCCGTGCAGGGTCCCGCGCTGCCGACCCCCTGAGCCCTACGCTGCCGGCCATGACGACCTCCCGCACCGCCCGGATCGCCGTCCCCCTGCTCGCCGCACTGGCGCTGGCGGGCTGCTCGTTCACGTCGAACAACGTGTCGTGCTCGAGCAACCAGTGCACCGCCACCCTGACCGGCGAGGGCTCGGAGGCCTCGATCCTGGGCAACTCGCTGGTGTTCGCGGGCACCCAGGACGGCCGGGCCACGCTGTCGGTCGGCGACGCCGAGGTGTCGTGCGCGACCGGCGAGAGCGTCAGCGCCGGCCCGCTGTCGCTGACCTGCACGTCCGTGGAGGACGACTCGGTCGAGCTGACCGCCTCCCTGGGCTAACCCGCCTGGACGTCGACCACCACGCGGGTCGGGTTGCTCAGGGCGAACACCCGGAACGGCTGCTGGGCGGAGACGCCGACGTAGGCCAGCGCCTGCCCCTCGAACACCGAGTCGTAGTAGACGCCCTGGACCGGGGCGGCCTGGGCGGCGGCGTAGCCGGTGGCGGCCTCGGGCACGCCCGGCGCCTCGTAGGGGTTCGTGACGCCGGTGAGGGTGACCCGCAGGTAGCTGCCCGGCGGCACCTCGAGGGTGCTGCCGCTGCCCTCCTGGGTGGGGGTGTCGGTGTAGGCGACGTCCCACCCGGGGGTCGCCGAGCCGGAGAGGTCGAAGACCACCCGGCTGTAGCCCTCCTGCTGGGCGACCCGGATGCCGGTGACCACCGAGGGGCCCTCGCCGGCGACCGCCTCGGCGGTGTCGGTGGCCAGGTCCGCGCTGAACGGCGGCGCCGACTCGGCCCCGGGCTCGGCCGACGGGCCGGAGCCGGTGGCCGGGGCCGCCGACGTGGCGCCGGACGACGACGCCCCCGAGGGCGAGGTGGCCGACGACGAGCTGCCCGCCTCCTGCGCGTCGCCCCCGCAGCCGGCGAGCAGCACGAGCGCGGACAGCGGGACGGCGGCGAGTCCTCGGACCAGGGCGGTGCGGCGCATGCGCCCAGCCTGGCAGCTCCCCCGGCCGGGGACGGGCAGCGGCACGCGGCAGCTCCCCCGAGCAGGTGAGGCTGGCCTGCCGTTTCGGGACCGCCGCGGCGGGCACGACGCCACGAGTCCCGCCCCGCCACGAGAGGTCCCCCGTGCTCGACGTCACCGACCTGGTCCTCGAGGACCACCACACCATGCGCCGCCAGTTCGCCCTGCTCGACGACGTCTGGGACGACCCCCGCGCCCTCGGGATGGTCTGGAAGGGCCTGGCCCGCCTGCTCGACGTGCACGCCGCGTGCGAGGAGGAGGTCTTCTACCCCTACCTGCTGAAGTACGGCGACTCCGGCGACGACGACTCGACCGAGGGCGACGTCGTCGACGAGACCGACGACGCGATCGGCGACCACGACGAGATCCGCGACGCCGTGGCTGCGGCGTCGAAGGAGGAGCCGGGCACCGAGGCCTGGTGGGCCGCGGTCCGCAAGGCCCGCGAGGAGAACGACGACCACCTGGCCGAGGAGGAGCACGACGCCCTCCCCGACTTCCGTCGCAACGCCTCGGTCGAGCTGCGTGCCGAGCTGGCGCTGCGCTGGCTGGACTGGCGGTACGCGCACGACTCCGGCGAGGGCATCACCTACGACAAGGACCCCGAGGAGTACATCGAGCAGTACCGCTCCTCCCCGGTCGCCGACCCGGTCCCGCACCCGGTCGACCGCACGTCGGTGACCCCGCACTGACCCCTTCCGGGGACTCGCCGGGCCCCCCTGTCACGAGGGGGTCCGGCGGGTGTGTATGGTTCGTCCTGCCTCCAGCGAGCACGAGCCCTCATCGTCTAGTGGTCCAGGACGCCGCCCTTTCAAGGCGGTAGCACGGGTTCGAACCCCGTTGGGGGCACGCACCAGAGATCCACAGCAGCACAGCAAGGCCCTGTAGCGCAGTTGGTTAGCGCGCCGCCCTGTCACGGCGGAGGTCGCGGGTTCGAGTCCCGTCAGGGTCGCCGACCGATGTCCACGGTTCATCCCGGGGGCGCCGGCACCGGGGCCAGGTAGCTCAGTCGGTACGAGCGCTCGCCTGAAAAGCGAGAGGTCGGCGGTTCGACCCCGCCCCTGGCCACACCCTCCCCGTCCGGCTCACAGGCCCGGCACATCTCCTGCACCGGTTGCACCGGGCGCGGACAGAGCTTTCCTGGTCGGTTCACAGGGAACGCGCAGGAACGGCGTCCACAGTGATCCCCATGACCGCGATCGAGACCCGCCCCACCGGGACCGCCACCGGCTCCCGGGCCCAGCTCACCCGCCCGGACGGCACCGCCCTGCGGGTGCTGGTCGTCGACGACGAGCGCTCGATCTGCGAGCTGCTCTCGATGGCCCTGCGCTACGAGGGCTGGGACGTGAAGACCGCGGCCGACGGCGCCGAGGCCGTGCGCACCGCCCGCGAGTTCCGGCCGGACGCCGTCGTCCTCGATGTCATGCTGCCCGACATGGACGGCCTGGAGGTGCTGCGCAAGCTGCGCGCGGACTCCCCGCTCGTCCCGGTGGTCTTCCTGACCGCCAAGGACGCCGTCGAGGACCGCATCGCCGGGCTCACCGCCGGCGGCGACGACTACGTCACCAAGCCCTTCTCCCTCGAGGAGGTCGCCGCCCGGCTGCGCGGCCTGCTGCGCCGCACGTCGCGTGCGGTGGCCGACGACGGCCTGCTCGTGGTGGGCGACCTGACCCTCGACGAGGAGTCGCACGAGGTCACCCGCGGCGGCGACGACATCCGGCTCACCGCCACCGAGTTCGAGCTGCTGCGCTACCTGATGCGCAACCCCAAGCGGGTGCTGTCCAAGGCCCAGATCCTCGACCGCGTCTGGCAGTACGACTTCGGCGGCCAGGGCAACATCGTCGAGCTCTACATCTCCTACCTGCGGCGCAAGATCGACGCCGGCCGCTCCCCGATGATCCACACGCTGCGGGGCGCCGGCTACGTGATCAAGCCCGCCGTCTGACAGGACGCATGAGCACCAGCACCGAGCCCGCAGCCCGACCCGCCCGACGGCGGCTCTCGCTGCGGGCTCGACTGCTGGTGGCCTTCCTGGTGCCCACGCTGCTGCTGCTCGCCGCGGTCGCGTTCGCGTCCACCGCGGTGCTGCGTCACCAACTGCTGCAGCAGCTCGACGACCGGTTGTCCGGCGCCGGCACGCGCACCGAGTCGGTCGTGGGCGGCGACCGGGACGGGGACGAACCACCACCCCCGGACGGCGACTACTTCGCCCCCGGGCAGGGCGAGGGCACCCTGGTGGCCCGGTTCGCCGGCGGCGACTGCCTGTACGCCGGGGTGCTGACCCGCTCGGGCGAGCCGCTGCGCCTGGCCTCGTCGGAGCAGTACGAGCTGGCCGCCGTCCCGGGTGACTGGTCCCCCACGACCGTCGACGTCGGCGGCGGGCTGGGCACCTACCGGGTCGTCGGCGCCACCACACCCGACGGTGACCTGGTGGTCACCGGCCTGCCGATGGACGGCGTCGACGACGCCGTCCGCCAGCTGATCCTGGTCGAGGTGCTGGCCGGGCTGGTCGCCGTCGCGCTCGCCGCGGGGGCGGCCGGGCTGACCATCCGGCGGCAGCTGCGCCCGCTGGACCGGGTGGCCGCCACCGCCACCCGGGTCTCGACGCTGCAGCTGTCGACCGGCGAGGTGCAGCTGGCCGAGCGCGTGCCGTCCGCCGACACCGACCCCGACACCGAGGTGGGCCAGGTGGGCGCGGCCCTCAACACCATGCTCGACCACGTCGAGAGCTCGCTGGCCGCCCGCCAGGCGTCCGAGACCCAGGTGCGGCAGTTCGTCGCCGACGCCAGCCACGAGCTGCGCACCCCGCTGGCCTCGATCCGCGGCTACGCCGAACTGGTGCGCCGCCAGCACAGCGACGTCGAGCCCGAGGTGGGTCACGCCCTGCGCCGGGTCGAGTCCGAGGCCGTGCGCATGTCGGGTCTGGTCGAGGACCTGCTCCTGCTGGCTCGCCTGGACGCCGGCCGCGACCTCACCGTCGAGGAGGTCGACCTGGCCGCGCTGGTGGTCGACACCGTCTCCGACGCCCACGTCGCCGGCCCCGACCACCGCTGGCGGGTCGACCTGCCCGACACCGCGGTGCTGGTGCCCGGCGACGGCGCGCGGTTGCACCAGGTGCTGGCCAACCTGCTCGCCAACGCCCGCACCCACACCCCGGAGGGCACGACCGCGACCGTCACCCTGCGCACCGAGGGCGGCTGGGCGGTGCTGGAGGTCGCCGACGACGGCCCAGGCATCCCGGCTGCGCTGAGGGGGCACGTGTTCGAGCGGTTCGCCCGCGGCGACTCCTCCCGCTCCCGCCAGGCCGGCTCCACCGGGTTGGGGTTGGCCATCGTCAGCGCCGTGGTGGCCGCGCACGGGGGCACCGTGGACGTCACCAGCGAGCCCGGGCGCACCGTCTTCACGGTCCGCCTGCCGCACGCCACGGTCACCGAGCGCGAGCCGGACGGCGAGGCCGACGTCGAGGTCGACGGCGAGGTCGACGGCATCGTCCTCGACGACCGGCCACCGCACGCTTGATCCTCCCGCCACCCGGGTAGGCGGACGATCGTGACGAATCCGACCGATCCGCCGCCGTCCCCGCTGACCGAGGCGCCCCCCGCCCCCGAGGTGACGGTCGAGCCGTCGGGGCCGGAGTCGGTGCGGGTCACCGTGGTCGGCGACTTCACCGCCGAGGCCCGGCGTCCGGTCATCCGGGTGGTCACCGACCTGCTGCTCGGCGAGGACCCGCCCCGGGCGGTCCAGCTGGACCTGCACCGGGTCACGTTCCTGAACTCGGCCGGGTTGTCGACCGTGGTGCAGCTGCACCGCATGCTCGAGGGCCGCGGCGCCGAGCTCGAGCTGGTGGTGGGGACGACGATCGTGGCCCGCCCGCTGCAGCTGTCGGGCCTCTGGCACCGCTTCCACGTCCGCGACGAACGCCCACCCGGCAGCTGACACCCGTTCGTCGTACGGCCCCAGCCGTCGCGTGACGCCCCCGGCCCAGGACCTGCCCGGCAACGGCGCCCGAGCGTCAGCCGACGACTCGGCGCCGAGCCGGTGGGGCAAGGCCCGGCGTCACGGGGCGCCGCTCCCGGAGCGCCGCCGGGCGCGGAGCACCGCGGCGCCGAACCCGACGGCCACCAGCAGGGCGAGCAGCTCCTCGACGGGCCCGACGCTCCCCAGGGAGGCCAGGAGCAGCACCCCCAGCACGAAGGCGACCACGGCAGCCAGCACGGCGACGACGACGTCCACGAACCCGATCCTGCCCCCGGGTCCGGGTCGGACGACGACCCAGCCCTGCACGTCGCGGGTGCGCCCGGCGCACCACGCCGGGTCGAGGGCCGCGTCGTGCGGGCACCCAAGAATGGGCCAACAGCGTTCTGAGCTGGGCTTTCACCTTGCTCGACAGCGCTGTCCGCAGTAGACTTCGAACACCTGATCGAACGGGTGGAGGAGGTCTGGTGGGCGGACTCGACAACACCTCCGCGTTCGACCCCTTCCCCGACACCGGCCTGTTCTCGTCCGGGCCGGTGTCGGTCGCTGCTGAGGCGTGGGCAGCGCTGGACGCCGAGGTCTCGGCCACCAGGGCGGCCGAGGAACGCTCCGGCGAGGAGCGCGCCGCATCCGCCCGTGCGGCCGAGCGGGATGCGGCTCGACAGCTGTCGATGACGGTGCCCGCCGACGTCGTCGAGGCACTGACGGCCGCGCTGGCGGTCGTCGACGCGGAGGTGCCCCTGGGTGGACCCGGCGTGGTCGCACCGACGCTGCTGGCCCGGGTGCGCGGGTTGGCGCAGCTGGCCAACGTCGTCGAGACCGCCCTCGCGCACGCCGTCCGGGCCGCGGAGAACGGCCAGGCCGCCGAGTTCGACGGGCACAAGACCATTCGCGCCTGGTTGCCCGGCCACCTGAAGGTCTCCCCCGCCACCGCGGCCCGCCTGGTCCGCGCCGGGCGCACGTTGGAGCAGCTGCCGACCTGGGACGCCGCAGCCTCCGCCGGCCGGATCACCCCCGACCAGACCGCCACCGTCGCGAAGGTCGCCACTCCGGCCCGCCTGTCCGCGGCCGCCGAGATGGGCGTCGACGCGCGTGGGGCGGACGGCCTGGACGCCACCTTCACCGCGTGCGCCACCGGCGCCGAGGCCGATGCTCTGGGGGCGGTGGTGAAGCGTGCCCTGGACTGGATCGACCCCGACGGCCCCGAACCCGACCCCACCCGCGGACGCGAGCTGCACCTGAACCGCGACACCGGCACCTTCCACGGTCGCCTGGACCCCATCGGGTTCGAGAAGCTGCACACCGCCCTGACCGCCTACCAGCAAGCCGGGCGCATCCAGGACGACCAGCGCAGCCACGCCCACCAGATGGGCGACGCCCTGACCCAGCTCGCCGACAACGCCCTCGCCGCCGCCACCACCCCGGTGCTGCGCGGCAACCGAGCCCACGTCGCCGTCACCATCGACGCAGAGGACCTCCTCGACCCCGACACCGTGACCGACGCGGCCCGGCTGGGCTCCGGGCAGCAGGTGTCCAACGAGACGGCCCGGCACATCGCCTGCGACTCCGCCATCACCCGCGTCCTGTTCGGCGAGGACGGCATGCCGCTCAACATCGGCCGCACCCAACGCCTCGTGCCCGCCCACATCCGCCGCGCCGCCGAAGCCCGCGACGGCGGCTGCGTCTTCGCCGCCTGCACCAACCCCACCTGGTGGTGCGACGCCCACCACGTCGCCGAATGGGTCGCCGACCACGGCGAGACCAGCGTCGAGAACACCGCCCTGCTCTGCGAACGCCACCACACCCAGGTCCACCACGGCTACTCCGTGCGATGGGACCCCGACGACCACCGCTGGCGCACCCACCGCGCCGACGGCACGGAGATCATCACCGGCTACCCGCCGACCGGGTAGCGGGTCCGGACGTCGTGGCGCACGCACGCGGGGGCGAGGCATCATGCGCCCGTGGACGACGAGGGTGTGAGCCGTGCGGGCGGTCGGGTGTCGGCGCCCCGCGTCCGGTGGCTGGCCGGGGCCGTCGTGGCCACCGCCGTCGCGGTCGTCTTCACGACCTGGGGCGACGGTGTCCCGCCCGTGGCGTCGGGGCGGTGGGGCGCCCTGGTCGACAGCGGCCACGCGGGGGCCTGGATCCTGCTCGCGGTCGCGGCCTGGCTGGCGACCGTCACAGGTCGGTGGACCCGGCCGTCGACGGCGTGCGCGGTGGCTGCCCTGGCGCTCTACCTGGTGTTCCTGGGCGCCCTGCTCACCTGACCCCGGACGGGTCAGGGGCGGGGAGTCAGGGGCGGGGCAGTCAGAGCCGGGGCAGGTGGTGGGCGAGGTCGGGGTGCGGGCCGGGCGCCGAGGCCGACATGTCGACCCGGGACTCCCCGAACAGGGTCGACATGTCGACACCCGAGCGGGCGCAGCGCCGCAGCGCGCGGGTCGCCGCCACCTCGACGGCCACCCCGTCGACGTCACCCAGCAGCCGACCGACCCCGCCCGGGCGGACGAGGTCCACGAGCCGGGCCAGCTCGCCGGTCGGCCACAGCAGCGGGCCGGACAGCGCGACCTGGGTGCGGCAACGGGCCAGCACCGCTGCCGGCGGCTCCCCCGCATGCACCCGCGGGTCGCCGTCCAGCAGGTCGGGGTCGACGCCCCAGACCTGCAGGTCCAGGCCGGCCGCGAGCAGTGAGCGGACGCCGAGCACGGTCGCGTCGACGTCCACCCCCGGGGCGAGCCGGGCGACGACGTCGGGGAACCGCCACCAGCCACCCACCCCGCGCGCCGCCGGGTCGGGCAGCAACCGGGCCAGCGACCGGGTCTCGGCGTTCTTCTCCCGCTGCGCGGCGACCGGGTCGTCCCCGCGCAGCCCCCAGTCAGGACCGTCGTGCCAGGCCACCGCCCGCTCGCGGTGCGCCAGCACGGCCCCGGCGGCGAACAGCCGGTGGGCCAGCTCCCAGTCCTCGCCGCCGTAGCCGTCGAAGGTCTCGTCGAAGCCGCCGACCTCCTCGAACAGCGACCGGCCCAGGCCCATCACGGCGCTGATCACGAAGCGGTACGAGCGGTCGTCGGCGTCCAGCAACGACCCGGCCTCCCGCAGCCACGCCGGTTCGGTGAGCTCCTCGGGGGCCGGGCCGCCGGCGAACCAGGCACGCACCCGCTCCGGCGTCCAGCCGGTCAGGTCGGCGTGCCGGCGGCGGCCGGTGACCAGAGCGTCGGGCACCAGGGAAGGCAGCGCCGCCAGCTCCTCGACGTAGGTGGGCGCGGGCACGGTGTCGCCGTCGACGAACAGCAGGACGTCGCCGTCCGCGGCCCGCGCACCCAGGTTGCGCGCCGCGGCGGCCCGGAAACCACGATCCTCCTGACCGACCACGACCACCCCGGCCGGCACCCTCGGCGGCTCGGGCGACCCGTCGTCGGCGACCACCACCTGCAACCGGGTGGCGGGGTGGGTCTGCGCGGCCAGGCCGGCCAGCACCAGGTCCAGCTGCCCCTGGGCGCGGTAGTACGGGACCACCACGCTCACGGTCGGCGGCGACGCGGGCCGGGCGTCGTCCAGGTCCGACCAGTCGTTGCCGCGCACCACGTACCGGCCGGGCTCGCCGAGCACCGTCACGAGGGCACCGTCACGACGCCGCCGTCGCCCAGACGACCCGGTGCGCGGCGACCGTCTCGGCCATCGTGGGGCCGGTCGGGGTGCCCGGCGCCAGCCAGGTCAGCGACGGGTCGGCCACGGCGGCGGCCAGCGCGGGGGCCAGGTCGTCGTAGAGCCACAGGGCGCCGGGGCAGCGGGACGCCACCTCGCGCGTGTAGGCCACGTCGGGCACCAGCGGACGGCGTCCGGCGGCCAGCCACGAGCCGATCGAGCCCGACGCGGACACGTGCCGGTGCGGGGCCAGCGGTACCGACGCCGCACGCAGCCGGGACGGCAGCTCGTCGTCGGGCACGTAGCCGGTGACGGTGAGCGGGCCGAGGGCGGCGAGCTCGGCCAGCAGGTCGTCGTGACCGTCCGACGCGCGGCCCAGCGCGGTGAGGCCCACCCCGGCGGGGAGCGCCCGCAGCGCCTCGGCGTGCCCCTTGCCCGGGTACACGAAGCCCAGCACCACCACCTGCCCGTCGGGCGGGGGCACCGGTCCCGGGGGCAGCGGCTGCACCGGCAGCGGGACCACGTGCGGCGCGACGTCGGCGAAGGCACGCAGCCGGGCCGCCTCGTGGTGGCTGCTCACCACCACCGCCACCGCCGCGTCCACCACGGCGGCGTAGGCCCGGGCGCGGCGTTGCTGGAGCACCGAGCCGTCGTCGGGCGGGACGTCGTGCAGGGTGACCACGAGCGGCCGGTCCAGGCCCCGGGCCAGCTCGGTGAACGCCGCGGCCGACGTCTCGGCGGTGGGGCCGAACAGCCGGTCGGTGTAGTGCACGTGCAGCAGGTCGGGCGCGGCTGCGTCGCCGGCGGCCAGGGCCAGCTCACGGGCGCACCGGGTGACCCCGTGCTCGGGCGGCCCGACGACGAGGTGCCCCACGGCCGGCTCCCCGGCGGCGCGGGGCCCGCCAGCGGGGCGCGCCGAGGGTTCGGCCGTCACGAGGGCGTGCCGTCGGCGGCCACCCGGCTGTAGACGTGGTCGTGCACCCGGCGCAGGTGGGCCCGCTGCTCGCTGCGCCAGGCCGGTTCGGCCCTGGCCGGCCAGGGCCGGGTGACCGCGACCAGCACCGCGGCGGTGAGGGACCCGGCGTCCAGACCCCGCACCTCGTCGTTGCCGTAGAGGACGACGTCGTCCCACTGGTCGGCGTAGTGGCCGCAGGTGGGGGCGACCACCCGGGTGCCGACGTCGCGGCAGGCCTCGAGCCAGCCCGAGTGGGTGCCGAACCGGTGCGGCAGCACCGAGACCGCCAGCGTCTGCAGGTAGGCGGTGAGCTCTGCGTCGTCGTAGCGGGGGTGCACCACCAGCTCGTACTCCCCCGCCTGCGCGCCCTCCCGCAGCCCGGGCACCCGTGCGTCGAGGTCGACGTCGTCGTGCACGTCGACCCGCAGCCGCCCGCCGCCGGACACCGCGCCCGACGCCGCCGCGCGGACGACGTCCAGCGGGTCGAGCAGGTTGGTGCGCAGCGACTTCAGGTGGACGCCGACCAGGCGGGGCTCGCGGCCGACGTCCGGCAGCGGGGTGACCAGGCCCGGGTGCGGGACGACGATGCAGGAGCGGGAGAACCGCTCGGCGATCTCGTCGGCGGCGCCCTCGGTCAGCGTCAGCACGACCTCGGCGGCACCCAGCAGCGCGGCCAGGTGCCGGTCGTGCCGCTCGCGGGTGGAGTGGTGCGGGTTGCGCAGGTCGTGGACGGTCACCACGAGGCCCACGCCGCTGCGGCGCACCGCCTCGGTCCAGGCGAGCATCTCGTCGGGCGTCAGGCCGTCGAAGCCGAAGTGCAGGTGCACGACGTCGACCTCGTGGGCGTGCGCGGTGAGGTAACCGGCATCCAGCCAGGGGCTCGGCGCCCAGGGGTTGTCCGGCGGAGGCGGCGGACCGACCCGCTCGACCCCGGCGGGCAGCACGGCGTCGAGGTAGGGGTGCGTGTGCGGCACCGTGACCACGCGCATCAGGCGGCCACCCAGCCGTCGCCGGCGCGGCGCACCAGGCCGCGCTCCTCGAACGCCGTCAGCCAGCCCTGCATGGGCCACCAGCCCCAGCGCCGGGCGAACACCGCGCCGTTGACCAGCACGTCGTCCAGGTGCTCGACCGGGGGCCGGGACACCGGGTGGTGCTGGTGGAACGCGGCCGCACCACCCACCCAGCGCAGCGGGACGCCGGCGGCGTGCGCGGTCTCGGCGAAGTCGGTGTCCTCGCCGCCGTAGCCGGCGTACTCCTCGCAGAAGCCGCCCAGCGCGGCCCAGGTGGGGGCGGTGACCGAGAAGGACAGCGACCAGAACAGGCGGTGGTCGGTCGCCGGCACGACCTCGCCGTCGGGCGGCGCGGGCCGGGCAGGGTGCGGGTCAGCCAGGGTGGGCAGGGTCGCCAGGTCGTAGTCGTCGGCCGGCGGCAGGTAGCTCACGGGTCCCGAGTCCAGCACACCGTCCTGGGCGGCCGCTGCGTACCGCTCGACCAGGGTCGGCCCGGGGATGCAGTCGACGTCGAGGAACACCAGCAGCTGCGCACCGGCGGCGACGGCGACGGCCGCGCCGGCGTTGCGGGCCCCGGCCAGCGGCAACCGGGGCCCGGCGGGCAGGTCGACCACCCGGGCGCGATCACCGACGACCGCCGCCACCCCGGCGTCGCCCATCGCCACCACCACGTGGTCGTCGGCGGGGCGGGTCTGGGCGGCGAGGCCGGCGAGCTGGCGGGCGAGGTGGGCGTGCCGGCCGTGCACGACGGTGACGACCGCCGTCCTCACTGCGAGGACACCGGGGAGGACACCGCGCCGGCCACGGCACGGATCTCGGCCGCCGCCCGCTGCGCGGCGTCGCCCGGGGACCACCGGGCCCAGCCGTCGCCGCCCAGGGCACGCGCCTGGTCGAGCAGGCGGGGCCAGGCCGCGGCGTCGGGCCAGCGGGGCAGGCCGACCGCGACCCCCGAGCGGTGCAGTGCCTCGGTCGTGCGGTGCTGCTCGCGGAAGGGGCGGTCCTGGGCGACGACCACGGCCGGACGGCGGGCCGCGGCCACCTCGGCCAGCGCGTTCTGCCCGGCGTGGGTGACCACCACGTCGGCCGCCGAGAGCACCGGCCACGGGTCGGCCGTCCACTCGCCCGGGCCGCCGAGCACCGTCCAGGACAGGCCCGGCGTGACCGCGCGCAGGGCGTCGACGTCGGCGGCAGTCACGGCGCTGCCCCCGCCGCCGGCCAGCAGCACGGCGGTGCCCGGCGCGGGGTCGGCGGGGGGACGGCCGTCGAAGCGGGAGACGGCGCCGACGTGCACGACGCGGTCGCCCTGGTCGGCCAGCCAGGGCGGGTCGAGGACGTCGCGGGGCCAGAAGGCCAGCACGCGGTCGGCCACGGTGTAGCCGGTGGTGTGCGGGGCGTCGGTGCGGTCACCGGGCATCGCGGTGACCACCACGGGGACGCCCATCAGCCGCAGGAAGACGCTGACCTCGACCGACACGTCGACCACCACCGCCGCGGGGCGCGCCTCGTCGACCCAGGCGGCCAGCCGGGCCATGCGCTCGCGCATGCCGTCGTGCCCGCGGGGCGCCCAGTGCAGGGCGCCGCCGGCGGTGACCTCCTCGACCGGGTGCGCGGCGTCGTCGGCCAGCGGCACCCACGCGGCGAACGGGCCGCCGGGGTCGGGCAGGGAGGACAGGCCGGTGACCGGGTGGTCCAGGACGGCGGCCACCGCGGCGGCCCGGTGCAGGTGCCCCCGGCCCTGGTGGTGCACGTACCAGCCGATCACGGCCGCCTCCCTCACGCAGTCGCCACCGCGGCGGCCGCCAGCGAGCCGTACACGCGTTCGTAGCGGTCGACCATCGTCTCCACCGAGCAGTGTGCGCGCGCCCGCTCGCGGGCGTCGGCGCGCGAGAGCTGCTCGGCCTCGGGGATCGCCGCGGCCAGGGCGGCGACGTCGCCGGGGGGCACGAGCCGCCCGCAGGCCGGGGTGAGCACCTCGGGGATGCCGCCGCGGGAGAAGGCCACCACCGGGGTGCCGCAGGCCAGCGCCTCGGCGACCACCAGGCCGAAGGGCTCGTCCCAGCACGGGGTCACCAGCGCCACCGACGCCCGGCCCACCGCACGGGCGAGCTCGGGGTGGTCGAGGTGGCCCAGGTGGGTCACCCCGCGACCCAGGAACGGCGCGATGGTGCGGTCGAAGTACTCGCGGTCGACGACCGGCCCGGCGATCTGCAGCTCGCGCCCGGCGGCCAGCGCCGCCTGCACGGCCAGGTGCGTGCCCTTCTCCGGGACGATGCGCCCGGACCAGATGAGCGGACCGCCACCCGGGCCGGCCACCCATCGGGAGAGGTCGACGCCGTTGGGCACCACGCCGACCTGCTGGCGCACCCCGCGTGAGCTGCGCCAGGCCGCTGCGGTGTGCTCGCTGACGGCCACCAGGTGCACCGGGGTGGGGCCGCCGCTCTGCAGCGCAGACTCCATCCAGGGCGTGGGCGGGCAGTGCAGCGTCGAGACCATCGGCACCTGCAGCGCCGGGGCCATGGCCAGCGGCAGGTAGTGCAGGGCGTGGTTGTGCACGAGGTCGAAGTCCAGCGCCCGCCGGCCGGTCAGCTCGAGCATCAGCGCCAAGTAGGCGTGGTGGTCCTCGAGGAACACCTCCGGGGCCATGCTCACGTCCGCGCGTGCGGCCGGGCTGATCTCCACGCGCCGCACCGGCAGCCGCTCGACCGGCAGGTCGGGGTCCGAACCGGGGGCGGCGAACAGGGTGACGTCGTGGCCACGGGCGGCCAGGGAGCGGGTGAGCTGCCAGACGTGGGACTCGAGACCACCGGCGAAGGGCTCGGCGATCGGGAACCGGCTGGAGGCGATCAGCGCGATGCGCAGCCGGCGCCCGGTGTCGAGCACGTGGTCGGGGCGCACGCCGTCGGGCCGCGAACCGTCGGGGCGCACCGCGTCGGACCGCACGGCGTCGGTGCGGGACGGGACGGCCCGCAGGCGGCCCCGCCGGGGAGCCGGGGCCGCGTGGGTGCGGTTGGGCGGTGCGGTGTTCTCGGGCACGGGCGCGCGGCACCTCCTGGCAGCGGGCACCCCGCGACACGACGGGCGTCGAGCGGGGCAGGATCGGCGGCCCCACCCCGCTTCATGAGGTGTCACCACGGAGCCCCGGCACGACGACCGGCGCCCGGGCCACGTGGACCGAACTGTGGACGATCTTCACAGACCCCCCGCCCCCCCGCACCTCGACCAGGCCCCCCGGTGCGGCAGGTCACTCTCCCCTTCCGCTGCGTAACCGTCGTTTCCGCCGGGGGGGCTCGCCGGTACGGGTGATCGTCAGCAGGCGCGGAAACGGTCGGACCCGTTACCTTCGGCCTCCGGAGAGCCGACCGGGGCAGCCTGCCCTCGGTCGACCGACGAGGAGGGCACGTGACCGAGCGCGGCGACGGCAGGGCTCCCGGCAACGGGGCAGGCAACGGGGCAGGGTGGCCCGGCCAGTGGCAGAACCCCCAGCAGGGCCAGCAGCAGAGCCAGCAACCCGGCCAGCAACCCGGCCAGCAGCCCGGACAGCAGTCCGGTCCGTCGTCCCCTCCGTGGCAGGGTGCGCCCCCCACCCCCCAGCAGGGCCCGCAGCAGGGCCGGCCGCCGGTCCCGCCCCCGTCCGGGCCGCAGCCGGGGCAGCAGGCCGGCTGGGATGGCCGGTACCCGACCCAGCAGTTCGGCGCCGTGCCGCCGCAGCACCCTCAGCAGGGCTCCCCGCAGGGTCCCCAGCAGGGCGCCCCGCAGGGCCAGCAGCAGCCGGCCGGGGCCTGGAACCCGGCCGGCGGCCCGGCCCCGTGGTCTGTGCAGCCGCGTCCCCGCAGCAAGCGCAAGCCGCTGATCATCGGCGCCGCGGCGCTGCTCGTGGTGGCCCTGGTCGCCGGCGGCCTGTGGTTCTTCCTGCTGCGCGGCGGCGACTTCACCTACGCCGGGCGCACCGTGGCCGAGCCGGAGAAGGTGCTCGACGACGCCGAGGGGAAGTTCGCCTCGTACGCCGAGTCCCGCGGCGGCGCGACGAACGACGACAGCGCGTGCTGGTTCAGCTACCGCAACGCCGACACGACCGACGTCCAGGACGACCTGGTCTGCGGTCCGGTGCTGTTCGTCGACGGCGACCCGAGCGCCGCCTACCTGCTCTTCCCGATGGCCCCGTCCGACGGCGACGGCGACGTCACCTTCGACGTGTCCGACGAGCCCACCGACCCCGAGCCGCAGGCCGTGACCGATCCCGACCTGCTGGCCCGCCCCGACGGCGGCGGCCCGCCCGACGGCAGCGGTGGCCTCGAGGTGCCCCAGCCGCCGCGGGCCGACGCCGGGTTCACCGCCGACGGCCCCTTCGACGACGTCGACCTGAGCGCCCCCGACGGCCTGGCCACGCTGTCCGGCGGTTCGGCCCGCGTGACCGTCACCGGGCTCGGCGAGGCTGACCGGATCGGCACCGGGGACGACGCCCGCCGGCCCGCCGAGGGCGAGGTCTTCCGGGTGTTCAGCTACACCGTCGACCGCGGCGAGGGCTACAGCAACGACGCCCCGTCCCTGTCCTACACCGTCGACGGCGGCGACGAGGTCGACGTCGACCCCTCGCTGGTCACCCCCGGCGCCACGGTCGAGGGCCTGATCTCGGCACCCGAGGACGCCGACGTCGAGCTGGTCGTGGTCGACGGCGAGAACACCCAGACGCTGTCGCTGGTCGACGGCTCGCCCGGCGCGGACAACCTGCAGATCACCACCCGCACCAGCCGGACCGCCGACGCGATCGCCCCGCAGCAGATCCCCGGGGTCATCAGCGCGCCGGGCCGGGTGACCACGCCGTTCACCTTCACGGTGACCGTCCAGGAGGCGTCGCTGAGCTGGTTCGCCGGCACGAACGTGACCGCGCGGCCCTCCGGGCCCGACCGGGCCTTCCTGGTCATCGACACCGACCTGGTGGCCGACGGGCTCAGCGCGGGCGAGGCCCCCTCGGAGTACTTCACGCTGACCCTGCCCGACGGCACCGTCGTCCCGGCGCAGGACATCGTGCCCGACCCGAGCCTGGTGGGCACCGCGTTCGACGTCCCGGCGGACTTCACCACCGGCACGATCACCTTCGGCGGGGTGTTCACCTACCCCGACACGGCGACCGTGGACTTCCAGCCCAACACCGTGTCCTTCGCGGTCAGCATCCCGGCCGACTGAGGAAGGACCCGGCTGCCCCCCACGACGCACTGCGTGCGCCACGGGGCCCTGCAGCCGGGCCGTTCCGGCACGTCACGTCCGGAGCTCGGCCAGGATGGGCTTGGCGACGGCGAGGGCGTGGTTGGCGGCCGGCACTCCGGCGTAGACCGCGGTGTGCAGGCACACCTCGGCGATCTCGTCGTCGGTGAGCCCGTTGTGCACCGCGGCCTTGACGTGCAGCGCGAACTCGTCCCAGTGCCGCAGCGAGGCGGTGATCGCCAGGGTGAGCATCGAGCGGGTGCGCCGGTCCAGGCCGGGCCGCTGCCACAGGTCGCCCCAGGCGACGCGGGTGATGAAGTCCTGGAAGTCGGCGGTCAGCGGGGTCACCGCGGCCACCGCTCGGTCGACGTGGGCGTCGCCCAGCACCTCCCGCCGGGTGCGCATGCCGGCGGCGCGGCGCTCGTCGTCCGTGCTCGGGGTCGAGGCCGGGGTCGAGGTCGGCTCGGTCACCGGATGCCGCCCAGGTGGGCCAGCAGCGCGGCGGTGACGTGCTCGGGCTGCTCGACGTTGGCGATGTGCGCGGCGGGGCTGAGGGTGAGCAGCGCCGCGCCGCGGATGCCGGCGGCGATGGCCCCCTGGTGCTCGGGCGGCAGCGCGGGGTCGTCGGCGCCGCTGATCACCAGGGTGGGCGCGGTGATCGCGTCGAGCTGGTCGCGCAGGTCGAGCGCGCCGACGGCGGCGCAGCAGCCCGCGTAGCCCTCGTCGTCGCAGGCGGCGATCGTCTCCCGCATGCGGGCCACCAGGTCGGGGTGCGCCTCGGCGAAGGCGGGGGTGAACCAGCGGCCGACCACGGCCTCGGCCAGGGCGCCGGTGCCCTGGCTGCGGGCGGTGGCGGCGCGGTCACGCCACGCGTCGGGGTTGCCGGGGTGCGCCGAGCTGCACAGCACGACGAGCCGGTCGACCCGCTCGGGGTTGCGCGCGGCGAGCCGCAGGCCGGTCATGCCGCCGATGGACAGGCCCACGACGTGCGCCCGGCCGATGCGCAGCCGGTCGAGCAGGGCGAGCACGTCGTCGGCGAGGTCGTCGATGGTCGAGTCCCCCTGCGCGGCCGGTGAGCGACCGTGGCCGCGGGTGTCGTAGCGGACCACCCGGAAGCGCTCGGCCAGCGCGGCCACCTGCGGGTCCCACATCTCCAGGGTCGCGCCGAGGGAGTTGGACAGGACGACGACCGGGGCACCCTCGGGCCCGGTCACCTCGTGGTGGACGTCGATCACGGACATCGGGTCTCCTCAGCTGCGGGTGATGGTGTGCGCGGCGAGCGCGGCGTCGACCTGGGCGGCGGCCTCGCCGGTGTCGGGAGCGGCGCCGGCCAGCAGGGTGCCGGCGTCGACGTCGGTGCGCTCGCCGACCAGGTCGGCGAGCGGGCGGCCCTCGCGGGCGGCCTGGCGCACCGCGTCGGCGGCGGCGTCGTGGGCCGGGCCGCGCCCCAGGGCCGGGGTGAGCGCCTCGGCCAGCGCGCCCGCCAGCTGCGCGCCCGAGGCGGCGTCGACCACGGCGGCGGCCCGGACGGGGTCGAACCGCAGCCCGCCCAGGCAGTCGGCCAGCCAGGCCGCGGCCGACCCGACGGTGGACAGCAGCGCCGAGAGGGTGGGCCACTCGCTGTGCCAGGCCCCGGCCGAGCGCTCGTGCTCCTGCTCCATGGCGGCGAACAGCGTGCCGACCAGCCCGGGGGCGCGGCGGGCGCAGGCCCGGGCGGAGATCGCCGCGACGGGGTTCCGCTTGTGCGGCATCGCCGACGACCCGCCCCGCCCCTCCCCCGACTCGGCGGCCTCGGCCACCTCGGTCTGCGCGAGCAGGACGACGTCGAGCGCGACCGTGGCGACCACCCCGGCCGCGGCGCCCAGGGCCCCGGCGAGGTCGGCGACCGGCAGCCGGGTGGTGAACCACGGGACGGCGGTGGTGGTGAGCCCCAGCTCGTCGGCCAGCGCCGCCCGGACGTCGACGCCCGACCCCGAGCTGGCCGCCAGCGTGCCGACCGCTCCGCCGTACTGCACGGGCAGCGACGCGTCGACCGCAGCCAGCCGGGTGCGGGCACCGTCGAGGCCGGCCAGCCAGCCGGCGACCTTGAGCCCGAGGGTGGTGGGCAACGCCTGCTGCATCAGCGTGCGACCGATGACCGGGTCGTCGCGGTGCTCGGCGGCCAGCCGGGCGCAGGCGTCGGCGGCCGCGGCGAGGTCGGCGTCGATCGCGGCGACGGCCCGGCGGGCGAGCAGCACCATCGCCGAGTCCACGACGTCCTGGCTGGTGGCACCCACGTGCACCGCGGCGGCGGCGTGCGGCCCGACGGCGTCGGTGAGCACCCGCACCAGCGGCGGCACCGGGTTGCCGGCGTCGGCCGCCCGGGCGACCACGGCGGCGACGTCCAGCGCCCCCGGCTGGGCCGCGACCCGCGTGACCTCGTCGGCGGCCGTGGTGGCGACCAGCCCGCAGCGGGCCGCGGCGCGGGCCAGCCCGGCCTCGACGTCGAGCATCGCCTGCAGCCAGGCGCCGTCGGAGACCGCGGCGGCGGCACCCCCGCGCGCGAAGGTGCCGTCCCAGAGTCCCGTCACGTGCCCATCCTCACAGCCGGTCTCAGACCGCGAAGAAGACGGTCTCGTCCGCACCCTGCAGGTGGATGTCGAGCCGGTAGCCGTCGTCGGTGGGCCGGGCGACCAGGGTGGCCCGCTGCTGCTCGGTGAGCCCGGACAGCACGGGGTCGGCGGCGTTGGCCTCGGCCTCGTCGGCGAAGTACACGCGGGTGACGACCCGGTCGAGCAGGCCGCGGGCGAACACCGAGAGGTCCACGTGCGGCGCCTGCCACCCGCCCTCGCCGTCGGGCACGGCGCCGGGCTTCAGCGTGCGGATCGCGTACTCCCCGCCGGGGGTGGCCGAGCGGCCGAACCCGCGGAACCCGGCGGTGGACGACGACCCGCGCGGGTCGTCGGGGTGGGCGAAGCGTCCGGCGGGGTCGGCCTGCCAGCTCTCGACCATCCCGTCGGGGACGACGTCGCCGTTGCCGTCGCGCACGGTGCCCCGCAGCCAGATCTCCCCCGTCGTGCCCGGGGCGACCGCGTCGGCGCCGTCGGGCCAGGTCAGCCCGATGGCCAGGTACGGGCCGACGGTGGCGCTGGGGGTGGTCGGCAGGCGGTGCGGGCCGTCGAGGAAGCCGCTGCCCCGTCGGGGCGTGCCCGGACGCCGGTCGTTCGTGCCGTCGGCGTCGCGGACCAGGGGGGACACGTGCTCGCTCACGCGACATCTCCGTCGTCGTCGGTCTCGAACGGGGTCTGGTCGGCACCGCGCAGCACGATGTCCCAGCGGAACCCGAGCGCCCAGTCGGGCTGGGTGCGGTCGAGGTCGAAGGTGGCGACCGCGCGGTGCCGGGCGGCCGGCGGGATCGCGTTGAAGATCGGGTCCTGGCCGAACAGCGGGTCGTCCGGGAAGTACATCTGGGTCACCACGCGCTGGGTGAACGCCCGCCCGAACAGCGAGAAGTGGATGTGCGCGGGCCGCCAGGCGTTGTGGTGGTTGCCCCACGGGTAGGCGCCGGGCTTGATCGTCGTGAACTCGTAGCGCCCCAGCTCGTCGGTGACCACCCGGCCCAGGCCGTCGAAGTGCGGGTCCAGCGGGGCCGGCCAGTTGTCCACCACGTGCCGGTAGCGACCGGCGGCGTTGGCCTGCCAGACCTCCACGAGGGCCCCGGGCACCGGGCGGCCGTCGCTGTCGAGCACGCGGCCGAACACGTTGATCCGCTGGCCCTGCGCCTCGCCGCCGGCGCGCAGCGTGAGGTCGGCGTCGCCGGGGGCCACCCGGTCCTCGCCCAGCACCGGCCCGGTGATCTCCGTGAGCCGGTGCGGCAGGTCGACCGGGGTGCGCAGCGGGGCGCGCAGGCCGGTCGAGCGGTAGTCGGGGAAGGCGACGGGGGTGCGGGCGCCGGCGTCCTCCCGCACGTAGCGGGGCAGGGCGAGACGGCCCCCGTCACCCGAGGATGTGGTCCCGGTCATGTCCCGGAACGTACGGCGCGGCACGGTTCTCTGGCACCCTGTGCTTCCCGCTGGGTGGAAGGAGGCTGCGTGGCCGGAGGCGGCGCACACCCCGGACGATCGGTGACGTCCCGAGCCCTGCGGGTGCTCGACGCGTTCGACGCCGACCACCCGCGCCTCACGCTGTCCGAGATCGCCGAGCGCAGCGGCATGCCGCTCACCACCGCGCACCGGTTGCTCGCGGAGCTGAGCGCCTGGGGCGCCCTGGTGCGGCGCCCGGACGGGCGCTACGTGGTGGGCCGGCGACTGTGGGACCTCGGGCTGCTCGCGCCGGTGCAGGCCGAGCTGCGCCAGGTGGCCAGCCCGTTCCTGCTGGACGTGCACACCGCCACGCGCGACACCGTCCACCTGGCCGTGCGCGACGGCCTCGACGCGCTCTACGTCGACCGGGTGTCCGGGCGCGAGTCGGTGCCGGTGGTCAGCCAGGTGGGCAGCCGGCTGCCGCTGCACGCGGTCGGCGTCGGCAAGGTGCTGCTGGCCGCCGCCCCGCCCGAGGTGGTCGAGGACGTCCTCCGCGCCCCGTCCCGGCAGACGCGGCACACGATCGTCGACCCCGTCCGGCTGGCCCGGGAGCTGGCCGAGGTGCGCCGGTCGGGCGCGGCCCGGACGTCGGAGGAGATGTCCCTGGGCGCCGCCTCGGTCGCGGTACCGGTGGTGGTCGCCCGGGGCGGCGCCCCGACCGTGGTGGCCGCGGCGCTGGGCATCGTCGTCCCGACGCACCGGGCCGAGCGCGACCTTCCCCGCCTCGTGCCGGTGCTCCAGGTGGCCGCCCGCGGCATCGCCCGCGAACTGGCCCGCACCGACGAATTCCGCTGAACGGGAGCCACCCCTCGCTGGCCCGACGTCACCGTGGTCACACTCGGCGGCGTGCGTACTCAGGTGGGGATCATCGGGGCCGGGCCGGCCGGGCTGCTGCTGTCGCGGATGCTCGCAGTGCAGGGCATCGAGTCGGTCGTGCTGGAGAACCGCTCGCGCGACTACGTCGAGGCGCGCATCCGGGCCGGGATCCTCGAGCAGCACACGGTGAACACGCTGCGCGAGGTCGGCATGGGCGCCCGGCTCGACCGCGAGGGCCTCGAGCACGACGGCATCTACCTGCAGTACCCGGGCACCCGGCACAAGCTGGACTTCCCCGAGCTGTGCGGGCGCAACGTGTGGATCTACGGCCAGTCCGAGGTCGTGAAGGACCTCATCGCCGCCCAGCTCGACGACGGCCCGCCCCTGCTGTTCGAGGTCTCCGACGTGCAGCCCCGCGACGTCGACACCGACTCCCCCTCGATCGCCTTCACCGACGCCGACGGCGTGGCCCAGGTGCTCGAGTGCGACGTCGTCGCGGGCACCGACGGCTTCCACGGCGTCTCCCGGCCGATCGTCACCGCGGCCACCCAGGGCACGGTGTGGGAGCGCACCTACCCCTTCGCGTGGCTGGGCATCCTGGCCGACGTCGCGCCCAGCACCGACGACCTGATCTACGCCTGGCACCCCGACGGCTTCGCGATGCACTCGATGCGCTCGCCGAGCGTCTCGCGGCTCTACATCCAGGTCGACCCCACCGAGAAGATCGAGGACTGGTCCGACGACCGCATCTGGGAGGCCCTGGCCACCCGCATGGCGCTGCCGGGCTGGGAGCTGCAGACCGGCCCGGTGACCGAGAAGTCGATCCTGCCGATGCGCTCGTTCGTGTCCTCGCCGATGCGGCACGGCCGGCTGTTCCTGGCCGGCGACGCCGCGCACATCGTGCCGCCCACCGGCGCCAAGGGCCTGAACCTCGCGGTCGCCGACGTGACGCTGCTGGCCCAGGCCCTGGTGCGGCTGCTCGCGGAGAAGGAGACCGACCTGGTCGACGCCTACTCCGACAAGGCGCTGGCCCGGGTCTGGCGGTGCACGCACTTCTCGTGGTGGATGACCTCGATGCTGCACACCCACGGCGACGACTTCGACGCCCAGCTCCAGCTCTCGCAGCTGCAGCGGGTGTGCAGCTCGGAGGCCGCGGCGCGCGAGCTGGCCGAGATGTACACCGGCCTGCCCGTCGCGCTGTAAGTCAGACCCGGACGTCGACGGTCTCGACGGGCTCCGGTTCGGCGGCCGTGACGCGGCCCGAGCCGACCAGCGTGGCCAGCACCCCGACCACCGCGTAGGCGGCCAGCACCCAGCAGGCCTGGGCCACCCCGGCGCCGCTGAAGTAGACGATGCCGCGCACCGCGCCGGTGCCGGCGCCCGGCGGCAGCCAGGGGCCGATGGCCGACCAGAACGGCGGCAGCAGGGGTGCGGGGTAGGCACCGCCGGCGCTGGGGTTGCCCAGGATCACGAACAGCACGATGGCCAGCCCGATGCCGACCAGGCCGGTCCAGACCTGGAGCGCCATGGTGAATGCGCCGACGGCGAAGACCAGCAGCGCGCCGAACGCCGTGAGCGCGAGGGGGTGCCCGCCGTCGAGCGCGCCGAGCACCGGCCCGGCGACGATCGCGCCGCCCAGGCCGCTGACCAGCGAGTAGACCCCGAGCGCGCCGAGCCGGGTGGCGCCTCGGCCGCGGGTGAGCGGTCGCGACCCGGCGCTGATGCCGATGATCGAGGCCACCAGGTAGCCGCCGACCACCCACCCGACGGCCAGGTAGAACGCCGACAGGCCACGGGCGTCGCCGTCCCCGGCCGGGATGGTGTCGGTGGTGGTGAGCGTGCGCTGCTGGGCGCCCTCGACCTGGGTGAGCACCTGCTCCAGCGCGCTGGTCACCGCGCCCCCCTCGGCGCCGGCCACCAGCAGGGCGTCCTCGGTGCCGGAGCCGACCAGCAGCACGCCGTCGACGTCGCGGTCGCCCAGCGCCTGCCGGGCGGCGTCCTCGGTGTCGTAGGCGGTGGCGTCGACCGGGCCGCCGGGCAACCCGTCGAGCTGGGCCACCAGCGAGTCGGCCGTGCCGGCGGGCGCCCCGGCGGGGGCGACCACGGCCAGCGGGACGTCGCGGGGGGTGGGCGAGTGGAACGCGCCCACGTAGCTGAGCACGAAGCCCAGCTGCAGCAGCAGGACACCGACCACCAGGACGGCGGCCCGGCGGGTCACCCCCGGCAGCAGCTCCCGGCGGGGCGCCTCGTGCAGTCCGTGCTGGCTCATCGATCTCTCCTCGATACCGGTGCGTATCCGATACCGACGAGTATGCTCCGCGTCGTGGGAGAGGCAAGCCCGGACGACGTGACGGTGCGCACCCGACCGCGCCGCGAGCAGGTGCGGGCGCGGGTGCTTGAGGCCGCGCGCGCGGTGTTCGCCGAGCGCGGCTTCGCCGGGGCCAGCACCGACCAGGTGGCCGCGGCGGCGGGATTCACCAAGGGCGCCGTCTACTCCAACTTCGGCAGCAAGGACGAGCTGTTCCTCGCGCTCATGGACGCCGAGGTCGCCGCCCGGGTGACCGCCGTCGAGCGCGCCCTGGCCGGCACCGCCGACCTGCCCGGGGCACTGGCCGCCGTCGGCACCGAGCTGACCGCCCGGGACCCGGCCTGGCAGCTGCTCTACCTCGAGTTCTGGCAGCGGGCCGTGCGCGACCCCGGCGCCCGGGCGGCGTTCGTCGCCTCCCGGCGCGACCTGCGGGCCCGCGTCTGCGAGGTCGTCGAGCGGTTCCTGGCCGACCACCCGGTGCACACCGGCTGGGACGCGGGCAGGCTGACCCTCGTGCTCATCGCGCTCACGAACGGCCTGGCCCTGGAGGCGCTGCCCGACCCCGAGGCCGTGCCCGACGACGTCCTGCCCCGCGTGCTGGCCGACCTGCTCGACCGCGCGCCGTGAGGCGGGCCGCGCTCGGGCTCGGCGCCCTGCTGCTGCTCGCCGGCTGCGGGGCCGGCGACGGCGGCGACGGCCAGGGCGGTGGGGACGGCGGGGGCAGCGGGGCGACCGCCGCACCGTCGGCCAGCAGCGGGGGGACGCAGCTGACCGTCGTCCTGGACCTCGACGGGTCCGGGGACACGGTCACGAGCACGCTGACCTGCGACCCGCCCGCCGGCGACGTCGCCGACCCCGCGGCCGCGTGCGCCCAGGTCGACGCGGTCGGGCCGGCCGGGTTCGCGACCCCCGACCCGGGCGCGGTGTGCACGCAGCAGTACGACGGCCCGCAGACCGCCGACGTCAGCGGCACCGTGGCCGGGCAACCGGTGCGGGCGACGTTCACCCGCACCGACGGGTGCGCCATCAGCCGCTGGGACGCCCTGTCCGCCCTGCTGCCGACCGCACGGTGATGGCCGGGACCCGTGGGACGGGTGGGGTCGAGATTGGCATACCCACAGCGACTGCGCGGTGATGTTCGGTGACATCTGTCGGGGCGACGGACCGGTCGGTCACCTAGCGTCGATGCCATGACGTCGACGCTCCTGATCATCGGTGGTGTGCTCCTGGCACTGGTCGGGCTGCTCGCGCTCATCGTCAAGCTGAGCGCCCACCCCGCCGACGGTCGAGGGTCGACGACCTCCGCGCGCACCGCCGCCCGCACCCCGGGCTGGGTGGTCGACACCGGCCAGAAGCACCCCGACGCCTGGGACCCGCTGTCCCAGACCAGCACCCACATCCGCGCCACCCGCTGACGCGCGCCGCCGACCCACGACTCAGCCGCGACGGCGGCGCGCCACCTCGGCCTCGGCGGCGGCCAGGAACGCGCGGTGCCGCTCGGCGGCCTGCTGCAGCTCCGCGCGCCCGAACGCGGTCTCCGGCGTCATCAGCGGCACCGGTGTGCCGGTGCGCAGCCGCGCCGGCACGACGTCGGCGCCCTCGGGCACCAGGGCCAGCAACCGCTCGTGGACGGCGACGCCCACCAGTGACCGGCTCCGCAGCAGCGCGAGCTGGACGTCGTCGCACCGGGCCGCGACGTCGGGCTGCTCGCCCTCGGGCGGGGTCACCCGGCGGGCGAGGGCGTGCAGGTCGCCGCCGCCCACGCCCTCGCCCGGCACCTCGGCGCCCCGGGCGGTGGCGTCGACCGGTGCCCCGCACCACGGGCAGGTGCCGTGCACGCGCCAGCCCGACCCCGTCTCGGCCAGCACCGGGTCCACCGCGTACCGCGCGGGCGGCGGTCCGCCGCGGCACGGGTGCGGCGCCAGCAGCGCGAGCAGCCCGGCCTCCTCGACGTCACGGGCCGGCCGCGACCAGCGCAGCCGCACTCGCCGGGGCCAGGCCTGGGCCGAGGTGGTGAGCAGCAGCGGCCACGGCGCCCAGGCGACGGCGAGCGCCACGAACGGCACGACCATCGTCGGGTCCGTCGGCTCGCCGTCGACCAGCACGTACTTCACCAGGAACAGGCCGGTGACCACGCAGGCGATGGTGAGCAGCCGGGCCGGGAAGAACCCCTCGGAGAACGACCCGAGGTGCACCACCCGCTTCACGCCGCGGAAGGCCAGCGCCGCCAGCATGACCAGCACCCCGCAGAGCAGGAAGCCGCCGACGAGCTTGCCCAGCAGCGGCCAGTCACCCCCGGCGATCGACACCGCGTAGCGCACGGCCACCGCGAGCAGCGCCAGCGGCACCACCAGCAGCAGCACGGCCGCGAGCACCACCGGCAGCGGCGGTCGCACCCGTGACCAGCCGCGCAGCACCGCGGCCGTGCTGGGCCCCGGCCCGACCGGTGGCCGCGCCGCGGCCAGCACCTTGCGGGTCTCCATCACGGGGGGACGGCGTGCGCTGGTCACCGCTCGAGGTTGGCACACCGCGCCGCGGGCGGGCGGGGCGCCGACGGCGATAGGGTCGCCTCGATGTCCAGCGCCGACGACAGCCCACCCGACGCAGCCGAGCTCGTGCTGCCGATCGGGCAGTGCCTGGGCGTGGGTCCGGCCGGCCCGGTGGTCGAGGTGCGGCTGGGCGCCGCGGTCGAGGAGCTGGGCCCCGAGGAGTTCGCGCTCTGGTCGATGGCGCACAGCGACCCCGCCGGCGGCACGGACCCCTGGGGGCCCGCCGGTCTGCTGGCCGCGGCCCAGCGCGCCGAGGTCGACGGCGCGGCCGGGCACGTCGACGCGCTGCTCGAGCGGGGGCTGCTGGCCCGGGCCGTCCCGGGCACGCCCTCGGCCCACGCCCTCGCCGGCGCCGTGCGCCTGCTGCCCCTCACGATGGGCCTGGGCAACACCCACCAGTCCCCGCACGTCTACCGCATGGGCCGGCCCGACCGGCTGCTCGCCGTGGGCAGCTCGACCACCTACGACCTCTTCCAGTGGGCGCACATGGAGAGCAGCCTGTGGCGGGCGTGCGAGGCAGCTGCGGCGGTGTCGGCGCGGGTCGGCGCCACCGACCCCGGTCTGGTGGACCCCGACGAGCTGCTCACCGGCATCCTCACCGGCCTGCACGCCCTGCTGGGCACGAACGCGGCCTGCCTGGACACCTGGGGGGTCGCCCCGTGACGCTGCTGCTGCGGGTCGGCCACGCGATGGGCCCGTTCTACCCGTCCATCGGTGCCTTCGCCCGGCACCACGTGGTGCGCGTCGGGTGGGACACCCCGAAGCTCGTCGGCGAGGTCGAGCGGGTCACCTGGGAGCTCGCCGTGGGCCACCCCACCGCCGACCTCGACCCCGCGCTGGTCGACGACCTCGTGGCCCGGGGCCTGCTCGTGCGGGTCGAGGAGACCCCCGAGGGGCGGCTCGCCTTCGCCCGCGCCCACCGGGTGCAGCCCCTCGGCGTCGGCACCCTGCCCACCGACGACGGCGGCCGGGTGGTCGGCACCTGGATGTCGCCGGTCGCCGAGCTCGACCCCGAGGCCTTCGACATCTGGGCCTGGGCCCACCTCTTCCCCGACCTCGACGCCGCAGCGACCGGCCTCACCGGCGCCTCGGCGATCCCCGGCGACGACCCCGCCGCCGTGCTCGACCGGCTGGTGCACCGGCTGCCCGAGCTGCTGGCCGCCGAGGTGCTGTACCTCGACGTCCCCCGCGACGGCGTGCGGCCGGTGCCGTGAGCGGGCCGCTGGTGGTCCCGCTGGGGCGCCGGCTCGCCGTGTACGACCTCTCCCTGGAGCACGACCCCCGGGCGGCGCAGGCCTTCGTGCAGCTCGCCGGGCAGACGGTGCAGCTGGGCGGGGCCGCGCTGCACCTGTGGGACGCCGCGCACCGCGACGGCCACGGGGCCGAGGACCTGGCCCGGCAGTGGGGCCTCACCGACGCCGACGTCGACGCCGGGCGGTCCGAGCTGCGGGCCCTGGGCGCGGTCAGCGAGCTGACCGACACCGTCGACGGCCGCCGCACGTGGGCGGGGGCGCACACGCTGCACCCGCTGGTGCTGGGGCTGGGCGAGGTGGCCGACCAGCCGGCCGCGCACCACGTGGGGCTCCCCGGTCGTCCGGTCGTGCAGACCACGCGCGCGGTGCGCGACGTCTGGGCCTGGGGCCCGCTGTTCGGCGACCTGTGGACGTCGGTCGGCTGGCACGCCGCGGGGTACGCCGCCGACGGCCTGCCCGACCCGCGGGCGGTCGACCCGGACCTGCTGCTCGCCGACGTCGTCGCGGTGCTGCCGGCCCTGCTGCAGACCACCGCGGCCTACGTCGACCTGGCCCTGCCCGCGGCGGGTGCGGCGTGAGCCCGGGGGCGCGGGTGCTGCCGGTCGGGTTCCGGCTGGGACCCGAGACCGTGCCGCAGCCGGTCGTCGGCACCGTGCGGCTGGGCTGGAAGCGGCTGGGCCTCGGGCTCGACGAGGCCCTGGTCTGGGACCTCGCGCACGGGGTACCCGGCGACGACCCGCTCGCCGGCGCCGAGCGGCTCCTGGCGCACGCCGCGGCAGCGGGGGTGGCCGACCCGTCGGCGGTCGTCGAGGGCCTGCTGGCGCGGTCGCTGCTGGTCCGGGTCCCGCCGACCGGGCAGGACCCCGCCACCCTCGAGGCCCTCGCCCACCGGCTGCGGGCACGCCCGCTGCTGGTCGGCATCGGCTCGGGCTCGGCACCGGGCACCACGGCCCTCGGCGTGCCCGGGTGGCCGGTGCTGGAGCTGCCCGACGTGGCCGCCAACCGCTGGGACGACACCGCGGTGCTGGCCGACCTCTGGGCCGCGGCGGAGTTCTCCCTCGTGCGCGAGGACGGTCCCGACGCCCCGCCCCCCACGCACGACCGTCTGCTGGCTGCGGTCGCCGTGGTGGTGGACGACCTGCCGCTGCTGCTGGCCCACCACTGCGCCTACCTGGACCTCGCCCGACCCTGATCGCCGTCCTCGTCGGGCGTGCGCGGTTCAGCGCCCGGCGAGCACCTGGCGCAGCCGGCCGAGCAGGTCGGGCACGGCGCGCAGCCGCAACGCGGAGCGGGCCGACTCCGCCTCACCGGGCGGGAGCAGGCGTGGGCCGCGCCCGGGCACCAGCCGCACCGGCCCCGGGCCCAGCACGACCGGCAGCTCGCTGAGGCCGCCCTCGGGGCCACCCCGCTCCCCGACGACGACGGCCCCGGGCAGGCGGTGCTCCGGCACGCCGAGGGCTGCCACCGCCTGCTCGACGGCCTGCGTGACGGCCACGGGGACGCCCCACCAGAACGCGCCGCCGGGGACGTCGGACAGCACCAGCACCGCCCCACCGCCGCGCCCCGGCTCCACCCAGCGAGCCAGCAGGTCGACGGCTGCGCCACCCGGGGCCACGACCGTGACCACCGTGGCGAGCGTGCGGCCGATGCCGTCGGGCCACACGTCGAGGTCCACCGCGGTGCCGACCGCGCCGGCCGGGGACGACGGGGCCGGCGGCGGCGAGTAGGGCAGCGGCGGTCGCGACGGGGTGGCCGGACGCCCGGACGTCGGCGGGACCGGCGGTGCCGCGGGAGCCTGCGGCGCGGCCGGGACCCGGGGTGCCGCGGGGGCCGACAGGGACGCGGGAGCCTGCGGCGCGGCCGGGGCCTGCGGCGCGGCCGGAGCCTGCGGCGCGGCCGGGGCCTGCGGCGCGGCCGGGGCCTGGGGTGCCGCGGGGGCCGACGGGGACGCGGGAGCCTGCGGGGACGGCGGGGTCGACGCCGGCGGGGTCCCGACCTGGCCGCGGCAGGTGCAGGGCACACCGGGCGGGCAGTCGCAGGTCTCCTCCGGCCACCACCCGGTCGCGTTCGCGATGGTGCGCACCCAGCGCAGGAACTCCTCGTCCTGTGCCGTCTCCGCCAGCGTCGCCGCCACGGCCGACCCCGCACCGACCAGCGCGGCCGAGACGGTGGCCAGGGCCGGGGGCAGCGTGGTGCGCAGCCGGGCGCGGTCGGGTCCGGCGTCCAGCAGGCCCAGTCGGCGGGCCTCCTCGACCACGGCCCGCACGCGCTCGGTCCGGTCGGCCGGGACCGTCCCCGCCAGCTCCTCGGTGCTGCGGGCCAACACGGCGACGTCCCGCGCCCGGGCAGCGGGGTGCTGCTCGCGGGCGGTCGGGTCCTGCGCCGAGGCGGCGAGGTCCCGGTCGGGGGCTGCGGTGTCGTGCGTCCGGACGGTGTGGCCGCCGAGACCGGGCAGCCGACCCAGCGCCGACTCCACCGCCGCCACCACCGCGGCGGCACGGTCCAGCAGCAGCTCGAGCGCGGCCGGGCGACCCGACCGGGCCGCACGGCCGTCGAGCCGGTCGCGCGCCGCGGCGAGGTCGGCCTGCGCGGCCAGCGCCCGGGTCCGGGCGCGCTCACGGGTGCGGTGCAGCGCGGCCTGCTCGGGGGCGAGGTCGATGCCGGCCCACCGTGCCCGCCGGAGGTCGACGGCCTTGGCCCGCAGTGCCTCGTTGTCGAAGGTCGAGCGGCCGGCGGCGACGTCGGCGCCGGCAGCGACGAGCGCGAGCGCCGCGCCGGTCATCGCCCCGGCGGCCCCCACCGCGATCGGCAGCGCCGGGCCCGCCAGGGCCCGCCACGCCTCCGGGGAGAGCAGCTCCAGCGGGGTCATGGAGGTGCCGGTCACCATCAGGGCACCCGCCCCGGCGGCGACCGCCAGGGAGGGCGCGAGCATCCGCCCGACGGCGGTCAGCGGGTGTGGTTGGCCCGTTGAGGCCGGGGCGCTCACCGCGGGGGTGGTCGTCTCCTCCACCGTGGTCGACGCCGGCGGCGGCTCCGGGCTCGCCGGACGGGGCGGGCGGCGGACCCCCAGCAGCCGCTGCCGCACACCGGCCGCGGCGACGTCGGCGAGCAGCTGCTCGCGCCGCCTGTTCTCGGCCTGCTGCGCGGCGAGCTCGGCCCGGGCGGCGTCGTGCTCGGCCCGCCGCTCGGTCCGGGCCGCGTCGAGCTGCTCGGTGGCGGCCCGGGACCACCGGCTGCCGGGACGCTTGCCCTGTTCCTTGGTGACCGCGGCGGCGCGCTCGGCCAGCGCCACGGAGACGGCCAGCGCGACCGGACCGAGGGCGAGCCCGACGGCGGGGGCGATCCCCATCGTGCCCACCCCGAGGGCGGTGGCCGCCAGCGAGGGCACCAGCGACGACGCCAGCCCCTTGGCCACGGCCCAGCTGGGTGCGGGCACCGCGGTGGGCAGCTCGTCGAGTGCGGCCAGGCGCAGCTGCACGGCCTCGTCCAGCACGGCGCGGCGGTGCGGCCAGCCCAGCGCGTCGGGGTCGCTGTCCAGCACGGGCGCGCTCTCCAGCCCCATCGCGGTGGCCAGTTGCCGGGCCCTGGCGACCGCTGCGGTGCGGCGGCGTCCACGGGCGTGCTCCACGGCCTGCAGCGCCTCCCGCAGGTCCGCCACCCGGGCGCGGTCGGCGGCGCTCAGGCTGCGGGGGTCGACCGGGCCGGACCGCGGGCCCGGGGTGAGCTGGTCGGTGGTCGACCCGGCAGCGGCGTCCGGGTCGGTGGCCGGGTCGGTGGTCGGGTCGGTGGTCGGGTCGGTGGTCGGGTCGGTCGTGCCCGTGGTCGCCGCCGTGGCCGACCGGCCGGACCCGCCCGCCGCCACGTCGGCCAGGAGCGCGTCCAGCCGGGCCGCCCGGCGGGCCGCCGCGCGTGCCTCGACGTCGAGCTGCCGCCCCGCCGCGGCGTCCGCGGCCGACCGGGCGTCCTGCTCGGCGGCGGCCCGGGCCCGACGACGGGCCTCCTCCAGGGCGGTCCGCTCGGCCTCGAGGCCGGCCTTGTGCTGCGCCTGCCGGTTCTCGAGCGTGGCGCTCAGCCCGGCGCCGACGACGGCCGCCAGCAGGGGGACCAGCGTGGTCACCGGGGAGCCGGCCAAGCCCAGTGCGGCCGCGACGGCGAAGCCGACGGCGCCGACGACGGCTGCGGTGCCGGCACCGGCGGTCGCCTTGCCCACCCAGGCGCGCAGCGCAGGCGTGGGGGCCGGTCGCGCACCCGGCGCGTCGACGGGCAGCCCCTGCTCGGTCGCGGACCGGTCGGCGGCGGCCTGGTCGGCACGGTCGGACTCGGCGCGGGTGGAGTCGGCGCGGGTTGGGGTGGCGCGGGTGGGGGTGGTCGTGCGGCCCGGCCCGGTCTGCTGGCCGAGGGACTCCAGTCGCTGCTGCAGGGTGCTCAGCGCCCGGGCACCCGGACGCGCCGGGGTCGCCGGCTGCCCGGTCAGCTCGGCGAGGGCCGCGGTGGCGGCGTCGGCGGCGTGGGCCGCGGACTGGTCGGCGCGCGCCCGGCGCAGGGCGTCCTCGACGGCGCGGTCGTGCACGGCGACCGCGTCGGGCGGCAGACCCCGACGGACGTCGTCGGCGGCCCGCAGCAGCTCGGCGAGGCGGGCCAGCCGGCGGTCGGCGAGGGCGGCGGCGATCTGCCCGGCGACCCCGGCGACCGCCGAGAGCACCCCACCCGTGATGCGCGCGGTGTCCCCGGTGACGGCGCCGACGCCGATCGCCGTCGCGCCCGACGTGAGCGCGGCGAGCACCCCACCGAACCCCACCTTGACCGCGGCCGTCCCCGCCGTGGGCAGGCCGCTGGGCAGCATCCGGGGGTCGGCGACCAGGCCGAGCACGGCGACGGCGCGTCGGGCGTCGACCGGCAACCGGGCGACCAGGTCGTCGAAGTCCGGCGAGCCCCCGGTGCGGTCGCCGTCGGCGTAGCGCCCCTCGGCCAGGCCGAGCAGCGGGAGCAGCTCGGCGGCGACCCGGGCGGCCCGTCGTCGCTGCAACGGGTCCGGCGAGGTCGCCTGCTCGGCCAGGCGGACGAGGTCCTCGGACCGTGCGGCTGCCTCGGGGCTCAGCCCTGCCGGGTCACCAGCTCCTCGTGCACGTCCGCCGCCCGCACCTGCCCGTTCGACGGGACCGGCGCGACCGTCCCCCGGCGCACCAGGTACGCCGAGTCGCCCCGCTGACGGGGTCGGGGCGCCACCCACCACGCGTCCCGGAACGGACGCACCTCCCAGCGCGTCGGGTCCTGCTGCGCGGGATCGGTCCCCAGCCACCGGAGCACCTCGGTCAGCGCCTCCTGCGGGGAGCCGTCCGTCGGTTGCTGCTGCTCGGTCAAGCTCTGCTCCCGTCCACGGGCCGCCCGGTTCACGGACGGCCGCCTCCACCTGCCACACCTGCCGCCGGTAGCCCGGTGGCCAGGCCGACGTCTCCCCCGACTGGCCGTCGACCCACTGCACCCCCTCGCCGGTGACGACCGCGTTGAACCAGTGACCACCGTCCGGGCCGAGGTCGGCGTCGTGCCAGTCCACCCCGATGATCGCGACCGTGCCCACCGGGCGGTCCCGCAGGTCGGCCTCCAGGGCCGACCAGGCCTCGGTGGTGAAGGCGTCGTGATCGGCATCCGGTGCCGCCGTCAGCCGCTGCAGGGGCTGGCTGCCGGTCCAGGACCACACCTCGTCGACCTCGCCGGGAGGCACGCGGCCGTCGCCCAGCGCCGGCCGGATGCCCATGCCCTGGAGGATGTCGGCGACGGCCCGCGCGCAGTCACCGCAGTTGTTGGCCCAGGCCTGCACGGCGGCGGACGCCGGCGCGAGGGTGCGCAGCAGCGGGTTGACCAGCGGCAGCCAGTTCGCCAGCCCCACCAGCGGGTCGGCCGGGACTGCGCGGGCCAACGCCTCGGCGACGTCGGGGCCGGGTGAGAGGTAGCGGTCGGGCTCGACCTCGTCGCGCGGGACACCGGTCTCGACCCCGCCCGGACCCGGCCCGGGGTTCAGCCCTGCGGCAGCGTCGTCCCCAGCTCGCGGGCCAGCTCCTCGGCCCGCGTCCGGTCCACCCGTCGCACCTGGCCGGCGTCCTCCGCCCACTCCCGGGTCAGCGCCCGGTCCACGATCTCCGGCGCGTTGTCCCAGGTCGCCGTCCGCCTGTTCCACAGCACGGTCGCCGACGGGTCCGGCGGGACCACGTAGAGGCTCGTCAGCTCGGGCGGGGTCCCGCGGCGGACCTCCCAGTAGGTCGGGGCGTCGGGCACCGTCGGGTTCCCCTTCGATCAGCGAGGCGAGGTGGTCGCCGAGCGTGTCGGCCGCATCGGGAGCAGCCTCCTCCAGGACCTGCGCGGGGGTCAGCTCCCCTGGCCGGCCAGCTGCTCCCAGGCCTGCTCCAGGCTCTCGCGCGCCAGGTGCACCGGGCGGACCCGACCGCCGCGCACCATGATCACCGGCGCGCCCCGCCGCGGGGTCGGCCGCGTCACCAGCCAGGCGTCCCGGAACGGGTGCGCCTCCCACGTCCCCTCGGTCGCCTGGTCGTCGGTCCCCGTCCAGGCCAGCGTCGCCGCGACCGCCTGCTCCGGGGTGCCCGGCACCGCCGACCCCGGCTGCGTCGTCCCCGGTACCTCGTCCTGCGGCAAGGTCCACTCCCTCCCAGGCGGCACCGGGCCGCCGAACCATCGCTTCGCCCCGCCAGATGCCGTGCGGGTAGGACGGCGGCCACCCGGTCGCCGTCCCGTCCTGGCCGTCGACCCAGAGCAGCCCCTGGCTCGTCACGACCGCGTTGAACCAGTGCCCGCCGGCGTGCCCGCGGGGCAGTCCGGGCACGTGCCAGTCGACGCCGACGACCGCCACGGTGCCCACCGGGGCACCGCGCAGCCGGCCCTCCAGGTCGGCCCAGACGTCGGCGGTGAACGCGCTCGTGTCGTCGGCGACCGGCGAGCCGTCGGTGGGCGGCACCGGCGCGGGCGCGACCGCCTGCGCGGTCGGCGCCCCGCCGGTCCAAGCCCACATCTCGGCGTACTCGCCCCGCTGCGGGTCGCCCCAGGCCGGGCGCATGGCCAGCCCCTGGACGGCGTCGGCCACACGGCGGGCGCACTCGCCGCAGTTGTTGGCCCACTGCTCGGCCTCCGCCGTCCCCAGCGGGTGGTCGGCCAGGTGCGGGTTGACCGCGCCGACCCAGCCGGCGACGTCGCCACCGGCCACCCGGTGGGCGTCGCGCAGGGCGTCGGCCTCCGCGGTCCCCGGGTCGGTGTAGCGGGCCGGGTCCACGGCCGGTCGCGGCACGCCGGTCTCGTCCTGGCCCGGCTGCCAGGTGGGGGTCGTCGGCAGCTCGGTGGCGACGGGAGCGCCGTTCGGGCCCGCCCCGACCTGGACGTAGGGCACCGTGCCGGTGCGCATGCCGTCGGCGAGGGCCTCGGCCAGGTCGGCCTGCGCGGGGTCGGCGGCGAGGGCCTCGGCCACCTGGCGGAGCGCGGCGTCGACGTCCACCGGTTCGCCCGGGCCGACGACGGCCAACCGTGGCCCGCACCGGACGACGTCGTGCCCGGCGACGGTCGCCACCGGCTCGGGGACCGCGCCCAGCGCCTCGGCGACCGCGGAGGTCAGGTCGGGGTGCGCACCTGCTCGAGGTCCGTCACCGCCGACAGCGGCACCGTCGTGTTGAACACGCCCCGGTCCACCTCCGTCAGTCCCAGGTCGCGGGCCGTCCGGCTGCTGCCCAGGTGCCGCAGCACCAGCTGGTCGCCCTCCTGCGCCATCACCTGGAACGGCTCGTCCTGCCACCGACAGGTCGTCCGCAGGGTCGTGCGCACGACGTCCGCCCTCGGCACCTCCAGGCCCCACCCGCCCGTCGCTCGTGGGGCGAAGCCCTCCGACGGGCCCGGGGACAGCAGCAGCACCGTCCGCCCCCCGGGCCTGACCGTTCCTCGATGGGTCAGCCCGCGGTGCTCCCAGTACGTCCCGTCCGGCAGCTGCTGTGCGGTCATTCTCGGTCTCCAGGTGAGAGGGGGACGGCGGGGCGGTCGGCCCCTCCACACCACGGAGGACCCGTCCGGCAAGGTCTGCGTCAGCTCGCCCCTCCGTGTCCTCCGTCCCGACCAGCTGTTCGTCCGCGACCGAACGCCACGCCACGTCCAGGTCGTGGTCAGCTCGGGAACCCGAACCTCCTTCGTCCGCGGGTCCATCACCGTGGACGGAGGCGTTCGTCAGGCCTCCCTGCGGACCTGCCGCTGGTCCCCCACCTCGGACTCCGGCACTGTCGTCGTGAAGACCCCCGGTGCGACGCGGGTCCAGCCCGAGCTCTCCGCCTCCTTCTCGTCGTGCCCCAGGTAGCCCAGCTGGATCTTGCCGTGCCCGCGGCCGAGCACCTGGACCGTCTGGTCCCGCCACGTGGCCAGGGTCACCTGACGCCAGATCTGCACCTCGGCCATCGGCACCTCCCGTTCGAAGCCCCAGCCCGGTCGCTGCGGGGTGAACCCCTCCTCCGGGTCCGGCGACAGCAGCAGGGCCGTCGTCCGCGACCGGACCCCGCCCGGGTAGGTCCGTCCGCGCCAGTCCAGGTACACCCCGTCCGGCAGCGGTGTGGTCGGGTCCGGCATGGGTCCCTCCTGCGGGGTCGGGGCTCTCGCCCGTGCGTGGTGGAGCGGCGTCGCCGGTGGCTGCCCAGACAGCACCTTCGCGGCTGGGGAACCATGCCCCCTCGTCCGGCCGCGCCGGGTTGCGGACGAAGACGCCGAGCAGCGTCTCGCCGCCCTGCGGGTCCAGGGCCCAGAGCTCGGCACCGGTGGACAGGGGCGCGAACTCGGTGGCCTCGAACTCCGGCACGGGGGTGCTCTGGTTCTGGGTGAACCCCGTGCCGGTGAAGGGGATGCGGTAGTCGACCGTGCCAGACAGGCGAGGCCCGTACGGGACGTGCAGTTCGGCGACGTCCGCGGGGGCGTAGCGCAGCACCGCGACGGAGCCGTCCCCGGGCAGGTACGGGGGTCGGCCCTCCCGGCCGACGTAGTCCTTGTCGTCGTAGTCGAGCGCGAGGGCCGAGCGGAGCGCGTCGGGGGTCGCGTACGCCACGACGTCGGCGGCCCGAGCTGTGAACCCCTTGGTGGCCTCGGGCGAGAAGATGCTCGCTGCCTCCCCTACCGGGGTGTTGGTCAGGTAGTTGCGCAGCGACTCCGGGGTGACCGCACGTTGCAGCAGGTCACCCGCCTCCAGTCGGACGGCCTGGCGCTCGGCATGGATGGCGGCCACCTCGTCGTCCGTGATCGGGACGTCCTTCCGGCTGCCCGCTGCGGCCGTGAACTGCTCGACGGTCATGCCGCCGGGCAGTCGGCCGGCCAGGCCCGCCGACCACGGTGGGCCCAGGTCGAGGCTGGTCCTGGCCAGGCGGGGGGTGTAGCTCGTCCCGTCGGCCATCTCGACTGCGCCGTCCGGACCGACGTTGCGCGGTGGCGGCCAGCCGCCGTCGGGCCGTCCTCCCGTCGGCTGCTCCGCGGCGGTCAGGCCGTCGCGGAGCGACTCCGGGTCGGCGGGGGGCTGCTCGGTCGGTCCGCCCAGATCTCCTTCTGGTGCGCCTGGTCCGGTTCGGCCCCCATCCACGTCAGCCCGAACCGGCCCGGCTGCTTCGCGTACGTCACCCGGAACGGCTCGCCCCGCCACCGGCACGTCGTCTCCAGCACGAACACCTGCGCCTCGGCCCGTGGGACCACCACCAGGTGCGACGGCGTCGTCGAGGGCCCCGCCGGGTACGTCGTCCCCCGCCACTCCGCGTAGATCCCGTCCGGCAGCTCGATCATCACCCCGGTCCCCCGTCTCCGTCAGTCCGGCGGGGTCCCGCCCAGCGTCGTCCGTTCCTGTCGGACCTCGCTCACCTCGGCCGGCGTGCCCTCCGCCCACCACCCGTCCCAGGGGTTGCCCTGCAGGCCCAGCCGGTCGGCCTCGTGCCGGTCCTCCTTCTGGTGCTGCAGCTCCAGCAGACCGTCCGGCAGCCATCGGGTCACCAGGAACCGGGCGCTCCGCCACGTGCAGGTCGTCGTCAGCTCGAACGCCCAGACCTCGCTCGTCGGCACCCGCAGGGTCCACAGCGCCGGGTTGGTCGTCGGCTGCCACTCCGGGCCCGCCGGGCTCGGGGCGCGCAGCTCCGTCGTCGCCGGGTCGTCCGCCAGGACGTTGCCCTGGTACGTCGTCCCCCGCCAGAGCACGTGGTGGCCGCTCACCGGACCGGTCGGCAGCAACTCCGGAGGCATCGCTGTTCCTCCCGGTCGGGCCGTCCTGCTCACCTGCCCCAGGTCGGTCACCTCCGATCCCGAGACCATCGCCTGCCAGCCGAGGCTCTCCAGCCCGTTCGCTCAGGTCTCCTCGTGGTGCGGCGGCGCCGTCGGACCGACCGCTCGCCGGTGCTGCACCAGGTCGGTCACCTCGCTCCGCGGGGCCGCGACCGTCCAGACCCCCCGTTCCCGCTCGCGAAGACCCAACCGGGTCACCTGGTCCGGTTCGGTGCCCATCCACGTCAGCCCGAACCGGCCCGGCTGCTTCGCGTACGTCACCTGGAACGGCTCGCCCCGCCACCGGCACGTCGTCTCCAGCACGAACACCTGCGCCTCGGCCCGCGGGACCTCCGCCCGGAACTCCCCGTCCGGCGTCGGCCGGAACACCGGGTCCTCCTGCGTCGGGGCGTACACCACGACCAGGTCCGACGACGTCGTCGAGGGCCCCGCCGGGTACGTCCTCCCCCGCCACGTCGCGTACTGGCCGTCCGGCAGGTCCGGTGGCTGGGTCAACGGTCGCTCCTTCGTCGAGGACTGCACGGGCCGCCAGCCCCGCGTCGGTGAGGACCCACCGGCCGGAGCGGGCGGAGAAGGTCGCGAGGAGGTCGGCTGGACCGTCCCGCCGGATGGACAGCAGCTGCGCGCCGTCGGGGACCTGCGTCGGGCGCAGCACCGTCTCGGGGATCCACCGGTCCGGCGAGGCGGTGAAACCGTTGCCGGTGAACGGGTCGTCGCTGCCCGGTGGCGGATCTGGCCGCCAGCCGCCGAACCGCTCCCCGTAGGGCGTCTCGAGGGCACCGGGGTCGCCGAGCGGGAAGCGGAGGACCGGCAGGGTCTCGGCGTCCCGGTCGTACACCGGCCGTCCATCGGCGCCGTCGAAGGTGAGTGCCAGGCCGTCGTACACGGCAGCCGGGGTGTCGAGGTCGGCGACATCGCCGAACCGGGCGCTGAAGCCGGCCATCGTGGTGGCGTCGTAGAGGACGTCCCCTGCATCGTCCAGGACGACGCCGTTGGTCAGGTAGAGCTCGAACGCCTCTGGCTGCAGAGCGCGCTGCATGGGCACCCCGGGTGGGAACTCGACCGAGTCCCGGAGCGACTGCAACCGTTCGACGTCCGCCTGGTCCAGCGCACCGACCTCGGTGCGCCGGAGGGCGTCGAGCTCGGCCAGCTCGGGCCCGGGGACGCCGGCCGCGAGCTCGGCGTGGAACGACCTGGGCGGCCCGCCTCGGCCGTCGGCTCCGGTCGCGTTCGCCACCCCCGCACCCGTCCCGGGATGAACTCCGGGTCCTCCTGGGTCTCGGTGAACACCAGCAGGGTCGTCCGGTCGCCCGTGTCCGACCCGCGGTACTTCCTCCCCCGCCGGTCCACGTAGGTCCCGTCCGGCAGGTCGGTCATCGCTCGCCTCCCCTCGGGTGGCGGGGTCGGTGCTGGGTCCCTCGGTGTCGTCGGGGGTCAGCTCTGGATCCGGCCCCGTTCCGTCGAGGGTGCCGGTCCCGGTCAGGTGGCGATCGACGCCCGTTCCGGCCAGGTCCCCGTCGTCCCCTGCCGGTGGCGGAGCCAGCCGCCCACCCATCCGGCGCGGTCCGTCGTGCCCGTCGTCTCCCCGGTCGCCAGGCTGATCGTCAGCCGCTCGTCCATCGCCTGCGGGCTCGGCCCGTACCGGTAGACCACCTGCTGGTCGGTCAGCTGCTCCCGCTCCACGAACGTCGCCGTCGCCATCGGTCAAGCCCTCCGTCGTCTCGCCGGTGCGAGGAGTGCGCACCGAAGCCCAGTCGTGCACCTGCTGCGTGGCCTCGTGCGCGTCCCAGTAGGTCAGCCCGGGGTCGGCCCGCATGAGGGCGGACTCGTGCAGTTCGTGCTCGAGGAGCACCAGGTCGGCCGGGGTGTGCGTGCCGCGTCGCAGCCGGATCCACGCCTCGGCGATGTCGGGGTCGGCGTCGAAGCGGCCCCGGGTCGGACCGTCTCCCCACCGGTCGCCGAAGTCGTGCTCGTCGAACATCAGGTGCTGCTTGACCTGGGCGACGTCGGACTCGGTGAAGGTTCGGGAGCCATCCGCGCGCAGGGTGTCCGCCAGGCGGGCGGCGATGGCCGGGACGTCCGTGGTGTCGGACCGGAACGTGTCGTACTGGGCGTCGGCCCAGCCGAAGGAAGCTGCGTCGTCCACCGGTCGCACCGACGCGCCGGTGGCGACGGTCTGCGGTGAGCCGGGGTCAGCGGTGTGCTGGTCGGCAGGTGCGGCGTCGGTGGCCCGGGCACCCGGGTCGACGGGCCCGTCGACGGTCTCCCTCGCCCCGGTGTCGGTACCGGACGGTGGCGCGGCGCCGTCCTCGCTGCCCGTCGGGTTCACCCGCGACGCCGTCGTCGTGGACGACGAGCTGGCCGGGGACGGTGTGGTCGTCGGGGAGGGGGTCACCGACGAGGTGTCGGTGGCCGGCGCCGGGGTGTCGACCGCCGTCTCGACGTGCAGACCGGCCCGGCTCGCGGCGCGCTCCCGCAGGAAGGTCTCGACCTGGTCGCGGGAGAGCTGCTGCTCCGGGGCGAGGCCCTTGTTCAGCTTCTGGGTGAGGTCGTCGACGACCGCGTCCCGGTGCTCGACGGCCTGGCGCAAGGGATCGGACGCCGGGTCCGCGGCTGTCGTCGTGTCCGGCTGCCCCTCCGTCGCCGGCGAGGGGGACTGCTGCTCCGCCGGCGGGGCGGAATGGTCGGTCGGCCCGCCCTCGCGCGACGACTGCGACGGCGACTGCCCGGACTGCGAGGTCTGGGTGGACGAGGAGGTCGCACCCTGCTGGCCCGACGGGGTCGAGCTCTGCGACGACTGCGGGGAGGACGACTGCGGGGAGGACGACTGCGGAGACGTCGAGGTCGACCCCTGCTGACCCGTCGAGGAGCCCTGGGGGGAGGAGGACTGCGTCGTCTGGGACGGACCCGACGACGTAGACCCCTGCGAGGCAGACGGGGTCGACCCCTGCTGACCGGACGGCGCCCCCTGCGGGGAGGACGACTGCGGCGCCTGGGATGTCGACCCCTGGGGGGATGACGACTGCGGAGACGTCGAGGTCGACCCCTGCTGACCCGTCGAGGAGCCCTGGGGGGAGGAGGACTGCGTCGTCTGGGACGGACCCGACGACGTCGACCCCTGCTGACCTGACGACGCCCCCTGCGGGGAGGACGACTGCTGGGACGACGACTGCGGGGACGAGGACGTCGGCGAAGACGACGCAGACGTCGAGGGTGAGGACGAGGAGGAGGTCGCCGGGGTCGAGGCCGCACTGGACGGGGCGCCCGCACCGGCAGTCGCCGTTCTGCCCTGCTGCCCCCCGGACCCCTGCTGCGAGCCCGAGCCCTGTTGTGCGCCCGACCCCTGCTGGGACCCGCCCGCCTGCTGGCCCCCGGCCCCCGCCTGACCGGTCGCGCCGGCGGTCTGACCCGCCGCCCCGCCGGTCTGCCCGGTCGAGCCCGCCGCGCCGGTGGTCGACCCCGCGGCACCGGCGCTCGCCCCCGACGTCCCCCCGCTCTGGCCCCCGGTTCCGGGTGCGGTCGTCGTCGAGCCGCCCAGCTGGCCCTGTGCGAGGTCGCCTCGGGCGACGGCGTCGGCGCCCTGGTTCAGCATCGCGTTGCCCAGGGTCTGACCGGGCCGGGTGACGGCCGAGATGACGTCGATGCTGACCGGGCTCACGGTGCCGGCGCGACCGGCACCGCCGAGCGCGGCGCCGAGGTAGCTCTGCGCCGACGGCCAGGCCCATTGCCCGTTGACCAGGCCGTTGGTCAGCGTGCTGCTGACCGGCGAGGTGATCGCGTTGTTGGCGGCGGCGTTGAGCGCGTTGCCCGGCCAACGGCGGACGGCGTTGCCCAGGCCGGGCAGGTTGCCCACGGTGTCGCGGCCGACGCGGTTGAGCGGCAGGTTGCGGGTGGCCCGGCCGAGGATCGGCGCGATCGCCCCGGCACCGATCACCCCGCCCAGCGCGCCACCCACTGCCGAGGTGACCGTGTTGTTCCAGTTCCAGTCGGTGCGGGTGCCCTGCTGCATCTGGATGGCCTGCGAGATGGTGTCGATGAGGACCTCCTCGGCGACCTCCTCGAACACCTCCCGGCCCAGGTGCTGGACGACGTGGTTGCTGAGCGCACGGGAGACGACACCGCGGCCGACGGCGCCGGCCGCGGCGGTGGTGACCTCGCGGGCGGCGGCCTGGGTGATCGCCTTGGTGGCGAACCGGCGGCCCACGGCGGCGACGATCTTCTGGATGATCTGCCCGATCGCGGTGCGGGCCGTTGCTGCGATGGGGCCCAGCAGGCCGCCGGTCGCGCCGCCGGTGAAGAACATGCCGATGAGCGCGATGAACGCGGCGATCACCGCGACCCAGAAGGCCACGTTGATGGAGATCTTGCCGAACTGCGTCTCCATCGCGAAGTTGTCGGTCTGCTGCTGCATCGCCGACACGTTCTGCAGCAACGCGGCGAGGCCGGACTCGGGCGAGGCGATGAGCTGCTGCGCGACGTCCTCGAAGGCCAGCGCCGCCGGCGCGTCCCAGCCGGCACGCAGCGTCGTGGTGGCGTCGCTGAGCTCGCCCGCGGCGTCGCTGAGCTCCTGCGCGAGCGCGGCCCACTCGTCGCGGATCGCCCACACGGCCGTCTCGCTGCCCTCGGGCCAGCTCTGCCCGGAGACGACCATGGAGACCAGGTCGACGAACCAGTCGGGCTGGTCGCCCACCTCCCAGGCGGGCGTGACGTCGCCGGAGCTCATCTCACCCCCGGTTCAAGGTCGTCGGCAGGCGCCGGCGGTGGCGCACGTGAACTGTCCCACTGCGCCCGACGGCGCGGGGGTGGGGCTCAGGAGCCGCTGCCCGGCGTCCCGGCGCCGGAGACCTGCGCGTCGACCGGCAGCACCTCGGCGGCCTGGTCGGCGTCGGAGGCCAGCGAGTTGCCGATGGCGGTGCGCGCACCCTGGCCGCGCTCGTGCAGCTGCTGGGCGACCGCACGCACGCCGTCGCCCACGGCGCCCGCGTTGTGCACGTAGCCCGCGTCGCCGGAGGCGAAGTTCTGCCCCGCCTCGTCGCTGCCCCACGGCTGGCCGCCCTGCAGGCTCTGGATGGTGGCGAGCCGGTTGGTCACCGACTGGTTCAGCGCCCCCTCGGCGGCCTCCCAGGCCAGGATGCCGGCGCCGGCCTGCGCCGGGTCGATCGAGACGCTGTTGCCGCTGTTGGTCTCCGCCATCTCAGGCTCCTCGTGTCCGTCGGTGCATGTCGCCGATCACCTGGTCCAGGTCGCCGTCGAGGGTGGCCCGCATCTGCTCGGGCGGCACGACGGCGGAGAACGTGTCCACCACCTGGTCGCGGGCGGCGGCGGCCGCCTTCTGCACGGTGGCGGTGATCGTGTCGGCCAGCTCGCGCGAGTCGGGACGGCGGTAGATGCGCGGGTCGAGGTCGAGCCGCACCAGGTCACCCTGCGGGCCCACCGTCACCGTGACCAGCCCGTCGCGGGACTTCTCGGTCACCTGCACCGCCTTGGCCTTGGCCAGCAGGGCGGGGGCCTCGGCCACCATCGACTCGAAGCGCTGCTGCAGCTGCTCGGCGTAGACACGCAACGCCGTGACGTCGGACGCCGTCGGTTCCATGCGACCTCCTCGTCCAGCTGTGCGGCCCCGGCACCCCGCGGGGGACGTGGGTCGACGATACTGGCCCCGCCGGTTCCCGCACCCGCGGACCGGGTGCCGAGCAGCCCCGGGGAGGCGCACGTGGCGGGATCCCGCCTCCGGTCGGCCGCTGCGGCGCTGGCAGCCGGCGCGGTGGCGGCCGGGGTCCTGGTGGGTCCCGGGGCCGGCCGGGCCGTGGCCGTCGAGGTGTGCGACCAGGCGCTGCCCGAGTCCGCCGTCGTCCAGGACGTGCCCTGGCCGCAGCTGCGCTACGACCCACCCACCCAGGTGTGGCCGTTCGGCACCGGCGCCGGGGTCACCGTCGCCGTCGTGGACACCGGCGTCTCCGCCACCCACCCCCAGCTGCAGGGCCGGGTGCTGCCGGGCACCGACGTCGTCCGCTCCGGGCCCGCCGACGTCGACTGCACGACGCACGGCACGGCGCTGGCCAGCCTCGTCGCCGCCGGTGCGCAGACCGGGGTCGGGCTGCGGGGGCTGGCCCCCGACAGCACGATCCTGCCGGTCCAGGTCACCGACGACCCGGTCACCGACCCCGCCGCCGAACCCGTCGACCCGGCCCGGCTGGCGGCCGGCCTGGACGCCGCGGTCGCCGGCGGGGCGCAGGTGGTGCTGGTCGGCACCGTGCTCTACGGCGACGTGCCCGACGTCGCCGCCGCGGTGACCCGTGCCCTGGAGGCCGGGGTCGTCGTGGTGGCCCCCGTGGGCGACGGCCACGACGACCAGCGCGGCAACCGCCCCGACCCGGCGTCGCTGACCCCCTACCCCGCGGCCTACGACGGCGTCGTGGGCGTCGGCGCGGTCGACCGCAGCGGCCAGCGCAGCCGCGGGTCGCAGATCGGCGAGTACGTCGACGTGGTCGCCCCCGGCGGCGACCTCGTGGCCGCCGGCTCGACGGCGCAGGCGGTCCACAGCGGCACCGCCTTCGCCGCCGCGTTCGTGGCCGCCACCGCGGCCCTGCTCGTCGGCTCCCCCGAGGTCGGCCTGCCGTCCGGCCCCGCCCGGGGCCCGGCGGTCGAGGCCCAGCTGGTCGGGACGGCGACGCCGGCCGCCGGCGTGCTCGGGTACGGCGCCGGCGAGCTGTCGCCGTCGCGGGCGTTGACCGAGCCGTTGTCGGGCGGTGCGCCCGCCTCCCCGCAGGGCTACCGGCCCCCACCGGTCGACGAGGTGGCCGTGGCGCGCGCCGCGACCGAGCAGCGGGCCGACACCCTGGCCCTGCGCTGGGCCGCGGGGATGCTCGCGGCCGCCGCGCTGGTCGTGCTGGTGGCCGTGGCGCTGCCCCGGGCCCGACGACGGCGCTGGCGGGCCGGCGCGCCGGCCCCCGCCCGGCGGGTCGAGCGCGACCCCGAGTTCGTACCCGGGGACGCCCTGTTCCGCCCGCCGCCGCTGCCCTGAGCGACCCGGGACGGATGCACGACGGCCGCCCCTGCGGTGCAGGGGACGGCCGTCGTGCGTGCGGCGCGGCTCAGCCCGAGACGAGGCCCACGTTGGCCTGCTCGGTGGCCTGCGAGGTCTCCGCCGAGGAGTTCAACGCGGCCTGGAACGAGATCAGGGCCTCCTTGATCCGGTCGGCAGCGGTGTTCCACTGCTGCTGACGGGCCGAGTAGGCGACCTGCGCGTCACTGGTCCAGGTGCTCATCAGGGAGTTGACCTGGTTGTTCACCTCGCTGAGCGAGGTGTCGAGGCCGGAGGCGGCGCTGTTGACGAAGCCTGCGGCCTCGCTCTGGAGCGCCCAGCTGACCTGGTACTCGCCACCACTCATGTCTGCTCCTTCTCCTTGCGCTCGATCAGCGGACGAGGCCGCTGGTGATCCCGGTCGTGGTGCCCTCGACGTTGGTCATCAGGCTCTTCTGGTCGGCGTCACCCTGGGTGTAGTTGACCCCGGCCTGGCCGACCGACTGCGCGATCGCGCCGAGCGCGGCGTTCATGTTCGCGCTCTCGGTGGCCACCGTGGACTTCACCTGGGCGAAGGCGGCGGCGAACTGCCCGCGCGACTGGGACTCCAGGGTGGCCAGGTTGCTGTTCAGCGAGGTGAACAGCGAGGTGAGCTGCTGCGACGCCTCGGAGGCCGAGCGGGCGAAGGCCGCCATCTGCTCCGGACTGGCACCGGTTCCGTCTGCCATGTGTTCCTCATCCCTCCAGATCGGCCGGGTTGATCGACCGGTTCGGACCGTGGTGACGCCTGGGGCGCCTGTGAGCACGGCGAACGGTACTGGACGGGGCCGGACCGTGCGAGCCGTTGTCCACAGGCCCGCGGTGAGCACTCAGCCCGCGCCGGCGGCCAGCTGCGCGCTCAACGGTGAGCCGGCCGGCACCCGCGCGACCAGTGCGGCCGGCATCGGCACCGGGTCGACCCCGGCGTAGCCGAGGACCCCGGCGGTCGCCTCGTCCGGGACCCGGTAGGCCCGTCCCCGGTCGGTCACCAGGAACAGGAAGCCGTCGGTGGCGGAGTCCGAGCCCTGGGCGCGCACCAGCGCACCCCCGCCGGGCGGCACCACCACGGCGTCGGCCAGCACGGTGCCGTCGGCGGTGCGCTGCTCGCTCAGCGCGGCGGCCGAGGCGTCGACGTCGGCCCCCAGGGAGACCGCCGGGCGCTGGTCGACGCCGGCGAAGGCGGCGCACACCGTCTCGGTCGCCGACCGCACCGGCAGCGTCTCGGGCTGCTCGTCGGGCGGGTCGGTCGGCCCGCGCTCGGCCAGCGGCACCAGGGTGGCCGCGTTGGTCTGCGCCGGGCTGACCGGCAGGGCAGTGGGCGGGGCACCGCCGTAGGACAGCGCCGAGAGGGCCGGGTCCGCTAGCAGCAGGTCGGCCTGCACGCGCGAGATGCCGACCAGCCGGTCGACGTCGACCTGGTAGTACAGCTGGCCGCCGGACTCGGACTCCACCACCGCGACCTGGCCGGCCACCGCACCCGGCAGCGCCGAGGAGGGCTGACCCCGGCCGGCGACCGGCTCGGGGGCCAGCGGTTCACCCTCGGGCAGGCCCGACAACCACGCCGTGCCCACCTGCACCTGCACCTCGTCGCCGAGGGTGAGGCCCTGCAGAACCGCACCCTCGTCCGGCACGGGGTACTGCACGCCCTGCCACACGTAGTGCAGGGTGCCGCGCTCGACGTCGCGGGCCAGGAACCCGGCGTCGCCGGCCGCCCGGCCCCCGTCGGCCGTGCCGCCGACCACGAGCGCGGTGCGGGTGACCTGCTCGCCGCTGGCCAGCTCGACCGGCGCGGCGCACAACGTCCAGGGGGCGCCGACCAGCTGGTCCGGGTCCGGCACGGCGTCGGGGGCGTCGGCGATGCCCAGGGTCTGCCCGCGCGGGGCCCCGGCCAGCGAGGCGCGGGAGACCTCGACGACCTCGGCCGTACCGGCCAGCAGCGCGCCGGACACGAAGTTGGGCACCGGGTGCAGGTGGAAGACCCCGGCCTCGTCGGGCAGCCACACGAAGCGGGCGCCGGTCTCCTCCATGACGATGACCGCCTCGGTGTCCTTCCAGCGGTCGTTGCCACCCGGGGAGACCACCCCGATCACCCCCGCGACCGCGAGGGCCAGCACGGCGACCATGACGCTGCCGAACACCGCCCCGCCCATGCGCCGCAGCGGGCTCTGCGCCGGGTCGGTCTCGCGCAGCACCACCCCGGACACCACGCGCTTCACCAGGAACTGGTAGCTCTGGTAGAGGTCCCGCCTGCTCGCCACGTACGACCCCGGTCAGCCGTAGAGGCCGCGGAGGTAGCCGTACAGGCCCAGCACGGCGCAGGCCACCGGCACGACCGCCAGCACGAGGACGACGTCGAGCACGTCGGCGACCCGGCCGAGGTAGGGGCCCGGCGCCCGGTGCCGGAAGGCCAGCCCGGCGGCCAGCGCCGCCGCGGCCACGACCACCAGCACGGGGACGGCGCCGGCGACCACCCAGCCCGCGGGCAGCCCCGTCGCCGAGACGCCGAGCACGAAGGCCGGCACGAGCCCGCCGAGCAGCAGCGGCAGTCGGTGCCGGGCCGCCGGGAAGAACCGCGCCCGCAGGACCGACACCGCCGCGACCAGCGCGACCAGCCACAGGGCCGAGGTGCGGCCGCTGCCGACCAGCACCGGGGTCGCCAGCACCGCGGTCACCGCGCCGCCGCCGAGGATGCCGGTGAGCAGCTCGTCGGTGCGCCGCACCCGGGCGCGCACCCGGGCCCGCCCGATCGGCGGGGGGTCGGCCACGAGGTCCTCGGTGGTGGAGGGCAGCGCCGGCACCGGCAGCTTGCCCAACCGCAGCGACAGCAGGGGGGCCAGCGGGGTCAGCACCACGACCAGGACGACGAGGACGGCTGCGGCGTCGACGCCGTCGACCGCCTCGGCCCGGGCCAGCAGCGCCCCCACCGCACCCAGCACCCCGACGACGACCCCGCCGACCGGGTACTGCGTGCGCCCGGCGACGCCCACCACCCCGGCTGCGGCCACCAGGACCAGGGCGAGCGAGCCGCTCAGCACCTGGGCCCAGCCGAGGTCGGTGAGCGCCAGGTCGCCCAGGCCCACGACCGCCCCGCCGGTGGCCGCCGCGACCATGGCCACCACGGCCAGCGCCGTCCCGGCCTCGGCGTCCGAGGCCAGGCGGGCGAGCACGACACCACCGACCAGCGCCACGAGCGCCAGGCCGAGCACCACCAGACCGGCGACGGTGTGGTCGGGGCCGGTCACGGCCAGCCCGAGCGCGAGCAGCAGGGCGCCGCAGGCCACCCCGACGCCGGTGCGGCGGGTGGCGGCCGGGCCCCAGTCGGGGCTGGTGGCGCGGGCCGCGCCGGCGATGGCGTCGACGACGTCGTCGTAGTCCAGCTCGGGCCAGTCGTCCTGGCGGGGCACCAGGTGCAGCACCTCGCCGTCGCGCAGCTCCTGACCGGCCAGCGAGCGGGCAGGGTCGACCAGCTGTCCGTCGACCCGGCGCAGCACCCAGCCGCCGTGCTGCTGGCCGTCGTCGGCCAGGCCCTTGCCGGCGTTGCGCAGCAGGGCGGGCAGCAGCTCGGCCACCGGCACCGAGTCGGGCAGGGCGACGTCGACGCGGCGACGCGGCGCGGCCACCGTCACCCTGGCGAGCCCGCCGCCGAGGGACCGCGTCACCTGGCACCACCCATCCTGCGTCGGTCGGTGGCCGGTCCTGCGACCCCGGTCGCCCGGCCGGGCCATACGATACGGATCACTCTCGCGGCGGAGGGCCGCCCGGCCCGAGACCCGCGGACGCCGTCCCGCCCGGTCGCTGCCAGGAGGTCCCCAGTGAGCACGGTCGTGCTGCGCCGCCAGCCGCGTCGCGACGCCCCCGACCTGCCCAGCGGCGAGGTCGTGCTCGACCCGCCGCCGGAGATCCCCACCGAGGGCAAGAAGTGGGGCCAGGTCCTCATGATGCTGCCGATGCTGGCCGGCGCCGGGGCGATGGCGCTGCTGTTCACCCAGGGCCGCGGCGGGCCGCTGGGCTACGTGGCCGGCGGCCTGCTGGGCGTCTCGGCGCTGGGCATGGTGGCGATGGGCCTGGCGAACTCCGGCGGGCAGAGCAAGAAGCAGCTGGCCGAGGACCGCCGCGCCTACATGCGCCACCTGAGCCTGCAGCGGCGCAGCGTGCGGCGCACCGCCGAGGCCCAGCGCGAGGCGATGCTCTACCGGCACCCCGAGCCCGACCAGCTGTGGGTCACCGCGGCCAGCCACCGCCTCTGGGAGCGCCGCCGCGACCACGCCGACTTCGGGGTGGTGCGCATCGGGCGGGGTCCGCAGGCCCTGGCCACCCCGGTGGTGCCCCCGCAGACCCGCCCGCTCGACGAGCTCGAGCCGCTGTGCGCCAGCGCCCTGCGCCGGTTCGTGCTCACCTACTCCGTCGTCCCCGAGCTGCCCGTCGCGATGGCGGTCAACGGCTTCGGCCGGGTGCACGTGCTCGGCCCCGAGGAGCGCCGCCGCTCGCTGGCCCGCGCCGTGGTGGCCCAGCTCGCGGTGCACCACAGCCCCGACGACCTCCTGGTCGCCGTCGCCGCCGGCAACGACGAGCGGTCCTCGTGGGAGTGGACCAAGTGGTTGCCGCACGCCCAGCACCCCGAGCGCTCCGACGCCCTGGGCCGGCTGCGGCTGGTCACCCCCACGGTGCCCGCGCTCGAGGCGCTGCTCGACGACTTCCTCGCCGTCCGACCGCGCTTCGACCCCAGCGGCAGCGGGGCCCCGGTCGGCGGGCCGCACGTGGTCGTCGTCCTCGACGGGGGCGAGGCCACCGGCTCCAGCCACCTCATGACCGACGGCGGGGTCGAGGGGGTCACCGTCCTCGACCTCTCCACGCCCCCGCCGCGCCTGCTCGACCGCGGCACCCTCGTGCTGGAGATCGACGCCGACGGCGCGATCAGCAGCCGCACCACCGACGGCACCGCCGCCATCGGCCGGGCCGACGAGCTCGCCCCCGCGCTGGCCGAGTCGCTGGCCCGGCAGCTGGCGCCGTTCCGGCTCTCGGCGGGCAGCCGGGGCGGGGACGCCGCCCTGAACACCGCGACCGGCCTGGCCGACCTGCTCGACATCACCGACCCGTACAGCTACGACGTCGACCGCGGCTGGGCCCCCCGGCCCAACCGCGACCGGCTGCGGGTGCCCATCGGCGTCGGCCCCGACGGCGCCCCGGTCGAGCTGGACCTCAAGGAGTCCGCACAGGACGGCATGGGCCCGCACGGCCTGCTCGTCGGCGCGACCGGTGCCGGCAAGTCCGAGCTGCTGCGCACCCTGGTGCTCGCCCTGGCCGTCACGCACGACAGCGAGACGCTCAACTTCGTGCTCGTCGACTTCAAGGGCGGCGCGACCTTCACCAAGCTCGACCGCCTGCCGCACACCAGCGCCGTCATCACCAACCTGGCCGACGAGCTGCCGCTGGTCGACCGCATGGTCGACGCGATCAACGGCGAACTGCTGCGCCGGCAGGAACTGCTGCGCTCGGCGGGCAACTACAGCTCCCTGCGCGACTACGAGCGGGCCCGCACCTCCGGCGTCCCGCTGCCCCCGGTGCCCACGCTGCTGATCATCTGCGACGAGTTCAGCGAGCTGCTGAGCGCCAAGCCCGACTTCATCGACCTCTTCGTGCAGATCGGCCGGGTGGGGCGCTCGCTGGGCGTGCACCTGCTGCTGGCCAGCCAGCGCCTGGAGGAGGGGCGGCTGCGCGGGCTGGACACCCACCTGTCCTACCGCGTCGGGCTGCGCACCAACTCGGCGATGGAGAGCCGGGTGGTGCTCGCCTCCCCCGACGCCTTCGAGCTGCCGCGCGCCCCGGGCCACGGCTTCCTGAAGTTCGGCACCGACCCGCTCGAGCGCTTCCGCGCCGCCTACGTCAGCGGCACCTACAAGCGGCCCACCGAGCGCCGCGAGGTCGGGGTCACCACGGGCCCGGTCGTGCACACCTACGACACCCAGTACCTCGCCCCGCCCGTGCCGGCCGCCCCCGCCGAGGGTGAGCCCGAGCCCGCCGCGGAGGCCGAGTCGGTCGGCGAGAGCCTGCTCGACGTCCTGGTCGACCGCATGGAGGGCCGCGGCACCCCCGCCCACCAGGTGTGGCTGCCCCCGCTCGCCGAGCCGCCCTCGCTGGACCTGCTCCTGCCACCGCTCGTCGAGCACCCCGAACGGGGCTGCACGGTCGACGCGCCCGACCTGTGGGGCGCGCTGCGGGTCACCGTGGGCGTGGTCGACAAGCCCGCAGACCAGCGGCGGGACCCGCTGGTCCTGGACGTCTCCGGCGCCGGCGGCCACGTCGCGGTCGTCGGCGGGCCGCAGTCGGGCAAGAGCACGGCGCTGCGCAGCCTGGTGGCCTCGCTCGCGCTGACCCACACCCCGCGCGAGGTGCAGGTCTACTGCTTCGACTTCGGCGGCGGCACCCTGGCCGGCCTGCGCGACCTGCCGCACGTCGGCACCGTGTCCGCCCGCAGCGACGCCGACCAGGTGCGGCGCACCGTGGCCGAGCTGCAGGGCCTGCTGGGCCGCCGCGAGCTGGCCTTCGCCCGGCTCGGCGTCGACGGCATGGCCACCTACCGGCGCCGGCTGCGCTCGGGGCAGGTCACCGACGACCCGTACGGCGACGTGTTCCTGGTCGTCGACGGCTGGCTCACCGTGCGCAACGACTTCGAGGACATCGAGGCCGCCGTCACCGACCTGGCCACCCGCGGCCTGTCGTACGGCATCCACGTCGTCGTCGGCGCCGGGCGTTGGCTGGACCTCCGGCCGGCCATCAGGGACCTGTTCGGCACCCGCCTCGAGCTGCGCCTGGGCGACCCCGGCGACTCGCTGCTGGACCGCCGCACCGCGGTCAACGTGCCCGCCGAGACCCCCGGCCGCGGCATCACCCCGGACAAGCTGCACGTGCTCACCGCCCTGCCGCGCATCGACGGCGAGCAGGGCACCGAGGACCTCGCCGACGGCGTCGCCGGCCTGGTCGACGCGGTGCGCAGCCACTGGCAGGGGCCGGTGGCCCCCGGCGTCCGGCTGCTCCCGTCGCTGGTCGAGCACGGGCAGCTGCTGGCCGACCCCAACCAGGGCATCGCCATCGGCATCACCGAGAACGACCTGTCCACCGTGCACCTGGACATGCGCAGCGAGCCGCACCTGGTGGTGTTCGGCGACGCCGAGTGCGGCAAGAGCACGTTCCTGCGCTCGTTCGTCCGCCGGGTCACCGAGCAGTGGTCGCCCTACGACGTCCGGGTGCTCACGCTGGATTTCCGGCGCAGCCTGCTCGGCGCGGTCGGCGAGGAGCACAGCATCGGGTACGCCACCTCGGCCCCGATGGCCCGCGACATGGTGGCCGAGGTGGCCCAGGTGATGCAGAGCCGCCTGCCCGGCCCCGACGTCACCCCCGCCCAGCTGCGCGACCGCAGCTGGTGGGACGGGCCCGAGCTGTACCTCGTCGTCGACGACTACGACCTGGTGGCCGCCGCGAACCCGAACCCGCTGGCCCCGCTGCTGGAGTTCCTCGCGCAGGGTCGCGACATCGGCCTGCACGTCGTGCTGACCCGACGCAGCGGTGGCGCCAGCCGGGCCCTGTTCGAGCCGGTGCTGCTGCGGCTGCGCGAGCTCGCGACCCCCGGCATCGTCATGGACGGCGACAAGGCCGAGGGGGCGCTGGTGGGGGCGGTCAAGCCCATGCCGCAGCCCCCCGGCCGGGGCTGGCTGGTGACCCGCCGCCGGGGCACCGAGCTGGTGCAGCTGGCCTGGGCCGCACCCGACTCCTGAGCCCGCGCTCCCCGCCACGCCCTGCGGGGAACCGGCCCGGCCCGGTACTGTTCCGGGCGCGCGACGAGGACCTCTGGACCGATGACCTGGACGAGCACGCGGGAGAACCGATGAGCGACAGCACCTCCGCCCGGCCCGACAGCATCTCCGAGTTCGGCATGGCATCCATCGACCAGGTGCAGCTGCTCGGCAACGACTTCGGCAACAACTCCAACGGGATCGTGAGCGCCAACCCGGGGCGCAGCGGCGGGGGCATGGCAGCGAGCTTCCAGACCAACTACCAGGTCGTCGCGCAGAACCTGGGTTCGTTCATCACCGAGGCCGCCGACGGCCTCACCGCCCTCGGGTACGCCGGGGTCACCGTCGCGCAGAACTACCGCGACGGGGACGCCGACCAGCGCGGGGACATGGACGGCGTCGAGGCCGCCTTCACCCCGGGTCCGGGCCAGCCCTCCCTGCAGAGCGACCGCGCCGCCGCCCAGCAGTCGGGCGCGTCCGCCGGCGACCCGCAGGCCGCTCCGGGGTCCGCCGGATGGATCCCGCCGTCGGTGGTCGCCGCCCAGGAGGAGGAGTCGGAGGTCTGCGAGGCCCCCTCCGACGACAGCGCGTGGGCCCAGGTGGAGGAGCTCAACGACCAGCTGGGCACCAGCGAGTCGGAGTTCACGCCCTCGGACGACGAGGAGCACGCCGAGGAGGTCAACGAGCGGGCCGACGAGATCGAGCGCGAGAACGCCGGCGACTTCGGCGACGACGTCACCATCATGGCTCCGGGCGAGCCCGGGGCGACGTCCCCCTCGCCCGCCACCGCCTGACCCGGGGACAGCTGCGTGCCGGAGAACTTCGGGTACACCCCGTCGGACAGCCGGGAGCCCTACTCCCTGCCCCTGTCGTGCCCGGCCGGGGTCGACCTGTCCGTGCTCGACATCAAGATGCACTACCAGCACGTGGACATGGAGGACCCGGACGCCCTCGACCTCGCGGCGACCAGCTGGGCCAACCTGTCCACCGCTCTCGACCAGCGGGCCTCGGACCTGCGCACGGCCGGGCAGAAGCTGCAGCCCGACTGGGAGTCCGACGCCGCCACCGTCTTCTACGAGCGCATCGGCCAGACCACGTGGTCCCTCGACGAGTGGAGCACGGCCGCCGGCAACAACGGCTCCGCGATGACCGTGCTGGCCGACCGCGTGCGCGAGCTCAAGGCGCACATGAAGACCCTCTTCGAGGGCTACAAGTCCGCCGCGCTGGAGGCTCAGCGCGAGGACGAGGACGACCTCATCCCCGGTCTGGGCTGGGAGGACGTCTCCAACGACTGGTGGGGCAAGGACAAGAACGCGCAGGTCCTCCAGGAGTGGACGGCGCGCTCGCTCGCCGAGGTCATCCGCCCCCTCGACCAGGCCTACGCCGAGGCGCAGTCCGCGCTCAGCCAGGGCTCGAAGTTCGCCGGGCCGACGAACGCGGCCCGCCCCAGCGACGCAGCCTGGGCCGGCGCCATGGGCATGCCGGGCGCGACCCCGCCCGGGTCGGCGCCGGGCGCCCCCGGCGGAGCGCCCGCACCTGCTGCGCCGCCCGCACCGGCTGCCCCTCCGGCCCAGGTCGGGAGCGTGCTCACCGCGACCCCGGTGGCCCCGCCCCCGGTCGCCCCACCGCCCGTCGCCCCCCCGCCCGTCGCACCCGCCCTCGCCCCGCCGCCCGTGGCGCCGGTCGCCCCGCCGGTGCTGCTGCCGGGTGCCCGACCGGCGGCGCCCCCGGTGGCGCCCGTCGCCCCGACCGCGGCCCGCCCGGCGCCGGCTGCCCCGCCCGGTGCCGCTGCCGGCGGCGCCGCTGCGGCCGCAGCAGCCGCGGCCCGCGTCGCGCCCCCGCCCGGCATGCCCGCCGGGCTGGGCGGTCGAGCCGTGGCCCCGCCCCCGGGTGCGCCGGGCGCCCCCGGCGCCGGTCGGCCCGGCGGCGCCCCGGGCGCGCCGTCGAACCTGCAGGGACGCAACGCGCCCGCCGCACCGCCGGCCGGCCGCGGCGGCATGCCCGCCGCGCCGCAGCTCCCCGGTCGCGGCGCCGGCGCTCCCCCCGCCGCCGCCCGCCCGGGCTCCCCCGGCACCCCGGGTGCTCCCGGCGCGGCTCGTCCCGGTGCACCGGGGTCCCCGACGGCGGGACGTCCCGGTGCACCAGGTGCGCCAGGTGCACCCGGGAACCGGTCGTTCCCCGGCGCGCCGGCCCGTCCCGGCGCCGACAACCTGGCCGGTCGTACCGCACCCCGTGCCCCTGGTGGACCTGGTGGGCCCGGCACCCCCGGGCTGCCCGGGGGCCAGGGCCGTCCCGGCGGGCCCGCGGTGCCGAAGTCGCTGGGTGGTTCCCGGACCCCCGCAGCCCCCGGCCGGCCCGGCGCGGCGGCGGCCCCGCCCGTCCCGCCCGGCGGGCTCGGTGGGCGCGGCACCACGCCGCCCTCCGAGCGCACCGGCACCAGCACCGCCGCCGCCCGGGCCGCGGTGCGCGCCGGGCTGCAGGGCCGCCCCGTGGCCGGTGCTCCCCGGCCCGGCGCCGCTCCCGAGAGCGCGCCGCCGGCCGCCCGCCCCGCGGCGCGTCGGCGCGAGGAGGAGAAGAAGGTGCGGCGCCCCGAGCAGGTGGGTGACGCCGAGCTGTTCGACGTCGACCAGGCCGGGTCCGGGGTCATCGAGCGTCCCGAGGACCGGTCCGCGCCCCGCACGGCCGGTCCGGCCCTCGGCGGTGGCGGGCGGTGAGCCAGCCCATGGGCCGCCCGGCACCGGAGCCGTCCTCCGAGCCCACGTCGCAACCCTCCGCCGAGCCCGCGTCGCAGCCCACGTCCGGGCCCGCCGCCGGTCAGCAGCAGCCCGGCACGGCGCGACCGCCGTCCTGGGACACTCCTCTCCCGACGGGCGTCGTCACGGGCCGCACCGCGATCCCCGCCCACGCGCGGCCCGCTGCGCCGCCTGCGGCGCCCCCGCCCTCCGCAGCACGCCCGACCGCGCAGTCCACCGCCCCGGCGGCGCCCGCGGCACCCGCGGCACAGCCGGCCCCGGGTGCGCTGAGCCCGGCCGCCGCCTACGGCGGGACCCGGGCCCCGGCCCGCCCGGCCGCCTCGACGGCCACCCGGGAGGCGACCACCGGCACCGACACCGCCCGGGCCGAGGCGGCCTGGTCCGCGACCGCCCTGGCCGCCGGGGCCGGCGCCGGGCTCGCCCGACCGGCGGTGCTCGACGACCGCACCGCCGCCGACCGCGCCGCCGACGCCCGTGACGACGACGCCCGCGCGGCCACCGACCCCCAGCTCCGTCCGCCGATCGTGCACCCGGGCCGACCCACGACCCCGCGCCGGCCGTGGACGATCGCCGGCCTGCACGTGCTGCAGCTCGTGGCCCTCGAGGTGGCGGTCGTCGCCGTGCTGCTCGTGCACCGCGAGCCGTGGTGGGTGCTCGCCCCCGTGGCAGCCGGCGCCGCGTTGCTGACCGGGCTGACCCTGCTGCGCCGCGACGGCCGGTGGGCCTGGCAGGCCGTCGGCGCCCGACTGCGCCACCTGGTCGGGGCCCGCCGCTCCGCCGCCCCGGTGCCCGGTACCCCCGCCGACGAGGCCGCCGACGACGTCCTCGCCGCCCTGGCCGGGGGCGGGTGGGTCGACGCGGTCACCGTCGACGACGTCTCCGCCGCGCTGCTCGACCACCCCGGCGGGGTCGCGGTCGCCGTCGAGGCGATGCCCGCCACCGAGAGCCGGTTCGCACCCGGGGTGGTGCGCCTGCCGTCGCTGGCCGCGCTGCTGCCCGCCGGCGACGACGCCGACACCCGGCTGACCGCCCAGCTCGTCGTCCAGACCGTCCCCACCCCCGGTCGCGCCGACGCCGACGACCCGGTCGGGGTCTCGTGGCGCGAACTGACCGGCGGCCGCCCGGTCGTGCGGCGACGCTGCTGGATCGTGCTGCAGGTGCAGCGCACCCCCGAGCGGTCCGACGCCCTCGAGCTGCGCGCCACGCTGGTCAACGCGGTGCGCCGGGTGCAGCGCCAGGTCCGCAAGGCCGGCCTCCGCGGACACCTCCTCAGCCCCGAGGAGGCCCGCGCGGGCCTCCTCGCCCTCGCCGGCGCCCACCCGGACGCCGCGGGCCGCGTCGAGCTCGCCGCCGGCGGCGCCGGTGGCAGCCGCGAGCGCTGGCAGGGCTGGGTGTCCGCCGGGCGCCGGCACGTCGGGCTCCGGCTGGTGACCTGGCCCGACCTGGGTCCCGAGGGCCCCGGCCGGTCGTGGGTCACGGCGATCGGCGAGGCCTGCCCGGTCCCCTCCGTCGTGGCGGTCGCCGCCCGGCGCACCCCCGACGGCGACCTCGACGTCGAGGGCACCGTGCGCATCGTGCTCGGTGCCGACGAGCCCGAGGGGTCCGCGGTCGACGACGTCCGCGCCGCCGCCCGGGCGGTGGGCGCACGGCTGCGCCGGGCCGACGGCGAGCACCGGGTCACGGTGGCCAGCACCCTGGCGCTGGGCGGGTTCGTGCGATGACCGCCCTGCCCGCCACCGGCCCCGCCGTCCCCGGCCCGGCCCTCGCCCCGGCCCGCACCGACCCCGTCACCCTCGACGCCCTCGAGGTCGCGGCCGGCGGCGGCGGGGTGCTGCTGGGCCCGGACCCCACCGGCGAGCCCGTGCACCTCGACCTCTTCCGCCCCGAGCCGGTCTCGGTGGTGCTCGTCGCCCCCGTCGCGCTCGCCCTGGTGCTCGCGCTGCGCTCGCTGGCCGTGGGCGCCGAGGTCGTCGTCGAGACCTCGCGCCCGGCCGGCTGGGCCGCGGCGAGCTCGCTGGCGACGTCCCGGGCGGGGGCGTTCGTGGTCGCGGAGCGGGCCGGGGCCCAGCCCGCCGGCACCCTGGTGACCCCCCGGTTGCTGGTCGTCGACGGCGAGTCGGCCTCCGCCGACGCGCACCGGGTCGGCGCCTGGTCGGCCCAGGTGACCGTCGCCGAGACGGCGGGCAGCTGGAACACGGCAGGCCTGGGCTCGTCCGACGTCACCGTGGTGCAGGGCCTGCCCCTGGCCCAGGCCGCCGTCGTGGGACGCGCCCTCGGGCTCGCCGACGGCGAGGCCGTGCTGGCCGGCCGGGGGGACGACGTGGTGACCCTGGTGGGCCGCGGCGAGGTGCGGCACGTGCAGGTGCGCCCCACGTCGGTCGAGCGCTGGCTGCTCGGTTCGGCCGCCGAGCGCCGCTGACCTCACCCGTCGACGAGCACCTGCTCCTCGCGCCGTCCGCGCAGCTCCTCGGCCGGCACCCACCGGCGGTGCACCCCGCGGGCCACACGCTCGAAGCCGGCGGCCCGGGCCTCCAGGACCGAGCCGCCGGCGAACTCGACGAGCAGGTCGCCCGGGCGCTCGTCGACCACCAGCACGTCGTGCCCGCGCCAGGTGCCGAGCTGCCGCACCACCACGACGGCGTCGCAGGCCGCCGCCGGCACCTCGTGCACCCAGGGCCCGTCGTCGGTGAGCGGGGTGAAGTCCTCGAGCGGCCGGTCGGCCACCAGCCACACCCACAGCCCGTCGCCGCGCTGCTCCGGGGCGGCCCGCCACTCCTCGCCGCGCCACCGGGCCCGGTACCCCGCCGTCCTCACGGGGCCCCCTCCTGCTCGGCTGCGGCCGGGGGCTCGACCACCAGCACCCAGGTCTCGCGCAGCCCGTCCCACAACGCCCGGCGGCGTTCGGTGCCGTCGGGCTCGAGCTCGAACATCTGCGCGCCGTGCGGCAGCGGCAGCCCCTGGACGCGGTACTCGCGCACCACCGAGTCCGGCGACGCGAACCCGGTGCCGGTGAACGGGGGCTCCTCCACCACCCACCCGGCGACGGCGTCGCGGCGCTCGTCGTCGGTGCCGCCCAGCGGGGTGCGGTAGAGCTCGCGCCCCACGACCGCCCAGCGCAGGAGGGTGATCGAGCCCGTGACCGACAGCAGGTCGTCGGTCTCGTGGCCCCGCCCGACGGCGTCGACGACGGCGGTGGGGGCGCCCAGGTGCGCGGTGTCGCGGGCGTGGTGCACGTAGCCGGAGACCCGGCCCTCGTCGGCGGCCAGCCGGTCGGCGACCTCGACCGGGGACAGCACCTGCTGCACCACCGGCGGCAACCGGTCGGGCTCGGCCTGGGCGTCCTGCAGCAGAGTGGGGGCGGCCAGCCGGGCCACCGTGCCCGACTCGAGGAAGAAGGGGTGCTCGGACCCGGCGTCGACGGCCAGCCCCCACCGGGTGTCGGGCCAGCCCGCCGCGAGCTCGGTGAACGACACCGCCCGGCAGTGCGTCGCCTCGCCGCCGGTGAGCTCGCGCATGCGGTCGACCGAGGTGTAGGACAGCACCCAGGTGCGGCCGTCGGCCTCGGCCGCGGGCCAGGCGGCGGGCTCGTCGCCGGCGTGCGCGGCGGCCGTGATCGGCAGCGCCAGGTCGGCGGTGCGCAGCAGCGCCAGGCACCCGGCCGTGTCGCCGGCGGCGGCCGCGGACGCCAGCGCCACCCGGAAGGCGTCGTCGGGGCGGTCGCTCACCTCCGCGAGCCTAGGGCTGCGGGGGCCACTAGGGTCGAGCAGGGCCGACGACAGGAGCTGACCCCGACGATGAGCAGCACGCTGCAGGTGGATCCCGGCCGGCCGGGGGCCTACCCCACGCTGGCCGAGGCGCTGCTCGACGCGGCGCCGGGCGCCACGGTGGTGGTCGCCCCGGGCACCTACGACGAGGTCCTCGACGTCCGCGGGCGCGACCTGACCATCACCGCCGCGGACAGCACGGACGACGACGCGGTCGTGCGGGTCGGTGGCTCGTCCTACGAGCCGACGCTGCGCGTGCGCGGGTGCACCGTGACGGTGCGCGGGCTGACCCTGGTCGGCCGGCAGGCCCACGTCGTGGACGGCGAGGACTGCCGGCTCGTGCTCACCGACTGCACGGTCGAGGCCGGGTACGGCGCCGGCGTCCGGGTGACCGACCGCAGCACCCTGGAGATGACCGACTGCACCGTGACCGGCGCCCAGCAGGGCCTGGTGGCCGAGGACTCCGGCGGCACGCTGCAGCGGGTCACCGTCACCGAGAGCGCCGACGACGCGGTGGTGGTGCGCCTGGGCGCCGACCCGGTGCTGCGCGACTGCGTCGTGCGCGACGCCGGAGCCCGCGGCGTGTACGCCTACTCCTCGGCCCGCCCGGTGCTGGAGGGCTGCGAGGTCGAGGGCACCGGCGGGCCGGGGGTGTCGGTGGCCATGGGTGCCTCGGCGACGCTGCAGCGCTGCGCGGTGCGCCGCACCGGGGGCCCGGGCATCGAGTTCGCGGCGGGCACCTCGGGCCGGGTCGAGGCCTGCCGCACCGAGCGCACCGCCGAACCCGGGGTCTCGGTGGCCGAGGGTGCCGAGGTGGCGGTGGTGGAGGCCCCCGCCGCGGCGACCGTCGGCGTGGGCAGCTCGCCGAGCGCGAAGGGCGACCCCGAGCGGGTCGACGAGCTGCTGGCCGAGCTCGACGCCATGGTCGGGCTGGCCGGCGTCAAGGCCGAGGTCCGCTCGATCATCGACGAGATCCAGGTCAACGAGTGGCGGCGCGCCGCCGGTCTCGCCGTGGGCGGCGCGAGCCACCACCTGGTGTTCGCCGGCGCCCCGGGCACCGGCAAGACGACCGTGGGCCGCATCTACGGGCAGCTGCTGGCCGCGCTCGGTGCGCTGCCCGGCGGTCCGCTGAAGGAGGTCTCCCGGCGCGACCTCGTGGGTCAGTACATCGGCCACACCGCCGAGAAGACCGCCGCGGTGTTCGACGAGGCCGCCGGGGGCGTGGTGTTCCTCGACGAGGCCTACACGCTCACCCGGCAGGCGGGCGGGGGCGGCAACGACTTCGGCCAGGAGGCGGTCGACATGATCGTCAAGCTGATGGAGGACCGCCGCGACACCCTCGCCGTGATCGCCGCCGGGTACACCACCGAGATGGTCCAGTTCCTCGACGCCAACCCCGGCCTGGCCTCGCGCTTCGTCAAGACGGTCGAGTTCGAGAACTACGACCCCGAGGAGCTCACGCTGATCATCACGCGCATGATCACGTCCGGGGACTACCTGCTCGGCCCGCAGGCGGCGGCCATGCTCCGGCTGCACTTCGAGACCGTGCCGCGCGGGGCCGACTTCGGCAACGCCCGCGAGGCCCGCAAGCTGTTCGAGAAGCTGCGCAAGGTGCAGTCGCAGCGGCTCCGGCTGGCCGGCCGACAGCCCACGCTGGAGGAGCTGCAGACCCTCACGGTGGACGACGTCCGGGTGGCCGTCGCCGACTGAGTCAGGCCGGCGGCACCCGGTAGCCGCGGAACACGACTGCCCGGCGCTCGATGAAGCCCAGCCGCCGGTAGAGCGCGCGGGCCGCGGTGTTGCCCTCGACGACGTGCAGGAAGGCCTGCTCGCCCCGCGCGGCGATGCGCCGCACCAGGTCGTCGACCAGGACCCCGGCCAACCCCTGCCCGCGGACCTCCTCGGCGGCGCAGACCGCGCTGATCTCGGTCGCCCCGGCCGGCCGGAGCCGCTCGCCGGCCATCGCCACGAGCCGACCGCCGTGCCGGATGCCCAGGTAGGTGCCCAGCTCCCCGGTTCGGGGGAAGAACGGGCCGGGCCGGGTGCGGGTGGCCAGCTCGAGCATCTCGACGGCGTCGGCGGGGCACAGCTCCACCACCTGCGGGTCGGGGTCGCCCGAGGGCGGCGGCGCGACCAGCTGCCGGCCCTCGAGCTCGAACAGCGGCGTCCACGACGCGGGCGGGGTCGCCGGGGAGATGAACAGCTCGGCCACCGCTCCCGGGCCGAGCAGGGCGGCGAGGTCGGCCCAGTCCTGCGCGGTGGGGTCGGCCGGGACGGCGGAGAACACCGCCACGTCGGACGGGTAGGTCGCCGTCCGGCCGGCCCGGCGGGCCATGCCCGCGTGCGCGCCGGCCAGCGAGGAGCCGACCGGGTCGTCCAGCGCCGTCACGGCGTGGCGAGCGCGGCACCCAGGGCGGACGTGGCCAGCCGGACGGCGGCGGCGCGGGTGCGGGGCTCCAGGGCCTCCAGGCGCAGCTGGCTGCCGGTGGCCAGGTGGCGGTCGGCGGGCACGGTGAGGAAGTCCCCGGCCTGCCCGGCGAAGCGGTGCCGTGCCTCGGCGACGTCGACCGCGGCCCCGCCGGCGGGCACGTTGGTGACCGCCACGATGCTGCGGTCGGCGAGCGCCTCGTAGCCGCTGGCCCGCAGCCAGCGGAGCACGTTGTGCGCGGCCAGCAGGCCGTCGACGCTCGGCGAGGTGGCCAGCACGAGGCTGTGGCACCCGCTGACGACCCGGCGCATGAGCGGGGTCGCCAGCCCGGCGCCGCAGTCGGTGACCATGACCGCGAAGTGCCGGAAGACGGCGTTCATCGCCTGCACGTAGACGTCCTCGGTGAGCGCGGCGCTCTGCTCGGGGTCGCGCCCGCTGGGCAGCACCCAGGCGCCGTCGGCCGAGCGGGCCAGCGCGCCGGCCAGGACGTCGAAGCGGCCGGGGTCACCGGCCACGGCGAGCTCGTGCGCCGAGGCCTGCAGGGGGACGCCGGTGCGCAGCGCCAGCGACCCGAAGGTGGTGTCGGTGTCGAACAGCAGCACCGGGTCGGCGCGGTGCCGGGCGAGGGTGCTGGCCAGCAGCACCGACAGGGTGGTCTTGCCGACCCCGCCCTTGAGCGCGATGACCCCCACGCGCCGGGGCGAGGGCACCGGGGTGGCGAGGTACTGGGTCCAGGCGGCTAGGTCGGCCGGGCTCGGGGTGGGTTCGCCCTCGGTGATCCCGCGACCGAAGAGCCGGCGACGGGGCGCGGGTCGCGGCGCGTCGAGACCGGCGACCCCCGGGTCGAGGTGCGGTGCGGCGTGCTGGCCGGAGTACGGCAGTGGGGGGTACGGCGAGCTCACGGTGCCAGCAGCTCCTCGGACCTCATGCCGCACAAGATACGTCGGGGTGCCCCGCCCCGCCGGGCCCGACGCACCCGTCCGGGTCACCCCTCCGCGAGCACCTCGGCGGCCCGTTCGCCGACGGCCACGGCGGTGGCGGCCGGGCCCCGGGTGGGCACGGTGGGCAGCACCGAGGTGTCGGCCACCCGCAGCCCCTCGACGCCGCGCACGCGCAGCTGCTGGTCGACCACGGCGCCGGGGTCGTCGTCCGGTCCGCTGCGGGCGCTGCCCGAGAGGTGGATGGCCGTCGCCAGGTGCGCCCGGGTCCAGGCGTCGAGGGCTGCGTCGTCGGTGAGGACGTCGTCGGGCAGGCCGGTGCGGGCCGCCACCAGCGGGGCCATCGCCGGGGTCCGCAGCAGGTCGGCGGCCAGCCGCACCGCCTGGCGCATGCGCCGCCGGTCCTCGGCGGTGGCGAGGTAGCCGTACCGGATGCGGGGCTGCACCGACGGGTCGGCGCTGACCAGGTCGATGCGGCCGCGGCTCTCCTGCGCCTGCAGCGCGACGCCCAGGTAGAGGTCGTCGCGGGTGCGCGCCTGCTGCAAGGCACGGCGCAGCGAGGTGCCCCGCAGCGCCCGGGCGGTGGCCAGCGGCCGGCGCAGCACCTCGGCCAGACCGCTCAGGGCATGGCCCTCCGAGCGCGACAGCATGACCTTGCTGAACGGCTTGAGCCACGGCATGACCTCGAGGTGGTCGGCGGTGTTCAGGGCGGTGGTCAGCGGGAGCATGCCGCGCGGCATCGGGGTGCGGCGGGCCGGGGCGTAGGTGACGTAGAGGTCCGGGTGGTCGCTGGTGCCCGCGCCCACGCCCGGGACGTCGACCAGCACGTCGACGCCGGCCGCCCGCAGCCGGTCGGCGGGCCCGATGCCGCTGAGCATCAGCAGGTGCGGGGTGCCCACCGCACCGGCGGACAGCACCACCTCACCGGCCCGGTGCTCGGTGCCGTCGGCGCAGCGCACCCCCACCGCCCGGCCGTGCTCGACCAGCACGCGGACGACGGGGCTGTCGCCGCGCACCGTCAGGCCCGGCCGGTCGCGGCGCGGGGACAGGTAGGCCATCGCGGTGTTCACCCGGACGCCGCCGAGCACGTTGACCGGCACCGGGCCCACGCCGGGCGGGGCGTCGGCGTTCTTGTCCGGCTCGGCCGGGAAACCCAGCTGCAGGCAGGCCTCGGTGAACGCGTCGGCGATCGGGTGCGGGTCGGTGCTGCGGGTGACCGGGACCGGCCCGGTGGTGCCGTGCAGGGGGTCGGACTCGCTGCGCTCGAACGCCGCGCGCATCGCCTCCCAGGCCCAGACCGGGTTGCCGGCCGCGGCCCACCGGTCGCAGTCGGCGCGGGTGGCCCGGATCCAGTAGGTGCCGTTGAGCGCGCTGGACCCGCCGACGATGCGCCCCCGCGGCACCGGCCAGCACAGGCCCTCGACCAGCTCGCCGGTGAGGTCCCAGTTCGCCGGGTGCCCGGGCACGGCCGCCCCCATCGTGGCGGCGTCGCGGATCGTGGCCGGGAAGTCCTCGGGACGGCGGTGGTCGGCGCCGGCCTCCAGCAGCAGCACGGTGCGGCCGGCGTCCACGAGCCGCGCGGCCAGCGCGCACCCGGCCGACCCGGCGCCGACGACGAGGACGTCGGTCAACCCTCGCCCTCCCGGGACACCAGGACGTCGCCCTCGGCCACGTGGGCGGCGTCGTCGGGGTGCGGGTACAGCCCCAGCACCACGCCGTCGACGGTCTCGCGCCGGTGGAACTCCACCGACCTGACCCGCACCGTCGCCCCGGAGCCCACCACGGCCAGCACGGCGCCCGCCTCGACCACGCCCCGGCGCAGCGACCCGGACAGCACCGGGCCCCGACCCGTGATGCGGCCGGTGAACCCGACCTCGTAGTGCACCGGGCCGGGCGGTGGAACCGGACCGGGATCGGGCACGTCGGGCAGCGTGTCGGCGAGGCCGACCAGCACGGCGCCGGGCCGGACGACGTCGTCCAGCAGGAGGCGCCCCCCGTCGTCGGCGACCTGCCGCACGCGCACCCGGGCACCGGTGTGCACGACGACGAGCTCGTCGCCGACCGCCGGCGGGGCGCCGTCCAGCTCGCCCTGCACCCACTTCCCCCGCCCGGTCAGGACGAGCGACTCCCGGACGTCGAACCGGGTCACAGGCCCAGGACCCCCGGCAGGTCGAGCCGCCGCACCTTGCCGGTCGAGGTGCGCGGCAGCTCACCGAGGGCGTGCAGCGACTTCGGCCGCTTGGCCGGGGACAGCCGCTCGCGTGCCCAGGTGGCCAGCTCGTCGGGGGTCGCCGTCCCGACGTAGGCGGCGACCACGCGCTGACCCCAGTCGTCGTCGGGGACCCCGAAGACGGCGGACTCGACGACGTCGGGGTGGGCGTCGAGGGCGGCCTCGACCTCGGCCGGGTAGACGTTGACGCCGCCGGAGATGACGAGGTCCTCGCGGCGGCCGTCGAGCCACACGGTGCCGTCGTCGTCGACCCGGCCCAGGTCGCCGACGGTCACCCGGTCGCCGTCCCAGGCCTGCTCGGTCTTCTCGGGCGCCCGCCAGTACTCGAAGCGGGACCACGGCGGGACGGCGCACCACAGCTGACCGCGCTCGTCGGTGGTGAGGGTGCGACCGGGCCGGGCGCGGCCGACGCTGCCCGGGTGGGCCAGCCAGTCAGCGGTCGTGCAGACGGTGAACTGCACCTCGGTGGAGCCGTAGAACTCGTGCACCGCGCCGTCGCGCAGGGCCGCGATGACCGCGCGCTTGGTCGGCTCGGGGCAGGGCGCGCCGGCGTGGGCGAGCATGCGGAAGCCGGACCAGTCGACGTCCTCGCGCAGCAGGCGCTGCAGGTGGGTGGGCACGCAGAAGGTGGTGGTCGGGCGCATGTCGGTGATGACGCGGGCGGCGCGGGCGGCGTCGAAGGGGCCCGGCAGCAGCACCTCGCCGCCGGCCAGCAGGGTGTGCAGGGCGAACCGCAGCGGGGCCGAGTGGTGCAGCGGGGACAGCTGCAGGTGCCGGTCGGCGGGCCCCAGGCCCCAGAGCTCGATCTCCTCGGTGGCCAGCGCCCGGGCGTGCTGGTCGGTCAGGACGCCGGACCACACGCCCTTGCGCCGCCCGGTGGTGCCCGAGGTGTAGTGCATGGGCCGGGCCAGCGGGAAGGGGGCCAGGTCGGCGACCTCGTCCCCGATCAGCTGGGCGGGGTCGTCGCCGAGGTCGAGCGCCGGGTCCGCGTCGGCGACCAGGTCGGCCCGCTCGGCCGCCGGCAGCGCCGGGTCCAGGACGACCGGGACGACGCCGCTGCGCAGCGCCCCGAGGACGACGGCCAGCAGCGCCGGCGACGCCGCGGCCGACACCACGAGGCGGTCGCCGCGGCCGATCCCGCGGGCCGCCAGGGCACCGGCGACCCGCCGCTGGTCGGCCTCGCTGTCGGCGGCCCGGACCACGGGCACCTCGCTGTGCGCGCTCATGCCGGCAGCGTGGCACGGGTCACCGACGGTCGCCGCGCCGGCTCCAGCTGCTCCACGAGACGTCCCCGCCCAGCCGCGTGGTCACCGTGCCCGGGGTCGGCCCAGGCCGTCCAGCCCCCCGGTGGGTCGTGCCAGCGGGTACCGACGAGAACCGGAGCCTCGCTGCTGGCCAGGCGGGCGCGGGCGCCTCGGCGACCGGGAAGTCGGCGGCAGGGTCCACGGTGGAGCGGTCGGCAGGTCAACGACCGGGTCCGTGGTCCGTAGGGTCGCCGGCATGCGCCCGCGTCCCGGCCTGGCCGTGCTGCCCCTCGCCGCCGTCCTGGCGTTGGGCGCCTGCGGCGGGTCGACCGACGAGGGCTCGCCGACGGCCGACGACGACGTGCAGACCTTCTGCAGCGAGGTGCAGCAGGCCTCCACCGAGCTCGCCTCGCAGCTGGCCGGGGCCACCCCCGAGCAGCTCCCGACGCTCCTGCAGCAGGCCGGGGCCACGCTGGGCGAGCTCGACCCCCCGGCCGAGCTGGTCGACGACGTCGCCCAGGTCCGCGCCACCTACCAGCAGCTCGTCGACGCCGTGGCCGGCCTGGACCTCAGCACCCCCGAGGGCCAGCAGGCCTTCTCCGACGCGGCCGGCACCGTCGGGCTGGGTTCCACCCCGGCCGAGCTCGCGATCGACGACTGGACGACAGCCAACTGCGGCGGCGCGGCGCCCAGCAGCTGACCGGTCAGGCCACCCGCCAGCTGTCCCCCGCGCCCCGCACGACCTGCCCGGTCGCCGACAGCTTCGCCAGCGTCGCGCGGGTCGACTGCTCGGCCGCCGGCCACACCGCCCGCGGCACCTCGGCGTACACGTGCGCCACGAGCTCGGCGACGGTGCGCGGCCCCGGCAGCAGGGCGTCGACCAGCTGCCACTCGCGGTAGGTGCGGTGCGCGGCGTAGAACTCGAGCACCGCCCCGACGTCCTCGGTCAGCTCCGGACCGTGCCCGCAGTACAGCGCGGCAGGGCCCAGCCGGTGCACCCGGCGCAGGGAGTCCAGGTAGGCCAGGACGTCGCCCTCGGGGTGCGTGACCACCGACGTCCCCCGGCCCAGCACGTGGTCACCGACCAGCACGGAACCGGTCTCGGTGCGGAAGGCCAGGTGGTCACGGGTGTGGCCGGGCGTGGCGACGACGGTGAGGGCCGTCCCGGCGAGGGGGACCGTGTCGCCGTCCTCGAGCACGCGACCGCCCGGCCCGGCGACGTCCCCGCTGCCGGCGGCCACCGCCACCCCGAACCGCTCCGCCCACGGGCGCGCCGCCTCCGCGTGGTCACCGTGGTGGTGGGTCACCAGCACGGCGACCACCTCGGCGTCCCGCGCGGTGAGCACCTCGGTCACCGCGGCCAGGTGCGCCGGGTCGTCCGGCCCCGGGTCGACGACGACGACCTGCCCACTGCCCGGCGCGCCCACCACGTAGGTGTTCGTGCCGTCGAGGGTCATCGGCGACGGGTTGGGCGCGAGCACGCGGGTGACCAGGGGCTCGGGCTCGGCGGTGCGGGCCAGCTCGCCGGGTGCGGGCAACGACCAGCTGCGGCGGGGGTCGACCGGGGCGTCCACAGCCCCGACCGTAACCGGGCGGGTCCCCCCCGGCCCCGCTAGCGTGCCGGTATGCGCCTGCGACCCGCACTCGCCGCCCTGTCCGCCACCGCGCTGCTCGGGCTCGCCGCCTGCGGCGGCAGCTCCGACGACGACGCCACCCCCAGCGCCGGGGGTTCCTCTGCCGCGCAGACCAGCTCCAGCTCCGCCGAGGACGGCGGCGACACCGACGCCCAGGCCGCCTCCTTCTGCACCGAGAGCCAGACGACGCTCGACGGGTTCGACGACCAGCTCGACGCCGCCGGCCCCGAGGGCCTGGCCCCGATCCTGAGCCAGGTGGTCGACGCACTCGACGCGCTCGACGCCCCGGCCGCCGTCGCCGGTGACCTGCAGACCCTGCGCGACGCCTACGACCAGCTGGGCCAGGTCGCCTCGGCCAACGACCTCACCACACCCGAGGGCCAGCAGGCCTTCCAGGACGCCTACGCCGAGATCCAGCCCCAGGCGCAGCCCGCCGAGGACGCCGTCGAGGCGTGGACCGACGCCAACTGCCCCGACGACGACGCCGCACCCACCAGCTGAGCCCACCCCGGGGGGTGTCCGCGGCCGCGACCGGGACACCCCCGCGGGGGCCCGCGTCCGGGGCTGGACCCGAGCCGGTCCGTAACCTGCCCCCATGCGCCTGACCACCCCCCTGAAGTCCGTGCTGGCCGGCTGCGCCGCCCTCGCCCTGCTGACCGCCTGCGGCGGCGGCTCCGACGACACGTCGTCCAGCTCCAGCGGCAGCTCCAGCTCCGCCACCTCGACCAGCAGCAGCGCGGCCGAGACCTCGGCCGACCTGGACGCCGAGTCGGCCGCCTTCTGCGCCGACACCGTCTCCGCCTTCGACGAGCTCACGACGGCCTTCACCAACGCCGGCACCGACCCGACCACCCTGCCGGCCCTGGTCGCCCAGGCGTCCGAGCGCCTCAACGGGATCACGCCCCCGGACGAGATCAGCTCGCAGTGGACCGAGTTCACCAGCGCACTGAGCACCGCGTCCGCCGGCATCCAGGGCCTGGACCTGAGCACCCCCGAGGGCCAGCAGCAGTTCACTGCCGTGTTCTCCCAGCTGCAGACCAGCGGCGCCCAGGCGCAGACCGAGCTGCAGGACTACCTCACCACCACCTGCGGCATCGAGCCCGGCGCCACCGCCGGCCCCGCCTCGCCGACCAGCTGATCCCTGGACGCGCACGGGCCCGGCTCCCCCTGGGGAGCCGGGCCCGTCTGCGTCAGCAGCCGCGGATGGAGACCCCGCGCGCGGACATCCACGGCACCGGGTCGATCGCGCCGCTGTACATCGCCCCGTTGGGGTGCACCTCGAAGTGCAGGTGCGGGCCGGTGGACTGGCCCTCGTTGCCGACGTCGGCGATCTGCTCGCCGGCCGAGACCCGCTCGCCGGCCGACACGTAGTACCGGCTGACGTGGCCGTAGACGGTCACCGCGCCGTCGTCGCCGCGGATGTAGACGGCCTGGCCGAAGCCGGTGGCCGCGCCGGCCCGCTGGACGGTGCCCGACGTGGCCGCGTAGATCGGGGTGCCGATCGGCGCGGCGATGTCGACGCCGTTGTGGCTGGTGCCCCAGCGGGCGCCGAAGCAGCTGCTAGTCCGGCCCGCGGCCGGCAGCACGTAGCCACCGCCGCCACCGCCACCGCCGCCACCGCCACTACCGCCACCGCCACCGCCACCGACCGAGGACGGCGGCGGGGCCTGGCGGGCGGCGGCCGCAGCCGCGGCGGCGGCCGCGGCGGCCTGCTGCTGCGCACGGGCGGCGGCGGCCTCCTCGGCGGCCTTCTGGTCGACCCACGCCTGGTAGGCGTTGCGGGCGCCCTGCAGGGCGAGCAGCTGGATCTGCGCGGCCTGCAGCTGCGCGTCGTAGGTGGCCTTCTGCGCGCTCACCGTGGCGACGGCGGCCTGCTGCGCGGCGACCTGGGCGTCCGCGGTGCTCTTGGCGTCGGCGGCGACCTCCTCGGCAGCGGCCTGCTGGTCCACGGCCTGCCGGGCGGCGGAGTCGGCGTTGGCCTGGGCCAGCTGGGCGACCTCGAGGTCACCCAGCACGTCGAGCTGGTTGTCGGCCACCCACTCGAGCATCGCGGCCCGCTCGACGAGCTCGCCCGGGCCGCCGGAGTCCAGCAGCGCGACCGCGCTGGTGAGGGTGGCGCCGTTCATGTAGCTGTCCCGGGAGAACTCCGAGATGCGGCCCTGGGCCGAGGTCACCCGGTCGGTCGCGGCGGCCAGGTCGGCCGCGGTCTGCGCAGCTGCGGCCTGCGCGATGCCCAGCGCCTCCTGCGCGGCCTCGTAGGCGATGCCGGCCGACTCCGCCTGCACCGACGCCTGGTCCAGCTGGGCCTGCGCACCGGCGACGAGGCCGGCGATCCGGCCCACCTCGGCCGCGGCGGCGTCCTGGGCGGTCTGCGCCGCGGTCAGCTCGCCGTCGCTGGGGTTGCCCGGCGCCGGTGGGGCGGCCGAGGCCGGCCCGGCACCTAGCACGACGACGGCCACCGCGAAGGCAGCCACGAGGGTGGCACGCAGCGGGTGCTGCGACATGGAGCGCTCCCTGGGGAAGAGGGATGGCAGAACAGCCCGTGGACTGTCCCACCCGCCCCACGAGTCACATGCGCAACACGCCGGGGCAGCCTGGACCAGTCCGTCACGGACCTGGTGGGCCGTTCCGTCTGACGGTGCTCCATCGACACCGATCGGTCCGACCTTGAGCGGCTGTCCTCAGATCGGGTGGTCGCGCTCCAGTTCGTGCTCCAACGCGTCGAGCTCGGCACCCCCGGACATGAGCGTGACCAGCTCGTCGCGCGTCAGCTCCGCCTTGGGCCGGTCGGCGATGCTCTGCCCCCGGCGCAGCACCAGGAACCGGTCGCCCACCGGGTAGGCGTGGTGCGGGTTGTGGGTGATGAACACGACCCCGAGTCCCCGCTCGCGTGCCCGGGCGATGTAGCGCAGCACCACACCGGACTGCTTGACGCCCAGCGCCGCGGTGGGTTCGTCGAGGATCAGCACCCGGGCACCGAAGTGCACCGCACGGGCGATCGCCACGCACTGCCGTTCGCCGCCGGACAGCGTGCCGATGGGCTGGTCGACGTCGCGCAGGTCGATGCCCATGGCGGCCATCTCGTCGCGCGTCGTCCGCTTCATGAGGTCGACGTCCAGCATCCGGAGCGGCCCCCTGCGGGGCTCCGAGCCGAGGAAGAAGTTGCGCCAGACCGGCATGAGCGGCACGACCGCGAGGTCCTGGTAGACCGTCGCGATGCCCAGCGCGAGCGCGTCGCGCGGGCTGGACATGTGCTGCTCGACGCCGTCGACGCGGTAGCTGCCCTCGGAGTGCTGGTGCGCCCCGGACAGGATCTTGATGAAGGTGGACTTGCCGGCACCGTTGTCGCCCAGCACGCAGGTGACCTCGCCGGCCCGCACCGAGGTGGTGACCCCGCGCAGCGCCACGACCGAGCCGTAGGTCTTGCCCAGGTCGGTGACCTCGATCAGCGGGGCGCTCACCGCAGCCGCTCCGCCCGCACCCGCACGGCGTTGTTGACCAGCACCGCGGCCAGCAGCATCACGCCGAGGAAGGCGTAGAGCCAGTTGCTGTCCCAGCCGGCGTAGACCACGCCCTGCCGGGTCATGCCGTAGATCAGCGCGCCCAGCGCGGCGCCCACGGCCGAGCCGTAGCCGCCGGTGAGCAGGCACCCGCCGACGACGGCGCAGATGATGTAGATGAACTCGTCGCCCACGCCGGTGGAGCTCTGCACGGTCGAGCTCTGGAACAGGCTGATCATGCCGACCAGCCAGCCCGCGGCCGCCGTCGTCATGAACAGGCCGATCTTGGTGCGGGCCACCGGCACCCCCGTGGCCCGGGCACTGGCCTGCGCCCCGCCGACGGCGAACACCCAGTTGCCGGCCCGCGTGCGCAGCAGCACGAGGGTGGCCAGGGCGGTCACCGCCAGGAACCACAGCACGGACACCGAGATGCTCGCCCCGCCGATGGCGAGCGTGCCGCCGAAGACCGGCTTGACCGACTCGACGAACGGCACGTCGCTGAAGCCCTGGACGGCGACCTGCCCGTAGACGAGCTTGACCAGGGCCAGGTCGATGCCCTGGAGCACGAAGAACGTGCCCAGCGTGACGATGAAGCTGGGCAGGCCGGTGCGGACGACGAGCACGCCGTTGAGCGCACCGATGGCCAGCGCGACCACCAGGGCCAGGACGACGGCCACCCAGACGTTGAGGCCGTAGCCGGTGGTGGCGACGCCGACCAGCAGCCCGGTGGCCCCGGTCATGGCGCCGGCGGAGAGGTCGAACTCGCCGCCGATCATGAGCATCGCGACCGCCACCGCCATGATCCCGAAGCGGGAGGCGGAGTTCAGCCACGTGCCGATGCCCGAGGGCGTGAGGAACTGGTCGGCGACGACCGTGAAGAACAGCAGCACGGCCAGCGCCGCGACCGCTGCCCCGACCTCGGGACGCCGGAGGACCCGGGTGGTCGCCCGGGCGGGCGCCACCCGGGCCGGGGCAGCGGTGGTCACCGGGTGCCGTTGGCGGCGTACCGGGCGACGTCCGCGGCGTTCTCGGAGGTGACGAAGGCCGGGCCGGAGTTGACCGGCTGGCCGCCGCCGACGACGTTGCCGTTGGTCGCGTAGAGCTGCAGGAACGAGACCGGCAGGTAGCCCTGGAGGTAGGGCTGCTGGTCGACGGCGAAGGTGATGTCGCCGGCGGTGACGGCGTCGAGCACGTCGGAGGAGATGTCGAAGGTGTCGATCTGCGCCGAGGTGCCGGCGTCGGCCTGGGCGGAGACCGCGGCGACCGCGACCTGCCCCTGCAGCGCGAGCACGGTGGTCACGCTGGGGTCCGACTGCAGCTTGGACAGGATCGTGTCCTGCACCTGCGCGGTGTCGGTGCCGTCGACCTGCAGGTTCTCGACCTGGCCGGCGTAGGTGGACGCGACCGCCGAGCAGCGGTCCTCGAGGCCGATGTTGCCGGCCTCGTGGATGACGCACAGCACCTTGCCGGTCTGGCCCTCCTCGTTCAGCCGGGTGCCGACCGCCTCGCCGGCGGTGGTCTCGTCCTGGCCGACGTGGGTGATGGCGCCGAACTCGGCCGAGCGGCCCTGGCCGGAGTTGATGGTGATGACCGGGATGCCGGCGGCGACCGCGGCCTCGACGGAGTCGCGCAGCCCGTCGGGGTTGGCCATCGAGACGACGATGCCGTCGACGCCCTGGGAGACCGCGTTGTCGATGAGCTCGGCCTGCCGGGTCGGGTCGGGGTCGCTGTTGTAGTCGACCGTGACGCCCAGGTCCTCGCCGGCCTGGTCGGCGCCCGAGCGGACGACGTCCCAGAACGAGTCGCCGGGGGCGCCGTGGGTGATGACGGCGATGTCGAGGTCCGCGCCGGAGGCCCCCTCCGCGGAGGTGTCCTCCTGGCCGGTGCCGCTGCAACCGCTCAGGGCCAGGATGCCGGCCACGGCGAGCACGCCGGCCGATCGGGTGATGCGCATGGTTCGGTGTTCCTCCTGCAGAGCGGGCATGCCAAAGCACTGAGTATGTCTGGTCCGCGCTCAGGGGGTCAGCAGGCTCATCTCGAAGGAGTAGCGCTCGGCCACGTAGACGTGCTGCCCGTGCTCCACCGGCGTCCCGTGCCGGTCGTAGGACGTGCGCTCCATCGTCAGCAGGATGCCGCCGGGCTCGACGTCGAGCAGCGCGGACTCCTCGGGCGTGGCCGGGCGGGCGCCGATGACCTGGCGGGCGGTGCGCATCTCCAGACCCGCCGCACGGACCAGGGCGTACAGGCCGGTGCGCTCGAGCTCGGCGTCGTCGAGCTCGAGCAGACCGGCCCGGAACCAGTTGGTCAGCCGGGCGATCGGCGCGCCGCGCACGGCCCGCAACCGGACGACGGTCACCGCGTCGGTGCCCGCCGGGATGGCCAGCGCGCGGGCGGTGGCGGGGTCGGCCGGCCCCGTGGTGTGCGAGAGCACCTGGGTGGCCGGGTCCTCGTCGGCCCGGACCAGCTCGTCGTAGCTGCTGGTGGGCTCGGGCGGCGGCAGCCGCAGCGGGGTGCCCACCCGGGTGCCCGCGCCGCGCCGGCGGACGATGAGGCCCTTCTCGACCAGGTCGCGCATGGCCTGGCGCAGGGTGGGCCGCGAGAGCCCGAGCGAGTCGGCCAGCGCGACCTCGTTGTCCAGCCGGGTGCCCGGCGGCAGCTTGCCCGAGGCGATCCCCTGCTCCAGGTAGCGGGCGACCTGGCGGTACAGCGGCACCGGGCTGGTGCGGTCCAACCGGAGGCCGGCGACGAGGTCGGGCACCCGGTCGGACGCCCGGTCGGACGCCCGGTCGGACGGGTGGTCGGACGGGTGGTGGGACGCGTGGTGGGGCGCGTGGTCGGGCACCGGGTCGGACACGCGGTCGGTCTCCCGCACGTCGTCCTCCCTCGGTCGGCCCTGCTGAGCGCATCAGCTTGTCATGCCACCGGCTCGTAGGCTCTGCCGCGTGGACGTCTTCGGTTCCGGGCACGAGCAAGTGGTCTTCTGCAGCGACGAGGAGTCCGGCCTGCGCGCCGTGGTCGCGGTGTACTCCACCGCCCTCGGCCCGGCCCTGGGCGGCACCCGCTTCTTCCCCTACGCCACCGAGGCCGCGGCCGTCGCCGACGCGCTGGCCCTCTCGAAGGCGATGGCCTACAAGAACAGCCTGGCCGGGCTCGACCTCGGCGGCGGCAAGGGCGTCATCATCGGCGACCCGAAGCGGGACAAGACCGAGGCCCTGCTGCGCGCCTACGGGCGCTTCGTCGAGTCCCTCGGTGGCCGGTACCTGACCGCGTGCGACGTCGGCACGTACAACGCCGACCTCGACGTCGTGGCCCGCGAGACCCGCTTCGCGCACGGCCGGTCCGTGGCCCGCGGCGGCTGCGGGGACTCCTCGGTGCTCACCGCGTTCGGGGTCTTCCAGGGCATGCGGGCCGCCGCGCAGCACCGCTGGGGCACGCCCTCGCTGGCCGGGCGCACCGTCGCCGTCGCCGGGGTGGGCAAGGTCGGCTCGTGGCTGGTCGACTCCCTCGTCGAGGACGGCGCCTCCGTGGTGGTCACCGACGTCGACCCCGCGGCCGTCGAGCGGGTGACCGCGAAGCACGCGGCCGTCCGCGCCGTGGCCGACTCGGCCGAGCTCGTGCGCACGCCGCACGACGTCTACGCCCCCTGCGCACTCGGCGGTGCCCTGGACGACGAGACCGTCGCCGTCCTCCCCGCCCAGGTCGTGTGCGGCGGGGCCAACAACCAGCTCGTGCACGAGGGCACCGCCCAGCTGCTGGCCGACCGCGGCATCCTCTACGCCCCCGACTACCTGGTGAACGCCGGCGGGGTCATCCAGGTCGAGGACGAGCGGCACGGGTTCGACTTCGCCCGCGCGCAGGCCAACGCGGCGACCATCTTCGACGTCGCGCTGCGGGTGTTCGCCGCCGCCGACGCCGAGGGGGTCACCCCCGCCGTCGCCGCCGACCGGCTGGCCGAGGAGCGCATGCGCTCGGTGGGACGGCTGTCGACCATCCGGTTGCCCGCGACCCGCTGAACGCCCCGACGCGCTGAGACACCGGTCACCTCCAGGGCCTGTGACCTGCCCGTCCGGGGGACTCGTGGCGAGGTCGTGTGCCGAGGCCCGTTCCGTGACGTAAGCTCATCGGCGGACACAATCACTCAGTCGGGGTCGCCAGTCGGGCCGTCCAAGCCCAGCGCTGGACGGCCGCCACTCCGTTACGAGGGGGTCGAGCCATGGGGCGCGGCCGAGCGAAGGCCAAGCAGACACGCGTGGCCCGTGAGCTCAAGTACAGCTCACCTTCCACCGACCTGACTGCTCTGCAGCGGGAACTCGGTGGGCAGGCGTCGACCTACACCGCTCCGGCGGTCAAGGACGACGACGAGGACGACATCGCCTCGCGATGGATCGACGACGACGACGCGGACGACGGCTGGGTCGCCAGCCGCTGATCCGGGTCGTCGACCCACAGCACCACCGCACCAGACGCACCGCACGACGAGCACCGCCGCCCCCCGGGACGGCGGTGCTGTCGTGCTGCGTCAGCGGTACGAGCCGACCAGGTGGGCCGCGGCCGCCTCGGCGTCGTCCCGCTGCCCGACCGTGCCCGCGACCCAGGCCGGCACGCCGCGCTCGGTGAGCAGTGCGACCGTACGGTCGGCGGCCTCGGGGGCGACCGCGGCCACCATGCCGACGCCGCAGTTGAACGCCCGCTCGGACTCGGTGCGCGGCACGCCGTGCGACTCCAGCAGGTGCACCGCGGCCGGCAGGGCCCAGGTGCTGCGGTCGAGCTCGGCCACGAGGCCGTCGGGGACGACGCGCGCTGCGTTGCCCGCGAGCCCACCGCCGGTGATGTGCGCGAAGGCGTGCACCTGCTCGACGCCGAGCTCCGCGACGAGCGCCAGGCAGTCCAGGGCGTAGATGCGCGTGGGCTCGAGCAGGGTGGCGCCCAGCTCCCGGTCCAGCCCCGCCGGGGTGGAGAGCAGGTCCAGTCCGGCCTCGGCGACCACGCGGCGCACCAGGGAGTAGCCGTTGGAGTGGAAGCCCGAGGAGGCCATGGCCACCACGACGTCGCCTGCGCGCACCCGTTCGGGCCCGAGCACGGCATCGGCCTCGACGACGCCCACGGCGGTGGCGGCCAGGTCGTACTCGTCGGCGCCCATGAGGTCGCCGTGCTCGGCGGTCTCGCCGCCGACCAGCGAGGCCCCGGCCAGCCGGCACCCGGTGGCGATGCCGGTGACGATCGCGGCGATGCGTTCGGGCACGACCTTGCCGCAGGCCACGTAGTCCTGCAGGAACAGCGGCTCGGCCCCGCACGCGACCAGGTCGTCGACGCACATGGCGACCAGGTCGATGCCCACCGTGTCGTGCCGGTCGAGCTGGCGGGCCAGCGCGATCTTCGTGCCGACACCGTCGGTGGACGACGCCAGCAGCGGCTTGCGGTACTTCTGGGTGTCCAGCGCGAACAGCCCGGCGAAGCCGCCCAGGCCGCCGACCACCTCGGGCCGGTTGGTGGCCTCGACGGCGCCCTTCATCAGGGTGACGGCGCGCTCGCCGGCGTCGATGTCGACGCCGGACCCCGCATAGGTGTAGCTCATGGGCGGGTGAGGGCGTCGTCGGCGCCGCCGGCCACGCTGGGGCTGCCGGCCTGCCGACCGGTCCAGCCGCTGACCGCTCGGGCGGCCTCGCGGTCGACGTCGTCGATGACCGGCAGGGTGCGCTTGGTGATGCCCTCGAGCACGTGCTTGCCCAGCACCTCGGGCTCGCCCAGCGGGATCGGGTACTCGCCGGTGAAGCAGGCCGAGCACAGCCGGCTGGCCGGCTGCTCGGTGGCCGCGATCATGCCGGCCTCGCTGACGTAGCCCAGCGAGTCGGCGTTGATCGAGGCCCGCACGCCGTCGACGTCCAGACCGTTGGCCACCAGCTCGGCGCGGGAGGCGAAGTCGATGCCGTAGAAGCAGGGCCACTTCACCGGCGGCGAGGCGATGCGCACGTGCACCTCGACGGCGCCGGCCTCGCGCAGCATGCGCACGAGCGCGCGCTGGGTGTTGCCGCGCACGATCGAGTCGTCGACGACGACCAGCCGCTTGCCGCGGATGACGTCGCGCAGCGGGTTGAGCTTGAGCCGGATGCCCAGCTGCCGGATGGTCTGGCTGGGCTGGATGAAGGTGCGGCCCACGTAGGAGTTCTTGACCAGGCCCAGGCCGTAGGGGATGCCCGAGGCCTCGGCGTAGCCCACCGCGGCCGGGGTGCCCGACTCGGGCACGGGGATGACCAGGTCGGCCTCGACCGGGTGCTCCTTGGCCAGCCGGCGACCGATCTCGACCCGGGCGGCGTGCACCCCGCGGCCGGAGATCGTGGTGTCGGGCCGGGCCAGGTAGACGTACTCGAACACGCAGCCCTTGGGCTCGGCGGGGGCGAAGTGCTGGGAGCGCAGGCCGTCCTCGTCGATGGCGATGAGCTCGCCGGGCTCGACCTCGCGGACGTAGGAGGCGCCGACGATGTCCAGCGCGGCGGTCTCGCTGGCCACGACCCAGCCGCGCTCGAGCCGGCCGAGCACCAGCGGGCGCACGCCCTGGGCGTCGCGGGCGGCGTAGAGGGTGGTCTCGTCCATGAAGGTGAAGCTGAACGCGCCGCGCAGAGCGGGGAGCACCTGCATCGCGGCGGCCTCGATCGAGAGGTCCTGCTTGGCGGCGATGAGCGCGGTGACGATGTCGGAGTCGGTGGTCGCCGAGAAGGCCCCCGAGACGCCCTCGTCGGCCGCCCGGCTGGCCAGCTCGGCGGTGTTGACCAGGTTGCCGTTGTGGCACAGCGCGATGCCGCTGCCCCCGCCTGTGGTGCGGAACGTCGGCTGGGCGTTCTCCCAGGTCGAGGCGCCGGTGGTGGAGTACCGGGTGTGCCCGACGGCGAGGAAGCCGCGCAGGCTGGACAGCGTCGACTCGTCGAAGACCTGGCTGACCAGGCCGAGGTCCTTGTAGACCACGACGGACGCGCCGTCGGACACCGCGATGCCCGCTGCCTCCTGCCCGCGGTGCTGGAGGGCGTACAGGCCGAAGTAGGTGAGCTTCGCGACCTCCTCCCCCGGCGCCCAGACCCCGAAGACGCCGCACGCGTCCTGGGGTCCTGCGTCCTGGGGGTCGAGGTCGTGCGTCAGCCGTCCATCACCGCGAGGCACGGCGTCCAGGGTACCGGCGCCCGGCCCGGTGGCCATCCCCGTGGGGTGTCGGACGCCTCACCCGAGCAGCTCGCGCAGGCGGCGGGCGTTGCGGACGGCGTGCCCCTCGCCGTCGTTGTTGAAGTAGCCGAACACCTCGACGCCCCGCCACTCGCGGATGCGGTCGGCCCACCACTGCAGGTCGGCCTCGGAGTAGGACCCCGCGTAGAGGTGCTCGTGGTCGGGGCCGTGCCAGCGCACGTAGGCGAAGGGGGCGGTCACCCGCAGCACGCACGGGATGCCGGCCCCGCTGACCACGCAGTACGCGGCCCCGTGCCGGGCGAGCAGCTCGAACACGTCGTCGTGCTGCCAGGTGGGGTGCCGCAGCTCGACCGCGACCCGCAGCCACGGCGGCAGGTGGCCCAGGAACCAGGCCAGCCGGTCGTCATCGCGCTGGTGGTCCGGGCGCAGCTGCACCAGCAGGACCCCGCGGCGGTCGGCGAGCTCGTGCCACCCCGCGGACATGCGGTCGATCCAGGTCTCGGGGTCGTACAGCCGTTTGGCGTGGGTGAGGCCGCGGGCGGCCTTGACGCTCATCGCGAAGCCCGGGGGCAGGCGCTGCCGCCAGCCGGCGAACGTCGTGTCGCGCGGCCAGCGGTAGAACGAGGCGTTCAGCTCGACGGTGTTGAACTCGGCCACGTAGTGCGCGAGCCGGTCCCGGGACGGCGTCCCCGGTGGGTAGAGGACGCCGTCCCAGTGGTCGTAGCTCCACCCCGAGGTGCCGATGCGCGCCCGGGGTGCGTCCACCTCAGTGGATGTTGTCGACCTCGGCGGCGACGGTGGTGTCGTCGCCGTGCCCGGTCTTCACCACGGTGTCGCCGGGCAGCGTCAGCAGCCGCTCCTGGATGGAGTTCAGGATGGTCGGCTTGTCGCTGTAGGACCTGCCCGTGGCGCCGGGTCCGCCGCAGAACAGCGTGTCGCCGGTGAACACCGTGTCCAGCTCCGGGGCGTGCAGGCAGGTGCTGCCCGGCGAGTGGCCGGGGGTGTGCATGGCGACCAGCTGGGTGCCGGCGACGTCGAACGTCGTGCCCTCGACCAGGTCGTGGTCGGGCGCTGCGTCGGGGTGCACGACGTCCCACAGCATGCGGTCGGCCGGCGGGAACCAGATCGGCGCCCCCGTGGCCTCGCGCAGCGCCACCGCGGCGGTGATGTGGTCGTTGTGCCCGTGGGTCAGCACGATCGCGCCCAGCGTGCGCGGCCCGATGGCCTCGAGGATCGGCGCGGCGTCGTGCGGGGCGTCGATGACCAGCACGGTCTCCTCGTCGCCGACCAGCCACACGTTGTTGTCCACGTCGAAGTCCTGGCCGTCGAGGCTGAACACCCCGCTGACCACGGTCTTGTCGATGTAGACCGTCACTTGTCGAACACCACGACCGAGCGCAGCACGTCGCCGTGGTGCATCTTCTCGAACGCGGCCTCGACGTCGCCGATGCCGATGGTCTCGGACACGAAGGCGTCGAGGTCGAAGCGGCCCTGCAGGTAGAGGTCGATGAGCATGGGGAAGTCGCGGCTGGGCAGGCAGTCGCCGTACCAGGAGGACTTCAGCGCGCCGCCGCGGCCGAAGACGTCGATCAACGGCAGCGTGATCTCCATCGTCGGGTTCGGGACGCCGACCAGCACGACGGTGCCGGCGAGGTCACGGGCGTCGAAGGCCTGCTGGTACACCGCCGGGTGGCCGACCGCGTCGATGGCGACGTCGACGCCGAACCCGCCGGTGAGCTCCTTGATCGCGGCGACCGCGTCGGTGTCCTTGGAGTTCACCGTGTGGGTGGCACCCAGGCCCTTCGCCCACTCGAGCTTGCGGTCGTCGAGGTCGACGGCGATGACCTTGGCCGCGCCGGCCAGCTTCGCCCCCGCGATGGCCGCGTCGCCCACGCCGCCGCAGCCGAAGACCGCGACGGTGTCGCCACGGCCCACGCCGCCGGTGTTGATCGCGGCACCCACGCCGGCCATGACGCCGCAGCCCAGCAGGCCGGCGGCCTCGGGCTTGGCCGCCGGGTCGACCTTGGTGCACTGGCCGGAGTGGACGAGGGTCTTCTCGGCGAAGGCGCCGATGCCCAGGGCCGGGGACAGCTCGGTGCCGTCGGCCAGCGTCATCTTCTGGGTGGCGTTGTGGGTGTTGAAGCAGTACCAGGGCTTGCCCTTGGTGCAGGCCCGGCACTGCCCGCAGACCGCGCGCCAGTTGAGGATCACGTAGTCGCCGACGGCGACGTTGGTGACGCCCTCGCCGATCGCCGAGACCACGCCGGCGGCCTCGTGGCCCAGCAGGAACGGGAACTCGTCGTTGATCCCGCCCTCCCGGTAGTGCAGGTCGGTGTGGCAGACCCCGCAGGCCTGCACGTCGACGACCGCCTCACCCGGACCCGGGTCGGGGACGATGATCGTCTCGAGACTGACGGGGGCTCCCTTGCTGAGGGCGACGACGCCCTGCACCTCGTACGGCATGCAGCGGAGCTTATGGGTGGGGTCCGACGGCCGGCGCACGTGCTTCCGTGGAGCGGTAGGTGACGATTCCGTCTCGCTCACCCGGCGGGTGGTTGCACCTCGAACTACCGTCCCCGGGGCATGGCCCGCGTCACAGCGGGCACCCCAGCCATCCCGGGCACCGCCCCGGACAGGAGGACCTCGTGGCCGTTCCCGGCTTCCTGGCGCGCGACCGCATCGTCGCGAAGCCGGGCTTCAACCGGTGGCTGATCCCGCCGGCCGCCCTCGCCGTCCACCTCTGCATCGGCCAGGCCTACGCGACCAGCGTCTACAAGACCGCCCTGGTCGAGCACTTCGACGCCAGCCTCACCTCGATCGGCGTGGTCTTCTCCATCGCCATCGTGATGCTCGGGCTGTCGGCCGCCGTGTTCGGCACCTGGGTCGACCGCAACGGCCCGCGGGCGGCCATGTTCACCGCCGCCTGCTTCTGGTCGGTCGGCTTCCTGGTGGGCGCCGCGGGCATCGCGACGAACCAGCTGTGGCTGCTGTACCTGGGCTACGGCGTGCTGGGCGGCATCGGCCTGGGCATCGGCTACATCTCGCCGGTCTCCACGCTGATCAAGTGGTTCCCCGACCGCCCGGGCCTGGCCACCGGCATGGCGATCATGGGCTTCGGCGGCGGTGCGCTCATCGCCACCCCGCTCTCGCGGCAGCTGATGAGCTTCTACGACCCCGCCTACGACGGCACCGCGGCCACCACGCCCAGCGGCGGGGCGGTGGCCGGGCTGTTCGTCACCCTGGGCCTGGTCTACCTGGCCTACATGATGTTCGGGGCCTTCATCGTGCGGGTGCCGGCCGACGGCTGGCAGCCCGACGGCTTCGACCCCTCGACGATCAAGCAGAAGGCGCTGGTCACCACCGACAGCGTCTCGGCCGCCAACGCGATCAAGACCCCGCAGTTCTGGCTGCTGTGGGTGGTGCTCTTCTGCAACGTGACCGCCGGCATCGGCATCCTCGAGCAGGCCAGCCCGATGATCCAGGACTTCTTCCGCGAGGGCGACGCCTCCACGGTCGCGGCCGCGGCGGGAGCCGGGTTCGTCGGCCTGCTCTCGCTGTTCAACATGGCCGGCCGGTTCGTGTGGTCCTCGACCTCGGACAAGATCGGCCGCAAGCCCATCTACATGGTCTACCTCGGCGTCGGGCTGCTGCTGTACGTCGCGCTGGCCACCGTCGGCAGCTCGGCCACCTGGCTGTTCGTCGTCCTGGCCGCGGTGATCATCAGCTTCTACGGCGGTGGGTTCGCGACGATCCCGGCCTACCTGCGCGACCTGTTCGGCACCTACCAGGTGGGCGCCATCCACGGCCGGCTGCTCACCGCGTGGGCCGCCGCCGGCGTCGCCGGCCCGCTGATCGTCAACGGCGTGCTGGACACCCAGGGCACCCCCGGCGAGCTCGTGGCCGGCGACTACCGCATCGCGCTGTTCATCATGGTCGGCCTGCTCGCGATCGGGTTCGTCGCGAACCTGCTCGTCAAGCCGGTCGACAGCAAGTGGCACGAGAAGAAGACCGAGCCCGCCACCACCGAGAGGAGCGCCGTCCGATGAGCTCGTCGCAGCGCAGCGCAGGGCCCGAGCGCACCAGCACCCCGACCCTGCTGATCGTCATCGCCTGGCTGCTGGTCAGCATCCCGCTGGCCTACGGCCTGGTGCGCACCGTCATCACCGCCGCCCCGCTCTTCACCGGCGGCTGACCCGACCCGACCTCGACGCCCCGTCCACCAGCTCCGGTGGGCGGGGCGTCGGCGTCTCAGGCGGGCGGGCCCGAGCGGAAGGGACGCAGGGGAAGCACGGCGGCGAGGTCGGCGCGGTTGCCGCTGGCGGCCACCGTGCCGCCGGCCACCGCGTCGTCCCAGGTCAGCAGGCCGCAGACCAGCCTCAGCCAGGTGGCGGCGTCGGTCTCGACGACGTTGGGCGGGGTGCCGCGGGTGTGCCGCGGGCCCTCGATGCACTGGACGGCGACGAACGGGGGCACCCGCACCTCCACCGACCGGCCGGGCACCTGCTGGGCCAGCCACCGCGCGGTGGTCTTCACCGCCGCGCCGAGCACCGTGCGCGGCGGCCTCTCGGCCTCCTCGCGCAGCCAGGGCAGCACCGGGCCCAGCACCTCGCGGAGCTGCTCCGCCGGGATGGGCGCGGTGCCGGCCATCAGCTGGTGGGGACCGCCCCGGTGGGGACGGCGCCGACGGCGTCCTCGGGGTGGCCGAACAGATCGGGCAGCGTGCGGGTCCAGGTGGTGCGCAGCTCGGTCAGCGGCAGCTCGACCAGGCCCTCGACCACCAGGGCGTCGCCGCCCGTCGTGCCCAGCTCGGTCACCGGGACGCCGGCCGCCTCGGCCGCCGCCCGCACAGCAGCGGCATCGGTGGTGGTGACCACCGCGCGGGCCACCGACTCGGCGAACAGCGCCGCCGTGGGGTCGCCCTCGACGCGCACCGTCGCGCCGACGCCGTACCGCAGGGCCGACTCGGTCAGCGCCTGCGCCAGGCCGCCGTCGGACAGGTCGTGGGCGGAGGTGACCGCACCGTCGGCGGCGAGACCGGCCAGCAGCTCGGCCAGGGCGCGCTCGGCGTCGAGGTCGAGCTGCGGGGGCAGGCCGCCGAGGTGGCCGTGCACGACCGACGCCCAGGCCGATCCGCCGAACTCGGGCCGGGTGTCGCCGAGCAGCAGCAGGGTCTCCCCCGCCGCCCGCCAGCCACCGCCCACGCGGGTGCGCACGTCGGCGTGCACGCCCAGCACGCCGATCACCGGCGTGGGGTTGATCGGGACGTCGCCGGTCTGGTTGTAGAGGCTCACGTTGCCGCCGGTGACCGGCAGGCCCAGCGCGCGGCAGCCGTCGGCCAGGCCGCGCACGGCCTCGGCGAACTGCCACATGACCTCCGGCTCCTCGGGGGAGCCGAAGTTCAGGCAGTTGGTGACCGCCAGCGGCACGGCGCCGGAGACGGCGACGTTGCGGTAGGCCTCGGCCAGGTTCAGCTGCGCGCCGGTGTAGGGGTCCAGCCGGGCGAAGCGGGCGTTGCCGTCGAGCGCGAGGGCGATGCCGCGGTTGCTGGTCTCGTCGATGCGCACCAGGCCGGCGTCCTCGGGCTGGGCGAGCACGGTGTTGCCCTGCACGTACCGGTCGTACTGCTCGGTGACCCACGACTTGTCGCAGCCGTCGGGGCTGCCGACGACGGCCAGCCAGTCGGCGCGCAGGTCGGTGGACTCGACGGGCGGCAGGTCGGCCTGGAGCGCGTCGAGATCGGCCGGGCGGGAGTAGGGGCGCTCGTAGACCGGGCCGTCGTGCGCGACGGTGCGCGGCGGGACATCGACGATGCGCTCGCCGTGCCAGTCGATGAGCAGCCGGTCGCCGTCGGTGACCTCACCGATGACGGTGGCCAGCACGTCCCACTTCGCGCAGACCGCGAGGAACTCCTCGACCTTCGCGGGCTCGACGATCGCGCACATGCGCTCCTGCGACTCGCTCATCAGGATCTCGGCCGCGGTGAGCGTGGAGTCGCGCAGCGGCACGGTCTCCAGGTCGATGCGCATGCCGCCCGAGCCCGCGGCGGCCAGCTCGCTGGTGGCGCAGGAGAGCCCGGCGCCGCCGAGGTCCTGGATGCCGGTGACCAGGTCGGCGGCGAAGATCTCCAGGCACGCCTCGATGAGCAGCTTCTCGGTGAAAGGGTCGCCCACCTGCACCGAGGGCCGCTTGGCCGGGCCGTCGGCGTCGAAGGTCTCGCTGGCCAGCACCGAGACCCCGCCGATGCCGTCGCCGCCGGTGCGGGCGCCGAACAGCACGACCTTGTTGCCCACGCCCTCGGCCTTGGCCAGCCGGACGTCGGAGTGCTTCATGACACCGACGCACAGCGCGTTGACCAGCGGGTTGCCCAGGTAGCAGTCGTCGAACAGGATCTCGCCGCCGATGTTGGGCAGGCCCAGGCAGTTGCCGTAGCCGCCCACGCCGGCCACGACGCCGGGCAGCACCCGGGCGGTGTCGGGGGCGTCGGCCCGACCGAAGCGCAGCGAGTCCATGACGGCGACCGGGCGCGCGCCCATGGTGAGGATGTCGCGCACGATGCCGCCGACGCCGGTGGCCGCACCCTGGTAGGGCTCGACGTAGCTGGGGTGGTTGTGCGACTCGACCTTGAAGGTCACCGCGTAGCCGTCACCCACGTCGACCACGCCGGCGTTCTCGCCCATGCCGACCAGCAGCGCCTCGCTCTTCGGCAGGTCGCCGAAGGTGCGCAGGTGCACCTTGGAGGACTTGTACGAGCAGTGCTCGCTCCACATCACCGAGTACATGGCCAGCTCGGCGGTGGTGGGGCGGCGGCCGAGGATCTCGCGGATCCGGGCGTACTCCTCCGCGCGCAGGCCCAGCTCGCGCCAGGGCTGCTCCTCGTCGGGGGTCTCCCCGGCGCGGGTCACGGTGTCGACGGTCATGCGGAGAGCGCTCCCTGGAGGACCGAGGTGAAGAAGCCGAGGCCGTCGACCGAGGGCCCGGTGAGCTCCTCGACGGCGTGCTCGGGGTGCGGCATGAGCCCGACGACCCGGCCGTCGGCGCTGGTCACGCCGGCGATGTCGCGCGAGCTGCCGTTGGGGTTGCCACCGGCGTACCGGACGACGACGCGGCCCTCGCCCTCGATGCGGTCGAGGTCGGCGTCGGCGGCGACGTAGCGGCCCTCGCCGTTCTTCACCGGGACGGTGATGGTCTGGCCCTGCGCGTAGGACGACGTCCACGCGGTGTCGGCGCGCTCGACGCGCAGCGCCTGGTCGCGGTTGCGGAAGTGCAGGTGGCTGTTGCGGGTGAGCGCCCCGGGCAGCAGCCCGGCCTCGCAGAGCACCTGGAAGCCGTTGCAGATGCCCAGCACCGGCATGCCGGCGTGCGCCCGGTCGACCACGGCCCGCATGAGCGGCTGGCGGGCGGCGATGGCGCCGGCCCGCAGGTAGTCGCCGTAGGAGAACCCGCCGGGCAGGACGACGGCGTCGACCGCGGGCAGCTCGGCGTCGGCGTGCCACAGCGGCACGACCTCACCACCGGCCAGCCGGACGGCGCGGGCGGCGTCGACGTCGTCGAGCGAGCCCGGGAAGGTGACGACCCCGATGCGCACGGGTCAGTCCCCCGACAGGTGCAGCTCGACGTCCTCGATGACCGGGTTGGCCAGCAGGTTCTCGGCGATCTCGCGCAGCTCGGCCTCGTCGGGGGTCCCCTCGACGTCGAGCACGAAGTGCTTGCCCTGACGGACGCCGGTCACCCCCCGGTGGCCCAGGCGACCGAGGGCGCCGAGCACGGCCTGCCCCTGGGGGTCGGAGATCTCTGGCTTCAGGACGACGTCGACGACCACGCGCGGCACGGCGCAAGGGTACCGGTCACCGGGTTCGGCATTTCGAGTCGAGTGCGGGCCGCACCTGCCGATACCCCGGACCGGGACGGCCCGACCACGGGCCGGGGCGCAGGGAGGGCAGCCGTGTTCGCGACCGAGTCCGACGACGACCGGCCCTCCGCAGGGGACCGCGTCGAGGTGGTCGGCATCGGCGGCGCTCCCCAGGCCACCACCACGGTCGACCTCAGCCGGCCCTCCGAGCTCGTGCTCGGTGTGGGTGTGGACGCCCGCGGCCGCAAGGTGCGGCTGGGGCTGGGCAGCATGGTGCTGGTCTGGTGGGTCTCCCCCGGCGGCGCCATCCGCTACCGGCCGCACGTCGTGGCCGACGTCCGGGGCGGCGGCTTCCCGACCTGGGTGCTGCAGCCGGCCGGTGCCGCCTCCGAGGGCGACCGACGGGCCAGCCCCCGGGTGGCGATGGCCGTCCCGGTCGGCCTGGTGACCCCGGTCGGCATGCTGCTCGGCGAGACCACCGACGTCAGCGAGGGTGGGCTGCGGGCGATGTTCGGCGCCGCCCCGACGGCCGGTCACGGCGACGTCGTCCTGCCCTTCCCGGAAGCGGGCGACACGGTGGTGCTGGCCCTGGTGCTGGGCGGGAGCCGGGTCGAGCTGAGCAGCCGCGCCCGCCAGGCCAAGCGGGTGCCCGACGGCCGCCGACTGCTGCGCGCGTCGTTCGAGGAGGTCCCCGACGAGGTGCGACTGCGGCTGCGGTCGACCACCTCGCAGGAGATCGGCCGACAGCTCGTCACCGGACGGCGCTGAGCGCCGTCAGAACGAGGTGCCGGTGAGGGCCTCGTAGGCGGCGACGTAGCGCTCGCGGGTGGCCGCGACGACGTCGGCGGGCAGCTCGGGCGGCGGGGACTGCCGGTCCCAGCCCGAGGACGTCAGCCAGTCGCGCACGAACTGCTTGTCGTAGGAGGGCTGCACCGCGCCCGGCGCCCAGGTGGCCGCGGGCCAGAAACGCGACGAGTCGGGGGTGAGCACCTCGTCGGCCAGCACCAGGGCACCGCCGTCGACCCCGAACTCGAACTTGGTGTCGGCCAGCACGATGCCCGCCCCGGCCGCGACCTCGTGGCCGCGGCGGTACAGCGCCAGGGTGAGCTCGCGCAGCTGCTCGGCCCGCTCGGGGCCCACCAGCTCGACGGTGCGGGCGAAGGAGATGGCCTCGTCGTGCTCGCCCACCTCGGCCTTGGTCGACGGGGTGAACACGGGCTCGGGCAGCCGCGACCCCTCCTCGAGCCCGGCGGGCAGCTCGACGTCCACGATCGCGCCCGTGCGGCGGTACTCGACGGTGCCCGAGCCCGAGAGGTAGCCGCGGGCCACGCACTCGACCGGGGCCATCTCCAGCCGGCGCACGAGCATGCCGCGGCCGGCCGCGGCGGCGGGGACCTCCGTGGCGCTCAGGAGATGGTGGGTGGCCCCGTGCGCGGCCAGGACGTCGGCCAGCTGCTCGAACCACCAGACCGACAGCCGGGTCAGCACCGCGCCCTTGTCCGGGATCGGGGTGGGCAGCACGTGGTCGTAGGCCGAGATGCGGTCCGACGCCACGAGCAACAACTGGTCCTGGCCCGCGTCGTAGACCTCCCGCACCTTGCCGCGGGCGACCAGCGGGAGGTCGATGGTCACGACAGCGCCGCGAGCCGCTCGAACAGCGGGTCGAGGTTGGCCACGTAGCGCTCGGGCCGGCAGATCTCGTCGAGCTTGCCCTCGTCGAGCGCCACGCCGTCGGCCTCGGCGCGGGCCCGCAGCGTCTCGCGGAACGGGGTGCCGGTCTGCCAGGTCTGCATCGCCGCACCCTGCACCAGGGCGTAGGACTGCTCGCGCCCCATGCCGCCCTCGACCAGCTCGAGCAGCACGGCCGAGGTGTAGATCAGCCCGCCGGTGGAGTCGAGGTTGGCCCGCATGCGGGCCGCGTCGACGACCAGGTTCTCGACCAGGCCGGCGGTGAGGTCGAGCAGGTAGTCCAGCGTGATCGCGGCGTCGGGCAGGAAGACGCGCTCGGTCGAGGAGTGCGAGATGTCGCGCTCGTGCCAGAGCGGGATGCCCTCCATCACCGGCACGATCGCCGCGCGCACCACGCGGGCGAGGCCGGCGATGCGCTCGGAGCGGATCGGGTTCTTCTTGTGCGGCATCGCGCTCGAGCCCTTCTGGCCCGACCCGAACGCCTCGGACAGCTCGCGCACCTCGGTGCGCTGGCCGTGCCGCACCTCCAGCGCGATCGCCTCGCAGACCGTCGCGAGGATCGCCAGCGACGAGACCCACTCGCTGATGCCGTCGCGCAGCACCACCTGGGTGGAGGCGTCGGCAGCGCGCAGGTCGAGGGCCTCGGCGACGATGCGCTCGACCGAGGGGTCGATGAGCGAGTAGGTGCCCACGGCCCCGGAGATGGCGACGACGCCGACGGCGGTGCGCGCGGCGCGCAGCCGGTCGCGCGAGCGGGCCGCGGCGAAGGCGAGGTCGGCGACCCGGTGCCCCCACACGTCGGGCTCGGCGTGCACGCCGTGGGTGCGGCCGACCTTCAGCGTGTGCCGGTGGGCCATGCCGTGGTCGCGCAGCGCGGCCACCAGCCGGTCGGCCTTGGCCAGCAGCACGTCGGTGGCGTCGGTGAGCTGCACCGCGAGCGCGGTGTCCAGCAGGTCGGAGCTGGTCATGCCGTGGTGCACGTAGGCCGCCGCGCTGCGCGGCTCGGTGTTGTCCGCCCACGCCGACAGGAAGGCGATGACGTCGTGCTGGGTGGTGGCCTCGATCTCGGCCACCGCCTCGGGGGTCGGCGGCGGCGCCTGCCGCACCGGCTCGACGACGTCGGCGGGCACGCGCCCGGCCGCGGCGTGGGCTTCCAGCACCAAGGTCTCGACCCGGCACCACAGCTCGTACTTGTGGGCCTCGCTCCAGACCCGGCCCATCTCGGGGAGGGTGTACCGCTCGATCACGCCGGTGATCCTCCCGCACGCCCGGGCAGCCCTGCCGCCCGGGCCGCTTCCCCGTAGGCCGCGGCCAGCGTGTCGACCGTGTCGTGGGCGTTCAGGCCGCTCGGGTTGGGCACCACCCACAGCTGCACGTCCGCCGGCCACCCGGCCGGGACGTCGTCCTGCCGGCCGGTGCGGGCCCGGGGGACGCCGAACGCCTGCCGGTAGGCGGTCACGCCGGCCACCGCGACCACGGCCGGACGCCGCCGGGCCACCAGCTCCACCAGCCGGACGCCGCCCTCGCGCAGCTCCGCCGGGCTCAGCTCGTCGGCGCGGGCGGTGGCGCGGCGGGCCAGGTTGGTGATGCCGATGCCCGCCGCGGTGAACCGGGCGCGGTCGGCGTCGGTCATGCCGGCGGCGGCGTCGACCGGTTCGTCGATGACCCCGGCCCGCAGCAGGGCGGGGTAGAACCGGTTGCCGGGTCGGGCGAAGTGGGTCTGCACGGCCGCCGTCCAGAGGCCGGGGTTGATGCCGACGAACAGCAGCCGGACCGGTCCGCTCGGCAGCAGGTCGGGCACCTCGGTGCCGGCGAACGCCTCCAGCTCCGACCGGGTGAACCGCATCTCAGACCGCCGTCCAGGTGTACCGGGCAACCACGTCGGGCATCCTGCCCTCTGCGCCTCGCGGCGCGGTGCGGGTCCATGCTGGGCGCGCACCCGCCGTCCCGCCCCTGGAGGTCCTCGTGCTCGACCGCACCACCGCACGGGCGACGTCCCTCGTCCGCCGGGCCCGCGAGCGCATCCGGGCCGCCGCCGAGCACGACCCCCACGCCTGGCCCGACGGCACCGTGCTGGTCATGGAGGACGGCTCCCGCGCCGTCGTCGACCACGTCGAGGACGGCGCCGCACCCCGCACCGACCCGGGCCCGCAGGACGCCGACCCCCGCCCCGGGGCCCCCCGACCCACCGACTCGCACCCGGCCGGGTCCCCCGACCCCACCGCCCCGGACGACGAGGTCGCCGAGGGCGTCAGCGGCCCACCCCGCCAGGGCGGCGCACCGCCGGTCCCCCAGCACCGCGACCGCAGCACGGGCAGCCTGCTGGCCAGCGAGCACCCGCTGCCGGCCGCCGACGCCGTGCCCAACGGGCTGCGCATCGCCGCCGCCTGGTCGTGGCGGGTCATCGCCCTCGGTGCGGCGCTGTACCTGGTGCTGCTCGGCCTGGCCTACGTCGCCGTCGTCGCCGTCCCGGTGGTGGTGGCCCTGCTGCTGGCCGCCCTGCTGCAGCCCGGCGCCGCCTTCCTGGTGCGGCACCGCTGGCCGACCTCGCTCGCGGCGCTGGTCATGCTGCTGGTCGGGCTGGGCGTCGTCGCCGGCATCGTGACCCTGGTCATCGAGCAGTTCGCCGCCGGCTACGACGACCTGGCCAGCCAGATCGGCCAGGGCCTGACCCAGATCCAGGACTTCGTCGTCGAGACCTTCCCGGTCACGCAGGGCGACATCAACGACGTGCTGGCCAACGCCAGCAGCAGCATCCAGCAGGCGCTCACCGACAACCGCGAGACCCTCACGGCCGGCGCGCTGACCACCGCCGCGACCCTCGGCGAGGTGCTCACCGGCATCGTGCTGGCGCTGTTCACGCTCTTCTTCTTCCTGATGGACGGTCGCCAGATCTGGCTGTGGATCGTCGGGCTCACCCCGCCGAACTCCCAGGCGTACGTCGACGAGGCCGCCCGCCGGTCGTGGCGCACGCTGATCTCCTACGTGCGGGCCACCGCCGTCGTCGCCGCGTTCGACGCCGTGTTCATCGGCATCGGGCTGACCGTGCTCGGCACCCCGCTGGTGGTGCCGCTGGCCGCCCTGGTGTTCCTCGGCGCGTTCATCCCGATCATCGGGTCGTTCCTGGCCGGTTCGGTGGCCGTGCTGGTCACCCTCGTGGCGGTCGGCCCGATCAAGGCGCTCATCGCGCTGGGCATCATCGTGCTGATCATGCAGCTCGAGGGCCACGTGCTGCAGCCGCTGCTGCTGGGCCGGGCCGTATCGGTGCACCCGCTCGCGGTCGTGCTGGCCATCGCCGCCGGCCTGCTGATCGCCGGCATCTTCGGGGCGCTCATCGCCGTCCCCGTGATCGCGTGCGCGAACGTGGCGGGCACCTACCTGTCGCGCCGCCACCAGGGCCCGCGCCCGCCCACGCCGGACACCCGCCGCGCCCGGGCCGCCGTCCGGGCGCAGTGATCAGGGGAGGGCGATCCTCCCCTCCAGGGCGGCCAGGCCGATGTCGGTGCGCCAGTGGGCGTCGGCCAGCCGCACGCCGGCCACGCGCTCGTAGGCGACCTGGCGGGCGTCGGCCAGGTCGTCGCCCACCGCGGTCACGGCCAGCACCCGGCCGCCGGCGCTGAGCACCCGGCCGTCGTCGGCCAGCCGGGTGCCGGCGTGCAGCACGCCCTCGCCCTCGGCGCCGGTGATCGGTGACCCGGTGCGCGGGGCCTCGGGGTAGCCCGGCGCGGCCACGACGACCGTCACCGCCGCGCCGTCGTGCCACTCCAGCGGCGGGTGGTCGGCCAGCGTGCCTGTCGCCGCGGCGAGCAGCAGACCGGCCAGGGGGGTGCGCATCAGCGGCAGCACGACCTGGGTCTCGGGGTCGCCGAAGCGGGCGTTGAACTCCACCACCCGCACGCCGCGCGAGGTCAGCGCGAGCCCGGCGTAGAGCAGGCCGCTGAACGGCTCGCCGCGGCGGGCCATCTCGTCGACGGTCGGCTGCAGCACGGTGGCCAGCACCTCGTCGACCAACCCGGCCGGCGCCCACGGCAGCGGGGCGTAGGCGCCCATGCCACCGGTGTTGGGCCCGCCGTCGCCGTCGTCGCGACGCTTGTGGTCCTGGGCCGGCACCAGCGGGCGCACCGTCGTCCCGTCGGTGACCGCGAACAACGACACCTCGGGGCCGTCCAGGAACTCCTCGACCAGCACCGCGTGGCCGTCGGCGAGGACGGCCCGCCCGTGGGCCAGCGCCGTGTCGCGGTCGGGGGTGACGACGACGCCCTTGCCGGCGGCCAGGCCGTCGTCCTTGACGACGTAGGGGCTCCCGGGGGCGTTCAGCGCGGCGACCTCGTCGAGCGCGGTGTGCAGCTCGGCCTCGGTGCCGATCGGCCACGACCGGGCCGTGGGGACGCCGGCGGCGGTCATCACGTGCTTGGCGAAGGCCTTGGAGCCCTCGATCTGCGCGGCCTGGGCGCTCGGCCCGAAGCAGGCGACGCCGGCCTCGCGGACGGCGTCGGCGACCCCGGCGACCAGCGGCACCTCGGGCCCCACGACGACGAGGTCGGCGCCCCACCCGGTGGCCAGCGCGGCGACCGCGACGGGGTCGGTGGCGTCGACCGGGTGGGCCTCGGCGACGGCCACCGTCCCGGCGTTGCCGGGGGCACAGGCCAGCGCCTGCACCGCCGGGTCGGCGTGGAGGGCCACGCACAGGGCGTGCTCCCGGGCTCCGGATCCGATCACCAGCACGCGCATGGCAGCGAAGGCTACCGGGGGCGGGGCCGGCTCCCCTGCGCGCGCTGGGCCGTCCGCACGGCGCGGCCCCAGGCCTTCTCCTGCTGCCTGCGCAGGGCCACCCGGTCGGTGCGGCGCAGCGCGGTGCGGGCGGCCTCGGCGCGCAGCGCGAGCCACGCCCGGTGGCGGGCAGGGTCCAGCCGCCCGTCGGCCAGGGCGGCGCCCAGCGCGCAGCCGGGCTCCCCGTCGTGCCCGCAGTCGCGGAACCGGCAGCCCACGAGCAGCTCGACGACGTCGGCGAAGGCGTCGTCCAGCCCCCCGGCGTCGGCCAGCTCCAGCTCGCGCAGGCCCGGGGTGTCGACCAGGAGGGCGCCGCCGGGCAGCACGTGCAGCTGGGCCGCGGTGGTGGTGTGCCGCCCCCGGCCGTCGGCGCGGACCTCGTGGGTGGTCGCCCGGTCACCGCCGGCCAGGGCGTTGAGAAGGGTGGACTTGCCCGCCCCCGAGGGGCCGACGACCGCGCACGTGCTGCCCGGGGTCAGCCGCGCCGAGACGTCGGCCAGCCCCGCCCCGGTGACCGCGCTGACCACCACCACCTCGACGCCCACTGCGTCCGCGGCCACGCGGGCGGCCGCGGCCGGGGCGTCGGCGCACAGGTCGGCCTTGGTCAGCACCAGCAGCGGCGTCGCTCCGCTGCCCCAGGCCATCGCCAGGAACCGCTCCACCCGGCGCACGCGGACGTCGCCGGCCAGGGCGTCGACGACCAGCACGAGGTCCAGGTTCGCCGCCAGCACCTGCACCGCCGAGGTGCGACCGGCCACCGTGCGGGTCAGCGCCGTCCGGCGGGGCAGCACCTCGACGACCCTCCCGTCGACCACCACCACCCAGTCCCCCACCGCCACGACGGCGTCGCCCCCGCGCAGCCGGGCGTCCAGGGCGAGCCGGGCCGAGCCGTCGGCCGTCGCGGCGGTCACCCGTCCCCGGTCGACGCGGACCACGCGGCCCAACCGGGCCGCCGCCGGCGACGGCGGGACGTGGGCGCCCCAGGCGGGCACGTGCGGGACGGTCACGGGGGCATGCTCCCGCCGCCGCCCCTCCTCGTCACCCGGGTTTCCCCCGTCGGCCACCTGGTGAGGCGCGACACATCGCGGTTGAGAACCTGCTGCTGAGGCCGATGTACCTGACCATGACAGGAGATTGTCAGCCGGTGTTCGCCGTCCTGACACCCGACGGGGGTGTGGTGGGTCCCATGCGCGAGACCGGTCTGCAGACCGTCCCCGGCTCCGGTCGGCGGGTCCCCCGCCGCCACCCCGTCGTCATCGGCCACCGCGGCGCCGCCGCGCACCGCCTCGAGCACACCCGCGCCGGCTACGAGCTGGCCGCCGACCTCGGCGCCGACCGCATCGAGCCCGACGTCGTCGTCAGCCGCGACGGCGCCCTGGTGGTGCGCCACGAGGTCGAGCTGTCGCTGTCCACCGACGTCGCCGACCACCCGGAGTTCACCGACCGCCGGCGCACGCAGGAGGTCGCCGGCGCCTGGTGCACCGGCTGGTTCGTGCAGGACTTCACCCTCGCCGAGCTGCGCACGCTGCGCGCCGTCGAGCGCTGGCCGCACCTGCGGCCGGGGAACACCCTGCACACCGGCGAGCTGATGACCCTCGGCGAGGTCGTCGAGCTGGCCCGGGCCCGCGGCGTCGGCGTGCAGGTCGAGCTGAAGGACCCCACCTGGTCGGCCTCGATCGGCCTGCCGCTGGCCGAACTGGTCGCCGCGGAGCTGGGTGCCGCCCCCGACGTCGTGCTGCAGAGCTTCGACGCCGCCGGCGTGCGCGAGCTGCGCGACCGGCTCGGTGCCGCCGCCGGCCTGGTGCAGCTGATCGGCGACGAGGCGGCGTTCGACGGCATGGTCACCCCGGCCGGGCTCCGCGAGATCAGCACCTACGCCGACGGCATCGGGCCCTCCAAGCACCGCATCCTGCTGCGCGACGGGGCCGGCACGCTGGTCGGCGTCTCGGACCTGGTCGCCCAGGCCCACCGCGCCGGGCTGACCGTCGCGCCGTTCACCGTGCGCGCCGAGAACGCCTTCCTGCCCGTGCACCTGCGCCGCGGCACCGACCCGGCCGGGCTGGGGGACGCCGGCACCGAGGCCCGCCTGCTGCTGGCCCTGGGCGTCGACGGCCTCATCACCGACAACCCGGAGATCGCCGTGCGCGAGCGCGCCGCCCTGGCCGCCCCCGCCCTCGCCCCGGTCCGCCCCCGCCCCTGACGCCCCGGGCCGACCCCGGTGCTGCAGGCGGGTTGCGGGGTTCTCGCGCTCTCGGAGCCCGTCGAGGGAGCGAGAACCCCGCACACCGCGTACACCCGGCACTCTGTGGACAAGATCCACACGCCGGCGCCGATCCCGGCACGCTGACCGGGTGATCGCGCCACTCCGTCCACCCCAGCTCGTGGGCCGGGTGTTCCGGGGTTCCGACGCCGTAGCCCGGGGGCTGTTGACGCCCGCACAGCTGCGCTCCTCGGCGTGGCAGCGCCCGCTGCGCGGCGTCTACGCCGACGCCGACCTGCCTGCTGGCACCCTCCTCCAGGTCCGTGCCGCCGCGCTGGTGCTCCCGGCCGGCGCGGCGTTCAGCGGGCGCACGGCGGCCTGGGTGCACGGGGTGGCCACCGCTGTCGACGTCGGCGACCCCGTCGAGGTGTCGGTGCCCGCTCCGGCGCGGTGGGGCCCCGTCGCCGGGCTGGTGGTCCGCCGGGTCTCGCTCGCGCCGCACGAGGTGGTGCTGGTCCGTGGGGTCCGCTGCACCTCGCCGCTGCGCACCGCAGTCGACGTCGCCCGGTCGGGCCCGGCCGAGGTGACCGTGCCGGTGCTGGACCCGCTGCTGGCCCGCACCGGGGTGCTGGTCGGCGACGTGCTCGCCGCCGCGGTGCCGGGGTCGGCCCCCGAGGCGCTCGAGGCGGTCTGCTGGGCCGATCCACGTGCCGAGTCGCCCCCGGAGTCGCTGGTGCGGGTGCAGCTGCGCCGGCGCGGCCTCGTGCCGGTTCCGCAGTTCGTGGTGCGCGATGCCCGGGGCGCATTCGTGGCGCGGGTGGACCTGGCGTTCCCGGCGCACCGGGTCGCGGTCGAGTACGACGGTGCCTGGCACGCCGAGCGCGGACAGTTCGCGAAGGACCGCCGGCGGCTGAACGCCCTGCTGGCGGCCGGATGGCGCGTCGTCCACGTGACGGCGGCCGACCTCCGCTCCCCCGACGCCGTCGCGGCCGGCATCACCGCCGCCCTCGCAGCCTGACGCCTCCGCTGCCCCCGGGCCCGCGCTCCCGGCCCCGGGCTCGGCCCCCGCACTCCCGGCCCCGGGCCCCGAACCCCGGACCCCGGACCCCGGACCCCGGACGATGCCGGTGAAGTGCGGGGTTCTCGCCCCCTCGACACCCATCGAGAGGACGGGAACCCTGCACTCCACGCGCAGAACTCGCCCCGGACCGCGACGCCCGGCCCCGGGAGCCCTCCATTAAAGGTCCCGGCCTCGCGGGGACCGGAGACGGGGGCTCAGCGGCCGTCGGCCACGACGCCGAGCGGCGGTGCGGCCCGGCGGAGCGCGCTCAGTCCAGGAGGTCGTGGATCAGGACGTTCTCGTCGCGGCCGGGGCCGACGCCGATGACGCTGATCCGGGCGCCCGAGAGCTCCTCGAGGCGCTTGACGTAGGCCTGCGCGGCGGCGGGCAGCTCGTCGAAGGTGCGGCAGCCGGTGATGTCCTCGGACCAGCCCGGCATCTCCTCGTACACCGGGGTGGCGTGGTGGAAGTCGGTCTGGGTCATGGGCATCTCGTCGTGCCGCTCGCCGTCGACCTCGTAGGCCACGCAGATCGGCACCGTCTCCAGGCCGCTCAGCACGTCGAGCTTGGTGAGGAAGTAGTCGGTGGTGCCGTTGACCCGCGAGGCGTAGCGGGCGATGACGGCGTCGAACCAGCCGCAGCGGCGGTCGCGGCCGGTGGTCACGCCCACCTCGCCGCCCTTCGTGCGCAGGTAGTCGCCGCTGGCGTCGAACAGCTCGGTCGGGAAGGGGCCCGAGCCCACGCGGGTCGTGTAGGCCTTGAGGATGCCGACCACCCGGGTGATGCGGGTGGGCCCGATGCCCGAGCCGGCCGAGGCGCCGCCCGCGGTCGGGTTGCTCGAGGTGACGAACGGATAGGTGCCGTGGTCGACGTCCAGGAGCGTGCCCTGCGAGCCCTCCAGCAGCACCCACTCGTCGCGGTCGAGGGCGTTGCCCAGCAGCAGGCGGGTGTCGGCGATGCGGTGCTTGAGCACCTCGGCGTACCCGGCGTACTCCTCGACGACCTCGTCGACGTCGATGGCCTTGCGGTTGTAGACCTTCACCAGGATCTGGTTCTTCTCGCGCAGCACCGCCTCGAGCTTCTGCCGGAGGATGCCGAGGTCGAGGAGGTCCTGCGCGCGGATGCCGACGCGGGCCACCTTGTCGCCGTAGCAGGGGCCGATGCCGCGCCCCGTCGTCCCGATCTTGCTCTTGCCGAGGAAGCGCTCGGTGACCCGGTCGAGGGCCCGGTGGTGCGGCATGATCAGGTGCGCGTCGCTGGAGATGACCAGGCGCGAGGTGTCGACCCCGCGCTCCTCGAGACCGGCGAGCTCGCCGATGAGCACCTGCGGGTCGACCACGACGCCGTTGCCGATGACCGGCGTGCAGCCCGGGGTGAGGATGCCCGACGGGATGAGGTGCAGGGCGTACTTCTCGCCGTCCGGGGTGATCACGGTGTGCCCGGCGTTGTTGCCGCCCTGGTAGCGCACGACGTAGGGGACCCGGCCGCCGAGGATGTCGGTGGCCTTCCCCTTGCCCTCGTCGCCCCACTGGGCACCGATCAGCACGACTGCGGGCATCGGGTGGTTCTCCTCATCGCAGCGGTCACCGGGGCCTCCCGGCTGGCAGGTGGCAGGGTATCGCTGTGGACGTCGCCCGGTTCGACCTGCGGGGGCTGGCCCCCGGTCAGGGCCCCTCACGCCGGCACGTGGCCTCGGTGGTCGACGCGGCCGAGGGCACGCTCGTGGTGCAGGGCCCGGTGCAGGCCCTGGCCGCCGTCCTCGCGCGGTTGTGGAAGAGCGACCGGCTGCCCGCGGTGACCGTCGGCTGGGAGCCGGTCGACGGGGACGCCGACTGCCGCGGCCTGGCCCGCGACCTCGGCCTGGGCACCGGCACCCCCCGCGAGCTGTGCCTGGTGCGCGACGACCACGGCGGCGTCCTGCTGCACCACGGGCGCATCGAGTCCGCGGCGCCGGGGCGGGCGCTGGCGGCGCGGTTCGGCGCGCAGGCCCACCACGACGACGCCCGGGTCGCCGACGGCCGCATCACCCGCATCGAGGCGCGACCGCGCTGGGACGTCGCCGACCAGCTGACCGTCGCCGTCGTCACGGTGCCGCTGCGCCGACCCGGCCGGACGACGGGGCGCGCGCTGCAGGTGGCCTGCGACCCCGCCCGCGTCGTGCGCGACGGGGTGCCGCTGGACCGCGAGGTGCAGCGCTGGACCTGGTACGCCGACGACCGGGTGCGCTGGCGCCTGCAGCCCTGAGGCCCCCCGGGAGGGTGAGCACCGCTGGTGCCGGACGTCGGCGGTGCCGAAGCAGTCGGTGCTCCCCTCCCGCACCACCGGAAGGTCCTCCGTGTCCCGCTGCGCCGGCTGCCTCTGCACCACCCCGACCACGCCCTGCTCGACCCGGCGGGTGCTGCTGTCCTCGCGGGTGGCGCACAGCCTGGCGACCGTCCGGTCGATCGCACGCCGGCGCGGCACCCCCCTGACCGCACTGGCCCCCGGCCTGCTCGAGGCCCGGGGCGACGACCTCGAGGCGCTCGTCACCGAGGCCGCCGCGGCGCTGTCGTCGGTGGAGGCCGCCGAGGTCCGCTGCCTGCTCACCGGGGTCGAGGGCACCGGGCCCGACCTGCTGGCCCAGGCGCTCACCGCGCCCAGCCTCGGCTCGGCGGCGGCCCGCCTGCGGCACGCCGACCTGGTGCCGCTGTTCGCCGACGAGCCCGGGCGCTTCCACGCCGAGTACCAGCGCATCGTGCGCCTGGGCGACGGCGGCACCCTGGGCCACGAGGCGCTGCTGCGGGCCACCGCCGTCGACGGGTCGCGGATCATGCCCGACCAGCTGTTCCCCGCCGCCGACGAGGCCGGCTGGACGCACGTGCTGGACCGGGTGGGCCGCACGACCGCGATCCGGGACGCCGGGCCCTGGCTGGCCGACGACCTGCTGTTCATCAACTTCGTGCCCACCTCGATCTACCGCCCCGAGGTGTGCCTGCAGACCACCGAGCGCGCCGCCGCCGAGGCCGGGCTGCGCATGGACCAGCTGGTCTTCGAGGTCACCGAGGGCCACGTCATCGAGGACGTCGACCACCTCGACCGCGTCTTCGCCCACTACCGCGAGCGCGGCTGCCGGGTGGCCCTGGACGACCTGGGGTCGGGGTGGTCGTCGCTGGCCCTGCTGGTGCGGCTGCAGCCCGACATCGTCAAGCTCGAGCGGGCGATCGTGCAGGCCCTGCCCGGTCCGGCCGCGCGCGCCGTCGTGCAGGCGGTCGTGGACATCACCCACTCCTACGGCGGTCTGGTGCTCGCCGAGGGCGTCGAGACCGAGCAGCAGGCCGCGATCGCCCGCGAGCTGGGCTGCGACCTGGGCCAGGGCTGGCTCTGGGGTCGTCCGGTGCGCCCCGAGCTGCCCGCGCCGGCCGGCACCGCCCTGCCGGCGGGCGGGCCCGACCCGTCGTGGCCCGACGCCGCCGTCGCCGTGGATCCGCACGCCGCACCCGAGGCCCCCGAGCCGCCGCCGGTCCCCGAGCCCGGCAGCGGCGCGGCCGAGCTGCTGGTGCGGGCCGTCGGGCTGACCGGCAGCTCGGTGGTCGTGGTCGACGCGACCGCCCCGGACATGCCGATCGTCTACGTCAACGCCGCGTTCACCGAGCAGACCGGCTACTCCGCGGCCGAGTCGCTGGGCCGCAACTGCCGCTTCCTGCAGGGCCCGGGCACCGACCGCGACACCCTCGACGACGTCGCCGACGCGCTGGCGGCCGGGCGGCCGTTCCGGGCGACCCTGCTCAACGCCCGCAAGGACGGCTCCACCTGGTGGAACGAGCTGCACCTGTCGCCCCTGCACGACGCCGCGGGCCGGCTCACCCACTACGTCGGGTTCCAGCACGACGTCAGCGACCGCGTGGTCGCCGAGGAGGCGCTGCGCGAGCGCGCCGGCACCGACCCGCTGACCGGAACGGCGAACCGCACCGCTCTGCTGACCGAGCTCGACCGCCAGGTCCACGTGCCCGGGGTGGGCCCGGTGGTGCTCTTCGTGGACCTCGACGGGTTCAAGGGGGTCAACGACCGGTTCGGGCACGCCGCCGGCGACTCCGTGCTGCGGATCGTGGCCGACCGGCTGCGCCAGGTGGTGCGCAGCCGCGACCTGCTCGCGCGGCTGGGCGGTGACGAGTTCGTCGTCGTCCTGGCCGACGTCGACCAGCCCGCTGACGACGGACCCGCGTCGGCGCTGGCCGCCGGGCTGGCCGCCGCGCACCGGGTGGCCGCCGACGTGCAGCGCGTGCTGGCCGACCCCGTCGAGCTGCTGCCGCACGGCTCGGTGGTGGTCGGCGCCTCGGTGGGCGTGGCCATCCACCCCGCCGACGGGGAGACCGCGCTCGAGCTGCTGCGGGCCGCCGACCTGCAGATGTACCGGGCCAAGGCCCGCCGGGCGCAGGGCCTGTCGGCCACCCCGGGCTAGAGCTCCGGGGCGGCCTCCACCACGCGGGGCGGCACCGGCGGGACGGCGGTCGTCGCCCCGGCGGCGCGCAGCGCGGCCCGTCCTGGGCCGGCGAGCACGAGGCCCAGCAGCAGGCCGCCCGCGCCCAGCACGAGGATGGGGACCCCGCCGCGCAGCGCATCCCCGCTGACCAGCGCCAGCACCGTCGGCACGACGAACCCGGCGTAGACCGGCAGGTAGAACGCGCTGAGCAGGGCTCCGCGCCGGTCCGGCGGGGCCACGCGGTCGCAGACGGCCACGCCCGAGGTCATGCCCAGCCCCTCCCCCAGCCCGATGAGCAGGCAGGCCGGCAGCACCCACGGCCACCCACCGGGCTGCACGGCCAGGTAGCCCAGCCCGCACCCGCAGGCCGCGAGCACCGCGGCCAGCGGGCCCGAGACGGCCGGCCCCAGCTTCGCGGCCAGCGGCGTGACCAGGGCGGCGCTGCCCTGCACCAGCAGCGCCGAGGCGCCCACCAGCGCGAACACCGCGTCGAACCCGGCACCGGCGACCAGCAGGGGGAAGACGGTGAGCGACAGCACCGCGTAGGTGTAGACGGTCAGCCCGACCGGGAGCAGGTACGCCCAGAAGGCCCGCCGGGCCACCGGCGGGACGCCGAGGGCCAACCGGCCCGGACGGCGGTCGGTCATCGTCTCCGGCACGCCCCGCAGCCCGAGCAGCCCGACCAGCAGCAGGACCGCCGAGGGCAGCAGCGAGACCAGCTCCGGTGCCGGGCCCCACTGCACGAGCAGGCCGGCGACCAGCGGACCCACCGCGAACCCGGCGGCCATCGCCGCGCTGGCGACCGCGGCGGCCCGGCGCACCCGGCCCGGGGCACCGTCGTCGTCCCCGCCGGAGAGCTCGCGCAGCCAGACGGTGCCCACGGTGAACACCGCCCCGCTGGCCAGGCCCTGGGCGACCCGCCCGGCGACGAGGAAGGCCACGCCGCCGGCGTCGGCGGCGATCAGCACCAGGGTGCAGGCCAGGGCCGCGACCACCCCGCCCACGACCACCCGGCGTCGTCCGTCCCGGTCCGACAGCGGCCCCGCCAGCAGCAACGAGGGCACCAACCCGACCGCGTAGGCGGCGAAGAACAGGGTGAGCACCAGGGCACCGAGGTCGAGGGCGTCGGTGTAGCGCAGCAGGAGCGGGGACGGCGACTGCGTGCTGACCGCGGTGGCGAACAGCGCGACCAGCAGCCGGCGACGCTGCCGGATCGGGTCCACGGGGGAACCGTAGGCCCCGGCCGGCATTGCGTGGGGGACACTGGGGGCCCCGCTCCCCCAGGAGGCTCCCCCTGCCGAGCACCGCCGCCCCCACGGCCTTCGGCGTGCCCGCGCGCCGGGTGCCCTCGCGGGGCCGACGGCTGCTGACCCGGCCGAGCACCCCCGCGTTCGTCGGCGTGCTCGTCGCGCTCGCGGTGTTCGGGGCCCAGGCACCGCAGCTGCTGGGCACCGGCGGGTGGGCCTCGGTGCTGGACTCGGCGGCCCTGGTGGGCATCGGCGCCGTGGCGGTCACCCTGCTGCTGGTCGCCGGCCAGTTCGACGTCTCCATCGGCGTGCTCGCCGTGGCCAGCAGCGTCGCCGCCGGGCTGCTGGTCACCGAGGCCGGCTGGGGCATCTGGCCCGCGCTGGGCGCCTCGCTGGTCGGCGCGCTCGCGGTGGGCGCGGTCAACGGCGTCCTGGTGGTGCTCACCGGGCTGCCCAGCTTCCTGGTCACGCTGGGCACGTTCCTGGTGCTGCAGGGCGGCACGCTGGTGGTCACCCAGTCGGTGGCCGGCCGCTCGCTGGTCCACGACGTCGACGTCGCCCCGGGGTGGTCGTCGGCGCAGGCCGTGTTCGGGTCGGGCGTGATGGTGGGCGACGGCCGGTTCAAGGTGTCGATCCTGTGGTGGCTGGCCGCCGTCCTGCTCGCCGGGTGGCTGCTGCGGCGCACCCGCTTCGGCAACGCGGTGTACGCCCTGGGCGGGTCGCGCCGGGCGGCGCGCGAGCTCGGCGTCCCCACCGCCGGGACGACGGTCGCGCTGTACCTGGTCACCGCCACCGCGGCCTGGCTGGTGGGCACGCTCGTGCTGGTGCGGCAGGCCGGGGTCCCGGTGGCGCCGGAGTTCGGCGCCGAGATCGAGTACCTGGTGGTCGCGGTCATCGGCGGGTGCCTGCTCAGCGGGGGGTACGGGTCGGCGGTGGGGGCGGCGGCCGGGGCGCTGCTCTACGGCACGGTGCGCACCGGCATCGGCATCGCGGGCTGGTCGCCGTCCACGTTCCAGGTGGTGCTCGGCGTGCTGCTCCTCGTCGCGCTGCTGGCCAACGGCGTCGCCCGCCGCCGACTGATCGCGGTGCCCCGGTCGTGAGCGAGCAGCCGGCCCTGCCGTTCCCGGAGCCCGAGGGCGGTCCGGTGCTGCCCCCGGTGGCGGCCGAGCCGGTGCTCGAGCTGCGCGGGGTCACCGTCCGCTACGGCAGCGTGCCGGCGCTGGACCGGGTCTCGCTGCGGCTGCGCCCGGGCACGGTGACCTGCGTGCTCGGCGAGAACGGCGCGGGCAAGTCGACGCTGGTGCAGGTGGTCTCCGGCGTCCGTCGGCACGACGACGGCGAGCTGCTCGTCGACGGCAAGGCCGTGCGGTTCCGGCGTCCGCGGCAGGCCCGCTCGCGGGGCATCGCCACCATCTGGCAGGACCTCGCCGTCATCCCGCTCATGACGGTGTGGCGCAACTTCTGGCTCGGCGACGAGCCCACCCGCGGGGTGTGGCCCCTCCGGCGCATCGACCTCGACGTCGCCCGCGAGGGCGCGGCGCGGGCGCTGGCCCGGGTCGGGCTGCCCGACGTCAACGTGAACCAGCCCGCCGCCGCCCTGCAGCCGGGGCAGCGGCACAGCCTCGCCGTGGCGCGGGCGATGCACTTCGGCGCCCGCGTGCTCGTGGTCGACGAGCCTGCCGCCCCGCTGACGGTCGCCCAGCACGCGCTGGTGCTGCGCACCGTGGTCGCCGCGCGCGACGCCGGGCTCGGGGTGCTCTACGTGACCTCGATGCCCGGCTACGCGCACCTCGTCGGCGACCGGTTCGTGCTGCTGGCCGGCGGCCGGGTGGCCGCCGACCTGACCCGCGAGGACGTCGACGTCGACGGCCTTACCCGGCTGATGAGCGGTGGCGAGGCCCTCGCCACCCTCACCGCCGAGCTGCGCCGCGCGACCTAGCTCCCCTTCTTGGCGATGGCCAGCCAGGTGTCCACGACGGTGTCGGGGTTCAGCGACATCGACTCGATGCCCTGCTCCACCAGCCACTGGGCCAGGTCGGGGTGGTCCGAGGGCCCCTGACCGCAGATGCCCACGTACTTGCCGCGGGCCAGGCAGGCGCTGATCGCCATCTCGAGCATCTTCAGGACGGCGGGGTTGCGCTCGTCGAACGTGGCCGCCACCAGCGAGCTGTCGCGGTCCAGGCCCAGGGTCAGCTGGGTCATGTCGTTGGAGCCGATGGAGAACCCGTCGACGTGGTCGAGGAACTCATCGGCCAGCAGCGCGTTGGAGGGCAGCTCGCACATCATCACGACCGAGAGGCCGTTCTCCCCGCGGACCAGCCCGTGGCTGGCCAGCAGCTCGACGACGCCCTCGATCTCGGCGACGGTGCGCACGAACGGGATCATGATCTTGACGTTGGTCAGGCCCATCTCGTCGCGCACGTGCTTGAGCGCCGCGCACTCCATCGCGAAGCACTCCGCGAAGTCCGCCGACAGGTACCGGGAAGCGCCCCGGTAGCCGATCATCGGGTTCTCCTCGTGCGGCTCGTAGGCCTCGCCGCCCAGCAGGTTGGCGTACTCGTTGCTCTTGAAGTCGCTCATCCGCACGATCACCGGCTCGGGCGCGAAGGCCGCGGCGATCATCGAGATCCCCTCGGCCACCCGCTGCACGAAGTAGTCGCGCGGGCTGGGGTAGGCCGCGATCTGCTCGGCCACCTGCTCCTTGAGCCGGCCCCCGAGGGTGTCGAAGTCCAGCAGGGCGCGGGGGTGGATGCCGATCTGCCGGTTGATGATGAACTCCAGCCGCGCCAGCCCCACGCCCTTGTGCGGCAACCGCGAGAACGCGAAGGCCTGCTCCGGCGTCCCGACGTTCATCATGATCTTGGTCGGGATCTCCGGCATCGCGTCCAGCCGGGTCTCCGAGACGTCGAAGTCGACCAGGCCCTCGTACACGTTGCCGACGTCGCCCTCGGCGCAGGACACGGTGACCTCCTGCCCGTCGGTCAGGGTGCGGGTCGCGTCGCCGGTGCCGACCACGGCGGGGATGCCCAGCTCCCGGGCGATGATCGCGGCGTGGCAGGTGCGCCCACCCCGGTTGGTGACGATCGCCGAGGCGCGCTTCATGATCGGCTCCCAGTCGGGGTCGGTCATGTCCGCGACGAGGACGTCGCCCCGGGCGAAGTCGGCCATCTGCTCGATGTCGCTGAGCACCTTGACCGCGCCGGCGCCGATCTTCTGCCCGATCGCCCGGCCCTCGACGACCACCGTGCCGGTCCCGGTGAGCTTGTAGCGCTCCAGGGTGCTGCCGGCGCGCGAGACCACCGTCTCGGGGCGGGCCTGCAGCACGTACAGCTCGCCGTCCAGGCCGTCCTTGCCCCACTCGATGTCCATCGGGCGGCCGTAGTGCTCCTCGATGGTCACCGCGTACCGGGCGAGGGTGAGCACCTCGTCGTCGGTGAGGCTGAGCGTGCGGCGCTCGGCGTCGTCGACGTCCACGAACTCCGTCGTCCGGCCCACGGTGGCGTCGGACGTGTAGACCATCTTGGTCGCCTTGGCGCCCACGCCCCGCTTGAGGACGGCGGCCTTCCCGGCCTTCAGCGCGGGCTTGTAGACGTAGAACTCGTCCGGGTTCACCGCGCCCTGCACGACGCCCTCGCCGAGGCCGAACGCGCTGGTGATGAACACGGCGTCGGGGAAGCCGGACTCGGTGTCCATCGTGAACATGACGCCGCTGGAGCCGATGTCCGAGCGCACCATGCGCTGCACGCCGGCGCTCAGGGCCACCGCGTCGTGGTCGAAGCCGTGGTGCACCCGGTAGGCGATGGCCCGGTCGTTGTAGAGGCTGGCGTACACCTCGCGGATCGCGGTCAGGACCGACTCGATCCCCCGCACGTTCAGGAAGGTCTCCTGCTGGCCGGCGAAGCTGGCGTCGGGGAGGTCCTCGGCGGTGGCGCTGGAGCGCACCGCGAAGCTGAGCTCCTCGTCGGTGGCCAGCTGCTCGTACGCCGCCCGGATGTCGGCCTCGAGCTGCTCGGGGAAGGGCTGGTCGACCATCCAGCCGCGGATCTCCGTGCCCGCCGCCGAGAGCGCCCGGACGTCGTCGACGTCCAGGGCGGCCAGCTTCTCCGTGATCCGCTCGGCCAGCCCGGTGTCGCCCAGGAAGGAGCGGTAGGCGCTCGACGTCGTCGCGAAGCCGTCGGGCACCTTGACCCCGGCGTCGGCCAGGTTGGAGATCATCTCGCCCAGCGAGGAGTTCTTGCCCCCGACCTCCTCCAGGTCACCCATGCCCAGGTCGGCGAACCAGCGGACGTTCTCGGTGCTCATCGGGTTCCTCTCCTCGGGCCCGCCGCACGGCGGAGCCGGGCCAGTGTCTGCAGGACGACGGCGGCGATCTCCTCGACGGAGGCCGCCGAGGTGTCCACCGTCGGGAGCTCGTGCCGGTCGTACATCGCGATCGCCTGCCGCAGCTCGTAGCGGCACTGCTCGTCGGAGGCGTACCGGGAGTTGGGCCGGCGCTCCTGCCGCACCCGGGCGAGCCGGGTCGCCGTGGTGGTCAACCCGAAGCACTTGTCCGCGTGCTCGCGCACGGGGCGGGGCAGGTCGGTGGTCTCGAGGTCCTCGTCGACCAGCGGGTAGTTGGCCACGAAGAGCCCGTGCTGGAGCGCCAGGTACATCGCGGTCGGGGTCTTGCCGCAGCGCGAGGGCGCCAGCAGGATCACGTCGGCCCGCTCGATCGCCCGGAAGGTCTGGCCGTCGTCGTGCTCGATGGCGAACTCGACCGCCGCCATGCGGTCGTTGTACCGCCGGACGTCGCCCACCCCGTGCAGCCGGCGCGCCTCGCGGACGCCGGGGGTGCCCAGCAGCTCCTCGACCCGGTCCATGTGCATGCCGAAGAAGTCGATGATCGGCACCCGGCTGGTCAGCAGCACCTCGCGCACCTCGGTGGCCGCGGCGGTGGTGAACGCCAGCGGCATCACCGGGCCCTCGGCGGCCTCGTCGAGCTTGGCCACCACCTCGCGGGCCGCCTCGACGCTGGCGATGAACGGGATGAGCTCGGTCTCGAACACCAGGTCGGGGAACTGCAGCAGCAGCGCACGACCCATCAGCTCGGCGCTGATGCCGGTGCTGTCGGACAGGAAGAAGACGGGCACGACGGGGTGCCCGTCACCCGGGGGTTGAGCGGCGCTGCTCATCCGCGGATCGTGCCACGCGCCGCGCCCCCTCGCGGAGTGACCACGCTCGCACCCCGCCCCGCGCCCGTTCCACCCCCGCTGCGCCGCGGCGTGGTCTCCACGACCCCACCACCGGCGCACTCCCGCCGTCCAGGCATTCTGCGGCCCTGCAGGGCGAGAGGATCCCTGCAGGGTCACAGCTTGAGGTCGGCGAGCCGTCGGCGCGGGCGGGGCGTCGGGGGCGTCAGGCGGCCCGCCGGGTGCGGCGCGTCTCGCGGGTGACGGTGAAGCGGCGGGGGCCGGGCAGCGGGTGGGCGAGCATCGCGCGCAGCCGGGCCAGCGCGGCCGACCAGGCGGCCTCGCTGCGCAGGTCCTCGTCGGCCACCCGCCAGAAGCGCACCCCTGCCGCACCGGCGACCTCGGCGCGGCGCTTCTCCTGCCAGTGCTTCTGCTCGGTGGTCAGGCCGCCCCAGGGGTCGCGGTACTTGACCCGGCCGTCGCACTCCATGACAACCGCCGCGGCGTCCCACCACCCGTCCGCCTCCACGACCCGACCCTCGGCCCGGATGGTGACGAGCAGCTCGGGCTCGGCCACCCCGGCCTCGAGCAACCGCAGCCGCACCCGGGTCTCCAGCGGCGACTCCACCCCGGCCCGGCACAGGTCGGCCACGCACCGGGCGGCGGCCGCTCCCCGCCAGCCCCGCATGCCCTCGACCACCGCGGTGAGGTCGGCCTGGGTGAGCCGGTCGTCCCAGCGGGCGGCGTCGGCCAGGACGAGGGCCACCTCCAGGTCCTCGAACCGGGCGCAGTCCGCGACGGTCCGGGCCAGGGTCGTCACACGCAGGTCGAGGTGGGTCGTCGTCGATCCCGGGGGCAGCGGGGTCATGAGCACACGCAGGCCGGTGCTCCGCAGGCTCTGCGCGGGGTCGAGCAGCACGACGTCGCGGTCCGGCGCCGTGGGGACGGGCAGGCCCCAGACGGCTGCGGCGCTGAGTCCGCCGACCACGGCCCCTGCCCGGCCGAGGGTCAGCAGAGCCGCACTGCAGGCTATGACGTGCCGGCGGCGCTGGGTGCTGGCCGCCGCGAGCACCTCGGCGGCGACGTACGCCCCACGGCGCAGGCGCACCCACTCGCCGCGGGCCACCCGGGTGCGCATCTCCTGGTCACCGACCCCGGCGCGCTGCAGGTCGCGGCGGGTGACGACACCGTGCTGGCGAGCAGCGGCGGCGCGGACGAGAGGGTGCATGCCCAGGATGGTGGCCCGCGGCGCACCACAGCCCCAGCCCGAGTCCCGGTGCTGTGGACAACTGCCCGCAGACACCCGCCGTCCAGGGATCCTGTGCCCCTGCAGGGCAGGACCATCCCTGGACGGCGTGAGTCTGCGGTGGGCCGAGCCCGGCCCGGGGGGCGATGGCTACGGGGCGAGGGTGGGGTCGCAGTCGCGGAGGAGGTCGGTCAGGCGTGTGGTCTCGGCGGTCTCGCCGATGGCCTCGCTGGCCTTCGCCAGTTCGATGACGCAGCGCAGGAAGCCACGGTTCGGCTCGTGGCGCCACGGCACCGGGCCGTAGCCCTTCCAGCCGTTGCGGCGCAGGGCGTCGAGGCCGCGGTGGTAGCCGGTGCGCCCGTAGGCGTAGGCCTCGATCACCCGGCCACCGGCCAGGGCGTCCTCGGCGAGGGCGGCCCAGGCGGCGCTGACCGTCGGGTGCGCGGCTGCCACCTCGGCCGGCGGCGTGCCCCCGGCCAGGGCGGCGTCGGCCTCGGGGTGGGCCGGCAGCAGGGTCTCCGGCGGCGGGCCCAGCAGGTCGCGGTGCGCCCCACCGAGGTGACCGGTCACTTCTGCGACGTCCCGGCCGACAGCAGGTCCTCGCAGGCCTGGGTGACGCGGGCGGCCATGTTGACCTCGGCGGCCTTCATGTAGGTGCGCGGGTCGTAGGTCTTCTTGTTGCCGACCTCGCCGTCGATCTTGAGCACGCCGTCGTAGTTGCTGAACATGTGCCCGGCGATCGGCCGGGTGAAGGCGTACTGGGTGTCGGTGTCGACGTTCATCTTGATCGTGCCGTACGAGAGCGCCTCGCGGATCTCCTCCTGCGAAGACCCCGATCCGCCGTGGAACACGAAGTTGAACGGCTTCGAGCCGGCCTCCAGGCCCAGCTCGGCGACGACGACCTCCTGGCCCTCCTTGAGCACCTCGGGGCGCAGCTTCACGTTGCCCGGCTTGTAGACGCCGTGCACGTTGCCGAAGGTCGCGGCCAGCAGGTAGATGCCCTTCTCGCCCAGGCCCAGGGCCTTCGCGGTCTGCACGAAGTCGCCGGGGGCGGTGTAGAGCTTGTCGTTGATGTCGTGCGAGACGCCGTCCTCCTCGCCGCCGACGACGCCGATCTCGAGCTCCAGCACGATCTTGGCGGCGGAGGTCTTCTCGATCAGCTCCTGGGCGATCGAGAGGTTCTCGTCGAGGTCGATGGCCGAGCCGTCCCACATGTGCGACTGGAACAGCGGGTTGCCGCCGCGGTCGACCCGCTCCTGCGACAGCGCGATGAGCGGGCGCACGTAGGTGTTCAGCTTGTCCTTGGGGCAGTGGTCGGTGTGCAGCGCGACGTTGACCGGGTAGTGCTGCGCAGCCACGTGCGTGTACTCGGCCAGCGCGGTGGCGCCCACGACCATGTCCTTGACCCGGGTGCCGGAGATGAACTCCGCGCCGCCGGTGGAGAACTGGATGATGCCGTCGGACCCGGCGTCGGCGAACCCGCGCAGCGCGGCGTTGACCGTCTCCGACGAGGTGCAGTTGATGGCCGGGTAGGCGAAGCCGTTCTCCTTCGCCCGGCTGATCATGTCGGCGTAGACCTCGGGGGTCGCGATGGGCACGGTGACGCTCCTGTCGAAGAGAGGACGAGCTGCTCGCGGGCCAGTATCCCGCGCCGGGTCGGGACGACGACAGCGGGCGAGCACCGACCCGGCAGGATGGCTGGTCGTGACCGCACCACGGAGGACCCCGCCTCGAGAGCTGATGCCCCTGGTGGGGTGGTCGGTGGTGCTGGCGGCGGCGCTGCTGTCGGTCCTGCTGACCGACGACAGCGTCTGGGGCCGCGGCGTGCTGGCCGACGGTGGGGAGATCACCGCCACCCAGGGCGTGCTGGTGGGCCTGCCCGACTACCAGGCGACGATCATCCTGACCTTCGCGGGCCTGGGCACGGCCGTCTTCTTCGGGCTGGCCGCCGTCCCCGGGTCCCGGGCGTCCCGCCGGGCCGTGGCTGCGCTCGTCGTCGTGCTGGCCGCCGCCGGGGTCGTGGCGACGCTGGCCGTGGACGACGGCGGCACCCCCGAGGAGAAGGTCGGCGGCGCGGTCATCAGCCTGGTCCCGGCGGCCCTCCTCCTGGTCCTGGTCCTGCGGAGGGTGCGGCGCACCAGCGCAGCCATCGCCTGCGGCGCGGTGACCGTGGCGCTCGTGGCCCACGTCGTCACCCTGGCGCGACTGCTCGGGTCCGACGGTTCCCCCGCGCTCGGCGCCTGGCTGATGGCCGTGCTGCTGCTCCTCGGGCTCGCCGGGTCCCTGGTGGTGCTGCGTTCGGTGTCCCGGCTCAGCCCCGTTCGGCCCGGCTGACCACCCGCGCCGCGACCGCGACCGGGTCGTAGGTCGGCGAGAACGGAGGGGCGTAGGACAGGTCGGACTCCGACAGCTCCTCGGCGGTCATCCGGCCCCAGATCGCCGTCGCGAGGACGTCGACGCGCTTGCCCGCGCCCTGCCCGCCGACGACCTGACCGCCCAGCAACCGACCCGAACCGGCCTCGGTCACCAGCTTGACCGCGATGTCCTCGGCGCCGGGGTAGTAGCCGGCCCGCGTCGTGGCCTCGACGACGTCGGTGCGGAAGTCGAACCCGGCCTGCTCGGCCTGCGTGGTGCACAGCCCCGTGCGGCCGATCTCGGTGTCGCCGACCTTGGTGATCGCCGTCCCGAGCACGCCGGCGAAGCGGGCCGGGCGGCCGGCGATGACCGACCCCGCGACCCGGCCCTGCTTGTTGGCGTGGGTGCCGAGCGCGACGTGCGCCGGCTCGCCGGTGAGGTGGTGGTAGGTCTGCACGCAGTCGCCGGCGGCGAACACGTTCTCGTGCGTGCGGCTGCGCATGGTGGCGTCGACGTCGATGCCGCCGGTGACGCCGATGCCCAGCCCGGCCGCCTCGGCCAGCCGCGCCTCGGGCCCCATGCCGAGCCCGAGGACGACGAGGTCGGCGTCGAACGTGGCGTCGTCGGTGCGCACCCCGCACGCCCGGCCGTCGGCCCCGGTCAGGACGGCGGTGACCCGGGCGTCGGTGTGCACCCCCATGCCCATGGACCGCATCGCGTCGCACACGCGCTCGCCCATGTCGGCGTCCAGCAGACCCATCGGCAGCGGGTCGGCCAGCACGACGTCGACGTCCAGGCCGCGCAGCTGCAGCACCTCGGCCATCTCGAGGCCGATGTAGCCGCCCCCGAGGACGACGGCCTTGCGCGGCCGGTCGCGCGGCAGCTCGTCGATCGCCGACCGGATGGCGGCGCCGTCGTCCAGGCGGTGCACCCCGAAGACCCCGGGGGCGTCCAGGCCCTCGATGGGCGGCCGGGTGGGCCGGCCGCCGGTGGCCAGCAGGAGGGTGTCGTAGTCGAAGGTGCGGCCGTCGGCGGCGCTCACCCGGCAGGCGTCGAGGTCGACGGCCTCGGCGCGGGTGCCGGTGTGCACGGTGAGGCCGCGCCGGCGGTGCTCCTCGGGGGTGCGGGCCACGAGGTCGTCGCGGCTGCCCACCAGGTCGCCCACCCAGTAGGGGATGCCGCAGGCGGAGAACGAGGTGTCGTGCCCCTGCTCGAGCACCACCACCTCGATCGAGTCGTCGATGCGGTGGGCCTGCGCGGCCGCGGACATGCCGCCCGCGTCGCCCCCGATGACCAGCAGCCGGTGTCTCGACACGGCACCGGGGTGCCCCGACTCAGCCCGCGCTGAACATCTTGCCGGGGTTGAGCAGCCCCGCCGGGTCCAGCGCCCGCTTGATCGAGCGGTGCACGTCGAGCGACACCGGGCCGATCTCGCGCTCGAGCCACTCGCTCTTGAGGTTGCCGACGCCGTGCTCGCCGGTGATCGTGCCGCCCATCGACAGGCCCAGCTCGAGGATGTCGTCGAAGGCCCGGTGCGCGCGCTCGGCCTGCTCGGTGTCGGCAGGGTCGAAGCAGATGGTCGGGTGCATGTTGCCGTCGCCGGCGTGCCCCACCACGCCGATGACCAGGCCGCGCTCACCGGCGACGGCGTCGCAGCCATCGAGGAACGCGGCGATGCGCGAGCGCGGGACGGCGACGTCGTCGATGAGCGTGGTGCCCAGCTGCTCGAGCGCGGGCAGGGCCATGCGGCGGGCGGCCAGCAGCAGGTCACCCTCGGCGGCGTCGTCGGTGACGTGCACCAGCTCGCAGCCGGCGTCGCGGCACAGCTGCGCCAGCACCTCCATCTCGGCGACCGCTGCCTCGCCGCCGGCGTCGGACTGGGCGACCAGCAGGGCGTGGGCATCGCGGTCGAGGTCGGCCTTGAGCAGGTCGTCGACGGCCCGGATGCAGGTGCGGTCCATGACCTCGAACAGGCTGGGGACGACGCCGCAGCTCACCGCGGCCTCCACGACCTGGCCGGTCTGCGCGGTGCTGGAGAACGTGGCCACCAGCGTGACCGGCTTCTGCGGAGCCGGGCGCAGCGACAGGGTGGCCTCGGTGATGACGCCGAGCGTGCCCTCGGACCCGACGAACAGCTTGGGCAGGTCGTAGCCGGCGACGCCCTTGACCGTGCGCCGGCCGGTGCGCAGCACTCGCCCGTCGGCGAGGACGACCTCGAGGCCGAGCACGTAGTCGGTGGTGACGCCGTACTTCACGCAGCACAGGCCGCCGGAGTTGTTGGCCAGGTTGCCGCCGATCGTGCACCAGTCGTAGGACGACGGGTCCGGCGGGTAGAACAGCCCGTGCTGCGCCACCTCGTCGCGCAGCGCCTTGTTCACCACGCCGGGCTGGACGACGGCCAGCCGGTCGGCGGTGGAGACCTCGAGGACGGTGTCCATCCGGGTCATCACCAGCGTGATCGCGCCGTCCACGGCGTTCGCGGCACCCGCCAGGCCCGAACCCGCTCCGCGCGGCACGACCGGCACCCCGTGCGCGTGGGCGATCCGCATGGTCGCCGAGACGTCCGCGGTGGTGCGCGGCAGCACCACCGCGGCCGGCAGCCCGGCCGGGGCGAGCATGGCCTGGTCACGGGCGTAGGCGGCGGTGACGTCGGGGTCGGTGAGCACGCTGTCGCGCCCCAGCGCGGCGGTGAGCTCGTCGAGCCACGCGGGGGTGGCGGCACCTGCGGACGTCGGCGTCACTGTGGTGGCGGTCACGTCGGCCACGGTACGTGGCGCGCGGGGCGGACGGGGCACGCTGGGCGAGCTCCCAGGTGACTCCCAGACTCCGCCCCTACCGTCGTCTCCCCGTGAGCTCCTTCCTCGATCCCGAGCACCTGGTCAACACCTTCGGCCTCATCGGGCTCGTGGTCATCCTGTTCGCCGAGTGCGGACTGCTGGTCGGGTTCTTCCTCCCGGGTGACTCGCTGCTGTTCACCGCCGGCCTGCTGGTGGCCAGCCAGGTGTTCACCGTGCCGCTGTGGGTGCTGCTCGTCGTGCTCCCGCTGGCGGCGATCGCCGGCAACCTGGTCGGCTACTGGATCGGGCGCCGGGTCGGGCCGGCGGTCTTCAGCCGGCCCGACAGCCGCTTGTTCAAGGCCGAGTACGTGCACAAGTCGCAGGCGTTCTTCGACCGCAACGGCAACCGCACGATCCTGCTGGCCCGGTTCGTCCCGATCGTGCGCACCTTCGCCACCGTGATGGCCGGGGCCTCGCTCATGGACTTCCGCCGCTACGCCGTCTGGTCGGTCATCGGGGGCGTGCTGTGGGCCGGTGGCGTGACCGCCCTGGGCTACTGGCTGGGCCAGGTCGCCGTGGTGCGCGCCCACGTCGAGCTGTTCATCCTCGGCATCGTCGCGCTGTCGCTGGTCCCCGTGGTGGTCGAGGTCGTGCGCAGCCGCCAGGGCCGCGCGGCCTAGTCCTCCCAGCCGCCGCCCAGCGGCCGCGCACGGCGGCTCGCCGGCAGGGGGGCTAGGCCAGGCCGAGGTCCTCGAGGGAGAAGGCGGCGCGGTACTCGTGGCCGGCGGCCTCGACGGCCGCACGGGCCCCGCGGTCGACGACGACGGCCACCGCGACCACCTCGGCACCGGCCTCCACCAGCGCCTCGGCGGCGGTGAGCGGGCTGCCGCCGGTGGTGGAGACGTCCTCGACGACCAGCACGCGCCGGCCCGCGACGTCCGGGCCCTCGATGCGGCGCTGCAGGCCGTGCGCCTTGCCCTGCTTGCGCACCACGCAGGCGTCGAGGAAGCCGGCGCCGTCCCCCGCGGCGTGCAGCATGGCCGCGGCGACCGGGTCGGCGCCCAGCGTGAGACCGCCGACCACGTCGTAGTGCAGGTCGGCGGTGAGCTGCCGCATGACGCGGCCCACCAGGGGCGCGCCCTCGTGGTGCAGGGTCAGCCGACGCATGTCGATGTACCAGTCGGCCTCGCGGCCCGAGGAGAGGGTGACCTTGCCGTGCACGACGGCGAGGTCGGTGATGAGCTCGAGCAGGCGGGTCCGGTCGGGGTGGTGCCGGGGGTCAGGCGCAGCCGTCATGCGGCGACCGTAGGCGAGAGCGATCATCGCGGCATGAGCCGCACCTCCGACCGCGTCGCCGCGGCCGCCCTCGCCGTCGGCTCGGCCGTCGTCGGCGGGCTGGCCACCGACCCGTCCAGCCGCTGGTTCGCCCAGCTGGACAAGCCCTCGTTCTACCCGCCGCCGCAGGCCTTCGGCATCGTCTGGACGGCGCTGTACACCGGCATCGCCTGGGCCGGCGGCGAGGTGCTCGCGAAGGGCGACGCGCAGCAGCGCCACGACTTCGGTCAGGCCTACGCGGTGAACCTGGCGCTCAACACAGCCTGGACGCCGATCTTCTTCCGCGCCCACCGCCCGTGGCTGGCCACGCTCGAGTCCGCCGCGTTGACCGCCTCGACGGTCGACCTCGTGCGCCGGGCCGACCAGGTCAGCCGGCCGGCGGCCGCCGCCCTGGTGCCCTACGCGGCCTGGACGGCGTTCGCCACGGTGCTGTCCGGCGCCATCGCCCGCCGCAACTGAGCCCGCCGGTCAGGCCTCGGGCGCCAGCACCTGGTCGATGACGTAGACGGTCGCGTTGGCCGTGGGCAGGTTGCCGCAGACCAAGGTGGCGTCGGCGGCGCCGAGCAGGGTCTGGTCGGCGGCGACGACCGGCGCGTCGGCGGTGCCGGTGACCGTCACGGTGTCGCCGAGCAGCGTGGTGTGCTCGCCGACGAGGTCCTCGGGGGACAGTCGACCGGGGATCGCGTGGTGCTGCAGCACCGAGGTGAGCCGGGGCAGGTCGGCCACGAGCGCGTTGAGCTGATCGGCCGGGACGGCGTCGAAGGCCGCGTTGGCCGGGGCGAGCACCGTGATGCCCGACTGCGCGTCGAGCGCGGCGGTCAGGTTGGCCTGGCCGACCACCGACGCCAGGGTCGACAGCGGGGGCAGGGCGGACGCGGCGGTGCCCACCGGCTGGGTGGCGGCGGCCTGCAGCGCGGCGACCACCGCGGGGTCGGCGGTGAGCTGGGCGCAGCCGGCGCCGACCGGCTCGGTCGAGGCGCTGGTGGGGGCGGCCGAGCTGCTGGCGGTCGACGAGCTCGGGGCCGCGTCGGCGGCGCCGTCGTCGTCGGAGGAGCAGCCGGTGAGCGCCCCGCCGGTCACGAGGGCCACGGCGGCCGCGATCAGGGCGCCGCGGGTGAGGCGGGTGCTGGTCATGGGGACCAGTGTCGGGCATCGGGCCCCCGAGGCCCCCGGGGCCCGCCGAGGCCGGATCCGCAGGGCCTGCCGAGACCGGCGCCGGCACGTGCCAGGCTGGTGCGATGACCGCACCCGTGGCCACTCCCCCGTCGGTCCGCGTGGCCGCCGGGACCCTGCTGGCGCTCGGCGTGCTGCTGGTGGCGAGCGCGACCCTCACCCTGGTCGGCCAGGACGCCGTGGTCGACCGCTTCGTCGCCGCGCAGCCCGACCTGGACCGGGCGGCCACCACCCGGGCCCTGGTGCTCGGCCAGGCGCTCTACCTCGTGCTGGGTGCCGCGGCGGCGGTCGGCGGGGTCGCGCTGCTGCGCCGGCGGCCGTGGGGCCGGTGGCTGGGGCTCACCGCGGCGCTGTTCCTGGGTCTGCGCACCGTGCTGTCCACCGTCACGTCCGGGGGCACCACGGTGTTCTCGTTGCTCGTGCTCGTGCTCTGCGTCGCCGCGGCGACCAGCCTGCTGGCCCGCACGACCCGCGGCTGGCTGGTCGGGCAGGCGGGGAGCTGACGCTCAGCGCAGCCCGGCCGTCCGGCGCTGGCCGCTGACGCGGTACCAGTCGTTGGCTGCCGGCAGCGCCAGCACGGTGGCGGCGGCGACCAGCAGCACGACCTGCAGGACGCCGAGCACGGTGATCACCGCGAGCGGCGCCCGCACCGCGCCGACCAGGCCGACCAGGCCGAGCCCGGCGAACACCCACAGCACGATGCGTGCCCAGTTGTGGCCCTGCCAGGCGAAGGCGGCCATGGTGGCGTAGAGCGCGACGCCGATGAGCGCGAAGACCGCGCCGGCGGTGGTGGCCGCCGTGCTCACGCTGCCGACGAAGGCGTCGGTGAACCCGTTCTCCAGCTCGGTGCCGCTGAACCCCAGGTCGCGGAGTGCCTGCTCGACGTAGGCCTCGCGGTTGGCCAGCACCACCACGGAGCTGACCAGACCCACCACGGCGGCGAGGGCGAACCCCAGGACACCGGCCGTCGCGGTCGCCGGGCGGGCCATGGGCGGCGGCACCGGCCGCGGCGGGCCGTAGCCGAACCCGGGCGCGTAGCCGGGCCCGCCGTAGCCGGTCGGGGGCCCGTACCCGGGCGGGCCGTAGCCGGGCGGGGGCCCGTACCCGGGCGGGCCGTAGCCGAGCGGGGGGCCGTACCCGGGCGGCGGCTGCGTCATCGTGGCCCTCCGGGGCGACGGGTGGGACGGCGGGTGGGACGACGAGGGCCCGCCGGCACCAGGCCGGCGGGCCCCCTGCGCACCGGGGTCAGCGACCCTTCATGGCGGCGTACCACTGGCTCGAGGCCTTCTGCGCCAGGAAGAAGATGCCGACCGCGATGAGCACCAGCTGGATGATGCTGGTGATCGTGATGAGCGCGACGCCGGTGCCGGCGATGTTGAACACCGACAGCAGGCTGAGCCCACCGAGCACGAACAGCACGATGCGCGCCCAGTTCTTGCCCTGCCAGGCGAACCAGATGACGGCGCAGTAGGCGGCGAAGAAGATCAGCCCGAACACCGCGGCGCCGGTGGCCGCGCCGGTGCCGATGCCCGAGAGCGACGCGTCGACCGAGTCGGGGTCGATCCCGGCGTCGCGGTAGGCGTTGTCGAGGATCGCGTCCATGTTGGCGAACGTGACGATCGAGCTGATGAGCCCCACCACGGTGGCCGCCACGAAGGCGTAGATGCCGTTCACCACGGTCTGCGGGCGGGTGGGGGCCGGACCGACGGGGCCACCGAAGCCGGCGTTCGGGGCGGCGGGGTAGGCGCCCTGGCCGTGCCCGGGCTGCTGCCCGTAGCCCTGGGGCTGCTGCCCGTAGCCCTGGGGCTGCTGCCCGTAGCCCTGGGGCTGCTGGCCGTAGCCCTGGGGCTGCTGCCCGTACCCCTGCGGCTGGCCGGGGCCCTGGCCGGGCTGCCCCCACTCGCCGCCGGGCTGTCCCTGTCCTGCGGTCATGCGTCCTCCTCGGTCGGGTCCGGCGCACGCCGGGCGGGAAGATCATGACGGGGATCCGGCCCCGTGGCGAGCCGGAGCGCCGGCCAGGGCAGCCCGGCGCCGCGGTCAGGCGGTCAGGGCGCGCACCTCGCCGCCGTCGTCCCCGCCGTCGCCGGTGCGGTCGTCCGCGGGGGACGCCGCACCGGCTCGGCGCACGGTCAACCCGGCGTCGAGGTCACCGGCGAGGTCGACCTGCACGTCGTCGCCGTCCCGGATGTCGCCGGCCAGCAGCGCCCGGGCCAGCTGGTCGCCGATGGCGGACTGCACGAGCCGGCGCAGCGGCCGGGCGCCGTAGACCGGGTCGAACCCGTTCATCGCCAGCCACTCGCGGGCGGCGTCGGACACCTGCAGGCCCAGTCGGCGCGCCGCCAGGCGGCGGGCGAGGACGGCGACCTGGATGTCGACGATGCCGGTGAGCTCGTCGGTCCCCAGCGGCCGGAACACCACCACGTCGTCGAGGCGGTTGAGGAACTCGGGCTTGAAGTGCGCCCGCACCACCTCGTCGACGGCCCGGCGCTTGGCGTCGGCGGGGATCGACTGGTCGGCGATGACCTGCGAGCCCAGGTTCGACGTCAGCACCAGGATGGTGTTGCGGAAGTCGACCGTGCGGCCCTGGCCGTCGGTGAGCCGGCCGTCGTCGAGCACCTGCAGCAGCACGTCGAAGACGTCGGGGTGGGCCTTCTCGACCTCGTCGAGCAGCACGATCGTGTACGGACGACGCCGCACCGCCTCGGTCAGCTGGCCGCCGGCCTCGTACCCGACGTAGCCGGGGGGCGCCCCGACCAGGCGGGAGACCGAGTGCTTCTCGGAGTACTCGCTCATGTCGATGCGGACCATCGCCCGCTCGTCGTCGAACAGGAACTCCGCCAGCGCCTTGGCCAGCTCGGTCTTGCCCACACCGGTGGGGCCCAGGAAGAGGAACGAGCCGGTGGGGCGGTCGGGGTCAGCGACGCCGGACCGGGCCCGGCGCACCGCGTCGGCGACGGCGCGCACAGCCTCGGGCTGACCCACGACACGTCCGGCGAGGACGTCCTCCATGCGCAGCAGCTTGGCGGTCTCGCCCTCCAGCAGCCGGCCGGCCGGGATGCCGGTCCAGGACTGCACGACCTCGGCGATGTCGTCGGGGCCGACCTCCTCCTTGAGCATGGAGGCGTCGGCCGTGGCGCCCGAGGCCTCGGCCAGGGCCTTCTCCAGCGCCGGCAGCTGCCCGTAGCGCAGCTCGGCGACGCGGGCGAGGTCGCCGTCGCGCTCGGCCCGCTCGGCCTCGGAGCGGACGGCCTCCAGCCGCTCCTTGGTCTCGCGGATGCGGTCGATGGCGCCCTTGTCCTGCTGCCAGCGGGCGGTCAGCTCGTCGAGCAGCTCGCGCCGGTCGGCGAGGTCCTCGCGCAGCGCGACCAGCCGGGCCTGCGACCCCTCGTCGTCCTCCTTGGCCAGCGCCATCTCCTCGATCTCCAGGCGCCGCACGACCCGCTCGACCTCGTCGACCTCGACCGGGCGGCTGTCGATCTCCATGCGCAGCCGGCTGGCGGCCTCGTCGACCAGGTCGATGGCCTTGTCGGGCAGGAACCGGGCGGTGACGTAGCGGTCGGACAGGGTGGCGGCCGAGACGATCGCGGCGTCGGTGATGCGCACGCCGTGGTGCACCTCGTAGCGCTCCTTGAGCCCGCGGAGGATGCCGATGGTGTCCTCGACGGTGGGCTCGCCGACGAACACCTGCTGGAACCGCCGCTCGAGCGCCGGGTCCTTCTCGATGTGCTCGCGGAACTCGTCGAGGGTGGTGGCGCCGACCATGCGCAGCTCGCCGCGGGCCAGCATCGGCTTGATCATGTTGCCGGCGTCCATGGCCGAGTCGCCGCTCGCGCCGGCGCCCACGATGGTGTGCAGCTCGTCGATGAAGGTGACGACCTCCCCGTCGCTCTCGGTGATCTCCTGGAGCACGGCCTTGAGCCGCTCCTCGAACTCACCGCGGAACTTGGCGCCGGCCACCATGGCCGAGAGGTCCAGCGACATCAGCCGCTTGCCCTTGAGGCTCTCGGGGACGTCGCCGGCGACCATGCGCTGGGCCAGGCCCTCGACGATGGCCGTCTTGCCGACGCCGGGCTCGCCGATGAGCACCGGGTTGTTCTTGGTGCGGCGGGAGAGCACCTGCACGACCCGGCGGATCTCGGTGTCGCGCCCGATGACCGGGTCCATCTTGCCCTCGCGGGCCCGCTCGGTGAGGTCGACGGCGTACTTCTCCAGAGCCTTGTAGGTGCCCTCCGGGTCCTCCGAGGTGACCTTGCGGTTGCCGCGCACCGTGCGGAAGGCGGCGAGGAGGGCGTCGTCGGTGGCCCCGGCCCCCGTGAGGACGGCGCCGGCCTCACCGCCCACGCTGGCCAGGCCGACGAGCAGGTGCTCGGTCGAGACGAACTCGTCGCCGAGCGCGGTGGCCTGCTCACCCGCGGCGTTGACCACGCGGAGGAAGTCGCGGGACGGCGCGGGGGCGGCGACCGTCGAGCCGGACACGCTGGGCATGCGGCGCACGGCGGCGTCGGCCGCCGCCCGCACCTGGCCGGGCTGGGCGCCCGCGGCCTGCAGCAGCGGGCCGGTGATGCCGTCGGTCTGGTCGAGCAGCGCGAGCAGCAGGTGCAGCGGCTCGAGCGCCGCCTGGCCGCGGTCGACCGCCAGCCGCTGGGCCGCGGCGATGGCCTCCTGCGAACGGGTGGTCAACTTGTCCATGGTCGAGGGGTACCTCTCTCGGTCGGGGTGTCACCGGACCCAACGATCGCAGGGTTGAGTCTGTTCCGCTCAACTTGTCACGAGGATGCGAGACCGCCCGGCTCACATCGTTGGCCCGCGCCCCCTAGGCTGGGAGGATGCCGGACACGCCGCCGCCCAGTGTGGAACTCGACGACCAGCTCTGCTTCGCGCTCTACGCGGCCTCGCGTGCGGTCACCGCCCGGTACCGCCCCATGCTGGACAAGATGGGGCTCACCTACCCCCAGTACCTGGTCATGATGCTGCTCTGGGAGACCGACGGGCAGACCGTCGGCCAGCTCGGCAGCCGGCTGGCGCTCGACTCCGGCACGCTCTCGCCGCTGCTCAAGCGGCTGACCGCAGCCGGCCTGGTCACCCGCCACCGCCGGGTCGACGACGAGCGCTCGGTGTCCATCGTGCTCACCGAGGCCGGACGGGCGCTGGAGTCCCAGGCGCTCGATGTGTCGTCGGAGATGATCGGGGCACTGGGTCTGACGATCGCGGAGTTCGACCACCTCAAGACCGAGCTGCGGGCCCTGACCGACAAGGTCTCCACGAACGGGAACACCGCACCGGCCTGATCGGTTGTGCGCGATCGAAAGGTCCGCCGGTCGGCGGTGGACCGGACGAGCACGAAGGAGCACCGATGCCCACCCGTACCGCACGCACCGCCTGGAACGGCACCCTCGAGGAGGGCTCGGGCCAGGTCGAGCTCACCAGCTCCCAGGTCGGCACCTACGACGTGTCGTTCCCCAAGCGCGCAGCCGACGACGCCGGCGGCACCACCTCCCCCGAGGAGCTCATCGCCGCGGCCCACTCGGCCTGCTACGCGATGCAGTTCTCGGCCCTGATCGCGCAGGCCGGCGGCACCCCGGAGAGCCTCGAGGTGTCCGCCGACGTCTCCCTCGGCCCGGACTCCGCCAACGGCGGCTTCAAGCTCACCGGCATCAAGCTCACCGTCCGCGGTGAGGTCTCGGGCCTCGACGAGGCCGGCTTCAAGCAGGCCGCCGAGGACGCCAAGGCCGGCTGCCCCGTGAGCAAGGCCCTCACCGGCGTGGACATCACCCTGGACGCCGCGCTCGTCTCCTGATCCACCCCACCTGGTCCACGCAGCAGGGCCCGTCCCCTCCCCGGGGGCGGGCCCTGCCGCGTCCGGCGGGCGCTCACGCCGCCCGCCGGCCGCCGGTCTGCACGTCGAACCCGACCAGCACCGCCCGCACCAGCGACTCCGCTGCCGCGCTCACCAGGGGTGCCGCATCGGCCATCGCCCGGCGCAGCGACATCGGGCCGGTCACGATGCTGCTCACCGCGGCGACCCCCATTCCGTGCACGGACTCCCAGCCCTCCCCGAGCGTGCCGGCCAGAGCCACCACCGGCACCCCGGCGGCGCGGCAGCGGCGCGCGACCTCGGCGGGCACCTTGCCGTGCGGCGTCTGCGCGTCCAGCTGGCCCTCGGCGGTGATGACCAGGTCGGCCGCGGCGATGAGCTCGTCGAGGGACTGCCCGGTGAGCGCGTCGTCGAGGAAGACGTCGAACCGGCAGGCGATGGTGGCCCCCACGGCGACCAGCCCGGCGCCCAGCCCACCGGAGGCACCCGCGCCCGGCAGCACCGCCACCTCGGTGCCGCAGGCCCGCTCCACGACCCGGGCCCACCGGTCCATGGCGGTGACCAGCAGCTCGACCTGCTCGGGGGTGGCGCCCTTCTGCGGGCCGAACACCCGGGCGACGCCGTGCGGACCGGTCAGCAGGTTGGTGGTGTTGCCGGCGACCACCAGCTCGACGTCGGCCAGCCGGGGGTCCACCCCGGACAGGTCCAGCTCCACCACGTCGGCCAGTGCGGCGGCGCCGCGACCGAGCTCGCGGCCGTGCGGGCCGACCAGCCGGGCGCCGAGGGCCTGCAGCGCACCGGCGCCGCCGTCGCTGGTCCCGGAGTCCCCGCAGCCCACCACGATCCGCCGGCACCCCGTGTCCAGCGCGGCCAGCAGCAGCTCGCCCACGCCGGCGGTCGTCGTCCGGGTGGGGTCGCGGCGGTCGGCCGGCACCAGCGACAGCCCGGCCGCCGAGGCCATGTCGACCACCGCCGTGCCTGCGGCGGAGCCGCCCAGCAGGGCTACGTGGGCCCGCACCGGGTCACCCACGGGCCCGGTGACCTCGACGGGCACGACGGAGCCGCCCGTGGCGGCAGCCAGCGCGGCCGCCGAGCCCTCCCCGCCGTCCACGAGCGGCATCCGGTCGACGACGGCGTCGGGCACGGCGCGGTGGACGCCGCGGGCGATCGCCGCGGCGACCTCCGTGGTGTCCAGGCACTCCTTGAAACCGCTGGGGGCGACGAGCACGCGGGTCAGCGTCATGACGGACCTTCTTCCTCAGGAGGGGAGGTACGGCAGGCCGAGGACCGGCCAGCCGACGAGCACGAAGAGCAGGACGAGGGCGGCGGTCATCGGCCCGAGCGGGAGCGCGAGGCGGCGCAGGTCACGGGCGTCGTAGGTGGGCACGCCCTCGACCCGGGCGAAGATGGCCACGGGCTTGGCGGAGGCCGGCAGGGTGTGGCAGAAGCCGGCGGCCGCGGTGGAGGCCAGCGCCGCAGCGACGGGGTCGACCCCGGCGGCCGGCGACAGCGCCACCACCAGGGGCACCAGCACCGCCGAGCGCGCCGAGCGCGACGCGATGACCAGGTGCGCGGCCGTCGAGACCACCACCACCGCCACGAGGAAGGCCACCGGCGACCCGGTCAGCGGTCCGACGGCCAGCGCGGCGAGGGCCTGGGCGGCCCCCGACTCCAGCAGCGCGGTGCCCAGCGCGAGGGTGGCGGCCAGGAAGAGCAGCAGCGACCAGGGCACCTGGGCCAGCGCCCGGCCCAGCGAGGTGCCGGTGACACCCGGTGCGGTGGCCACCAGCGCCGCGCCGAGGGCGACCACTGCCGGGTCGACCCCGTGCAGGCCCTCGGAGCACCACAGGACGACGACCACCACCAGCAGCCCGAGCACCCGACGCTCGGCCGGGCGCAGCCGACGGGGCGTGCCGGTGCCGGCGGCGAGGGCCGCCCCGTCCACGACCAGCGGACGACGGCGCTCGGCCCGGTCGGCGGTCTGCCGCAGCACCAGCTCCGCCGCGGTGTGCGAGCTGACCAGGGCCAGCGGGAGGCCGAGCACCAGCCACCGCAGGAAGGACACACCGTCCCCGGTGGCCTCCTCGAGCACCGCGCTGGTGACCAGGTGCGCGCCGGCGCCGAGCAGCGACCCGACCGCCGACAGCAGGACGACGGTGGGCACGAGCAGGGCCAGCCCGCGCACCAGCTGCGGCCGGTCGGCCAGCACCCGGGCCAGGACGAGGAAGACCGGGAGGGCCAGGGCGGCCCGACCCGAGGTCGAGGGCACCGCGAAGGTCGTGCCGACCAGCGCGAGGGTGGTCAGCTGGAACAGGCCCCGCGGGCTGCGCGCCCGGGCGAGCAGGTGGCCCGCGGCCCGGTCGGCGAGGCCGGAGCCGGCCACCGCCACCCCGAGCACGAAGGCGGCGACCAGCAGCCACACGACCTCGTCGCCCAGGCCGCCGAAGAGGACGTCGGTGTCCAGCGCGCCGGTGACGGCCAGCAGCAGCGCCGCGGCCAGCGCGACGGCCGTGTCGTCGAGGTCGGTGGCCACCCAGGCCCAGGTGGCCAGGGCGAACACCGCGAGCGTCCAGGCCGCCGTGGGCGGCAGTCCGCCGAGCAGCCCGGCCAGTGCCGTGGCCAGCAGCGCCGCGGCCAGGACGGCCAGGCCGACCAGCCCGGCCGCACCCGTGCAGCCGATCCGCGTCGCGAGCGCGTGCCGCAGCCGCCCGGCCCGGCCCGGGCGCGGGGCGACCAGGTGCGTGACCCGGTCGGGCGTCGTGGAGGTGAGCACGAGGAGAACGGTGGTCGTCGCCGGGGTGAGGACCGTGAGACGGCGATGGCAGGTCTCTCACGCGACGCCGAGGGGCGCCCGTCGCGGACGGGCGCCCCTCGGGTGGTGCCGATCAGCAGGTGTGCCGGTCAGCAGGTGGTGCCGGTCAGCGGATGGCGGACACCGGCTCGGGCGCCTCGTGCCGGCCGTGCTGGTCCTCGTCCTCGCCCAGGATGCTGTCGACCCGCACCGGCTCGGCGGGCGCCTGCGTGCCGCCCACCGCGTGCCGGCCGGCCAGCAGCTGGTCGACGTCCGCGGTGCTGCCGGTGGCGGCGGGGGCCGCACCGTCGCGCTCCTGGCTGGCCCGCTCGTCACCGCTCTCGGTGCGCAGCGCGACCTCGCGGATGAGGAGCACGGAGACGACGGTGATGACCGACAGCAGCGCGGCGATGAGGAAGATCCGCCCGGTCGCGTCGCCGTAGGAGACCCGGATGAGGCTCTGGATCGCCGGCGGGGCGTCGGCCAGGGAGGCCAGCCCGACGTCGCCGCCCCCGGCCTGGGCGGCCGCACCGGCCGGGAGCCCGTCGGTGATCAACGTGGTGACCCGGGCGCTGAGCACCGCACCCAGCACCGAGACGCCGATGGTGCCGCCGAGGCTGCGGAAGAAGGCCACCGCCGAGCTGGCCGCACCGAGGTCGGTGGCCGCGACGGTGTTCTGCACCGCCAGCACGAGGTTCTGCATCGTCATGCCGATGCCCAGGCCCAGGACGGCGAGGAACCCGCCGAGCAGCACCATGTTCGTGGCGTGGTCGATGGTGGAGAGCAGGCCGAACCCGATGGCCACCAGCACCGAGCCGGTGACCAGGTAGGCCTTCCAGCGGCCGTAGCGGGAGATCAGGATCCCGGACACGGTCGAGGAGACCAGCAGGCCGCCGACCATCGGGATCGTGAGCAGCCCGGCCGCGGTCGGCGAGTAACCGCGGGAGATCTGCAGGTACTGGCCGAGGAACACGGTCGAGCCGAACAGGGCCACGCCGACGGCGACCGAGGCGATGATGGCCAGCGTCGTCGTCCGGTCGCGGAACAGCCGCAGCGGGACGATGGGCTCCTTGGCCCGCATCTCGGTGACGACGAACGCGACCACCGCGAGCACGCCGCCGCCGACCATGAGCAGGGTCTCCAGCGAGAGCCAGGCGAAGGTGTCGCCGGCCAGGGTGACCCAGATGAGCAGCAGGGAGACACCGGCGGTCAGGAACGCCGCACCCAGGTAGTCGATGCTCACGTCGCGCTTGACGGTGGGCAGGTGCAGCGTGCGCTGCAGCAGCACCAGGGCGACGACGGCGAACGGGACGCCGACGAAGAAGCACCAGCGCCAGCCCAGCCAGCTCGTGTCGACCAGCAGGCCACCGATGAGCGGGCCGCCGACGGTCGCCACGGCCATCACGCCGCCGAGCAGACCGGAGTACCGGCCACGCTCGCGGGGGCTGATCATCGCGGCCATCGCGATCTGCACCAGCGCCTGCAGGCCACCCAGGCCCAGGCCCTGCAGCACGCGCCAGCCGATCAGCGTGGGCACCGACTGGGCGAGCCCGGCCAGCATCGAGCCGACCACGAACACCACGATGGCGATCTGCACGAGCAGCTTCTTGCTCATGAGGTCGGCCAGCTTGCCCCAGATGGGCGTCGAGGCGGTGCTGGCCAGCAGGGTCGCGGTGACCACCCAGGTGTACTGGCTCTGGCTGCCGCGCAGGTCGGTGATGATCGTCGGCAGGGCGTTCGAGACGACGGTCGAGGACAGGAAGGCGACGAACAGGGCGAGCAGCAGGCCGGAGAGCGCCTCCAGGATCTGCCGGTGGGTCATCCGGCCCTGCTGCTGCGCCGGGGCGACCTCGGCGGTGGGGCTGGTCATGCGGGGATCTCCTGCGGGTGGGAGGTGGGGGCGAGCTCGGGGAGCAGGTCGGCCACGAGCCGGTCCAGGAGGTGGCAGAGGGTCTCGGCCTCCTCCTGGGTCCAGTCGGCGAGCGCGGCGGTCGTCCAGGAGGCGCGCACCTCGCGGGTGCGCGCCAGGGCGGCCGAGCCCGCCTCGCTCAGGCCGATGAGGCTGGCCCGCCCGTCGAGGGGGTCCGGACGCCGGACGACGTAGCCGGCGCGCTCGAGGGCGGCCACCTGACGGCTGACGACGGAGCCGTCCACGCCGACCGCGGCGGCCAGGGCACTGCAGCGCTGCTCGCCGTCCCTCTCGAGCGGGACCAGCAGCGCCCAGCCGAAGCTGGGTAGGTCGCCGTACAGCTCGTGCGCGGCGCGCTGGGACAGGTGGCGGCCGGCCCGGACGAGCTGCCCCAGACCGGAGGTGAGCCGGTCGGCGGTGTGCGCGGCGATCTGCACGGGACCCTCCAGGTTTGCTTGTAGACCTCAACCATCTTCACGCAGATGGTTGTTGTCTGCAACCTAGAGACCGGAGACCTGCCTCACGGACGACGACGGCCGCGCCCCGGATGGGGCGCGGCCGTCGTCGAGGAGCGGTGCGGTCAGGCCTCGTCGCCGCCGGTGGCCTGGGCCTCGCGGGCCTCGCCGAGCCGGTTCAGCCGGCCGAGCAGGGTGCCGAGGGTGGCGACGTCCGCAGTCGGCCAGTGGGCCAGGTCGGCCTCCCAGCGGGCCCGGCGGGCGTCGCGGATCTCCGAGAGCCGGCGATGGCCCTCCTCGGAGGTGCTCAGCACCTGCGCGCGGCCGTCGTCGGGGTCGGCGACCCGGTCGACCAAGCCGGCCTCGACCAGCGAGGCGACCTGCCGGCTGACCGTCGACTTGTCCAGACCCAGCCGCACGACGACGTCGCTGGCGCGCAGCGGGCCGGCGTCGTCGAGCAGCACGAGCAGCCCGTAGGCGGCGCCGTCGAGACCGCGGTGCAGCTCACCGGCCAGCCGGCCCTGGATCGCCCGCGCACGGCGCAGCAGCAGGGCGATCTCGCGCTCGAGGGCGACGTGCGCCTCGTGGGCGGCGGGGTCGATGACGGGGGCGATGTCAGCGGCGTCGACGGGGGCTGCGGTGCTCACACCCTGCTCCACGAGCACGGGCCGCTCCGGGTTCCCGCTGGTCACCGGGAACTCCGCGGGCCACGGGGCCGCCAGACCACCAGCGCGGTGCCCGGGGACGGGTGGCCGAAGTCGGACCGGAACCCGGCGGCGGCCGCCTCGGCGCTCAGGGCACGGTGCCGGGTGTCGTCGAGCTCGGCCAGCAGCTCGCGGACCCGGTCCTGCAGCGCCTCGACCTGCGACTCGAGCTCGATGATCCGCTTGATGCCCGCGAGGTTGACGCCGTCCTCCTGGGACAGCCGCTGCACCTCGCGCAGCAGGGCGACGTCGCGCGGGCTGTACCGCCGCCCACCGCCGGCCGTGCGGCCGGGGCTGACGAGTCCGAGGCGGTCGTACTGGCGCAGCGTCTGCGCGTGCATCCCGGCCAACTGGGCCGCCACCGAGATCACGAAGACCGGGGCGTCGTCGGCCACCGACCTGGGCTCGCTCACCTCATGCACCCCCTCCGGCCCGCACCGCGGCGGTCACGTCGGGGCGCGGGTCGTCGTCGAGCTGACCGGCCAACGCCTCGACGGCGGCGCGCGCCTCGGGGGTCAGCGACCCGGGCACGGCGATGCTCACGGTGACCAGCAGGTCACCGGTGCGCGACTTGCCGGGCACCCCGCGCCCGCGCACCCGGAAGGTGCGCCCGCCGGACGTGCCCGGCGGGACCTTGAGGGAGACCGTGCCGTCGAGGGTGGGCACGGTCAGGGTGGTCCCGAGGGCGGCCTCGGCGAAGCTGATGGGGACGTCGAGGGTCAGGTCGTCGCCGCTGCGGCCGAACAGCTCGCTGCCGGTGACGTGGACGACGACGAACAGGTCGCCCGCCGGCCCGCCGCGCCGACCCGGGGCACCCTTGCCGGCCAGCCGGATGCGCTGGCCGTCCTTCACCCCGGCCGGGATGCGCACGGTGATGGTGCGCACCTGGTCGGTGATCCCACTGCCCTTGCAGGTGGCGCAGGGGTCGTCGACGACCGACCCGCTGCCGCGGCACTCGCGGCAGGGCTCGGAGAAGGCGAAGGCACCCTGGCTGCGGCTGGTGACGCCGGCACCGTTGCAGACCGGACAGGTGTGCGGGGCGGTGCCGGGCTTGGCGCCGCTGCCGTGGCAGGTCGGGCACGAGCCCGGGCTCTGCATGCGCAGCGGCACGGTCACGCCGAGCACGGCCTCGTCGAAGGCCAGCGTGGCCTCGGTCTCGACGTCCTGCCCGCGGGCCGGGCCGGACGCGGCCTGCTGCCGGCTGCGGGTGCTGCCGGCACCTGCCCCGCCACCGCCGAACAGACCGCCGAACAGGTCCCCGAGGCCACCGCCGCGGGCGCCGGCGCCCTGCCCCGCGGCACCGAACAGGTCGCCGAGGTCGAAGGGCTGACCGGCGCCGGCCTGCCCGTAGCCCCCGGCCGACGGGAACCCGCCACCGGCGCCGGGGCGGAACCCCCCGCCGGTGAACAGCCGGCGGGCGTCGTCGTACTCCTTGCGCTTCTGGACGTCGGACAGGACCCCGTAGGCCTCCGACGCCTCCTTGAACTTGGCCTCGGCCTGCGCGTTGCCCGGGTTCTTGTCCGGGTGCAGGTCACGGGCCAGCGCACGGTAGGCCTTCTTGATCGTGGCCGCGTCGGCGTCCTTGGCGACGCCCAGCGCGGCGTAGTAGTCCTTCTCAATGAAGTCCCGGGTGCTCATCGGGCGCCCCCCTCCTGCTCGGTGTGCGTCCGGCGGCCGGACGGGATGGTCGGGTGCGGGCGGGGCGAGCTGTGCTCACCCCGCCCGCGCGGGGCTACCCGGCCGGGGTCTCCCCCGCCGGCGCCTCGGACGCCGGAGCAGGGTTCTCGGGGTCGCTGACGCCCACCATGGCGGTGCGCAGCACCCGCTCGCCGCGCCGGAAGCCCGGACGCAGCACGGTGGTCGCCGTCGGCACCTGCACCTCGGCCGAGGTGTCGTGCAGCACGGCCTCGTGCAGGGCCGGGTCGAACGGGTCACCGGGCGCACCGAAGGTGCTCACGCCCAGGCCGTCCAGCAGGCCCAGCACCCGGTCAGCGACGACCTTGAACGCGCCGGTCAGGTCGCCGTGCTCGCGGGCGCGCTCGATGTCGTCGACGACCGGGATCAGCTGCAGGGCGAACTTCTCCGCCGCCTGGTCGACCACCGCGACCCGGTCGCGGTCGACCCGCCGCCGGTAGTTGGCGTACTCGGCGGTGACCCGCTGGAGGTCCTCGGTGCGCTCGGCCAGCTGCCGGGCGGTGTCGTCGTCGGCCAGCTCGGCCGGGGTGTCGGGGACCTCGGGGGTCACCTCGTCGGGCTGGTCGGCCGCGGGGGCCGGACCGGTGTTCTCGCTCATCTGCTCCCCTGGGGTGGCTGTCGACCCTGCGTGACCTGCGGTGCCGCCCGGGGAGACCGTGGTCTCCCCGGGCGGCACCCGCACCTGGCCGCTGGTCGGGTCGATCCTGCGCTTGTCACGGATGACGACGCGCGGGGTCTCCTCGTCCTGCGGTCGGTCGGTCACTTCTTGTCGGTGTCCTCGTCCACGATCTCGGCGTCGACGACGTCGTCGTCGGCACCGGCGGTCGCGCCCGCGGCCCCGGCGGCACCGGCGCCGGCGGCACCCGGCTGGCCCTCGGCCCCGGCGTTCTCCGCCTGCTGGGCGTAGAGGGCGCCGCCGACCTCCTGCGAGATGCGGGCGACGTTCTCCTGCGCGGTCTTGATCGCCGCGATGTCCGAGCCACCCAGGGCCGAGCGCAGGTCGGTCAGCGCCGCACCGAGCTCGTCCTTCTTGTCCTCGGGGATCTTGTCGCCGTTCTCCGCCAGGAACTTCTCGGTCTGGTACTGGAGGGACTCGGCCAGGTTGCGGGTCTCGGCCTCGTCGCGGCGCTTCTTGTCCTCCTCGGCGTGGGCCTCGGCGTCCTTCATCATCCGCTCGATGTCGTCCTTGGGCAGCGCCGAGCCGCCGGTGATCGTCATCGACTGCTCCTTGCCCGTGCCGAGGTCCTTGGCGTGGACGTGCACGATGCCGTTGGCGTCGATGTCGAAGGCGACCTCGATCTGCGGCACCCCGCGGGGGGCCGGCGGCAGCCCGGTGAGCTCGAACATCCCGAGCTTCTTGTTGTAGGCGGCCATCTCGCGCTCGCCCTGGAAGACCTGGATCTGCACGGAGGGCTGGTTGTCGTCGGCCGTCGTGAAGATCTCCGAGCGCTTGGTCGGGATCGTGGTGTTGCGCTCGATGAGCTTGGTCATGATCCCGCCCTTGGTCTCGATGCCCAGGGACAGCGGGGTCACGTCGAGCAGCAGGACGTCCTTGACCTCGCCGCGGAGCACGCCGGCCTGCAGCGCGGCACCGATGGCGACGACCTCGTCGGGGTTGACGCCCTTGTTGGGCTCCTGGCCACCGGTCAGCTCGCGGACCAGCTCGGACACGGCCGGCATGCGGGTGGACCCACCCACGAGGACGACGTGGTCGATCTGGCCGACGGAGATGCCGGCGTCGCGGACGGCCTGGTTGAACGGGGCCTTGGTGCGGTCGAGCAGCGACTGGGTCAGCCGCTGGAACTCCGCGCGGGTGATGGTGACGTCCAGGTGCAGCGGGCCGTCGGCACCGGCGGTGATGTAGGGCAGGTTCACGTTCGTGGACTGCGCGCCCGACAGCTCGATCTTGGCCTTCTCGGCCGCCTCGCGCAGGCGCTGCATGGCCAGCTTGTCCTTGGACAGGTCGATGCCGTTGGCGGCGTTGAACTGCTTCACCAGGTGGTCCATGACGGCCTGGTCCCAGTCGTCACCACCGAGCTGGTTGTCACCGGCGGTGGCCTTGACCTCGATGACGCCGTCGCCGATCTCGAGCAGGCTGACGTCGAAGGTGCCGCCGCCGAGGTCGAAGACCAGGATGGTCTGCTCGGTCTCGCCCTTGTCCAGGCCGTAGGCCAGGGCCGCGGCGGTGGGCTCGTTGACGATGCGCAGGACGTTCAGGCCCGCGATCTCGCCGGCCTCCTTGGTCGCCTGGCGCTGGGCGTCCTCGAAGTAGGCGGGGACCGTGATGACGGCCTCGGTGACCGGCTCGCCCAGGTAGGTCTCGGCGTCGCGCTTGAGCTTCTGCAGCACGCGGGCGCTGATCTCCTGCGGGGTGTACTGCTTGCCGTCGATGTCGGCGGTCTTCCAGTCGGTGCCCATGTGGCGCTTGACCGAGCGGATGGTGCGGTCGACGTTGGTGACGGCCTGGTTCTTGGCGGACTGGCCGACCAGCACCTCGCCGTTCTTGGCGAAGGCGACGACCGACGGGGTGGTGCGGGAGCCCTCGGAGTTGGCGATGACGGTGGGCTCGCCACCCTCCAGGACGGTGACGACGGAGTTCGTGGTGCCGAGGTCGATGCCGACAGCTCGTGCCATGGGGAGTTGGCCCTTCTCGTGCGGTGTCAGGTGCGGTGCAGGTCCGGTGGGTCTCGCGGGGGCGGCGGCAGCGATGCCTTGCGCGCCCGTCGCTCAACTTTCCTGCCCACCGTAACGGCAAACCTCCCGCAGGTGTTCCCGAGGGGGCGGACGGCGATCAGCGACGGGGCAGGCGGGTGACGACGAGGTCGCGGCCGCTGTCCTTGGCGACGTAGAGCAGCCGGTCGGCCCTCAGCAGCACGGCGTCGACGGAGTCCCCGTCGGCGACCGCGCTGACGCCGAAGCTGGCCGTCATCGACAACCCGCCGGAGAACGGGTGGGAGGAGATGGCCGTGCGCAACCGCTCGGCGACCGCCGCACCGTCGTCCAGCCCGGCCTGCGGGACGACGACCAGGAACTCCTCACCGCCCCAGCGGCCGAACACCGCGTCGGGGCGCAGGGAGGCCAGCACGACGTCGGTGACCTCCTGCAGCACGAGGTCCCCGACGTCGTGGCCGTAGCGGTCGTTGACGCCCTTGAAGTGGTCGAGGTCGAACAGCACGACCGCGGTGCGCCCGTCGGCGCGACGGTCCTGCACCGCCACGTGCAGCGCCTCCATCAGGCGACGGCGGTTGGGCAGCCCGGTGAGGACGTCGGTGTGCGCCAGCTCGCGCAGCCGCGACGCCTCGGCCCTGCTGCGGGCCAGGGCCTCCTTGCTGCGCGCCATGAGGAACGCCAGCATCGCCAGGACGGCCACGTAGCCGATGGCGCCGACGAGGTCGACGGCGTACCCGGGGTCGTCGGGCAGGAACCGGACCAGGCCCACCGCCAGGGCCAGCGCCGGGGCCAGCAGCGACGCGACCAGCGCCCACCGCGCGTCGAACCACAGGTGCGCCAGCACCACCAGCAGGCACAGGTTCGCGAACGGCCCCGGGAACAGCGTGAGCCAGGCGTCCGCGGCGTCCGGGGTGCGCGCCAGCTGCACCGCCGCGGTGGTCAGCCACACCGTGCCCAGCACGACGAAGCCGACGACCTCGATCCAGCGGATGCGGGCCGGGAACCAGACCAGCAGCGCCACGGCGGCCAGCAGGAACGCGGCCAGCAGGGGGAAGGTGAACACCCGCTCGACCTCGGGGGCGCGTCCGCGGGCGATCTGCCAGGCGCACCCGGCCAGCCCCAGGCCGGCGATGGCCAGGTAGACGCGGCGTCGGACCTGCCCGCGCACGTGTTCTCCCCCCGGGCCGGTCGGTGCGGACCGGCGGCCGCTCCTGGTGTCGGTCGGTCGGTGCCGATCAGTACCCACCGAGCCGGAGCCAGAGGGTGACACGGCCTCCTGGCACCGGCAACGCAGCGCGCCCCGTCCGGTTGTCGTTACCCGTCAGTAGCCTGTGCCTGCACGGGCTATCGTCCGGGCAGGTCACCGCGGTCGTCGTCGACCGTCGGGGAGAGGGAGTTCCGTGGGCCCGTTGCAGGTCGTCCTGGGCACGCTGTGCGTGCTGCTGCTCGTCGTCGCCGTGGTCCTCGCGACCCAGGCGGTGCGCAAGATGCTCGCCGTCATCAAGACCGGCCAGCCCGACGGCACCCGGTTCGGGCCGGTGGGCCCGAGGCTGAAGAACCTCGCGGTCGAGTCGCTCGGCCACACCCGCATGCTCAAGTGGTCGACCATCGGTGCCGCGCACTGGTTCGTGATGGTGGGCTTCTACGGCCTGTTCCTCACCCTGGTCGAGGCCTTCGGCGAGGTGTTCTCCCCCTCGTTCCACCTGCCGCTCATCGGCACCTGGGGCATCTGGAACCTGTTCGTCGACGTCATCGGCCTGGGCACCGTGCTCGGCATCCTGGTGCTGATCGTCATCCGGCAGAAGGACCACCCCCGCCGCACCGGCCGCAACGGCCGCTTCACCGGGTCCAACGAGGGCCGCGGCTACTTCGTCGAGGCCGTCGTCCTGGTCATCGGCATCTGCATCCTGTCGATCCGGGCGGCGAAGATCGCCTCGGGCCTGGACGACGCCCCCGGCTGGTCGCACCCGGTCAGCTCGGCGCTGTCGAACCTGTTCCCGGACAACGCCGACCTGGTCAGCGTCATCGCGTTCGTGAAGATCGTCGTCAGCCTGGTCTGGCTGATCGTGATCGCCCGCAACCTCACGATGGGCGTGGCCTGGCACCGGTTCAGCGCGTTCTTCAACATCTACTTCAAGCGCGAGGACGACGGCGCGGTCGCCCTGGGCCCGCTGCAGCCGATGACGTCGGGTGGCGTGCCGATCGACTTCGAGGACCCCGACGAGGACGCCGTCTTCGGCCGCGGCAAGATCGAGGACTTCACCTGGAAGGGGATGCTGGACTTCACCACCTGCACCGAGTGCGGGCGGTGCCAGAGCCAGTGCCCGGCCTGGAACACCGGCAAGCCCCTGTCGCCGAAGATGGTGATCATGGACCTGCGGGACCACCTGTACGCGAAGGCGCCGTACCTGGTGGGAGCCCGCGAGGTGGGCGACGGCAAGGGCGAGTCCGCGGGCGGCGAGTCGGTGATGACGCCCGAGGCGCCGTCGATGGAGCAGACCTGGTACTCCGGGTTCGCCCGCATCGAGGGCACCAACGACGCCCAGGCCGAGCGGCCGCTGGTCGGCACGCTGGAGGAGGGCGGGGTCATCGACCCCGACGTGCTGTGGAGCTGCACCAGCTGCGGCGCCTGCGTCGAGCAGTGCCCGGTGGACATCGAGCACGTCGACCACATCATGGACATGCGCCGCTACCAGACGCTGATCGAGTCCAGCTTCCCCTCCGAGGCCGGCGTGATGCTGCGCAACCTGGAGAACCGCGGCAACCCGTGGGGCGTCAGCCCGTCCACCCGCGACGAGTGGATGAAGGACATGCCCTTCCCCGTCCGCCAGGTCGAGGGGGCCATCGACGACGACGTCGAGTACCTGTTCTGGGTCGGCTGCGCCGGCGCGATCGACGACCGCGCCAAGAAGGTCACCAAGGCCGTCGCCGAGCTGCTGCACACCGCCGGCGTCGAGTTCGCCGTCCTGGGGTCGGGCGAGACCTGCACCGGTGACCCGGCCCGCCGCATGGGCAACGAGTTCGTCTTCCAGCAGCTGGCGGCCGAGAACGTCGAGACGCTCAACACGGTCTTCGAGGGCCGCGAGGCCGGCCGGCGCAAGATCGTGGCCACCTGCCCGCACTGCTTCAACTCGATCAACCGCGAGTACCCGCAGCTGGGCGGCGACTACGACGTCGTGCACCACACGCAGCTGCTGGGTCAGCTGGTCGAGGAGGGTCGGCTGGTGCCGGTCACCCCGATCGACCGCAAGGTGACCTACCACGACCCGTGCTTCCTGGGTCGGCACAACAAGGTCTACACGCCCCCGCGCGAGATCCTCGACAGCGTCCAGGGCCTGCGCACGCAGGAGATGCACCGCTGCAAGGACCGCGGCTTCTGCTGCGGTGCGGGCGGCGCACGCATGTGGATGGAGGAGAAGATCGGCACGCGGATCAACATGAACCGCACCGAGGAGGCGCTCGAGCTCGAGCCCGACGTCATCTCCACCGCGTGCCCGTTCTGCATCACGATGCTCAGCGACGCCGTGAACTCCAAGAAGGAGAAGGGCGAGGCCGCCGAGCACGTCGAGGTGCTCGACGTCAGCCAGATCCTGCTCCGCTCGATGGCCCCGGTCGGTGCCGCCGCCGCCGGCACCGCCTCGGGCCCGACGCCGGGCTCCGAGGGCCCGACCGATCGCGGCACCGCCCCGCAGGGCACCGAGCACGGCGAGACCCAGCAGGGCCAGTCCGGCCCGGGAGCCGCCCCCGCGGAGTGACCCGTACTACCCCGCACCACCCGCACGGCCCCGCACCACCCGCACGGCCCCGCAGCCGGTCACCCGGCGGGCACCCGGTCACCGCACACCGCGACCGGGTACCCGCACGGTGACCGGCTGCGGCGCGTCCGGGGGTCGTCCGGGGACACTGGGCGGCGTGAGCTTCATCTTCGGCGGGGTGCGCGGACGGGAGGACCCCGAGCTGGCGGCCGGCAACCGGCGCAGCGCGGCGCACTTCGCCCGGGACATCGGGGACGACCGCGCGCTGGCCGACGACCGCCCCACCATCCGGCGCGGCAACCACTGGGCCTGGTTGGCCGCGGCGGTCGTCGTCCTGGCGGTGCTGGGCTTCACGTCCTCGCGCGGGGCCGACGAGGTCGAGCTGGCGGCGAACTGCACGACCCCGGCCGTCGCGGTCTCCAGCAGCCAGCTCACCCGCGGCCAGACCTTCTACGTGCGGCTCGCCGGGCCCGACGGCACCGACTACGTCGTGACCGTGGACGGCGAGCCCGTGCGCGGGTCGGCCGGCAGCACCGTCACCTACACCGAGACGCCGGCCGGCCCCGCGCTGCGGCTCACGCAGTGCCTGTCCCCCGGTCTCGCGCTGGCCGCCCCCGCGGGCGAGGGGCCGCACCGGGTCGCGGTGCTCGAGCTCGCCCTCGACGGCACGACCACCGAGGTCGCCGCCACCACGGTCCAGGTCACGGACTGACCCGGGCGCCCCAGCGCGGGCCATCACCGCCACCGGTGGTGCGCGCCCACGCGGGCGTCGTCGGCCCCTCACCCGCGCCCGGCGGGTGCGCGTCCGGGTGGCTGGTGCGCCGACGGAGGGGTGCGAACCGGTACACATCACCTGTGCTGCTGCATCTGAGGATCACCGTGCCCGGCGACCGGGCCGACGAGGTGCACGCCCTGCTCGACGAGCACGTCGGGGTGACCCACCTGGTGCACCTGCGCGGCGTGGTCACCCGACCGCAGGGCGACCTCGTGATGTGCGACGTGGCCCGCGAGTCGGTGGACCACCTGGTCGACGAGCTCCAGCGGCACGGGGTCGACCGCGACGGCGGCATCGCCATCGAGTCGGTGGACACCTCGCTGTCGCACGCCTCCGAGCAGGCCGAGCAGGCGGCCCCCGGGGACGGCGCGGACGCCGTGGTCTGGGACCAGGTGGTGGCCACCGCCGACGAAGAATCCCGGCTGACCCTCACGTTCTGCGCCTTCCTGACCATCGCGACGCTGCTGGCCGCCCTGGCGATCGTCACCGACTCGGCCGTGCTGCTGATCGGCGGCATGGTCATGGGCCCGGAGTTCAGCCCGCTGGCCGGCATCGCGCTGGGCGTGGTGCACCGGCACCGCGGGATCATCCGGCACTCGCTGCGGTCGCTGGCCGTGGGCTTCGCCGTCGCCACCGTGCTGACCGTCGGCTTCGCGCTGCTGCTGCGCTGGTGGGGCTGGGCCGACGTCGGCGACCTGCTGGCCGAGCGACCGGCGACCGGCTTCATCACCCGCCCCGACCGGTGGTCCTTCCCGGTGGCCTTCATCGCCGGGGTCGCCGGCATGCTGGCGCTGACCAGCTCGAAGTCGGCCAGCCTGGTCGGCGTCTTCATCTCGGTGACCACGGTGCCGGCGGTCGCGGCATTCAGCCTGGGCGTGGCGTTCGGCGACTGGGCCGACTCCGCCCGCTCGGTGCTGCAGCTGGGCATCAACGTCGCGGGCATCCTGCTGGCCGCCGTCCTCACCCTCCTCGTGCTCAAGGCGGTGTGGCGGCGCGCCCCGCGCACGCTGCCTCGCCGCCTCACCGACGCCCCCCGCTGAACCGGCCCGCTCCGGGACGCCGTGCCACCATGTCGGCCGTGGTCGTCCCGGCGCAGGTCTCCGCCTCGCCGGCCGCGCTGCTGCAGCACGTGCGCACCGGCCGGGCCAGCAGCCGCGCCGAGCTGGTGGCGCTGACCGGTGCCTCGCGCAACACCATCAGCAGCCGGGTCGACCAGCTGATCGGTGCCGACCTGCTGCTCGAGGGCGGGCGGGGCGACAGCACCGGGGGGCGGCCGCCCACGCTGCTGCGGTTCAACGGCGGCGCCGGCTGCGTGCTGGCCGTCGACCTGGGGGTGACCAGCGTCGACGTCGCCGTGACCGACCTCTCGGCCCGCGTGCTGGCCACCGCAGGCCACCCCATCGACATCGCCGAGGGCCCGCAGGCCGTGCTCGCCGAGGCGGTGCGCCTGGGCCGTGCAGTGCTGGCCGAGGCGGGGCTGGCCGACGCCGACGTGCGGGCGGTCGGGGTGGGCGTGCCCGGGCCGGTGGAGTTCTCCACCGGCCGGCCCTCGCACCCGCCGATCATGCCCGGCTGGCACGACCACCCCATCCCCGAGGCGTTCGGGCGCTGGCCGGTGCCCGTCGTGGTGGACAACGACGTCAACGTGATGGCCCTGGGCGAGATGGGCGTCGGCGGCAGCGACCAGGACGTGCTGGTGGTCAAGGTCGGCACCGGGGTCGGCTGCGGGGTCGTCGTCGGCGGCCGGGTGTACCGCGGCGCGCAAGGCTCTGCCGGCGACATCGGGCACATCCACGTGCCGCAGGACGACGGGCGCAGCGTGCTGTGCCGGTGCGGCAACACCAACTGCCTGGAGGCGCTGGCCAGCGGCGCCTCGCTGCTGCGCGACGCGCTCGCCGCCGGCTTGCCGGTGACCAGCACCCACGACGTGGTCGCGCTGGCCGCGCACGGCGACGGCCCGGCCCTGGAGCTGGTGCGCGAGGCCGGCCGCACCATCGGCACCGTGCTGGCCGCGCTGGTGAACTTCTTCAACCCGCACCGCATCGTGGTCACCGGCGGCATCGCGCAGGCCGGGCTCCCGCTGCTGTCGGGCATCCGCGAGTCGGTCTACGCCCGGGCGATGCCGCTGGCCGCCCGCACGCTGGACATCACCGTCAGCGATGCACCCGAGCTGTCCGGGCGGGTCGGGGCCGCGCTCATGGCCGTCGAGGGGTACCTCGCGCAGGTGCGCGCGACCTTCGGCTGACCACCCGATCTCGTTTCGGTAACGCTTCACCGCGAGCTGGGTCACACGCGCCCGGCTGCCACATAGGTTCACGTCTCGACGCACTAATGCTCATTGGTGAGCATAAGTCGAGAGGCGGTGGGATGAGCGGCGCGCTGCTCGAGATGCAGGGGATCGTCAAGACGTTCCCCGGGGTCCGCGCCCTGGGCGGGGTCGACCTCGACGTCCGGGCCGGCGAGGTGCACTGCCTGCTGGGCCAGAACGGCGCGGGCAAGTCCACGCTCATCAAGGTCCTGGCCGGGGCGCACCAGCCCGACGAGGGCGAGATCCGCTGGCAGGGCGAGACCGTGCGGCTCACCGACCCGCAGGCCGCCATGCGGCTGGGGATCGCCACGATTTACCAGGAGCTCGACCTCGTCGCCGGCCTCTCGGTCGCCGACAACGTCTTCCTCGGCCGCGAGCGCTCGCGCTTCGGGCTCAGCCGCCCGGCCGCCGCGCAGCGGGCCACCGCCGACCTGCTCGCCCGGCTGGGCCACCCCGAGATCCGCCCGGGCACCGAGGTCGGGGCCCTGTCGGCGGCCAGCCAGCAGATGGTCAGCATGGCCCGCGCCCTGTCCCAGGACGCCCGGCTCATCGTCATGGACGAGCCCTCGGCGGTGCTGGACAACGAGGAGGTCGAGCGGCTGTTCCACGTCGTCCGCGACCTCACCGCCGACGGCGTCGCCGTGGTCTACATCTCCCACCGGCTCGAGGAGATCCGCCAGGTCGGCGACCGGATCACCGTCATCAAGGACGGCCGCACGGTCGCCACCGGCCTGCCCGCCCGCGAGACCGCCACCCGCGAGGTCATCGCGCTGATGACCGGCCGCACCATCGAGTACGTCTTCCCGCAGCGCACCGAGCGGGCGGCGACCACGGCGGCCCCGCTGCTCGAGGTCGACCACGTCACCGTTCCCGGCCACGTCGAGGACGTCTCCTTCACCGTCGCGCCCGGGGAGATCCTCGGCCTGGCCGGGCTGGTCGGCTCGGGCCGCTCCGAGGTGCTCGAGGCCGTCTACGGCGCCCGCCGGCCCACCACCGGTGAGGTGCGGGTGGACGGCAAGCGGCTGCGCCCCGGGGACGTCGCCTCCGCGGTGGCCGCCGGCGTGGGCCTGGCCCCCGAGGAGCGCAAGAGCCAGGCACTGCTGCTCGGCGACCCGATCTACCGCAACATCACCCTCTCCAGCCTGGGCCGGTTCGCCCGCGGCGGGTTCCTCTCCGTGCGCGGGGAGAAGGCCGCCGCCCGCGAGCAGACCGAGGCGCTGGACCTGCGCCCGGTCGACGTCGACCGCGAGGTGCGCACCCTCTCGGGCGGCAACCAGCAGAAGGTCGTGCTGGCCCGCTGGCTGCTGCGCGAGTGCCGGGTGCTGCTGCTCGACGAGCCCACCCGCGGCGTCGACGTCGGCGCCCGCTCGGAGATCTACGCGCTGATCCGCGCACTGGCCGACCGCGGCGTCGCCGTCGTCGTGGTCAGCAGCGAGATCCCCGAGGTGCTCGGGCTCGCCGACCGCGTGCTCGTGCTCGCCGAGGGCCGCGTGCTGGCCGACCGACCGGCCGGCGCACTGGACGAGCACCAGGTCCTCGACCTGGTCATGCAGGGCACCACCACCCCCACCAGCGAGGACGACGCGGCATGAGCACCCCGACCACCCAGGCACCCCCGGCCGCCGACGCCGCCCCGCGGCGCGGCACCGCCAGCGGCTTCCTGTCCGGCCCCGCCGGGCGCAACGCCGGCCTGGTCATCGCCCTGGTCATCCTGTGCGTCGTCGGGATCGCCACCGCCGGCGACCGGTTCGCCAGCACCGACAACCTGCTCACGATCCTGCGGCTGGCCGCCGTCACCGGCGTGGTCAGCGTGGGCATGACCTTCGTGATCATCGGCGGCGGCATCGACCTGTCGGTCGGTGCGCTGGTCGCGCTCTCCTCGGTCTGGGCCACCACCCTGGCCACCCAGGCGCTCGCCGAGGACACCCACTGGATCCTCATGGCCGGCACCGCCCTGCTGGTCGGCGGCGTCGCGGGGCTGGTCAACGGCGTGGTGATCGCCTACGGCAAGCTCGTCGCCTTCATCGCCACCCTGGCCATGCTCGCCGCCGCCCGCGGCCTGGCCGAGATCATCGCCAACCGGCGCACCCAGATCGTGCAGGACCAGGACTTCCTGCGGTTCTTCTCCGGCTCGCCGCTGGGCGTCCCGACGCTGGTGTGGATCTTCGCGCTCGTCGCCGTCCTGGGGTGGGTGCTGCTCAACCGGACGACGTTCGGCCGGCGCACGTTCGCCGTCGGCGGCAACGCCGAGGCCGCGCGGCTGGCCGGCATCCGGGTGCAGCGGCACACCGTCGCCCTCTACGTGCTCTCCGGCGTCACCTGCGGCATCGCCGCCGTGATGCTCATGGCCCGCACCACCACCGGCAGCTCGACCCACGGCACGCTGCTCGAGCTCGACGCGATCGCCGCGGTGGTCATCGGCGGCACGCTGCTCATCGGTGGCCGCGGCACGATCGTCGGCACCGTCCTCGGCGTCCTGATCTTCACGGCGCTGAGCAACGTGTTCACGCTGAACAACCTCTCCAGCTCCGCCCAGGCCGTCGCCAAGGGCGTGATCATCGTCGCTGCCGTCCTGCTCCAGCAGCGGGTCGCCGCCGGCCGCCGGCAGCGCCGCTCGCCCAAGGCCGTACCGCCGACCGCCGCCGAGGGCGGCCCCGCCGGGGCCAGCCCCGGCGTCCCCGCTCCCTGACCCCCCTCCCCACCGCTCCACCCACCCCCTCCCGAGGAGTACCCGCATGTCCGCACGGCACCGTCGCCTGTTGACCACCACCGTCGCCGTCGTCGGCGCCGCTGCCCTGGTCACCGGCTGCACCGGCAACACCCCCGAGGCCACCTCGTCCGCGGGCGGCAACGACGCGGCCAGCTCGAACGACGAGACCGGCGACACCGTCGTCATCGGCTTCTCGGCACCGGCCGCCGACCACGGCTGGATGGCCCAGATCACCGCGGCCGCGCAGGCCGAGGCCGACCGCTACGAGGACATCGAGCTGCGGGTCGCCGAGGGCACCAACGACGTCAGCGCCCAGATCGCCCAGGTCGAGACCTTCATCAACGACGGTGTCGACGCGATCGTGCTGCTGCCCTTCGACGGCGACGCGATGACGCCGATCGCCCTGGAGGCCATGCAGGCCGGCATCCCGGTCATCAACGTCGACCGCGAGTTCAGCGACCCCAACGCCGCCCGGGTGACCGTGCTGGGCGACAACTACGGCATGGGCATCTCGGCCGGGCAGTACGTCTGCTCGCAGCTGGCCGACAAGCCCGACGCCGTCGTCGCCGAGGTGGCCGGCATCGACTCCCTGCCGCTGACCCAGGAGCGCAGCCAGGGCTTCTCCGACGCACTCTCCGAGTGCGGTCTGGACGTCGACAACCGGGTCGCCGCGGAGTTCACCGTCGAGTCCGGCGAGGAGGTCACGGCCAACCTGCTGCAGGCCGCCCCGCAGATCGACGCGATCTGGAACCACGACGACGACCAGGGCATCGGCGTCCTGGCCGCGATCACCAACGCCGGCCGCGACGAGTTCTTCATGGTCGGCGGCGCCGGCTCGGCCAACGCGATGCGCAGCATCCAGGCCGGTGACTCGGTCCTGCAGGCGACCGTGATCTACCCGGCCAGCCAGGCCGCCGACGGCGTGCGCCTGGCCCGCCTGCTCGCCCAGGACAAGGGCCTGTCGGACCTGACCGACGTCGAGGTGCCCCGCCAGATCACCCTGTCCGCCCCGGTCGTGACGAAGGACAACGTCGACTCCTACATCGACAGCGCGTTCGAGTCCTGATCGCCCGGCGCCGGTGCGCGGGTCCTCCCCGCGCACCGGCGCCACCCACCCGAGAGGACCGACGCATGACCACCCCCCTCAGGGTCGCGATGATCGGGCACGCCTTCATGGGCGCCGCCCACTCGCACGCCTGGCGCACCGCCCCCCGCTTCTTCGACCTCCCGCTATCCCCCGAGATGGCCGTCGTGGTCGGCCGGGACGCCGACCGCACCGCCGCGGCCGCCCAGAAGCTCGGGTGGGCCGAGGCCGCCACCGACTGGCGCGAGGTCATCACCCGGGACGACGTCGACCTGGTCGACGTCTGCACCCCCGGGGACACCCACGCCGAGATCGCGATCGCCGCGCTCGAGGCCGGCAAGCACGTGCTGTGCGAGAAGCCGCTGGCCAACTCGGTCGCCGAGGCCGAGGCCATGACCGCCGCGGCCGCCGCGGCCGCCGAGCGCGGCGTGTTCGCGATGGTGGGCTTCACCTACCGCCGGGTGCCGGCCATCGCCCTGGCCCGCCAGCTGGTCGCCGAGGGCCGCATCGGCGAGGTGCGGCACGTGCGCGCGGCCTACCTGCAGGACTGGATCGCCGACCCGCAGGCCCCCATGTCCTGGCGGCTGGAGGCCGAGAAGGCCGGGTCGGGCGCGCTCGGCGACATCGGCGCGCACGTCGTCGACCTGACGCAGTTCATCACCGGCGAGACCGTCACCGGGGTGTCCGCGGCGCTGGAGACCTTCGTGAAGGAGCGGCCGCTGCCGGCCAGTGCCGGGTCGTTGTCGGGCACCGCAGGCGAGGGCACCGGCACGGTCACCGTGGACGACGCCGCGGTGTTCCTGGCCCGGTTCTCTGGCGGGGGGCTGGCCACCTTCGAGGCCACCCGCTTCGCCCTCGGCCGCAAGAACGCCATCCGCATCGAGGTCAACGGGTCGGCCGGCAGCCTGGCCTTCGACTTCGAGGACATGAACACCCTGCACCTGTTCGACGGCGCCGACCCCGACGAGACCGCCGGCTTCCGGCGCATCGTCGTCACCGAGCCCGGGCACCCCTACGTCGGCGCGTGGTGGCCGGCCGGGCACGGGCTGGGCTACGAGCACGGCTTCACCCACCAGGTCGTCGACCTGGTCGGTGCGCTGGCCGCCGGGCAGCAGCCCACGCCGTCCTTCCGCGACGGGCTGGGCGTGCAGCGGGTGCTGGACGCCGTCCAGCACAGCGCCGCGGCCGAGTCCGTGTGGACCCCCGTCCCCCTGTAGAGAGGTTCCCCCGATGCCCCGCCCCGTCACCCTGTTCACCGGCCAGTGGGCCGACCTGCCCTTCGCCGAGGTGTGCGAGCTCGCCTCCGGCTGGGGGTACGACGGCCTGGAGATCGCCTGCTGGGGCGACCACCTCGACGTCGTGCGCGCCACCGAGGACGAGGCGTACCTGCGCGGCAAGAAGGACCTGCTCGAGCAGCACGGCCTGCAGGTCTTCGCCATCTCCAACCACCTCAACGGCCAGGCCGTCTGCGACGACCCGATCGACGAGCGGCACGCCAACATGGTCGACCCGCGCGTCTGGGGCGACGGCGACCCCGAGGGCGTGCGCCGCCGCGCCGCCGAGGAGATGAAGGCCACCGCCCGCGCCGCGCAGGCCCTGGGCGTGCAGACCGTCGTCGGGTTCACCGGCTCCTCGATCTGGAAGACCGTCGCGATGTTCCCGCCGGTGCCCGAGTCGATGGTGGACGCCGGCTACCAGGACTTCGCCGACCGTTGGAACCCCGTCCTCGACGAGTTCGACGCCGCCGGCGTGCGGTTCGCGCACGAGGTGCACCCCAGCGAGATCGCCTACGACTACTGGACGACGGTCCGCGCCCTGGAGGCCATCGGCCACCGCGAGGCGTTCGGGCTGAACTGGGACCCGTCGCACTTCGTGTGGCAGGACCTGGACCCGGTCGGGTTCCTCTGGGACTTCAAGGACCGGATCTACCACGTGGACTGCAAGGACGCGAAGAAGCAGGTCGGCAACGGCCGCAACGGCCGCATGGGCTCGCACCTGCCCTGGGCCGACCCGCGCCGCGGCTGGGACTTCGTGTCCACCGGGCACGGCGACGTCCCGTGGGAGGCCTGCTTCCGCATGCTGAACACGATCGGCTACGACGGCCCGATCTCGGTCGAGTGGGAGGACGCCGGCATGGACCGCCTGGTCGGCGCCCCCGAGGCGCTGGAGTTCGTGCGGAAGCTGGCGTTCGACCCGCCGTCCGCGGCCTTCGACGCCGCCTTCTCGCGCAGCTGACCCGGTCCGCCGTGGCCCCGCGCACAGGGGGACCATGGCGTTCCGTGACCACCGCAGCACCAGCCCCCGCCGGATCCACCCGCCGGGGGCTGGTGCTCGTCGCGGTGGCGATCGTGCTCACCGGCTTCAACCTGCGGACGGCAGTCAACGGCGTCGGTCCCGTGCTGCAGGAGATCGAGACCGGCCTGGGCATCTCCTCGGGCGCGGCCGGGCTGATCACCACGATGCCGCTGCTGTGCTTCGCGGCCATCGGGTTCGCCGGGCCGCCGCTGGCCGCCCGGTTCCGCGACGGCCACGTGCTGGCCGCGGCGCTGCTGGTGATGGCGGTGGGCGTGGTGGGCCGGGCGGTCGCCCCGTCGTTCTGGCTGTTCCTGCTCGGCACCGTGGCGACGATGGTCGGCGGGGCGCTGGGCAACGTGCTGCTGCCGGGCATCGTCAAGCACTGGTTCCCGCACCGCACCGGCCTGATGGTCGGCGCCTACAGCACCACGATGGCCATCGGCGGGGCGGTGGCCAGCACGGCGACCGCCCCCATCGCGGCCTCCGTCGGCGCCGACGGGTGGCGGTGGGCGCTGGGCGTGTGGGCGGTGTTCGCCGTCCTGGCCGTGGCGCCCTGGCTGCTGGTGCCCCGGCGCGCGGGCGGGACCTCCGGGCCGGCCCCGGCCGTGCGGCTGCGGGCCCTGGTGCGGTCGTCGCTGGCCTGGCAGCTGGCGATCTTCTTCGGGCTGCAGGCGATGCAGGCCTACGTGATCGTCGGCTGGACCGCGCAGTACCTGCGCGACGAGGGCATGTCGGCCGCCGCGGCCGGTGTGCTGGTCGGGGTGAACGCGCTCATCGTCATCCCGCTCAACGCGTTGGTGCCCTCCGGGGCGGTGCGGCAGTCGTGGCAGCGACCCATGCTGGTCGGGTTCATGGCCTGCTACCTGGCGGGCTGGACCGGGCTGCTGCTGGCCCCGCTCACCCTGACCTGGCTGTGGATGTCGCTGCTGGGCGTCGGCATGGGCACCTTCGCGATGGTGCTGTCGCTGCTGGGGCTGCGGGCCCGCACGCCCGAGACGGTCAACGCGCTGTCGACGGTGGTGCAGGGCTGGGGCTACGCGATCGCGGCCGCCGGCCCGGTGCTGGTCGGCCTGCTGCGCGGGCTGACCGGCGGCTACACCGGCATGTTCGTGCTGGTCTACGCCGGGGTCGCCGGGTTGTTCGTCACCGGCTGGCTGGTCTGCGCCGACCGTCAGGTCGACGACGAGGTGCCGGGGCTGCAGGGCCCGGACGGCGCCCGCGGGACCCAGGTGGAGGCCGCCGGTGTCGAGGCCCCGGTCGTGGTGGACACCACCCGCGGCTGAGTCGAGCCGGACCCGATTCCGGCTCAACCCGGAACGCACTCATCCGAAAGTGGTGCGTCCCGCCCCGTCGTCGGAAGCAAGCCAGATGACCGCTCTCCAGTCCCCACCCCGCGGACGCACCGCCGTCCGCCCGACCGGTGTCGAGCGCAGCTTCGGCGCCGACGAGCTGATCGTCTCCAAGACCGACCGGCGCGGGGTTATCACCTACGCCAACGACGTGTTCTGCCGGGTGGGCGCCTACGCCCTCGACGAGGTGATCGGGCAGCCGCACAACCTCATCCGGCACCCCGACATGCCCCGCGCGGTCTTCGCGCTGCTGTGGGACACGATCTCCGCCGGCCAGGAGCTGTTCGCCTACATCAACAACCTGGCCGCCGACGGCGCCAACTACTGGGTGCTCGCCCACGTCACGCCCTCCTTCGACGAGCGCGGCCAGATCGTCGGCTACCACTCCAACCGCCGGCGCCCCTCCCCCGGCGCGCTCGCCCAGGTCAAGCCGCTGTACACCACGCTGCTGGCCGAGGAGAAGAAGCACAGCACCGCCAAGGCCGCCGTCTCGGCGTCCTCCGCGCTGTTCACCCAGCTGGTGGCCGAGCGTGCCGCCAGCTACGAGGACCTGGTCTGGTCGATCATCGCCGCCGAGGAGAACTGAGATGGCTCTGCTGTCCCGCGGGGGTCACGCCTCCGACGCCGCCGAGCTCGCGGTGTACCGGGCCTTCGTCGCCCAGCTGACCAAGGACTGCGCCGCCGCCGCGCGCGGTGACCTCGAGGCCCGCAGCCGCCCGGTGCCCGGGTCGGAGGACGTGCCCGAGCTGGTCGCCCTGCTCGACGAGGTGAACCGGGTGCTCGACGTGTCCGACGCCTTCGTGCGCGAGGCCAGCGCCTCGCTGACCTCGGCCTCGGAGGGCCGCTACCACCGCAAGGTGCTGCTCACCGGTCTGCCCGGCTCGTTCCGCCGCAGCGCCGCGACCATCAACGCCGCCCGCGACGCCATGCGCGACTCGGCCGGCCGGGTCGACGCCGCCGCCGAGTCGCGGCTGCAGCTGGCCGACGAGTTCGAGTCCGTCGTGCTCTCGACCTCCGAGGGCGTCGCCACCGCCGCCACCGAGCTGTCGGCGACCGCCGCCGGGCTCACCGGGGCGGCCGGTGCGGCCAGCACCGAGGTCGACGCCGCCCGCAGCACCATCGACTCGCTCACCCGGTCGTCGCTGGAGATCCAGCAGGTCATCTCGCTGATCGAGACCGTCGCCGGCCAGACCCGGCTGCTCGCGCTCAACGCCACGATCGAGGCCGCGCGCGCCGGGGAGGCCGGTCGGGGGTTCGCCGTCGTGGCCAGCGAGGTCAAGGACCTCGCCGACCAGACCGGCCGGGCGACCGAGCAGGTCACCGAGCAGGTGGCCGCCATCCAGGCCTCCTGCGGCGACGTGGCCACCGTGATGAGCTCGGTCGGCGAGACCGTGCTGGCCATGACCGGCCTGGTCGAGGGCATCGCGGCCGCCGTCGACGGCTCGGCCTCGCTGGCCGGTGCCGACCAGACCGGTCTGTCGCGGCTGGCCGAGCAGCTCCGCTCGGAGATGACCGGCTTCCTCTCGGCGATGCGGCAGTGACCCCGGGCGGCGGATGAGACCCCTCTCATCCGCCGCTCACCACCGCGTCACCGGCCCTCGGCACGGTCGGCCGGTGACCACCGCACCGCTCCTCGTGCCCGCCGCGACCCCCGCGCTCGCCGAGGGGTGGCCCGCGTCCCTGCAGCTGCTGCTCGGCGAGCCCGCCGTCGACCTCTGGGCGGCGGTGCTCGCCCCCACCGGGGCCGCCCTGCGCTCAATCCGGGCCACCTCGGTGTCGCTGCGGGCCGACGGCGCCGCGACCGTGCAGTACGCGGCCGAGCTGGTCGACGCCGCGGGCACCCCGCTGCGCGACACCCTCGCCGCGACCACCGGCAGCCGCATCCCGCCCGGTGCCGCCGTGGTCGGCGACGGCGCGGGCACCGACGTCGGCCTCTGGCGGTGGCCGCAGGACCCCGCCCTGCCCGCGCTGCGGTGGGCCACCTCGGCGGTCGCCGTCCGCCGCCGGCTGCCCGACCTCGGCGTCCCGGCGGAGGACGCCCGGCTGCGACTGCGGGCCCACCGCCCCGGCCGCCGGGCGGTGGTGGAGGTGACCGCGCCGGCCGGCCGCTGGTTCGTGAAGGTCGTGCGCCCGGCCGACCTGCCCGGGCTGGTGCGCCGGCACGAGCTGCTGGCCGGGCACGTGCCGGTGCCCGAGGTGCTCGCCACCACCGCGGACGGCGTCCTGGTGCTGCCCGCCCTGCCCGGCACCCCCATGGGCGCCGCGCTCGACGACCCCGCCGCCCGGCCGGGCGCCGCCGTCCTCACCGACCTGCTGGACCGGCTGCCGGCCACCGACCTGCCCCGGGTGCGCGGGCCGCTGGACCGGGCTCCGGGGCACGCGACGGTGCTCGGCATGGTGCTGCCGCACCTGCGGCCCCGGCTGAGCACGCTGGTGGACGCACTGGCCACCGCCCCGGGTGGCCACGAGGTCGTGCCGGTGCACGGCGACCTGTACGAGGCCCAGCTGCTGCTCGCCGGCCGGGACGTGGTCGGGCTGCTGGACGTCGACGGTGCCGGCGCCGGGCACCGCATCGACGACCTGGCGAACCTGCTGGGTCACCTCGCCGTGCTGGGCCAGGACGGGTACCGGCACGAGCTGGCCGCCGCGCTGCCGTGGCCTGCGGCCGAGCTGGCCCCGCGGGTGGCGGCGGTGGTGCTCGGCCTGGCGACCGGACCGTTCCGGGTGCAGGGCGCGGGCTGGCCGCGGGCCACCGAGGCGCGGTTGGCGCTGGCCGAGCGGGTGCTCGCCGGTGGATGAGAAGGCGCTCATGGCGCTCTCCTCGGCCGCTCACCGGCGCTGGGCATCGTCGTGGACGTCAGAGAGAGCAGCCCGACCGAGGAGGAACCCGATGAACCGCCCCGCCACCTGGAAGACCGTCACCTTCGGCATCGCCCTGACCGGCCTGGGCATCGCCGGGGCCGGGGTCGCCGCGGCCGACGACGACGTCCCCACCGACCAGCAGAGCACCACCCAGCAGGTCGCCGGCGACGACACCCCCGACGCGACCCCCGACACCACCACCCCGGACGCCACCCCGGACACCGCGACGCCGGACACCCAGACCCCGGACGACGCCACCCCGGACACCAACACCCCGGGCGACGCCACCCCGGACGACGCCACCCCGGACACCCAGACCCCCGACGACGCGACGCCCGACAACACGCCGGACGACACCACCCCCGACGACTGACCCCACGCCGCCACCCCGCCGGGCCCCGCCCCCGGCGTTGATCTTGCAGAACCGCAACGGGGACACGCCGACCGACGGCGTGTCCCCGTTGCCCATGTGCAAGATCAACGCCGGGGCCTACCCCAGCCGGTAGCCCATCCCGCGCACGGTCTCGATGCGGCCGGGGCCCAGCTTCTTGCGGAGGTAGCGGACGTAGACGTCGACCACGTTGGAGCCCGGGTCGAAGTCGTAGCCCCAGACGTGGGAGAGCAGCTGCTCGCGGGCCAGCACCTGGCCGGGGTGGCGCAGGAACGTCTCGGCGAGGGCGAACTCGCGGGCCGAGAGATCGACGGTGCGCCCGTCGACGTGGGCGCGGCGGGTGCGCAGGTCCAGCGACAGGTCGCCGACGGTCAGCACGGTGAGCTCGCCGCCGGCCCGGTCGGGGGCCAGCCGCAGCCGCACGCGGGCCAGCAGCTCCTCGAACCGGAAGGGCTTGGCCATGTAGTCGTCGGCACCGCCCTCCAGGCCCGCGACGGTGTCGGTGACCGAGTCGCGGGCGGTGAGCACGACGACCGGGATGGCGCACCGCTCGGCGCGCAGGGCCTTGAGCACCGCGAACCCGTCGAGCACCGGCAGCCCGATGTCCAGCACCAGCAGGTCGTGCTCGCCGCTGCGGGCGGCGTCGCGGGCGGCCAGGCCGTCGCCGACCACGGTGACGGTGAACCCGTTGGCCTTGAGCCCCTTCTCCACGAACGACGCGATGCGCGGTTCGTCCTCGGCGACCAGGATGCGGCTCACGGGGTGCCTCCACGGGGGTGCGGGTCCTCGGCGGTGGCCGAGGCGTCGTCGACGGTGGCGTCGGGGGTGTCGGTCAGGACGTCGTCCGGCGCGTCGCCCGGTACCGGGTGGGCGGGCAGCACGAGGGCGAAGGTGGCGCCGCGACCGGGGACGGAGTCCAGCGCGACCCGCCCGCCGTGCGCGGCGGCGATGGCCGCGACGATGGCCAGGCCCAGGCCGGCGCCCTCCCTGCGGCCCCGGCCGGCCGAGCCCCGGCCGAACCGCTCGAACACGTGCGCCCGGTCGGCCTCGGCCACGCCCGGGCCGGTGTCGGCGACCCAGAACCGCAGCTCGCCGTCGACCAGCCGGCTGCCCAGGCCGATGCGGTCGCCGGGGCCGGTGACGTGGACGGCGTTGTCGGCCAGCGCGACGACGGCCTGGGTGACCCGCTGGGGGTCGAGCACGGCGTCGACCTCGGCGGCGGACTCCACCACCCAGTCGCGGTCGCCGAGCCGGCGGACCTTGCGGGCGACCTCGGCGGTGAGCGCGGCGACGTCGACCGGGTGCGGGCGCAGGAACGCCGGCTGCTCGGCCTTGGCCAGCAGCAGCAGGTCGCCGACGATGCGGTTCATCCGCTCGAGCTCGTCGTCGACCAGGGCGACGGTCCCGCGGACGTCGTCGGCGTCGGTCGGGTCGAGCACCTCGAGGTGCCCGCGCACGATGGTGATCGGGGTGCGCAGCTCGTGGCCGGCGTCGTCGACGAAGCGGCGCTGGGCGGCGACGCCGTTCTCGACCCGGTCGAGCATGGCGTTCACTGAGCGGGCCAGGTCGGCGAGCTCGTCGCCGGGGCCCTCGGCGACGTCGATGCGGCCGGACAGGTCGGTCTCGGTGATGCCCTGCGCGGTGGCGGCCACGTCGCGCACCGGGCGCAGGATCCGCCCGGCCACCACCCACGCCCCCGCCGCGGCGGCCAGGCTGGTCAGGGCGCCGACGGCGAGCATCAGCCGGGCGGTCTCGTCGGCGGCCTGCCGCTCGGCGTCCGCGGCGAACGCCACCACCACCACGCCCTGCTCGGGGCTGCCCGCCAGCCGCACCGGGACGGCGACCCAGAGCACCTGGCCCTCGGCGGCGGCGTAGGTGCCGCTGGTGGAGTCCGGCACGGCGCCGACCAGCGCGGTGAACGCGGGGTCCTCGGCCAGCCGCAGCGGGGTCTCGGCCCGGCTCTGGAACCGGTAGGCGCCGTCGACGTAGCCGAGGAACTGCTCGTTGGGCCGGGCCTGGTTGTAGGAGAGCGCGGCGCGCAGCACGTCGGGCACCGAGGCGAAGGCCTGCCCGGTGGTGGGGTCGACGCCGTTGCCGACCAGCTGGCGGAACTCGGCGACCTCGGCGCGCAGCGAGGCGGCCATCCGCTCGTCGGTCTCGGCCACGAGCAGCCGCCAGGTGAGGAACGTGACGACGGCCAGCGAGAGGAGCACGAGCAGCAGGACCCAGCCGATGATCCGGGTGCGGGCAGCGCGGGGCCACCACCGTCGCCGGCCCCGGCTGCTGCGCTCAGTCCTCACCGTCGTCGTCAACGTCGTCCGGGTCGTCGGTGTCCCCGTCGTCGTCATCGTCGTCGTCGTCGACCGGGGCGGGCGGGACGACGTCGGTCGGCCCGGACGGCGGGGGCGGCGCCGGGGCCGGGCCGGACGGCGAGGGGACGGCGGTGGGCACCGGCACCGAGATGGGCGCGGGCACCTGGCCGATGCCGTCGGCGGCGGGCCGCACGGTCAGCCACCCGGCCCCGAGCAGCGCGATGCCCAGCACGGTCGCCAGGACCGCGAGCCACACCGGACGGGACCGCACGGGTTCGAGGGTGGCCGGGCGTGGTGACCGGCGGGTGAGACGTCGATGAGAGGACTCTCATCCGATGGGGTGGCCCGGCGGGCCGGAGCCCTCCAGGTCGGCGCCGGCGGGCCGATGGGGCGGACGAGGTGTGCACCGGCACGCCCGCCCCAGGAGGACGTCGTGGCACCCAGCTGGACCGCCGACCGCAGGATCCTCGCGGCCGGCACGGTGATGAGCGTCGTGGTCGGGTTCTCGGTCGCGGCCGCCGTCGACGCCCTGGCGTTGCCCGCCGTCGCGGTGGCCGGCCCGGACGACTACGGCCCCGGCGACGGCCTGACCCGCTGGGTGCTGGGCACGACCGACCCGGCGGCGCTGGTGGTCGCCGCGGCGGCCACCCCCGGTGTCGTGAACGCCCAGCCGCTGTTCGACGGCGGGGTGCTGGTGGCCACCGACACCGCCGGTCCGGCGCAGCTCGCGGGCATCCCGGGCGTGGTGTCGGTGGAGCCGTCGGTGACCGCGCAGGTGATGGCCGACCCCACCGACCCCTACTGGTCCTCCTACGGCTGGAACCTGGAGAACACCGGCCGGAACTTCTACAACCAGACCGGTCGCGCCGACGCCGACGTCGACGCCACCACCGGGTGGGCGGCCTCGACCGGTGCGGGCACGGTCATCGCCGTCGTGGACACCGGGTTCGACTCCGACCACCCCGACCTGGTCGGCTCGTTGTGGACCAACCCGGCCGAGCCCTGCGGATCGGTCGACACCGACGGCAACGGGCTGGCCGGCGACTGCCACGGCTGGAACTTCACCACCACCACGGCCGACGTCGACAACGGCGCGAACGGCACGCACGGCACCAACGTGGCCGGGGTCGCCGCGGCGCGCAGCGGCAACGCCCAGGGGTCGGCCGGGGTGGCACCGGACGCCGCGATCATGCCGCTGGTCGTCGGCAGCGGCAGCAGCATCGACGTCACCCTGGGCGCCCAGGCCATCCGGTACGCCGTCGACCACGGCGCCGACGTGGTCAACGCCTCGTGGGGCGGGCCCGGCACCAGCGCGGCCCTGGACGCGGCGATCGCCTACGCGGGAACGAAGGGCGTCCTCGTCGTGGTCGCCGCCGGCAACGACGGCGGCGACCGGGACACCTCCCGGGTCTACCCGGCGTCCTCCACCGACCCCGCGGTCGTCACCGTGGGCAACTCGACGGCCTCGGACACCCTGACGTCGTCCTCGGCGTACGGGGCGACCTCGGTCGACCTCATGGCGCCGGGCAACCTGGTCTTCACGACCTGGAACGACGGCGGCTACCGCCTGGTGGGCGGCACCTCGATCTCCGCCCCGCAGGTGGCCGCGGCCGTCGCGATGTACCGCAGCCTCATGCCGACCGCGACGGCCGCCGAGCTCAAGCAGGCACTGCTGGCCGACGTCGACCCGGTGCCCGCCTTCGCCGGGAGGAGCGTCACGGGCGGCCGGCTGACCACCGGCGGCCTGCCCTCGCTGGGCAGCCAGGAGGTGCGCTGGACCTACACCGGCATGACCGGCGCCCCCGGCACCCTCACCCCCGCGCTGACCACGAGCTCCAGCCTCCCGGCGGGCGACTACACCGCCGCCCTCGGCCTGGGCATGCAGGTGGGCGGCCAGGTGTACGCGGTGTCCGGGCAGCCGTTCTCGGTGGACGGGACGACGCGGACCACCGACGACACCGGCACCGTCACCGTGCCGCTGGGCACCCTCGGGCCGTCGTCCACCACGCTGGTCATCGCCCCCAGCACCACGCTGAGCGAGGGCCGGTACGTGCTCACCGTGCAGCTCCTGCAGGGCGGCTCGCCGCTGGGCCGGGCCTCCGCAGCGCCGCTCACGGTGGGGACGGCGTCCGCGGCGCCGACCACCGGCGCCGGTCCCTCGGGCTCGGCCCCCACCACGTCGGCGGGCCCCTCGGGGTCGGCGGGCCCGGGCGGGTCCGGTGGCGCCCCGGGCGGCTCGGCCGCCCCGACGTCCGCGGCGCCGTCCTCGGGCGGCCCCGGCGGGTCCGGCTCGACCCCTGGCGGGTCCGGCTCGCCCGCCCCGACCTCGGGTGCGCCGGGCAGCACGGGCACCCCGACCCGGTCGGCCCCGACGTCCGGCGCGCCGGGGACCACGAGCCCGGCCGGCCCGACCTCCCCGGGTGCGGCACCGACCTCGGCGACCTCGCCCACCTCGACGACCAGGGCGGTGCCCACCGCGACCGGTCCGGCCCCGTCGGCCACCGGCGGCGCCCCGTCGGCGTCCCCCACGGCCACCCGGTCCGGTTCACCCACGGCAGCGCCCACGGCGTCGCCCACTGCATCGCCGACGTCGTCGACGGCTCCGCCGAGCGGCTCGACGAGCTTCCCCGACGTCGGCGACTTCCGGGTGACGGCCATGAGCCCGACCCGGGTCGACGCCGCGGGCGGCGCCGCGGTGACCGTCACCGGCACCTTCCCGGCCGAGCCGCGGGTGCTGGTCGGCACCTCGGGGTTGGCCACGGTCGTCTCGTGGAGCCCGACCCAGGTCGTGTTCACCGCCCCGCCGCGGGTGGCCGGCGCCTACGACGTGCTGTTGTCCTCCACGAACGGCACGAAGAAGTCGCTGCTGGCGCGTGCGCTGACCTACGTCTCGACGTCGGCGGCCCCGACGTCCGGGGCTGCTCCGACCAGCGGTGCGGCGCCCACCGCCGCGGTGCCCACCGCGACCCCGACCGCCACCGGCCCGGTGGTGATCACGGGGCCGGGCGGTCAGCGGCTGGTCGGGACGGTGTTCTTCTCGTCGCTGCCGGCCGCGGTGTGGCGGATGGACTGCACGAGCTCGTGCTCGGGCACGCTCATCTGAGCGCGGTCACGGCCCACAGCGGGTCGCCGGGCCCGGGTGGGGTGCGCAGCTCCACCCGGGGCTCGGTGAACCCGCCGGCCCGGCGCACCAGCTCGGCCACCAGCGGGCCGTGCTGCTCGTCGGGCGTCGCCAGCCACCCCCGCACGGCCTTGGTCGGGAAGCAACGGTTGGAGAACGTGACCGCCAGGACGCCGCCGGGGCGCAGCACCCGCGCCGCCTCGGCGATCACCTCGATCGGCCTGGTCAGGTAGTCGACCGAGACGCAGCAGACCACCGCGTCGACGTCGGCGTCGGGCAGCGGGATGCGCGGGTCGACGTTGAGGTCGTGCACGATGCGCTCGGTGGCGGCCGGGTTGGCCGCCAGCTCCTCGGCGTTCATGCCCAGGACGACGAGCTCGGCCGGCGGCTGCTCGAAGTGCGAGACCCACGAGGACATGAGGTCCAGGGCGCGGCCGGTGATGCCCAGCTCGGTGTACAGCGCACCGACGGCGGCGATCGCCCGGTCGTCGATGTGGGTGACCAACCGCGGCGGGGCGTAGAAGACGTCGTCGGGTCGGTCGTCGTCGCGGTCGAAGAAGCCGGGCGGGAAGCCGTCGTACGGGTCCGGGGTCACCCACCGAGTCTGGGCCGGTGCGGGGGTGTCTGCCGGGCGGGACGGGCGCTGCGGTAGTGTTCGGGAGCGCTCACGCGGGTGTAGTTCAATGGTAGAACATCAGCTTCCCAAGCTGACAGTGCGAGTTCGATTCTCGTCACCCGCTCCACTCAGCACCGCAGGCGGCGTCCTGCGCGACCGGACGGTCAGTGCGCCCCGAGCTTGCCCGCAATGGCGGCCAGGGCAGCCAGGTCGGCGGGGTCGAGGGCGTCGAGCACGCGCGCCCGCACCGAACGCAGGTGCGCGGGGGCCGCGGCCACGACCAGCTCCCACCCGGCCGCCGTCAGCTCGACGACCGTCCGCCGGCCGTCGTCGGGGTCCGGACTGCGACGGAGCAGGTCCCGGCCCTCGAGGCGCTTGACCACGTTGGACAACCGGGACGGCGACCCGCTGGCCAGGTAGGCCAGCTCGCCCATGCGCAACCGCCGGTCGGGGGCCTCGGAGACGTGGCTGAGCGTCAGGTACTCGAAGAGCGTGAGGCCAGCGGCCCGCTGCAGGTCGGACTCGAGCTGCCCCGGCAGGAGCAGCGTGAGGGAGACCAGGCCCGTCCACGCCGCGTCCTCCTCGGCGGACAGCCACCGGACGTCGTCCTCACCCACGCCGACGACCCTAGCGCACGTTCGCTTCAACCTTGAGTTCAAGCTTGAATGGATCTACGGTCGGGCCATGACCACCCCGCGCACCCTCGTCGTCACCGCCCACCCCGACCCGGCGTCGCTCACCCACCGGGCAGCCGCTGAGCTCCTCGACCTGCTGCCCCCGGGCTCCACGGAGGTCGCGCACCTCGCCCAGGAGGGCTTCGACCCCCGGTTCACCCTGTCCGACCACCTCACCTACCGGGGCCTGGCTCCGACGTCGGCCGCCGTGCAGGCCGAGCAGCGCCGGGTCGACGCCGCCGACCACGTCGTCCTGGTCTTCCCCGTGCACTGGTGGTCGTTCCCGGCCCTGCTCAAGGGCTGGGTCGACCGCGTGCTGATCGCCGGGTGGGCCTTCGACCCGGGCACCGACGGCCGCATCGCCCCCCGCCTGCAGGACCGCACCCTGCACCTGCTGCCCCTCGCCGGCGCCACCGCCGACAGCTGGGGTCGACGCGGCTACGACCGGGCGTTCGCGACGCAGGTCGAGGTCGGGATCGCGGGGTTCTGCGGGATGCGCACCGGCGTGACCGCCTTCGTGCACGACTCCGAGGCCGACCCCGGCACGACGGCGCGGGCCATCCGCGAGGCAGCGGCGCAGATCGCGGCCGGCATCGACGCCGGCGCACGCCGGTCGGCGGACTCGGTCACGCCGGCGTCGTGCTGCGCGTAGTTTGAGGGCTCAACGACTTTCCCGAGGAGCTGCGCCGTGTCCCGTCCCGTCCTGCAGGTGATCGCCGGCAGCACCCGTCCCGGCCGCAAGGGCATCGCCGTCGCGCAGTGGGTCGCCCGGCAGGCCGAGGCGCACGGCGGCTTCGACGTCGAGCTGGTCGACCTGGCCGACGCCGGCCTGCCGGTGCTCGACGAGCCCGACCACCCGCGCCTGGGCCAGTACACGAAGGACCACACCAAGGCCTGGTCGGCCACGATCTCGCGCGCCGACGCCTTCGTGTTCGTCTTCCCCGAGTACAACCACTCGATCCCCGGCGGGCTGAAGAACGCCATCGACTTCCTGTTCCACGAGTGGGCCGACAAGGCCGCGGGCCTGGTGTCCTACGGCGGCGTCTCGGCCGGCACCCGCTCGGCCGCCGCGCTGAAGCCGGTGCTCGGCGCGCTGCGCGTCGTCCCGGTCGTCGAGGCCGCCACGATCCCGTTCTTCACCCAGTTCATCGACGACGACGGCGTCTTCACCGGCAACGCCGAGCTCGAGACCGGCGCCGGCGCGATGCTCGACGAGATCGCCCGGCTCACCGCCAAGCTGCGGGGCCCGCGAGACTGACCGTCGTGGAGCTGCGCACCCTGCCGACCGCCGACCTCACGGACGACGAACGGGCAGGGCTGCGCGGCCTGCTCGACGAGGCCTTCGCCGACGACCGCTTCACCGACGACGACTGGGGCCACGCCCTCGGCGGCCTGCACGTGCTGGCCACCCGGGAGGGCGCGCTGGTCGGCCACGCGGCCGTCGTCGCCCGGCAATTGCTGGTCGGCGACCGCACGCTGCGCACCGGCTACGTCGAGGCGGTCGCGGTGGCCGCGCACGCCCGGCGGCAGGGCGTCGCCGGTGCGCTGATGGCCGAGGTCGAGCGGCTGGTCCGCGGCGGGTACGAGCTCGGCGCGCTGGCCGCCAGCACCGACGGCGCGGCGCTCTACGAGGCCCGCGGCTGGACCCGCTGGACCGGACCGCTGCGCGCCCTGACCCCGGCCGGCGTGGTGGACGGCGACGACTCCTGGGTCTACGTGCTGCCCGTCGAGCCGGTGGACCCCGCCCTGCCCCTGACCTGCGACTGGCGCCGCGGCAGCCTCTACTGAGGCGCCGGGGCTGACCGCGCAGCGTCGCGACCCGCCGTGCGGTGTCCCGCATGTGACCCCATCAGCCCCAGCAGGGTCCACCACCGCTGGCTGGGCCATGCACGACCGGTCAGGATCGGCACGGCACGTGCGGAACTCATCCGTTCAGCCAGCCGGGCCGTGCCCCCGCCCGGTCCCTCCAGCAGTGGGGGCCTCAGGCCGGCAGCAGCAGCGTCGCGTAGAGCGTCAGACCGGGCCCGAAGGCCATCGCGACCACCGGTCCGTCCACCTCGCCCAGCTCCTCGAGCACCAGCAGCACGGTGGCCGACGAGCAGTTGCCGTGCTCGGCCAGCACCCGCCGCGACGGCGCCATCTGCTCCTCGGTCAACCCGAGCTGGTCACGGGCGACGTCCAGGATGCGGGGGCCACCGGGGTGCACGGCCCAACCGGCGACGTCCTCGACCCGCAGCCCGGCGGTGTCCAGCAGCTCCTGCACGACGTCGCCCACGTGCCGGGCCAGCACGTCGGGCACCCGGGGCGACAGCCCCATCTTGAAGCCCAGGTCGGTGACGTCCCAGGTCATGTGGTCGGCCGTCGAGGAGTCGGTGCGCGCCACGGTGGCCGCCACCCGCATGCCGCGCCGGGCGTCGGGTTCGAGCACGACGGCCGAGGCGGCGTCGCTGAACAGCGCGTGCGCGACCACCTGCGAGAGGTCGTGCCGGGCCGGCTGCACGTGCAGGCTGGTCAGCTCGATGCACAGCATCACCGCCGGCCGCGAGCGGGCGGCCACGTAGTCGCCGACCGCGCCGAGGCCCGGCAGTGCGGCGTAGCAACCCATGTGGCCCACGAGCAGGCGCTGCACCGAGTTCGGCATGCCCAGGTCGCTGGCCAGCCGGATGTCCAGCCCCGGGGTGGCGTAGCCGGTGCAGGTCACCACGGAGAACAGCCCGACGTCGCCCGGGGCCAGGCCGGCCGAGTCCAGCGCGCTCGCCACGGCCTGCTTGCCCAGCGGCATCGCCTCGTCGACGTAGCGGGCCATGCGTGCGCCGGTGCCCCACTGCGAGATGTCCTCGTGCACCGGGTTGACCACCGCGTGCCGCGTGCGCACCCCGGCGGCGGAGAACACCCGGTGGGCCGAGCGCAGCCCCGCGTAGTGCTCGGCGAAGAAGCCGTCCCAGACCTGCTCCTGCGTGTAGGTGGCGGGCAGGGCACGACCGGCACCGGTGATGACGGCGCCGCTCACCGCGACCGGTCCTGGGGAAACGTCACTCCCCGACGGTACGGGCGCCCGCGGCTCAGCGCCTGCGGCCGTAGCCGGCGAACAGGATCCCGCTCCAGCGCATCGGCCGCATGCGCACCGTCGTCCGCCGTCCCCGCTTCCAGGCGACCAGGTCGCGCACCGAGGGCCGCAGGCCGACCAGTCGCAGGTCCAGACCCAACCGGTCGGCCGCGGCCAGCAACCGGCGGCGGTCGACGAACAGCGCGGGGTCGTGGATGCCCGGTGGCGGCCCGCCCGGGATGCGCTCGGCGATCCCGACCGCGACCGGGGCGGCCAGCCACGAGTCGGCGATCGCGTCGACCACCAGGGTGCCGCCGGGCTTGAGGAGCCGGGCGCACTCGGCCAGGACGGCGACGTCGTCCTCGACGTGCTCGAGGATCTCCCCGCACACGACGACGTCGGCGCACCCGTCGGCCAGCGGCACCGCCAGCACCGACCCGCGGACGGCGCCCACCCCGTGCTCGTGGGCCAGCGCCAGCCCGGCCGCGCCCAGGTCGACGCCGACGTGCCGGTACCCCAGCCGCTGCACGTGCGGCGCCATCAGCCCACCGCCGCAGGCCAGGTCGACCAGCACGGCGTCCGACGACGGCGCCGGCGGGATGTGCTCGGCGCGCGACCCCGCCAGCCAGTGCAGCATCGCGAACCCGCCGGCCGGCACCCACCACTGGTCGGCGAGCTGGTCGTACTGGGCGGGGTCGTTCCTGCGCAGCGCCACGCCCGCACGCTACGTCGCCCGGTCATGTTCACCGCCGCACCTGCCGATGACGGCGGCAGAGCCGCGCGCCGCGGGGCGGTGGGGGCTGAGGGCTGTCGTGCGTGCGTGGACCCGATCGATCGTCGCTGCCGGGGTCGCCCTGGCCTGCCTGGCCACCGGCGCCCTGGGCGCACCGGCGGGTGCGGCACCGACCACCGCCGTGCCGCGGGACGTCGTGGCGTGGGGCGCCGTGTACAACGGGCAGGGCACGGTCCCGTCCTGGGTCGGGCAGCTGACGGCGGTCGACGCCGGGTACACCCACACCCTCGGTCTGCGCGCCGACGGGACCGTGGTCGCCTGGGGCTCCAACGGCGGCGGCGAGTCCAGCGTGCCCCCAGGTCTGACCGACGTCGTCCAGGTGTCGGCGGAGGGCTACAACAACCTGCTGCTGAAGGCCGACGGAACGGTCGAGGGCTGGGGCCAGGGCGGCCGCACAGTCCCCTCGCTGACCGGCACCTTCGTCGCCGTGGCCGCTGGGTGGGACCACGACATGGCGCTGCGCGACGACGGGACCGTCGTCAGCTGGAACGACGACCCGTTGCCGATGTACATCACCCCGCCGGCGGGGTTGACCGACGTGGTGCAGATCGACTCCGGCGAGCAGTTCAGCCTGGCACTGAAGAGCGACGGGACCGTGGTGGCCTGGGGCAACCCGTACGGCTACCCCTTCGCCCCGCCGGCGGGCCTGCGCGACGTGACCGCCATCTCCGCGGGCCGCGACCAGGCCATGGCCCTCCGCTCGGACGGCACCGTGGTCACCTGGGGCTCGAACGGCTACGGGGTGAACGACGTGCCCGCCGGGCTCACCGGCGTGGTCGCGATCTCTGCGGGCTACATGCACGACCTGGCGCTGAAGGCCGACGGCACCGTCGTCTCGTGGGGCTACAACGGCTACGGGCAGACCAACGTCCCGTCCTCGGCCCAGGGGGCGGTGGCCATCTCGGCCGGGGGGTTCCACAACGTGGTGCTCACCGGTTCGCCCGCCGCCCTGGCCGTGCCCACCCCGCCGCCCGCAGGAGTCGTGGGCACCCCCTACCCCGCGTTCTCCTTCGCGGCGCCGAGCGCGGCCCCGCGCACGTTCGTCGTGTCCTCCGGGGCGCTGCCGGCCGGCCTGTCGATGTCGCCGTCCGGCGTCCTGTCCGGCACGCCGACGACCCCGGGGACGGCGACCTTCACGGTCACCGTGGCCGTCGGGCCGGACGCCGGTGCGGTGTCACCGCCGCTGACGGTGGTCACCTCCCCGGTGCCGGTGCCGCCGAACCCCACGCCGCCGACCCCCACCCCGCCGGTGACCCCGCCGGTCGCCCCGCCCGTGGCGTTCACCCCGCCATCGACCCCGCCCGCCCCCGACGGCGTGCTGCAGGTGGCCGGGCTCGGTGGTTCGCTCGCCGCCACGGCCCGGCCGGGTGACCGCGCGACGCTCACCGCCACCGGAGCGGCGCCGGGGAGCACGGTGACGTTCGTCGTCTACTCGACGCCGGTCGTCCTCGGCACCGCCGTCGTCGACGCGGCCGGGACCGCCAGTGCGACGGTCACGGTGCCGGCCACCCTGACCGCCGGCCCGCACACGCTGGTGGCGTTCGCGACGGCCACCGACGGCAGCAGCCTGGTGCTCTCGGCGTCCCTGGCGGTCGTCGGCCCCGCGGAGCTCGCCGCGACCGGCGCGGACCCCACCGCGCCCCTCGCCGCCGGGCTGGCCCTGCTCGGGGCGGGCGGCGCGCTGCTGCTCACCACCCGCCGCCGGAGCTAGTCCTTCAGCGGGTCGTGGCCCCAGTTCATCAGCGAGTACCGCCACTTCGAGTCCTCGACGTCGTTCTTCGACGGGCCCTGTGCCAGGTGCCGCTTCACGTAGCCGGTCACCTTCTGCATGTGCTGGTGGTCGTCGTCGGTGAGGTCGGCGACCTTCGTGCCCAGCAACTCGACGATGCGCCGCCCGGATTCATGACCGGTGGACTCGCCCGACCCGCCGGACTTCTGCCCGACCTCCTTCGACTCGTCGGTCTGCAGGAACTTCTCCAGCTCCTTCGCGGTCATGTTCACGGCGTCGTGGAACTCGTCGCGGATCTGCTTCTGGTCGTCGGCCATGCCGGCCCTCCTGTGGTTGATCGTGGGCAACGGGGTACCGCGTCGCCGTGGAGGGGAAACCGGGGATCGCGCGCACGGCCCGACTGCGCGGGGAGACCACCGACGAGGTGCTCGACCGCAACACCGCCGAGCTGCTCCAGGAGCTGCGGGTCACCATCACCGGCGTCCAGGTGCTGTTCGGCTTCCTCCTCACGCTGCCGTTCAGCAGCCGCTTCGGCGACCTCGACGCCTTCGCGACCGTCCTCTACGTGCTGACCCTCATGGCCACCGCGACGTCGGCTGCGCTGCTCATCGCCCCGGTCTCCTACCACCGCGTGGTGTTCCGTCGGCGCGCCCGCGCGGCGCTGGTGCGCGATGCGAACCGGCTGCTGCGGGCCGGGCTGGCCCTGCTGCTGCTCGCCCTGGTCAGCGCCGTGCTGCTGGTCCTCGACGTCGTCCTGGGGGTGGCCGCCGCGCTGACCGGCGGGGCCTTCGTCGCGGCCGTGGGCCTGGGCACCTGGTACCTCCTCCCCCGACGCGCCCTAGGCTCCCGCGGATGAGCGTCGTGGTGGTCGGCAGCCTGAACGAGGACCTCGTGGTCACGGTGGACCAGTTGCCCGGCCGCGGGGAGACGGTGATCGGCACCGACGTCGTGCTGCTGCCCGGCGGCAAGGGCGCCAACCAGGCCGCGGCCGCCGGCCGGCTCGGGGACGGCGTCGCCATGGTCGGCCGGGTCGGGGACGACGACGCCGGCGCCCGTCAGCTCGCCGCGCTGCGGGAGGCCGGGGTCGCCACCGACCTGGTGCACCGCACGCTCGGCGTCCCGACCGGCAGCGCGACGATCCCGGTCGAGGCCGACGGCGGGGAGAACCTCATCGTCGTGGTGCCCGGGGCCAACGGTGCGCTGGCGCCCGCCGACGTCGAGGTGCCCGCCGTGCGCGAGGCCGCCGTCCTGCTGCTGCAGCTGGAGACCCCGGTGCCCACCGTGCTGGCCGCGGCCCGGGCCTGCACCGGCACCGTCGTGCTCAACCCCGCCCCCGCGCAGGCGTTGCCCGCCGAGCTGGTGGCAGCGGTCGACGTCCTGGTGCCCAACGAGCACGAGCTGGTCGGCGTCGCCGGGGCGTCCCCGGCGCAGCGCTCCCCCGCCGAGCTGGCCGAGCTGGCCCGCGGTCTGGGCGGGTCGGTGGTCGTGACGCTCGGCGGCGCCGGCGTGCTGGTGGTGCCGGCCGACGGCCCCGCCCTGCACCAGCCGCCGCTCGAGGTCTCCCCGGTGGACACCACCGGCGCCGGCGACTGCTTCAACGGGGCGCTGTGCACCGCGCTGGGCCGCGGCGAGCCCCTGACCGAGGCCGTGCGCTACGCCGCGGTCGCCGCCGCCCTCTCCACCACCGGGCCCGGCGCCCGGGGCGGGCTGCCCGACGACGCCGCCGTGCGCGCCGCCCTCCCCCGCCTCCCCGACGCCCGCCAGGTCTGACCCGGCTCCCCGACGCCCGCCAGGTCCGACCCGCACGCGGAGTGCGGGGTTCTCGCCCTCTCGCGGGGCCGGCAGGGCGCCGGAACCCGGCAACCGGGGTGCGGCCTTGGCCCCTGGGCGTGCTGGCTGCGCGAGGGCACGATGATGGTTGGCCCCCGCACTGAGCGGGCAGGCCCCAGCGCATGACCGAGACCACGCCTGCCCACTCCGAGGACCCCGCCGAGGGCGCCGACACCGCGTCGACCGACGCGTCGGGCCGCACCCCGCACCCCGAGCAGCCCGCCGAGGGCGCCGACGAGGCCGACGCCGAGGCCGGCCTCGACCCGGAGAACCGCATCACCGGCGCCTGATCCACCCGGTCACCGGGCCGGCTGCCGGTCACCGCCGGGGCATCCGGTCACGGCTGGGGTATCCGGTCACGGCTGGGGTATCCGGTCACCGCACACCCCGACCGGATGCCTGCGGGGTGACCGGATCGCCCCGCAGGGGGCGGCGGGCACCTAGTACGAGCGGGGCAGCCGGAGGTCGTGCTGGGCGATGAAGTTCAGCACCATCTCGCGGCTGACCGGCGCGATGCGGGAGAACCGCGAGGCCGTGATGAGCGCCCCGATGCCGTTCTCCTGCGACAGGCCCGACCCGCCGTGGGTCTGCACCGCGGCGTCCACGGCGTGCACCACGGCCTCGGCCGCCGCGTACTTGGCGCTGTTGGCCGCGGTGCCGGCGTCGTGCCCGCGGTCGATGAGCCAGGCCGCCTTGAGCATCATGAGCCGGGCCAGCTCGACCTCCACCTGCGCCGCGGCCAGCGGGTGCGACACCCCCTGGTGCGCGCCGATCGGGGTGCCCCAGACCCGGCGGTCGCGGGCGTAGGCAGCGGCCCGGTCCAGGGCCAGCCGTGCGGTGCCCAGCGAGTACGCCGCACCCATGACCCGCTCGGGGTTGAGCCCGGCGAACAGCTGCGCGATGCCGGCGTCGGGTGACCCGACCAGGGCATCGACGGGCAGCCGGACGTCGTCCAGGAAGAGCTGGAACTGGTTGTCCGGGCTGACCAGCTCCATCGGGATCTGCGTCCGCGACAGCCCCGGCGCGTCGGTCGGGACGACGAAGAGCGCGGGGCGCAGCGTGCCCGCGGCGGAGTCGGCCAGCTTCGCCACCACCAGGACGGCGCCGGCGACGTCGACCCCGCTGATCCAGATCTTCTGCCCGCGCAGCACCCACTCGTCGCCCTCGCGCCGGGCGGTGGTGGTGATCTGGTGGCTGTTGGACCCGGCGTCGGGCTCGGTGATGGCGAAGGCCATGGTCAGCGAGCCGTCGGCGATGCCGGGCAGCCACCGGTCGCGCTGCTCGGGGGTGCCCGACCGCGTGATGATCGTGCCGCAGATCGCCGGGCTGACCACCATCATCAGCAGCGGGCACCCGGCCGCGCCGAGCTCCTCGAGCACGACCGCGAGCTCGACCATGCCGCCGCCCCCGCCGCCGTGCTCCTCGGGGATGTTCACGCCGAGGAACCCGGCCTGCCCGGCCTCGTCCCACAGCGCCCGCACGGTGCCGCCGCTGCGGGCCTGCTCCAGGAACCAGGCGTGGCCGTACCGCCCGGCCAGCTCGGCGACCGCCGCGCGCAGGTCGCGCAGCTCGTCGCCCTCGTCGAAGTCCAGGGTCATGCGGGGTCCCCCTCCAGGACGGTGAGGACCGCGCCGGCCTCCACCTGGTCGCCGACGGCCACGTCCACGCTGGTCACGACGCCGTCGGCGGGTGCCGTGACCGGGTGCTGCATCTTCATCGCCTCGAGCACCAGCAGTCGCTGGCCGGCGGTCACCCGGTCGCCGGGTGCCACGTGGACGGCGACGACGGACCCGGGCATCGGGGCGACCAGCGAGCCCGCGGCGACGGTGGCCGACGGGTCGGGGAACCGGGGCAGCAGCCGCAGCGCCACCGACCAGCCGTCGCCGTCGACGCGCACGTCGTCCCCGTACGCGGCGACGGCGAAGCGGCGCTCGACGCCGCGCACGGTCAGCACCACCTCGTCGGGGGTGGCGCTCACCAGGTCCACGCCCTCGTGGCCCTGCAGGCCGTCGCGGGCCAGCCGGTAGGCCACCTCGCCGGTGTCGAAGGCGGTGCGCTGCAGCTGGGAGGGCACGTTGCGCCAGCCGCTGGGGAGCCCGCCCAGGACGGCGGCGTCCCGGCGCCGCGCGGCCGCCAGCGCGAGCGCCGCGGCCAGCGGGGCCACGGCCCGGTCGTCGTCCGTGGCCAGCGGCGCGGCGAGGACGTCGAGGCCGTGCCGGTCGAAGAACGCGGTGTCGGTCTCGCCGGCGAGGAACGCCGGGTGCCGCAGGGTGCGCACCAGCAGGTCGCGGTTGGTGGTCGGTCCGTGCAGCCGGGCGCCGGCCAGCGCGGCGGCCAGCCGGGCCGCGGCCTCCGTGCGGGTGGGCGCCCAGGCGACCACCTTGGCCAGCATCGGGTCGTAGTGGGTGGACACGGCACTGCCCGCGACCACCCCGGCGTCGACCCGGGTGCCCGGGCCCGGCGGGACGGCGAACGGCGTGCCCGGGACGTCGAACGCGTGCACCGGCCCGCTGACCGGGCGCCAGTCGTGCGCCGGGTCCTCGGCGTAGAGCCGCACCTCGACCGCGTGGCCGGACGGGACCGGGGGCTCGGCGGGCAACCGCTCGCCGGCGGCGATGCGCAGCTGCCAGGCGACGAGGTCCAGCCCGGTGACGCACTCGGTGACCGGGTGCTCGACCTGCAGCCGGGTGTTGGTCTCCAGGAAGAAGAAGGCCCCGTCGGACCGGACCAGGAACTCGACCGTGCCGGCACCCACGTAGTCGATCGCCCGGGCCGCGGTCACCGCGGCAGCCGACAGCCGGGCCCGCAGGTCGTCGTCCACGAAGGGCGACGGCGTCTCCTCGACAACCTTCTGGTGCCGGCGCTGCAGCGAGCACTCGCGCTCCCCCAGCGACCACACCGTGCCGTGCGCGTCGGCGAGCACCTGCACCTCGACGTGCCGGCCGGCCTCGACGTAGGGCTCGACGAACACCGTGGGGTCGCCGAACGCCGAGGCCGCCTCGGCGCGGGCGGTCGCCAGCTCGCCGGGCAGGTCGGCCAGCGCGCGCACGATGCGCATGCCGCGGCCGCCGCCGCCCGCCGAGGCCTTGACCAGCACCGGGAGGTCGGCCTCGGTGACGTCGTCCAGCTGGAGCACGGGCACACCCGCGGCGGCCATCAGCTCCTTGGCGGCGATCTTGGAGCCCATGGCGTCGATCGCGGCCGGCGGCGGCCCGATCCAGGTCAGCCCGGCGTCGAGCACCGCACGGGCGAACCCGGCGTCCTCGGACAGGAACCCGTAGCCCGGGTGCACCGCGTCGGCGCCCGACGCCCTCGCCGCGGCGATCAGCAGGTCGGCGCGCAGGTAGGTGTCGGCCGGCGCCGCCCCGGGCAGCCGCACGGCGCGGTCGGCCTCGGCGCGGTGCGGGCTGCCGGCGTCCGGGTCGCTGTAGACCGCGACCGTGCCGATGCCCAGGTCGCGGCAGGTGCGGAACACCCGCCGCGCGATCTCGCCCCGGTTGGCCACCAGCACGCGGGTGACGCTCACGGGCGGAACACCCCGTAGGCGGGGGTGCCGTGGCCGGCGCCCGTGCCCGCGACCTCGCCGCTGGCGATCGCGCTCAGGCACAGGCCGAGCACCGTGCGGGTGTCGCGCGGGTCGATGATCCCGTCGTCGTAGACCCGGCCGGACAGGAACCGGGGCATCGACTCCGCCTCGATCTGGGCCTCGACGGCGGCGCGCATGGCCGCGTCGCCGTCCTCGTCGAACGGGGTGCCGCGGGCCTCGGCCGAGGCCCGGGCGACGATCGAGAGCACGCCGGCGAGCTGGGCCGGGCCCATGACGGCGGACTTCGCCGTCGGCCAGGCGAACAGGAACCGCGGGTCGTAGGCCCGCCCGCACATGCCGTAGTGCCCGGCGCCGTAGGAGGCGCCCAGCAGCACCGACAGGTGCGGCACCCGGCTGTTGGAGACGGCGTTGATCATCATCGCGCCGTGCTTGATGATCCCGCTCTGCTCGTACTCACGGCCGACCATGTAGCCGGTGGTGTTGTGCAGGAAGACCAGCGGGGTGTCGGCGGCGTTGGCCAGCTGGATGAACTGGGTGGCCTTCTGCGCCTCGGCGCCGAACAGCACGCCCTGGGCATTGGCCAGCACGCCCACCGGGTGGCCGTGGATGCGCGCCCAGGCGGTGACCAGCGACGGGCCGTAGCGCGGCTTGACCTCGTCGAGGTCGGAGTCGTCGACGACCCGGGCGAGCACCTCGCGGGGGTCGAAGGGCTGCGAGAGGTCGGTGCCGACGACGCCCAGCAGGTCGTCCTCGCCGTACCGCGGGGGGACGACGGCCGCGGGCGCCGGCCCGCGCTTGCGCCGGTTCAGCCGGGCCACGATGCGCCGCCCGATCCGCAGCGCGTCCACCTCGTCGACGGCGACGTGGTCGGCCAGCCCCGAGACCCGCCCGTGCATCGCGGCACCGCCCAGGGACTCCTCGTCGGCGACCTCGCCGGTGGCCATCCTCACCAGCGGCGGACCGCCGAGGAACACCTTGGCCCCGCCGTCGACCATCACCACGTGGTCGCTCATGCCGGGCACGTAGGCCCCGCCGGCGGTGGAGTTGCCGAACACGATCGCGATCGTCGGGATGCCCGCGGCCGACAGCCGGGTGAGGTCGCGGAACAGCTGCCCGCCCGGGATGAAGATGTCCTTCTGGGTGGGCAGGTCGGCGCCGCCGGACTCGACGAGGCTGACCAGCGGCAGCCGGTTCTCCCGGGCGACCTGCATGGCGCGCAGGGTCTTCTTCAGCGTCCACGGGTTGCTCGAGCCGCCGCGCACCGTGGGGTCGTGCGCGACGAGCACGCACTCGACGCCCTCGACGACCCCGACCCCGGTGACCACGCTGGCGCCGACGGTGAAGTCGGTGCCCCAGGCCGCCAGCGGCGAGAGCTCGAGGAACGGGCTGTCGGGGTCGACCAGCAGCTCGATGCGCTCGCGGGCGGTCAGCTTGCCGCGGGCGCGGTGCCGGGCGACGGCCTTCTCGCCGCCGCCGGCCACCGCTCGGGCGTGGTCGGCGTCCAGCTCGGCGAGCGCGGCCAGCACGGCGGTGCGGTTGGCGGCGAACTGCTCGCCCGAGGTGTCCAGGGTGGAGCGGAACACGGTCACGGCAGGGCTCCGTCGTCGGGCGGCAGCAGCCGCAGCGGGATCTCGAGCGTCCGGCCGAGCAGCCACTCGCCCACGGCCTTGCCCTGCGGGTCGAAGCGGGTGCTGGCAGCGACCCCCTGGCCGAGCAGGCCCTCGACGACGACGTCGACGGCCCGCAGGTTCGGCAGCGGGTGCACGGTCACCGGCAGGTCCGCGGCCTCGGGCAGCAGAGCGCGCACGGTGTCCGGGGTGATCGCGGCGGCCAACCACGCGGCACCCTCGTCGGTGGTGGCCCACAGCCCGATGTTCGCCGTACCGCCCTTGTCGCCGCTGCGGGCCCGGGCGACCGCGCCCAGCGGCGCCCGCCGCGTCGGGCCGGGAGCCGCCGGAGCCGGCGGGGGGACGGGCAGGTCGGCGAGCGGGGAGGTCACCGCGGGGGCCGGGACGTCGACGCGCGTGCCGTCGGGCAGGACGGCGACGTGCGGGACGGTGGTCTGCGGGACGTAGGCGGGGGTGTAGACGCCGTAGGCCGAGCCGCCGCCGGGCGGCGCGGTGAGGTGGAAGCCGGGGTAGGAGGCCAGCGCCATCTCGACCGCGGCGCCGGAGAAGGCCCGGCCCACCACCTCGGCGCGGGGGTCGGTGGCCTGGGCCCGCAGCAGCACACTGGCGCCGGCCTCGGTGTCGGCGTCGGGGCGCTGCACCCCGACGGTCGACCACACCAGCTCGGCCGGGCGCGGGTCGAGCGCGGCCTCGAACTGGGCGCGGGCCAGCGCCGCCTTGGCCCCGACCCGGTCGCCGGTGAGCACGAAGGTGACCTCGTTGCGGTGCCCGCCCAGGGCGTTGAGGCACACCTTCGCGTCCGGCGGCGGCGGCTCGCCGCGCACGCCGGACAGCCGCACCCGGTCCGGGCCGTCGAGGGTCAGCCGCACCGTGTCGAAGCGGGCCACCGCGTCGGGGCCGGCGTAGCGGGCGCCGGTGATCTCGTAGAGCAGCTGGGCGGTGACGGTGTCGACGTCGACGACGCCGCCGGTGCCCGGGTGCTTGGTGATGACGGCCGACCCGTCGGCGTGCAGCTCGGCGAGCGGGAAGCCGGGGTGCAGCAGCTGCTCGACCGGGTGCTCGGCGAAGCACGAGAGGTTGCCGCCGGTGGCCTGGGTGCCGCACTCGAGCACGTGGCCCACGGCCATCGCCCCGGCGACCGCGTCGAGGTCGTCGCGGCCCCAGCCGAAGTGCGCGATGCCCGGCCCGACCACCAGCGAGGCGTCGGTGACCCGCCCGGTGACCACGACGTCGGCGCCGGCCCGCAGGCACGCGGCGATGCCGAAGCCGCCCAGGTAGGCGTTCGCGGTGATCGGCTCGCCGAAGCCCAGCTCGGCGGCGCGGGGCAGCAGGTCGTCGCCCTCGACGTGGGCCACCACGGTGGGCAGGCCCAGCCGGTCGGCCAGCGTGCGCACCGCCTCGGCGAGCCCGGCCGGGTTGGTGCCGCCGGCGTTGACCACGAAGCGCACCCCGCGGTCGTGGGCCAGGCCCAGGCACTCCTCGAGCTGGGCCAGGAAGGTGCGGGCGTACCCGCGGGCGGGGTCCTTCGCCCGGTCGCGGCCGAGGATGAGCATGGTGAGCTCGGCCAGGTAGTCACCGGTGAGGACGTCGAGCGGCCCGCCCTCGAGCATCTCCCGCACGGCGGCCCGCCGGTCGCCGTAGAAGCCCGACGCGTTGCCGATCCGCAGGGGCGCGCTCACGCCCCGCTCCTGGCGCCGGGGCGCCCGGCGAAGGCCTGCGCGACGTCGAGCCAGCGGTCGGCGGTCGCCCCGGTGGCGCTCAGCGCGAGCGCGGCGCGGGGGCGCCGTTGCGTGACCCGCAGGCAGAAGTCCAGGGCGGGCCCGGTCACCCGGTCGGCGGCGTCGGCCGCGCCCCAGGTCCACACCTCGCCCGAGGGCGCGGCCAGCTCGACGCGGACGTCGTCGGCGGGGGCGGGGAGCCCGTGCTGGCCGAAGGCGAAGCCGCGGGTGACCACCCCCAGGTGCGCGACCGCCCGGAGCCGGTCGGTCGACGAGGCCGGCAGCCCCAGGGCGTCGGTGACGTCGACGCCGTGCGCCCAGGTCTCCATCAACCGGGCGGTGGCCATCGACGCCGCGCTCATCGGCGGGCCGAACCAGGGCAGCTTCGCCCCCGGCGCGACCCCGGCGAGGGCGGTGGCCAGTGCGGTGCGGGAGGCCCGCCAGCGGGCCAGCAGCTCGGCGGGCGGGGCGGCGGCGCCGGCAGCGGCGGCCTCGTCGACCGCGCCGTCGGTGTCCGGGACGGCGCGGAACGCACCGGGGTCGGTGGCGGCCAGCGCGGCGACGTCGTCGGTCCACGCCAGGTGGGCGACCTGGTGGGCGACGGTCCAGCCGGCCGCCGGCGTGGCGGTGGCCCAGCCCGCGTCGTCGAGGCCGGCGACGACGTCGTCCAGCGCAGCGCCCTCGGCGTCCAGGTCGGCGAGGAGACCCTCCAGCAGCGACACCCGGCCCCCTCCCGATCCGGAGCGGTCAACACTGACCGCCCGTACGGTCAGCTTGCGGTGCGGCCCGGCCCGGCGTCAAGGGCGCCGACCGCCCGGCCGGCCGCGAGGGCCTCCTCGACCACCGCGACGACCGCGCCCGCCGGGTCGGCCAGCCCGCCCGCCCGGGCGGGGTCGGCCAGCACCCCGGCCAGCCAGGTGTCGACGAACGAGGCCGCGACGGCGGCCACCGGCTCGGCCCCGGCCGGGTCGAACCAGGTCCACATCCAGTGCACCGACCCGAACAGCTGCAGGGTGCGCAGCCGCTCGTCGCCGGGCCGGAAGTCTCCGGTGCGCACGCCCTCGGCCAGCACGGCCACCACCAGCCGGCGGTACTCGTCGCGCAGCCCGCGGGAGGTCTCCATGCCCGGTGCGGCGGCGAAGCGGCGCACCTCGCGCTGGAAAGCGATCGTCGCCGTGCGGTCGACCACCTGGTACCGCACCCCGAGGTGCAGGAACGCGGCCAGCCGCTCGGCCGGGCCGGGCAGGGCGTCCCAGACCACCCGCACCTCGGCCAGCCGACTGTGCATGTAGGTCTCGTGCAGCTCGGTGAGCAGCTGCTCCTTGGTGCCGAAGTGGTGCACGATCGTGCCCTTGGACAGCCCCAGCCCGGCGGCGAGGTCGCCGAAGTTGGTGCCGTCGTAGCCCCGCTCGGCCACCATGGCGGTGAACGCGTCGAGGATGTCGTCGCGCCTGCTCTCCCGCCGGATGGGTGCACCCACGTCGGCGCACGCTACCGGGCAGCGGGCGCCGCGGGGAGTCTTGACCGTACGGACGGTCGGGGCCAGGATCCGGGCACCGCCCCGACGACGACGGAGTCGCCATGTACCCCGGCACGTACGCAGACACGACCCCGGACAAGGCGGCGATCATCGTCGCCGAGACCGGTCGGGTGGTCACCTACGCCGAGCTCGACGAGCGCTCCACCCGCCTCGCCGACGTGTTCCGCGCGCAGGGGCTGGTCCCGGGGGACCACGTCGCGTTCATCGCCGACAACACCCCCGAGGTGTTCGAGGTCTACTGGGCCGCGCTGCGCTCAGGCCTCTACGTCACCGGGGTCAACAACCACCTGACCGTCGACGAGGCCGCCTACATCGTGCGCGACTGCGGCGCGCAGGTGCTCGTGGTGTCGGCGGGGGCCGCCGCGCTGGCCCACGGCGTCGCCCAGCAGTGCCCCGACCTGGGCCTGCGGCTGGCCTGGGGCGGTCCGGTCGAGGGGTACGCCGACTACGAGGCTGCGATCGCTGCGGCCAGCCCCGAGCGCCCCGCCGTCGAGCCGTCGGGCGCCGACATGCTCTACAGCTCGGGCACCACCGGGCGACCCAAGGGCGTGCTGCCGAACCTGCCCACCCACCGCATCGACGAGCCCGGCGACGTGTTCACCGCGGTGTTCGGCCCGCTCTACGGCTTCGACGCCGACACCGTCTACTACTCCGCAGCCCCGCTGTACCACGCAGCACCCCTGCGCTTCGGCGGCATGCAGCACCGGTCGGGCGGCACGGTCGTGATGGCCGCGAGGTTCGACGCCGAGACCGCGCTGGCGCACATCGAGCGCTACGGCATCACGCACAGCCAATGGGTGCCGACCATGTTCGTGCGCATGCTCAAGCTGCCCGCCGAGGTCCGCGAGCGCCACGACGTCTCCAGCCAGCGGGTGGTCATCCACGCCGCCGCGCCGTGCCCGGTCGAGGTCAAGCAGCAGATGATGGAGTGGTGGGGGCCGATCCTCAACGAGTACTACTCCTCCACCGAGGGCAACGGCGTCACGATCATCGGCCCGCAGGATTGGCTGGCCCACCCCGGCAGCGTCGGCAAGGCCGCCCTGGGGGTGCTGCACATCTGCGACGAGGAGGGCGCGGAGCTGCCCGCCGGCGAGATCGGCACGGTGTGGGTCGAGCGCGACGCCATGCCCTTCAGCTACCACGGCGACCCGGAGAAGACCGCCGCCGCGCAGCACCCCGACCACCCGACCTGGTCGGCCATCGGCGACGTCGGCCGGGTCGACGACGACGGCTACCTCTACCTGACCGACCGCAAGGCCTTCATGATCATCTCCGGCGGGGTGAACGTGTACCCGCAGGAGGCCGAGGACGTGCTGGTCATGCACCCGGCGGTGGCCGACGTCGCCGTGATCGGGGTCCCGGACGACGACCTCGGCGAGGCCGTGCTGGGCGTGGTGCAGCCGGTCGAGGGCGTGGAGCCCTCCGCCGACCTCGCCGCCGACCTCATCGGCTTCGCCCGCGAGCGGCTGGCCGGCTACAAGGTGCCGCGGCGCATCGAGTTCCAGGCCGAGCTCCCCCGCAGCGCGGCCGGCAAGCTGGTCAAGCGCCGGCTCACCGAGATGTACCGATGATGCTGCTCGACGCGTCGCTGACCAGCGCCGACGACCCGGCGGTCACCGCGGCCGACCTGGAGGCACGCGGGTACGCCGGGGTCTGGGCCTCCGAGGTCGCCCAGGACCCGTTCCTCGTGCTGCACGCCGCCGCGCTCTCGACCACGCGGGTCTCGGTGGGCTCGGCGATCGCGGTGGCCTTCGCCCGCTCGCCGATGACCCTGGCCTACACCGCCTACGACCTGCAGCGGTACGGCCGTGGCCGGTTCGTGCTGGGCCTGGGCACGCAGATCCAGGCGCACGTCGAGCGGCGGTTCTCCATGCCGTGGTCGGCGCCGGCGGCCCGCATGCGCGAGTACGTCGGCGCGCTGCGGGCGATCTGGGCGAGCTGGACCGACGACGTCCCGCTGCGGTTCCGCGGCGAGCACTACCGGCACACCCTGATGACGCCGATGTTCACCCCGGCCCGGCACGAGTGGGGCCCGCCCCCGGTGCACCTGGCCGCCGTCGGTCCGCTCATGACCCGGCTGGCCGGCGAGGTCGCCGACGGGCTGCTCGCCCACTCGTTCACCACCGCCCGCTACCTGCGCGAGCGCACGCTGCCGGCGCTGCAGGAGGGGCTCGACGCCGCCGGCCGGTCGCGGGCCGACGTGCAGGTCAGCCTGCCCGGCTTCGTGGTCGGCGGTCGGGACGACGCCGAACGCGCCCGCGCCGCGACCGCCGTGCGCGGGCAGATCGCCTTCTACGGGTCGACGCCGGCCTACCGCCCCGTGCTCGAGCTGCACGGCTGGGGCGCGCTGGGCGACGAGCTGCACGCGCTCTCGACCTCCCGCCGCGAGGACAAGTGGCAGGCGATGGCCGACCTGGTCGACGACGAGGTGCTGGGCACCTTCGCCGTCGTCGCCGACCCCGACGACGCCGGAGCGGCCCTGCGCGAGCGGTTCGACGGCCTGGTCGACCGGTTCAGCATCTACCCGGGCACCGGCGTGCCCCTCGAGGCCTGGGACCCCGTGGTGCGCGCCCTCACGTGACCCCGGCTGGACGGCGGCACCCCCGGTGTGGTGACATTGGTTCCGAGAACCATTGTCATCTAGTCGCTGGAGTGCCGTCGTGTCCCGCCGTCCCACCGTCCTGGCCGTGCTGGCCGCCTCCGCGCTCACCCTGGCCGCCTGCGGCGGGGGCGGCGGCAACTCGACCGCCACGAGCGAGGCGGACGGCGAGAACTGCCCGGGCGACGTGCTCGACGTCGTCGTCTCGGTCAACCAGTGGGGCGACATCGTGCGGCAGCTCGCCGGCGACTGCGCGGACGTCACCACGGTCATCAACTCCACGGCGCTCGACCCGCACGACTACGAGCCCACCACCGGCGACATCGCCTCCTTCGAGGACGCCGACCTGGTGGTGGTCAACGGCGCCGACTACGACCACTGGGCGTCCGACGCGGTGACCAACCTGGACCCCGCACCGGCCGTGGTCGACGCCGCCGACGTCGTGGGCCTCGAGGACGAGCACGCCGAGGAGGAGGACCACTCGGACGAGGACGGCGAGCACGCCGAGGAGAAGCACGGCCACGGCTCGGTCAACCCGCACCTCTGGTACTCCCCCGAGTACGTCACCGAGGTCGCCGCGGCCGTGACCGACGAGCTCTCGGCCCTGTCCCCCGACGCCGCCGACTACTTCACCGAGCAGGCCGACGCGTTCACCGCCGACCTCAAGCCCTACGACGACGAGCTGACCGCCCTGCAGGGCATGGCCGCGGGCAGCAGCTACGCCGCCACCGAGACGGTGTTCGACTACACCGCGCAGGCCGTCGGGCTCACCGACGCCACCCCCGAGGGCTACCGCGACGCCGCCAGCAACGAGAGCGACCCGTCGCCGTCCGACGTCGCCGCCTTCGAGGCCGCACTGGCCGACGGCAGCATCGACGTGCTGGTCTACAACACGCAGACCGAGGGCAGCGTGCCCGAGCAGCTGCGCGCCGCGGCCGAGGCGGCCGGCGTCCCGGTGGTCGACGTCACGGAATCGGTGCCGGACGGGGATGATTCCTTCGTGACGTGGCAGCTGACCCAGCTGCAGCAGCTCGCAGACGCACTCGGTGGGGGGCAGTGACGACAGGCTCCCCCTCGGAGACCCCGCCGGCCCTGGTGCTGGACGGGGTCTCCGTCGTCCGCGGGGGCCGCACCGTGTGGGACGAGGGCACGCTCACCGTCCCGGCCGGGGCGGTCGTGGGCGTCATCGGGCCCAACGGCGCGGGCAAGACCACCCTCTTCCAGCTCGCCCTCGGCCTGCTGCCCGCCGCGACCGGGCGCATCGAGGTGCTGGGCGGTGCCCCGCGGCGGGGCAACCGCCGGATCGGCTACGTGCCGCAGAACTACACCGCCGCCCTCGGCGAGGCCGTGCGGGCCCGCGACCTGGTGATGCTCGGGCTGACCGGCAACCGGTTCGGCGTCCGGCGGGCCACCCCCGACGAGCGCGCCCGCGTCGACGACGCCCTGCGCCGGGTCGGCGCGGCCGGCTACGCCGACCGGCGGATGAGCGAGCTGTCGGGCGGGCAGCAGCAGCGGGTCGCGATCGCGCAGGCGATCGTGGACGACGCCGACCTGCTGCTGCTCGACGAGCCGCTGGCCAACCTCGACCTGCGCAACTCCCAGGAGATCGTCACCCTGCTCGGCGAGCTGCGCCGCGAGCGGGCGGTCACGATCATGGTCGTCGCGCACGACCTCAACCCGCTGCTGCCGGTGCTCACCGACGCGGTGTACCTGCTCGACGGGCACCCCCACCACGACGTCATCGGCGAGGTCGTGACCGAGGATCTGCTCACCCACCTCTACGGCACCCGCGTGCGCGTCGTCCGCACCGCGCAGGGTGACCTGTTCACCCGCAGCGGCTGAAGGAGCCCTCCCGTGCGCTTCCAGGAGAACTGGCTCCAGATCCTGCAGACGACCTTCATGCAGCACGCCCTGGTCGGCGGCAGCCTGGTGGCGGTCACCGCCGGCCTGATGGGCTACTTCGTCATCACCCGGCAGAACGCCTTCGCCGCGCACGCCCTGGCCCACATCGGGTTCCCCGGCGCGACCGGCGCGATCCTCGTCGGCGCCCCGGTGACGCTCGGCCTGGCGGTGTTCTGCGTCGGCGGCGGGCTGCTCATCGGGCTGTTCGGCAAGCGGGTGGCCGAGCGCGAGATCGCCACCGGCACGATCCTGGCCTTCGCCACCGGGCTCGGCGTGCTGTTCGCCTCGCTGGCCACCGCGAACGCCTCGACCACCACCAACGTGCTGTTCGGCAACCTGCTGGCGATCAGCCGCGACCAGCTGTGGCTGTTCGGCGGTTTCACCCTGCTGGTCGTCGGCGCGCTGGCGCTCATCGCCCGGCCGCTGGTGTTCGCCTCGGTCGACCCGGCCGTCGCCGAGGCCCGCGGGGTGCCGGTGCGGGCGCTGGGGGTGGCGTTCGTCGTCCTGCTCGCGCTCACCGTCACCATGGCCGTGCAGGTGGTGGGCACGCTGCTGCTGTTCGCCCTGGTGGTCACCCCGGCCGCCGCGGCCCTGCGGCTCACGGCGCGCCCCGGCGCGGTCGCCGCCCTGTCCGTCGCGTTCGCGCTGGTCTCGGTGTGGGTCGGCCTGGTGCTCTCGGCGATGGTCGACCTGCCGCCCAGCTTCTTCGTGGTCTCGGTCGCGGTGCTCGTATGGGTCGTCGTCCTGGTGGTCACCCGCGACCGCGGACGCCGGACCGCCACCCCGGCCCGCGGCGGCCACGACCGGCTGCCCGCGGTGCCCGAGCGCACGCACTGACCCTTCGGGACGACCTCGTACCGCCACGACTGGTCAGCGGGCGGTCACCGGGTGCATCCTTCGGGGATGGACGAGCACGACGAGCCGCAGCGCAGCGGCACGACCTCCACCGACGGGGCCGCGCGGGTCGAGACCCCCGACGCACCGGCCGCCCCGGTCATCCGCCTGCTGGCCAACCCCCGGCGGGTCCGCCGCACCTGACCGGTCGGCAGGGTGCCCGTCGGTCGTGACCGGCCAGTCACAACGGCCCCAGTCGCCACCCTCAACACGGGCGGCTCACCAGTACGTATCACGCTCCGTCGCGATGCCGACACACCGGCGTGCCGCGAACCGCTCCGTCACGCAGACGTGCACCATCGCTGACGTGACCGCCGCCATCGACTACTCCGACGCCGCCACCGCCCTCGTGCCGGTGGACCCCCTGGGCGCCCCGCTGCCGGTGCGCCGCAGCCGCGAGGAGCGCCAGGCCATCGTGCTGGACACCGCCGAGCGCCTGTTCGCCGGCCGCAGCTCGCGCAGCGTCGGCATGGACGAGCTGGTGCGCGAGACCGGCCTGGGCAAGATGACGGTCTACCGGCTCTTCAAGAGCAAGGACGACCTGGTCGGCGCCTACCTGTCACGCAAGGCGGCCACGCTGCTCGGGTTCATCGACGCCGAGCTGCACCGCAACGCCCTCGACCCCCGCGGCGCACTGCTGACCATCGTCGACGTCGTCGAGAAGGACGTCACCCGCACCGGCTTCCGCGGCTGCCCGTTCACCAACGTCAGCAGCGAGTACGACGACCCGCAGCACCCCGCCCGGTCGGCCGCCGCGGACTACAAGTACGAGCTGCACATGCGCCTGGTGCACCTGGCCGAGGAGCTCGTGCCCGGCCGCGGCGACGACCTCGCCGCCCAGCTGCACCTGATCATCGACGGCATGCAGCTCTCCGGTGGCCTGCTGGGCCCCGACGGCCCGGCCAGCCACGGCCGCCGCCTGGCCGAGCGCCTCGTCGACGCCGCCGTCACCGGCGCCTGACCCCAGCCGCTGGACGGGCGGACCGACCGGTTGCGCCCTACCGTTCGGGGCGTGACCACCTCGTTCCCCGCCGGCGACCCGACTCCCCCGCCTCCCCCGCCCTCGGCGGCCCCCAAGCGCCGCGGCGGCAGCCTCGGCCGCACCCTGACCGGCGTCCTGCTCGTCGTCGTCACCGTGGTGCTCGTGCTCTTCGTCGTGTTCAACACCCAGACCGTGCGGGTGTCGCTGGTCTTCGGCGTGGTCGACCTGCCGCTGGTCGTCGCCCTGCTGGCCGCGGCCGTGCTGGGCGGTCTGATCGTGGCCCTGCTGTCGATCCGGGCCCGCCGCCGGGACCGCTGACCCGACCGGGCGAGCCACCCTTGCCGCTTGTTACTGGCGAGTAATAGTGTTCGTTACCGGCGGGTAGCAACGGCGCCCGCCGGGACGACGCACGCCGGGAGCACGCACATGGGCCACTACACCGCGGACCTGCGGGACCTCGAGTTCAACCTCCTCGAGTTCCAGTCGACCAAGGACCGCTTCGGCTCCGGCCCGTTCGCGCAGATGGACGCCGAGACCGCCCGCGGCGTGCTCGACGAGGTCCGCCGGCTGGCCGAGGGGCCGCTGGCCGAGAGCTTCGTCGACGCCGACCGCAACCCGCCGGTGTTCGACCCGGTCACGCACTCGGTGACGATGCCCGAGTCGTTCCGGAAGTCGATCAAGGCGATCGACGACGGCGAGTGGTTCCGCCTCGACCTGCCCGAGGAGCTCGGCGGGTTCGGTGCTCCCCCGAGCATGCGCTGGGCCGCCTACGAGATGATCCTCGGCGCCAACCCGGCGGTCTTCATGTACGGCTCCGGACCCTCGTTCGCCACCGTGCTGCACGAGCTCGGCACCCCCGACCAGAAGCGGCTCGCCAAGCTGATGATCGAGAAGAACTGGGGCGCCACCATGGTGCTCACCGAGCCCGACGCGGGCTCCGACGTCGGCTCCGGCCGCACCCGGGCGGTGCAGCAGGCCGACGGCACCTGGCACGTCCACGGCGTGAAGCGGTTCATCACCTCCGCCGAGCACGACATGAGCGACAACATCGTGCACCTGGTGCTGGCCCGCCCCGAGGGGCACGGCCCGGGCACCAAGGGGCTGTCGCTGTTCGTCGTCCCCAAGTTCCACGTCGACCTCGAGACCGGCGAGCTGGGCGAGCGCAACGGCGCCTACGTGACCGGCGTCGAGAAGAAGATGGGCCTCAAGGTCTCCACGACCTGCGAGCTGACCTTCGGCGACGGCCCGGTGCCGGCCGTGGGCACGCTGGTCGGCGAGGTGCACGAGGGCATCGCCCAGATGTTCAAGATCATCGAGCACGCCCGCATGTTCGTGGGCACCAAGGCCATCAGCACCCTGTCGGCCGGCTACCGGGTGGCGCTGGACTACGCGAAGACGCGCGTGCAGGGCGCCGACATGACCGCGACGTCGAAGGACGCACCGCGGGTCACGATCACCCACCACCCCGACGTCCGCCGCTCGCTCATGCTGCAGAAGGCCCACGTCGAGGGCATGCGGGCGCTGTACCTGTACACCGCGACCTTCCGCGACGAGGTGATGGAGGCCGAGGCCGCCGGCACCGCCGACAGCGAGCAGGCCCAGCTGGCCGCCAAGGTCAACGACCTGCTGCTGCCGATCGTGAAGGGCTACGGCTCCGAGCGGGCCTCGCAGCTGCTGGCCGCCGAGTCGCTGCAGACCCTGGGCGGCTCGGGCTTCCTGCAGGACTACCCCATCGAGCAGTACGTGCGTGACGCCAAGATCGACACCCTCTACGAGGGCACCACCGCGATCCAGGGCCAGGACTTCTTCTTCCGCAAGATCGTCAAGGACGGCGGAGTCGCGATCGGCTGGCTGGCGTCGCAGATCCAGCAGACCCTCGACGCGCAGGCCGGCAACGGGCGGCTCAAGGAGGAGCGGGCGCTGCTGGCCACCGCCCTGGACGACGTCCAGGGCATGCTCACCACGATGTTCGGCCACCTGGGCCAGGCCGCGCAGGACATGCGCAACGCCTACCTGGTCGGGCAGAACACCTCGCGGTTCCTGCTCGCGGCCGGCGACCTGGTCACCGCGTGGCTGCTCGTGCGCCAGTCGGAGGTGGCGCTGGCCGCCCTGGCCGGTGAGGTGAGCGAGCGCGACCGGCACTTCTACGAGGGCAAGCTCGCCGCCACCCGCTTCTTCTGCACCCAGGTGCTGCCGAAGCTGACCGCCGAGCGCGCCATCGTCGACGCGACGGACAACAGCCTGATGGACGTCGACGAAGCCGCGTTCTGAGGCCCCTCCCGAGTCGTCGATCTTGCAGAACGGCGACGCCGGCGCGCCGCACCACGGCGTGTCCGCGTTGCCGTTCTGCATGATCACGGGGCGGGGCGGGCAGTGAGCGACGCATGACCGACCCGATAACGAACCCGGCCGACTCCCCCTCCGACGAGAACCTGGTCGACGGCCGCCCCGGCGACACCGCCCCCGACCGCGGCGCCGACGACACCACGCTGACCACGGACGACCAGGCCCAGCGCGACGCCGACGTCGTGGAGCCCGACAACTCGTGACCCCACCCCGGCGTTGATCGTGCAGAACGGCAACACCGGCACGCGGGTGGGCGGCGCGCCGGCGTTGCGCTCCTGCACGATCGACGGCGGGCCCGGCGGCGGGTGGGCTCAGATCCAGCCGTGGCGGCGGGCGGCGTCGACGGCGGCGTGGCGGTTGGGGGCGCCCAGCTTCCCGGCGGCCGAGGACAGGTGGTTGCGCACCGTGCCCACCGACAGGTGCACCTTCGCCGCGATCTCCTCGACCGGCGCACCACCCGCGGCCAGCTCCAGCACGTCGGCCTCGCGCGGGGTCAAGGGTGAGTCGCCGGCGCTGATCGCCTCGGCGGCCAGCTCGGGGTCGACGTAGCGCCCGCCGCCGTGCACGGTGCGCACCACGTCGGCCAGCACCGTGGCGTTCACCGTCTTGGGCAGGAAGCCGCGCACGCCTGCGCTCAGCGCCCGCTTGAGGTGCCCGGCCCGCCCGTGCCCGGTCACGATGACCACGCCGCACCCGGGCAGCGCCTCGGCCAGCTCGCCGGCCACCGAGATGCCGTCGCGGTCGGGCATCTGCAGGTCCAGGACGGCCACGTCGGGCCGGTGCGCCCGCGCCATGGCCAGCGCCTCGTCGCCGGAGGCCGCCTGGGCGACCACCTCGACGTCGTCCTCCAGGCCGAGCAAGGTCGCCAGCGCCGTGCGGATGAGGTTCTCGTCGTCGGCCAGCAGCAGCCGGATCACGCCGGCACCTCCCCCACCAGCACGAACGCGCTGTCCCGGCGCTCGGCGGTGAGCCGGCCACCGGCGGCGGCGAGCCGCTCGGCCAGGCCGGTCAGCCCCGAGCCCCACGCGCCGACGTCGCCGCGCACGTCGTTGGTCACCGTCAACCGCACCTCCGCACCGTTCCTGGTCACGGCGATGGTGCACGTGCCGCTGCCGTGCCGCAGCACGTTGGTCACCGCCTCGCGCACCACCCAGCCGAGCACGACCTGGGCCTCCTCGGCCAGGTCGACGTCCTCCCCGGTCACCGTGCAGTCGATGCCGGCCGCGCGCAGCACCGACCGGGCACCCGCCAGCTCCGAGCGCAGGTCGACCGCCCGGTAACCGCGCACCACCTCGCGCACCTCGGCCAGCGACGACCCGGCCAGCGCCCCGATGGCGGCGACCTCCTCGGCGGCCTCGGGTCGGCCCCGGCGCACCAGCTGCTCGGCCAGCTGCGACTTGACGGCGATCGCCGACAGGTTGCGGCCCATGACGTCGTGCAGGTCGCGGGCGAAGCGCAGCCGCTCCTCGGCGACGGCCAGCTGGGCCTGCACGCCGCGGGCCCGCTCCTGCTCGCGCACCACGTCGAGCAGCCACACGCTGAACCGGAAGGCCCCCATGAACGCGCCCAGGGCGACCCCGATCGACAGCGCCACCACGACACCGCCCACCGGCGGCGAGCCGCGCAGGACGGCGAGCACCCCGGACAGCACCGCCGCCAGGCCCGACCAGCCCAGCAGCGTGCGGTACGGGGTGGTCACCGACAGCGACACGATGACCGCGGCCGAGACGATGGCGAGGTACCAGGGCCCGGTGGGCGTCGGCACGCCCTCGGGGGTCCGGGCGTCGGTGAGCAGCAGGCCCAGCCCGACCGTGGCCGCACCGGCGACCACCGCCGCGGCCAGCGGTCCCCGCGGGACGACGCCCCGCCGGAAGCCGGCCTCGGTGACCGCCGAGCAGGCGACCGCGGTGGTCAGGGCGGCCACCGCCAGGGCGACGTCCCACAGCGGGCCCCGGCTGCGGTGGGTGGAGACCGTCGCCACCAGCAGCAGGAACGGCATCCCCAGCAGGGTCACGTGGAACGACCAGCGGGTGTAGATCTCGATCCGGTCGGTGTCGGAGCGGCTGCTCCACCAACGCGTCAGGCCCGGCACGGCAGCCATGCTGCCGTGCCGGGCCCGAGCCGCGCGAACAGGGCGGCGAACCGTCACCGGCGGGGCGCCCAGCGGAAGCCGCGGCGGGCCAGCAGGGCGGCGACCACGATCCAGGCCACCAGCAGACCGGCGGGGAACGCGGCCCAGGTCCAGACCGAGACGTCGCCGACCGGGTCGCCCTCCCACGTGGTGCCCGAGAAGCCCAGGTGCAGCAGGTCCACGACCGGGGTGACGGGCAGGAAGCGGGCGATGTTCGCCAGCCCCTCGGGCAGCACGGACAGCGGGAAGAACAGGCCGGACAGCGCGGAGGAGACCAGCACGATCGGCAGCGTCGTGATCTGCGCGGACTCGGCGGTGCGGGTGAAGCCGGTGCTCGCGATCGCCAGCAGCACCATGAGCACGAGCCCGCCCAGGACGGCGCCGACCACCAGCAGCGGCTGCACCGGCGCGGTCCACTCGCCCAGCGCCACGACGCCGGCGGTCACCAGCAGCAGCTGGCCGACCGTGACCAGCAGCGTGGGCACCGCGGTGGCCGTGAGCACCTCGCCGTCGGAGAGCTCGCCGGTGCGCATGCGCTGCAGCACGAGGTCCTCGCGGCGGGCCACGTAGGTGGTCACCAGGTTGTAGTACGTGAGGTAGACCAGCGAGATCACCACGGCGGCGGTGAGCATCGTCGGCCCGACGCCCACCTCGCCGCCGCCGATGCCCAGCGCGGGCACCGCGGCGACCAGCAGCAGCGGCATGAGCACGGAGTTGAAGACGGCGGTGCGGTTGCGCAGCAGCAGGCGGGCCTCGGCGGTGGCCGCGGCGCGCAGCCGGGCGATCCGGGACGGTGCGGTGGGGTTGGCGGTGCTCGTGGCGGTGGTCATCGGGGTCTCCTCCGGGGTGTGCGGACGGCGGGTGGCAGCGGGTGCGGTCATGCGGGCACCTCGTCGTGGTCCCCCGCACGGCCCTCGGCGACGGCGAGGAAGGCCTGCTCGAGCGACGCGGCGGTGGCCTGCAGGTGGCGCAGCACCACGCCGTGCTCGGCGGCCCAGGCCAGCACCTCGGCGAGCACCGGCTGCAGCGCCCGCGTGTGCCACTCGTGCCGGGGGCCGGCGGCCACGACCTGCACCCCGTCGGGCACCGGCAGTGCGGGGGCGTCGTCGTCGAGGGTGAACCGGACGACGGCCGGCTGGGTCTCCGCGATCTCCTCCTGGGTGCCCGAGAGCACGATGCGGCCGGCCTTGAGGATCGCGATGCGGTCGGCGAGCTCCTCGGCCTCCTCCAGGTGGTGGGTGGTGAGCACGACCGCGGTGCCGCCGTCGACCATGTCCTGGACCAGCCGCCAGACCTGCCGGCGGCTCTCGGGGTCCAGCCCGGTGGTCGGCTCGTCGAGGACGACGACCTCGGGCTGCCCCAGCACGGCCAGCGCGAGGTCCAGCCGGCGCCGCTCGCCGCCCGAGAGGCTGCGCACCCGGACGTCGGCCCGTCCGGTCAGCCCGACCTGGGCCAGCGCCTGGCCGGGGTCGCGCGGGGTCGTGAGGGTCCCTGCCCAGCTGCGCACGGTCTCGGCGACCGTGAGGTCCCCGGGCAGGCCCGAGCTCTGCAGCAGCATGCCCATCCGGGCCCGGACGGCGGCGCGGTCGCGCACGGGGTCGGCGCCGAAGACGCGCACGGTGCCCCCGCCCGGCGCGGCCAGGCCCTCCAGCACCTCGAGCGCCGAGGTCTTGCCCGCGCCGTTGACGCCGAGCAGCGCGAAGACCTCGCCGGGCCGCACCTCGAAGGAGATGCCGCGCACGGCCTCGAAGTCGCCGTAGCTGCGGCGCAGGTCGGTCACCTCGACGGCGAGCGCGGTGCCGGTCGGGGGTGCTGCGGTGAGGGTCTGCATCGTCGTCCTCCTGGGGTGGCCTCTGCGGTCACCCCCGACGTTGCCCGCCCCCCGGCCCCCGGGCAGGTGCCGACTCTCACGACCTGGCGGCCCCTGCGCACGGGTCACCCATGAGGTTCCTCAGGGGTGTGCCGTGCCCCGCGGTCGGTCAGGCACCGTCGCAGGAGAAGAAGAAGTACGCGGTGCCGTCCAGGATCGCGGCGTGCAGGTCGGCCGAGTAGCCGTCGGTCGTGCCGCGGAAGGTCTGGGTCACGTCGACGGGCAGCACGTACACCTCGCCGCTGGGCTCCAGGCCGGCGTAGCGCCCGAGGTCCGCGCCGAGGGTCCAGCCGTCGTCGGGGACCATGCTGTCGGTGTCGGCCACGTAGTCGACCGTGTAGCCGTCCTCGAGCCCCGCACCCCGGAACGCGCTGAGGCACTCATCGGCGGTGTAGGTGAACTCCGGGTGGTTGTGCTCGGCCATGTACTCGGCGTGCTCCGCGAGCCCCGAGCGGCTGGACCGCGAGAGGCCGTCGAAGAGGTCCGCCACCGCCGCTCGGTCGGCGTCCGAGGGACCCGCGCTCGACGGCGCCGTCGGTGCGGACGGCGCCGTCGGCGCGGCGGGGCTGGCCTGACCCGCGACGGTGGTGCTGCAGGCAGCGAGCAGGAGCACGGCGGGCAGGCCGAGCAGGGCGGTGCGACGCATGGGGACCCCCGTGAGCTGTGCGGTCCCGGCACGGTAGCGCCGGGGCCCGGTCAGATGGGGACTAGGGGATGACCCGGTCGGCGTCGGCGGCGCGCAGCCGACCGCGCAGGGCCAGGACGGTGAGCCCGGCGACGAGCATCATCGCGCCGACCACCCACAGCCCGGCCCGCGAGCTGCCGGTGGCGTCGAGCAGGAACCCGGTGATGTAGGGCGCCCCGAACCCCGAGCTGTTGCCCAGCGTGTTCACCAGCGCGATGCCGGCGGCGGCACCGGCCCCGGCCAGGAAGGTCGAGGGCAGGTACCAGAACACCGGTAGCGCGCAGAAGACCCCGACCGCAGTGACGGTGATGACCGCCATCGTGGCCAGCGGCGACTCCATGTACAGCGCGACCGGGATGCTCACCGCCCCGAGCAGCGCCGGCAGCGCGACGTGCCACACGCGCTCGCCGGTGCGGTCGGAGTGCCGGGACCAGAACACCATCGCCACCGCCCCCACGGCGAAGGGCACCGCGACGATCAGCCCGTTCTCCAGGATCGAGAAGCTGGTGTCGAAGCTCTCGGCGAACCCCGCGACGATGGTGGGCAGGAAGAAGCTCAGCGCGTAGAGGCCGTAGGTGACGCCGAAGTAGACGACGCCCAACGCCCACACCCGGGGGTCGCGCAGCGAGTCGCGCACCCGGTGCTTGCCGGTCGCCTCGGTGGCCTGCTGCTCGGCGGCCATCGTGTCGTCGAGCCAACGGCGCTCGTCGGGGGCCAGCCAGTCGGCGTCCCCCGGGCGGTCGGTCAGGTAGAACCACGCGGCGACACCCAGCAGGACGGCGGGCAGCCCGAGCACCAGGAACATGACCCGCCACCCAGCGAGGCCGAACAGGCCGTCCCAGTACTGCAGGATCGCCCCGGCGATCGGCGCGCCCAGGGCGCTGGAGGCCGGCAGCGCGATCATGAACAGCCCGGTCAGCCGCACCCGCACCGAGCGGGGGAACCAGAACGTCAGGTACAGCATGATCCCGGGGAAGAACCCGGCCTCGGCGATGCCGAGCAGGATGCGGAACGCGTAGAGCATCGGCGCGTTCTGCACGAAGGCCATCGCGGCGGCGATCAGGCCCCAGGTGACCAGGATGCGGGCGATCCAGCGGCGGGCGCCGAAGCGGTGCAGCGCGATGTTGCTGGGCACCTCGAAGAGCAGGTAGCCGATGAAGAACAGGCCGCTGGCCAGGCCGAACATGGTCTCGGTGAGCCCGAGGTCCGCGCTCATCGTCAGCTTGGCGAAGCCGATGTTGGTGCGGTCGACGTAGTTGAGGAAGTACGCCAGGCCCAGGAACGGGATCAGCCGGACGGCGACCTTGCGCACCACCCGGGCCTGCATGCCTGCGTCGCTCTGCTCCGCGGTCAACCGACACCCCCGATCACCGGCCACCCCGTCGTGGCCGCGACCCACCCTAGGAGCCGCGACCGGACGGGGCTGGTTGGATCGCGGGCATGGTCGACGCCCGCTGGATCCCGCTCGCCGGCACCGCCAACACCCGAGACCTGGGCGGGCTCCCCCTGGCCGGCGGCGGAACGACGGTGCCCGGGCGGGTGCTGCGCAGCGACGACCTGCAGGAGCTGACCCGCGGCGACGTCGAGCTGCTCACCGGGCAGCTCGGGCTCACCGACGTCGTCGACCTGCGCACCAGCGCCGAGGTGCGCATGGAGGGCCGCGGTCCGCTGCGCGAGGTCGGCTCCGTGACCCACCGGCACTTCTCGCTGATCCCCGAGGTCGGCGAGTACACCGACGTCTTCGCCGACGACGACGCGGCCGACGTCGAGGTGCCCGAGGACTGGGTCGAGACCCTGCTCCCCCGCACCGCCGCCCCCGGCGACGAGGACGAAAGCCCGTCGGTCAAGGCCTACCTGGGCTACCTGTCCGACGGCGCGGACAACGTGGTCGGCGCACTGCGGGCGGTGACCACGGCCCCGGGCGCGGCCGTGGTGCACTGCGCGGCCGGCAAGGACCGCACCGGCGTGGTCTGCGCGCTGGCCCTGTCGGTGGCGGGGGTGGCACCCGAGCTCGTGGTCGCCGACTACGCGCAGACCGCCGAGCGCATCGAGGGCGTGGTCGCCAAGCTGGCCGCCCGGCCCACCTACGCCGAGGACATGACCCGGCGCGACGTGGCCAGCCACACCCCGCGGGCGGAGACCATGCGCCGGGTGCTCGAGCTGCTCGACGAGCGGCACGGCGGGGCAACCGGCTGGCTGACCGCGCACGGCTTCGGCGCCGACGACCAGGCCGCCCTGCGCGCCAAGCTCACCCAGGCCTAGCGGCCCCCTCGCAGGGGCCCGCGGCGCGCGGAGCGCGTCGTGGGGGCGAGGGGGTCCTTCTGCCCGCACTCCCTGGTGGGAGTCGGGGTCGAGTGCTGTGGGTGCTGGTGTCAGCGCATCACGCTGGTGAACTGGCTGCTGTTGGCCAGGGTCAGCAGGTCGTCGCGCATCGCGGGGCTGCTCGACCGGGCGAGCGCCTTGTCCAGAGCCCGACGGGTCCGCGACGCCTCACGACGCTGACGCCAGGTGCTGGTCACGCTGCTCATGGTGATTCCTTCTCTCGGTGCTGTTCGTGGTAGGTGCACCCCTACTAAAGCAGGCGACCCCTGGTTTGTTCCAACGGAACACAGGTGATGTCGGCCATTGATCTACGAATGTTCACCCGAGGGGGTCAGGAACCTACGAATGGTGTCCGACACCACAACGCAGACGACCCCCGCACACCCGAGGTGTGCGGGGGTCGTCTGCTCCCGGCCGCTCAGGCGGCGTCGAGCACCTCGCGGACGGCGGCGCGCGCGGTCTGCGGGTCGTCGGCGGCCAGCGCGACCTCGGCCGCCCGCTGGCAGGTCGCCAGGGTGACGGTGCCGAGCTTGGCGCCCACCCCGGCCACGGACGAGGCCGCGCACGACAGCGACGTGATGCCCAGCCCGACCAGCACGCAGGCCAGCAGCGGGTCGGCGGCGGCCTCGCCGCAGACCCCGACCGGCTTGCCCGTGCGCTGCCCGGCCTCGGCGGTGAGCTGCACCAGCCGCAGCAGCGCCGGCTGCCACGGGTCGGTGAGGTCGGCCAGGTCGCCGGAGAGCCGGTCGGCGGCCAGCGCGTACTGCGACAGGTCGTTGGTGCCGATGGACAGGAAGTCCAGGTGCTCGAGGAAGCGGTCGGCCAGCAGGGCCACCGAGGGCACCTCGACCATGACGCCGGGCACCAGCCCGCGCTCGCGCACCAGGGCGGCGAACTCGGCGGCCTCGGCCACGGTGGACACCATCGGCGCCATCACCCACGGGGTGCTGCCGGTGGCCTGCGCGGCCTGGGCCACGGCGTCGAGCTGGCGGGTGAGGATGCCCGGGTTCAGCCGGGTGGTGCGCAGCCCGCGCACACCCAGGGCCGGGTTGGCCTCGTCGGCCGGGGTGGCGAAGGCCAGCGGCTTGTCCGAGCCGGCGTCCAGGGTGCGCAGCACGACCTTGCGGCCGGCGAAGGCCTCGAAGACCGCGGCGTAGCCCTTCGCCTGCTCCTCGACCGAGGGCTCCTCGCTGTGGCCGAGGAAGGCCAGCTCGGTGCGCAGCAGCCCCACGCCCTCGGCGTGCGCCTCGGCGGCCGCCCGCGCCCCGGCGCCGTCCTGCACGTTGGCCAGCACCTGCACGGCGTGCCCGTCGGCGGTGGTGGCCGGACCCTCGTAGCCGGCCAGCGCCTCGGCGGCCTGCTCGGCCGCCGCCACCCGCTGCTGCGCGTCGGCCGGGTCGGGGTCGACGGTGACGGTGCCCTGCTCGCCGTCGACCAGCACGACCGCACCCTCGGGCACGTCGTCCAGACCGCCGACGGCCACGACGCAGGGCAGCCCGAGCTGGCGGGCGATGATCGCGGTGTGGCTGGTGGACCCGCCGAGCCGGGTGGCCAGCGCCACCACGCGGGTGGGGTCGAGGCCGGCGGTGTCGGCGGGCGCGAGGTCGTCGGCCAGCAGCACCGACGGGGTGTCGGGGTTGGTCACGCCCGGCTCGCTCTGCCCGGTCAGCTCGGCGACGATGCGGTCGCGCACGTCGTTGACGTCGGTGACCCGCTCGGCCATGAGGCCACCCAGGCTGGCGAACAGCTCGGCGAACTGCTGGGCCGCGCCCACCGTGGCCACCGCCGCCGACGCGCCGGCCTCGATGCGCTGCTCGACGGTCGACAGCAACCCACGGTCCTTGGCCAGGCCGGCCGTCGTCTGCAGCACCGCGGCGCTGACCCCGCTGGCCGCCGCCGCCCGCTCGGTCAGCCGGCCGGCCACCACCTCGGCCGCGGCCGTGAAGCGGGCCCGCTCGCCCGCACGGTCGGCCTCGGCGACCGGGGCCTCGTCGTCGGCGGGCAGCTGCACCGCGCCGTGCGGGCGGATGACCGGACCGAGCGCCACACCGGGGACGACGGGGGTGCCGGTGAGCACCGTCGGGCCGTCGGCGTCGGGGGTGGTGACGACGGGGGTGGTGGACGACATCGAGGTGGACCTCATCTCTGCGCGGGCGGCGGGCGGTGGCCCGGTGACCAGCGTCACCGGAAGGTCTTGACTTGTCAACAAAGCGGACGTAGAACAACACCAACACAAATCCGAAGCAACATGATCGGGCACCTCGACGTGACCCGTCCGACAGCACGAGGGGGTGGCATGTACGCCGAGGAGCGCCAGCAGGCCATCGCCGGCCTCGTGACCCAGCGGGGGCGCATCGCCGTCACCGCCGTCGCCGAGCGGTTCGGGGTGACCACCGAGACGGTGCGCCGCGACCTCGCCGTCCTCGAGCGGTCGGGGATGCTCCGCCGGGTGCACGGCGGCGCCGTCCCCACCGGGGCGCTCACCGTGCTGGAGCCCGGCCTGGGCGAGCGGCGCAGCACCCGCACCGAGCACAAGCGGCGCATCGCGGCGGCCGCCCTGGACTACGTGCCCGCCGCCGACGGCAGCCTCATCCTCGACGGCGGCAGCACCACCGCGGCGCTCGCCGAGGTGCTGCCCGCCGGCCGCCGCCTGCTGGCCGTCACCAACTCGGTGCCCATCTCGCACCGGCTCTCGGTCGCCCCGGGCATCAGCCTGCACGTGCTCGGCGGCCGGGTCCGCGGCATCACCCAGACCGCGGTCGGGGAGACCACCGTGGCCGCACTGGCCGACCTCAAGGCCGACGTCGTCTTCCTCGGCGCCAACGGGGTCACCGGCGCGCACGGCTTCACCACCCCCGACGAGACCGAGGCCGCCTCCAAGCGCGCCATGGTCCGGGCCGCCCAGCAGGTGGTGGTGCTCGCCGACAGCAGCAAGCTCGGCCGCGAGCACCTGGTCCGCTTCGCCGGCGTCGACGACGTCGACGTCCTCATCACCGACGACGAGGCCGACCCGGACGTCGTCTCCGAGATCGAATCGCACGGGATCGAGGTCCGCACCGCATGATCGTGACCCTCACGGCCAACCCCAGCCTGGACCGCACGCTGGCGCTGCCCGGTCCGCTCGAGCGCGGCAGCGTGGCGCGCCTGGCGCCCAGCAGCACCGAGCCCGGCGGCAAGGGCGTCAACGTCTCGCGGGCCGTGGCCGCGGCCGGCGCCGACGTCGTGTCGGTGCTGCCCGCCGCCGCCGACGACCCCATCGTGCGGGCGCTGCAGTCGCTCGGGCTGCGGCTGGCCACCGCGCCGATCGCGACCCCGGTGCGCACCAACTACACCCTCACCGAGCCCGACGGCACCACCACCAAGCTCAACGAGCCCGGGGCCACCCTCGACGAGGCCACCCGCACCGCCCTGGCCGCCGCCGTCGTCGAGCACGCCGCCGGCGCCCGCTGGGTGGCGCTGTGCGGTTCGCTGCCGCCCGGTGCGCCGCAGGACTGGTACGCCGACCTGGTGCGGGCGGTCCGCCCCACCGGCGCGCGCATCGCCGTCGACACCTCCGAAGCGCCCCTGCTGGCCCTGCTGGCCGCCGGGCCCGACGCCGCCCCCGACCTGCTCAAGCCCAACACCGAGGAGCTCGCGCAGCTGGCCGGGGTGAGCGAGGCCGAGGTCGTCGCCGACCCCGACGCCGCCCTGGCCGCCGTCGCCACCCTGCACGAGCGCGGCGTCCGCGAGGTGCTGCTCACCCTGGGCGCCGACGGAGCGCTGCTCTCGACCGCCGACGGCGATCTCGTCTCCGCCCGCCCCCCGGCGATCACCGTGCGCAGCACCGTGGGCGCCGGGGACTGCAGCCTGGCCGGCTACCTGCTGGCCGACCTGGCCGGCGCCTCGCCCGCCGACCGGCTGCGCAACGCCGTCGCCTACGGGGCCGCCTCGGCGTCCCTCCCCGGATCCGCCGTCCCCACCCCGAGCCAGGTGGACGGTGCCGCAGTACAGGTCGTCCCCGGCTCCGCACCGTCCCTCTCCCACTGATCCAGACCCTCGAGATCCTTCTTCCAGACCAGGAGCAACCCCGTGTCCGCACTCATCACCACCGAGCTGGTGGCGCTCGACGTCAGCCCGGGCGCTGACAAGACCGCCGTCATCCGGCAGCTCTCCGAGCTGGTCGCCGGCAGCGGCCGGGCCACCTCGGCCGAGGGCCTGTACTCCGACGCCATGGACCGCGAGGCCAAGGTGGCCACCGGCCTGCCCGGCGGCATCGCGATCCCGCACTGCCGCTCGGCCGCGGTCACCGAGGCCTCGCTGGCCTTCGCCCGGCTGCGTCCGGGTGCCGACTTCGGCGCCCCCGACGGCCCGGCCGACCTGGTGTTCCTCATCGCCGCGCCCGAGGCCGGCGACGCCGACCACCTGACGCTGCTCTCGTCGCTGGCCCGCGCGCTGGTGCGCCCGGAGTTCGTGGCCTCGCTGCGCAACGCCTCCTCCGCGCAGGAGGTCGTCACCCTGGTGCAGGACGTCGTCTCCCCCGCGCCGGCGGCCACCACCCCCGCCGCCCCCGCGGCCACCCCCGCCGCCGCGGCCCCGGCCGCCACCGACGGCCCGACGCTGGTCGCGATCAGCGCCTGCCCGACCGGCATCGCGCACACCTACATGGCCGCCGACAAGCTGGCCGCCGCCGCCCGGGAGATGGGCGTCGAGCTGCACGTGGAGACCCAGGGCTCCTCGGGCGCCACCCCGCTGGACCCCTCGGTCATCAGCAAGGCCGCCGCGGTGATCTTCGCCGTCGACGTCGGCGTCCGGGACCGCGAGCGGTTCGCCGGCAAGCCGGTCGTGCAGTCGGGCACCAAGCGGGCCATCCAGGAGCCCGAGGTCATGATCCGCGAGGCCCTCGCCGCCGCCCAGGACCCGAACGCCCGCCGGGTGCCGGGCGGCTCGGGCGCCGAGGCCTCCACCGCGTCCTCCGGCGGGGGCGCCGGGGTGGGTTCGGAGATCCGCCGCTGGCTGCTCACCGGCGTCAGCTACATGATCCCGTTCGTCGCCGCCGGCGGTCTGCTCATCGCCCTGGGCTTCCTGTTCGGCGGGTACCGGATCGTCCTGGGCGACCCGGCCTCGGACGCCGGCCAGAGCTACGCGCTGAACTGGGCGCTGAACAACAGCTTCTTCAACCTCCCCTCGACCGCCGACGCCGGCCAGGGCCTCAACGACGGCCTGCTCGGCTACCTCGGCGCCCTGTTCACCGTCCTCGGCCAGGCCGCCTTCGGCTTCCTGGTGCCCGCGCTGGCCGGCTACATCGCCTACGCCATCGCCGACCGTCCGGGCATCGTCCCCGGCTTCGTGGTCGGTGCGGTCTCCGGCACCGTCGGCGCCGGCTTCCTCGGCGGCCTGGTCGGCGGCATCATCGCCGGGTTCGCGGCCAAGTGGATCTCCGGCTGGAAGCTGCCCGCGGGCGTCCGTGGCCTGCAGCCGGTCGTCATCATCCCGCTGCTGGCCACGGTGATCTCCAGCGGCATCATGGTGCTGTTCCTCGGCCAGCCGCTGGCCGCCGCGCTGCGCGGTCTGGGCAACTTCCTGACCGGCCTGTCGGGCTCCTCGGCCATCCTGCTCGGGATCATCCTCGGCCTGATGATGTGCTTCGACCTGGGCGGTCCGGTCAACAAGGCGGCCTACGTCTTCGCCACCACGGGCATCGGCGTCGCCGACCCGAGCCCCGCGGCGCTGCGCATCATGGCCATCGTCATGGGCGCCGGCATGGTGCCCCCGCTGGCCATGGCCATCTCCACCACCATCCGCAAGCGCCTGTACACCCAGGCCGAGCGGGAGAACGGCAAGGCGGCCTGGCTGCTCGGTGCCTCGTTCATCTCCGAGGGCGCCATCCCGTTCGCCGCGGCCGACCCGCTGCGGGTCATCCCCTCGATGATGCTCGGCGGAGCCACCGCCGGCGCCCTCATCGCGGCGTTCGACGTCGAGCTGCGGGCACCGCACGGCGGGGTGTTCGTCTTCTTCGCGATGACGAAGTTCGTCCTCTTCCTGCTCGCGGTGCTGATCGGCGCGGCCGTCGGCGCCGTCGCCGTCACCGTCGCCAAGAGCATCGGTCGCAAGCCCGAGGCGGCGCCGGCCGAGGCCACCGAGGCCGCCATGGCGGGGTCGTCCACCGCCACGGGTGCCGCGCTCAGCAAGAACTGACAGGATCGACCCCGACACCGGGGCGCGGGCGGTGATCCCGCCCGCGCCCCGCACTCACTCGACGCAGAGGAGAGCACCTCGATGCCCAGCAAGACCGTGACCGTCGGTTCCGCCGTGGGTCTGCACGCCCGCCCCGCCGCCCTGATCGCCGAGGCCGTCGGCAAGGCCGGGGTGCCCGTCACCCTCGCCACCCCGGGTGGCAACCCGGTCGACGCCGGCTCGCCCCTGATGATCATGACCCTGGGCGCCAAGAAGGGCGCCGAGGTCGAGGTCAGCAGCGACGACGAGGCCGTCCTGGCCGAGATCGCCGGCATGGTCGAGCGCGACCTCGACGCCGAGTAACAAGCTCCGCCACGACGGCCCCCTCCCCGCAGCTGCGGGGAGGGGGCCGTCGTCGTCCCGGGCCACCCAGATCGGGGTGCGCGGGGCCTCCGGGGCGCCCACGAGCCCCCGAACCCCGATCTCGCCGCCGCACTACGGGGTTCCCGCCCCCTCGACGCGGATCGAGAGGGCGAGAACCCCGTGACCGGCCGCTAGAGGGCGAGGGCCACGCCGGGGTCGTGCAGCACCGCGCCGATGTCGGCGAGGAAGCGGCTGCCCAGCTCGCCGTCGATGATCCGGTGGTCGAACGACAGGGCCAGCTGCGTCACCTGACGCACCTTGATCCTGCCCTTGTGCACCCACGGCATCTCGCGGACCGCCCCGAAGGCCAGGATCGCCGACTCGCCGGGGTTGAGGATCGGCGTGCCGGTGTCCACCCCGAACACGCCCACGTTGGTGATCGTGATGGTGCCGCCGGACATCGCGCTCGGCGAGGTCTTCCCGGCCCGGGCCGTGGCGGTGAGGTCGGCCAGTGCCCCGGCCAGCTCGGCCAGCGACAGCCGCCCGGCGTCCTTGATGTTCGGGACGACGAGGCCCCGCGGGGTGGCTGCGGCGATGCCCAGGTTCACGTAGTCCTTGACCACGATCTCCTGCGCCGCCTCGTCCCACGAGCTGTTCACCATCGGGTGCCGGCGGGCGGCCAGCAGCAGCGCCTTGGCCACGAACAGCAGCGGGCTGACCTTGAGGCCGGCCAGCTCGGGCCGGGCAGCCAGCCGCTCGCGCAGCGCCATCATCCGGGTGACGTCGACGGTCAGGAACTCCGTCACGTGCGGGGCGGTGAACGCGCTGCTGACCATCGCCGCGGCCGTGTGCTTGCGCACCCCCTTGATCGGGATGCGCTGCTCGCGCCCCTCCGTCCCCGCCTCGGGTGCGGGGAACCGGACCACGGTGCCGGCGTCGGCGGCCAGCTCGGCCGGGGTGCGGGCCGGCTGGGCGGCGGCGCCCCCGGTGCGGACGGCGTCGACGTCGGCGCGGGTGATGACCCCGCCCGGGCCGGTGCCGGTGACCGTCGCGAGGTCGACGCCGGCGTCCTTGGCGTACTTGCGCACCGGCGGCTTGGCCAGCGGGCGGGGTGCCCGGCGCCCGGGCGCCACGGCCTGCGCCGAGGCGGCGGTGGTGTAGCCGGCGTGCTGCTCGGCGGCCCGGCCGATCTCCAGCCCGCCGTGCCGCACCGGCTTGGTGGTGGCGTCGGGGGCGGTGGCCAGCAGCGGCGGGCGCTCGGTGCCCGACCCGTAGTCGGCCTCGGGGAGGACCTGGGGAGCCGTCGCCCGGTCGGCGACGGCGGCACCCGAGCGGCGGGGGCGGCGCACGGCCTCGGTGTTCTTCGGGCCGTAGCCGACCAGCACCGAGGTGCGCCCGCCAGGGGCCGGGCCGCCGATGAGCCCGGCGGCGGGGGTGTCGTCGGCCGGTGCCGGTGCGGCGGCCGGGCCGTCGCCGCCGAGGTCGATGGTGATGATCGGGGCGCCGACGTCGACCGTCGTCCCGGGCTCGTGCAGCAGCTCGACCACCGTGCCGGCGTACGGGCTGGGCAGCTCGACGGCGGCCTTGGCCGTCTCCACCTCGCACAGCGGCTGGTTGGTCACGACGACGTCGCCGACGGCGACGAGCCACTGCAGGATCTCGCCCTCGGTGAGGCCCTCGCCGACGTCGGGCAGCTTGAACTGGCGCAGGTCGGCCATCAGAACTCCATCGCGCGGTCGACGACGTGCAGCACCCGGTCCAGGTCGGGCAGGTACTCCTCCTCGAGCTTGGACGGCGGGTAGGTGACGTCGTAGCCACCGACCCGCAGCACCGGGGCCTCGAGGGAGTGGAAGCAGCTCTCGGTGACGCGAGCGGCGATCTCGGCACCCAGGCCGAGCGTGGTCTGCGCCTCGTGCACGACGACGCAGCGGCCGGTGCGGCGCACCGACTCCTCGACCGGGGTCAGGTCGAGCGGGGAGAGCGTGCGCAGGTCGATGACCTCGATCGACCGGCCCTCGTCCTCGGCGGCCTGGGCCGCCTGCAGCGCCGTCTTCACCATCGGGCCGTAGGCGAGCAGGGTGAGGTCGTCGCCCGAGCGGACCACCCGGGAGGTGAACAGCGGCTGCGGGGTGGCCTCGAGGTCGACCTCGGCCTTGTCCCAGTACCGGCGCTTGGGCTCGAAGAACACCACCGGGTCGGGGCAGGCGATGGCCTGCTGGAGCATCCAGTAGGCGTCGGCCGGGTTGCTCACCGCGACGACCTTCAGGCCGGTGGTGTGCGCGAAGTAGGCCTCGGGGCTCTCGCTGTGGTGCTCGACCGCGCCGATGCCGCCGCCGAAGGGGATGCGGATCGTGATCGGCATCGGCAGCCGGCCGCGCGAGCGGGCGTGGATCTTGGCCACCTGGGTGACGATCTGGTTGTAGGCGGGGAACACGAACCCGTCGAACTGGATCTCCACCACCGGCCGGTAGCCGCGCATGGCCAGCCCGACCGCGGTGCCGACGATGCCGGCCTCGGCGAGCGGGGTGTCGACGACGCGGGCCTCGCCGAAGTCCTTCTGCAGGCCGTCGGTGATCCGGAAGACACCGCCGAGCTTGCCGATGTCCTCGCCCATGAGCACGACCTTCGGGTCGTCCTCCATGGCCTTGCGCAGGCCGGTGTTGAGCGCCTTGCCCAGGGTCAGGGTGGTCACTTCTCGAAGCCCTCCTGGTAGGCGAGGAACGCCGCACGCTGGGCGGCGATCTCGTCGGTCTGCTCGGCGTAGACGTGGTCGAACATCTCGGTGGGTGCGGGGTCGGGCATGTCGAGGGTGCCCGAGCGGATGTGCTTGGCCAGCTCGTCCCCCTCGGCGTCGACGGCGGCGAAGAACTCAGGCCCGGCCTTGCCCGACCGCGACAGGTGGGCCTTCAGCCGGGCGATCGGGTCGCGCAGCTTCCACTCCTCGAGCTCGTCGGCCAGCCGGTAGCGGGTCGGGTCGTCGGAGGTGGTGTGCGCGCCCATGCGGTAGGTGAACGCCTCGATGAACGTGGGCCCCGAACCCTCGCGCGCCCGCGCCAGCGCCGCCCGGGTCACCGCCAGGACGGCGAGGACGTCGTTGCCGTCGACCCGCACCCCGGGGAACCCGAAGCCCGCCGCCCGGCGGAACAGCGGCACCTTGCTCTGCCGCTCGATCGGCACCGAGATCGCGTACTGGTTGTTCTGGCAGAAGAAGACCACCGGGGCGTCGAACGTGGCGGCCCAGATCATGGCCTCGTTGACCTCGCCCTGGCTGGTGGCGCCGTCGCCGAGGAAGGCGATCGCCGCGGCGTCGGCCGTGTCGCGCTGGATGCCCATCGCGTACCCGGTGGCGTGCAGGCACTGCGCGCCGATCACCACGGTGTAGAGGTTGAACTTCGTGGCCAGGGGGTCCCAGCCGCCGAGGTCGTTGCCGCGGAACAGGCTGATCACCTGCAGCGGGTCAACCCCGCGGGTCCAGGCCACCCCGTGCTCGCGGTAGGTCGGGAAGGCCATGTCGTCGTCCCCGAGCGCCCGGCCGGCGCCGATCTGCGCGGCCTCCTGGCCCAGCAGCGAGGCCCAGATGCCCAGTTCGCCCTGCCGCTGCAGCGCGGTGGCCTCGACGTCCCACCGGCGCACGAGCGCCAGGTCGCGGTAGAGGGCGCGCAGCTCGTCGTCGGTGACGTCGAGGGCGTACTCGGGGTGCTCGACCCGCTCGCCCTCGGGGGTGAGCAGCTGGACCAGCTCGGGCTGGGCCGGCAGGTGCGGGGCGGCGGCCCCGGGGACGGGGTCCACCATCTCCTGGGCCTCGGGCACTGCGGTCACGGGCTGTCCTCCTCGCTGCACGGTGGTGGCCCCGGACACGTCGGGGGCACCGTGTGCAGCACATCACTCCCGCGCCGAGATGCGCAAGGGAGGGGGTGAGAACTGCGCACGATGGTCAGTGACACCCCGGTGTGGCGTGGCACACTGAGCACCGTGACCGGGATCGACGCCACCGACGCCCGCCTGCTGCTGGCGTTGTCGGAGGACCCGCGGGCCACCGTGATGGCCCTGTCGCAGTCGCTGGGGCTGGCCCGCAACACCGTGCAGGCCCGGTTGGCCCGGCTGGAGTCGGGCGGGGTGCTGGACCCCTTCGAGCGGCGGGTGCGGCCCGAGGCGCTGGGCTACCGGCTGGGCGCCTACATCACGGTGACCGTCGTCCAGACCTCGCTGGCCGAGGTGAGCGCGGGGCTGGCCGACATCCCCGAGGTGCTCGAGGTGATCGGCCTGTCGGGGGCGGCCGACCTGCTGGTGCAGGTGGTCGCGGTCGACGCCGACGACCTGTGGCGGATCAGCGAGCAGGTGCTGGCCATCCCCGGGGTGCAGCGCACCGACACCAACCTCGCGCTGCGCCGGTTCGTCGACCACCGCATGACACCGCTGCTGGAACGCGCCGCCCGCCGCTGAGCCGCGGTTAGGGTGCGCCGTGCGGATCCGCCCCCTCCTGCTGCTCGTCGTCCTGCTGCTGGCCGGGTGCCGCATCGACGGGACGGCGTCGCCGGCCCCGCAGGGCTGGGCGTTCGTCTCCGAGGAGCCCTGTGCGGCCGCCACCGGGGCGGGCGACTTCTCGTGCGTGACCCTGAGCGTGCCGGTCGACCACGCCGACCCCGGCGGCGAGCACTGGGACGTCACCTTCGGCCTGCTGCGCGCCGAGGGCGAGCGGCAGGGCGTCTTCGTCACCGCCACCGGCGGGCCCGGGTCCAGCGGGCTGGCCGCCGCCGACGCCTACACGGCCGGCTTCCCCGACGCGGTGCGGCAGGGCTTCGACGTCGTGTTCTTCGACCAGCGCGGCATCGGGCTCTCCCAGGAGCTGCGCTGCGACGAGGCCTACTACGACTACTTCGTGCCCGTCGACGCCGCGTCCACCGCCGCCGAGCGCGACGAGTTCGCCGCCGCGAGCACGCAGTTCGGCGAGGACTGCTTCGCCGAGGCCGGCGTCGACCCGGCCACCGCCCCCCGCTACGCCACCGCCCAGGCCGTGGAGGACCTGGAGGACTTCCGGCAGTGGCTGGGCGCCCCGAAGCTGACCCTGTACGGCGAGAGCTACGGCACCCAGTACGTGCAGACCTACGCCGGGGCCCACCCCGACCGCGTCGCCGGGCTGGTGCTCGACGGCGTGGTCGACCTGACCACCGACCAGCCCGAGTTCGCGGTGCAGGCGGCGAAGGCCTACTCCGGCGTGCTGGCGGCCACCTTCGCCCGCTGCGACGCCGACCCGGTCTGCGCCGACGCCGCCCCGGGCGACTCGGCCGCCGGGTACGACACCCTGCTCGAGCAGCTGGCCGCGGCCCCGGTCACCCCGCCCGGCGGGGACCCGGTCGACGACCTCACCCTGCGGGCGGCCGCCGGGTCCGCCGTGGGCGACCCGTACGGCCGCGAGGACTTCTCCGCCGCCCTGGACGACGCCCTGAACGGGGACTTCGGCGCCCTCGACGAGCTGGGCAACGGCGGCTCCGGCGGTGGCCCGGACCCCGGGTTCTCCGACGCGCTGTTCTACGCCGTCGAGTGCCAGGACTACAACTTCGTGCCGCAGGGCGGGGACCCGCGCGCGGTGCTGGACGAGTGGCTGGACGTCTCGGCGCAGCAGGGCATCGACCAGCTGCGCCTGGGCAGCACGTACTACGGCGACCTCGACTGCCTGTTCTGGCCGGGCTCGACCACGACCGCCGACGTCGCACGCCCGGCGCCGGTCACCGACCCGCCCTACCCGGTGATGGTGCTCAACGCCGACACCGACCCGAACACGCCGTTCGTGGGCGCGCAGGACGTCTTCCGCGACCTGACCCCCGGCGCCGGCCCCGCGGACGCGGCGATCGTGCAGCTCTACGGCCCGCACGTGGTCTACGGCCGCGGCGACCCGTGCATCGACGACCCGGTGAACACCTTCATCGAGACCGGGCAGGTGCCGGCCCAGCGGGTGACCGTCTGCCGCTGGTGACCGTTTGCCGCGGCGCCGGCCCCGGGTACCGGCCGCTCCATGGCGACCAGGACCCCCCTCGGGGCATTCGGCACGGGCAGGCGGGGCATCTCCACCGGCGGGTGGCTGGTCCGCGGGGCGGCCGCCGGCGCCGCGGGGACGACGGTGCTCAACACCGTCACCTACCTGGACATGGTGCTGCGCGGACGGGGCACCAGCGACACCCCCGAGCAGACCGTCGAGGCGCTGGCCGACAAGGCGCACGTCGCGATCCCGGGCGAGGGCGACACCCGGGACAACCGGGTGGCGGGGCTGGGCCCGCTGACCGGCATCGTGGCGGGCGTGGGCGTCGGGGTGCTGGCCGGCCTCGCCCGGGCCGCCGGGTTCCGGCCGAACCCGCTGGTGGGCGGTCTGGTGGCCACCGTCGGCGCCCTGGTCGGCGCGAACGGCCCGATGGCGGTGCTGGGGATCAACGACCCGCGCACCTGGTCGGCCACCGACTGGGCCGCCGACGTCGTACCGCACCTCGCCTACGGCTTGGCCACGCACTCCACCCTGGCAGCCCTCGACCGGGCCTGAACCGACCTCAGCGCCAGCCCGCCGGGTCGACGCCGCCGGGCACCGGGGCGGCGGGGTCGTAGGGCTGCCGGGTGAAGGTGAAGGTGGCGAGGTCGAGGTGGTCGGCGGCGATGCGCAGGGTCTCCCCCGCGTAGTAGCCGTCCAGCCCGACCCAGCCGCCGTCCGAGCGGCGCACGAACCGGCTGGCCCGCCCCGCGCGGCCGGGGAGGGGCCCCAGGTGCAGCACGCCGCCGGCCTGCGCCCGCAGCACGTGCGGCGCCGGGCCCCAGAACCACACCCCGAGGACGTCGAGCGGCACCGGCGGCGGGGACGGCGACCAGGCGGGCACGACCCTGGGTTCGGCGGCCTTGAGGTCGGCGAGCAGGCCGGGCACCAGGGGGTCCAGCCCGCTGGTGGTGTTGGCCAGCATCACCGCGCCGGTCAGCTCGGTGCGGTCGACGAACACCCCGGCCAGGAAGCCGGGCATCGAGCCGCCGTGGCCCACCAGGGTGGCGCCGTCGACCCGCAGCACCTGCACGCCGAGCCCGTAGGCCGACCACCCCGCCGCTGAGGAGTCGACGCCGGCCGGCACCACCATCTCGGCCAGCGTGGCCGGGGACAGCACGTCGCCGGTGTCGCCGAGCAGGAACGCGCCGAACCGCGCGAGGTCGGCCAGGGTGGCCCAGAGCTGGCCGGCGGCGTCCATGACCCCGGCGTCGTGCTCGGGCTCGGGCAGGACCACGTCGGCCCACGGGTGCACCGCGGTGCCCTGCGCCGCCGCACCCGAGGGCCGGGGGGTCGTGCGGGTCATGCCCAGGGGCGCCAGCACCTCGCGGGTGACGACGTCGGCCCAGGACGCGCCCCGCGCCCGGGCGACGAGCTCGCCGAGCAGGCCGAACCCCAGGTTGGAGTAGTGGAACCGGCGGGCCGCACCGAGCACCACGTGCTCGGGGCCCAGCTGGAGGTCGGCCAGCGACCCGCCCGGGACCCGTTCCCACCAGCCCCCGGGGCTCTCGCTGGACGCCCCCGCCAGGTGGGAGAGCAGCTGGCCGACGGTGCGCGCCCCCAGCGGGGTGCCGGGGAGGTGCTCCTCGAGCGGGTCGTCGAGGTGCAGCCGGCCCTCGTCGCGCAGCCGCATGACGGCCACGGCGGTGACGGTCTTGCTGATCGAGCCGAGCCGGTACTGGACGTCGGTGTGCGGGTCGGCCACGTCGCCGCGACCGGCCGACCACACCAGCCCGCCGTCGCGCACCACGCCGGCCACCAGGCTCGGGGCGCGGCCCTCGGCCTGCACGCGGGCGGTGCGGGCCAGCAGGGTGCGCGCGGTGGCGGGCTCGACGCTCGGCATGCCCTGCAGGCTAGGGGGTGGTCGCCGGGGCACCCAGGGGGAGCCGCCCGGTGCGGACGGCCCACCGCTCGAACCACACGGTGGCGAACGGCGGGACCGAGGCGACCAACGCGAGCGCGGTCGTGCGGAGGTCCCAGCGCAGCACCCGCCAGCAGGCCAGCGCCAGGACGACGTAGACGACGAACACCGCGCCGTGGATCGGCCCGGCGACTTGGACGCCGACCTCGGAGGTGCCCAGCACCCACTTCACGAACATGCCGGCCAGCAGCAGCGCCCAGCTCACCGCCTCGGCGAGCGCGACGACGCGGAAGGCGCGGGCAACGGTGCGGGGTGCGAGCAGGGTGGCCACGACCTGGTCCAACGGCGCAGGGCCCAGCGGTGTCCCCGGGTGTGACCGACCCCGCACAGCACGGAACCCCGGTCACCGTGCGGTGACCGGGGTCCCGGGACGTGCGTGCGGGTGTCAGCCCGCGAGGCGCCGGTACGCGGTGGGCGAGGAGCCCATGGCGTCGATGCTGGCCACCTTGACGACGTCGCCGGACGTCGGGGCGTGGACCATCATGCCGTTGCCGATGTAGATGCCGATGTGGCTGACCGGCGAGTAGAACGCCACCAGGTCACCGGGCTGCAGCTCACCGCGCGACACGGCGACGCCCATGGACGCCTGCCCCTTGCTGGAGTGCGGCAGCGAGACGCCGGCCGCGGCGTAGGCGTACTGCACCAGGCCGGAGCAGTCGAAGCTGTCGGGGCCCGAGGCGGCCCAGACGTAGGGGTCGCCCTGCTGGGCCAGCGCGGTGTCGACGGCGGTCTGCGCGGCGGCGGAGTTGGCCACCACGCTGCCGACCGACTGGCTCGCACCGCCGGAGCGGGCCGAGCCGCCCGAGGTGCTGGCGGTGCCGGTGGTCGCGACGTCGCCGGTGGAGGCGACGGCGGCCTGCTCGGCGGCCGTGAGCTGCGCGTACTGCGCCTGGTAGGCGGCGATCTCGGTGTTCAGCGTCGCCTGCTGGGCCGCGACGGCGTCGAACTGGGCCTGCGCGTCGGCGGTGGCCTGCTCGGCCTGCTGCTGCGCGGCCGCCGCGGCGTCGTTGGCGGCCTGGGCCTGGGCCAGGACGTCGGTGGTGTGCTGCGAGATCAGGTCTAGGGTGGCCGACTGCTCGACGAACTCACCGGCCGACTGCGAGGTGAGCAGCGCCTGCAGCGAGTTGAACTGGTTGCCGCCCTGGTAGGCGCTGCGGGCGACGTCGGTGACGGTGCCCTGCGCGGCGGTCAGCGCGGCCTGGGCGGCCTGCGCGGTGGCGGCGGCCTGGGCGGCGGCTGCCTGGTCGGTGTCGAGCGCGACGCGGGCGTCGTTGAACTGCTCGGTGAGGACCTCGAGCTGCTGGCCGCGGTCGACGATGAGCTGGGCGGCCTCGGCGGCGGTGGTGGGCTGCGGGTCGCCGGGGGCGGCCTGCGCCGGGGTGGTGACGAAGGTGCCGGCGGCGACACCGGCCGCGGCGAGGAGGGTGATGGCGGCGCGGCGACCCCGGAGGGCGGGACGGCGCGCAGGCGTGCTGGTACTCGCCATGTGCGGCGGGTGGTCCTTTCTTCCAACAGGCCGCCTACCGGGTTAGCTGACGGATTCGGACGGGAAGTTCGCCCGGCACGTCGGGCCCTCGCGGGCCGTCGGTGCTTCACCCCAGTGCTGCGGTGGGTCCCCGGTCCGTGCCTACCCCGGTGGTGCTGGTGGTGGTGCTGGGACGGCAGCGGTTCGGCGGCGTCCGGCCGGTGCCACCCAGGGGAGGTGGCGGAACGATCCGTCCGGACGGACCGACGGTAGGTGCGTGACCGACTCGTGACAAGCGGGCCCCCTCCGATTGTGGAGTTCCGCACGATCGACCGACGGACACGCCATGGGCACGCTCACAACCGGTGACCGACCGACTCCGCTGGAACCGGTGCGCGACGATGCGGGCATGCGGTACGACGTGGCGGTGGTCGGCGGCGGGCACAACGGACTGGTGGCGGCGGCCTACCTGGCCCGGGCCGGCCGGTCGGTGCTGGTGCTCGAGCGGCGGGCCGTGCTCGGCGGCGCGGCCGTCAGCGAGGCGGTGTTCCCGGGGGTCGACGTGCGGCTCTCGGCCTACTCCTACCTGGTCAGCCTGCTGCCCGACCGGCTGGTGGCCGACCTCGACCTGGACGTCGCCCTGGCCGACCGGGCGGTCAGCTCGGCCACCCTGCTCGGCGACCGTGCGCTGCTGGTGGAGCGCGACCCCGGCCCGGCGACGGCGGCCTCGTTCCGCGACCTGACCGGTTCCGACGCCGAGTGGGCGGGCTGGCAGCGGTTCTACCGCCGGCTGACCACCCTCGCCGAGGACCTCTCCCCCACCCTCGTCGAACCGCTGCCGAGCGCCGCCGAGCTCGAGGGCCGCCTGCGCGACGGGCAGCTGTACCGCGACCTGGTCGAACGGCCGCTGGCCGACGTCGTCGCCGACCACCTGGACTCCGACGTCGCCCGGGGCGTGGCGCTGACCGACGGCCTGATCGGCACCTTCGCCGACGTGCACGCCGCCGACGGCCTGGCCGGGCGCTGCTTCGTCTACCACCTCGTCGGCAACGGCACGGGGCTGTGGCGGGTGCCGGTGGGCGGGATGGGCGCGGTGAGCGGGGCGATGGCCGACGCGGCCCGCCGGGCCGGCGCCGAGCTGCGCACCCGGGCGACGGTCACCGCCGTCGAGACCCGGTCCGACGGCGTCACCGTGCACTGGACCGACGACGAGGGGACGGCGCACGCCGTGGACGCCGCCCACGTGGTGGCCGGTTGCGCCCCCGCCGTGCTCGACCAGCTGACCGGCACCGCCCCCGGTCCGCGCCCGGTCGGCGCGCAGCTGAAGGTCAACATGGTGCTGACCCGGCTGCCCCGGCCCCGCTCGGGCCTGGCGCCCGCGGTGGCCTTCGGCGGCACCTGCCACGTCGACGAGGCGGCCTCGCAGATCGACGCCGCGTACGCCGACGCCGCTGCAGGGCGACTGCCGGGCACCATCCCGTTCGAGGTCTACTGCCACTCCCTCACCGACCCGTCGATCACCGGCGGCACCGGTCTGCACACGCTGACCCTGTTCGGGCTGCACACCCCGGCCGACCTGTTCGCCGCCGACCCGGTGGGCACCCGCACCGAGGCCGTGCGCCGGGTCGTGGCCCAGCTCGACGCCCAGCTCGAGGAGCCGCTGGCCGACTGCCTGGCGACCGACGCCGAGGGCCGGCCGTGCCTGCAGGCGGCGTCCCCGCTGGACGTCGAGGCGTCGCTGGCCATGCCGGGCGGGCACATCTTCCACGGCGACCTCAGCTGGCCGGTGGCCACCGAGCAGCACCCCGCCGGCACCTGGGGCGCGGCGACCGCCCACCCGCGCGTGGTGTCGGCGTCCTCGGGCGGCACGGTGCGCGGCGGCGCGGTCAGCGGCCTCGGGGGCTACGCCGCCGCCCGGCATCTGCTGGGATGAGGCCGTGGAGACGACCGGCGCAGTGCTGCGCAGCCAGGGTGGCCAGTACGAGCTCGTGACGCTGGAGGTCGGCGACCCCGGCCCCGGCGAGGTGCTGGTGGAGATGGCCTACGCCGGCCTCTGCCACTCCGACGAGCACCTGCGGCACTCCAACGCCGGTGGCCGCTACCCGATCGTCGGCGGCCACGAGGGCTCCGGCACCGTCCTGGCGGTCGGCGCCGGGGTGACCCGGGTGGCACCGGGCGACCACGTGGTGGCCAGCTTCCTGCCCGCCTGCGGCACGTGCCGGTGGTGCGCCTCGGGCCGGTCGAACCTGTGCAACCTGGGCGCCACCATCGGCACCGGTCAGCTGCCCACCGGCACCTGGCCCTTCCGGCTGGACGGCGAGGAGCTGGGCGCCTTCTGCATGGTCGGGGCGTTCGCCCGGCACTCGCTGCTGCACGAGGCCTCGGTCATCAGGATCCACCCGTGGCTGCCGCTGGACACCGCGGCCCTCATGGCCTGCAGCGTGCCCACCGGCTGGGGCTCGGCCGTCTACGCCGGCGGCACCCGGCCCGGCGACACCGTGGTGGTGGTCGGCTGCGGCGGGGTGGGCGCCAACGCGGTGCAGGGCGCGGTGCACGCGGGCGCCTCGCACGTGGTCGCCGTCGACCCGGTCGCGTTCCGGCGGGAGTTCGCGCTGACGATCGGCGCCACCCACGCCGTGGAGACCTCACAGGAGGCCGCGGCGCTGGCCCGCGAGCTCACCTGGGGCAACGGCGCCGACGTCGTCGTCCTGGCGCTGGGCTCGACCGACGCCGAGAGCACCCGGCGGGCCGCCCGCTGCCTGGGCAAGGGCGGCACGCTGGTGCTCACCGCCCTGGCCGACGTCGCCTCCGACGTCACGCTGTCGCTGCAGGGCAACGGGGTGACCGCCTACGAGCACCGCATCCAGGGCGCGCTGTTCGGCAGCTGCAACGCCCACCGCGACGTGCCGATGCTGCTGCGGCTGGCCGAGGAGGGCAAGCTCGAGCTCGACCGCCTGGTGACCCGGCGGTACTCCCTCGACCAGCTGCACCAGGGCTTCGCCGACCAGGCCGCCGGCGAGACCATCCGCGGCCTCCTGGTGCACGCCGACTGAGCCCTCCCGGGCCCGCCGTGCCCCGCACCCACGGCACGGGTGCGCCCCGGGTCAGCCCTTGACGGCGCCGTCGTTGGCGCCGGCGACGAAGTAGCGCTGGAAGACGAAGAACACGATGGCCACCGGCAGGGTCATGAGCAGCGCTGCACCCAGGGTCAGCGGGAACTCGTTGCCCGAGCCCAGCTGGCCGGTGGTCAGCGTGGCCACGCCCTTGGTCAGCGTGTAGAGGTCGCGGTCCTGGCTGGCCACGATGAAGTGCGGCAGCTCGTTCCACGACGCCTGGAAGCTCAGGATCGTCAGCGTGATCAGCGCCGGGCGGGCCATGGGCAGCACGACCGACCAGAAGACCCGGAAGGTGCCGGCGCCGTCGATGCGGGCGGCCTCCTCGATCGAGGCCGGCACGCTCTCGAAGAACTGCTTCATGATGAAGACGCCGGCCGCGTCGGCCACCAGGGGCAGGAACAGCGCCACCGGGGTGTCGTAGATGCCGAGCTGGTTGAGCACCAGGAACTTCGGGATCAGCAGCACCACGCTGGGCACGGCCATGACCGCGAGCACGGCGGTGAAGATCGCCGACCGGCCGCGGAAGCGCAGCCGGGCCAGCGCGTAGCCCGCCAGCGAGCAGAGGAACACCCGCCCGACGGTGACCAGCACCGACACCCAGACCGAGTTGAGGGCCCACAGCGTGAAGTCGGTGTCGAGGAGCCGGCTGAACGCCGCGGCGGTGACCGGGTCGGGCAGCAGCGACAGCGGGTTGTTCGTGGCGTCGCTGTTGGTCTTGAACGACGTCACCAGCTGGATGAGGAACGGGTAGACGTAGACCAGCGCGAAGAACACCAGCACCACGTAGGCCAGGAACCGCCCGAGCGGGAACCGGCGGCGACGGCGGGGCGCGGGGACGGGTTCCCCGACGTCCGCACGGGGTGCGGGGAGCGTGGTGGTCATGGTCGCCTCACCGTCCGGCCTGGAAGAACGTGGTCCTCGACGTCGCCGCCCGCGCCCGCTGCGCGGTCCGGGTCGCCTTCTTCTCGGCGATCGCGTCCTTGTCGCGCATGAGGAACCGCTGCAGCGTGGTGAGCACGACGATGATCGCGAAGAGCACGAACGACATCGCCGCGGCCCGGCCCCACTGCCCGGCCTCGAACGCCGACGTGTAGCTCAGGTACGCCGGGGTGAGCGTGGTCTTGGCCGGGTTGCCCTGGCTGATCAGGTACACCTGGTCGAACACCTGCCAGGTGCCGATCAGGCCCAGCGTGGTGACCAGGAACAGGGTCGGCCTGAGCGCCGGCAACGTCACGGCACGGAACCGCTGCCACCGGTTGGCGCCGTCCATGACCGCGGCCTCGCGGACGTCGGCGGGCACGTCCTGCAGCGCGGCCAGGAACATGAGCATGTAGCCGCCGGCCGAGGTCCAGACCACGAGCAGGATCAGCGCGGCCAGCGCGATCGAGGGGCCGCTCAGCCAGTCCCACCAGCTCAGCCCGAGGGGGCCGCCGTCGGTGAGCGCGGCCGGCGGGTTCGCCGAGTCCCAGAACCCGAGACCGTCACCGATCAGGTGCAGCAGACCGCGGCTGTCGCTGAACCAGTTGGGTCCGTCGATGCCGAACACCGCGAGCAGGCCGTTGACCGCGCCGCCCCCGGTGAACAGGAAGATGAAGACCAGGCTGATCGCGACCGAGCTGGTGACGGTCGGGAAGTAGAACGCCGTCCGGAAGAAGCCCTTGGCCCGGATCCTGGAGTTCAGCACCAGGGCCAGGCCCAGCGCGATGGCGGTCTGCAGCGGGACGACGAGCAGCACGTACCAGGCGTTGTTGCGCAGCGAGGTCATGAAGTCCTGCCGCGCCAGGCCCGGCTCGGTGAGGATCGTCGCGTAGTTGTCGAACCCGACGAAGCCCACCGAGCCGCTGAACGGTGACCCCCGGCCGCGCCAGTCGGTGAGGCTGACCCAGAACGCCATCAGGATCGGGATGAGCACGAACAACCCGATGAGCACGACCTGCGGGACGGTGAAGGCCCACCCCGCGCGGCCCTGCCCGGCGCGGGCCGAGGAGCGTCCCGACCCCCGCGAGGGCCGCGTCTGCAGACCCCCCGCGGGGGCCGGGACCGCCGTCATCCGCCGATCGCCTGCTCGAGGTTGGTCTGGGTGGACTCGAGCACTCGCTGCGGGTCGCCGGTGGCCAGGCCGCCGAGCTGACTGTCGAAGTCCAGCAGCACCTGCTCGGCACCGGGGGCGTTGACCGGGCCCTGGGCGTACTCGGCCCCGGCGATGTATGCCTCGCGCTCGGGGAACTGCTGCAGGTAGGCGTCGGCCAGCGACTGGCGCGAGGGCAGCACGCCGGTGTCCTGGGTCAGCGCCGTCATCGCGTCGGCGCCGGTCAGGTAGGTGGCGAGGTCGACGGCGGCGTCCTGGGCATCGCTGTCGGCGGCCACGGCCAGGCAGTTGGTGAACGACAGGGTGCCCGGCCCGCCGGGCCCCTCGGGCAGCGGGACGACGGTGTAGCCGACGTCGGGGTAGTCGTTGGCCAGCGCGCCGACGATCCAGTTGCCCTCGATGGTCATCGCGGCCTTGCCGGTGCCGAAGGCCTCGCCGCCCCATCCGGCGTCCACGCCGGAGGGGTACGTGAAGGAGCCCGCGGCCAGGTTGGTCTGCAGGTACTGCAGCGCCTCGAGGTTCTCCGGGCTGTCGACGGTGGCCTCGGTGCCGTCGCCGTTCAGGAACCAGCCACCGGCCTCGACCATGAAGGCGCCGATGCGGTCGCGGGTGTCGCCGATGACCAGGCCGGTCTGGGTGCCGGTGGTCAGCGTCTGGGCGACCGTGGCCAGCTCCTCCCAGGTGGTCGGGTAGTCGGCCTCGGTGAGGCCCGCGGCCGCCCACGCGGCGTCGTTGATCTCCAGGGCGAGGGTGGAGAAGTCCTTGGGCAGGCAGTACTGCGTGTCCTGGTAGGTGAACGCGTCGACCAGGTTCGGGTAGAAGTCGTCGACGTCGTCGACCTGGTCGACGTAGGGGAACAGGTTGCCGGCGTCGGCCTGGTCGGCCAGCCGGCTGGCGTCGAGGTAGAACACGTCGGGCGGGTTGCCCCCGGCGAAGCCCTGCGCGAGCTCCTGCGAGAGGTCGGCGGCGACCTGGACGTCGACGGTGTTGCCCGACTCCTGCTCGTAGGCGTCGACCTGGGTCTGCACGGCCTCGGTCTCGGCGTCGCCGGAGCTGGCGATGAGCATGGTCAGCGAGGCGCTGCCGCTCTCCTGCTGCTCGGCCGTGTCGTCGAAGCCGCCACCGCAGGCGGTGGCGAGGGACAGCGCTGCGACGGCCACGGCCGCCTGCGCGGACCTGCGGATGGGCGATCTCACGGTGGTTCCTCCTCGTCGAGGGCCGGCGGCGTCGGTGCCGCCGGTCGGGGGCTGGGTGTCAGGGGGCGGGCAGGACCGGCGGGGTGGCGGTCGGGACGGCGGCACCACCGCGGTCGGACGACGACCGCACCACCAGGCGCGGGGTCAGCAGCACCGGTTCGTCGGCGGCTCCCCCGGACACCGGGCCCGGGCCGGGGTCCAGCTGGCCGCGCAGCAGCTCGATGCACGCGGCCGCCGCGGCGGCGACCGGCTGGGCGACCGAGCTGAGCCCGATCGCGGCGGCCACCGGGCTGTCGTCGAAGCCGACCACCGCGACGTCGACCCCGGGGCGGCGGCCGAGCTCCTGCACGGCGCCGAGCGCGCCCAGGGCGAGGGAGTCCGAGGCGCAGACCAGGGCGGTGACCCCACGGGCGGCGAGCAGCCCGAGCGCGGTGGCCTGGGCGACGGCGGGGTCGTCGGGCAGCCCGGCGTCCAGCCCGGCGACGGGCAGGCCGGCCGAGGACATCGCGTCCACCCAGCCGGCCCGCCGGTCGTCGCCGGTGCCCGACCCCACCGGCCAGCCCAGGAAGGCGATGCGGGTGTGCCCCTGGGCGACCAGGTGCTCGACGGCGGCGCGGGTGCCGGCCGCACCGTCGGTGTCCACCCAGCTGCGGCCTGCCGGGTCGTCCCACGGCCGGCCGAAGCTGGCCACGGGCAGCCGGCGGCGGCGCAGCCACGCGGTGCGGGGGTCACCGTGGTAGGTGCCGGTGAGCACGAAGGCGTCGACGGCGAACGAGGCGACCAGCTCGTCGTAGGCGTCGACCTCGGCCGCGGCGTCGTCGGCGGTGAACAGCACCATGCGGTGCCCGGACTCCTCGGCGCTGCAGGTGAGGGCGTGCAGGAACTGGTCGAGCACGATGCCGCCGATGCCGTCGCGCACCGGGTCGATGCGGATGCCGATGAGCTGCGAGCGGTGGCTGCGCATCTGCTGGGCCGCCCGCAGCGGGCGGTAGCCGACCTCGTCGATGACGGCCCGGACCCGGTCGAGGGTGGCCTCGCTGACCAGGTGCGGGGCGTTGAGCACGTTGCTGACCGTCTGCTTGGACACCTGGGCGAGGGCCGCGACGCTGGCCAGGGTGGGGCGCTCGACGCCGTCGTCCGGGCCCATGACGCCGCCTCCCGATTTGACCGATCCAAAGTGACTGGTCGCACAGTGCTCCTCGGTCCGCCTTAGTGTCAAGCTGTGCGCCCGCTCGCCTTGTGCGTCGCACCACGCATCGGGTTGGATCGGTCGAATGACGAGCGACCCGGGTCTGCAGCCGACCGTCCACGAGCTCGACGTCTGCCTGCGGGCCCCGGTCACGGTGCTCTCCGCGCGGGACGGCGCAGTGCACGGGCAGGGCGCCGAGGGCGTGTTCTGCGGCGACGTCCGGGCGCTGTCGGTGGTCGAGGTGACCGTGGCCGGCCGCCGCCCCGACGGCATCGGCGGTGGCAGCACCGGCACCGGCACCAGCCGGCACGTCGCCGTCCTGCGCGGGCTGGGCGACCCCGGCCCGGACCCCACGATCCGGCTGGAGACCGTGCGCCGGCTGGCCGACGACGGGCTGGGCGAGACCCTGCGCCTGGTGTCCAGCGCTGCTGACCCGCTCGAGGCCGAGGTCGTGCTGACCCTGGCCACCGACCTGGCCACCGTCGAGGAGGTCAAGAGCGGTCAGGTGCGCCCGCTCGTGGCCCCCGACGGGGAGGGCTGGGCCGGCCGCGGCGTGGTCGTCGCCGTCCCGGGGCTGGAGACGGTCGGGGAGCACGGGCGGTTGAGCTGGACGGTCGTCGTCCCGCCGCGGGGGGCGGTCGAGGTCGACTGGTCGGTGCGCGTGGTCGACCCGGGCGGGGTGACCGCCGCGCCGCGCACCGCGAGCAGCTGGTCGACGCCGCGGGTGACCTGCGACGACTCCCGGCTGGCCCCCCTGGTCGAGCAGTCGCTGGAGGACCTCGCCGGGCTGCGGATGGCCACGACCACCGAGCCCGAGGACGTCTTCGCCGCCGCCGGGGCGCCCTGGTACCTCACCCTGTTCGGCCGCGACAGCCTCTGGACGGCGCGCCTGCTGCTGCCGCTGGGCACCGGGCTGGCCGCCGGCACGCTGCGCACGCTGGCCGCCCGGCAGGGCACCCGGCGGGACGACGCGACCGGTGAGGAGCCGGGCAAGATCCTGCACGAGATCCGCCGGCCGCCCGTGGCCGAGGAGGGGGTCACCCCGTTCCTGCCGCCGGTCTACTTCGGCACGGTCGACGCCACCCCGCTGTGGGTCTGCCTGCTGCACGACGCCTGGCGCTGGGGGCTCGACCCCGCCGTCGTCACCGAGCTGCTCGACCCGCTGGAGCGGGCCCTGGAGTGGCTGGCCGCCGACGCCGACCCCGACGGCGACGGGTTCCTGGAGTACCTCGACCGCACGGGCACCGGCCTGGCCAACCAGGGCTGGAAGGACAGCCACGACTCGGTGCGGTTCGCCGACGGCCGCATCGCCGAGGGGCCGATCGCGCTGTGCGAGGCGCAGGCCTACGCCCACGAGGCCGCGCTCGGCGGGGCCGCGCTGCTCGACGCCTTCGGCCGGCCCGGCGCCGACCGCTGGCGCTCGTGGGCCGCCGACCTGCGCGAACGGTTCCGGGGGGCGTTCTGGGTCGGGGACGACGAGGGCCGCTACCCCGCCATCGCCCTCGACGGCGCGAAGGCACCGGTGGACGCCCCGGCCTCGAACATGGGCCACCTGCTCGGCACCGGGCTGCTCGACGGCGAGGAGTCCGCGGCGGTCGCCGCCCGGCTGGGCTCCCCGGCGATGGACTCCGGGTTCGGGCTGCGCACCATGGCCACGACGGCCGGTGGCTACGGTCCGCTGACCTACCACTGCGGCTCGGTGTGGCCGCACGACACCGCGATCGCGATGACCGGCCTGGCCCGCGAGGGGCACGCCGCGCAGGCGGGGTCCTTGGCCCGGGGCCTGCTGGCGGCCGGGGAGTCCTTCGACCGGCGGATGCCTGAGCTGTTCGCCGGCGACGCCGCCACCGAGGTGCGCCGGGCGCTGGCCTACCCCGCCTCGTGCCGGCCGCAGGCGTGGTCGGCCGCGGCGTCGGTCGCCGTCCTCACCGCGGTGATCGGGCTGCGCCCGGACGTCCCCGCCGGCCGGCTCGAGGTCGCTCCCCTCCGCCCCGCACCCCTGGGCGCGGTGCGCGTCGAGGGCCTGCGCATCGGGTCCGACGAGGTGACGGTGGCGGTGAGCGCCACCGGCGAGGTGTCCGTGGAGGGTTGGTCCGGCGAGCTCGTCACCGGCTGACCCCGGGCCCGCGCACCCGTGTCGCGGGTGCGCGGCGATGCGGCCCACCGGGCCGGGTGCCCCGCCTGTCCGCGCAGGCGGCACGTGGGTGCGCGCACGAGCTGGTTCCGGGGTCGCCGTGGCCGCACCAGCGCGCAGTCGGCTCCCCGGCGACCTCCCGTACGGGTTCGGACGGCGGGGCGGGCCGCGGGGTGGTGGAGTGGGTCCGGTGATCCGTTGGCGTGCCGAGACCCGGTTCATCCTGGGCTCGGTGCGGCGCGGGATGCGCGGGCGCGACCTGTCGCTCATCGCCGCGGGGCTCACCTTCTACGCGGGGATCTCCGTCGTCCCGCTGCTGCTGCTGGCCTTCGCGCTGACCTCGCTGATCACCTCGCCCGAGACCGTGCGGGGGTACCTCGAGACCCTCGGTGGCGTGCTGCCCGACCAGCTGGGCGCCCCCGACGCGCTGGCCGAGCTCGCCGACGCCGGCACCACGATGACCCTGCTCGGCGGCCTGCTGGCCCTGCTGCCGATGACCTTCTGGGGCGAGGGGCTGCGCCGGGCGCTGCTGCGCTTCACCGACCGCGAGGACACCTACACCGGGTGGCGGGGCCGGCTGGCCGTCGTCCCGTTGCTGGTGGTCGCCCCGTTCCTGCTGCTGGCCGTGCTCATGGTGGTGCCCGTGCTGGCCGACCTGCAGGCCACCGGCGGGTTCTGGGCCGGCGTCGCGCTGGTGGCGGTCGGCTTCTACTCCGTGCTGTTCGCGCTCGCCGGACCGCTGGTGTGGGGGTTCCGGGTGGTCGCGGCCGGTGAGCTGGGCTGGCGGGCCATCGGCGTCGGGGCGTTCTTCACCGCGGCGTCGCTGGCGGGCTTCCTGCAGGGGTTCGTGCTGTTCCTGCGGCTGCCGCTGTCGATCGGGGCGCCCTTCGGCGGGCTCGACGTCGTCGGCGGCGTGGTGGCGCTCGGGCTGTGGCTGTTCCTGCTGCACCTGGTGGTGATCGCCGGCTGGCTGCTCACCCAGGCCCTGGACGAGCGGCTCGGGCGCGCAGCACCGCCGGCGCGACCGACCCGGGCAGCAACGGCCCCACCGGCCACCGGACCTCGAGGGTGACCCCCTCGGCCAGCCGGTAGGGACGGGTCGCCAGCAGCGGGCCCACGGCGCGCCGCAACCGGGACACCTCGGCGCGCACGGTGACCGTGCGCGAGGGGTCGGCGAACAGGTCCTCGGCCAGCTCGGCCGCCGTCCGTCCCCCGGGCGCCCCGGCGACCGCCAGCAGGATCTCGGCGTGCCGCAGGCCCAGGACGTCGGTCCAGCTGCCCGACCCCGCGCTCACCTGCAGGCGCGGGCGGTCCCCGGACAGGTCGAGGACGGCGTGCGTGGCCACGCCGGCGCCGTCCTCGTCGTCGACCCGCACCAGCCACCCACCGGGCACCGGTTCCACCCGGCACGGGCCCAGACCGGCGAGGACGGGCCGCCCCCCGCCGTCCAGGTCCGCGGGCAGCGCCACCCGGGCCGGTCCGGTGAACCCGGTGACGGCGGCCGTCGTCCCGTCGGGGGCGAGCACCAGGGCCCGGCCGTCGAGCCGGGCCAGCAGCGGGCCCGCGAGCCGGCGCAGCTGCTCCAGCGTGCGGTCGTGCGCGGCCCGCACCTCGTGCTCGGCCAGCGCCGCGACCGCCGACACCAGCGCCAGCGCGCCGGGGTGGGCGGTGCGGGCCGGACCGGAGAGGTCGACGACGCCGAGCAGCCCGCCGCCCACCGGGTCCCGCAGCGGGGCGGCCGCGCAGGTCCACTGCTGGTGGCCGTCGACGTAGTGCTCGCCGCCGTGCACGCCCACCGGGGTGCCCAGCACGAGGCAGGTGCCGATGGCGTTGGTGCCCACCGCCGGCTCGTCCCAGGCCGCGCCGGGCACGAAGCCCAGGCCGTCGGCCCGGCGGCGCACCTCGGGCGCCCCGCCCTGCCACAGCACCCGGCCGTCGGTGCCGGTCACCACGACCAGCTGGCCGCAGGCCCGGGCGACGGGTTCGAGCCGCTCGCGCAGCACCGGGATCATCGGCGCCAGCGGGCCGGCGACCACCCGGCGGGCCACCTCCGCGTCGGGCAGCACGGCGGGTGCGGGGCCGCCGCCGGGGTCGACCCCGGCCGCGGCGACCCGCCGCCACGACGCGTCGATCAGGGGCCGGGGCACACCCCCAGCCTGTGACCTGGACCACGATCCGCGCAACCCTCTGCAACCCTGCCGCAGCGTGCGCGGCGGGTGTCGCATGGAGCTCGGGACGGCGACGAGGCCGCCCCGCGAGGAGGCATCCGCATGACCCAGACCCTGGAACGGCCCACCGACACCCCGGCGGGCCGCGTCGCCATCTGGCTCGAGCAGTTCCAGGCCGCGCTGACCGCCCGGGACGTCGACGCCGCCGTCGAGCTGTTCGCCCCCACCTGCTTCTGGCGGGACCTGATCGCCTTCACCTGGAACATCACCACCGCCGAGGGGCACGACCAGGTGCGCGCCCGGCTCACCGAGGTGCTCGACCGGGTCGACCCGACCGGGTTCCGGGTCACCGAGGGCGAGGAGCCCACCGGCGCCGACGGCGTCGACGAGGCGTGGATCCACTTCGAGACCGCGGTGGGCCGCGGACGCGGGCACCTGCGGCTCCAGGACGGCAAGGCCTGGACCTTGCTCACCACGCTCTACGAGCTGATCGGCCACGAGGAGAAGGCCGGGCGCGACCGCCCGATGGGCGCCGAGCACGGCGCGAACAAGGAGCGGCAGACCTGGCTGGAGCGCCGGGACGCCGAGGCCGCCGAGCTCGGGTACACGCGCCAGCCGTACGTGCTGGTCATCGGCGGCGGGCAGGGCGGCATCGCCCTCGGGGCGAGGCTGCGGCAGGTCGACGTCCCCACGGTCGTCGTGGACGCCCACTCCCGGCCCGGCGACCAGTGGCGCAGCCGCTACAAGTCCCTCTGCCTGCACGACCCGGTCTGGTACGACCACCTGCCCTACCTGCCGTTCCCGGAGAACTGGCCGGTGTTCGCGCCGAAGGACAAGATCGGCGACTGGCTCGAGATGTACGTGAAGGTCATGGAGCTGAACTACTGGAGCTCCACGACGGTCGAGTCCGCGCACTTCGACGAGGCGGCCGGGACGTGGACCGTCGAGCTGACCCGGGACGGCGAGCGCCTGACGCTGCACCCGACCCAGCTGGTGTTCGCCACCGGCATGAGCGGCAAGGCCCGCATGCCGAGCTTCCCCGGGATGGACCGCTTCCGCGGCGAGCAGCAGCACAGCTCGCAGCACCCCGGCCCGGAGCAGTACCGCGGGAAGAAGGTGGTCGTGGTCGGGTCGAACAACTCGGCGCACGACATCTGCGCGGCGCTGTGGGAGCACGGCGCCGACGTCACGATGGTGCAGCGCAGCTCGACGCACATCGTCACCAGCCGCTCGCTCATGGGCACGATGGAGGGCCTGTACTCCGAGAGCGCCGTGGCGGGCGGGATGACCACGCACAAGGCCGACCTGACCTTCGCCTCGCTGCCCTACCGGATCATGGGCGAGTTCCAGAAGCCGCTCTACGACCAGATCCGCATCGACGACGCCGAGTTCTACGCCCGCCTGGAGAAGGCCGGCTTCCAGCTCGACTTCGGCGACGACGACTCGGGCCTTTTCCTCAAGTACCTGCGCCGGGGCTCGGGCTACTACATCGACGTGGGGGCCTCCGAGCTCATCGCGAACGGGTCGGTGAAGCTGGTCGGTGGCCAGGTGCGCGAGCTGACCGAGGACGCCGTCGTGCTGGAGGACGGCACCGAGCTGCCCGCCGACCTGGTGGTCTACGCGACCGGCTACGACTCTATGAACGGCTGGATCGCCGACCTCGTCGACGCCGAGACCGCCGACCGGGTGGGCAAGGTCTGGGGCCTGGGCTCGGACACCACCAAGGACCCGGGCCCGTGGGAGGGCGAGCAGCGCAACATGTGGAAGCCCACCGCCGTCCCGCAGCTGTGGATGCACGGGGGCAACCTGCACCAGTCCCGGCACTACTCCCTCTACCTGGCCCTGCAGCTCAAGGCCCGGTACGAGGGCATCCCGACGCCGGTGAGCGAGCCGGCCGCCGTCCACCACACGAGCTGAGGAGGGGTCATGCGAGCAGCACGCTGGCACGGCCGGGAGGACATCCGGGTCGAGGACATCGCGGCTCCGCAGCTGCAGCCCGGGCACGTGGCGATCGACGTCGCCTGGTGCGGCATCTGCGGCAGCGACCTGCACGAGTACCTGGAGGGGCCGATCTTCATCCCCTCGGGCGCCCCGCACCCGGTGTCGGGCGAGCAGGCCCCGCTCACGATGGGCCACGAGTTCTCCGGCACCGTCGCCGAGCTGGGCGAGGGGGTCACCGACCTGGCCGTGGGCGACTCCGTCGTGGTGGAGCCCTACGTGATCGCCGACGGCGTCGACACCTCGCCCGGGCAGAGCTACCAGCTGTCGGAGGACATGAACTTCATCGGGCTGGGCGGGCGTGGCGGCGGGCTGAGCCAGCGGGTCGTCGTCGCCCGGCGGTGGGTGCACCCGGTCGGCGACATCCCGCTGGACCAGGCGGCGCTGATCGAGCCGCTGGCGGTCGGGTACCACGCCTACCGGCGCAGCGGGGCCGGCGCGGGGGACGTCGCGCTGATCGGCGGGGCGGGCCCGATCGGGTTGCTGCTGGCCGCCGTCCTCACCGCCGAGGGCCTCACCGTGGTGGTGACCGAGATGAGCGCCGCCCGCAAGGCCAAGGCGCTGGAGACCGGGGTGGCCGCGCACGTGCTCGACCCCACCGAGGGGTCGGTGGCCGACCGGGTGCGGGAGCTGACCGGCGGGCGGGGTGCCGACGTCGCGTTCGAGTGCTCGAGCGTGGACGCCGTCCTCGACACGCTCCTGGACGGCGTCAGGCCCGGCGGCGTGGTGGTCAACGTGTCCATCTGGGGGCACAAGCCGGCCGTGGACCTGCAGAAGCTGGTGCTCAAGGAGATCGACCTGCGCGGCACCATCGCCTACGCCGGCGACCACCCGGCGACGATCGAGCTGGTGCGCAGCGGCAAGGTCGACCTGGCGCCGTTCATCACCGCGCGGATCGACCTCGCCGACCTGGTCGACCAAGGGTTCGAGGCGCTGATCCACCGCAACGACACCCAGGTCAAGATCCTCGTCCACCCCTGACCCGTCGACTGCACGACTGCGGTGGTCTCCGCGCCCTGGAGACCACCGCAGTCGTGCGCTCGGCGGCGGTCAGCCGACGGGTTGGCCCGGGATGGACGGCGGGCCGCCCGGTGGGCCCGGTGGGGCGGGAGCGGGCGCCGGGGCTGGGGCGGGGGCGGGGGCGGGCGCGGTGTAGGCCGAGCCGTTGCTGACCCGGATGGTGACCACCTGGCCCACCACGGCCCGGCCACCGGCGGGCGGGCTGGTGCCCAGCAGCGCGCCGGCCGGCCGGTCGCCGTCGACCGTCACCGTCTGCGGCACGAACCCGGCGCCGGCCAGCGCCGAGCGGCAGGCCGACACCGATCCGCACCCGGGCACCGGGAGGGTGTTGCCGTTGACCACCGACGGATCGGCCGGCGGGAACTCACCGCTGCCCCGGGCCTCCAGGATCGGCGCCATCGCCGCCCGCCAGATGGTGGCCGGCTTGTTGCCACCGAACCCGCCGACGTCCTGGTTCTGCTTGGGGTTGAGCACCATGACGCTGGCGGTGATCTCGGGGGTGTAGCCGACGAAGGCCGCCGAGTAGTTGTCCTGCGAGGTGCCGGTCTTGCCGGCGATCTGGTGGCCGGGCACGTAGGCCCGCGAGCCGGTCTGGCCCGGGTTCCCGGGCTCGACGTCGCGGCGCAGGATCTGGTTCATCGTGGTGGCCACCCCCGACGGGATCGCCTCGGGCGTGCACTGGTCGCCGCGGACGATCGGCTGGCCGTCGGCACCGGTCACGGGCTGGCCGAACCGGTCGAGCACCGCGGTGACCGGGGTGACCAGGCATCGGGTGCCGCCGGCGGCGAAGGTCGAGTAGGCACTGGCGAGCGCGAGCGGGCTGGTCTCCTCGGCGCCGAAGGTGAACGAGCCACGGTTCTCGTCGATGATCTGCTGCGCGAGGCCGGGCCGGCTGAACTGGAACAGCCCGGCCGCCTCGGCCATCCGCACCGGTTCCTCGACGCTGCCCAGGGCGTCCTCCAGCGCGAGGAAGTAGGTGTTGGAGGACTGGTACAGCGCGGTGGCCAGGTCGAGCGTGGGCGAGTAGCGGCCGGCGTTGCGCACGTCGTAGGGCTCGGAACCGTCGCGGTAGACGCGGGAGACGTAGGGGTCGCTGGTCGTGAGCGTGTAGTACTGCGAGTACTGCCGGGCCAGCGCAGCAGCGGCGGTGAACACCTTGTACGTGGACCCGGAGCCCTGGCTGGCGGCCACGTTGAGGTTGTAGGACTCCTGCGCCGGGTCGGTGACGTCGTAGCCGAACACCCGGTTGACGCTCATCGCCAGCAGGTGCCCGGTGCCGGGCTGGACGGCGGTGAACAGCCCGGCGAGCGAGTCGCCCATCGGCAGGGTCTCCAGCACCGCGGCGTCGCCGGCCCGCTGCAGGTCGGGGTCCAGCGTCGTCTGGATGGTCAGGCCGTCGTGCTCGAGCTGGTCCTGGGTGAGGCCCAGGGTCTGGGTCAGGTAGCGCTGCACGTAGTCGCAGACGAAAGGGCCGACCGAGGCCTGCACGCACCCCCGCGGCGGCGGCGCGCCCAGCGCCAGCACGATCGGCTCGGCCTGCGCGGCGGCCGCGTCGGCGGCCGACACCGTGCCCAGCTCGGCCATGCGGTCGAGCACCTGGTCGCGCCGGGTGGTGGCCGCCTCCGGGTTGACCGTGGGGTCGTCGTTGGTGGGGCTCTGGGCCAGCCCGGCGAGCATCGCGGCCTGCGGGAGGGTGAGGTCGGCGGCGTCGACGGAGAAGTAGATGCGCGCCGCGGCCTGCACGCCGTAGGCGTTCTGGCCGAAGTACACGATGTTGAGGTAGCGGGTGAGGATCTCGTCCTTGCTGTAGGTCTGCTCCAGCGCCAGGGCCAGGCGGGCCTCGCGCAGCTTGCGGTCGAGGGTCTGCTCGGTGGCGGCGGCGGCCTCCTCAGGGGTCTCCGCGGTCTGCAGCAGCGTCTGCTTGACCAGCTGCTGGGTCAGCGTCGACCCGCCCTCGCGCACGTCGCCGGCCACGACGTTGGTCACCGCGGCGCGCAGCGTGCCCTGCACGTCGAGCCCGTTGTGCGTGTAGAACCGGGCGTCCTCGATCGCGACCATCGCCTGCTTCATGACCTCGGCGATGCGGTCGGCCGCGACCGGGGCCCGGTTCTCGTCGTAGAAGCCGGTGATGACCTCGCCGTTCGCGGCCAGCAGCACCGTGTTGCCCGGCGGGGTGCGGTCGGTGAGCTCCACCGGCAGGGCGTCGAGCAGGGACGCCGAGTTGCGCGCGGTGACGCCCAGCCCGCCGACCACGGGGAACAGGACGGCGGCCACCAGCACCCCGGCCAGCACGACGGCGCCCAGCAACTGGGCGAGCGTGCCGATCCGCCGGGCGACGCTCATGCCGCACCCTTCCTCGCAGGTCACAGGGGTTCCACAGAACCAGAGGACGTCGACGTTCCACAACAACCCGATCGTGGCCCGTTGCCCGGCGTGACGGCGCGGGCGCATCCTGGCCGAGACCTGACCGCAACCTGCGGCAGGCAGTCTGGGGCGCCCACCCCCCGTCCGACGAGGAGCGCCGCCGTCGTGCCGATCCCCAGCATCACCGTGAACGGCGCGACCGTGCCGCTCGAGGGCACCGCGCCGCACACGACGGCGCTGGACTGGCTGCGGGAGAACGGCCTGGTCGGGGCCAAGGAGGGCTGCGCCGAGGGTGAGTGCGGCGCCTGCTCGGTGCTGGTCGCCCGCCCCGGCACGAGCACCCCCACCCGCTGGACGGCGCTGAACGCCTGCCTGCTGCCGGTGCTGGCGCTCGACGGCCAGGAGGTCGTCACCGCCGAGGGCCTGGGCACCCCCGCCGACCTGCACCCCGTGCAGCACGAGATGGCGGTGCGCGGCGGCTCGCAGTGCGGCTACTGCACCCCGGGCTTCGTCTGCTCGATGGCCGCGGAGTTCTACCGCCCGGACCGCGCGGTCGCCGCCCCCGTCGAGGTGGTGGCCACCACGGAGGACGAGGACCGTTCCCCCGAGCACGGCCCGAACGGCTTCGACCTGCACGCCCTCTCCGGCAACCTGTGCCGCTGCACCGGCTACCGGCCGATCCGGGACGCCGCCTACGCCCTGGGCACCCCGGCCGACGGCGACCCGCTGGCCACCCGGCAGGCCGAGCCCGCCCCGGCGCCGGCGCGCACCGCCGTCCCCGGGTTCGTCCGGCCGGCCACGCTGGCCGAGGCGCTGCAGGTGCTCGCCGGGCAGCCCGACGCGGTGGTGGTCGCCGGGTCCACCGACCACGGGGTCGAGGTGAACCTGCGCGGACTGCGTGCGCCGCACGTGGTGGCCGTCGACCGGCTGCCCGAGCTGCGCGGGGTCTCGGTGGCCGACGACGTCGTCGAGATCGGCGCCGCGGTCACCCTCAGCGAGGTGGCGCAGCGGCTCGACGGCGCCGTCCCCCTGCTGGACCTGCTGCTCCCCCAGTTCGCCTCGGTGCTGATCCGCAACGGGGCCACCCTGGGCGGCAACCTGGGCACCGGCTCCCCCATCGGCGACACCGCCCCCGGCCTGCTGGCGCTGGACGCCTCGCTGGTGCTGGTCTCGGCCGCCGGCGAGCGCGAAGTGCCGCTCGCCGACTACTTCACCGGCTACCGGCGCAGCGTCCGGACGGCGGGCGAGCTGATCCGCGCCGTCCGCATCCCGCAGCCGCAGCCCGGGCTGGTCGGGTTCGCCAAGATCGCCAAACGGCGGTTCGACGACATCTCCAGCGTCGCCGTCGCCTTCGGCCTCGATGTGGAGGACGGCGTCGTCACCCGCGCCCGCATCGGGCTGGGCGGGGTCGCGGCGACCCCGATCCGGGCGCTGGCCACCGAGGAGGCCCTGGTCGGGCGCCCGTGGCCGGACGTCGCCGCGGCGGCCGAGGTGCTGGCCACCGAGGGCACGCCGCTCGACGACCACCGGGCCAGCGCCGCCTACCGCCGGGCGATGCTGCGCCAGGCCCTGCTGAAGTTCGCCGCCTCGGAGGTCCCGGCATGAGCGCGTTGTCCGAACGCCCCGCGGGCGCCGTCGTCGGCACCGCCGTCCCGCACGAGTCCGCCGCCCTGCACGTCACCGGTCAGGCGCTCTACACCGACGACCTGGTCGGCCGCACCAAGGGCGTGCTGCACGCCTGGCCGGTGCAGGTGCTCGAGGTCCACGCCCGGGTCACCGACCTGCGCACCGAGGCCGCACTCGCCGTCCCCGGGGTGGTGCGGGTGCTCACCGCCGCCGACGTGCCCGGGGTGAACGACGCCGGGGTCAAGCACGACGAGCCGCTGTTCCCGACCGAGGTCATGTTCCACGGGCACGCGGTGTGCTGGGTGCTCGGCGAGACGCTGGAGGCCGCCCGGCTGGGCGCGGTCGCCGTCGAGGTCGACACCGAGCCGCTGCCCGCGGTGATCACCCTGCGCGACGCCATCGAGGCCGAGTCGTTCCAGGGCGGGAAGCCCACCCTGCTGCGCGGCGACGTCGAGGAGGCCCTCGCCGGCTCGGCGCACGTGGTCAGCGGCGAGATCGAGTTCGCCGGGCAGGAGCACTTCTACCTCGAGACGCACTGTGCGCTCGCCCAGGTCGACGAGGCCGGGCAGGTGTTCATCCAGTCGAGCACCCAGCACCCCTCGGAGACGCAGGAGATCGTCGCGCACGTGCTGGGCCTGTCCAGCAGCGAGGTCACCGTGCAGTGCCTGCGCATGGGCGGCGGGTTCGGCGGCAAGGAGATGCAGCCGCACGGCCTGGCCGCGATCGCCGCGCTCGGCGCCCGGCTGACCGGCCGGCCCGTGCGGCTGCGGCTCAACCGCGCGCAGGACATCTCGATGACCGGCAAGCGGCACGGCTTCCACGCCCAGTGGCGGGTCGGGTTCGACGACGACGGCCGGCTCACCGCTCTCGACGCCACCCTGACCTCGGACGGCGGCTGGAGCCTCGACCTCTCCGAGCCCGTGCTGGCCCGGGCCCTGTGCCACGTCGACAACGCCTACTGGATCCCGGCCGTGCGGGTGAACGGCCGGGTCGCCCGGACGAACAAGACCTCGCAGACGGCGTTCCGCGGGTTCGGCGGGCCGCAGGGCATGCTGGTGATCGAGGACGTCCTGGGTCGCTGCGCCCCGGCGCTGGGGCTGACCCCGCACGAGCTGCGCCGACGCAACTTCTACGTCGACGGCCAGGAGACGCCCTACGGCCAGCCGGTGCGCCAGGCCAACCGGCTGGCCCGTACGTGGGCCCAGGTGCTGGACACGTCGTCGTTCGACGCCCGGACGGCGGAGATCGACGCCTTCAACGCCCAGTCGCTCCACGTGAAACGGGCGCTGGCCATCACCCCGGTCAAGTTCGGCATCTCCTTCAACTTCACCGCCTTCAACCAGGGCGGGGCGCTGGTGCACGTCTACAAGGACGGCTCGGTGCTCATCACGCACGGCGGCACGGAGATGGGCCAGGGCCTGCACACCAAGATGCTGCAGGTCGCGGCCACCGCCCTCGGCGTCCCGCTGGCCAAGGTGCGGCTGGCCCCCACGCGCACCGACAAGGTGCCCAACACCTCGGCCACCGCGGCGAGCTCGGGTGCCGACCTCAACGGCGGCGCGGTGAAGAACGCCTGCGAGCAGATCCTGGCCCGGCTGGCGCAGGTCGCCGCCGAGCAGCTGCACGTGCCGGCGGCCGACGTCCGGTTCGTCGACGGCCAGGTGCGCGGGCTGGCGCCCGACGGGCCGAGCGTGCCGTGGGACGACGTCGTCCGGCTGGCCTACTTCTCCCGGGTGCAGCTGTGGGCCGCGGGCTTCTACCGGACCGAGGGCCTGCACTGGGACTCCGCGGCCATGCGGGGCGAGCCCTTCAAGTACTTCGCGCTCGGGGTGGCCGCCGCCGAGGTGGAGGTCGACGGCTTCACCGGGGCCTACCGGGTGCGCCGGGTCGACGTGGTGCACGACGTGGGCGACTCGTTGTCGCCGCTGGTCGACCTCGGCCAGGTCGAGGGCGGGTTCGTGCAGGGCCTGGGCTGGCTGACCCTGGAGGACCTCCGCTGGGACCCGACCTCGGGCAAGGTGCTCACCTCGTCGGCGTCGACCTACAAGCTGCCGAGCTTCTCCGAGATGCCCGAGGACTTCCGGGTCTCGCTGCTGGAGGCCGCGCACGAGGAGGGCGCGGTCTACGGCTCGAAGGCGGTCGGCGAGCCCCCGCTCATGCTGGCCTTCTCGGTGCGCGAGGCGCTGCGCCAGGCCGCGGCGGCCTTCGGCCCGGCCGGGCACACCGTGGACCTGGCCTCGCCGGCCACCCCGGAGGCCGTGTACTGGGCGGTCGAGGCCGCCCGATCCGCGGAGGGGGCGCACGTGGTCCCCGGTTCGGTCCCGCCGCCGGCGTCGGCCGGCCCGCCGATCCGCCCGGAGTCCGAGCGCGTGCTGGGCCAGATCTGATGCGGGGAGACCTCTGATGCGCTGGGACCGCGCCGTGCAGGCGCTGCGCGACCGGCGCGAGGCCGGCGTGCTGGTGACCGTGGCGACCGCGCGCGGGCACTCGCCGCGGGAGGCCGGCGCCAAGATGGTCGTCTCCGCGTCGGACCAGTACGGCACGGTCGGCGGCGGCAACCTGGAGGCGGTCGCGGTCGAGCGGGCGCGGGAGCTGCTGGTCTCGGGCGGGGGCACCCAGGTCGTGGAGGTCGCGTTGTCGGACAAGGCGCCCTACCGGCACGGCGTGCAGTGCTGCGGCGGCGAGGTCGGGCTGCTGCTCGAGCCGCTGCCCGTCGTCCCGGCGGTGGCGGTGTTCGGGGTCGGGCACGTGGGCCTCGAGCTGGCCCGCATCCTCGCCCGGCACGACCTCGACCTGCACCTGGTCGACTCCCGGCCCGGGCAGCTGACCGCCGAGCGGCTGGCGGTGCTCGACGACGCCCTCGCCGCCGTGCACGTCCACCAGGTGCCGGTGCTGCCCGAGCTGGTGCTCGCCGAGCTGCCGGTCGGGGCGCACGTGCTGGTGATGACGCACGACCACGCCGAGGACGCCGCGCTGTGCGACGCCGCCCTGCGCACGCCCGGCCTGGCCTCGATCGGCCTGATCGGCTCGGCCGGCAAGTGGGCCCGGTTCCGCCGCACCCTGCTCGCCGACGGTGCCCCGGACCCCGACCGGATCGTCTGCCCGATCGGCCTGCCGGAGCTGGCGGGCAAGGACCCGGCGGTGATCGCGGTGAGCGTGGCGGCGTCCCTGCTGGGCGCGTTCGCGCGCGTCCCCTCGTGACCCTCTACCGCGGCACGTTCCTGGACACCCCGGTCGCGGGGTCGCTGCGGGCGCTGGAGGGAGTGCTGCAGGTCGAGGACGGCGTGGTCGTGGCCCGCGGGCCGGCCGAGGACTTCCCGGCGGCGGACGTCGACCTGCGCGGTGGTGTCGTGCTGCCCGGCCTGGTGGACACCCACGTGCACTTCCCGCAGGTGCGGGCCATCGGCGGGCTGGGCATGCCGCTGCTGGACTGGCTCGACCAGTGCGCCCTGCCCGAGGAGTGCAGGCTCGCCTCGCCCGCCTACGCCGCCGAGGTGGCCGCCGAGTTCGTCGACGGCCTGGCCCGCGCCGGGACCACGACCGCGCTGGTGTTCGGCTCGCACTTCGCCCCGGCGGTCGACGCACTGTTCACCGAGGCCGCGCGGGTCGGGCTGCGGGTGACGTCGGGGCTGGTGGTCAGCGACCGCCTGCTGCCGCCCGAGCTGCTCACGTCGCCCGAGCGGGCTTTGGACGAGGGACGGGCGCTCGCGGAGCGGTGGCACGGGGTGGGCCGGTCGCGGTACGCGGTGACGCCGCGGTTCTCGCTGTCGTGCTCGCCGGCGCTGCTGGAGTCGTGCGCATCGCTGCTCGCCGAGGTGGACGGTGCGTTCTTCACCTCGCACGTGAACGAGAACCTGGCCGAGGTGGCTGCGGTCGCGCAGCTGCACGGCGGCTACGTGGACAGCTACGACCGGTTCGGCTTGCTGAGCGGGGCGTCGGTGCTGGCCCACGACGTGCACCCGACCGACGCGGAGCTCGCCGTCCTGGCGGCGCGCGGGACGACGGTGGCGCACTGCCCGACGTCGAACGCGGCGCTGGGCAGCGGGCTGTTCCCGCTGCGCCGGCACCGGGCGGCCGGGGTGCGGGTGGCGCTGGGCTCGGACGTCGGCGCCGGCACCGGGTTCTGCCTGCTCAAGGAGGGGTTGCAGGCCTACTTCGGCCAGCGCCTGCTCGGCGACGAGGGCGAGCCGCTGACCCCGGCGGACCTGCTGCACCTGGCCACCGCCACCGGCGCCGAGGCCCTGGGCCTGCCGGACGTCGGTCACCTGTCGGTCGGGATGCGCTTCGACGCCGTCTGGGTGCGCCCGCAGCCCGGCTGCACGCTGGACGTCGCCCTGCGCACCGCCGCCGACCCCGACGCCGCCCTGGCCAAGGTCTTCGCCCTCGCTGGCCCGCCCGACCTGGCCGGGGTGTGGATCGACGGGCAGCGCATCCGCGGCTGAGCCTCGGGGGTCGGAGCCCGATGGGCGTTGATCATGCACATCGGCAACACCGCCACGCCGCTGGACGGCGCGTCACCGTTGCCCTTCTGCATGATCAACAGCGGAGGTGGCGGGGCGCCGCGTCAGTCGGCTTCGTCGATCAGGCGATCGCGCTGGGCGGCCACGTCGTAGTCGGCGGCCGGGAAGCGGGGCGCCAGGTCGGTGACGGCCTCCTGCAGCAACCGCCCGACCGCCCAGTTGCGGTACCACTTGCGGTCGGCGGGGACGACGTACCAGGGGTTGGCCTGCGTCGACGTGCGCTCGATCGCGATCTCGTAGGCGCGCTGGTAGTCGTCCCACAGGGCGCGCTCGTCGACGTCGCCGGGGTTGAACTTCCAGCGCTTGGTCGAGTCGTCGAGCCGGGCCAGCAGCCGCTGCTTCTGCTCCCACCTCGACACGTGCAGCATGCACTTCACGATCGTGACGCCGGCGGCGGCGAGCTGGTCCTCGAACCGCACGATCTCCTTGTACCGCCGCTCGATGACCGCGGGGGTGGCCAACTCGCGCACCCGGCCGATGAGCACGTCCTCGTAGTGCGAGCGGTCGAAGACGCCGATCATCCCCGCCCCGGGCACCGCCCGGCGCACCCGCCAGAGAAAACCGTGCCGCAGCTCCTCCGGCGACGGCTTCTTGAAGCTGGTGATGGTGACGCCCTGCGGGTTCACCGCGCCCGCCACGGCCTTGATCACACCGCCCTTGCCGCTGGTGTCCATCCCCTGCAGCACGAGCAGGACCCGCCGATCACCCCCCGAGATGCCCTCGGCGTACAGCTTCTCCTGCAGCGTGGACAGCTCGGCCCCGTCTGCGGTCATCTGCAGCTTCGTGGCGTCCTTGTCACCGGGTGCCGACGGGGTCGACCGAGGGTCGACGTCGGCCAACGACACCTCCCCGGCCGGTGCCCGGAGGACCTCGCGCAGGGACGTCGTCGACTTGGCCATGATCGAGACCCTAGTTCGACCCACCGGCTCAGGCCTCAGCCGGCGAGCAGCTCCGGCAGCGGTTCGCGGTGCAGCACGGCCAGGCTGCTCACGGCCCGGGTCAGCGCGACGTACAGCCGGTGCAGGCCGCGTGCCTCCGCGGCCACGATCGCGGCCGGCTCGACCACCACCACGTGGTCGAACTCGAGCCCCTTCACCAGCGTCGCGGGGACGACGGCGACGGGCGCGGGCTCGCCGCCGTCGTCGGCCAGCGCAGCGGCGTCGACCCCCTCGGCGTCCAGCGCTGCCACCAGCTCCTCGACGGAGGCGTCGGCGCACACGACGCCCACCGAGCCGGGGCCGGCGCCCCGCACCACCTCGGCCAGCACCGGGCCCAGCACCGAGACCGGGCGCAGCCGCAGCGACCCCGGCTCCGAGCGGACCGCGGTGGCCGGTGCCAGCCCGGGCACCAGCACTGGCAGCAGCCGGTTGGCGAACTCCAGGACCTCCGCCGGCACGCGGTAGCCGGTGGTCAGCGGGCGCACGACGGCGTCGGGCCGGCCGAGTGCGGCGAGGGTGGTCGACCAGTCGGCCACCGACCACGGGCTGGTGGCCTGCGCCAGGTCACCGAGCACGGTCAACGAGCCCGCGCCCACGCGGCGGGCGACCGCCCGGCACTGCATGGGTGAGAGGTCCTGCGCCTCGTCGACCACCACGTGCCCGTAGCCGGGCAGCCTCTCCAGCAGCCCGGCCACCTCGTCGACGAGGACCGCATCGGCCGCCGTCCACCGGGTGGCCCGCACCGACCGGCCCGGTGCCCGCCGGAGCAGGTCCTGCTCCTCGGCGGTCAGCAGGGACCCGGCCACCGACGGGTCGGCGAGCACCGACGCGACCAGCGCGGCGGCGTCCACCGCGGGCCAGTGCTCGTCGCAGAAGGCGCGCACCTCGGCCGAGCGGGCGCAGCGCCGCGTGTCGGCGTCCGACGGGCTGCCCCCGGCCTCCTCCTTCTGCCGGCGGGCATCCTCGGCCAGCGACAGCGCGAGCCGCTGGCGGCCCGCGCCGTAGGAGATGTCGGCGCGGCGCAGGTCGTCGACGTACCGGCGCAGCCGCTCCTCGGGGATCCGGTAGCGGCGTCCCGACAGCGGCACCTGCACCGAGTCGCGCGGCTTGGTCACCCCGCGCCACAGCGCCCGGTGCAGGACGTCGGCCAGGCGCGGGTCGCCCTTGAGCACGGCGACGTCGTCGGGGTCCTCGGCCCGCACCGGCACCCGGCCGGTCAGGTCGGCGACGGTGGCCTGGTCGACCTCCACCTCGCCGAGTGCGGGCAGCACCTGCTCGATGTAGCGCAGGAAGGCCCGGTTCGGCCCGACGACCAGCACCCCGGTGCGGCCCAGCTGCTCGCCGTGCGTGTAGAGCAGGTAGGCGGCGCGGTGCAGCCCGACGGCGGTCTTGCCGGTGCCCGGAGCGCCCTGCACGCAGATCGACGCGGCCAGCGGCGCGCGCACGATGTCGTCCTGGTCGGGCTGGATCGTGGCCACGATGTCGCGCATCGGGCCCGAACGGGGCCGCTCGATCTCGTCGCGCAGCAGCTCCGACGGGCGGTCGTCGGCGGTCAGCGACTCGTCCTCGTAGGAGGTGAGCTCGCCGTCGGCGAAGCCGAACCGACGGCGGCGCTGCAGGCCCTGCGGGTCGGCCGCGCTGGCCTGGTAGAACGGCCGGCTCATCGGGGCGCGCCAGTCGATCACCACCGGATCGCCGGCGGCGTCGCGCACGTGCCGGCGGCCGATGTGGAAGGTCTCGTCGGCGGTGTCGGTGCGGCCGAAGAAGGGCGGCGCGCCGGGGTCGGCGGCCAGCGACCGGAGCCGCTCGGCGCGGGCAGCGCCCAGGCGTTCGGAGGCCCAGGCATCGACACCGGCGTCGGCGGTGGCGGCGGTGGCCGCACGCATGCCGGTCAGGCAGCGGGCGGCGAGCGCGAGGTGTGCGCGTTCGGCGGTGAGGACGGCGTCGGGCACGGTCGGAGCACGTTACGCCTTCTGGCTGCGCCGTCCAGCGGTTTCCGTGCGCACCGCCGCCGAGCGGATCGGCGGGCCGGCGCGCACCATGGGTCGGTGGACGACGCTGCGGGGAGGTTCGCGGCGGCGCTGACCGCGCTTGAGCTGGGGTCGCCGGACCCCGCCCTCCTCCCCGAGCGGCTGGCCCGCGCCTGCGCAGCCGCGCTCCCCGTCGACGGGGCCGGCCTGACCTGCACGTTCAGCGCCGACCGCCGGTTGCCCATCGGGTCCAGCGACGCCGAGGCCGCGGCAGCGGAGCGGCTGCAGTTCACCGTGGGCGAGGGGCCCTGCCTCACCGCGCACGTCGAGCAGCGGACGGTGGCCACGGCCGGCGACGAGATGGCCGCACGCTGGCCGGTCTACGCCGCCGAGCTCGCCCTGCGCACCCGCTACCGGGGCGTGGTGTCCGCCCCGGTGCCCGGCGCGCTCAGCCGCACGGCGGCGGTCAACGTCTTCCTGCGCCGCGCCGAGGACGTCGCAGCCGTCGACGAGGCCGACCTCCTCGCGGTGGCGGCCGCGATGGGGGCCGCTCTGGGGGACGACCTCGCCGGGAGCGCCGGGCGCCCTCTCGGCATGCCGGCGTGGCTGGACGGCGAGCCGGTCGCCGACCGGCAACAGGTGTGGCGCGCGGTCGGGTTCCTGGTGGGCCGGGACGGCGGCTCCGCGGGTGCCGCCATCGCCCGGCTGCGGGCCCGCGCCTTCACCCTCGGGCGCGACCTCGAGTCCGTGGCCGCCGCGGTCCTGGCCGGGGAGGAACCCTCGGCGCCCTCGTCCGGTCGATAGGGTGGACGGCGGTCGGGCGTCCCCGCCGGCCTGCGCCGAAACCCGCGGCGTGCGTCCGCTCCGACCCGGAGCGGCACCTGGCGACCCGTTCGCCGGGGACAGGTGGGGAGCCGATGGGCCCAGACCTCCCGCACGGCGCCGGCGAGCACCCGGCCAGGTCCGACGCCGCCGTGGACGCCGCGGTCGCTGCCCTGCACCGCCTCTTCCTCGCCGACCACTCCGTGCCCTCGGTGCTGCAGCGGGTGGTCGAGCTGGCCGCCGCCGTGCTGCCCGGCGTGGCCGAGGCCTCGATCACCATCCTGCAGGCCGCCGGCGACGGGGCCACGGTGGCGTCGTCCGGGGTGATGGCCTACGAGCTCGACGAGACGCAGTACCGCAGCGGCGACGGTCCGTGCCTCAGCGCGGCCGAGGCGGGGGACGGCCCGGTCCTGCTGGCCGACACGGCCGAGGAGGTCCGGTGGCCGGCCTTCGTGCGGCATGCCCGTGAACTCGGGGCCGGCAGCGTGCTGTCGGTGCCGGTCGAGCTGCCGCGCAGCCCCGAGGAACGCGCCCAGCACCGCCGTCGCGTGCGGGCCGCGCTCAACCTCTACGCCACCACCCCCGGCGCCTTCGACGACGTCGCGGTGCGCGCCTGCCAGCGCTACACGGACGGGGCGGCCACCGCGGTGGCCAACATGCGCGCCCTGGCCGCCAGCCGGGCCACGGTCGACGGTCTGCGCGAGGCCATCGAGGCGCGCCTGGTCATCGAGCAGGCGAAGGGCATGGTCATGGCCCGCCTGCACTGCACCGCCGACGAGGCCTTCGAGGTGCTGTCGCGGAACTCGCAGCAGACCCGCCGCAAGCTGCGCGACCTCGCCGTCGACGTCGTCGCCGGGCGCGCCCACCCGAGCTGACGGGTCAGCCCCCGGGCCGGCCGAGCAGGGGGTCCAGCACCTCCCGGGCGAGGCCGTCGGCATGGGCCGGGGACACCGGACCCCGCACGAGACGGCCGACCAGCAGGGCGCGCAGCACCTGGGCCACCCGCGATGCGCGGGCGGGGTCGACCGGCCCCCGGCGGGCCAGCAGGGTCGTGGCCAGCTCCGTCAGCGGGGTGTCGACCGCGCCGACGAACGCCTCCGCCAGCGCGGCGTGGTGCCGGTGGGCGCCGACGAGCGACGCCGCGGCCCGCTCGGGCAGGCTGAGGGGGGCCGACCACCCTGCGGCGAGCGCAGCCAGGTCGTCGACGGTGGCGGCCGCGCCCTGCGCCGGCTTCGCGAGGTCGGCGGTGCGGACGACGTCGGCGGCCAGGTCGAGGAGGTCGGGCCACCGCCGGTGCACGGCGGACTTCCCCGCCCCGGCCGCACGCGCCAGGCGGTCGGCGTTCAGCGCCTGCAGTCCACCCTCGGCCAGCAGGCGACGGGCCGTGGCGAGCAGGCGAGGTCGGAGTGTGGGGTCCGGTGGCCGCCCGCGACGGGGCGCGCTCCGGTCGGTCAGCTCGTCCATGGGGACCCAGCTCCTCGACGGGCCCGCGGGCCCGGCGCGCACCTGCGCGACTGGCACCCGGTGCTGGGTGACGAGGTGGAGGCTAGAACGCGTTCCGGTACTCGGCAACTCCGCCGCGCCGACTACCTTGAGTAGGGGAAGAAGCCGCGCCCGGTCTTCCGACCCAGCAGGCCGGCGTCGACCATGCGCAGCAGCAGCGGCGGCGGGGCGTACAGGGGCTCCTTGAACTCCTCGTACATCGACTGCGCGACGGCCGCGGTGGTGTCCAGACCGATCAGGTCGGCCAGCGCCAGCGGGCCCTGCGGGTGCGCGCAGCCCTGCACCATGCCGGCGTCGATGTCCTCGGCCGAGGCGAAACCGCTCTCCATCATCCGGATCGCGCTGAGCAGGTACGGGATGAGCAGGGCGTTGACGATGAACCCGGCGCGGTCCTTGGACCGGATGGTCGTCTTGCCCAGCTGGTCCTCGGCGAACGCGGTCACCGCGGCGAGGGTCTCGTCGCTGGTCAGCAGGCTGGCCACGACCTCGACCAGCGGCAGCACGGGTGCGGGGTTGAAGAAGTGGACGCCGACGACCTTGTCCGGTCGCTTCGTGACGCTGGCCATCTTCACCAGCGGGATCGACGAGGTGTTCGACGCCAGGATCGCGTCGGTCGGCAGGATCTCGTCGAGCCTGCGGAACAGGTCCAGCTTCAGCGCCTCGACCTCGGGCGCGGCCTCGATCACCAGGTCGGCGTGCACGGCCCCCTCGAGCGACGTGGCGACCTCCACCCGGGCGAACGCGGCGTCGGCGTCCTCGGCGGAGATCCGGCCGGAGGACGCAGCGCGCTGCAGGCTCTTCTCGAGCCGGGCGCGGAACCGCTCGGCACCGTCCTCGTCGGCCTCCACCACGACGACGTCGCACCCCGCCCGGGCGCTGACCTCGGCGATGCCGGCCCCCATCTGCCCGCCACCGATGACTGCGATCCGCTGCACTGCCACTCCTCGCTCGACGTGAGCCACCCACGGTGCCACACCGCCCGGCACCCACGACTCCATGATCACCCCAGGTCCACCGTGGCCTCACGTCCGACGAGGCAGCAACCCACCCGGGGTGATCAGCGGCAGAAGGGTGGACCCCGGGCGTAGCGTCGGGGCCGACCGAGCGGTACGTGTGCGGGGGGACCCGCGGGGAGGCAGGTGGCCGCGATGGCCTGGTCGACCCCGAGCCGGACCCGCGTCCGGCTCCGCTGACCCGCGCGATCCACGGCCGCCGAGCGGCCGGTGCGGCGGCGTGCCCGGGACGGGACGACGCATCCCCCACCCCTCCTCCCGCACCGGAGTCAGCTGTGCACGCCCTCACCGAGAAGCAGATCCGTTCCTCCTTCGTCAACGCCTCCCGCCGCGAGGTCGCCGACGCCGTCCTGCCCGACCTGGCCACCCAGCCGTGGGAGCACCTGGAGATGCTGGGCTGGCGCGACCCCAAGGCCCCGCTGCGCGCCTACGTCGTCCTCGAGCTCGACCGCGGGCCCGTCGGCATCCTGCTGCGCGCCCCCGAGCCCGGCGGGCGGCGGAAGAAGGCCATGTGCGCCTGGTGCCGCGACCTGCTCACGGTGCGGGCGGGCCTGTTCGTCGCCCGCCGGGGCGGCGCGTCCGGGCGGGCCGGCAACACCCTCGGCGTGCTGCTGTGCGACGACTTGTCCTGCTCGACCAACGTGCGGCGGCCCCCGACCAGCAGCGAGGCCGGCGACGGCATCGAGGCGATCGCCGACCAGGTCGTCGCCGAGCGCATCGAGGCGCTACGGGCCCGGTCGGCCGCGTTCGCCGCACAGGTCGTCGGCGAGTAGATCTGTGGACGTCCAAGCAATCTCCGCGTAGGTTGCTTGGACGTCCACGTACCCAGCGCCGGAGGACCTCTCGTGACCGACCTGCACGTGCCCGTGAACCCCGTCCGGTTCGTCACCGCCGCGAGCCTGTTCGACGGGCACGACGCCGCGATCAACGTCATGCGGCGGCTGCTGCAGAGCCAGGGCGCGGAGGTCGTCCACCTCGGGCACGACCGCAGCGTGGCCACCGTCGTCCGGGCGGCGCTGGAGGAGGACGCGCAGGGCATCGCGCTGAGCTCCTACCAGGGCGGGCACGTCGAGTACTTCAGCTACCTGAAGGAGGAGCTCGAGCGGCACGGCGCCGGCCACGTGCAGGTGTTCGGCGGGGGCGGCGGCGTCATCGTCCCCGAGGAGATCGCGCTGCTGCGCTCGCGCGGGGTGCGCATCTTCGCCCCCGAGGACGGCCAGCGCCTCGGCCTGCCCGGCATGATCAACGAGCTGATCGCGGCCTGCGACGTCGACCTGACCACCGACGGCCCGGACGTCGGGGCCCTGCTCACCGGCGACCCGGCGGCCCTGGCCCGCGCGATCACCGTGCTGGAGGCCGGCGCCGACCCCGAGCTCGCCGAGCGGGTCACCCGCGAGGCGGCGCAGCGGCACGTGCCGGTCCTGGGCATCACCGGCACCGGCGGGTCGGGCAAGTCCTCGCTCACCGACGAGCTGCTCCGCCGGCTGCGGCTGGACCAGGAGGACAAGCTGCGCATCGCCGTCCTGGCGGTCGACCCCTCGCGCCGCCGCGGCGGTGGCGCCCTGCTCGGCGACCGGATCCGGATGAACGCGCTGGAGACCGGGGACCGCGGGTCCACCTTCTTCCGCTCGCTGGCCACCCGCACCGCGGGCGCCCAGGTGCCCGAGCACCTCGACCACGTCATCGCCGCCACGAAGGCCGCCGGCTTCGACCTCGTCGTCGTCGAGACCCCGGGCATCGGGCAGGGCGACGCGGCGATCCTGCCGTTCTCCGACGTCTCGCTGTACGTGATGACGCCGGAGTTCGGCGCCGCGTCGCAGCTGGAGAAGATCGACATGCTCGACTTCGCCGACGTCGTCGCGGTGAACAAGTACGAGCGCCGCGGCGCCGAGGACGCCCGCCGCGACGTCGCCCGCCAGCTCGTGCGCAACCGCGAGGCGTTCGGGCAGAGCTGGGAGACCATGCCGGTCTTCGGGACGTCGGCGGCCCGGTTCAACGACGACGGCGTCACCGCCCTGTTCCAGGAGCTGAAGCGGCTGCTCGCCGAGAAGGGCCTCCCGCTGGCCACCGGCGTGCTGCCCACCGTCGACGTGATGGCCTCCACCGGGCTGACCAGCGTCGTCCCGTCGTCCCGGGCCCGGTACCTGGCCGACGTCGCCGACACCGTGCGCGGCTACCACCGCACCACGGCCGAGCAGGCCGCCCTCGCCCGGGACGTGCAGCACCTGGGGACGGCGGCCGAGCTCCTGTCCGGCGATGCAGCCGACGCCGCCCGGGCCCGCGCCGCCGAGATCGACCTGCTGCCCGACACCGTGCACCTGCTCGAGGGCTGGCCCCAGCTGGTCGAGGACTACTCGGGCGACACCTACACCTACACCGTCCGGGGCAAGGAGATCGCCGTCCCGCTGACCCGCGAGACGCTGTCGGGCAACCAGGTGCGGCGGGTGTCGCTGCCGCGCACCGAGGACCACGGCCAGCTCGTCGGCTGGCTGCGCTCGGAGAACGTGCCCGGCCGGTTCCCCTACACCGCCGGCGTCTTCCCGTTCAAGCGCGACGGCGAGGCCCCGGCCCGCATGTTCGCCGGCGAGGGCGATGCCTTCCGCACCAACCGCCGCTTCCAGCTGCTCAGCGAGGGCCAGCCCGCGACCCGGCTGTCGACCGCGTTCGACTCGGTCACCCTCTACGGCCGCGACCCCGACCCCCGCCCCGACGTCTACGGCAAGGTCGGCACCTCCGGCGTCTCGATCGCGACGCTGGAGGACATGAAGGCGCTCTACGACGGCTTCGACCTGTGCTCGCCCACCACGTCGGTGTCGATGACCATCAACGGCCCGGCGCCGGCGATCCTCGCGATGTTCCTCAACACCGCGGTCGACCAGCGGCTGGCCGCCCACCCCGACTCCGACCCCGACGAGGTGCGCGCCTGGGTGCTGGCCAACGTCCGCGGCACCGTGCAGGCCGACATCCTCAAGGAGGACCAGGGCCAGAACACCTGCATCTTCTCCACGGAGTTCGCGCTGCGCTGCATGGCCGACATCCAGGAGTGGTTCATCGCCGAGAAGGTGCGCAACTTCTACTCGGTCTCGATCTCGGGCTACCACATCGCCGAGGCCGGGGCGAACCCCATCAGCCAGCTCGCCTTCACCCTGGCCAACGGGTTCACCTACGTCGAGGCCTACCTGGCCCGCGGCATGTCGATCGACGACTTCGCGCCCAACCTGAGCTTCTTCTTCTCCAACGGCATGGACGCCGAGTACACCGTCATCGGCCGGGTCGCCCGCCGCATCTGGGCGGTGGCGATGAAGGAGCGCTACGGCGCCAACCCGCGCGCCCAGCAGCTGAAGTACCACGTGCAGACCTCCGGCCGGTCGCTGCACGCGCAGGAGATGGACTTCAACGACATCCGCACCTCGCTGCAGGCGCTGTGCGCGATCTACGACAACGCCAACTCGCTGCACACCAACGCCTACGACGAGGCCGTGACCACGCCCTCGGCGCACTCGGTCCGCCGGGCGCTGGCCATCCAGATGATCATCGACCAGGAGTGGGGCCTGGCGATGAACGAGAACCCGCTGCAGGGCTCGTTCGTCGTTGACGAGCTCACCGACCTGGTCGAGGAGGCCGTGCTGGCCGAGTTCGACCGGATCGCCGAGCGCGGCGGCGTGCTGGGCGCCATGGAGACCGGCTACCAGCGCGGCCGGATCCAGGACGAGTCGATGCTCTACGAGCACCGCAAGCACGACGGCTCGCTGCCCATCGTCGGCGTGAACACCTTCCTCGACCCGCACGCGGCCGAGGAGGAGCCGCAGACCGTCGAGCTGGCCCGGGCCACCGAGGACGAGAAGCAGTCGCAGCTCGCCCGGCTGGCCGACTTCCACGCCCGGCACGCCGCCGAGGCCCCGGCCGCGCTGTCCGCGCTGCAGGAGGCCGCCATGCACGGCGGCAACGTCTTCGCCGCGCTGATGGACGCCGTCCGGGTGTGCTCGCTCGGCCAGATCAGCGACGCCTTCTTCGAGGTCGGCGGCCAGTACCGGCGCAACGTCTGATGCGCGACGGCACCAGCGGCCAGCCCGGGGCGGAGGCTCGCCGCGAGCTTGCTCGTGGTGAGGAGCCCCGTGTGCTTGATCCGATCGCGGAGGCCGGGCGGCAGTGGTCGGCCCGGGGATGGGACGACGCCACCCCCGGGATGCTCGCGGTCACCTCGATCATGCGGGCGCAGGCGATCGTGCAGGCCCGGGTGGACGCCGTGCTGCGCCCGCTCGGGCTGACCTTCGCCCGCTACGAGCTGCTCCAGCTGCTGTCGTTCACCCGCGAGGGCTCGCTGCCCATGACCAAGGCCGGCGCGCTGCTGCAGGTGCACCCGGCGTCGGTCACCAACGCGGCGCAGCGGCTGGAGGCGGCCGAGCTGGTGGCGCGCCGGCCGTCGCCGTCCGACGGCCGGGTGGTGGTCGTCTCCATCACCGACGAAGGACGGCGGGTGGCCGCCAAGGCCACCGACGCCCTGAACGCCGAGGTCTTCACCCGCCCCGGCCTGGCCCCCGACCGCGTGCAGGACCTGATCGCCGTGCTCCGCGAGCTCCGTGCCGACGCCGGGGACATCCAGTGACCGCTCACCGTCCTGCCCGGACCGACCTCACGTGACACTCGGCCTGGACGACGACCTCGGGCACCCGGTCGAGCTGGCAGGGCCGCCGCGCAGGGTCGTGTCGCTGGTGCCGTCGCTGACCGAGGCGCTGTCGGTCACCGTGCCCGACCGGCTGGTGGGCGCGACCGACTGGTGCACCCACCCGGCGGGCCTCGACGTCACCCGGGTGCGCGGCACCAAGAACCCCGCGCTGGCCACGATCGGCGAGCTGGCGCCCGACCTCGTGGTGGCCAACCAGGAGGAGAACCGGGAGCTCGACGTCCGGCGGCTGCGCGAGGCGGGCGTCCCGGTGTGGGTGACCCGCATCGAGACGCTGGACGATGCCTTCGCCTCGATGCGCCGGTTGTTCGCAGACGTCCTGCAGGTGCCCGCCCCCGACTGGCTGACCGCCGCCGAGCAGGCCTGGGCCACCCCGCCGCCGCCTGGCCCCCGGGTGGCGGTGGCGGTCTGGCGCGACCCGTGGATGTGGGTGGGTGCGCGCACCTTCACCGGCGACCTGCTGACCAGGCTCGGCTGCACCAACGCCGTGACCGCCGAGCGCTACCCGAAGGTCGAGCCCGGGGACGTGGACGCCGAGCTCGTGCTGCTGCCCGACGAGCCCTACGTCTTCACCGCCGACGACGGCCCCGAGGCCTTCCCCGGCCGGGCGACGGCCTTGGTCAGCGGCCGGCAGCTCACCTGGTACGGCCCCTCGCTCACCACCGCCCGCGCCGACCTGACCGCCGTGCTGGCGGGTCAGGGCAGGATGCCGCGTTCGTAGGCGGTGGCCACGGCCGCGGCGCGGTCGGTGGCGCCGAGCTTGCCGAACACGTGGCCCAGGTGGGTCTTCACGGTGGCCTCGCTGACGAACAGCGACGCCGCGATCGCCCGGTTCGGGGTGCCCTGGGCGACCAGTCGCAGCACGGCCAGCTCCCGGTCGGTCAGGCCGTCGGTCTCCCCGCGCAGCCGCGACACCACCTGGGTCGCCACCGCCGGCGAGAGCACCGACTCCCCCGCCGCCGCGGCCCGCAGCGCGGCCACCAGCTGGGCGGCCGGGGTGTCCTTCAGGACGTAGCCGGTGGCGCCGGCCTCCAGCGCCGCGGTGACGTCGCGCCCGGTGGCGAAGGTGGACAGCACCAGCACCCGCACCGGGTCCCCGCGCAGCGCCGCGATGGCGTCGAGGCCGTCGCCGCCGGGCATCCGCAGGTCCAGCAGCAGCACGTCGGGCCGGGTCGCCCGCACCACGGCCACCGCCTCGACGCCGTCCGCGGCCTCGCCGACCACCTCGACCCCGGGGACGGCGGCGAGCATGCCGCGCAGCCCGTCCCGCACCACCGGGTGGTCGTCGGCCAGCACCACCCGGACCTCACCCACGGGGCACCGGCACCCGCAGCGACATCGCCGTGCCCGCGCCGGGCTCGGACTCCAGCACCAGCTCCCCGCCCACCCGGTCGGCCCGCTGCCGCATGCCGCGCACCCCGAACCGGGCACCGTCGGTGACTGCGTCGGTCCGGTCTCCGGCGAAGCCCACGCCGTCGTCGCGGACGTCGAGCACCACCTCGTCGGGCATGAACGACAGGGTCAGGCCCACCCGGCGCGCCCGCGCGTGCCGGTCGACGTTGGCCAACGCCTCACCCGCGACCCGCAGCAGGGTGGCCTCGACCTCGGCCGGCACCGCCCGCGGCTCGCCGGTGACGACCACCTCCAGCGGCGACCCGGTGCGCGCGGTCCACTCGGCGGCCAGCCGTTCGATGGCCGCCGGCGCCGCGGCGCCGTCCAGCTCGGCGGGCAGCAACCCGGCCACCGACCGCCGCGCCTCGACCAGCGCCCCCCGGGCCAGCTCGGTGGCCCGGTCGACCCGCGCCCGGACGGCGACCGGCTCGTCGGACGGCCCGACCGCCTGCAGCTGCGTGACGACGCCGACCAGGCTCTGCGCGATGGTGTCGTGGATCTCCAGCGCCAGCCGCTCCCGCTCCTCGTGCACCCCGGCGTCGCGGGCCCGCTGCACCAGCTCGGCCTGCAGGTCGGCGTTCTCCGCCAGCGCCTCGGCCAGCCGGGCGTTCGTGCGCTCGAGCTCGGCGATGGTGGCCACCCGCTGCGCGCTGAGCAGGTTCTCGTCGAGCTCCATGCGCACGAAGAACCCGGCCAACCCGCCGTTGAGCACCAGCAGGCCGGCGAACACGAGACCCTGGGTGAGGTCCTGCGGCGGCAGCCCGCCCGACTGCGAGCCGGCCATGGTGACGGCGGTGACCAGCACGACCGGGGTGACCCACCGGCGGCGCACGTGCTCGAAGGCGTCGAAGTAGCCGACGAACGCGAAGAGCGCGAAGAACGGGTTGACCCAGGTCAGCACGAAGGCCAGCGCCGTCCGGCCGGCGACGTAGGCGGCACCGACCCGGTCCGGGCCGGGGCTGGTCTCCCCCCAGCGCCGGTCGACGGCGAACCGGTGGGCCACTGCGATCACCACGGCACCGGCCAGCAGCAGGCTCCACGCAACCGGCCCGGCGCCGAACAGCGGCATCGTGCCCGCGGACACCGCGGTGGCCAGCGCCAGCAGCAGGTAGGGGCCGCGGCGGAGCAGGGCGCGCCAGCGCAGCTCGATGCTGCTGCCGAGGTCGGTCACCGGTCCTCCCTGCCCGTCACTGCCACCGGAAGCATCGCACCGCCACCGCGGTCAGCCCGACCGCCCACGCGGCCACCACCAGCAGGTGGACGGCGTCCGGCCAGACCCCGGCCTGGGCCTGCTCCAGCGCCAGCGCCGCCGCACCCAGCGGGGTCGCCGCCACGACGTCGCGCAGCGCCCCGCCCATCCCGCTCACCGGGAACCAGACGCCGGCGGTGAACATGAGCGGGAAGAACACCGCCGTCCCCAGGGCCGTGGCGATCCGCACCGAGGGCGCGGTGCCGGCCACCAGCCCGCCCACGGCCAGCACCGCCACCAGTGCGAGCAGGAAGGCGAGCCCCCAGCCGGCGAGCTGCGCCGGCAGCGCGACGCCCAGGACGAGCCGGGCGCAGGCGAGGACCACCACGACCGACAGGGCCACCGCGGTGCCGTGCAGCACCACCTGGGCGCCGAGCACGTGCCCGGCCCGCGCCGGCGTGGTGGCGATGCGCCGCAGGATCCGCTGCTCGCGGTAGGTGGCCACCACCGTCGGCAGCGCCATCGCCCCGGCCATGATCGCGGCCAGCAGGCAGGACACCGGCACGTACAGCTCGACGAAGCTGCGCCCGCCGAGGTCGTCGTCCGGCTGGGTCATGCCCGGCACCAGACCGAGGACCACGAGCAGCAGGGTGGGGAAGGCCAGCACCCAGAACAGCGAGCCGGGCTCGCGGAGGAACAACCGCGTCTCCGCGGCCAGGACGGCGCGCCCCGGGCGGGCACGGCCGGTCGTGCGGACGGCGGTGGTCATCGGGACTCCTCGGCGACGGTGCTGACGGGGGCGGTGCTGGCAGGGGCGGTGCTGAGGGACGTGGTGCGGACCAGTTCCAGGTAGGCCTCGTCGAGGGTGCTGGCGGCCACCCGCAGGCCCGCGGGCTCGACGCCGTGCGCGGTGAGCGCGCGCAGCACCGCGCGGACGCCGTCGTCGGACCCGGTGACCTCCACCCGGTCACCGGCCCGGCGCACCCCGACGACGCCGGGCAGCCCGTCCAGCGCACCGGACGGCAGCGCAGCGGTGGGGAGGAAGGACATCGTGGTGGCCGCGGACCGCCCGGCGACGACCTCGTCCGGGGTGCCCTCGGCGACCACCCGGCCACCGGCGACCACCGTGATGCGGTCGCAGAGCTGCTGGGCCTCCTCCATCAGGTGGGTGACCAGCACGACCGTCGTCCCGGCGTCCCGGACGTCGCGGACCAGGTCCCAGGTCCGGCGGCGGGCCTCGGGGTCCAGGCCGGTGGTCAGCTCGTCGAGCAGCACCACGCGGGGCCGGCCGACCAGGGCGGTGGCGATCGCCAGCCGCTGCTGCTGGCCGCCGGAGAGCTTGGCGTACCGGGTGCCGGCGACCGGCCCCAGCCCCAGCCGGTCGACCAGCTCGTCGGGGTCGACCGGGTCGTCGTGGCAGGCGGCGACCATCTGCACCGCCTCGCGGGCGGTGAGCTTGGCCGGCAGCCCGGAGCTCTGCAGCTGCACCCCGAGCAGCCGGGTCACCGGCCCGCGGTCGCGCCAGGGCACGTGCCCGGCCAGCGACACCGTGCCGGCGTCCGGGCGGGTCAGGCCGGCGACGCACTCGACGGTGGTCGTCTTGCCCGCCCCGTTGGGCCCCAGGACACCGACCACCTGCCCCTCGTCGACGTCCAGGTCCAGCGAGTCCACCGCGACCGTGCGGCCGTAGGTCTTGCGCAGTCCGCGCACCTCGATCAACGCCATGCCACGACCCTCGCGGGCGGCGGCCCGCACCGGCATCCACCGACCGGCTCGTCCTCCCTCCACCGATCGGCTCCGCCGCGCTACAGTCAGAGCTGACCGTTCAGCGTCGGCAGCGGAGCCGGCGCCCCACGAGAGGAGTCGCCGGATGCGCGACGCAGTCATCGTCGAGGCCGTGCGCACGCCCGTCGGCAAGCGCAACGGGGGCCTGTCCGGCGTCCACCCGGCCGACCTGTCCGCCCACGTGCTCAGCGCACTGGCCTCCCGCTCCGGCCTGGACCCGGCCCTGGTCGACGACGTCATCTGGGGCTGCGTCTCGCAGAGCGGCGAGCAGACCTTCGACATCGCCCGCACCGCCGTGCTGGCCGCGGGCTGGCCCGAGTCGGTCCCCGGCACCACGGTCGACCGGCAGTGCGGCTCCTCCCAGCAGTCCGTGCACTTCGCCGCGGCCGGCCTGGTCGCCGGGCACTACGACGTCGTCGTCGCCGGTGGCATCGAGTCGATGTCGCGGGTGCCCATGGGCTCCTCCCGCGGCACCCAGGACCCCATGGGCCCGAAGTTCATGGACCGGTACGACGGCGTGAGCCCGAACCAGGGCATCGGCGCCGAGATGATCGCCGCCCGCTGGGGCCTGTCGCGCACCCAGCTCGACGAGTTCGCCCTCCGCTCCCACGAGCGCGCCGCCGCCGCGCAGGACGAGGGCCGGTTCGACGCCCAGCTGGCCCCGGTCGACGCCCCCGAGGGCCGCGTGGGCGCCGACGAAGGTGTGCGCCGCGGCGGCACCGTCGAGGCCCTGGCCGGCCTCAAGACCCCGTTCCAGGCCGACGGCGTGGTCAGTGCCGGCAACGCCAGCCAGATCTCCGACGGCTCGGCCGCGCTGCTCATGATGACCAGCGAGAAGGCCGCCCAGCTGGGCATGACCCCCATCGCCCGGGTGCACAGCGTGGCGCTGGCCGCCGACGACCCGGTCATCATGCTGACCGCGCCCATCCCGGCCACGAAGAAGGTGCTCGACCGCTCGGGGCTGCGGCTCGACGAGATCGGCGTCTTCGAGGTCAACGAGGCCTTCGCCTCGGTGCCGCTGGCCTGGCAGGCCGAGATCGGGGCCGACGAGAAGATGCTGAACCCCCTCGGCGGGGCCATCGCCCTGGGCCACCCGCTGGGCGCCTCGGGCGCCCGCATCATGACCACGATGGTCCACCACATGCGCGACAACGGGATCCGCTACGGCCTGCAGACCATGTGCGAGGGCGGCGGCCAGGCCAACGCCACCGTCCTCGAGCTGCTCTGACGCCCGGCGTGGATCAGCTCAGCTGATCGAAGTCCGTCCTGGCTCACCGACGCCGGTGAGCCAGGACGGACATCGGTGGACCCGGCTCATCACTGCCGCGCCCCGGTCACCCGGTCAGGTGCACCCGGACGGCGCGGAACTGGGCCGGGGTGGCCAGCAGCACCTCCTTGGTGGGTTCGCCCACCTCCACCGGGTCCAGCCGGCGCAGGGCCGCGAGGTCGGCCAGCCGCCGGTCGCCGAGGACGTCGTCGACCAGGCCGCGGTCGCCACCGGTCACCAGCGCCGCGCAGGTGGCGACGTGCAGTCCGAGCACCCGCAGCGCGGTCTCCACGGCGTGGTCGACCACCGCGTCGGTCTGGTTGCCGCGCCGCCGGGCGAACCGTTGCTGCGACCACCCGCCCGCCGCGGTGCGGCCCTGCACGAGCCGGCTGTCGACCTTGGAGACGACCAGGTCGGGGCCGTCGAACACCCCGACGGCCCACCGCCCGCGGCGCACCAGCAGCACGGCCACCCGGTGCCGGGAGCGGGCAGCCACCCCCAGCCGGGTGAGCGCGGCCGGGCCGGGACCGTCCCACCCGAAGGGCGGCACCAGGCGCAGGACGTCGCCGTCGGCGCAGGTGAGCATGACGCCCTCGGCGTCGGCCGCGACGTCGGCGAACGAGCCGTGCCGGGCCGCGGCGTTGTCCAGCCACCGCTCCACCCGCTCGGGCGGCACCAGCACCAGCCGGCCACCGCCGGCGGCCGCGCGCGATCGGGTCATCGCCCCACCCTGCCAGGCGGGGCTGCGCGCCGGTGGACGACGCCCGGCCCGCGGCACCCCTCCGTCGGGTGCGCGGGCCGGGCGGGTCTCAGACGGCGCGGGCGCCGTACCCGGGCACGTGCGGCAGGCCCGCCGCCACCCAGGCGTGGAAGCCGCCGACGACGTCGGTGGCGGTGCGCAGGCCCAGCGAACGCAGGGCGTCGGCGGCCAGGCTGGAGGTGTAGCCCTCCGAGCACAGCACGACGACGTCGAGGTCGTAGCCGGTGGCCTCGGGCAGGCGGGCGTCGCTGGTCGGGTCGAACCGCCACTCGAGCACGTTGCGCTCGACGACGGTGGCCCCGGCGACCCAGCCCTCGCGGTTGCGCTGGGCGGCGGGGCGGATGTCGACCAGCAGCGCACCGGCGGCGATGCGCGCCGCGGCCTGCTGCGGGGTGACCCGCTGGATGCGCGAGCGGGCGTCGGCCAGCAGCTCGTCGACCGAGACCGCGCCCGGGGGCCGGAGGGCGGGGGCGCGCCGGGTGACCGGCTCGAGGACGGCGGTCACCAGTCCACCCCGGCGCGCTCGGTGCCGACGCGGACCAGCCCGGACTCGTCGATGCGGTAGGTGTTCATCAGCGTCAGCCGCGGGGCGTAGACGTGCACGCTGACCGCGGGCTCGTGCAGCGTGTTCACCACCTGGTGCACGTAGTGGGCACCGAAGAACCGCACGCGCCCGGCCGCGAGGTCGGCGGTGCTCTGGCGCGGCGCGCCGTCCACCCCCCGGGCGACCACCCGCTCGGTGAGCCCGCCGCGGGCGACGGCGAACGCCCCGGCCGAGGTGCCGTGGTCGTGCAGCGGGGTGCCCTGGCCGGGCAGCCAGGACAGCAGCCAGATCTGGGCGTCGTGCAGCTCGGCGTGCAGCGAGGGGTCGATGGCGTGCGCGACGTCGGCGGGGTCGAGCAGCGAGGTCCAGCGGGACTCCTCGCGGTACTCGACCCGGTCGGCCCACAGGTCGGTGCGGATGGCGAGGGCGACGGCGAGCGCGGCGGCGCCGGCGGGTGCGGTGCTCGGCGCCGCGGCGGGGACGGCGCTCGGGGTGGCAGGGGGCAGCACGGTGGTCATGCGGGATCTCCGGGAGTGCGGGCGCGGCGGGACCGGGGTCGTCCGGGTCCTCGCGGCGGGTGACGGGTGCGGGCGCTGGGGAGAGGTCAGCAGCCCGGACACAGCGCGCTGGCGACACGCAGCAGGTCCACGGCGGACCTCCGGTGGAGCGCGAGCGAGTACGTCACGCCGGAGAGGCAACCACACGACGGCAGCACAGCGCAAGAAACCGCACCGATTCGGTGCACTTCTCCGTGCGGATCGCCGTCAGCGGGCGAGCGCGGGGTCCCCGGCGTGCTCGGCGGGGACCACCAGCAGGCGCTGGAACACCGCCACGACCACCCCGGCGGCCGCGGCGCCGACCGTGGCGACCAGGAAGGCCTGGTTGGCCCCGGCGACGTCGACGACCTTGCCCGCGACCGAGGCCCCGACCGCGACCCCGATGGCCAGCGCGGTGCCGATCCAGGTGAACGCCTCGGTCACCACCGCCCGCGGCACCAGCACCTCGGTGAGGGTGAAGGCGCTGATGAGCGAGGGGGACACGGCCAGACCGGCCAGCACGACGAACGGGATCATCACCCAGAGATCGGTGACCAGCACCAGCGGCAGGCTGAACAGCACGAACACGGGCAGGACGACGAGCAGCCGACGGCGCACCGGCGACCGGAAGTGCACCGTGCCCCAGCCGATGCCCGAGACCATCGAGCCGATCGCCAGCGCGGCGATGAGCACGCCCGAGTAGGACTTCGCGCCGACCTCGTCGGCGAAGGCGACCAGGGCGATCTCCAGCGTGCCCAGGATCGTGCCCACGGCCAGGCCGACGACGAAGAGCACCCGCAGCCCCGCCGTGCGCATGGCCGAGGGCCCCTGCCGGCTCTCGTGGCCGTGCGCGGGCGGCTCGGTGCGCCCCTGGGCGGCGAAGGCCAGACTGCCGACCACGGCGAGGCTGAACGCGGTGACCACACCGGAGGTGGTGTGCCCGGTGGTGGACAGGAACGTGACCAGCACCGGCCCGACGATGAAGACGAACTCGTCGACCACCGACTCCATCGCCAGCGCGGTCGGCAGCCGCGGGGTACCGCGCAGCAGGTGGGTCCAGCGCACCCGGATCATCGAGCCCACCGGCGGGATGCACGCCCCGGCCAGCGCACCGGTGGCGAACACGATCCACAGCGGCCAGCCCTCGCGCACCGAGAACAGGAAGCCGAAGCCGGCCAGCACGAAGACCACCAGCAACGGCAGCAGCACCCGGCGCTGGCCCAGGGTGTCGGCCAGCCGGCCCAGGACCGGCCCGCTGATCGCGGTGGCGATCGCGCCGGCCGCGGCGACCCCGCCGCCGAGGGCGTAGGAGCCGGTGTAGTCCTGCACGAGCAGCACGCTGCCCAGCCCGATCATCGACAGCGGGAGCCGCCCGATGAACGCCGAGGCCACCATCGGCAGCGCGTGCGGCGTGCGCAGCACCTGCAGGTAGGGGTTGGGCACGAGCGGGAGGCCTCCGACGGCAGGGTCCGGGGGACGTGCGGGACGGCGGCGCAGGTGGCGCCGGCCCGGTGGTCAGGACGAGGGCCGGTCCAGCGGGGGCCGCTCGTAGGGGGTGGCCGAAGGATAGGCGTTGGTGCTCGGGCCACCCGAGCGCCAGGCCTCCGGCTCGGCGGTGGGCACCGCGGTGAAGCCGTCGTCGTCGCGGCCGTCGTCACCGCGGTCGAGCCGGGCACGGCGCCGCCCCTGCGGCACCAGGGCGAGCAGCACCAGCACCACGCCGACCACCAGCGCGCCACCCACCCCGGCGAAGGCGCGCAGTCCGTCGAGGACCTCGCCGCCGATGCGCGGGGCGAACCGGGCCAGCTGCTCGGGGGCGAACTGCACGAGCACGCCCAGGGCCACGAACGGGGCACCGGCCAGCAGCGGCACCAACGGCGAGAGCCGACGCAGCGCCGCGGCGACACCGAGGACGCCGGCGCCGACGGCCAGCCAGACGAAGCCGTCGGTGCTGGTCGCACCGCGCAGGACGGCGGCGCCCAGCCGCAGCGCACCGTTGCCCACGGTCAGCAACGCGGCGGCAGCCAGGACGAGCCCGACGACGAACCCCGCGACATGCCTCATCCCGTCACGGTAGCCGGGCGGAGCCCGACCGGCATGCAGGTCGGGCTCCTCGCCCCCGGCGCGCACGGCGCACCGGGGGCGAGGGTGGCCTCGCTCAGGCCAGGCGGCTCTTGAGGATCTCCAGCTCGTCCCACATCGTCGTGGGGAGCTTGTCGCCGAACTTCTCGAACCACTCGGTGATCTGCGGGATCTCCTCGCGCCACTCCTCCGGCTCCACCGCCAGCGCCGCCTCGACCTGCTCGCGGGTCATGCCCAGGCCCTCGACGTCGAGGGAGTCCACGGTCGGCACGTGGCCGACCGGGGTCTCGACGGCCGACGCGGTGCCCTCGAGCCGCTCGACGACCCACTTGAGCACGCGGGAGTTCTCGCCGAAGCCCGGCCACAGGAAGCCGCCCTCGTCGTCCCGGCGGAACCAGTTGACGTAGAAGATCGACGGCAGCTTGCTCGCGTCGGCCGACTTGCCGGTCTCGACCCAGTGGTTGAAGTAGTCACCGGCGTTGTAGCCGATGAACGGCAGCATCGCGAACGGGTCGCGGCGCACGACGCCGACCGCGCCGGTGGCGGCCGCGGTGGTCTCCGAGGAGAGCGTGGCCCCCATGAAGACGCCGTGGTTCCAGTCCCGCGCCTGGGAGACCAGCGGGATCGTGGTCTTGCGGCGACCGCCGAAGAGGATCGCCGAGATGGGCACGCCCTTCGGGTCGTCGTACTCGGGGGCGAGGATCGGGCACTGGGTGATCGGCGTGCAGAACCGGCTGTTCGGGTGGCTGCTGGGCTCGTCGGAGTCCGGCGTCCAGTCGCGGCCCTTCCAGTCGGTCAGGTGTGCCGGCGGCTCGTCGGTCATGCCCTCCCACCAGACGTCGCCGTCGTCGGTGAGCGCGACGTTGGTGAACACCGAGTTGCCCTGGTCGATGGCGCGCATCGCGTTGGGGTTGGTGTCCCAGCCGGTGCCCGGCGCCACGCCGAACAGGCCGAACTCGGGGTTCAGGGCGTAGAGCCGGCCGTCCTCGCCGAACCGCATCCACGCGATGTCGTCGCCGAGGGTCTCGACCTTCCAGCCCGGGATGGTGGGCTCGAGCATCGCCAGGTTGGTCTTGCCGCAGGCGCTCGGGAACGCCGCGGCGATGTAGTGCACCTTCCCCTCGGGGTTGGTGAGCTTGAGGATCAGCATGTGCTCGGCGAGCCAGCCCTCGTCGCGGGCCATGACCGAGGCGATGCGCAGCGAGTAGCACTTCTTGCCCAGCAGGGCGTTGCCGCCGTAGCCCGAGCCGTAGGACCAGATCATCCGCTCCTCGGGGAACTGGACGATGTACTTGGTGGAGCTGCAGGGCCACGGGACGTCGGCCTGGCCGGGCTCGAGCGGGGCGCCGAGGGAGTGCATCGCCGGCACGAACGGCCGGTCGGTGCCCATGGCCTCCAGCGCCCGGGTGCCGATGCGCGCCATGACCCGCATGGAGACGACGACGTACTCGGAGTCGGTGATCTCGACGCCGAACATGGGCGACTCGGCCTCGATGGGCCCCATGCAGAACGGGATGACGTACATCGTGCGACCGCGCATGCACCCGCGGTACAGCTCGGTCATGACGGCCTTCATCTCGGCCGGTTCCATCCAGTTGTTGGTGGGACCGGCGTCGGCCTCGTCGACCGAGCAGATGTAGGTGCGGTCCTCCACCCGGGCGACGTCGCTGGGGTCGGACTGGGCCAGGAACGAGTGCGGCTTGGCCTCCAGCCGGGTGAACGTGCCGGCCTCGACCAGCTGGTCGGTGAGGCGGGCGTACTCGGAGTCGCTGCCGTCCACCCACACCACGCGGTCCGGGGTCGTCAGCTCCACCATCTCGGCCACCCAGGCCAGCAGGCGCGAGTGGGTGGTGGGGGCGTTCTCCAGACCGGGGGTGGCCACGGACGTCACAGGGCGTCTCCATCCTCTGTTCCCGCCGCTGCGGAGCTCGCACCGGCGGTGGTGCTCGCGCCCGCCCGGCGGGTGCGATCCATGGAGGCTAGCGCCGACGCGCGGTCCAGGACAGCCGAGACGTACATGACGTCTACCACTGGGCAAGACGTATCAGACGTCTTGCTCCTGCTCCTGGGAGGCGAGCGTCGTCAGGGCCTCCGCGACCGCGGCCGGGGACTCCAGCGCGGTGAGGTGGCCCGACCCCGGCACGACCAGCGCGACCGCGTCCGGGCGGAGCTCCTGCAGCCCGGCCAGGCGTTGCGCCGGCGGGGTGGGTGCGTCGTGCTCGCCGAACACCAGCAGCACCGGGCCCGGGAAGTCGCGCACGGCCTGCGACGTGTCGGGCCGGGCGGCCAGGGCGCGGCACACCCACGCGACGTCGTCGGGGTCCTGCGACCGGATCATCGTCTCGACCCGGCCGGCCAGCTCCGGGCCGGCGTGCGGGCCCAGGCCCTCGGCCACGGAGTCGAGCACCACCTCGATGCCGTGCTGCTCCAGGTCGGCGGCCACGGCCAGCCGGTCGGCGGGGACGTCGGGCGGGCCGACCTCGGTGGTCGTGTCGCACAGGGCCAGCGCCGCGACGCGGTCCGGCGCGTGGCCGGCCAGCAGCGCGGCGACGTACCCGCCCGTGGACAGCCCCGCGACCACGGCCCGGGCGGCGCCCAGGTGGTCCAGCAGCTCGACGACCCCGTCGACGGCCACCTGCAGCGACGGCTCACCCGCCGCCGTGGAGCCGAGCCCGGGCAGGTCGACCGCGACCGGCCGCAGCGGGGCGGGCAGGAGGGCTGCGACGTCGTCCCAGAGCCGGTGGTCCAGCGGGAAGGCCGGCAGCAGGACGACGACCGGGCCGGGCCGGTCGGGGAAGGGGTCGGCGTGGTTCAGCACCGGCGTCCCCTACCCGGCCCTCAGAACCGGAAGCGGCCGATCTCGTAGGGGTACCGGACGACGACGTCGCCCATCGACACCTTGCCGCGCACCACCACGTGCAGCTGACCGGGCTGCGGGCCGGCCGGCACCTTGTTCTTCACGCTGCCCATGCCGGCCGAGACGCCGTCGACGTCAGCGGTGGCGCCGTCCGGGAGGATCAGCTTCGCCGTGCCGGCGCCCAGCTTCAGCCGCAGCTCGATGACCTGCTGGGGAACCAGCGCCTGGGTGAAGTCCAGGACGGCGTTGCCCATGGTGCTCTGCACCTCCAGCACGGGTGGCACCTGCCAGGCGCCGTTGCGCTTGATGTCGCCCATGCCCGTCTTCAGCACGACGGGGGCGGGGCCGGCCGGCGGCGCGGGCTGCCACGCGGTGGTCGTGGACGGCGGCGGAACGGCCAGACCGGACGGCGCGGGGTGCTCGGGCGGCAGGTCGGCCAACGGCGGTTCGAGGTCCTCGGCGTACAGGGCCGCGTAGACCTGCGCCAACCGCTCGTCGAGCTCGGTGAAGGTGATGCGACCCTCGGCCATCGCGGTGTGCAGCCGCTGGGCCGCCCGCTCGCGGTCGGCGTCGGAGATGCGGTACCGGCGCGGGTCGACCATGCCGCCGACCCTAGGTCACACGGTGCAGCTGTCGCCCTCGCACCCGGCGGCCGGCGGCACGGTCGCCAGCGGGTGGCTGTCGGTCCAGGCGCGCTGCAGCAGCTGGAGCAGGACGTCGGGGTCCTGGGCGCCGGAGGCGCCGTAGGCGCGGTCGACGACGAAGAACGGGACGCCGGTGGCGCCGAGCGCCCGGGCGGTGGCGATGTCCTCGTGGACGGCGGCCAGGTACCGGCGGTCGGTGAGCGCGGCGCGCACCTCGTCGGCGTCCAGGCCGACCTCGACGGCCAGCGGCACCAGGGAGTCGACGTCGAACACCGACGCGCGCTCCTCGAAGTAGGCGTGCAGCAGGCGTTCCTTCATCGCGTCCTGCACGCCGCGCGCGGCGGCGAGGTGGATGAGCTGGTGGGCCAGCAGGGTGTTGCCCGCCATGCCGTTCGCGAGGTCGTAGTGCAGGCCCTCGCGCAGGGCGAGCGCGTCGAGGGAGGTCATCTGCTCGCGCATCTCGGCCTCGCTGCGGCCGTACTTGCGGGCCAGCGCCGGCAGCGTCGGGTGGACGTCGCCCTCGGCGACCGTGGGGTCGAGCTGGAAGCTGCGCCAGACCACCTCGACGTCGTCGGCGTGCTCGAACCTCGACAGCGCGGTCTCGAACCGGCGCTTGCCGATGTAGCACCACGGGCAGACGACGTCGGACCAGATCTCCACCTTCACGACCGGCCCCAACAGCACGCCCCCGCCGGGTGTTCCCGACGGGGGCGCGGTGAGGGGCTCGACCGGGTCAGCGGACGCCGACGAGGTCCACGACGAAGACCAGCGTGGCGCCGGGCTTGATGACGCCGCCGGCGCCGCGGTCGCCGTAGGCCTTGTGCGGCGGGATGGTGAGCCGGCGGCGACCGCCGACCTTCATGCCGGCGATGCCCTCGTCCCAGCCGGCGATGACCATGCCCACGCCGAGCTGGAACTCCAACGCGTCACCGCGGTCCCAGGAGGCGTCGAACTGCTCACCGGTGTCGTGGGTGACGCCGACGTAGTGCGCCGACACGCGCTTGCCCACGGTGGCCTCGTCGCCGTCACCGACCACGAGGTCCTCGATCACCAGGTCGTCGGGGGCCGGGCCGGTGGGGGGCTCGACGTCGGGGCGGGTCAGCTCGGCCACGGGGGGCTCCTTCTCGCGTCACGGGCCGGGGACCACCCCGGCGCTCGCCTCCAGCCAACCAGACCCGCTCAGCCGGGGACGGCCGCCCGGTCGGCCGGGACGACCTGGGCGACGACGGCGGTGACCCCGGCCTGCAGGTCGGCGGCGGCCGCGGGGTCGCCGGCCAGCTGGCGCAGCAGGGCCTGCTGGAAGAGCCCGTCGAAGAGGGCGTACATGACCGGCGGGGTGACCAGGGGCGGGGTGCCGACCAGGTCGGCGTAGCGGGAGACGACCCGCCAGACCATGCGCTCGAGGCTGTCGTCGATGGCGGCGACGTCGACCCGGAAGGAGGGCTCGAACATCGACTGGTTGCGCAGGTCGTACCAGAGCCGGTGCATGTGCGGCTCCTCCACCAGCGTCTGCGCGAGCTTCTCGAGGAAGCCCTCGCGCAGCTGCGCCGGCGTGGTGGCCGTGGCGACGACCTGGTCGTAGCGGGTCACGCAGATCGCCTTGTACTCGCGCACGCAGTGCGTGATCAGGTCGACCTTGTCCTGGAAGTAGTAGTGCAGCACCCCGTGGCTGAACTCCGAGTTCTGCGCGATCTCGCGCAGGCTCGTGCGGGCGTACCCCAGCTCGGCCAGCGTCCGCAGCGTCGCCGCCGCGAGCTCGGCCCGCCGCGCCGCGACCTTGTCCACCCGTTCGGCCACGCCGTCACCCCCTCCGATCCGGCCGAGCGTACCGGCCCGTCCGCCCTCTGGACAGTCGTCAAGATTTTCCTTGACAGTCGTCAAGACGACAGCGAAGCATGACCGGCGTCACAGCGGGGACCGCCGGCCAGCGTCGGCCGGCGGCCCGGTGACCGGACGCAGCGGAGGCACTGATGTCGGTGTTCGACCTGACCGGGCGCAAGGCCCTGGTCACCGGAGGGGCCCGCGGCCTCGGCCAGGGCATGGCCGAGGCCCTCGTGCGGAACGGCGCGTCGGTGGTGGTGGCCGACCTGCTCGACGACGAGGGCCGCGCCACGGCCGAGGAGCTGGGCGCGGACGGTGCCACCACCGGGTTCGTGCACCTCGACGTCACCGACGAAGCCGGCTGGGAGTCCGCCGTCGCCGAGGCCAGCGGGATCATGGGCGGGTTCGACGTCCTGGTGAACAACGCCGGCATCGAGATCTCGTCGCTGATCACGGAGTTCGACCCGGCCGACCTGCGCCGCATGCTCGAGGTCAACGTGCTGGGCACCGCGCTGGGCGTCAAGCACGGCCTGCGGGCCATGCGCCCCGGCGGGGTCGCCGGCACCGGCGGCTCGATCGTCAACATCGCCTCGGTCGCCGCCACCATCGTCTTCCCCGGCATCTCGGGGTACTCGGCCACCAAGTCCGCCGTCGACCGGCTCACCCGGATCGCCGCGGCCGAGTCGGGCAAGCTCGGCTACGGCGTGCGGGTCAACTGCATCTACCCCGGCCTGGTGCCCACCACGATGGGCAACCAGCTCGCCGTCGACATGGCCGAGCTCGGCCTGTTCCCCTCGGTCGAGGAGGCCGTGGGCGCCGTCGTCTCGCTCACCCCCTCGGGCCGGCTCGGCGAGGTCGCCGACATGGCCGACGTCGTCGCCTTCCTGGCCTCGGACGCCGCCCGGTTCGTCAACGGCACCGGCATCTCGGTCGACGGGGGGATGGGGTCGTGACCGACACGAAGCCGGTCGTCGTCTACGGCGCCAGCGGCTACACCGGCCGCCTGGTCTGCGAGTACCTGCGCGAGCTCAACGTGCCCTTCGTGGCCGCCGGCCGCGACGCCGCCCGCGTGCGCGAGGTGGTCGAGAAGATCCCCGGGATCGAGACCGCGCAGTACGAGGTGGTCGAGGTCGAGCACACCGTCGAAGCGCTCACCGAGCTCTTCACCGGCGCCCAGGTGGTCTGCAACATGGTCGGCCCGTTCATCAACCTCGGCCCGGCGGTGGTCGACGCCTGCCTGGCCGCCGGCACGCACTACCTGGACACCACCGGCGAGCAGGACTGGGTGCTGGAGTGCCAGCGCCGCTGGGGCACGCAGTTCGCCGACGCCGGCCTGCTGCTCTCCCCCGGCATCGCGCAGATGTACACGACCGGCGAGATCGCCATCAACATCGCGCTGGAGACCCCGGGGCTGGACACCCTCGACGTCCTGGTGCTCTGGAAGGGCTTCCCGACCAAGGCCTCGACCGAGACGATCTTCACCATCCTCAAGGCCGACTGGTTCCACCTGGAGGAGAACCAGTACGTGAAGTTCGAGCCGACCCACACGTTCGACGTCGTGGTGCCCGGCAGCCACGAGCTGGCCCTGGCCGTGCCGTGGGGCGGCACCTCGCACCCGGTCTGGTTCAAGGACGACCCACGCGTCTCCACCGTCAAGGTCGCCGGCGGCGTCATGAACAAGCCGGTCATGCAGGCCGTCGTGGCCACCACGGCGATGGTCGAGAGCGAGATCAAGACCCTGCCCCGCGACCAGTGGGACGAGAAGCTGGCCGCGATCGCCGAGCAGTGGAGCACCGGCATGCCCCCGCGGGAGAACCCCCGGATCAACACCTCGATCGACTCGGTGCACGCCTCGGGCCCACTGGGCCGCAAGCACGTGGTCATCCACGGCAACAGCAACTACAAGCAGACCGGGCTCATGCAGGCCTGGGCCGCGATGTCGCTGCTGCAGCAGAAGCCGCTGCGGGTCGGGTTCGCCTCGGGCTGCCAGGCCTTCGGCCACCGGCAGCTGCTGGGCGTGCTGCGCCAGTTCGGGCTGGTGCTCGACCCGGTCGTGACCGAGCACCGCTGACATGGGGCTGACCTCCTGGCTCGACAAGGGCGCCTCGCTCGGCCCGGACGCCCCCTGCCTCACGGCCGGGGAGACGACGTACAGCTACGGCCAGGTCCAGGAGGTCAGCCACCGGGTCGCCCGGGCGCTCGTGCGCTCGGGCGTCCGGCCCGGCCAGAGCGTCGCGGTGCTGTCGGCCAACGACCCGGTCGCGTTCGCCTGCGTCTTCGGCATCGCCCGCGCCGGTGCCGTGTGGGCGCCGGTGAACCCGCGCAACCAGGCCGCGGAGAACCGCGAGCTGCTCGACCTGTTCGGCTGCACCGCGCTGCTCTACCAGGCGGCTTTCGCACCCCTGGTGGCGCAGATCCGCGACCAGCTGCCGGCGCTCACCACGCTGGTCTGCCTGGACGCCGAGGACACCGGGGCGCCGTCGCTGGCGCAGTGGCTCGACGGCGTCCCGGCCGACCCGTTCGAGGTCGAACCCGTCGACGACGTCGTCATGGTGGTCGGCACCGGAGGCACCACCGGCCGGCCGAAGGGTGTGCTGCTCACCTCGCGGTCGATCGAGACGATGTCGGCGATCACCTTGATGAGCTACCCGTTCGAGGGCCGGCCGGTCTACCTGGCGCTCGCGCCGCTCACCCACGCGGCCGGGGTGCTCTGCTTCCCGGTGATGGCGCTGGGCGGGCAGGTCGTGGTGCTGCCCAAGCCCTCGCTGGACGACTTCCTCGACGCAGTCCCGCGACACCGGGTCACGCACACGTTCCTGCCGCCGACGCTGGTCTACATGCTGCTGGACCACCCGCGGTCAGCCGTCACCGACCTCGGGTCGCTGCAGTGCTTCTGGTACGGCGCGGCGCCCATGTCGGTGGCCCGGCTGACCGAGGCGCTGGAGCGCGGCTGGCCGATGGCGCAGCTGTTCGGCCAGTCCGAGGCGCCGATGATGATCTCGACGATGTCGCCGGCCGACCACCGGCGACCCGACGGCAGCGTCGCCGTCGAGCACCTGTCGTCGGCCGGCCGGCCGTCGCCGCTGGTCACCGTCGCGATCATGGCGGACGACGGCACCCTGCTGCCGACCGGCGAGCGGGGCGAGATCGTGGCGCGCAGCTCGCTGGTCATGGCCGGCTACCTGGGCGACCCGGCAGCCACGGCGGCGGCGTCGGCGCACGGCTGGCACCACACGGGCGACATCGGGTACCTCGACGCCGAGAACTGGCTGTACGTCGTCGACCGGGCCAAGGACATGATCATCACGGGCGGGTTCAACGTGTACTCCGCCGAGGTGGAGAACGCGCTCACCGCCCACCCGGACGTCGCCGACGCCGCCGTGGTCGGGGTCCCCGACGAGAAGTGGGGCGAGCGGGTGGTGGCCGTCGTCCAGGCCCGGCCCGGGGCGCAGCTCGACGCGGCGGCCGTGACGGCGTTCGTCAAGGAGCGGATCGGCAGCGTCAAGGCACCCAAGGAGCTGCACGTCTGGCCCGACCTGCCGCGGTCGACGGTGGGCAAGGTGCTCAAGACCGACGTGCGGGCGCACGTGCTCGGGTCCGGCTGACCGGTCCGGCATGCTGCCCGGCATGCAGACGTCGACCGGGCGGCCGGCGCGGCGGGCCGGGCTCGGGCTGCTCGCCGGGCTCGGGCTGCTGGCCGGGGTGGCGGCGAAGGCCGCGGACGCCTCCGGGGTGACGTGGCTGGCCGACCTGGGGTCCTACCCGGCCGCGTGGGTGCTCGCCGTCGCGCTCGTCGCCCGGTCGGCAGCGACGGGCAGCGCGGTGTTCTTCGCCGTCATGAGCGCGGGCTACTACGGCTGGGCGGTCGGCGTGCTCGGCTTCGGGCTGCGGGCGAACCTGGTGCTGCTGGCCGCGTGGGTGCTGCTGTCGCTGACCGCGGTGCCGGCCTTCGCCGCCGTCGTCCGCGAGGCGTGCGTGCGGCGCGGTGTGCTGCCGGGGGCGCTGCTGGCCGGGGCGGCGTCGCTGGCACTGGCCGACCGCACGCTGTGGGTGCTGGTCGTCCGGCCCGAGGGGGTGGTCCCGCACCCGGTGCAGGGGGTGGTGTCCGCCGTCGTCGCCCTGGTGGTGGCCGGGGTCCTCCCCCGCCACCACCGCACCCGGGCCGTCGCCCTGGTGCTGCTCGTACCGGCCGCCGTGGTCACCGCCGCCGCCCTCGACGTGCTGTACGGACTGCTCCCCGGCTGACGCCGGGACCCGGACACGGCTCCGGCCCGGCCCCCCGCGGGGGACCGGGCCGGAGCACGGGTGCAGATCAGGCGCCGAGACCGGCCTTGTCCACCTTGCGGTGGAAGCGCATGCCGGCGAGACCGCCGAGCACCGACCCGATCAGCGCGACACCGGCGACGGCCACGGCCACCACCACCGCGGTGGTGGTCAGGTCGCCGTTGCCGACGGGCAGCCGCGGGAAGGCGTTGAGCTGGCCGAGCACGTCGTACTGGTCGCCGGCGACGGCGGCCAGCACGGCCACCACGACGGCGACGACGACCGCGACGCCCCACACGGCGATGCCCTGGCGCATGCCGTGGAAGCGGGCCATGCGGCCGGCCACGTAGCCACCGGAGCAGTAGGAGAGGAAGAGGATCACCAGCAGGGCGATCCCGCCGGTCCAGCCGACGGTCGAGGGGTCGCTGGCGGCCTGGTCGGCGGCCTCGGCCAGCGAGGTGTCGGTGGCCAGCCCGACCGCGGTGCCCGCCGCGGCGACCAGGGCGGTCAGCAGCACGGCCATGCCGGTGGCGGTCAGCCAGCCGAAGAAGGCGGAGCCGATCTTCACGCCGCCGGCGCGCTCCTTCTCGGCCGTGAGGACGTCACGGCGGCTGGGGGTGGCGACCACGGTCTCGGCCGGGGCGGCGTGCGCGGCGGTGCTCGAGGTGGTGGTGGGCGCGGTGGTGCCGGCCGGGGTGGTGGTCGGCCGCGGGTTCGGGTCGATGGACACGGGGGCTCCTCGTCGGGTTCCCCGCGTCGGGCGGGGGTGGTCGGTCAGGTGAGGGGTGGTGCGGTCGGGGTGGGGGATGCCGGGCATCCCCCACCCCCGGCGATCACTTGAAGACGTCCTTGACCTTCTCGCCGGCCTGCTTGGTGTTGCCGGCGGCCTGGTCCCGCTGGCCCTCGGCCTGCAGCTGCTCGTTGTCCGTGGCCTTGCCGACGGCCTCCTTGGCCTCGCCGACGAGCTCCTCGGCCTTGTTCTTGATCTTGTCGATGGCGCTCATGGCACGTCCCTCCCTGGTGGGGCACCCTGTGGTGCCGCGGTGGGTCTGGTCCCTTTGCTCGAAACCAGATCGTCCGCCACTGTTCCTACGGTGTAAGGCAGTGGCGACGAGCCATTGATGCACCGAATCCAGCGAACCCAAACCTGCGTGACCCGTCTCACACGTCGCACCCCTCGACGTGCCGGGGCATCCGTGCAGTGACACCCTCGACCGCGGACCTGACAAGGCAGGACGAGACGCACGAGGAGGCAGCGGTGGCCGCGCAGACGCCACCCGACCCCGACGACGCGGGCCCGGGCGAGGTGGGGGCCATCGTGGAGGGTGGCATCGAACCGCCCGACCACCCCGACGACCCCGACCTCCCGGAGAACCGCGGTGGCCGGCCCGCGCACCAGCCCACCGGCGTCGTCGACCTCGGCACCCGCGTCCCGCTCGACCGGGAGCGGATCATCCGCGGTGCGATCGAGTTCATCGACCACCAGGGGCTCCCCCTGCTGACCATGCGGCGGCTGGGAGCCGCGCTGGGCGTCGAGGCGATGAGCCTGTACCGCTACGTGCCCAGCCGCGACGACCTGCTCGACGGCGTCGTCGACACGGTGGTCGACGAGCTGTTCTCCGACGACGAGGTGCACCTGGAGCCCCGGCACGGCTGGCAGGACTACCTGCAGCGCCTGGCCCACGGCGTGCGGCGGATCGCCCTGGCCCACCCCGCGGTCTTCCCGCTGGTCGCCTCCCGGCCCCCGGCCGCACCGTGGGTGCGCCCCCCGCTGCGCAGCCTGAAGTGGGTCGAGTCCTTCCTCCGGGCCCTGCAGACCTCGGGGTTCACCAGCGTGCAGTCGGTGGTCGCCTACCGGGCCTACACCAGCTTCCTGCTCGGGCACCTGCTGCTCGAGGTCGCCCAGCGCGGCGTCGCCATCAACGCCGTCGACGACCCCGACGGCTCCCCCACCAGCACCGCGCTCGACCTGGTCGAGTTCCCGCTCATCACCGAGCTCCAGCCGCTGCTGTCCCTCGACGAGACGCTGGCCGAGTTCGAGGAGTCGCTCGAGAGCCTGCTGGACCGGCTGCAGGCGATGCTCGAGAGCGGGTCGCGCCACCTGCCCTCGCTCGCCGTCGAGGAGGCCGACCTCGAGGAGCCACCACCCTCCGGGATGTGATCCGCACGGTCCGGTTCCATCCCCTCGAGGTCGGGTAGGGCGGCACGATGAGCCTGCTCGGATTCCTCGACCGGATCGCCGACTCCCCCGCCCTCGACGGCGCCGACCGCCCGGCGCGCGACGCCGTCCAGGCAGCACTGCGCCCGCAGGGCCTCAAGGACGCCCTGCACGGCACCTGGCTGGGGCACCCGCTGCACCCGGTGCTCGCCCAGGTGCCGGTGGGGTCGTGGCTGGCCGCCGGGCTGCTCGACGCCGTCCCGCCGCTGCGCCCGGCGGCCACCGTGCTGATCGGCACCGGGGTGGCCGCCGCCGTCCCCACCGCACTGGCCGGGTCGGCCGACTGGTCCGAGCAGGAGGTCGGCGTCCGCCGGGTCGGGCTGGTGCACGCCGCGCTCAACACCGTCGCGCTCGGGCTCTACGCCGGCTCGCTGGTCGCCCGCCGCCGGGGCTCGGGCACCACCGGCCGGGTGCTGGCCTACGCCGGTCTCGCGCTGGCCGGCGGCTCGGCTGCCGTGGGTGGGCACATGAGCTACGCGCAGAGCTCGGGTGCCTCGCACGCGGCCACCGCCGCCCGGTCGCTGACCCACGACTGGGTGGACCTCGGCCCGCTGGCCGACCTGCCCGACGGCGAGCCCGTGCGCCGGTCGGGCGAGGGCACCGGTGAGCCCGTGGCGCTGGCCGTCGTGCGGCGGGGTGACCGGGTCGACGTCCTGCTCGACGCGTGCGCGCACCTCGGCGGCCCGCTGTCCGAGGGCACCGTGACCCGGGTGCGCGGCCGCGACTGCCTGGTCTGCCCCTGGCACGACTCGGCCTTCGACCTCGAGAAGGGCCAGCCCACCCGCGGCCCGGCCGCCGTCCCGCAGGAGAAGCTGCTGGTGAGGGTCGAGGGCGGCCGCGTGCTCGCCCGCCTTGCCGGCCGCCACACCGGCGACGACTGAGCCGGCGCCGGGTCAGCCGAGCGCGGCGGCTGCGGCGGCGCGGACGGCGTCGGCGACGCGGTCCAGGCTGGGCGAGCGCAGCCGCCACTGCTGCCACCACAGCTCGACCTCGACCGCGCCCCCGGCGTCCAGTTCGACGAGGCCGTCGTCGGGGCCGGTCTGCAGGTCGGGGACCATGCCCCAGCCCATGCCCCACCGCACCGCGGCCAGGTAGTCGGCGCTGGAGGGCACGTGGTGGGTGGGCGGGGGCGGCCCGTCGCCGGCGCGCCGGCGCAGGTAGTGCGCCTGCAGGTCGTCGGTGCGGTCGAAGACCACCACGGGGGCCCGCCGCAGGGCCGCGGGGGTCACCCCGTCGGTGAACCAGCGGTCGGCCACGGCGCGGGCCGCCACCGGGCGGTAGGTCATCGCACCCAGCCGGGTGGCCGTGCACCCCGGGACGGCGACGGGGTCGGCGGTCACCGCGGCCATGACGCTGCCGTCGCGCAGCAGCGCCGAGGTCATCGTCTGGTCGGCCACCCGCAGGTCCAGCTGCACGTCGGCGGCCAGCGGGGCGACGGCGGGCAGGAACCAGGTGGCCAGTGAGTCGGCGTTCACCGCCAGCGGCAGCACCGGCGGCCCCGCCGTCCCCTCGTCCCCGGTGAGCGCGGTGCGGGTGTCGGCCACCAGCAGCTCCACCTGGCGGGCCAGCCGCAGGACGGCGGCCCCGGCCGGGGTCGGGACGACGGGACGGCTGCGCACGAGCAGCACCTGGCCGGTCGAGGTCTCCAGCGCACGCAGCCGCTGGCTGACCGCCGAGGGGGTGACGTGCAGCAGCCGGGCCGCGCCGTCGAGCGTGCCGGCCTCGACGGCGGCCGCCAGCGCCTGCAGCTGGGGGAGGTCCACGGGCCGCGGACCCTAGGGCTGCTGCTCGTCGGACAGCAACGACCACACGTAGTGCGCGGTGACCAGGTCGGCACCTGCCTGGTCACGCCGCCAGCCGACGTCCTCGTACCGGTGCCACACGGCAGCCACCTCGGCCTGCAGGGCGACCATCTCCTCGCGGGTGAGGCGCAGGCGCCCCATGCCCAGGGCGTGCTCCCCGTCCCGCTCGGCCCCCGTGCCGGACCGACGTTCCAGCGTGGCCGCGATGCGGGCGCGCAACGGAGAGAGGTAGGCGTCGACGAGGGCCAGCCGACCCGCCGGGTCGTCGACCGCGCTCAGCCGGATGTCGTAGCGCAGCGCCGGGGCCTCCCACAACCGTTCCCGGCCGTCCCCGCCCGGCGTCGCCCGCCGCACCAGACCCACCCGCTGCAGCTCGCGCAGGTGGTAGCTCATCGAGCTCGGGCTGACCCGGGTCCGCCGGGCGAGCTGGGTGGCCGTCATGGGCACCTGGCTGGCGAACAGTTCCTCGAACGCGATGAAGCGCACGGGCGAGGCGATGACGGCGAGCTGAGCCGCGTCGTCGAGCTCCAGCACCTCCGCCTTGTCGTCCACACCGTCTCCGTCCGCACGCCGGCCAGCTGCGCAGCACGCTAACCCGCCCGGTGCCGCCGCTGCACGACCAACAGCTGTGCTGTCGGTACGTCACGAACACGCATGCTGCTGTCGCGGCCGGGCACCTACGTTCTGCGCTGTGGGAGCTGCTGCACTGGCCGGGCTCGGCCTGGGTCTGTCGTTGATCGTCGCCATCGGCGCGCAGAACGCGTTCGTGCTGCGCCAGGGCCTGCGGCAGGAGCACGTGCTCGCCGTGGTCGCGGTGTGCACCGCGTCGGACGTCGTCCTGATCCTGGCCGGGGTCGGCGGCACCGGCGCCCTGCTGGGGCGGGCGCCCTGGTTGGTCACGGCGGTGCGGGTGGCCGGGGCGGCGTTCCTGCTCGGCTACGCGGTGCTGGCCGCCCGCCGGGCGCTGCGCCCCGCCGTCCTGGCCACCGACGCCGGTGGGTCACGGGCGCCGCTGGCCCCGGTGGTCGGCACCGCGCTCGCGCTGACCTGGCTGAACCCGCACGTCTACCTGGACACCGTGCTGCTGCTGGGCTCGATCGCCGGCACCCACGGGGAGCACCGCTGGTGGTTCGCCGCCGGTGCGTGCACGGCCAGCGTCGTCTGGTTCGTCGGTCTCGGGTTCGGGGCGCGGGCCCTGCGACCGGTGTTCGCCCGGCCGGCCGCCTGGCGGGTGCTCGACGGGGTGATCGCCGCGGTGATGGCCGTCCTCGCCGTCTCGTTGCTGGCCGGCCTCTGACCCCCGGGCCCGTCGGGCCGCCCGGGCACGGTCGAGAGCATGGCGGCCGACGGTGAGCACCAGGACGACGCCGACCACCGACACCGCGTGCTGGACGTCGGCGATGCCCCGGTCGAGCAGGATCCCGCCGGCCATCGCCAGGGCCAGCGCCCCGCCGGCCCCGCGGCGCAGGCGACCGGCCGGCAGCCCCACCACCAGCGCCGCGACCAGCGCCCAGCACCCGGCCGAGGTGCCGCCGTCGACCTCGCGCAGGTGGTCCAGGGCCGCGCCCGAGCCGACCGCCGCGGCCACCCGCAGCCCGACGACCACCGGCACCGAGCCGAGCAGGTCGCCGGCGAAGAAGCCCACCGCCGCCCAGCGACTGCCGAACCGGGCCTCCGCGACCGGGACGACCACCGCCAGCAGCACGTTCACCCAGGCCAGGCCCGGGCTGGCCTGCACGACCGGCGAGGTCAGCAGCCGCCACAGCTGGCCGTGCGCGAGCAGGTCCCACGACGAGCCCGCGGCCGCGAACAGCTGCTGGTGCACCGCCGGGTCGTAGGCGCTGGACAGCATCAACCACAGCTGGACGGCGACGAACGCCGTCGTCACCGGGAACCGGCGCACCAGCGAGCCGGCCCGCACCAGCGGCGAGCGCGGGTCGGGCAGCTCGCCGAGCCGGGCGACGGCCACCGCGACCCGCGGCAGGGCGCTGTCCCCGCTGGTCACGAGGTAGCGGGGCTCCCAGCGCGGCGCCCACTTGCCCTTGAACGCGCGCAGGCCGGGGTAGTCCAGCAGCACCCCGCCGTGGTCGTACAGGGCCCGCATCACCCGGGCCGGGACGCCGGGTTGGTCGGCCAGGCCGGTGAACGGGGCCAGGCCGAGGTTCATGCCGGTGGCGCCGGCCGCGGCGAACCGCTCGCCCATGCCGATGAACAGCTGGTCCATGACCCCGTTGACCGACCCGGGCCGGCGGCGCATGAGGTCGAAGCTGCGCTCGCGGCCCTGGTGGGTCGGGAGCGTGTTGGCGAAGGCCTGCACCCGGCCGTCGGCGTCCACGACGGCCAGCACCGGGGTCTGCCGCAGCTGCTCGGCGTCGAACTGGCCGAGGGTGAACGTGCGCTCGCGGTGCTCGCCGTCGGCCGACCAGGCGTCGGACACCTCCCGCAGGCGGTCGAGGTCGGCGTCGGTGAGCGGGTGCGCGAGCTCGACCACCCGGTAGCCGGCCCGCTCGCAGCGGCGTACGGCCGACCGGATCGACTTGCCCGCTCGGCCCTCGGGTGCGACGGCGCCGTCGAGCGGGACGACGGCCTCGTCGCCGATCTTGTACGCGCGCAGACCGAGCGGCTCGAGGTCGGCCAGCTCGGCCTCGGTGACCTGGTGGAAGCCCGGCGTCCAGCCGTTGCGGCGGCACAGCTCGAGGAACTCCTCGGCCACCGCCCGCCGGCTGCCCGGCGCGCCGATCGGGCCGCCCAGCGCGACCGCCGTCCGGCCGTGCAGGCCGTACCCGACGAAGGCCTCGCCGTCGGCGCCGACCAGCCAGCGCTTGTCGGGCAGCAGCTGGAAGTGCGCCAGCGACGTGGTCGCGTACCGCTCGAGCAGCGCGGCGACGGCCGCCCGGTCGGCCTGGCGCTGCCGGCCGCCCGAGACCGCGGCCACCAGCATCGCCGCCCCGACCAGGACGACGGCCAGCGCGGCCCCGCGCGAGGCCGACACCAACCAGCCGGCGTGCCGGGTCAGCGGCTGCTCGTCGACGGGCAGCATGAGCAGCAACCGGGCGGCGTCGGCGACCGAGCCCCAGAACGTCGTCCCACCGCGGAACTGGTCGTCGAGCTGGTAGAGCCCGACGGTGGCGACGGTGCCGACCAACGCGGACCCGCCGGCGAGCACCGCGATGCCGCGGCGCACGAGCATCGGGTCACCGCGGGCGACGAACGCCCTGCCGCCGAGCCCCACCCCCGCGGTCAGCACGGCCAGCAGGATCGACACCGGCCAGTGCCGGTGCACCACGAGCGACCCGACGGCGGCGGCCGCGAGCGCGGCGACGGCGGCCAGCCATGCGGCCCGACGGCCCCGCAGCAGCGCCCGGACGACGAGCAGCAGCACCAGCCCGGCGCCCAGCAGCAGGTAGCGGCCGCCCTCCACCGCTGCGACCGCCCCCTCGAACGGCCGCAGCCCGGGGACCGGTCGACGGTGCGGGTGCGGCACCACGGCGACGACGGCGGCCAGCGACGCCACGCCCACGACCAGGGCGACCAGCGCGCTGACCCGGCGCACCCATCGCCCCTGCCCGACCACGGTCACGCCGCCACCTCCGCACGCGCGGTGATCCACGCCAGCCCGCCGACGGCGAGCGGCACCCAGAACTCGGCGACCCGGAACAGCAGGGTCGCGGCGGCGGCCACGCCCAGCGGCACCCCGCCCACGGTGAGGGCGGCGGCCGCGCCCACCTCGGCGGCGCCGACCCCGCCCGGGACCGGTCCCAGGATCGCCGCCACGCTGGCCAGCACGTACGCCGACAGCGCCAGCCCGAGGTCCGCTCCCCCGCCGACGGCGGCCAGCGCCGCCCACAGCATGAGCACGCCGGCGACGTCGACCACGGTGGCGGCCAGCAGCGGCGGCAGAGCGCGGGCCGGACGGCGGGTGACCAGCTCGGCGGCCCGCACCAGCTCCTGGGCGCGCTCGGGGTCGGGCTGCTCGACCGGGCGCCGCAGCACCCGCGCCCTCACCCGCAGGGCCCACCCGGCCAGCCGGTGCAGCGCGGCCGGACGGCGCACGGCCAGCACCGTGAGCGCCACCCGCGCCGCGCAGAGGGCCAGGAACAGCACCCCGGCGAGCAGGTCCAGCGCGGTCAGCTGGTGGTGTGCGCCCAGCACGCCGAAGCCGGCGACCATGACCAGCAGGAAGCCCAGGTCGGTGACGGTGGCGGCGAGCAGGTAGCCGCTGGCCACCTCGGCCCGGGCCATCCCGCGGCGCCGCCCGGCCCGGGCCATCGCCGTGAGGCCGGCCAGCCCGGCGGAGGTGACCACCGAGTTGAGCGCGACGGCGGCGACCGCGCCGCGCGCGACCTCGGGCAGGTCGGCCGCGCGCACCCGGGTGACCGCGGCGAGGGCACCGGCGTGCAGCGCGACCCAACCGGACCACCACAGCAGCAGGGCGGCGGCGAGCACCAGCACCCAGCGCGGGTCGCTCAGGTGCACCGTGGTGCCGGTCAGGTCCTCGCGGTGGGTCCAGGCCACCGCCACCACCACGACGCCCACCGCTGCGGCGAGCGCCAGCCGTCGTCCCGTCGTCGCTGCACCCGTCACGTCCGGTGACGGTAGGACCGGTGGGGGCCCGCGGACCCGGCTCCCAGCCGACTCACAGCGCGACATGGCGAACTGGCAGCCGGCTCCCAGCTGCCGGGCGGTAGAACTGCTGCATGAGCAGCAGCAGGAGGCAGTTCCTCGGTCGCGCCGGGCTCGGCATCGGCGGGCTGGCGGTGGGCGGAGCGGTCGGCGGCACCCTGGGCACCGTGCTCACCCGCAGTGACGACGACGTGCGCGACGAGGCGCGGGCCCGGGCGCAGGAGCAGTTCATGGAGGCCGGCGGAGCCGCCGACGAGGGCGAGTCGGTGGCCCGGCTGGGCACCCACCGGGTCGTCTGGAACACCACGGTGACCTCACCGATCGCCTGCATCAGCTTCGACGACGGCCCGACGCCGGAGTACACCCCGCGGATCCTCGAGGCACTGGCCGCCGCCGGGGTGACCGCGACGTTCAACGTCATGGGCCACAACGCCGTCGCGCACCCCGACCTGCTGCGCGAGGTGGTCGCCGCCGGGCACGAGATCGGCAACCACACCTGGGACCACCAGGACCTCACCACGCTGACCGCGGCCCAGACGCGCGAGGAGCTGGTGCGCTGCCGCGACGAGGTGGCCGCGATCATCGACGCGCCGTTCACCAGCTTCCGGCCACCGCGCGGCGAGATCACCGGCTACGCGCTGCGGGTGGCCGCCGAGCTGGGCTACGACACCTACATCTGGTCGGTCACCCGCGGGCCCGGGGACAAGAAGGAGGTCTCCGAGATCGGCGACTACATGGGCCGGACGGTGATCGCCGGCGACGTCCTGGGCCTGCACGACGGCATCGGCCGCGGCACCTTCGACCCCGACGCCTCGTTCGCGAAGGCCCTGGCCGAGCGGCGCGAGCTGGAGGTGCAGGCGCTGCCCTCGGCGCTGCAGCAGATCGCCGACCGCGGCATCACGCTGATGAGCGCGAACCGGCTGCTGGCCCTCAGCGAGGCCGAGCCGGTCGGCGGCCAGCCCGCGACGACGGTGGACTGACCACTGCTCAGCTCTGGGGCGGGGTCACCTCGCCCGCCGGCTTCTCGATCATGGCCTTCGACGTCCCGCCCGGCCGCACCTTCGACCAGGGGTTCGACCCCCTCTACGTCTCGGCGCGCGGGGACGACGCCGAGGAGATCACCCGGTGCTTCACCGGGCTGGCCGACGGCAGCACCGTGCGGGCAGCCCTCGGCCCGGCCGGGTTCTCCCGCTGTACGGCATGGTCACCGACCGGTTCGGCGTCACCTGGGTGCTGGACGTGGCCCCCTCCTGGTGACCCGTGGGTGGGGCAGGATGACCGGGTGAGCACCTGGGAGCAGTCCCGCAACGCCGAGCGGCGCGCTGCCGTCCGGTCCGCGGCCGCCGTGCTGTGCCTCCTGCTGGCGGTCTCGCTGCTCTCCACCTGGGTGACCGAGACCGCCGGCCGGCCCGACCGCGACGTGCTCGGGCTGGGCTACGGCCCGGCGGCGAGCGCCCGGGACGCCGACGGCTCCACGGGGGCGGCGCTCGCGTTCTCGGTGCCGGTGCTGCTGGTGCTGGCCACCGCCGTCGCTGCCGCGCTGGTGTCGGCCGACCCGGGCCGGCGGCGCTCGCAGGTGCTCGCCGGCCTGGGGGCCACCGGCACGGTGGTGCTGCTGCTGGTCGTGCTGGTCGTGTCCGTCGACGACGACCTGGCGGGCGGGCACACCGGGCTCGCGCTCGCCCTGGGCGCCTGCGCCGGGGCCGCCGCCCTGGGGTTCCGGACCGCCGCCGTCGACCTGGACCGCAACCGCGACGCGGCGCGCTGAGCACGTGGGGGGGGGTCAGATGCGCACGACGATCCCCCGCCGGGCCAGCACCTGGCACACCGCCCACACCACGACCACGGAGAACGCCGCGTAGAGGTAGGCCGACGTCGTGGCCGTCGTCCGGTCGGTCAGCCACCCGACGACCGCCGGCTGGACGTCGTACCGCAGCACGGCGCGGAACAGCAGCTCCGACAGCGCGAAGGCCACGATCGCGTTGAGGCCCAGCACCTCCGCCGGGCGGAACGGGCGCCGCACCCCGCGGACGTCGACCAGCCAGATCGCCGCGGCCAGCACGAGCAACCCGACACCCCCGGCGACCAATACGAACGAGGGCGTCCAGAGCCGCTTGTTGACCGGCAGCAGCGGGGCCAGCACCAGACCCAGCGCCAGGAGCACCCCCGCGCCGGCCAGCATGCGGGACAGCGCACCGCGGGCGCCGCGTTCCACCAGCGCCCGGCCGGCCAGCACACCGATGAAGACGGTGACCGCGCTGGGCAGGTACGAGTGCGGCGCCTCGGCGGAGAAGTCGAGCCCGAGCAGGTCGTCGAACCAGTGCGCCCAGCTCGCGTCGGGCTCGACCGCCGTCCGGCCCGTGCCCGGGACCGGCACGAGCACGGCGACCAGCGTGAGGACGGCGAGCACCGCCGCCGCGGTGGGCACCTGGGCGCGACGGGGCAGCCGGAGCAGCAGCCAGCACAGCAGGTACGCCCCGGCGATGTGGCCGAGCACCCCGGCGCCGACCGAGTCGAACCCGTACTTGGCGACGACGATCAACCACCCGAGCAGGGCCAGCTTGAGCACGCGGACGAGCACGGCCCGGGGCCGGTCGGCGCGGCGCGAGAAGGGCATCGACACCCCGACGACCAGCAGGAACACCGGGAAGACGACGTCGGCCAGCCGCAGCCCGTGCCAGGGGGCGTGCACGAACTGCTCACCGATCTCGGCGTTGCCGCGGTTGTCCACGAACAGCATGCCGACGACGGCGAGCCCACGGGCGACGTCCACGCCGTGCAGTCGCACCTTCTCCACGGCCTCGCCCGCCCTGCGCCCGGATCCCACCCGTCCATGGTGGGTGGGCACAGGCTCCGCGCACCGGTTCCGCAGCGACCTCGGAGCACCTCCACAGCGTTCTCCGAGGTCGCGGGAAAACCGTGGTCGCAGGAACCGATCGAGGAGGACGCCATGCAGTCGACCACCACCATGCTGCGCGAAGAGGCCCGCACCGTCCCGCTGGGCACCGCACCCGACGACCTCGCCGCCACCCTCGACGCCCTCGCCGGCTACGAGCAGGTCGCGCTCACCGGCGTCGCCACGATGATGGGCGACGCCCGGGTCGCGTCGCTGCGCACCTGCATCGGGGCCACCCAGGACGCCGTCGACGTCGCGGCCGCGACCCGGCATGTGCTGGCCCGCAACACCCCCGCGAGCAGCGCGGTCTGGCGCTCGGTGCTGGGCACGGCGGTGCACGCCCTGGACCGCGCGGCGCACTGCGGGGCGCAGAACCTGGAGGTCCGCGCCTGCCGCCTGCAGGCCGAGGCCGCCGCGGAGACCGCGCACCGCTGCCGCCAGCTCCGCGCCCGCCTCACCTGAGCTCCGGCGCCGCCGCATCCCGGTCCGGCGTGGATCAGCTGGGTCCACCAGAGGCCGTCCTGGCTCACCGGCGTCGGTGAACCAGGACGGAGTTGGATCAACCCAGCTGATCCAGGCCGAGCGGACGGGTCAGGTGAGGGGGGAGCGGGGCAGCATGCGGTCGCTGATGATCCGCTTCTGGATCTCGCTCGTGCCCTCGAAGATCGTGGTCAGCCGGGCGTCGCGCCAGTGCCGCTCGACCTGCCGCTCGGTGGTGTAGCCGTTGCCGCCGTGCAGCTGCATGGCCTGGTTGGTCACCCGCACCGCCATCTCGGTGGCCTGCAGCTTCACCATCGCCGCCTCGCGCTCGCACGGGACGCCGACGTCGAGCAGGTGGGCCACCTGCCGGTAGAACGCTCGCGACTCCTCGACCTGCGCGGCCATCTCGGCCAGGGCGAACCGCAGCGCCTGGAAGTCGCCGATCGGGTGGCCGAACTGCTCGCGCTCCTGCAGGTAGGTGGTGGTGTCCTCGACCGCGGCCCGGGCCAGGCCCACCGCACGGGCGGCGGTGTGCACCCGGGCGGTGTTCAGGAAGGCCTGCGCCTCGGCGAACCCGGCCTTCGAGCCGCCGTCGCCGTCGCCGTCCCCGGGGCCCACGATGAGGTCGTCAGCCGGGATGCGGACGCCGTCGAACTCCAGGTCCCAGGTCAGGAAGCCGTGGTAGCCGACCTTGTCGATCGGGTAGCCGGAGAGGCCCGCGGGGAACGAGCCGCGCTCCTTGGCCAGCAGCACGTTGCGCAGCCCGCGCGAGCGGGACTCCCCCGGCTCCGGGTCGGCCACCCGCACCAGCACCTGGATGAAGTCGGCGGCCTTCGCGTTGCCGCACCAGCGCTTGTGCCCGGTGATCACCCACTCGTCGCCCTCGCGGACGGCGCGGGTCTGCACGTTGGCGAGGTCGGAGCCGGCGTCGGGCTCGCTGAGCGCCACGGCCCCGATCCACGACCCCTCGGCGGACTTCCGCAGCAGCGTCGCGCGCCGGTCGGGGTCGGCGACCGAGGTGCCCATGCCCTGCGAGCGGGCCAGGATCGAGGCCACGCTCATCCACGCCCGCGCCAGCTCCTCGCTGACCATGCAGTACTCGAAGACGCCGAGGCCCAGCCCGCCGTGCTCGCGGTCGACGGTGATGCCGAAGTACCCGAGCTCACCGAGGCGCTCGAGGATGCGCTGCGGGATCTCGCCCTTCTGCGGGTCGAGCTCGTTCGCCACCGGCAGCACCTCGTCCGTGGCGAACGCCCGCGCCTGCAGCTGCAGGGCCTCGCGCTCGGGGGTGTGCCACGGCGGCAGCAGGTCGGGCCGGCGCGGCTCCATCTCGACGGTGCCGGTGGTGGTCTCGTCGGTCGCAGCGGTCTGCGAGGTCGTCACAGCGGTCTCCTGCACGTCGTCGGGCGGGTTCGGTGCCAAGTTACCGGCGGGTAACCAACGAGGCACCCGCGCCGGTCGAGATCACACCCCGCCGGCCGCCCGCCCGCGACCCGGCACGGCGGCTCGGACGGTCACCACGCGTGCATCCGGTCAGCGCACGCCGCGACCGGATCGCTGCAGGATGACCGGCTGCGCGGGGAGCGACCGGACGGCGCGGCGGCGGCGGAAGACGGCGCAGCGCTGCACCGTGAAGCTCACCGCCACCAGCGTCACCTCGGTGGTCAGCTTCGCCGCCAGCAGCGGTACCCCCACCCAGGTCAGCGCCGAGATGAGCGCCAGGTTCGACCCCAGCAGCACGCCGGCGAGGGCGACGTACCCGAGCAGCGACCGCCGACTGCGCGGCGCGGAGAACACCACGCGTCGGTTGACCTGGAAGTTCACCGTCCCGCTCAGCAGCCGGGCGCCCACCACCGACACCCACAACGACCCGGTCAGCGCGCCGAGCACGAGCAACGCCACCAGGTCGACGGCGAACGCGCTCAGCGACGACAGCAGGAACAGCGCCAGCGGCCGGTACACCCGCAGCGAGTCGCGCACCGGGGAGAAGTGCGAGGAGGCGTTGCCCTCGAGGTAGACGGTCGCGATCGGCACCTGGTCGATCGGGGTGCCGCGCCGGGCCGCCTCCAGCAGCACCCGCAGCTCGTACTCGAAGCGGTCGCCGGTGACGTCCAGCAGCCAGGGCAGCAGGTCGGGGGCGAACCCGCGCAGCCCGGTCTGGGTGTCGGCCAGCGCCCGACCGGTGGCGGCCCGCACCAGGACGGCGGACACCCGGTTGCCGACCCGCGAGCGCAGCGGCACGTCGTCCCCGCCGAACGACCGGACCCCCAGCACGATGCCGCCCCCTGTGCCGGTCCCGGCGGGCACGGCACGGGCCACCCGGACGACGTCCTCGGGCAGGTGCTGGCCGTCGGCGTCCGCGGTGACCACGGCCGACCCGGGCGACACGAGGGCGACGTGGGCGAACCCGCTGCGCAGCGCCGCACCCTTGCCCCGGTTCACCCCGTGGTGCAGCACCGTGGCGCCCAGCGCCCGGCAGTCGTCGAGCACCGGGCCCGGCGAGCCGTCGTCGACGACGAGCAGGTCGAGGTGCGGGTCCAGGCGGCGCAGGGCCGACAGCAGCGCGGGCAGCCGCCCGTCGGGCCGGTACGCCGGGACCAGGACGGTGGTCACGCGATGTACAGGACGTCGGAGGTGCCGCGCTCGGTGCCCTTGCCGAGCGGGTCGTTCACCAGCGCGCCGTCGAACACCATCGTCGAGGAGCCGCCGCCGTCGATGTTGTAGGCGGTCACCGCACCCAGCCCCACGAAGATCTCGGCCAGCTCGGGCAGCGTGACGCCCTCGCTGTAGCCCTCGGCCCGCCCGTCGACCACCACGAACACCAGGTGGTTGCTGTCGATGACCCCGACGGCGGTCCGCGGCTGGTCGCCCTGGATCGAGTGGTTGCCGACGTTGGTGTCCACCTCCACGGAGTCGATCCCGGCGACCACCGCGCCCCCGGAGACGATCGCCGGGCCGAACGAGAGCGTGTTCCAGACCCCGTCGGCGACCAGCTGCGCGGCCGTCGTCGCCGTCTCGTCGTAGACGCGCACGGTGCCGTCCCGGTGGAAGGCCAGGCCCTCCCGTGCGCCGGCGTCGCGGTAGGCCACCCCGTTGCGGATCACGATGCCGGTCTCCCGGAACCCGTAGTAGTCGCCGTTGACCGCCCACACCGCGCCGACGGAGGCCGCGATGTCGGACGGGTCGGCGGTGATGTTCAGCCCGAACTCGTCGTTCGCGAACGCCGAGCGCAGCACCGTGGCGTCGGTGAGCACGACGTCGGCCACGAAGTAGGTCACCGTGGCGTCGCCGCTGCCGGTGACGACGGTGGAGATGGTGATCGAGGCCTGGTCGGAGGTGTAGGCGGCGCCGTCGACCGTGCCGTTGGTGGTGGTCGTCGTCCCCTGGTCGGCGCCGGAGGCGGCCTCGTAGGCCGACGCGTTCGACACCTCGACGTGGTCGATGACGAACCGGTCGAGCGCCCACCACGACCCGCCGCCCGCGGCGGCGGCCAGCACGCCGGCGGCGCCGCCGAGGAAGGCCCGTCTGCTGATGGTCCGGGTGGGTGCGGGAGCAGTCATGAGGACGACGGTGGAGCGCCTCCCCCAGCGCCGGCTGTGCGCCGCGTGAGCGCCCGATGCGCACAGGAACCGCTCAGCCGTCGCTCGGCCACCACCTGGTCAGGCCCTCGACGGTGGGCACCACACCACCCCCGACGAACGGACCGTCATGCCCCAGCTCGTGCTCCTCGCCGCCGATCTCGTCGCCGTCGGCGTCCTGGTCCTCGGCGTCTACTTCCCCCGGCACCGGCGCCGCGACCTGGTCGCGGCCTACCTCGGGGTGAACGTCGGCGTGCTGGCCGTGTCGACCGCGCTGAGCTCCAGCACGGTCGGCGTCGGCCTGGGCCTGGGCCTGTTCGGGGTGTTGTCGATCATCCGGCTGCGCTCGACCGAGCTGGCCCAGACCGAGGTCGCCTTCTACTTCGCCGCCCTCGCCCTGGGCCTGCTCGGGGGGCTCGGCGCGGGCACCACCGGCGCCGAGCTGCTGGTCGGGGCGCTCATGGCCCTCGTCGTGGCGGTGATGTGGGCCGGCGGTCACCCGCGGCTGATGCGCAGCTACCGCCAGCAGCAGGTGGTCCTGGACCGCGCGTTCACCGACGAGGCGGCCCTGGTCGCCCACCTCGAGCAGCTGTTCGACGCCCGGGTGCACCAGGCGACGGTGCAGCGGGTCGACCTCGTCGACGACACGACCACCGTCGACGTCCGGCTCGAGCTGGGCGTCCGGCAGCCCGCGCACCGCCCCGCCGTCCCGGTCGAGCCGCAGCTGACCGGCGCCCTGCGGTGACCGGCCCGGCCCGCCTGCGCGGCACGCTCGCCGAGCTGCCCCCGGTCACCCTCGACGAGCTCGTCGGCACGGCCGCCCTGCTGACCCGGGTCGACCGCAAGTACGTGCTGACCCCCGACGCCGCGGCCACCGTGCTCGGCCGGCTGCCCGGTGCCCGGGTGCTGACCATCAGCGGGCAGCGCAGCTTCGGCTACGACTCGCTCTACCTCGACACCCCCGCGCTCACCGGGTTCCACCTCGCCGCCCGCGGCCGGCGGCGCCGGTTCAAGGTGCGCCGACGCACCTACACCGACAGCGGCGAGCACTGGGTGGAGGTGAAGACCCGCGGCCCGCGCGGGGCCACCGTCAAGGACCGCACCCCCGGCGACGGCCCGGCCCGCGACTTCGTGGACGACGTCCTGGCGCGGTCCGGGGTCGGGCTGGTCGGTGACCTCGTGCCGGTGCTGGGCACCCGGTACTCGCGCTCGACCCTGCTGGTCGGGCTCGCTCGGGTCACGGTCGACACCGACCTCGTGTGGCGCACCCCGGGCGGGCGGCTGCTCCCCCTCGTCGAGCGGGTGGTGGTCGAGACCAAGTCCGGCTCCGCCCCCTCGGCGGCCGACCGGCTGCTCTGGCGGGCCGGCCACCGCCCCGCCCGCATCTCCAAGTACGGCACGGGCCTCGCCGCCCTGCACCCCGACCTGCCGCGCAACCGCTGGCACCCCGTCCTGACCCGTCACCTCCTCGACCACTCCATGGAGACCTCGTGAACCTGCGCCGCATCCGCACCGCCCTCGTGGCCGGTGCCGCCGCCACCCTCGTCGCCGCCTGCGGCACCACGTCCACCGGCACCACGACCACGGCCTCCTCCGCCGAGGTCGTCGCGGCCTCCGCCAGCACCGTCGAGGAGACCCTGGCCGCGAACGACGGCTGGGTGACCTCGTCGTCCGTCGGGTCGGGCACGGCGATCTCGCTGGAGGGCGACACCGCCTCCTCCGACTCCTCCGCCGTGACCGTGGACGGGAACACCGTCACGATCACCGCTGCCGGCACCTACGTGCTGTCGGGCACGTTCGAGGGCCAGGTCGTCGTCGACGCCGCCGACACCGAGGACGTCGTCCTCGTGCTGGACGGCGCCACCATCACCTCACCCACCAGCGCGGCGATCGCGGTGACGGACGCCGAGACCGTCGTCCTGTCGCTCGCCGACGGGACCACGAACACCCTGGCCGACACGGCCGAACACGCCGACGACGGCACCAGCGCGGCAGTCGACTCCAGCGCCGACCTGGTGATCACCGGCACGGGGTCGCTCACCGTCACCGGGGCCTCGAACGACGGCGTCAACAGCTCCGACGGGGTCACGATCGAGTCCGGGACGATCACCGTCGACGCCGCCGACGACGGGATCCGGGGCCAGGACTCGGTGGTCGTGCTCACGGGCGACGTCACCGTCACCGCCGGCGGCGACGGCCTGAAGAGCGACGACACCGAGGACACCACCCGCGGCTACGTCTACGTCGCCGACGGCACGGTCACCGTGACCGCGGGGGACGACGGGGTGTCCGCAGCGACCGATGTCGTCCTCGGCGGCGGGATCCTCGACGTGGCCACCGACGGGGAGTCGGCGAAGGGCGTGGAGGGCGACGTGAGCGTGGTCATCGGCGGCGGCGACCTCACCGTGGACTCCACCGACGACGCCCTGCACTCGAACGGCGCGATCTCGATCACCGGCGGCACGCAGACGCTCACCGCCGCGGACGACGGGGTGCACGCCGACGCCGACCTCACGATCTCCGGCGGCACGCTGACCGTGGTCGACGCGGTCGAGGGCCTGGAGAGCGCGGCGATCACCCTCTCGGGCGGGACGACGACGGTCACGGCCTCGGACGACGGGGTCAACGCCTCGGCCGGGTCGACGTCCGACACCGGCGGCGGCACGGGCGGCGGGGGCATGCAGGACGACGGCAGCACGCTCACCATCAGCGGGGGCACCCTGGTGGTCAGTGCCGAGGGCGACGGCCTGGACTCCAACGGCTCGATCAGCATCACCGGCGGGGACACCACCGTCTTCGGGCCCACCGGCGACGGCAACGGGGCGCTGGACAGCAACGGCGGCATCGCGGTCAGCGGCGGCACGCTGGTGGCCGGCGGCAGCTCCGGCATGGCCGAGTCCCCCGGCACCGACTCCGCCCAGGGCTGGCTGGCCTGGTCGGGGACGGCGACCGCGGGCTCGACCGTGGTGGTCACCTCGGCCGACGGCACCGTCGTGGCCAGCTACACCGCGGAGAAGGCCATCGCCTCGCTGGTGGTCTCGGCGGCCGGGATCACGACCGGCGAGACCTACTCGGTCTCGGTCGACGGCGGCACCGCGACGACGGTCACCGCGGGCGAGGCAGCGGCGGGCGGGATGGGCGGCGGCACGGGCGGCGGTGGCTTCGCCGGCGGCGGCCCGGGCGGCGGCGGCCAGCCCCCCACCCGCTGACCTCGCTCCCACCTCACCCCACCCCACGCCCCGCCCCCGGAGGCGTCACATGACGCTGAGGACCCACTTCCTGCCGATTCTGGGTCCTCAGCGTCATGTGACGCCGGGGGGTGGGGGTGGGGGTGGGGTGAGGGTCAGCGGACGCCGCGGTCGGCGGCCAGCGCCACGTAGTGCTGCACGACCTCGGCGTCGTCGACCGCGCCGAGGTTCAGGGCCTTCTCCGGCGGGACGCCCTGGAACAGGCGCTTGAGCGGGACCTCCAGGCGCTTGCCGGTGCGGGTGTGCGGCACGCCGGGGACGACGAGCACCTCGTCGGGCACGTGCCGCGGGCTGGCCTCGCGCTTCACCGCCTCGCGGATCTCGGTCACCAGCGCGTCGGTCAGCTCGAACCCCGGTGCCAGCTGCACGAACAGCGGCATCCAGTAGCCGCCGTCGCGCTGCTCGACGCCGAGCACCACGCAGTCGGCGATGGCGGGGATGCTCTCGACCGCGGCGTAGAGGTCCGCCGTCCCCATGCGCACGCCGCCGCGGTTGAGCGTGGAGTCCGAGCGGCCGGTGATGATGCAGCTGCCGGTGGGGGTGATCTCCAGCCAGTCGCCGTGCCGCCACACACCGGGCCACGGCTCGAAGTAGGCCTCCCGGTAGCGCGAACCGTCGGCGTCGGCCCAGAAGCGCAGCGGCATCGTGGGCATCGGCTCGGTGACCACCAGCTCGCCGAGCTCCCCCACCACCGGGTGGCCGTCCTCGTCCCACGACGCGGCGGCGACCCCCAGCATCGGTCGCTGCAGCTCTCCGGCCACCACCGGCAGCAGCAGCGACGAGCCGATGAACCCGGTGGCCACGTCGGTGCCGCCGGACAGCGAGCCGAGGAACACGTCGGGCTTCACCGCCGCGTACACCCACTCGAACGTCGACGCCGGCAGCGGCGACCCGGTCGACCCGATCCCCCGCAACGCCGACAGGTCGTGCGCATCACCAGGGCGCAGCCCGGCCTTCTCGCACGCGGTCAGGTACCCGGCGCTGGTACCGAGGTAGGTGGTGCCGCAGCGCTCGGCGACCGCGAACTGGGCGTCGAGCGACGGGAAGCCCGGGGCGCCGTCGTGCACCACCAGCGTCGCGCCGGTCAGCAGCGAGCAGGCCGCGATGTTCCACATGATCCAGGCGGTCGAGGCGTACCAGGAGAACCGGTCGCCGGGCCCGATGTCGATGTGCAACCCGGCCTGCTTGAGCTGCTCGATCGCCACCCCGCCGTGCCCGTGCACGATCCCCTTCGGCAGCCCCGTGGTGCCCGAGGAGTAGACGATCCACAGCGGGTGGTCGAAGGGCAGCGCCTCGAACACCGGCGGCTGGAGGTCGGCCACCGCCTCGGCCCACGGCAGCGCGTCGGCGGGGACCTCGGCGTGCAGGCGGGGCAGCGCGATCGTCGTCCGCACGGTGGGCAGCGCGGCCCGCAGGTCGGCGACGACGTCCCGGCGGTCGTGCTCGCGGCCGCCGAACCGGTAGCCGTCGCAGGCGACCAGCACCACCGGCTCGATCTGGGCGAACCGGTCGAGCACCGCGCGCGGGCCGAAGTCCGGCGCACACGCCGACCAGACGGCGCCGATCGAGGCGCAGCCGAGGAAGGCGACGACCGCCTCGGGCACGTTGGGCAGGTAGCCGGCCACCCGGTCGCCGCGCTGCACCCCGAGCCGGCGCAGCGTCGCGGCGAAGGCGCCCACCTGACCCCGCAGGTCGGCCCAGGACATCGATGCGGGATCGCTCAGTCCCTCGGCGGTCTCGTGCACCGACACGATCGCCGGCCGGTCGTCGGTGGCGTGCCGCAGCGCGAGCTGGGCCAGGTTGACCGTGCGCCGCGGGAACCACTCGGCCCCGGGCATCGCCCGCGACCCGAGCACCTCGTCGTCGGTGACCGGCTCCTCGCCCTCGAAGACGTCGAACCAGGTGGCGACGTCGGCCCAGAACTGGTCCAGGTGCGACGTCGACCACGCCCAGATCTCGTCGTAGCCGCGCAGCGGGATGCCGCGGCGGTCGGCGGCCCAGGCAGCGAACCGCCCCAGCTGGGAGGCGGCGATGGATTCCGGTGTCGGCGACCACAGCATCACCCCCCGCACCCTGCCAGATCCCGGGGTTCGGGCGCCGGTCGATCGGGCAGGGGAGGCAGGACGACGAGCCGACACCGAGGAGACACCTGTGCCGACCCGCCCGCTGACTCGAGACCGCGGTCAGCTGCCCATCGAGGACCACGGCCTGATCGGGGACGGCGCCACGTGCGCGCTGGTCGCCCGCGACGCATCCATCCCGTGGCTGTGCCTGCCCGAGTTCGACTCCCCGCCGTTCCTGGCCGGGATCCTGGACCACGAACGGGGCGGGTCCCTCGACCTCGAGCTCACCGGCCTGCAGAGCGCCGACCAGCGCTACCTCGACGACACCGGCGTGCTGGTCACCGAGCTGCACGGGCCCGACGGCGTCGTCGAGGTCACCGACTGCCTCACCCTGCGCGCCGGCGCCGACCTCACCGAGCTGGTGCCCGGCGGCCGCTCGGAGCTGCTGCGCCTGGCCCGCGTGGTCAGCGGCACCGCCGAGCTCACCGTGCGCCTGCGCCCCCGCGACGACGTGCAGGTGCGCGAGGAGGGCGGCGGCTGGGCCCTGCACTGGCCCACCCGGCCCGAGCTGCGGCTCACCCTCTGGTCCTCGCACCCGCTCACGGTCGGCGACGACGGCGTGCTCGGCGGCACGGTCACCCTGCGCGCCGGCGACCCGCTCACCGTCGCGCTGCACTGGTCGGGCAACACCCGCCTGCAGGACCGGCAGGACCCGGAGACCCTGGTGCAGCAGACCGCCGCCGCCTGGCGGGCCTGGGCCGCGCGCATCCGGTACGAGGGCCCGCAGCGGGCGCTGGTCCGCCGCTCGGCGCTGACGCTCAAGCTGCTCGACCACGCCGCGACCGGCGCGATCATGGCCGCCGCCACGTCGTCGCTGCCCGAGGACGTGGGTGGCGTGCGCAACTGGGACTACCGCTACACCTGGGTGCGCGACGCGGCGTTCAGCGTGTACGCGCTGCGCCGCATCGGGCTGACCACCGAAGCCGACTCGTTCCTGGCCTGGACGCTCACCAACGCCGAGCGCGACGGCGGGCCGAAGATCATGTACGCCCTCGACGGCGGCCAGCCGCCGGAGGAGTGGGAGGACCCCGGCCTGCGCGGCTGGCGCGACTCCGCGCCGGTGCGGTGGGGCAACGGCGCGGCCGGGCAGACCCAGCACGACGTCTACGGCGAGCTGATGGACGTCGCCCACCAGTGGACGACCGACGGCGGCCAGGTCGACGAGCACCTCTGGACGGCGCTGTCGGCGCTGGCCGAGCAGGCCATCGACCAGTGGCGGACCCCCGACCAGGGCATCTGGGAGATCCGCAGCGCCGGCCGCCCGTTCACCTACTCGGTGGCCATGTGCCAGGTGGCGGTCGACCGTGCGCTGCGCATCGCCGAGCGCTGCGGCCTGGACCACCCCCGCGAGCGCTGGCGGGCCGCGGCCGAGGAGATGCGGGCCGCCGTCCTCGAGCGGTCGTGGGACGGCGAGCGGGGCACCTTCACCGAGCACCTCGCCGAGGAGGGCACCGCGAACGACGGCGGGCTGGACGGCTCGCTGCTGGCCTTGCCCCTGCGCGGCGTCGTCCCCTTCGACGACCCGAGGATGGTGGCCACCGTGGAGAAGGTGCGCGCGCACCTCGACGCCGGCGACGGCCTGCTGTACCGCTACCTGCACAGCGAGTCAGACGACGGCCTGCCCGGGCAGGAGGGCGCGTTCCTGCTGTGCAGCTTCTGGCTGGTGGACAACCTGACCGGCCAGGGCCGCCTCGACGAGGCCGAGGCGCTCTACGACTCGCTGTGCGCCCGCGCCACCCCGCTGGGCCTGCTCAGCGAGGAGATCGACCCCGGGGACGGTTCGTTCCTGGGCAACTTCCCGCAGGCGTTCAGCCACCTCGGCGTCATCGCGTCGGGGTGGAAGCTGGCGCAGGCCCGACGCGCAGAGGCAGGCCGCTCGTGAAGCGCTCGTTCGTCGTCCTCGGGGGGTCCGGCGACCTCACCGGCCGGCTCCTCCTGCCCTCCCTCGCCGAGCTGTACGAGCGCGGTGTGCTCGACGGCGACGTCGAGGTGCTCGCCGTCAGCCAGCAGGACTGGGACGACGACGCCTACCGGGACTGGGCGCGCCAGCGGCTGACCGCGCACGCCGCCGACCTCGCCGAGGACGCCCGCGAGCGGGTGGTCGCGCAGCTCGGGCACCAGCCCGGCGACGTGACCAGCCCCGACGACCTGCGGCGGGCGCTGGAGCGGGTGGACGGCGTGCCCGTGGTCTACCTGGCGCTGCCCAACACCGTCTTCCTGCCCGCGCTCACCGCGCTGCGGGAGGTCGGGCTGCCCGACGGTGCCCGCGTGGTGGTCGAGAAGCCGTTCGGCACCGGCATCGAGGACGCCCACGAGCTCAACGAGGTGCTGCACGGCCTGGTGCCCGAGGAGGCCGTGTTCCGCATCGACCACTTCCTGGCCAAGCAGACCGTGCTCAACGTGCTGGGCCTGCGGTTCGCCAACCGCGTCTTCGAGCCGGTGTGGAACGCCCAGCACGTCGAGGCCGTCGACATCGTGTTCGACGAGGACCTGGGCCTGGAGGGCCGCGCCGGCTACTACGACAAGGCCGGCGCACTGCGCGACATGCTGCAGAACCACCTGCTGCAGCTGCTGGCCGTCGTCGCGATGGAGCCGCCGCAGGCCCTGGACGCCGCGACCCTGCAGGCCCGCAAGGCCGACGTGCTGCGGGCGGTGCAGGCCGAGGTCGCCAGCAGCGTGCGGGGCCGGTACACCGCCGGCACCATCGGCTCCCGCGAGCTGCCGGCCTACGCCGACGAGGACGGCGTCGACCCGGCGCGGCAGACCGAGACCTACGCCGAGTTCACCGTGACCGTCGAGAACTGGCGCTGGAGCGGGGTGCCGTTCCGGCTGCGCACGGGCAAGGCGCTGGGCACCAAGCGCAAGGAGATCGTGGTGCGGTTCAAGCCCGTGCCGCACCTGCCCTTCGCCGACGAGCAGCCCGAGCCCGACGTCCTGCGGCTGCAGCTGTCGCCCGACGGCATCGCGCTGGAGATCAACCTCAACGGCGCCGGCGACCCCTTCGACCTCGAGCGCGAGGTGCTGCGGGCCACCTCGCCCGAGCAGGAGCTCCCCGCCTACGGCCTGCTGCTGCGCGAGATGCTGGCCGGCGACCCGACGCTGTCGATCTCCGACGTCGAGGCCGAGCAGGGCTGGCGCATCGTGCAGCCGGTGCTCGACGCCTGGGCCGCCGACGAGGTCCCGCTGGCCGACTACCCCGCCGGCTCGGACGGACCGGCATGACCCCGTACGTGCCCGGCGAGCGCAACGTGCTCGGCGGGCCGCTCGAGGAGTGCGGCAACGACCCGGTCACCGGCTTCTACCGCGACGGCCACTGCTGCACCGGCTCCGAGGACATCGGCAGCCACACGGTGTGCGCGGTCGTGTCGGCGGAGTTCCTGGCGCTGCAGGCCGGGTTGGGCAACGACCTCACCACGCCGCGGCCGGAGTTCGGCTTCCGCGGGCTGACCCCGGGCGACCGGTGGTGCGTGGTCGCCGTCCGGTGGCGGCAGGCGTACGAGGCGGGGGCGCCGGCCGGGGTGGTGCTGGCCGCGACCAACCTGCGGGCGCTGGAGGTCGTGCCGCTGGAGATGCTGCGGGCGCAGGCGGTCGACGTGCCCGACGACCTGTCCGGGTGGGGGGAATCCCCGCCGCCGGCCGCCGGTTCGTGACCTGCGTGACCGATCTGCGCACCGCGGCCGTGACCACCCTGCAGGGCGAGCCGACCACCCTCGGCGAGCTGACCGGCGGGCGCGCCGCGCTGGTGGTGAACGTGGCCAGCCGGTGCGGGCTCACGCCCCAGTACACCCAGCTCGAGCAGCTGCAGCGCGAGTACGGCGACCGCGGGTTCACCGTCGTCGGCGTGCCGTGCAACCAGTTCGCCGGCCAGGAGCCGGGCTCGGCGGCCGAGATCGAGGAGTTCTGCTCGGCCACCTACGGCGTCACCTTCCCCATGACGGCGAAGGTCGAGGTCAACGGGCCGGACGCCGACCCGCTGTTCCGGGCGCTCACCGCCGTGCCCGACGCCGCGGGCGAGGCCGGGGACGTCCAGTGGAACTTCGAGAAGTGGCTGGTCTCGGCCGACGGCGAGGTCGTGGGCCGGTTCCGACCGCGCACCGAGCCCACCGCACCTGAGGTGCGGGCCGCCCTCGAGGCCCAGCTGACGGCGTAAGTCTCCCGGCCCGAGACGGTTGCGCACGATCGTCCCTGGGCACCCCCGACCCGACCGGCTCCCGACGGGGGCCACCGAGCACGGAGGACACCGCATGATCCCCGCTGGCAACATCCGCGACTGGCGCGGCGAGAACGTCGTCGACCCCGAGGGCCACAAGATCGGCACCCTCGAGTCGATCTACGTCGACGTCGTCAGCGACGAGCCCTCGTTCATCGGGGTCGAGGTCGGCGGGCTCATCGGCGGCAAGTCCATCGTGTTCGTCCCGCTGAAGGACGCCACCGTCGGCCCGCGCGAGGTGCGCGTGACCTACGCCCGCGACCTGGCCAAGGCCGCGCCGAGCATCGACACCGACGGGGAGCTCGCCGCCGCCGAGGAGCCCAACGTCTTCGCCCACTACCAGCTGCCCTACGCCACCGGCCCCAATGGCGAACGGCAGCTGGCCCGCAGGTGACGTGATGGAACGACCCCCTCGCAGGGGCCCGGCCCGCATGTGCGCGGGCCGGGGGGCGAGGGGGTCCTCCGATCACCCCTCCAGGGCTGAGGGGTCCATCCAGGCGGCTTCCCAGACGTTGCCGCTGGGGTCGGTGAAGCTGGTGCCGTACATGAAGCCGTGGTCGACCGGCTCGTTGAACTGCCGGCCCCCGTGGGCGACGGCCTTGGCCAGCAGCTCGTCGCACTCGACGCGGCTCTCCGCCGACAGCGCGTTCATCACCGACACCTGCTGAGCCGGGTCACCGGTGGTGGCGCCGGCGGGCAGGAACCCGGTGAACTTCTCCCGGGTCATCACCATCGCCACGATGTTCTCGGCGACCATGAAGGACGCGGTGGTCTCGTCGGAGAACTGCAGGTTCTGCTCGAACCCGAGCCCCGCGTAGAACGCCTTGGCGGCGTCGATGTCGGTCACGGGCAGGTTCACGAAGATCATGCGCACGGCGTGCTCCCTGGGGTGCTCGGGCCGGCCCTCCCGGCCCCGTCCCCACTCTGACGCCCCCGCGCCGCAGAACTCATCGCCGCCCGCCCACTCCCCGGGTGCGCGGCAGCCGGGGCCACCCCGCGCTGACCCGCGTCAGGGCGCACTGGGAAGGGCGGCGCGCCCGGAGCCTGCTCCACGACCCGGGCGACCCGCACCGGGGCGCACGCCGGGGCCGGCTGCTGGCTCCCGCTGCCACCGACAGGGCTCGACCCCGGTCGCCGGGGATCAGGTGGTGGGCTCGGACGTCGCGCCGTCGGTGGTGGTCCCGTCGGTGGTGATGCCGTCGGTGGTGCCGTCCTGGCCTGGCGGGGTGCCGAACTGGTCGCCGTCGGGCGGGGTGACCAGCTGCCCGTCGCCGGGCGGGGTGCCGAACCGACCGCCGCCCGGGAACTCCTGGTCGGTCGTGGACGACGTTGCAGTGTCGGGCGCGGTCGCCCGCCCCACGGCGAAGCCACCCCCGCCGACGGCGGCCAGCCCGACGGCCGCAGCGGCCACCAGTGCCACCCGCGCCTTCCCGCTGCGGCGCCGCGTGTGCGGGGCCTCCTCGACCGGCGCATCGCCGGCGTACGGCTGCGCCTGGGTGTGGACGGCGGGGTCGCTCGGCGGGGTGGCCGGGGGGAACTGCTCGGTGCGGGGGTGCTGCGGGTCGGTCACGTCTGCTCCTGCGCGGGGTCCGGTGGTGGTGCGTCCTGACCACCATCGGACCCCGCGCTGTGGCGCAGCCGAGTTCGACCTCAGCGGTCGCCCAGCGTCAGCCGATGCGGACCAGCTTCTTGTTGACGAACTCGTCGGCGGCCAGCAGGCCCATCTCGCGCGAGGTGCCACTGCGCTTGACGCCGCCGAAGGGCAGTTCGGGCGAGTCGGCGAGCACCAGGTTGACGTAGACCATGCCGGCCTCGATGCGGTTCGCCACGCGCTCGCCCTGCTCGGGGTCGGTGGTGAACACGTAGGAGCCCAGCCCGAAGCCGGTGTCGTTGGCCAGCTCGACGGCGGCGTCCTCGTCGGGCACCGAGTACACGACCGCGACCGGGCCGAAGAACTCCTCGCCGTAGGCCGGGTTGTCCGGCGTGACGTCGGTGAGCACGGTGGGCTCGAAGAACGCGCCCTCGCGCGTGCCGCCCGCGACGAGGGTGGCGCCGGCGGCGACGGCCCGCTGCACCTGCTGGTCGAGGGTCTCGGCGGCGCGCAGCGAGGACAGCGGGCCCAGCTCCGTCTCGGCCTTCGTCGGGTCGGCGGGCTCGATGGCGGTCATCGCGGCGACGATGCCGGCGAGGAAGTCCTCGTACAGGTCGGCGTGGACGACGAACCGCTTGGCCGCGTTGCAGGACTGCCCGCTGTTGTCCATCCGCGCCTCGACCGCGGCCGACACGGCACCGTCGAGGTCGTCGGTGGAGAGCAGGATGAACGGGTCGGACCCGCCCAGCTCCAGCGCCACCTTCTTCAGGTGCTTGCCGGCCACCTCGGCGACCGCGGTGCCGGCCCGCTCGGAACCGGTGAGCGACACGCCCTGCACGCGGGGGTCGCCGATGATGGTCGCGGCCTGGTCGTTGCTGGCGTAGACGTTGACGTAGGCGCCCTCGGGGAAGCCGGCGTCGAGGAAGATCTTCTCGATGGCGGCCGCGGACTCGGGGCACTGCGGGGCGTGCTTGAGGATGATCGTGTTGCCGACCGCCAGGTTCGGGCCGGCGAACCGGGCCACCTGGTAGTACGGGAAGTTCCACGGCATGACGCCCAGCAACGGGCCCAGCGACGCCCGCCGGATCACCGCGGTGCCCTGCGAGCCCTCGGCCAGGTCGATCGGCTGGTCGGCGGTGACCTTCTCGGCGTTGTCGGCGTTGTACTCGTAGATGTCGGCGGCGAAGTCCACCTCGCCCTCGGCGGCGGTGATGGTCTTGCCCATCTCGCGCACGATGATCGCGGCCAGCTCGGCCCTGCGCTCGCGGTGCAGCTCGGCGACGCGGCGCAGCAGGGCGCCCCGCTCGGCGGCGCTCGAGCTGCGCGACCAGCCGCGGTGCGCGGCGGTGGCTGCGGCGATGGCGGCCTCGACCTGCTCGTCGGTGGCGGTGGGGTAGCTGGCCACGGTCTCGCCGGTGGCGGGGTCGACGACGGCGTACTCGGTCACGGCGGGTGCTCCGATCAGGGGGACGATGCGCTCCGCATCACAGCCTAGCGACGGATCCGGTTGTCCGGGAACCCGAGAGCAACGGTTTCCGTCGTTGCCCCGACCCGTTGCACCCGCCCCTCCCGGCGGGCGGCGGTCGGGCGGACGGGCGGCGGGCGGCGGGCGGCGGGCGGGTCAGCCGACCGTCGCGGCGCGGTGCACCGGGGAGCCGCCGACGACGGTGAGCAGCACCGGGCTCTCGGCGGCCTCGTCCGGCGGGGTGGTCAGCGGGTCGAGCGCCAGCGCGGTGAGGTCGGCGCGCATGCCGACCGCGATGCGCCCGGCCACCCCCGACTCCCCCGCCGCGGCCGCGGCGTGGGTGGTGTACCCCTCGAGCGCCTGCCGCGCGGTCAGCGCCTGGCCCGGCTGCACCGGCACCGAGTCCCGGCGGCCGGCCGGACGGCGCAGCTGGGCGTCGGCCATCACCGGCCGCGGGTCGTAGGGCGCGACGGGCCAGTCCGACCCCAGGGCCAGGGTGACGCCGGCCCGGCGCAGGTCGCCGCACCGCCAGGCGCCGTCGGCGCGCTCGTCGCCGAGCCGGTGCGACCAGTTGTCCGAGTGGTCGGCCTGGGAGTACAGGGTGCAGTGGGTCGGCTGCATGCTGGCGACCAGCCCGCTGGCGGCGAACCGGCGCACCAGCTCGCCGGGCATGGTCTCCAGGTGCTCGACCCGGTGGGTGGCCCCGCCGCCCACCCCCTCCAGCGACCGGACGACGTGCGCCACCGCCGCATCGCCGATCGCGTGGGTGGCGGTCGGGATGCCCCGTTCGGCGAGGTGGCGCACAGCGCGGGTGTAGGCCTGCGGGTCGGGCCAGAACGACTCGGTGGACTCGCCGAACGCGTCGGGCTCGTCCAGCCAGGCGGTGCCGCCGTCGATGGTGCCGTCGACCATGAACTTCACCCCGCCGACCTGCCAGCGCCGGCCCGCCGTGCGCTGCAGGTGCACCAGCTCGGCCAGGCCGTCGTCGTCCACGCCGGGCATGCACCACGGGGCGAATCGCAGCCGCAGCGGCAGGTCGCCGTCGGCCTCGACGGCGGCGAGCACGTCGGCGCTGTCGCCGATGAAGTCCATGACGTGCCCGCCGGTCAGCCCGCTGGCCGCCATCCCGCGCAGCAGCTCGCGGAGCTCGTCGGCCCGCGCCGCCACGGGGGCCACCGGGGCGACCTGGGCGACCAGCTCGACGGCGGCCCACTCGAGCAGCAGCCCGGTGGGCACGCCGTCGGCGTCGCAGACCACCCGGGCCCGCTGGTCGAACTCCCGCGGCCCGTCGACACCGGCGATCCGCAGCGCTGCAGCGCTGGCCAGGGCGCCGTGCGCGTCGAACAGCCGCAGCAGCGCGGGCCGGCCGCCCAGGGCGTCCTCGAGCTCGGCGGCGGCGACCGGGGCGCGGCCGAACACGTTGGGGTCCAGCCCCCAGGCCAGCACCCACTCGTCGGGACGGCGCCCGCGGGCCGTCTCGGCCAGCACCGCGCGGAGCTCGCCCAGGTCGCGGACGGCGGACAGGTCGGTGCCGGCGGCCATCTGCAGGCCGCTGACCGGGTGCATGTGGCCGTCGGTGAGGCCGGGGAGCAGGGTCGCCGTCCCGAGGTCGAGCACCTCGGTGCGCGGGCCGCGCCAGTCCGGGACGTCGGCGGCGGAGCCGAGGGCCGTGACGACCCCGTCCGTCACGGCGACCGCCTGCGCGGAGGAGCCGCCGTCCATCGTGTGCACGGTGCCGGCGAGCACCACCAGGTCGGGGCTCACGAGTGCGCCTCGGCGGTGGGCACGGTGCCGCGGCCGACGCGGGCGTACACCTCTGGCTTGGCGCCCTTCAGCCAGCGGGCCACCACGACCCCGACGACCAGCACCACCGGCACGATGCCGACCACGATCCAGTTGGCCGACGACTCGGTGGCGGTGAGCAGGCTGACGTTGTCGACCAGCAGCGCGGTGGCGACGGCGAGCAGCACGGCCGAGAGCACGCCGGCGACGACCGCCACCGGGTGCCGGGCCGGCCGGTCGGCGCGGGTGAAGAAGACGACGACCGACACGGCGGTGAGCACCTGCAGCAGTAGGACGCCCACCACCGCGGGGGTGTTGATCCAGACCAGCAGGCCGCGGAAGGGGTCGGCGCCGGCGAGGCCGAAGGCGACGACGGCCAGGGCGGCGATGCCGCTCTGCACCAGGCCCGCGGTGGTGGGCGACTGGTGCCGCGGGTGCAGGCGGCCGGCGCCGGCGGGCAGGACGCCGTCCTCGGACAGCGCCAGGGCGTAGCGGGTGACGGCGTTGTGGAAGGCGATCTGGGAGGCCAGCACGCTGCTGACGACCAGCAGCTGCATGAGCGTGGCCGCCCACGGGCCGACGTAGGTGGCGATGACCTCGAAGAACAGGCCCGGCAGGTTCGCCGCGGCAGTGCCCTGCACCCCGGCCTCGCCGAACGCCTGCACGACCGACCACACGACGACGCAGTAGAAGATCGCCATGAAGCCGACCGCGATGTAGGTGGCCCGCGGGATGGTGCGCTCGGGGCGGCGAGCCTCGCTGCGGTAGATCGCGGTGGACTCGAAGCCCATGAAGGCCGCGAAGCAGAGCGCGAGGATGGCCGCCATGCCGGGCCCGGTCAGGTTGCCCACGGCGAACGAACCGCCCGAGAGCCCCTCGGCGCCACCCTCGGCGATCACCCCGCCGGCCATGAGGGCGAGGATCGCGGTCTCGGCGACCAGCAGCACCCCGAGCACCTTGGCGCCGACCTCGATGCCGAACCAGCAGACCGCGGTGACGATCGCGATGCCGACCAGCGCGATCACCGGCCAGGGCAGCGAGATGCCGAGGACGTCGAGCAGCGTGGCCTGGGTCTGCTGGGCCAGCAGCCCGTAGACCCCGACCTGCAGCCCGCTGTAGGACACCAGCGCCAGGACGGCGGCCGCGAGGCCGGCGGTCTGGCCCAGCCCGCGGGTGACGTAGGAGTAGAACGCGCCCGCGCTGCCCACGTGCTTGGTCATGGCGGTGAACGCGACGGCGAAGATGGTCAGCACGACGCCGGCGGCGAGGTACCCCGCCGGGGCACCGATCCCGCCGACCAGGAGGGCCAGCGGTGCGACGCCGGCCATCACGGTCAGCGGTGCGGCCGCGGCGACCACGAGGAAGACGATGCCGCCGGTGCCGAGGGCGTTGCGCCGCAGGCCGGGCGCATCGGGTGCGACGGCGGCGGGAGCAGGAGGGAGATCGGTGGCCATGGACGGGGTCCTCTCGGGGACGCTGGGCACTCTTAACCGAATGACGTTCGGATACTGTGAGGTGTGGTCGCCATCACCGTCAAGGGGTCGTCCCCTGTGAACGCGCCCGCGCCCCGGCGCCGCAAGCGCCTGCTCAGCGTCGAGGCGATCCTCGACGCGGCCCTGGCCCTGGTCGACGAGACCGGCCGGCTGACGATGGGCGAACTGGCGACCCGGCTGGGCAGCAGCGCGTCGTCGATCTACCACCACCTGCCCGGCCGCGACGCGATCCTCGAGGCCCTGCGCGACCGCATGGGCCAGGCCATCGGCGCGATCCCCGCCGACCAGCCGTGGGACACCGGGTTGGCCCTCTGGGTGCGCCGCTACCGCGACGCCTTCGCCGCCCACCCCAACCTGATCCCGATGCTCACCGGGCAGACCATCACCGACCCGACGGTGCTGGCCTCCTACGAGCAGGTCACGGGGATGCTGCTGCGCGGCGGGTTCGGCGAGGACGAGGTCGTGCTCTGGCTCAGCGTGGTGGACAACTTCACCCTGGGCTCGGCCCTGGACCTCGCCGCCCCCGACGACGTGTGGTCGCCCTCGGCCCCGGCGGGCGGGGAGAGCCCGACGCCCCGCATGGACGCCGCCGTCCGGGCCGCCCCCCGCGGCCGGGAGCGGGCCGACGCCGCCTTCGAGCTCGGGCTGACGGCGCTGGTCGCCGGCATGCGGGCGCACCTCGACGCCGCTGCCGACAACGGATAACGTCGTCACAGCACATCCGACCGACGGTTTCCGTCGTCCACGAGGGGGAGCGATGGCCCGCTACGGCCCGCAGTTCGGCCCGGACATCACCTACCTCGGCGTCGACCGCTGCGACCACACCGACCCGGCGACGATGGCAGTCGCCGACGTGGTCATCCTGGGCGCCCCGTTCGACGGCGGCACGAGCCACCGCCCGGGCACCCGGTTCGGGCCGCAGGCGATCCGGATGACCGACTACCTGCCGCACGACGGCTCCCGGCCCTCGCTGGCGCTGCGCACCGACGGCCTGCGCGACCTGCGGGTGCTCGACGCCGGCGACGTCGAGATGTACTCCGGCGACATCGAGGTGGCGCTGCCCGCGCTGCGCTCGGCGGTGGCCGACGTCGTCCGGGCCGGGGCGATCCCGGTGGTGCTGGGCGGCGACCACTCGATCGCGTTCGCCGACGCGGGCGGGGTGGCCGACGTGCTGGGGCAGGGCCGGGTGTCGATGATCCACTTCGACGCGCACGCCGACACCGGCGACATCGAGTTCGGCTCGCTGTGGGGCCACGGCCAGCCGATGCGCCGTCTCATCGAGTCCGGCGCGCTGCGCGGCGACCGGTTCCTGCAGATCGGCCTGCGCGGCTACTGGCCCCCGCCGGAGACGCTGGACTGGATGGCCGCCCAGCGCATGCGCTCGTACGAGATGACCGAGATCGGCCACCGCGGGCTGCAGACCTGCCTCACCGAGGCCTTCTCCATCGCCACCGACGACTGCGACGGCGTCTTCCTCTCCGTCGACATCGACGTCTGCGACCCCGGGCACGCCCCGGGCACCGGCACCCCCGAGCCCGGCGGCCTCACCGCCCGCGAGCTGCTGGACTCGGTGCGCCGCATCTGCCTCGAGCTGCCGGTGGTCGGCATCGACGTCGTCGAGGTCTCCCCGCCCTACGACCACGCCGACATCACCGCCGCGCTGGCCAACCGGGTGGTGCTCGAGGCGCTGAGCGCCATCGCCCGCCGCCGCTCGGCCCTCCCCCCGTTCGACCCCTCGCTCCCCCTGCTCGCAGATCGGAACCTGCCGTGACCGCACACCCGCTCGACCCGCTGTCCGCCGACGAGTTCCGCGCCGCCGCGGCGATCCTGCGGCGGGAGAAGGGCGTGGCCGAGGGCTGGCGGTTCGCCTCGATCGAGCTGCGCGAGCCCGCCAAGGACGTCGTCCGCACCTGGACCACCGGCGACCCCAACCCGCGCGCGGCGCGGGTGACCTGCTTCGACCGCGCGACGAACTCCGCCTACAAGGCGGTCGTGTCGCTCACCGACGACGCCGTCGTGGAGTGGACGGCGGTGCCCGGCGAGCAGCCGAACATGACCGTCGACGAGTGGCACGAGGCGCACGTCGAGCTGATCAAGAACCCGCAGGTCATCGCCTCGCTGGCCGAGCGCGGCATCACCGACCTGGACCTCGTGCTCATCGACACCTGGGCCTACGGGCACTCGCTCATCCCGCAGCAGTTCGCCGACCGCCGGGTGGGCTGGACCGACGTCTGGGTGCGCGAGACCCCGAACGGCAACCCCTACGCCCACCCGGTCAACGGGCTGCACCACGTGGTCGACCTCAACACCATGGAGCTCCTCGACATCGAGGACACCTTCTCGGTGCCCGCCCCGCAGGGCGCGATGGGCGAGTACCTGCCGTCGCTGGTGCCCGGCCTGGTCGAGCGCACCGACGTGAAGAAGTTCGAGCTCACCCAGCCCGACGGCGTCTCGCTGTCGATGGAGGGCAACGAGCTGCGCTGGCTTGACTGGTCGATGCGCATCGGGTTCAACCACCGCGAGGGCCTCGTGCTGCACCGGGTGTCCATCGACGGCCGGTCGGTGGCCCACCGCATGAGCTTCGCCGAGATGGTCGTGCCCTACCGCGACCCCAGCACCGACCATTTCCGCCGCACCGCCTTCGACATCGGCGAGTGGGGCCTGGGCTTCATGACCACCTCGCTCGAGCTGGGCTGCGACTGCCTGGGCGAGATCACCTACCTCGACGCGGTGCTGCACGACAGCCACGGCGAGCCGTACACGATCACCAACGCCGTCTGCATCCACGAGGAGGACGACGGCGTGCTCTGGAAGCACGTCGACGAGGTCGCCGGCGCCGAGGTGCGCCGCTCGCGCCGCCTGGTCGTGAGCTTCCACGCCACGGTGGCCAACTACGAGTACCTCGTCTACTGGCGCTTCTACCCCGACGGCCAGATCGAGTGCGAGGTGCGCGCCACCGGGATCATGGTGACCTCGGCGTTCGAGGACACCCCGCCCGAGCACGGCACCGTCGTCGACGACCACACCTACGCCCCGGTCCACCAGCACTTCATCGTGGCCCGGCTGGACATGGAGGTCGACACCCCGGACAACACGGTGGTGCAGTCGCACACCGAGGTGCCGGCGATCGGCCCGGGCAACCCGTACGGCATGGCGCTGACCCCGCGGAAGGCCCCGATCACCACCGAGGGCGGGTTCGACCTCGACTGGGCCTCGCAGCGCGGGTTCGCCGTCACCTCGGCGTCGAGGAAGAACGCCTGGGGTGCGCCGACCAGCTACAAGCTGGTGCCGACGGCGGCCATCCCGGCGCTGGCCGGGCCCGAGTCACCGCTCATGCAGCGGGCCGGCGTGGTCGCCCACCCGGTGTGGGTCAGCCCGTTCGACGAGGACGAGCGCTGGCCCTCGGGCGAGTTCTGCAACCAGAGCTCGCGCGACGCCGGGCTGCCCGAGTGGACGCAGGCCGGCCGCTCGGTGGAGGCCACCGACGTGGTGCTGTGGCACGTGTTCGGCCTGCACCACGTGCCGCGGGTCGAGGACTGGCCGGTCATGCCGGTGGACGTCGTGCGGTTCGAGCTCAAGCCGACCGGCTTCTTCGACCGCAACCCCACGCTGTCGATGCCGCCCTCGGCGTCCGGGAAGCCGCACTGCCACTGATCCAGCCCCCGCCGCCCGCCGTGTCCCGGCGGGCGGCGGGCGAGCTCAGTCCGGGGCGGTGACCGGGCGGAAGGCGCCGGTCGCCGGGCCCGGCCACAGGGCCTCGAGCACCTCGACGGTCTCGTCGCGGGCCCCCGAGGCCGCCCCCACGGTGCGGAAGCGCGTGGGCGGGATGCCGTCGACCATGTCGTCGAGGACGTCGGCCACCACGACGGTCACGTTGTCCGACGCCGGGGCCGACAGCGCAGCGCCGAGCAGGGTGGCGGCGGCCTGGTCGGGGTTCTCCGCCGCGGCCAGCAGCTCGGCCAGCGTCTGCGGGGCCAGCGCGCCGGACAGCCCGTCGGAGCAGACCAGCAGGCGGTCGCCGGGGCGGATGTCCACCGAGAGCACCTCGAGGCCCTCGACGTCGTCGGTCCCGCCGTGCAGGGCCGCGTAGACCGCGGAGCGCTGCGGGTGCACCAGCGCCTCCTCCGGGGTGATCGACCCCTGGTCGATCAGCGCCTGCACCAGGGTGTGGTCACGGGTCAGCTGCACCAGCTCGGGGGCCCGCCAGCGGTAGGCGCGCGAGTCGCCGATGTGGATGAGCACGGCGGAGTCGCCGAGCACGCCGATGCCGCAGAGCGTGGTGGCCATGCCCTCGAGGCGGGGCCGGTGGGTGACCGCGGTGCGGATGCGCTCGTTGGCCGCCGACACCAGCTCCCCGAGGCCGCCGTCGGCCTGCTCGGGGTCCAGCCCCCGCCCGACCGGGGCCAGCCAGCTGATCACCAGGGACGACGCCGCCGCGCCGCCCACGTTGCCGCCCACGCCGTCGGCGACCGCGACCAGCGCGGGGGACACCAGCCCGGAGTCCTGGTTGTCCGGCCGGGGCCCGGTGTGCGACCGGGCCGCGGCGTGCAGGGACAGCGCCACACCCACCCCCGGTTCCACCTCGACCGATCTCCGGTCTGTGATCTTCGCCTGCAGTCAAGCAGCCGTCGGGCCGCGCCGCCCGGGAGAGCACCCCGGTCGGGTGATCACGGTGCGGGGCTGAGCACCCACAGCACCTCGGCCGGTTCGGCGTCCGAGCCGTTGCGCCAGGTGTGCGGGGTGCGGCCGGGGAAGGTGAGCGCGTCCCCGGCGCCCAGGGCCACGACCTCGCCGTCCAGCACGACGTCCAGCGCCCCGGCCAGGACGTAGACGAACTCGACGGCCGAGCGCAGCGTGTACAGGTCGGCGCCGCCGGTGCCGCCCGGTTCGAGCTGCGAGTGGATGACCTGCAGGTCGCGCTGGCCCCCGGGGGTGAGCAAGGTCTCGTGCACCTGCTGCCCGCCGAAGGCGATCGGCGAGCCCGTGCCGGCCCGCACCAGCTGGGTGGACGGCGGGTCGAACAGCTCGCCCATGCCGATGCCGAGCACGCCGGCGACGGTCACCAGCGAGGCCACCGACGGCGACACCTCGTCGCGCTCGAGCCGCGACAGGAAGCCCTTCGTCAGCTCGGCCGCGGTGGCCACCTGGTCCAGCGTCATGCCGCGGGCCTGCCGCGCCGCGCGCAGCCGGCCGCCGATGCGGGCGTCGGGCGGGGTCACGGGGCGAGCTCGATCGCCACGGCACGCACCGGGGCGCCGTCGGCCCCGGTGAGCCGCAGGGGCAGCAGCGAGACGAACGGGTCGGGGAAGTCGACGGCCTCGAGCGCGGTGAGGTTCTCGCAGATGACCCCGCCGGCCGCGGCGACCAGGTGGTGCACGGGGTAGCCCTCGCCCGGGTCGTCGTCGGTGGGGGTGACGTCGAGGTTGGGCGCGTCGAGGCCGATCGTGCGCACCCCGGCGTCGAGCAGGCGGCGGGCGGCGTCGGCGTCGAGGAACGGGTGGTCGAAGTAGGCCGGGGTGCCGTAGTGCGCCGACCAGCCGGTGCGCAGCAGGACGACGGTGCCCGGCCCGACGTCGGGCTCGCCGAGGTCGGCCCAGGTCAGCCGGCTGCGGGGGGCCCGGCCGCGGACGTCGAGCACCAGACCCGGACCGGCGAACAGCGCCAGGTCGAGCTCGTCGATGCGGGCGCCGTCGGGGTCGAAGTGGCAGGGCGCGTCGACGTGGGTGCCGGTCTGCGAGCCCATGCTGATCGCCTGCACCGCGAAGCCGTCGGCCGCGACGGTGGCGTGCGGGCGGGAGGTGAACACCGGGTCGCCGGGGAACACCTGCGTGCCGGCGTCGACCGGCACCGACAGGTCGACCAGCCGTGTGACGCGCACGTGTCCTCGTTCCGTGGTGGGTTTCGCTGCGGTGAACTTTCGTTGCCTTCTGAGCAACAGTGGCCTTACGGTACCGCTCGGTGGCCCACGTCACCCCCGAGCGAGGAGAGCCGCGATGGCCAGCACCACCCCGACCCGCCGCCCGCGGGCGCTGGAGGTCGAGCAGCACGGCATCGACACCATCCCCGACGCAGAACGCACGTCGCGGCCGCTGGACCTGCTGCGCATCCAGTTCGGCGGGGCCAACACCTTCGCCACCATCATCCTGGGCACCTTCCCGGTGCTGCTCGGCCTGTCGCTGGTCGAGGCGGTCGCGGCCACCGTGCTGGGCGTCGTCCTGGGCGGGTTGATCCTGTCGCCGATGGGCCTGTTCGGCCCGCGCACCGGCACCAACAACGCGGTCTCCTCGTCGGCGCACTTCGGCGTGCGCGGGCGGATCGTCGGGTCGTTCCTGTCGCTGCTGACCGCCATCGCGTTCTACTCGATCTCGGTCTGGGTCTCCGGCGACGCCCTGGTCGCGGCCGGCAACCGGCTCTTCGGCCTGCCCGACGGCGACCTCACCCGCGCCCTGGTCTACGCCCTGCTCGGCGGCCTGGTGATCGTCGTGGTGGTCTACGGCTACCAGTTCATGCTGCTGGTGAACAAGGTCGTGGTCGTCGGCAACACCGTGCTCATCCTGCTCGGGCTGGTCGCCTACGCCGGCGTCTTCGACCCCTCGTACGACCCGGGCCCCGACGCCTACGCGCTGGGCTCCTTCCTGCCGACCTTCGTGCTCAGCGTGCTCATCGTGATGGGCAACCCGGTCTCCTTCGGGGCGTTCCTGGGCGACTGGTCGCGCTACATCCCGGCCGCCACCTCGCGTGCCCGGCTGCTCGGCGCCACGGTCACCGCCCAGCTGGCCACGCTCGTGCCGTTCCTGTTCGGGGTCGGGACGGCGACGCTGGTCGCCGGCGAGGCCGACTACGTCTTCGCGCTCGTGCAGGCCTCGCCGCTCTGGTACGCCCTGCTGCTCATGGTCGTCGCCGTGCTCGGCGGACTGTCGACCGGCGTCACGTCGCTCTACGGCACCGGCCTGGACTTCTCGTCGGTGTTCCCGCGGCTGGGCCGGGTGCGCGCCTCCCTGGTGATCGGCGCGCTGTCGTTCGTGTTCATCCTGGTCGGCCGGCTGGCCTTCGACCTGGTCGGCAGCGTGAACGCCTTCATCGGCGCGATCGTCATCTGCACGACGCCGTGGATGGTCATCATGGCGCTGGGCTACGTCGTGCGCCGCGGCCACTACGACCCGGCCGCCGTCCAGGTCTTCAACCAGGGCCGCGAGGGCGGGGTCTACTGGTTCTCCGGCGGGGTGAACTGGCGCGGCATGGTCGCCTGGATCCCCTCGGCGGTCGTCGGCCTGCTGTTCGCCAACTACCCGCCGCTGATCGTCGGCCCGTTCACGAACGCCTTCGGCGGCGTCGACGTCAGCCTGGTCGTCGCGCTCGTGCTGGCCGCCGTGGTCTACCTGGGCTCGCTGTTCCTGTTCCCCGAGCCGCGCTACGTGTTCGGGCCGCAGGGTCCGCGCTGGGTGCCCAGCAAGCCCGGTGAGGCCCCGCCGATCACCGACCCGGTGCGCCCGGCCGGTGCGGAGACGCCGGCATGAGCCGGGACGACGACGTCCTGGCCGCGCTCGACCGGCTGGTGGCCGCCTTCGGGGCGGGCGACGAGGAGGCCTACTTCGCCTGCATCGCACCCGAGGCCACCTTCGTGCTGCCCGGCTACCCCCGCTACGGCTCGCGCGAGGAGTACCGGGCGGCCTGGCGGTCGTGGGTGGCCGACGGGTTCGCGGTGCTCGGCTGCACGTCCACCGACCGGCACGTGCAGTGGGTCGGGGAGACTGCCCTGGTCACCCACCGCGTGCGCACCGCCGTGCGGGTGGGCGACGACCACGCCCGCACCGTCGAGCGCGAGACCGTCGTCCTCGCGCAGGTGGACGGCCCCTGGCTGGTCGTCCACGAGCACCTGTCCCCGGCTGAGGAGAACTCCCCGTGACCACCCCGATCGGCCCCGTCGACGCGACGAAGGTCCCCCGCTACGGCGGCCCGGCGACCTTCGCCCGCCTGCCCCGGCTGGACGAGGTCTCCCGCGCCGACGTCGCCGTCGTCGGCATCCCGTTCGACACCGGCGTCAGCTACCGGCCCGGCGCCCGCTTCGGCCCCGGCCACGTGCGCGCCGGCTCCAAGCTGCTGCGTCCGTACAACCCGGCGCTGGACGCGATGCCCTTCGGCACCCAGCAGGTCGCCGACGCCGGCGACCTGGGGGTGAACCCGTTCGACATCGAGGAGGCCATCCAGACCATCGACGACGGCATCTCGGCGCTGCGGGCCGACGGCGCCCAGGTGCTCACCCTCGGCGGGGACCACACCGTCGCGCTGCCGATCCTGCGCTCGGTGGCCCGTGACCACGGCCCGGTCGCCGTCCTGCACTTCGACGCCCACCTGGACACCTGGGACACCTACTTCGGTGCGCCCTACACCCACGGCACCCCGTTCCGCCGGGCCAGCGAGGAGGGCCTGGTCGACCTCGAGCGGTCGATGCACATCGGCATCCGCGGCCCGCTGTACTCCAAGCAGGACCTCGAGGACGACGCCGTGCTCGGCTTCCAGGTGGTGCGCAGCGACGACTACGAGGTCGACGGCGTGGCCAGTGTGGTCGAGCGCATGCGCCGCCGGCTGGGCGACGGGCCGGTGTACGTCTCGGTGGACATCGACGTGCTCGACCCCGCGCACGCCCCGGGCACCGGCACACCGGAGGCCGGCGGGCTGACCAGCCGCGAGCTGCTGCACACGCTGCGCGGGCTGGTCGGCCTGGACGTCGTGGGTGCCGACGTCGTGGAGGTCTCCCCCGCCTACGACCACGCCGAGCTGACCGCGATCGCCGCCTCGCACGTGGCCTACGACCTGCTCAGCGTCCTGGCTCTCAACCGCGCCTGACGCTCTCCGCGCCGGGGTCCACCACGGGGCCGAGCCGGCGCTGCGGGACCAGGTCCAGGCCCACGCCGCGGGCAGCGAGCAGGGCGGCTCCGGTGGCGGAGGCGCTGCGCACCTGCACGTGCTGCACGGGGCGGCCCAGCGCGTCGGCGAGCAGCTGCTGCACGGCCGGCGTCCGGACCCCGCCCCCGGTGAGCACCACCGGGCCGTCACCGGCGGGCCGCACCGGGTCACCGGCGGGCACCAGCAGCTCGGCGGCCGACGCGATCGCCGCAGCCACGCCGTCCAGCGCGGCCCGGCCCAGGTCGGCGCGGGTGGTGCCGGGGTGCAGGCCGGTCCAGGCGCCGCGGTCGTCCGGGCCCGCGACCCCGCCGCGCTCGCCGGTCAGCCACGGCGCGAACCGCACACCGCCGCTGCCCGGGCGCTCGAGCGTGGCCACCAGCTCGTCCCACCCGAACCCGAGCACCCGGCGCACCCAGTCCCAGGCCAGACCGGCGTTCTGCAGCGCCGCCATCGCGTACCAGCCGTCGGTGGCATCGGCGTAGGTGTGCACCACCGGGTCGAGCACGGGGGCAGGGACGGCGCCGGGCCGCAGCAGCTGTGCGCCGGTGCCCAGGTTGACCTGCAGCCCGGACGTCGTCCCGGTGGCCAGCAGCGCGAGCGGGGTGTCGGCGCCGCCGACCACCACGGGCACCTCACCGATGCCGCCGAGCACCGTCGTCCCCACGACGTCGTGCCCGGGCAGCACCCGCGGGGCACCTACTCCGGCGAGCGCCACGGCGGCGGGTGACCAGTCGTCGGCCGCGACGTCCCACAGCAGGGTGGCCGAGGCGTCGCTGCGGTCGGTGACCAGCGACTCGGCGTCCGGCACGAGGGTGGCCCGCAGGGCGTCCTTGGGCAGCAGCACGGCGGCCGCGCGCCGCACCAGGTCGGGCTCGTGCTCGGCGAGCCAGGCCGCGAGCGGGCCGGTCATGCCCGGGACCAGCGGGTTGGCCAGGGCGGCCCGGGCGTCGTCGGGCAGGTCCCGCCAGCGGTCGAGGGCCGCCCCTGCTCGCTGGTCGGGCCACAGCAGGGCCGGGGCGAGGGCGCGGCCGGCCCCGTCGACCAGCACCGCGCAGTGCATCTGGCCGGCGATCCCGAGCCCGCGCACGGCGTACCCGCTGAGGTCGAGCGAGGCGAGCGCGTCGTCGAGCGCGGCCCGCCAGACGGCGACGTCGATCTGCGCCCAGCCCGGCTGCGGGGAACGCCACGCGTAGGAGACCTCCGCCTCCGCGACGACCGCCCCGGTGGGGTCGAGCGCAGCGACCTTCAGCCCGCTGGTGCCCAGGTCCGCACCGAGGACGACGTCCATCAGCCGGCGACGCCACCCACCAGCGCACCGATGCCGAAGGTCACCGCCATGGCGACCGCGCCGCCGACCACCAGCCGGACGACCGCCCGGCCGACCCGCGAGCCGCCCAGCTTGGCGCTGACCGCGCCGGTGAGGGCCAGGGCGAGCAGCACCACGACGAAGGTGATCGGCACCCGGGCGGCGGTGGGGGCGAGCAGGATCGCGGCCAGCGGCAGCAGCGAGCCGAGGGTGAACGACAGCGCCGAGGCGCCCGCGGCCTGCCAGGGGTTGGTGAGCTCGTCGGGGTCGATGCCCAGCTCGGCCTCGACGTGCGCGGCCAGGGCGTCGTGGTCGGTGAGCTCCTCGGCCACCCGCCGCGCGGTGTCGGCCGACAGACCCTTGGTCTGGTAGATCGCGGCCAGCTCCTCGAGCTCCTGCTCGGGCATCTCGGCCAGCTCGCGCTTCTCCTTCCGCACGAGGGCCTGCTCGCTGTCGCGCTGGCTGCTCACCGACACGTACTCGCCCAGCGCCATCGACACCGCGCCCGCGACCAACCCGGCGACCCCTGCGGTGAACACCGGGCCGTCGGCCGTGGTGGCCCCGGCGACGCCGACCACCAGGCCGGCGGTGGAGACGATGCCGTCGTTGGCACCGAGCACACCGGCGCGCAGCCAGTTCAGCCGCGAGCTCAGCGCGCCGGCGTGCGGCTCGCCCGCGTGGGTGGGTGCTTCCTGCGTGGTCACGCCGCGAAGGTAGGTGGCCGCCGTCCGGCCCGCCAGGAAGGCGAGGCTCGGCTCATCCCTCGGCGCGCCGTGTGCCCCAGGCGTAGGTCTGCTTGGCCAGGCCCAGGTACAGGAAGGTCTCCGTGGACTCGACGCCGTCGACGGCCCGGATGCGGCTGACGGTGTCGAGCAGCTGCTCGTCGTCGGTGCAGACCACCTCGACCAGCAGGTCGAGCGAGCCGGCCGAGATCACCACGTAGTCGACCTCGTCGAAGGCGGCCACCGCGTCGGCGACCACCCGGCTGTCGCCGCGCACCCGGATGCCGACCATGGCCTGCCGCGGGAAACCGACCTGGCGGGGGTCGGTGACGGCGACGATCTGCATGACCCCGGCGTCCTGCAGGCGCTGCACGCGCTGCCGGACGGCGGCCTCGCTGAGCCCGACGGCCTCGGCGATGCGGGCGTAGGGACGGCGGCCGTCCTGCTGCAGCTGCTCGATGATCGCCCGCGAGGTGTCGTCCAAGGCCACTGCTGGTCGCTCGCCCATGCTTCCCCCCACGGATACCGTCGTCCGGTGGTCCCCCGACGACGGGAACAGTAGTGGGCTCAGTCCACCAGTGAGGCCCGCCGGCGCACCCGCCGCTCGAACCGGTCCAGCTGCCCGCCCAGCGGCCGGCCCAGGTAGCGGCCCAGCACGACCCCGGCGGCCAGCGCCAGCCCGACGGCGGCGGCACCGACGAGGCCGGCGGTGCCCCCGGGCACGTCGTCGTCGACCACGACGGCGAACAGGCCGCGGTAGATGGCCAACCCCGGCAGGAGGGGGACGATGCCGCACACGGCCACCAGCAGGGCCGGCACCCGCAGCCGGTCCCCGAGTGCCTCGCCGCCGAACCCGACCACGGCCGCCGCGGCGGCACTGGCCACCGCCGGCCCGGCGCCGAGCGCGCCGGCGCCGGTGAACACGGCCCACGCCAGCGCGCCGGCAGCCACCGCGACGGCGATCGCCCGCGGGCGGCCGTAGGACGCCAGCGCCCACGCCCCGCCCATCAGGGCGGCCGCCGCGGTCGACACCCCGAGGGGGACGACCACCGTCGCCGGGTCGATCACCCGCAGCGGCACCTCGACCCGCCGTGCGACGTCGAGCACGGCGGCGATGCCGACCACGATCCCGGTGGTCAGCGTGAGCACCTCGAACGCCCGGGCCGCCGCGGTGACCGGGAACCCGCTGATCGCGTCCTCCCCGGCACCGACCAGCGAGAGTCCGGCCAGCAGCACGACGATGCCGGCCGCGACCACCAGCGATGCCCGGATCTCGACCCCGGCGGCCACCAGCGCGACGGCGGTGCCGGTGGCGATGGCCGCACCCGCGGCCTGCTGGAAGAACACCGGCAGCCCGCGCCGGTTCAGGGCCCGGATGGTGCGCTCGACGACCGCGGTGGTCACCGCTGCGACCAGGGCCACCAGCCAGCCGCCGCCGAGCAGGGCGGCCACGCAGCCGGCCACGCCCGACCAGCCGAGGGCGTGGATCTGCCGCCGGTAGGGGTGCGGCGCGGCCAGGACGTCGTCCAGCCGCCGGTGGGCGTCCTCGAGCTCCAGCCGCCCCCCGGTGACCTGGGCGGCGAGGTCGGCGATGCCCTGCAGGCGGGTGTAGTCGTTGCCGCGCGGCCGCACGATGCGCATGAGCACCACCGGCGGGACGTCGTCGGGGTCGTAGCCGATGGTCAGCGACGTGAAGGTCATGTCCACCTGGCAGCTGGTCAGCCCGTAGGCCGCGGCCACCCGCAGCGCGGTCGCGGTGACGTCGGCGGCCGAGGCCCCGACGGCCATCATCGCCTCGCCGATGCGCAGGGCCAGCGACAGCGCCGACCGGGCGGTGGCGGCGTCCACCCCGCTGGCTCCGGCCCGCAGCGCGAGCGGCTCGGTCGGCGGCCCGGACCCCGACACCGCCCGCCGCGCCCGGTCGGGCAGCCGACTCCAAACCTGCGACCGCTCGCTCACGCTCCGCAGGCTACGGACCCGTGGATGGCCCGGCGCCCGGCGTCCCGGGCCGGGGGCTCACGCCCAGATGACCACGTTGCGCCGCACCGGTCCGGCCGTGCTCGGCCCGGCGAACAGCTCGGGGGACCGCTGCTGGATGCGCTCGACGTCGTCGAAGACCGCCCGCAGGTGCACGCGCATCGCGGCGCGCGCACGCTCGACGTCGCCGTCGAGCACCGCGGACAGCACCTCGCCGTGCTCCGCGATGCGCTGCGCCTGGGTCTCGGTGCCCGACAGGCCCAGGCGCCGGGCACGGTCGAGGTGCCCCTTGGCCGACAGCACCGTCGACCACGTGCGCCCGTGCCCGGACAGCTCGAGCACTCCCTGGTGGAAGGCCTCGTCGAGGGCGAAGAACGCTTCCCGGTCCAGGTCGGCGACCGCCTGCTCGTCGAGGTTGGCCCGCAGCCGGGCCACGACCCCGGCGTCCAGCTCGCCGGGCAGGTCCTCCAGCGCGGCCAGCTCGACGGCCTCCCGCAGGAACTGGGCGTCGGCGACCTGCGCCGGGTCGACCCGGCTGACGAAGGAGCCGATCTGCGGGAAGACCTGCACCAGCCCCTCCTCGGCCAGGAGGATGAGGCTCTCGCGCACCGGCGTGCGGCTGACCTGCAGCGCGGTGGCCAGCTCGTTCTCCGACAGGGCCGTGCCCGGTGGCAGCTCCAGCGTCAGCACGCGCTGGCGGAGGGTCTCGTAGACCTGCCGGCGGCTGCTGCGTCGTCCCGGTTCGCGTGCCACGGCGTGATCGTACGGGGAGGCCCTTGCCACCTCTGTGCGACACCTGCTTGTATGGCAGTACTGGAAGACAAGATGTGGTCGGTGGGCGAGAGGTCGGTATGAGCAAGATCGAGAAGGTCGAGGTGCTGGTCACCAGCCCGGGGCGCAACTTCGTCACGCTGCGGGTGACAGCCTCCGACGGCGTCGTCGGGCTGGGCGACGCCACCCTCAACGGGCGGGAGCTGGCCGTGGCCAGCTACCTGCGCGACCACGTCGCCCCCCTGCTGCTCGGCCGGGACCCCGCCCGCATCGAGGACACCTGGCAGTACCTCTACCGCGGGGCCTACTGGCGCCGCGGTCCGGTCACCATGACCTCGATCGCGGCGGTGGACACCGCCCTGTGGGACATCAAGGGCAAGGTGGCCGGCCTGCCGGTGCACCAGCTGCTCGGCGGACGCTCCCGCGAGGGCGTGATGGTCTACGGCCACGCCAGCGGCCACGACGTCGCCTCGCTGATCGACGACGTCGCCCGCTACCGGGACGCCGGCTACCAGGCCATCCGCGCCCAGGCCGCCGTCCCCGGACTGCCCGGCTCCTACGGCGTGCGCAAGGGCGCGGTCTACGAGCCGGCCGCCACCTCGCTGCCCGACGAGCAGCTGTGGGACACCGGCGCCTACCTCCGCTTCGCCCCGCAGTACCTGGGCGCCGTGCGCGAGGAGTTCGGGTTCGACTTCCACCTGCTGCACGACGTGCACCACCGGTTGACCCCCATCGAGGCCGCCCGGCTGGGCAGGGCGCTGGAGGAGGTGCAGCTGTTCTGGATGGAGGACCCCACCCCGGTCGAGAACCAGGACTCCTTCCGGCTCATCCGCCAGCACACCACCACCCCGCTGGCCGTGGGCGAGGTGCTGAGCTCGATCTGGGACGTGCAGCAGCTCATCACCGAGCAGCTCATCGACTACGTGCGCATGTCCGTGGTGCACGCCGGGGGCATCACCCACCTGCGCCGCGTCTTCGACCTCGCGTCGCTCTACCAGGTGCGCACCGGCTCGCACGGCGCGACCGACCTGTCCCCGGTGTCGCTGGCCGCCGCCGTCCACCTGGACACGACGGTGCCCAACTTCGGCATCCAGGAGTACATGGGCTTCACCGACGAGACCGGCGAGGTCTTCCGCTCCGGGGTCACCTTCAGCAAGGGCATGCTCGACGTCTCCGACGCGCCGGGCCTGGGCGTCGAGTACGACGACGAGGCCGCGGCGCGCTTCCCCTACGAGGCCCGGTACCTGCCGGTCGCCCGTCGCCTCGACGGGTCGGTGCACGACTGGTGAGCGCGCCCGGTACGCCGCTGTGCCGGGCCGCGCTCCCGACCCTGCCCGCCCGCACCCGCCCCCTCGTGGACCCGGCCGACCTGCGACCGGGCACGGCGCACCTGGGCTACGGCGCGTTCCACCGCGCCCACCAGGCGGTGTACACCGAGCGGGCGGCCCAGCTGACCGGCCGACCCGCCGGCACCGTCGTGGTGGTCCCCCGCTCGGCGGCGACCGCGGCCGCGCTGCGCGCCCAGGACGGGTTGTGCTCGGTGGGCGAGGTCGGTCCCGAGGGCACCACCACCCGGGTGGTCGCGGCGGTGGCCGACGTGGTGCTGGCGACCGAGGAGCCCGAGCGCCGCGACGCCGTCCTGGCCGACCCGGCCGTGGCCACCCTGACCCTCACCATCACCGAGGCCGGCTACTCCCGGCGCGCCGACGGCGGCCTGGACACCGCCGACCCGGCGATCGCGGCCGACCTGGCGGGCGGGCCGGTCAGCGCGGTCGGCACGGTGGCCCGGGCGCTCGCCGTCCGGGCCCGGGGCTGTGCGGCGCCGGTCGCCGTCGTGTCCTGCGACAACCTGGCCGGCAACGGGCCGGCCACCCGCCGCGTGGTCACCGACTTCGTCGCGGCCAGCCGATGGGCCGACGCCGACGCCGTCCTCGCCTGGATCGACGACGCCGTCACCTTCCCCTCCACCCTGGTCGACCAGATCGTCCCGGCCGCCACCGACGAGGTGCGCCGCGCGGCGGCTGCCGAGCTCGGCGTCGTCGACGAGCTCGCCGTCGTCGCCGAGCCGTGGCGGCAGTGGGTGGTCGAGGACGCGTTCCCCGGGCCCCGGCCGGCCTGGCACCTGGCCGGCGCGCAGCTGGTCCCCGACGTCGCGCCCTTCCAGCTGACCAAGCTGCGACTGCTCAACGGCGCGCACTCGCTGCTGGCCTACACCGGGCTGGCGGCCGGGTGCACGACCGTGGCCGACGTCCTGGCCACGACGTGGGGTGCCGACCTGGTCCGCGGCCTGGCCGCGGAGGTGGCCCCCACGCTCCCCGCCGGGGGCCCGGACCCGGCCGGCTACGCCGAGGCGCTGGTGGGGCGGTTCGCCAACCCCGGTACCCGGCACCGGCTGGCCCAGATCGGCGGCGACGGCTCGGCGAAGGCGCGCGAGCGGTGGTTCGCCCCGCTCCGCGAGCTGCGCACCGCCGGCCGGCCGGCCCCGGTGCTGGAGACCGCGCTGGCCGCGTGGGCGAACGCCACCCGCCCGGCCGCCGGGGGTCAGCTGTTCGGCACCACCGACCCGGCCGCTGCCGACCTGGCCTCGTGCTGGCGACCGCAGCGCCCGACCGCCGACGTCGTCGCCGCCCTCCTGCGGGTGGCCGGCGCGCCGGACCTCGCCGACGACGCGGACCTCACCGCGTCGGTGGCCCACCGACTGCCGGCGGTGGCCGCCGGCCGCGTCGACCCCTGACGCCGCGCGGGCCCCGGCCCGCACCGACCCACCACACCGTTCCACTCCCCGCGCAGCCGCCGGCCAGCGGGACACCCATCGCAGCAACGGAGCACACGATGACCGACAGCACCCAGGCGCCACCGGCACCCGCGACGGCGAACCGCTCGACCAAGGACCTCACCCGCGCGGCGGTGTCGGGCTGGCTGGGCACGGCCATGGAGTTCATGGACTTCCAGCTCTACTCCCTGGCCGCCGCGATCGTGTTCAACACGATCTTCTTCCCCGACGTCAGCCCGGCGATCGGGCTCATCGCGGCGATGGCCACCTACGGGGTCGGCTACGTCGCCCGCCTGGCCGGCGCGGTGTACTTCGGCCGGATGGGCGACCGGATCGGTCGCAAGCAGGTCCTGATCATCACCATCGCCATGATGGGCGTGTCCACGACGCTCATCGGCGTCCTGCCGACCTACGCCATGATCGGCATCTGGGCGCCCATCCTGCTGGTGGTCCTGCGTCTGGTGCAGGGCTTCGGGGCCGGCGCCGAGATCGCCGGGGCCACCGTCATGCTCGCCGAGTACGCCCCCACCCGCCGTCGCGGCGTCGTGGCCTCGCTGGTCAGCCTGGGTACGAACTCGGGCACCCTGGCCGCGACCGGCATCTGGGCGATCCTGCTCGCCGTCCTCACCGAGGACCAGCTGCTGTCGTGGGGCTGGCGCATCCCGTTCCTGCTCAGCTTCGTGCTGCTCGTCCTCACCCTCTGGATGCGGCGCAACCTGAAGGAGAGCCCGGTCTTCGAGGAGCGCCCCGACGTCGTGGACGGCGTCGCGCTCTCCAAGGACGAGGCACTGGCCGTGGCCGCGCGCGAGCAGGCCAGCACCCTGGAGGCCGGGCTGAAGCAGCGCAAGGGCCGCAGCTTCTTCCTCGCCCTGGGCCTGCGGTTCGGCCAGGCCGGCAACTCCGGCCTGGTGCAGACCTTCCTGGTCGGCTACCTGGCCACCACGCTGATGATGGACCGCTCCGTGCCGACCGACGCCCTGCTGATCGGCTCGGCCATCGGGTTCGTCACCGTGCCGCTGGTCGGCGTCCTGGGCGACCGCTTCGGCCGGCGTCCGCTGTACGCCGCGCTGTCGGCCACCACGATGGTGGCGGCCTTCCCCCTGCTGATCATGATCACCAGCGGCAGCACCGTGGCGGTCACCATCGGCATGGTGCTCGCGCTCAACCTGGGCGTGCTGGGCCTGTTCTCGCTGGAGAGCGTGACGATGGCCGAGCTGTTCGGCTCCCGCACCCGGTTCACCCAGCTCGCCCTGGCCAAGGAGATCGGCGGCATCCTGGCGACCGCCATCGGCCCGGTCGTCGCCGCGGGGCTGACCGCGGCCACCGGCAGCTGGTGGCCCATCGCGGTCATGCTGGTCGTCTACTCGGCCATCACGCTGGTCACCGCGCTGGTCGCGCCGGAGACCCGCGGCCGCGACCTGGTCGACGTGCGGGACGCCGCGTGAGGGCCGCCGTCGTCCACGGGCCCGGCGACCTGCGGGTCGACGAGCTGCCCGACCCGCAGCCCGGCCCCGGCGAGGTCGTCGTCGCCATGGAGTGGGGCGGCATCTGCGGCTCCGACCTGGCCTACTGGCGGCACGGCGCCTCCGGCACCGCCGTCCTGCGGCACCCGCTGGTCCTCGGCCACGAGGTCGCCGGGCGGGTGGCCGCCCTCGGGTCCGGCGTGACCGGCCACGAGGTCGGCGAGCCGGTCACGGTGCACCCGGCGACGCTGGTCGGGGACGGCGAGCTGCCCGCCCGCATCGCCGGCCGCACCAACCTGTGGCCCCAGGTGCGCTACTTCGGCAGCGCCGCCTTCGACCCGCACACCGACGGCGGCTTCAGCGGCCTGCGGGCGGTGCGCGCCGACCAGCTCCGCCGCCTGCCCGACGGGGTGGACACCCTGCGCGGGTCGCTCGCCGAACCGCTGGCGGTGGCTCTGCACGCCGTGTCCCGGGCCGGGGACCTGCGCGGGCGCGACGTCGTGGTCAACGGCGCCGGGCCGATCGGGTCGCTGGTCGTCGCGGCGGCGGTGCACGCCGGCGCGGCCTCGGTCACCGCGTGCGACGTCTCCTCCGCTGCGCTGGGGGTCGCCCGCGCGATGGGGGCCGCCGACGTGCGGGACCTGTCCGCCGGCGACGACCTGCCCCCGGACGCCGAGCTCGTGTTCGAGGCCTCGGGCGCCGCGGCTGCCCTCGGTGGCGTGCTGCGGGCCACCGCGCGCGGGGGCACCGTCGTCCAGGTCGGCAACCTGCCCGGCAGCGCGGTGCAGGCCGTCCTCGGCGACCTGGTCACCCGTGAGCTGACCTGGATCGGGTCCTACCGGTTCGTCGAGGAGATCGACGACGCGCTGACCGCCATGCGCGACGGCCTGGACGTCGCACCCGTGGTCACCCACCGCTTCGCGCTGGCCGACGCCGCACGGGCGATGGAGGTGGCCGGGGACCGCAGCACCGGCAGCAGCAAGGTGCTGCTGCGGTTGGACGGCGGGGACCTCTCGTGACCGGCGTCGTGACCGTGGGCGAGACCATGGCGTTGCTGACCACCCCGCCCACCGGCCGGCTGACCGCCGGGTCGGTCATGCCGGTGGGCATCGGCGGCGCGGAGTCCAACGTCGCGGTCGGGTTGGTCCGGCTCGGCGTTCCGGCCACCTGGGTCAGCCGGGTGGGCGACGACGCGTTCGGCGCCCTGGTGCTGCGCGAGCTGCGCGCCGAGGGCGTCACGGTCCGGGCCGAGGTCGACCCGGACGCACCGACCGGGCTGATGGTCAAGGAGCTGCGGGGCGGACGCCCCCGCCGCGTCCGGTACCACCGGGCCGGCAGTGCGGCGTCCCGGCTGACCCCCGCCGACGTCGACCGGGTCGCCGAGGACATCCGCACCGCGGACGCGTTGCACCTGACCGGGATCACCCCGGCGCTGGGCCCCGGCCCGGCCGCCGCGGTGGACCGCGCCGTCGAGCTGGCCCGGGCCGCCGGGGTCGCCGTCGTGCTCGACGTCAACCACCGCACCGCGCTGTGGTCCGACGAGGTCGCCGCCCCGGTGCTGGCCGACCTGGCCCGCCGGGTCGACGTGCTGCTCGCCGGCCCCGACGAGGCCGCCCTGCTGCTGGGCGGCCCCGTCGGCGCCGACGTCGAGGCCGGGCTGACCGCAGCCCGGGCGCTGGTCCGCCGCGGGACCGGCACCGTCGTGGTCAAGCTCGCCGGCCTCGGGGCGGTCGAGGTGGGCGGTGGGCGCGAGGTGCACGGCCCCACGACGCCGGTCGAGGTCGTGGACCCCGTGGGCGCCGGGGACGCCTTCGCCGCGGGGTGGCTCGCCGCGTCGGTGGCCGGCGGGTCGGCCGAGGAGCGGTTGGCGCTGGGCAACGCAGCCGGGGGCGCGGTGTGCCGGGTCCCCGGCGACTGGGAGGGGCTGCCCACCCGGGCGGAGCTGGCCGAGACCGGCCCGATGACGGAGGTGCGTCGGTGAGCGTGCTGTCGACCTGTCCGGTGGTGCCCGTCGTGGTCCTGGACAGCGCGGACCAGGCCGTGCCCCTGGGCGAGGCCCTGCTGGCCGGTGGCATCGAGGTGGTCGAGGTGACCCTGCGGACGGAGGCGGGTCTGCCCGGCATCGCGGCGCTCGCCGGGCTGGCCGGGATGACCGTCGGCGCCGGTTCGGTGGTGCTGCCCGAGCACGTGGACGCCGTGGTCGACGCCGGGGCCCGGTTCGTGGTCAGCCCGGGGACTGCGGTGCCGGTCCTGCGCCGGTGCGCCGTCCGCGGTGTCCCGGCACTGCCCGGGGTGGCCACGGCCTCCGAGGTCATGGCGTGCGTGGCCGAGGGGTTGACCGAGGTCAAGGTGTTCCCGGCCGGCCTCCTGGGCGGTCCGGCCCACATCGCCGCCCTGTCCGCCCCCTTCCCCGGTCTGCGCTTCATGCCCAGCGGCGGGGTGGGGCCCGAGACCATGGGCGACTACCTGGCGCTGCCCTCCGTGCCCGCGGTCAGCGGGAGCTGGATGGTGGGCCGGGACTTGCTCGGTGCCGGTCGGTGGGACGAGGTCACGGCCCGGTCCGCGGACGCGGTGGCCCGGGCGACGGGGCACGGCGGCCCCTAGAACGGCGAGGGTCCCCGCCCGGCCCGTCCCCGGTCAGGTACCGACGGCGGCCAGGAGCTGGAGCTTGCCGTGGGTCTCCGAGCCCGGTTCGGCCGTGTAGACCAGCAGGGAGTGGCCCTGGTGCGGGTCCTGCAGGGTCTGGCACTGCAGCTCCAGCAGACCCAGCTCGGGGTGCACGAGGCGCTTGCGCTCGCCGGGGTGGACGCCGACCTCGTGCAGCTCCCACACCCGGCGGAACTCGGGGCTGCTGGCCAGCAGGTCCTCGGTCAGCTGGGCGGCGCGGGACCCGGGGCCGCGCAGGGCCAGCACGTGCCGCAACCCCGACGCCCACGCGCGGCCGAGCAGGTCGTGGTCGTCGGGGTGGTAGCGGGCCCGGACGGCGGGGTCGGTGAACCACCGGTAGCCCAGGCTGCGCGCCGGCCCGGTGCGCAGCGAGGCATCGCCCAGCAGGGCGACGCCGGGCCGGGTCTGCCGCAGGGTCTCCCCCAGCTCGGTGACCACCTCGGCCGGGGTGTCGTCGAGCCGGTCCAGGATGCGCAGCATGCCCGGGCTGAGGTGCTCGCCGGCGCCCCGCACCGGCGGGTGGTGGCCGGCCAGCCGGTACAGGTGGTCGCGCTGGTCGAGCGCGAGGTGCAGCGCCTGGGCGATGGACGCGACCATCGACTCCGAGGGCTGCGGGCCGCGCCGGCGCTCGATGCGGCCGTAGTAGTCCACCGACATGTGGGCCAGCGCGGCGACCTCCTCGCGGCGCAGCCCAGCCGTGCGGCGGCGCTGCCCGCGCGGGAGCCCGACGTCCTCGGGCTGCAGCGACTCGCGGCACCGGCGGAGGAAGTCCGCCAGTCCGCTGCGGTCCATCTCCACGTGGGCTCCCCGGATCGGTGTCCCCCCGTTCTACCGGGCGACCGGCCCCGCAGGCAGGGCCTGCCGATCCCCGGCTGAGCAGGGCGTGGTGCGCGTGCGCGGTGCCGCCGACGCTGGGCGCACACCACCGATCCCGAGGAGCTCCCCGTGGCCCGCACCCCGATCCACATCCCCGACCTGTCCGGCACCCGCGCCGTCGTCACCGGCGGGAGCGACGGCACCGGCCTGGTGATCGCCACCCGGCTGGCCGCGGCCGGGGCCGAGGTGGTGCTGCCCGTGCGCAACCCGGCCAAGGGCGCCGCGGCCGTGGACACCATCCGCCGGGGGGCGCCGGGTGCCGCGGTCTCGCTGCGCGACCTGGACCTCTCGTCGCTGGCCTCGGTCGCCGCGCTGGGGGCGGAGCTTGGCGCCGAGGGGACGCCGGTCGGGCTGCTGGTGAACAACGCCGGGGTGATGACGCCGCCGTCCCGGCAGACCACCGCCGACGGCCACGAGCTGCAGTTCGGCACCAACCACCTCGGCCACGTCGCGCTGGTCGGCCACCTGCTGCCCCTGCTGCGCGCCGGCCGGGCGCGGGTGGTGTCCCAGATCAGCATCGCGGCGAACCAGGGCGCGGTGCACTGGGACGACCTGGACTGGACGGAGCGCTACGTCGGCGGGCGCGCGTACAGCTCGTCGAAGATCGCGATGGGGCTGTTCGGGCTGGAGCTCGACCGTCGCAGCCGGGCGCACGGCTGGGGGCTGAGCAGCGCGCTGTCGCACCCGGGCATCGCGCCGACCAACCTGCTGGCCGCCCGCCCCGAGCTCGGCCGCAGCCGCGAGACGGTCGCCCGCCGGGTCGTGCGGGCGCTGTCGGCGGTCGGCCTGGTCGGCACCGTCGAGAGCGGTGCCCAGCCGGCGCTGCTGGCGGCCACCGCCCCGGACGCCGGCGGCCGGTTCTACGGTCCGGCCGGCCCCGGCCACCTGGGCGGGGAGCCGGCGGAGCAGGAGCTCTACAGCCGGTTGACCAGCACCGCCGACGCCGCCCGCATCTGGGAGGTATCGGTGCGCCTGGCGGGGGTGCCGGCGCTCGACGTCCCGGCCGGCGTGGATCAGCTGGCCTGATCGAACCCCGTCCTGGTTCGCCGACGCCGGTGAGCCAGGACGGCGGTCGGCGAACCCAGCTGATCCACGCCGGGCCCGTCAGAGCCCCAGGACGAGGTCGCGCACCGTCGCGCTGCTCAGCCCGGGTGGTGGCAGACCGCCTCGAGGTTGATGCCGTGCGGGTCGTCGACGAAGCCCCCGTAGTAGTCGGGGTGGTACTCCGTGCGGACGGCGGGCGCCTCGCGCTCGGTGGCCCCGGCGGCCAGCGCGGCCCGGTGGAAGGTGTCGACCTCCACGCGGGTGTCCACGGTGAAGGCCAGGTGCATGTTGGTGCCCACGGTCCCCTGGTCGACGAGCCAGAAGTAGGGCTTGCGGTCGGGCCAGCCGTACCCGGTCATGGCCGGCCCGTGGGCGCCGGCGGGGATGACGAGCATCTGGGTGATGCCGATGGCGGCGAGCACGGGCTCGTAGAACGCCATGGCCGCCCCGATGTCGGGGACGGCGATGTTGAGGTGGTCGATGCGGGATCCGGAACGGTCGGTCATGGGATGAGCCTGCGGGGCATCGCGGACGCCGGTTGTCCGCAACACTGACCCCGTGCCGACGACGTCCGCCCGCGCCCTGACGCTGCTCTCGCTGCTCGCCACCGGGCGCCCGCGCACCGGGGCCGAGCTGGCCGCCCGGCTCGAGGTGAGCGAGCGCACCCTGCGCCGCGACGTCGACATGCTGCGCTCGCTCGGCTTCCCGGTCGCCGGCACCCCGGGCCCCGCCGGGCGCTACCAGCTGGGCGCCGGGAGCACGCTGCCGCCGTTGCTGTTCGACGACGAGCAGGCGGTGGCGGTGACCCTCGCCCTGCAGACGGCTCCGGTGACGGTGACCGGCACCGGCGACGGCGCGGCCCGGGCGCTGACCACCCTGCGGCAGGTGATGCCCACCCGTCTGCACCCGCAGGTGGACGCGCTGCGGGTCACCGCGGTGCCCAACGCCTGGGACTTCGGCGCCCCGCCGGTCGACCAGGCCACGCTGGCCGCGGTCGGGGACGCCGTCCGCCGCGGCCACCTGCTGCGCACCGACGTGGTCGGCGGCGCGGATGCCCTGCTGGTCGAACCGCACCACCTCGTGGTGTGGGCCGGCCGCTGGTACCTCGTGTCCTTCGACGTCGTCGGCGCACGGTGGTCGGTGCACCGGGTCGACCAGCTGCGCCCGCTCGCCCCGACGCAGCGCCCGTTCACCCGGCGCCCGCTGCCCGCCGACGACGTTGCCGAGTACGTGATGACCCGGCACGACCGCGGCGACACCGTGGCGGCCTGGCCGTGCACCGGCCGGGTCACCATGGCGTTGCCGGCGGGCGTGGTGGCCCGCTGGGTGCCGGCCGGGGCGGTCGTCGAGCCGCTGGACGACGGGTCGTGCACCGTCACCCTGGGCGCGTGGTCGTGGGCCGGCGTGGTCGGCATCCTGGCCACGTTCGACGCCGACCTGGCCGACGTCGAACCGGCCGAGCTCCGGGCGGCGATGACCCGCACCGCCGACCGCCTGGCCGCTGCTGCCGCACCCGGCCCGTCCGGTGTGGATCAGCTCAGCTGATCGGACTCCGTCCTGGCTCGCCGACGCCGGTGACCCAGGACGGCTCCTGCTGGACCCAGCTGATCCAGGCCGGGCCGGAGGCTCAGGCGAGGGAGAGGATGCTGCGGGCCTGGCGGGCAACGGCCTCGTCGAGCAGCTTCCCGTCGGCGCCGACGGCCACCCCGGGCGACGCCGCGAGCCTCGCCAGGACGTCGCGGGCCGTGGCCACCTGCTCGGGCGTCGGCCGGCAGACACGCTCGACCACCTCGACCTGGGCGGGGTGGATGCAGGCCCTCCCCCGGAAGCCCATCGCGGTCAGCCTGCGGGTCTCGGCCTCGAACGCCGCCAGGTCGCGGAACTCCACCGACACCGCGGCCGGCGGCGGCGCGATCCCGGCCGCTGCCGACGCCATGACCACCGTCGAGCGGGCCAGCAGCAGCTCGGCGCCGTCTGGGCCGGGGGTGACGCCGAGGTCGGCGGCCAGGTCGACCTCGCCGAGCTGCAGGCAGCGCACCCGCGGCCCGCCGGCCAGCGCGGGGGCGGCCAGCACGCCGGCGGCGCTCTCGACCAGCGGGCTCACGCCCAGGCTGCACGGCGCCCGGCCGGTCGCGGTCTCGGCGGCCAGCAGCTGGTCGTGCACCCGCTCGAGCAGCGCCCGGGACGACGACTTCGGCAGCACGACGCCGGTGAGGCGGGCACCCCGGGCGACCGCGTCGACGTCGTCCCGACCTCGCTCGCCGGTGTTGACCCGCACCCAGACCTGCACGTCGGACGGCGGCCCGGCCAGCCAGTCGACGACGGCCGCACGGGCGGCGTCCTTGCCGGCGGGGGCGACGGCGTCCTCCAGGTCCAGGACGACGGCACCGGCACCCGACGCGACACCCTTGGCGAACCGGTCGGGCCGGTCGCCGGGCACGTACAGCCAGGAGCGGACCGTCACCCGACGACCGTCGCGCCGCTGACCAGCGACTTCGCGATGACGGTGCGCAGCACGTCGTTGGTGCCCTCGCCGATCGCCATGAGCGGGGCGTCGCGGTAGAGCCGCTCGACCACGAACTCGGTGGAGTAGCCGTAGCCGCCGTGGATGCGCATCGACTCCAGCGACAGCGACAGCGCGGTCTCCGAGGCGAACACCTTGGCCATGCCGGACTCGGCGTCCACCCGCTCGCCGGCGTCGGCGCGCGAGGCGGCCCAGTAGGTGAGCAGCCGGGCGGCCTGCAGCTGGGTGGCCATCTCGGCGAGCTTGAGAGCGATGGCCTGGAACTCGGCGATGGGGTGACCGAACGCCTCGCGCTCGCCGGCGTACTTCAGCGCCGCGTCGTAGGCGGCCTGCGCGACACCGACGCTGCGGCCGGCGATGTTCAGCCGCCCGATCTCCAGGCCGCTCAGCGCCTGCTTCATGCCCTTGCCCTCGACCCCGCCGAGCAGGTCGCCCACCGGCACCCGGACGTCGACGAGGCTGATCTCGCACGACTCGGTGCCCTTGTAGCCCAGCTTGCCCAGGTCGCGGCTGACCTCGAAGCCCTCGGACGACGTGTCCACCAGCAGCAACGACATGCCGCGGTGCCGGGGCTCGGCCTTCGGGTCGGTCTTGACCAGCACCGGCAGGACGTTCGCGTGCCGGGCGTTGGTGATCCAGGTCTTGGTGCCGTTGACGACGTAGTGGTCGCCGTCCAGGACCGCCGTGGTGGAGATGCCCTGCAGGTCGGTGCCGGCGCCGGGTTCGGTGAGGCCGACACCGGTGCGCCACTCACCGGTCGCGAGCTTGGGCAGGAAACGGTCCTTCTGCTCCTGGGTGCCGTGCTTGGCGATCATCCAGGCCGAGAGGCCGTGGCTGCCGAGGATGCCGGCGATGCCCATCCAGCCGCGGGCGATCTCCTCGTAGACCAGCGTGAAGCTGACCATGTCCAGGGCCAGGCCGCCGTACTCCTCGGGCGTGGTGAGTCCGAACAGGCCCAGCTGCTTGAGGTGCTCGACGATCTCGGTGGGGTAGCGGCCGGTGCGCTCCCACTCGGAGGCCACGGGCACGATCTCGCGGTCGACGAAGCGGCGCAGCGTCTGCTGGAAGTCGCGCTGCTCCTCGGTGAGGGTGAAGTCCACGTCAGCTCTCCTGGTGTCCGAAGGCCCCGGCGGCGGCCAGGGCGGCCACCTTGTCCGGGGAGTAGCCGAGCAAGCTCGTCACGTCGTCCTGGTGCTCGTTGCGGTGCGGGGCGCGGCGGTGCTCGGTGAACGGCTCGCCGAAGCGCACCGGGCTGCCCACCTGCTTCACCGTGCCCCAGTGCGGGTGCTCGGTCTCCAGCAGCAGGCCGCGCGCGGCCGCCTGCGGGTCGGCCAGCGCCTGGCCGACGTCGTTGATCGGGGACGACGGCACCCCGGCGGCCTGCAGCAGCGGCAGCCAGTGGCCCACGGTGTTGGCCGCGAACGCCGCCTTGAGGTGCGGCAGCAGCTCGTCACGGTTCTGGTCCCGAAGCGCGAAGGAGGCGAAGCGCTCGTCGTCCCCGAGGTCGGGCCGTTCGAGGACGGCGACCAGCCGCTGCCAGAACTTCTCCTTGGCGCAGCCGACGACGAGCCAGCCGTCGGCAGCCTGGAACGCCTGGAACGGGACCAGCGAGGGGTGCGCGGAGTCGACGGTGCGGACCGGTTCGTACCCCGCCGTCATGGCCCAGGTCGCGGGGTAGGTGAGCAGCGAGACGGCGGTGTCGTAGAGCGAGACGTCGCAGTCGCCGCCGACGCCGTCCCGTCGTGCTGCGTGCAGGCCGGCGAGCAGGCTGAGGGCGGCGACGAAGCCGCTGGAGAAGTCGACGAGGCTGAGGCCGGTCTTGGTGGGCGGGCCGTCGGGGTCGCCGGTGAGGCTCATCCAGCCGGCGATGCCCTGCAGTACGTAGTCGTAGCCGGGCTCGCTCTGCCGTGGGCCGGTCATGCCGAAGCCGGTGAGGCTGCAGCAGACGATGGCCGGGTTGAGGTGGGCGAGGTCGGCGTACCGGATGCCGATCTTGGCCGGGACGTCGCCGCGCAGGTTCGACCAGACGGCGTCGCTGGTGCGCACGAGGTCCTCGAACACCTCGCGACCGGCCGGGGTGGAGATGTCCAGGCTCAGGCTCTGCTTGTTGCGGTTGAAGGTCTCGTAGAACAGCGAGTCCTCGCCGTGCACGTAGGGCGGGACGTAGCGGCCGATGTCGCCGCCGGTGCGGGGGTCCTCGATCTTGATGACCTGGGCGCCGAGGTCGGCCAGGTGCACGCTGCCGAAGGGGCCGGCGCCGTACTGCTCGAGCGCGATGATCCGGACGTCCTCGAGCGGCCTCATGCTGTGATCGGGCCGTTCTTCGCCTCGGGGAAGTGGTTCTGCCCGATGCCCGACTCCCGCGTGGCCACCATGACAGACCGCTTGAACGAGATGCACTCGTCGCCGTCGGAGTTCAGTCCCCGGGTCACCATCGAGACGATCCCGGCGTAGGGCCGGGACTTCGACGCCCGCAGCCCGGTGCAGAGACTCTCGGCGTAGAGGGTGTCGCCGACGTAGACCGGGTGGGTCAGCTTGACGTCGGTCATCTCGAGGTTGGCGACGGCGTTCTGGCTCATGTCCAGCACGCTCAGGCCCAGCGTCAACGCGATCGTCAGCCCGGAGTTCACGATGACCCGGCCCCCGGTGATCGGGTTCTGCGCGGCCAGGTGCGCGTTGACGTGCTGCTGGTTGGTGTTCATCGTCAGCATCGTCAGCCAGGTGTTGTCGGCCTCGGAGATCGTGCGGCCGAGCGGGTGCTGGTAGACGTCGCCGACGACGTAGTCCTCGAAGAACCGCCCCAGGACGGCGGGGTGCGTGGCCATGGATGTGCCTCCCTCGACACCGGCACGCTAATTGTCTGATGATTAGGTGCGCAAGCCCCTCGACACCCTGGAGGACCCGTGGACGGCGCCAACTCCGTGATCCGCCGGGTCGACCGGCCCGAGCCCCCGGCCGGCCCGCTGTCCGGGGTGCGGCTGGGGGTGAAGGACAACGTCGACGTCGCCGGCGGGCCCACGACCTGCGCGTCCGCGTTCTTCGCCTCCCGGGTTCCGGACCAGGATGCCGAGGTGGTGCGGCGGCTCGAGGGCGCGGGGGCCTCGCTCGTGGCGACCCTGAACCTCAGCGAGTTCGCCGTCGGGGTGACCAACCAGAACTCCGCGGCCGGGCCGTGCCGCAACCCGTGGGACCCCTCTCGAATCCCGGGTGGCTCGTCGGGCGGGTCCGGGGCCGCGGTGGCGGCCGGGATCGTCGACCTGGCGCTGGGCACCGACACCGGCGGCTCGATCCGGCTGCCGGCGTCGTGCTGCGGGGTGGTCGGCCTGCGACCCACCCACGGCTCGATCCCGCTGCACGGCGTCTTCCCGGTCTGCGACGACGTCGACACCGTGGGGCCGCTGGCCCGCACCGTCTCGCTCGTGGCCCAGGCCCAGCGGGTGCTGACCGGGTCTGTTTCTGCCCTCCCGGAGCCCGCCGCCCCGCGGCGGATCGGCATCCCGGTGCAGCTGCTCGACGACGTCGACCCGGGGGTGCAGGCGGTCGTCGACGCGGCGGTGGCGGTGTTCGGCGCCGAGGTGGTGCCGGTCGAGGTCGAGGGCCTGCTCGACGCGCAGGACATCGTCTACACGCTGGTCTACGCCGACCTGGCCCGCATCCACGCCGCACGGCTCGCGTCGGAACCCGAGCGGTTCCACCCCGACAGCCTGGTGCGGATCGGCCTGGGCCGGGGCATCGCTCCTCCGGAACGCGCCGCCGCCGCCGAGGCCCGCGCGGCGCTGCAGGCCCGCATCTCCGCGGCCCTGGACGGCGTCGACCTGCTGCTGACGTCGACGATGCCGGTCGACGTCCCCCGCGCCGACCCGGACGACGTCCTGCGGGTCTCGCGGCGGCTGGGGCAGCTGACCTACCCGTGGTCCCTGCACGCCGGGCCCACCCTGGCGCTGCCGGTGGGCTTCCACCCGGTGTCGGGCATGCCGGTCGGCATCCAGCTCACCGCCCCCGAGGACGCCGAGGACGTGCTGTTCGCCGCCGGCCTCTGGTTCCAGCAGCAGACCGACCACCACACCCGCCGCCCGCCCCGCTGAGCCGACCGGGCGAGTGGCACGTCAGCGGGCGCTCACGAACGCAGCACGCCCGCTGACGTGCCACTCGAGGTCTCCCCCTCTCCCGCGGCGCTGATCAGTAGGCGGCCGACGGCGGCCACCTCGCGGCGCAGCTCCTCGGGGGCCGCCACCTCGAAGGGGCGCTGCAGCCCGACGAGCAGGGCCGGCACCCAGTCCAGGCGCTCGGCCCGCAGCTGCAGCCGGACCCACCCCGGCCGGCCGGGCTCCTCCCGTACGTCCGCCAGGCCTGCGGGCAGGCGCTGCACGACGTCGTCGACGACACCCTCCACGACCACCTCGACCTCGTGCCGCCACGGGGCCGCGGCCAGCCCCGCGGTCACGTGCTCCACCGCGTCGAACCCCGCGGGGACGGCGAAGGTGCCCGGCCTCGGCGACGGCGCGGAGATCCGGTCGAGCCGGAAGTTGCGCATCCCGTCGTCGCTCGCGTCGGCGGCCACCACGTACCACCGACCCGAGTGGACGACCAGGCCGTAGGGGTGGAGGGTCCGCTCGGTGCGCGTGCCGTGCCGGTCGGTGTAGTCCACGACCACGGGCCGCCGGGCTGCCGCCGCGTCGGCCAGCACCAGCAGTGTCCGGGCCTCTGCGCCGTCGGCGTCGTGGTCCGGTGCGGTGAACCGGGCCGCCTGCAGCAGTGCGGTGATTCGTCGGCCCAGCGCCTCGGGCAGCACCCGGCGGATCTTGGCCACAGCCGACGCCGACCCCTCGTCGGGCACGACCGAGGGGATCAGGCGGCGTGCGGCGACCAGGCCCAGCAGGACGGCGACCGCCTCGTCGTCGGTGAACATGAGCGGGGGCAGCCGGAACCCCGGGGCGAGCTGGTAGCCGCCGAAGCGGCCGCGCACCGAGCGGACCGGCACGTCCAGCTCGAGCAGGTGCTGCACGTAGCGCCGGACCGTCCGCTCGTCGACGCCCAGCCGGCCGGCGAGGTCCGCGACGGTCCACCGGCCGCCGGACTGCAACGTCTCCAGCAGCGCCAACACTCGCGCGGTCGGCTTGGCCACGGTCGCCATCGTGCCATCGATACCGGGCGGATTGCGCCCTGATGCGCTGCGACGGTGACTCCGCCAGTCCACCAACACCGGGAGATCACGTGTCTGTCCAGTTCGCCTCCGTCCGCCTCATCACCGACCGCATCGACGACGCCGTCGGCTTCTACGCCGAGGTCACCGGGGTGGAGCCCACCTGGGCCACCCCCGAGTTCGCCGAGCTGCGGTGGCCCGGCGTCACCCTGGCCATCGCCGGCGCCAGCACCATGGCCCGGTTGGGCGACCACCTCGATCCGTCGGCCGGCAACCGGTCGAGCATCATCGAGTTCCAGGTCGAGGACGTCGACGCCGAGGTCGCCCGCATCCAGCGCGCCTTCCCCCAGGCCACGTGGGTTCTCCCCCCGACGACGATGCCGTGGGGCAACCGCTCGGCCCTGCTCCGCGACCCCGACGGCACCCTGGTCAACCTGTTCTCCCCGCCCGCCGGCGGACGCCGCACGCCGGCCACCGCCTGAGGCGTTTCCGCGGAAACGCCTCAGCCAGCGTTTCCGCGGAAACGCCGTCGTCCGATCAGCCAGTCGCGAGGCAGGCTGACGGGGCCGCTCGACGCCGGGCCGGACGGCTGGACGATCCCGTCACGTCCGCCGGCGGCCGCGGACAGCGGGTTCTGAGCCGTCGCCGTCGTGGTACCGGACCTCGACGTCGAGGCCGCGGGCGTCGAACTCCGGCTGGACGTCGTGCGCGAGCGCCCAGCCCTCGTCGATCCAGGTGCGCGACGTGCCGTGGGCGCCGTACCGGTCGTTCCAGTCGAACAGCCGAGCCGTGAGCCGGTCCGACAGACGGAGCACGCGGGGATCGAGGGTGTAGCTGTCGTGCCACGGCGACCGCACCGGCGACCGGTTCCACAGCACGACGTCGGCGTGCTCGGCCATCAGCACGACGACCGTGGGCGGCGGCCACGGCTCGGTCCAGCCGTGCCAGGCGCCCGGGTCCGGCCACGGTTCGGTGTCCACGTCCGGCGGTTAGGGGTCACGACCGAACCGCGTGCGGTACTGCTCGGCGCTCAACCAGATCAGCGTCGGCTCCCGATCGTGCCTCCGCCGCCCCATGTGCCCATGGAACCGTTCGGGTCAAGGCGGAAGGCGATTCCGCGGAAGCGCCGCGCGACGTCGACCAGGAGCTCGTGCGGGTTAGCCTTCGCCATGACCCTCGACGAAGCAGTCGCCGCAGTGGAGCGGACGCTTCCCCCGGCCGCCCGTCTGCGGGTGGACCGAGCGCGGGCCAGGGAGAACGACCAGTCGTTCCTGCTGATCGTGCTCGACGTCCAGAGCGCCCGAGATGCTGCGGACGGGACCGGGGAGAACGGACCACGGCTGGTGGACCGCACCTCCGGACGCGTCGACCGCTTGACCATTCCTGAGGCTCTGGCGATGGGCGCCGGCATGCGCGCGTGCGTTCCGACGAGGGTTGCCTGACCGCGCGTACTGCTCAACGGGGGACGCCGGGGCACGATTACGTCACCGGGAGGTCTGCGTCCTGACCTTCGTGAACCCGTCACCGGAACAACCCTGCTGCCCGCACCGCCAGGTAGGTCTCGGGCGCGGACCTAGCCCCCCGTGCTGAGCGCGTGGTCGAGGGCGTCGACGAAGCGGAAACGCGTGCGCGCCCACCCACTGGAGCTTGCGCCGCGTCAGGTGGACGGCTTGGTCCACACGATCAGGTGCCGCCAAAGCGCGAGTCGGCGCCAGGTCGCACCGGGGAGCGCCCGCTCGGCAGCCCGCCGCACATCGGCGTGCGTCCACGGCGATGAACCCGTCAGGCCGTCCGGGCGAGTGCGTTGACGGTGGCCGTGGTGACGACGCCCTGCGGCGCCCCGCCGGTGACCGCGGCCAGCATGGCGCGACCAACAGCTTCGGTGCTGGTGACCCCACGGGGGAACAGCCGGGACAGCAGCGGGAACGCCGGGCGCAGCGCGGCGTACACCGCGCCGTAGAACCGTGTCGCCGGGCGGGCCCCGTGCAGTGGCTGGATCAGCGCCGGCCGGAACGACCAGCTGCGCAACGGCAGGGCCGCGACCGCATCCTCGGTCTCCCCTTTCACCCGAGCCCACATGAACCGGCTGTCCCGGTTCGTGCCGACCCCGGACACGTAGACGAACGCCGACCCGGGCGAGGCGTCCGCCACCGCCCGGGCGATGCCGACCGTGAGGTCGTACGTCAGCCGCCGGTACTCGGCCTCGCCCAGGCCGTTCGCCGACACCCCGGCGCTGTCGAAGGTTGCATCGACCCCGACCAGGTGTTCCCCCGCAGTCGCGAGGTCCTCGGTCACGACCGTGCGTAGCTTGGGGTGGTGGGTGCCCAACGGCCGCCGGACGACGGCGCGGACCTCGCGCACCCGCTCGTCGAGCAGACATTCCCGCACAACACCCTGACCGACCATCCCACTCGCCCCGAACACCAGCACGATCAATCCGTCCGCCATGCCGTTCACTCTCCCCAGCGACCGCCCGGCGGGTTCGGGCTCACGCATTGATCTCCTCGAAGGAGTCGATGGTGAGCGGTCGGGCGAGGAGCTCACCGAATCGCACCAGGACGTCGGCGCTGGTCTCCGTCCGCCACGCGACGTAGGCCTCCTGATCTGCCTTGGTGTCCCACTGCTCGATCAGCGCGAACTCGGTGTCGTCGTCGATGCTGCGGATGACCCGTACCCCGATGCAGCCGGGCCGCGAGCGGGTGGCGGCAAGGGTCTCGCGGTAGAAGTCGACGACGTCCTGACCACGGCCGGACTTGGCTGTGGCGCGCAGGAGGACGGTGAAGGCCATGGGGAACTCCGATGTCTCGACGAGCTGGACGATGCCCCCGCAGCTCCGTGAGCCTCCCGCCTCGGCTCGAGTTGACGGGAACGGGGTCCAGTCCAGCCTGTCGGCCGGTCCTCGGATGGAGAATCATCGAAACCCCGCAATCCTTTCGCGAGAGTCCTAGGGTGCCGGCATGGATCTCGTCTCCGAACTCCTCGAGGTCTCCCGCGCGCGATGCGTGCTGTCCGGTGGGATCTCTGGATCAGGCGCGTGGGCAGCCCGGTCCCCCGCCCCGGGTCGGATCAAGATCTTGGGGGTCGTCAAGGGTTCCCTCCGGTTCCGGGTCTCCACCGAGCCCGCGATCCTGCAGGTCGACGCAGGCGAGGTCCTGGTCGTGGACGGGCACACGCCGTTCGAGCTGGGAAGCGATCTCGACGAACCACCGGTGCAGCTCCGCGAGTCCGATCCGGTCCGTCCCGTCCATCGCGACGCCGACCACGTCTGCATCACCGCGCACGTCGAGTTGTTCGAGGCCGGCGACGACTTCCTCCGGGACGCCATCCCACCCGTGATGCGCCTGCATGGTGGCGCGCGGGAGGCCACGACCGCGCGCTGGCTCCTCGAGGAGCTCCTCGAGGAGTTCGCCCACGAACGTGCTGGGCGCAGCGCTGCCTCAGCTCAGCTGACGCAGCTGCTGTTCGTGCAGGTCCTCCGCGCCTGGGCGGCAGCGGACGAACTCCCCTCGGGGTGGGTCCGTGCCGCCACCGACGACCGGTTGAGCCCAGCGTTGACGCTCATGCACGGCGACCTGAGCAGGGACTGGCGCATCTCGGAACTGGCCACGGCGTGCGCGATGTCGCGCAGCAGCTTCGCCGACCGGTTCACCAAGACCGCCGGCGTTCCCCCCGTCACCTACCTGTTCCGATGGCGCATGCGCCACGCCGAACGGGCACTGACAGAGGGATCGGCATCGATCAACGAACTCGCGACGTCGCTCGGCTACCGGTCCGAGAGCGCATTCAGCGTTGCTTTCAAGCGCTGGTCCGGGATCGCGCCGAGTCGATTCCGCCACAGTGCCCCCGCCGCCGGTCGACACCGAGCCCCGTCGAGCCCCTGACCTCGCCCGGGCTCAGCCGCGGCTGAGGCGGTCCGAGCATTCCCGAGCCGGGTGCGCTCCCAACCCGGGCTTCCTGCCGGTTGGCCCGCTTGCCGGCGCACCGCCGCTGCCGGCGCGCCCCAGCGCGGGCAACCGCTCCGCGCCACCCGTCTGGGCGCGCACCCGGGCGGGCTCTCAGCTCCCGGTGCTCAGCGCGTGGTCGAGGGCGTCGACGAAGAAGTCGGCGGATTCCCGGGTGAGCACCAGCGGCGGCTTGACCTTGAGGATGTTCAGCCCGTCGCCGGTGGGCTGCATGAGCACGCCGAGGTCGAGCAGCCGGTCGCACAGCCGCGCCGTGCGAGCGGTGGCCGGCGCCCGCGTCGTCCGGTCGGTGACCAGCTCGACGCCGGCGTACAGGCCGAAGCCGTGCACCGCGCCGACCACCTCGTGCCGGTCGGCCAGCGCGTGGAGCCGGGCGTGCAGGTGGTCGCCGACCTCGCGGGCGTTGGCCTGCAGCCCGCCGCGGATTCGGTCGAGGACGACGCTGCCCACCACGCTGGAGACGGGGCTGCCGCCGGCGGAGGAGAAGAAGTAGCCCTGGGTGCGGTACCGGTCGGCCACCGCCTTCGAGGTGATGACGGCGCCGAGCGGGTGGCCGTTGCCCATCGCCTTCGCCACGGTGACCACGTCGGGGACGACGCCCTGCTGCTCGAAGCCCCAGAACCAGTGCCCGAGCCGGCCGTAGCCCACCTGCACCTCGTCGGCGATGGCCAGCCCGCCGTGTCGCCGGACCGCGGCGTAGACGGCGGCCAGGTAGCCCTCGGGCAGCGCCATGCCACCGGCGTTGCCGTAGACCGGCTCGGCGATGAAGCCCGCGGGCAGGGTGCCTCCAGCAGCGAGGGCGTCGATGCGGGCGACGGCCTCGCCGGCGTAGGCCGTGGCGTCGCCGTCCCGGTGCCTGCCGCGGAAGTGGTTGGGGGTGTCGAGCACGTGCACCCAGTCGGGCCGGCTGTCCAGGGCGTTGGGGTTGTCGGCGATGGAGGTGGAGACGGCGTCGGAGGCGTAGGTCCAACCGTGGTAGGCCTCCGCCACCGCCCAGACGTCGCGCCGGCCGGTGGCCGCCATGGCGATCCGCAGCCCGAGATCGACCGCCTCGGAGCCGGAGTTGACCAGGAAGACGGTGTCCAGCGGCTCGGGCAAGGTGGCGGTAAGCGCCTGCGAGAACTCGACGACGGCCCGGTAGTGGAACCGAGAGTTGCTGTTGAACCGGCGCAGCTGCCCCGCCACCGCGTCGGCCATCTCGACGTCCCCGTGCCCGAGCGCGGCGACGTTGTTGACCATGTCGAGATAGCTGCGGCCGTCGGTGGCGACCAGGTGCTCGCGCCAGCCGCGCTCGATCTGCGGCGGCGCGGCGTAGTAATGCTCCTGCACCTCGGCGAGGCTGTGCTCGCGCCGGGCCAGCAGCTCGTGGGAGACGGCGGCGGGGTCGGCGCTGTCCGTGTGCAGCCCGAGCAGGGGTGCCGGGTCGGCTACCAGCCCGCGCCAGGCGGCGGCCAGCTCAGGGACGACGAACTCCGGGACGGCGTCGGCCGCGGTGGAGACGGTGACCCGCAGCCTGGTACGGGCCTCGAGCCTGCCCAGGGGCGAGCCGATCTCCACGTCACCGCTGGTCAGCGGCTCGACGCGGGCCAGGTGCAGCCGGTGCGTAGCAGCGACCAGGACCGTTCCGTCACCCTCGCGCTGCAGCCGCCCGGCCCAGGGCGCGGTCAGCTCGACGGGGGCTGCGGTCCACAGGTCGAGGCCGGTGGCGACGGTCGCGGGGGCGGTGCGGGACAGCGGGACCGACCGGGTCAGCCGGTGCTCGCCGGCCCGGGCGACGACGGCGTCCGCGCCCTGCAGGGCCTCGAGCGCGAGGGTCTGCTCGATGTCGGGTTCCAGCCAGCGGCCGCCGTCCAGGTCGCCGTCGACCGACAGGTCGAGCACGGCCACGCTGCCGAGCCGGGCCAGCGGACCGTGCCCGGAGGGCAGGTCGGCGGGGACGGCGGGCAGCCCGAGCGCGAGCCGGGTGGCGTGCTGCATGACCCGCACCGGGACGGCGACGGCGCCGGCCAGGATGCGGCGTTCCTGCTCCAGCCCCTCGATGGCGTAGGCGTTGGCGTCGCCGTCCAGGCTGGTCTGCTGATACCCGCTGGCGACCAGGACGGCGCCGCGCAGCGCGACCAGCGGCCAGAGCGCGTCGGCCTCGTCCTCGCTGAGCGGGCGCACCTGGTGGAACGCGGCCGCGGCGCGCAGCGCGCCGACCGGGGTCATGCCGTGGTGGTGCAGCAGCGACGAGATGCAGATGGCCAGCTCGCCGACCGCCCAGGTGTGGACGACGTCGCCGAAGTCGATGACGCCGTCGGGCACGCGCAGCCCGTCCACCTCCCGGCAGACGACGTTGTCGTCGGTGATGTCGCCGTGCACGGCCTGGCGCGGGAGGTCGGCGGCCTCGACCAGCGGCCAGGCCTCGTCGCGGACCTGCTGCACGCGGGCGCGGTCGACGGGGTCGGTGACGTGGTCGGCGAGGACGTCGAGGGCGCGGGCGGCGTGCTGGAGGTCCCACTGCAGGGTGCGGTGCAGGGCGGGGTGCTCGACGTCCCGCAGCGCCACCGAGGCGCGGCCGACCAGCGCGCCGAGTTCCGTCACGACGGCAGGGGCGAGGTAGGCCGAACCGTGCAGGGTGCCGCCGGGGAGGAAGCGCAGGACGCGGGCGGTGCAGGTGCCGCCGGGCTGGTCGAGGTACCCGCGGGTGCCGGGCAGGGCGGTGGCGAACCGGAGGTCAGGCAGCGCGGCGGCGAGATGGTCGGCCACTGCGTCCTGCGCGTCGGCGTCCTCGTCGCCGAACCCGACGTTGGCGACCTTGAGGACACCGACGACCTCGTTCCCGTCGCTGAGCAGGAAGTTCGCGTCCTGCTGGCTGCCGAGTTCCTTCGCCCGGACGTCGCGGCCGGTGAGTCGGGACCCCAGCGCAGCGGCACCGGCCTCGTCGACGGCGGGCACGGGCAGGGCCGGTGCGGCGAAGAAGTCGAACAGCGGCATCCTGGTGCTCCACGGTCGGAGTTGAACGATCGTCCAAGTTGAGCACGTCGACGCGTCGCAGTACAAGTCGCAGGCAGGATGGGTGCCGTGACCGAGCCGCCGAGCCGCAGGGGCGCCGAGCGCAAGGCCGAGCTGCTGGACGCGACGCTGCGGATCATCGCCCGCGACGGCCTGGCCGGGCTGTCGATGCGCGGGCTGGCCGCCGAGGCGGGGGCACCGCTAGGGGCGGTCAGCTACTACTTCGCCGGCAAGGACGAGCTGGTCGAGGCCGCGTTCGCCCGCCACTCGGAGATCGAGGGCGCGAGGATGGCCGCCATGATCAGCCGCGTGGGCGCGGGCACGCTCGACGAGGCGGCCGACGCCGTGGCCCACTTCGTGGTCGAGGGCTGCACGGTGCGCCGGCGGCAGCTGATCACCGAGTACGAGCTGATGGTCGAGTCGGCCCGCCGGCCGGCGCTGCAGGAGTCGACGGCGGTGTGGCTGCGCAGCCTGCGAGGCCAGATGGTCGAGGCCATGACCGCGCTGGGGTCAGCCGTCCCGGAGCTCGACGCCCGCCTGCTGCTCGCCGTCATCTCCGGCCTGGAGGTCGACAGCCTCGCCGATGAGCACAGTTCAGGTGACTCCCAACCCTTCTACGAAATCATCCGCCGACACCTGAGCACCCGACATGAATAAACCGTAATCCGCTACTCAAAAAGAGTAGCGTAGCGCGAATGATCACCCTCATGCCAAGTATTGATTGAGGCAATCTACACAACTTACTGAGGGCGCCCCGCCCCTGTAGCTGCGGTCCAGGTTCATAAGAATGCTCATCCGACCTCCTCGCGAGTGAGGCGATCGAGAAGCGCCACGACTGCACCCGGGATGAATTGCGGCACGTCGCGAGCGGCCATCTCGAGAACCGTCTGCATCAGCTTTCGATACCGGCGCAACATCGGATATCGATCTACATACAAGTTTTGCAGGTCGTGACCGCGCAAGCTCAAGAAGCCGTCCGGGATTGGTACGGAAAATCCGCCACGATAGGTGACCGATGTTCGTGCGCCCTCGTCGATGTTCAATTTCTGCGCAATTGCAGCCACCATGCTCGACGAGTGCTCAACCCCGAGTGCAAAATGGCGAGTTCCAACAGGTAGGCCTAACTCTTGCGCCGTGGCGAAATTTTGCATCAACAGGAGGGCGCCCACCAACAGCGGATCGAGCGCATAGTTTTCGATGGAGTAGCGCTCCTCCGACACCAAGATTGCAGCATCGCCCGAGCTTGCGGCATCTCGGTCGATAATTCCGAAAATTGTGTCGTTCCCAGCTCCCCGAAGCTCTCGGACAAGTCTGCGAACCTCGAATGAGCTTCCAGAATTTTCTGGATGCTCGGCCGACCCCGAGCCCGAACTGACAAATTGCAAAGATCGCGGACCGGTCATTTCGCCACGCACAAGCCGATAGATGTGCTCGTAGACCTGCACATCGTCTTGCTCCTCCACGACCACTGTCCGCCTGTCTTCAACGCGGACGCTTAATGTCGGGATGCCCACCGCCAAAGCGGCGATAGCTTGATCTTTAGTGACCTTGCGCATTCGACGACCGACACCTCGGCGCATCTGAAAAAGGCTTTCTTCTGGAGCAATAGCGACGGTCGACGGGGAGTGCGAAGTCATGATCACATGGACTCCGTGGGTTGCAACAAAGACGTCTTGAAGCACATTTATAAGCCCAACGACCATACTCGGATGGAGGCTGGCGTCCGCCTCGTCAAGCAACAGGATTCGGGGCAGTTGAAGATACGAACTAGCGCGGCTACTGCCGGTGTACAGGCTAAGGGCAATGGCAAGCAGCGTCCTCTCTCCCGTTGATAGGTTCTCAACCTGGAGCTCGAGATCCTCGCCACGGCGACGCAAGACTGGGCTGTATGGAAGCGACTCAGGGATCTCCACCGGTGCGGAGAACTCGTAGTCGAGGCCGATAGCGAGAAGTGCTTCATTGAGGACCAGCCAGGGCGGCGGCCCATACTTGTGAGTAAAGTCGTCGTCAGAAAGGTAAGGCGCAGCATCCAAGCCCTGAGCCTCTTTGTAACGCTGATAGGAGTTATTATCTCGTCGAAGAAAGTAGGTTGCGAACACCTCGGATACTGAAAGTCGAAACGGATCAACCTCCGCATGCTGCAGCGGCAGAGCGTCTCGTATTTCGTTTAGAGAATATTCAGAGAGCGGTTTATCGAGATAGGAAACTAAATCGGACAGTGCACCTTCGCTAAGCATTCGGTTCGCTCGAATGTTGTCGATGATTAGCTGATCTAACCCGCCTGGATTCTGCGGGTACGCATTCTGGTTCCCTTGAACAATATTCCTAATGTGTTGGGCCACCTGAGCCCATCGCTCCCGAAACGCGCCAATGGATTGGGGCGCTTCGACCTGCGCCATCAGTTCAGAGAGACGAAAAACCCTTACTTGGCCCAAGGTCCCCATCATGGGCACACCATCAACTTGCAAGCAACCAGCTTCGATCGCATCAAGCACTTGCGATTTTCCCGCCCCATTCGGTCCCGTGAGGACGACAAGCGGAGGCAGCGGGTCGTCGATGGGGTTCTCGTGGATTGATTTCCACGGCCGAATGAAGGTCATCTGCACGCTGGAGATAATAGGGCTTCACCAGCAAAGATTGTCGACCCCCGTCAGATTTCCTCGCTTGAAAAGCGCACGCCCCTACGTCATCACTCCGAGCCGGGCGGCGAGTCATCGAGCACGGCTGAGGCGGTCCATCTGCTGGTAGGCGCCGGTCAGGTGGTCCAGGTGCCGCCGCATGGCGGTCACCGCGCCATCGGCGTCCCGCGCCGCAACCAGGTCGTGCAGCTCCGCGTGGTCGTCGGCCACGCACGACCAGAACCCGTCCGGCGCATGGTCCCGCCCGAAGCGCGTGGCCAGCACCCGGAACAGCGGCGCGGTGATCACCTCCAGCAGCGGGTTCCCGGTGGCCCGCAGCAGCACCAGGTGGAAGTCCTGGTTCGCCGCGTAGGTCGCCTCCCCCACCGCCACGGCCGGGTCGAACTCGGCCCGGCGCAGGTCCTCCAGCTGCTCGTCGGTCCGGTGCTTCGCAGCCTCCCCGGCCGCGGGCACCTCCAGCAGGTGACGCAACGCCATCAGCTGCCCGACCGTCACCCGCTCGGCCGCCGCCATCAGCGCCACCCCGGTCTCCAGGTGCGCCGACAGGTGCCTGACGGTCGGCACGCTCACGAAGCTGCCCCCCGACACCCCGCGCGTCGTCTGGATCAGGTCCTGCGACGCCAGCGCCCGCAACGCCTCGCGCACCGTCGAGCGGCCCACGCCGAACTCGACCGACAGCTCCTGCTCGTTGGGCAACCGCTGCCCGGGCGCCAGCTCGCCGCTCACGATCCGGGCACGCAGCGACCCGGCCAGCACGGCGTACGCGGGCCCGGTCACGCTGCGCAGTCTGCCAGCGGAACGGGTTCACACGGAGTTGACACCGCAGGCGTTGACGACCGCAATCGTCTGACACTTTGATGGGGTCGTGCCTGCCACCCCCCGCATCGCCGTCGTCTTCTACTCCGCCACCGGAAGCCTGGCCGCCATGGCGGAGGCCCTGGGCCGGGGCGCCGAGGAGGTCGGCGCGGAGGTGCGGCTGCGCATCGTCCCCGAGCTGGCACCGGCACAAGCCATCGCCGCCAACCCGAAGTGGCAGGCGTTCGTCGACGACGCGAAGTACGAGACCGCCACCCTCGACGACCTCGAGTGGGCCAACGGCATCGCCCTCGGCAGCCCCACCCGCTTCGGCCTGCCCTCGGGCCAGCTCAAGGAGTTCCTCGACACCACCGGCGGCCTGTGGTTCCAGGGCAAGCTCGCCGACAAGGTCGGGACGGCGTTCACCAGCGCCTCCACCGGCCACGGCGGCCTCGAGTCGACGATCCTCGCGATGAACAACGTGCTCTACCACTGGGGCTCGCTCGTCCTCCCCCTCGGCTACGGCGAGCGGCACCTCATGAAGGAGTCCGGCAACCCCTACGGCGGCTCGTTCGTCTCCCGCTCCGGCGCCGCCCCCGACGACGTCGCGATCGAGGCCTGCCGCCTCCAGGGCGCCCGCCTCGCCAAGTTCGCCGGGCTCGTCGCCACGGAGGTCGAGGGATGACCGCCGAGCCCGTCCGGGTCGGCATCGGCCGGCTGGACACCACCGAGCGCCCCGGCCTGGTCCTGGTCGACTGCCAGAACCTCTTCACGCTGGACCCCGCCGTCGACGAGGCCGCGAAGGCCTGCGGTCGAGCAGCGGCGGCAGCCAGGGCCCTGGGCGTGCCCGTCGTCTGGCTGCGGGTCCTCTTCGACGACGACGCCGAGCTCGGCCCGGTCTGGACCGCGAAGGCCCCCGCACTGAAGCAGCTGCGCCCCGGCGCCGAGCTGTCGGAGTTCGACCCCCGCGTCGGCTACGCCGACGGCGAGCACGTCGTCACCAAGAAGCGTGCCTCGGGCTTCGTCCGCACCGAGCTCGACGACCTGCTGCACGACCTCGACGTGCACACCCTCGCCGTCGCCGGGTTCACCACCGCCGGCTGCGTGCGGGCCACCGTCGTCGACGCCGCCTCGCTCGACTACGCCCCCGTCGTCCTGGCCGACGCCGTCGCCGACCGCTCGCCGGCCATCCACGACGCCGCGCTGGTCGACCTCGACGCCCGCTACGCCGACGTCGTGCCCGACGGGGCCGCCTGGTTCCGCGCGCTGGGGACTTCCGCCCGGTAAACGTCTGACATATGGTCGCGATCACAGGAGGGGAGTCACCATGAGCATCGCCCGACAGGTCGCCGACGTCGTCGCCCGCACCACCTGGGACGACGTCCCCGCCCCCGTGCTGGACCGCGCCCGCCACCTCGTGCTCGACGCCGTGGGCCTGGCCTTCGCCTCGTCCGCGCACCCGTTCGCCGACGTCGCCGCCGATGCCCTGTCCACCTTCGGCACCGGCGACGTCCCCGTGCTGGGCACGAAGACCCGGCTGCCCGCGCGCGACGCCGCCGTCCTCAACGGCGTGCTCGTGCACGGCCTGGACTTCGACGACACCCACATCGGCGCCGTCACCCACGTCTCCGCCGCCGCCCTGCCCGCCGCCATCAGCGCCGCGGTCGCGACCGACGCGTCGACGAAGGACCTGCTGCTGGGCTACCTGCTCGGCGTCGAGGTCAGCGCCCGGGTCGGCCTGGCCGGCGCCGGCCACTTCCACGACCTGGGCTTCCACCCCACCGCCGTCGCCGGCGCCTTCGGCTCGGCCGTCGCCGCCGGCAAGGTCATGGGCCTCGACGCCGACCAGCTCGTCGCCGCGCAGGGCGTCGTCGGCTCGATGGCCGCCGGGCTGCTCGAGTTCCTCGAGGACGGCTCGTGGACCAAGCGGCTGCACCCCGGCTGGGCCGCGCAGAGCGGCATCACCGCCGCGACGTTCGCGCGTGCCGGCTGGACCGGGCCCGAGGCCGTCTACGAGGGCCGGTTCGGCCTGTTCACCACTCACCTGCAGGGCCGCGACGCCCACCCCGAGCTGGTCGCCGACGGCCTCGGCGAGCGCTGGGAGACCCCCGAGACGGCGGTCAAGCCCTACCCGGTGTGCCACTTCGCGCACGCCTTCGCCGACGCCGTCCTGCTGCTGCGCGCCGAGCACGGCCTCACCGCCGCCGACGTCGCCGCCGTCCGGTGCGCGATCCACCCCACCCCCGGCAAGGTCGTCTGCGAGCCCGCCGCCGCCAAGTGGGAACCCCGCGACGAGTACGACGCCAAGTTCTCACTGCCCTACATCGTCTCCACCGCACTGGCCCGCGGCCGGTTCACCCTCGCCGAGCTCTCGGACGACGCGCTGCGCGACCCCGAGGTGCTCGCCCTGGCTCGCAAGGTCGAGGTCGTGCCCGACGACGAGAGCGCCTTCCCGCAGGCCTACTCCGGCTGGGTGCAGATCACCACCACCGACGGCCGGGTGCTCACCCACCGCGAGCAGGTCAACCGCGGCCATGCCGACCGCCCGCTCACCGACGCCGACGTCGTCGCCAAGTACCGGGAGTCGATGGCCCCGGTCGCCGACGAGGCCACCACCGAGCGGGTGCTCGACGCCGTGCTGTCCCTCGGGGACGGCGGCTCCGCCCGCGACTTCGCCGAGGCCTGCGCCGCCGGCTGACCCCCTCCAGACCCCCGGCAACGACGCCGGAAACCCTTCCAGACACAGGAGCAGGCATGGACTTCGGCGTCTTCATCCCGATCGGCAACAACGGCTGGTTGATCAGCGAGAACGCTCCGCAGTACATGCCGAGCTTCGAGCTCAACAAGCGCATCGTGCAGGAGGCCGAGGCGCAGGACTTCGCCTTCGCGCTGTCGATGATCAAGCTGCGCGGGTTCGGCGGGAAGACCGAGTTCTGGGACCACAACCTCGAGTCGTTCACCCTCATGGCCGGCCTCGCCGCCGTCACCGAGAAGATCAAGCTCTACGCGTCGACCGCCGTCCTCACCCTGCCGCCGGCCCTCGTGGCCCGCATGGCCACCACCATCGACTCGATCGCGCCGGGCCGGTTCGGCGTCAACATCGTGTCGGGCTGGGCGTCGGGTGAGTACTCGCAGATGGGCCTGTGGCCCGGCGACCAGTACTTCGGCGAGCGCTACGACTACTCCACCGAGTACGTGCAGGTGCTGCGCGCGCTGTGGGAGACCGGCACGTGCGACCTGGACGGGAAGTACTTCCAGATGACCGACTGCAAGCTCTCGCCGCAGCCCAGCGCCCCCATCGACATCGTCTGCGCCGGCCAGAGCGAGCGCGGCATGCGGTTCTGCGCCGAGCACGGCGACTACAACTTCATCCTCTCCCCGGGCATCAACACCCCCGAGACCTACCGCGAGCCCACCGAGAAGCTGGCCGCCGCGGCGGCGAAGAGCGGCCGGGACGTCGGCTCGCTGCCGCTGTTCATGGCGATCATCGCCGACACCGACGAGGAGGCCCAGGCCAAGTGGAAGAGCTACCACGACGGTGCTGACCTGGCCGCGCTCGGCTACATGAACGACGAGGGCTCCAAGGACACCTCGGCCGACTCCGGCGGCACCGCGCGGACGATCAACCTGCCCGAGGGGGCGGTCAACTTCAACATGGCCACCCTCGTCGGCTCGCCCGAGACCGTCGCCCGGCAGATCGACGAGGTCGCCAAGATGCCCGGGGTCAAGGGGATGATGTTCACCTTCGACGACTTCGAGAAGGGCGTGAAGACCTTCGGCGAGAAGGTCAAGCCCCTGCTCGGCTGATGCCGCCGGCGGGGCTCCCGTTCCCCCGTGCGGAGCCCCGCCGGCCCACCTCCTGGAAGGACCCCCGTGACCTCGTTCGTCACCCCCCGCACCAACCCGCGCGCCCGCCTGCGCGAGCTGCTCGCGGCCCCGGGTCCACTGATCGCGCCGGGTGCCTACGACGCCCTGAGCGCTCGGCTGGTGCAGCAGGCCGGTTTCGACGTCGTCTACATGACCGGCTTCGGGACGTCGGCCTCGCTGCTGGGCCGCCCCGACATCGGGCTGCTCGGCGGCGCGGAGATGACCGACAACGCCCGGCGCATGGCCCAGGCGGTCGAGGTCCCGCTCATCGCCGACGCCGACACCGGCTACGGCAACGCGCTCAACGTCGTCCGCACCGTGCGCGAGTACGAGCAGGCCGGCGTCGCCGGCCTGCAGCTGGAGGACCAGGTCTCCCCCAAGCGCTGCGGGCACATGAGCGGCAAGGCGGTCGTCGACACCGACGAGGCCGTCGCCAAGGTGCGCGCCGCCGTCGCCGCCCGCACCGACCCCGACCTCGTGGTCATCGCCCGCACCGACGTCGCCCAGGTCGAGGGCACCCGGGCCGCGATCGATCGCGCGCTGCGGTTCGCCGACGCCGGAGCCGACGTCCTGTTCGTCGAGGCCCCCCGCACCGCCGAGGACGTCGAGCTGGTCGCCACCGAGCTCAAGGGCCACCACCTGCTCTTCAACTGGGTCGAGGGCGGCCAGACCGAGGGCCTGACCATGGACACCGTCGCCGAGCTGGGCTTCTCGCTCGTGCTCTTCCCGATCAGCACCCTGCTGGCCGCCACCCACGCCATGCAGACCGCGCTCTCGACGCTCAAGCAGACCTCCTCGACCGCGGGCGCGCCGATGGGCGACTTCGGCGGGTTCCTGGAGACCATCGGCCTGCCCGAGATCCGCGAGGACGAGGCCCGCTTCGCCGTCTGAGGCGCGGCCGTCCGAGGTCAGCGGGTGCGGCGGCCCAGCACGGCACCGGTGAGCCCGGCCGCGGCGGCCAGCCCGATGCTGAGCCACCAGCCCCGGTCGGCGACGTCCACGCCCTGGGCTGCGTCGAGCGGGACGACGGCCAGCAGCAGCGCCACCCCGAACGTGGCGCCAAGCTGCCGCGCCGCGGTGAAGGTCGCCGTCCCGGTGGCCACCTGCGCCGGCGGCAGCGACGCCGACGCCGCCGTCGACAGGTTGGCGATCGAGAGCCCCACCCCCAGGCCGGTGAGCAGCTGCCCGGGCAGGAAGGCCACGGCGTAGTCCGGCGTGGCCGTGACCAGCCAGACCCACCAGAGCGACCCGAGGGCGAAGCTCAGCCCGCCGAGGGCGGCGGCGTTGCCCGGCCCGATCCGGCGCCCGAGCCGGCCACCGGGGACGGCGCTCAGCGCGGCCACCACCGGGCCCGGGGTCAGCGCGACGCCGGCGGCGACCACCGACATGCCCCAGCCCTCGGTCAGCCAGAACACGTTGTGCAGCAGCATCGCCCCGAAGCCGGCGAAGAACAGCGCCGCGGCCAGCGAGGCCAGCGCGAACCCGGGCACCCGGAACAACGCCAGGGCGAGGGCGGGCTCTCGTCGCTCGCCGACCGTGGCCGACCGCAGCACCGCGAGCACGAGCAGCACCACGCCGCCGACCAGCACGAGCACGGTGCTGCGGCTGCCCCAGCCCCGCTCGGGCGCCTCGACCAGGCCGTAGGAGAGCACCGCGACCCCGGCCACCAGCAGCGCCGTGCCCAGCAGGTCGGTGCGCCGCAGCTCGCCCTCGTTGCGCGACTCGGTGATCGCCGACAGGCCCACCACGACCGCCAGCACCCCGACCGGCACGTTGACCAGGAACACCCACCGCCAGCTCAGCTCGACCAGCAGGCCGCCCAGCGGCGGGCCCAGAGCGGCGGCCACCGCGCCCACGGCGGCCCAGATCGCGATCGCCGGGCCGCGGCGGGCCGGCGGGAAGGCGTGCAGCAGCAGGGCCAGCGACGTGCCGGTGACCATGGCGCCGCCGACGCCCTGCAGCACCCGGAAGCCGACCAGCGGCCACACGCCCCAGGCCACTGCGCAGCCGACCGAGGCCGCGGTGAACACGACCAGACCGGCGAGGAACACCCGCTTGCGGCCGTACCGGTCGGCCAGCCGGCCCGCCGGGGCCAGCAGAGCGGCGAAGGTGATCGTGTAGCCGTTCAGCACCCAGGCCAGCGACGACCCGGCGGCCGGGTACGCCGCCTGGAGCGAGGGGAAGGCGATGTTGACGATGAACAGGTCCAGCGACGCCAGGAAGGTCGCGGCGGACACCACCGCGAGCAGCACCCGCAGCTGGCGATCGGTGGGCGGGGCCTCCGCCGTGGTGGTCATGCGATAGAGTTAGCACACAATCTATTCGAGCGGGAGGTACCCGGTGCCCAGGGCGTCACGGGAGCAGCGCGAGGTCCACCACGAGCGGATCCTCACCGAGGCCGCCCGCCTGGTGCGCGAGCACGGGCCCGACGGCGTGACCGTGCCCGGCGTCATGGCGGCGGCCGGGCTGACCCCCGGCGGGTTCTACAAGCACTTCGACTCCAAGGACGACCTGCTCGCCCAGGCCGAGGACGCCGCGATCCGCACCCGGGCCGACCGGCTGGCCGGTCTCGTCGCCGAGGACCCGACCACGGCCCGCGACCGGTTCCTCGACACCTACCTCTCCACCGCCCACCGCGACCACCCCGGCCGGGGCTGCCCGACGGCCGCGCTGGCCACCGACGTCGGTCGTCCGGGTGTGGCCGACGCCGTGCGCGACCGGTACGTCGACGGCGTCCGCGAGATGGTGGGCACCCTGAGCTCGCTGCGGGGCGACGACGAGCCCGCGGCCCTCGCCGACCTGGCCACCATGGTCGGCGCCGTGCTGCTGGCCCGGGCCACGGCCGGCGACCCGGTCTCCGAACGGTTCCTCGCCGCGGCCCGCGAGCGGTTGGCGGACCCGTCGTGACCGGCACCGTGACCGGTACGCCCGCGGGCACCTGGACCTTCGACGGCACCTGGCGGACCTTCACCGGCCTCGAGGGCGGCCTCGTGCTCGGCGCCATGGCCGAGGCCGCCCACCGGGTCACCACCGAGCACGCCCGGCCCGGGTCCCTGGTCACCGTGCGCACCGTGCAGGCGCACTTCCTGCGCCCGGTCGACACCGGCCAGGAGTTCACCGTGCTGGCGCATCCGTGGCGCACCGGCGGCACCACCAGTCTGCAGCTGCAGGCCGAGCAGGGCGGCGACGCCCGGGTCGTGGGCCAGGCACTGGTCGGCGCCGTGCCCGGCCCCCCTGGCCCGCGGCCCGGGCAGCCGCTCCCCGACGGCCCGGACGTCGGCGAGGCGCTGGTGCTGCCGGTGGACTTCGTGCCGGTCAGCCAGCACGTCGAGATCCGGGCGGTGGGGCCGGGCCGACCGCTGGCCGGCGGCACCGACCCCCGGCTGGCCGCCTGGCTCCGCGTGCGGGAACCGGCCGCGGTCCCCGACCCCCACGTGGCGCTCGGCCTGCTGGTCGACGTGCTGCCGCCCAGCCTGTACGCCGTGTCCACCGCCCCCGCGGTCATGCCCACCGTCGAGCTCACCCTGCACCTGCACGGCACGCCGCCGGCCGCCGGCTCCTGGCTGCGCCTGGAGCAGTGGACCGACCTCGTCGACGACTTCGGGTGCGTCGACGAGGCCGTCGTCCACGACGAGGGCGGCCGGCTGGTCGCCCGGGCCCGCCAGACCCGCCGGGTCGCCCGCCCTCAGTAGGTGAACGTGCTGACGCTGGTGCGCAGGTCGGCGGCCATGCGCGACAGCTCGTCCACGGCCACGCGGGTCTGCGACAGGGCCTGCGTGGTCGAGTCCGCCGCGGTCGAGACACCGGTGATGTTGGCGGCGATCTCCGTCGTCCCGCCGGCGGCCTCCGCGACGCTGCGGGACATCTCGTTGGTCGTGGCCGTCTGCTCCTCCACCGCACTCGCGATGGTCAGCTGGTAGTCGTTGATCTGGCCGATGACCGTGCCGATCCGCCCGATCGCGTCGACGGCACCACCGGTGTCGGCCTGGATGGCCTCGACCCGCCGCGCGATGTCCTCGGTCGCCCGCGCGGTCTCCTGCGCCAGCTCCTTGACCTCGTTCGCCACGACCGCGAAGCCCTTGCCGGCCTCGCCGGCCCGGGCGGCCTCGATCGTGGCGTTCAGGGCCAGGAGGTTGGTCTGCTCGGCGATGCTGGTGATGACCTTGACGACGTCGCCGATCTCCTTCGACGACAGGCCGAGCTTCTGGATCGTCTGGTTCGTCGCCTCCGCCTCGCTCACCGCCTCCGCCGCGACCCGCGCCGCCTCGTTCGCGTTCTGCGCGATCTCCCGGATCGACGCACTCATCTCCTCCGCGCCGGCGGCCACCGTCGCCACCGACCGCGACACCTCGTCCGCGGCACCCGACACCACCGTGGACTGCACCGAGGTCTCCTCGGACGACGCCGAAATCTGCGCTGCCGACGCCGACAGCTCCTCGCTGGAGGCCGCCACCGCGTCGGCGGAGGTGACCACCTGGGCCATCACGCCGCGCAGGTTGACCAGCGCCGTGTCGATCGAGGAGGCCATGCGGCCCAGCTCGTCCTTGCTGGTCAGCCCCACCGACACCGTCAGGTCACCCTGGGCCAGACCTTCGGCGGCGTCCTGGACCTTCTTCACGCTGCGGGCGATCCCCGAAGCGACCAGGTAGCCGATCGACAGCGCGGCGAGCACCCCGACCACCAGGATCACGATGCTGGACGTCCGCGACCGGGTCGCGGACGCCTGCGCGGCGGCCGCGGCCTCGGCGGCCTGCGCGGACTCCAGCTGGGTCAGCTGGTCCAGGTCGTCCTGGATCTTGTCGAACAGCGGCCTGATCTGCGCGTCGTTGGCCGTGACCCACTCGTCGTACGCGTTGGCCAGCGCGAGCGGTGCGGTGACCTGATCGGCGGTCTGCTGCGCGGTCTGCAGCTGGGTCGTGGCGTCGTTCACCAGCGCCCACTTCTGGTCGTCCATGCCCACCGAGGTGTACGTCGCGGTGTTCTCGACGAAGGACGCGGCGGCGTCGTCGGCGGCCTGCAGCGCGGTGCGCGTCGCGTCCTGGTCCGCGGCCAGGATGGCGTTGCGGTTCTGGATGCGGACGTCCTGCATGTCCGAGTTCATCGCGGCGATGGCGGCCACGCTGGTGAGGTTGCTCTCGTAGATCCGCTGCGTGGTCGCCGAGCTGTCGTTCAGCGCGACGATGCCGACCACGCCGATGGCGCCGGCCACCGCCGAGGCCGTCGCGACTGCGGCCAACACCTTCGTCTTGACACTGCGGTCGCCCCAGAAACGGGTGAGGGCGGTGGACGTGGACATGGCTCTCCTCGACGGGCCGGACCGGGCCCAGGTGGGCCCGTGGGCACGAGGACGGCTGCCGTGACCCCGTGTTGAGCACAACCGATGAAGTCCTACGAGAAAGATCGGCGGAACCGGTTCGGCCCGTTGACTTGTCGACGCGGTCGCGCCCCACGGCGTGCGTGGGCACTGAGCCGGCACCGGGTCCGGCGCGCTCCCGCAGCCCGCTGAGCAGCGGGTTCTCCCCGTCCGACCACGTCCGCACCGCTGTCGTCATGGCGTCCGCCCGGTCTGCAGACCGGTCGGAGCGGTACGCACATGAACCGTTCCGGTACTACTGGTCCATCGGTTCTCGCGTGGCTGCGCGCCGCAGGCCGACCTACCCCAGGACGACGAGCAGGTCACCGCCCTCGACCTGCTGCACCTGGCCGATCGCGACGCGAGCCACGGTGCCGGCCCGCGGCGCGGTGATGCCGGCCTCCATCTTCATCGCCTCGATGGTCGCCAGGGTGTCGCCGGCGGCCACCTGGTCGCCCTCGGCCACCTGCAGCGTGACCACGCCGGCGAACGGCGCGGGCACCTGGCCCGGGTCGGACCGGTCGGCCTTCTCGGCGGCCTTGACCGCGGAGTCGACCGAGCGGTCGCGCACGCTGACCGGCCGCAGCTGACCGTTGAGGGTGCACATGACCGTGCGCATGCCGCGCTCATCGGGCTCGCTGACCGCCTCGACGCCGATGAGCAGCCGCACCCCGGGCTCGAGGTCGACGGCGTGCTCGGTGCCGCGCCGCAGCCCGTACAGGAACTCCTTGCTGGGCAGCACCGAGGTGTCGCCGTAGGTCTCGCGGTGCGCCTCGAACTCCCGGGTCGGGCCGGGGAAGAGCAGACGGTTCAGCGTGGCCTGCGGCAGCTTCTCCAGCCCCGCGAGGTCGTCGTCGGACAGCTCGGCGGCCGGCTCGGCCGCCCGGCGGCCCTCCAGCGCCTTGCTGCGGAACGGCTCGGGCCAGCCGCCGGGCGGGTCGCCCAGCTCGCCGCGCAGGAAGCCGACGACGGAGTCGGGCAGGTCGTAGGTGCCGGGGTCCGCCGCGAAGGCGGTGACGTCGACGCCGGCACCCACCAGCTGCAGCGCGAGGTCACCGACCACCTTCGACGACGGCGTGACCTTCACCAGGTGGCCGAGCAGCCGGTCGGCCGCGGCGTAGGCGTCCTCGACCTCCTCGAACCGCTGCCCCAGGCCCAGCGCGATGGCCTGCTGGCGCAGGTTGGACAGCTGCCCGCCGGGGATCTCGTGGGTGTAGACCCGCCCGGTGGGGCTCGGCAGCCCCGACTCGAAGGGCGCGTACACCCGGCGCACCGCCTCCCAGTACGGCTCGAGGTCGTTGACCGCGGCCAGGTCGAGACCGGTGGCCCGCTCGGTGTGGTCGGTGGCGGCCACGATCGCGCTCAACGGGGGTTGGCTGGTGGTGCCGGCCATCGACGCGACCGCGCCGTCGACGGCGTCCACCCCGGCCTGCCAGGCCGCCATCAGCGTGGCCAGCTGCCCGCCCGCGGTGTCGTGGGTGTGCAGGTGCACCGGCAGGTCGAACCGCTCGCGCAGGGCGCTGACCAGTGCGGATGCCGCCGGTGGGCGGAGCAGGCCGGCCATGTCCTTGATCGCCAGCACGTGCGCACCGGCCTCGACGATCTGCTCGGCCAGCCGCAGGTAGTAGTCGAGGGTGTACAGCGTCTCGCCCGGGTCGGACAGGTCGCCGGTGTAGCAGAGCGCCACCTCGGCCAGCGCCGTGCCGGTCTCGCGCACCGCCTGGATGGCCGGGCGCATCTGCAAGACGTCGTTGAGCGCGTCGAACACCCGGAAGACGTCGATGCCGGTGCGGGCGGCCTCGTGCACGAACGCCTCGGTCACCCGGGTCGGGTAGGGGGTGTAGCCGACGGTGTTGCGACCGCGCAGGAGCATCTGCAGCGCGATGTTGGGCACCGCCTCGCGCAGCGCGGCCAGCCGCTCCCACGGGTCCTCGTGCAGGAACCGCAGTGCGACGTCGTAGGTGGCCCCGCCCCAGCACTCGAGGCTGAGCAGCTGCGGGGTGGTGCGGGCGACGTGCGGTGCGACGGCCAGCAGGTCCTTGGTGCGCACCCGGGTGGCCAGCAGCGACTGGTGGGCGTCGCGGAAGGTGGTGTCGGTGACCGCCAGCGCCGACTGCGCACGCAGCGCCCGGGCGAACCCGACCGGGCCGATCTCGAGCAGCTGCTGGCGGGACCCGGCCGGCGGCTGCCCGACCAGCTCGACGGCCGGCAGCTTGTCGGCGGGGTCGACCAGGTGCGGGCGCTCGCCGTGCGGGGCGTTGACGGTGACGTCGGCCAGGTAGGCCAGCAACCGGGTGCCGCGGTCGGCGGACTGCCGCGCCGTGAGCAGCTCGGGCCGCTGCTCGATGAAACTCGTGGTGACCCGGCCGGCGCGGAAATCGGGGTCGTCGAGCACCGCCTGCAGGAACGGGATGTTGGTGGCCACGCCGCGGATGCGGAACTCGGCCACCGCCCGGCGGGCCCGGGCCACCGCGACGCCGAAGTCGCGCCCGCGGCAGGTGAGCTTCACCAGCATCGAGTCGAAGTGGGCACCCACCTCGGCGCCCATCGACGAGCCGCCGTCCAGCCGCACGCCGGCGCCACCGGGCGAGCGGTAGGCGGTGATCCGGCCGGTGTCGGGGCGGAAGCCGTTGGCCGGGTCCTCGGTGGTGATGCGGCACTGCAGCGCGGCGCCGCGCAGCACGATGCTGTCCTGGCTCAGCCCCAGGTCGGCCAGCGTCTCACCCGCGGCGATGCGCAGCTGGGCCTGCACGAGGTCGACGTCGGTGACCTCCTCGGTGACCGTGTGCTCGACCTGGATGCGCGGGTTCATCTCGATGAACACGTGGCGGCCCGACTCGTCGAGCAGGAACTCGACCGTGCCGGCGCACGAGTAGCCGATGGCCCGGGCGAAGGCCACGGCGTCGCTGCAGATGCGCTCGCGCAGCGCCGGGTCGAGGTTGGGCGCGGGAGCCAGCTCGATGACCTTCTGGTGCCGGCGCTGCACCGAGCAGTCGCGCTCGAAGAGGTGGATGACCTCACCGGCGGTGTCGGCGAGGATCTGCACCTCGATGTGCCGCGGGTTCACCACCGCCTGCTCGATGAACACGGTGGCGTCGCCGAAGGCGGACTCCGCCTCGCGCATCGCGGCCTCGACGGCGCCGCGCAGCGCACCGGGCTCCTCGACCCGGCGCATGCCGCGGCCACCACCGCCCGCGACGGCCTTGACGAACACCGGGAAGGCCATGTCCGCGGCGGCGGCGAGCAGGGTGTCGACGTCGTCGGAGGGTTCGCTGGAGCCGAGCACCGGCAGACCGGCCGCCCTCGCGGCGGCGATCGCCCGGGCCTTGTTGCCGGTCAGCTCGAGCACCTCGGCGCTGGGGCCGACGAAGGTGATGCCGGCCTCGGCGCAGGCCGCGGCGAGGTCGGGGTTCTCGGACAGGAAGCCGTAGCCGGGGTAGACGGCGTCGGCACCGGCGCGGCGGGCCGCGGCCACGACGGCCTCGACGTCGAGGTAGGCCCGCACCGGGTGCCCGGGCTCGCCGATCTCGTAGGACTCGTCGGCCTTGAGCCGGTGCACCGAGTTGCGGTCCTCGTGCGGGAACACGGCGACGGTGCCCGCGCCCAGCTCGTAGGCGGCCCGGAACGCACGGACGGCGATCTCCCCGCGGTTGGCGACCAGGACCTTCGTGAACACGGGCACTCCCGGGGACGGCGACGCGGTGGGGGCACCGTAGCCCGGAGGTCCGACGGTTCGGGGGCGAGCGCGGGTGTGCACCCCCCCGACCGCTGGGCACGACGGGACGGTGACCACACCCCGCACCGCCCTGATCACCGGTGCCTCCAGCGGGATCGGCCGGGCCACCGCCCTGCTGCTGGCCGCCGAGGGCGCCTCGCTCGTGCTGCTGGCCCGCGGCCGCCCCGCCCTGGAGACCACGGCCGCCGAGTGCCGCGCCGCCGGGGCCGCCGACGTCGTCGTCGAGACCTGCGACATCAACGACCGGGCCGCCGTTGCCGCCGTCGTCGAGCGCGCCGGGGCGCTGGACCTCGTCGTCCACTCGGCCACCGTGATGGCCTACGGCGACGTCGAGGACCTGCCCGCCGACGTGTTCGACCAGGTCGTGGACACCGCCATCAAGGGGACGGCGAACGTGGCCCGCCCCGTGCTGGCCACCTTCCGCCGGCAGGAACGCGGTGACCTGGTCGTGGTCAGCTCGCTGCTCGCATCGATCACCGCCCCCACGATGGGCGCCTACGCCACCGCGAAGTGGGGCCAGCTGGGCCTGGTGCGCACGCTGCAGCAGGAGACCCGCGACGTGCCCGGCATCCGCATCGCCGCCGTCTCCCCCGGCGGGGTCAACACCCCGATCTACTACCAGGCCGCGACCGTGCTCGGGAACACCGGCCACCCGCCGCCCCCGGTCTACTCCCCGCGCCGGGTCGCCCGCACGATCCTCGACGTCGCCGGGTCGCACCGCCGGCTGCGGCAGTCGGGCTTCGCCAACCCGGTGATCATCGCCGGGTACCGGCTGGCGCCGGCGGTGTTCGACGCCGCGGTGGGTCCGTTGCTGCGCGTGTTCGGCATGGCCCGTGACTCGGTGCCGCCCACCGAGGGCAACGTCTTCGCCTCGGTGCCGGACAAGAACGCCGAGAAGGGCCCCTGGCACGACATCTGACCCCGCTACGGTGCCGGCGTGGAGCTGCTGGGCACGCTGACCGCCGTCGGGTGCGCGCTGGTCGGCGGGGTGTTCTTCGCCTTCAGCGGGTTCGTGGTGTCGGCGCTGGCCCGGGTGCCCGACGGCGCCACGGCGATGCGGGCGGTGAACGTGGCCGCCGTCCGACCACCGTTGATGGTGCTGCTGTTCGGGACGGCGGCCGCGTGCGTCGCGGTGCTGGTCGTCGGCGGGGCGCTGGACCGGGTGGGGGCGGGGGCGTACCTGCTGGGCACGGTCGGGGTCACCATCGCCGGCAACGTGCCGCTCAACGACGCGCTGGAGCGCGACCCCGCCACCTGGCCGCGGTACCTGCGCGTGTGGACCCGCTGGAACACGCTGCGCACCGTCGCCGCCGCGGCCGCCGCGGTGCTGCTGCTGGTCTGAACACCCCGGCCGCCGTCGGACGGCGCCGTCCCTCGACGGGTGGGCGGCGGTGCAGCGCAACCCGCACAGTGGGGTGGTGAACCCCTTCGACGCGGCCCGGGCTGCCTTTCGCGGACGGGTGTCCGGCGACCCGACCGGTGCGCCCGACTGGGTGCGCGAGATCGCCACCGTGGGCAGCGGCGACGGCTGGTTCGACCCCGACGGCGTGGTCTGGCGGGTGCACGGCGACCTGTCCACGCTGGTCGGCGGGGTGGCGGCGCTGCTCGGCCAGGGCGCGCACCCGCTGGCGCTGGCCGGGGTGCAGCGGCACTCGGCCTACCGCGAGGACCCTTGGAAGCGGCTGGCCGGCACGGCTCGCTGGCTGGTGGTCAGCACCTTCGGCTCGGCCGAGCTGGCCGAGCGCGAGTCCGGCCGCGTGCGCGGGATGCACACGAGGGTGAAGGGCACGCTGCCCGACGGCCGCCGCTACTCCGCCGGCGACCCCGACCTGCTGCGCTGGGTGCACCTGGCCTTCACCGACGCCTTCCTCGCCGCGCAGACCGCCGTCGGCCGCTCGATGTCCCGCTACGGGCCCCGCTGGGGCGACGAGTACGTGGCCGACTGGGCCCGCTCGGCGCAACGGCTGGGCGCCACCGACCTGCCCCGCTCGCGCACCGAGCTGGCCGAGGCGATCCGCGCCTACCGGCCGGTGCTCGAGCCGGTGCCCGACGACCTGCTCACCTTCCTGCAGGGCCCACCGGGGCTGTCGGCGCCCGAGAAGGTCGTCTACGCCGGGTTCTCCGCGGGCGCGGCCCGCCTGGTCTCCCCCACGATCGCCCCGCTGGCCCGCGTCCCCGGCCGGGGCTCCCGCAGTGCCCGCGACCGCGCCCAGCTGCTGGTCACCGAGGCGCAGCTGCGGGCGCTCAACCTCGCCCTGGGTTCGCACAGCCCGAGCGAGGAAGCGGCGCGCTGGCGCCTGGGTACCGGCCCCGCCCCAGCCTGGGCCGCTTGATCCCGTGCCACCGGGCCACCGGGCCACCGGGGAGGTTCGGTCGGCACAGCTCGTGCTCTGCGTCGTCCAGCGACGCAGAGCACGACATCGGCCCCAGAGCTGCGGGGACCGGCCCCGGGCGGCACTGGCCATGCGACGGACCTCGTGCTCTGCGTCGCCCGGCGACGCAGAGCACGAGCTCGCCCGACGAGGTGGTGGGGACCACGCGCGGGCGGCGCAGGGTTGCTCGGGAGGCGGTGGGGACCACGCGCGGGCGGCGCAGGTCGCTCGGGGAGGATGTCCGCCGTGACCTCCTCCTTCTCCGCCGAGGTCGAAGCCGCCGTCGCCCGGCTCGACGGCGTCGCGCTGACCACCCCGGTGCAGCGCAACGCCCGGCTGTCCGACCTCACCGGCGCCGAGGTGTGGACCAAGCGCGAGGACCTGCAGGTCGGCCGCTCGTACAAGGTGCGCGGCGCCTACAACACCATCGCCCAGCTCGACCCGGGCACCTCGGTGGTCACCGCCAGCGCCGGCAACCACGCCCAGGGCTTCGCCCACGCCTGCGCAGCGCTCGGCGTCCGGGGCACCGTCGTCGTCCCGGGCACGACGCCCAAGCAGAAGCGGCAGCGCATCGTCGCCCTCGGCGGCGACGCGATCACGTTGCGGGTCGAGGGCGACACCTACGACGACGCGGCCCGCATCGCCGCGGAGCTGGCCATCGCGTCGGGCGCCGTCGTCGTCCCTGCGTTCGACGCGCTCTCCACGGTCGCCGGGCAGGCCACGGTGGCCGTCGAGCTCCTGGCCCAGCTGCCGGTGGCGCCCGACGTCGTCGTCCTGCCGGTCGGTGGCGGCGGACTGCTCGCCGGGTGCGCGAGCTGGCTGCGCGAGCACTCCCCCACGACCCGGGTGGTCGGCGTCGAGCCGGCCGGGGCCGCCGGGATGGCTGCCGCGCTGGTCGCCGGGGAGCCGGTGACGCTGGCCGAGATCGACACCTTCGTGGACGGGGCCGCCGTGCGCCGGGCCGGCGACGTGACGTTCCCGCTGGTCCGGGACGCGGGGGTCGAGCTGGTCGCCGTCCCCGAGGGCGCGGTCTGCACCGAGATGCTCGAGCTCTACCAGGTGGACGGCGTCATCGCCGAGCCCGCGGGCGCCCTGGCCACCGCCGCGCTGGCCTCGGGCGCCGTCGCCGTCGAGCCGGGGCAGACGGTGCTCGCGCTGCTGTCCGGCGGCAACAACGACGTCAGCCGGTACGCCGAGGTGGTCGAGCGCTCGCTGGTGCACCGCGGGCTCAAGCACTACTTCCTGGTCGAGTTCCCGCAGGAGCCCGGGGCGCTGCGCCGGTTCCTGCACGAGGTGCTCGGCCCCGACGACGACATCGTGCTGTTCGAGTACCAGAAGCGCGACAACCGCGAGACCGGCGCGGCGCTGGTCGGCATCGAGCTGGGCGCCGCCGCCGGCCTCACCCCGCTGCTGGCCCGCATCGCCGCCGGTCCGCTGACGATCCAGCACCTGGCGCCGGGGACGACGGCCTACCGCTTCCTGGTCTGAGCCCGGCGGCGTGGAACAGCTGGGCCGATAGAACTCCGTCCTGGTTCGCCGGCGTCGGCGACCCAGGACGGCCACGGGGGAACCCAGCTGATCCACGCCGGACCCGTCTCCCGCCACCGGAGTCCATCCCCTCCACCAGAGTTCGTGGAGGGGGATGGACCTTCGTGCACACCCCTGATCGATGCTGCGCGGGAGGGCCTCAGTCGACGAGGTCCAGGGCGGCGGCCACGACGGAGTCGGTGTCGATGCCGTGGTAGGCGTAGACGCTGGTCAGGTCGCCGGACTGCCCGAACCGAGTCACGCCCAGGTGGGCGGCGGGCACCCGGTGGACGCCGGCCAGGAACGCCAGCGTGTGCGGGTGGCCGTCGAGCAGGGTGACCATCGGCGCGGCCCGGTCGGCCGGGAACACCTGGTCCAGCACCGCGGTGGGGGCGTCGTCCCGACCCTTGCGGGCCTGCAGCGCGCGGAACAGCAGCCCCGGCGAGGTCACCACGACCACGTCGGCGGGGTGGCCCAGGCCGGTGAGCCGGTCGGCGGCGGCCAGCCCCTCGGTGATCATCGCGCCCATCGTCACCACGGTGACGGCAGGGCGGTCGACCCGGCGCAGCGCGTACGCCCCGGCCACCACCTGGCGCCGGCGCCGCTCGCGGGCGGCCGGGTCGGTCGGGATCGCGGCCAGCGCCTGGTCGACCGGACGGGTCGACAGCCGCAGGTAGGCACTGGTGCCGTCGGGGCGACCGAGCCGCCCCAGCGAGGCGAGCAGGCACCACTCGGTGTCCAGGGCGAACCCGGGCTCGTAGGTGACGACGCCCGGCTGCTCGAGCCCGATGGAGGGCGTGGTGATCGACTGGTGTGCCCCACCCTCGCCGGCCAGCGTGACCCCCGACGGCGTGCCGACCAGGATCGACTGGCCGCCGGCGTACACCCCGAAGCTCCAGGGCTCGAGCGCGCGGGAGACGAACGGGTCGTACATGACGCCGATCGGCAGCAGCGGCTGCGACCACCTGTTCCACGTGGAACCCAGCTCGCCCATCAGCCCCACGAGGTTGACCTCGGCGATGCCCAGCTCGACGTGCTGGCCGCTGGGCCGCTCGCGCCAGTGCAGGATCGTCTCGGGGTCGTCGGAGAACCAGTCGCGGCGGTCCTCGGCCGACCACACGCCGACCTTGTTCACCCAGCCGCCGAGGTTCGTGGACGACGACACGTCGGGGCTGACGGTCACCACCCGGGCACCGGCCTCGGGCGCGGCGCGGTTGAGGTCGAGCAGGGTGCGGCCCAGCGCGGCCTGCGTGGTCGCCGTCCCGTTGGGGGTGCGGCCCAGGTCGGTCGGCACGGCGGGGGCCGGGGCACCCTCGTGCTCCGTGCGCCGCAGCCGCTCGGCCGCCGCGGTGAGCAGCCGCCCCGGCTCGGAGGGCGCCTCGAAGCGGGCCCAGGGGTCGGCCGGGTCGACGCCGACGCGGGCAGCCAGCTCGTGCAGCTGGGCCTCGGTGAGCAGCGCCGAGTGGTTCTGCGGGTGGCCCTCGGTGGCCAGTCCGTAGCCCTTCAGCGTGTACGCCAGCACGACGGTGGGCCGGGTGTCGTCGATCTGGGCGAACGCCGTGCGCAGCGCCGCCAGGTCGTGCCCGCCCAGGTTGCGCACCGCGGCGACCAGGTCGTCGTCGGGCACCCCGGCGATGAGGTCGGCGACCGCGGCGGCCCCGGCGCCGTCCCCGGGCAGGACCTCGCGCAGCTCGTCGGCTGAGCGGCGCAGCATGCGCTGGTACTCCGGGTTGGTCATCTCGTCGATGCGGTCGCGCAGCTCCGGACCGCCCTCGCGGGTGAACAGCTCCTCGAGCAGGGCGCCGTACTTGACGGTGAGCACCTGCCAGCCGGCCGCGGCGAACATGCCCTGCAGCCGGGTGGCGCCGAAGGTGGGCACCACGCGGTCCAGCGACTGCCGGTTGAGGTCGACCACCCACACGACCTCGCCCAGCTCGGCGACCATCGGGTCGACCACGGCCTCCCAGACGGCGCCCTCGTCGAGCTCGGCGTCCCCGACCAGCGACCACTGGCGCCCGGCGCCACCGGTGCCGAACTGGGTGTTGACGTACCGGCGGGCGATCGCACCCCAGATCGGCGCGGTGGCCCCGATGCCGACCGAGCCGGTGGAGTAATCGGCGGGCACCGGGTCCTTGAGCCGCGAGGGGTAGCTCTGCAGACCGCCGAACTCGCGCAGCGTGGTCAGCTTGTCCGCCGGCAGCTGGCCGAGCAGGTACTCCAGCGCGTGCAGCACCGGCGAGGCGTGCGGCTTGACCGACACCCGGTCCTCGGGGCCGAGGGTCTCCAGCCACAGCGCGGTCATGATCGTGGTGATCGAGGCGCTGGACGCCTGGTGCCCGCCCACCTTGAGGCCGGTCGGGTTGGGGCGCACCCGGTTTGCGTGGTCGACGATCGCGCTGGCCAGCCACAGCACGCGCTGCTCGACCTCGCGGAGGGCGGCGTCGTCGGTGCTGGTACCGGCAGCGTTGCCGAGGGTGGCGGTCATGCCCCCAGCATGCCCACCGCGACGGGCCTAGGGTGCGGGCGGGTTGTGGTCCCGGACACATCCCACCCTGCGCACCCCACCCGACCGGGCACCGCACCCAGGGAGCACCCGTGGACCACACCGAGCTGACGGCAGCCTTCCTCGCCCCACCCCCGCCCGGTCGACCGGCGCCCCGGGTGCCGGCCGGGCCGGCCCGTGCGCTGCGCGACGCCGCCGAACCGCTGGCCACCATCAACTTCTGGGGTCGGCCGGCCTACGCCGCGGTGGAGGCGCTCGGGCTGGAGTTCCTCACCGGCTACGTGTGGGCGCGCGCCGCCCCGATGGGCGAGCCCACCGCCCCGGTCGTCGTCGCCGCCTTCGGCGTGTTCGAGCCCGGGCTGGTCACCTCGCTGTACGACCAGGCCCGCGGCACCGCCACCCGCGCCGACGTGCTGGCCGCTCGCGAGCAGGGCGCGGTCGAGTCGCTCCACGAGCTGCTGGGCGACGTCCCGACGTCGGAGGTCGAGACCGCGGTGGCCCAGCTGCGCCGGGCCACCGACGTCGCCGTGGCCGACGTCGCCGGCCGCCCCCTGGTGGCCGGGCTCGCCTCGCTGGCGTGGCCGACCGACCCGTGGGGCCAGCTGTGGCACGCCGTGACGATCCTGCGCGAGCACCGCGGCGACACCCACCAGGCGGCCAACGTCGCCGCGGGGCTGTCGGGCGTGCAGATGAACCTGGTGACCGAGTACTGGATCGGCTGGGAGCCGCGCGCCTACGCAGGCACCCGCGGCTGGTCGCCCGAGGTCATGGACGCCGCCGACGCCGACCTGCGCGAACGCGGCTGGCTGGCCGACGGCGAGCTCACCGCCGCCGGCCGCGCCGAGCGCGACCGCATCGAGCAGGCCACCGACGACGCGATGGACCGGGTGCTGGCCCCGATCGGCACCGACCTGGCGGCGCTCACGGCCCAGCTCGACGGCTGGAGCAACCGCATCGTGGCCGCGGGCGCCGCGCCGTCCGACCCCTACAAGCGGGTGTCCGGGTGACCGCGCCCGACCCCGTCCTCGTCGAGCTCGCCGCCGCCCAGGCGCTCCCGCCCGACGAGGCCCGGGCACGGATGGGCGAGCTGTGGGAGCGGGCCACCGACCCGCTGCACCGGTGCGCGATCGCGCACACGCTGGCCGACCAGCAGCCCGACGTGGCCGACGAGCTGCGCTGGGACGAGCGGGCCCTCGCCGCGGTGGCCGACGTCGACGACGCCCGGGTGCAGGCCGCCGGCGCGGGCGCGCAGGTGGCGGCGTTCCTGCCGTCGCTGCACACCAACCTGGCCGACGACCACCGGCGCCTGGGCGACCCCGCCCGCGCCCGCGAGCACCTGGCGCTGGCCCGGGACTCGATCGGCGCGCTGGGCGACGACGCGTACGGCGACCTGCTGCGCAGCGCCGTCGAGCACGTGCAGGCCGCGCTCGACGCCGGCTCCACCGACCGGCTGCCGAGCGCGCCCTCCACCTGAGACCGCGGGTCAGGACGTCCCGGTCATCAGCTTGCCCACGTAGTCCTCGAAGGTGATCGCGCCGCCCGCCCGCTCGGTGGCGCTGCGGTCCTCGTCGGTGAGCACGTCCTGCACCGCGTCGATCCGCTTCCACGCCGGGGTCGGCTGCGCGCCGTCGGCGTCCGGGACGTACTTCGACGCCTCGACCCGCTGGTGCTGGTGGATGTACCGGCCGCAGTTGTGGAACACCGTCTCGACCGTCGCGACGGTCACCAGCTTCGCGCCAGGCCACCGCGCGAGCAGCGACGCGTCGTCGGTGACCCGCTGGACGTCGGCCTGCAGCCTGATCCGGTTGGGCGTCTCCAGGTCGATGAACAGCAACCCGATCCGGCCGGTGTCGGCGGCGTTGCCCACCGACAGGAACATGCCGTTGCCGTCGAAGTGCGGGAAGGCGATCGTCGTCGGGTCCAGGATCGCCACCACCCCGGGAGCCCCGCCCTTGTAGGAGACGGTGGGCCGGCCCTCCGCGTCGACGGTGGCCAGGAAGAAGAAGTCCCGCGAGCCGATGAACGCCCCGTAGAAGTCGTCGATCTCGGTGCGCACGATCGAGTCGACCACCCGGTCGGCCAGCGGCTGGGCGTCGAACCTGTCCTGCCACTCCCGGTGGGCGGCGGTGTAGAAGGCGTCCTTCTCGGGGGTGGTCACGCCTCGACCTCCTCGAGCTGGGCCAGCGGCGCCCGGTCGACCACCACCGGTGAGGGCTCCCGGTTCAGCAGCAGCCGGACGACGTCCGGGCGGGAGTAGTGGCCCACCGGGTCGGCGGCGGACTTGGCGATCGCGATGAGCGAGAAGTCCAGGTCGGCGTACAGGATGCCCTCCTCGGTCTCGGCCAGCGGTTCGGCGAGCACGCTGCCCTCGGGGCCGTAGATCTGGGTGAACCCGCCACCGAGCTGCAGCAGCTGTCCCTTGACCTCGGTGTCGCAGAACAGTGCCTGCCCCGCCTCGCCGACGACCGCGCAGGGCGCCAGCACGAACGCCTGGCCCTCGACCGCGTAGGTGAGGCTGGCGGCGTTGTTGACCTGGGCGCCGAGGGCGTTCGCGGCACCCTTGTAGAGGGAGAAGCTGGGCCACGAGCCGACGTGGATCTGCTCGCCCAGGGAGTACATGGCGTACTTGGTCAGCGGCTGGAAGTGCTCCCAGCAGTTGAGCGCGCCGACCTTGCCGAGCTTCGTGTCGTGCACCTGGATGTCGCTGCCGTCGCCCTCGCCGAACACCGAGCGCTCGACATGGGTGGGCTTGAGCTTGCGGCGCACCGAGATGACCTCGCCGGTGTCGTCGATGAACGCCTGGGACATGTAGAGGCTGCCGCCGGCCCGCTCGCTGAACCCGAACACGACGTGCACCCCGTGCTGGCGGGCGGCCGCGGCGATGCGCTGCATCTCGGCGCCGTCGCGGGTCATCGAGTTCTCGGCGTACCGGGCGACGAACTGCATGCCCCACGCCGGGGAGTCCAGCCAGATCCACCACGGGTACCCGGGGATGAACGTCTCGGGGAAGGAGACCAGCTGGGCGCCGTTGCCGGCCGCCTCACCGATCAGGTCGATCAGGGCGGTGACGCCGGCCTCGAGGTCGAGCCACTTCGGCTCGGCCTGGACGGCGGCTGCGCGGACGACGCGTGCGGTCATGGTGCGGGCTCCCTGGGTCGTGTGGATGCCGTGACCCTCCCCCCGCACGGCTGACGCTGGGTGCCAGCTCACCGACCGTGCGTGCCAGCCCGGTGCTCGGCGGGGGTCATGCCGGTGACCTGCCGGAACGCCCGGTGGAACTGCGCCTCGCCGGCGAACCCGCACGCCGTGCCGACCGAGGCGACCGGACGGCGGGGCTGGGCGACCAGCAGCTCGGCGGCCCGCTCCACCCTGGTGCGCCGCAACGCCGATGCCAGCGACTCCCGCCCCTCGAAGAGCCGGAACAGCGCGCGCCGCGAGAGGTGGCAGGCCGTGGCCACGGCGTCGGCGTCCAGGTGCGGGTCGCCGGCGTGCCGGCGCAGGTGGGCCAGCACCCGCTCCCGCGCCAGCCCGGCGTCGTCCGGCCCGGCCCCCTGCCCGGCGGCCAGCCGCAGCGCCGACGCCAGCAGGGCCGGGGCATGCGCGCTCAGCTGCAGGGCCCCGGCCGGGTCGCGGTCGTGCACCAGGGCCAGCGAGGAGAAGAAGCCGGCCAGCACCGAGCCGGGCCCGCCGGCCTCGAGCGCGACGGCGGTCAGGTGGACGCCGTCGTCGGGCACGCCGGCGGCGGCCAGCAGCGGGCGGCGGGGCAGCTGCACGACCAGCTGCTCGAAGGCGTCGTCGAAGTGGAGGGTGTAGGGCCGGGTGCTGTCGTAGAACGTCATCGCGCCCGGGGTGAGGACGGCGGTGCGCCCGTCCTGCTCGACCCGGCCCCGCCCGCCGAGCTGGATGCTGGACAGCAGGTAGTCCTCCGAGCTGCCCGCGATGAGCTGACGGGTGCGCCGGACGTGCTGACCGTGGGAGCGCACCTCGGTGAGCTGCACCGCGGGGTGGGTGACCACCCGCAGCTCGCCGCGGAAGGGCCGGTCGGTGGTCGGCACCGCGGTGAGCGGCACGAAGGTGTCCGAGATGAGCGCCCGCCAGTGCTCGAAGGCCTCGGGTCCCGCCGCACCGCAGGTCAGCACCTGCTGCGCGGGTCCGGAGGCGTGCACGGGCCGATGATGACCGGGGTCACCACCCTTGTCGACCGTCCGGCCGTCAGTTCGCCGTGGCGTAGAGGATCGACCAGACCAGGGCGACCACCGAGATCCCGGTGACGACGATGCCGACGACCAGCGGCAAACCGCGGCGCCGCGCACCCGTGCCGCGCCCGACCGCCTTGGTGCCGCGGCGGGCCAGGTTGTCGTTGGCCCTGGTCCACCGCAGGGTGTTGCCCACCCAGACCGCGGCGACGACCGCCACGACGGCGAAGAAGACGACCGCCCACCATCCGGTGCTCATGCTGCTCCTCGGGGTCGTTCGTCGGCGGCCGATGTCGGACCGGACCGTTCCGTCCGGTCCAGCATGCCTCCGCGCCGAGCGGGGCGCAGCGTGTCCCGCACCGGGCGCGGGGTGCAGGACGGGTCGCTGCTGCGCCCGGCGAGCACCCCGCCGCCGGTCACGGCTCGACGGTGACCTTGATCGCCTTGCCGCTCTTGACGATGTCGAAGGCCTCGAGCGCGCGGTCGAGCGGGATGTGCTCGGTGATGAGGTCCTTGACCGGCACCTGGCCGGTGGAGATGTACTCCAGGGCCCGCTTGTTGTGCGAGGGGGCCGAGCCGTTGGCGCCGTGGATGTGCAGCTGGCGGTAGTGCACGACGTTGGAGTCGCAGGTGATGGTGGGGTTGGTCTTGGGCAGCCCGCCGAAGAAGGAGATGCGGCCGTTGCGGGCCGCCATGGCGATGGCCTGCTCCTGGGTCACGTTCGCGGCGGTCGCGGTGATGACCACGTCGGCCCCGCGGCCACCGGTGAGCTCCATGACGCGCTCGACGACGTCGACCTCGGCGCCGTTGATCACCTCGTCGGGCTGCACCGCGTCGGCGCTCATCTGCAGCCGCTCCGCGTTGACGTCGACCAGGTAGACCTTGCCGACCTTGTGCACGCCGCGGGCGATGCGGATGTGCATGCAGCCGATCGGGCCGGCGCCGAAGACGACGAGGGTGTCGCCCTCCTCGATGCCCAGCAGCTCCTGGGCGTTGATCGCGCAGGCGAAGGGCTCGGCGGCCGAGGCCTCGTCGTAGCCCACGTTGTCGGGGATGCGGTTGAGGCCGTCGACCTTGAGCACCTGCTGCGGCACGACCATGTACTCGGCGAAGCCGCCGTCGTACTGGTAGCCGACCGAGGTCTGGTTCGCACAGACCGCCATCCAGCCCTTGCGGCACTCGTGGCACTCACCGCACGGGACGGCGGCGATGACCTGCACACGGTCGCCGGGGGCCCAGCTGCTGCCGTAGGTGCTGTTCACGTCGGCGCCGACCTCGACGACCTCGCCGGCGACCTCGTGGCCGATGGTGCGCGGCGGGGTCAGGTTCTGGTGCCCGTTGTGGAAGATCTTGACGTCGGTGCCGCAGGTGGAGCAGTTCTTGACCTTGATCTTGACCTCGCCCGGGCCGCACTCGGGCTCGGCGACGTCCTCCAGGCGGACGTCCTCGGGGGCGTAGAAACGCAGTGCCTTCATGTGTCCTCCACGGGGTGTCGACCGCTCCGGTGTGCCCGGAATCACTGTAGTGACGGGGCCGCTCGCATCGGAGCGTACGCATCCGGGTCCGATCGGGCCCATGTCGTTCGTGAAACCCCTCTTGACCGGGCACGAAACGGCGTATACAAACGCATTCACAGATCCGTGACAGCTGTCACAGGCTGTGCCTACGATCCGGTCCGACACCGTCCGCACGGGGGCGGTGGCGGCTCACCCCTCATCAGAAGAAGGTCCTCGATGGCCACCACCACGGACGGGGCGCAGCGCACCAGCGCCCGGCTGCGGGTCCAGCGGTTCGGCACGTTCCTGTCGAACATGGTCCTGCCCAACATCGGCGCGTTCATCGCCTGGGGCCTGATCACGGCCCTGTTCATCAGCACGGGCTGGATCAAGCTCATCGGCGACGCCCTCGGCTACGAGGGCGGCTACGGCTTCGTCGAGCAGCTGGGCAACTGGGACGGCACCCCGGGCGGCGGCATCGTCGGCCCGATGATCACCTACCTGCTGCCGCTGCTCATCGGCTACACCGGCGGGCGGATGGTCTACAACGACAACCTGCGCGGCGGCGTCGTCGGCGCCATCGCCACCATGGGCGCCATCGCCGGCGCCAGCGTGCCGATGTTCCTGGGCGCCATGATCATGGGCCCGCTCGGCGGCTGGTCGATGAAGAAGCTCGACGCGCTGTGGGCGCACAAGATCCGCCCCGGCTTCGAGATGCTGGTCAACAACTTCTCCGCCGGCATCTGGGGCGGCTTCCTCGCCGTCGTCGGCTTCGTGCTCGCCGGGCCGTTCGTGCAGGGCTTCAGCACCTTCGCCGGCAACGTCGTCGACTTCCTGGTCGAGCGCAACCTGCTGCCGCTGACCTCGATCTTCATCGAGCCGGCCAAGATCCTCTTCCTCAACAACGCGATCAACCAGGGCATCCTCACCCCGCTGGGCACCAACGAGGCGGCCAGCGCCGGTCAGTCGATCCTCTTCCTGCTCGAGGCCAACCCCGGCCCCGGCCTGGGCCTGCTGCTCGCCTTCGCGGTCTTCGGCAAGGGCGCGGCGAAGTCGTCGGCCCCCGGCGCGATCCTCATCCAGTTCATCGGCGGCATCCACGAGATCTACTTCCCCTACGTGCTGGCCAAGCCGAAGCTGATCGCCGCGGTGATCCTCGGCGGCATGGCCGGCGTGGCCACCAACCTGGCCTTCGGCTCGGGCCTGCGCTCCCCGGCCTCGCCCGGCTCGATCATCGCCGTGTGGGCGTCCTCCCCGCCGAGCAGCCTGCTGGGCGTCACCGCCTCGGTGGTCGTGGCCGCGGCCGTCTGCTTCGTCGTCGCCGCCTTCCTGCTCAAGATCGACAAGAGCGACGACGACGGCGACCTCGCGGCCGCCACCGCGCAGATGGAGGCCAACAAGGGCAAGAAGTCCTCGGTCTCCGGGATGCTCGGCGGCTCCGCGGCGTCGTCCGGCCCGATCCGCTCGATCGTCTTCGCCTGCGACGCCGGCATGGGCTCCTCGGCCATGGGCGCCTCGGTGCTGCGCAAGAAGGTGCAGGGCGCCGGGTTCTCCGACGTCACGGTCGTGAACAAGGCGATCTCCAACCTGCGCGACGACGTCGACCTCGTGGTCACCCACCAGGACCTCACCGACCGCGCCCGCAAGCAGTCCCCCTCCGCGGCGCACGTCTCGGTGGAGAACTTCATGGGCAGCCCGCGCTACGACGAGATCGTCGAGCTGCTCCGCGAGCGCAACGGCTCCGGCGCGGGCGGGGCCGCCGCGGCCCCGGCCGCCGGTGGGGCCAGCGGCCTGCTGGCCCGCGAGTCGATCGTGCTGGACGCCTCGGGCGACCGGGCCGCGGCGATCCAGCAGGCCGGTGAGCTGCTCGTGGCCGCCGGGTCGGTCGACGAGTCCTACGTGCGGTCCATGCACGAGCGGGAGACGTCGGTGTCGACCTACATGGGCAACCTGCTGGCGATCCCGCACGGCACCAACGAGGCCAAGCCCTCGATCCGCCGGTCGGCGATCTCCTTCGTCCGCTTCCCGCAGGGTGTGGACTGGAACGGCCGCGAGGTGCGCTTCGTGATCGGCATCGCCGGCGCCGGCGACGACCACCTGGCGCTGCTGGCCCGCATCGCCGAGGTGTTCAGCGACCAGGCGCAGGTCGCCCGCCTCGAGCAGGCGCGCACCGCGGACGACGTCCTCGCCGTCCTGGGCGCCATGCAGCCCGCGTAGCACCCGGCCCCACCAGCGGCCCCCGGTTCCCCAGCGGAACCGGGGGCCGCTGTGCGTTCCCGCCGGCCCCGTCCCCGCCGAGGCAGGGGGTGCGAGGCGGCGGGGGAGGATGGGCGGCATGAGCACTTCTCGGCCGGTCACCGTCGTCACCGGGGGGAGCCGCGGCATCGGGGCGGCCACCGTCGCCGCCCTCGCCCGGGCCGGGCACGACGTCGTCGTCGGGTACCGCTCGGGTGCCGACGACGCCGCCGCCGTGGTGGCCGGCGCCGAGGCGGTCGGGGTGCGGGCGGTGGCCGTGCGGGCCGACGTCACCGACCCCGCGGACGTCGACCGGCTCTTCGCCACCGCGCTGGGCACCCCCACCGGTCTGGTGGCCAACGCGGGGCTGACCGCCCACCTCGGCGACCTGGCCGACACCCCGGTCGACGTCGTGCGCACCGTGCTGGACACCAACCTGCTCGGCGTCGTCCTGTGCTGCCGCCGGGCCGCGCAGGTGATGGCCACCGACCGGGGTGGCGCCGGCGGGTCGGTCGTCTGCGTCTCGTCCGCGGCGGCGACGCTGGGGTCGGCGCACGAGTACGTGCACTACGCCGCGGCGAAGGCCGGTGTCGACGCACTCGTGGTAGGCCTGGCCAAGGAGCTGGCCACCGCCGGGGTGCGGGTGAACGGGGTCGCGCCCGGCCTGGTGCGCACCGGCATCCACGCCGGCGCCGGCGACCCCGGACGGCTGGAGCGGGTCAGCGGCCGGGTGCCGATGGGCCGCGCCGGGGAACCCGACGAGATCGCCCCGGCCGTCGTCTGGCTGCTGGGGCCCGAGGCCGGCTACGTCACCGGCACCGTGCTGAGGGTGGCCGGCGGGCTGTAGGGACCGTTGCGGGAGGTTGCACGACCGCAATTCATCGTGATCGGCGTCACCATCGTCTGACGAATGCGTTTATGGTCACACCGGCACGTGACACCGAGTGCCGAAGGCCGAGCGAAGCAGGAGAGCAACGATGCCCACCACCACCCGCGCCTCGATCATCCGCCAGTCCCCGGGCGAGTACGAGACCGTCACCCTGGAGCTCGACGACCCGAAGAAGGGCGAGGTCATGGTCAAGCTGGCCGCCTCCGGGTTGTGCCACTCCGACGACCACCTGCAGACCGGCGACCTCCAGGTGATGACCTACCCGTTCTGCGGCGGCCACGAGGGCTCCGGCGTCATCACCAAGGTCGGCCCCGACACCCCGGGCTTCGAGGAGGGCGACCACGTCGTCTTCTCCTTCGTCCCCTCGTGCGGGCAGTGCATGGCCTGTCGCCGCGGCGACTTCAACCTCTGCGACAAGGGCGCCCTGCTGCTGGTCGGCTCGCGCGCCGACGACGCCGAGGACTTCCGCATGAAGCTCGACGGCCAGAACGTCGGCCAGATGTGCGGCATCTCGACCTTCTCCGAGTACACCGTCGCCGACGTCGCCTCGGTCATCAAGATCGACAAGGACATCCCGCTCAAGTCCGCCGCGCTGGTCGGCTGCGGCGTACCCACCGGCTTCGGCACCGCGGTCAAGGCCGGCGACGTCAAGCCCGGCGACGTCGTGATCGTCATGGGCATCGGCGGCATCGGCATCAACGCCGTCCAGGGTGCTGCCCACGCCGGCGCCACCAACGTCATCGCCGTCGACCCGGTGCCCTTCAAGCGCGAGATGGCGCAGGAGTTCGGCGCCACCGACGTGTTCGAGGACATGGAGAAGGCCACCGAGTTCGCCCAGTCGATCACCCAGGGCCAGGGCGCCGACGTCTGCCTAATCACCGTGGGCGTGCTCAAGCCCGAGCACCCGGCCCAGGGCCTGGCCTCGATCCGCAAGGGCGGCACCGTCGTCGTCACCGGCCTGGGCAGCATGACCGAGACCACGCCGATCTCGGCCTTCGACCTGACCCTGATGCAGAAGCGGCTGCAGGGCGCGATCATCGGCGCGCAGTCGCCGCACTCGGACATCCCGAAGCTGCTGCGCATGTACCAGGCCGGTCAGCTCAAGCTCGACGAGCTGATCACCAAGGAGTACACCCTCGACCAGGTCACCGAGGCCTACCAGGACATGCACGAGGGCAAGAACATCCGCGGCGTCATCGTCTTCGACTGATCGGCCACGGCGTGGATCAGCTCAGCTGATCGAACTCCGTCCTGGCTCACCGGCGTCGGTGAGCCAGGACGGACATCCGTGAACCCAGCTGATCCACGCCGCCCGGCGGAGGATCAGCGGGCGTACCTCGCGGCGGCCTTCTCGCGGGCGCGGGCGGCCAACACCTCGCGGTCGCGCGGCGGGGCCGCGGTCACCAGGTCGGCCAGCAGGTGCCTCGTGGCGTGCGCGATCTCGGCGACCGCCCGGTCGAAGGCCTCCTGGTTGGCCTGCGACGGCTTCACCGAACCGCTCACCTTGCGCACGAACTGCAGCGCGGCGGCGTCGACCTCGTCGGGCGTGGTGGCCGGCTCGAGGTTGTGCAGGACCCTGATGTTGCGGCACATGCCCGTCACGCTAGGCCGCCCGCACCCGCTCAGGCCAGGGCGAACTCCGCCGGGGCCACCGCCGTCGTCACCGCGCCGCCCTTGGCCAGCGCCCGGCTGATCACCAGCCGCTGGATCTGGTTGGTGCCCTCGAAGATCTGCATGACCTTGGCCTCGCGCATGTACCGCTCGACCGGGAAGTCGCGCGTGTAGCCGTACCCACCGAGCACCTGGACGGCGTCCGTGGTCACCTTCATCGCGTTGTCGGTGGCCACGAGCTTGGCGATCGAGGCCTGCTGCGAGTACGGCAGGCCGGCGTCCTTGAGCCGCGCGGCGTGCAGGGTCATCGCCCGGGCGGTCTCGGTGCCCGCGGCCATGTCGGCGAGCAGGAAGCCCAGCCCCTGGTGCTCGATGATCGGCACCCCGAAGGTCTCGCGCTCCTGGGCGTAGGCCAGCGCGTCCTCCAGCGCCCCCTGGGCCAGCCCGACGGCGACCGCGGCGATGCCCAGCCGGCCGGCGTCCAGCCCGGCGAGCGCGATCGGCAGGCCCTCGCCCTCCTCGCCGAGGCGGCGGTCGGCGTCGACCCGTACGCCCTCGAAGCGCATGAGCGCGGTGGTCGAGCCGGTCAGGCCCATCTTCCGCTCGGCCGGGTCGGCCACGAGGCCGGGGGCGTCGGCCGGCACCAGGAAGCAGGAGATGCCGCGCGAGCGGTGGTCCGAGGTGCGCGCCATGACCTTGTAGAAGTCGGCCTGCCCGCCGTGCGTCGTCCAGGCCTTCTCGCCGGTGAGCACGTACGAGTCGCCGTCGCGGACGGCCTTCGTGCGCATCGCGGCCGGGTCGGAGCCGGCGTGCGGCTCGCTCAGGCAGTAGGCGCCGAGCAGCTCACCGCCGAGCATGTCGGGCAGCAGCCGCTGCTTCTGCTCGTCGGTGCCCTTCGTCGCCAGCCCGAAGCACGAGAGCCCGTGCACGCTCACCCCGACGCCGACGCTGGCCCACACCGCGGCGATCTCCTCGAGCACCTGCAGGTAGACCTCGTAGGGCTGCCCGCCGCCGCCGAACTCCTCGCCGTAGGGCAGGCCCAGCAGGCCGGCCCGGCCCAGGGTGCGGAACACCTCGCGGGGGAACTGCTCGTCGGCCTCGGCCGCGGCCACCTTCGGCGCCAGCTCGTCGCGGGCGATCTCGCGGGTGAGGTCGAGCAGGTCGGCCGCCTCCTGCGTGGGGACCAGACGCTGGACCGGCATGACGGGCACCTCTCATCGGTACTGCAGGACGCTTCTCAGTACCGAAGATAGCCTGGACGGCGTGACCAGCGCGAGAACGGCGACCCGTGGGCCCGCCCGCCGCGCCGCCGTGCTCGACGACCTGGTCGAGCTGTTCCTCGCCGAGGGGTTCGCCGCCTGCACCCTCGACGACCTCGCCCGCCGCCTGCACTGCTCCAAGAGCACGCTCTACGCGGTCGCGGCGAGCAAGGAGCAGCTGGTGGTGGCCGCCGTCCGGCGGTTCTTCGCCCGGGCCACCGAGGCCGTCGAGGCCCGGGCCGCGCAGCCGGCGGACGCCGGCGCGCGCATCGAGGCCTACCTGCTGGCCGTGAGCGAGCAGCTGCGCCCCGCCTCGGCCGCGTTCTTCGCCGACCTGGCCGCGTTCGCCCCGGCGGGCGAGGTCTACGCCCGCAACACCCGGACGGCGGCCCGGCGGGTGCAGCAGCTGGTCGACGAGGGCGTCGCGGCCGGCACGCTGCGCCCGGTGCACGCCTCGTTCGTGGGTGCCGCGGTCACCGAGGTCATGTCGGCCATCCACGCCGGGCGCATCGCGGCAGCGACCGACCTCGACGACGCCGCCGCCTACGCCGAGCTGGCCGCCCTGGTCGTCGGGGGCCTCCACCGCCCTTGACCTGGACGGGTGCAGCGTGGGTAAGGTGAGGCTTACCGATCAAGGTCCTCCGGGGCCGCCCCGCTGACCGCCCGGAGGAGTCGCTCGTGCCCGAGCCCGCCGTGCAGTCGCGCCGGGCTCCCGAGCAGCTGGTCGCCGAGGCCGAGCGCGAGCACCGCCGGCGCGGCCTGCTGCGCGGCCCGGCCACCCGGATCGGCGGGCTGTGGCTGCTGCTGGTCCTGGTCGCGGTCGTGTGCGGGCTCAGCATCGCCGTCGGCAGCCGGGCGATCCCGTTCGGCACCGTCTGGCAGACCCTCACCGACACCGGGTTCACCGGCGACGACGCGGTGGTCATCCGCGAGCTGCGCATCCCGCGCACCCTGCTCGGCGTGCTGGTCGGCCTGTCGCTGGGCGCGGCGGGTGCCCTCATGCAGGGCCACACCCGCAACCCGCTCGGCGACCCCGGGCTGCTCGGCGTCGCCGCCGGGGCGTCGGCCGCCGTCGTCCTGGCGATCTTCCTGCTCGGCATCGGCAGCCCGTCCGGGTACGTCTGGTTCGCCTTCCTGGGCGCGATGCTGGGTTCGGTGGCGGTGTTCGCCATCGGCTCCAGCGGTCGCGGCGGGGCCACCCCGATCAGCCTGGCCCTGGCCGGCGCCGCCCTCTCCGCCCTGCTGTTCGCCCTGGTGCGGGCGGTGCTGATCACCGACTCCTCGACCCTGGACAGCTACCGCTTCTGGGTGGTCGGGTCGCTGTCGGGCCGCGACGCCTCGATCGCCTGGCAGGTGCTGCCGTTCATCGTCGTCGGCCTGGTGCTCGCGCTCGCCAACTCGCCCGCGCTCAACCTGCTCGGTCTCGGCGAGGACGTCGCCCGGGGGCTGGGCCAGAACGTGCTGCTCGCCCGGGTGGTGGGCATCGCCGGCATCACCCTGCTCACCGGCGCCGCCACGGCCGCCTGCGGGCCGATCGGCTTCGTCGGCCTGGTCGTGCCGCACGTGGCCCGGGCGATCACCGGGCCCGACCACCGCTGGCTGGTGCCCTACTCCGCGCTGCTGGGCGTGGTGCTGCTGCTGGGCGCCGACGTCGTGGGCCGCGTGGTCGCCCGCCCGGGCGAGCTGCAGGTCGGCATCGTGCTCGCCCTGGTCGGCGCCCCGTTCTTCATCGCGCTCGTGCGCCGCCGCAAGCTGGTGGCGGTGTGAGCCCCACCCTCACCCGGCCGCGGCTGGGCCCGGACAAGCGCCGCGCCGTGCGCATCGGCCCGTTCTCCGGCGTCGTGCGCACCCGGCAGCTCCTCGTCCCCGTGGTCGCCCTGGTCGCCGTCGTGGTCGTCAGCGCGGTCAGCATGGGCCGCGGCGACTACCCGATCGGCGTGGTCGACGTGCTGCGCACCCTGGTCGGCCTCGGCGACCCCACCCAGCAGTTCATCGTCACCGAGCTGCGCGCGCCGCGCGTCGTCGTCGGCGTGCTGGTCGGGCTCGCGCTGGGGCTGTCCGGGGCGCTGATCCAGACCTTCGCCCGCAACCCGCTGGCCTCCCCCGACACCCTGGGCATCAACGCCGGCGCCTCGGCCGCAGCCGTGGCGGTCATCGTGCTCGGCGGTGGGACCGCGGGCGGCGGCCAGCTCCTGGGCGGGCTCGGCCTGCCGCTGGCTGCGCTGCTCGGCGGTCTGACCACCGCGCTGCTGATCTTCGGGCTCGCCTGGCGCAAGGGCGTCGACGGCTACCGGCTGATCCTCGTCGGCATCGGCCTGTCGGCGGTCGGCATCGCCGCGGTCGACTACCTGCTCACCCGCTCGACCATCCAGGACGCCACCGCCGCCACCGTCTGGCTCACCGGCTCGCTCAACGGGCGCACCTGGGACCAGGCCTGGCCGCTGGGGCTCGTGCTGCTGGTGCTCGTGCCGGTGGCGCTGGCCTGCTCCCGGCAGCTCGGCGTCCTGCAGTTCGGCGAGGAGACCGCCCGTGCGCTGGGCGTGCGGGTCGGGCCCACCCAGGCCGTCGTCGTCCTGGTGGCGGTCGCGCTGGCCGCGGTCTCGGTGTCCGCGGCCGGGCCGGTGGCCTTCGTCGCGCTCGTCGTGCCGCAGGTCGCCGTCCGGCTGGTCGGCGGCTCGCGGCCGCCGCTGCTGGCCTCGGCCCTGCTGGGCGCCCTGCTCGTCGTCTCGGCCGACCTGCTCACCCGCACCGTCCTGCCCGTGGCCCTCCCGGTCGGCATCGTCACCGCCGTCGTCGGGGCCCCCTACCTGCTCTGGCTGCTCGTCCGCGGCCGCCGCGCACTGACGTAGGAGGAGAAGGACCCCGTGCCCCCCACCACTCGCTCCGCTCGCAGCGGGCCCCTGCACGCCGGCCGAACCACCACCGGAATGAGGTACCCCTCGTGACCGCTGTCCTGAGCCACCCGACCGACCTGCGCAGCACCGCACCGCGGGTGCGACTGGCCGCCGAGCGCGTGCGGCTGGCCTACGGCGACCACGTGGTCGTCGACGACCTGGACATCGAGCTGCTCGACGGCTCGTTCACCGTGGTCGTGGGCCCCAACGGGTGCGGCAAGTCCACGCTGCTCAAGGCGCTGGGCCGGCTGCTGCGCCCGGACTCCGGCCAGGTGGTGCTCGACGGCAAGCCGATCGCGAAGACCCCCACCCGCGAGGTCGCCCGCACCCTCGGCATGCTGCCGCAGACCCCGGTCGCCCCCGAGGGGTTGACCGTCGCCGACCTGGTCGCGCGTGGCCGGCACCCGCACCAGTCGTGGCTGCGCCAGTGGTCGCACGACGACGAGGACGTCGTGGCCGAGGCGCTGGCCTGGACCGACATGGCCGAGCTCGCCGACCGGCCGGTCGACGCCCTCTCGGGCGGGCAGCGGCAGCGCGCCTGGATCTCGATGGCGCTGGCGCAGGGCACCGACCTGCTGCTGCTCGACGAGCCCACCACCTACCTCGACCTCTCGCACCAGATCGACGTGCTCGAGCTGGTCGCCCGGCTGCACGCCGAGCGCGGCCGCACCGTGGCCGTGGTGCTGCACGACCTCAACCTGGCCGCCCGGTACGCCCAGCGGCTCGTGGCCATGAAGGACGGCGTCGTCGTCGCCTCGGGCACCCCGCACGAGGTGCTCACCGAGCAGCTGCTCGCCGACGTCTTCGACCTCGAGGCCCGGGTGATCGACGACCCGGTGTCGGGCACCCCGATGGTCGTCCCGGTGCGCCGCCTGCGCTGAGGCAAGCCTCCGCTTCGTGGCGGACCGGGGCGACCGCTGCCACCCTGACCGGCATGACGAGCACCCAGCAGATGCCCCAGGTCCAGGACTGCTCCGTGAGCAGCTGTTCCTACAACGCCGAGCACAGCTGCCACGCCGGTGCGATCACCGTCGGCGGCGACCACGCCCACTGCGGCACCTTCGTCGAGATCTCGTTCCGCTCGGGCCTCGAGCGCACCGGCGTGGTCGGCGCGTGTCACCGCGCCGACTGCGCGCACAACGAGAAGCTCGAGTGCACCGCGGCGTCGGTGCAGGTCGGTGCCGCCGCCGACAAGGCCGACTGCCTCACCTACTCGGCGCGCTGACCGCCCGCTGCTGACCTGCCGGCCAGCAGAGCGGCCACTACCCGGCCAGCAGAGCTGCGACGTCGGGGAGCTCCTCGAGCTCGACCCGACCGGTCGCGTCGACCCGCAGCGCCGCGTCGGCCACGGCCAGCGCCGCCACCGGGTCGGCGTCGTCGACCACCACGGTCGCGCCCCGGTCGGCCAGGGCACGCAGGCCGGCCAGCACCGTGCGGCGCTGGGTCGACGTGAGGCCGTCGGTCAGCCGGTCGACCAGCACCACCGGGGTGGTCGCCTCGGCCAGCATCGTCATGCGCTCGGCCAGCGTCAGCCCCGGTCGGGCGCCCAGCCGCGCCACGCGCAGGTTCGCGTGCCCGGCACTGCAGCGAGCGCTGTCCTCGTCGAGCGCTGCGCACACGGCGGCGCGGACGGCGTCCGGACCCGCCAGGGCGACGACGGACGCGACGGGCAGCTTCAACGGCACGGGACGGACCTCCAGGACGGGTGAGGTCAGGCTAACCTGACCTCACCCGTCCTGTCGAGGAGCTCAGTCCCGCGGCTCCTGCGGCCGACCGGCGCCGAGCGGCTGCTCGGACGGGCGGGGCAGGGGCGAGCCCACCTCGCGGGCGGTCAGCCCGCCGGGCGTGCGCGCGGCCACCGTGCGGCTGGGCGTCGGGCCGTCGGCCACGCCGTCGCCGTCCTCGTCCGGGGCGTGCTGGACGCTGAGGACGAAGTCGTCGCCGTGCGTCTGCAGCCCGTGGACGACGGCCTGCTCCACCGCCTCGGTGGCCACCACGCTGCGCAGCATCATCGGGTCGCTGCGCAGGTCCTTGGCCAGCGAGACGGCCAGGCCGATCATCACGAGGACGAACGGCAGCGCCACGATGATCGTGAGGTTCTGCAGCCCCTCGAGGCCGGCGTCACCACCGATGATCAGCATGATCGCCGCGACCGACCCCATGACGACGCCCCAGAACACGACCACCCAGCGCGAGGGCTCCAGCGTGCCGCGCTGGCTGAGCGAGCCCATGACGATCGAGGCGGCGTCGGCGCCGGAGACGAAGAAGATGGCGACGAGCACCATCACCAGCACGGTCGCCGCCGTGGCCAGCGGGTACCGCTCGAGGACGGCGAACAGCTGCCCCTCCGACGTGTCCTGCCCCGCGATCGCCCCGCCGTCCTGCTGGGCGGCGATGCCGGCCCCGCCGAACACGGCGAACCAGACCAGGCTGACGGCGCTGGGCACCAGCAGCACGCCGGTGACGAACTGCCGGATGGTGCGGCCGCGGCTGATCCGGGCGATGAACAGGCCGACGAACGGCGTCCAGCTGATCCACCAGGCCCAGTAGAAGACCGTGTAGCCCTGCAGCCAGGTGGCCATGGCGTCGCCGCCGGAGGCCTCGGTGCGGGCGGCCATCTCGCCGAGCTCGCTGAAGTAGCTGCCCAGCGCGGTCGGGATCAGGTTGAGGATCAGCACGGTCGGGCCGACGACGAACACGAAGACGGCCAGCACCAGGGCCAGCACCATGTTGGTGTTGGACAGCCACTGGATGCCGCGCGAGATGCCCGAGACGGCCGAGGCGACGAACGCCATGGTCAGCACGGCGATGATCACGACCAGCACGCCGTTGCCGACGTCGCCGGCCCAGCCCAGGATCTCGACGCCCGAGCCGATCTGCAGGGCGCCCAGGCCCAGCGAGGCGGCCGACCCGAACAGCGTGGCGAAGATGGCCAGGACGTCGATGACCTTGCCGGCCGGGCCCTCGGTGCGGCGCTCACCCAGCAGCGGGGCGAACGCCGCGCTGATCAGCTGCTTGCGGCCGCGGCGGAAGGTGCCGTAGGCGATGGCCAGCCCGACGACGGCGTAGATGGCCCACGGGTGCAGCGTCCAGTGGAAGAGCGTGGTCGCCATGGCGGTCGAGACGGCGGCGGCGCTCTCGGCGTCGACCGTGCCCGGGGGCGGTGACGCGTAGTGCGCCACCGGCTCGGCGACGCCGAAGAACATGAGGCCGATGCCCATGCCGGCGCTGAACATCATCGCGATCCACGAGACGGTCCGGAACTCCGGGCCCTCGTCGTCACGGCCCAGGGGGATGCGCCCGTAGCGCGACGCGGCCAGCCAGATCACGTACACCACGAAGCCCGAGGCGGCCAGCACGAAGAACCAGCCGAGGTTGGTCTCGATCCAGCCCAGCGCGCTCGAGCTCGCCGTCCCCAGGCCGGTCGGGCTCAGGAAGCCCCACGCCACGAACGCCAGCGCGAGCGCGGCGGAGACGCCGAACACGACCGTGTCCAGGTGGCCCTTCTCGTCCGCGACCGTAGGTGGCGGCTCGGCGATCGCCGGGTGCTCGCCGGTGTCGGTCGGGCGTGGCTCGGGGTGCTCGGACGCGCTCTCGGGTCGGGGTGCAGTCGTGGTCACAGTCGGGTACGCCGCATGGTCTCGGGCGCCCTCCCTCCGGTCTCGGGTGCAGGTCCGCCCACGTCTGCGCAGGTGGGAGACGTGGACCGACCACCCACCGTCCGCTGCGAGGGCCTTCGACGCAAACCGAGACCGTCAGGTGCAACTCTTCCGTGATGTGCCGATCGCCCCGGCCCGGGGTCCGGGACGGGGCGCTCGGGGACGCAGCGGCGGGGTCAGCCGGCCAGTGCGGTCCGGATCTGCGGCACGAGCTGGTCGAGCGCGAAAGGCACGCTGAGCACGTCGTTGTAGCTGATCGCACCGCCGCCGGTGAGCGGGTCGACGTAGACGATCCGGCCCGCCTGCACCGCCGGGACGCTGCCGAACACCGGGTCGGCCTCGAGCGTGGCGCGGGTCTCCTCGACGCTCTCCAGCGCCAGGACGACGACCAGGTCGGAGTCCAGCAGCTGCACCTGCTCGGCCGAGACCGTGACGAAGAACCCACCCTCGGCGTCGAGGTCGGCGATGCCCGGGGTCAGCTCGAAGCCGAGGTCGGTGAAGAACTGCGTGCGGGTGTCGCCCTCGACGTAGGCGGAGTAGCCGCCGCTGCCGTCGGTGGCCGGGAGCGCGACGACCACGGTCTTGCCGGCGAAGTCGGGGTTGGCGTCCCGGGCGTCGGCGAAGGCCTGGTCGACGCCGTCCACCAGCTCCTGGGCCTCGTCCTCCTGGCCGACGGCCTTGCCGATGGCCAGCGTGGCCTCGTCGCGGTCGACCAGGTAGGCCGTCGAGCCCTCCGGCCGGGCCAGGACGGGCACCAGGGCCGACAGCTGGTCGTACTCCTCCTGCTCGATGCCGCTGCTGACGGCGACCACGAGGTCGGGCTTCAGGGCGAGCACCTCCTCGACGCTGGGCGTCTCGGCCACCGGGAAGACCTGCATCTCGGCCTCGCCGGCGAGGTCCTCGGCCCAGGGGCCCAGCGCGGGGACGGCGGCGTCGGGGAAGGTGACGAACTCCTGGAAGGCGACCGGCTGGACGCCGAGGGCCAGCAGCGGGTCGACGTCGGTGTAGCCGATGACGACGATGCGCTCGGGGGCGGTCTCGATCGTGGTCTCGCCGAAGGCGTTGGGGATGGTCACCGGGAAGGCGCCGTCGGCCGACCCCGAGCCGGCCGAGGAACCCGCGGCGTCGTCGTCGGAGGAGCCGCCGCAGGCGGTCAGGGCGAGGGCGGTGACGGCGGCGAGCGCGGCCAGGGTGGAGCGGCGGGACACGGTTCTCCTCGGTGGATCAGGACGTCGGTTAGGACAGCCTCACCTGCCCGCGGCGTCCTGACCAGCGCCGAGACCGGATCGTGATGCGCCCAACCGGTCGAGCAGCGCCGCCCGGATGGCCGGCCGGGACCCGAACACGAGCAGGAACAGGGCCTCCCGGGTGAGCCGCTCGGCGGGGTGGCCGCGCGACACCGACCGGCTGCCCGTGGCCACCGCCAGCAGCCCCGCCGCCCGGTGCGCGAGCGCCGCCGCCTCGGCCCGTGCGCCGGGCAGGTCGGCCGGGCCCGCGGCGTCCAGGCGGGCGCGGGTGTCGGTGAGGTCGGCGGCCAGCCCGGGCAGGTCGGCCAGCCGGGTGCACCGGCCGACCAGGCCCAGGGCCAGCGACCCGTTGGTGCGCAGGTTGCCGGGGTCGGCGGCCTGCCACTCGGCCAGCGGCACCGAGCGCACCAGCCGGGACGCCGGCACCTCGTGCCCCTGCAGCCGGAGCTCGACCGTCGAGCTGGCCTGCACCGCGACCAGCTGCTGCTGCACGGCCTCGAGCGTCGGGCCGGCGACGGCGTCCACCAGCAGGAAGTGGACGACGTCGGCGTCGTCCCGGGCGGCGACCAGCACGACGTCGACGTGGTCCCAGCCGGTCACCCACGGCACCCCGCCGTCGAGCACGAACACCTCGCCCTCGCGGCGGGCGGTGATCGCGACCGGCTGCGGGCGGGTGGCCGCGAGCAGCGCGATGCCCGACCGCACCCGCCCGGCGCAGAGGTCGGACAGGTACTCCTCGGCCAGCGGCGACCCGGCGACCATCGCGGGCACGGTGAGGTGCTGCAGCCAGACGAAGGCGGTGGACAGGTCACCGCCGGCGAGCGCCTCGGCCACCGCGTGCACCGTGCCCGGGTCGGCGGCCAGCCCGCCGTGCGCGACCGGTCCGGTCAGCCCGTAGAGACCGGCGTCGGCCAGTGCGTCGAGGACGGCGGTGGGGACCGCACCGGCGGCGTCGACCCCACCCGCACCGGGGAAGAGCAGGTCGTCGGCGAGGGCCCGGGCGCGGGCGACGATGTCGGACACCCGGCCATGCTGCCCCGCCACCGGCCGCGGCACACTGGATCGCGATGGATGTCCTCGCGATCGCTCCGCTGTCGAACCTGACCGACTGGGTCCGGGGCCGTGGCCTGGCCGTCGTGATGATCGTGGTCGGCGCCGTGCTGCTGGCCCGCTTCGTCACCTGGCTGGGCGGCAAGATCACCAGCCGCATCGACGCCGGGGCCTCCGGCGGCGACGCCCTGGTGCGCTCGGAGGCGGCCAAGCACCGGCACTCGCTCACCCAGGTGCTGCAGTGGGTCGCCGTCGTCGTGATCTACACGGTCGCCACCGTCACCGTGCTCTCCACGCTGGGCCTGCCGGTCACCAGCCTGGTCGCGCCGGCCACCGTGCTCGGCGTCGGCCTGGGCTTCGGCGCCCAGCGCATCGTGCAGGACGTGCTGGCCGGGTTCTTCCTCATCACCGAGCGGCAGTACGGCTTCGGCGACGTCGTCTCGATCGCCGTGGTCGGCGGTGGGGACCCGGCCGAGGGCACCGTCGAGGACGTGACGCTGCGCATCACCCGCATGCGGTCGATGAACGGCGAGGTGGTGATCATCCCGAACGGGCAGATCGTCAAGGTCATCAACCTCTCGCGCGACTGGGCCCGGGCGGTCATCGACGTCCCCGTGCCCGCCAGCACCGACGTCAGCCACGTCCAGGACGTGCTGCGCGAGGTCGGCGAGGAGGCCTTCGCCGACGAGCACCTGACCAAGCTGCTGCTGGACGCCCCCAGCGTCATGGGCGTCACCAGCCTCGGGCTCGACGAGGTCAACGTGCGCATCGTGGCCCGCACCCTGCCGGGCAAGCAGTTCGACGTCGGCCGCGACCTGCGCTCGCGCATCGCCCTGGCCTTCCGGCGGGAGGGGATCGTCGTCCGGCCGCAGAGCCCCGAGGAGCCCGTGACCGCCCACGACCCGCGCGAGGTGAGCTCGTGACCGACCGCCCCGCCGACGACCGGGCCCCCGACGCCCCCGACGCCCGCGCCGCCGAGCAGCCGACCACGCAGCTGCCGACGGTCACCGCGGACCCGGGCGCCACCAGCGGTCCGACCGTCACGGCCGCACCCGCCACCCGCCGCCGCTCGCGCCTGTGGCCGCGCCGGGTGCCCTCCCGCATCGGTCGCGCCCGCACCTCGACCGTGGTCCTGGCGCTGGTGTTCGTGGCCGCCTTCTTCACCTGGGACCCGCGGCTGATGACGACGTCGATCAGCGATCCGGCGCCGGCGTCCACCGAGCAGTCCGTGGTGCCCACCGAGCCCACCGAGCCGACGACGCCGACCGCCCCGACCGAGCCGACGGCGCCGACCAGCACCGGGACGCCGACCACCACCGCGCCCTCGACGACGCCCCGGACGACCACCTCGGCGCCCTCGACGACGACACCGGACGACGAGTCGACCCCCACCACCACGCCCGCGCCGACCACGACGGCCCCGGCCCCCACGACGACCGCGCCCCCCACCACCCAGGCCCCGCCCACCACCGCCGTCCCCACCGGCTGACGGCCCACGCCGGTGCGGCGCCCGGGGCCGCACCCCGGACGCCGTGCACGCGGCGGTGCGCCCGCACGCGGGTGACGGGCCGAGGTGAGCCGCCTGCACGCGCAGTGGCCGGGGCGGTGCGCTCGCAGCGTGGTCAGAACCGGGTGATGACCGCGATGCCGGGGGTGCGGCCGACGGCGACCAGGGCCTCGGCGGCGTCGTCCAGGGACAGCTCGCGGGTCACGAGGTCCTGGGGACGCAGGCGGCCGGCGGCGATCATCGACAGCATCGCCGGGTAGTCGGCGGCGGCCATGCCGTGGCTGCCCAGCACCGCGAGCTCGCGGGCGACCACCAGCTCCATCGGCACCACCGCCCGGCCCTGCGCGGGCGGCAGCAGCCCCACCTGCACGTGCCGGCCGCGCGGGCGCAGCGCCCGGATCGAGGCCTCGCAGGTGGCCGGCGAGCCCAGGCAGTCCAGGCCCACGTGCACGCCGCCGCCGGTCAGCTCGACGGCCAGCTCGACGAAGCCGTCGGCCGAGTCGAGCACGTGCTCGGCGCCCGTCGCCGCAGCCAGCTCGCGCGCCCCGGGCGAGGGGTCGACGGCGACCACCCGCGCCCCGACGGCGACCGCGACCTGGACCGCCGACAGCCCCACCCCGCCGCAGCCGACGACCAGCACCCACTCCCCCGGCGCCACCCGACCGACCCCGGTGACGGCCCGGAAGGCGGTGGCGTACCGGCAACCCAGCGCCGCGGCGGTCGCGGTGGACAGCTCCTCGGGCAGCGCGACCAGGTTGATGTCGGCGGCGTCGAGGGCGACGTACTCGGCGAACGAGCCCCAGTGGGTGAAGCCGGGCTGCGTCTGGCGCAGGCACACCTGGCCGGCGCCCTCGCGGCACGGCGGGCAGGTGCCGCAGGCGCACACGAACGGCGCGGTGACCCGGTCGCCCACCGACCAGCCGCGCACCCGCGCACCGACGGCGGCCACGGTGCCGGCGAGCTCGTGGCCGGGCACGTGCGGCAGGACGACGTCCGGGTCGTGGCCCGACCAGGCGTGCCAGTCGCTGCGGCAGACCCCGGTGGCCCCCACGGTGACGACGACGCCGTCGGGCGCGGGGGTCGGGTCGGGCACCTCCCGCACGGTCAGCGGGCCACCGAACTCCTCGAACACCAGCGCGCGCACGCGCCGAGGATGCCCTACCGCTGGGCGTCGGCGCGGGCGCGGGCGGCGCGGGTGCGGGCCTCCAGCGCGGCGGCCTCGGCCTCGGCGGCGGCGACCTCCAGCGCCTCGGGGCTCGACGGCTCGGTGGTGCCGACCGCCCCCGGGCGCACGGGCTGTGCGGCGGTCGGGCGGCCGTCGTCGGCCATGCCCTTCATCTCGCCCTTGAAGATGCGCAGCGAGCGCCCGAGGGACCGGGTCGCGTCGGGCAGCTTCTTGTAGCCGAACAGGACGAACACCGCCAGGACGATGAGCGCGATCTCCGGTGCACCCAGGTTCATGCCCCCCAGGGTGCCAGCCGCGGCTGCGAGGAACCCGTGGGTCAGCTGTCGGCGAGCAACCGGCGGAGCAGGCGGGCCAGCTCGGCGCGCTCGTCGGCGGGCAGCCGGGCCATCAGGGCCCGGGAGTCGGCCCGGCGGGCGGCGTGCACCTCGGCCTGCACCCGCTGGCCCTCGTCGGTCAACTGCACCCGCACGGCGCGGCGGTCGGCCGGGTCGGGCGCCCGCTCGACCAGGCCGCGCTCGACGAGGGCGTCGACGACCTCGGTGGCCGACCGCGGGGCGATGTGCAGCGCGCCGGCGAGCTCGGACAACCGCATGCCCTGCGACCGGGCGACCACGAGCAGGGCACGGGCGTGGTGCGGGGACAGGTCCCACGGTTCCAGCACCTCGCGCCAGCGACCCCGCAACGACCGGGCGGCCCGCAGCAGCAGCTCGCCGACGTCGTCGGTCCCGGGTCCGCCCACGCCGGGAATGGTAGCGACCTCGGCGAGGTTGCCTCACCGTGAGGTAACCTCAGCATCAGTCCCGACAGAGAGGGGGTCGTGCATGCCACGCCCCGAGACCCGGCCGAACCCGGCCGACACGACGCAGCTGCAGCGCTCCCCGGTGTCCCTCCGGCGGGTGCTTGCGCTCTTCGCGCCCTACCGGCCCCAGGTGGGCACCGTCGTGGCGCTCATCGTCGTGAGCTCCGTGGTGGCCCTGGCCACCCCGTTCCTCGTGCGCACCGTCATCGACGACGCGATCCCCCAGCAGGACGTCGCCCTGCTGGCCTGGTGCGTGGCCGCCATGGTCGCCGTCGCCGCCACCACCGCCCTGCTCGGCGTCGTGCAGACCTGGCTGTCCACCACGGTCGGCCAGCGCGTCATGCACGGCCTGCGCACCGCCGTCTTCAGCCACCTCCAGCGCCAGTCGCTGGGCTTCTTCACCCGCACCCGCGGCGGTGAGGTGCAGTCGCGGCTGACCAACGACATCGGCTCCATGCAGTCGGTGGTCACCACCACCGCGACCAGCCTGGCGTCCAACGCCACCACCGTCGCCGGCACGGCCGTCGCGATGGCCGCGCTGAGCTGGCGGCTGTCGCTGCTGTCCCTCGTCGTCCTCCCGCCGGCGGTCTGGCTGACCCGCAAGGTCGCGCTCATGCGCCGGGAGGTCACCGCGCAGCGGCAGGCCCGCATGGCCGACATGCAGACCCAGGTCGAGGAGGGCCTGTCGATCTCCGGCGTGCAACTGGGCAAGACCCTGGGCACCGGCCCGGCGCAGTCGGCCCGCTTCGCCGCCACCTCGCAGGAGCTGGTCGGGCTCGAGGTCCGCTCGCAGCTGGCCGGCCGCTGGCGCATGGCCAGCATGAGCATCGTCTTCGCCGGCATCCCGGCGCTGATCTACCTGTTCGCCGGTCTCCCGGCGACGTCGGGCGGGATGACGATCGGCACCCTGGTCGCGTTCACCGCGCTGCAGGGCACGCTGTTCCGGCCGCTCATGGGCCTGCTCGACGTCGGCGGGCAGCTGATCACCTCGATGGCCCTGTTCAGCCGGGTGTTCGAGTACCTCGACCTGCCGGTCGACATCGACGACCCCGCGAGGCCGCGCACCCTGGGCGCGGCCAGCGGCGAGGTGCGCCTGGAGCACGTCGGGTTCAGCTACGACGGCGACCGGCCCGCCCTGGCCGACGTCGACCTCGTCGTGCCGGCCGGCAGCACGCTGGCCCTGGTCGGGGAGACCGGGTCGGGCAAGTCCACGCTCGCCTCGCTGGTCAGCCGGCTCAACGACGTCACCACCGGCCGCGTGACCATCGACGGGGTCGACGTCCGCGACCTCACGCTCGCCGAGCTGGCCCAGGTGGTCGGCGTGGTCAGCCAGGAGACCTACCTGCTGCACACCACGGTGCGCGAGAACCTGCGGTACGCCCGGCCCGACGCCACCGACGTCGAGATCGAGGACGCCGCCCGGCGGGCCCAGGTGCACGACGTCCTGGTCGCCCTGCCCGACGGCTACGACACGATGGTCGGCTCCCGCGGGCACCGGTTCTCCGGCGGGGAGAAGCAGCGGCTGGCCATCGCCCGCACCCTGCTGCGCGACCCCCGGGTGCTGGTGCTCGACGAGGCCACCAGCGCACTGGACAACGAGACCGAGCGCGCGGTCCAGGCCGCCCTCGACGAGGTCGCGAAGGGCCGGACGACGATCACGATCGCCCACCGGCTGTCCACGGTCCGCGACGCCGACTCGATCGCCGTCCTGTCGCACGGCCGGGTGGTCGAGCAGGGCACCCACGACGAGCTGGTCGCCGCCGGTGGCCGGTACGCCGCGCTGGCCGGCTCCCCCACCGGAGCGGCTGCCGTCCCGGCCTAGGGTCCGGCCAGCAGGGCGGTGAGCCGGTCGGGGTCGCCGCCGTCGACCTCGGCCACCTTGGTCCGCGACGTCGCCCCGGTGACCAGCGCGACCTGACGGCGACGCACCCCGAAGGCGTCGGCGAGCGCGGCCAGGGCGGCGTCGGTGGCGGCCCCGTCGACCGCGCGGGCGGCCACGCGGACGACGAGGGCCCCGTCGTGCGAGCCGGCCACCACGGTGCGCCCCGACCCCGGTCGCACCCGCACCGTCACCCGCACGCCCGCACCAGCCAGTCCGCCAGCACCTGGCGCTGCTCCGCGGCGTCCCGGCGGTGCGGCCAGGTGACCAGCCCGAACGCGATCCCCTCGGTCAGCGCGTGCAGCTCGACCACCGCAGCCGGCCGCGCCCCGGGGGCGACCAGGGCCACGACCTCGGCGCACGAGGCGAGCAGGGCGGCGTCGACCTCGTCGGCGATGGCGGCCAGTGCCGGGACGGCCCGGGCCCGGGCCACGTAGGCGTAGTACACCTGCGCCTCGGCCCGGGTCTCCTCGGCGAAGGGCATGACCTGGTCCAGCAGCGCGAGGGCGCAGCGCACCGGGTCGCCGATGCGGGGCACGGCCGCCGACCGTGCGGCCACCCGTTCGGCGACGGCTCGCATCGCTGCGGCGTGGAGCTGCTCCTGGCTGGCGAAGGTGCGGGTCACCGCGCCCAGCGAGAGGCCCGCCGCCGCGGCCACCGACCGTGCGGTCACCGCGTCCAGCCCGTCGCGGACGGCGACCTCGCACACCGCGGCGACCAGCCGGTCCCGGCGCGCGTCGACGTCCACGGTGCGGGGCACGGCTCCATCCTGCCGCTCAGCGCTGCGCCGACGCCGGCACCGTCACCCGGGCGAAGGCCGGGCCCGCCAGGAACCAGATGCCGACGACGACCGGCAGCACCCCCATCGGCGCCCACAGCGGGTTCGCCGGGACGTCGGACGTGCTGGAGGGGAACGCCCCGGTCCCGGCCACCAGCCCGAGACCGGCGAGGACCGCGACGGCGAGGACGGCGGCCAGCACCACCCGCCCCCACTCGACCCACAGCGACCGCACGTACGCCCGGCTGCCCCGCTCGGGCCGGGTCGGCGGCGGCGCTCCGCCGAACCGGTGCGCCACGCGGGCGTCGGCCCAGCGCACCAGGGGGTGCCCGAACGCCACGGTGACGCCCAGGTACAGCGCGGCGAGGGTGTGCGTCCCGTCCGGTGCGGCTCCGCGGGCCAGGTCGAGGGCCACGACCGCGAGCAGGACGACGTCGACCAGCGGTACGCACAGCAGCAGCAGGGCGCCCAGGCGTGGTCGGCGCAGCGCGTAGCGGGTCAGCAGGCCGGCCACCAGCACCACCCAGAAGGCGACCTCGGCGCCGACGACGAGGGCGGGGATCACGGCGAACTCCGGGCGGCCATGCACCCACCATGCCGGAACACATGTTCCGGAACAAGCGCACTGCCCTCGCCGCGGCCCCGCGCTACGGTCGTCCGGGTGACCGACGCAGCCGATCTCGCCCGCTGGGAACGCCTCTGCGCGCTGCTGGACGACGACCCCGAGCTGTGGCCCTCGGTGCAGGCCACCCTCGAGGACCCGCCGGCCGACCCCTGGACGGCCCTGCTGGACGGCCTGGACGACGCCGGCGCGCTGGCCTACCTGGACCACGACGACCAGGGCAGCGAGCTGGCCGAGGCCCTGGCCGGGGTGCCGCGGGTCCGTGACGCCCGGCTCGACCTGGGCCGGGTCACCGACACCGACGGCGACGTGGCGCGGGCGGTGCAGGTCGCCGACGAGGTGCTCGCCCCCGCGGGGCTCTGCCTGGTGCACCTCGCCGAGGACTCCGACGCCTACCCGCTCGTCGCCGTCCGGTCCGTCGACCGCGCCGAGATCGAGCGGGTCGTCGCCGAGCTGGGGCACTCCACGACCCTCGGGTGACACCGGCCCGGGCCCCCTCTACGATCGGACCTGGCTCACGAGAGGCAGCGACAAGCACCTGGCTTGCTGCCCGGCAACCGCTACTCCGTCTGCGGTGCTCCCAGGGGAAGAGCCGGTCCGTCGGCGCCCGCCGGTGGACAACCGACGGAGTGCCCGAGCGCCCGGGCCCTCCCGACACCGAGGAGGACGGCGCACATGAGCGGATCCTGGAGCTTCGAGACCCGGCAGATCCACGCCGGAGCCAGCCCCGACCCCACCACCGGGGCGCGGGCGCTGCCGATCTACGCGACCACCAGCTACCAGTTCCGCGACTCCCAGCACGCCGCGGACCTGTTCGCCCTCGCCGAGATGGGCAACATCTACACCCGGATCATGAACCCGACGCAGGACGCGCTCGAGCAGCGCGTGGCCTCGCTCGAGGGCGGCGTCGCCGCGCTCGCCGTGGCCAGCGGCCAGGCGGCCGAGACGCTGTCGATCCTCAACCTGGCCGAGGCCGGCGACCACGTCGTCGCCTCCGCCAGCCTGTACGGCGGCACCTACAACCTGCTGCACCACTCGCTGCCCAAGCTGGGCATCACGGTCTCGTTCGTCGAGGACCCCGACGACCCGCAGGCCTGGCAGGCCCTGGTGCAGGACAACACCCGCGCCTTCTACGCCGAGACCATCGGCAACCCCAAGGGCGACGTCCTGGACATCTCCGCGGTCAGCGAGGTCGCGCACCGCAACGGCGTGCCGCTCATCGTCGACAACACGATCGCCACCCCGTACCTGATCCGGCCGATCGAGTTCGGTGCCGACGTCGTCGTGCACTCGGCCACCAAGTACCTGGGCGGGCACGGCACCGCGGTCGCCGGGGTCATCGTCGACAGCGGCAACTTCGACTGGCGCGGCGGCAAGCACCCGATGTTCACCACCGCCGACCCGACCTACCACGGCGTGGTCTACGCCGACCTCGGTGCGCCGGCCTACGCGCTCAAGGCCCGGGTGCAGCTGCTGCGCGACCTCGGCCCGGCGATCAGCCCGTTCAACGCCTTCCTCGTGGTGCAGGGCATCGAGACCCTGTCGCTGCGGCTGGACCGGCACGTGGCCAACGCCCAGCGGGTGGCCGAGTGGCTCGAGGCCCGCGACGAGGTCGAGTCGGTGCACTACGCCGGTCTGCCGTCGTCCCCCTGGCACGCCGCGGCGAGGAAGTACTCCCCCAAGGGCCCCGGCGCCGTGCTCGCCTTCGAGATCGCCGGCGGGGTCGAGGCCGGCAAGGCCTTCGTGGAGGCCCTCGAGCTGCACAGCCACGTGGCCAACATCGGCGACGTGCGCAGCCTGGTCATCCACCCCGCGTCGACCACGCACTCGCAGCTGACCCCCGAGGAGCAGCTCACCACCGGCGTCACCCCCGGCCTGGTGCGCCTGGCCGTGGGCCTGGAGGGCATCGAGGACATCCTGGCCGACCTCGACGCCGGCTTCCGCGCGGCGAAGAGCGCCTGAGGTGGCGGCCGCCTGGCGGGTCGGCGACCCGCCCGGCGACCGCCGCTTCGCCGACCTCGCCCCGCTCGACCTCGAGCGGGGCGGGTCGCTGCCCGCCGTCCGGGTGGCCTACGAGACCTGGGGGTCGCCCAGCGACCCCGCGGTGCTGGTCGAGCACGCACTGACCGGCGACAGCCACCTGCTCGGCCCGGTCGGGCCCGGCCACCCGACGCCCGGGTGGTGGGAGGGCCTGGCCGGGCCGCTGGCGGGGCACTTCGTCGTGTGCGCGAACGTGCTGGGTGGCTGCCAGGGGACCACCGGACCCGCCGACGACGCCCCCGACGGCCGGCCGTGGGGCGCCCGTTTCCCCGAGATCACCATCGCCGACCAGGTCGAGGTCGAGGCCCGGCTGGCCGCGCACCTGGGCATCGAGCGCTGGGCCGCGGTCATCGGCGGCTCGATGGGCGGCATGCGGGCGCTGGAGTGGGCGGTGTCGCGCCCCGCCCAGGTCGAGCGGCTGTTCTTCCTGGCCTCCGGCGCGGTGGCCACGGCCGACCAGATCGGCACCCAGACCACCCAGCAGGCCGCCGTCGCCCTCGACCCGGCCCGCGGGCTCGAGGTCGCCCGCCGGATCGCCCACCTCACCTACCGCAGCGCCTTCGAGCTCGGCACCCGCTTCGGCAACGGCCTGCAGGACGACGGGCGCTTCGCCGTCGCCAGCTACCTGGAGCACCACGGCACCAAGCTGGCCCGCCGGTTCGACCCGCACAGCTACGTGCTGCTCACCCAGGCCATGAACACCTGGGACGTCGGCCGCGGGCGCGGTGGCGTCGAGGCCGCCCTGGCCCGGGTGACCGCCCGCAGCCTGGTGGCCGGCATCGACTCCGACCGGTTGTACCGCATCGAGGAGCAGCAGCGGGTCGCCGACGCCCTCGGCGTCGGCCTGCGCGTCGTCGAGAGCCCGTACGGGCACGACGGCTTCCTGGTCGAGGTCGACGCCGTCGGCGACCTCGTCCGGGAACTCCTCGCCGGCTGACCTGCGGGGTCAGACCCGGAAGGTGCCCACCAGGCCGTCGAGCTCCTGCGAGATCGCCGACAGGTCCTCGGCCGCGCTGCGGGTGTCCCGGGCCCGGGCCGTGGTGCTGGTGGTGACCTGGGCGACCGCGTCGATCGAGCGGACGATCCCGCCCGAGGCGGTGTTGGCCGAGGCGGTCAACCGGGCCATCTCCTGCGTGGTGGCGCTCTGCTCCTCCACCGCGCCGGCCAGGCTGGCGCTCACCTCGTCGACCTGGTCGACGATGCCCTGGATCTCCTCGATCGACCGCACCGCCGACGCCGTGCTGTCGGTGATGGCCGCGACGCGGGCGGCGATCTCCTCGGTGGCCCGGGCGGTCTGCTGGGCCAGCTCCTTGACCTCCTCGGCGACGACGCCGAAGCCGCGGCCGAACTCGCCGGCGCGGGCGGCCTCGATGGTGGCGTTGAGCGCCAGCAGGTTGGTCTGCTGGGCGATCGCGGTGACCAGCTGGACGGCGACGCCCACGGCGGAGGCGTCCTCGCGCACCCCGCGCACCTCCTCGGCGGCGGCCCGGGTGCGCTCCACGGCCTCGCTGGTGATCTCCGAGGCGCGGCTGGCGCTGCGGGCGATCTCCGAGATCGACGAGGACATCTCCTCGCCGGCCGCCGACAGACCGGCCACCTCCTCCTGCACCGTGCCCGTGGAGACGACCGCGCTCTCGGCGCGGGCAGCGCAGTCCTCGGCCTCGCTGCTGAGCCGGTCGGCGGTCGACGTCAGACCGGTCGCCGAGTCGCGCAGCCGGCCGGAGGACTCGTGGATGGCCCGCACGGTGGTGGCCACCTTGGCGGTGAACTCGTTGAAGGCGGCGCCGAGCTCACCGGCCTCGTCGGAGCGCTGGTCGTCCAGGCGCACGGTCAGGTCGCCCTCGCCCTGGGCGATCTCGCGCATGCGGTCGCGGGCCACCAGGAAGGGCCGGAAGACCGACCGCACCAGCAGCCAGGTGCCGACGGCGGCCACCAGCACGGTGAGCGCGGCCAGCAGGACCAGCTGGTTGCGGGCCTCGTGCGCCGAGGCCAGCACCGAGGACTCGGGCACCGACACGGCCAGGGCCCAGGTGTCGCTGGGGGTGAACGACAGCGGCTGCACGGTGGTGAACGTGCGCTCGCCGTCGTCGTCGATCCACCGGTCGGCGGCCTGGCCGCCGGCCGAGGTGATGAGGTCGGCCAGCGTGGCGTCCTGGTCGGCCAGGGGCGCGCCCTGCTCCAGCCCCGCCCCGGAGCCGATCACGGCGCCGGCGGTGGAGACCAGGGTCGCGGTGCCGGTGCCGAAGGGCCGGATCCGGGAGACGGTGTCCTGCTGGGCGGTGACGTCGATGTCCGCGCCGACGACGCCGATCGTGGTGCCGTCGACCACGACGGGGACGGTGACGCTGGTCAGCAGCAGGTCCGCACCCCCCACCTCGTAGGTGTAGGGCTCGATGACCTGGTCCTGGCCCGTGGTCAGGGGCTCGCTGTACCAGGCGCCGGCGGCACCCGGGTCGGCGTAGCCGCGGCAGCCGCGCCCGTCGATCGCCCCGTCGCTGCGGAACCAGTAGGAGATGTACCGGCCGGTGGCGTCGGACATCGGGGTGTCCACGAAGTCGGCGTCGCGGCCGTCGAAGGCGTTCGGCTCGAAGACCGCCCAGACGCCGGCCAGGCCGGGGTTGGCGGTGAGCACGCCCTGCAGCGTGGCGTCGGCGAGGGCGCGGGCGTCGGTCGCCGCACGCAGCGGCACGACGGCACCGGACAGGTCGCGGGCGACGGAGAGGGCGTCGGTCACCTGCGTGCCGGCGGCGTCGGCGCCGCGGCCGGCCAGGGCGGTCGCGTAGGCCTCGGCCTGGCTGCGGGAGGAGTCCTGGACCTGGACGGTGAGGACGACGGCCAGCACGGTGAGGCAGAGGACGAGCAGCACGACCAGCCCACCGACGAGGCGGGTCTTTGCGCTGCGGAGGAACGTGGGCATCGGGGCTCCCGCATCGGAGGGAACCGGGTGTTCCCCGGATCGCTCCGAGGTTCGGCCGGGGCGCGACCGGGCTTGAGCCGGTCCAGGAATTGGTCAGGTCGCCGTCCCGGGGCCTCGACTTGTCGACCCGCGCCCGTCCCTGGACGCACGACGACCCCGCAGGCCGGGGCCTGCGGGGTCGTCGTGGGGTGTCTCAGGCGACGGTCACGCCAGGATGATCGAGAGCGATCCCGAGCCGTAGCCGCCCACCGTGACGTCGAGGTCGACGCGGTTGGTGGACGCCGTGAGCCCGGCGAGGTCGGCGGGGAACGCCTCGCCCGGCGCGTACAGCTTGTCCAGCTTGGAGTGCAGCACCCCGCCGGCGTTGAACAGCGACGCGGCCACGTTGACGACCTCGTGCAGCACCTCGACCTGCATGCCGGTGAGCTCGCCCTCCTCCACCGAGTCCTCGCAGCCGCCCTTGGGCAGCAGGGCCAGGGCCCCGGCGCACCAGGCCGACAGCGGCAGGTCGATGAGGATGATCGCGTTCAGCCCGTACGTCGGGTCGACGTAGGTGGCCATCGCGGCCGGCCGCGATGCGCTCGGCGTGACCGGGGCGCCCGGGCCGAGGGTGACGTCGCGGCCGAGCAGCCCCTGGAGCAGGTCCAGGACGGCCTTGTTGCTCGGCAGCGACGTCGCGACCGGGGCGCTCATGCCAGCACCGGGTCCAGCGCGTCGCGGAAGGTGTCCGCGGTGAACGGCTTGGCGATCAGGAACAGGGCGCCGGCCGCGGCGGCCTCGTCGCGCATCTCGGGCGAGCCCTCCGAGGTGACGAAGCCGAAGGGGACCGAGGACCCCTGCGCACGCAGCGCGCGCAGGCAGTCGATGCCCAGCATGTTCGGCATGTTCCAGTCCGACAGGACCAGGTCCGGCGACTCCGTGCCGACCTTGGCCAGGCAGTCGGCGCCGTCCTCGGCCTCGACGATGTCCACGTCGTCGTAGCCGGCCTGGCGGAGCGTGCGGACGACGATCTGCCGCATGACACGGCTGTCGTCGGCGACCAGGATCTTCACTTGTTGACCTCCGTGGTGGTTGCGGGCGCCTCCGAGGCGCCCTGGATGGTGATGGCGAGGTCGTGACCGCGCCAGCTCGCGCTGACCCGGCAGGTGTCCTCGTCGTCGGCCCGCACCGGCGGGGTGCCGGTCTCGGGCAGGCCCAGCGTCGACGGGCCGGGGAGCAGGGACTTCACGTTGCCGCCGAGGATGTTGGCCAGCTCGCGGAGCACGTCGTCGACGTCCTCCTCGGTGGGCTCCTCGTCGGCGCGCATCTGCAGCACCGAGCGGGTCAGGTCGGCGGTGCCGCTCTGCTCGCAGGTGAGCACGACGACGCCGTTCCAGGGGCCGGTGACGGTGACCCAGGAGCTGGGGCCGGCGACGGCGGGCCCGACCGGGCCGAAGCCGGGCAGGAGGTACTCCTCCTCGCCGACCAGGGCGCTCCAGACCTCGCCGGCCACCGCGGTGACCGTCTCGCCGTCGAGCAGGTGGGTGATGGGCGCGCTCATGCCGGGACCCCCGTGGGCATCAGGCCCAGGAGGGCCAGCTTGTCGCCGATCGCGTCGGCGGTGAAGGGCTTGATGACGTACTCGTGGGCACCGGCGGCCAGCGCCTTGACGATCTGGCCGTGCTCGCTCTCGGTGGTGACCATCATCAGCGTCACCGAGCGCCAGGCCGGGTTGGCCCGGACGACGGAGACGAACTGCAACCCGTCCATGACGGGCATGTTCCAGTCGATGCAGGCCAGGTCGGGGACCCAGCCCTCCTCGAGGACGTCCAGGGCCTCGCGGCCGTGACCGGCGGGGCGGGTCTCGTACCCGAACCCTTCGAGGATCGAGGCGACGATCCGGCGCATGGCGCGGGAGTCGTCGATCACCAGCGCTCGCATGTCAGTTCCCCTTCGTCGGTCGGTAGGCGGAGCCGCGGCCGCAGGGGACCCGCTCCCAGGTGTCGTCGACACCCAAGGTCGTCTCGGCGGCGCCCAGGAAGAGCCAGCCGTCGGGGCGCATGACCTGCCGGACCTTGCGCAGGATGTCGCGCTTGGTCGGCGGGTCGAAGTAGATGAGGACGTTGCGCAGGTAGACCACGTCGAACGGGCCGAGCCGGGGCAGCGGGCCGGCGAGGTTGAGCTCGCTGGCGGTCACCATCCCGCGGAGGGCCGGCGCGATCTCCCACTCGGTGCCGACCCGGGTGAAGTGCCGGATCAGCATCGGGGCGGGCAGGCCGCGGTTGACCTCGAGCTGGCTGAACCGCCCGGCGCGGGTGCGCTCGACCATCGCCCGCGAGATGTCGGTGGCGGTGATCTTCACCCGGCTCGCGGCGCTGGGCAGCGCGTCGGCGAGCAGCATGCCGATCGTGTAGGCCTCCTGCCCGCTGGAGCAGGCCGCCGACCAGATCTTGATGTCCTCGGTGGGTCGGCGGGCGGCCTGGAGGGCCGGGACCACCGTGCTGGTGAGGGTGGTGAAGGGGTCGCCGTCACGGAACCAGGAGGTCTCGTTCGTGGTCAGCGCCTCGACGATGCCCCGGATCGCGACCGGGTCGGGACGGGCCCGCACGCGGTCGACGAGCTCGGCGACGCCGGGCAGACCCATCTGCCGGGCCAGCGGCATGAGCCTGGCCTCGACCAGGTACTCCTTGCCCGGGGCGAGCACGATGGCCGACTCCCGGCGCACGAGCTGGCAGACCCAGTCGAAGCCGGACGTGGCGAGTGCAGTGGTCATGGACGGGCTCCGACCAGGGTCGAGGGACGGGTGGCGGTCAGGCGGAGGATCGTGTCGGTGACCCGGTCGAGCGGGACCACCTCGTCGGCGTGGCCGGCCTGCGTGACGGCCCCGGGCATGCCCCAGACCACCGAACTGGCCTGGTCCTGGGCGACGACGGTGCCGCCGGCGGCACGGATCTGGCCGGTGCCGATCTTCCCGTCGGACCCCATGCCGGTCAGGACGACGGCCAGCACCGCGCCGTCGTAGGCCTTGGCGGCCGAGCGGAACAGGACGTCGACGGCGGGGCGGCAGAAGTTCTCCGGCGCGGCCTGGTCCAGGGCCGTGCGCCGGACGCCGGCACCGGGGGCCACCGTGAGGTGGAAGTCGCCGGGGGCGATGTGCACCGTGCCCGGGGCGATCGGCACCCCGGCCGTGGCCTCCACGACGGTGAGCGCGCTCAGCCGGTCGAGCCGGCCGGCGAACTGCTTGGTGAAGACCGGCGGCATGTGCTGCACGACCAGGATCGGGAGCGGGTAGTCCCGCGGCAGGCGCGGGATGACCTTGGTGAGCGCGTCGGGTCCACCGGTGGAGGACCCGATGACCAGCACGGCCGGGGTCCTGCGTGCCCCGCGCGGGGCGGGCGGCGGCGGGGGGACGGCGGTGCGCGGCGCGGCGGCGGGGGTGAGCGGCCGGCCGGTGAGCACCTTGATCCGCGGGATGAGCTGCTCGCGCACGCTCTCCTTGGACTGCTGCACGCTGCCGACGTTGGCGGGCTTGGTGACGTAGTCGTCGGCCCCGGCGGCGAGGGCGTCGAGGGTGGCGGTGGCGCCCCGCTCGGTCAGCGTGGAGAACATGATGATCGGGGTGCGCCGCCCGGTCCGGCGGATGGCGGTCACCGCCTCGATGCCGTTCATCTCCGGCATCTCGATGTCCATCGTGATGAGGTCCGGCCGCAGGGCGTCGACCTTCGCGAGCGCGACCTTGCCGTTGACGGCCGTGCCCACCACCTCGATGGCGGGGTCCTCGGCGAGGACGTCGGTGACGATCTTGCGGACGACGATCGAGTCGTCCACCACCATCACGCGGATCGGGGGCACGGCATCCTGCTCTCTGCTGGTGCCGGCCGGGGGGCGGGCAATGGTCTTCTCATCGGCACTGCGGTGGCCCGGGTTGAGCCGGGGAGCTCAGCTGCTGGTGGGGTGCACCCCCGTCGGGTGGGAGCCCTCGGCCAGCAGCCACGGCAGCAGCAGCTGCTCGAGGGCGGCGGTGTCCAGCAGGTCGGCCATGGCCACGCCCTGCACCACGCCGGAGAAGGCGTTCCACACCCCGCGGGCGCCGTCGCCGGGGGTGAAACCGGCCGCCCGGAAGGCGCCGACGGCCAGCAGCTGGGACGTGCCCAGGGCACGGGTGCGGCCGGACACGTGCGCGGCCCAGGCCGCGCCGTGCATGGCGGCCGCCCACGACCGGCGCGCTTCCCGCACCTCGTCGACGGCGACGCGCCAGCGCCCGCGGCGCACCTCGTCGGAGGCGGCCATGCCGTCGGCGAGCTCCAGCAGGGCGCCCGTCGCCGGGCCGAGGTCCGGGGGCGGCACGGGGCCGGCCTTCTCCACCAGCGCGGTGGCGGCCCTGCGGTCGCGGTCGGCCACCGCCGCGGCGGCCCAGCCGGCCACGGCGGCGTCGGCGAGGACGTCGGCAGCCAGCTCGCGCACGTCGGTGCCCACCTCGACGGCGGCCGCCGACTCCGGACCGAGCACGTCCTCCCGGAGCAGGCGCTCGAGGGAGGCGGCGTCGCCGATGGTGCCCTGCTCGAGGAGCGCGACCAGCGCCTCGGTGCGCGCCTCGGGGTGGGCGCGGGCGGTGCGCAGGTCGACCACCCCGGCGGCGGCCGTCTCGCGGATGCGGGCCGCCCGGTCGCTCCAGCGGGTGCGCTGCGCGGCCGACCCGCTGACGACCGGGTGGTGGGCGGCCCACCCCCGCAGGTGCTCGGGGGTGGCGCCCAGGCCGGCCAGGAGCACGGCGGCGACGTCGGGACCGCCGGGCAGGCGGACGAGGTCGAAGCCGAGGGTGGCGGCGCTGACCAGCGAGTACGGCACGGGGACCCCGGTCCTAGTAGGTGAAGCCGCGCACGGCGGCGTTGAGGTCCCCGGCCATGCGGGACAGGTCGTCGACCGAGACGCGGGCCTGCCCGAGGGCCTCGGTGGTGGCCGCGGCCGCCCGCGAGACGCCCTCGGTGTTGGCCGCGATCTCGGTGGTGCCCGTGGCCGCCTCGGCCACGCTGCGCGACATCTCGTTGGTGGTGGCGGTCTGCTGCTCCACCGCGCTGGCGATGGTCAGCTGGTAGTCGTTGATCTGCCCGATGACCTCGCCGATGCGGCCGATCGCGGCCACCGCGCCCCCGGTGTCGGCCTGGATGGCCTCGACCCGGCGGGCGATGTCCTGGGTCGCCCGGGCGGTCGCCCGGGCGAGCTCCTTCACCTCGTCGGCGACCACGGCGAAGCCCTTGCCGGCCTCGCCGGCGCGGGCGGCCTCGATGGTCGCGTTGAGGGCGAGCAGGTTGGTCTGGCCGGCGATGGTGCTGATGAGCTTGACGACCTCGCCGATCTCCTGGGAGGACTCCCCGAGCCGGCCGATGGTGGCGTTGGTCTGCTCGGCCTCGGTGACCGCCTCGCCGGCCACCCGGGCCGCCTCGTCGGCGTTCTGGGCGATCTCCCGGATGGACGCCGACATCTGCTCGGCACCGGCGGCGACGGTGGCCACCGAGCGCGAGACCTCGTCGGCGGCCGCGGAGACCAGGCCCGACTGGTCGGCGGTGTCCGCCGAGGACGCCGAGATCTGGGCCGACGCCGCCGACAGCTGCTGGCTGGCCGCGGCGACCGCGTCGGCGGACCGGACGACGGTGCCCAGCACGCCCTGCAGCTGCGCCGCGGCGGCGTCGAGGGCGGCACCGGCCCGGCCCATCTCGTCACCGGAGGTGAGCCCGGTCCGCCGGGTCAGGTCGCCGGCCCCGATGCCCTCGGCCACCTGACGTACCCGGTCGAGCGGGCGCACCAGGCCGCGGGTGGTCCGCCAGGCCAGCAGAGCCGCGAGCAGCAGCCCGCCGAGCCCGGCCGCCCAGAGCAGCCAGGTGGCCCGGTCCTGGGCGGCCGCCTGCGCGGCGGCCAGTCCGTCGAGCCGGCCCTGCGCAGACCCGGCGATGGTGTCGGCCAGCCCGAGCACGACGGTGTAGCCCTCGCCGGCCTCCCCGCCGTTGATGGAGGTCTGCGCGGTGGCCAGCCCCGCCTGGGTGCCGGGTCGGACCCACTCGACCACCTGGTCGTCCCAGGCGAAGTAGCTGTCCCACGCCGGGCGCAGCTGGTCGAAGGCGGCCCGTTCGGTGGCGTCCATGGCGTCGGTGTCCACCCCGTCCAGCCAGGCGTACACCGTCGCCTTGCTGTCGAGGAACCCGGCGCGGTTGTAGGCGTCGTCGGCCAGCGCCTGCTCGGGGCCGAAGGCGGCGACGTCGGCGAGCACGAAGCCCTGCCAGCCGGTGGCGTCGGCGATCTGGAAGCGCATGGTCTCCGCGTTGCGGAGCACGCCGTCGACGGCGCTGACCTGCTCGGCCAGGTGGCGCTGCTGGGCCACCGCGGCGACGCCGCCGACGGCGCAGCCCAGCAGCAGCCCGGCCACCGCGCCGAAGGCGAGGCCGAGGCGGGTGCGCAGCCGGAGGTCACGCAGGGTCATGGCGGTCCCTCTCGTCTCGTCGTCCGGGGTCGGTGGTCAGTAGGTGAAGCGGCCGACCGTGGACCGGAGGTCCGTGGCCATGCGCGAGAGCTCGTCGACCGCGACCCGGGTCTGGCCGAGGGCCTGGGTCGTGGAGCCGGCCGCGGTCGAGACACCGGTGATGTTGGCGGCGATCTCGGTGGTGCCGCCGGCGGCCTCGGCCACGCTGCGCGACATCTCGTTGGTCGTCGCGGTCTGCTCCTCCACCGCCGAGGCGATGGTCAGCTGGTAGTCGTTGATCTGGCCGATCACGGTGCCGATCCGGCCGATGGCGTCGACGGCGCCGGTGGTGTCGTGCTGGATGGCCTCGACCCGGCGGGCGATGTCCTCGGTGGCCCGGGCGGTCTCCTGGGCCAGTTCCTTGACCTCGTTGGCCACGACGGCGAAGCCCTTGCCGGCCTCGCCGGCCCGGGCGGCCTCGATGGTGGCGTTGAGCGCGAGCAGGTTCGTCTGCTCGGCGATGCTCGTGATGACCTTGACGACGTCGCCGATCTCCTTGCTCGACAGCCCCAGCTTCTGGATCGTCTGGTTCGTCGTCTCGGCCTCGTTCACGGCCTCCGCGGCGACGCGGGCGGCCTCGTTGGCGTTCTGGGCGATCTCCCGGATCGACGCCGACATCTCCTCGGCACCCGCGGCCACCGTGGCCACGCTGCGCGACACCTCGTCGGCAGCACCCGAGACCACCGTCGACTGGACCGAGGTCTCCTCCGACGACGCCGAGATCTGCGCCGCCGAGGCCGACAGCTCCTCGCTGGAGGCCGCCACCGCGTCGGCCGAGCCGACCACGGTCGACATCAGACCGCGCAGGTCGGCCAGGGCGCTGTCGAGCAGGGCGGCGGTCTGCCCGACCTCGTCCTGGCTGTCGACGCCGGTCGAGACGGTCAGGTCACCGGCAGCCAGGCCGGTCACCGCGGCCTGCAGCTTGCGCAGGCGCGAGACGATCGACCGTGCGACGACCACGCCCAGACCGAGGGCCAGCAGCAGCCCGACCACCAGCGTGGCCAGCAGCACGTTGCGGGTGCTGGTGTAGGCGGCCGCGGCAGCGGCCGCGTCGTCGGCGGCGGCGGCGGTGCGGTCCTGCGCCAGGGTGTCGAGCGAGTCGACGAGACCGGTCATCAGGGGCGTCACCTGCGAGTTGCGCAGCTGCGTCCACCCTGCGGTGTCGCCGGCGGCGGTCAGCGCGTCGAGCTGTCCGGTCAGAGCGATGTACTGGTCCACCCCGTCGACGGCGCCCTGCACCACGTCACGGTTGGCGTCGCTGAGGTCCACCGAGGACAGCATGTCCTCGCCGGCTGCGGTGAGGCCGTCGACGGCCTCGCCGCGCGACTCCGTCCACTGCGCCAGGGCCTCGGTGTCGCCGGACTTCGTGGCGTTGGTGCGGCTGGACTGGGCGAAGCGGATGGCGACGAGCTGGTAGCGCATCTCCTGCGCCAGCTGCACGCCCCGCACGTCGTCGGCGTAGACCTCCTGGGTGCGGTCGGCCGAGTCCGACAGCGCCGACAGGCCGACCGCCCCGACCGCCGTGGCGGCCGCGGCCGCGACGAGCACGGCCGAGAGGATCTTGGTGCGGACGCTCAGGGAGCTGAGTCGGGTCCGGGTGGTGGTCATGAGCTGCTCCTGGGGGACTGTGCGGGGGTGTCCACTGCGTCGCGGACCCCGGGCGACGTCGTCACCCGGCCCGGGAGAGGCTCGGTGCCTCCCCGGGGTGGATCAATAGGTGAACGCGGCGACGCTGCTGCGCAGATCGGTGGCCATGCGGGACAGCTCGTCGACGGCGACCCGGGTCTGGGTCAGGGCCTGGGTGGTGGACTCGGCGGCGCCGGAGACGCCGGTGATGGTGCCGGCGATCTCGGTGGTGCCACCGGCGGCCTCGGCGACGCTGCGCGACATCTCGTTCGTCGTCGCCGTCTGCTCCTCCACCGCGCTGGCGATGGTCAGCTGGTAGTCGTTGATCTGGCCGATCACCGTGCCGATGCGCCCGATCGCCTCGACGGCACCACCGGTGTCATGCTGGATGGCCTCGACCCGGCGGGCGATGTCCTCGGTCGCCCGGGCGGTCTCCTGCGCCAGCTCCTTCACCTCGTTGGCCACCACCGCGAAGCCCTTGCCCGCCTCACCGGCACGCGCCGCCTCGATCGTGGCGTTCAGCGCCAGCAGGTTCGTCTGCTCCGCGATGGAGGTGATGACCTTGACGACGTCGCCGATCTCCTTGGACGACAACCCCAGCTTCTGGATGGTCTGGTTCGTCGACTCCGCCTCGCTGACCGCCTCCGCCGCCACCCGGGCGGCCTCGTTGGCGTTCTGCGCGATCTCCCGGATCGAGGCGCTCATCTGCTCGGCGCCGGCGGCCACGGTGGCCACGCTGCGCGACACCTCGTCGGCCGAGCCCGACACCACCGCCGACTGGGCACTGGTCCGGCCCGCCGACTCCGCGATCTGCGCGGCCGACGCGGAGAGCTCCTTGCTGGAGGCCCCGACCGCGTCGGCCGAGCCGACCACGGAGGACATCAGCGACCGCAGGTTGCCCAGCGCCTCGTCGAGGGCCCCCGCGGTGTCGCCGACCTCGTCGTTGCGCTGCACGCCGGTCGCCGTCGTGAGGTCCCCCGAGGCGAGGGCGACGGCGCTGTGGCGCAGCCTGCGCAGCGCCGTGACCATCCGGCCGGACGTCCACAGGGCCAGCCCGAGGACGACGACCACGGCCAGCGCCAGCGCGATGCCCACCAGCCAGGTGGCCCGCGTCTGCGCGGCGTCCGCCGCGGCGGTCTCCGCGTCGACCCGGTCGGCGAGGGAGGCGTGCAGGTCGGCGGTCATCTGCAGCAGCTGGTAGTACGCGTCGTAGACCTGCCCGAGGATGACGGCGTCGCCGGCGTCGGTGCCCTCCGGCGTGTTCAGCGCGTAGGCAGCCACCGCCTGGTCGTCGGCGGCGAAGAAGTCGTCCCACGTGCTGAGGATCTGGTCGTAGGTGGACTGCTCCTCGGCGGTCAGCACCTCCCGCGGCATCGCGGCCAGGGTGGCGTCCAGGGCCTCGGAGGAGGCCACGAAGCCGGCCCGGTTGACGCTGGTCGGGTCGACGGCCGCGAGCGGGCCGACCCGACGTGCGTCCCAGGCGTAGGCGACCTGCCAACCGCTGATGTCGGCGTCGGCGGTCTGGATCTGGCGGGACACGTCGAGCGCGGTCTCCAGCTCGAGCACCGCGTCCAGCCGATCACCGGCCGTGGTCAGGCTGGTCAGCGCGACGGTGCCGACGGCTGCCGCCGCGACGATGCCCGCGGCACCGACGGCGAGCACCTGCGAGCGGATGCCGAAGCGGCGCCCTCGGGTGGTCGTGGTCATGTCCAGGTCCTCGTCTCGGTGGTCGTCTCGGGGGCGGCGGGTCGGCGGGTCAGTGGGTGAAGCGGCCGACGGTGGACCGGAGGTCCGTGGCCATGCGCGAGAGCTCGTCCACCGCGACCCGGGTCTGGGAGAGCGCCTGGGTGGTCGAGTTGGCCGCGGTCGAGACGCCGGTGATGTTCGCGGCGATCTCGGTGGTGCCACCGGCGGCCTCGGCCACGCTGCGCGACATCTCGTTCGTCGTGGCGGTCTGCTCCTCGACGGCGCTGGCGATGGTCAGCTGGTAGTCGTTGATCTCGCCGATGACGGTGCCGATGCGGGCGATGGCCTCGGTCGCCCCGGTGGTGTCGGCCTGGATGGCCTCGACCCGGCGGGCGATGTCCTCGGTGGCCCGGGCGGTCTCCTGCGCCAGCTCCTTGACCTCGTTGGCCACCACGGCGAAGCCCTTGCCCGCCTCACCTGCGCGGGCGGCCTCGATCGTGGCGTTGAGGGCCAGCAGGTTCGTCTGCTCGGCGATGCTGGTGATGACCTTGATGACGTCGCCGATCTCCTTCGACGACTCACCCAGCTTGGCGATGGTGGCGTTGGTGGCCTCGGCCTCGCTCACCGCGGTGGCCGCGACCCGGGCCGCCTCGTTGGCGTTCTGCGCGATCTCCCGGATCGAGGCACTCATCTCCTCGGCGCCGGCAGCCACCGTGGCCACCGACCGCGACACCTCGTCCGCGGCACCGGACACGACGGTCGACTGCGCCGAGGTCTCCTCCGACGACGCCGAGATCTGCGCCGCCGAGGCCGAGAGCTCCTCGCTGGAGGCCGCCACTGCGTCCGCCGAGCCGACCACGGTGGTCATGAGCGCCCGGAGGTCGGCCAGCGCACCCCGCAGCGCGTCCGCCGTGCGGCCCAGCTCGTCCTGCGAGAGCACCTCGGGCTCGGTGGTGAGGTCACCGGCCGCCAGCGCGGCGATGGAGCCCTGCAGCGAGCGGAGCGCCCGGAGCATGCGGCGCACCACCAGCACGGTCAGGGCGCTGGCCACGAACAGGCCGCCGGCGAGCGCGACCCAGATGGTGGTGAAGGACGTCGACGCCTGCGCGACCCCGGCGTCGGCCCGGGTCTGCGCCAGGGCGGCCTGGGCGTCGGCCTCGGCCTGCAGCGGCTCCACGACGGCGGTGGTCGCGGGGCGCACCTGCTCCTGGAACAGCGCGCCGAACCCGGCCTCGTCGCCGGCGTCGGCGAGCGGGAACAACGTGTTCTCGGCGAGGTCGTAGTAGGCCTCGAGCTGGGTGCGGAACTGCTGGAACGAGTCCGGGTCCGCCGCCGCCGGGGCGTAGGCCGTGATGAGGTCCTCGATCTCGCCGCGGCGCTCGGTGAGGTCGGTGCGCAGCTCGGCGCGGACGTCGGCGTCGGCGATGCCGTACTGGATCACCCGGGCGCGGTCGCCCTGGTAGCTGCGCTGGATCTCAGAGAGCTCGATGAGCGGGACGACGGTGCCCCGGTACAGGGTCTGGCCGGAGTCACGGAGCGACCCGATGTTGACGGTGGCGAGCACGGCCAGGCCCACGGCCACCAGGGCCAGGGTGACGACGGCGGCGCCGATCTTCATCGCGATCGGCAGGTCGGCTGCCCATCGGCGGGAGGTCTGCTGCGGGGCGGTCATGGGGGGGCTCCAAGCTCACGGCGGCGGGCGGTGGGTCGACAGGTGGAGATGGCGACGCTCTTGGGCAGGTCGCGCCCGCGGCGCCGGGGGCGCCGGTGATGCCGGGTGACGTCCGTGTCACCCGGGGTGCTGGCCGAGCTCCGGCCAGGGCAGGGGTGGGACCGGATCGCCGGCGAGCAGGTCGTCGGCGATCCGGTCGGGTCGTGCAAGGGGTCGTGCGAGGGTTCGTGCGAGGGGTGGTGCGGGCTGCCTGCGGGATCAGGCCGCGACGGCGCGGGCGACGTCGAGGGCCAGCAGCAGCCGGCCGTCCAGCTTGTAGGCACCGCGGATGAGGTCGCGGGCGCGGCCGTCCAGGGTGTCCGGCGGCTGCTCGAAGTCCGCGGCCTCGACGTGCACGACGTCGGCGATGCCGTCGACCAGGAAGCTGACGGCCTCCCCGTGCATGCGGACGACGATCACCACGCTCTCGGCGTCGTCCCCGCGGGCCGGGCGGCCCAGCCGCTCGCGCAGCTCGATGGCGGTGACCACCTGGCCGCGGAGGTTGATCAGGCCGGCCACGGCCGGCGGGGCCAGCGGCACCCGGGTGAGCTTCTGGGCCCGGAGCACCTCCTGCACGTGCTCCACCTCGACCCCGTAGAGGTCGCCGTCCAGCCAGAAGGTGGCCAGCTGCGCGGTGCCGGTGCCCGGCGTGGTCAGGGTGCTCATGTCAGACCGCCATCAGGTCGTCGGAGGCCGCCGGGGCGGTCGTGTCGAAGGCGTAGAAGCCGGGGTCGGCCGCGAGGATCGCGGCGCGCACGTCGAGCAGCTCGGTGACCTTGTCGCCGAAGACGGCGGATCCGAGCAGGCCCATGTCGTCGATGTCGCTGTGCTTGGCCTCGCTGTCGTCGATGATGTCGAGGATCTCCTCGACGACGATGGCCACGCTGCGGTCACGGTCGGCGTAGACGATGACCTCGAGGGTGTCCTTGACCGTCTCCTCGCCGTAGCCGTAGGAGGACGACGCACCCAGGTGCTGGTCCAGCCGGACGATCGGCAGGATGGCGCCGCGGTACTGCACCACCTCGCGGGAGCCGACCCGTTCCACCGTGGCCGTCTTGATCTGCTCCAGCCGAGTGACGGTGTCCAGCGGGATCGCGACCCGCCGTCCCCCGCCGATGGCGGCCAGCAGCATCCGCGAGCGGTCGGCCGAGGCAGCGGTGGTGCTGGCTGCGGCGGCCGCGGCGCTGCGCTGGTCGGCGCGCTCCATGGTCTCGGCCCGCAGGGCCCGCCGGGCGAGGGCCTGGACGTCGAGGATGAGGGCGACGGTGCCGTCGCCGAGGACGGTGGCCCCGGAGTAGAGGCCGATGGACTTGAGCTGGGCGCCGACTGCCTTCACGACGATCTCCTCGGTGTTGATGACCCGGTCGACGACCAGGCCGAAGCGGCGGCCCTCGGACCGCAGGACGGCGATGACCACGTGCCCGTCGTGCCGCTCGGAGCTGGTGCCGAAGACGTCGGCCAGCTGCACCAGCGGCAGCAGCTCGCCGCGCAGGCGGTAGACCTGCGCGCCGCCGATCTCCTCGACCGCGGTGGCCGCCTTCTCGGCGTCCAGGCTGACCAGCTCCTGCAGGCTGACCTGCGGGATGGCGTACCGGTCGCCGGCGCACTCGATGGTCAGCGCGGGCACGATGGCCAGGGTCAGCGGGATGCGCAGGCGGGTGCAGGTGCCGCGGCCGGGCTCGGACTCGATCTCGATGGTGCCGCCGATGGCCTCGATGTTGGTCTTGACGACGTCCATCCCGACCCCGCGACCGGACACGTTGGTGACCGCGGCGGCGGTGGAGAAGCCCGGGGCGAAGATCAGCTGCAGGATGTCCGCGGTGGCCATGCGGGCCAGCTGGTCCGAGGTCACGAGGCCCTTGCGCAGCGCGCTCTCGCCGATCTTGACCGGGTCGATGCCGGCGCCGTCGTCGATGACCTCGACCACGACCTGGCCGGACTCGTGGCGCGCCCGCAGGCTCAGCACGCCCTCACCGGGCTTGCCGGCCGCGCGGCGGGCGTCGGGGGTCTCGATGCCGTGGTCGACGGAGTTGCGCACGAGGTGGGTCAGCGGGTCCTTGACCGCCTCGAGCAGGGTCTTGTCGAGCTCGGTCTCGTTGCCCTCCATGGCCAGCCGCACGGTCTTGCTGCACTGCATGCCGAGGTCCCGGACGACGCGGGGCAGCTTGGACCAGATGTGGTCGATGGGCTGCATGCGCGTCTTCATGACGCCCTCCTGCAGCTCGCTGGCGATCAGGTTGAGCCGCTGCCCGGCGCGCACCAGATCGGTGTCGGCCTGCCGCGAGACGTACTGCACGATCTGGTTGCGGGTCAGCACGAGCTCGCCGACCAGCTGCATGAGGGCGTCGAGCAGGTCGACGTCCACGCGGATGGTGGAGTCGGCGACCGCCCGACGGGGGGCCTCGCCCTCCTCGGCCGCGCCGGCGGCCTTGGTCGCCACGGGGGCGGCGGCCTTGGCCGCCACCGGGGCCGGGGCGGCAGGGGCGGCCGCCGGGACCGGCACGGGGGCCGGGGCCGGGACGGCGACCGGCGCGGGAGCCGCGGCGGCGACCGGCGCCGGGGCGGGCTCCTCGGCGGCGGCCTGGGGGGCCTCGGGCACCTCGACGGCCGCGACGGCCGCGACGGCCTCGACGGCCTCGACGGCGGGCTCCTCGGCAGGGACCTCGGCGGAGGTCTCCTCGGCGCCGTCCGCCGGCTCCTCGAGTGCCGCGCTGATGAGCTCGACGGCGAGCTCGACGTCGACCGCGCCCTCGCCACCGGTGGTCTCGATCGACTGCAGCAGCTCGCGGACCGTGTCGACCATCGTGAGCAGCGCGTCGGTGCGGCGGGGGGTCAGCTGCAGAGCGCCGTCGCGCAGCCGCGACAGCATGTTCTCCCCGACGTGGGCGACCTTCTCCAGCTTCCCGAAGGCCAGGAAGCCGCTGGTGCCCTTGATCGTGTGGATCGTGCGGAAGATGCTCGAGAGCCGCTCCCGCGAGTTGGGCTCCTGCTCGAGCGCCACCAGGTCCCGGTCCAGCTGGTCCAGGTTCTCGTGGCTCTCGACGAGGAAGTCCTCGACGATGTCGTCCAAGCCGTCCACGCTCGTCCTCTTCCTGCTCCTCCGCGGGGACATCCCCCGACCGTCAGGCTCGATTACGGCACGGCCCCCACGTTGTTCACTCGAACCCGAGCCGTTCCGCTGCATTTTTGTCGGCGGCACGGGTCACCATTCGGTGAATGGTCGACGACCACCCTCCCACCCGAAGGGGTGAGACCAAAACCCCAGGTCGCGACGCTGGATGTCGACTCGGGGCCGCCGGTCGCACCCCCTCGCCGTCGAGATGTCGACACCATTCCGGGCGATGACCGGCACCCGTGTCGACAATGGTCCGCGCCATTCCCGGACCCACGCCGCCGACCATTCCCCGGCCGGGCCGGGGCCCCCGGTCCGGCCGCGCCGTAGACTCGCGGGAATGAGCACCGCCGCCGGCGAGGCCGCGCGCCGTCGGACCTTCGCCGTCATCAGCCACCCCGACGCAGGCAAGAGCACCCTCACCGAGGCCCTGGCCCTGCACGCCCACGTGATCGGGCGGGCCGGCGCGGTGCACGGCAAGGCCGGCCGCGGGGCCACCGTGTCCGACTGGATGGACATGGAGAAGGCCCGCGGCATCTCCATCACCAGCGCCGCACTGCAGTTCGCCTACCGCGACGCCGTGGTGAACCTGCTGGACACCCCCGGCCACGCCGACTTCTCCGAGGACACCTACCGGGTGCTCACCGCCGTCGACGCCGCGGTGATGCTGGTCGACGCCGCCAAGGGCCTCGAGACCCAGACCATGAAGCTGTTCGCGGTCTGCAAGCACCGCGGCATCCCCATCATCACGGTCATCAACAAGTGGGACCGGCCCGGCAACGAGGCGCTGGCCCTCATGGACGAGATCGCCGAGCGCACCGGCCTGCAGCCCACCCCGCTCACCTGGCCGGTCGGCATCGCCGGTGACTTCCGCGGCGTGCTCGACCGCCGCGACGGCAGCTACCGGCACTTCACCCGCACCGCCGGCGGCGCAACCATCGCCCCGGAGGAGGTCATGGACGCCGACGCCGCGCTGGCCCAGGAGGGCGACGCCTGGACCACGGCGCTCGAGGAGAGCGAGCTGCTGGAGGCCTCGGGCGCCGAGCACGACCAGGAGCTCTTCCTCGCCGGCGCCACCACCCCGGTGCTGTTCGCGTCCGCGGTGTCGAACTTCGGGGTCGCGGCGCTGCTGGACACCCTGGTCGACCTCGCTCCCCCGCCGGCCGACCGGCCCGACGCCGACGGCAAGCCCCGCGCCCTCGACGACCCCTTCAGCGCCTTCGTGTTCAAGGTGCAGGCCGGCATGGACACCGGTCACCGCGACCGGCTGGCCTACATCCGCATCTGCACGGGCGTGTTCGAGCGCGGCATGGTGGTCACCAACGCGTCCAACGGGCGACCGTTCGCGACCAAGTACGCCCAGCAGGTGTTCGGCCGCGACCGCGAGACCATCGAGACCGCCTACCCCGGCGACGTCGTGGGCCTGGTCAACGCCAGCGCCCTCGGGGTGGGCGACACCCTGTACGTGGATGCGCCCGTGACGTATCCCCCCATCACCACGTTCGCCCCCGAGCACTTCGCGGTGGCCCGGGCGGCGGACACCAGCAAGTACAAGCAGTTCCGCAAGGGCATGGACACGCTGGCGGGCGAGGGCGTCGTCCAGGTGCTGGTCTCCGAGCGGCGCGGCGACGGCGCCCCGGTGCTCGCCGTCGTCGGCCCCATGCAGTTCGAGGTGGCCACCCACCGCATGGAGCACGAGTTCGGCTCGCGGATCAGCATCGAGATGCTGCCCTACTCGGTCGCCCGCATCACCGACGCCGAGTCCGCGCCCGAGATCGCCAAGGCCCGGGGCGCGGAGATCATGACCCGGCCCGACGGCGAGGTCCTGGCGGTGTTCACCGACAAGTGGGCGCTGCGGGCGCTCGAGCAGAACAAGCCCCACCTCACCCTCACCCCGCTGGTGGCAGCTCAACTCGCGTGACAGAAGGACCCGATCGCCCCCCACCCCACGCTCCGCGCGGGGCGGGCCCCTGCGACCGGGCCGTTCCATCAGTCGAGAACTCGAAGACTTCGGTGTTGCTGGATGCGGTCGGTGTAGCTGGTCGCGTTGGCCCGGATGCGCTCGACGGCGGCGCCACCGAGGTCCTTGACGACCCTGGCCGGCACACCCGCGACCAGCGAGCCGGGCGCCACGACCATCCCCTCGGTGACCACGGCGCCGGCAGCGACGATCGACCCCGAGCCGATGTGGGCACCGTTCATCACCACCGCGCCCATGCCGACGAGCACGTCGTCGTCCACGCGGGCACCGTGCAGCACCACCCGGTGGCCGACCGTGACCCGGTCGCCGAGCACCAGCGGGGACCCGGGGTCGCTGTGCAGCGTCGAGCCGTCCTGCACGTTGGAGTCCGCACCGATGCGGATGGACTCGGCGTCGGCGCGCACGACCGCGCCGTACCAGACCGAGGCGCGGGGCCCGAGCGCGACGTCGCCGACCACGACGGCGGTCGGCGCGACGAACGCGGTGGGGTCGACGGCGGGGACCCGGTCCCCGAGGGCGGCGATCAACGGTGCGGTCATGCCCACCTGCCTACCGCACGGCGGCCGGGCGCGGCATCATCACCGGCCATGACCACGTTCCGCACCACCCTCGAGGCGACCGGGGGCAACAACGTCGGCATCGTCGTGCCCGAGGACGTCGAGCTCGGCTTCGGCCGGGGCAAGCGGGTGCCCGTCGTCGTGACCGTCGACGGCGGCTTCACCTACACCACCACGATCGGCGTCATGGGTGGCCGCTACCTGGTGTCGTTCAACGCCGCGACGCGCAAGGCCACCGGCCGCGGTGCCGGCGACGAGGTCGAGGTCGAGCTGGTGGTCGACCCGGACCGCTGAGGCTCAGGCCCGCGTGCGCCGGGCCCGCAGCACCTCGAGCCGCTCGGCCAGCAGCTCGTCGAGGTCGGCGATCTCCCGCCGCTCCAGCAGCATCTCCCAGGGGGTCTTGCTGACCCGGGGCGGCCCGGTCTTGCGCGCTCGGCCCCGCGGGGCGTCGTCCTCGTCGGCGGGCTCGGCGACCGGGGTGTCCGGCGTCACCACCAGGGCGGCCGGGCTGCCGTGCCGCGGGCACGCCCAGGTGGACGGCGGGATCGCGTCGGCCGCGAACGTGATCGGGACGTCGTGGCCCTGCTCGCAGGCGTAGACGTGGGTGGCGGACTCCGCGAAGGTCGCGCCGCGGACGGTCTCCAGGCTCGTCGAGCCCATCCGGGATCCGCGCAGGTTGTCGGGCACGGGAGCCTCCTCGCTCGCTGTGGCGTCTGCTCGGGTCTAGCCGGTCAGCCCGAGGTTCAAACGCCGTTTACGCAGTCGAGGATCTCAGTGGAACGGGCTGGGCACGATGCGGGGGGTGCGCGGGGCCCGGTCGGCCTGCCCCGCCGCCCGGCGCGCCGACACCAGCTGGGACACCCGGTTGCGGGTCACGCCGGCCTCGCGCGCGACGGCCGAGGGGGCATGACCGGCCTCGACGGCATCGACGAGGGCCGCCTCCCAGCGCCGTTGGGCCTCGCGGGCGGCGGACTGGGCGGCCTGACGCTCGGCGTCGGCCACCCGGATCGCTGCGACGGCTGCGTCTGTGGTGTCTGAGGTGCCGGTCATCACCCCACGATAGGCGCCCGACCTGCCCTTACGTCGTGCGGACTCGCTGGGGCCGGTCCCCGGGTGCGGGCGCGGTCCCCTCGGGCAGGGTCTCGACGGGCGCCGGCGGCACCCGGTCCTCGCCCATCCGCACCAGCACGATCCCGGCGAGCACGACCACGCCGCCGACCAGCTGCACGACCCCGGGCGCCTGCCCCAGCAGCAACCAGGCGAAGAGGACGGCGAACAGCACCTCGGTCAGCCCGACGAAAGAGCTGGTGCGCGAGCCCAGGCGGCGGATCGCGGCGACCCCGCTGGCGTAGGCGAAGGCCGCGGCCACCAGGGACAGCCCCAGCACCGGCACCAGCCAGCTGACCTGCACGCCGGCCAGGTCGACGTCGGCCGTCGCGGTGCGCCAGGGCACGACCCCGACGGCGGCGGCCAGCCCCAGGGCGACCGCGCCCACGCCCAGCCCGCCCCAGGCGCTGACCAGCGGGGGCAGCGCGCCGTCGGTGCGCCCGGACACCACGAAGTAGACGGCCAGCCCGACCGCGGCCAGCAGCCCCCAGAACACGCCGAGCAGGTCGACCTCGGCCCCGCTGAGCACGTCGAGCACGAGCACGAGGCCCAGCACGGCCACCGCGACGCCGGCCGTGGTGGTGCGGGAGGGCCGCTGGGCGTGCCGCAGCCACATCCACAGCACCACGAGGACGACCCCGGAGTACTCCAGGAGCAGCGCGACCCCCACCGACAGCCGGCCGATGGCCAGGAAGTAGGCCAGCTGGCAGCCGGCCACGGCCAGCAGCCCGAAGGCGAGCACCGACCCGACGTTGGCCCGCAGCAGCGACCAGCGGCCACGCAGCTGCACCAGCGCCGGCACGGTGAGCACCAGCGCCGCCAGCCCGACCCGCACGGTCACGGCCGCCGCGGCGCTCCACCCCGAGGCCAGCAGGCTGGAGGCGAACACCCCCGACGTGCCGAAGGCGGCGGCCGACGCCAGGGCGAGCAGCAGACCGGTGAGCCCGGCACGGCGATCCAGCACGGTGTCCTCCACGGATGAGGTCAGGACCGACGGGTCGTATGCTCCTGACGTGTCGCACCGTAGCAGACGTCAGGAGCAACATGCTCTTCGCCCATGACACCGAGGTCGGCCTGCAGGCCGCCGCGGGCCTGGTGAACACCGCCAGCGGCTCGGGCACCGGCACCGAGCTGCTCCCCGACCCGCCCGCGCTCGCCGCCTTCCTGGACACCTGGGGCTTCACCGGCCACCGCGCCGGCGACGACGCCGAGCTGGCCGCGGTGCACCGGCTGCGGGCCCGCCTGGCCGAGATGTGGGACGACGACACCGACGGCGTCGTCGCCGTCGTCAACCGGCTGCTGCGCGACGGCGACGCCCAGCCCCAGCTGGTGCGGCACGACGACTGGGGGTGGCACGTGCACGCCACCGAGCCGCACGCCCCCCTGGCCCACCGCATGGCGGTCGAGGCCGCCATGGCCGTGGCCGACCTCGTGCGCGCCGAGGAGCTGGACCGGCTGAGCCGGTGCGAGGCCGAGGGCTGCGGAGCCGCACTGGTCGACCTGACCAAGAACCGCTCTCGCCGGTTCTGCGACACCGCGTGCGCCAACCGCACCCACGCCGCGGCCTACCGCGCCCGTCGGGCGGCTGCCCGGGGCTAGAGGTCGACCTCGCTGAGCACGCGCGGCAGCTCCGGGGGGAGCTCGCGGGCCAGGAAGCCCAGCCGGCCGACCGAGGCGGCCAACCGCTCGCCCGCCCGGCCGTGCAGGTGCGCTGCCCACACGGCCGCCTGGGCAGGCTCCGCCCCCCGGGCCAGCAGCCCGGCCACCACCCCGGCCCGCACGTCACCCGATCCGGACACGCCGAGGCCGGCGCCCCCGCTCTCGTCGCGCCACAACCGGCCGTCGGGGGCCGCGACCCAGCTCGTCGCCCCGCCGAGGGCCACCACGGCCTGTGCCCGGTCCGCCATCTCCACCGCGGCGGCAGCCGGGTCGTCGACCTGTTCCACGTGCAACCCGAAGGCCAGCTCGGTCGGGTTGGGGGTCAGCACCACCCGGCCCTCGAGGTGGTGCAGGCAGGAGGGGTCCGCCGTGACCGCGGCCAGACCGAGGGCGTCGAGGGCCAGCGGACCGCGCAGCTCGGGCAGCAACCGCTCGACCAGCTCACGGGTCTGCGGTTCGTCGACCATCCCGGGCCCGACCAGGACGGCGGCCGCCTGCTGCGCGAGGTCCAGCACGCGCTCGGCGGCGTCGGCCCGCACCGCGCCCTCGTCGGTCTCGGCCAACCCGCGCACCAGCGCCTCCGGCAGCGCGGACGACGTCACCGGTGCCAGGCTCCGCGGGACGGCGACCTGCAGCTTGCCCGCGCCCGACCGCAGCGCGGCCTCGGCGGCCAGCAGGACGGCCCCCAGGGTCTCGGTGCTCCCGCCGACGACGAGCACCGAGCCGCGGGCGTCCTTGCCCCCGGTGGGTTCGGGCAGCCGCCAGTCGCGCAGCAGCTGCGGGGTGACGAGTGCGGGTGCGGCGTCCTCAGGGGTGCGGGACATCGGGCTCCTCGGTGACGGTGACGTCCGCCAGGTGCTCGACGGCGTTGAACTCCTGCAGCTCCCACCCGTGGCCCGCGGCGCGGTACCGGGTGAGGGATGCGTTGGCGACCTGCTCGGTGCGGTCGACCTCGAGCAGGCGCTCCTCCGACAGCTCCTCGAGGACGTAGCGGAAGACCATGACCACGGCTTGGTGGGCGACCACGAGCAACCGGTCGCCGTCGTACCGCAGCGCCTCGGTGGCCAGCACGCTGCGCACCCGCAGGGCGACGTCGGCCCAGCTCTCGCCGCCCGGCGGGCGGTACCAGAACTTGCCCAGCAGCCGCCGGCGCTCGGCCTCCTCCGGGTACCGCTCGCGGATCCCCTGCGCCGTCATGCCGTCGAAGGCCCCGAAGTCGCGCTCGCGCAGCCGCTCGTCGCACCGCACGGGCAGGTCCAGCCCGGTCGCGGCCCGCCGAGCGGTCTCGGCGGCCCGGGTGAACGGCGAGGCCAGGACGGCGGTCGGCCGCTCGTCGAGCCCGGCGAGGTGGCAGCCCAGCGCATCGGCCTGCTGCTCCCCCGTGGGCGACAGCGGCACGTCGGGGTCGCGGACGTCGAGCTCGAGCCGGTCGACGCCGAGGGCGTGGGCGCGGGCGTCGGCGAGGTTGCCCTGGCTCTCCCCGTGCCGCACCAGCCAGAGCTGGTCCGGTCCGGGCACGCGTCGGGTCACCGTCGACCCGTGACCGCCCGCGGGGGTTCCGAAACGCCGGCCCCACTCGGTGCACGCCGAACCGGGCAGAAGCGCCACGATGTCGGCGTGGAGCGTGAATTCGAGGTGCGGTCGTTCGCCGACGGCGACGAGCTCGACGCCTGGCTGGCGGAGAACGGCGCCTCGGCCCCCGGGCTGTACGTGCGGCTGGCGAAGAAGGGGGCCGTCTTCGCGTCGGTCACCTGGGCCCAGCTGGTCGAGGGCTTGCTCTGCCACGGCTGGATCGACGGCCGGGCCAACCGGTACGACGACACGAGCTGGACCATCCGGGTCACGCCCCGCCGTCCGCGCAGCATCTGGTCGGCCAAGAACGTCGCCACCGTCGCCGAGCTGGTCGCGTCGGGCCGGATGCGCCCGGCCGGGCTGGCCCAGGTCGAGGCCGCGCAGGCCGACGGCCGGTGGGAGCGCGCCTACGCCGGTCCGGCCACGATGACCGTGCCCGACGACCTCGCCGCCGCGCTCGACGCCGTCCCCGCCGCCCGTGCGGCCTTCGACGCCCTGGACGGCACCGACCGCTACGCCGTGCTGCACCGCGTGGCCGTCGCGGCGAACGACCGCACCCGGGCCAGGAAGATCGACACCCTGGTGACGATGCTTGCCGAGGGCAGGACGCCGCACTGACGGTCTCGCTTTCCGCGACCTGTTCTGGCTACGCTCCCGGGTGTCGAACCGTCGTCGGACGACGGAATCCGCAGCCGCAGGGGGTACCGCCATGACCACCACCGAGCAGCCGGTCACCGAGCCGGGCCACTACGGCCCACGGGACGTGGACAACCTGTGGCTGCACTTCTCCCGCATGGGGAGCTACGGCGAGCAGGCCCCGCCGGTGATCGTGAAGGGCGAGGGCTGCTACCTCTGGGACGACCGCGGGCGCAGGTACCTCGACGGGCTGGCCGGGTTGTTCGTCGTCCAGGCCGGGCACGGCCGCCGCGAGCTGGCGCAGGCCGCCGCGAAGCAGGCCGAGGAGCTGGCGTTCTTCCCGATCTGGTCCTACGCCCACCCCAGTGCCATCGAGCTGTCGAAGCGGCTGGCCGCCGCCGCGCCCGGCGACCTCAACCGGGTCTTCTTCACCACCGGCGGCGGCGAGGCGGTCGAGACGGCGTGGAAGGCGGCCAAGCAGTACTTCAAGCTGGTCGGCAAGCCGGCCAAGCACAAGGTGATCAGCCGGGCCATCGCCTACCACGGCACGACCCAGGGGGCCCTGTCCATCACCGGGCTGCCCGCGCTCAAGCAGGACTTCGAGCCCCTGGTGCCCGGCGCCTTCCGGGCGGCCAACACCAACATCTACCGGGCCCCCTACTTCGGCGACGACCCGAAGGCGTTCGGCCAGTGGGCGGCCGACCAGATCGAGCAGGCGATCCTGTTCGAGGGCCCCGACACCGTGGCCGCGGTGTTCCTGGAGCCGGTGCAGAACGCCGGCGGCTGCTTCCCGCCCCCGCCCGGCTACTTCGACCGGGTGCGCGAGATCTGCGACCGGCACGACGTGCTACTGGTCAGCGACGAGGTCATCTGCGCCTTCGGCCGGCTGGGCACCACGTTCGCCTGCGAGAAGTTCGGCTACGTGCCCGACATGATCACCTGCGCCAAGGGCATGACCTCGGGCTACTCGCCCATCGGCGCGATGATCGCCAGCGACAGGGTGATGGAGCCCTTCCTGCGCCCCGGCGTCACCTTCCCGCACGGCTACACCTTCGGCGGGCACCCCGTCTCGGCGGCCGTCGGCCTGGCGAACCTGGACGTCTTCGAGCGCGAGGGCCTCAACCAGCACGTGCTGGACACCGAGCACGACTTCCGCCGCACGCTGGAGAAGCTGACCGACCTGCCGATCGTGGGCGACGTCCGCGGCGACGGGTTCTTCTACGGGATCGAGCTGGTCAAGGACAAGGCGACCAAGGAGACCTTCGACGCCGACGAGAGCGAGCGGCTGCTGCGCGGGTTCCTCTCCGGCGCCCTGTTCGACGCGGGCCTCTACTGCCGCGCCGACGACCGCGGCGACCCAGTCGTCCAGCTCGCCCCGCCGCTCATCGCCGGCCAGGCCGAGTTCGACGAGATCGAGCAGATCCTCCGCGGCGTCCTCACCGAGGCCTGGGCGCGGCTCTGAGGGAGGCGTCCTCCTCCACGGGAGTCCGTCCCCCTCCACCGACGTTCGTGGAGGGGGACGGACTTCGATCAGGGGCCCTGATCAACGCTGCGCGGACGGGCCCGCGCCCGGGGTCACTCCTGCTCGGCGGGGACGCAGAGAACGGGGCGGGCGGACAGGTGCAGCAGCTTGTGCGGCACCGAGCCGAGGATCGCGCCGCGCAGCGGGGTCTCGCCGTAGGTGCCGACGACGATCACCCGGGCGTCGTGCCGGTCGGCGGCGTCGAGCAGGGCGTCGACCGGCTTGGCCGGCAGCACCTCCACCACGGTGCGCACGCCCGCGGCGTCGGCGACCTCGACGGCGTGCCCGACCGCCGTCCCGCCGATCTCGGCGAGGGCCTGCGCGTGCGCACCGGCCTCCTCGCCCACCGTCCCCGGCGGGGCGGCGCCGAAGACCAGCACCAGCGGCTCCTCGAGCCGGGCGGCCAGGTCGACGGCCAGGTCGAGGGCGCGGCGGGCGCCCGGGGACTCGTCGTAGCCGAGCACGATGCTCACGGTCGGTTCTCCAGATGGGTCACGGGGCGGGGTCCTCGACGGCGGCGGCCGTGCGGCCGGCGGCGATGTCGGCCTGCAGGCGCTCGGCCGTGGTGGTCTTCTCGGCCCAGAACCGGCGGTCCTTGAACCGCCAGAAGAGCATGAAGAGGACGCCGACCAGGAAGATGGCGATGCCCATCACCAGCGGCGGGCCCAGGCCGAACCAGGCGGTGCCCAGGTCGGAGTTCGCCGGGTCGGCGAGGTCGCCGATCGACTCGACCAGCAGCCAGATCAGCAGCGCCGACCCGATCAGCGGGCCGACGCCGATGAGCAGGAGGTCCTTCGCGCTGCGGGTCAGCTGCTTGCGGTGGAACACCGCGCACGCGATGCCGGTCAGCGAGTAGTAGAAGGCGATCAGCAGCGACAGCGCCGTCAGCGAGTCGAACAGCGCGTTCTCGCTGATCAGGTTGACCACGACGTACCAGGCCGCGGCGATGACCGCGACCAGCCAGGTGGAGACGTCGGGCGTGCGGAAGCGCGGGTGGATGCGGGCCAGCGCCTTCGGCATCGCGTGCCGCCGGGCCATCGACAGCCCGGTGCGCGACGCCGGCAGGATGGTGGTCTGGGTCGAGGCGATGGCCGAGGTGGCCACGGCCAGCAGCAGCACCCAGTCCCAGCCCCCGAGCACCTGCGTGGCCATCGTCGCGAAGATCGTCTCGGCCTCGTCCTCGCGGGAGGCCAGGAAGTCGGTGCCGAAGTAGCTGAGGATCGCGATCGTGACGCCCAGGTAGGTCACCAGCAGCACGACGGTCGAGACGATGGCCGCCTTGCCGGGGGTGGACTCGGCGTCCGACGTCTCCTCGGTCAGGTTGACCGCGGACTCCCAGCCCCAGTAGATGAAGACGCCGAGCAGCAGCCCCCCGGTGAGCGCGGCACCACCGGCACCGAAGGGGTTCAGCCAGTCGATCGACGGGGTGAGGTTGCCGCCGTCGGCCTCGCCGTTGCCCGAGAGCCCGGCGACCAGGGCGACGACGGCGAACACCAGCAGCGCGCCGACCTGGGCGATGATCAGGCCGTTCTGCAGCTTGGCGCTGGTCTCGGTGCCGATGACGCAGATCCAGGTCATCGCGAAGATGAGCAGCACGGTCAGCGTGCGCACCAGGAAGGTGTTCTCGGCCAGGCCGTCGAGCTGCAGGGCCAACAGGCCGAACCGCACGCCGGTGTCGGCCAGCGAGCCGATGACCAGCACACCGGTCATCGAGATGGCCCAGCCGCCCATCCAGCCCACCCACGGCCCCATGGCCCGGGTGACCCAGGAGAACGTCGTCCCGCAGTCCTGGTCGGCCTTGTTCAGGTAGTAGAAGGCCGAGGCGATGAGCAGCATCGGCACGAACGAGGCCAGGAAGACGCCGGGGGCGTACACGCCGACGAGCGCCACCACGGCGCCGACGACCGCGGCCAGCGAGTAGGCCGGCGAGGTCGACGCCAGGCCGATGACCAGGGCGTCGACGAACCCGATGGCCCCCGACTTGAGCTGCGGCTGGTCCGTCGACCGGCTCACTGGTTCCGTCATGCCACGGTTATCGCAGGTGGACAGCCGCTCCACAAGGGTTTCCCGTGTCACGAGTTCGCGCGGCGACGGAAGCCGTCGCGCCGGTGGCCGTCGTCACCTAGGCTCCCGGCCACCCCTCCCGAGAGCAGGTCAGCATGCGGATCCTCCTGGTCGGCGCCGGTGGCGTCGGCAGCGCCTTCGCCGCCATCGCCGCCCGGCGCGGCTTCTTCGAGGCCCTGGTGGTCACCGACTACGACGGCGCCCGGGCCGACGCCACGGCCTCCGCCGTCGGCGACGACCGGTTCAGCAGCGCCGGGTCGGTGGACGCCGGCGACGCCGACGCGGTGGCCGCCCTGCTGGCCGAGCACCGCTGCGACGTGCTCATGAACGCCGTCGACCCGCGGTTCGTGATGCCGCTGTTCCGGGCCGCGCTGGCCGGCGGGGTGACGTACGTGGACATGGCCATGTCGCTGTCGCACCCCCACCCCGAGCGGCCCCACTCCGAGACCGGGGTCAAGCTGGGCGACGAGCAGTTCGCGATGGCCGGCGAGTGGGAGGCGGCGGGCCAGCTGGCGCTGGTGGGCATGGGCGTCGAGCCCGGGCTCTCCGACGTCTTCGCCCGCTACGCCGCCGACCACCTGTTCTCCGCCATCGACGAGCTCGGCGTGCGGGACGGTGCGAACCTCGAGGTCGAGGGCTACGACTTCGCCCCCTCCTTCAGCATCTGGACGACGATCGAGGAGTGCCTGAACCCGCCGGTGGTCTACGAGAAGGCCCGCGGGTTCTTCACGACGCCGCCGTTCAGCGAGCCCGAGGTGTTCGAGTTCCCCGAGGGCATCGGGCCGGTCGAGTGCGTGAACGTGGAGCACGAGGAGGTGCTCCTCATGCCGCGCTGGGTGGACGCCGGCCGGGTCACCTTCAAGTACGGCCTGGGCACCGAGTTCATCGACGTCCTCAAGGCCCTGCACAAGGTGGGCCTGGACCGCACCGACCCCGTCACCGTGAAGGGCGTCCAGGTGTCACCGCGCGACGTCGTCGCCGCGTGCCTGCCCGACCCCGCCCGGCTGGGCGACCGCATGACCGGCAAGACCTGCGCCGGGCTGTGGGTGACGGGCACCGGGAAGGACGGCGAGCCCCGGCAGGTCTACCTGTACCACGTGGTCGACAACGAGTGGTCGATGCGCGAGTACGGCCACCAGGCCGTGGTCTGGCAGACCGCGGTCAACCCCGTCGTGGCCCTCGAGCTCGTCGCCGCCGGCACCTGGGCCGGCGCCGGTGTGCTCGGCCCGGAGGCCCTGGACAGCGTGCCGTTCCTCGACCTGCTCACCGAGTACGGCTCCCCCTGGGGGATGCGCGAGGGCGGCTGAGTCAGGCGACGCGGCGCGCCCCGGCGTAGCCGCGCTGGTCGACGCTGGTGACGGCGACCGGGCGACCGCTGACGCTGGCGTGCACCATCTGGCCGTTGCCGATGTACATGCCGACGTGGCTGACCGGTGAGTAGAAGACCACCAGGTCGCCGGGCTGCAGGTCGGCGCGGGCCACGGCGGTGCCCAGGCCCGACTGGGCGCGGCTCGAGTGCGGCAGCGAGATGCCGGCCGCGGCGTAGGCGAACTGGGTGAGGCCGGAGCAGTCGAACCCGTCGGGGCCGGCGGCGCCGACCACGTAGGGCTTGCCCACCTGGGCCAAGGCGGTCTGGATCGCGGCGGCGGCGGCCTCCGACGGCGCCGCGGCCGGGGCGGCGTAGGCGGCGTCGGCCATCGCGGCGGCGGACAGCTCGGGGCCCCCGACCGCGGTGGAGACCGCAGCACGCTGGGGCGCGGCCAGCTGGGCGTAGGTGGACCGGTAGGCGGCCAGCTGGGTCTGCAGCTCGTCCTGCTGGGTCTGCAGCGCGTCCAGCGACGCGGCGGCGGTCGCCTCGGCCTGGTCGGCGGCCGACCGGGCAGCGGCCGCGGCCTGCTGGGCGGCGGCGAGCTCGGCGAGGACGGCGTCGGTGTGGTCGGTGAGCTGGTTGATCGTCGACCAGCGCTGGAGCATCTCGTCGGCCGACCCGCTGGTCAGCACGGTCTCCAGGCCGGAGGGCACCCCGTCGACGAAGCCGGTGAGCACGATGGCGTCGACCTGCGGCTGCAGCGCGGCGACCTGCGCATCGGCCTGGTCGGCGGTGGCGTCGGCGTCGGCCGCGGCGGTCTGCAGGTCGGTGAGCGCCAGCTCGGCGTCGTTGACCTGCTCGCCCAGCGCCTCGATCTGGTGCGCGGTGTCGGCGACGGCCCGGGCGGCGTCGGCGGCGGTGGTGGGCTGGGCGTCGTCGGGCGCAGCCGACGCCGGGGCGACGACGACGGTCAGCAGGACTCCGGTGACGGCAGCCGGGACGGCGACCCTGGCCCAGCGGCGTGCGGTCGAGCGCGGTGTCATGGGAGCCCCTCCGGGTCCCGCTCGCGCACCGGGGAAGCGGCGCCGTCTCCGAGCGGGTCGACACGCAACGTAACGAGGTCACTGCGTGTCGACAGGGACATGCCGAGGTGTGTCCGTCCCACCTGCCCCAGCCGTCACACCGGGTGGTCACCGCCCGTCGTCGGCGACCAGCCCGACGGGGTCGACCGCCGGGTCCGCACCGCCCCTGGTGGGTCCCCCCGCAGGGCCGCAGCGATCTCGGCGACGGACTCGGTGCGGCCGGTGACGACGTCGGTGACCAGGTCCACGGCCGCGTCGGGCGCGATCTGCGCAGGCGCGTCGAGCAGGCCCATCAGGGCGAGGGCCGCGGCCAGGGCGAAGGGCCGGTTCCCGGTCGCCAGCGGTCCGCCGGTCGCCAGGGTGTGCAGGAGGGCCGCGGCCTTCTCGGCCGGTGTCGGGTAGACGTCCCGACCGTCGGACACCGCCGACGCCCGGGCGAGCCCGGCCACCAGCAGCCCGGGGTCGGCCACGACGACGTCGGGGCCCACCACCCGGGCGGCGACCTGCAGGAGGTCGTCGAGGGTCAGTCCCGCCACCGCAACAGCGCTCCCAGTGCGGCGCCGTAGCGCTCGAGCTCGACGTCCAGGACGAGGTCCAGCGGGGTCGCCCGGACATGCAGGTCGAGGTACTCGTCGACGGCCCGCTTGGCGACCTCCTGCATCGAGACCCGCTCGACGCGGGCCTGGGCGCGCAGAGCCTCGGTCTGCGCACCGGACAACCGCAACGTCATGGCCATGTGCCGCTCCCAGCACGTCCGTCCCGTCCCCCGCGGTGATACCACCCATGGTGGCACCGGTCACACTTGTTGCCCACCCTCGTACGCGGAGTGACCGAGTCGGAACGTTCCGTCCATCAACTCGCCGACGTGACGCCGTTCCGGCGCGGATCCGAACCGGAACCTGGCCGTGAGGCCGCCTGGGCTCCTAGCTTTCGCCGCATGCCCAGGGCCGACCTCCCCGCCGACGGCGCAACGCCGTCCCAGGGTCAGCCGTGGGTGCGTCGCGTCGTCGCCGGCGCCGCCCTCGGCCTCGGTGCGGTGGGCGCGTTCCTCGTCCTCACCGGCACCGCGTCGGCCGACGAGATAGGCGGCACGACGCCGACCGCCGTCACCGAGGCCCCGCCCGCCGACGACGTCACGACCACGTCGGCCAGCGAACGGGCCACCGAGCCGTCGGCCGCGGAGGCACCGTTCGCCGACCCCGGTCCGGCGACCACGACGACCGCCGCCCAGGGCGACGCCGCGTCGACACCCGAGGACACGACCGGAGCCGGCGGGGACCCCGCACCCCCGGACGGCGCACCGACCCCCGACCCGGCCCTGACCGCCTCCGCGACCACCTCCGCGACCGGCGGCGCGTCCACCTCCGAGTCCTCCGGGACCAGCACGTCCGCGGGGAGCGACGCGGCCGTGGCCGGGTCCACGTCGGCCGGCGACGGGACGACCGACGGCCGCACCACGAGCGACACCAGCGGGTCGGGCAGCACGACCACCACGCCCCCCGGCGCTCCGGTCACCGGGCCCGTCGACACCTCCGGCACGGCGTCGGCCGGTGCCGGCTCGGCCACCACCGCGACGACGGCCACCGCCGTCCCCAGGTCCGCGCCGGTCAGCGCCGTGGGGCCCGAGCCGGTGGCCGGCCCCGGCGCGGTCACCGTCCCGGTCAGCACGATCGGCACCGGCCCGGCCTGCGGCTCGGAGGTCCCCGCCGTCAGCCGCGCCCCCCGCGCCGCCGGTGCCCCGCGACCGGCGGTCGGCCCGGCGGGACCGACCCGCCCCACCCTGGTGGTGCCGGCCGGCGCGGACCCGGTGGCATCCGCCGCGGGCGACGTCCCCGTCACGCCGGGCGCCCCCGATCCGCTGCCGGCTCCTGGCAGCCCGGAGGCCCCCGTCGCCGTCCCCGCGCCCTGCGGCAGCTCGACCGGCTCGGGCGCGGGCCGCACCGCCACGGGCCCCGGCGCGCCGACCGCCGTCCTCACCGCAGACCTCCCCGCCCACCGGGCCGGGAGCGCCACCGCGTGCGTCACCGCCGCCGTGGCAGCCGTCGTCGACGCCGACGACGACCCGGGCTCCCGCCCCGACTAGCACCGACACCGCGCGGTCCAGCCCCGCCCCGGGTGTGCCCACGGGGGGCACACCACGGCGGGCGATCCCTTCCCGGCCTGGCCAGCCCGGATCACCGCACCGCGCCACGCCCCGCTCGTCCCGAGCAGAACTCGGCAGCGCCGCTCCACGGGTCCACAGCCGCCACGGGGGCTCACGACCGCTCCACCCTGCGCCACCCATCCCGCACCACCAGCTCGTGCGCAACGACGCACACCAGCGACAAGGAACGCAGTCATGAACCGAACTGTGCGCAACGGCCTCGCCGTCGCCACCATGGCCGGGGGGATCTTCCTGCTCGGCTCCGCGGTCGCCTCCGCGGACGAGGGCACCCCCACCACCACCGCCAGCTCGGAGTCCGTGGGTGGGCCCGCGGTCACCGAGGTCGACACCTCCACGAACGCCGACGGCTACGCCGAGGGGCACGAGGTCGGCAACGCCGGCATCGCCGTCGGCGGCGCCGGGGGGAACGGAGGGTCCGTCGTCCAGGCCCCCGTCTCCAGCGGCGTCGTCGCCGGCTCGGTGCACGGGGACACCACGGCGTCCTCGTCGGCCGAGAGCACGGTCACGAACACCGGTGCCGGCGGCGACGGCGGCAGCGCTGCGGTCTCACCGGTCACCAGCGGCGACGTCACGGGCGGCAACGCCGGTGCCGACGGCGGCGGCGACGTGACCGCCACCTCCGAGTCGGTCGGGGCCGGTGGTGGTAGTGGCGCCCCGGCGACGGACGCGGTGGCGGCGACCAGCCCGGGCGGCACCGGCGGTGCCCTCACCTCGGTGGACGCGTCCACCGACGCCTCCGCCACCGCCGGTGGCCACGAGGTCACCAACCTCGGGGTCGCAGCCGGCGGCCAGGGCGGGAACGGCGGGGACGTGCTCGGCGCACCGGTCTCCTCCGGCACGATCTGCTTCGCCTGGAAGGGCGACAACCACTGCAGCTCGACCGCGACCAGCACCATCACGAACAACTCCCCCGGGGGCAACGGTGGCGACGCCTCGGTCAGCCCGGTGACCTCGGGCAACGTCTCGGGTGGCAACGCGTCGGCCAACGGCGGCGGCAGCACCACCGCCAGCGCCGAGTCCCTCGCCCTCGGCGAGTTCCTGCACTGGCTCAGCGGCGGACTGTGGGGGATGTCGGGTGACGGCGGTGCTCACACCTGGGTCGACTCGTCCACCAACGCGTCCGGCAGCGTCCACGGGCACCAGGTGGACAACGCCGGACTCGCCCTGGGCGGCAACGGCGGCAAGGGCGGTTCGGTGGTCGGCGCGCCGGTGACCTCCTACGTCATCTGCTTCGCCTACAAGGGCGACAACCACTGCAGCTCGACCGCGACCAGCACCATCACGAACAACTCCCCCGGGGGCAAGGGCGGCGACGCCTCGGTCAGCCCGGTCACCAGCGGTGACGTGACCGGCGGCAACGCCTGTGCGTCGTCCTCGGGCACCCCGTGCCCGTCGGCCACCGCGCCCACCCACCCGGTGCAGCCGGCCGCCCCGGTCCACCCCGCGGCCCCGGCCCCGGCCCACCCGGTGATCCAGCCCGCGGCCGCCGAGCACCCGGCCGCTGCCGCTCCGGTGCAGCGTGCCACCCCGGCGGTCAGCCACTCCGCCGGCTGGACGACGGTCCACGCGGCGTCGTCATCACCCTCGACGCTGGCCTACACCGGCGCCGACGTGACCGACGCCCTCGGCCTGGGCCTGCTGGCGCTGGCCGGCGGCCTCGGCCTCGCGCTGGCCGGCCGTCGCCGCTCGGCCGCCTGACGGCACCGGGCCCGCCGTCCCCCTGACCCGGGACGGCGGGCCACCCCCGGCACCGACCAGGGGGCGTACGAGTCCGGCCCCCTCCACCAGATCTGGTGGAGGGGGCCGGCCGTCGGTGCGGGACGAACGGGTCAGACCAGCTCGACACCGGGGTACAGCGGGTGGGCGCCCACGATCTCGGCGGCGCGGGCGCGCACGCGCTCGGCCACGCCGTCGGCGATCGTGAACTTGACCTTCGAGTCGCCGACGGCCGAGGTGGCCTCGAGGACGTCGGCCATGAGGTCGCCGACCTCGGCGAGCTCGGCGGTGCCCAGGCCACGGGTGGTGAGCGCGGGGGTGCCCAGCCGGACGCCGGAGGTGTACCAGGGGCCGTTCGGGTCGCCGGGGACGGCGTTGCGGTTGGTGACCAGGCCCGACTCCAGCAGCGCGGCCTCGGCCTGCCGGCCCGTGAGGCCGGCGCCGGACACGTCGGCGAGCACCAGGTGGTTGTCGGTGCCCCCGGTGACCAGCGTGACGCCGCGGCGCAGCAGCCCCTCGGCCAGCGCACGGGAGTTGTCGACGATGCGCTGGGCGTAGTCGGCGAAGTCGGGACGACGGGCCTCGGCGAACGCGACCGCCTTGGCGGCCATGACGTTGCCCAGCGGGCCACCGAGCACCAGCGGGCAGCCGCGGTCGATGGAGGGCGCGTACTCCTCGGTGGCCAGCACCATGCCGCCGCGCGGGCCGCGCAACGACTTGTGCGTGGTGGTGGTGACGACGTGGGCGTGCGGGACCGGGTCCTCGTCGCCGGTGAACACCTTGCCCGCGACGAGACCGGCGAAGTGGGCCATGTCGACCATGAGCGTGGCGCCGACCTCGTCGGCGATCTCGCGCATGGCGGCGAAGTCGACCCGTCGCGGGTACGCCGAGTAGCCGGCGACCAGGATCAGCGGCTTGAACTCGTTCGCCTGCTTGCGCAGCGCGGCGTAGTCGATGAGGCCGGTCTCGGGGTCGGTGCCGTAGCTGGCCTGGTGGAACATCTTGCCGCTGATGTTGGGCCGGAAGCCGTGGGTGAGGTGACCACCGGCGTCGAGGCTCATGCCGAGCATGCGCTGGTCGCCCAGGGCGCGGCGGAGGTTCGCCCAGTCGGCCTCGCCGAGGGCGTCGACGTTCTTGACGCCGGCCTCGGCCAGCGCCGGGGTCTCGACCCGGTGGGCCAGGATCGCCCAGAACGCGACGAGGTTGGCGTCGATCCCCGAGTGCGGCTGCGGGTAGGCGTACTCGGCGCCGAACAGCGCGCGGGCGTGCTCGGCGGCCAGCCGCTCGACGGTGTCGACGTTCTGGCAGGCGGCGTAGAACCGGCGGCCGGGGGTGCCCTCGGCGTACTTGTCGCTGAACCAGTTGCCCATCGCCAGCAGCGTGGCCGGCGAGGCGTAGTTCTCGCTGGCGATGAGCTTGAGGCTCTCGCGCTGGTCGTGCAGCTCCTGGCCGATCGCGGCGGCGACGGCCGGCTCGACGTCGGCGATCACCTGGAGCGCCGCCTGGAAGGCGGTGCTCTCGGCGGACGGGGTGGTGGTCATCGGGGCTCCTCCGGAGATCGCTCGGTGCCCAGGCGCGCGGCGGTCATGTCGGAGCCGCTCCCCGGTGGTGGCCCACCTGTGCGCCAGTCACGGCCCGGCGACGAGGGTACCGGCCGTGCACCGGTAGGCGGTGGGCTCAGCTGGCGGGCGAGACGGAGCTCATGTTGAAGTCCGGGACCCGCAGCATCGGCATCGCCGCCCGGGTGAACCAGTCGTTCCACTCACGGGGCAGGGTGCGCTCGGTGAGCGAGGCCTGGGTGGCCCGGCCCAGCAGCGAGACCGGCGACTCGTTGAACCGGAAGTTGTTCACCGCTCCGGTGACCTCGCCGTTCTCCACCAGGAAGACGCCGTCGCGGGTCAGGCCGGTGAGCAGCAGGCTCTGCGGGTCGACCTCGCGGATGTACCAGAGCGTGGTGAGCAGCAGGCCGCGCTCGGTGGACGCGATCATCTCGTCGGTGGTGGCGGTTGCCTGCGGGTCGGTGAGCACGAGGTTGTCCAGCGCCGCGACCGCCGGGGCGGTCTGCTGCAGCGCCCACGCCCGCGGCCGGACGAGGTTGGTGAGCACGCCGCCGGAGATCCAGTCGACCGCCGGGGTGGCCATGCCGTTGTCGAACACCGAGGCCGCACCGGAGGACCCGCCGACGGTCTGGAACGGGGCGCACTCGAGGCCGGGCTCGGCCGGGTCGCTGCGCAGGGTGAGCGGGAGGCCGCAGATGCGCTCGCCGGTGCGGTTGCCGCCGCCGGCCTTGGCGTAGACGTTGCGGCCCTCGTCGGCGTCGCGCGCCTCCATGGTCCAGTAGGCGTAGATCATCAGGTCGCTGACGGCCGAGGGCGGCAGCAGCGTCTCGTACCGGCCGGCGGGGAGCTCGACCCGGCGCTTCGACCATTCCATCTTGCGCTGCACGTCGGCGGCGAGGGCCTCGATCGAGACGTCGGTGAAGTCGCGGGTGCCGACACCGGCCCACACCGAGCGGCCGAAGTCGCGGCTCTTGCCGTTGAGCTCGACCCGGCCGGTGGGCTGGTCGTGCCGCAGCCGCAGGCCGGTGGAGGTGCCCAGGTAGGTGGTGGCCATCTGGTGCTCGGCGAACCCGAAGAGCAGCTCGTCGCGGCCGCCGGCCTCGCCGAAGGCCTGGCCCAGCGCGGGGGCGACGTCGCGGAAGACCTCGATCGAGGTGGTGGCGGGCTCGGCGTCCCAGTCGCCGGTGGAGGTCGGCGCCATCGGGTCGCCCGGGCTGATCAGCGGCATCGCGTCCTCGGCCGGGCCGGCCTCGCGGGCGGCCCGCTCGCTGGCCGCGACCAGTTCGGCGACGTCGGGCGTGCCGGTGCGGGCGACGGTGCCGGCGGCCATGCCGGCACCGCCGTCGACGAAGGAGATGACGACGACCTGGCGGGAGCGCATCGCGCCGTTGGTGGTCAGGCTGTTGCCGGCCCACCGAAGGTTGGCCTCGGCGCTGTCGACGACGTAGGCGACGGCCCCGTCGGCGGTGGAGGCGGCGAGCGCGGCCTCGACGATCTGCTGACCGGTCTGGGCCTTCGACTGAGCGCTCACTGGCCGCCCTCCTGCACCGTGTTGAGGATGGTCGTGCCCTCGAAGAGGGCGCTGGGGCAGCCGTGGCTCACCGGGGCGACCTGCCCCGGCTGGGCCTTGCCGCAGTTGAAGGCGCCGCCGAGGACGTAGGTCTGCGGCCCGCCGACCCGGGTCATCGAGCCCCAGAAGTCGGTGGTGGTGGCCTGGTAGGCGACGTCCTTCACCTGGCCGGCCAGCTTCCCGCCCTCGATGCGGTAGAACCGCTGACCGGTGAACTGGAAGTTGTAGCGCTGCATGTCGATCGACCAGCTCTTGTCGCCGACGACGTAGATGCCGCGGTCGACGCCGGCGATGATCTCGTCGGTGCTCGGCCCGTCGGGGGCCGGCTGCAGGCTGACGTTGGCCATGCGCTGCACCGGCACGTGCCCGGCCGAGTCGGCGAAGGCGCAGCCGTTGGACCGGCCCATGCCCCGCAGCCGGGCCATGTTGCGGTCGACCTGGTAGCCGACCAGCACGCCGTCCTTCACGATGTCCCACTGCTGGCCGGCGACGCCCTCGTCGTCGAAGCCGACGGTCGAGAGGCCGTGCTCGGCGGTGCGGTCGCCGGTGACGTTCATCAGCGACGAGCCGTACTGCAGGCTGCCCAGCTTGTCGACGGTCGCGAACGACGTGCCCGCGTAGGCGGCCTCGTAGCCCAGTGCGCGGTCGAGCTCGGTGGCGTGGCCGATCGACTCGTGGATGGTGAGGAAGAGGTTCGACGGGTCGACCACGAGGTCGTAGCGGCCCGGCTCGACCGAGGGCGCCTTGGTCTTCTCGCGCAGGTGCTCGGGGATCTCGGCGAGCTCGCCGCGCCAGTCCCACCCGGTACCGGTGAGGTACTCCCAGCCGCGGCCGGCCGGCGGGGCCAGCGTGCGCATCGACTCGAAGCCGCCGGTGACCCGATCGACGGTGAGCGCGGTGAAGGTGGGGTGGATGCGCACGCGCTGCTGGCGGGTGCGGGTGCCGGCGGTGTCGGCGTAGTACTTCTGCTCCTTGACGTGCATGACGTCGCTCTGCACGTGCTCGACGCCGTCGGCGGCCAGCAGCTGCTCGGACAGCTCGACCATGAGGCCGGTCTTCTCGGCGTCGGGCACCTCGAACGGGTCGACGTCGTAGGCCGACACCCACTCGGCGTCGGGGTAGGCCGGCTCGGGGGCCAGCTCGACCCGGTCGGTGTTCAGCGCGGCCGACACCCGGGCGACGGCGACCGCCTCCTCGGCCAGGCGCACCGCCTCGGCCGCGGTGAGCACCACGCCGGCGGCGAAGCCCCAGGTGCCCTCGTGCACGACCCGGACGGCCAAGCCGAGGTCCTCGCCGTCGGCGGCGGCCTCCACGCGGGCGTCGCGCAGCCGGATGGTCTGGGTGCGGATGCGCTCGACCCGGATGTCGGCGTGCTCGCAGCCCAGGTCGACGGCGCGGGTGAGCGCGGCGTCGGTGAGCGCGGACAGCGGGAGGGCCAGGAACGACGCGTCCAGGGAACGGGGTTCTGCCACGAGTCCTTGTCTACCAGTCGGGGCCGACAGGAACACTGGAGTTCGTGAGCACGGCCACTGGTCCCTACCGCGTCTCGATGGTCTGCCTGGGCAACATCTGCCGGTCCCCGATCGCCGAGGTCGTGCTGCGGGAGATGGTGGAGGCCGAGGGTCTCGACGTCGTCGTCAGCTCGGCCGGCACGGGCGCCTGGCACGTCGGCGGGCCGATGGACCCCGGTTCGGCCGCCGTCCTGGCCGAGCACGGTCTCGACGGGTCGCAGCACCTCGCGCAGCAGATGACCCGCACCGGGTCGAGGAGTTCGACCTCCTGGTCGCCATGGACCGCTCGAACCGCGACGACCTGCTCGACATGGTCGGGGACCGCGACCGGCCACGGGTGGTGCTGCTGCGCGACCTCGACCCCGACGGGGAGCCGGACCAGTCCGTCCCGGACCCCTACGGCGGCGGTCCCGAGGGCTTCGCCACGGTGTACGCCCAGGTCGAGGCCGCCTGCGCCGGCCTGGTCGCCCGGCTCCCCGAACTCATGGCCGATCGCTGAGTCCTACCCCCGGCCGGCGGGTAGCACCGCCAGGTGCCCCACGACGACGTGACCCTGACCTTCGGCGGGACGGCGACCACCCTGCTGCGGCTGGGCCCGGCCACCCTGCTCACCGACCCGAACTTCCTGCACCGAGGCGAGTTCGCCCACCTCGGGTACGGCCTGCGCAGCCGCCGGCTCACCGATCCGGCGATCACGCCGGCCGACCTGCCCGAGCTCGACGCCGTCCTGCTCTCGCACATGCACGGCGACCACTGGGACCGCCGCGCCACCCGCGAGCTCCCGAAGCCGCTGCGGGTGGTGACCACCCCCGAGGCCGCCCGCTGCCTGGCCGACCGCGGGTTCACCGCCACCGAGGACCTGCGCCCCTGGCAGACCACCTCGGTCGTGCGCGACGGCGTCGAGGTGCGGGTCACCTCGGTGCCCGGCGTGCACGGCCCCGGTCCGCTGGCCCGGCTGCTGCCGCAGGTCATGGGGAGCGTGCTCGAGCTGGTGCGCGACGGCGAGGTGCGCTGGCGCGGCTACGTCACCGGCGACACCCTCTTCCGCCCGGCGCTGGCCGAGGTGCTCACCCGGTGCGGCCCGCTCGACGCGCTGGTACCGCACCTGGGCGGCACGAAGCTCGGGCCGTTCCTGGTGACGATGGACGCGCAGCAGGGCGCCGACCTCGTCGAGCTGCTGCAGCCCGGGGTCACCGTGCCCGTGCACTACGACGACTACGGCCTGTTCAAGGACTCGCTCGGCAACGTCGTCCGCGAGGTGGCCCGGCGCCGGCTGCCCGGCACCCTGCGCCCCGTCGTCCGCGGCCAGACGGTCTCCCTGCGCGCCTGACCCGACGCGCCGGAGCTGTCGCGAGGAGGGCGATCAGACCCGACCGGAAGCCCGCACCTGGTCGACCCCGAGGTTGGCCAGCGCGTCGGCCCGCTCGTTGCCGGGGTCGCCGGCGTGCCCCTTGACCCAGGTCCACCGGACCTCGTGCCCGGCCACCGCGGCGTCCAGGGCACGCCACAGGTCCTCGTTCTTGACCGGCGCCTTGGCCGCGGTGCGCCAGCCGTTGCGCTTCCACCCGGCCATCCAGGTCTGGACGCCCTTCATCACGTAGGTGGAGTCGATGTGCAGGTCCACCGACGACCGCCGGGTGAGGGCGCCGAGGCCCTGGATGACTGCCATGAGCTCCATGCGGTTGTTCGTGGTGGCCGGCTCGCCGCCGAACAGCTCGCGCTCGTGCGCTCCCGACCGCAGCAGCGCGCCCCAGCCCCCGACCCCCGGGTTGCCCTTGCACGCGCCGTCGGTCCACATGCTGACGACGGGCAGTGCTGGTTCGACCACGCCCGGACCCTACGACGAGCCGGGCGTCAGCCTGCCTCGCGGGCCAGGCGCATGCCGCGCTGCTGCACCTGCGCCCGCAGCTCGGCCTCGTCGACCGTCGTCGAGACGCCGTCGCGCACCACCCGGCGGCCGGCCACCCACGTGTCGCGCACGTGCCGGGAGCCCACCGACCACACGAGGTGGGTGACCAGGTCGGTGATGTCGCCGACCGGGGTGAAGGCGATGTCGTCGGTGTCGACGTGCACCAGGTCGGCCCGCCGTCCCGCCTCGAGCTGGCCCAGGTCGGGCCGGTCGACGGCGGCCGCGGCCGCACCGGTGGCCAGCCAGAACGCCTCGGGGGCGGTCAGGGCCAGGGCGTCGCGTTCGCGCAGGCGGGCCAGCTGTGCGGCCAGCCGGAGGTCCTCGAACAGGTCGAGGTTGTCGTTGGACGCCGGGCCGTCGGTGCCCATGCCCACCCGGATGCCCAGGTCGAGCATGTCGCGCAGCCGCGCGGTGCCGCTGGCCAGCTTGGTGTTCGAGCCGGGGCAGTGCGCGACCGCCACGTCGTGCTCGCGCCACAGCTCCAGGTCGGCGTCGTCCATGTGCACGCAGTGGTTCGCCAGCACCCGGCCACCGAGGACGTCGTGGCTGCTCAGCAGCTGAGGCACGCTCACGCCGTGCTCGGCGAGGAGGTCGTCGCCCTCGGTGGCGGTCTCGGCGACGTGGACGGTCAGCAGCAGGCCGTGCTCGCGCGCGGCCACCCCGGCGTCGCGCAGCACCGGCAGCGGCACGGTGTAGGCCGAGTGCGGACCGATGCCGTACTCGACCTGCGCGTCCGACGACGCCGCCAGACCCACCGCGGTGGCCAGCTGCTCGTCGAAGGTGCCGAAGCCGGGCAGCCCGATGAGCGGGTTGGCCACGATCGACCGCGCACCCGTCCTCCGGACGGCGGACGCGATGCGCTCGGGCTGGAAGTACATCTCGACGCTGGTGGTCACCCCGTGCCGCAGCATCTCCGCCGACGCCGCGGTCATCGCGACCTCGACGTCCTCGGGGGTCAGCTTCGCCTCCCGCGGCCACATCACCTCGCGCAGCCAGCGGTCCAGCGGCAGCCCCTCGCCCTGGCCGCGGAACAGCACCATCGGCGCGTGCGAGTGCGTGTTCACCATGCCGGGCACCAGCACACCGGGCAGGGCGACCACCTCGGCGTCCGACGGCGGGGCCTCCGCGGCCGGGCCGACCCAGGTGATGACGCCGTCCTCGACGTCGAGCACGGCATCGGGGACGACGGTGCCGGCCCGGTCGCCCACGACGACGGCCCGGGCGGTGAATCGCTGCGTCATGACCCCGGACGCTAGCCGCCGATACCGTGGGCCCATGTCAATCCTCGCCGCGACCTCGTCCGACCAGGGTGGCATCACCGGCTTCCTGCTCGACCTCATCGAGACCCTGGGCCCCGTGGGGGTCGGTCTCACCATCTTCATCGAGACCGTCGTGCCGCCCATCCCCAGCGAGGTCGTGCTCAGCGCGGCCGGGGTGCTGATCAACGAGGGCCGCATGGGCCTCGTGCCGGTCATCCTGTTCGCCACGCTGGGCTCGGTGCTCGGGGCGGCGGTGCTCTACCAGGTCGGGCGCTCGCTGGGCCCGCGCCGCTCGCACGCCTTCCTCGACCGGCTGCCGCTGGTCAAGACCGAGGACGTCGACAGGACCTTCGCCTGGTTCGAGCGGCACGGCCGCTCGGCGGTGTTCTTCGGCCGCATGGTGCCGATCGTGCGCAGCTTCGTGTCGGTGCCGGCCGGTGTGGTCAAGATGCCGTGGCCGCAGTTCCTCGCCTACACGCTGGCCGGGTCGCTGATCTGGAACTCCCTGCTCATCGGGCTGGGCGTGGCCCTCGGCGGCCTGGTGCAGGAGTACCTGCAGTACTTCGACTACCTCATCTACGCCGCCGTGGTGGGCGTCGTCGTCTGGTTCGTGTACCGCGCCGTGCGCGAGCGGATGACCCAGGGCGACGCCGAGCCCGACCGCAGCGCCGCCGACCGCGTCCTCGACGTCGAGCGCCGCGAGCGCGACGAGCGGGACTGACTCCGCGCCGGGTCCCCACGGACGGGTGATCGGACAGGCCGGGACCGCAACCCTGCACTACCTTCGGTCCCGTCCTGCAGGTGCCCGACGACCACTCCCGATGGGGGCCCATCCGTGTCCGACCGCCCAGCCGACCCGAGCCCCGACGACGCGCACCCCGAGGCCGGTGCGGCGTCGGAGGAGGCCCGCCGACGCACGGACGGCGAGCGCTGGCAGGCATCCCTGGAGAGCTGGTCGTCCCAGGGCGGCGCCACCGGCGACGACGCCCAGCGCACCGAGTCGGGCACGCAGGAGATCCGGCTCGACCCGCCGGCGAGCGCCCCCGCTGAGGGCGGCGCGCAGCCGTGGTCGGTCGACGCCGGCTCGTGGGAGCACACCGCCCAGCAGCCCAGCGTGCCCGCCGACGAGCGGTCCTGGGAGCAGCAGTCGCGCGAGCAGATCGCCGCCTGGCAGCAGCCGCCGTCCTGGCAGCAGGCCGCCGAGGCCGAGCGCCCGGCCGACGAGGCCGCCGCCCCCAGCTGGCGGCCGGCCGACCAGCCGGTGGGCCAGCAGGCGCCGTGGGAGCAGGCCCCGCCGTGGGAGCAGGAGGCCGGCCAGCCGTCGGCGACGCCGTCCCACCAGCTGCCGTCGCACCAGGTGCCGTCCCACCGGACACCGGCCTCCGCCGGGACCCCGACGGAGGCCCCGTCGCAGACTCCGTCGCAGGCGTGGCCGCAGGCCGAGCAGCAGCAGTCCTGGCCGCAGGCCCCCCAGCAGCAGGCCTGGGAGCCCCCGCCCGGCGGACGGCCGTGGGAGCAGGGCGGCAGCACCCAGCAGGGGCCGCACGGCGGCCACCAGCAGGGCAACCACCAGTCAGGCCACCAGCAGGGCGGCCACCAGCACGGCGGCGACCAGCAGCCCGCGGCCCACCAGGCCCCGCCGCAGCAGGGCCAGCAGCACGGACAGCAGCAGGGCCAGCAGCACGGGCAGCAGCCCGGTCAGCAGTGGGGCCAGCAGCCCTCCGACGGCTGGGGCAGCCAGGGCAGCAGCTCGTGGACCCCCGGTCAGCCCGCCGGGCCGCAGCAGCCCACGCCCCCGCCCTCGCTCACCTCGCAGTCGCTGCTGCGCCAGACCGCCGAGGCCCCGAGCCGCGGGTGGCGCCGGTTCCTGCACAAGGCCAGCGGCGGCACGGTGAACCCGGGCCTGTCCCAGGCCGAGATCGAGCACCGGGCGCTCGTGCAGCGGGTGACCACCCCGGTGCGCGGCAGCAACCGCATCGCCGTCGTCTCGCTCAAGGGCGGCATCGGCAAGACCACGACCACCTGCTGCCTGGGCCTCACCCTGGCCCACCACCGCGGTGACCGCGTGGTCGCCGTGGACGCCAACCCCGACGCCGGCACCCTGGCCGAGCGGCTGACCAACATCACCGACGTCACGGTGCGCGACCTGCTGGCCGCGGAGGACCGCATCCGCTCGTTCACCGACGTCTCGGCGTTCACCTCACTCGCCGGCCGCCTCCAGGTGCTGGCCAGCGACCAGGACCCGGCCCTCTCGGAGGCGTTCAGCGAGGAGGAGTACACCACCGTCGCCGACATCCTGGCGCGGTACTTCAACCTCATCCTCACCGACTCCGGCACCGGCCTGCTGCACTCGGCGATGTCCGGGACGCTGGCCATCGCCGACTCGCTGGTCGTGGTCGGCGCGCCCTCGGTCGACGGCGCGAGCCGGGCCAGCAAGACCCTCGACTGGCTGATCGCGCACGGCCACGAGGAGCTCGTCTCCCGGTCGGTGGCGGTCATCTCCAGCGTGCGGCCCAACACCGGCGACGTCGACATGGGCATGGTGCGGGCGCACTTCGAGGCCCGGTGCCGCGCGGTCGTGGAGATCCCCTACGACACGCACCTGGTCACCGGTGGCCTCATCGACCTCGACCGGGTCGGCGCGCCGGCGCGCAAGGCCTACCTCGAGCTGGCCGCGCACGTCGCCGACGGCTTCGCCCTGCCCCCGCTGCAGCGGAAGCCCGCCGAGACTGCGTGAACGGGCCCGCGTGAGCACCCGGGACGTCGACACCCCGCTCGGCCCGGCCCGCGTCACCGTCGACGACCCGCTCGCCTCACCGCTGGGCACCCTGCTGCTCGGGCACGGGGCGGGCGGCGGCATCGAGGCGCCCGACCTGCTGGCCGCCACGGCTGCGGCCACGGGCCTGGGGTGGCGGGTGCTGCGGGTCGAGCAGCCGTGGCGGGTGGCCGGCAAGCGCATCGCCGCGGCCCCGCCGAAGCTCGACGAGGGCTGGACGGCGATCCACGCCGGCGTCGGTGAGCTGCTGACCGGCCCCGTGGTGTTCGGCGGGCGCAGCGCCGGGGCGCGGGTGGCCTGCCGCACCGCCTCGGCCCTGGGCGCGGTCGGGGTGCTGTGCCTGGCCTTCCCGCTGCACCCGCCGGGCAAGCCGGAGAAGAGTCGCGCGCACGAGCTGTCGGCGGTCGAGGTGCCGACGCTGGTGGTGCAGGGCGACAGCGACGCCTTCGGCGGCCCGACGGAGCTGCGGGTGGCGATCGGCGACCACCCGGCGCAGGTGGTGGCGGTGCGCGGTGACCACGCCCTGAAGGCCGACCCGGACGCCGTCCGCACCGCCGTGCAGACCTGGCTCCCCACCCTCGCCTAGATCCCCGGGTCCCGGCGTGGATCAGCTGGGTTCACGAGACGCCGTCCTGGCTCACCGGCGTCGGTGAGCCAGGACGGCCGTTGCTGAACCCAGCTGATCGAAGCCGGGCCAGCAGGTGTCAGCGGCGGCGGCGCACCAGGAGCGCGACCAGCACCAGGGCGCCGACGCCGATGGCAGCGGGCTTGGCGAACCGGGTGAAGGCCGCGGTGCCGGCGACGTCGAGCAGGTCGATCGGCTCGGGCTCGGCCTGCACCGGGCGCGGGCGCGAGGCGGCCGGGCCGGAGCTGCCGGGCTTGTTGGCCGGACCGGTGGTGCCCGACGGCGGCTTGGACGGCGCCTTCTTGGCCTCGGTCCTCACCGCGGCGGCCTTGTCGGCGGCGGCGTCGGCGGCCTGCGCGGTGGCCTCGCCGGCCTTGCGCACGGCGTCGCCGATGGGGGTGTCGCCGTCGGTGCTGGCGGCCACGGACTCGGCCACCTCGCCCACGGCGCCGGCGGCGGTCGCGGCGGCGCCGGCGGCCTTCTCCTTCACCGTGCCCTCGACCGTGGGCTCCTGGGCCGGGGCCTCGGGCTCGCCGAGCTGGGCGGCGAGCTTGTCGGCGAACTGGCCGAGCAGCTTGTTGCCGACGTCGGTCATGACGCCCCGGCCGAACTGGGCCGGGCGGCCGGTGATGTTCAGGTCGGTGAGGACGTCGACGCGGGTCGAGTCGCCCTCGCTCTTCAGCACCGCGGTGACCACGGCGGCGGCGGTGCCGTTGCCGCGCTGGTCCTTGCCGCGCGCGTCGATGACGGCCTTGTGGTTCTCCTCGTCCTTCTCGATGAACGAGGCCTTGCCGGCGTAGGTGAGGTTGATCGGGCCGAGCTTGACCTTCACCCGCCCGGTGAAGTCGTCACCGTCGACCGAGTCGAGGGCCGCACCGGGCATGCACGGGGCGATGCGCTCGATGTCGAGCAGCACCTTCCACGCGTCGTCGACCGGGACGGGGACGAGGAACGAGTTCTCCAACTGCACGGGTGGGACCTCCGATGGTGTGTGCGGACGACGGCCGGTCCACCCGTTGCAGGGTGGACCGGCCGGGTCCGGGGGAACTGCGGGAGCCTGTGGCCGACGCTACAGCCCGGTGGCTGCCCGCACCGCTCGTCCGGTGAGCACCCGGGCGAGGTGCTGGCGGTAGTCGGCCTGGGCGTTGAGGTCGCTGCTGGGCTCGGTGCCCTCGGCGGCCTGCGCGGCGGCGGCGGTGACCGTCTCGAGGCTGACGTCTGCGCCGACGAGGGCCTGCTCCGTCGCGGTCGCCCGCAGCGGGGTGGAGCCCATGTTGGTCAGCCCGATGCGGGCCTCGGCGATGCGACCACCCTCCATGCGGACGGCGGCGGCCACGGCCACGATCGACCAGGCCTGGGCGACGCGGTTGAACTTCTCGTACCGCACCCCCCAGCCCTCGCCCAGCTTGGGCACGCGCACCTCGAGGAGCAGCTCGCCCTCGTCCAGCGCCGTCGTCAGGTAGTCGACGAAGAACGCCGAGGCCGGCACCGAGCGCCGGGCCCCGCCGGGGCCCGCGATCACGAACTCGGCGTCCAGCGCCAGGGCCACCGCCGGCAGGTCACCGGCCGGGTCGGCGTGCGCCAGGGCGCCGCCGAAGGTGCCGCGGTGCCGGACGGCGGGGTCGGCCACCGTCTCGGTCGCCTCGGCGATCAGCTTCCCGTACTGCGCGATGAGCGGGTCGCGCAGGATGTCGGTGTGGGTGGTCATGGCCCCGATGACGAGGGAGTCGCCGTCCTCGCGGACGCCGCGCAGCTCGGCCACCTTGGTCAGGTCGACCACCGTCTCCGGCGCGGCCAACCGCAGCCGCATGACCGGGATGAGCGACTGCCCACCGGCCATGATCTTCACGTCGTCCCCGCCGGCGGCGATGGCCTGCAGGGCCTCGTCGACGGTGGTGGGGCGGGCGTAGGCGAACGACGCGGGGATCACTTGTCTGCCTCCTCGTAGCCGGACTCGGTGGTGCGGGCGCCGCCGTAGGCGTTGCTGCCCTCGGCGGCGCGGGCGCCGCCGTCGCCGCCGGTGTGGATGGCCCGCCAGACCCGCTCGGGGGTCAGCGGCATCAGGATGTCCTCGACGCCCAGGTGCCGGACGGCGTCGAGGGCCGCGTTGACCACCGCCGGGGTGCTGGCGATGCAGCCGGCCTCGCCCACGCCCTTGGCGCCCAGCGGGTTGCTGGTGGCCGCGTGCGTGGTGTTGCCGGTCGCGAAGTCCGGCAGGTCGGCGGCCGACGGCAGCAGGTAGTCGACGAACGTGCCGGTGGTCAGGTTGCCGTCGGCGTCGTAGATCGCCTCCTCGTACAGGGCCTGGCTGATGCCCTGGGCGAGCCCGCCGTGCATCTGCCCCTCGACGATGATCGGGTTGACGATGTTGCCGATGTCGTCGACGCAGGCGTACTTCCGGATCTTCACGAACCCGGTCTCGGTGTCGACCTCCATCGCGCACAGGTGGGTGCCGTGCGGGAAGGAGAAGTTCACCGGGTCGAACGCCGCCTCGGCGTCGATCGAGGGCTCGATGCCCTCGGGGTAGTCGTGCGCCGCGAAGATCGCCAGCGCGATCTCCTGGATGCCGAGCCCGGCGCCCGGCGTCCCCTTGACGGAGAACTTGCCGCCGGAGAACTCCAGGTCGTCCTCGCTGGCCTCGAGCAGGTGGGCGGCGATCTTGCGGGCCTTCGCGACGACCTTCTCGGCGGCCTTGACCACCGCGGTGCCGCCGACCACCAGCGAGCGCGACCCGTAGGTGTCCAGGCCACGGCTGGAGATGGCCGTGTCGCCGTGCAGCACCTCGACGTCCTCGAAGGGCACGCCCAGCTCGTCGGCGACGATCTGGCTCCACGCCGTCTCGTGGCCCTGGCCGTGCGGGGTCGAACCGGTGACCACCTCGACCTTGCCGGTGGGCAGCATGCGGATGGAGGCCTGCTCCCACCCGCCTGCGCCGAACGAGAGCGAGCCGAGCACGCGGGACGGCGCCAGGCCGCACATCTCGGTGAACGTCGAGATGCCGATGCCCAGCTGCACCGGGTCGTTCGACTCGCGGCGCCGCTTCTGCTCGGCGCGCAGCTCGTCGTAGCCGAGCAGCTCGAGCGCGGCCTGGGTGGCCTGCTCGTAGTCACCGGAGTCGTACTCCAGGCCCGCCACCGTGGTGAAGGGGAACTCCTCGGCGTTGATCCAGTTCTTGCGGCGCAGCTCCATCGGGTCCATGTCGAGCTCGACGGCGAGCTCGTCCATGATGCGCTCGATCGCGAACGTGGCCTCGGGCCGGCCGGCACCGCGGTAGGCGTCGGTGGGCACCTTGTTGGTGAACACGCCGTCGCACTCGAAGCGGTAGGCCGGGAACTTGTAGATGCCCGGGAACATGAACGCGCCCAGGGCCGGCACGCCCGGGGTGATCAGCCGCAGGTAGGCACCCATGTCGGCCAGCAGGCGCACGCGCAGGCCGGTGACGGTGCCGTCCTTCTTCGCCGCGACGTCGATGAACTGCACCTGGTCCCGCCCGTGGTGGGCGGTCATCAGCGACTCCGAGCGGGTCTCGGTCCACTTGACCGGCTTGCCGAGACGGCGGGCGACCAGCAGCGCCAGGATCTCCTCGGGGCAGACCTGCAGCTTGCCGCCGAAGCCACCGCCGACGTCGGGGGCCACGACGCGCAGCTTGTGCTCGGGGATGCCGGTGGTCAGCGCGCCCATCACCCGCAGGATGTGCGGGATCTGGGTGGCCGACCACAGGGTGTAGTTGTCGCCCTGCACGCCGACCACGGCCGAGCGGGGCTCCATGAACGCCGGGATCAGGCGCTGCTGCACGAAGCGGCGGGAGACGGTGACCTCGGCGTCGCGGAACGCCGCGTCGGTGTCGCTGCCCGTGCCGGCCTCGCCGGCGTCGAAGACGAAGTGGTAGCTGGTGTTGGACGAGGTGGAGGCGTGCACCAGGTCGGCGCCGTCCTGCACCGCCGTCTCCATGTCCAGCACGACCGGGAGGTTCTCGTAGTCGACGTCGATGGCCTCGACGGCGTCGACCGCCGCGGTGCGGGTGCGGGCGACGACGATCGCCACGGCCTCGCCCACGTGGTTCACCGTGTCGACGGCGATCGAGGGGTGGCCGGGGTTGACCATGTCCGGGGTGACCGGCCAGGCGCAGGGGATGCTGCCCTGCTCGTCCTTGAAGTCCTGCCCCGTGAAGACGGCGACCACGTTGGGCCGGTCCTTCGCCGCGCTGACGTCGAGGTTGGTGATGGTGGCGTGCGCGACGGGGCTGCGCAGGAACGCCATGTGCAGCATCCCGGGCAGGACCATGTTGTCGGTCCAGGTGGTCTTCCCGGTGATCAGCCGGGCGTCCTCCTTGCGGAGGCGGGCGTTGCCGACCTCCTTGACCGGGGCCTCGGCGGTGGTGGGCTCGTCGGTGAGGGTCATGCCTGCGCTCCCGCGGTGCTGCTCATCTTGCCGGCGGCCTGCTGCACCGCGCGGACGATGTTGACGTAGCCCGTGCAGCGGCAGAGGTTGCCCTCGATGCCCTCACGGATCTCGTGCTCGCTGGGGTTCGGGTTGTTCTTGAGCAGGTCGATCGAGGCCATGATCATGCCGGGCGTGCAGTAGCCGCACTGCAGGCCGTGCTTCTCGTGGAAGGCCTTCTGCATCGGGTGCAGCTCGCCGCCCTCGGCGATGCCCTCGATGGTGGTGACCTCGCTGCCGTCGGCCTGCACGGCCAGCACGGTGCAGCTCTTCACGCTCTCGCCGTCCAGGTGGACGGTGCAGGCACCGCAGTTGCTGGTGTCGCAGCCGACCACGGTGCCGACCTTGCCGAGCTGCTCCCGCAGGTAGTGGACCAGGAGAGTCCTGGGTTCGACGTCGTCCGAGTAGGACGCCCCGTCGACCCGCACGTTGATCTGCGTCATGTCCTCCGCCTCGTTGCAGGGTGCGTTGTTGCAGGTCGTGTGACGGCGGTCTCCCGCCACCGACTGCGAGTGTGCCGACGGACACACTCCTTAGGCCACGCTTACCTGCCGCCCCGACCGGCTGCCGACCCGCACAGGCGGACCACTGGACCGGGGAACTGCTCTCCTGCGGCCCGATCGGGCCTGTGCTGCCGCAGCGGCGGCCCGGTGCAACGTTGCACGCGGTTGCACGGTCAGCGGGGGCGGGGTGAGCGGCGCAGGCGGAGCAGGTGGTGGGCGGCCGCGGCGCGGCGGGAGGAGCTGACCGGCAGCACGTCGAGCAGGCCCTTCCAGACGGCGGGGTCGTCGGCGGCCTCGGGCAGCTGGCTGTAGCGCAGCAGCAGGTCCGGTCGGGGTTCGCGCAGCACCGCTGAGCGCAGCGATCCGGCCAACCGGGCGCGGGCGGCCCGCACACCCGGTGACTCCGAGCGGGGCAGCACCGGGCCGCGGTAGCGCTCGAGCGCGGTGGCGGCGGCGCCGCGGGACAGCAGCCGGCGCACCTGGTCGAGGTCGGTGGTCAGCGGCGCGGTGAGCCGGTAGGGCCGGGAACCCAGCAGGTCGGGGTCGCAGCCGGCGTCGGCGAGCAGCTTGCGCAGCCGGGAGAGCTCGGCCCGCACGGTGACCGGGGCGGCGTCGCCGACGTGCACCTCGGCGGCGAGCTCGTCGGCGGTGCGGCCGCCGGATCCGCCGGAGCCGCCGCCGACCGCGGCCTCGGCGAGCAGGAGCAGCAGCTCCGAGTGCCGCAGCGAGAGCTCGGTCGTGCCGGCCGGGGTGCTCAGCCGGGCACGGTCGCGACCGAGCACCTCGAGCAGCGGCGCGGCGGGCTGCCGCCTCGGGGGCAGGGCCGGGCCGCCGGCGAACTGCTCGCGGTGCAGCCAGCGCAGCTCGGACTCGGCGGCGGCGACGGTGGCCCGCACGAGGGTGAGCACGTGCGGGCTGGCCACGTGGTCGCCACCGGTGACGTCGATGGCGCCCAGCAGCGCGCCCGTGACGGGGTGGTGCACCGGGGCCGCCGAGCAGCTCCAGGGCTGCACGGTGCGCGCGTAGTGCTCGCTGCCGTAGATCTGCACCGGGGTGTCCAGGGCCAGCGCGGTGCCCGGGGCGTTGGTGCCGACGACGTCCTCACCCCACCGCGAGCCGGCCACGAAGTGCATGCCCTCGGCCTGGGCGCGCAGCTGGCGGTCGCCCTCGACCCACAGCATGCGGCCGGCGGCGTCGGTGACCGCCACGATCATCTTGTCGGCCTCGGCGTCGGCGACCAGCAGGCGGCGGATCACCGGCATGACCGCGGCCAGCGGGTGGGCGTCGCGGTAGGCGACCAGGTCGTCGTCGAGCAGGTCGACCGGGGCCGGGCCGCCGTCGGGGTCGACGCCGTTGCCCAGGCTGCGGCGCCAGGAGTCCCAGACCACCGAGCGCACCTGGTGGCCGCCGGGCGGACGACCACCGCGGGTCACGAGCGCCTCGTGCGCGGCGCGCAGCCGACGGGTGACGACCGGGGTGGGCGCACCGTCGGGGAGCGCGAGCCACGGGTTGACCGCGGTCACGCGCTCACCCGCAACGATGCCCGGTGGCTCATGTCACGGCCATGGTCACCCGCCGCGCCGGATTACGCCAGGACGTCGTCCTCGCGGGGGCTCGCGACCGGGGTCGCGTCCTCGTCGACGTCGGGCAGCGACCGGGGCCGCACGACGACGAACAGGACGACGACGGCGAGCACCGCCGCAGCCAGGACGACCGACCCGAGGGCCAGCGCGTCGTTGCCCAGCAGGCCGACGACGGGGCTGACCGCAGCGCCGACGCCGAACTGCACGGCGCCCAGCAGCGCGGCCGCGGTGCCGGCGGCCTCCCCGTGCCGGGAGAGCGCCAGCGCGGGCGCGTTGGGCATGCCCAGGCCGGCGCTGGCGAGCACCAGCCACAGCGGCACGGCAACGCCGAACAGCCCGCCGAGCCCGGTGGCGGCCATGACGACCAGCAGCACCGCGGACCCCAGACCGCCGAGCACCGCGACCGTGAGCAGCACCTGGGGCGAGGTGCGGCGCAGCAGCAGGGGGTTGAGCTGGGAGGTGCCGATCAGGAAGACCGCCCCGGCCCCGAACAGCAGGCCGAACTGCTGCTCGTCGAGCCCGAACTGCTGCTGGTAGACGAACGAGGCGCCCGAGACGTAGCTGAACAACCCGGCGATCACGAGGCCGGCCACCAGCACCAGGCCGACGTAGGCACGGTCGCGGAACAGCCGCCCGTAGTCGACGACGGTGCGGCGCAGCCGCAGCGGGTGCCGGTGCTGGGCGGGCAGCGTCTCGGGCAGGGTCAGCGCCACGGCGACGAGCGAGACGGTGCCGACGACGGCGAGCACGACGAACAGCCCGCGCCAAGAGGTGAACCGCAGCAGCTCGCCGCCCAGCGTGGGCGCCAGCACCGGGGCCACCCCGATGACCAGGAACAACCTGCTCAGCAGGCTGGCCGCCGCCCGCCCCGAGTAGAGGTCCCGGACGACGGCGAGCGCCACGACCGCGCCGGCGGCCGAGCCCACGCCCTGCAGCACGCGCAGCACGCCCAGCACCTCGACGGTCGGCGCGACGAGGATGAGCAGCGACGCCAGGACGTGCAGGGCGGTGCCGGCCAGCAGCGGCCGGCGCCGGCCCAGGGCATCGGACAGCGGGCCCAGCACGAGCTGCCCGAGGGCCAGGCCGGCGAAGGTGCCGGTGAGGGTCAGCTGCACCGCGGCGTCGGTGGTCATGAGGTCGGTGGCGATGCTGGGCAGCGCCGGCAGGTACAGGTCGACGGTCAGCGGGCCCAGCGCGACGAAGGCCCCCAGCACCAGGGTGACCTTGAGCGGGCTGAGCGTCGGCTGGGTGGTCGGCACCTCAGGCCCAAGCAGCCCGCCGCGGCCCTTGTTCCCGGACGGGGTCAGCGGGGGCGGGCCGGGAGGAGCGCGCGCGGGTCCCGGGCGCGCACGGCACCGCGCCAGAGGCCCGCGCCGTAGGCGAGGTCCTCCAGGCGGCGACCCGCGGCGAACCGCGCCAGCCCGACCTCGCGGCGGTGCGGCCACCAGGCCCCCACCGCGTCGGCGACGGCGGCGGCGGCCACGACCCGGCGCACCCGGGGCACCGCCAGGAGCGGGAGGACGACCGGCCAGTGGTGCCGGGTCACCGCGCGGGCCAGCGTGCGGCCCGCCGACCAGGTACCGCGGACGACGAGGGTGGCCGCCAGGCCGGTGGGCGGCGGGTCACCGAGCCGCGGGGCCAGCCGCCGGGTCGCCCCCGCCAGCACCGCCGCCGCGCCCAGCAACCCCGGTCGACCCCCGGCCAGCGCCAGGCCCCACGCGGCGGCCGACCACGGGGACATGACCACCGGCGCCACCGCCGACCCGTGCCGCTGGGCGAGCAGCGCCGCGCCGGTGCCGTAGAAGGAGCGCCGGCGCAGCCAGTCCGTCGTCCGGGCGGGGTGCTCGTGGGCCACCTGCGCAGCCGGGTCGTAGCGCACCCGCCAGCCGGCGGCAGCCAGCCGCCAGACGAGGTCGACGTCCTCGGCGACCTGCATGGACTCGTCGAACCCGGCGCCCAGGGCGGCCCGACGGACCAGCAGTGCGGCGCTGGGGACGTAGGAGACCCCCGTCAGCGGCGCGACCGGCGCCGGCCGGGGGCCCATGTCCAGCGCGCTGACGGCACCCTCGTACGCCGCCACCCACCCGGGCGCGGCGACCGGCAGGGCGACGATGCGCGGCGCGACCACGGCCAGTCGGGTGTCGGCCAGGTGCGCCGCCAGCACGCCCAGCCAGCCGGGGTGCGGGACGCAGTCGGAGTCGACGAACGCGACGACGCCGGTGGTCGCGGCAGCCAGGCCGGCGTTGCGGGCCGCCGCGGGCCCGCGGGCGGTCGCGTGCCGGACGACGTCGGCGCGGTGGGCCCGGCACACGGCAGCCGTGGCGTCCGCGTCGGCCGAGCCGTCGTCGACCACCAGCACGGGGACGGCGGGCAGGTCGGCGCGCACCGCGGCCAGCAAGCGGTCGAGCTCGGCGGCGCGGTCCTTCACCGGGACGACCACCGTGACGTCGGTGGGCTCGACGGGGCGCAGGTCGGGGTGGGCGAGGCCGGTGTCCAGCAGCCGGGCGGCCAGCGTCGCCGTCGTCGCGTCGCGCACGGTCAGCTCGTCGCCGGTCAGCAGCTCCCGGGCGCGGGGGGCCAGGCGCAGCAGGCGCAGCGGCGACCCGCCGAGCAGCGCGGCCCCGCCGTCGCGGCGCCGGGTGCGCGGGTCGAGCACCACCCGGAACCCGTCGGGCAACCGGCCGACGGGTGGCGCAGGCACGGAGGGCACGCCACGACGCTACGGGGGTGCCGGTGCGCGTCGATCATGCAGTTCGGCACCGCGGGCGCGCCGACGACCTGCGTGGCGTCGTCGCGGTTCTGCATGATCGAGATCAAGTCGGGTCATGCGAGTCGACCGTCGGGACCGACGTCCCACGCCACGACCGCCGACACCGCCCGGTCGACCATCCCGGTCAGGGACTGCTCTCCCTCCGCCGCCGACGCCCCGGCCGGGTCGCCGAGCACGCCGTTCGGGCTGACCGCGGCCACCCCGCCGGACCGCAACCGGGGCAACAGCTGGCCCACCGGGGCGGTCTCCCCCGCCTCGGCCCGGCTGAGGTCCACCGCGGTCGGTTCCACGTGCAACATCAGCGACGTCTCGGTGCGGCCCGCGTGCGCGTCGCCGCCCGGGACGCCGCAGGGGAACCAGGCGACGTCCCGGCCCTCGTGCCGCAGCACCGGGACGGCGGCGCGCAGCGCATCGAGGTTGCCGCCGTGGCCGTTGACCACCAGCAGCCGGCCCGCCCACCGGCCGGCCGAGCGGCCGAGCTCGACCAGCAGCGCGGTGAGCGCTCCGGTGCCGATCGACACGGTGCCGGGGAAACCCTCGTGCTCGCCGCTTGCGCCGTAGGGCACCGCCGGCGCCAGCAGCAGGTCGGGGCGCCGTTCGACCAACCCGGCCGCCACGGCGGCGGCGACCGCGATGTCCGTGCCCAGCGGCAGGTGCGGCCCGTGCTGCTCGACCGACCCCAACGGGACGACGACGGTGGGCCGCTCCCGCAGCTCCGGCGACCGCGCACCGGCCAGGCTCACCATGGCTCCGCCCATCCCCCGAGCACGCGCTCCGCGGCGGCGACCGCGGCCGCGGCGTCCCCCGGCGCCAGCGCATCACCCACGCGGTGCACCTCGACGCCGGGCGGGGCGGCGGGCCCGGCGACGGGCACCGGACGGGTGGCGACCACGACCCAGTCCACCACCCGCTGCTCGGTGCGGTCGGTGAGGTGGTGCAGCAGGGCGACCTCCCGCCGTCCGTCGGGGCGGGCCCGCACCGCCAGGGGCACCCGCTCGACGGTCTGCGCGATCCCGGCCGCGGCCGCCCGCCGGTGCCACAGCTCGCGGTCCAGCGTCGGTCCCAGCCGCTGGGCGGCGACCAGCGCTCCGGTCACCACCTCGACGCCGCACCCGCGGGCGGCCAGCAGCTCCGCGGCGGAGGTGGCGTGCGGGCCACCCAGCTCGTCGACCAGCAGCACGGCCCCGGACGGGGCGGCGGAGCCGGTGAGCACGTCGAGGACGTCGACCACCCGGGCGTCGTCCCCGGCCCAGGTCGGCGTCCGGGGTGCGGCACCGGTGGCGAGCACGACGACGTCGGGGGTCAGGGTGGCGAGCGCCTCGGTGGTGGCCGGCACCCCCAGCCGCACCCCGACGCCCAGGCGGTCCAGCTCGGCCGCGTCGGCGGCGACGAACCCCGCGAGCTCGGTGCGGCCGGGCGCCGTCGCCGCCCACCGCAGCTGGCCGCCCAGCTCGTCGGTCGCCTCCAGGAGCGTCACCCGATGGCCGGCGCGCGCCGCCAGCACCGCCGACCGCAGACCCGCCGGGCCGCCGCCGACCACCACGACCCGGCGCGACCGGGCCGACGACCGGACCGGGGGAAGCGTCTGCGGGCACCGGATGGGCAGGCCGGCCCCGACCCGCGCAGCGCAGTCGTTGCAGCCGGTGCAGGCCCGCACGGGTTCGCCGCGCAGGGCCTTCGCCGCGAACTCGGGGTCGGCGAGCTGCCCGCGCACGACCCCGACCAGGTCGCAGTGGTCCAGCGCGGCCTCGGCCTCGGCAGGCGTGGTGACCCGGCCGACGCCGATCACCGGCAGCCCGGCGGCGCGCAGCCGGGCGGCCAGCGGGAGGGCGTAGCCGTGCGGGGTGGCCATCGAGGGCTCGACCAGCCACAACGACTCGGTGGCCACCCCCACCGTGGTGGACAGCCAGTCGACGGCGCCGGTGGCTGCCAACCGGTGGGCGGTCGCCACGGCGTCCTCGACGTCCGAACCGCCCGGCTCGTCGGCCGGCAGCCGCACCCCCAGCAGCAGGTCGGGGCCCAGCGCCGCCCGGACGGCAGCCACGACCTCGAGCAGCAGGCGGTCGCGGTCGGCGCCGTGGGCGTCGGTGCGCCGGTTGGCCGCCGGTGAGCGGAACGCCCGGAGGAGCGAGGACTGCGACGCCTGGATCTCCACGCCGTCCAGCCCGGCCTCCTGGGCATGCCCGGCGACCAGCGCGAACCCGGCGACGACGGCGTCGAGGTCGGCGGTGGTGGCCTCGCGGGGCACCTCGCCGAACAGCGGGTCGGCCACCGGCGAGGGCGCGAGCAGCGGGGTGCGGGTGTGCAGTGAGCTGCCCTGGCCGCCGTTGTGGTTGAGCTGGACGGCGACCAGCCCGCCGTGGGCGTGCACCGCGGCGGCCAGCTCGCGGAACCGGTCGACCACGGCCGGGTCGGTGCCGTCGACCACGCGCTCGTAGGGCTGGTCAGCCGGGTCGACCGACGCCTCCTCGGTGATCACCAGTGCGGCGCCACCGGCCGCCCGGGCGGCGTAGTAGGCGGTGTGCGCGTCCGAGGGCAGCCGGTGGTGGGCCTGGTTGGTCAGGTGGGCGCAGAACACCACCCGGTTGCGCAGCGTGCGCCCGCGCAGCGCGAGGGGTTCGGCCAGCCGCACCGTGCCGCTCAGCGGGGCAGGTGGGCGCGCAGCCAGGCGACGACGTCGGCGGTGACCTCGTCGCGGTTGGTCTCGTTGACCAGCTCGTGCCGGGCCTCGGGGTACAGGCTCACCGTCACGTCGGCGACGCCGGCGGCCCGGTACCGCTCCCCCAGCGCCGTGACGTTCGCCCCGCCGGGGCCGCCGACCGGGTCGCGGTCGCCCGAGACCAGCAGCAGGGGCAGGTCGGCGCGGACGGTCGACGGGTCGGCGGTGCGCTCGGCGGTGGCCAGCACGCCGCCGATGATCGCGTCCTCGGTCGGGAACCCGCACAGGGGGTCGGCGACGTAGGCGTCGACCTCGGCGGCGTCGCGGCTGAGCCACTCGAAGCCGGTGCGCGGCTCGAACCCGGCGTTGAACGCGGCCAGCCCGGGCTGGTCGGCCGGGAGCCCGGCCAGGACCCCGCCCAGGCCGTCGAGGGTGGTCGACCCGCTGAGGACGACGCCGGCGTAGCGGACGGGTTCGTCCAGCAGCACGTTCTGCATGCCCATCGAGCCGAGCGAGTGGGCGAAGGCGAAGAGCGGCAGCCCCGCGTGCTGCTCGGCGAGCAGTCGCGCGTGCGCGCCGATGTCGGCCACGAAGCCGCCGGTGCCGGCTGCGCCGAAGCTGCCCAGCGGGACCTCGTCGTCCACCGAGGCACCGTGGCCGCGGTTGTCGGCCGCGGAGACCACGAAGCCGGCGGCGTTGAGCGCACGGGCGAAGCGGTCGTAGCGCGGCCCGTGCTCGGCCAGCCCGTGCACGACCTGCACGACGCCGACCGGCTCGGCGGGGACGTCGTCCCACAGGTACGTGGCGATCAGGAGGCCGTCGGCCGGGGACGGGAAGGTCGTGGGCATGCGGGCATCCTGCACCCCGACCGACCTGGGTGTCCGCACAGGCGATGCAGGGCCCGCGTCCAGCCGGGAGGGGCACGGTGGTGCCATGACCACCGTCATCGTGCTGCTGGGGTTCTTCGCGCTGCTCGCCGTCGTCGACCTGCTCCCGTCCGCCGTGCGCTGAGCCCGGGTCGTCCGCACGTCCTGGGTGCGCGGTCGACGCCCACCCCGGACGGCGGGTCAGCCGAAGGAGCGCAGGGCGTCGACGAGCAGCGGTGCGAAGGCGGGCTCGGTCGCCAGGACGATCCGGCAGGGCCGGCGTCCGGCCGCCTCGGCGTCGTCCACGGAGCGGGCCGTCGTCCGGCCCCGTTCCTCGCCGTCCCCGGTGACGACGACGACCGGCTGCTCGAGCTCCCCGGTGACCTGGACGGCATCGGTGAGCAGGGCCGCGGCGAGCGGGTCGTAGAGCACGGCGAGCGGGCGGCCGAAGACGCCGCGGTAGAACTCGCCGTAGACCTCCAGCATCCGGCCGACCGTGCTGACCACCGGCGAGGGGTCGTCCCGCAGGGCGCGCAGGTCGTCGGCCTCGAGCAGCTGGCGGCGGGCGGCGTCCACGGGCAGGGCGGTGACCGCCCACCGAGCGGCGAACACCGCGTCGGCGGCCTCGGGGTCGTTCCAGACGTTGGCCTCGGCGTGCGGGGTGATGTTGCCGGGCTCGAGGAACGCACCGCCCATCACCGTGACGTCGCGGACCAGCTCGGCGATGCCCGGCTCGCGGTCGAGGGCGATGGCGAGGTTGGTGCACGGCCCGATCGCGAGGACCCGCAGGGCGCCGCGGTGCTCGTGCGCGAGGTCGACCAGCAGCTGCGCCGCGTCCCGGCCGTCGAGCCCACGGGCGGTGTCGGGGAGGACGACGTCCCCGATGCCGTTGACGCCGTGCACCGCGGGCGCCCCGCCGGCGTACGGGTGGGCGGTGAAGTCGTGCGCACCGACCGCGACCGGGACGTCGGGTGCCTCGAGGAGGTCGAGCACCCGCAGCGTGTTCTGCGCGGCCCGGGCGGCGTCGAGGTTGCCCGAGACGCTGCCGACGCCCACCAGCTCGAGCTCGGGCCGGGAGAGCAGGAACGCGATCGCCAGGACGTCGTCGATGCCGGTGTCGCAGTCCAGGAAGACCGGCGTGCGGGTGGTCGGGGTCGTGTCCGGGCCCATGCCGGCATCCTGCCGGACCCCGGCCGGACGGCGTCGGCCCGGGGCAGGACCGGACGGCGCGGCCGGATCAGCCGGTGCCGGTCGTCGTCACCGTCCCGGCCGGCATCCTCGACGCCGGGCGCCCTCGGTCCGCCGGATCCGTCAGCGCACCGACCAGGCCGGCGAGGATCCGCCGGGCGTGGTCCTGCTCGTCCTCCGACAGGTGGGCGAGCATGCGCAGCTCGACGGCCCGGACGGCGGCGCTGGCCCGGGCGAGGGCCGCACGGCCGGTCTCGGTGAGGGTGACCGGCAGGACGCGACCGGCCGGCGCCACGTCGGGCCGGGTGACCTGACCGGCCCGTTCCAGGGCCTGGAGCAGCACGTTCATCGACTGCCGGGTGACGAACGCCCCCCGGGCGAGGTCGGAGTTCGAGAGGCCGGGCCGCTGGGCCAGCAGCTCGAGGCAGGAGTAGTGCGTGATCGTCATGCCGAGGGGCCGCAGCGCCTCCTCCATCGCCGCCCGCAACGCACTGGACGCCTGCTTGAGCAGGTACCCGATCGAGGTCGGCAGGTCGATCCCGGCATCCGCTTGCCCCATGTCAGGAGTCTGACATATGGTCTCGATGTCAAACAACTGACAACCAACGGAGCGCACCCCATGCCTGTCACCGGCCCCGACTTCCTCTCCCTGCAGACCCGCGACCTCGAGGGCTCCGCCGCCTTCTACGAGCGCTACCTGGGCCTGACCCGCGCCGCGTTCAGCCCGCCGCACGCCGTGGTGTTCGCCACCCAGCCGATCGCGTTCGCCCTGCGCGACGTCGTGCCCGGCACCGACCTCGACGCCGGCCCGTACCCGGGCGTCGGCGCCGCCCTGTGGCTGCACGCCCCCGACGCGCAGGCTGTCCACGACGCCCTGGTCGCCGACGGGCACACCATCACCGCCGAGCCGGTCGACGGGCCCTTCGGTCGCACCTTCACCTTCGCCGACCCCGACGGCTACCGCATCACCCTCCACGACCGTGCCTGAGACCTCACCCGGACAGCGGTTCTGGGTCGCCACCACATGCAGTAGTCGCCGTTCCCGGGGCGATCGACCTCGATCCCCACCGTCGACCCCGCAAGGTCGGGGTGGACATCGGCGAGTGTGCAGCTGCGGGCGTCCGGGCCCGCGTGTCGGGCGGTGTCGGCGACCGCAAGTGCACAGTCGTGCGCCGCGCCTACCCGCCGAACACGGCCCCCAGGGCGGCGGCGACGTCGGTGTGGTCGCGGACCAGGCGCACCCGCCCCCGGCCGACCAGCGCGAGGTCGCGGCCGAGGTCGACGTCCTGCTCGCCGCTGGTGTCCAGCAGGACGTCGAGCCGGGGCAGTCGAGCCGCAGCGACGCGGGGGTCGGGGCCGGCGTTGTGCACGCAGTCGCTGAGCAGCAGCACCCGGGCGTCGCGCTGGGGCACCCCGGCCAGCATCCGGCCCGCGGTCTCCAGCGCGAACGAGACGTTGGTCAGTCCCTGCGTCGGCACCCGCAGCAGCAGGTCCAGCACGCCGAGGGGCTCCACCGGCGCACCGAGCGGCACCAGCACCGCGGCGTCGGACCAGAACGCCACCACCCCCAGCGCGTCCCGGCCCAGCTCCCCTGCCAGCGCGCCCACGGTGGCGGCCGCCGTCCGCAGGCGTTCGCCCTTCATCGAGCCGCTGACGTCGACCACCAGCACCACCGACCGCCGCCGACGCAGCCGCTCGCGCACCACCAGGTCGTCGTCCTCGGGCCAGGGCTTGCCGGCGAGCAGCTCGAGCGTCCGCTCCAGGTCGAGGGCGTCCGAGCCCCCGGCCCAGCGCACGCTCGACAGCTCCCCCACCCCGCGCCGGGCCCGCCGGTCGCGCGGCGGACGCGGGACGGCGAGCCGGCGGGCGATCTGCCGGGCCCGCTGCCGGGTGAGCGCGTCGACCTCGGTCAGCGTCGCCAGGTCGGCCAGCGGGATGAGGTCGGCCGGCTCGTCGGTCGTCCCCGGCGCGGAACCGCCGCCGGCCCGCGCTGATCGCTGCCGCCGCCGGTCACCCGACGACAGCGCCAGCCCTGCTCCCCCGCGGCCGGGTTCGTAGGTCGAGGGCTGCTCGGTCAGCTGCTTGGGACGGCGCCGCAGCGGCCGCATCCCCCGTGGCGCACCCGGCCGGTCGCGGCGGGTGACCGGCGAGTCGGCCTCGACGGCTCTTCAACCGGGCTCGGCGGCCGCCGGCTGCAGCAGGAAGTGGTCCTCCCAGATCTCGCGCAGCACGCCCTCCGGCGTCCGCTCGGCGATCTCGTCGAGGTGCACCCGACCGCTCAGCGCGACCACCATCGCGTCCCACACGACGCCCGTGTAGTCCTCGGGCAGCCCGCGCAGCTGGTCGGTGTCCGGGACGGCGACCCCGCGCATCGCGGCCAGCTGCGCGGTGACCAGGGCGAGGTCGATGGCCCCGCGCACGCTGCTGCCCTGCCGGACGTCGTCCCGTTCACGGGTCGCGCGGGTCAGCGCGACGGCGTCGGCGACCAGCCGCCGCGACTCGATGCCGGTGCGCCGGCCGACGATGCCGCGCTCGGCCTCGGCGTCCTGGTAGCCGACGGCCAGCCGGCACATGCGGTCGCTCACCGACGTGGGCATGCGGGTGGTGCCGACGGCGTCGTAGGGGTTCATCGACGCGATCACCCGGAAGGTGGTCGCCGCCTGCACCGTGCCCACCGTCGGCACGGTGATCGTGCGCTCGGCCATCGCGGTGAGCAGCGTGTTCAGGGTGTCCTCGGGCGCCCGGTTGAACTCCTCGACGTAGAGGAAGCCGCCGCTGCGCATCGCCTGCACCAGCGGTCCGGCGACGAAGTTCTCCGGCGTGTAGTCCTCGCGGAGCACCCGGGCGGGGTTGTGGTGGCCCACCAGTCGGGTGGGGGTGAGGTCGGCGTTGCCCTCGACCAGCAGCAGGGGGATGCCCCACTCGGCGGTGATCGCGCGCAGCAGGGTGCTCTTCGACGTCCCGGGCGGGCCCTCGACGAGCACGTCGCGCCCGGCGGCGACGGCGGCCAGCAGGAGGTCGAGCTCGCGGTCGCGGCCGACGAGGTGGGTGGCGACGCGCGCGCGGACGGCGCGCACGTCGAGCGGGCTGTGGTCCAAGGGGGTCCGTTCGGGAGGGGGACGGCGCGGGGAACTGGCCCCGCGCCGTCCCGGGGGTCACTTGACCGTGTAGCCGGCGTCGACCGGGAGGGTCACGCCGGTGATGTACCGCGCCTCGTCGGAGACCAGGAACAGGATTGCGTTGGAGATGTCGACCGGCTCCACCCACGGGACGGGCAGCGCGTTGGTGGAGGTGAAGATCGGCTCCGCCTTCTCCCGGCTGGGCGACGGGTCGTCGGGCGCGAAGAGCCCCCACGTCTTCTCGTTCTGGATCATCACCGTGTCGACCCCGGTCGGGTGCACCGAGTTGACCCGGATCGAGTGCGGCGCGAACTCGTTGGCCAGGGTGCGCATCACGCCCACGACGCCGTGCTTGGCCGCCGTGTAGTGGATCGTGTTCGGCGTCCCCTTGAGCCCGGCCGTCGAGCTGGTCAGCACGATCGCGCCGCCGCGGCCGCCCTCGACCAGGTGCGGCAGCGCCACCTTGCAGGTGTTCCAGACGCCGGTCAGGTTGATGTCGATCATCTCCCGCCAGGCCTCGTCGGAGAGCTCCAGCGCGGGCTGGATCTCGAACACCCCGGCGTTGCCCAGCACGATGTCCAGCCGGCCCAGCTGCGCGACCCCGTCGTCCACGGCCGCCTGCATGGCCGCGACGTCGCGGACGTCGGCCTTGGTGGCCACGATCCGCCGGTCCAGCGCCTCGACCTGGCGCACGGTCTCCGCGAGGTCCTCCTCGGTCGCCGGCGGGTACATGCCGATCGAGTCGATCGGCCCGCACACGTCGACGGCGATGATGTCGGCGCCCTCCTGGGCCAGCCGCAGCGCGTGGCTGCGGCCCTGGTTGCGGGCCGCGCCGGTGATGAACGCGACCTTCCCCTCCACCCGGCCGCTCATTTCTGCGTCGCCCCGGCGTCGACGGGCAGCTGGACACCGGTGACGTACCGGGAGTCGTCGCTGACCAGGAACAGGATGGCGTTCGAGATGTCGACCGGCTCGACCCACTCGATCGGCAACGCGTTCATGGTCCTGAACGACTCGGCGGCCTCCTCGCGGGTGACCTCGGACTTCGGCTTGTCCGGCCGGAAGAGCCCGTAGGTCTCCTCGTTGTGGATCATGTCGGTGTTCACCGACGTCGGGTGCACCGAGTTCACCCGGATCATGTCCGGCGCGAACTCGTTGGCCATCGTCTTCATGAGCCCGACGACGCCGTGCTTGGCCGCGACGTAGTGCGCCAGGTTGGCCAGGCCCTTGATGCCGGCCGTGGACGACGTCAGCACGATCGCGCCCCCGCGCCCGCCGGCCCTGATGTGCGGCACCGCGGCGCGGACGGTCTTGAAGACGCCGGTCAGGTTGACCCCGATCATCTCGTCCCAGTCCTCGTCGGTCAGCTCCTCGACCGGCTTGAAGCTGGCGATTCCGGCGTTGGCCAGCACGATGTCCAACCGGCCCAGCTGCGCCACGCCCTCGTCCACGGCGCCCTTCAGCGCCGCCGAGTCGCGGACGTCGGCCACGCTGGCCACGATCCGCCGGTCCAGCGCCTCGACCTGTCGCACGGTCTCGGCGAGGTCCTCCTCGGTCGCCATCGGGTACCCGACGCTGCCCATCTGCGCGCACAGGTCGACCGCGATGATGTCGGCCCCCTCCTGCGCCAGCCGGACCGCGTGGCTGCGGCCCTGACCGCGCGCCGCACCGGTGATGAAGGCGACCTTGCCCTCGAGCTTGCCCATCTGTTCAGTTCCTCTCGGTGGTTCCCCCGCTGTGGCTGTGTCTCGCGCCCCGCAGGGCCGCGGCCAGGAGCCGCCCGGGTCTCGGCTTCCACGCCGCCGGCCCGCGGAGGTACCACGGCTTGGCCACCCGCAGGTGCGCCAGCGCCGGGGTCACGGGGTCACCGCCAGGGCGGCCCGGCGGCCCTCGAGCACGGCCTCCAACACGGTGCGGGGCGCCACGACGTCGCCGGCGAACCGCGCGCGGCCCTCGTCGGGGAGGTCGCGCCCGGGGAGCCGGTGCCCGGCGTCCACGACGGCGACGCACGGGATGCGCAGCTCGTCGCCCGGCCCGCCGAGGTCCCCCGGCCCGCCGACTCCCCCCTGCCCGCCCGCGCCGAGCCCGCCCGCGCCGGGGGCGGGCACGTCGGCAGCCCAGCGGCGGCGGAGGACGGCCTCGCCGTCGGACCAGCCCACCAGCTCCACCGCGGTCTCCCGGCGCACCCCGGCCCGGGCCAGCCGCCGGTTGGCGCCCACGAGGTCACCGACCGGGCCCAGCCGCGAGCCCACCACGTCGTCGGGGGTGGCCAGGGTGACCTCGCGGTCGGCGGCCAGCAGCTCCGCCACCCCGATGCCGACCGGACCGCCGACCGGGTCGTGCACCAGCACCGGCCCCGCGGGCAGGACCGCGCCGGTCAGGACGTCGGCCGCGGACACCGCGCCGGGCACCACCGGAGCGGCGTCGAGACCTCCGGTGGCCACGACGTCGGCGTCGTCCGTCGTCCCCTCGGTGAACCGGACGCCGAGGCGGGTGCACTCGCCGACCAGCCAGTCGGCGAAGGCGTGGAATCGTTCCCGCGACGGCGCCGCCGCGACCACGGGCAGCAGTCCGCCGATCGCGGGGGCCACCACCTCGACGGCGTGCCCGCGCAGCGCCAGCACCCGGGCGGCCTCCAACCCCGCCGGGCCGGCGCCCGCCACCAGGACCGGACGGCGCGAGCCGGGCACCGGGGTGTCGACGTCGGGCTCGACGGTCTCGTGACCGCTGCGCGGGTCGACGACGCAGCTCACGGGCGGGTTGCGGGTGTCGAGCACCCGGCAGGCCTGGTTGCACAGCAGGCACGGCCGCGGGGTGCGGCCGGCCCGCAGCGCGGTGACGAACCCGGCGTCGGCGATGAGGGCCCGCGTCATCTCGACGCCGGCGTACCCGAGGTCGAGCAGCTCCTCGGCGCGAGCGGCGTCCACCACCGAGCCCTGGGCCACCACGGGGGTGTCCCCGGCCGCCCGCACGAGTTCCACGTGGAACTGCGGCGTCCGGTGGGCGGTGGGGCGGTGCGCCTCGCCGTCCAGCGCACTGCCGCGCACGAGCGTGAGCAGGTCGACCAGCGGGGCCAGCTCGGCGACCAGCGGCACGCACCCCGACGGCGTCAGCCCCGCCCACGGCGCGCCCTCGTCGACCGACAGCCGCAGCGCGAGCACCCGGTCGGGGCCCTGCGCGGCCCGGACGGCGGCCAGCACCTCGCGCAGCAGCCGCCCCCGGTCGGTGCCGTACCCGTCGGTGCGGGTGTTGGTCAGCGGCGACAGGAACTGCCGCAGCAGCGACCGGGGGCCGGCGTCCACCTCGACGCCGTCCAGCCCGGCCGACACCGCGGTCGCCGCCGCGCCGGCGAACCCGGCCACCAGCGCGGCGAGCTCGGCGTCCCCCATCGGCACCGGCACCAGGCCGGAGACGACGTCGGGCATCGGCGACGGCCCCCACGGCGGGGCCTGGGTCCACGACGCCGAGCCCTGGCCGCCGGTGTGGCTCAGCCCGGCCAGCACCACCGTGCCGTGCGGCCGGCAGGCGTCACCGACCGCAGCCCAGCCCGCGGCGCAGTGGGCCGCCAGCGGGGCGCGCTCGTACGGGTGGTCCGAGGGGTGCACCGAGGCGCCCTCGACGACCACGACGCCGGCCCCGCCCGCGGCCCGTCGCGCCCAGTACGCGACGTGCCGCGGGCCGAGCGTCCGGCCCGGCCCGAGGTTGGTCTCGTGCGGGCCGAACAGCACCCGGGACGGCGCAGTCCTCCCCGCGACCGTCCACGGGCCGGTGAGCCGCACCGTCTAGCGCAGGTCGAGCCCGGCCAGCGGCGACTCGTCGCAGATCTTGGCCGGCGGGATGCTCGGCATGCCCAGCAGCGTGGGCTGCCCGCGCACCGGCCCCTTGTGGGAGTGGTCGATGTGCGACTTCGGGGTGACGAGGTCCTCGGCGCGGGCGGCCAGGGCGTTCTCGCCGTACCCCTGCACGCACTCGGGGTCGGGCCCGTCGAGCGGCAGGCCGGTGAAGAACTTCGCCGCCATGCAGCCACCCCGGCAGGAGTCGAAGTGCTGGCACTTGGTGCAGGCGCCACCGGTCTGCGGGTTGCGCAGGTCGGCGAACAGCTCGCTCTGCTGCCACACCTGCTGGAACCCGCCGGGCGAGCGCACGTTGCCGGCCAGGAAGTTCTCGTGGATGGCGAACGGGCAGGCGTAGACGTCGCCGACCGGGTCGATCAGGCAGACCACGCGCCCGGCGCCGCACAGGTTCAGCCCCGGCAGGGCCTCGCCGAACGCCGACAGGTGGAAGAACGAGTCACCGGTGAGCACGCCGTCGCCGTTGGCCAGCAGCCAGTGGTAGAGCTCCCTCTGCTGGGCCATGGTGGGGTGCAGCTCGTCCCAGACGTCGGCGCCGCGGCCGCTGGGCCGCAGCCGGGTGATGCGCAGCTGGGCGCCGAAGGAGTCGGTGAGGGCCTTGAACTCGTCGAGCTGGCCGGCGTTCTCGCGGGTGACGACGACGGAGACCTTGAAGTCCTTCATCCCGGCCTCGGCCAGGTTCTCCAGCGCGGTGATCGCGGTGGCGAACGAGCCGGTGCCGCGCACCCGGTCGTTCACCGCGGCGGTCGCGCCGTCGAGGGAGATCTGCACGTCGACGTAGTCGGTGCGGGCCAGCTGGGCGGCGCGGGCCTTGTTCAGCTTGACGCCGTTGGTGGAGAACTTGACCCCGACGTCGTGGCCGATGGCGTAGTCGAGCAGGTGCCAGAAGTCCGGCCGCACGGTGGGCTCGCCGCCGCCGACGTTGACGTAGAAGACCTGCATGCGCTGCAGCTCGTCGATCACGCCCTCGGCCTCCGCCGTGGTGAGCTCGCGGGGGTCGCGGCGCCCCGAGGACGACAGGCAGTGCGCGCAGGCCAGGTTGCAGGCGTAGGTGAGCTCCCAGGTCAGGCAGATGGGGGCGTCCAGGCCGTACTCGAACTGGTCGATCAACCGGCCACCGGTGGGCCGCTGGGCCGGGGTGCGCGGGGGCAGGACGGCTGTCATCAGGAAGGGCCTTCTTCCGGTCGCTCGTCGGCCTCGGTGCAGGGGCCCGCCGCGAGCTCGCTCGTGGTGGGGGGCACCGAGGTCCTTGCTTCGATCATCTGGGAACGCGACAGGGTCGCGAGCGCGGTCACGTACGCCGGGTGCTGGGCCTCGGGCACGTCGCAGGCACGCAGGGTGCTGGCGACGTCGGGGTGCCCCTCGAGCGCCGTCACGACCGCGACCAGCGCCTGGGACTTCAGGAACGACAGCTTGCGGTTGCCGAAGTGGTAGACCAGCGCACCGAACGGCTCCGGGCGCAGCGCCACCGAGCCCGACTTCCGCCAGGGCAGGGAGGGGTCGAAGGGGAGTTCGTCCGCGGGGATCGTGACCGGGCCCGCGTCGGGCCCGGTCACGAGGGTGTCGGCCAACGGCTCAGTACACGCCGCACATGCCGTCGATGGAGACCTCCTCCACCAGGCTGTCCTCGGTCAGGACCTCCTCGGCGGCGGGGGCGGGGGTCTCGGTCTCGGTCTGCTCGGGCACGGGTGCCTCCAGGTGAGCTGGGTCACGGACAGCGCCGACGCTAGTGGCACCGAGTGCCACCCCACAAGGGGAAGGGTGTCGCCGGTCACGGCCCCGGCCCCGCGGAGCATGATCGGGGCGTGACCGGAGCCGTCGTCGACCCGCGCGGGATCACCCGCGCCCGCATCGAGGCCGCCGCGCTCGAGCTGTTCACCCGCCGCGACTTCGAGACGGTCACCGCCGACGAGGTCGCCGACGCCGCCGGGATCAGCCGGCGCACCTTCTTCCGGCACTTCGCCACCAAGGCCGACGCCGTGTGGGGCGACTTCCACGGCCACGTGCAGCGGCTCCAGGAGCTGCTGGCCGCCACGTCGGACGACCAGCCCGTCCTCGCCTCGATCTGCGCGGCCTACGTCGAGGTCAACGACTACCCCGGTGCCGACCTGCCGCTGCTGCGCGAGCGCATGCGGCTGATCCTCACCGAGCCGGCGCTGCAGGCCCACTCGCAGGTGCGCTACGCCGACGTCGACCGGGTGGTGGCCGAGCACGTCGCCCGCCGCACCGGCGACCGGCCCGGCGCGCTCGTGCCCCGGCTGGTCGCGCTGAGCACCCGCGCCGCGGCCACGACCGCCTTCGAGACCTGGCTCGCCGGCGACGGCTCGCTGGCCGACGACCTGCACGCCGCCTTCGACCAGCTCGCCGCCGGCTTCCCGACCCTCCGGTAGGACCGCGGCCGCAGACGCCCGGTCAGGGGGCCGGGGTCGCCAGGGTGGCCGGGTCGGTGTTCGCGCCGCAGAGGACGGTCACCACACGTTCCCCGTCGGCCGGGCGGTACCCGCCCGTCACCAGCGCCGCGTGCGCGGCGGCCGCCGCGTGCTCCACCGCCACCCGGTGCCCGGACCACAGCTGCCGGCGCGCGGCCACGATCGCGTCGTCCTCGACCAGCACCGGGACGACGTCGGCCTGCGCCGCGGCCGCCAGTGCCAGCGGGGTCACGCGCCGGGCATCCAGTGCGTCGGCGGCCACCGACCGCACCGGGACGTCGACCGGTCGCCCCGCGGCCAGCGCGGCGGCGAAGGCCTGGGAGCCCACCGGTTCCACGGCCACGACGCGCACGCCGGCCGACGCCGCCACGGTGGCGACCCCGGCCAGGAGACCTCCACCGCCGACCGCGACCACGACGGTGTCCACCGCGCCCCGGGCCGCCTCGAGCACCTCGGCGAACAGGGTCCCGGCGCCGGCGGCGACCAGCGGGTGGTCGTAGGCGTGCGAGGCGAGGGCCCCGCTGGCCGCCACGTGGTCGGTCGCCGCGTCGGCGGCGTGCGCGTACTCGGTGCCCACCTGGACGACGCGGGCGCCGAGGTCGCGGAGCAGGTCGACCTTCACCGCGGGCGCCGTCCCGGGGACGAAGACGGTGGCGGGGACCCCGTGCCGAGCGGCGGCCCAGGCGCAGGCCAGACCCGCGTTGCCGCCGGAGGCGATGACCACCCCCGCCTCGGGCATGGTGCCGGCGTCGACGTGCTGGGCGACCAGGTTCGCCGCTCCCCGGGCCTTGAACGTCCCGGTGTGCTGGAGGAACTCGGCGGCGAACCAGTGGTGGGGCCGGTCGGCGGGGAGGAGGGTCACCGGTCGCACCACCCCGGCTGTCCGGGCGGCGGCCGCGGCGACGTCGTCGGTGGTGAGGGGCACCGGTCCAGCATGCCGGGCGGGTGGCCGGACATCCTGCACGGTGGCCGGCTGGCGGTCTGTGCGCGGACCGCGGGGAATGTCCGGCCACCCCGCGCGGGCTCAGGCGAGGAAGCCGCGCAGGCCGTCCACCAGGCGATCCACGTCGGTCTGGTCGCTGTAGGGGGCCAGGCCGATGCGCAGGCCGCCGGTGTCGCCCAGACCCAGCCAGCGCGAGCACTCCAGCGCGTAGAACGACCCCGCCGGCGCGTTCACCCCGCGCGCGGCCAGGTAGCGGTAGGCGTCGGCGGCGTCCCGACCCTCGAAGGTGACCAGCAGCGTCGGCGTCCGCTCGGCCGCCCGGGACCGGAGCGTCACCCCGGGCAGCGCGGCCAGCGCCGTCTCCAGCTGGACCCGCAGCGCGTCCTCGTGCGCCTCGACCAGGTGCATCGCCGCCAGCAGCCGCTCGCGGCGGGTGCCGTCGGGGCCGGCGATCCCGGCGAGGACGTCGACCGCGGCGGTGGTGCCGGCCAGCAGCTCGTAGGGCAGCGTGCCCAGCTCGAACCGCTCGGGCACCGCGTCGGTCGAGGGCAGCAGCTTGTCCGGGTGCAGCGTGGCCAGGAAGGCCGGGTCGGCGACGAGCGCGCCGCAGTGCGGGCCGAGGAACTTGTACGGCGAGCAGACGAACGTGTCGCAGCCCAGGTCGGCGAGGTCCACCGGGGCGTGCGCGGTCAGGTGCACGCCGTCCACGTGGAACAGCGCCCCGGCCGCGTGCACGACCCCGGCGATGCGGGACAGCGGCGGACGCGTGCCGATGAGGTTGGAGGCCCCGGTGACGGCCACCAGCCGGGTGCGGTCGGAGACCACGGCCGCGACGTCGTCGGCGGTCAGCTCACCGGTGGCCGGGTCGAACTCCACCCACCGCACGGTCGCCCCGGCCCGCTCGGCCGCCTGCACCCACGGGCGGATGTTCGCGTCGTGGTCGAGGCGGGTGACCACCACCTCGTCACCGGGACCCCAGCCGGCCGACAGGGTGCGGGCCAGGTCGTAGGTGAGCTGGGTGGCGCTGCGGCCGAACACGACCCCGCCGGACTGCCCGCCCACCAGGTCGGCCACCGCCCGGCGGGCCCCGACCACGACGTCGTCGGCGTTGCGCTCGGCCTGGGTGGTCATGCCGCGGTTGGCCGTCGGCTGCACCAGCGCGGCGTGCACGGCGTCGGCCACCGGCGTGGGCACCTGGGTGCCGCCGGGGCCGTCGAAGTGCGCGGCCCCGCCCTGCAGCGCGGGGAACAGCGAGCGGAGGGCGGCGACGTCGAGGCTCATGCCCGCGATCCTGCCCGTGGACCGACCGCCGCCACCACACGGTCGGGGCGCACCAGCACCCAGCGGTCGCGCAGCGCCGGGCCCAGGTCGGGCAGCGCGCCCCGGTGCAGCACCCGCGGCCGCGCCCCACCGGGCAGCGCCGGCAGCGCGGGCACCTCGGTGGTGCACACCAGCAGCGCCCACCCCGGCCCGAGCAGGTCGTGCAACCGCCGGCGGCGCACCGGCACGTCGGGCAGCAGCCGGCCCACCCCGTGCGCCGGCCCCACGCGCGGACGGCGCACCCACGGCCCGCGTCGCAGCGGCGGGGTGCCGGCCGCCAGCAGCGTGCGCGGCAGCAGCCGGGCCACCAGCCGGCGCACCCGGGCGGCCCGCGGGCCACCGGCGGTCATCAACCAGCCGGTGAACGCGGCCAGCCGCACGAGCGACCGGGCGTGCGCGGCGCGCTCGCGGCCGTGGGTGTCCAGCAGGGCGTCGTGGGCACCGGCCAGCACCGCGTCGACCTTCCAGGCCAGCTGGTGCACGTCGCGCAACCCCAGGCCCAGGCCCTGCCCGATGAACGGCGGGGTGAGGTGGGCGGCGTCCCCGCACAGCAGCACCCGGCCGGTGCGCCAGCGCCGGGCCACGCGGGCGCCGTAGGTGTACTCGACCGACCGCACCACCGCGCAGTCCTGGGCGCCGAAGCGGGCCAGCTCGGCGGGCAGGTCGAGGTCGCGGTCGGTGACCCGGAACTCGGCCCGGTAGCGCAGCCCGGTCACCGGCATGAACGTCGCCGCCCGGGCCGGGTCGCAGACCTGGTGCACGCCGGGCCAGACGTCCAGCGGGGCCGGCGCCAGCAGGTCGACGACGTGCCAGCGGTCGGGCCGGGCGAGGGTCCGGTACCGCGGCCCGACGGCGCGGGCGACGGTGCTGCTCGCGCCGTCGCACCCGAGCACCACGTCGGCGTCCAGCAGCCGTCCGGACCGGTCCGTCACCACCTGCGCACCGCCCCGCAGCGGCCGGACGGCGACCACCTCCACCCCCGTCGTCAGCCGCCCACCCACCTGCGCCAGCGCCGCGCGCAGCAGCTCCTCGAGGTCGGGCTGGTGGAACATCGCCGCCGCCCCCGGCTCCCGCGGGAACTCGGCGAGCACCCGGTGCTCGGCGTCGAGCAGCCGCAACCCGGCCCCGGGCGAGCTGATCCGGGCGAGGTCCACCCCGGCGTCGGCCAGCACGCGCTGCGCCTCAGCGTCCAGGTGCACCGCCCGGGGCAGCGTCGAGGGCCCGGTGCGCCGCTCGAGCACCTCCACCTGGTGACCCCGCCGGGCCAGCAGCACCGCGGCGGTGAGGCCCACCGGCCCCGCGCCGACCACGATCACCTGACCGACGACGCCACCTCCGCGCCGTGCCGGTAGACCAGCAGGGCGACGTCGTCGTCCTGGGCGTCGCCGATGAGCTGGTCGACGAGCACCGCGGCGAGCACGTCGGGCGAGAGGGCCCGCCCGTCCTCGACGGCGGTGACCGCACGGCCGATGCCCTCGTCGAGGGCCTCGTCGCGGCGCTCGACGAGGCCGTCGGTGTAGAGCAGCAGGGTGTCCCCGGGCTGCAGGGCGACCACGGCCTCGGGGCGCACCCGGTCGGGGAGCACCGCCAGCGGCAGCGAGCGGGCGCCGTCGAGCAGGCGGGTGCCCCCGCCGAGCTGCGTGAGGACGGCGGGCAGGTGGCCGGCGCTGCTGTAGGTCAGGGTGCCGGCGGCCCGGTCGACCACGGCGCAGAACACGGTGCTGCAGGCCGCGCCCGGCACCAGGGCGGCGAAGCGGTCGAGGGCCCCGAGCACCTGGGCGGGTCCGTTGGCCTCCAGCAGCAGGGCCCGCCCGGCGCTGCGCAGCTGGCCCATCACCGCGGCGGCCGGCAGCCCCCGGCCCACCACGTCGCCGACGACGACGCCGACGACGTCCGGGGCCAGCTCGACGACGTCGTACCAGTCGCCCCCCACCTCGAGCGCGCTGGTGGCGGGCTCGTAGCGGACCGCGAACCCCTCGGGCAGCTCGACCGGGCCGAGGATCGACCGCTGCAGGGTCACCGACACCTCGGTGGCGGCGAGCGCGACCTCGCGGGCGGCCTCGGCGCGCTCGGCGGCCCGCCGCCGTTCGGCCTCGTAGGCCTGGGCGTCGGTGACCACGGCGGCCACCTGGCCCGCGGCCAGCTCGAGGAAGGCCAGGTAGTCCTCGTCCAGCCGGAGGTTCGGCGCCACCCCGGCCACCAGGACGCCGACCGGCTCCGTCTGCCCGGCGACCACCAGCGGCAGGGCGACGGCGGTGTCGACCTCGGCGCCGGCCAGGTCGGCCCCCGGCGGCCCGGTGACGATGCCCGGCAGGCGCTCGGCCAGGCCGGTGGTGACCCGCCGGGTGGCGCTGGTCAGCGCCTCCCACGCCCAGTCGGCCACCGACCCGGACGGCAGCCGCTCGACCAGCGGGACCGGCGCACCCCCGGCCCAGGTGGTGGCCGCCAGGTGCGCCGACCCGCCGTCGGGGTCGAGCAGGTAGACCAGCCCGAACGGGACGTCGTCGGCGGCGCGGGCCAGTGCGGCCATGGCGGCCCGGGCGGCGAGGTCGCTGTCGCCGTGCCGGCTGGAGGCGATGGCGGAGAACTCCTGCAGCGCGGTGAGCCGCCGGGCGCCCAGCACCCGACCCGTGGTGTCGGTGGTCGTGTTCAGCACGCCCACCACCCGGCCGTCGGGCTCCACGATCGGCGAGTAGGAGAAGGTGAACCAGGTGGCCTCGTCGAAGCCGTGCCGGTTCATCAGCAGCGGCAGGTCGACGTCGTAGGTGGCGGTGCCGGCCAGCACGCCGTCGAGCCGGTCGCGGATGACCGGCCACAGCTCGGCCCACACCTCGGCGCACGGCCGGCCCATGGCCGACGGGTGCTTCTCGCCGAGGATCGGGGCGTAGCCGGCGTTGTAGACCATGACCAGCTCGGGGCCCCACATGACGAGCATGGGGAAGGGGTTGTTCAGGCAGATGCCGACGGCGGCCCGCAGCGACTCCGACCAGCCGCTCACCGGCCCGAGCGGGGTCGCCGCCCAGTCGGTGGCGAGCACCTGCTCGCGGATCGAGTCGTCGATGCCGTGGGTGAACAGCGTCGCGGTCTGGTCCGGCACCTGCTCCCCCGTCCCGCTCCCCGGCTCGGTGAGCCGCCGCTGCGATCATGCCCCACGGGGCGCCACTGCGCGTCCACGCAGTGTGCCGGCGCCGCCGCACGGCTCACACGGCCAGGGCGGGCTCCTCGAGCAGGGCCGACGCCTCGGCCAGCGGCACCGGGCGCGACCACAGGTAGCCCTGGCCGTAGGTGGCCCCGGCCGCCGTCAGCCACGCGGCCTGCGCGGGCTCCTCGACCCCCTCGGCCACCGTCTCCAGGCCCAGCGAGCGGGCCAGCGAGATGATGGCCCTGGCGACCGACGCGCCCTGCTCGTCGTCGACGACCCGGTCGACGAAGGACTTGTCCACCTTGAGGACGTCGACGGGCAGGTCGCGCAGGTAGGACAGGGAGCTGTACCCGGTCCCGAAGTCGTCGACGGCGATGCGGATGCCCGTCGAGCGCAGCCGGGCCAGCAGCGGGGCGACGACGTCGGCCCCGGCCAGGACGGCGGTCTCGGTGATCTCCAGGACCAGCAGGTGGGGGGCCAGCCCGCTGTCGGCCAGCGCGGCCTGCACCAGCTCGACGAACCCCGGGGCGGCCAGCTGGGCGACGGCGACGTTCACCGACATCACCGCCGGTGCGCGACCGGGCCGGTGCAGCGCCACGGCGGCCCGGCAGGCCTCGCGGAGCACCCAGGTGCCCAACGGGACCACCAGCCCCGACTCCTCCGCCAGCGGCACGAAGTGCACGGGGGCCAGCAACCCGCGGGTGGGGTGCTGCCAGCGCACCAACGCCTCGAACCCGTGGACGGGGGCGGGCCCACCGTCCTCGCCCAGCACGACGCTGGGCTGGAAGTGCAGCACCAGCTCGCCGGCCCCCACCGCCCGCTCGAGGTCGGCGCGCAGCTGGAGACGCTCGAGCGCGGCGGAGTGCAGGGTGGGGTCGTAGACCGCCGTGCCGCCGCGCCCGCCGTCCTTGGCGTGGTGCACCGCGACGCCGGCGTGCTGCAGCAGCTCCTCACCGGTGGCACCCGCGGCGCCCGCGGCGGCCAGCCCGATGCCGGCGCCCACGTCGACCGTGCGGCCGGCCAGCACCACCGGCGCGGCCAGCCGGGCGTGGATCCGCTCGGCCACCTCACGGGCGCCGTCGGGGCCGGTGTCCTCCAGCAGCAGCGCGAACTCGTCGCCGCCGAGCCGGGCGACGGTGTCGCCCTCGCGGGCGACCTCGGCGAGGCGCGCAGCCACCTCCACGAGGAGGGCGTCGCCGACCGCGTGCCCGAACCGCTCGTTGACGTCGGCGAAGCCGTCCAGGTCGCACAGCACCACGGTCAGCTCGCGCTGGCCGCGGCGGCGCAGCCCGTGCTCCAGCCGGTCCCCGAACAGCCGACGGTTGGACAGCCCGGTGAGCGGGTCGTGCAGCGCCTGGTGTGTCAGCTGCTCCTCCAGCGCGACCCGCCCCGTGACGTCGCGCAGGGTGAGCACCAGGCCGGTCACGGCGGGGTCGTCGAGCAGGTTGGTGAGCACGCCCTCGACGTGCACGGCCCGGCCCCCGGCCCGCGCCAGCCGGAAGGCGACCTCGGCGTCGGCCTCGGGGCGGGCGTCGAGCAGGGCGACCAGCGCCTCTGCATCGGCGCGCCGCAGGTGCTCGTGCACCCCGGACCCGACGAGGGCGGTCACCGGGACGCCGAACATGCCCGCCGCGGAGTCGGTGGCGTAGGTGATCCGCCCGTCGGTGCCCAGCACCACGACGACGTCGGCACTGCGCCGCACCAGGGCGGCCAGCCGGCTCTCGCCCGCGGCGATGGCCGCCTGCTCGGTGACCTCGGCCTGCAGCCGGCGGTGCCGGGCGACCAAGCGGCGGAACCAGACCATCCAGCCCGCCGACGCCAGCACGAGCATGCCCCCGTAGGCCAGCCCGGCCTGCACGTCGAGCGCGGCGTCCTCGTCGGCGAGCTCGGTGGCCAGCGCCGCGACGCGGGACCGGGCGGAGTCGCCGTCCGCCGTGCGCAGGTCCTGCACCTGGGCCGGGTCGGCCCCGGCAGCGGCCAGCCGGTCGGCGGCCGCGGCCAGGTCGACGTCGGCGCCGGCACCCAGGGCACCCGCGACCTCGGCGACGACCACCTGCTGGTCGGCCACCGGGGAGGACCGCAGGTGGACGCCGAACAGCAGGACGAACTCCAGGCCGATGACCACGAGGGTGCCCAGCACCGTCAGCGGACCGCGCAGGGTCGGTCCCCCACGGGTCCCCCGCCGGCCCGTCGTGCCGTGCTCCATGCCGCCTCCCTGCGTGCCCGAGTGGCACCTCGTACGGGGTGTCGGCACCATTCCGTCAGGGACGCAGCGGGACGGCCGCGAGGTGCCCCGACCGGGTGACCTCGGCACGGGCATGGTTGAGCGGCACCGACCAGGGGTAGCTGCGCGTCACCCGTGGCCGCCCAGGATCGGCGGCCACCCCACGTCAGGAGCGAACACCATGGGCATCATCGGCTTCCTCGTGTTCGGGCTGGTCGTCGGCGCCGTCGCGCGGCTGATCAAGCCCGGCAAGCAGAACCTCTCGATCCTGGCCACCCTCGGCCTCGGCGTCGTCGGTTCGCTGATCGGTGGCGTCGTGGCCACGCTGCTGGGCACCGGCTCCTTCACCGAGCTGAACATCCTCGGCGCGATCGTGGCCATCGTGGCCGCCGTCCTGCTGATCGGTGTCGCCGAGGGCGTCAGCGGCCGGAGCCGCGTCACCCGCTGACCCACCCCAGACCCGACGACCCCGGATGCGTGCTGGCATCCGGGGTCGTCGCGCGTCCGGGGTCGGTGACACCTGTGCGCCGACCGTGACGTCTGCCCAGGTGAGAACGATGGTTGCGCGGGGCAACATGATTGGCATGACGAACCGGACGCATCGACTGGCCCTGCCCGTGCTGCTCGCCGGCGGTCTCGCCCTCGGTGCCTGCTCCTCCAGCGGCGGCACCAACGACGCCTCCGCCTCGACCACGGCGCCCACCACCGCGACGTCGTCGGCGGCGACCAGCCCGACGACCGCCCCCGCCGCCACGGCGTCGTCGGCCCCCGGCGGCGGAGCGACCGCGGCGCCGGAGTCGGCCGACCCCGAGCCCACCACCGCCGGTGGCCCCGACCGCTGCCGCACCAGCGAGCTCACCGGGTCGCTGACCATGGGCGACGCCGCGGCCGGCAACCGCTACGCGACCCTCACGCTGACCAACACCGGCGGTGAGGTCTGCACCGTCCACGGCTACGGCGGTCTCGGCCTGGTCGGTGCCGGCGGCACGTCGGTGCCCAGCGAGCAGGTGCGGGTGCCCGCCGACGACGGGTCGACCGGGAAGCGCAGCACGCTGCAGCCCGGGCAGTCGGTCTCGGCCACCCTGCACTGGGGTGCGGTCGCCACCGGGCCAGAGCCCACCAGCGGCGACTGCGAGCCCACCCCCACCGCGCTGACGGTCATCCCGCCGAACGAGACCGACAGCCTCTCGGTCGCCTGGAGATACGGACCGGTCTGCGGCTTCGGGCACATCGAGCAGACCCCGTACGGGTGATCACGATCCACCGGCGCGGGGACCCGCCCGGTTCGGTACCCCCCTGTGCCGGATCCGGGCGTGAACCCCCAGCTGGCCCGGGTAGCGAGGTCGAGCGGTACTTCCCGCGACCTCGACACCCCTTGGAGCCCGTCATGGCCCGCAACACGCTGTCCCGCTCGCTGCACGACGTCGGCCTCGCCGCCTGGTTCGGCGGCACGCTCGCCAACGCCGTCGCGCTCAACCCCGCCGCGGCCCGAGCCGGTGATGACCAGGCCACCGGCGACGTGGCCAACACCGGGTGGGACCGGTGGACGCCGGTCAACGCCGTCGCGATCGGTGCCCACCTGATCGGCAGCCTGGGCCAGCTGCGTGCCAACTCCGACCGGGTCGCCGGTCAGCAGGGCGTCGGGACGATGTCCACGGCCAAGACGCTGCTGACCGTCGCCGCCCTCGGCGTCACGGGGTACAGCCGTGTCCTGGGCCAGCGGGTGTCCGCGGCCGGTGCACCCGGCCGCTCCGGGACCAAGCCCAGCAAGAAGACGCGGTCCGACGCCGCCGCCGCCCAGGAGCAGCTGGACAAGCTGCAGTGGGTGATCCCCGCCCTGACCGGCGCGCTGGTCGCGGTGAGCAGCTACGCCGGGGAGCAGCAGCGCCCGTCGGAGGTGCTGCCCGGCCTGGCCGCCACCTCCCGCTCCTGACCCCTGCGGTCCCGGCGGTCGGTCGGTCCCTCATCCCAAGAGGCGGGTGAGGGCCGGTCCGGTCTCGGTGACGGTGCGCACCATCTCCGCCCGGCCGGCGCCGCGGGCGGCGAGCGCCCGGGCGGCCTGCTCGGCCTGCTCGGTGGGCAGCGGGCAGAGCACGTGCAGCCGGTCGATGCCGGTCAGCGCGGTCTCCGGCGGGGCGCCGGCGGTGTGCAGGCAGTCCGACAGCAGGACGACGACCCGCTCGTCGACCACCGCGGGGGCCAGCTGCAGGCGGGCGGCCCGCAGCGCCCCGGCCAGGTCGGTCATGCCGTGCCCGCGCAGCCCCACCAGCCGGCCCACCATCTCCTCCGCCGGCACCCGGCGGCCCAGCGGCTGCAGCTCGGTGACCCCGCCGGCGAAGCTGATCACGCTGGTGGACAGCCGCTCGTCGGCAGCCAGCACCACCGCGGCGGCGGCCACCGCGGCGATGGCGACGCCGAGTCCCTGCATCGAGCCCGAGGCGTCGACCACCAGGCAGGCGGCCCGGCGGTGCCCGGTCCAGGTGCGGGTGACGAGGTCCTCGGTGGCCGGGGGCCAGGTACCGGTCCAGCGATCGAGGGTGCGGTCGAGGTCGAGGTCGCCGTCGGCCCTGCGGTTGGGGGCCAGGCGGCGGGTGCCCCGCGAGCGCGTGGTGCCCACCCGGGCGACCTGCACGAACACCCGGCGGGCCACCCGGTGCGCGGCGGCGCGCAGGTCGCGGTCGGTGGCCCGGCCGAGGTCGGCCAGCAGCGCGGCGGCGGCGTCGGGGTCGCGGGCCAGCAGGTCCGACAGCGCGCCCTCGTCGAGCTCACCGACCTCGGGGCTGACCTCGGCGAACCCGGGGTGCTGCCGCTGCAGCTCCTGACGGGGGGCCGAGCGCGACTGCTGGGCGTCCTTGCGGTCGCGGCGGGAGGGACGTCCGGACTCCGGGCCCGCAGGCTGCTGCGCCTGCGGGCCCTCAGCTTTTCCCGGGTCGCGCTCCGGCTCGTCGGGCGCCTCGGGGGGTGGGGCGTCGGCCGGCCAGACGTCGTCCAGGATCTGGTCGAGCACGCTCTCCGGCGTCCGGTCGACGCCGTCGACGACCTTGACCCGGCCCGACAGCGCGGCGTGCACGGCGTCGCGCACGGTCTCGCGGCCGTCGGGCAACTGCTGGCCGCGCAGCTCGAGCAGTCCGCCCAGCAGCAGCACCAGGTCGTTCGCGCCGCGGACCGACGAGCCCATGCGCAGGTCGCGGTGCTCGCGCGTGGCCCGGACCAGCGCCACGGCCAGACCGACCAGGTCGGGCCCGGCGGCGGTGACCTGGGTGACGATCGCGCGCTCGGCGTCGGCGTCCTGGTAGCCGAGCACGACCCGGCACATGCGGTCGGCGATGGCCTGCCCGACCCGGGCGGTGCCGATCGCGTCGAACGGGTTCATCGCGGCGATCAGGCGGAACCCGGCCGCCGCGCGCACCCGGCCCAGCCGGGGGACGGCGATCTCGCCCTCGGTGAGCACCGTGATGAGGACGTTCAGCGTCTCCTCGGGGATGCGGTTGAGCTCCTCGAGGTACAGCAGGCCCGACCCGCGCATGGCCGTGAGCAGCGGGCCGTCGGTGAAGCTGGTCGGCACGTACCCGTCGGTCATGACGGCCGCCGGGTCGTACTGGCCGACCAGCCGGGCCGGGGTCAGCTCGGCGTTGCCCTCGACGAACACCACCTCGGTGCCGACGTCGGCGGCGATCGAGCGCAGCAGGGTCGACTTGCCCGTGCCCGGGGGGCCCTCCAGCACGACGTGCCGGTCGGTGCGCAGCGCGACCGTCAGCACCTCGCGTTCCCGGCGCAGTCCGATGACGTCCATCCCCGGATCCTGCCTGGCGTGTGGTGCCGGTCACCCGGCGGGGTCGACCACCAGCTCCGCCGGGCCGAGGCGCAGGACGCCGTCGGACAGCGGCCGGCAGCGCACACCGCCCCGTCCGCGCATCCCGCGGTGCGCGCCGGGGGCGAGGACGACGTCCATCCACCGGCACGGGTTCGCCGCCCGGCCACCGAGCAGGGTGACCCCGCCCAGGGTGAAGGTGCGCCCGCGCAGCGCCTCGACGTCGGCGCCGCGCAGCACCACGTTGCGCCGGGCCAGCAGCGGGTCGAAGGGCGGCACCCCCAGCCCGGCGGCCAGCGCCTCCAGCGACTCGACGGCCAGCACCGTGACCGCGGCGTCGCGGTGGGCGGGCTTGCCGGCGTACCGGTCGCCGACGATCCCGTACCCGGCGCGCACCACCAGCTCGTCGCGCCGGTCGGCGGCCTGCTCGGGGACGACGTCGCCCGGCCGGCCGTCGTACCGGTGCGCGGGCGAGGCCAGCAGCGCGACGACCTCGACCTCGGGCACCGGCCCATCCTCATGCGGAGGGTTCAAGATCGCCGGTCCCGGGCACTGGTGCCCCTGACCGACACGACGTCCCAGGAGGAGTACCCGGTGGCAGAGCACGGTGTGGAGAAGGTCCGCGAGCTGGTGGCGGACGAGAAGATCGCGATGCTGACGACCGTCGGCGCCGACGGCTCGCTGCAGAGCCGCCCGATGTCGCTGCAGGAGGTCGAGTTCGACGGCGACCTGTGGTTCTTCGCCGAGGCCCAGGGCGGGCCTGCGCAGAGCATCGCCAGCAACCCGAACGTGAACGTCACCACCGGCTCGGGGGGTAGCTGGGTCTCGATCGCCGGTCGTGGCAGCGTCGTCACCGACGTGGCGAAGAAGAAGGAGCTGTGGAACTCCGGCGCCGAGGCGTGGCTGCCCCAGGGCCCCGAGGACGCCTCCGTCGTGCTCATCAAGGTCGACGGCGACAGCGCCGAGTACTGGGACACCCCGGGTGCGGTGACCACCGCGATCTCCTTCGTGAAGGCCAAGGCCACCGGCGAGCGCACCCACGTCGGCGAGAACGAGAAGGTCGAGCTGCCCTGATCCGGGCCCGGCACGAGGGGGACCGGCACGCACGTCGCCGGTCCCCCTCGTCGTGGGCATGACCCCGGGGGCGCGACGACGTAGATTGACCTCGCCCCGGCGCGAGCCCGTCGTCGGTGCGCTGCAGCGGACGGAGTCGAGGTGAGCACCGGACTCCCGTCGTCGACCCCGCTGCCGGCGGCGTCCGACCCGGCCTTCGAGCGCTTCTCGCGGCTGGTCCGCGCCCAGCTGGGCGTCCCGGTCGCCCTGGTGACGCTGGTGTCGGAGGAGGAGCAGGTCTTCCCCGGCTCGCTCGGGTTGCCCGAGCCCTGGCAGACCGAGCGGCGCACCCCGCTGAGCCACTCGTTCTGCCAGCACGTCGTCCGGTCCGAGCAGACGCTGGTCATCACCGACGCCCGCGAGCACCCGTTGGTGCGGGACAACCTGGCCATCCGCGACCTCGGTGTCGTCGCCTACGCCGGGGTGCCGCTGCGCGACCACGAGGGCGCCGTCGTCGGTTCGCTGTGCGCCATCGACTCCGAGCCCCACGAGTGGACGGCGACCGACCTCGCCGTCCTGACCGACCTCGCCGACGCCTGCAGCTCCGAGCTTCAGCTGCGCGGCCTGCACGACCGCACCCAGACCATGCTCGTGCAGCACGCCGCCGACCGGGCCCGCTGGTCCCTGGCGATGGACGCCGGGCACATCGGCAGCTTCGACTGGCACCTGGCCACCGACGAGCTGACCTGGGACGACCGCCTCCTCGAGATCTTCGGCCTGACCCGGGCGACCTTCGGCGGCACCATCGCCGCCTTCGACGAGGCCGTGGTCCCCGAGGACGCCGAGCGGGTCGCCCACGCGATCGACAAGGCCATCACCACCGCGGGGCTGTACGAGGCCGAGTACCGCATCACCCTGCCCGGGGGCGGCACCCGCTGGGTGCAGGCCCGGGGCCAGGCCCTCGCCGACGGGACCGGCCGCGCCGAGCGCCTCATCGGCGTCGCCTACGACACCACCGCCGTGCACGACGGCGAGGCACGCACCGCCCGTGTGCTCGAGGCCATGCCGACCGGGTACCTGTCCGTCGACCACGACTGGCGGTTCACCGTGGTCAACGGGGCGGCCGAGCGGCTGCTGGGCCGCAGCCGCGACGAGCTGCTGGGCAACAGCATCCACGACGTCTTCCCCGGCACCCGGGACGGCGAGTTCGGCCGGGCCTACCTCGCCGCGGTCGAGACCCGGGTGCCGCAGACCGTCGAGGCGTTCTACCCGGACCCGCTGAACGCCTGGTACGAGGTGCTGTGCTGGCCCTCCCCCGACGGCCTCTCCCTCTTCTTCACCGACACCACCCAGCGCACGCTGACCCAGCGCCGGGCCGAGGCCTCGGCGGCGCGGCTGGCCATGCTGGCCACCGTCGCCCGCTCCCTGGTCGACGCCACCGACGTGCCCGACGCCGTCGCCGAGCTGCCCGGCCTGGTGGTCCCCGGTCTGGCCGACGGCTGCATCGTGACGCTCCTGCAGGACGACGGCCGCCCGCGCGACGTGGGCTCCTGGCACACCGACCCCGCCCAGCGCTCGCTGCTGCACCGCTACGCCCGGGTCCGCCTGGGCGCGCAGTCGCTCACGTCACCGCTCGCCCGGGCCCTGGCGTCCGGTGAGGAGGTGCGGGCCAGCGCCGCCGAGGTGCGCGCGACCCTGGCCGCGGGCGAGGCCCTGGACCTCTACGACGCCCTCGGCACCGGGTCCTGCCTGGTGCTGCCGATCCGGGGGCGCGACCGGGTGCGTGGCGCGCTCACCCTCTTCTCCGACCCCGGCCGACCGCGGGACCTCGACGACGAGTCCACCGCACGCGACGTCGCCGACCGGGTGGGCCTGGCGCTGGACAACGCCGCACTGCTGATGGGCCAGTCGCAGGTGGCCGAGGGCCTGCAGCGCAGCCTGCTCACCGACCCGCCGGCGCCCAACCACTCCGAGATCGTGGTGCGCTACATCCCGGCGACCGAGTCGGCCAAGGTCGGGGGCGACTGGTACGACGCGTTCCTGCAGCCCAGCGGCTCGACCATGCTGGTCATCGGCGACGTCGTGGGCCACGACATCGAGGCGGCAGCGGCCATGGGGCAGCTGCGTGGCCTGCTGCGCGGCATCGCCGCCTACAGCGACGCCGGGCCGGCCGAGGTGCTGCGCGGGCTCGACGCGGCCATGCAGGTGCTGCAGGTGCCCACGCTGGCCACCGCCGCCGTGGCCCGCTTCGAGCAGACCCCCGAGGAGTACGCCCGCGGGGTGACCCGTCTGCTCTGGTCGAACGCCGGCCACCTGCCGCCGGTCATCGTCCACCCCGACGGATCGCTGGCCGTGCTGGCCGAGTGGCGCGGCAACCTGCTGCTGGGCGTCGACCCCACTACCACGCGCACCGAGCAGGTCATCACCCTCGACCGCGGGTCGACCATCCTGCTGTTCACCGACGGCCTGGTCGAGCGCCGCGCCAGCACCCTCGACGACGACATGGCCCGGCTGTCCGAGGCCGTCGTCGACCTCGCCGGCGGCACCCTCGAGCAGCTGTGCGACGGTCTGATCACCCGGCTGGTCGACGGCCGCAACGACGACGACATCGCGCTGGTCGCCGTCCGGCTGCACCCGCAGGACAAGCCCCGCCCGCCCGAGGCCGGCCCCGTCTCGGTCCCGCCGGGCCTGCCCGCCGACGTCGGCGCCCGGCTCGGCCGGGGCTGAGGCCGCCGCCGACGTCGGTCGAGGACCTCCAGCCGGCTGGTCGCCCGGGTCATCGCCACGGAGCGGTCGGCCGCGCTCCACCGACCGGGGTCCAGCAGCACGACGAGGTCGAACCCCAGGCCCTCGGCCGAGGTCGGGGTCAGCGACCGCACGCGCGGGGAAGACCAGCGGCACCGGCGCTCCCAGCACGCGACAGCTCGGCGAAGAAGCGATCGTCGGCGGCGACGAGCGCCGGGACAGCCGTGGCGGACAGGCTGGCAGGGAGGTCGAAGAAGGGCACGGCGGAGCATGCTCCGGCCTCACCGGGGTCTTGCCGCAAGCCCCCGGGTGCTCTGCACGTCGAGGTGGCGGGGAGTTGTCAGCGCTCCGCGGAGGCGTGGATGGGACCGCTGGCCCCGGTCAGCCGTTCGCCCGAGCCGCCCCACCGGCCCGCGATGATCTCGGCGGCGATGCTGATCGCGGTCTCCTCCGGGGTGCGGGCGCCGAGGTCGAGCCCGATGGGGCTGGACAGCTTCGCCAGCTGCTCGTCGGTGAGGCCGGCCTCGCGCAGCCGCTCGAGCCGCTCGTCGTGCGTGCGCCGCGAGCCCATCGCACCGACGTAGGCGACATCGAGGTCGAGGGCGACCTCGAGCAGCGGGACGTCGAACTTCGGGTCGTGGGTGAGCACGCACAGCACGGTGCGCTCGTCGATGCGCCCGGCGTCGACCTCGGTGCGCAGGTAGCTGTGCGGCCACTCGACGACGACCTCGTGTGCGTCGGGGAAGCGGCGTGCGGTGGCGAACACCGGGCGGGCGTCGCAGACGGTGACCCGGTAGCCGAGGAAGGCCCCGACGCGGGCGACGGCGGCGGCGAAGTCGATGGCGCCGAACACCACCATGCGGGCCGGCGGGGCGAAGCTGGAGACGAAGAGGGTGAGCTCGTCACCGCGCCGCTCGCCGTCGTGGCCGTAGGTCATGGTGGCGGTACGCCCGGCGGCGAGCATGCCGCGGGCGTCGGCCGTCACGGCGTCGTCCAGCCGCTGCGAGCCCAGGGTGCCCGAGGTGCGGGCGTTCCAGATGACCAGGCGGTGGCCCAGCCGGTCTGCGGGCCCCCTGACCACGGTGACGGTGCAGACCGGCTCGTGCGCCTCGACCGACGCCGCGATCTCGCCCAGCTCGGGGAAGGTCTCGCGGTTGATCGGCTCGACGTAGACGTCGAGGATGCCGCCGCAGGTCAGGCCCACGGCGAACGCGTCGTCGTCGCTGACGCCGTAGCGCTCCAGCGTGGGGGCGCCCTGGGCGACGACGTCCTTGGCCTCCTCGTAGACCGCGCCCTCGACGCAGCCGCCGGACACGCTGCCCACCGCGGTGCCGTCGGGCCCGACCAGCATCGAGGCCCCCGCCGGACGCGGCGCCGACCGCCACGTGGCCACGACGGTGCCCATGCCGACGGTCTCGCCCGCCTCCCACCAGCCCACCAGGTCCTGCAGCACGTCACGCATCGGTGATCACCTTCACCAGCTCCTCGAACGCTGCCAGGCTGTGCCCGGCGACGAAGTGGTCAACCGCGGGCAGGGCCGCCTGCATCCCGCCGGTCAGCGGCTCGTACCCGGCGCGGCCCTTGTGCGGGTTCACCCACACCACGCTGTGCGCCAGCCGCTGCAGCCGGCCCATCTGCTCGGCCAGCAGCTCGGTGCCCCCGCGCTCCCAGCCGTCGCTGCACACCACCACGACGGCGCCGCGGGCGGTGCCGCGCTGGCCCCACCGGTCGAGGAAGGCCTTGAGCACCTCGCCGATGCGGGTGCCGCCGGACCAGTCGGGAATCGCGTGCCCGCTGGCGGCCAGCGCCTTGTCGGGGTCGCGCAGCCGCATCTCGCGGGTCACCCGGGTGAGCCGGGTGCCGATGGTGAACACCTCGGTGGCGGCCGGTCGCGCCCGGACGGCGGCGTGCGCGAAGCGCAGCAGCGCGTCGGCGTAGGGGCTCATCGACCCCGAGACGTCGATGAGCAGCACGACCCGGCGCGGGCGGGGCCGGGGACGCCGGCGGCGCAGCCGGGTGATCTCGCCGCCGTCGTGCAGGGCGTGCCGGATCGTGCGGGCCATGTCGACGCCGCCGTGCCGGTCGGGGCGCCGGCGGCGGGAGGGCCGCATCGGCGCGGCCGGCACGAGCAGGGCGAACAGCCTGCGCAGCTGGTCGCGCTCGGCGACGGTGAGGTCGGCGACGTCGCGGCTGCGCAGCACCTCGGCCTCGCTGGCCGCGGCCTTGAGGTCCGGTGCCTCCTCGGACTCCTCGCCGGAGCCCTCCGACGCGCTCAGCGGGGCCGACTCGGCCAGCTTCTGCTCGGTCTGGCTGCTGGTCCGGCTGCGCCGGGGGGCCTCGCCGGCGAAGTAGGCGTTGAACGCGGCCTCGTAGCGGTCGAGGTCGTCGGGGCTGCCGCACAGGGTGAGCCGGCCCGCCCAGTAGACGTCGCCGGGGTCGAGCACGTCGAGGTGGCCGACGGCGGCCAGCATCGCCTCGACCCGGTCGGGCGAGGCGGCCACCCCGGCGTGCCGGAGCGTGCGGGCGAACCCGAGCACCACCTCGACGACGTCGCGCTGGCGCCGGTCGGCCAGCCCGAAGGCCAGCTCGGTCACGCGAACAGGACTCCGCGGGTGAGGGCGTGCACCCGGTCGGTGTCCTCGCGGTACTTGAGCACCGCGCCCAGGGTGCGGGCCGCGGTGTCGGGGTCGAGCTCGCGGGCGCCGAGGGTGTGCAGCGCGGTGGCCCAGTCCATGGCCTCGGCGATGCCGGGGGGCTTGAGCAGGTCGAGGCTGCGCAGCTTGGCGGTGGCCCGGGCGACCTGGCGGGCGAGCTCCTCGGTCACCTGCGGAAGCCGGCTGCGCAGGATGGCGACCTCGCGGTCGAAGTCGGGGTGCTCGAGCCAGTGGTAGAGGCAGCGCCGCTTGAGCGCGTCGTGCACCTCACGGGTGCGGTTGGAGGTGAGCACCACCAGCGGCGGGACGGCTGCACGCACGGTGCCCAGCTCGGGGATCGAGATCGTGAAGTCGCTGAGCAGCTCCAGCAGGAACGCCTCGAACTCGTCGTCGGCGCGGTCGACCTCGTCGACCAGCAGCACGCTCGGCGAGTCCTCCAGGGCCTGCAGCAGCGGGCGGGCGAGCAGGAACCGCCGGTCGTAGAGCCCGGCCTCCAGCTCCGCGGTGTCGCCGCCGGCGCCGGCGGCCTCGGCGGCGCGCAGGTGCAGCAGCTGGCGGCCGAAGTCCCAGTCGTAGAGCGCCTGGCTGGCCTCCAGGCCCTCGTAGCACTGCAGCCGGTACATCGGCCGGCCGGTGACCTCGGCCAGCGCGTGGGCCAGCGCGGTCTTGCCGACGCCGGCCTCGCCCTCGAGGAACAACGGCCGGTGCATGGCCAGCGCGAGGTAGGCCGCCGTCGCGAGGCCCGCGTCGGGCAGGTAGCCGGTGGCCTCCAGCGCCGCGGCGAGGGCGTCGGGATCCGCCGGTGCGGACGTGCTGGCTGTGGGCTGGCTCACCGGCCCACTTTCCCACGCGCCCGGCGAGCGTGCGTTGCAGCGTCGTTGCACCGGGGCCAGCAGCGCAAACGCCGTCACCTCGACCACCGAGAGTTCTGCGCGGTTCGGGTTGACACCGTAAAGCGATTGCCGAGACAGAGAACGTGCGCACCCGACGGCGCACCGTCTCGAAGGAGAACTCGTGTTCGCCAGCCGTACCGCCACACGTCCAGAAGCGGGCGTCCCGACCGAGGCCGAGCTGGACGTCGACGCCGTCACCGCGGTCATCACGGCCCTCTCGACCGCGACCGACACCCGCAGTGCGGTGGTGGCCGCGATGACGGCCGTCAAGGACTCCTTCGGGTACGCCTACGCCTCGCACTGGGTCATCGAGCCCAAGAGCCAGACGCTGCAGTTCTCCTCCGAGGCCGGGTCGGTCAGCGACGAGTTCGCCGCGGTGACGGCCCGGGCCACGTTCGCCAAGGGCGTCGGCCTGTCCGGGCGCGCGTGGTCGACCCGCGACCTGGTGTTCACCAGCAACCTGGGCGAGGTCAAGGACTGCGTGCGCGCGCCGGTCGCGCAGAAGGTCGGCGTGCGGTCGGGCATCTGCTTCCCGTTGTTCAGCGACGGCCAGGTCACCGGCACCATGGACTTCTTCTGCCGCAAGGAGCTCACCCCCACCCCGCGTCGGCTGGCCACGCTGCGCTGCGTGGGCACCCTGGTCTCCCAGTCCATCGCCCGGTTCGTCGCGATGGAGGCCGACCGCAAGACCGCCCAGGACGTCGCCGCCGTCACCTCCGTGCTCCAGCAGCTGACCACCGCCGCCGACGCCGACTCGGCCCTGCGCATCGCCCTGGACACCATCCGCACCGGCTTCGGCTGGGCCTACGGCTCGTTCTGGCGGGTCGACCCCGCCGCGAACGTGCTGCGCTTCGAGCGCGAGTCCGGCGACGCCGGACCGGAGTTCCGCGCCGTCACGCTCTCGGCCACCTTCGCCCCGGGCGTGGGCCTGTCCGGGCGCACCTGGCGCAACCGCGACCTGTTCTTCGTCCCCGACCTGGGTGAGATGACCGACTGCGTGCGGGCGCCGGTCGCGCAGAAGGCCGGCGTGAAGTCCGGCGTCTGCATCCCGATCACCGTCGGCGGCGAGATCATCGGCACGATGGACTTCTTCGCCACCTGGACGATGGTGCTGTCGGCCGGCCGCGAGGCCGCCCTGCGCAACACGGCCTTCCTGCTGGGGCAGGCCCTGGACCGCATCGCCGCCACCGAGCAGCTGTCCACGGCCGGCCGCGAGCTGGTGCTGTCCATCGAGGAGGTCGAGCGCAACGTGCTGTCGGCCACCACCGTGGCCAGCGAGGGCCGCACGCTGGCCGACGAGGCCAACCGGGTCGTCGCCCAGCTCGGCGAGTCCAGCCAGCAGGTCGGCCAGGTCGCGCACACCATCGGCAGCATCGCCGCGCAGACCAACCTGCTCGCCCTCAACGCCACCATCGAGGCGGCCCGGGCCGGCGAGGCCGGCCGCGGCTTCGCCGTCGTCGCCAACGAGGTCAAGGAGCTGGCCCGCGAGACCGCGGTCGCCACCACCGACGTCAACGCCAAGATCAACGCGATCCAGGAGCAGGTCGACGCCGTCGTCACGTCGCTGGCCTCGATCGGCGTGGTCATCGAGACCATCAACGAGACCCAGGCGGTCATCGGTGGCGTGCTGACCGAGCAGGTCGCGGTCACCCGGGCGATCCTGGGCTGAGCCGCGCGGGGCAGGATCACGGGCACACCCGACCGAGGAGCTGCCCGTGATCGTCGCCGTGACCTACCGCTACACCGACGACGTCGCCCTGCGCGACGAGGTGCGTGCCGAGCACCGCACCTACCTGCGCGGGCTGGCCGACGCGGGGTCCCTGCTGCTGTCGGGCCCGTTCGGGGCGTCCGCGCCGGCCGGGGCCCTGCTGCTGTTCCGGGCCGAGGACCAGGCCCGGGTGCAGGAGTGGGTCGACGCCGACCCGTTCACCGTCCGCGGCGTCGTCGCCACGGCCACCCTGGCCGAGTGGGACCCGGTGCTCGGCTCCCTCACCGCCGCCCTCTGACGCCTCAGGCCGCCCGGACGGCATCGACCTGCGCCGACGCCCACAGCCGGGCGGCCAGCGCGTCGTTCTGGTGGAAGAACGGCGCGTCAGTGCCGGGGCGGGCGAAGGCGGCGACCTGCGCCCCCGACGTCCAGAAGCCGACCGCCGAGACCCGCTCCGACGCCGTGCCGTCGGCTCCGACCAGGCGGGCGTCGCCGTCGACGTGCAGCCGGCCACCCTGCGGGGCCGCCGCGCCCCGCGCCAGCAGGGCGGTCAGCAGCGGGTCGGTGGTGGCGGCCAGGTCGACGTCGGGCACCCGGGCCTCGACCAGCGCGGTCGCCGTCGTCACCTCGTCGGTGCTGGCCGAGCGGGCCACCCAGCGTCCGGCCTCCAGCGTGACGACGGTGTCGGCCCCGGTGAACCGGACGACGCCGGCCTCGCCCAGTGCGAGCAGCTCGCGCAACCGGGGGGACGGCGGGCCGCTGGCCAGGTGGCTGAAGAAGTTCATCCACCAGCCGCCGACGTCCTCGCGCTCGCTGCGCGGGGTCAGCCGCCCGGCCCGCACCAGGCCCGCGATCGCGCCGTGGCAGTGCAGCAGCGCGGTGAAGACCGCCTGGTCCTGGCTGTACGCCGGGTCGGCGGCCCGGGCGAGGTCGGCGCGCACGTGCTCACGCACCCAGTGCTGCAGCTGCTCGGCGTCGGCGAACCGGCGCCCGGCGAGCGGGCGGTCGAGCGCGGCGACGTCGAACCGGTCGGCCGGGTCCGGCACCGCCTCCACCCACAGGTCGGCGGCGTCCTCGGTGGCGTCGTACCGGGCGGCGAAGGCGTCCCACGACATCGTGACCCGCTCGGGGTGGGCGCGGAACAGCTCGGCGGCGGCCACGCGCCCCAGCTCGCGGGCGATCACCGGCGCGAGGTCCGCGCGCAGGTCCAGCGGCCGGTCGCCGAACCGCTCGGTCAACGCGTCCGGGGTGACGTAGGTGAGCGGCACCGGCGGGCCGGCCCAGGGGTAGCCGAGCTTGGCCCGGTAGGGGGTGCCCCGGCGCGAGCCGACGTGCAGCACCGGCTCACGCCCGGAGGGCCGGTAGACCAGCCGACCCCCCACCTCGTCGAAGCGGCCACCGCGACCCCCGGTGAGCAGGGTGACCAGGTCGACGAACGCGAGCCCCGCGCCGCGGACCAGCACGTCCTCGCCCGGGCGCAGCGCACCGAGGTCGAGGTCGGCGGTGTAGCCGGTGGGCACATGGGTGAGCCCGGCGGCGCAGGCCGCCTCGCCCAGCGCCTGCTCCGCCGCGCTGGGCACCCGGTCGAGGTGACCCTGGGCGAGCACCACGGCGTCGGCGTCGAGCCGGCCGCCGTCGGCCAGGTGCACCTGCACCCCACCCGGGTGCTCGACCAGGTCGACGACGCGGGTGGCGCGCCGGTGCAGCACCAGTCCGGGCGCGCCGGCCAGCGAGTCGAGCACCCACCCGAGGTAGGCGTTGACCAGCGGACGCGAGGGGAAGGTGTCCGGCGTGAGCCGGCGGGCCTCGGCGCCCACCTCGCCGGGCAGCGCCCCGCCCGCCTGCTCGGCCCACTGCGACAACGTGGTCCCGGCCCCGACCGGGCCGGCGACGGTGGACGACGCATCGGGCAGCACGGTGATGTCCCGGGCCAGTGAGTTGGCCCACAGCAGCGACGACTGGGCCGACCGCCAGACCCGACCCCCGCCCGCCGGGTGGGGGTCGACGAGGTGCACCTCGAGGGGGCGGCCGGCGGCGTGCGCGAGCAACCGGTCGAGGACGCCGACGGCGGTCGGGCCGGCGCCGACGAGGACGACGCTCAGCGAGGACGTGCTGCTCACAGGGGTGCTCCGGGGGTCGGTGCGGCTGGGGTCTTGGGTGCTCAGCGACCCCGGCAGAGCGCGCTGCCGGTGCGGCGGAGGTCCACGTGGCGCCGACGGACGAGCGGGTGCGCGGGCATCTGGGCCTCCTCTCCTGGACGGGCTCGGTCGCCATTCTCCACCAAGTCGATCGGATTTGACGACATGGGCTGGGGAGCTCTACGTTCTCGCACAGGTCCTGAGCGCCAGCGACAAGCCCCGGCTCGCTGGCCGGCAACCCTCCGCTGCGGTGGGGTGCCCCGGGTGACGACCTGGCGACGGCGTCCGTCCGTCGCAAGTGCAGCCCCGCCGTCCCGGTGGGGGAACGAGGAGACCCGCATGGACACGACCGGAACCGCGCCGCGGTCGGTGGTCCCTGCCCTCCTCCTGGTCGGTCGGCCGGTCATCGACCTGGTCCGCACCGACAGCGCGCTCTGTCGCTGACCTGTTCCCGCACCCCACCCCGGCCGGCTCGGCCCCGGGGTGACCCCGCTGATCCCGGAGCCCCCGCATGTCCCGATCCCTCCTGCCCGCCGACGCCCTGCGGGTCGTCGTCGTGCACCCCGACGACCCGCAGGCCGTGCCGCTGTTCGCCGAGCTCGCCGTCGAGTACGACACCCGCTACGGCGACCTGTTCGGCCGTGCGTCCGACGAGCTGAGCCGCTACCCGGCCGAGCTGTTCGTCGACCCGCACGGCGCCTTCGTGCTGCTGCTCGAGGACGGCGCCGCCGTCGCCGGGGGCGCGTTCATGCCGCACCCGGACGACGGCACCGTCGAGGTCAAGCGCATGTGGACGGCGGGCACCCACCGCCGCCGCGGCCTGGCCCGCCGGGTGCTGGTCGAGCTGGAGACCCTCGCCGCCGCCAGCGGCCACCGGCGCGTCTTCCTGACCACCGGTCCGCGCCAGCCCGAGGCCCGCGACCTCTACCTGGCCGCCGGCTACACCCCCCTGTTCGACGGCCCGCGCCCCACCGACCTCGAGACCCTGCGCGCCCTGCCGGTGGCCGAGCGCATCTACCCCTTCGTGAAGGACCTGCCATGACGCTGCTGGAGAGCCGACCCGCCACCCAGGTGAACCCCTACGAGGGTCTGCGGGTGGTCAAGGCCAAGCACCCGGGGCGCTGGGCGGCCACCGCCGTCGTCGCCGTCCTGCTGGCGATGGTGCTGAACTCCTTGATCACGAACCCCCGGTGGGAGTGGGGCGTCGTCTGGGCCTACCTGGGCGAGGTCTCGATCGTCGAGGGCGTCTGGATGACGATCGAGCTCACCCTGATCACCGCGGTGCTGGGCTTCGCGCTCGGCACGGTGCTGGCGCTCATGCGGCTCTCGCAGTCGCCGCTGCTGCGCGCGGTGAGCTGGGGCTACACCTGGGTGTTCCGCTCGGTGCCGCTGATCCTGCAGCTGCTGCTCTGGTACAACCTCGCCTACCTGTACCAGTCCCTCGACGTGGGCATCCCGTTCGGCCCGTCGTTCGCCTCGTTCGAGACGCTGTCGCTGATCGACAAGTTCGGCGCCGCGATCCTGGGTCTCGGACTGCACCAGGCCGCCTACTCGGCCGAGATCGTGCGGGCCGGCATCCTGTCGGTCGACCAGGGCCAGCACGAGGCCGCCGCCGCACTGGGCATCCCGCGCCGCCGGCAGTCCACCCGCATCGTGCTGCCGCAGGCCATGCGCACCATCGTGCCCACCGCGGTGAACGAGATCATCGGCCTGTTCAAGGGCACGTCGATCGTCTACGTGCTGGCACTGGGCGAGCTGTTCTACACCGTGAGCGTCATCTACGGCCGCACGCAGCGGGTGCTCCCGATGCTGGTGGTCGCCGCGATCTGGTACGTCGTCCTGACCACCGTGGTGACGGTGATCCAGTTCTACGTCGAGCGGTACTACGCCCGCGGCGCGGTGCGCACGCTGCCGCCGACACCGCTGCAACGACTGCGTGGCAACCTCACCGCCGGCCTCTCCCGGGTGCGCCCGGTCGGTGCCGCGGCCACCTCCGGCCAGGACCCGGTGGCCCGGTGACCGCCGTCGCGCCCCGCCCGGGGCGGGTGGAGGTGCACGGCGTGCACAAGTCCTTCGGTGCGCACGAGGTGCTGCACGGCGTGGACCTCGTGGTCGAGCCCGGCAGCGTGACCGTCGTCCTCGGGCCGTCGGGGTCGGGCAAGTCGACGCTGCTGCGCAGCATCAACCACCTGGAGACCGTCGACCGCGGGTTCGTCGCCCTGGACGGCGAGCTCGTCGGCTACCGGCGCAAGGGCGACGTGCTGCACGAGCTCAAGGAGAAGGAGCTGCTGCGCCAGCGCACCCGGTTCGGCTTCGTCTTCCAGAGCTTCAACCTGTTCCCGCACCTCACGGCGCTGGAGAACGTGGTCGAGGCGCCCGTGTCGGCGCAGGGCCGCAACCGGCGCGAGGTCGAGGCCGAGGCCCGCGAGCTGCTGGCCCGGGTGGGGCTGGCCGACAAGGCCGACGCCCACCCCCGGCAGCTCTCGGGCGGCCAGCAGCAGCGCGTGGCCATCGCCCGGGCACTGGCGATGAAGCCCGCTGTCCTGCTGTTCGACGAGCCCACGTCGGCGCTGGACCCCGAGCTGGTCGGAGAGGTGCTCGCCGTCATCGCCGACCTGGCCCGCACCGGCACCACGATGATCGTGGTCACCCACGAGATCGGCTTCGCCCGGCAGGCCGCCGACCGCATCGTCTTCATGGACGACGGCCGCGTGGTCGAGCAGGGCACGCCCACCGAGGTGCTCGACCACCCGCAGCACGAGCGCACGAAGGCCTTCCTGGCCAAGGTGCTCTAGGAGAAGGACCCTGCTGCCCCCACGATTCGCGAGCTCGCCGCGGGCCCCTGCAGCAGGGCCGACGACGAGCCCGGGCGTCGCGACCGCGTCGTCCGCCGTAGAAGCACGCCCAGAAGAGGAACGACCACCGTGACTGCACACCTGCGACGCAGCACCGTCGCACTGTCCCTGGCCACCGCCGCACTCCTGGCCCTCGGGGCGTGCAGCAGCAGCGCCGACATCGAGGAGGAGGCCCGGACGGCGGACGCCGGCGCCTCCGGCACCGCGATCTCGGTGGACACCAGCCCCGACCAGGAGCGCATCCACTCCACGCTCGACCCCGAGGCCGCCGCTCTCCTGCCGGCGGGGGCCTTCGACGAAGGCGTCCTGCGGGTCTCGGTGACCCAGGGGGCGGTGCCGCTGGCGTTCTACGCCGACGACAACGCCACCGTCGTCGGCAGCGAGACCGACCTGGCCACGATCTTCGGCGACGCGCTCGGCCTGGAGGTCGAGTTCGTGGTCAACGACTGGTCGAACTGGCCGCTGTCGGTGCAGTCCGGCGACGTCGACGCCGTGATCTCCAACGTCACCGTGACCGAGGAGCGCAAGCAGCTCTACGACTTCGCCACCTACCGGTCCGACGTGCTGGGCTGGCTGGTCGGCGCCGACTCCGGGCTGTCCATCTCCTCCGCCCCCGACATCGCCGGCCTCACCGTCGGGGTCTCCTCGGGCACCAACCAGGAGCAGATCCTGCTGGCCTGGAACCAGGAGAACGTCGACAACGGGCTCGAGCCGGTCACCGTCGACTACTACCAGAGCTACAACGACGCCGTCCTGGCCCTGCAGTCGGGCCGCCTCGACGCCTACGTCGGCCCGAACCCGACCGCCGCCTACAGCGCCGCCACCTCCCCGCAGGACTTCGCCGTCGCCGGCACGACCAGCGGTGGGTGGCCGGCCACCGCCGACATCGCGGTGACGACGGTCAAGGGCAACGGCTACGCGCAGGCCTTCCAGGCGGCGATCCAGCACACCATCGAGGACGGCACGTACGCCGACGTCCTGGCTCGCTGGGGCCTCTCCGCCGAGGCCGTCGACTCCTCCCAGCTCAACCCGCCCGGTCTGGGCGCCTGATGACCTCCCGGAGGTTCCACGTGGAACGCGTTCGTCTGTCCCGGCTCGTCGCGGCCTTCCCGCTGGCCGCCGTCCTGCTGCTGACCTCGTGCACGAGCTCGGCGGAGATCGAGCAGGAGGCGCGGTCCTCCGACGTACCGTCCTCGGCCCTGGTGGTGGACACCTCGCCCGAGCAGGCCGACCGGGTGCGCACCGACGAGGACCCGGACGCCGCTGCCCTGGTGCCGACCGACATCGCCGAGGACGGCGTCCTGCGGGTCGGTGTCAACGGGGCGGGCGACCCGCCGTTGGGTTTCCTGGCCGACGACAACGGCACGGTGGTGGGCAGCGAGGTCGACATCGCCCAACTCGTCGCCGACGGCCTCGGCCTGGAGCTCGAGGTGGTCAACACGACATGGGAGTCATGGCCGTTGGGCGTGCAGTCCGGCGACCTGGAGGCCGTGTTCTCCAACGTCGGGGTCAACGCCGAGCGGTTGCAGCTGTTCGACTTCGCCACCTACCGACAGGGGATCATGGCCTTCGTCGCGGCTCCCGACAGCGGGCTGGACATCGCCGACGCCGCGGGCATCTCCGGCCTGTCGGTGGGCGTGGGCTCGGGCACCAACCAGGAGCGCATCCTGCTCGACTGGAACGCCCAGCTGGAGGCCGAGGGCAAGGCCCCCGCGACGCTGGAGTACTACGTGAGCGCCGCCGACGCCCTGCTGGCCATCCAGTCGGGTCGCCTCGACACCTACCTCGGGCCCAACCCGAACGCGGTGTACCAGGAGTCGGTCGGCGACGTCGAGGTCGTGGGCACGGTGAACGCCGGCTGGCCGAACACCACCTACGTCGCGGCGACCACGCTGAAGGGCAACGGGCTGGCCGCGGCGATCCAGGCCTCGCTGCAGCACGCCTTCGACGACGGCACCTACGCCGAGACCCTCGAGCGCTGGGGCCTCGGCGACGAGGCGGTGGACGCCCCCGAGCTCAACCCGGCGGTCGCCTCCTAGCGCCCGCTCCCCCGCACCGTCGATCAGGGGGTGCACAGGAGTCCATCCCCCGCCACGAACTCTGGTGGAGGGGGATGGACTTCTGCGCACCCCCCTGATCAATGCTGGGCGCCCGGGGGTTCGACCTCGGCCAGCCAGCGGGTGAGGATCGCCTCCAACGCGGCGCGGTCGGCGGGGTCGAGGTCGGCGAGCAGCCGCGCCTCGTTCGCCATGTGGTCGGCGAACGCGGCGTCGACCACCCGCCGTCCGGCGTCGGTCAGGCTGACCACCCGGCCGCGGCCGTCGCCGTCGTCGCGGGTGCGGCGGACCAGTCCGTCCCGCTCCAGCCGGTCCAGCCGCTTGCTCATCGCCCCGGTGGTCACCATGGTGTGCGCGGCCAGCTCCCCCGGCGCCCGGGCGAACGGCGGCCCGGCCCGGCGCAGGGTGGCCAGGACGTCGAACTCGCCCTCGCCCAGCCCGTGCCGGCGGTAGACCACCACGAGCTGCTCGGTGAGGTGCCCGGCGAGCCGGTGCAGCCGGCCGATCACCCCCTGCGGGGAGACGTCGAGGTCGGGGCGTTCGCGCGCCCACTCGGCCTGGATGTGTGCGACGCGGTCCACGGACTGGACGATACCTTCCACGGAAGCCATAGTGTCTTCCATGGAAGACATGCGGCGCTGGTCACTGGTCACCGCCGTCGCGCCGGTCGCGTGGGGGTCGACCTACGTGGTCACCCACCACCTGCTGCCGCCCGACCAGCCGCTCACCGGCGCCGCCCTGCGCGCCCTGCCGGCCGGGATCCTGCTGCTCGCCGTGGTCCGCCGGCTGCCCCGCGGCGCGTGGTGGTGGCGCTCGGCCGTGCTCGGAGGGCTGAACGTGGGGCTGTTCTTCCTGCTGGTCTACGAGAGCGCGCAGCTCCTGCCCTCCGCCGTGGCCTCGACGGTGATGGCCACGTCACCGGTCGCGCTGACCCTGCTGGCCTGGGCGCTGCTCGGACAGCACCCGGCTCCGGCCCACCTGGTCGGCGGAGCGGTCGGGGTGCTGGGCGTGGGCCTGCTGCTGCTCGGGGACGCAGCCGGGGTCGACCCCCTGGGCGTGCTCTGCGCGGTGGCGGCGATGGTGTCGTCGTCCGTCGGGTTCGTACTGGCGCGGCGGTGGAGCGACGGCACCGACCTGGTCGCGACGACGTCGTGGCAGCTGGTGGCCGGGGGCGCGGCACTGGCGGTGGCGGCGTGGGCGACCGGTGACGAGTGGCCGCCGGTCGACGTCCCCACCCTGCTCGGGTTCGGCTACGTGACCCTGGTGGCGACCGCGCTCGCGTTCGTCTGCTGGTTCGCGGGCCTGGCCCACCTGCCCACCGGCACCGTCGGCCTGGTGGGGCTGCTCAACCCGCTCACCGGGGTCGCCCTGGGCTGCCTGGTGTTCGGGGAGGTGCTCGACGCCCGGCAGTGGGCCGGGGTCGCGCTGGCGCTGGCCGGCATCGCGCTCGGCCAGCACCAGCGGTCGGTCAGAGCGCGGCGCGGGTCCAGTCGCTCGAGTACTCCAGCCCGGAGCGCTGGAAGAGCTGGGTGACCGGGCAACGGCGCTCGGTCTCGGCCTGCAGCTTCGCGAAGGTCTCGTCGTCGGCATCGGTCTGCACGGTCGCCCGCACGGTGACCGCGTCGAAGTTCGCGTTGCCCTGCTCGCCGCCGACCATCACGGCGGTGTCGAGGTCGCCCTGCACGTCGAAGGTCCAGGCGCCGAGGGTCACCCCGAGCTCCTTGGCCACGATCGAGGCGGTGATCTGGTTGCAGGAGGTCAACGCGCCCAGCACGTAGGACAGCGGGCTGGGCTGCGCGTCCGCGCCGCCGAAGGCCGGGTAGGTGTCGACGTCGAAGACGTGGCCGGCGTCGCCGCCGACGGTGACGGTCTGCGCGACGCCGGTGCCCTCCGCGTGGTTGGTGAAGGGGACGACGCTCGCCTTGGGCCGGGTGGCCATGGATGAATCTCCTCGGGTCGGAAGGTCGGTGCTCCGCCGGGGTTCGGCGGGAGTGCGTGGGTCAGTTCACCGGGTCGGGCCGCACCCGGCACCTCGGGCCACCGCGGACAGATCGGCCCCCGCCAGTCCGGCGACCGGGCGGGGGTCGGCCACCGGCTGGTGCCGGCCGTCGACCACCGCGTACTCGACGGACGGGCCCTCGGTGACGAACCGGGCGACCGCGGCCACGAGGCGGTCGACGTCGTCCGAGGTCGTGCCGACGCCGACGCTGGCCCGCAGCGCGCCGCCGGCGACGCCCAGCCGGGCGAGCAGCGGGTGGGCGCAGAACCGGCCGTCGCGGACGCCGATGCCGTGCTCGGCCGACAGGTAGGCGGCCACCAGGCCCGGGTCGGCCCCGTCGACGGTGAAGGAGACGACGCCGGTGGGGTCGACCGAGTCCGACCAGATGCGCAGCAGCCGCACGCCCGCGACGTCGTCCAGCCCCTCGACCAGACGACCGCGCAGCTCCCGCTCGTGCTGCTCGAGGGCCCCGGGAGCCACCGCGGACAGGGCGTCGCAGGCGGCGGCCAGCGCGACCGCACCCAGCACGTTGGGCGAGCCGCCCTCGTGCCGGTGCGGGGCGGCGACCCAGGTGGTGGCCCCGACGTCGACCTGGGCGACCGCGCCGCCGCCGGGCAGGTAGGGCCGGCCGGTGTCCAGCCAGTCGCGGCGGCCGACCAGCGCACCGGTGCCGAAGGGGGCGTAGAGCTTGTGCCCGGAGAAGGCCACCCAGTCGGCGCCGGACTCGGCCAGGGAGAACCGGCGGTGCGGTACCAGCTGGGCGCCGTCGACGAGCAGCAGGGCGCCGTGGTCGTGCGCGAGGTCGGCCACCCGGCGCAGCGGCAGCGACTCCCCCGTCACGTTGGAGGCGCCGGTCACTGCGACCAGCACGTAGCGGCGGGCGGCCAACGCGTCGGCCAGGAGCTGGAGCGTGCCTGCGACGGTGGGCGCAGCGGTGAGCACGTCGCACAGGTCGCGCGAGCGCTGCTGCCAGGGCAGCAGGTCGGCGTGGTGCTCGACGTCCAGGACCAGGACGGCGCCGTCGGCGGGCAGGCACCCGGCCAGCAGCGACAGGCTGTCGGTGGTGTTGCGGGTGAACACGCAGACGTCGTCGTCGCGGGCGCCGACGAACGCGGCCACGGTGTCGCGGGCGGACTCGTACAGCGCGGTGGAGACCTGCGAGAGGTAGCCGGCGCCGCGGTGCACGCTGGCGTAGAGCGGCAGCGCCTCCGCCACCCTCGCCGCGACCGAGGCCAGGGCCGGGGAGCTGGCGGCGACGTCGAGGTTGGCGTAGTCGACCGTGCCGCCGGTGACCAGCGGGACCCGGGCGCCGGCGGTGGGCAGCAGGGCGGCGGTGGGACGGCAGTCGAGGGCGAGGGACATGGGGTGCTCCTGGCGGTCCAGGGGCCCGCCCGGAGGCCGGGCCCGCGCTTGCGGCTGCGCTGCGCAGCCGCCAGGTCGTCACCCGGAGCACCCCATCGCGGTGGAAGGGTTGCCGGCCAGCGAGCCGGGGCTTCGCGCTGGCACTCGTGACCTGCCGAGCACAGTAGCAGACAATCCCGATCGGCATGGTGCACTTCGACGGTGCGACGGCGCCGCGCGCCCGCCCCCGACCACCGGGCGCGGTCGACCGCGCCCGGGGTCGGCTCAGGACGCGGCCGCGGCCGCCCGGTCGGTGGTGCGCAGCGGGAGGCCGAGGTGGTCGCGCAGCGTGGTGCCCTCGTAGTCGGCCCGGAAGACCCCGCGCTCCTGCAGCAGCGGCACCACCCGGTCGACGAAGGGCGCCATGCCGCCCGGGGTCACGTGCGGGACCAGGATGAAGCCGTCGCTGGCGTCGGCCTGCACGTACCGGTCGATGGTGTCGGCCACCGTCTGCGGCGTGCCGATGAACGACTGCCGGCCGGTCACCTCGACGATCAGCTCACGGGTGGTGAGGCCCTCGGCCTCGGCCTTGGCCCGCCACTCCTGCGCGGTGGCGACCGGGTCGCGGTGCATGCGCACGCTGGCCCGGCCGCGGGCGATGGTGTTCTCCCCGACCACCGGGTCGACGGTGGGCAGCGGGCCGTCGGGGTCGTGGTCGGACAGGTCGCGGTTCCACAGCTGCTCGAGGAACTTGATCGCCGTCGCCGGCGACACCTGGGCCAGCCGGATCTGCTGGGCGAGCTCGGCGGCCTCGGCCTCGGTGTCGCCGAGCACGAAGGTGGCGGCGGGCAGGATCAGCAGCTCGTCGCGGGTGCGACCGAACTTCGGCAGTCGGCCCTTCACGTCGGCGTAGAACGCCTGCCCGGCCTCCAGCGTGCTGTGCCGGGAGAAGATGGCGTCGGCCGAGGCCGCGGCGAAGTCCCGGCCCTCGTCGGAGTCACCGGCCTGGAAGATGACCGGCCGGCCCTGCGGGCTGCGCGGCACGTCGAACTGGCCCGCGATGTCGAAGAACCGGTCGCGGTGGGCGAAGGACCCCGGGTGCGGGTCGACGAGGAAGGTCCCGCTCTCCTTGTCCGCGACGACCTCGTCGCCGCGCCAGGAGTCGAACAGCTCGGTGGCCGTCTGCAGGAACGACCGGGCCCGGTCGTACCGGTCGTCCTGGGCGAGGAACCCGCCGCGGCGGAAGTTCTCGCCGGTGAAGGCGTCCCAGGAGGTGACGACGTTCCAGGCCGCCCGGCCGGCGGAGAGGTGGTCCAGGCTGGCGAACTGCCGGGCCACCTCGTAGGGCTCGTTGAACGTGGAGTTGATGGTGCCGGTCAGCCCGATGCGCTCGGTGACCGCGGCCAGCGCCGCCAGCACCGTGAACGTGTCCGGCCGGCCGACGACGTCGAGGTCGTAGATGCGGTCGTTCTGCTCACGGAGCCGCAGGCCCTCGGCCAGGAAGATGAAGTCGAGCTTGCCGCGCTCGGCGACCTGGGCGAACTCGTGGAACGAGTCGAACTCGATGTGGCTGCCCGAGGCGGGGTCGCTCCACACGGTGGTGTTGTTGACGCCGGGGAAGTGCGCGGCGAGATGGATCTGCTTGGGCACGGCGGGCTCCTCAGGCGTTCGCGTAGCGGTTGGCGGGGCAGCCCAGGCCGAGCAGCCCGCGCAGGGTGCCCGCCTCGTAGGCGGCGCGGAAGGCGCCGCGGCGCTGCAGCTCGGGCACCAGGCCGCGGGTGATCTGCTCCAGGTCGTCGGGCAGGACGGCGGGCCGCAGCCGGAAACCGGTCAGGCCGGCCCCCTGCCACTCCAGCAGCAGGTCGGCGAGCTGGCCCGGGGTCCCGGTGAACACGTGGGCGTCGCTGCGCAGCGGCGACCCGGCGACGTCGTCGAGCCGGGCCAGCCGGTCGGCCGCCGCGGTCGCGTCGTCGTCGAGCACGACGAGCACGTCGCCGAACACGTGCACGGTCTCGGCCTCCCGGCCGGCCGCGGCCTGCTCGGTGCGGACGGCGGCGACCAGGCGGGCGGCGTCCGCGGCGTCGGTGGGCGTCACGAAGCCCAGGTCGGCCGAGCGCCCGATCAGCCGCCAGGGCACCTCGGCGTGGCCGAGGGCGGCGACGAGCGGCTGGCCCTGCGGGGGCCGCGGGGTGATCGAGGGGCCGCGGACCGAGAAGTGCCGGCCCGCGAAGTCGACGTAGTGCAGCTTGTCCACGTCGACGAACCGCCCGGTCGCGGCGTCGCGGATCTCGGCGTCGTCCTCCCAGCTGTCCCAGAGCCGGCGGAGCACCTCGACGTACTCGGCCGCCTCGTCGAACAGCTCGTGGGCCAGCGGCCCGTCGGCGACGGCGGCCGGGTCGAGCGGCGGCAGGTCGCGTCGTCCGAAGTGCACGGCGGTGTCGGCCCGGGCGGCCACCTGCACGCGGACGCCGGCCCGGCCGGTGCTCACGAAGTCCAGCGTGGCGACGGCCTTGGACAGGTGGAACGGCTCGGTGTGGGTGACCACGGCCGTCGGCAGGAAGCCGAGGTGCCGGGTGGTCGGTGCCACGCGGGAGGCGACGAGCACCGCGTCGAGCCGGCCGCGGACCCGGTCGGTGCGGTCGTCGGCGACGAACGGGTCGTCGGACTGCAGCTGCAGCGCGTCCTCGATCGTGACGGCGTCCAGCAGCCCGCGCTCGGCCTCCTGCGCCAGGTCGGTCCAGTAGCCGGCCGTCAGCAGCTCGGCCGGGCGGGCGCCGGGCTCACGCCAGGCGGCGGGGTGCCAGCCGGCGCCGTCCAGCGCGGCGACGAGGTGGATCGGGGGGTGGGGCACGTGCTCCTCCGGGCGGCTCGGCGGCACGGGCCCACGGGGCGGGGCCAGCTACCGCGCTTGCGGGCCGCGGATGCGGCTCGCCGGGTCATCACCTGGGGCACCCCGCCGCGGAGGAGGGTTGCCGGACAGCGAGCCAGGGCTTGCCGCTGCCACTCATGACCTGCTCCGACCGTAGCCCCCGCCGTCGATGAATGTCCACCGGAACAGTAGGGATTACGGTCGGGGTCACCCGCCCGGCCGGCGGCCGGGCGGGTGCGGGGTCAGAACGCCGGCAGGACGGCGCCGTCGTACTCGTCCTCGATGAACTGGCGCACCTCGTCGCTGTGCAGCAGCCGCTCCAGGGTCTGGATGCGCTCGTCGTCCTCGTCACCGGCGCGCACCACCAGCAGGTTGGCGTTGGGGTTGCCCTCGGCCTCCTCCAGCGCGAGCGCGTCCTCGGCCGGCGAGAGGTCGGCGTCGATGGCGTAGTTGCCGTTGATCACCGCGATGTCGACGTCGGCCAGCGACCGCGGCACCTGCGCGGCCTCGACCTCGGAGATGTCGAGGTCCTTCGGGTTCTCCTCGACGTCCAGCGAGGTGGGCGCGGCGTCGCCGGTGTCGGCGAGGGTGATCAGGTCGTTGGCCTCGAGCAGCCGCAGCGCGCGGGCGGCGTTGGTCGGGTCGTTCGGGATGGCCACGGTGCCGCCGTCGGGCAGCTCGGCGAGGTCGGTGAGGCTGCCGGAGTAGATGCCCAGCGGCTCGATGTGCACCGGCTCGAGCGCGGTGAAGTCGTAGCCGGCGCTGGCCTCCTGCTCCTCCAGGTAGGGGATGGTCTGGAAGAAGTTGGCGTCCAGCGAGCCGTCGTCCAGGGCCACGTTGGGCTGCACGTAGTCGGTGAACTCCACGACGTCGAGGTCGAGCCCGGCCTCCTCGGCCAGGTTCTCGTCGATGTACCGCAGGATCTCGGCGTGCGGCACGGGCGAGGCGCCGACGCGCAGCGGCTCGTCGGGGGCCGAGATCTCGGCCTCCCCGCCGCCGCAGGCGGCCAGGACCGCGGTGGCGGTGAGCGCGGACAGGGTCAGGGCAAGGCGTCGCACGAGCGTGTTCTCCAGGGTCGTCATCGGCGCGCCAGGCGGCGCGCCCAGGTGTCGCCGCCGAACTGCAACGCCTGGACGACGACGAGCAGCAGGACGACGGTGAGCAGGGTGATGTCGGTGCGGAACTGCTGGTAGCCGAACCGGATGGCGAAGTCGCCGAGCCCGCCGCCGCCGATCGCGCCGGCCATGGCGGAGTAGCTGATGAGCGCGACGACGGTGACGGTGACGCCGGCGACCAGGGAGGGCAGCGCCTCGGGCAGGAGCACGGTGCGCACCACCTGCCGGCGGCGGGCGCCCATGGCCAGCGCGGCCTCGACCTTGCCGTGCGACACCTCGCGCAGCGAGGTCTCGACCAGCCGGGCCAGGAACGGGACGGCGCCGATGGTGAGCGGCACGATCGCCGCGGTGGAGCCGATGGTGGTGCCCACCAGGCCGCGGGTGACCGGCGCGACCAGGACCAGCAGGATGATGAACGGCAGCGACCGGCCCAGGTTGACCAGCAGGCCGAGCACCCGGTTGGTCCAGCGGCGCGGGGCCAGCCCGTCGGGGGCGGTGACGGTCAGCAGGACGCCGAGCGGGATGCCCAGCAGCACGGTCAGCGCGGCCGAGACCGCCACCATGTAGAGGGTCTCCCCGGTGGCGTCGGCCAGCTGCGGGGCGATGCGCGACCAGTCGCTCATGCCGCCACCCGCTCGACCTTCGAGCCCTCGGCGCGCAGCTGCTGCAGCGCGGTGTCCAGGCCGGACAGGTCACCGTCGGTGATCCGCAGCAGCAACCGGCCGTGCCGCCCACCGGCCACGGTCTCCACCGACCCGCCGGCCACCTCGACCGCGAGGCCCAGCTGACCGACGAGCACCCGCAGCACGGCGGCCTCGGGAGCGGTCTCGGTGACGGTGACCCGCAGCAGGGTGCCGGCGACGCGGTCGTCGGCGATCGGCGCCGGCAGCAGCGCGGCGGCCAGCGGGGAGTCGTCGCGGGTGAGGACGTCGTCCAGCCGGCCGCCGTCGACGACCCGGCCGGCCTCCAGCAGCACGGCGGAGTCGCAGACCGCCTTGACCACGGCCATCTCGTGGGTGATGAGCAGCACGGTGAGGCCCAGCTCGTCCCGCACCCGGCGCAGCAGCTCCAGCACGCCGGTGGTGCTGGCCTGGTCCAGCGCCGAGGTGGCCTCGTCGCAGAGCAGCACCTGCGGCCGGGCGGCCAGCGCGCGGGCGATCGCCACGCGCTGCTTCTGCCCGCCCGAGAGCTGCCGCGGGCGGGCGCCGGCCCGCTCGGCCAGCCCGACCAGGTCCAGCAGCTCGGCCGACCGGCGGCGGCGCTCGGCGCGACCCACCCCGGTCAGCTCCAGCGGGTGCTCGACGTTCTCGGCCGCGGTGCGGGAGTCCATGAGCTCGAAGTGCTGGAACACCATGCCGATCGAGCTGCGGGCCTGCCGTACCTGGTCGGCCGGCAGGTCGGTGAGCACGCGGCCCGCCACGGCGACCGACCCGGAGGTGGGCCGCTCCAGCAGGTTGACCAGCCGGATCAGGGTGCTCTTGCCCGAACCCGAGGGGCCCACCACGCCGGCGAAGTCACCGGCCGGGACGGTCAGGTCGACGCCGTCGAGGGCGACGACCTCGGCGGCGTCGCGGCGGCCGGGGAAGACCTTGCGGACGCGGTTCAGTTCGATCACGGAGTTCCTCGGACAGGCGACGGAGGCAGGGGCGTTCCCCCGCAGGACGGCGTCGTCAGCGACAGAGGGAACTGGCCACACCGGCGTGGTCGACGGCGCGGTCGCGCGTCAGGAGCAGCCGGGGCACGCCGGCGATCGTGCCCACCCGGGCGCAATTCCTACAACTCCGGTGGACAATTTGTGACCAAGGGCTCAGGCCGCTCCCGCCCTCGATCCCGCGTCGTGGGCCGCGTGCCGATGTCGGTGCCGGCGGGCATGATCGCCCGGTGGACGGTGCTGCGGACGGGTCGAGGGAGGCGTCGCTGGCCCGGTTGCGGCCCCTGCTGCGCGCGGTGCACGAGGCGCTGGTCGCCGGTGTCGCGGTGAGCCGGCAGATCCACCGCCAGCACGGCTGGCAGACCGCCGCCGACCCGCACCTCGACCGCCAGCTCGTGCGCCGGCACGCCATGGAGCAGCTGCGCCCCTGGGCGGCGTCGATCGGCGAGCAGCTCACCTTCGACGTCGGCGACACCGGCGGCGAGAACCTCGGCCTGCCCATGAGCGGGCTGATCATCACCACCGAGACCGACGTCGTCCGGGTGTGGCACTCCGAGGACGGCGAGCTGCCGCCGGGCGACACGTCGGCGCTGCGCACGTTCTACGCGCAGACGCCGACGTCCCAGCTCTCCCTGGACGGCGCGCCCCCGGTCGGCAACCACCTCGCCCTGCTGTGGGCCGACCGGGAGGGCGCCCTCACCCGGTTGGAGCTCGTGCGCCCGTGGGCCCGGGGTGGCCGGCACCCCGAGGCCGACTGGCGCGTGGACCTGCTGCGCAGCTGATCAGTAGGTGAACTGACCGACGGTGCTGCGCAGGTCGGCGGCCATCAGCGCCAGCTTGCCCACCTCCTCGCGGGTGCCGGCCAGGGTGTGCGTGGTCTGCGCCGAGGCCGAGGACACCGACGAGACGTTCGCCGCGATCTCCTCCGAGCCGCCGGCGGCCTCGGCGATGTTGCGCGACATCTCGTTGGTGGTCGCGGTCTGCTCCTCGACCGCCGAGGCGATGGTCAGCTGGAAGTCGTTGATCTGCCCGATGACCTCGCCGATGCGCCCGATCGCGGTGACGGCCTGCCCGGTGTCGTTCTGGATGGCCTCCACCCGGCGGGCGATGTCCTCGGTCGCCCGGGCGGTCTCCTGCGCCAGCTCCTTCACCTCGTTGGCCACCACCGCGAAGCCCTTGCCCGCCTCACCGGCACGCGCGGCCTCGATCGTGGCATTGAGCGCGAGCAGGTTGGTCTGCTCGGCGATGGAGGTGATCACCTTGACGACGTCGCCGATCTCCTTCGACGACAGGCCCAGCTTGGTGATCGTGGCGTTGGTGGCCTCGGCCTCGCTCACCGCGCCGGCGGCGACCCGCGCGGCCTCGTTGGCGTTCTGCGCGATCTCCCGGATCGAGGCACTCATCTCCTCGGCACCCGCGGCCACGGTGGCCACCGACCGCGAGACCTCCGACGCCGCCCCCGACACCAGGTCGGTCTGCGCCGACGTCGCCCGGGCGGAGTCGGCCATCGCACCGGCCGACGACTCGAGCTGGCGGCTGGACGTCGCCACGGCCTCGGCTGCGTCGCGGGCACCGGCCAGCACCACACCGAGGACGCCGGCCACCCCGTTCAGGGCCTGCGCCATCTGGCCGGCCTCGTCGGCGCCGCGCACCGGCACCCGCACCGAGAGGTCCTTGTCGGCGATGCGCTGCAACCCGTCGCGCACCTCGCGCACCCCGCGGGTGATGCTGCGGGCGATCGCCCCACCGATGAGGACGGTGACCAGCAGCGCCGCGGCGGCGGCCAGCAGCGAGGTCAGCCGGGTCGTCGCGGCGACGTCGGCGCGCTCGGCGGCCAGGTCGGCCACCCGGGTGTCGACGGCGGCGACCAGGTCGTCCATCCCGCCGGCGAGGACGTAGTAGATGTCCCACTTGGGCCCGGCGGAGACCGCGTCGCCCTCGTCGAGCTGCCCGGCGGCCCACAGGTCGAAGATCTGGTCGTTGTACTGCGACATCGCCGTCCAGTTGTCCTCGACGACGTCGAGGGCGGTCCGGCCGTCGGCGGTGAGCTCGGCGCGGTCGAGGTCGAAGACGCGCTCGAAGTCGGTCACCGCCTGGCGGTAGGTGGTGACGTTGTCGCCGTCCGGGGCGGCGGCGACCGCGCCGCCGTCGACCCGGGACTTCCAGGCGGTGATGTTCTGCCAGTTGGTGGCCCAGAGCAGGTCGTACTTGGCGGTCTGCACCTGGTCCTGGACCTCGACGGCGGCCTGCATGCGGCTGTTGATGTCGTCGGAGACGGCCTGGCCGCGCAGGGCGAGGCCGCTGACGGCGACCAGCCCGACGCTGCTGGTCACCACCAGGGCAGCGATCTTGGTGGCGATGCCGCGGTCGGCCCACCAGCGGCCGGGCGACGTTCGGGTGACGGGCAACGGTGCTCCTCCCCGAGTCCGCGTGGTCCTGGGTGGACCACCGGGGCGGACCGGTGTCGGAGGAGTCCTCGGTCGTGGCCCGTGCGCACTGAACCCGGGCGGACCGGAACCGGGAAAATACTTCAGTGATGAGACATCCCGGGTGCCCATGTCGACACCCGGGACGCCCCGTCAGACGACGTGCTGCTGGTCGGGCGTGCCGAGCACCCGGGGCCAGCCGGCGGGGACGACGACGTCCTCGGGGCGCAGGTCCTTGACGTCGCGGTGGCCGAGGCCGAGGACGGCGGAGTCGATGCCGCTGCGCAGGATGTCCAGCACGTTCTCCACGCCGGCCTGGCCGTTGGCCGCGAGGCCCCACAGGTAGGCGCGGCCGATCATCGCGGCCTTGGCGCCCAGCGCGAGGGCCTTGACGACGTCGGAACCGCGGCGGATCCCGCCGTCGGTGACCACCTCGACCTCGTCACCCACCGCCTTGGCGATCGCCGGCAGCGCCCGGATCGGGGCGGGGGTGCCGTCGAGGTTGTTGCCGCCGTGGTTGGACACCGAGATGGCGGTGCAGCCGGCGTCGACCGCGCGCTTGGCGTCGTCGACCCGCATGACGCCCTTGAGCATGAACGGCCCGCCCCACTGCTCGCGCAGCCAGGCGACGTCGTCCCAGGTCGGCAGGGGGGTGCCCATCCACTCGCCGTAGGCGCCGAAGAAGGTGGGCGCGTCCCCGCCGCCGGGCGGGGCCAGGTTCGGGGTCTTCAGGTCCGGGATCTTCCCGGTCTTGGCGAACGTGTAGAGCCACTGCGGCTTGAGGGCGACCTCGGGGGCGAACCTGACCGCGGTCTTGAGGTCGATCTTCTCCGGGATCGACGGCGACCCCCAGTCGCGGCCCATGGAGAACGACCAGTCCAGGGTCATGATCAGCCCGACGCAGCCGGCGGCGCGGGCGCGCTCCATGCGCTGCACCAGCACGTCGCGCGAGCCCACCCAGTACATCTGGAAGAACGTCTGCGGGCTGGCCGCGGCGACCTCCTCTACCGGCTTGGAGGCGAAGGAGCTCAGCCCCATCGTGATGCCACGGGCGGCCGCGGCCCGGGCGACGGCGACCTCGCCGTCGGGGTGCACGGCCTGCACCCCGGTCGGGGAGATCATCACCGGCATCGACAGCGGCTGGCCCATCACCGTCGTCGACAGGTCGCGCTCGCCCTGCAGCCCGGCCACGTGCGGGGCGAACCCCAGCTCGGCGTAGGCCCGGGTGTTGTCCTCGACGGTCCAGCCGCGCTCGGAGCCGGCGATCAGCGCGCCGTAGACCGAATTCGGCAGCCGGCGCTTGGCCCTGCGCTGCGCCTCGGCGACGGTCTCGAACCAGGGGTTGCCCATGCGTGTGCCCTCCAACGGCCAGCGACTGTGCTGCAGACCACAGCATGCCCGCTCGTGGCACTGAGTGCCACCCCTCCTGGCGCGGAACTGCGGCCTTCCGCGCAGTCGCCCGTGCGCCCCTGCACCGCGGGTGCGCGCCCGCACCTGCCGTGCAGCTCGAGAACACGTCCCGCCACGCACCTCCGCCACGAGTGCTCGCCCGAGCCGGTCCGTGCCAGGCTGGTCCGGTGGAGCCCCGGACCCAGCTGCCCGGCGCCGCCGCCTGGCTGGTCGGGACGGCGCTGCACCCGGCCGGCGCGGTGCTCGGCGCCGGCCTGGCCGTCGGCTCCGTGGTCACCACCGGGTCCCCGTCGGCCGGGGCCCGGGTCGCCGGCGGGCTGCTGTGGGGGGCCGGGCCGGAGAACTCCGTGCTCGCTGTGCTGGCCGCCGGGGTCGCCTCGCTCGGGGTGCGCGAGCGCCCGATGACCGCGGACGAGCACGCCTGGGCCGCCGACGAGCTGCTCGGCGACGCGCTGCCACCCCGGCACCGGCTGCTGCTGACCGACACGGTGGGCGCCGGACGCCGTCCCTTCGTCTTCCCCCGCTGGGACGGTGCGATCACCGTCAACCTGGGCCCCGAGCTCTACGACGACCCGGTCGGCACCGACCCGCACACCTTCCTGCACGAGCTGGTGCACACCTGCCAGCTGCGCACGGCGGGCGCCCGGGCCTTCACCAGCCGGGCCGTGGTCGAGCAGGTGCGGCACACCCTGGGCCGCGACGCCTACGCCTACGACCTGCCGGTGCGCCCGCTGGCCGCCTACGGGCTGGAGCAGCAGGCCCAGCTGCTGGCCGACTGGTGGCGCGGGCGCGCCGGGCGCCGCGGCCGGCCCGCCCCGCTGCGCGGCCACACCCGTCGTCCGAAGGACCCGGCCAACCCGTGGGCGGCGTGCGTCGCCGACCTGCACGCCGGCCGGCTGTGGACCGGTCCGTCACGGGTGGGTGCGGCGTGGCGCGCCCGGGGTGGCGCGGCGCCTGCCTAGCGTGGCCGGGTGCCTCCCCGCTCGCAGTACGACAACCTGGTGCACCCGCGCACGGTCAAGAAGCCTCCCGTGCAGGTCGAGGCCGAGAAGGACCTCGTCGTGGAGGACCCCAGCTCGGGCTTCGTCGGCGCCGTGGTGCGCTGCGAGAAGGACGTCGTCCACCTCGAGGACCGCTTCGGCCGGGTGAAGGGCTACCCGCTGGGTCCGGGCTTCTGGGTCGACGGCCGGCCGGTGACGCTCGTCCGCCCGAAGGCCGCCGTCGCCGCGGCCCCCACCCGCAGCGCCTCGGGCTCGACCTACGTCGCCGGTGCCCGCGCCCGGGTCGCCCGCGAGGGCCGCATCTACGTCGAGGGCAAGCACGACGCCGAGCTGGTGGAGAAGGTCTGGGGCCACGACCTGCGCATCGAGGGCGTCGTCGTCGAGCCGCTGCACGGGGTCGACGACCTGCCGGGCATCGTGCGCGAGTTCCGGCCGTCGTCCGGACGCCGGCTGGGCGTGCTGGTCGACCACCTGGTGACCGGGTCCAAGGAGTCGCGGATCGCCGCGCAGGTCACCGGGTCGCACGCGCTGGTGGTGGGCCACCCGTTCATCGACATCTGGCAGGCCGTGAAGCCCTCGGTCGTCGGCATCCCGGCCTGGCCGACCGTGCCGAGGGGCGAGGACTGGAAGACCGGCGTCTGCCGCCGCCTGGGCTGGGAGGACGACACCGGCTACGTCTGGGCCCAGCGCATCCTGGCAAGGGTCCGCACCTGGACCGACCTGGAGCCGCAGCTCATCGGCCGGGTCGAAGAGCTCATCGACTTCGTCACGGAGAGCTAGCAGCCGCCCCCGCGGAGCGGGGACCCGACGGAGCACGGACCCACCCGCGCGGAGCCGGGACGCGACAGAGCACGGACGTCCCCGGTCGCGGGGGCCGGAGGCCTCCCGACCGGGGACGTCGTGGTGCTCAGCTCAACGGGGGTACGGCCGTTGGCCGCGGTGCGATCCGGAGGATCGCGATCTGCTCAGCCCGGGATGTAGTTGAAGGTGTCCGGGTCCGGGCCCGTCCGCTCGTCGCGGTTCAGCGCGCTGATGGCGGTGATGTCGTCCTCGCTGAGCTCGAAGTCGAAGAGGGCGAAGTTCTCCTCGACGCGGCTGCGGGTGACCGACTTCGGGAACACGATGTCGCCCCGCTGGATGGCCCAGCGCAGGGTGACCTGGGCCGGCGTGCGGCCCACGCGCTCGGCGACGCGCACGATGGCGGGGTCGTCGAGCACCTTGCCCTGCGCGATCGGCGACCAGGCCTCGGTGGCGATGCCGCGCTCGGCGCCGAAGGCGCGCAGCTCGTCCTGGGTCAGGTAGGGGTGCACCTCGATCTGGTTGACCGCCGGGGTGATGTCGGTCTGGTCGCGCAGCCGGTTGAGGTGGTTGCTCTGGAAGTTGGAGACGCCGATCGCGCGGGCCTTGCCGTCGCGGTAGATCTGCTCCATCGCCTTCCAGGTCTCGACGAAGTCGACGTCGATGCCCGGCAGCGGCCAGTGCACGAGGAACAGGTCGAGGCGCTCGACCTGCAGGTCGGCCAGCGTCTGGTCCATCGCGCGCAGGGCGTCGTCGTGGGCGTGGAAGCCGTTGTTGAGCTTCGAGGTGATGAAGACGTCGTCGCGGTCCAGCCCGGAGTCGCGGAGGCCCTCGCCGACCTCCTTCTCGTTGCCGTACATCTCGGCGGTGTCGATGTGCCGGTAGCCGACCTCGAGGGCGGTGCGCACGGCCTCACGCGTGTTCTCGGGCTCGATCTGGTAGGTGCCGAAGCCCAGCTGGGGGATCTCGACGCCGTTGTTCAGGGTCACGGTGGGTACGGAAGCCATGGTGTCGTCCATGCCCATCGCCCACAACCGGTATTCGTGGGATCAGAAGTAGTCGAGCAACTGCGGAGCGCGACCGCAGCTCAGCAGGTCCAGCACGGCGGGGTCCCCGACGCCGCTGACCAGCCCGGCCGCCGCGGCCGCCCGCCCGCCGGCCGCGCCGGTCCACAGCAGGGCCAGGCCGCCCGGCCGGACGACGAGGTCGCCGCCCCCGCCGACCCGGGTCGCGCGCCCCTCGCCGCCGTCGAGCTCCACCTGCCAGGTGCCGGTGTTCCACGGTGCGACCTCGTCGACCACCGCCAGCCGCACCGCACCGCGCACGTGCGGGGGCCAGCCGCGGGCGGCCACCGCCCGTTCGACGTCGACCAGGCGGTGCATGAACACGTGCGTGCCCGGGCGGGTGGCCCGCTCGAGCGGCAGCACCTGCGAGACGGCGTCGCCGAGCAGCACCGGGACGTCGACGGTGCGCGTGACGGTGCGCCACCCGGCCAGGACGTCGACCAGCGCCCGGGCGGCGGCCGGGGTGGTGGCCAGCAGGTCGCTGACGTCGAGGGCGGCCTCGGCGCCGTAGCCGCGACCCCGCTCGTAGCCCAGCACGCCGGTGACCTCGCCGTCCTCCTCGGCGACGGTCAGCAGGTCGACGCCGTCGCCCAGGGGTTGCTCGTCGCGCGGGGCCAGCTCCCACCGTCCGCCCCGGCGGGTGAGCGGCCCGTCGAACCCGCGGGCCACCTGCTCGTAGAGGTCGACCACCAGCGGCCGGTCGGCGACGGTCCCCGGCCGCAGCACGACGCCGTCCTCCCGGGCTGCGGGCAGGGCGGCGGTGTCCAGCACCGCCGACCCGAGCAGCCCCGTGACCGCCCAGCCCAGCGACCGGTAGGCCGCCGACACGGTCGGGTACAGCGCGCTCACCGCCGCCCCGCGGTCCCTGGCGGCGGCCAGCGCGGTGGTCAGCAGCTGGCGGGCCACCCCGCCGCGGCGCACCTCGGGGGCCACGGCCACACCGCTGACGTCGGCGGCGGGCACGGCCCGGCCGCCCCACCAGGAGTGCTCCTCGTGGTCGGTGACCTTGCCGACGAGCCGACCGGTCGCGTCGTCGTAGGCGCCCCACCGGTGGATCTCGGGGATGGTCGACAGCGCCCGGGCCGGGGCCTCGGCCGGCCCGCCGAAGGCCCAGCGGCCCAGCGTCCACGCCTCGGCCAGGTCGTCCTCGGACAGCAGGCGCACGGTCACCGACACGCCGCGCACCCTGCCAGAGCGGCCCGGCCCGTGTCGGGGACAGCCGGGGCAGCGGGGGGACGATCAGGGAGTGGGCGCCACCTCGTCGAGGCGCGTCGTGGGGGCGGGTCCGGGGTCGCGGGGGAGCCGGTCAGGGCGGCGGACCAGGAGGCCGCCGGCGAGGGCCAGCAGCCCGGCGAGCGCCGCACCGGCGGCCGGCACCAGGAAGGCGCCCTCGGCACCCCAGGCGTCCACGGCGGCCCCGGCCACCGCCGCACCGGCGGTCACGCCGAGGGTCAGGCCGGTCGAGGTCCAGGTGAGCCCCTCGTTGAGGGACGTGCGCTCGACCCGCGACTCGACCAGCGACATGCCGGCCACGAGCACCGGGGCGATGGTCAGGCCGGCCAGGAACACCGCGACCACCAGCCACGGCAACGAGCCGACCAGCAGCAGGCTCTGCGTGGCCAGGCCGAAGAGCAGCCCGCAGCCCACGAAGCGGGCCAGCAGGGTGCCGGGCAACCGCACGATGCCGTAGAGCAGGCCCGAGACCAGGCTGCCGCCGGCGTAGGCGGCCAGCGCGACGCCGGCCATGACCGGCTGGCCCTGCTCCTGCGCGAACCCGACGACCACCACGTCCATCGCGCCGAACACCACCCCGACGGCGAGGTAGGCGACCGCGACGACGAGCAGCGTCGGGCTCAGCACCGAGGTGGCCGAGCGTGCGGTCCCCTCGGCGCGGCGGTGCACCGGGGGCTGGGTGGCGGTCTGCCGCGAGAGCCAGACCGAGCCCAGGACGCCGACCAGCAGGCCGACCAGGAAGCCGGCGGGCGGGGCGATGAGCGCGGCCAGGAAGGTGATGGTCGGCGGGCCGACGACGAAGACGACCTCGTCGACCACCGACTCGAACGCGAACGCGGTCTGCCGCTCGTCGGCCCCGGGCAGCGCGTGCGCCCACCGCGCCCGGACGGCGGCGCCGACGTTGGCCGCGGAGGCCCCGGCGAGCGCGGCCAGCACGAACCACGACCACCGCGGCGCCCCGAGCACCACGGCGGCGGCGAACGAGACGCCCAGCACGAGGTAGACCGCCGCCGACCAGGCCAGCACGCGGCCCTGGCCGAGGCGGTCCATGCCGCGGGCCCACTGCGGGCTGCCGACGGCGAAGGCCAGCGCGAGCGTGCCGGCGACCGCCCCGGCCAGGCCGTAGCTGCCGGTCTCGCCGGCCACCATCAGCACCGAGCCGAGGCCCATGCTCGACATCGGGACGCGGGCCAGCCAGCCGGCGAAGGAGAAGGAACGGGCACCCGGCACCGCGAAGATGCGGCCGTAGGGGGCGAAGGGGTTGCGCACGGGATCGGTCTCGACTTCCTGGCCACAGGCGGAGACAGGGGGGCCTGCCGTGTGTCCGGGTGGCGATCCGATGCTAACGAGTCCGTCCACGCAGAATGGGCCCGTGCCGAGCCCCCGCGTGGTCGTCCCGTTGACCCGCCGCCGCCTCGACGTCGACCCGCACCGGGCCGCCAGCCGGGTGTCGGCCTACGTCTACGGCACCGTGCTGGTGCTCGCCGCCGTGGTCGGCGTGTCCCCGGAGGCGGTCGGCTCCGGGGCAGGCGTGCTGGTCGTGGTCGGCACCGTGCTCTCCACGTTCGTGGCGCACGTGCTGGCCCACTCGGTCGGCGAGCTGGTCACCGGCGGGCAGCACCGGCAGCTGGGCGACGCCGTCCGCGACGCGATCCCGATCCTGAGCTCCGGGGTGCTGCCGGCCGTGCTGCTCCTGCTGGCCGCCGACGGCGCGCTGACCGAGGTGTGGGGCCAGTCGCTGGCCGCGCTGGTCGGGCTGGTGCGCGTGGCCGGCATCGGGGTGGTGTACCGCCGCCTGCAGGCCGACGTCCCGTTCGGGCGTGCGGTGCTGGTGGGTGCAGTGGCCGCGGCGGTGGCGCTGCTGGTCGTCGTCCTCAAGCTCGCCCTCACGCACTGAGGCCACGCAACGGCGTGCAACCCGCCCGTGCGGCACCTGCCCATCTCCTGGTCCGCAGGTGCGGAGAGCGGTGTGACCGGGCGCACGTCCCCCGCGGGCGTCGAGCACAGCGGCTCTACAGTCGGGCGGGTGACGACGCCGAGCCCGCTCCCCGACCCGGTGGTCCGCGTGCCCGCGCCGGCGCCGGGGGCACCCGGCAGCGGCGGGCTGGTCGACCGGCACGGGCGCACCGCGACCGACCTGCGGGTCTCGCTGACCGACCGCTGCAACCTGCGCTGCACCTACTGCATGCCGCCCGAGGGCCTGGACTGGCTGCCCAAGGTCGAGCAGCTCACCGACGACGAGGTCGTGCGGTTGGTGCGCATCGGCGTCGAGCACCTGGGCATCGAGGAGGTCAGGTTCACCGGGGGCGAGCCGCTGCTGCGCCCGGGCCTCACCGGCATCGTCGCGGCCACCACCGCGCTCTCCCCGCGACCCGAGGTCAGCCTCACCACCAACGCCATCGGCCTCTCGCGCATGGCCCCGGCGCTCGCGGCGGCCGGCCTGGACCGGCTCAACGTCAGCCTGGACACCCTCGACCGCGACCGGTTCAAGCAGCTGACCCACCGCGACCGGCTCGCCGACGTGCTGGCCGGGCTCAAGGCGGCCAAGGACGCCGGGCTCACCCCGGTCAAGGTCAACGCGGTGCTGCTGCGCGGCATCAACGAGCACGACGCCGTGCCCCTGCTCGAGTACTGCCTGGACAACGGCTACGAGCTGCGGTTCATCGAGCAGATGCCGCTGGACGCCCACCACGCCTGGACCCGCGGCGAGATGGTCACCGCCGAGGACATCCTCGCCCAGCTGACCGCCGCGCACACCCTCGTCCCCGACGTCGAGGAGCGTGGTGCCGCGCCGGCCGAGCGCTGGCTGGTCGACGGCACCGACCTCACCGTCGGGGTCATCGCCTCGGTCACCCGCAGCTTCTGCGGGGCCTGCGACCGCACCCGGCTCACCGCCGACGGCCAGATCCGCAACTGCCTGTTCGCCCGCGAGGAGTCCGACCTGCGCACCGCGATGCGCGAGGGCGCCACCGACCAGGAGCTGGCCGACCGCTGGCGCATCGCGACGCTGACCAAGCTGCCCGGCCACGGCATCGACGACCCGTCGTTCCTGCAGCCCAGCCGGCCGATGTCGGCCATCGGGGGCTGACGGTGGCGGTGACCGTGCGCTACTTCGCCGGGGCCCGCGCGGCGGTCGGCACCGACACCGAGGTGCGCGACGCCACCACGCTGGCGGATCTGGTGGGGCAGATCGTGGACGACCACGGTGCGAGACTGGAGCGCGTGCTGACCGCGTGCTCCTTCCTCGTCGACGGCACGTCGACGCGGGACCGCGCGGTGGCACTCCACCCCGGGGCGGTCGTCGACGTGCTGCCCCCCTTCGCCGGAGGCTGATCCACCCACCCCGTGAGCTCCCTGCCTCACAGACCCGACCACCGCGTTTCCCGCACCGTCCCCGAGGGGACCGGCCAGCCGTGATCGAGTGGTTGCTCGTCCTGGTCGGCCTGGCCCTGGTGGCCGCCTGCGCGTGCTTCGTGGCCTTCGAGTTCTCCCTCGTCACCGTCGACCGCGCCACCGTCGAGCGGCGGGCCGCCGAGGGCGACGCCGGGTCCGAGGGCGTGCTGACCGCACTGCGCACGCTGTCCACCCAGCTGTCGGGTGCCCAGCTGGGCATCACCGTCACCAACCTGGCCATCGGCTTCGTCGCCGAGCCCTCCATCGCGGCCCTGCTGCGCGGGCCGCTGGGGGCCCTCGGTCTCGGGGACGGCGCAGCGCGCTCGGTGTCGATCACCCTGGCCCTGGTGCTGGCCACCGCGCTCACGATGGTCTTCGGCGAGCTGGTGCCCAAGAACATCGCGCTGTCCGAGCCGCTGCGCACCGCCCGTGCGGTCACCGGCTTCCAGCGCGCGTTCACCCGGGGCACCGCGCTGGTGATCCGGCTGCTCAACGGCTGGGCCAACGCCGTCCTGCGGCGGGTGTTCTCGGTCGAGCCGCAGGAGGAGCTCGCCTCGGCCCGCTCGGCCGAGGAGCTGACCTCGTTGGTCCGCCGCTCGGGCAGCCAGGGCACGCTCGAGGCGGCCACCGCGCAGATGCTCACCCGCGGCCTGGCGTTCGGCGAGCTGCGGGCCTCCGACGTCGCCACCCGCCGGCTGCAGATGACCACCGTGCCCGTCGACGCACCGGTCGCCGCCGTGCTGGCGTCGGCCCGGGCGTCCGGGCACTCGCGCTTCCCGGTGACCGGTGAGGGCGTCGACGACGTGGTGGGGCTGGTCCACGTGAAACACGCCCTGACCGTGCCGCGGGCCGACCGGGGCACCGTGGCCGTCGCCGCGGTGATGGTGCCCGCCCTGTACGTGCCCACCAGCCGCCGGCTGGACGACCTGCTCACCGACCTGCGCCAGGGCAGCCTGCAGATGGCGGTGCTGGTCGACGAGTACGGCGGCACCGACGGCGTGGTGACCGTGGAGGACCTCGTCGAGGAGCTGGTGGGCGAGGTCGCCGACGAGCACGACGAGCCCGAGGTGCCCGGCCTGACCGACCGCGGCGACGGCAGCTGGTCGGCCAGCGGCCTGCTGCGCCCCGACGAGGTGCGCGACGCCACCGGGCTGCAGGTGCCCGACGACCACAGCTACGAGACCCTCGGCGGGCTGGTGCTGCGGCACCTGGGCCGCATGCCCGAGGTCGGCGACCGGGTCGAGGTGCAGCGCGAGCTGCCGCCCGAGCTGGCCGACGACGTGGACGACGAGACCGGGCTCGGCGGGGTGTGGCTCGAGGTCGCCGCCCTGGAGGGCAGCCGGGTCGACCGCGTGCTGGTGGGCGAGATCCCGCCCAGCGCCGGGGAGGAGGACTCATGAGCGACTGGGTGGGGGTGCTCGTCGCCGTCGTGCTGCTGGGCCTCAACGCGTTCTTCGTGGGTGCGGAGTTCGCGCTCATCTCGGCGCGCCGCTCGTCGGTGGAGCCGTTGGCCGAGGCCGGGTCGCGTCGTGCCCGCACGACGCTGGCCGCCATGGAGCAGGTGTCGTTGATGATGGCCGCGGCGCAGCTGGGCATCACCGTCTGCTCGCTGGGGCTCGGCGCGATCGGGGAACCGGCGGTGGCGCACCTGCTGGAACCGGTCTTCGAGCTGCTGCGCGTGCCCGAGGCCGCGGTGTACCCGATCTCCTTCGCCATCGCCCTGTCGGTGGTCGTGGCGCTGCACGTGGTGATCGGCGAGATGGTGCCCAAGAACCTGGCGCTGGCCGGGCCCGACCGGGCCGCGCTGGCCCTGGCCCCGCCGCTGAAGCTGGTGGCCACCGTGCTCAAGCCGTTCCTGCTGCTCATGAACGCGATCGCCAACGCGGTGCTGAGGCTGGTCGGGGTCGAGCCCAAGGACGAGGTGACCAGCTCGTTCACCCGCGACGAGGTGGTGGGGCTCATCGACGAGTCCCGCGCCGGGGGCATGCTCGACGCCGCCGACCACGACCTGCTCACCGGCGCGCTGACCCTCGACGAGCGCGACACCCGCACCGTGCTCATCCCCCGGGCCGAGCTCACGGTGCTCGGGCCCGCCGACGACTCGCTGGCCGTCGAGCAGCTGGCCGCCCGCACCGGCTTCTCCCGCTTCCCCGTGGTCACCGGCGGAGAGCTGAGCGGGTACGTGCACGTCAAGGACGTGCTGGTGGCCGAGGGCGAGCCCGACGTGCGGGTGGCCGACATCGTGCGCCCGCTGCCCCGGGTCGACGCCGCGGCCGACCTGCGCAGCACGCTGCAGACCATGCAGGCCGACCGCGCCCAGCTCGCCGCGGTGGTCGACGCCGGCCGGGTGGTGGGCGTCGTGGCGCTGGAGGACATCCTGGAGGAGCTGGTCGGCGAGATCAGGGACGGTGTGCACCGATGAGGAGGACGAGGCGATGAGCGTGTTCGACAAGGCGAAGGCGAAGGCCGAGGAGCTGCTGGGCCGGGCCACCGAGGTCTACGGCGAGTCCCACGGCGACGCGGCCGCCGAGGCCGCCGGCGAGGCCCGCCGGCTGGAGGGCGAGGCCGAGGAGGAGGCCCTGGAGCGCGAGGAGCGCGCCCCCGACCACCGGCACGGCGACGACGACGGGCTCGCCGGCGCCCGCTGAGGTCGGCGGCGGTCAGCCCAGGCGGACGGCGACCAACGCGACGTCGTCCTCGGGCCGGCCGTCGACCAGCCGCTGCACCACCTGGTCGCACAGCTCGTCGAGCGGGCGGTCGACGAGCTCGGCCACCGCGTCGCGCAGCCGGGCCAGGCCGGTGTCGAGGTCCTCGTGGCGGCGCTCGACCAGGCCGTCGGTGAACAGCAGCACCGTCGAACCGGGCTGCAGGTCGACCACGTGCTCCTCGCGGCGCACCAGGTCGTCGACGCCGAGCAGGAGGTCGCCCTGCCACCTGCCGGGCTCGCCGAGGGTGCCGTCGGGGTGGACGACGACCGGGGCGAGGTGGCCGGCGCTGGCCCACACCATGCGGGTGCCGCCGGGGTGCTCCTCGAGCCGGGCGACCGCGGCGGTGGCCAGCGTGGGCAGCTCCAGGTGGGTCATCGCGGCGTCCAGGCCCCGCAGCACCTCACCCGGCCCCGCGTCGGAGTAGGTGGCGATGCCGCGCAGCAGGCCGCGCAGCTGGCCCATGGCCGCGGCCGCGGCGGTGTCGTGCCCGACGACGTCACCGATCACCAGGGTCATCGCGCCGCTGGGCGTCCGGAAGGCGTCGTACCAGTCTCCGCCGACCCGCGCCGCCTCGGCGGCCGGGGTGTACCGGACGGCGACCTGGGCGCCGGCCGGCTGGAACGGCTGGGTGAGCAGGCTGCGCTGCAGCTCCTCGGCCAGCGCGGCCTGCTGCCGGTAGAGCCGCCCGTTGTCCAGCGCCAGCCCGATGCGGTCGGCGGTCTCGCGGGCCGCGGCGAGGTCCTCGGGCTCGGGCGTGCGGCCCCCCGACCACCACAGGGTGATCACCCCGAGTGCCCGGCCGCGGCCGAGCAGCGGCAGGTAGAAACCGGGGCCGGTGGCCAGCCGGCGCTGCAGGTCGCGGGCCTCGCCGGGCAGCAGGCTGTCGTAGACCTCCTCGGCGGTGACCGGCGTGGCCTCCTGGGTGTGCATGGACCGGATGAGCGGCGCGGTGGCCGGCAGCTCGCCCAGTCGCAGCTCGACGTAGCGGGTCAGCACCGGTCGCAGCTCGGGGTCGGCGTGCCAGCACCCGACGTCGACCGGCCGGCCGTCGTCCTCGAGCACGGTGACCACGGCCCAGTCGGCCAGCACCGGCACGAGCAGCCGCGGGATGCGGCTCATGCTCTGCACGGCGTCGGGCGAGCCAGCCACCTCGGCGCCCACCCGGGCCAGCACCGCCAGCCGCTCCTGGGCCCGGTGCCGAGCGGTCGTGTCGGTGAAGAAGACGTTGATGCCGCCGTCGGGGGCCGGCACGGTGCGCGCCTCGAACCAGGCGCCGAGCGCCGGGGACCAGCCCTCGACGACCTGGGGCTGACGGGTCTCGGCGACCTGGCGGTAGGTGCGGCCGAACACGCTGTCCTCGTTGCCGGGGAAGGCCTCCCACGCGTCCCGGCCCAGCAGCTGGGCACGAGCCCGGCCGAACATGCGCTCGGCGGAGGCGTTGACGTAGGTGACCCGCCAGTCGGCGGACAGCTGCAGGAAACCCATGGGCATGCCCTCGAGCACGCTGGTGCCTGCTTCCGCGACCACCCGACCCCCCCTCAGCTGTGCACAGCCTAGGGGCAGGCCACCCATTCCTCGGCCCCGTCGGTGAACACCTGGCGCTTCCAGATCGGCAGCCGGGCCTTGACCTCGTCGACCAGCTCGGCGCACGCGGCGAAGGCCTGACCGCGGTGGCTGGTCGAGACCGCGCAGGCCAGCGCGACGTCGCCGATGGCCAGCAGCCCCACCCGGTGGCTGATCGCCACCGCGTGCACCTCGGGCCGGGCGGCGAACTCGGCCGCGATCTCCTCAACCAGCGCCTGCGCGGTGGGGTGCCCGACGTACTCGAGCTCGGTGACCGACCTGCCGCCGTCGTGGTCGCGCACCACGCCCGCGAAGCTCACGGTCGCACCCGCGGCGGGGTGGACGACGGCGGCCTCGTGGGCGGCGACGTCCAGCGGCTGGTCGCTGATGGCGGCGATCACACCCGCGACGCTACCCGCGCGGGGTGTCGTGGTCGGTGGGGTCGCCCAGACCGGTGCAGTCGACCTCGGTGACCTCGTGCGCCCGCAGGTAGGCGCGCGCGCCCTCGTCGCCGGTCGCGGAGTCGGCCACCCCGGCCCAGTGGTCGCGGCCCAGCAGCACCGGGTGGCCGGGCACGCCGTCGAAGGTGGGGACGACGAGGGCGTCGGGGGCGGCGTGCGGCAGCAGCCGGGCCAGCACCTCGGGGGTGGTGCCCGGGACGTCGACGAGCATCACCGCCGCGGCCTCGATGCCCGCACCGAGCGCCTGCAGGCCCTGGATGCCGGTGCGCAGCGAGGAGGCCATGCCGGTCTCCCAGTCGCGGTTGCCCACCACGGTGGCGCCCTCGAGGTCGGCGCGCTGCCAGACCTCGACCATCGCCGCGCCGAGCACGACGAGCACGGGGTCGCAGGCCGTGCGGGCGGTGCGCACGGCCCGCTCGACGAAGAGCTCGCCGTCGGGCAGCGGCGCGAGGGCCTTGGGCATGCCGTAGCGGGAGCCGCCCCCGGCGGCCAGGACGAGCGCGGCGACGGACACGGCCCCACCCTGCCACCTGCCGCGGCTCACCCAGTTGCGCATCTTCGCGTATGCGCAGGTACGTTCCCCTGGTGACGGCTCCCGTGCTCGACCGGCCCACCCGATCCGTGCCGCCGCCCCGGCTGTCGGCGACGCTGCGCACGGCCCTGACGCTGCCGGAGGTCCGCTGGGCCGGCCTGTCCCTGGCCCTGTTCGCCGTCGGGGTCGTGCTGCACCTGTCCGGCGCGCCGGCGCCGCTGTGGTGGACCGCCTACCTGGCCTGCTGCGCGACCGGCGGCTGGGAGCCGGCCGCCGCCGGGGTGCAGGCGCTGCGCGAGCGCACCCTGGACGTCGACCTGCTGATGGTGGTCGCGGCCGGCGGCGCGGTGGCCATCGGCCAGGTGTTCGACGCGGCGCTGCTCATCGTCATCTTCGCGACGTCCGGTGCGCTCGAGGCCTTCGCCACCCGGCGCACGCGCGACGCCGTCCGAGCCCTCACCGACCTGGCTCCCGAGCAGGCCTGCCGGCTCGACGGCGACCGCGAGACGGTCGTGCCCGCGGCCGACCTGCAGGTCGGCGACCTCGTGCTGGTGCGCCCCGGGGACCGGTTGGCCGCCGACGGCACCGTCGAGTCGGGCGCATCGGAGGTCGACCAGGCGTCGATCACGGGTGAACCGATGCCGGTGGACAAGCAGGTCGGCGACGAGGTCTTCGCCGGCACCGCCAACGGCACGGGCACGCTCACCGTGCGGGTGGGCACCGCCCCGCACGACAGCGTGGTGGCCCGGATCGGGGCCCTGGTCGAGCAGGCGTCGGAGACCAAGGCCGGCACCCAGCTGTTCATCGAGAAGGTCGAGCAGCGCTACTCGGTCGGTGTCGTGGTCGCCACGCTCGCCGTCTTCGCCGTGCCGCTGCTGCTGGGGTCGCAGCTGCAGGACGCCCTGCTGCGCGCGATGACCTTCATGATCGTCGCCTCACCGTGCGCGCTGGTGCTGGCGACCATGCCCCCGCTGCTGTCGGCCATCGCCACGTCGGGTCGGCACGGCGTGCTGGTCACCTCGGCCGTGGCGATGGAGGGGCTGGGCAGCGTCACCGCCGTCGTGGTGGACAAGACCGGCACCCTCACCGACGGGACGCCCGCCGTCGTCGCCGTCTCCCCCACCGCCGGCCGCACCCCGGACGAGCTGCTCGCGCTCGCCGCCGGCGTCGAGGCGCCCAGCGAGCACCCCGTCGGTCGGGCCGTCGTCGCGGCGGCCCGCGACCGGGGGCTCTCGGTGCCCGCGGTCGCGGGGTTCCGGGCCCGGGTCGGCCAGGGGGTCAGCGGGACCGTCGAGGGCCGGGTGGTCGCCGTCGGCCGGGCGACCGGGCCGCTGCCGGGGGCGGGCGAGGAGGAGGCCCGCGGTCGCACGCTGGTCGAGGTCACCGTGGACGGCGTCCCGGCCGGGTGGCTCGCCCTGTCCGACCGGCTGCGCCCCTCGGCCGCGGCGACCGTGACGGCGCTGCGCCACGCGCTGGGCCGGTCACCGCTGCTGCTCACCGGCGACGACGAGCGGGTCGCGCGTTCGCTGGCCGCCGAGCTGGGCATCACCGACGTGCGGGCCGGCCTGCTGCCCGAGGACAAGGTGGCCGCGGTGCGCGAGCTGCAGGCGCAGGGGCACCGGGTGATGGTCGTCGGTGACGGCGTCAACGACGCCCCGGCGCTGGCCGCGGCCGACGTCGGGGTGGCGATGGGCGGCGTGGGGTCGGACCTCACCGTCTCCAGCGCCGACGTCGTGGTGGTGCGCGACGACCTGGCCACCCTGCCCGCGCTGGTCGGGCTCTCGCGGCGGGCCCGGCGCCTGGTGGTGCAGAACCTGGTCGTCGCCAGCACGGTCATCGTGGCGCTGGTGACCTGGGACCTCGTGTGGCACCTGCCGCTGCCGCTGGGCGTCGCCGGCCACGAGGGCTCGACGATCCTGGTCGCCCTCAACGGCCTCCGGTTGCTCCGCCGGGGCGCCTGGGCCGCGGCGCCGCCGACTGCGGCGGGTCGGGCACCTCGCCGGTGAGCAGCACCTGCTCGGCCAGGTCGATCAGCCGGGTGTTGGTGTGGTTGCTCAGCGAGCGCAGGAGCGCGGCCGCCTCGTCGTAGGGCAGCTTGTGGGCGGCCATCGCCACACCGATCGCTGCGCCGATGGTGCGGTTGCTGGCCAGCGCGAGCTGCAGGTTGGCCGCCTCCAACCGGGCCTGCACCACGGCCACGGCCGCCGCCAGGTCGGGCACGGCGCCGGTCACCGAGGCGACCACCGCAGGGTCCACGAGCCCGGGCCCGTCCCCCAGGACGGTCAGCACGGCGCGGGCCGTCGCCGCCCCGGGCAGCGCCACGGCGACCAGCGAGGTGCCGGGTCGGGCAGCCAACCCCCAGCGCGGGTCGCGCGCGAGGTCGTCGGACACCACGAGCTCGTCGTCGGCGGCGGCCAGGAAGACCGGCCCGTCCCCGACGGCGGCCTGCAGCTGGTCCAGCTCGTCGGCGGGCGCACCGCTGCTCGCCCACGGCCGCAGCCGGGGGCCGGCCAGCGTCACCACGCTGGCCGACTGCGCCGGGGGGACGGCCTCGACCAGCTCGACCAGCAGCGCGCGGGCCAGCTGGGGCAGCTGGTCGGCGGCGCAGGTGGCGGCCCGGACGGCGGCGGGCACCGGGACGGCGATGGCGGTCACCGGTGCTCCCCCGGCAAGCGGCCCGACGTGGTGAGGGCCCGGGCGACGTCGCCGATCGGACGGCGGGCGGCGCGGGCGGCCGACCGCAGACGCTGGAACGCCTCCTCCTGGCCCAACCCGTCGCGGGCCATCAGGTAGCCCACGCCGCGCTCGATGGGGGCGCGGTGGCCGATGGCGTAGTCCAGCTGGGCGGCCAGCCGGCCGGACTGGTGGGCCTGCACGCCCACGTCGAGCAGGGTCTCGGCGACCCGCCCGAACCGCACCAGCGCCGCGGTCTCGTCGTCGCGCCAGGCGTGCGGGGCGGCGTGGTGCACGTCCAGGCTGCCGACGACGGCTCCGCGCAGTCGCAGCGGCGTCCCCAGCACCGCCCCCACGGACCCGACGGAGGCGGAGTCCGTGGCCCGGGACAGCGCGTCGGCGAACCCCGGCCACCGGGGGTCGCCCGCCGCGTCGTCGGTGGTGACGGTCTCCCCCTGCCGGAACGCGTCGACGCAGGGGCCCTCGCCGGTGCGCAGCTGGGCGTCCTCCATGGCCGCGCTGGCGGCGTCGGTGGCCGCCACGTACTGCAGGTGCCCCTGCTCGTCGGCCAGCATCAGCCCGCAACCGGCGACGTCGAACAGCCCGGCGCAGGCATCGACGACCCGCTGCAGGGCGACGTCGAGCAGCTCCTCGCCCTCCACCGGGGCGTCGGCGCCGAGCTCGCGGAGGGTGCGGGCGAGCGTGGCGGCGTCGATGGCGGTCACGGTGGGGATCCCTCGAGGTGGGCCGGCCGGTCGGCGGCAGGAAGGAGAGCGACGGCCGGTCCCCGTGCAGCACGTCGCGGTGACCGCGGCGCGAGAGGGGTGGCTGCCGGGCTGCGTGGAGGTGCGTCGGTGGTGCACACCTTGCTCCGTCCGTCGTCGACCATGGAGGTCACCGCGGACACAGGGCGGTGGGGCGCCGCCCGGGTGGTCGGGCAGCGCCCTGACCTTCTCGCACCCCGGGGCCAGCGGCAACTCAGGATCCGGTACGCCGACGGATTGCTCGATGTCGTTCCGAAACGTGCTTACACCATAAAGTCACGACTCCCGTGTCCGGACACTGGCGATGTCCGTCCTGGTTGCGCACGACCGGTTCCGCCTACGGTCGTCGGACGCCCACCCGAGCACAGGGAGCCCGTCCGTGACCGCACCGCTGCCCGCCCACGAGGTCCACCGAGAGCACCTGGCCGAGGTGGTGCCGCTGCCGGTGCGCAGCACGCCGGTGGTCCCGCTGGCCCTCGCCGCCGAGCTCACCTCGGTGTCGGACAAGCTGCTGTGGGTCGAGTACCTGACCCTGGGCGGCACGGCCGACCTCGAGCGCTTCCGCGCCCACCTGCAGCAGCCCGATCCGGCGGCCGCGGAGCACGAGGTCGTGCTCGAGGCGCTGGAGGCCGTGCTCGCCGACGAGGACGTGCCGGTGCGGGTGCGCTGACCTACTCGACGGCCACCCACACCTGTGCGTCGCCGAGGTCGGTCGGGTAGGTGCGCGGCGGGTCGGCCGGGCGGTAGACCCCCAGCCAGCGGGGGCCGTCGTAGACCAGGGCCCCGCGCAGCTCGGCGGGGTCGATCTCGTCGACCTGGCCGTGGCGCGGACCGCCCTGGTGGATGACCGTGGGCACGATGGGACCTCCGTCGGGGGCTGGGGATGGTTCCGCCCACGTCTCTGGAGCGTCGCGCGCCGGCGCGTGCACCGGCACGCCCCGATCGTGCCCCCCACAGCCGGTCCCCGCTCGCCGACGGGTCCCGGCAGCACGCGGGGCCGTCGAGGCACAGGGCACCTACAGTCTGTCGCGTGCGACCAGATGAGGGGCAGCGCGGCGGGCAGCTGCAGGACGCCGTCGTGGAGGCGGCCGAGCAGGTGATCGCCGACTCCGGCGCCCACCCGGCCGACGGCCTGCCCCGGGTGCTGGGCGACTCCCCGGTCGCCGTCCTCCTCGTCGACCGCGAGTCGGGACAGGTCACCTTCGCCAACGCAGCCGCCCTCGAGCTGGCCGGCGCCGTGCGGCTGCCGGTGGCGATCGACCGCTGGGCCGAGGCGGCCGGGGTCACCGACCTCGACGGCGCCCCGCTGGCCGCGACCGCCGAGCCGCTGTCCCGGGTGGCGGCGGGCGAGCCCGTGTCCGGCGAGCCGGTCCGCATCGGCGGCACCGCCGAGTCCGCCCGCGCCGACGGCCGCGCGGACGGTGAGCTGGGCCCGGTGGTGTGGGCCACCGGGTTCCCGCTCGGGCCGGGGGCCGGTGACCCCGCGCTGTCGCTGCTGGTCTTCCTGCCGGTCGAGCAGCCCGCGGCCGGTGCGGACCCCGAGCAGCTGCTGCAGGCCCTGCGCAACCGGGCCGTGCTCGCCACCGACATCTGCTTCGCCATCTCCGACCCCCGTCGGCCGGACAACCCGCTGGTCTGGGTCAACCCCGCATTCACCCGGGTCACCGGGTACGCGGCCGAGGACGCGATCGGGCACAACTGCCGCTTCCTGCAGGGGCCGGCCACCGACCCCGCCGCCGTGGCCCAGCTGAGTGCCGACCTCGCCGCCGAGCGGTCCAGCGAGGTCACGCTGCTCAACTACCGGGCCGACGGCACCGCCTTCTGGAACCACCTGTCCGTCTCACCGGTCCGTGACGGCGAGGGCCAGCTCGTCGCGTTCGTCGGCGTCCAGTCCGACGTCACGGTCCGGATGGCTGCCGACGCCGACCGCGACGCCGCCCTCGCCGCCGAGCGGACCGCCCGCGAGGCCGCCGAGGCCGCCCAGGAGGCGGCCGAGGCCGCGCAGGCCGGCGCCGAGGCCGCCCGGGCCCGGCTCGCCCTGCTCGCCGGGGCGACCACCGAGCTCACCGGGAGCCTCGACGTCGAGGAGCTGCAGCAACGCCTGGCCCGGTTGAGCGTCCCGCTGCTGGGCGACTGGGTGTTCCTGGCCGGGGTCGACGACGACGGCTCGGTCAGCTCGCTCGTCGTCGAGCACCGCGACGGCGACGCCGTCGCCGGGCACGTGGCCGACGTGCGCCGTCAGTACCTGGGGCGCCCGCTGCCCGCCGACCTGCCGATCGCGGTCGCGATGACCACCGGGCAGCCGGTGACCGTCGACGAGCTCACCCCCGACCAGCTGCGCCGGTTCGGCCGCGGCCTGGCCCCGGGCGCCGCCGACGCGCTCGGCATGGGCTCCCTGCTGGCCATGCCGCTCACGTCGGCCACCCGCACCTGGGGGGCGCTGCTGCTCGGTCGCCGCCAGCCGCACGGCTTCACCGCCGACGACCTCGACGTCGTCCGCGACCTCGGCCGGCGGGCCGGCCAGGCCCTCGACAACGCCCGCAGCTACACCCGCGAGGCGTCCGTCGCCGAGGCCCTGCAGCACGCCCTGCTGCCCGAGATCCCCGAGATCCCCGACGTCGACGCGGCGGCGCACTACACGGCGGCCACCGCGACGTCGGCCGTCGGCGGCGACTTCTACGACCTGCTCACCCTGCCCGGTGGGGCCGTGGGCATCGTCATCGGCGACGTCGTGGGCCACGACATCACCGCCGCCTCGGCCATGGGCCAGCTCCGTGGCCTCATCCGCAGCGAGGCGTGGGGGCTCGACGCACCGGGGCCCGAGGTCGTCCTCACCCGGGTCGACCGCCTGCTCGACGTGCTGCAGCTCCCCGTCCTGGCCACCGCGGCCCTGCTGCGGGCCACCCGACCCGAGGAGCCGGGCGGCGACTGGCCGGTCGACTGCGGCAACGCCGGTCACCCACCCGTGCTGCTGCGCACCCCCGCCGGGGAGGTCGAGACGTTCTGCGACGACCACGGTCTGCTGCTGGGCACGGGGTTCACCCCGACCCCCCGCACGACCACCACCCGCACCCTGCCGGCCGGCACGCAGCTGGTGCTCTACACCGACGGCCTGGTCGAGCAGCCGCTGCCCGGCAGCGGCGAGCGCGACATCGACGCCGGCATCGAGCGACTGACCGGGCTCCTGCGATCCTTGCCCGCGGAGCTGGACGCCGACGGCGTCTGCCGGGCCATCGACGGGATGGTCGTCGAGCACCTCGACGACATCGCCGTCCTGGTCATCCAGCTGGGCACCCGCCCGGCGGACGCAGCGATCCACCCCGGCGACGAGAGGGACCACGACCACATGACACCCCCGCGGCCCGCCGACGACGTGCCCGACCTGGCCCAGATCGACACCGGCAGCATGACCGTCGCCGACGGCACGCTGACCCTGGTCGGCGACATCGACTACGCGCTCGTGACCGCGTGGCAGGCCGTCAACCCCGGCCCGCACCAGGTCTCCGCGGTCGACGCCGCCCAGGTGACCTTCCTGGGCAGCGCCGGCATCGCCTTCCTGCTGCGGCTGGCCGCAGCCGCGCCCGAGCGCCTCGTGCTGCGGTCCCCGAGCAGGCCGGCCCGTCGGCCCCTGGAGGTCATGGGGGCCGACGCCTTGATGGACATCACCCCCTGATCACCCCGGTGCCAGGATTGAGCGAGCGCGCCGCCGGGCAGTCCCCCCAGGTCGCCCGCCCCCGTCGTCTGGAAGTCCCCCTCGTGCCCACACCTGCAGTCGTCGAGCAGCCGGCGGCATGAGCAGCTCCCCGCCCCCCGCCCACGGCCCCAGCTGGCCCGTGCTGCCGCCGCCCGAGCACACCGTGGTCTGGTCGCACGACCTCACCGGCATCCGCGACCTCGCGCCGGCCCGCACCGACCTGCGCGACCACCTGCGTGCGGCCGGGCACACCGAGGGCGGCGGCGCCCTCGACGAGGTCGCCGAGCGCATCCTGCTGGCCGCCGACGAGCTGACCTCCAACGGCGTGCGGCACGGCAACCCACCGGTGGCCCTGGCGCTGGCCACGACCGGCACCCCGGGCACCTACCTGCTGATGGTCACCGACCGGGCGGCCGAGCGGGCGCCCACCCCTGACCCGACCCGCGACCCGGTCGACGGCGGCCTGGGCCTGATCATCATCGCGACGTACGCCAGCGCGCACGGCTGGTGGCCCGACGGCGGCACGAAGCGGGTCTGGGCCCTGCTCCCCCTGCAGGCCTGACCGCCCGGGTCAGGGCAGGAGGGCGGGCACGTCCTCCTGCCCGGCCTCGGGCGGGCGCGGGCGGTCCTCGGGGTGCGCGCGCAGGGCCAGCATCGCGACGTCGTCCTCGGCGTGGTGGGAGACCAGCTCGAGCAGCCGGTCGCACAGGTGGGCCACCGGGCGGTCGGCCAGGTCCGAGACCGCGCCGAGCAGCCACTCGACGCCCTCGTCGAGGTCGGCCGAGCGCCGCTCGACCAAGCCGTCGGTGTAGAGCAGCACGCCGTCGCCGGGGTCCAGGTCGACCTCGTGGTCGTGCCGGGCCGCGGTCGGGTCGGCGCCGAGGATGCGGTCCACGGGGGCCGACAGCACCCGCGCGCGGGCACCGCCGCGGGGCAGCAGCACGAGCGGCGGGTGGCCGGCGTTGGACCACCGGAGCCGGCGGAGACCGGCGCGGGCCTGCTCGGCGTCCTGCTCCACCCGGATGGCCACCACCGAGGTCAGGGTGCCCACGCCCAGACCGGTCATGGCCCGGTCCAGCCGCGTGAGCACCTGCGCCGGCGAGGCCGGCTCGCCGTAGGCGATGCCGCGCAGCAGGTTGCGCACCTGGGCCATCGTGGCCGCGGCCGTCTGGTCGTGCCCGGCGACGTCGCCCACGACCAGCCAGGTGCTGCCGTCGGCGCACAGGAAGGCGTCGTACCAGTCGCCGCCGATGGCCGCCTCGGTGGTCGCCGGGCGGTAGCGGGTGACGATCTCGAGGTGGTCGGGCTCGACCGGGTCGGTGAGCAGGCTGCGCTGCAGCGCCTCCGCCAGCGACCGACTGGCCGCCGACGCCGCCAGGTCGGCGAGGTGGGTGAGCGTGGCGCCCAGCACCACCACGACCTGGTGCGCGACCAGGTCGTGGAAGGGGTCGTCGACCTGGCCGGGCAGGTGCGGGCTGAGCCCCAGCACGAGGACGCCGACCGGCGCCGACCGGCCGACGGGGGCGAGGGGCAGGGTGACCGCCGTGCGCACCCGGCCGCCACCGACGCCGACCGGGGCGTCGTCGACCGGGCCCCAGGTGCCGTCGACGTCGTGGGTGCGCCGCACCCGGTCGTCCAGGGCGCGGCGCAGCCACTGCTGGGCGGCGGGGGTGGTCTCCGCGCCGAGCAGGGCACCCAGGCCGTAACCGGCGGCCGCCACCAGGGGGCTGGTCGGGTCGTCGGGGTCGGCGAGCAGGAACACCCCGGCGAACGGGACGTCGGCCCGGTGGTCGGCCAGGACGTCGACCGCCGCGGCGGCGGCCGCACCGAGGTCGGCGTGCCGCCCGGCACCTACCTGGCCCAGGCGCTGGGCGAGGTGCAGCCGCCGGGTGGCCAGCACCTGCTCGGTGGTCTCGATGACGGTGTTCAGCACCCCGACGACCTGGTCGTCGGGATCCAGCAACGGGCTGTAGGAGTAGGTGAAGTAGGCCTCCTCGGGGAAGCCGTTGCGCGTGGTGACGAGGAAGAAATCGCTGAACCGGTTGGCCACGCGGTCGTCGCGCACCGCGTCGACGAGCGGGGCGAGCAGCGGCCACTCGTCGGCCCAGACCTCGGGCAGCGGGCGGCCGAGGGCCGGGTGCAGCCCGCCCATGAGCGGGGCGTAGGCGTCGTTGTAGACCATCACCAGCTCGGGCCCGGCCATGACCAGCATGGCGAACCGGCTGTTCATCGCGGTGCTGATCGCCGCGCGCAGGGTGGGCGCCCAGGTGTCGGGGGCGCCGATCGCCGTGGCCGCCCAGTCGGTCTCGACGAACAGCTGCCGGACCGGCGTGAGGGATCCGGGCCCGAGCACCGACCGGAGCGCCCGCTGCGCGGCCGGGTCGCCCGGCGGCGGTCCTCCGTCACCAGGCACGGCCCGATGGTGCCCTGCCCGGGTGGGTGCAGCAACGAGAGCCGTCCCACCCGGGCCGGCCCGGACCCCGCGTGCGAGCTGGGTCGGCCCGTCCTCTAGTTTCTTGACAATGATTACCGGTAGCGATACGGCGGCGTCCGCGCTGGAGGTCGAGGACCTCGCCGTGTCGGTGGGCGGCACCCGGCTGCTGCGCGGCGTCGACCTCGTCGTCCCGGCCGGGTCACGCACCGCCCTGGTCGGCGCCTCCGGGTCGGGCAAGTCGCTCACCGCCGGCGCCGTGCTCGGCCGCCTGCCCGCCGGGGCCGTCGCCACCGGGTCGGTGCGGGTGGCCGGCGAGGAGGTGCTCGGCGTCCCGGCCGCCCGGCGGACCCCGGCCACCCGGGTCGCCGCGATCGCCCAGGACCCGCTGGCCGCGCTCAACCCGCTGGTCACCGTGGGCGCCCAGCTGGCCACCCCGCTGCGCCGGCGCGCCGGCCTGCGGGGGTCCGCCGTCCGGGCGCGGGCGGTCGAGCTGCTCGAGGCGGTGGGCCTCGCCGACGCCGAGCGGGTGCTGCGCAGCGTGCCCGGCGAGCTCTCCGGCGGGCAACGGCAACGGGTCTGCACCGCGATCGCGCTGGCCGCCCGTGCCGGCCTGCTGGTCGCCGACGAGCCGACCACCGCGCTCGACCTGGTCACGCAGGCGCAGGTCGTCGACGTGCTCCGCGAGCACACCCGCGGCACAGCCCTGCTGTTCGTCACCCACGACATCGCGGTGTCCGCGGCGCTCTGCGACCGGGTCGTGGTGCTGTGCGGGGGCCGGGTCGTCGAGCAGGGCCCGGTCGAGGAGCTGATCGGCGCGCCGTCGTCGGACCACCTGCGCGAGCTGGTCACCGCCGCCCGGGCCGCCGCGTGAGCGCGGTCCTGGCGGCGACCGGTCTCGAGCGCACCTACGCCGGGACCCGGCCCCACCCGTGGGCCCGGCGGGAGCGACACCGGGCGCTGCGCGGCGTCGACCTGCAGCTGGCCCCCGGGGAGCGGCTGGCCCTGGTCGGCAGCTCGGGGTCGGGCAAGTCGACGCTGCTGCGCTGCCTGCTCGCCCTCGACACCCCCGACGCCGGCACGGTGCACTGCGACGGGCGCCCCGTGCGACACGGCCGCCCGGCCGGGCTGCGCTGGTTCCGCCGGCGCGTGCAGTACGTGCCGCAGGACCCGGCCAGCACCCTCGACCCCCGCATGACCGTCGGCGCGCTGGTCGCCGAGCCCCTGCGGGCCCTCGCCGTCCCCGGTGACCACCGCGCGGCCGTCGCCACCGCGCTGCAGCGCGTGCGGCTGGACCCCGGGCTCACCGACCGACGACCCGGTGAGCTGTCCGGCGGGCAGGCCCAGCGGGTCGCCCTGGCCCGTGCCCTCGCCCCGGCACCCGAGGTGCTGCTGGCCGACGAGCCGGTCAGCGGCCTCGACCTCGCCGTCCGCCGGCAGGTCGTCGAGCTGCTCGGCGAGCTGTCCGCCGACGGCGGGCTCGCGCTCCTCCTGGTCTCGCACGACCTGTCGGTCGTCGCCCGGCTCTGCCCGCGCACGGTGGTGCTCGACGACGGCGCCGTCGTCGAGGACCGCGCCACCGACGCGCTGCTCGCCGACCCGCACCACCCGGCCACGCGCGCCCTCGTCGCCGCGGTCCCGCGCCTGCCGGCCTGATCCCCCGCCACCAACCCGAGGAGCACGTGTCGATGAAGGCCGTCCGCACCACCCCCACCCGCCGTCCGCTGCTGCGCGCCGGCGTGCTGGGCACCACCGCCGCACTGCTGCTGAGCGGCTGCTTCAGCACCGCCGCCGACCCGGCCGCCGCCGACGACGGCCGGATCTCGCTGGCCATGCTGCAGCCGCCGCGGTCAGGCCTCTCGCCGCTGTCGGACGACGCGTTCAAGCTGTCGCGCTGGAGCACCGCCGAGACCCTGGTCGTGCTCGACGAGGACGGCGAGGCCCAGCCCGCGCTGGCCACCGGGTGGACCCGGGCCGGCGACCTCACCTGGCGCTTCACGGTCCGGCCCGACGTCCGGTTCCACGACGGCACCGACCTCACCGCCGAGCAGGCCGCCGCCTCGCTGACCGCGGCCACCCAGGCCTCGCCGAAGCCGCGCATCCTCGACGGCGTCGAGCTGACCGCGGTCGCCGAGGGCGACGAGGTGGTGGTCACCACCGCCGTGGCCGACCCGCTGGTGCCGCAGCGCCTGTCCAGCCCGCAGCTGGCCGTCCTCGCCGCGTCCGCCTACGCCGAGGACGGCACGGTGAGCCCGATCGGCACCGGCACGGGCCCCTTCGAGCTGGTCGACGTCGACGGCACGTCCGGCGCCACCCTCGACCGCTTCGACGGCTACTGGGGCGAGCCGGCCGCGGCCAGCGGCATCGACGTCGACTTCGTGCCCGACGGCACGGCCCGCGGGGCGGCCCTGCGCACCGGGACGGCGGACGTCGTCGAGGCCATCCCGGTCTCCCAGGCTGCGCTGCTGGACCCCGAGCTGATCCACGAGGTGCCCATGCCGCGCACCAACACCCTGTACCTGAACACCGCGAGCGGTCCCTTCGCCGACCCGGCGATCCGTGCCGCCGCCCGCGACGCCATCGCCCGCGCCACCGTCGTGGAGAACGTCTACGAGGGCCGGGCCGACGTCGCCGAGGGGCTGCTCGGGCCGGCGCTGCCCTGGGCGGCCGAGGGCCGCGGCGAGCTCGACCTGCCCGCCGCCGGCACCGTGCCCGCGGGCACCCCGATCACGCTGGGCACCTTCACCGACCGGGCCGAGCTGCCCGAGGTCGCCGTGCTGGTGCAGCAGCAGCTGGAGGCCGTCGGGTTCACGGTCACCCAGGACGTCCGCGAGTACTCCTTCATCGAGGCCGACGCCCTGGCCGGCGCCTTCGACGCGTTCATCCTGTCCCGGGCGACCGTGCTCGACTCCGGCGACCCGGTCGCCTACCTGACCAGCGACTTCTCCTGCGCCGGGTCGTTCAACATCAGCCAGCTCTGCGACCCGGCCGTCGACGCCGCGCTGCAGGCGGCGGCTGCGGCCCCGGCCGGCCCCGAGCGCCGTGCGCTGGTGCTCGAGGCCGAGGCGGCGGTGCTGGCCACGGGGGCCGCGGTGCCGATGCTGCACGAGCGCGTCGTCCAGGGCGAGCAGGCCGGCGTCGGCGGCGCCGCCCGCGACCCCCGCGAGCGCGTCCTCATCACCGCCGAGACCTCGGTCGAGGACTGAGGTGGCCGGCCGGCTGGGCGTGACCGCGTCGCGACTGCTCTCGCTGGCCGGGGTGGTGGCGCTGATCGGCGTCCTGCCCTGGCTGTCCGGGCGCAGCCCCGAGCTGTCGGTGCTGCGCGCCCGGTCGGCCGAGCAGGAGGCCACCCCGGAGGCGCTGGCCGCGATCCGCGCCGACCTCGGGCTCGACCAGGGCCCGTCGGCCCTGCTGCGGTCGTGGCTGGGCGGGGTGCTGCGGGGCGACCTCGGGACGTCGTGGGTCTCGGGGACACCGGTCGGCCCGGGGGTCCTCGCCGCGCTGGGCGTCTCGCTGACCCTCATGGGCCTCGCGCTCGTGGTGGCGGTGCCGGTCACCGCGGTGCTGTGCGCGCCCGCGCTCCGCCGGGCGGTGCGCGGCGAACCGGGCCGGCCCTCCGGTGTCGGCGGGGCCGCCCTGGTGGCCCTGCCGGAGTTCCTGCTGGCGTCGGTGCTGCTGGTGGTCGGCGCGGTCTGGCTGGGCTGGTTCCCGCCCTACGGCTGGACCGGCCTCCCCTCGGCCGTGCTGCCCGCCCTGGCCCTCGGCCTGCCGGCCGGCGGGCTGGTCGGCAGGCTGCTGGCCGACGCGGTCACCGCGGCGGCCACCGAGCGGTGGGTGCTGGCCTGGCAGGTGTCCGGGGCCTCGCCGGCCCAGCTGGTGCGCGCCCTGCTGCGGCGCACCCTGCCCGCGCTCACCACCCAGGTGGCCCTGGTGCTGGTCGGGCTGACCGGGGGCGCCGTCGCCGTCGAGCAGGTGTTCGCCGTCCCCGGGCTCGGCAGGCTCACGCTCGGGGCCGCCGAGTCCCAGGACCTGCCGGCCCTGCAGGCCGCGGTGCTGGTGCTGCTCGGCATCTCGGCGGTGCTCGGCACCGCGGCAGGCGCGCTGCGCGTGCTGCTGCTCGGCCGGGCCGTGCGCACCGGCACCGTGCCGGTCGCCGAGCCCGTGCGCACCTGGGGGCGGCGGGACCGGGTGCTGCCCGCGGCCTGCCTGGCCCTGCTGGCCGGCACCGTGGTGGCCGGCGTCGGCCGGGATCCGCTGACGTCGGCACACGCCCGCCTGGCCCCGCCGAGCTGGGCACTGCCGTTCGGCGCCGACGCCAGCGGCCGCGACCTGCTGGCCCGGGTGGCGCACGGCGCGGTCGACACCGTGGGCACCGCCGTCCTGGTGACCGCGGCCAGCCTGCTGGTCGGGCTGCTCGTCGGGCTGGCGCCCCGGGCGTCGGTCGGGCCGGTGGAGGTGGCCAACGCCGCGCCGCCGGTGATCGTCGGCGTGCTGGTCGCGGCGGTGGCCGGGTCCTCGCTGGCGGGTGCGGCGGTGGCCGTCGCACTGGTCAGCTGGGCGCCGGTCGCCGCGCACGTCGCGGCCGCGACCACGGAGGTGCGGGCGTCGGCGCACGTGCGCCTGCTGCCGGTGCTCGGCGTGGGGCCGATCGCGGCGACCTGGCGGCACGTCGTCCCCGCCGTCCTGGGCCCGGTCACCCGCAACGCGGTGCTCCGGCTGCCGGGCATCGCGCTGGCGCTGGCCGCGCTCGGCTTCCTGGGGCTGGGGCCGACCCCGCCCACCCCGGAGTGGGGGTTGCTGCTGGCCGAGGGCATGCCCTACGTCGAGCGTGCACCCTGGGCGGTGCTGGCCCCCACCGCGGCCCTGGTGCTCATGTCGGTGCTGGCCGTCTCGCTCTCGGGCTGGACGCGGTCGCGCCGGGTCAGCGACCCGTTCCACGTGGAACCTGCCCCGGCGGTGTGATGGCCGACGCACCCGCAGAATGACCCGCGTGCCCCGCTCCGACCCCGCGCTGCGCACCTCCGAGCAGGTCGGCCTCCCCCACCGGTGATCGACCTCCTGCCGCCCGACGGGTCGGGCACGGCCCTGCTGGTGCTGCTGCTGGCCGCCTTCGCCGCCGGCTGGGTCGATGCCGTCGTGGGCGGCGGCGGGCTGGTGCAGCTGCCCGCGCTGTTGCTGGTCGGCGGCCTCTCGCCGCTGCAGGCCCTGGCCACCAACAAGCTGGCCTCGGTCGCCGGGACGACGACCAGCGCGCTCACCTACCTGCGGCGCACCGGCACCGACCTGCGCACTGCCGCACCGATGGCCGCCGTCGCCTTCGTGCTCAGTCTGCTCGGGGCGTCGGTGGCCGCCCGGCTGCCCGCGGCGGCGATCAAGCCGGTCATCGTGGTGGCGCTGGTGGTGGTCGCGGCGGTGACCGCGCTGCGACCGTCGATGGGCGACCTGCCCCGGCCGCGGCGCGAGGCGCTGGCGCACTACGGACTGGCCATGGTGCTGGCCGCGGCCATCGGCTTCTACGACGGCGTGCTGGGCCCGGGCACCGGCACGTTCCTGGTCATCGGGCTGATCGCGGTGGTCGGCTACGACTTCCTGCGGGCCAGCGCCACCGCCAAGGTGGTCAACGTGGCCACCAACCTGGGTGCGCTGGCGTTCTTCCTGCCCACCGGCGCGGTGCTGGTGGGGCTGGGCCTGCTCATGGGGCTCGCCAACGTCGCCGGGGCCTACCTGGGCGCCCGCATGGCGATCGCTGCGGGCAACCGGTTCATCCGGGTCGTCTTCCTGGTGGTCGCGTCCCTGCTCGTCGTCCGGCTGTCCTACGACGTCTGGTCCGACCACCACGGGTGACCATCCGGGGCGACGACGCACGCAGGTTACGGGGTTCTCGCCCTCTCCGGCACCCCCCAGAGGGCGAGAACCCCGGAGTCGATCGTCCGTGACGGGTCAGCGGGGGTAGACGGCGACCTCGGAGGCCTTGACCGACGCCCAGACCGGCGCACCGGGCAGCAACCCCAGCTCGGCGAACGCCGTGGCCGTGACGTCGGCGGTGAGCGGCACCTCGCCGTCCAGGTCACAGCGCACGGTCGACCCGTGCGGGGTCGCGGCGACCAGCGTGGCCGGCCAGACGTTGCGCGGGCTGCCGTCGGGACGCGCCAGGTACAGGGACACGGTCCCGGGCCGGACGGCGACGAACACCGGTCCGGTGGCGTCCTCCCCCGTCGCCACCCGGCCACCGCCGTCCAGCTCGACGACCGTGCCGGTCGCCGTGCCGGGCAGCAGCGACAGCCCGACCAGCCGGGCCACGTAGTCGGTGCGCGGGGTGCGGGCGACCTCGGCCGGGGTGCCCTCCTGCACGACCCGGCCGTCCTCGACCACCACCACGCGGTCGGCCAGCGCCATCGCGTCGACGGGGTCGTGGCTGACCAGCACGGTGCAGCCGGCGAACGCCGCCAGGTGCCGCCGCAGCTCGGCGCGCACGGTCAGCCGGGTGCGGGCGTCCAGCGCGCTCAGCGGCTCGTCGAGCAGCAGCAGCCGGGGCTCCCCCACCAGCGCCCGGGCCAGCGCCGCCCGCTGCGCCTGGCCACCGGACAGCTGGGTGGGCCGCCGGTCGCCGAACCCCTCGAGCCCGACCCGCTGCAGCCACTCGTCGGCCGTGCGGCGGGCCTGCGCCTTCGCGACGCCGCGGGTGCGCAGGCCGAAGGCCACGTTGTCGGTGGTGGACAGGTGCGGGAAGAGCAGGTGGTCCTGGAACACCATGCCGAGCGGGCGCTCGTGCGCGGGCACGTGCTGCTCCGGGGAGTCCCAGAGGTCGTCGCCGATGGTCACCCGGCCGCCGTCGGGGACCAGCAGACCGGCCAGCACGCGCAGCACGGTCGACTTGCCGGCTCCGTTCGGACCCAGCACGGCCAGCACCTCGCCCGGTGCCACCGCGAGGTCGACGTCGACGAGCAGGGTCCCCCGCCGGACGACGACGTGCGCCCGCAGCGTCACGACGGCACCGCCGACCGGCCCAGCCAGCGGTCGCGCAGCAGCAGCAGCGTGGCCAGGGAGACGAACAGCAGCACCAGCGACAGCACGATCGCGCCCTCCGGGTTGCTCTGCAGCGCCAGGTACACCGCCAGCGGCATCGTCTGGGTCGTGCCGGGGAAGTTGCCGGCGAAGGTGATGGTGGCGCCGAACTCGCCCAGCGCCCGCGCCCAGCAGAGCACCGCCCCGGCGGCCACACCGGGAGCGACCAGGGGCAGGGTGACGCGGCGGAACGTCGTCCAGCGGTCGGCGCCCAACGTCGCGGCGGCGTCCTCGAAGCGGGCGTCGGCGGCGCGCAGCGCACCCTCGACGCTGATGACCAGGAACGGCATCGCCACGAACGTCTCGGCGATCACGACCGCCGTGGTGGTGAACGGGATGGTGTAGTCGAAGGTCTCGTACAGCCAGCGGCCGAGGATGCCCTGCCGGCCCAGCACCAGGAACAGGGCGACACCGCCCACGACCGGCGGCAGCACCAGCGGCACCGTGACCAGCGCGCGCAGCACCGAGCGGCCTCGGATGGTCGAGCGGGCCAGCACCCAGGCGATCGGCACCCCGAGCACCAGCGACACGAGGGTGGCCAGGGTGGCGCTGAGCAGCGACAACCGCAGCGCCTGGCCGACCGCGGGCTGGGTCAGCTGCGGCCACAGGTTCGACCACGGTGCCCGGACGAGCAGGCCGAGGAGCGGCAGCACCAGGAACGCAGTGCCCAGCAGCGCCGGGACCAGCAGCGGCAGGGGCACACCGGGCCCGCCGTGGCGGCCGCGGCGACGGGTGCGGTTCAGGACGACGGGCTCCGGAACCCGGCGTCGGTGAGCGCCTGCTGGCCGGCGTCGGACTCCACGAGGTCGACGAACGCCTGCGCCGCCGCCGGGTTCTGCGACCCGGTGAGCGTGCAGATCGGGTACTCGTTCACCGCGTCCTCGGCCTCGGGGAACTCGATGCCCTCCACACCGTCGCCGGCGCCCTGCACGTCGGAGGCGTAGACCAGCGCCGCGTCGACCTCGCCGAGCTCGACCTTCGTGAGCGCGGCCCGCACGTCCTCCTCCAGGGTGTCGGGCTGGGCGGTGATGCCGGCGGCGGTGAACACCTGCTCGGCGGCCGCGCCGCACGGCACGTCGGGCGCGCAGATCGCGATGGTCCGGTCGGCGTCGCCGAAGTCGGCCAGCCCCGTGATGCCGCCCGGGTTGCCCGGCGGGACGGCGATCTCCAGCACGTTCTCGGTGAACACGGTCGGGTCGCTGCCGTCCAGCGAGGCGTCGGTGACCACGGTCATCTGCTCCCGGTTGGCGCTGGCGAACACGTCGGCCGGCGCGCCCTGGGTGATCTGGGTGGCCAGCGCCGAGCTGCCGGCGAAGTTGAACGTGACCTGCAGGTCGGGGTTCTCGGCCATCAGCTGGTCGCCGAGCTCGGTGAAGACGTCGGTGAGCGACGCAGCGGCGAAGACGGTGAGCGTGCCGGTCAGCTCCCCGCCGCCGCTGGACGAGGCGGCCGACGACGTCGATGCGGTGTCGGAGGACCCCCCGCCGCACGCGGTGAGGGCGAGCAGGCCGGCGACGGCCAGGGCGGGGAGGGCGCGCAGCCGCACGGGGGTGCTCCTTCGAGGGCTCACGGGACGTCGACGCTGACCTGGGTGGCCTTGACGGTGGCGACGGCGCGGACGCCGATCTCGAGCCCCAGCTCGTCGGCGGCCTCGCGGCTCATCAGCGAGACCATGCGGTAGGGCCCGCACTGGATCTCGACCTGCGCCATCACGGTGTCGCGCACGACCCGGGTGACGATGCCGGTCAGCCGGTTGCGGGCGCTGGACCCGCTGGTGGTGCCGGGGGCGGGCGCCTCGTGCAGCTCCTGGGCCACCCGGGCGAGGTCGGCGCCGTCGACCTGCGCCGGCCCGCCGGTGCCCCGGGAGGCCCCGAGCCGGTCGCCGTCGATCCAGCGGCGGACGGTGTCGTCGCTGACGCCGAGCAGCTGGGCGGCCTCAGCGATGCGGTAGGTGGCGCTCACGACGCGCACCCTATCCGCACCCGCGGGTCCTGCGGACCCTGAGGCCCGCGAGTGCGGCTAGCGGAGGCCGTGGAAGAGGTCGTCGTGCACGTCGGCGGACGTCCGGGCCGGCCGGGCCTGCACGAACGCCTCGTGCCCCATCGCCGCGGTGAACACCTCGGGCGGCAGCTTGAGGAAGAAGATGTTCTCGGCCTGGCTGGCGTGCGCGGCCAGCGCGCCCCGCTTGGCCTGCGCGAACGCGGTGACGTCGACCTCGACGGCCACCTCGTCGTCCTCGACGCCCATCGCCGGCATCTCCTCGCCCGCCGCGGGCTCGGGGAACTCCTCGCCCGCCTCGCGCATCAGCTCGCCGAAGCGGGCGAAGTCCGAGCGGCGCACGGTGCTGTAGTAGAACCGGGCGTCCGAGCCCGCGGCGTCGAGGGCGGCGACGGTGATCCGGTGGGCCTGGATGTGGTCCGGGTGGCCGTAGAAGCCGTTCTCGTCGTAGGTGAGGACGACGTCCGGGCGGTGCTGGCGGATCAGCTCGGCCAACCGCGCGACCGGCTCGTCGAGGGGCGTCGTCCAGAAGGCGCCCTCGGCGTCGTTCTGCGGCCAGCCCATCATGCCGCTGTCGTGGTAGCCCAGCTGGTGGGCGTGGGTGATGCCGAGGATGCGGCAGCTCTCGGCCAGCTCGGCCTCCCGCAGCGCGACGACCTCGGCGGTGGAGTGGCCCTCCTCGCCCGGCTTGACGGTGCCGCTGTCGCCGAGCGCGCCGTCGGTGCAGGTCACGAGCACGGTGGTGACGCCCTCGGCGGCGTACTTGGCCAGCACACCGCCGGTGGACGTCGCCTCGTCGTCGGGGTGGGCGTGGACGGCCATGAGCACGAGCGGTCGGGTCACGCCGCACAGTGTGGCCGGAACCCGATCGGCCCTTCACCTGGGCGTCGTTTGAGGGTGGTTCGAGCCGGGGCAGCAGGTGCTCGTGACCGACTCCGGCAGGGCCTCGTGACCAGCGCCAGCACCATTTCCCGCGCCCCGTCGGAGCCATTGCCGGACGTCGCCGGTCGCCGGCCCACGGCCGGGGCGACCGCCGGGGTGCGCACCCGCCGGATCCGCGAGCGCTCGCGCGAGCTGCTCGGGGTCGCCGACGCCGCTTTCCGGCCCGGCCAGGAGGCCGCGCTGCAGGCGGTCTGCGCCGGGCAGGACACCCTCGCGGTGCTGCCCAGCGGGGCCGGCAAGTCGCTGGTCTACACCGTCGCGGGCGAGCTGCTCGACGGACCGGTGGTGGTCGTCTCGCCGCTCATCGCTCTGCAGCACGACCAGGTGCAGCGACTGACCGACCTTGGTCTCAGCGCGGCGCTGCTGAACTCCGCGGAGTCGGCCACCGACCAGCAGGCCGCCCTCGACGGCCTGCGTGACGGATCGGTCCGCTTCCTCTTCCTCGCCCCCGAGCAGCTCGCCCGCGCCGAGGTGGTCGCCGCGCTGCGGGCCACCGTGCCGGCCCTGTTCGTCGTCGACGAGGCGCACTGCGTCTCGGCCTGGGGCCACGACTTCCGCCCCGACTACCTGCGACTGGGGGCCGTGGTCGAGCAGCTGGGCTCCCCCACCGTGCTGGCGCTCACCGCGACCGCCGCCCCGCCGGTGCGCGCCGAGATCACCGAGCGGCTGCGCATGTCCGACCCCGCCGTCGTCGTCGCCGGCTTCGACCGGCCCGAGATCCGCATCGAGGTCGAGCACCACGCCGACGCCGACCACAAGACCGCCGCCTTGCTCGACCGCGCCGTCGCCGAGGCCGCGCACGGCACCGGCATCGTCTACAGCGCCACCCGCAAGGGCACCGTCGAGCTGGCCGACGCCCTGGTGGCGCGGGGCCTGCGCAGCCGGCCCTACCACGCGGGGCTGGCGAAGAAGGAGCGTGAGGACGTGCAGCGGGCCTTCATGGCCGACGAGCTCGACGTCGTCGTCGCGACCACCGCCTTCGGCATGGGCATCGACAAGCCCGACGTCCGCTTCGTGCTGCACGCCGAGCCCGCCGACTCCGTCGACAGCTGGTACCAGGAGATCGGCCGCGCCGGTCGGGACGGCGAGCCGGCGGTCGCCGTCCTGTTCTTCCGGCAGGAGGACCTCGGGCTGCGCAAGTTCTTCGCCGCCGGGGTGCCGGCCGAGGAGGACCTGCAGCAGATCGCCGGGCTCGTGCGCGCCGGGGCCGCCGCCGGCGCCCGGGTCGACGTCGCCGCGCTGCGCGAGGAGACCGGCAAGGGCGCCAGCCCCATCACCAAGGACCTCAACCTGCTCGACCAGGTCGGTGCGGTCCAGCTGGACGACGACGGCACGGTCACCCCGGCCCCCGACGGCCCGGCGCCGGGCCCGGCAGCCACCGCCGCCCGCGAGCTGGCCGAGCACCGGCAGCGGGTCGACGCCAGCCGGGTGGAGATGATGCGTGGCCTGGCCGACACCACCGGGTGCCGGCGGCAGTACCTGCTGGGCTACTTCGGCGAGGAGCTCGCCGAGCCCTGCGGCAACTGCGACACCTGCTCGGCCGGCACCGCGTGCGCCGCGGCGCCCGCCGACGGGGAGTTCGCGGTCGACACGGCCGTCGAGCACAGCGAGTGGGGCCCGGGCGTGGTCATGCGGACCGAGGGCGACCGCATCGTGGTGCTCTTCGACCAGGCCGGGTACCGCACGCTGGCCCTGGCCGCCGTCCGCGAGCACGACCTGCTCCGCCCCCGCGCCGCCTGACCCGGCACATGTCGATCATGCAGATCGGCCACGGCGCCGCGCCGCGTACCGGTGTACCGGCGTTGCCGTTCTGCATGATCAACGGCGGGATGGGCCGGTCGGCCGCGCTGGTGTGATCCCGGCTACGGTCGCGGCATGGACTTCGCGCTGTCGGCCAAGGCCGAGGACGTCACCGGCCGCCTGTGGGACTTCATGCGGGAGCACGTCTTCCCGGCCGAGGCGGCCTACCACGCCTGGCGGCACGAGCGCGGCCACGACGACCACTCGTTGCCGCCGGTGGTCGAGGAGCTCAAGGCCGAGGCGCGCTCGCGCGGGCTGTGGAACCTGTTCCACCACGAGCTCGCGGGGCTGTCGAACCTCGAGTACGCCTCGGTCGCCGAGATCACCGGCTGGTCGCCGGTCATCGCGCCCGAGGTGATCAACTGCGGGGCGCCGGACACCGGCAACATGGAGACGCTGATGCTGTTCGGCACCCCCGAACAGAAGCAGCAGTGGCTCGAGCCGTTGCTGGCCGGGGAGATCCGGTCGGGCTTCGCGATGACCGAGCCCGACGTCGCGTCGTCCGACGCCCGCAACATCTCGACCTCGATCGTGCGCGACGGCGACGACTACGTGATCAACGGCCGCAAGTGGTGGATCACGGGTTCGGCCGACGAGCGCTGCGCGATCTTCATCGTCATGGGCAAGACCGACCCCGACGGCCCGGCGCACCGGCAGCAGTCGATGATCCTTGTGCCGCGCGACACCCCGGGCCTGGAGATCGTGCGGCACCTGCCCGTCTTCGGGTACCAGGACCAGCACGGGCACTCCGAGCTGCGGTTCACCGACGTCCGGGTGCCCGCACGCAACATGCTCGCCGGTGAGGGCGACGGCTTCATGATCGCCCAGGCCCGGCTCGGCCCGGGTCGCATCCACCACTGCATGCGGGCGATCGGCATGGCCGAGCGGGCGCTGGCGCTGATGGTCAGGCGCACCCAGGACCGGGTCGCCTTCGGCCGGCCGCTGGCCGAGCAGGGCACCGTGCGCGAGCAGATCGCGCTGTCGCGCATCGAGATCGACCAGGCCCGGCTGCTGGTGCTCAAGACCGCCGACCTCATCGACAAGTACGGCGCCAAGGGCGCGCGCACCGAGATCGCCGCGATCAAGGTGGCCGCGCCGAAGGTCTGCCTCGACGTCATCGACCGGGCCATCCAGGTGCACGGCGGCGCCGGCGTCAGCGACGACACCCCGCTGGCCGAGTTCTGGGCGCACGCCCGCACCCTGCGCATCGTCGACGGCCCCGACGCCGTGCACATCCGCTCGGTCGCCAAGGAGGAGCTCGCCCGCGAGCGCCCCTACGCGGGGTGACGCCGCCGGGTCAGGGCGTCTGGGCGCGCTTGACCAGGAACCCGCCGACCGCGCCGAGCACCAGCGCGACGGAGATCTGGGCGATCGCGACCGCGGACTCGTCGCGGGAGAACCAGGTGGGGCTGGAGATCAGCAGCACGACGGCGACGCCGAGCAGCAGGAGCCCGACCAGGCGCTCGCGGCGGGCGTTGCGGGTGCGGGGCTCGGCCATGCGCCCAGCCTAGGAGCCCGCCCACCTCGCCGAGGCGAGGGAGCCCTTCCACCACGATCGCGGCCTGCGCGTGGTGGAGGGGCTCCCTCGCCTGGTGGGGGAACGGGTCAGCGGACGCCGAGCAGGTGGTCCATCGCCAGCTGGTCCAGGCGCTCGAAGGCCATGCCGCGGCGGGCCATCGCCTCGACGTCGAAGCTCTCGGCGCGCACGTCGGCCAGGGTCTCGCCCGCACCGATCGTCGGCTGGGAGAGCTCGGCCACCCGGGAGGCGGCCAGGGCCTCCTGCACCTCGGGGTCGGCCCGGAACGCGGCGGCCTTCTCCTTCAGCACCAGGTAGTTGGCCATGCACGCCCGCGCCGACTCCCAGACGCCGTCGACGTCCTCGGTGCGCGGGGGCTTGTAGTCGAAGTGCAGGTAGCCGTCGTAGCCCATGGTCTCGAGGGTGTCGACGGTCCAGAAGGCCCCGCGCAGGTTGCCGGCGCCGAAGCGGAGGTCCTGGTCGTAGCGCGGACCGTGCTGGCCGTTCAGGTCCACGTGGAACAACTTGCCGTGCCACAGCGCCTGGGCGATGCCGGCGGCGAAGTTCAGCCCGGCCATCTCCTCGTGCCCGACCTCGGGGTTCAGGCCGACCATCTCGCTGTGCTCGAGCTCGGAGATCAGCGCCAGGGCGTGCCCGATGGTGGGCAGCAGGATGTCGCCGCGGGGCTCGTTCGGCTTGGGCTCGATGGCGAACCGCATGTCGTAGCCCTGCTCCTTCACGTAGGAGCAGAGGGTGTCCATGCCCTCCTTGTAGCGCTCGAGCGCGGCGCCGATGTCCTTCGCGCCGCCGGACTCCGCGCCCTCGCGACCGCCCCAGAACACGTAGGTGGTGGCGCCCAGCTCGGCGGCCAGGTCGATGTTGCGGGCGGCCTTGGCCAGCGCGTACCGGCGCACGTCGCGGTCGTTGGCGGTGAACGCGCCGTCCTTGAACACGGCGTGCCCGAACAGGTTGGTCGTGGCCATCTCGACCCCCATGCCGGTCTCGGTCAGCGCGCCCTTGAAGCGCTCGAGGACGGCGTCGCGGGTGCTGTCGTCGGGCACGAGGTCGTCGTCGTGGAAGGTGACGGCGGCGGCGCCCAGCTCGGCGAGGCGGTGCACGGCCTCGACCGGGTCCATCGGCTCGCGCACGGCGCCGCCGAACACGTCGACGCCCTGCCAGCCGACGGTCCACAGGCCGAAGGAGAAGCGGTCGGCGGGGGTGGGGGTGCGGGTCATGCGGGAGCCTCCAGCAGGGGGACGGACGTGGGGTTGTCGAACACCGGCTGCAGCGCGACGTGCGCGCCGCCCCGGACGGCTGCGGTGAAGCCGAGGGTGGACAGGACCACCCGGTCGGCGTCCTCGACCCGCTGGGCCAGAGCGGCCCGCAGCGGGTCGAGCAGGAACTCGCCGACCTCGGCGAAGTACCCACCGAGGACGACGACGGCGGGGTCGAACAGGGCGACCAGGACGGCGGCGCCGACACCCAGCCCGGTGCCGATGCCGGCGAGGGCCTCCAGCGTGCGGGCGTCGCCGGCGCGGGCGCGGGCGACCACCTCGGCGAGGCGGTCCTCCAGGTCGCGGCCGGGGTCGCGCAGCGGGTCCCCGGGGTCCGCGGCGGCGCGCAGCAACGCGGCCAGCCCGACGACGGTCTCCCAGCAGCCCGTGCGCCCGCAGCCGCAGACGGCGTCGCCGGGGGTCAGCGCCAGGTGCCCGACCTCGCCGCCGACCCCGGTGCTGCCGCGCAGCAGCTGCCCGCCGGTGACCACGCCGCCGCCGACGCCGACCTCTCCGGTCAGGTAGACCAGGTCGGCGACGTGCGCGTGCGGACCGGCGGACACCTCGGCCAGCGCCGAGAGGTCGGCGTCGTTGGCCACCGTGACCGGCAGGCCCTGGTCGGCGAACCCGGCGGCGACGTCCGTCCCGACCCAGCGGGGCAGGTTGGGGGCGGTGCGGACGACGGCGCCCTGCACCTGGCCGGGCACCGCGACGGTCAGCCCGACGGCCGCCGCGCCCTGGCCCGCGCGGACCTCCGAGACCAGGGCCGAGGCCCGGGCCAGCACCTCGGCGGGGGCGAGGGCGGCGACGTCGAGGGCCAGGCGGGTCTCCCGGCGCACGGTGCCGGTGGGGTCGAGGGCGAGCGCGGCCAGGTAGTCGACGTTGACCTCGACCCCGATGCCGCAGAACCCCCGCCCGTCCAGCTCGACCAGGGTGCTCGGTCGACCCACCGAGCCCGGGCGCACGAGGGCTCCCTCGACCACCAGCCCGCGCTCGACCAGCTCGGCGACCAGGCTGGACACCGTGGCCTTGGTCAACCCGGTGTCTGCGGCCAGCCGGGCACGGCTGCGGGGGCCGCCGTCGCGCAGGCAGGCGAGGACGGCGGCGAGGTTCGCGCTGCGCACCTGCCCCTGCGTCTGCACTCGACCACTCCCATTCGTTCGGTCTCTGCACTATTGTCTGGATCACGCTCCCTCGTCAACAGGAGGTCCCCGTGCCGTTCGTCGCCGGTGTGGACAGCTCGACCCAGTCCTGCAAGGTCGTCGTCCGCGACGCCGAGACCGGGGCACTGGTCCGCGAGGGCCGGGCCGCGCACCCCGAGGGCACCGAGGTGCACCCGCGCGCCTGGGGCGCCGCGCTCGACGAGGCGGTGGCCGCGGCCGGCGGGCTCGACGACGTCGCCGCGCTGAGCGTCGGCGGCCAGCAGCACGGCATGGTCTGCCTCGACGACGCCGGCGAGGTCGTGCGCCCGGCGCTGCTGTGGAACGACACCCGCTCGGCCGGGGCCGCCGCCGACCTGGTGACCGAGCTGGGCGGCGGGCAGGCCTGGGCCGACGCGGTGGGCATCGTCCCGGTCGCCTCGTTCACCGCGTCGAAGCTGCGCTGGCTGGCCGACCACGAGCCCGACCACGCCGACCGCACCGCCGCCGTGTGCCTGCCGCACGACTGGCTGACCTGGCGGCTGGCCGGGTCGCGCGGCCTGGAATCCCTGGTGACGGACCGGTCCGACGCCAGCGGCACCGCCTACTGGTCGGCGCCCACCGGTGAGTACCGCCGCGACCTGCTCGAGCTCGCGCTGCGCGGCCGCTCGCCGGTCGTCCCGCGGGTGGCCGGGCCCGCCGAGGTGGTCGGCCGGGCCGGTGACGTGCTGCTGGGCCCCGGCGCCGGCGACAACGCTGCCGCGGCACTCGGGCTGGGGGCGGGGCCCGGCGACGTCGCCGTGTCGCTGGGGACGTCGGGCGTGGTCACCGCGGTGTCCGACGTCCCGGCCGGCGACCCCACCGGCACCGTCGCGGGGTTCGCCGACGCCACCGGACGGTTCCTGCCGCTGGTCTGCACCCTCAACGCCGCCCGGGTGCTCGACGCCGCCGCCGCGATGCTGCGGGTGTCCCTGGACGAGCTCGCCGAGCTGGCCCTCAGCGCCCCCGCCGGCGCCGACGGGCTGGTGCTCGTGCCCTACCTGGAGGGCGAGCGGACGCCGGACCTGCCGCACGCCACCGGCTCGGTGCACGGCCTCACCCTGCGGACCTCGACCGCCGGGCACTGGGCCCGGGCCGCCGTGGAGGGCATGCTCTGCGGCCTGGCCGACGGCATCGACGCCCTCCTCGCCCAGGGCGCCGTCGTCGAGCGGGTGCTGCTGGTCGGCGGGGCCGCACGGTCGCGGGCGGTGCAGGAGATCGCCCCGGCGGTGTTCGGCCGGCCGGTCGTCGTCCCCGAGCCCGGTGAGGCGGTCGCCGGCGGCGCCGCCCGGCAGGCGGCCTGGGTGCTGGGCGGCGAGCTGCCCTCGTGGGCGGCCGCCGGCACCCGCACGGTCGAGGCCGACCCGACGCCCGCCGTCCGCGAGCGCTACGCCGAGGTCCGGGGCCGCACCGACGGTCAGTGAGGCCTCACCCGACCTCGTCGCGCCAGGTGTGCACCGGGCGCCAGCCCAGCAGGCGCTCGGCCTTGGCGGTGCTCATGAGCGCGGTGTGCTCGGCCAGCGGCACCCGGACCGGGACGCCGGGGAACTCGAGCTCGGCCAGCTCGGCGGTGCTGCGGCCCATGACCGTGTCGGCGTTCGCGACGACGAACAGCTCCGCACCGTCGACCGGGTGGGTCAACCCGGCGGCGACGGCGCGGGCGGCGTCCCGCGCGTCGATGTAGCTCCACCCGTTCCAGCGGCGCAGGGCCGGGTCGGCGTCGAAGCCGGGGAACGCGGCGTAGTCCTCCACCGCCATCACGTTCGACAGCCGCAGACCGATGAACGAGGAGCCGGGCATCCAGCCGGCGAACTGCCGGGCCATCTCCTCCTCCAGCGTCTTGGACAGCGAGTACGACGTGGTCGGGGTGGGCCCGGTCTCCTCGTCGAGGGGGAACGACGGCGGCGGCACGGCGAGCGGCAGCCCCAGCACCGTCTCGCTGGAGGCCCACACGACGTCGGTGATGCCGACCCGCCGGGCCGCGGCGAACACGTTGTAGGTGGTGGTGATGTTCGAGGCGAACAGGGTCGCGTCGGGCAGCTGGCCCGGCGCCGGCACCGCGGCCAGGTGCACGAGGGCGTCGGGCCGCGACCAGCGGTCGTCGATGCCCGAGAGCACCTCGAGGGCCTGGCCGGGGTCGGTGAGGTCGGCCCGGGTCCAGGGGACGTCGTCCCGGTGGGGCGCCCGCAGGTCGACCACCGCGACCCGGTACCCGTCGGACACCAGGTGGTCCACCACCGCGCGGCCGAGCTTGCCGCTGCCCCCGGTGACGAGCACGGTGGCCGGAGGGTGGACACCGTCGCGCCGGGCGACCCCGGAGGGGCTGCCGGACGCGGACCCGCCCACCAGTGCGGCGACCTCGGGCCGGGCGGCCGCCGCCGCCCGCTTGCGGCTGAGCTGCTGCGCGGCCTCGTCGGGCACCCAGCCCAGCGAGGCGATCGCGGCCTCGACCCGGGCCCGGGTGCTCTCCCGGACCGGGCCCGAGCCGTTCACCACCCGCGAGACGGTCTGGTACGAGACGCCGGCGCGGCGGGCCACGTCGAAGATGACCGGCGGGTCCTCGTGCGGCACGGCGCTCACGACGCGGCGGAGGGCGCGCCGGGCACGGGGAGGAAGACCCGCATCGTCGACGGGCCGCGCTCGGCCCAGTCCGCGTAGGGGTGCAGCAGCACGGAGACCTGCTCGCCCGCGGCACCACCCGGCGTCGGCTCGCCGTAGGGCCAGGCCGGGTCGGCCTGCTGCCGCAGCCAGCCGTGCACCCGGACCCCGCCCTCGACGTCCTCGGGTGCCCGGGTCGGGTCGAGCACCAGGTCGTCGACGTGGCGCTCCCCCGGCAGGTCCACCGACTCCACGCACAGCACCTGGGGCCCGCGCTCCACGGCCAGCGTGCCGCGCACCGCGTCGACCCGGGGGTCGGCGGCGGTGAACCGCGGCTGGAGCGGCAGGTCGAGCACGAGTACCTCGCCGGTGGTGAACGCCCGGGTGGTGGTGACCGACCCCGGCGCCGCCTCCCGGACGTCCTCGCCGTCGGTGAGCGTGGCGCCGGTCGCCCAGCCGGGCACCCGCAGCGTCACCGCCACCGGGTCCGCCGGAGCCCGCTCGACCACGACCTCGACCCGCCCGGTGTGCGGGTAGTCGGTGACCACCCGCAGCTCGAGCCGACCGGCCGGCAGGTCGGTGGCGATCGTGGCCGGGGCGTACTGGTGCACCTGCACCCCGTCCTCGTCGGCCGTGGCCACCAGGGTCTGCAGGCTGGCGAAGGTGCGGGCGACGTTGGTGGGGCAGCAGGAGACGGCGAACCACGGCGCGCGCAGCGAGGAGGCCGCCCGCGGCACGGCGTGGTCGGCGTCGGGGACGGTGCCCAGCACCCGCTGGTGCAGGGTGTTGGTGTAGAAGAACGCGGTGCCCGAGGCCGAGGGGCCGGCGTCCACGACGTTGTAGAGGGTGCGCTCGACCAGGTCGGCGTACCGCGCCTCGCCGCGGGCCAGCAGCAACCGCCACGCGAGCTGGACCGACCCGACGCCGGCGCAGGTCTCGGAGTAGGCGCGGTCGGGGGGCAGCACGAAGTCCTCGCCGAAGGCCTCGTCCTGGTGCCGGGATCCCATGCCGCCGGTGAGGTAGGTGCGCCGGGCGACGGTGGCCTCCCACTGGCGCACGACCGCGGCCAGCAGCTCCTCGTCGCCGGTCTCGGCGGCCAGGTCGACCGCGCCGGAGGACAGGTAGGTGGCCCGCACGGCGTGCCCGCGCAGCACGTCGGCCTCGCGGATCGGGACGTCGTCCTGGAAGTAGGCGCGGCCGAACTCGACCTCGGCGAGCACCTGGTGCCCCCGGCGCTCCAGGAACAGCCGGGCCTGCTCGAGGTAGCGGCGCTGACCGGTGACCCGGTACAGCTCGACCAGGGCCGGCTCGATCTCCGGGTGCCCGCAGACCGACGGGATGCCCTGCGGCCCGAAGACCTCGCAGACCAGGTCCGCAGCCCGGGTGCACACCTCCAGCAGCTCATCCGGTCCCGCGGTGCGGGCCCGGGCGACGCCGGCCTGGAACAGGTGGCCCAGGCAGTACAGCTCGTGGCCCCACTCCAGGTCGCTCCACCGCTCGGGGGTCCCCGGGCGCCCGAAGGCGGTGCTCAGGTACCCGTCGGGCTGCTGGGCGGCGGCCACCCGGGCCACGATCGCCCGCAGCCGGGCGTCGAGCTCGGGATCGCCGCTGCGACCGTGCTCCCAGGCCATGGCCTCCAGCAGCTTGTAGGTCTCGCTGTCGGAGAACTCGCGGCCGGCCCGGTCGGCGCCGGAGGCACCCGCGGCGGTGGCGTCGAAGTTGCCCAGCCAGCCCTCGCGCTCGAGCCAGTGCTCGACGTGGCCCAGGGTGGCGGCGGCGTTGGTGGCCTGCCGGGTGGCCCAGGGGCCACCGGTGATGGTGACCTCCCCTATGCCCAGGGGCCGCAGCCGCGACAGGCTGGGGACCACCGGTGCCGCCGGCGGGTTCACGGCGGCACCGGTGGACGAGGGGGCGGTGCGGTCGGTCGTGGTGGTCACGGTCATCCCTTGAGTGCGCCGGACATGAAGCCGCGCACGTAGTGGCGCTGCAGCATGAGGAAGATGAGGACGCAGGGCAGCGCGAGGACGACGACGCCGGCCTCCGTGGCGCCGAAGTCGACGATGCCCTGGGTCTGGCCCCGCAGGTTGGCCACCGCCAGCGGCAGCGGGACCTTCGAGGAGTCGCTGATGAGGATCAGCGGGGTGATGAAGTCGTTCCAGGCCGCCAGGAACGCGAAGAGGCCGACGGTGACCAGCCCGGCGCGCACCGCGGGCAGCAGCACCATGACCAGGGCGCGGAAGGTGCCGCAGCCGTCGACCATGGCCGCCTCCTCGAGCTCCTTCGGGACGGCCTCGAACGAGATGCGCATCATGAAGGTCGCGAACGGCAGCTGGAACATGGTCAGCACGAGCGCCAGCCCGACCAACGAGTTCTGCAGCCCGAGGTCGTTGAGCAGCACGTAGAGCGGGATCAGCAGGGTCGCGTACGGGACCATGAGGATCGCCAGCGTGCCCAGGAACAGCAGGTTCTTGCCGGGGAAGTCGAACCGGGCGAAGGCGTACCCGCCCAGCAACGAGACGGTCAGGGTCAGCACCACGGTCAGCAGCGAGACGAAGGCCGAGTTGGCCAGGTACTGCCAGATGCCGGCCTGGTAGTCCACCAGCGTGCGGTAGTTGCCCAGCCCGATGCCGTCGGTCTGGTTGGTGCCGCCCTTCGGCGACACCGAGGCCACCGCGGCCCAGACCATCGGGAACAGGAACAGCAGGGCGAGGGCACCGGTGAAGGTGCGCTGACCCATGGTGGCCAGCCCGCGCCGACCGGGCCGGCGACGCGGCCCCAGGGTGCGGGCCGAGGGGGTGGTGGCCGGGTCGGCGCCGGCGGTCAGGGGCGCCGCCTGGGCGGCAGGTGTGGTGGTCATGGGGCTCAGTCCCGGTCGCCGCGGAGGCCGAGGAACTGCAGTGCGTTGAGCACCAGCAGCCCGCCCAGCACGATGATGGACAGGGCCGCGGCGCGGCCCAGGTCGTTCTGGCCCTGGAAGGCCATGCTGTAGACGAGCTGGACGATGGTGACGGTGCTGTTGTCCGGCCCGCCCTTGGTCAGCACGTAGAACTGGTCGAAGGCCAGCAGCGACCCGGTGACGCAGAGGATCGTCGACAGTGCCAGCGAGGGCTTGAGCAGCGGCAGCGTGATCGACCGGAAGGTCTGGAACCGGCTCGCGCCGTCCATCCGGGCGGCCTCGAAGACGTCGCCGGGGATGGCCTGCAGGCCGACCAGGAGCAGCAGCATGTAGAAGCCGGCGAACCGCCAGACCACCAGCGCGACGGTGGACCACAGCGCGGCGCCGGGCGTGCCGAGGAAGGACACCGGGGTGTCGATGACCCCGATCCACTCCAGGAACGCGCTGATCGGGCTCGACTGCGGGGAGTACAGCCCGTAGAACAGCAGGGAGGCCGAGGCCAGGCCCAGGGCGCTGGGCACCAGGAACGACGTCCGCACGAACGCCGACCAGCGCCCGGACTCCTGCACCACGAGGGCCAGCCCGAGGGCCAGCGCCAGCAGGATCACGGTGGTGATCGCGGTGTAGGTCAGGGTGAAGCGGATGGCCGGCCAGAACAGCCGGTCGTCGACCGCCTCGCCGAAGTTGGTCGGGAAGTTGGCCCCGCGGTCGCCGACGAACAGGCTCCAGTCCGAGGCCGACATCCGCAGCACCAGGATCACCGGCACCACGAAGAAGACCAGCAGGAACAGGGCGGTCGGGGAGGCGTACAGGGCGCCCAGCCGGCGCCGCTGGCGCACCCGCTGGCCTGGACGGCGCCGGGGCACCCGGGTGCGGGCCCGGGACGGCGAGCTGGCCGGTGGCGCGTCGGGCGTGGTGACCGTCGCCATGGGGGTCCTCCTGGTCGGTGGGGGTGGAACGGTGCGGTGCCGCCGGCCGGCGGGGCCGGCGGCACCGCGGCCGAGCTACTGCTGGAGCACGTCGGTGATGGCCTGGTTGTCCTCGTCGAGCGTCGAGGCGTCCCCGAAGACCTGGTTGCGGAACAAGGTGGACCACGGGCTGCCGACGGCGTTGAACGCCTGCTGGAAGTTCAGCGCGATCGGGGTCTGGCTGTCCGGTGCGGCGGAGACCTGGTTGATCAGCTGGACCCGGGGGTCGGTGGCGTACTGGTTGTCCAGGAAGTCCGAGCGGGCCGGGGTCACGTTGTTCTTGGCCAGCACGTCGACCTGGGCCGCCTCGCTCATCAGCCACTGCTGGAAGTTCCACGCCTGGTCGGGGTGCTCGGAGTCCTTGCTGATGCCCAGTCCGTCGCCGCCCACGAAGGTGGACTCGCCCCCGTCGACACCGGGGATCGCCGTGACGCCGACGTCGACGGTCTCGCTGGCGGTCTGCAGCAGGGTGGCCGGGTAGGGCATGACCCCGACCTGGCCCTGCTGGAAGGCCGCGGTCCAGGTGGCCCCGGTCTCGTCGGCGGCACCGGGGGCGATGGCCCCGGCGTCGGCCAGGTCACGCCAGATGCCGTAGACCTGCTGGGCGGTGTCGCTGGCCAGGTCGGCGGTGGTCCCGTCGTCCTCGAGCACCTGCTCGCCGCTGGCCCACATCATGGGGAACCAGGTGAAGACCCCGCAGCCACCGCAGTTGCCGCCGAAGTAGGTGCCGTAGGTGTCGGGCTTGTTCAGCGCCTGGATCGCCAGGGCCTGGTCGCGGAACTCCTGCAGGGTGGTGGGGCCCTGCTCCGGGTCCAGACCGGCCTCGCGGTAGAGGTCCTTGTTGTAGAACATCACCGACAGGTCCAGCACGAAGGGCAGCACGTACTGCTCGTCCTCGTAGGTGCCGGCGTCCAGCACGGACTGGTTGATCTGGTCGGCGTAGTCCAGGTTGCCGATGCGCTCGGTCAGGTCGCTGAACAGCCCCTGCGAGGTCCAGTTCGGCAGGTAGACGACGTCGGCGGCGAAGAGGTCCGGCAGGCTGCCGGAGCCGGCGGCCGCACCGACCTTGGCGACGTAGTCGTCGTTGGGCACGACGGTCAGCTCGACCTGGTTCTCGTGGCTGGAGTTGTAGGCATCCACGAGCGCCTTGGCCTGGGACTCCAACGGTGCCCGGGTCCACAGCGTGAGGGTGGTGCCGTCGTCGACGCCCTCGACGTTGGACGGGTCACCGGCTGCGGCGGGTTCGGCGGACCCACCGCATGCGGCGAGTGCGGCGGTCATGCTGGCGGCCGCGAGGAGCGCGCCCCAGCGGGCGGTGCGGCGGCGTGGTGTCCACGTCATCGTCGTCGTGCCTTCCTGTTCGCGGCGAGCGCCGCTCCGACATCAGAAACCCGTTTCGGTCCAGCGCCGGTCTCCGGTGCCGCGTGCGTCGCACTCCCCCAGCTTTCTGGGGAAGCCCGTCGCCGCTGTCGTGATCCACGTCGCTAAAACGTTTTCGGAAAGTAGTGCGGTCCGCGACCCACGTCAAGCACCTTCGCGCTAGTCTTCGCAGCGTCCCCGACGCCGCGCCGGGGAGCCGGGAGGAGTGCGATGTCCGTCGACGAGGTCGCCCCGCACCGCCGTGGGCGTCCGCCGACCCTCAAGGACGTCGCCTCCATGGCCGGGGTGTCGATCGCGACGGCGTCCAAGGCGCTCAACAACCGCCAGCACGTGGGGGCCGCGACCCGCCAGCGCGTGCAGTCGGCGGCCGACGCCCTGAACTTCTCGCCCAACGCCCTGGCCCAGGGCATGGTCGCCCAGCGCAGCGGCACGGTCGGGTTGCTGACCTCCGACCTGGTCGGCCGGTTCAGCATGCCGGTGCTGCGCGGCGCCGAGGACGCCTTCGGCTCGGAGAAGATGTCGGTGCTGCTGGCCGATGCCCGCGACGACCACATCCGCCAGCAGCACCACCTGCGCGCCCTGCTCTCCCGCCGGGTCGACGGGCTGATCGTCGTGGGCGCCCAGCCCGACCCGCGCCCGTCGCTGGGCCAGGACCTCGGGGTGCCGGTCGTGTACGCCTACGCCCCCTCCGACGACCCGCAGGACATGTCGGTGGTGGCCGACGACGTCGCCGGCGGTCGCCTGGCCGTCGACCACCTCATCCGCTGCGGCCGCCGCACCATCGCGCACGTCACCGGCGACCCCACGTACGGCGCCTCGCACGACCGGGCCCGCGGTGCTGTCGAGCGACTGGCCGAGGAGGGGCTGACCCTGGCCGGCGGCGAGGTCATGTACGACAGCTGGAGCGAGGCCTGGGGCCGCGGGGCCACCCGGCTGTTGCTCGACCGCGAACCGGCGCTCGACGCGGTGTTCGCCGGATCCGACCAGATCGCCCGCGGGGTGCTCGACGCCCTGCTCGAAGCGGGCAAGCGGGTGCCCGAGGAGGTCGCCGTCATCGGGTTCGACAACTGGGAGGTGCTGGCCACGGGATCACGACCGCCGCTCACGACCATCGACCCCGCACTGGAGAACCTGGGCCGCGTCGCCGCGCTGCGACTGGCCTCGGCCATCGAGGGCCGGGCCGGTCACGGCGTCGAGTCCTACCCCTGCCGCTTGGTGACCCGCTCGTCCACCGCCCCCCTGCACTGACCCCCGGTCAGATGGACGCCGGGTAGCGCGAGTGCTCGGGGAAGTTGCCGTACAGCAGCTCCCCCGCCGGGCCCTGGGTGACCGCCTGCACCAGCAGCTCGCCACCGACGAAGCAGCCCAGCCACGAGGCGCCGCGGCCGCCGAAGGGCTCGGCCCGGTCACCCCTCGACCGGGGCTTGTTGATGCCGACCTTGAACGCCTGCACCTCGCGGGCCAGCCGGTGTGCCTTGTCCTCGTCGTCGCAGGCCAGCGAGGCCACGAGCGCACCGTTGGAGGCGTTCATCTGGGCCAGCAGCTCGGCCTCGCTGTCGACGACCACGATGGTGTCCACCGGCCCGAACGGCTCGGAGTGCATGAGCGCCGAGGCGCCGCCGGGTGAGAGCAGGGCGGCCGGGGCGACGTAGGCCGAGGTGTCCTGGCCGGCGATGAACCGGCCGTCGGCCAGCGAGCCCCGCCAGAGCGGGACCGCGCCCCGGTGCATGCTGTCCGCGACCCGGTCGCGCAGCTCGGTGGCCTTGCCCGCGCTGATCACCGGGCCGAAGTCCAGCACCGGCAGGTCGTCGTCGTCGCTCTCGACCGCGAGGGGGTGGCCGAACCGCAGCGACTGCACCACCGGCAGGTAGGTGGCCAGGAACTGGTCGACCAGCTCACGCTGCACCACGTAGCGCGGGTAGGCGGTGCAGCGCTGCTTGCCGTACTCGAAGCCCTTCTTCAGGTGCGCGGCCAGGCCGTCCCAGTCGGAGAACTCCCAGATGCCCCAGGCGTTGAGGCCCTCCTGCTCGAGCATGTGCCGCTTGCCGGTGTCCAGGAGGCCCGCGGCCACCTTGCCGCCGTTCGACCGCCCGCCGACGAAGGCCAGTGCGCCCACCTCGGGCGAGCGCACCAGCACGCTCGAGAGCTCCGCGCCGCCGCCCGAGAGCAGCGTGACCGGCAGGCCCTCCCGCGCCATGAGCGCGTGGGCGAGCGTCAGGCAGGTCGCCCCGCCCTGGGACGGCGTCTTGGCGATGACGGCGTTCCCGGCCAGCAGCTGCACCAGCTCGGCGTGCACCAGCACCGACATGGGGTAGTTCCAGCTGGCGATGTTGGAGACCGGCCCGTCGAGCGGGGTGCGGTCGCCCAGCATCCCGTCGATCTCCTCGACGTACCAGCGCACCCCGTCCAGCGCCCGGTCGACGTCGGCGCAGGCCAGCTTCCAGGGCTTGCCGATCTCCCAGGCCAGCAGCAGCGCGAGGTCGTCGCGGGCGTCGGCCATGGCGTCGACCGCGGCGGTGACCCTGGCCTTGCGCTCGGCCACGGGAGTGGTCGCCCAGGCCCGGTGGGCGGCGGCCGAGGCCAGGACGGCGTGCTGCGCCTCGCCGGCCGACACCTTGGGCAGCCCGATCAGCTTCGAGCCGTCCACCGGGGAGACGAGGGTCTCGGGATCCCCGATCGGCCGCCACGACCCGTCGACCAGGTTGTGCAACCGGTCGGTGCCGAAGGCCTCGGGGGTGCGGTGCGCGGCCCGGCCCAGGACCGCGGCCCACTCGGTGCCGGGTTTCACGTGGAGCGACGTCGTCGTCATGGCGGCACTCTGCCAGCCTGGTCCAGACCTGCACCGTGACCGCGATCACGGTTGAGAAGACCGTCACAGTTGCCGATGCGGTGGAGAATGGGACCTCATCCACCACTAGGAGTTCGCACCGCCATGCCCACGATCGAGGGAACCACCGTCCGCAAGCTCGTCATCGCCTGCGACGCCGGGATGGCCAGCAGCGTCCTGATGAGCGTGCAGCTGCGCAAGCGCCTGGACGGCGTGGTGGTCGAGCACAGCCCGGTCGACGCCATCCCGGCCGACGCCGACGTCGTCCTCACCCACGACAAGCTGGCCGACCGGGTGCGCGAGACCGCCGGCGGCCGACCGGTCATCGCCTACGACCGCGTGATCGGCGACCCCGCCGTCGCCGACCTGGTCGAGGCCATCAACTCCGGGGCCCCGATCCAGGGCTGACCCGTGGCGCAGGTGACCGCCGAGGTGGTCGTCCCGCTCGACCCGGGGACCGCCTTCGCGGTCTCCCAGACCACCGGTGCCACCCGCTACCGGTGGGACCCGTTCGTCCGCGAACAGCACTTCCTCGACGGCGCGACCGCGCCGGGCAGGGGGGTGCGGACGGCGACGACCTCCCGGCACCGCCTGCGCATGGTCAGCGAGTACGTGAGCTGGTCCCCCGGCTCCCACGTCGGCATGCGGATGACCGAGGGCCCGTGGTTCTTCGAGGTCTTCGCCGGCAGCTGGCGCTTCACCCCCGCGCCCGGCGGTGGCACCCGCGCGGTCTGGCGCTACGTGTTCCGCTGCCGGCCCCGCTGGGCGGCGCCGTTGGTCGAGCGGACCGGCCAGGTCGTGCTGGGCCGCGACATCCGCCGGCGCATCGCGGGCTTCGCGGCCGGGTGCGCCGACCCGGTGGTGCTGGCCGCCGTCGACGAGCCCTGAGCTCCCCGGGCGGCCAGCCCCCGGCGTCCCGTCAGGCTGCTGGCACCTCCACCGGCAGCCTGCTCCGCCGCCGGACGACGGCATCGCTCGGCAGCGCGGAGAGCCGGGCGAAGTCGTCCCGCAGCCGTTCGTAGCACCGGATCGTCGTGAGGTACTGGGCCCGGACGTCGTGGGCCCACTCGACCGTTCGCAGGTCGACGAGCGGGACGAGACCGACCAGCCCGCTCGCACGGAGGCGTTCCTGCAACAGCTCCAGCTCGTCGGTGACCTCCTGGAGTCGGCCGAGGTCGTCCGCGCAGTTGCGCGAGGTGAGCATGACCGGGGCCCACAGCGCGGTGCCCTCCTGCAACCGACGGCGGGACCTGGCGACGGCGAGGAACAGGTCCTGCACGAATCCGGTGTCGCCCAGGAGGACCGCGAGCCGGTCGTCGACCTCGTCCGCCGAAGCCGACCACGATCCGCTGAGCTCCCTGAACTCGACCGCGAGGCCGTGATCGCGCAGGCGGCCCCTGAACCGGACGACGTCCTCGGGCGCAGCCCCGGGTATGCCCAACGCCGACAGGTCGGCTCCGCTCACCGGGCCGACGACATGGCGGCCGGCGTCGTTCACGAACTGCGCCAGGGAGCGGTAGGCGACGGTGGACACCCGCTTCAGCCGGCGGGCTTCGCGCTCCTGCAGCCACCCGTCGAGGAAGAACCCGGCCGCAGCGAAGCCCACGAGGGCCGTGAGCCCGGCCGCGGACATGGGGTGCTCGGCCCACCACCGGCCGGTCGGGGCCACGAAGTCGAGCAGGGCCAGGGCCCCGAGCAGGAGGGCTCCCACGAACGGCGGGGCCGAGCGGAACGTTCTCGTCCAGTGCACCGCCCGATCATGGTGCACCTCGTACGCCCGGCGGCCCGCCGACACGACCTCGCGGCACGCCCCGCAGAGCGGCTGCTCAGCGCTTGGTCGGGGGTTCCCCGGCGTCGATTGCGGCCTGCGCGGCGACCGGGTCGTAGGCGCACGCGTCGGCGACGTCGGCCACCGGCGCGCTGCTGCTGGCCGGCGCACCCGAGGTGGGGGCGGTCGTCGTCGGGGCCGCCGTGGTGGGCGCCGCCGAGGACGACGGGGCACCGCTGGCCGGCGCGCTGGCCGGGGCGGCGCCCAGGGCCTGCTGCACCAGTGCCCGCACCGCGTCGTAGTCCGGGTAGGCCGGGGTGATGACGGTGTCGTCGAACACGACGCTGCGGATGCCGGCGTCCTTGACCAGGAACGCGAGGTCGACGAAGTCGTCGAGCACCGCCTGCGGCACGTCGGTGCTGACGATGTCGGAGGTGGTGGCCGCCAGTTGCTGGTACCGGGTGAGCAGGGTGACCGGGTCGGCCGCGGCGACGATGGCGTCGAGCACGCAGCGCTGACGGTCCATGCGCTGGTAGTCGGTCAGCCCGAAACGGCCGCGGGCGAAGGCGAGCGCGGTGGCGCCGTCCATCTCCTGGTCCGGCCCGGGTGCGATGTATGCGTCGGGCAGCGTGCCGATCGAGGGCTCCCCGCCCACCGGCACGTAGTAGTTGACGTTCACCGTGATGCCGCCGAGGGCGTCCACCAGCTGGCTGAACCCGTCGAGGTTGACCAGCACGTAGTAGTCGATGGGCAGGCCCAGGGCCTCGCCGACGCCGAGCTTGAGCCAGTCGGCACCCGGGTTGTCGCTGGGGGCACCGAGCGCGTCGGGGTAGAGGGCCGGGCCGTTGCGGTAGACCGCGTTGAGCAGGCTCTCGCTCTCCTCGCCGGCGTCGAAGCCGTCGGGGAACAGCTCGGCCAGCCGGGTGCCGGCCGGGAAGGGGAGGTCCTCGAGGTTGCGCGGCAGGCTGAAGAGGGTGGTGGCGCCGGTCGCGGTCTCGATGCTGGCCACGATCACGGTGTCGGTGCGCACGCCGTCGCGGCCCTCGCCGCCGTCGCCGCCCAGCAGCAGGACGTTGACCCGCTCCTTGTCGCCGAAGGGGTTCACCGGGTCGGCCGGCTCCTGCACCGTGGCGCTCTCGCCGTCGGCGAAGACGGTGTCGACCAGGTCGCGCTGCGCGTCGGCCAGCCGCACGGCGGCCACGGCCGGGGTGGCGACGCCGGCCACGAGGGCCAGCACGAGCAGGCCGCCGGCCCCCCGCTGCAGCGGGGACAGCCGACGGGGGACCAGCAGCCGGTAGCCGAGCACCACCACGGCGATCCACAGCAGCGCGAGCACGCCGACGCCGACCATGACGCCGAGCAGCACCTGCGGGGACACCGCGGCCCGCACGGCCGTGCGCTGCCCGGCCGTGGCCAGCCAGACCAGCCCGCCCAGCAGCACGACGAACACGGCGAGGACGGCGACACCCGTGCGTCGCCAACCGGCGGCCAGCAGCCCGGCCCCGGGGACGACGGCGCCCAGGACGGTCAGCCCGGCAGCGCGGCGGAAGCTGCGCGCCCGCCCGGGCCCGGAGGCCACCGGGCCGGCGTCCTCGCGGCGGGCGGAGGCTTCCTCGCGGCGGCCGGCGACCTGCTCGCCGCGGGCGGCGTCCTCCTCCCGGCTCGCGGCGGGGACGGGGGCCAGCCGGGTCGTCGCGTCCTGCTCGGCGGAGGGACGACGGGTCTGCGTCGACGGCGTCGGAGCGACCGGCGGCAGGCCGGCGGCGGCTCGCGCGCGGGCGGCGAGCTCGGGGTCCGTGCCCCCCTCCGCACGGCGGCGGCGGCGCGGTTCGGCGGCCGATCCGGGACCGCCGGGGACCGGCGGCAGCACCGGGGCCGCGTCGGCGCGGGGGATGCGGGTCGTGCGGTCGTCGGGCTCGCGGGGGTCGGGTCGGTCGGTCACGAGCCCCCTCTCGACATGGTCTTCCCCCGCCTGCGCATCAACCCATGATCGCACCGCCGGCGGGCCGCACCCGGCGCGCGCAGGAGGACTCCCCCGTTCGCGGTACTCCGCGCCGGCGACACGCGGCCGGGGCCGACCCAGCAGGACCGGCCCCTGACGCAGCGTCAGCGACCCGAGGTGAGCACCGCCTCGACGTCCACCTCGAAGTGGATGGTCTGCATGGCCTCGCCGGGCACGCGCTCGTCGAGCACCTCGCGCACGGGCATCGAGCGCCAGAACGCCTCGGCGCCGTCGACCGCGGCGTCGGTGTGCAGGCAGACGACGGCGTGGCCCCCCTCGGTGACCGCCCACCGGGTCGCGGCGGCGACCAGCGCCCGGGCCGCACCGCGGCGACGGTGCTCGCGCAGCACCCAGACCCGGGCCAGCTGGCAGACCGGGCGGCCCGCGTAGTGGTCGACCAGCACCTGCGGGCTGCGCGGCCCGCCGACCTTGATCGCCGTGGTGCCCAGCAGGGTGCCGTCGGCGTCGTGGGCGAGGAAGAGTGCTTGGCCCGGGGTGCACAGGTAGGCGGCCGCGAGGTCGGCGAGGTCGCCGTGCCACTCGGGCCGGAAGCCGTAGCCGAGGTCCTCGTCGAGCACGCGCATCATCAGCGCCAGGGCCGCGGGGACGTCGTCGGGCGCGGCCGGGCGCACCGTGAGGGTCGAGCTCGTTGCCAGCATCGTGCAGCAGGCTAGCTCTTGCGAACCGCTCGCAACGATCGGCGTCGTCCCCGGGCGCGTAGCGTCGACCTCCCAGGTCCGCTCCCCGGAGGTGCACCGTGTCCCAGACGCCCGCCACGACCGCCCTGCTGAAGGAGCTCGAGCCGGTCGTCGAGGAGAACCTGAACCGGCACGAGAAGATGGCCGCCGAGTGGCATCCGCACGACTACGTGCCGTGGTCCGAGGGGCGCGACTTCGCCTTCCTCGGCGGTGAGGACTGGGCCCCCGAGCAGTCCCGGCTCGACGAGACGGCCAAGGCCGCGATGATCACGAACCTGCTGACCGAGGACAACCTCCCCAGCTACCACCGCGAGATCGCCACCCGGTTCAGCCGCGACGGCGCCTGGGGCACCTGGGTGGGTCGCTGGACCGCCGAGGAGAACCGGCACGGCATCGCCATCCGCGACTACCTCGTGGTCACCCGCGGGGTCGACCCGGTCGAGCTCGAGCGGGCCCGGATGGACTACATGACCTCGGGCTACGACTCCGGGGACAAGACCCCGCTCGAGGCGGTGGCCTACGTGTCGTTCCAGGAGCTGGCCACCCGGGTCAGCCACCGGAACACCGGCAAGGCGACGAACGACCCGATCGCCGACCAGATGCTCGCCCGCATCGCCAAGGACGAGAACCTGCACATGGTCTTCTACCGCAACATCGTCGCGGCGGCGCTGGAGATCGCCCCCGACGAGACCATGCGGGCCATCGCGAACGAGGTCATGCACTTCGAGATGCCCGGCGCCACCATGGCCGGGTTCCGCAAGAACTCGACGATCATCGCCAAGGCCGGCATCTACGACCTGCGGCTGCACCACGACGACGTCGTCGCCCCGGTGCTGCGGCACTGGAAGGTGTTCGAGCGCACCGGCTTCGGCCCCGAGGGCGAGCAGGCGCGCGAGGAGCTGGCGCAGTTCATGGCCGGCCTCGATGCCCAGGCGACGAAGTTCGTCGAGTCCCGCGACCGCATGCGCGCCCGCCTGCAGGCCCGCGCCGACGAGGCGATCGCTCCCCTGTCCCAGGCCTGACCGGCCTGCCCCCAGGGGCCCGCGGTGGGCGGAGCCCGGCGTGGGGAGGAGGCAGGTCCTTCTTCTAGGGTCGGGGCGTGCGCCTGGCGACCTGGAACGTGAACTCCGTCCGCACCCGGGTCGACCGGGTGACCGCGTTCCTCGAGCGCAGCGGGGTCGACGTCCTGGCGATCCAGGAGACCAAGTGCCGCGACGACCAGTTCCCGCACATGCCCTTCGAGGCCATCGGCTACGAGGTCGCCCACGTCGGGCTCAACCAGTGGAACGGCGTCGCGGTGATCTCCCGCGTGGGAATCGAGGACGTGCAGGTCGGGTTCGAGGGCATGCCCTCGTGGTCGAGCAAGGAGGGCGTAGACCCCGCGCCCGAGGCCCGGGCGATCGGCGCCACCTGCGGCGGCGTCCGGATGTGGTCGCTGTACGTGCCCAACGGCCGGCAGCTGGGCGACCCGCACCTGGCCTACAAGCTCGAGTGGCTCGACGCGCTGCGGGAGAACGCGGCCGGCTGGCTGGCCGCCGACCCACAGGCCCAGATCGCGCTGACCGGCGACTGGAACATCGCCCCCGAGGACGGCGACGTCTGGGACATGGCCGTCTTCGCGCACTCGACCCACGTGAGCCCGCCCGAGCGCGCCGCCTTCGCCGCGGTGGTGGAGGCCGGCTACGCCGACGTCGTGCGTCCGCACACCCCCGGCGAGTACACGTACTGGGACTACACCCAGCTGCGCTTCCCCCGCCGCGAGGGCATGCGCATCGACTTCGCGCTCTGCTCCCCCGCGCTGGCCGCCCGGGTCACCGGCGCCGAGATCGACCGCCAGGAGCGCAAGGGCAAGGGCGCCAGCGACCACGCCCCGGTGCTCGTCGACCTCGCCGACTGACGCCGGCGGCGCACGCGGGGGTCAGCTGGCCCGCAGGTCGGTGAAGGAACCGTCGGGCTGCCGCAGCTGCACCCGCGTGGCCTCGCCGTGCATCCCCGAGTGCACGACGACGGCGACGACCGTGCCGTCGTCCAGCGTGGTGCTGAGCTCGCGCTCGCCGTAGACGACCTTCGCCGAGGTGAGCCTGCCGGCACTGGTGCGCCGGTACGCCACGGTGGAGGACGTCCTGCTCGCTGTCCTCCGAACCGAGCCCGGGCCCCGCCCCCTGCCGCCGGTGACCTCGCTGCGGGAGTTCCTGGTGGCCACGCTGAGCCGGACCGCCCGCGGCACCGCCGAGCCCGGGGTGCGCCGGGCGGCGACCGAGCTGCTGGCCGCGGCGGCCGGTGATGAGCGGATCGACGAGGCGTTCGGCGACGCGCTCGCCGACGTGAGGGCCGAGGGCCACCGGTGGATCGCGCAGGCCCGCGAGCGCGGTGAGCTGCGGGACGACGTGGACGCCGACACCCTGTTGGACCTCGTGGCCGGAGCGGCCTACTACCCGCTGCTGTGGCGCGGCCGGGCGCTGGCGGAGGACCGGGTGGCCGCCGTGGTGGACCTGCTGCTGGACGGTGCCGCCCGGCGCTGAGTCAGCAGACGACCGACAGCGGACCAGTGGGTCCGGGGGGCGTCGGGGTCGAGCGACCGAACGGCTGCGCAGCGCTGACGTCGACCAGGGTGTCCAGCACGCGGCGCCACACCCCCCGGCGGGGAAGCGCCTGCTGCTCGAGCTCGGCGATGCGGGCCTCCAGCTCGTCGACCCGGTCGGTCGACCGCACCGGCGGTGCCGGCCGGGCGAGCTCGGCCAGCTGCACGGTGATCGCCTGCACCACCTCGGCGGCGTCGGCCGGGGTCAGGTGGACCGTGCCCGCGCACACGCTGTCGCGCCAGATGCTGAGGTTGATCGCGTGCAGCTCGGGGTGCCGGGTGATGCGCACCCCGCGCCCCTGACCGCGCCGGTCCAGCACCCACGAACCCATCCGCGTGACCGCCGGCACCGTCATGGCCCGACGATCCCCAGCACCCGGCCCGCCGTCAAGCCGACGCACCCGACCGGGGAAGCGAGCCCCCACCCCGCGGGGTTCTCCCCGGTGATGACACCGACCACCGCCCCCACCCGCGTCTGGACGCCGTCCCGCGTCCTGGTCACGCGCTCCGCCGCGCAGCTGCCCTACGGCCGGCGCGTGCTCGAGCGGGTGCAGGCCGCCGGGGTGGCCGACGTCCGGGTGCTGACCGGCGACCGGCTGCCCAACCTGCGCGGGGACGGCGACCGCGCCGCCTTCATGGCCGCCAAGGACACCCTCGCCGTCGTGGTGGGCGCGCCGTCGAAGCGGAAGCTGCAGCCGATCCCGCCGTCGGCGGACTGGCGCTTCGACCTGGCCGAGGGCTGCCCCGCGCACTGCCAGTACTGCTACCTGGCCGGGTCGCTGAGCGGGCCGCCGATCACCCGGGTGTTCGCCGACCTGCCCGACGTCCTGGCCTCCCTCGACGGGTACGTGGGCCGGGGCGCGGTCACCTCGGGCACCGCGGAGCGCGGCCACGAGGGGACGACGTTCGAGGCCTCCTGCTACACCGACCCGCTGGCCATCGAGCACCTGACCGGCGGGCTGGCCGAGGCGGTCACCTTCTTCGGCACCCACGAGTGGCCGGGTCCGGTGCAGCTGCGGGCGACCACCAAGTTCGACGACGTCGAGCCACTGCTCGAGCTCCCCCACCGCGGCCGCACCCGGCTGCGCTTCTCCGTCAACGCCGCGACCGTCGGCCGGCGGTTCGAGGGCGCGACCTCCCCGGTGCCGGCGCGGGTCGCAGCACTCGGCCGGGTGGCCGAGGCGGGCTACCCGGTCGGGCTCACGGTCGCGCCGATCATGCCGGTGGAGGACTGGCGCACCGAGTACGGCGAGCTGTTCGACTCGGTCGCCGCCGTGCTGCCCGCCGGGGCGGACCTGACGGTCGAGTGCATCACCCACCGGTTCACCCCGGGCAGCAAGGCCACGCTGCTGGACTGGTACCCGCGCACGAAGCTCGAGATGGACGAGGACCTGCGCGCCCAGAAGCGCGGCAAGTTCGGCGCGGTCAAGCACGTCTACCCCAAGCCCGTGATGGCCGAGCTGCGCGGCTGGTTCACCGACGCGGTCGCCGAACGCCTGCCCGGTGCCCGCTTCCTGTACTGGACGTAGCCTCGCTCCTCGTGCTCGTGCTGCTGCCGCCCTCGGAGACCAAGCACGCGGGGGGATCCGGTGCGCCGCTGGACCTCGCCGCGCTGACCGCCGCCGACGCGCTGACCGACGTGCGGTCGCAGCTGGTCGACGCGGTGGTCGCGCTGGCCGCCGACGTCCCGGCGTCCCGGGCCGCGCTCGGCATCTCGGCGAAGCAGGACGACGAGGTGGCCCGCAACGCGGCGCTGCGCAGCTCCCCCACCCTGCCGGCCATCGAGCGCTACACCGGGGTGCTCTACGACGCCCTCGACGTGCGCACGCTGACGAGGGCGCAGCGGGCGAAGGCCGACGCGCGGCTGGCGGTGGGGTCGGCACTGTTCGGCGTCGTCCGGGCCGGCGACCCGATCCCGGCCTACCGGCTGTCGTCGGGGTCGCAGCTGCCCGGGCTGCCCACCCTGCGCACGCTCTGGAAGCCGGTCCTGACTCCCGTGCTGGCCGGGCACGACGGCCTCGTCGTCGACCTGCGGTCGGGCGGCTACCAGGCGCTCGCGCCGGTGCCGGGCGCGGTGACCGTCGACGTGCTGAGCGAGCGGGCCGACGGGACCCGTGCCGTGGTCAGCCACTTCAACAAGGCGCACAAGGGCCGGCTGGCCCGCCACCTGGTCACCAGCCGCGCCGAACCGGCCGACGCCACCGCCCTGGTGGGGTTGCTCCGGCGGGGCGGGTTCCACGTGGAACGTCAGCGCGGGTCGAGCGCGCTGACTCTCGTCGTCCCCGCCTGACCCTGTCGCAGATCGAGACAGCCACCCGGGAGCGGAGCGCGGCGGATCGCCGCAGACTGGGCGCATGATCTTCATCTGCGTCCGTTTCCCGGTGAAGCCCGAGTACGCCGAGCAGTGGCCCGAGCTCTCGCGGGAGTTCACCGAGGCCACCCGGGCCGAGCCCGGCAACCTCTTCTTCGACTGGGCCCGCAACGTCGAGGACCCGAACGAGTACATCGTCGTGGAGGGCTTCGCCGACGACGCCGCCGAGGCGCACGTCACCGCCGACCACTTCAAGAAGGCCCAGGCCGAGCTGCCGCAGTACCTCGTGCGCACCCCGAAGGTGCGCAACATGCTCATCGAGGGCGACCACTGGGACGACCTGGGCGAGTTCACCGTCTCCTGAACGCACGCGTGCCCCCGACCCGGACGGGTCGGGGGCACGCGTGAGCAGGTCAGAGCTTCGCGGTGTCGATGACGAAGCGGTACCGGACGTCGGAGGCCACGACCCGCTCGTAGGCCTCGTCGATCTGGTCGCCGCCGATGACCTCGACGTCGGCACCCAGGTGGTGCTCGGCGCAGAAGTCCAGCATCTCCTGGGTCTCGCGGATGCCGCCGATCTTCGAGCCGGCCAGCGAGCGCCGGTTCTGGATCAGCGAGAAGGCGGCCTCGGTCATCGGCTGCTCGGGGGCGCCGACCTCGACCAGGGTGCCGTTGACCCGGAGCATGCCCAGGTAGGCGTCGAGGTCGAGGTTGGCCGAGACGGTGTTGACGATCAGGTCGAACTCGCCCTTGAGCGTCTCGAAGGTGCTCTCGTCGCTGGTGGCGTAGTAGTGCTGCGCGCCGAAGCGGAGGCCGTCCTCCTGCTTCTTCAGCGACTGCGACAGCACGGTGACCTCCGCGCCCAGGGCGGCCGCGATCTTGACGCCCATGTGGCCCAGCCCGCCGAGGCCGACGATGGCGACCTTCTTGCCCGGGCCGGCACCCCAGTGCTTGAGCGGGGAGTACAGGGTGATGCCGGCGCACAGCAGCGGGGCCGCGGCGGACAGGTCGATGCCCTCGGGAATGCCCAGCACGTAGTTCTCGTCGACGACGATCTGCTCGGAGTAGCCGCCGTCGGTGGGCTTGCCGTCCTGCATGCCGCCGTAGGTGCCGGTCTCGCCGTTGAGGCAGTACTGCTCCTCGCCGGCCTTGCAGTTCTCGCACTCGCGGCACGAGTCGACGAAGCAGCCGACGCCGACCCGGTCGCCCACGGAGTACTTGGTCACCTCGGCGCCGACCTCGGCGACGGTGCCGGCGATCTCGTGGCCGGGCACCAGCGGGTAGTTGGCGGCACCCCACTCGTCGCGGGCGGTGTGGATGTCGGAGTGGCAGATGCCGGCGTAGGCGATCTCGATGCGGACGTCGTGCGGGCGGACGTCGCGGCGCTCGATGGTGGTGCGCTCGAACTTGCCACCGGCGGAGGCGGTGGCCCGGGCGGTCACGGTCGTGGGCACAGGGGTCTCCTCGGGTTCGGGACGTGGGGGTGGCGCCGGATCGCGGCGCCCGTCTCCCCTACCCGCACCCCGATGCATTGCACACGATGCATGTGGCGACCTGGGTCACAGCTCCTTCTGGAACCAGGCCACGTCGACCCAGCGGTCGAACTTGCGGCCGACCTCCTCGAACGTGCCGACGTGGCTGAAGCCGAACGCGCGGTGCAGGGCCTCGGACGCCGGGTTGGGCTGCGCGATCACCGCCACCGCCCGGTGCAACCCCTCCCCCGCCAGCGCGTCGAACAGCCCTCCGTACAGCACCCGGCCCAGGCCCTGGCCGGTGGCGGTCGGGGCCAGGTAGATGCTCGTCTCGACGGTGGCGTCGTAGGCCGGCCGGGCGCGGAACGGGCCGCTGGCCGCGAACCCGACCACCGCGCCGTCCCGCTCGACGACCAGCACGCGGTGCCGGCCCCCGGGGTGCGCGGCCAGCCAGGCGGCGCGGTCGGCCTCGGTGGGCGGCACCAGGTCGAAGGTGGCCAGCGTGTGCTCGACGTGGTGGCCGTAGACGGCGGTGAGCGCGGGGACGTCGGCCGGGGTGGCGGGGCGCACGGTCACCGGGCCAGTCTGACGTCGTCCGAAGATGTCTCACCGCTGAGGTACTTTCCGCGCTACGGTCCTCGCGTGACCGACGAGCTGTGCACCCGTCCCGCGACCGAGCTGGCCGAGCTGATCCGCACGCGCGAGGTCAGCGCGCGCGAGGTGCTCGAGGCCCACCTGGCCCGCATCGACGCCCACGACGGGCAGATCAACGCCATCGTGACCCGGGACGACGACGCCGCCCGCGCCGCCGCCGACGACGCCGACGCGCGCCTGGCCGCCGGCGAGGTGGTCGGCCCGCTGCACGGCGTCCCGGTGGCGCACAAGGACACGCACCAGACCGGCGGCATGCGCACCACCTGGGGCTCGCCGCTGCACCGCGACACCGTGCCCGCGCACGACGAGCTGGTCGTGGCCCGGCTCAAGGCGGCCGGGGCGATCCGGGTCGGCAAGACCAACGTGCCCGAGTTCGCCGCCGGCTCGCACACGTTCAACACCCTCTTCGGGGCCACCCACAACCCGTACCGGCACGGGTTGAGCGCCGGCGGGTCCTCCGGGGGCGCAGCCGCGGCGCTGGCCGCCGGCTTCGTGCCGCTGGCCGAGGGCAGCGACATGGGCGGTTCGCTGCGCAACCCGGCGGCGTTCTGCAACGTCGTCGGCCTGCGCCCGACGCCGGGCCGGGTGCCCTCGCACCCGACGGCGATCGGCTGGTCGCAGCTGTCGGTGCAGGGCCCGATGGCCCGCACGGTGTCCGACGTCGCGCTGGGCCTCTCGGTGCTGGCCGGGCCCGACCCGCGGGTGCCCATCTCGCTGGGCGACCCCGGAGCGCTGTTCGCCGCGCCGCTGCCCACCGAGCTGGCCGGCCTGCGCGTGGCCTGGACCCCCGACCTCGGCGGCCGGGTGCCGGTCGACCCGGCCATCACCGCGGTGCTGGAGGCCCAGCTGTCGGTGTTCACCGACCTCGGTGCCACCGTGGTCGAGGACTGCCCCGACCTCACCGGCGCCGACGAGGCCTTCGGCGTGCTGCGCGCCTGGCTGTTCGAGGCCTCGTTCGGCGACGCCGTGCGCCGCTCCCCCGAGCTGGTCAAGGACACCATCAAGTGGAACGCGGCCGTCGGTGCGGGGCTGACGGGTGCGGACGTCGGCCGCGCCGAGGTCGCCCACACCAAGCTGTACGAGCGGGTGGTCGAGTTCTTCACCCGCTACGACGTGCTGCTGGCCCCGGTCACCCAGGTGCTGCCCTTCCCCGTCGAGCAGGAGTACCCGACCTCGGTCGCCGGCACCGAGTTCGAGGACTACCTGGCCTGGATGCGCTCCTGCACGCTGATCAGCGCGACCGGCTGCCCCGCGCTGAGCGTGCCCGGCGGCTTCACCCCCGACGGCCTGCCGGTGGGCCTGCAGGTCATCGCCGCGCCGCGGGCCGACCGCCGGGTGCTCGAGGTCGGCCACGCCTTCGAGCAGGCCACCGGCCACGGGCTGCGCCGCCCCGACCTGGGCTGACCCGCCGCCGCGCTGCGGCGCACCCGGCACCCGGTGCGCCCACGCTGGGCGCGCACCCACCACGCAGTGCGCGCCCACGCGGGTCACCCCACGGCACGGGGCGCGCGGGCGCACACCCACCACGCAGTGCGCGCCCGTGCTGCGGACCCAGCCGGCCGCGCCGCGTGGGTGCGCGGGCGTCGCGCACTGCGCGCGGGGGCGGTTGGCCACTGCGCGGAGTGCGGGCAGCCGGCGCCGGTACCCCTCGGTGGCCGTCCTGACCGGGTCGACGGGCCGATCGACCGGCAGGATGGCGGAGTGATCCCAGCGAACCCGCCGTGGTGGACCGCCGCCGTCGTCTACCAGGTCTACCCACGCTCGTTCGCCGACTCCGACGGCGACGGCATCGGCGACCTCAACGGCATCCGCGGCAAGCTGGACCACCTCACCGACCTGGGCGTCGACGTCGTCTGGCTGTCGCCGGTGTACCGCTCGCCCCAGGACGACAACGGCTACGACATCAGCGACTACCGCGACGTCGACCCGGTGTTCGGCACCCTCGCCGACCTCGACGCGCTGATCGCCGAGGCGCACGAGCGGGGCATCAGGATCGTGATGGACCTGGTGGTCAACCACACCAGCGACGAGCACCCGTGGTTCGTCGAGAGCCGCTCGAGCACCACCAACCCGAAGCGCGACTGGTACTGGTGGCGCGACCCCCGCGACGGCGAGCACCCCGAACCCACGAGCTGGCAGTCGTTCTTCTCCGGCCCCACCTGGGAGCTCGACGAGACCACCGGGCAGTACTACCTGCACCTGTTCAGCCGCAAGCAGCCCGACCTGAACTGGGAGAACCCCGAGGTCCGGGCCGCGGTGCACGAGATGATGCGGTGGTGGCTCGACCGCGGGGTCGACGGCTTCCGCATGGACGTCATCAACATGATCAGCAAGCACCCCGACCTCGCCGACGGCCCGCCGATCCCGGGGTCGCCGTGGACCGACGGGTCGGCGTCCTACCTGTTCGGACCGCGGTTGCACGAGTTCCTGGCCGAGATGCACCGCGAAGTGTTCGCCGGGCGCGACGCCCAGCTCATCACCGTCGGCGAGATGCCCGGCGTGACGGTCGACCAGGCCCGCCAGGTGACCGACCCGGCCCGCGCCGAGCTGGACATGGTCTTCCAGTTCGAGCACGTGGGGCTCGACCACGGCGCCGACAAGTGGGACCCCCGGCCGCTGCGGCTGACCGACCTCAAGGCCTCGTTCGGCCGGTGGCAGGAGGGCCTGGCCGACGTCGGGTGGAACTCCCTCTACTGGGACAACCACGACCAGCCGCGCGCGGTGTCCCGGTTCGGCGACGACTCCCCCGCGCACCGCCGCGACTCGGCCACCTGCCTGGCCACCCTGCTGCACGGCCACCGCGGCACGCCCTACGTCTACCAGGGCGAGGAGATCGGCATGGCCAACTCGACGTGGGGGTCGGTGCGCGACTTCCGGGACATCGAGTCGCTGAACCACGCCGCCGAGGCCACCGCCCGCGGTGCGGACCCCGACGAGGTGCTGGCCGCCCTGCGCCCGGCCAGCCGGGACAACGCCCGCACCCCGGTGCAGTGGGACGCCACCGCGCACGCCGGCTTCACCACCGGCGAGCCCTGGATCGCGGTCAACCCCGACCACGTCGAGTGGAACGTCGCCGCCCAGCGCGAGGACCCGCACTCGGTGCTGGCCCACCACCGGGCGCTCATCGCCCTGCGGCACGCCAACCGCACGCTCCAGCTGGGCCGCTTCGCGATGCTGCTGCCCGACCACGAGCACGTGTACGCCTGCACCCGGACGACGGAGGACGAGACCCTGCTCGTGGTCTGCAACGTGTCGGCCACCCCGTACCGCCTGGGCGAGCTGCTCCCCGAGGCGGTCGGCGCCGAGCTGGTGCTGGGCAACCGCGACCACCGCCCGGACTTCGACCCCGCCGTCCTGGGGCCGTGGGACGCCCGTGTGCTCCGGCTGCGCTGAGCGACCGGGCCCGTCAGGATGTCCGGCGTGAGCGACCCGCACCAGTCCTGGAACGGACCCGGCTCGCAGCCGGGCCCGTCGCCGTACGGACCCCACCAGCCCGCACCCCAGCCACCGTGGGGGCCGCACCCCGGGCCGGCCCCCTGGGGCGCTCCAGCGGCCCGCCCGGGCGGGGGCAGCACCGCGATGCTGGTGCTGGGCCTGGTCACCGCCGTGCTGCTCGCGCTGGGCACCGTGCTGCCGTCGGTGACCCTCCCCGACGACAACGGGTCCTACGGTCCCCTGCTCCAGGAGCTGGGCGACAGCACGTACTTCCTGGCCGGCGGGCTGGCGCTGCTGGTCGCGGCCGGTCTGCTCGTCGCCGGTGCGCTGGTGCAGCGGTCGCGGGCCCGGGTCGGTACCGGACTGCTGCTGGTCGGCGGCGGGATGGCCGCCGAGGTGGGGCTGGGGCAGATGGTGGGCCGCCTGCAGGTGCTGGTCGACGGCTTCGGCGCGGCCACGAGCACGGCCGTGGGCGGGGTGCTGCTCATGCTGGCGGGCGCGAGCGCCGTGGCCCTCGTCGTGGTGGGGCTGGTGCGGCTGTCGCGGCTGGCACGGGCGTCGTGACCGGCTCGGACCAGGAGGAGGGATCGTGAACCAGCCGCAGCAGCCCTGGGGCCAGCAACCGTGGGGACAGCAGCCGGGGGGCCAGCCCTGGGGGCAGCAGCCACCGGCGTCGTGGGGCACACCCACCGGTCCCCCGCCCACGCCGGGCAGCACTCCCCTGCTCGTCCTCGGCCTGGTCACCGCCGTCCTGGCGTTCGCCGGCACCGTGCTGCCGTTGAACGACTACGACGGCGTCGGTACGTACGGGCTGCTGCTGCAGAACTTCGGCGAGTCCAGCCGTTTCCAGGCCACCGGTCTGGTCCCGCTGGCCGCCGCGGTGCTGCTGGCGGTCGGGGCCGTGCTGCAGCGCGCCCGGCGCGCGGGCCTCGGCCTGCTGCTCGTGGGGGCCGGCATGGTGGGGCTGGTCGGGGTGCAGCTCCTCCTCCAGTTCGGGCAGTCCCTCGTCGATGACCGCGACGCGTCGCTCGCGGTGGGCGGGGTCCTGTTCCTGCTCGCCGGCTGCACCGCGGTCGCCACCGTCGTCCTCGGGCTGGTCCAGGTGTCCCGCCGGCGCTGACCCGGGTCCTGGTCACGCACGGTCACCGCGAGGTCCCGTTGCACCGGCCGGAACTGTTCTGGAACACGACCGGGTGATAAGTGCCCGGAGATCGCGCGGCGGTCCGGAACGGTCGTTGGAGTGGGTGGACCACCGACGCCGGTCGCGGCGCCGCCGACCACCGGGAGGACGCCGTGCCCCGCTCACCCGACCTGGACCCGACCTCGGCTCCCCGGAGGGCCGTGCGGTGACGCGCGGATCGGTGCTCGTGGTCGAGGACGTCCCCGAGGTGCGGGCCCTGGTCAGCACCACCCTCGCCGGGGTGGGACTGGGCGTGCGGGCGGTCGGCACCGCCCGGGAGTGCCTGGCCGAGGTGGGGGCGGTGCAGCCCGACGTGATCGTGCTCGACCGCGGGCTGCCCGACGCCGACGGCACCGAGCTGTGCCGCGAACTGCGCAGCCGCACCCACGCCTATGTGCTCATGGTCAGCACCCACGCCGACGAGGTCGACGTCCTGGTCGGGCTGGCCGCCGGTGCCGACGGCTACATGGCCGTGCCGTTCTCCCCCCGCGAACTGGCCGCCCGGGTGCAGGCGTTCCTGCGCCGCCCGGTGACGGGGCCGGTCACGAGCCCAACCCCCGCGGTGCCCGGCGCGACGGTCGCCGACCGCGTCACCGTCCGGGTGCCCAGCGCCCGCACCGTGCTGGCCGACCTGGAGGTCGACGACGGTGCCCGCGAGGTGCGGGTGCGCGGCGAGGTCGTGCCGCTGACACGCACCGAGTTCGACCTGCTGCACGCTCTGGCGAGCCGCCCGGGCCGGGTGCTGCAGCGCCGCACGCTGCTGCGGGAGGTCTGGGGCAGCGACTGGGAGGGCCACCTGCGGCTGGTCGAGGCGCACATGTCCAACCTGCGCCGCAAGCTTGCTGCGGCGGGGCTGGAGCAGCCCCCGATCCGCACCGTCCGCGGCGTCGGGTACCGGCTCGCCGCCTGAGCTCAGCACGTGTACCCCACCGTCGCCGGGACCGAGAGCCAGCCGTAGTCGGTGCGCGCCTGGACCGCGATCGAGTGCGTGACCGGCCCGCGCAGGGCCTTGGTCGCCGCCCGGCTGAAGGACGTCGTCGCCACCGTGACCGGGGCCCGGGCGACGCCGTCGACGGTCTCGGTCACCCGGTAGGCCGAGACGCGGGCCGTGGGGCTCGCGGTCCACGTCACCCGGACGGTGTAGCTCGTGGTCAGGCTCAGGATGCACGTCGTGGAGCCCGCCGCGCTCAGGCCCGTGGGCGGGGCCACGGTCACGGTGCCGACCGTCGACGCACCGAGCACGCGCGCGGTGAAGGTCGCCGCCGCCGGGGCCGGCAGGAGAACCGGGACGGCGAGCGCCACCCCGAGCACGATCGACGCGGCACGCACCCGGGCCCCGGTCACACCCGCTCCCCCACCACGTCCTGCTCGGCCACGTCCTCGGCCACGTCCTCGGCCACGTCCTCCTCGGCGTCCTCCTCGGCGTCCTCCTCGGCAACCCGCGCCGGCTCCGGTCGCCACACCCCGACCAGCACCCACGCCGCCAGCAGCACCGGCACGCCCACCACCAGTGCCGTCGACAGCACCGGGGTGCGCAGCACCCGGATCGCGTGCCCGACCCACGGCACGACCGCACGCACCTGCCAGGCCGTGTCCCCGGCGGCCAGGGTCGCCGTCCAGGGGTCGTCGGCGTCGTTGGCGTCGCCGCGGGTGCGCATCGTGACGGACCCGTCCGGCGCGACGTCGGCGCTGAGCACGCGGTGGCTGACGACCCGGTGGTCACCCACCGGGATGTGGTAGGTGATCACCATCCCCGGCGCGACGTCGGCCACCGGGAGCGGGGTGACGACCGCGACGTCGCCGGGCTCGATCCCCGGGGCCATGCTCGAGGTCAGCATCGTGACCGTGCGGTAGCCGAGCACGTGCGGCCCGACCACCAACCCGGCGAACGCGGCCAGGGCCACCACCAGGGCGAGGTCGACCACCCGGCGCAGCACCCAGCCGGCCCACCCGACGGCGGTCACGACGGCCCCCGGGTCAGCGGGCGGTGCCGCTGCGCTGGGTGCCGACGAACTCGAACTGGATCACCGACGTCTTGGTCTGGTACGCGTTGTCCGCGGCCACCGGCAGCGCGAGCGTGACGACCAGGTTCGCGGTGCCGGCGGGGGCCAGCAGCGCAGGCGTGGTGACCGGCAGGTTCGTGCCCAGCACCGCCCGGGTGGCGACCACGGTCGTGGTGGTCCCGGTGCAGGTGTAGGTGTACGCCGGCGCCGTGCCGGCCTCGGTCCACGGCACCGAGCAGGCCTGCACGGCCATCGTGAGCCCGTTGGCACCGGTGTCCAGGATGCTGGTCGTGGTGGCGGTGGTGTTCAGCACGACGCTGCCCAGCGCCTGGTCGGAGCTGGCGTTGGTCAGCGTCACCGCGCGGCTGATCGTGTCGCCGGGGACGATCGCACCCGCCGTCACCGACAACCGGTTGGCCGCCGACCCGGCGGTGCCGATGGTCAGCTGCACGGTGCCGGTGTTCACCGTCTCGGTGGCCGTCGTGCTGCTGGTGAAGGTCCCGAAGGTGCCCAGCCCGGCGACAGCGGCGGCCGCGCCGACCGCCCCCAGGGAGATGGCGACCCGGCGGCCCGTGCCGCGTCGGGTCCGTCGGGTGGTGGCGGTGCGCATGCGGTTGCTCCAGGGTCTGTCCGGGCCGGGCTCCCCGGCGTCGTGACGACCCTGGCGGCCGGTCCTCCACACCGCCTGCAGCGATCCGCAAGGCTCCCGCAAGGAACCTGCTGCGCCCCACCTCCTGGGGCACGACCCAGGACTCAGCCCCGGCGCAGCCCCCGCAGGGTGCGGACGGCGACCACCAACTCGGCGAGCTCGTGCGCTTCGCCCGCGGCCAGCTCGGCCAGCTGCGCGGCGGCCCGGCGCTGGCCGGTGTCCCAGCGCTCGGCCCAGCGCGCGACCAGCTCGGCCGGGTCGTCGTCGGACCCCGTGCGGCCGCGCAGCACCTCGGCGGTCAGCGCGGCCTGCTCGGCCGTGAGGTCGTCGCGCAGCGCGGCGCGGGCCATCGACGGCCACCGCCGGTCGCGGGGCAGCCCGACGATGAGGTCGCGCAGCGGCACGAGGTCCAGCCGGGCCGACACGTGCTCCCACACTCGGCCGGCCAGCTCGATCGGTGCGCCGGTCTCCTCGGCGACCACCACCAGGTCGAGCGCACCGGGCAGCACGGGCGCCACCGCCGCCGACGCGGCGAGCTCGGTGGGCACCCCGGCCGAGCGCAGCCCGGCGGCCCGCTCGGCGTAGGCCTCGGCGTCGGTGCCCAGCAACCACTCGGGCAGCTGCTGCACGACGGTGGCCACCGGGCCGGCGAACCGCGCGGTCACGGCCGCGATCGGGTCGCCGGGCTCGGCGGCCAGCCCGGGCAGGCGCAGCAGCCACCGGGTGGCCCGCTCGGCCAGCCGGGTCGCCTCGGTGCGCAGCTGCACCTGGACGGCGGCCGGCACCCGGTTGTCCAGCGGCCGGGCGGCGTCCCAGAGCCGGTCGACGTCGAGGACCGCGCGCGCCACGGCGTGCGCCCGCACCACGGCGACCAGCGGTGCGCCGGTCTCCTCGGCCAGCCGGAACAGCCCGGTCACCCCGGCGACGTTGACCGCCCGGTTGACCAGGGCGGTGGCGATGATCTCGCGGCGCAGCGGGTGCTGCTCGACGGCCGCGGGGAACCGTTCGCGCAGCTGCGGCGGCACGTACTCGGTGAGCAGCCGGGACAGTGCGGGGTCGTCGGGCAGCGTCGAGTGCAGCACGGCGGCGTCGGCCTCGAGCTTGGCGTAGGCCAGCAGCACCGAGAGCTCGGGCGAGGTGAGCGCCTGCCCGTCGCGGCGCCGCTCCGACAGCGCCCGGCCGTCGGGCAGCGCCTCGACGGCCCGGTCGAGCCGGCCCGAGCGCTCGAGCGCCCGCATGAAGCGGGTGTGCGCGTCGAGCAGGCTGCGCGCCGAGGCGGTCTCGGCGGCCAGCGTGGCGTTCTGCGCGTAGTTGTCGGTGAGCACCTGGCCTGCGACCTCGTCGGTCATCGAGGCCAGCAGCTCGGCGCGGGCGTCGGGGTCCAGGGCGACCGCGTCGAGGGCGATCTTCAGGTTGACCTCGTGGTCGGAGGTGTCGACGCCGGCGGAGTTGTCGATGGCGTCGGTGTTCACCCGGCCACCGGTGAGCGCGTACTCGATGCGCCCGCGCTGGGTGAGGCCGAGGTTGCCGCCCTCCCCCACCACGCGCACCCGCAGCTGCTCGCCGTTGACCCGCACCGCGTCGTTGGCCTTGTCGCCCACGTCGAGCGCGCTCTCTGTGGTCGCCTTGACGTAGGTGCCGATGCCGCCGTTGAACAGCAGGTCCACCGGCGCGAGCAGCACGGCCCGGATGAGCTCGGCCGGGGTGAGGTGGTCGACGTCGTCGTCCAGGCCCAGCGCCGTGCGCATCGGCTCGCTGACCGGCACCGACTTCGCCGTGCGCGGCCACACGCCGCCGCCGGCGCTGATCAGCATCGGGTCGTAGTCGGCCCACGACGAGCGGGGCAGCGCGAACAGCCGTTGCCGCTCGGCGAACCCGGTGGCCGCGTCGGGGGTGGGGTCGACGAACACGTGCCGGTGGTCGAAGGCGGCCACGAGCCGCAGGTGCTCGCTCAGCAGCATGCCGTTGCCGAACACGTCGCCGCTCATGTCGCCGACGCCGACGACGGTGATCTCCTGGCTCTGGGTGTCGATGCCCAGCTCGCGGAAGTGCCGGGTCACCGACTCCCAGGCCCCGCGCGCGGTGATGCCCATCGCCTTGTGGTCGTAGCCGACCGACCCGCCCGAGGCGAACGCGTCGCCCAGCCAGAAGCCGCGCTCGATCGCCACCGAGTTCGCCAGGTCGGAGAAGGTCGCCGTCCCCTTGTCGGCGGCGACCACGAGGTAGGTGTCGTCGCCGTCGTGGCGCACCACGCCCTCGGCCGGCACCACGGCGCCGTCGACCAGGTTGTCCGTCAGCGACAGCAGCGCCCCGATGAACAGCTTGTAGCAGGCCTTGCCCTCGGCCAGCCAGGCGTCGCGGTCGGACGGCGGGCGACGCAGCACGAACCCGCCCTTGGCACCGGTGGGCACGATGACGGTGTTCTTGACCGTCTGCGCCTTGACCAGGCCGAGGATCTCGGTGCGCAGGTCCTCGCGGCGGTCGCTCCAGCGCAGCCCGCCGCGGGCGACCGCGCCGAAGCGCAGGTGCACGCCGGTGACCCGGGGGGAGGACACCCACACCTCGCGGGCCGGCCGCGGCTCGGGCAGGTCGGGGACGGCGTGCGGGTCGAGCTTGATGGCCAACGGGGTGCCGTCGGTGAAGGCGCCCGCGACGTAGGCCGTCGTGCGCTGGGTGGCCCGGACGGCGGCCAGCAGGGCGGTGAGCACCCGGTCGGCGTCGAGGGAGGAGACCGCGCCGATCTGCTCGGTCAGCCGCTCGCCCAGCGCGCGCTCGGCTGCTGCGCGGTCCCCGTGCTGACGCGGGTCGAACCGCGTCGTGAACAGGTCGACGATGCCCGACACGATCGCCGGGTGGTCGGCCAGCACCGTCTCGACGTAGCGGCTGGAGAAGGGCAGACCGCCCTGGCGCAGCCACTGCGCGTAGGCCCGCACCACGGCCACCTGCTGCCAGGTCAGCCCGGCGACGAGCACCAGCGCACCCAGGCCGTCGTCGTCGGCGTCCCCGCGCCACACGGCGGACACGGCGTCGGTGAACCGGCGGGGCAGCGAGTCCAGCGCCGGCAGGTCGGTGGTCGGCGTCGACAGGCCGAAGTCGTACACCCAGGCCAGCGGGGCGCCGATCCGGTCGATCTCGTAGGGCCGCTCGTCGACGACGTCGACGCCCAGGTGCTGCAGCACCGGGAGCACCTGCGAGAGCAGCAGCCGCTCCCCCACCCGGAAGATCGTCAGGCGGCGCTCGCCGGGCGCGGCGTCGCGGGGGGTCCACAGCCGCAGCGACAGCTCGCCGGGCGCCAGCGCGTCGAGCCGGTCGAGGTCGCCGACGGCGGTGGAGGCCGGGAAGTCGGCCTGGTAGGCGGGTGGGAAGGCGTCGGCGACCTGGGCCAGTCGACGCTCGGCGTCCGGCCCGTGCTCGGCCGTGAGGACGTCGCTGAGGTCGTCGGTCCAGCTGCGGGCCGCGGCCGCCAGCTGCCGCTCGAGCTCGGGGACGTCGACCTCGGGCAGCGTGGGCACCCCGCGGCGCGGTTGCACCCGGACGACGAAGTGCAGGCGGGTGAGCACCGACTCGGTGGAGCGGGCGGTGTACTCGATCGACGAGCCGCCGAGGGTGGCCAGCAGGCGCTCCTGCATGGCCAGCCGCACCTCGGTCGTGTACCGGTCGCGCGGCAGGTAGACCAGCGCGGAGAAGAACCGGCCGAACGGGTCGCGGCGCAGGAACAGGCGGGTCTGCCGGCGCTCGCGCAGGTGCAGCACGGCCAGCGCGACCGGCAGCAGCTCGTCGACGTCGACCTGCAGCAGCTCGTCGCGGGGGTAGGTCTCCAGGACGTCGAGCAGCTCCTTGCCGGTGTGGCTGTCGGGCTCGAAGCCCGAGCGCTCGAGCACCTCGGCGGCCGTGCGCCGCACCAGGGGCACGTCGGTGACGCTGGCGGTGTAGGCGCCGGTGGGGAACAGCCCGACGATGCGGTGCTGCCGGATGCGGCTGCCCTGCGGGCCGGGCAGCGCGATGGCGACGACGTCGAGCCAGGCCGGCCGGTGCACGGTCGAGCGGACGTCGGCCTTGGTCACCAGCACGCGGCGGCCCAGTGCACCCCGGGCCGCGGCGCTCACCGGGACGACGGGGGTGCTCATGTCGGTGTCGGCGCGCAGCACGCCCAACCCGCTGGCCGGGACCGCGGCGGTGGCGGGCACGCCGTCGGTCTCGACCAGGTCGACGTCGCGGGCGCCCAGGAACACGAAGTTGCCCGCCGCCATCCAGCGCAGCAGCGCCGCGGCCTCGTGCGGGTCGTCGGCCGGGTCGGCGGTGCGGGCGGGCGGCTCCTGCTCGAGGAAGTGGGCGAGGTCCAGGGCCCGGGCCGCCAGCTTGTCGGCGTCCTCGTGCACGCCGCGGACGTCGGCCAGCACGGTGCGCAGGCCGGCGACCAGGTCGCCGGCGGCCTCGTCGTCGATGGACCCGGCCAGCACGACCGCGATCCAGGACTCGGCGATGGCGTCGGGCTCCCCCGCCCCGTCGCAGAACTGCAGCAGGGTGCCCGCCACGTCGCGGCGCACCTGCACGACCGGGTGCACCACGTGGTCGAGCACGACCCCCTGCCGCACCACCTCGGCGGTGACCGAGTCGACCAGGAAGGGCATGTCGTCGGTGACCACGCGCAGCACCGAGGAGCCGCCCTGCGTGCGGTCGACGGCCACCAGCGCCGCGCCCTGGGGGCGGTTGCCGGCCAGGGCGAGGTGGTCCAGCGCCAGCCGGGCCAGCGACTGCGGGTCGTGCCCGACGACCTCGGCGGCCGGCTCGCCCCGGAAGTAGGAGTGCACGACGGCCGGCACGTCGCCGTCGGAGAGCCCGGCCGGGAGGTCGGGGACGTCGTCGGTGTCCAGCGCCTCGCCGGCGAGGTCCAGCAGCTGGGCCTTCTCGCTCTGGGCCGCCTCCAGCGCGGCCAGGTCGGCGGGCCGGCCGACGTCCGGGGCCACCTCCGACGCGGTCGGTGCCGGACGGGGAGCGGTCTCCGGACGAGCCATGCCCCCGACGCTAGTGCGCAGACGTCTGGGACGTCATTCCGGCACGCTCAGTCGCGGACCTTGAGCGGCAGCACCAGCTCGGCGATCCAGCTGAACAGCGCGATGAGGAAGCCACCGACCACCGCCGTCCAGAAGCCGTCCACCTCGAGCCGGTCGCTGATCGCCGCCGTGATGCCCAGCAGCGCCGCGTTGATGACCAGCAGGAACAGGCCCAGCGTGAGGACGACGAACGGCAGCGACAGGAGCCTGACCACCGGGCCGACCACCGTGTTGACCACGGCGAACAGCAGCGCGACCCAGAGGTAGGTGCCGGCCTCGCCGAACGTCCCCTCGGTGTTGCCGATGACGGTGATGCCGCTGACCAGGTTCGTGACAACGTAGATGATCACGGCCAGGACGACGACGCGGAGCGCGAACCTCACGATCGTGGACACGGGGGCAACCTAGCGGCGCCCGGCTCGATCGGCCCGTCTGCGGCTGTCTACGTGTCGCGCTAGAGAGCGCCAGACTCCCCTGCCGACGGGCTCGGAGCTAGCCTGCGGCCGTGACGACGCACGCCGACGGGCACCTCTCCTCCGGGCAGTACTGGCAGGCGTGGGCACCCGACGACGTCACCGGCGTCGTGGTGCTGGTGCACGGCCTGCACGAGCACGGCGGCCGGTACGCCCACGTCGCCGAGCGGCTGGCCCGGTCGGGGTACGCCACCTACGCCGTCGACCACCCCGGCCACGGACGCTCGCCCGGCACCCGGGGGAACATCGGCTCGATGGCGGCCACGGTGGCCGGCGTCGACGAGCTGGCGGTGCGGGCGGCGGGGGAGCACCCCGACGTCCCGCTGTTCGTCTACGGGCACAGCATGGGCGGACTGGTCGCCGCCCAGCACCTGACCGGGACGCCGTCCGTGCCGGTGCGCGGCGCCGTGCTGTCGGCAGCGGCGCTCGACCTGTCCTCGGCGACCAAGGTGCAGCAGCTCGCCGCCCCGCTGCTCGGCCGGTTGCTGCCCGACCTCGGCGTCCTGGAGCTCGACGCCGACGCCGTGAGCCGCGACCCGGCCGTCGTGGCCGCCTACCGGGCCGACCCGCTGAACCGCATGGGCAAGGTGCGGGCCCGCACCGGCGCCGAGATGATCACGACGGTGGCCGCGATGCCGCAGCGGTTGCGCCGGCTCACCCTGCCGCTGCTGGTCATCCACGGCAGCGCCGACCGGCTGGTCCCGCCGGCGGCCAGCGAGTTCGTCGCCACGGGCACCTCGTCGTCCGACCTGACCCACACGGTTCACCCCGGCCTGTTCCACGAGCCGCACAACGAGCCCGAGCAGGAGCAGGTCCTCGACGACGTCGTCGGCTGGCTCGACGCGCACCGGAGCTAGGGCCCCAGCAGGGCCGCCACCAGCAGCAGCACGGGGACCGACCCGGCGGTGGTGACGGTGACCGTCTGCTGGGCCAGCCGCTCGGCCGTGCCGTAGGCGATCGCGTAGGTGTAGACGTTCTGCGCGGTCGGCAGCGCCGAGAGCACCACCACGACGAACAGCTGCTCGCCGCCGATGCCCACCGCGGTCGCCAGCGCCCAGGCCGACGCCGGCATGACCAGCAGCTTCAGTGCCGAGGCGCACAGCACCGCTCGCCGATCGGGCCCGCGGCCGGGCAGCGGAGCGCCGTGCAGCGAGATGCCGTAGGCCAGCAGCACGGCCGGGACGGCGAGCGAGGCCAGCAGCTCGAGCGGGTCGAGCAGCAGGGACGGAACGGTCCACCCCAGCCCGCCGACCCCCAGCCCGAGCACCGAGGCGATGAGCACGGGGTTGCGGAACGGAGCGGTGAGCCGCACCCAGCGGGCGGTGCCGTCGTCCGGGCCCGACAGGTCGAGCGCGACGACGGCGGCCGGGACGAGCACGACCAGCTGGAACAGCAGCAGGGGAGCGACCAGCGAGGCGTCGCCGAGCACGTGGACGGCGATCGGGATGCCCAGGTTGGCCGAGTTGACCATGCTGGCCGCGATGGCGGCGATCGTCGTCCGGCGGGTGCCCCACGACCGGACGACGCCCACACCCACCACCACGGCGGCGCAGACCAGCGCCGCGGCCGAGGTGACCCAGAGGGTGCCGGAGAAGACCTGGCCCAGGTCGGCGTCGGCCAGCACGGTGAACAGCAGCGCCGGGGTGGCCACCCGGAACGACGTCTGCGCCAGCACCACCTGCGCACCCTCGGGCAGCACCCCGCGCCGGGCCGCCAGGTACCCGACCGCGATGACGACGCCGATGACCACGAACCCGGTCAGCACCCCCGCCACGCGCAGCAGTCTGCCGGGTCGCTGGGTTCTCGCCCCCTCCGCGCCGCACCGGTGGGCGTGGGTCCCGCACCACGTCGCCGGGGCGCGCCTCGCCGTCGCCCTCCGTGGGCGCACGGAGCACCCCCGGGACACTGGGGGCGTGGCGCGGCGCATCGGCAGGGGCGAGGCGGTGCGCGTCGGGCTGCTGGTGGCGATCCTGCTGGCCGGCGCCGTCCTCGTGCTGACCACCGACCTGCCCACGGTCGAGCAGGTGCGCAGCTGGGTGGGCGGCGCCGGGGTGCTCGGCTGGGCGGCCGTCGCCGGCGGCACCGGGCTCGCGCTGCTGGCACCCGTCCCGCGCACCGCGCTGGCGCTGCTCACCGGCGTCCTGCTGGGGTTCTGGGTCGGGCTGCTGGTCGCGGTCACCGGTGCGCTGCTGGGCGCGCTGCTCGGCTTCGGGCTGGGCCGGGCACTGGGTCGGGACACCGTGCTGCGGCTGGCCGGCCCGCGCCTGCGGAAGGCCGACCAGTTGGCGATGGACCGCGGGTTCACCGCCGTCGTGCTGGCCCGGTTGACCCCGGTGCTGCCGTTCTTCCTGGTCAACTACGCCGGCGGGCTGTCCGGCGTCCGATTGCCGGTGTACCTGGCCGCCACGCTGGTCGGGCTGCTGCCCGGGGCGGTGTTCAACGTCGCCGTCGGGTCGGTCGCCGGTGGGCTGGGGGAGTGGGGCCTGGCCATCACCGTCGGCCCGGCCGCCGTGGCGCTGGCCGTGCTGGGTCTGCGACGGTGGCGTCGAGCCCGTTCTACGCCGGTCTCCGTGGAGGACTAGACAGCTTTAGAGAGCCCGATCGTCGTCGTCACCCGGACGACGGACGGCGTCGGCGGCACCGACCCGAACCCGAACCGCACCGCTGGTTCGACCCGCGCCAGGCCGCCCAGGTCGGCGCCGTCCCAGCTGGCCGACGCGGCGCGCAGCAGGTGCAGGTCCTGCACGCCGTACCACTCGGTGCGCCCGCCGCCCGCCGTGCCGCGGGTGCGCATGCCGGCCACCCGGGCCAGCGGGTCCAGCAGGCCGACCCACGCCGGGGTGCGGGCCAGCGGTGACGGAACGGCCCGCAGCGCCCACCCCAGGGCCGGCCGACGTCCGACGGCGGCCCGCAGCCGGAGCGGTCCGGCGTGCACGACCCACTGGTCGGCGGCGCGCCCGACGGCGACCGGCACCACCCTGACCTCGTCGAACGTGTATGTGCTCGCCACGAACTCCGCCAGCTCGGCGGTGTGGGCGAGCAGCAGCCGGTGGCCGTCGGGGCGCTCGACCATCACGTCGGAGACCGGCCCGAGCGGTGAGCGGGGCCAGTGGCCGACCACCAGGCGCGTACCCGAGGTCGTGCCGGTGCCGAGGATCCAGCCGTCGTAGCGCAGGCGCATGCGACACGCGCTACCCCGTTCTACGAGCTTCTACGTCTCGAGCTAGAGAGCGGAATACGGTGCCCGACATGGATCCCGTGCGGAACCCCTACGCCCCCGGCGCCGGCCAGCGACCGCCCGAGCTCGCCGGCCGGGACACCGAGCTGAGCGCGTTCGACGTCGTCCTGGAGCGCATCGCGCACGGACGGCCCGAGCGGTCACTGGTGCTCACCGGCCTGCGCGGCGTGGGCAAGACCGTGCTGCTCAACCACCTGCGCTCGGCGGCGATCGCCCGCGGGTGGGGCACCGGCAAGATCGAGGCCCGTCCCGACCAGTCGCTGCGCCGTCCGGTGGCGAGCGCGCTGCACATGGCGCTGCGCGAGCTGGGCCCGCGGCACGGCAACGCCGAGGCGGTGGCCGACGTCCTGGGCGTGGTGAAGGCGTTCGCGCAGTACCAGCCGGCCGACGCCAAGCTCCGCGACCGCTGGCAGCCCGGCATCGACGCACCCGCCGCCACCGGCCGGGCCGACACCGGCGACATGGAGATCGACCTGGTCGAGCTGCTCAGCGACGCCGCCGGGGTCGCCGCCGACACCGGCAAGGGCATCGCGCTGTTCATCGACGAGATGCAGGACGTGCAGCCCGACGACGTCAGCGCCATCTGCGCCGCCTGCCACGAGCTCTCGCAGCAGGGCGCGCCGCTCATCGTCGTGGGTGCCGGGCTGCCGCACCTGCCCGCCGTCCTGTCGGCGTCGAAGTCCTACTCCGAGCGGTTGTTCCGCTACCTGCGCATCGACCGGCTCGACCGGGCCGCCGCCGACCGCGCACTGGTCGGCCCCGCCGAGCGGGAGGACGTCGCATTCACCCCCGGCGCGCTCGACGCCCTGTACGCCGCCGCCGACGGCTACCCCTACTTCGTGCAGGCCTACGGCAAGGTCACCTGGGACCTCGCCGCCACCAGCCCCATCACCGAGGACGACGTCGCCGTGGCCGCCCCCGCGGCCGAGGCCGAGCTGGCGGTGGGGTTCTTCGGCTCCCGCTACGACCGGGCGACGCCGGCCGAGCGGGAGTACATGCACGCCATGGCTGAGCTGGGCGGCCCGGCCGGCGCGGCGGTGGCGACGTCGGACGTCGCGGTGTCGCTGGGCCGCAAGCCCGCCTCGCTGTCGCCGGCCCGGGACTCGCTGATCAAGAAGGGCCTGGTCTACAGCGCTGAGCGCGGGCAGATCGCCTTCACCGTGCCGCACTTCGGCCGTTACCTGCTGCGCCAGCCCGACTGACGACGGCGGCCCCCGGAGCCGCGCGCGCACCGCGTTGCCCCGCGGGTCGAGTCACCGCCCGTCATCCCTGGACGTCCGGAAGTGATGCTCTGAGCTGCACTTTCGTCTTGCCGAGCCACCCGCCGTGGAGTATCCTTCGATCAGGTGTTCGAAGAAGTAGGGGGTGGGCGATGAGCGACTCGGCCGTGCTTCCCGCCCCTGATCTGGATCTGCTGGTCGACGACGTCGAGACGTTGCACCACCTGTCCTCGGTGCAGGTGCTGGACCAGATGCGGGAGCTGATGGTCGAGCGCAACCGGCTGGACGCGGTGCTGGCGCGGTTGGGCCGGCATGCGGAGCTGACCCAGGCGGTGCAGGTCGACGGGCTGGTGTCGGTGCGGTCGTGGTTGATCGGGCACCTGCACCTGTCGGGTACGGAGGCCTCGCGGATCGTGCGGGTGGGGCGGGCGGTGGAGCACTTCCCGCAGCTCGGTGAGGCGTTCGCCGACGGCTCGGTGTCCGCCGCGCAGGTCGATGTGGTGGCCTCGGCGGTGGGGGACCGCGAGCGGGCCGCGGCGCAGCTGCAGGGCATCGACCTGGGCGTGTTCGACCGGGCCTGGACGCAGGTGGCGGTGACGTCCTCGCACCGGGCGCTGGTGACCGCGGTGCAAGCGTTCGTCGAAGCACTGGACCCCGACGGAGTGGAGCCGGACCCGGTGCAGCAGCGGGCGCTGTCGATCAGCACGCACGCTGATGGGTCGGTGACCGGCCGGTTCGACCTGGATGCGGTCGGTGGGGAGAAGGTCAAGACGGCGTTGGAGTCGATCGTGCAGGCCGACCGCCCCGAAGGTGACCTGCGCACGCGGGTGCAGCGCCAAGCCGATGCGCTGGTGGCGCTGGCCGACCGTCAGCTGGGCGCCGGTGTGTTGCCGGTGCTGCGGTCGGTCAAGCCCCACGTGGTGGTCACCATCGGGGTCGAGGACCTGGTCGCTGATGGCACCGGCCCGGCGACGGCGTCGATGGGGTTCGGGGCGACGATCTCCGCGGCCCGCGCCCGCTGGTTGGCCTGCGATGCCACGGTGTCGCGGATCGTGATGGGGCCCGAGGGCACCCCGCTGGACGTGGGTCGCACCCACCGGGTGGTGACGCCGGGGTTGCGGCGGGCGGTGGTGGCCCGGGACCAGACCTGCGTGTTCGCCGGCTGCGGCGCCCCGCACCACTGGGCCGATGTGCACCACCTGGTGCACTGGGCGCACGGTGGGGAGACGTCGCTGGCGAACTCGGCGTTGCTGTGCGAACCGCACCACACCAAGGTCCACCACGGCTTCCGCGTCGAACGCGACCCCGGCGGACGATGGCGCACCCACCGCCCCGACGACACCGAGATCATCACCGGCCCCCGCACCGAGTGACGCCAGCACGCCCCGAGCCGCCCGCCCCCACGGCGAGGCGGACCGCGGTGCGGGACAGCTGCGGTGCGGGACGGCTGCGGTGCGGGACGGCTGCGGTTCGGGACGGCTGCGGTGCGGGACGGCTGAGGTGCCGTGGAACGTGCTCCCGGGTCGTGCTGACACGGGGGATGCCGTCCGGGATCAGTGGTCGCCGGCCTCGATGCGGGGTGGGCGGCGCAGGTGCTCGTAGACGACGCTCGTGCGCACGTCGGCGACCTCCGGACGCTGGGTCAGCCGGTCGATGACGAAGGCGTACAGCGCCTCGTTGTCGGCGACCGCGACGTGCACCAGGAAGTCCTCGGCGCCCGACACCACGAACAGGCCGATCGTCTCGGGCAGCCCCTGCACCCAGTCCCGGAACGCCTCGATCGCGCGGCGCGACGGCGGCCGCACCCGGATCGCGATCAGCGCCTGCACCGGACGGCCCACCGCCGCGAGGTCGACGTCCAGGGTCGCGCCGCGGATCACGCCGCGGTCGCGCAGCAACCGGGTGCGCTCGAGCGCCGTCGACGGCGCCACCCCCACCTCTGCCGCCACGTCGCGGTTGCTGCGCCGGGCATCCGACTGGAGCGACCGCAGGATTGCCGCATCGAGTTCGTCCACCGGCCCAGCATGACCGGTCCTGCCGAACGACGTTCGGCGTCGAACCATCGCCGCCGTCGATCTGAATACCGTCAGCGCATGAAGACGAACGACGTGCCCGGTTTCACCCCTGACGAGGTCGTCACGGCCGAGCCCACCCGCAACGCCCGGCTCAAGTGGGTCGTGGTCGTCGACGACGCCGTCCCGACCGGGGAGATGGTCAACGCCGTCGCCTGCACCGCGGCCGCCACCGGCGCCGCCGTCGACCACCTGCTCGCCCACGGTGGACCCGACGCCGACGGCGCCCACCACCCCGGCCTGCCGTGGGCCGGCTGCTCGGTGCTCACCGCATCGGCCGAGCAGCTGGCCGCCGTCCGGGCGAAGGCGGTCGAGTCCGCCGGCGTGCTGGTCGTGGACATGCCGCGGGCTGCCCAGACGCACCGCGTGTACGACGAGTACCTCGCCGAGCTGGCCGGCACGACGGCCGAGCACCTGGCCTGCCGCGCGGTCAGCATCGTCGGGCCGCGCAACCGGGTCACGGCCATCACCAAACGCCTGGACCTGCTCACCGGTTGAGCGGCGCAACCACGGGGCACCCCGCCCGGGCTCGACGCGAAGGGGGACGGCGGTGCCGACGTGGGTGGAAGCAGGGCTGTGGGGGTTGCTGGGCGGCGGGGCACTCGTGCTCGGCGCACTGGTGGCCTGGTTCGCGAAGGTGCCGCAGGTCGTCGTCGCCGCGGTGATGGCGTTCGGCTCGGGCGTGCTCATCTCCGCCGTCGCCTTCGACCTGATGGAGGAGGCCGTCGCGACCGGGGGACTGCTGCCCACCGCCGCCGGCTTCCTCGGCGGTGCCCTCGTCTACCTGGGGGCCAGCGCCCTGCTTGCCCGGCGCGGGGCACGGCACCGCAAACGGTCGGGTGACCAGCAGCCCTCCGAGGGGGAGCAGCAGGGCAGCGGCGCAGCCATCGCCGTGGGTGCGCTGCTCGACGGCGTCCCCGAGTCCGTCGTCCTGGGGGTCGGGCTGCTCGGCGGGGGAGCGGTGAGCCTGCCCGTGCTGGCTGCCGTGTTCATCTCCAACGTGCCCGAGGGCCTGTCCAGCGCCGCCGGCATGAAGCGCAACGGCCGGTCGGCACGGTACGTCTTCGGCGTCTGGGGCGGCATCGCCGTGCTGTCGGGGCTGTCCGCGCTGGTCGGCTACGTCGCCCTCGGCAGCGCCCCGCCCGAGGCCATCGCGGTCATCACCGCGGTGGCGGCCGGGGCCATCCTGACCATGATCGCCGACACGATGATCCCGGAGGCCTTCGAGCGCACCAGCACGTGGACCGGCCTGATCACGGCCCTCGGGTTCCTGGTCGCCTTCGCCGTCGAGTTCGCCTGAGCCCGCACAGCACGACGCCCGCACCTCCGCGGGGGAGGTGCGGGCGTCGGCGTCCCGGGCGGGGTCAGCGGGTGGCTGCCCCGGCGAACTCGCGGCGCTGGTCGCCGGCGTCCTCGACGTCCGGGGCGGCGTGGCCGTCGTCGAGCATCGTGGTCTCGTCGAAGGGCCGCTCGCCGGCCAGCACGGCCTTCATCTGCTCGCGGTCGAGCTCCTTGGTCCACGTGGCCACCAGCATCGTGGCGATCGCGTTGCCCGAGAAGTTGGTGACCGCGCGGGCCTCGCTCATGAAGCGGTCGATGCCGACGATGAGGCCGACGCCGTCCAGCAGCTCGGGGCGGTGGCTCTGCAGACCGCCGGCCAGCGTGGCCAGACCGGCACCGGAAACCCCGGCCGCACCCTTCGAGGCGACGATCATGAAGACCAGCAGGCCGATCTGCTCGCCGACGCTCAGCGGGTCGCCCAGCGCCTCGGCGATGAACAGCGAGGCCATCGTCAGGTAGATCGCGGTGCCGTCGAGGTTGAAGGAGTACCCGGTCGGCACGACGATGCCGGCCACCGGCTTGCTGACGCCGATGTGCTCCATCTTGGCGATCAGGCGGGGGAGCGCGGTCTCCGAGGACGACGACGACACGATCAGCAGGTACTCGCGGCCCAGGTACTTCAGGAACGAGAAGACGTTGATGCCGACGACGGCCCGCAGGATCGTGCCGAGGAACAGGAAGACGAAGACGGCGCAGGTCAGGTAGAAGCCGAGCATCAGGATGCCGAGGCTGGTCAGGGCCTTGACGCCGGTGGCCCCGACCACGGCGGCGATGGCGCCGAAGGCACCGATGGGCGCCACCCACATGATCATCGCCAGGATGCGGAAGACCAGCTTCTGCAGGTGACCGATGCCGGTGAGGATCGGGGCGCCGGCCCGGCCCATGGCCTGCAGCGCGAACCCGACCAGCAGCGCGACGAGCAGCGCCTGCAGCACCGAACCGCTGGTCAGTGCGGAGACGAGGGTGGTGGGGATGAGCGAGAGCAGGAACCCGGTGGTGCCCTCCGGGGCGCCCTCGGTGGATTCGCTGAGCAGGTCGGCGCCGGCGCCGCGCACCTCGTCGGTCAGCTGCAGGCCGTCACCGGGGTGCAGGATGTTCCCGACCAGCAGGCCGATGAACAGCGCCACCGTCGACATCGCGATGAAGTAGCCCAGCGCCAGACCGCCGATCCGGCCGACCTGCGCGGCCTTCCGGATGGCCCCGATGCCCAGCACGATCGTGCAGAAGATGACCGGCGCGATGATCATCTTGATCAGGTTGACGAACAGGGTGCCCAGCCACTTCAGCTCCTTGCCGAAGTCCGGGGCGACCAGTCCGACCACGATCCCCGCGACCACGGCGATGATCACCGCGATGTAGAGCCAGTGGGTCTTGTCGCGCTTCTTCTTCGCCAGCACCGGCGCGTCGCCGGCGGGGGTGGTCGATGCCATGACTGCTCCTGTGGAGTCCGGCGGAGCGGGGCGCTCCGGGCCGCCGTGGTGGCGACGTCATCACCGTCGCCGACCGCGTGACCCTGGTCACCCTTGCGTTCATTGCGTGCACACTTCGGTCGTGCGCATCCCTGCCGTGCTGGCCCGCAGCCGCCGCGAGCGCGGCAGCCTGGCCCGCCAGCTGCTGGGCCTGCAGGCCCTCGTGCTGCTGGTCGTCGTCGTCGCGCTCGGGTGGTTCGCCGTGGCCGACGCCCGGGCCGCCGTCGAGGACCGCGCCGCCAACCAGGCCCGCAGCATCGCCGAGACCATCGCCGACTCCCCGCTGGTGCGCGCCGCCGTGGTGGGCCCCGACCCGACGGCTGAGCTGCAGCCCTACGTCGAGCAGGTGCGTGCGGACACCGCGACGTCCTTCATCACCGTCATGGCCCCCGACCGCACCCGGTTCACCCACCCCGACCCCGACCAGATCGGCCGACCGTTCCGGGGCACGATCGACCGCGCACTGGTCGGCGAGACGTTCACCGAGACCTACACCGGCACCCTCGGGCCGTCGGTGCGCGCGGTGGCGCCGATCTTCGCCACCGGCAGCACCACCGACGTCGTCGCCCTCGTCAGCGTCGGCATCACCGTCTCGGCCATCGGGGACGACGTCACCGCCGCACTGCCCGGCGTGCTCGGCGTGGCCACCGCGGTGCTCGCCGTCGGCGCCCTGGGCAGCTGGCTGGTCAGCCGGCGGCTGCGCCGGCAGACCCACGGCCTGGGCGCGGCCCCCCTGGCCCGCATGCTCGAGTACTACGACGCCGTCCTGCACGCCGTCCGCGAGGGCCTCCTGCTGCTGGACGGCGACCGCACCGTGCAACTGGTCAACGACGAGGCCCGCCGGCTGCTCGACCTGGACGGCGACGTCACCGGCAAGCACGTCACCGAGCTCGGCCTCAGCCCCGAGCTGGCCGCCACCCTGACCCAGCAGCGGCTGGCCGTCGACGAGGTGCACGTCAGCGGCGGCCGGGTGCTGGTGGTCAACCAGGCGCCGGCCACGCCGAAGGGCCGGTCGGTCGGCGCCGTGGTGACCCTGCGCGACCACACCGACCTGCAGGCGCTCACCGGCGAGCTGGACAGCGTGCGGGCCTTCGCCGAGTCGTTGCGCTCGCAGGCGCACGAGGCGGCCAACCGGCTGCACACCACGGTGTCGCTGGTCGAGCTCGGCCGCGCGCAGGAGGCGGTCGAGTTCGCCACCGCCGAGCTCGCCGTGGCGCAGCGGCTCACCGACCGGGTGGTCGAGGCGGTGGAGGAGCCCGTGCTGGCCGCCCTGCTGCTGGGCAAGGCCGCCACGGCGAACGAGCGCGGCGTGACGCTGGAGATCGACCCGGCCACCTCGGTCGGCGCCACCGGCATCCCCGGCGGCGACCTGGTCACCATCGTGGGCAACCTGCTCGACAACGCCATCGACGCCGCGCTGGCCGGCGACCCGCCGCGGGAGGTGCAGTTGTCGCTGTGGCAGGCCGACGGCCGGCTCGAGCTGCGGGTCGAGGACACCGGCCCCGGCGTCGACGACCCCGAGCAGGTGTTCCGCCGCGGCTGGACCACCAAGGCCACCGGCCAGGGCCTGGGGCTCGCCCTGGTCGCCCAGGCCGTCGCGCGCAACGGCGGCACCGTCTCGGTGCGGCCCGGACCGGGTGCCGAGTTCTCCGTCTCCCTGCCCGTGCGCACCGCGGTGACCCGGTGACCGACCTGCGGGTCCTCGTCGTCGAGGACGAGGAGGTCGCCGGCGAGGCGCACCGCGCGCACGTCGACCGCACCGCAGGTTTCACGTGCATCGCGGTGGCCGGCACGGGGCGTGCGGCGTGGGAGGCGCTCGCCGCGCACGAGGTCGACCTGGTGCTGCTGGACATGAACCTGCCCGACACCCACGGCACCGAGCTGCTGCGCCGGCTGCGGGCCGCCGGCCGCGACGTCGACGTCCTGGCCGTGACCTCCGCCCGCGAGCTGGCCACCGTGCGCGCCGCCGCCGCGCACGGCGTGGTCGGCTACCTGCTCAAGCCGTTCACCGGGGCCGCCCTGCGCGACCGGCTGGTCGCCTACGCCGCGCACCGGGCCGAGCTGCGCGGCGAGGGCGACGTCGCCGGCCAGGACGCCGTCGACCGGGCGCTGGAGAACCTGCGCCCCAGCCGGCCCGCCCCGCTGCCCAAGGGCATGGGCCGCGAGACCCTCGACGCCGTGGTCGCGGTGGTGCGGGCCCGCGACGGGGTGAGCGCGGCCGAGGCCGGCGAGGCCATCGGTGCCTCGCGGATCACCGCACGCCGCTACCTCGAGCACCTGGCCGACACCGGCCTGGTCGCCCGGCAGCCCCGCTACGGGGGTGCCGGGCGACCCGAGCTCGAGTACCGCTGGCAGGCCTGATCAGACCCGAGCGGGCTCGGGCTCGGCTCCGTCGGCGGGTTCGGCCTTCGCGAGGTCCCCGGGCCACCAGGTGCGCCGACCCAGCCACAGGACGACGGCCGGCACCAGCAACGACCGCACGACGAAGGTGTCCAGCAGGACGCCGAACGCCACCAGGAACGCGATCTGCAGCAGGAAGAGGATCGGCAGCACGCCCAGCGCGGCGAAGGTGGCGGCCAGCACGATGCCCGCGCTGGTGATCACCCCGCCGGTCACCGAGAGCCCCGTGAGCACGCCGCGGCGGGTGCTCCTGCGCACCGACTCCTCGCGCACCCGGGTCATGAGGAAGATCGAGTAGTCGATCCCCAGCGCCACCAGGAACACGAAGGCGTACAGCGGCACGGTCGGGTCGCCGCCGGGCAGGTCGAGCACGTGGTCGAAGACCAGTGCCGCGGCGCCCAGCGTGGCGGCGAACGAGAGCACGTTGCACAGCAGCAGCACCAGCGGCGCGACCAGCGAGCGCAGCAGCACGGCCAGCACCAGGAAGACCACCAGCAGGATCGCCGGGATGATCCGGTCCCGGTCGGCGGTGGAGATCTCCTTGACGTCCAGCGCCTGCGCCGTCGTCCCGCCGACCAGTGCGTCCGGCGAGACGGCGTCGAGGTCGGTGCGCAGCGCGGCGACGGCGTCCTCGGCGGCGGGGGAGTCCGCCGGGTCGTCGAGGGTGACCTGCAGCTGCACCGACCCGTCGGACACCCGCGGCTGGCCGGCGTCGTCGAGGGTCGGCACCACGCGGGAGACGCCGTCGGCGCCCTCCACGGCCGTGGTGACCGCGTCGAGGTCGGCCTCGGGGGCCACGACCAGGGTGGGGGAGCCGGACCCGGCCGGGAAGTGCCGGGCCAGCGCCTCGCCGCCGACGACGGACTCGACACGGTCGCGGAAGGTGTCGCTCTGCGAGACGCCGTCGCTGGGCAGGGTCGGCGCGAACGCGGCCAGCACCAGCAGGAACAGCGCGCTGAGCACGCCGACGGCCACGGTGCGCCGGCCGACCAGCGAGGCCACCTTCGCCCACACCCCGGTCGACTCCGGGCCGACCGAACCCACGTGCGGCACGCTCGGCCAGAACATCCACCGGCCGTGCTCGCCGGAGGACGTGCGACCCGGGAGCACGAGCAGGGCGGGCAGGAAGGTCATGGCCGCGAGGACCGCGGAGACGATGCCCACCGCAGCGACCGGCCCGAGGCCGCGGGTCGGGCCGATGTCGGCCAGCAGCAGGCACAGCAGGCCCAGGACGACGGTCCCCGCGCTGGCCAGCACCGGCTCGAGGGTCTGCCGCCAGGCCGTGCGCATGGCGTCGAAGCGGTCGTCGTGGCGGCGCAGTTCCTCGCGGTAGCGGGCGACCAGCAGCAGCGAGTAGTCGGTGGCGGCACCCACCACGAGGATCGACAGGATGCCCTGGCCCTGGCCGTCGAGGTCCACGACCCCGGCGTCGGCCAGCAGGTAGACGACCAGGCTGGCGGTGGTGAGCGCCAGGCCGGCGGTGAGCAGCACGAAGAACGGCAGCACCGGGGAGCGGTAGACCACCAGCAGGATCAGCAGGACGGCGACCCCGGCCACCAGCAGCAGCGTGCCGTCGATGCCGCCGAACGCGCTGACCAGGTCGGCGGTGGTGGCCGCGGGCCCGGCGACGTAGAGGTCGGCGCCGGAGAGGTCGGGGACGGCGTCGCGGATCTGCTGCACCGCGGTGGTGATCGGGCTCTCGCCGTCGGGCAGCTGCGCCGACAGCTCGCCGGCGTCGAAGGAGACCAGCGCGAGGGCGGCCTCGCCGTCCTCGCTCGGGACGACCGGGATCGGGCCCGGCACGAGGTAGTCGGCGACGGTGCGGCCGGGGGCGATCTCGATGCCGGGCACCGACTGCGCGAACTCGCCGAAGCGGGCCAGCTGGTCGGGGGTCAGCGCGCTGTCGGACTCGACGAGCAGGAAGGCCGGGAAGGCGTCGGAGTCGCTGAACCCGGCCGACAGCTCGGCGACCCGCTGGGACTCGGCGGAGCCGGGCAGGAACTCGCTCTGGTCGTTGGACTGGACCTCCGACAGCTTGCCGCTGTAGGGGCCGGCGACGCCGGACAGCGCCAGCCAGGCGATCAGCAGCACGGCGGGCAGGAGCCAGCGCCGGCGGCGGGGGGTGGTCTCGGGCACGGTCGACGCTCCGGGGGCAGAATGGTCAGCAGGCTGAGCGAAAGATAGATGACGTTCAGCGTGCTGACCATTCGACGGGGGAGGAGTCCGCGTGTCGCAGCCCGACATGTCCGGCTGGGCCACCGGCCGGCTGCTGTCGACCGCGGCCCGGCTCGCCGAGCACGCCTGGGACGCCCACCTGGCGCGCTGGGACCTCAACCACGCCAGCTTCGCCGTCCTGCACCTGCTGTCGGGCGCGCCCCGGTCGCAGCGCGAGCTCGCCCAGGCCATGCAGGTCGAGGACCAGACGATGAGCCGGGTGCTCGAGCGGCTCGAGCGGCACGGGCACGTCGGGCGGGCCCGCTCCACCACCGACCGCCGCCGGGTCGAGGTCTCGCTCACCCCGGAGGGACGCACAGCCCTGACCGAGGCCGCGGCCGACGACGCCGCCGAGGCCCTGCTGGGCGAGGCGGCCGGTGACCTCCCGGCCCTGCGGGCCCAGCTCATCGGGATGATCGGCGACCTCTCCGCCCGCCGATGGGCCCCGCCGGACTGAGATGCTTCCCCGGTGCCGACCGCCCTCCCCGCCCACCGTCGCGAGGTCCTCGACGCCCGCATCGAGCGCTGGCTCCCCGACCTGTTGGCCGGCCTGACCCCGCTCTACGCCGACCCCGTCGCGGTGGCCGACCGGCTGGTGGCCCTGGCGACCGCGGCCTTCGCCGCCCGTGAGGACGAGCTGCACGCCCTGGACCTGCGGCGCTCGCTGGCGCCGGACTGGTTCCAGCGCGAGGACGTCGTCGGCTACGCCGCCTACGCCGAGCGGTTCGCCGGCCGCGACCTGGCCGCGGTGGCCGCCCGGGTGCCCTACCTGGAGTCCCTGGGTGTGCGGTACCTGCACCTCATGCCGGTGCTCACCCCCGGCCCGCCGCCCAACGACGGCGGCTACGCGGTGGCCGACTACGGCTCGATCCGCCCCGACCTGGGCACCATGGACGACCTGGCCGAGCTGACCCGCACCCTGCGCGGGCGGGGCATGAGCCTGTGCCTGGACCTCGTGCTCAACCACGTCGCCGACACCCACGCCTGGGCGCTGGCGGCCAAGGCCGGCGACCCGGCCAAGCGTGCGTACTTCCGCGTCTTCGGTGACCGCACGGAGCCCGACGCGTGGGAGGCCACGCTGCCCGAGGTCTTCCCCGACCTCGCGCCGGGCAGCTTCACCTGGGACGACGACCTCGCCGGCTGGGTCTGGACGACGTTCAACAGCTACCAGTGGGACGTCGACTGGGCCAACCCCGACGTCTTCTGCGAGTACGCGCAGATCGTGCTGGACCTGGCCAACCGCGGCGTCGAGGTGCTGCGGCTGGACGCCATCGCCTTCACCTGGAAGCGGCTGGGCACGAACTGCCAGAACCAGCCCGAGGTGCACGCCCTCACCCAGGCGCTGCGGGCGGTCGCGCGGATCGCCTGCCCGGCGCTGCTGTTCAAGGCCGAGGCCATCGTCGGGCCACGGGACCTGGTGGCCTACCTCGGCACCGGCGAGCACTGGGGCAAGGTCAGCGACCTGGCCTACCACAACGGGCTCATGGTGCAGGTCTGGTCGATGCTGGCCGCGCGCGACGCCGTCCTGGGCTCCCACGCCCTGCAGCAGCTGCCGGTACCGCCCTCCACGACGGCCTGGATCACCTACGTGCGCTGCCACGACGACATCGGGTGGGCGATCGACGACGGCGACGCGGCCGCGGTCGGGCTCGACGGGTACGCCCACCGGCGGTTCCTGTCCGACTGGTACTCGGGCGACTTCCCGGGCTCGTGGGCCCGCGGGCTGGTGTTCGGCGAGAACGAGGCCACCGGGGACCGGCGGATCTCCGGGACGGCGGCCGCCCTGGCCGGCACCGGCACCTGGGACCCGCAGGCCGTGGCCCGGGTGCTGCTGGCGCACGCGGTCGTCTTCGGCTTCGGCGGCATCCCGGTGCTGTGGTCCGGCGACGAGCTGGGGCTGGGCAACGACCCGCACTGGGCGCAGGAGCCCGGGCACGCCGCGGACAACCGCTGGGCCCACCGCCCCCGGCTGACCTGGGGCGCCGACGACCGGCCGGTGCCCGACTCGCCGGCGGTCGCCCGGGGCATCGCCGCACTCACCCGGGCCCGCGCGACGCTGCCCCAGCTGCACGCCTCGGTGGCCGCACGGGTGCTCGACCCGCGCGACCCCGCCGTCCTGCTGGTGGCCCGCGAGCACCCGCTGGGCACGGTGCTCGGCGCCTACAACGTGGCCCCCGAGCCGCGGCACGTGCCGCTGCAGGTGCTGCGCGACCTGGGCCTGGACCCGGCGCGGGTGGTCGACCACCTCACCGGCGCGGCCCCGCAACTGGCCGAGGACGCCGTCCAGCTGGCCCCGTACCAGGCCCTGTGGCTGCGCTGACCAGTTTTTGTTGAGAGTTCATGCATCTCGGCGTACGGTCGTGCCCATGAGCTCGATCTTCGACCCGCAGGTGCCCGCCGGCGCCTTCGACGACTTCCTCGTCGACGCGCTGCCCGCAGCCCGGGAGCAGCGCAGCTGGACCGGGGCCGACGGCGCCCTGCCGAGCCTCTACCTGAGCCACGGCGCGCCCCCGCTGTTCGACGACGGCCCGTGGATGCGCGACCTGCACACCTGGGCGCTGTCGATGCCCAAGCCCAAGGACGTGCTGATCGTCAGTGCGCACTGGGAGTCCGCGCCGTTGTCGATCTCGTCGTCGGCCGCACGCACCCCGCTGGTCTACGACTTCGGCGGCTTCGCCCGCCGGTACTACGAGATGACCTACGAGACCCCGGACGCCTCGGCCCTGGCCCGCCGAGTGGCCGGCGCGATGCCGGACGCCGAGCCGGTGCACGAGCACCGCAGCCGCGGCCTGGACCACGGAGCGTGGGTGCCGCTCAAGGTCATGTACCCCCTCGGCGACGTCCCGGTGCTGCAGCTGTCCCTGCCCACCCACGACCCGCACCGCCTGCTCGACCTGGGTCGACGCATCCGTGAGCTGCGCGCCGAGGGCACGCTGGTCATCGGTTCGGGGTTCATGACCCACGGCCTGCCGTTCCTGACCCGGGAGTCGATCGCCTCGGGGCAGGTGCCCGGCTGGTCACGCGACTTCGACGCCTGGGCCGCCGAGCTGCTGGCCGCCGGCGACGTCGAGGGCCTGGCCCGCTACGCCGCCGACGCCCCCGGGCTGCCCTACGCCCACCCCACGGTCGAGCACCTGAGCCCGCTGTTCGTCACCCTGGGCGCGGCCGACCACCCCGAGACCCCGGTGACCACCACCGTCGACGGCTGGATGATGGGCCTGTCCCGCCGGTCGTTCCAGATCACGTAGGGGGCTGGAACGGCCCAGGTGAACTGATGGGACGACCCCGTCCCAGGAGCCCGCGGCGTGCGGAGCGCGTCGTGGGGTGGGACGGGGTCCTCCTGGTCACCAGCGGAAGGTGCCGACCGTCGTCCGCAGGTCGCCGGCCATACGGGCCAGCTCGTCGACGGCGACCCGGGTCTGCCCCAGGGCCTGGGTGGTCGCGCCCGCCGCGCTGGAGACGCCGGTGATGGTGCCGGCGATCTCCGTGGTGCCCCCCGCGGCCTCGGCCACGCTGCGCGACATCTCGTTCGTCGTCGCCGTCTGCTCCTCGACCGCGCTGGCGATGGTGAGCTGGTAGTCGTTGATCTGGCCGATCACCGTGCCGATGCGCCCGATCGCCTCGACGGCACCACCGGTGTCGTGCTGGATGGCCTCGACGCGGCGGGCGATGTCCTCGGTCGCCCGGGCGGTCTCCTGCGCCAGCTCCTTCACCTCGTTGGCCACCACGGCGAAGCCCTTGCCCGCCTCACCGGCGCGAGCCGCCTCGATCGTGGCGTTCAGCGCCAGCAGGTTCGTCTGCTCCGCGATGCTCGTGATCACCTTGACCACGTCACCGATCTCCTTGGACGACAACCCCAGCTTCTGGATGGTCTGGTTCGTCGACTCCGCCTCGCTGACCGCCTCCGCCGCCACCCGGGCGGCCTCGTTGGCGTTCTGCGCGATCTCCCGGATCGAGGCGCTCATCTGCTCCGCGCCCGCAGCGACCGTGGCCACCGACCGGGAGACCTCCTCCGCCGACCCGGACACCGCGCCGGACTGCACGCTGGTCTGCTCCGCCGAGGCCGCGATCTGGGCGGCCGAGGCCGACAGCTCCTCGCTGGAGGCCGCCACCGCGTCGGCCGAGCCGACGACGGAGGACATCAGGCCCCGCAGCTGGTCCTGCGCGGAGGCGAGGGCGGTGGCCATGCGGCCCAGTTCGTCCTTGGTGTCCACCTGCGGCCGCACGGTCAGGTCGCCCTGCGCCAGCGCCTCCAGGGAGGTCTGCACCTCGCGCACCGACCGGCGGATGCCCCGGACCACGACCCAGGCCAGGCCCGATCCCAGCAGCACCATGCCCACGAGCGCGGCGATCATCATCCAGATGGCCTGGGCGGCCTCGTCGTCGGTGTCGACGATCTGGGTCCCCGCCTCCTGGCTGGACCGGTCGGACTCGGCCGAGAAGTCGTCCATGACCCGGTCGACCGCCGTCTGCAGGGACCCGGTGAGCACCAACGCCACACCTGCCTCGTTGCCCGCGTCGGCCGCGCCGACCAGCTGCTGGTCGGCGATCGTGTAGTAGGTCGACAGGTCGGACCGGAACTGCGCCCAGGCGTCGGCGTCGATGGCGTACGAGCCGTAGTCCTCGATCTTCTGGTCAATGTCGGTGCGGCGCTCGGCCAGCTCGGCCGTCATCGTCACCCTGTCCTCCGGGCTCAGCAGCGCGTACCCGGCGTACCGGGCCCGGTCGCCCTGGTAGGCCCGCTGCAGCTCACCGAGCGCGACCAGCTGCACGATGTGCCCGTGGTAGAGGTCGTTGGCCTCCGCCCGCAGGTAGCTCAGCCGGGAGACGGCCAACCCCGTCAGGGCGGCGGCGAGCACGCACACGACGACGACGATGGCGCCGATCTTGACGGCCACGGGACGATCGCTGATCCAGCGCACGATGACTCCTGCTGAACTGATCCGATCAGGTACCGGATTCAGCCGTCACAACGGTCACGTACGTCACACCCTTGAGCCGCCCGGGGGCATCGTGACCCGATCGGGGCACGACCGGTGGGTCACCGGCCGGCCGGGGTCGACCTGTCGACGCAGGTGTCAGGCCTCGCGCGGCGGGGACTTGACCCCCAGCACGGGGCAGTCGACGTCGAGCAGGATGCGCTGCGCGGCCGAGCCCATGAGCAGCTTGCCCACCGCCGAACGCTTCCGCAGGCCGATGACCAGCAGTTCTGCGCCGGTCTCGCGGCAGACGTCGGCCAGTTCCTCGGCGGCGTCCCGCCCGCGCACGGGCTGGCGCACCTCGGTGGTCAGGCCCGTGGCGGCCAGCTCGTCGTGCAGCGCACGCAGCCGGTCACCCCGCACGAACTCCTCGTCGACCAGCGCATCGCCGCGGGAGGAGTTGACCACCACGAGGGAGGCGCCCCGCCGGTGCGCCTCGAGCACGCCGTGCTCGAGGGCGGCCCGGCCGCGGGGATGGGGCACGTAACCCACGACGACGACGCTCATGAGCCCCAGCCTTCCCGGTTCGCTGCCTTCTGCACCTCACGGTCCTCCTCCTGGTCCCGGGCCAGCTCCGCGGGGGTGGCGCGGCGGCCACGGACCGCACGCAGCACCACGGGCCCGACCAGCGCGAGCAGGGCCAGGATGAGCACCACCCGGCTGAACCAGCTGTCCACCAGCACGGACAGGTCGCCGTCGCTGATCGCCAACGCCCGGCGCAGGTTGGTCTCGGCGATCGGGCCGAGGATCAACCCGATGACGGCCGGGGCCACCGGCCAGCCGAAGCGCCGCATCGCGAACCCGAGCAGACCCAGCCCCAGCAGGATCACGAGGTCGAGGGGGTCGGCGTTGACGGCGAACGAGCCCAGCGAGGCGAAGGTGAGGATGCCGGCGTAGAGGTACGGGCGCGGGATCTTCAGCAGCTTCACCCACAGCCCGACCAGCGGCAGGTTGAGCACCAGCAGCATCGCGTTGCCGATGAACAGCGAGGCGATGAGCGCCCACACCAGCGGACCCTCGGTGGTCAGCAGCGTCGGCCCGGGCTGGATGCCGTAGCCCTGGAAGGCGGCCAGGATGATCGCCGCGGTCGCCGACGTCGGGATGCCCAGGGTCAGCAGCGGCACGAGCACGCCCGCGGCCGAGGCGTTGTTGGCCGCCTCGGGCCCGGCGACGCCCTCGATGGCGCCGTGGCCGAACTCCTCGGGGTGCTTCGTGAGCTTCTTCTCCGTGGCGTAGGAGAGGAAGGTCGGGATCTCGGCGCCGCCGGCGGGCATGACGCCGAACGGGAACCCGAACGCGGTGCCGCGCAGCCACGGCTTCCACGAGCGACGGAGGTCCTCCCGCGTCATCCAGCTGCCCTTGTGGTCGATCACCTGGACCGAGCCCTTGCGCAGCCGGCTGGCCACGTACAGCGCCTCGCCGACGGCGAACAGCGCCACCGCCACCACCACGACGTCGATGCCGTCGGACAGCTGCGGGATGCCGAGGGTGAAGCGCTCCTGGCCCGAGAGCACGTCGGTGCCCACCAGCCCGAGGTAGAGCCCCAGGCACAGCGACGCCAGCCCGCGCAGCGGCGAGGAGCCGAGCACGCTGGCCACCGCGACGAAGGCCAGGACGGCGAGGGCGAAGTAGTCGGCCGTCGTCACGCCGATCGCGACCTCGACCAGCGTGGGGGCGACGAGGGCGAGCAGCAGGGTGGCGATGGTGCCGGCGACGAACGACCCGATCGCCGCGGTGGCCAGCGCCGCGGAGCCCCGGCCGGCCTTGGCCATCTTGTTGCCCTCGAGCGCCGTCATGATCGACGCCGACTCACCGGGGGTGTTGAGCAGGATCGACGTCGTCGACCCGCCGTACATGCCGCCGTAGTAGATGCCGGCGAACATGATCAGCGCGCTGGTGGGCTCGAGCACGTAGGTGGCCGGGAGCAGGAGGGCCACCGTCATGGCCGGCCCGATGCCCGGCAGCACGCCGACGGCGGTGCCCAGCAGCACGCCGAGCAGGGCGAAGAGCAGGTTGACCGGGGTGATCGCGTCGGCGAACCCGCCGAGCAGGTCGGAGATCGCCATCTACAACCAGCTCGTCAGGAACTCGAGAACGACGCCGCCGGGCAGCGCCACGTTCAGCGCTTTGACGAACACGATCCAGACCACGCAGCCCACCGTCAGGCCCACGAGGAACGGCCGGACGGCGGCGGCCGGCGTCAGCCGTCCCTGCAGCGTCGTGGCCACGGCGGCGAACATCAGCGCCACCGCCAGCGGCCAGCCCACCACGTTGATCAGCAGGGCGTGCGCGACGAACGCGACGGCGATGACCGCCACGGCCCGCCAGTCGGTGGGGGCGTCGGGGTCGACGTCCTCGCCGTCGTCGGCCGGGCCGCGGTCCCCGCGCAGCACGCGCAGGGCCAGCAGCGCACCCGTGGCGACGCTGAGCCCGCCGACCGCGTAGGGGAAGAACCGCGGGCCCACCGTGTTGCTCGACCCCGGGACGGCGATCGCCCCGGCGTCGACCAGCAGGTACACCCCGAGTGCGGCCAGCAGCACCGCGCCGACCAACTCGCCGCTGAACCGCCCCGGCCGCTGCGCGACGGGGGTTGCGGAGGTCTCCGCCGCCACCGACTCCTCGGCCTCGTTCACTCGATCAGCCCGATCTCGGTCAGGACCTGGCGCACGCGGGTCTCCTCCTCGGCGAGGAACTCGCCGTACTCGTCGCCGGTCTGGAAGGTGTCCAGCCAGCCGTTGGCGTCCAGCGCCTCGGCCCACTCGTCGGTGTCGTGCGCCTCGGTGACCAGCGCGATGAGGTCCTCCCGGGCGCCGTCGGACATGCCGGGTCGGGCCATCAGGCCGCGCCAGTTGGTCACCTCGACGTCGAAGCCGCTCTCGAGGATCGTGGGGACGTCGGGCACCGCCTCGGACCGGTCGGCGGTCGAGACGGCCAGCCCCTTGAGGTCGCCGCTGGTGACCTGCGGGCCGTAGTCGGCGGTGCCCGAGATGCCGGCCGCCACCTGGTTGCCCAGCAGTGCCGACAGCGACTCACCGCCGCCGGAGTAGGCGATGTAGTTGACCTGCAGGGGGTCGATGCCGGCCGCCTGCGCCAGCAGCCCGGCCAGGATCTGGTCCGTGCCGCCCGCCGAGCCCCCGGCGATCGGGGTGCCCCGCGGGTCGGCGGCCCACCCGGTCACGAAGTCCTCGAGGGTGTCGTACGGCGACTCGGCCGGGACCACGATCAGCTCGGTCTCGGCGATCAGCTGCGCGATCGGGGTGACGTCGTCGAGCCGGGTGGTCGAGTCGTTGGTGTCGATGGCGCCCACCATGACCAGGCCCATCATCATCAGCAGGGCGTCGTCGTCCTCGCGGGCGAGCTGGCCGATGCCGATGGTGCCGCCGGCGCCCTCGACGTTGAAGACCTGCACGTTGCGGGCGATCCCGGTCTGCTGGATCACCCGCTGCAGCGTGCGGGCGGTGGTGTCCCACCCGCCGCCCGGGCTGGCCGGGACCATCATCCGCAACCGCGAGAGGTCACCGGGGGCCACAACGGTGCCGGCGCAGGCCGCGAGGGTGGACACGGCCGGCAGGGCGAGGGCGCCGGCCAGGAATCGTCGGCGGGTCAGCGCCACGGCCGGGCCCGCAGGTGGTTGGCGATCACCCCGTGACCGTAGGTGAGGGTGAGCTGTGCGTCACCTGTTCGCAATGGACAGAAGTGCCTCAGACGCCCAGGGCGCGGGCCAGCTCCTCGAGCAGGTCGCGGACGCCGTCGAGGTCGGCCACCCGCAGCGAGGCCGCGGTGTCGCCGGCGCCGACCTTCACCGAGGCCGACCCCGTACGCGGGGCCAGGGCCGTGAAGGCGTCCTCGTCGGTGAGGTCGTCGCCCAGGTAGAGCACGCCGTCGGCACCGAGCTGCGCGGCCAGCCGGAGCACCGCCGTCCCCTTGTCGGCGTCGGTGACGGCGAGCTCGAGGACGTCCTTGCCCGGCTTGGCGGTGTGGTGCGGGCCCGCCGCCGCGGCGGCCCGCTCCAGCAGCGCGGTCGCGGCGGCCCGGTCGGCGACGGTGCGCACGTGCACCGCGACCGCGGCCGGCTTGACCTCCAACCGGGCGCCCTCGACGGCGTCGACCAGCGGGCCCAGGGCGTCGACCAGCAGGTCGCGCTCGGCGGCCACGGCCGGGTCGAGCCCGTCGTCGGTCTCGGCCCCGTGGCTGCCGACGAACCGGAAGGGCTCGCCGAACCCGGACGTCGTGCGCAGGTCGTCGACACCGCGGCCGCTGACCAGCGCCACCACGACGCCGTCGGCGGCCGCCAGCCGGCGGAGGAGGGCGGGTGCCCACTCCTCGGGCACGGCCTCGCCCGGGACGTCGCGCAGCCGGGCCAGGACGCCGTCGTAGTCGCTGGCCACCAGCAGCGGACGACGCCCGGCGAGGGCGGTCAGGTCGGCGGTCAGGTCGGTGGTCACCGTGCCTCCTCCTGCAGGGCGGCGAAGAACGAGGACGCCCAGTGCTCCAGGTCGTGCCTGGCCAGGTGCCGGCGCATCGCCTTCATGGCCTTCGCCGACTCGGCGGGGTCGGCCCGCAGCGCCCGCATGAGCTGCTTCTTGACGCCGTCCTTGTCGTGCGGGTTGACCAGGTAGGCCTGCTTGAGCTCGGCGGCGGCACCGGCGAACTCGCTGAGCACCAGGGTGCCGGCGTTGTCGCTGCGGGCGGCGACGTACTCCTTGGCCACCAGGTTCATGCCGTCGCGGTACGGCGTCACGAGCATGACGTCGGCGGCCCGGTAGAGGGCGGCGAGCTCCTCGCGCGGCATCGACTGGTTGAAGTAGTGCACCGCCGGGCCGCTGGTGGAGCCGAAGACCCCGTTGATGTGCCCGACCTGCTGCTCGATCGTCTCGCGCATGGTCACGTAGTGCTCGACCCGCTCGCGGGAGGGGGTGGCCACCTGCATGAACACCGTGGACGGCGCCTCGACCAGCTCGTCCTCCAGCAGCTCGAGGAAGACCTCGAGCCGCACGCTGATGCCCTTGGTGTAGTCCAGCCGGTCGACGCCGAGGATCACCTTCTCGGGGTTGCCCAGCTCGCGACGGATCTCGGCGGCGCGCTCGAGCACCTCGGGCTTGCTGGCCAGGGACTCGAAGTCGGCGACGTCGATCGAGATTGGGAACGCCTTCGCGGTGATGGTGCGACCGTCGTAGGAGATCGTGCTGCCCCGGGTGGGCAGGTCGTGCAGCCGGCGGGCCAGCTGCACGAAGTTGCTGGCCGCCGCGGGCATCTGGAAGCCGATGAGGTCGGCGCCGAGCAGGCCCTCGACGATCGCGTTGCGCCAGGGCAGCTGGGTGAACAGCTCGTAGGGCGGGAACGGGATGTGCAGGAAGAACCCGATGGTCAGGTCGGGGCGCAGCTGGCGGAGCATCGCGGGCACCAGCTGCAGCTGGTAGTCGTGCACCCAGACGATCGCGCCCTCGGCGGCGACCTCGGCGGCCTTCTCCGCGAACCGGCGGTTGACCTGCACGTAGCTGTTCCACCAGGTGCGGTGGTACTCCGGCTTCTCGACCACGTCGTGGTACAGCGGCCACAGCGAGGCGTTGGAGAAGCCCTCGTAGTAGAGGTCGACGTCGTCCTCGGTCAGGCCCACCGGCACCAGGTGCATGCCACCGGACTCGAAGGGCTCGGGTGCGTCGCCGGCCTTGCCCGACCACCCGACCCAGGCACCGCCGCGCCCGGCCACGAACGGCTCGAGCGCGGTGACCAGGCCACCGGGGCTGCGGGTCCAGCTCACCGATCCGTCGGCGGCGACCACCTGGTCGACCGGCAGGCGGTTCGCGACCACGACGACGGGGCTCTCGGAGTTCTGCTCATCTGCCATACCGACTCCGAACCTAGCGGGCGCCCGCGCCGGTCGCAGGTCAGCGGACGGCCACGTACCCGATCGTCGCCGCCCCGACGCCCAGCAGCACCGAGCCGGTCAGGTAACCCAGCGCCCGGCCCACCCGGCGCTCCTCGACCAGCCGCACGACGTCGTACGCGAACGTGGAGAACGTGGTGAGCGTGCCGCAGAACCCGGTGCCCACCAGCGCCACCACGGCCGGGGACAGGTCGCGGGCACCGAGGACGGCGCCGAGCACGAGACTGCCCACGACGTTCACGACCAGGATGCCGACGACGCTGCCCGCGCCCCGCCACCGCACCGCCACCCGGTCGGCGCCGAAGCGGAGCACCGCGCCGGCGACCGCGCCCAGGGCGACCCACAGCGCCGTCACGACCGGTCCTGCCCGGCCTCGAGCTCGGCGCCCACCGTCTCCCGTGCGCGCACCGCCGCCCGGCCCAGCAGCAGGCCCGCGACCACGGCGAGCAGCCCGCCCAGCACGCTCACCAGCAGGTACGCCACGGCCACCCCGGCCCGCCCGGCCTCGACCAGCTGCACGACGTCGACGGCGAAGGTGGAGAAGGTGGTGTAACCGCCGAGCACCCCGGTGGCCAGGAACGGCCGCAGCCAGGGGTGGCCCGGGTACCGGGCCAGCAGGACGGCGAGCAGCCCCCCGATCACCAGGCAGCCGGTCAGGTTGACGGTGACCGTGGCCCAGGGCCAGGTGCCCGGGGTGTGCGGCAGCCCGAGCGAGACCCCCCACCGGGACAGCGCGCCCAGCACCCCGCCGAGGGCCACGACGAGGGCAGTCCGCACGGTGCGGCAGCATGCCACCGAGGAGTCGACGAGCGAGAGGGCGGCAGCGTGGCCGGACCGTTGCAGGGCGTACGGGTCGTGGAGTTCGCGGGACTGGGCCCGGGGCCCTTCTGCGGGATGCTGCTGGCCGACCTGGGCGCCGACGTGGTGCGCATCGACCGGCGCGGCCCGGCGTCCCCCCTCGGCGGGCCGTCGCTGCTGGACCGCGGCAAGCGCTCGATCGCCCTGGACCTCAAGGACGCCGACGACCTCGCCGTCGTCCGGGCGCTGGTGGGCCGGGCCGACGTCCTGCTCGAGGGCTTCCGGCCCGGGGTGATGGAGCGCCTGGGGCTGGGCCCCGACGCAGCGCACGGGCTGAACCCGGCGCTGGTCTACGGGCGCATGACCGGCTGGGGCCAGACCGGCCCGCTGGCGCACAGCGCCGGGCACGACATCGGCTACATCGCCCTCACCGGTGCCCTGGGCGCCAGCGGCCGGCCCGACGAGCGGCCCGCGCCGCCGATCAACCTGCTCGGCGACTTCGGCGGCGGCGGGGTGTTCCTCGCCCTCGGCGTCGTGGCCGGCCTGCTGCACGCCCGCACGTCGGGCGAGGGCCAGGTCGTCGACGCCGCGATCGTCGACGGCACCGCGGTGCTCACGACGATGATCCACGGGATGCTCGACACCGGGCGCTGGACCGACGCCCGCGGGGTCAACCTGCTCGACACCGGCGCGCCGTTCTACGACGTCTACCGCTGCGCCGACGACGCCTTCCTGGCCGTGGGCGCCCTGGAACCGCAGTTCTACGCCGCCCTGCTCACCGGCCTGGGGCTGGCCGATGACCCGGCGCTGCCCGACCGCGACGACCCGGCGGCCTGGCCGGCGCTGCGTGCCCGGTTCGCCGAGGTGATCGGCAGCCGCACCCGTGCGCAGTGGTGGGAGGTCTTCGCGGGCACCGACGCCTGCGTCGCACCCGTCTGGTCGCTGCGGGAGGCGGCCACCGACGCGCACAACCGGGAGCGGGGGGTGTTCGTCGAGGTCGACGGCACGGTGCAGCCGGCCGTCGCGCCGCGGTTCTCGGCCACGCCGGGCACGGTGGGGTCGGTGCCGGCGGTCGGCCAGCACGACGCGGAGATCCGGGCCGAGCTCGGGCGGTAGTACCCGGCCGGGTGGGGGAGTGGCCCGCCACCCGGCCGGAGCCTCAGGACGGCTTGAGCGCCGAGAGCGCCTTGTCCGCGTGCTTGGCGAACTTGAACTCGCTCTTGATCACGTCGCGGACGACGCCGTCGGTGCCGATCACGACCGTGTGCCGCTTCACCGGAGCGGCCTTCCACCCGCGGTTCGTGCCGTACGCCGAGCAGACGGCGCCGTCGGCGTCGGAGAGCAGCGGGTAGTCGAAGCCGTGGGCGTCGGCGAACGCCTTCTGCTTCGCGACGGAGTCCTGGCTGATGCCCACGCGCTGCGCCCCGACCTCGGCGAACTGCGCGGCCTCGTCGCGCACCGTGCACATCTCGGTGGTGCACCCACCCGAGGAGGCCAGCGGGTAGAAGAACAGCACGACCGGGCCGCTCTGCAGCATCGTGGACAGCCGGCGGGGCACGCCGTCCTGGTCGGGCAGCTCGAACTCGGGCGCGACGTCACCGGTCTTCATGCATCTCCTTCGTCGTGGACGCCACGGATGGTTCACGTGGAGCACGGTCCCCGCCACCCCCGTGGCCGGGTGGCGGGGACCGGTCGGCTCAGCGGGCCAGCAGTGCCTCGACCGCGGCCACGACGTCGACCAGGCCGGCGCCCTTGTCGAAGGACGTCGTCCGGCCACCGACGGCCTGGTAACCCGCGCCGTCGGTGTACCGGTACGCCGTGCCCACCAGGGCCTGCTCGACCTCGGCGGGGGTGGCCGTCGGGTCGGCCTGGAACAGCTGGGCCACGATGCCGGCGACGTGCGGGGCGGCCATCGAGGTGCCGCTGATGGTGTTGAACGTGCCGAGGTCCAGCGGGCCGGGGCCGTTCTGCGGCTGCAGGCCGGTGGCGCAGATCGGCAGGTACAGCCGGCACGACGACGTGATGTCCTCACCCGGGGCCGACAGGTCCGGCCAGGTCGAGGAGTCGGCGGCCGCCCCACGGGAGGAGAACTCGCTGATCCCGCCGTCGCGGGTGCCGGTCGACTCGTCGAAGTAGGAGGCGACGGAGATGATGCCGCCGGTGGGGTCCTGACCGGGCGGGTTGGTCAGCGAGGTCGAGCCGTCACCGCCGTCGTTGCCGGCGGCCCACACGGTCACGACGCCCTCGGCGGCCAGCGCGCGCTGCAGCTTCACCGTGGCCGACTGCGGGTCGAACGCGCCGCCGCCGCTGGGGCCGTAGGAGTTGTTCGTGACCTTGATCGGCGGGCAGACGTCGGCGGCCACGCCCTCGCCGCACGGGTGCTCGTGGTTCTCCAGCACCCAGTTCAGCGCCGAGTCGGCGCCGACGATGAGCAGCACGGCACCGGTGGAGATCGAGACCAGCGAGGCACCGGGGGCCGCACCCTGCAGCTGGGTGCCGTCCGACAGCGTGGTGGGCCGCCCGGCGACGATGCCGTTGACGTGCGTGCCGTGCCCGCCCAGCGACAGGGTGTCGGTGTCGACGATCCCCGGGACGGGGACGACGCAGTCCGGCGTCGGTGCGCTCTCGACCAGGCACACGCTCTTGAGGTTCGCCACGACCGCGCTGCCGCCGTCGGTGTCGCGCAGGTAGGGGTGCAGCGGGTCGACGCCGGAGTCGATGACCGCGACCGACACCCCGCTGCCGTCCAGCGCCTGCCCGTTCGCCCCCGTGAGGGTGCTGGCGGCCTCGGCGCCGCGGGTGGCGAGGTTGGAGGTCGAGTCGGCGAACTCGATGGGCGCGTTGCCCTCGAGGTAGGTGACGCCGGGCTGGGTGCGGGCGGTCGCGACCTGGTCGGCGGTGCCGCGGGCGACCACCACGCCGATCGACTCGAACTCGGTCACCGTGCTCATGCCGGTCGCGGCGACGGCGGCCCGGGCCGCGGCGGCGTCCGTGCCGTGCACCAGCACCTCGGTGGGCACCGCGGCGGCGAGGGTGCTGAGCTGGTCGGCGAGGAAGTCCTGGACGGGGGCGAGCGAGGGGGCTGCGGGGGCTGCGGTGGCGGGGGAGCTGGTGATGAGGACACCGGCCACGAGGGCGGCACCTCCGACCAGTCCGACGGATCGACGGAACCTGTGCACGGGCGACTCCTCGGCAGGGGTGCGACGACGCTGTCGCACCTGTGTCTGGGCTGTGCCGGGTTGAACGAGACCCCGAGGAATCCGTTACCCCTGGACACGGACACCGGCGTGTCGCCGCCCGCCGGCCGGCCCGCGCGCACTGGGAGGATGGCGCCGTGAGCACGCCCCTGGTCGCCCTCGCGACCGTCGTCGCCCTGGTGGTGGCTGCGCTCGGCGGGCTGTCCACCGTGCTGCGCCGGCGCACCGGGCTGGCCCACCTCGTGGCGGCCGGTGTGCTGGAGGCCGTGCTGCTGGTGCAGCTGGCGCTGGTGCTCGTGGCCCTCGCCGGCGGCCAGCGCCCACCCGAGACGGCCACCTTCCTCGCCTACCTGATCAGCGTCGTCCTCGTGCCGGTGGCCGGGGTGCTCTGGTCGCGCACCGAACCCACCCGCTGGGCCGGCACCGTGCTCGCCGTCGCCGCGCTGGTGGTCGCCGTCATGGTGTGGCGGCTGCTGCAGCTGTGGGAGGCCACCGGTGGCTGACCGGCTCGGCGCCCCGGCCGCCGGCAGCGACGACGCCGGGAGCACCGCTCGCGGCCCCGGGCGGGTCCTGGTCGCCGTGTACGGCACGTTCGCGCTGGCCGCCGGCGCCCGCGCCGCCGTCCAGCTGGCCACCCAGTTCGACGAGGCCCCGGTCGCCTACCTGCTGTCGGCGTTCTCCGCCGTCGTCTACGTCGTCGCCACCGTGGGCCTGGCCCGCGGGGGTCGGTCGGGACGCCGCACCGCCGCCGTCGCCTGCGTCGTCGAGCTGGTCGGCGTCCTGGTGGTGGGCACCCTGTCGCTGGTCGACCGGGCCGCCTTCCCCGACGCCACCGTGTGGTCGGGGTTCGGGCAGGGCTACGGGTTCATCCCGCTGGCGCTGCCGGTGCTCGGCCTGCTGTGGCTGCGCCACCTCGCCGAGCTCGACCGCGCCGACGAGGCCCCCGACCCCGAGCCCGGGCCCCCGGCGACGTAGTCCGCGGGGGGTTCCCCCGATCGGGTCCGGGCGCCGCCGGTGCCGCGCCGGTACGATCTTGCGCGTGCCGGAGGTCCCTGTCCCACCCGGGTCCGACGTGCCCCCCGAGGCAGCGGCCCTCGTCGCGGGGTCGGCGGTCGGCCCCGAGGGCGACGCCGACCGCGCCCACCAGGCCGACGCCGTCGGTGCGGCGACCGCGGTGGTCTCGGCCACCGACTCAGCCGAGGGCGCCCGGTCCGCGCTGCCCGGCGTGCTGGTCGACGTCCCCGTCGCCGTGCTGGTCATCGACCAGAAGGCCGGCAGCGTCGTCTACGCCAACACCGCGGCCGTCGAGCTCGCCGGCAACGTGCAGCTGCCGGTGCCGATCGACCAGTGGGGCACCGCCGCCGGCCTCACCTCCCTCGCCGGCGAGCCGCTCGAGCGGACCAGCAGCCCGCTGTCGCAGGTGGCCGAGGGCTCCCCGGTCTCGGGCGAGGCCGTGCGGCTGGCCCCCAGCAGCACGCAGGACGAGATGACCCTCTGGGTCACCGGCTTCCCGCTCTCGGCCGAGCCCGTCGACGACCAGCTCGCCCTCGTCGTCTTCCTGCGGCTCGAGGGGGACCAGGGCGACTCCCCGGACCGTCGGCTGCAGACCATGCGCGACCGCGCCGTGCTGGCCACCGACATCTGCTTCACCATCAGCGACCCCCGCCGCGACGACGACCCGCTCGTGTGGGTCAACCCGGCGTTCTGCCGGGTCAGCGGCTACTCCTACGAGGAGTCGGTCGGCCGCAACTGCCGGTTCCTGCAGGGCCCGGCGACCGACCGCGGCGCGGTGCTGGCCATCCGCCGCGGCCTGGAGTCGCACGAGCCGTTCACCGAGACGCTGCTGAACTACCGCAAGGACGGCACCGTCTTCTGGAACCAGGTGTCGATCAGCCCCGTGTTCGACGGCGCGGGCGAGCTGGTCAGCTTCGTGGGCGTGCAGACCGACGTCACCGAGCGGGTGCGCACCGAGGGCGAGCGGGCCGCCGCGTTCGAGGCCGAGCAGACCGCCCGCCGCGAGGCCGAGACCGCCCGGGCGGCCGCCGAGCAGGCCCAGGCCGACGCCGAGCACGCCCGTGAGGAGGCCGAGGCGGCGCAGAACCGGCTGGCGCTCATGGCCGAGGCCACCAGCTCGCTGACCGCCACCCTCGACCGCACCGAGCTGCTCGGCCGGCTCGCCGACCTGTGCGTGCCCCTGCTGGCCGACTGGATCTTCGTGACGGTGGTCGACGCGCACGGCGAGGTGCTCGAGACCGCCGCCAAGCACCGCCGCGGCCTCACCGCCGAGCTCGAGACCATCAGCAGCCTGCACGCGGCGAACCTGACCCCCGGGTCGCCCAGCCGGCAGGCCATGGAGTCCCGGCGTCCGGTGGTCGTCGAGGAGCTCACCGACGCGCGCCTGGACTCGGTGTACGCCCGCACCCCCGCCCGCGAGGCCCACCAGCGCCTCGGGGGCCACGCGGTGGTCGCCGTCCCGATGATCGCCCGCCGGCGGGTGCTGGGCGCCATGGCCCTGGTGCTCACCGGCGAGGACCGCTCGTTCACCGACCCCGACGTCGAGCTGGTGCAGGACCTCGCCCGCCGGGCCGGTCTGGCGCTGGACAACGTTCGGCTCTACCAGGCCGAGCACCAGGTCGCCGAGACCCTGCAGCGTTCGCTGCTGCCCCAGCTGCCCGACATCCCGGGCGTCTCCTCGGCGGCGCACTACGTCAGCGCCTCCACCGCGGCCGACGTCGGCGGCGACTTCTACGACCTGCTGCAGCTGCCCGACGGCGCGATCGGCGTGGCCATCGGCGACGTCGTCGGCCACGACGTCGCCGCCGCGGCCGCCATGGGCCACCTGCGCGGGCTGCTGCGCGCCTGCATGTGGGACCCGACCGACCCCGACCCCGCCGCGGTGCTGGGCCGGGTCGACCGCCTGGTGCAGGGGCTCCACGTGGCCTCGATGGCCACCATGGCCTACGTCCGGGCGGTGCCCCCGGCCGGCGAAGGCCGGCCCTGGCAGCTGGTCGTGGCCAACGCCGGGCACCCACCGCTGGTGCTCCGCCACCCCGACGGGCACGTGCAGGTGCTCACCGAGCCCACCGGACTGCTCGTGGGTGTGGACGGCGACACCCGCCGCGAGAGCGTGCACCTCGAGGTCCCGGCCGGCACCGTGCTGGTGGGCTACACCGACGGCCTCATCGAGCACCCCGGCGCCGACCTCGACGAGGGCATCGCGGCGCTGGTCGACCGGCTGGGCGCCGCGGACGTCGGTGCCGGCCCGGTCGACCTGTGCGCGCACGCCATCGACACCGAGCTCGACCGCCGCGACGACGTCGCCCTGATCGCCGTCCGCTTCGGCTAGGGCTCTTCCCACCCCCCCCCAACACCCCCACCCCGCAGGCGTCGTACGACGCTCAGGACCCATTCGCGGCGAGAAGTGGGTCCTGAGCGTCACATGACGCCCCCGGGGTCGGGAGGTGGGACTAGGCGCCGGGGGGTGGGACCACCGCCGCCTGCAGGCCGTAGGCGCCGCGGTGGAAGACCAGGGGCGTGCGCTCGGCGGTGGCACCCAGGTCGAGCACCCGGCCGACGACGATCGTGTGGTCGCCGCCGTCGTGCTCGGCGTACAGCGCGCAGTCGATCCAGGCCACCACCCCGTCGAGCACCGGCGAGCCGTGCGCACTGGGGGTCCAGCCCACCCCGGCGAACTTGTCGGTGCCCGAGCGGGCGAACTGGGTGGAGAGGCCGTCCTGGTCGTCGGCCAGCACGTTGACGCAGAAGCGGCCGGCGGCGCGCAGCCGGGGCCAGGTGGTCGACGTGCGGGCCGGGGCGAAGGCGACCAGCGGCGGGTCCAGCGACAGCGAGCTGAACGACTGGCAGGTGAACCCGATGGGCCCGGACTCCTCGACGGCGGTCACCACGGTGATGCCCGACGCGAAGTGGCCCAGCACGTCGCGCATCACACGGGGGTCGACGATCTCGTGGGGCTCGCTCATGCCGGCTGGAACGCCCCGCGCGGCGCGTTCTTCCCACCTGCCCGGTACAGCGAGCTGGGCAGCTCGCGCCCGACGGCGTCCTCCGTCACCCTGGCCGCGGCCAGCACCGCGTCGAGGTCGATGCCGGTGGCCACCCCCGAGTCCTCGAGCCAGTACACGAGTTCCTCCGTGGCGATGTTGCCGCTGGCGCCGGGCGCGAACGGGCAGCCACCCAGACCGCCCACCGAGGCGTCGAGCTGGGTGACCCCGGCCTGGATCGCGGCGAGGGCGTTGGCCTGCCCGGTGCCACGGGTGTCGTGGAAGTGCACGCCCAGCGGCACGCCGGGGGAGACCCGGCGCACCTCGTCGAGCAGCCGCACCACCCGCAGCGGGGTCGTCGTCCCGATGGTGTCGCCCAGGCAGAGGGCGTCGGCACCGGCGGTGACCGCGGCCCGGGTGACGTCGACGGTGCGGTCGAGCGCGGTGCGGCCGTCGAAGGGGCAGTCCCAGGCGGTGGCCACGATGACCTCCAGCGAACCGCCGGCGCCGTGGGCCAGCGCGGCGATCTCGCCCACCGCGCCGACGGCCTCCGACGTCGTCCGGCCGGCGTTGGCGCGGGAGTGCGAGTCGGCGGCGCTGACCACGTACTCGAGGTCGGCGATGCCGGCGTCGACCGCCCGCTGGGCTCCGCGGGCGTTGGCGACCAGCGCGGAGAACCGCACGCCGCTGAACTGCCCGAGCTCGGCGGCGACCTGGTCGGCGTCGGCGAGGGCGGGCACCGCCTTGGGCGAGACGAACGAGGTGACCTCGATGCGCCGCACCCCGGTGGCCACCAGCGCCTCGAGCATCGCCAGCTTGCCGGCCAGCGGCACCGGCGCCTCGAGCTGCAGGCCGTCGCGCATGCCCACTTCCCGGACGTCGACGGACGGTGGCAGGACCAGGTCGAAGTCGCTGTCGAAGTCGCTCACGGTCCCGATCCTGCCCCCTCCCCGTCAGTCGCGCGGCGCCTGGCCGATGTTGAACATCCAGGGGGTGCCGAACCGGTCGGTGAGCGCCCCGTACTCGTCGCCCCACATCTGCACGGCCAGCGGCGTCTGCACGTCGGCACCCTCGGCCAGCGCCGCCCACCAGCCGCGCAGCTTCTCGGTGTCGGTGCCGCTGATGCACACGGTCATGCCGGCGGTCTTCTCGAACCCCATGCCCGGGCCGGCGTCGGAGCCCATGAGCAGGATGCCGTCGGGGGTGTCGAGTTGGCCGTGCATGACCTTGTCGGCGTCGGGGCCGTCCATGCCGAACTCCCCGAAGGTGCTCATGGTCAGCTCACCGCCCAGCACGCGCTGGTAGGTCTCCATGGCCTCGCGGGCGTCGCCGTCGAAGTTCAGGTAGGGGCACAGGTTCGCAGTCATGCCGGGAGGACGGCCCCCGGCGGGAGAACTCATCGCAGGAACGCGCCGAGAGCCCCGCCGAGCCCGCCCTCGCCGGCCTGCTGGCCCGACCCCTGACCCGAGATCGCGCTGACCGGCGGCTCCTCGGACGCCTGGACGACGACGAAGCCCTGGCCGTGGAAGGAGAGGGTGAACCGCTCGCCGGTGGTGCGCCCCATCAGCGTGCCCAGCCCGAACGAGTCGTTCATCTGCACACCGGTCTGCAGCCCCGAGGACCACGCGACGGCGGCCTGCGGGTCGGCGAAGGTGGGCTGGTTGACCGCGAGCACGACCGGCTGGCCCTTGGTGGTGATGGCGATGCGGCCGACGCCGGTGAAGACGCAGTTGAACAGGCCGGCGCTGCTGCTCATGCCGGCACCGGAGACGCGGCGGATGTCGTAGGACAGCGACGGGTCGAAGGCCAGCACGTTGGCCCCGTTGATGGTGAGGCCGTCGGAGCCGTCGAGGTCGATGATGTGCACGTCCTGCGCGGCGTCGGCGAGGAAGAGGTCGCCCTGGCCGCGCACCTTCATCAGCGGCACACCCTCGCCGGTGAGCTTCTGCTTGATGAACCCGCCGATGCCGCCGGAGCCCATCGCGTCGAAGGACAGGTTGCCCTGGTAGGCCACCATCGAGCCGGCTCGGGCGAACACCTCGCCGTTCAGCCCGACGCGGCACATCTTGCCGCCCTGCTTCTGGATCCCGGCCGCCTGCTGCTCGGCGTACTCGGGGGCGAACAACTCGCTGCGCATCGCACTCTCCTGCTCTCGGGACCCCGTGCGGCGGTCATCCTGCCGTGCCCCGGCCGGGCTGGCTACGGTCGGGCCGTGACCCCCGAGACGCCGGAGCTGGACCAGCTGCTCACCACCGCCGCGGCGGCGGCCGACCCGGCCGGGGGGTTCGGGTGGCTCGACGAGCACGGTGCCCGCACGCCGGGCAAGGTCCCCGAGACGTGGATCGGCGCCCGCATGACCCACGTGTTCGGCCTGGCCGCCGCCTGGGGCCGCCCGGGCGCCGCCGAGCTGGCCGAGCACGGCCGCCGGGCGCTCACCGGCCTGCTGCACGACGACGCGCACGGCGGCTGGTGGTCCGACGCGCACGGCACCGGCCCCAAGCAGGCCTACGTGCACGCCTTCGTCGTGCTGGCCGGGGCCACCCTCAGCCGGGTCGGGCTGCCCGGTGGCACCGATCTGCTGCACGACGCGCTGGCCGTGTGGGACGAGCACTTCTGGGACGACGACGCCGGCGCCGCGGTCGAGGAGTGGGACGCCGCGTGGACGACGTGCGCCGACTACCGCGGGGCCAACGCCAACATGCACGGCGTGGAGGCCCACCTGGCCGCCGCCGACGCCCTGGCCTCGCGGGGCGACCACGACCGGGCTGCCCGGCTGCGCCGGCGGTGCGTGCGCACCGCCGAGCGCGTCGTGGGCGAGGCGCGGGCCCGCGACTGGCGGTTGCCCGAGCACTTCGACGCCGCCTGGGTGCCGCAGCTGCAGTACAACCGCGACTCCCCGGCCGACCCGTTCCGGCCCTTCGGCGTGACCGTCGGGCACCAGTTCGAGTGGGCCCGACTGGTCGCCCAGCTCGGCACCGTCGTCGACCTGCCCGCGGAGCTCGCGACCGCCCCGGCCGAGCTGTACCGGGTCGCCGTCGAGCGGGGCGGCGCCCCCGACGGCCACCCGGGCTTCGTCTACACCCTCGACTGGGACGACCGGCCCGTCGTCGCCGCCCGCATGCACTGGGTGGTGGCCGAGGCACTGGCGGCGGCCGCCGTCCTGGGGGCGGTGACCGGCGAGCCCGGGTACGCCGCCGACCACGACCACTGGTCGAACCTGGTCGAGCTGCTGGTGCGCGACCCGCGCACGGGGAACTGGCACCACGAGCTCACCCCGGAGGGCCAGGTCGGGCACACCACGTGGACCGGTCAGCCCGACGCCTACCACGTGGCGCAGGCGCTGCTGCTGCCCCGGATCCCGATCAGCAGCAGCGTGGCCGAGTCCGTCGTCCGGGCGGTGTCCTGAGCCGTTCCACGTGGAACGGGTCAGGACACCGCGACCGCGTGGAACTCCTCCTCGGCGGTGAGCACCGCGGTGTACCAGCGGTCGAGGTCGGCGTCGGTGACCTCGGGGCCGAGCCGGTCGACGTCCTCGCGCAGGGCGTCGACCTGGGCCAGGAACGCGGGCTCGGCGTGCAGCTGGACCCAGGCCTGCAGGTCCGGCCGCCGCGGGGCGTCCACCGCCGCGGCCGCGGTGCACCACCGGGCGTACATGGTCTCCGCGGCGTACATGCCGACCACCGCGGCAGCCCGGCCACCCTCGGCGACCTGGGCCAGCACGGTGTCGTCGAGCACCCGGCCGCGGGCGAGCACGTCCCGCGCCTGCGCGCCGTCGACCGGCCAGCGGTCGCGCAGGCCCCCGAAGTAGTCGCGCTGGTCGGTGACCAGGTTGGTCAGGGACCGGGCGTGCGGCAGCAGCTCGTCCCAGGTCGGCGACTCCCAGACCACCCGGCCCAGCACCCGCGAGGCGGTGAGCACGAAGGCCTCCTCGACCAGCAGGTACCGGGCGAACGCCGCGTCGGGCAGCGTCCCGTCGGTCACCTGCTGCACGAACGGGATCGCGCAGGCGGCGTCGAGGGCCGCCGCCTGCCGTTCCAGCAGGGCCGCAGCCCGGCCTAGGCGCGCGTCAGCCAACGGACCAGTCCGTCCCACAGGTCGGCGTAGCCCGGCCACTGCTCGCAGAACTCCGGCGGTGCCCAGTGCGGCGAGCAGTCGGAGGTGAACACGCCGGCCCGGCCCGAGCCGTACTCGTCCAGCGCCACGAGCGGGTCGGGGCCGACCAGCGCGGGGACGACGGCGCCGGGCTTGGCGACCACCCGGTTGTAGCCCAGCAGCAGCGGCCACTGCTCGCCGGCGCCGCCGAGGGCGGGGTGGTCGGCGTCGGTGACCACCGGGGTGATGCCGGCGGGGGCCTCGACGCGGTCGTCCTCGGGGAGCATCTCGACCGGCAGCACCTCGGCGATCGCGGTCTGCCGGAAGGCAGCGCGGGCCTGGAAGCCGGAGAACGACAGGTAGCCGCCGACCATGAGCAACGCCCCGCCGGCCCCCACCCAGTCGCGCAGCGCGCCCAGCCGGTCGGCGCCGGGGGTGAACCGCTCGAACACCCCGGGGGCCAGCTGGATCGAGTTGGCACCGATGTCGGACAGCACCACGAGGTCGTAGGCGTCCAGCGCCGCGGCGTCGTCCGGGAAGTCGGTGGGCACCAGGTGCGCGGGCAGGTGCACGACCTCGTGCCCGCGGGAGGTGAGCGCGTCGCGCAGCGGGCCCACGCCCTCCACGTAGGAGTGCACCGAGAACTCGTCGACCCCCTTCACGTGCGTCGAGGTCGTCATCCAGCTCTCGCCGGCGATCAGGATCTTGGCCACGTCAGCGTCCTCTCGTCGCGCGCTCGAACAGCGCGCGTGGGTTGGCGGTCATCAGGTCGGTCACCACGTCGTCGGCCAGCCCGCTGCGGCGCAGCCGGTCGGCGAAGACGACGGGGACGTAGGCCAGCCCGTTGCCGCCGTGGCGGCTGAGCATGGCCTTGAGGAACAGGTCGTGGGAGAGCAGCAGCCGGTCGCCGTGCCCGGCGTGCACCAGGGCGACGACGGCGGCGGCGGTCTCGGTGGGGGAGGGCGACTGGCCCTCGCCGGGGTAGTCGAAGGGCATCCCGACCATGTCGAACTCCAGCACCGGCCCGCGGGCGGCGACCGAGAGCTGGTGGTCGCGGTCGGCACCGGAGGGGTCCATGTGGCAGAGCACGACGGCACCGGGGTCGACGCCCTCGGAGTCGACGACGACGTCGAGCACCTCGTGCGCCCGGCGCTGCCAGCCGGGCAGGTGCACGAACAGCGGGACGCCGACCTCGCGCTGGGCCCGGCAGGCCGCGCGCAGCGCCTTCTGCTCGTCGGCGGTGAACGCGGGGGAGACCCCGATCTCGCCGATCACCCCCGGCCGCAGGTCGTGCGCCGGGTCGAACTCGGCCACCAGCTCGGCGGCCAGCTCGTCGGCGGTGGACGTCGCGACCTGCGGCGGGTGGGTGGCCTGCAGGTACCAGCCCGAGCCCATCACCACCTGCACGCCGGTGCGCTCGGCCAGCGCGCGCAGCCGATCGGGGGCCCGGCCGATCCCCGGCGGGGTCAGGTCGACCACGGTGCGGCCGCCCACGCCGGCGAACCGGTGCAGGTCCTCGGCCATCGCGCCGTCGTCGTCCAGGGCGCAGTTGTCGGCGTTCTCGTACGGGTGGTCCGAGAGCAGCCACGCCAGGCCCGCGCTGACCGGGGCGTCGAGCAGCTCCCGCAGCCGGGGGTCCGGCGACGGCCGGAACGCCACCCCGTTGTCGTTGGCCAGGTGCTCGTGCGGCAGCACCAGGCCGAGGTCGGCGCTGTCGACGTCCCCGGTGACCGTGCGGACGGCGCTCACGAGCGCCGGGTCAGCCGCTGGACGAACCAGGCGAGGTCGCGCCCGCGCAGGTTGATCCACACGACCAGCACGAGGACGGTGCCGGTGATGATGGGCGTCAGGTACGGGCTGACCGAGAGCAGGGTGAGCCCGTTGGCGATGATCTGGGTGAGCAGCGCCCCGATCAGGGTGCCGACGATCGTGCCGCGCCCGCCCAGCAGGCTGGTGCCGCCGAGCACGACCGCGGCGATCACGGTGAGCTCGAAGCCCTGCGCGCTGTTGGCCGACCCCGACCCCAGGCGCGCGGCGATGAGCAGCCCGGCCAGGCCCGCGGCCAGCCCGGAGAACCCGAGCGCGGCCATCGTCACCAGCTTCACGTTCACCCCGGCCCGGCGGACCGACTCGGCGGCCGCGCCGATGCCGATGACGTACTGGCCGAACCGGGTGGCGTGCAGCAGCACCAGGCCCACGACGACGACCGCCAGCGCGATCCAGGCGGTGACCGAGAAGCCCAGCCACTTCGCCGTCCCGAGCTTCGCGACGAAGGTGGTCGAGGCGATCGGCACCGAGAAGCCCTCGGTCTGGAACAGCGCCAGGCCGCGGACGACCGACAGCGTGGCCAGCGTGACGATGAAGGCCGGGATGCCCTGGTAGGCGGTGAACCAGCCGTTGACCAGTCCCCAGCCCAGGCCCATGAGCAGCGCGGCGACCATCACCAGCGAGGAGTCCCAGCCGGCCACCAGCAGCTGGGCCGAGATCGCCGCCACGAAGGCGACGATCGAGCCGACCGACAGGTCGATCTGGCCGGCGGTGATCACGAACGTCATGGCCACACCGACGATCAGCACCGGCCCGACCTGGGTGGCGAGGTTCGACAGGTTGGCGAAGGTCAGGAAGGCGCTGTCGGCGACGGCGAAGAAGACGAACACCACCAGGGTCACCCCGGCCATGACCACGGTGGCCTTGTTGGTGCGCTCCCACAGCGAGCGCTGCCGGGCCAGCCGCTGCACGCTCGGTGCGGGGGCGGGCTCCGTCGGGGTCTGGGTGGTGCTCATGCCCGGCTCCCCTCGGTGCGGGTCGGCTGCGTGCGGGTCGGCTGCGGCGTGCGGGTGATGAGGCCGACGAGCTTCTCGATGTCGAGGTCGGCGATGGCGGCGTCGTCGACGCTCTGGCCCTCGTACATCACCGTGATGCGGTCGCAGACCCGGAAGAGGTCCTGCAGCCGGTGGGTGATGAGGATGACGCCGACCCCCTGGGCGGCGACCTCGCCGATGAGCCGGAGCACCGACTCGACCTCGGCCACGGCCAGCGCGGCGGTGGGTTCGTCGAGGATCAGGACGTCGGGGGCGAAGGACACCGCGCGGGCGATGGCCACGGTCTGGCGCTGACCGCCGGACAGCGTGCCGATCTCCTGATGCGTGCTGGTGACCTTGACGTGCAGATCGGCCAGGATCCGGGCGGCCTGCTCGTGCATCGCCTTCCGGTCGATGAACGGGCCGCGCTTGGGCTCGCGGCCCAGGAACAGGTTGCTGGCGACGTCGAGCGTGTCGCACAGGGCGAGGTCCTGGTAGACGATGCCGATCTTCTCGGCCTGGGCGTCGGCGGGGGTGCTGAAGCGCACCGGCTTGCCGTGCACCCGGATCTCGCCGTCGTCGTGCTGGACGGCGCCCGCGAGCACCTTCATCAGCGTCGACTTGCCCGCGCCGTTGTCCCCGACCAGGCCGAGGACCTCCCCGCGGCGCAGGGTCAGGTCGACCCCGCGCAGCGACTTCACGGGCCCGTAGGACTTGGTGATCCCGGCCAGCTCGACCAGCAGGTCACCGCGCTGGTCCACGGGGAGGTCCTCCGCCATGTCTCAGTCCCCCAGGTAGAAGGTGTAGTCGTCCACGTTGTCGGGCGTGACGATCTCGGTGGGCACGGGCTGGTCCTTCTCGACCGGGTTGCCGCAGGCGAGGTCGATCGCCGAGGCCATGGCCCGGTAGCCGAACTCGAAGGTCTGCTGCTGCACGACACCGGTGATCCAGCCCTCGCGCAGCCCCTCGACGGCGGGGTCGGAGAGGTCCCAGCCGACGACGTCGACCCGGTCCTGGGCGCCCTGGCCGCGGACGGCGGCGGCCAGGCCGATCAGGGCCGGCTCGCCGGTGGCGTAGACGTACTCGAGGTCGGGGTTGCCGGTCAGCAGGTTCTCCGCGGCCGACTGGGCGGTCTCCTGCACGTTCTTGCCGTCGACGACGGTGCCCACGGTCATCCCGCCGGCGGTGACGGCGTCGGTGAAGCCCTGCTGCCGCTCGAGCTGGATGGTCGAGTTGAGCGCGCCGACGATGCCGACCTCGCCCTGGCCGCCGGACTGCTCCAGCAGGTCCTGGGCGATCTGCTCGCCGCCCTCGGCGTTGGCGGTGCCCACCTGCGCCGAGACCGCCGGGCTGTCGACGATGGCGTCGACGGCGACCACGGGGATGCCGGCTGCGGCGGCGGCCTCGACGGAGGGCTTGATGCCCTCGGTGTCGATGGCGTCGACGATGATCGCGTCGACCCCGCCGGCGACCAGGGTGTCGATGGCGTTGGCCTGGGTGACCGAGTCGTCGTTGCCGCTGATGATCTGCAGGTCGACGCCGTTGTCGTCGGCCATCTTCTGCGCGGCGGCGTTGATCTGGTTGAAGAACAGCGCCTGCAGGTTGATCGTCACCAGCCCGATCTCGAAGGGGCCGTCGGCGGGCTGGTCGCACCCGGTGGGCTGCACGCTCGAGGCGGGCAGCGAGGCCGGCGCCTCGCTGCTGCCGCCCGAACCGGCGGCCGGGGCGCTGCTGCTGTCGCAGGCGGAGAGGGCCAGCAGGCAGGCGCCTGCGGCGAGGGCGAGCGGTCGCTTCACGGTGTTCTCCTCGGGGCGGTGCGGGCGGGGGAGGTGCGGGGCGGTGCGGGCGGGGAGGTGCAGGGGGGAGCGGTCAGGCGGTGGCGAGCTGGTGGAGGGCCTCGGTGACCCGGGCCGGGGACGGCGCGGCGCGGGCGCCCTCCTGGGTGCACGAGAGGCTGGCCGCGACGCCGGCCCGGGTGGCGGCCTCGACCGGGCCCAGGCCGGCGGCGAGCCCGGCCAGGTGGGTGCCGACGAAGCAGTCGCCGGCGCCGGTGTCGTCG